>CAWDYD010000001.1:0-520995 GCA_963806415.1 uncultured Actinomycetota bacterium
CCGGCGGTCCAGCCGGGCGTCCGGGTTGAGGACCGCCCGCCGGTTGAAGCGCCGGTACGCCACCGCGGCGGGCACGACGGACCCGTCCGCCGCCCGCAGCAGCTGCACGCTGGTGCCGTCCACGCCCACGACCTGCTCGCTGAAGTTGACCAGGACGTTGGCGCCGAGGAACACCCCCGTGGCGTCGGGCGCCGGCGAGCTCGACAGGATCGTCGGCGCCGGGTTGGCGGCCGGACCCGCCGCCGTCGTGAAGCTCCACGACGTGGTGACCACCGGCGCCCCGGTGGCCGCGGACCGCAGACCCGGGTCGGCGCCGCCGGTGACCGTCGCGGTGTAGGTGGTGCCCGGCTGCAGGTCGCCGATCGGGTTGATCGTCACCCGGCGGGCGGCGATCGCGTAGTTCACCCGGGCGTCCACCCGGGTGCCCGCCGCGTCGACCAGCACGACGTTCGTGCTGCGACGCCCGGTGCTGAGCCCGGCGACCGGCTCGCTGAAGACCCCCCGGACGTTCGCGTCCAGGGCCACGTCGACGGCGCCGTCGAGCGGCGTCAGCGGCGTCACGGTCGGGCCGTCCGCCGGCGGCGGCGGCGCCTGGCCGGCCGGCTGCACCGTGTTCGACACCGCGGAGAACGCGCCGGTGCCGAAGTCGTTGGTGCCGGCGACGCGGAAGGCCACGTCGACGCCGTTGACCAGACCGGTCACGACCAGGCTGGTCGCGCCGGCCGGGGCGGGCGAGGCGGTGCCGACGCTCGTCCCGGTGGCCGGGTCGACCGGCTGGACCAGGAAGCCCTGGACGGCCGGGCCGCCGGCGGTCGGCGTGAAGGTCACGGTGGCGGACGCGTCGCCGGCCGTCGCCGTGCCGATCGAGGGCGCCAGCGGCGCGGCGACCTCCAGGGTGACGTCGGCGAACTGCAGCCGCTCGACGTTGCGCAGCGTGTCGGTGCCGTCCAGCCCGGTGCCCCGGGCGTGGGCGACGGTGAGCACCCCGTCGACCGCCGCGACGTCGTAGTCGGCACGGGGCCCGGAGAACAGCGCCGTGTCGACGTCGTCCGGGCCGGGCGTGGACCGGATCTCCCGGACGGCGACGATGTTGCCGGGGTTGACCAGGCCGGCGAAGACGTCCTGCTGCAGGGTGCGCGGGTTGCCCGGCTGGTAGGTGCCCTCCATCAGGGTGGCGCTGCCGATCTCGCTGGCCGGGTCGGCCTCGTTCGTCCGCACGCTCAGGCGCACCCGCAGCTCGCGGTCGCCGTCCAGCACGTCGTCGGCGCCGCGACCCTCCAGCAGGTCGCTGCCGGCGCCGCCGAGCAGCAGGTTGCCGGCCCCCCAGACGTCGCCGGTCAGCTCGGCGCAGTTGCCGGTGCCGCTGGCGTCGGCCACGTCGGCCCGCGGGGTGGTCAGGGCCGGGACGATCTCGGCCAGGCCGTCGATCCGGCTCACGCCGGCGGCGTCCAGGGCGTTGCAGCCGCTGAAGCCGGCACCACCGACGTCGGTCGGCACCCGGTCGTCGCCCCGGAGCACGTCGTCCAGGGCGCTGCCGGACAGCGCCTCGACCTCGGCGTACCGGTCACGGAACACCACCGCCGGCAGCGGCACCCCGACCAGGTTCAGGCTGAGGTCGGCGTCGGCCGGGAGCGGGTCGTACTGGTAGGTCGCCCAGTCGTAGCCGGCGGCGCCGGCGTTGCGCTCGATGCCGGGGCCGGCGGCCATGATGTCGTTGCCGCCCTCGGCGTCGTAGTCCTCGTCGCCGTTCTGGCCGATGAGGATGTCGTCGCCGGGCTGGTTCGGGTCGTCGAAGAACGGCGCGCAGGAGTCGCCGCAGAGCAGCTCCACCCCGTCGCCGCCCTGGATCCAGTCCGACCCGCTGTCGCCGAAGACGTGGTCGTTGCCCGTCCCGGCGATGATCATGTCGTCGCCGTCGCCGCCGAAGGTCTCGTTGTCGTTGGCGCCGCCGTTGGTGAAGTCCTTGCCGGTGCCGCCCAGGATGATGTCCAGACCCGGGCCGGCCTCGATGGCGTCGTGGCCCGGACCGCCCTTGGGCACGTCGTCCCCGGCCGCGTCGGTGATGATGTCGTCGCCCTCACCGCCGATCGCGACGTCCGACCCGTCCCCGCCCTCCAGGACGTCGTTGCCCTCGTTGCCGAGGATGGTGTCGTTGTCCACGCCGCCGTGCACCCGGTCCCGACCGGCGGTGCCGTTGTAGACGCCCTGACCGTTGATCCCGGACGGGTCGACCGTGTTGCTGGTCCGGTACTGGATCGTTCCGTCGGGCCGGCGGACCAGCAGCTTGCGCTCGTCGCACTCCGACGCCGGGTCGTCCGCGACCGTGACGCCCTGCGTCTGGAAGGCCTCGGCGGTGCCGTCGAGACGGCTGAGCTGGAACTTGCAGTCCGCGGTGCCGAAGCTGTCGTCCTTGAGGGTGTGCGCGGTCGAGTTGCGCATCACCATCTCGGCGAACGAGTTGCCCTCCAGGGAGCTCGAGCAGAGCCATCCCCGGCGTGCGGGCCAGGTAGTAGAAGCGGTCACCGTTCTGGAGGTCGAGCATCTGGCTCTCGAAGACCACGTTGAAGGTCGAGCCCAGCAGGCCGCCGAACAGGTTGGTCCGCTCGGCCAGGCCGCCGACCCACAGGTCGATGTCGTCGACGCCGCTCGTCGAGACCCCGTTCGCCGCGTTGGCCCAGGCCCCGCTGGCGGTGATGAAGGCCTCCGCGTCGGGCGGCACCAGCGCCGGGTCGGTGCTCAGCGGCGGGTCGACCAGCAGCTGGGCGGCCTCCCGCTTGCCGTCGATCGTGTCGGCAGCGAGCACGGACGGATGGGCGCCGTAGGCCGCGATGAAGTTGACCAGCGACTGCGGGTGCTTGAGCTGCAGCCCGAACTCGAGCCAGCTGCCGTACGGCGTGAGCTGGCTGTCCCGGGTCTGAGCGTGCAGCTCGCGGCGGAACGCGTTCAGCGTCGGCACGCCGGCGTCCCGGGCCCGGGCGATGTTGATGGTCGCCAGGTCCAGCGGCAGGCCGAGCACGTTGTTGCGCAGCGTGTTGGTGACGAACTCGTCGATCTCGTTGCCGACCTGGTCGGCCATGCCCATCGCGATCGCCCCGACCGCCTGCGGCGCGGTCAACCGGCCGGCGGAGCCGCCGTCGAAGAAGGCCGGGGGGTTGAGGAAGCCGTCGAACAGGCTGACGTCGTTCGACGTCCCGTCCTCGTTGGTGCGGGAGATCGTGTCGGTCAGCATCGAGTGCCCGAAGCGGTACACCGCGTGCGCGAACTCGGCACGGATCGCGGAGTTGATGTTGTCGTGGTACGCCGCGAACGGGCTGATCGCCGGCTGCACCTTGCGGGCGAACTCCTCGAACGCGAGGTGCTGGTACTCCATCTCGGTGACGAACCGGGCGGCCTGGAACAGCCGCTCGCCGTTCCAGCCGTCCGCGCCGAGGCGCGGACTGCCACTCGGGCAGCGCCACCACGCCCTTGGCCGTGGTGTCGGTCGTCAGGGTGTTCTTGATGTCGTCGACCAGCCGGTCGTGCTCGGAGTGGAACACCTGGTGGATCGCGGTGAGCCCGATGTTCTCGTTGGTGCGGCCGTCACCGGCGAGGAAGTGCGCGTCGAGCATCTCGTCGTCGTAGGTGCCGGCCGGCTGCGTCCCGCCGGCCGGGGTGATGCTGCTGTCGCCGTCCGGCAGCAGCGCCGGCCGGGCCGGCCGTCCCGGGCCCTGGTCCGGGGTGGCCTGCCGAGGCACCGCGGAGTGCGCGATGTCGTCGAGGAAGGCGGTGCCGATCCGGTTGACGTCGGCCGGGGCCGGGACCGGGTTGGCCCGGTCGCCCTCGACGAGGACGTCGTCGGCGGTCAGCGGCGTGCCGTCCGGGCCGGCGGTGACCCACTGCGGCAGGCCGTTCGAGCCGGGCAGGAACCGCCCGTACGGGTCGGTGGCGAGCATCGGGATGTCCAGCACGTCGCGGTCGACGAGCCGCAGGCCCAGGTCGGCCGCCGCGGCGGACTTCACCAGTGACCACGGGGAGAGCCCGCCGTCGGCGGTGCTGAGCAGCTTGCCGGTCGACACCGGCTTGCCCTCCACGTTGTCGGCGTAGGCGCGCAGGAACACCTGGTGACTGGGGTGCGAGGCGTAGGTCTGGCTCTGGTCGACGAACGGGCTGTCGGTGTTGGTGCCCTCCTTGACGTCGTCGGCGGTGCCGAGCACGCCGTCCGGTCCGGGCTGGTTCTCGGTCCGGGTGAGCACCATGAAGCGCTCGTTGGGGCCCGGGTCGTCCGCGTTGCCGGGGATGCCGTCGAGGCCGTCGAGCAGCGGGTCGTCGGAGCGCAGCGGCACGATCACCGCTCCGTGCGACTTCTTGGTGAAGTCCAGCCCGTGGTCGAAGAACTGCCCGAACAGGGTGAACCAGGCGTTGAACGGCGGGGACAGGCCCACGTCGGTCGTGACGTTGGGGATGTCCAGCGTCTGGCCCTCCGGGATGCAGCCCGCCGGGACGCCGGGCGTCTCGCAGGGGAAGACGCCGGTGCTGCCCTGGGTGCGGATCGGTGCGGTCGCGGCCGCCACCGCCGCCGGGTTGGCGGCGGTCTGGTCGACGATCAGGTTGCTGATCAGCCGTGGTTGAGAGTCCACGACATTCGTGTTCTTCGTCGCGTAGCTGGTCTGCCCGGCCTGGCCGGCCGGGGCGCCGTCCTCGGCCGGCCGGAAGGACTCCGTGGCGTGCCGGGGGAAGACCTGGCCGGACGCCCCGAAGTGCGCGCGGTTCGGCTGCAGGTTGTTGCAGGACCCGTCCACGGTCCGCAGGCCGTAGGAGAGCAGCGGGTTGGGGATCTGGTTCGGCCCGGTGCCCAGCAGCGCGCCGCACGGCCCCGTCGCGGGGGTCGTGTTCGCCACGTGCGCTTCTGCGATCTTGATCTGCTTGAGGATGTACGCCAGGTCGGACGGGGTCACGGTGAACCCCTGCCCGACCGGTGCCGCCTGCGCCGGCGTGAGCACGGCGGGGAGCCCCGCCGCTCCCAGCACCAGCGCCGTTGCGACCGCGACGGTCGCTCTTCTCCTGCCCATGACCCACCCACCCCTGGATTCGTGCCGGAGCCCGCGAACGGGCCGCTGCGCCGTCGGGCGCAATGCCGCGAACGTAGGAAGAGGGTGTGAAACGGCCGCGAATGACGAAACGATGTCGGTTCTTCGGCGAACCTTCGACTTCGCGGCCGTCACCAGTGTCTTGACGCTGACGTGACACCCGACAGGGAGGCTGCCGGTGGCGGCCCCGCGAACGGGGGCCGGGGGGATCGCTGGGGGGTGTGCGATGACAGTGACGAGGCGCGCCGTGATGCTGGGCGGGCTGGGCGCAGCGGGTCTGCTGGCGGGCAGGGGCGGCTGGCAGGACCAGCCGGTCACCGCCGAGACGACCAGCACGCTGCCGTCGCGGTTCCGGCCGCGGCCCTACCGGGCGGCGTTCCGGACGCCGCCGGTGCTGCGGCCGTCCTCCGGGGCGGGCCCGCACCTGACCCTGCGCATGCAGCAGCAGGGCCAGCAGGTGCTGCCCGGGTCCGCGCCGGAGACGACGATCTGCGGCTACGAGGGCGGGTTTCCCGGCCCGACGGTGCAGGCCGAGCGGGGCACCCCGCTCACTCTCCGGTTCCGCAACCGGCTGCCGGACCGGCACCCGGGCTTCGGGACCCCGATGGCGACCTCGACGCACCTGCACGGCTCACCGTCGCTGCCGCAGTTCGACGGGTTCGCCAACGACATCACGGTGCCGGGCCACGTCAAGGACTACGACTTCCCGAACACGCAGCCGGCGCGCACGCTCTGGTACCACGACCACGGCGTGCACTTCACCGCGCAGAACGTCTACGCCGGGCTGGCCGGCCAGTACCACCTGCACGACCCGCTGGAGCGGGCGCTCCTGCCGCAGGGCGACTACGACGTGCCGCTGACGGTCAGTGACGCGCTGTTCGGGCGGGACGGCCAGCTGGTCTACGACGACTCGGCGCACAGCGGCCTGTGGGGCGACGTCATCCTCGTCAACGGCGTGCCCTGGCCGGTGATGCAGGTGCAGCGCCGCATCTACCGGTTCCGGGTGCTCAACGCCTCGATCGCGCGTTCGTACCGGTTCGCGCTGACCAGGGGGGTGCGCATCACCGTGGTCGCGACCGACGCCGGCCTCATGCCGCAGGCCCAGACCGTCAGCAGCTGGCGGCACGCCCCGGCCGAGCGGTACGAGATCCTGGTCGACTTCCGCGAGGTCGAGGTCGGGACCCGGGTGCAGCTGCTCAACCGCAGCGAGAAGAAGAACGTCGACTTCCGGCACACCGGCAAGGTCATGGCCTTCGACGTCGTCGGGGACTACCAGCCCGCGGCCGAGGAGCTCGACGACCCGCGGTGGCAGACGCTGCCGACGACGCTGGCCCCGGTCGGGGACAAGTCCCACGACGTCATGGCCCTGACCGAGGACGACGCCGGCCGCAGCCGCAGGCTGCGGGTGCACCGCAAGCACGGCCAGTGGGTGATCAACGGTGAGACCTGGGACGACGTCGTGCGCAGCGGCTACACCCGCAACGTCGGCACCCCGGACCTGGGCGACGTGGAGATCTGGGAGCTGCGCAACGAGAGCGGCGGGTGGTTCCACCCCGTGCACATCCACATGGTCGACTTCCAGATCCTGGACCGCAACGGCCGGCCGCCGTTCGCGTACGAGCGGGGTCCGAAGGACGTCGCGTACGTAGGTCCCGACGAGACCGTCCGGGTGATCATCCGCTTCGGCCCGCACCGCGGCCGCTACATGGTCCACTGCCACAACCTGCCGCACGAGGACCACGACATGATGCACCAGTTCATCGTCGGCCTCGATCCCGACGACCCGGACCCGAACCACCCGGTGCTGGCGGCCCCGGCGGTGCCGGACGACGAGTCGTAGCGCAGGTGCCGGGTCCGCAGGCCGGGACGCCGGCGGCAGGGCAGCGGCCGCCCGGGCGTGCCGCGCGCGCCCGGCGCGCGCTGCTGTGGCCGGCGCTGGCGCTGCTCGTCGGACTGCTCGCCGGCTGGGCGGCCGAGCCGGTCCGCGTCTCCGGCCAGAGCATGGAGCCGACCCTGCGCAGCGGGCAGTGGGTCCTGCTCGTGCACGCCCGGGTCGGGCCCCTCGGACGCGGCGACGTGGTGGTGCTCCGCAGCCCGGCCGGCGGCCGGGCGGTCAAGCGCGTGGCCGCCGTGGCGGGGGACCGGGTCGAGCTGCGCGGCGGGGTCCTGGTGGTCGGCGGCCGCCCGGTGCCCGAGCCGTACGCCGACCGGACCGGCACCGACGGTGTCTGGTTCGGGCCGGAGACCGTGCCGCCGGGGACGGTCTTCGTGCTGGGCGACCGGCGGGCCGGGTCACGCGACTCCCTGGACTACGGGCCGGTCCGGACCAGCGACGTGCTCGGTCGGGTCGTCGGCTGAGCAGGGCGCCGGACCGCCTGCGACCTCACCCGACGCCGACCCGCAGCTCGGTGGGGTCGCGGTCCTCGGCGGCCGGCGCGATCCCCGCCACCCGGCAGGCGGCCCGGGCGATCGACAGCGCGGTGACCGCCTCGGCCGACCCGGCGGCCGCCAGGCACCGGGCCCGTTCCAGCTGGGCGATCGCGGCCAGCGGGACGAGGCCCCCGGCCCGGGCCAGCTGCTCGGCCTGGCCCGCCGCGGCGGCCGCGCGGGAGTGGTCGCCGGCGTCGGAACGCAGGCCGGCGCGGGCGAGCAGCCGCAGCGTCGACGCGCGCGGACGGGCGTCCTGGGCGCCGATGCTCCACTCGAACAGGTCGAAGTGCTCCTTGGCGCCGTCCAGGCCGCCGCGGGTCTCGAGCAGGGCCAGCCGGGCCGCCGCCTCGGGCAGCAGCAGCGTGCACCCGGTGGCGAGCGCCCTGGCCACCAGGCCACGCAGGACGTCCACGGCCTGCGGCAGCTCGGCGTCCGAGCCGTGCAGCACGGCCAGCGCCAGCTCGCGGAGCTGGGCGCCGAGCTCGCTCACCCCCTCCGCCGTGGGGCGCGCGGCGGCCCTCGTCGCGCCGAGGCCGTCCTGGCGCTCGGCGAGCACCCGGATCGGCACCCACGCCCACTCCGGCCCGGCCCGCTCGGCGAGCCCGGTCAGCTCCCGCCAGCCGGACTCCCGCCAGTCGTCGCCCAGGTCGTGGGCGGCCAGCCCGAGCAGCAGCTCCACGCAGGCCAGGACCTGCGGGTCGGTGCGCACCGGATCCTGCTCGCGCAGCCGCAGCAGGCCGTGCCGGGCGTGCAGGGCGTGACCGACGAGCAGCTCGACCAGGTGCCCGCTCAGCTCGGGGAGCGGACCGTCGGCCCGCAGCAGCGGTGGCAGCGCCGCGTCCGGCAGGTGTCCCGCCTGCAGGCTGCCGCGGCGTTCCGGGGGGTGCACCGGCCGGGGCGCGGCGGCCGGCCGGCCGGCGGTCGCGGGCTGCGCCGCCGCGGCCCCGAGCACGGCGTACGGCAGCCGGTGGACCTGCCCGGTCGACCCGGCCCGGACCACCCGGTCGGCCTCCTCGGGACGGTCCAGCCGGCGCAGCACCAGGGCGAGCTGGTCGGACAGGTCCGCGGCGTCGTCGGACAGCTCGACCTGCACGTCCGCGAGGCGGCACACCTGCAGCAGGTGCGTGCGGGCGTCCTCCCAGCGAGCCTGCTGCAGCGCCTCCTCGACGGCCTCCAGGGCCGCCGCGCAGGCCAGCTCCGGCTCGCCCACCGCGACCCAGTGGTCGATGCGCTCGGCCGAGCGGATCCGCCCGCTCTCGGCGACCCGGCGGTGCAGACGCCGCAGGACGCTCGGCCGCAGCCAGCACCGCACGGTGTCGGCGAGCAGCACGTCGCGCAGCGCGAAGCCGCCGAGCTGGACCCGCACCAGGCCGAGGTCGCACAGGTGCCCGACGCTGAGCTCGACCGCCACCCGGTCCGGGGGCCCGTCCGGGCCGGCGTCCGGGGGTGCGGCCGTGAGCAGCGGGACGAGCTCGTCCGCCGAGGCCGGTCGGTCGAGGACGGCGAGGGCGCTGACCACCTCCAGGTCGAGCACGGACAGCCGGGCGACCGTGCCGACCAGCCCGGTGGAGCGCGCCGTCCGGGCAGCCGGCTCCTGAGCCGCGTCCCGCAGGGCCAGGCCGCGGCCCGTCGCCTGGACCCGCCCGTTCGCGAGCCACCGCTGCAGCGTCGCCACGGCGCGCCGCGGGCTGCCACCGGACCGCTCGGCCAGCTCGCTGACCAGGCCCGGCGTCGGTGCGTCGCCGAGCACCGCCGCGGCCAGGTCGGCGAGCTCCTCGCGCAGCAGACGCGGTGAGGTGCAGCTGGGGGCCCAGCGGGTCGGGTCGCGGCAGGTCCGAGCCGATCACGACGAGCAGCCCGGGCGGCACCTCGGCGCCGGCGGGGACGGCCGCGGCTCGACCCCGGTCTCGACCAGGATCACCTCCACCGGGTGGCCCGGGACGTCGAGGCCGGCGACGAGCCGGAGCAGGTGCCCCGTCGAGCCGGGCGGCGGTCCGCCAGCGCGCCGGCGGCGCGTCGCACACGCCGGCCACCAGCAGCCGTCGGTCCTCCGGCGTGCCACCGTGCACCTCGACGAGCTGGGACGTGCCCGAGCTGGCGGGCTTCCCGGAGCCGGTCGACCAGCCACAGGCCCTCCCGGGTCAGCGGGAGCGCGGGCGTGGCGCCGGGCGTGCGTCGCCGTCGGGTGCTCGCCGGTGAGGATGGCCAGGTGCAGCGCCCGCAGGCCCGGGGCGGGGTCGACGCCGAGCTCCTCGCCGAGCACGCGTCGGCACCGCTCGTACGCGCGCAGGGCCTCCGCCCCGGCGCCCAGGCGGGCGTGCGCCGACATCAGGACGCCGGTGGCGGGCTCGGAGGCCGGGTCCTGCTCCAGCACGTCGGCGGACAGGTCGACGGCGTCGGCGAGCCAACCCGAGCGTGAGGGCGGCCTCGGCGGCCGCCAGCAGCAGATGCAGGCGCGCCGACCGGTGCACCGCCCGGGCCCGGGACAGCCACTGGCGCTCGGGCTCGGCCGCCGTCAGCTCGCCCAGGCGCAGCGCCTCGGCCTCCAGCGCGGTGCGCACCCCGTCGGCCAGGGCGCCGCTGCGCAGCAGCCGCTGCACCTCCCCGGCGAGCCGCGCGTAGCGCGACCGCGTCGACCCAGGCGGCCTCCAGGGCGAGCCCGCCGGAGTGCCGGCGCACCGTGTCGCTCCCGAGGACCGCGCGCACCTGGGAGGCGGCCGTGCGCAGGCTGGCCCGGCCACGCGCCTCGTCGACCTCCGGCCAGAGCTCCTCCAGGAGCTGGTCGACCGGGACCGGCCGGCCGTTCCCGAGGGCGAGCAGCCTCAGCAGGTCGGCGGTCTTGCCGGTGCGCCACTCGCGGTCGTCGACCAGGCTGCCGTCCCGGCGACGCACCTGCAGCACGCCGAGCAGCCGGACCTCGAGCAGGTCGTCTGCCCCGGCCCTGTCGACGCTTTCATCCGGATGTCCCACTGCTGACCTCCCCCCGGGGTCGGAGCCACCGTACTCACGACGGGGGGTTCGTGGCGTTGCTTGGGAAAACCTTGGGATCAGACGCCTTTCGCCGTCGGAAGCGGCCGGTGCAGTCCTGGCAGGCTGCGGGACCGGGCGGTCCTGGCAGGCTGCGGGGACACGGGTCCGACCGGGGGAGGGAGCGCGGTGCGGCGGAGCGCGCGGGGCTCGACCCCGGCCGCGGTACCCCCCGGCGGCTGGTGCTGCCGCTCGCGCTGGCGACCGCGCTGCTCGGGGGGGTGCCGGCACTCGCCCACAGCGGGCTCGAGAGGGCGACCCCGGGCGACCGCGAGGTGCTGGCCGCACCGCCGGCCGCCGTCGAGCTGACCTTCGGCCGGCCGCTGGTCTCGGCCGACGTCGTCGTCACCGGGCCCGGTGGCGACGTGACGGCCGGCGAGCCCGCCGTACGGGACCGGGACGTCCGGCAGGCGCTGCGAGCGGGCGGCGACGGGGAGTACCGGGTCGCCTTCCGGGTGCTCGCCGACGACGGTCACGCCACGACCGGCACCCTCGCCTTCCGGGTGGCCGCGCCGACGACCGGACCAGCGCCCGCGCCCACTGCGGTGCCGACCGGCTCGCCGGGAGCCGCGGACGCGGCGGCGTCCGCGCCCGCCGGTGCCGGCACGCCGCGGGACAGCCCGGGCCTCGTCGTGCCCGTCCTCGTCGGGTCGCTGCTCGTCGGCGCTGCGGGGACCGCCCTGGTGGTGCTGCGGCGCCGGCGCCGGGTCGGACGGTGACGGCCGTGGCCGGGCGCCGGGGCGAGGAAGCGCCGGCCGGCGACCGCCGCCGCGCCTGGGCACCGCCGGTGGCCGGGGTCGCCGTGGCGGCGCTGTTCCTGGCGGTCGCCGCCGGGTTGGCGGGGCTCGGGACCGAGGCGCCGCCGGCCGGGCTGCGCGACCCGGGTGCGCTCACCAGGATGCTCCTCCCGATCGCCCGCGTGGCCAGCGACGTCGCCGCTGTCGGGACGATCGGCGTCCTGGTCGCGGCCGCGGTGCTCGTCCCCGGCGCCGGGGCGGCAGCTGTCGCCGGGAAGCCGCCGGCTGCTGCGCCTGACCGTGCGCTGGGCGGCCGCGTGGTCGGTGCTCGTCCTCGGATCGGTGCTGCTCGTGCTGTCCGACGCCCTGGCCCTGCCGGTCTGGCAGCTGCCCGGCCGGGCAACGCTGGCGGACGTGTTCTCGCTCGCCGCCTCGCGAGCGCTGCTGCCGGTGCTGTGGCTGACCGTCACGATCGCCGGCACCGCGACCGCGATCCGCACCCGGTGGGGGGTCGGCGGGCTGCTCGTGCTGGCCGGCAGCGCGCTCGTCCCTCCGCTGCTGTCCGGCCACGCCGACCACGGCGGCGGGTCCGGCCAGGTGGCCACCGTCGCGGTCGTGACGCACGTGCTGAGTGCCGCGGTCTGGGCCGGCGGCCTCGCGGCGCTCGTGCTGCACCTGCGCCGGGAGGACGACCTGCCGGTCCTGGCCTCCCGCTTCAGCGCACTGGCCCTGCCCTGCACGGTCCTGCTGCTGGCCTCCGGGCTGCTCACGGCGCTGTCCATCGGCGCCGACAGCGACGGGTCCGTGTCGTTGGCCATCTTCGGTCCCGGCAGCGGCTACGGCCGGCTGCTCTGGGCCAAGAGCCTGCTGCTGGCCGCCGCGATCGGGCTCGGAGCGTGGCACCGGTGGCGGACGCTGTCCCTGCTGCGGGCCGGGCAGCCACGGAGCTTCGTCCGGACCTGCGCCGTGGAGGTCTCGCTGCTGCTCGGCGCGGTCACCCTGGCGGCCGTGCTGTCCCGGACGCCCTGGGTCTGACCCGCCCCGGGTCGGACGACGCTTGAGCGCACGGGCGCTACGCCGGCGGCGCGCGCCCGGACAGCCGTCCGGGCGCGCGCCTCGGGTCACTTCAGGCGGACCTGCGGGGCCCGCGACGGCGACCAGGTGATGCTGCCGTTCTGGAACGTGGTGCGGCGGCCGTTCTGCACGGCGAACTCGTCGCTGGTGGGCAGGCCGAGCGGGGAGGCGTCGGCGCCGAGCGCGATCCACGTCTCGCCGATCCCGCCCCGCACCACGTGCGTGCCGGTCGACGGCGACCAGGTCACAGCGCCGCCCTCGAAGCGGCCGATCGCTCCGCCGCTGCCCGCGGTGGCCCGCTCGCTGGCGGTCGGGAAGCCCAGCGGGCCGTTCTCCAGCCCGGAGGCCGCCCAGGCCTGCAGGATGCCGCCGCGGACGGCGTGCGCCCCGGTGCCGGGGGACCAGTAGATCCAGCCGCCCTCGAAGGCGTTCGCCGCGCCGTAGCGGCGCGGGGTCGCGAGCTCGTTGGTGACCGGGTAGCCCAGGTAGGAGAACTCCGAGCCCATCGACTGCCAGGCGCCCCGGACGGCGCCGTGCACCTCCCACGCGCCGCGGGCCGGCGTCCAGTAGATGGCGCCGCGCTGGAAGATGTTGTAACGGGCGCCACGGATCGAGCCGGCCTCCGGGCCGAGCGGGGCGCCGAGCGCGCTGCCGGCGCCGCCGAGGCTGGCGTAGCGCTGGGCGATCGCGCCGACCACCAGCGGCGCCGGCGGGGGCGGCGGCGGGGTCGGGGCGGTGGAGACGCCGTACAGGCCCAGCTTGCGCGAGCAGGACGGCCAGGCGTTCCAGCCCTGCACGGCGAGCACCTTGCTGGCGATCGCGATCTGCTGGTCGCGGCTGGCCAGGTCGGCGCGCGAGGCGTACGCGCCGCCGCCGAAGCCCAGCCAGGTGCCGGAGCTGAACTGCAGCCCGCCGTAGTAGCCGTTGCCGGTGTTGATGCTCCAGTTCCCGCCGGACTCGCACGAGGCCAGGCGGTCCCAGTCGGCGCCGGACGCGGCGGAGGCCGGGCCGGCGGTCAGGAAGGGCAGGGCGGCGGCCGCGAGGCCCAGCAGGGCACGGGCGGCCCGGCGCCTCGGGCGGTGGGCGGGCGTAGGACGGGTGTGCGCGGACGACGGCATGGTGAGGACTCCCCGACGCCTACGAGGTCAGCTGTCGGGTTCGGGCAGAGGAGTCGCCCGGCCGTCGAGGACGGCTTCACCCAGAGATGCACGAGGCACCCCACGTTCTCGGGTCCCCCGCTCCTGTCCACGCGGCTCGGTGGGGCCCCGAGCCCGGTGGACAGGATTCGGCGTCCCGGACGGGGTCCGCCAGAGGCGGACCGGGACAGGGTAGGCGATGCGCCACAACCCGCGCGTTTCGGGGTCGGGCCGGGTGGGAAACCGACACCCCCGTCCCGGCCGGTGCGCGCCCGCCGCCGCGGCTGGGAGACTGGCCGCATGCTTGCCGACGCCGTCGTCCCGCGGCTGCTCGCCATCGAGCCGCTGACCGATGCCGGGCTGTGGCTGCGCAGCCGCGGCCTGGAGATCGTCCTGGTCGTCACCGGGGCCGCGCTGCTCGCCCGGTTCACCTCGTGGGCCGGCGGCCGGATCACCGACCGGATCGACCTGAACTCCCAGGGTGGGGACGCCCTGGTCCGCTCGGAGGCCTCCAAGCACCGGCACGCCCTGGCGCAGGTCGCCACCTGGGCGGTGCTGGTCGCGATCTACAGCGTCAGCGCGCTGCTCGTCCTCGACCTGCTCGGTGTCCCGCTGGCCGGGTTGGTCGCCCCGGCGACCGTCGCGGGCGTGGCGCTCGGCTTCGGCGCTCAGCGGGTCGTCCAGGACCTGCTCGCCGGCTTCTTCCTCATCACCGAGCGGCAGTACGGCTACGGCGACGTCGTGCGCCTCACCGTCGTGGGCGGTGGCACGCCGCTGACCGGCACCGTCGAGGACGTCACCCTGCGGGTCACCCAGATGCGCACCGTCAACGGGGAGGTGGTGACCACGCCCAACGGCCAGATCGTGCAGGTGATGAACCTGTCCCGGGACTGGGCCCGGGCGGTCCTGGACATCCCGGTCCCGACCGGTGCGGACATCGCCCGCATCAACGAGGTGCTGCAGGCGGTGGGGGAGGCGGCCTTCGCCGACGACGCGCTGCGCGCGCTGCTGCTCGACACGCCGACGGTCATGGGAGTGGAGAGCCTGGAGGTGGACCAGCTCAACATCCGGATGGTGGCCCGCACGCTGCCCGGCAAGCAGTTCGACGTCGGCCGGGAGCTGCGCGCGCGGGCGGCGACGGCGCTGCGGGCCGAGGGCCTGCGCGTGCCGCCCGTGCTCGACACCGCCGAGCCGTCGGCGATCGCATGACCCGGGTCCGTCCCTCGACGTACGCGCTGGTCGGCGTCTTCCTGCTGGCGCTGGTCACCTTCGTCCTCGTCCGCCCGCCCGCGGACGCCCGGAGCACTCCTCCCAGGACGCCGACCTCGCCGGCGGCCACGACACCGGCGCCGTCCCCGACCGGTACGACGCCTCCGCCGACCGGCACGTCCACGTCCACGCCGACGCCGACGAGGACGTCGCCGTCGCCGTCGCCGACCGGCACGACGTCCGTGCCGGCCGGGACCCCGGCCAGCCCGGCGCCCGGACCGACCGGACCGCCCGGACCGACCGGACCGACCGGAACCCCGCCGGCGGCGCCGTCCCCGTCCTGAGGCGCCGGCCCGCCACGCCCGGGATCGACACGCCGGCTGTCCACTCCTGGCGTGTTCGGCCTGCGCCGCGTGCCCAGGTGAGTCATCCTGCGGCCGTGGACGACGCCCTCGACCTCGACGCTGTCCGCCTGCTGTCGCTGTGGCTCTCCGCCCGCCGTGACGTCACGGCGCACCTCGAGCTGCTGACCGCCTTCGGACCGAGCGCCACCGAGCAGGTGGCACGCAACCTGCTGCTCGTCGACGAGCTGCAGGCCAAGGACCGCGAGGCCTGGGTGGCCTACCGCGAGCACGTCCTGCGCCGGGCCAGCGAGTCGCTGGAGGACTGACCCGGACGGCTCAGGCCTCGAGCGTGCCGCTGTAGACGACGAACCGGCGGTCCCGCAGGAAGCCGACCAGCGCCAGCCCGAACCGCTCGGCCAGCTGCACCGCGAGGCTGCTCGGCGCGGAGACCCCGGCCAGGACGCCGACCCCGGACGCCACCGCCTTCTGCACCAGCTCGTAGCTGGTGCGACCGCTGACCACGACGGTGTGCCCGTGCAGCGGGAGCCGGCCCTCCAGCAGCGCCCAGCCGACCACCTTGTCGAAGGCGTTGTGCCGGCCGACGTCCTCGCGGGCGCAGAGCAGCTCGCCCGCGGCGTCGAACAGCCCGCTCGCGTGCAGCCCGCCGGTGCGCTCGAACAGCGACTGCGCCTCTCGCAACCGGCCGGGCAGCGTGAGCAGCACCTCCCGGCGCAGGGCCGTGGGCCGCACCGGCCCGACACCGCGGGCGGCCAGCGCCTCCAGGCTCTCCAGCCCGCACACGCCGCAGGCGCTCGACACGGTGAACCGCCTGGCCATCGCCGCCGCGGCGACAGTGGGCTCGGCGCCGAGCCTGACCGTCACGGTGTTGTCCCGCTGCTCGCGAGGCACCTGCACGCAGTGCCGCAGGCTCACGATGTCGTCCCGGGAGGCCACCAGGCCCTCGCTGTGCAGGAAGCCGGCCGCCAGCTCGAGGTCGGCGCCGGGCGTCCGCATCGTCACCGCCAGCGGGAACGCCCCGCCCGGCGTCTCGACACGCACCTCCAGCGGCTCCTCGACCGCGACGTGATCCTCGCGCCGGCGCACCCCGCCGTCGTCCACGACCTGCACCCGGATCCGCGCGCTGCTCCTGCTCACACCCCAGCCTAGGTCGGGCGGGGTCGACCGGCCGGGCGGCGGCGGACCGGGCGGCGGCCGCGGGCAGCGGCGGCCGGGCCGGGGAGTCGGGGCGATGGGATCCGGCCGGGGGGCCGGTTCTGGGACGCAGGGGTGCTCGCGGCGTCGTACCGTCCGTGCGACGGCTGCGCGCCGAACTCGGCGCCCCGGCGGGCTCAGGGTCCACCGCACCGCAGCCGAAGCCTTCCGCAGGACGAGAGGGGTCGGCTCATGCAGCTCGCGGTGGCGCTGGCAGTGATCGGCGTGGTGCTGGTGGCCTGGGTGCAGGTGTGCCTGCACCTGGCCACGTGGCTGGAGACCCGGGCCGGGGGCCCTCGCCGCAGGTGGCGCGCTCCCCGGGCGCGGCTGCGCCTGCTGCCGGAGGGGCACCGCCCCCCTCCCGGGCTCGGGCCGATCAGCCCCAGCGAGCGCTTCCTCACCCAGGAGGCCGCCCGCGGGCTGCGCGAGCTGCAGGTCTTCCTGGTCGACCGCGCCGCCTGACCTGCGCGCCGCCCGACCTGCGCTGCCGGGCTAGCGGGCGCGCAGCCAGTCCAGCGGCTCGTCCGAGACGACCGTGAGCCGCTGGGTCGCCCGGGTCAGGGCGACGTACAGGGTGCGCAGGCCGGCCGGTTCGGTGCGGGCCTCGGCGACGATCCGCTCCGGTGCCAGCACGACGCAGCCGTCGAACTCCAGGCCCTTGGCCTGCCAGGTGTCGAGCACCTGCAGCCGCTCGTCGGCCGGCAGGTCGCGGCGGGCCTGCTCGACGAGCTCGCGCGGCGCCACCACGCCGACCGTGCCGGCGACCTCGGCCAGCAGGTCGGCCACGGCCTCGGCCAGCGGACCCGCGCGCAGCAACGGCTCGACCCCGGTCGAGCGCACCGCCGCCGGCGGCACCGCCGACGGGTCGATCCGGGCCAGCACGCGGGCGGCCAGGGCGGCGACCTCGGTGCCGGTGCGGTAGTTCGTGCTGAGCGTCGCCTCCCTCAGCCGTGCCTTGCCCAGCGAGGTGGCCATCGCGGTCCGGACCTCCTCGACGTCCGGCCAGGCCGACTGGACCCAGTCGCCGACGACCGTCCACGTCGCGCCCCGCGCGCGCCGCGCCAGCATCCGCCACTGCAGCGGCGCGACGTCCTGCGCCTCGTCGACGACGACGTGGGCGTACGTCCGGTAGTCGTGCTCCTCCGCGAGGTTGCGGGCCACCCGGCGGGTCCGGTCGGCGAACGTGGTCACCTCCGACATCCGGGCCAGCTCGTCGAGCTCGGCGAGCTCGTCGAACGCATCGGGGTCGGGTTCGGGCTCCGGCGGCGGCCCGAGCAGCTCGGCCAGCTCGTCGAGGACGGCCGCGTCGAGGGCGGTCAGCGGCGCCTGCGGCGTCCAGGCCGCTGCCAGCTCGTCGGCCTCGGACTCGCTGAGCACGCCGCGCGCCACCTGCTGCAGCCGCACCCGGCCGCCGCGCAGCGCCGTGAACACCTCGCCCGGCAGCAGGACCGGCCAGACGCCGTCCAGCCAGCGCAGCACCTCGGGATCGGCGCGCAGCCAGCGGCCGAAGTCCTCCCGGTCGCCGGGCTCCTCCTTCGCCGCACCCGGCCGCCGGCTGTACGCCCGCCACGCCGTGTCGGTGACGGCGGTGAGGTACGCGGCCCGGCCGCCGTTGTGGCTGCGGGCGCCGCGCTGGACCTGGCTTCGCCGGCGGGCGAGGTCCTCACCACCGAGCACCAGCCCGGTTCCCCAGCGGCTCAGCTCCAGGTCGGGGACGTGCCGGCTGCCGCCGAGCGCGCGGACGACGCGCCGCAGGACGGGCACCATCCGCGCCGACCCCTTCACCGAGGCCACCCGCGGCGGGTCGTCGGCGGTCACCACGCAGGCCGGTCGGCAGCTGCGGCAGGCGACCCAGGCTGGACAGCCGCACGCTGGTCTCACCCAGCGCCGGGAGCACCGCACCGATGTAGTCGACGAACACCGGGGACGGCCCCACCACCAGGACGCCGCGGCGGGCGTACCAGTCGCGGCGGGCGTACATCAGGTACGCGACGCGGTGCAGCGCGACCGCGGTCTTGCCGGTGCCGGGCCCGCCGGTGACCACCAGCGCGCCGTCGTCCGGCGCCCGGACGGCCTCGTCCTGCTCGCGCTGGATGGTCGCGACGATGTCGCGCATCCGCGGCCCCCGCTCGCGGGAGACCGCGGCCAGGAACGCGCCGTCACCGACGACGGTGGTGCCGGCCAGGTGCTCGGCGCCGTCCGGGTCGAGCAGCTCGTCCTCGAGCCCGCGCACCGTCGCGCCCCGGGTCGTGATGGTGCGCCGGCGCACCACTCCGCCCGGGTCGGCCGAGGTGGCCCGGTAGAACGCCGCCGCCGCCGGTGCCCGCCAGTCCACGACGATCGGCTCCTGGTCCTCGGTACGCAGCCCGAGCCGGCCGATGTGGTGCACGGTGCCGTCGCCGAGGTCGAGCCGGCCGAACACCAGCCCCTCGCCCGCGAGGTCGAGGTCGGAGCGCCGGGCGGCGGCCGCCAGGGCCTGCACGTCGCGCTCGTACAGCGACTGGGGGTTGCCGCCCTGGTCGCGGGCCAGGCTCGCCCGCTCGGAGCGGACGGCTCGAGCCCGCAGCTCCTCCAGCCGTGCGGTCGCACGGTCCAGGTGCTCCTGCTCGCGGCGCAGCTCGGCGCCGAGCGCGTCGGTCACCGGGGGACCGGCGGGGCGTCCAGGCGCTCCGGCGCGGCCAGCAGCTCGAGCAGCGCGGACAGGTACCGGGCGCACTGGGCGCCGTCGACGATCCGGTGGTCCCCGGTGAGGCACAGCGTGAACTGCCGCACCGGCACCACCTGGCCGTCGCGCACCACCGGGCGCTCGCTGACGGTGCCCAGCGCGATGTAGACGTGCGCCCGGGCGAACGGGACGGGGGCGAGGAACGCCTCCTCCAGGCCGAGCGGCGCGAGGTTGGAGATGAAGACGGCGCCGAGCGGGTGACCCGGCTGGCCGAGCATCGGCAGCCCCAGACCGCCGAGCAGGAACGAGGCGCCGGCCAGCACCGGGCGCAGCAGCGGTGCCGGGACCGCCGCCGCGGCCCGGGTCGAACGCCGCCAGGCGGCGTCGTCGCCGGAGCGCAGCGCGGACACGCCGCGCCGGACCTGGAGGGCGATCTCGGCCGGGGACAGCCGGTCGGCGCCGCGCACCTTGAGCGGGGCGAGGTCGGTGCCGCGACCCACGTCCACGGCGAACGCCACCGAGACGTCGTCGAACGGGACGAGCCGCCCGGCGACCACCCGCGAGTTCGCGACCGGGACGACGTGCAGGGCGCGGGCCGCCGCTGCGCCGAGCACGTGCATGGCGGTCAGCCCCTGCGCGCCCTCCGCCCGGCGCCGGGTGACGTAGTCGAGCACCGGGTCGGCGTCGACCGCCACGCGGCTGAGCAGCCTGCCCTCCCGGGGGGCCGTCCAGGTCGCGACCGCGATCCGGCGACGCGTCTCGGTGGGGTCCGCGTCGCCGGCCGCGACCCAGCGCGCCCGCACCCCGGCGGCGAGGGCGAGCGAGGTCAGCGCGAGGGCGCGGGCGGAAGGCACGCGAGGACGCTACTGGTCCGGGGTCCGTGGCGGCCGCAGCCGCGCTCAGCGCCGCAGGCCGGCCAGCACCAGGGGGAGCTCGTCGAGCAGCTCGCGGGCCAGGAACCCCATGCGGCCGACCGTGGCGGCGAGCCGGTCCCCGGCGGCGGCGTGCAGGTACTGGCCCCACACCGCGGCCTGCGCCGGGTCGCAGCCGCGGGCGAGGAGGCCGCCGACGACCCCGGCCAGGACGTCGCCCGAGCCGGACGTGCCGAGCCCGACCCCACCCGCCTCGTCGCGCCAGACCCGGCCGTCCGGGCAGGCGACCGCGCCGCGGACGGCGACGACGGCGCCGTACCGGTCCGCGACGGCGCGGGCGGCGTCCTCCCCGGTCCGCTCGTCGCCGTCCAGCAGGGCGGCCATCTCGCCGGCGTTGGGGGTCAGCACGACCCGGCCGTCGAGGCCGGCGAGCAGCTCCGGCGCACCGGCCAGGGCGGTCAGCGCGACCGCGTCCAGCAGCAGCGCTCCCTCGCCGAGGTCCGGCAGCACGTCGGCCAGCAACGCGCGGACGCCGTCCTTGCCGAGCAGCCCGGGACCGAGCACGACGGCGGCGGCGCCGCCGCAGGAGGACACCACGTCGGCGGCGCAGCGCGGGTCGAGCGAGCCGTCCGCGTCGGCCGGCAGCCCCTGCACGAGCGCCTCGGGGAGGGCGACGCCGAGCGCGACCGAGGTCGCCTCGACCGTCGCGACCGAGAGCCGTCCGGCGCCGACCCGCAGGGCCGCGAGACCCGCGAGCAGCACGGCGCCGGGGGTGGAGGCGGCGCCGCCGACCACGACGACGGTGCCCCGGTCGTGCTTGTCACCGCCGTCGTCGGGCTCCGGCAGCGGCCACCCCCGCAGCAGCGCGGGGGTCACCGGCTCAGCGTGGGCCACTGGGCACGTCCGGCTCTCCGGTGATCTCGGCGGAGTCGGCGTCGAGGTGCGCGACCTCGTTGAAGGACTCCAGGACCAGCCCCGGTGGGCGGCCGTTCGACGAGGCGGCGTACGTCGTGACCGAGCAGTTGAGGACGTCCGCGCGCTTGTCGATCTCCAGGACCCCGCTCTCGTCCAGGTCCTCCAGCACGTACCGGACCAGCAGCACCACCACCTGGTGGGCCACCAGCACGACCCGCCCACCGGGCTCGCGCAGCAGCAGGTCGGCCAGCGCCGCCCGCAGCCGCAGCAGCACGTCCGACCAGGACTCCCCGCCCGGAGGCCGGTGGTAGAACTTGCCGATCCGGCGCCGCCGCTCGGACTCCTCCGGGTACAGCGACGTGATGCCCTGCCGGGTCAGCCCGTCGAGGACGCCGAACTCGCGCTCGCGCAGCCGCTCGTCGAGGACCATCGGGAGCTCCAGCCCGGCCGTCTCGAGCGCGATCCGCGCGGTGTCGGCCGCCCGGACGTACGGCGAGGTCCACAGCGCCGTCGGCGGCTCGTCGAGGCCGCGCATCCAGCGGCCCAGGGCGCGGGCCTGGTCCCGGCCGTCGTCGGACAGCGGCACGTCGACGTCACGGTGGGCGAGGTCGATCCGGTCGAGGCTGTTGCTCTCGGCGTGGTCGCGCGCGACGTTGCCGGCGCTCTCGCCGTGCCGGACGATCCACAACCGTGCGGGGGGAGCGGGGGTCACGCCCGGCACCTGCCCGGTCGGCCCGGCTGCCACACTCCCGCCCCACGCGGCCCGTTCGCCTGCTACGGTGGTCGCGGTTGCAGGTGCACCCCCTCGTACGTCCTTGACGCCCGCGGAGTGTGGTCGCGGACGTCCATCTCGGTCTCCGCGTGGTAACCGTGGTCCCGCGCAGTGTGGGACCAATCGTTCCTTTTAGGAGACAGCACATGGCTCAGGGCACCGTGAAGTGGTTCAACGCCGAGAAGGGCTTCGGTTTCATCGCGCAGGACGGCGGCGGCGCCGACGTCTTCTGCCACTTCAGCGCCATCCAGACCGACGGCTACAAGTCGCTCGACGAGAACCAGCGCGTCGAGTTCGACATCACGCAGGGCCAGAAGGGCCCGCAGGCGGAGAACGTCCGCCCCATCTAGCTTCCTCTCTCGGGCCCGGTCTCCTCGCGGAGGCCGGGCCCGAGTGCTGTCCGGGGTCGTGTGCTGCGGCGTGCGCGGCCGGGCCCTCGCCGCGCCGGTCTGCGCGGGTGCCGCGCCGCCGCTTGCGGTCGCCGCGCCGGGCGCCTGGCTCGCCGCGCCGGGCGCCTGGGCTCGCCGCGCCGCCGCTTGTCTGCCCGTACGCGCGTGTCGGCGGCCGGGTGGTGTGGCTGCCGGCAGACAAGCCGCGGAGGACGGGCCGCAGCCGCAGCCGCAGCCGCCGCCGCCGCGCCCGCGGCGGCCGGGCCCCGCAGCACCGGGCGGACCGGCGGTCAGCCCGGCAGGTACGGGCGACCGACCGCCACCGGGGGCTTGTCGACCGGCGTGCCGGACCCGTCGCGGCGACCGTGCGCGCTCGGCAGCTCGACGGGGTCGCCGCCGGCCGCGGCCGCCCACGCCGGAGCGGGCCCCGCCCAGCCCAGGACCAGACGGCTCTCCCCGGACAGCAGCCGCTGCACGCGTACGCCACCGGTCGCGCGCCCCTTGCGCGGGTACTCCGACAGCGGCGTGACCTTGACGCTGCTCACCGTTCCGGGGCCCTTGCCGCGCTCGGCCGGCAGCCCGGCGCCGGTCACGACGACCGGTTCCTCGAACAGCGTGCCCTCGCCGTCGAGCTGCACCGCGCTGAACCCGACGACGACGGCGCCGTCCGCCAGCTTGACCCCGGCGACGCCACCGGCCGCGCGGCCCTGCGGCCGGATCGCGGACGCCGGGAAGCGCAGCAGGTCGGCGGAGGAGGTGAACAGGACCAGCTCGAGGTCCTCCCCGGCCAGCTCGACCGCCCCGACGACCTCGTCGCCGGGGCGCAGTGACAGCACCTCGACCGCGTCGAGCCGGGCCGGCCAGTCCGGGGCCACCCGCTTGACCGTGCCGAGCCGGGTGGCCAGCGCCAGCCCGGTCGAGGCCGGGTCGTAGCTGGTCAGCGCCAGCACCCGCTCGCCGCGCTCCAGCCCGACGAACTCGGTCGCCGGCGCGCCGCCACGCAGGCTGAGCGCCCCGGTCGTCACACCCGGCACCGCCGGGAGGTCCAGCACGCTGACCCGCAGCACCCGGCCGGCGCTGGTGACCAGGCCGACCTGCCCGCGGGCGGTCGCCCGGGCGGTGCTGACCATGACGTCGTGCCGGTGCCGCTTGCCGGTGGCCCGGCCCTCGTCGGGGACGACCGGCGTGCGGGCCAGCAGCCCGGCCGAGGAGAGCAGCACGTCCACCGGGTCGTCGGCGACCTCGAGCTCGGCCGTGCGGGGCGTCACCAGGGCCTTGAGGTCGCCGCCGACGAGCACCGTGCGCCGGGGCGTGCCGTGCTCCTCGGCCAGCTCGGCGAGCTCGCGGTCGATCACCGCCCGCAGCACCGCCGGGTCGGCGAGGATGGCCTCCAGCTCGGCGATGGTGCGGCGCAGCTCGGCGAGCTCGGCACGCAGCTTCTCGACCTCGAGCGCCACCAGCCGGCGCAGCTGCATGTCCAGCACGTAGCCGGCCTGCACCTCGGTCAGGCCGATCCGGGCGACCAGCGCGGCCCGGGCCTCGGCGGCGTCCTGCGAGGCGCGGATGATGCGCACCACCTCGTCGATCGCGTCGAGCGCGATCAGCAGCCCCTCCACCAGGTGCGCCCGCTCCTGGGCCTTGCGCAGCCGGAACCGGGTCCGCCGGGTGACCACGTCGACCCGGTGCTCCAGGAACACCCGCAGCAGGTCGCGCAGCCCCAGGGTGCGCGGCTGGCCCTCGACGAGCGCGACGTTGTTGATGCCGAAGCTCTCCTCCAGCGGCGTCAGCCGGTACAGCTCGCCGAGCACCGCCTGCGGGTGGAAGCCGGCCTTGACCTCGACCACCAGCTGGGTGCCGAGGGAGCGGTCGGTGAGGTCCTTGAGGTCGGCGATGCCCTGCAGCTTCTTGGCGCCGACCAGCTCCTTGACCTTGGCGATCACCCGCTCCGCGCCGACGCCGTACGGCAGCTCGGTGACGGTGATCGAGCTCTTGCCGCGCGGCAGCGTGCCGATCTCGGCGGTGGCCCGCATCCGGACGACGCCCCGGCCGTTCTCGTACGCCGACCGCACCTCGGTCATCCCGAGCAGCTGACCGCCGGTCGGCAGGTCCGGGCCCGGGACGAACCGCATCAGCGCGTCGAGGTCGGCCTCGGGCTCGGCGAGCAGGTGCCGCGCCGCGTCGACCACCTCGACCAGGTTGTGCGGGATCATGTTCGTGGCCATCCCGACCGCGATCCCGCTGGTGCCGTTGACCAGCAGGTTCGGGAACGCGGCCGGCAGCACGACCGGCTGGGTGAGGCTGCCGTCGTAGTTGTCCTGGACGTCGACGGTCTCCTCGTCGAGCCCGTCGGTGAGCAGCAGGGCCGCGGGCGTCAGCCGGCACTCGGTGTAGCGCGAGGCGGCCGGGCCGGCGTCGGGGGAGCCCCAGTTGCCGTGCCCGTCGATCAGCGGCACCCGCAGCGAGAACGGCTGGGCCAGGCGGACCATCGCGTCGTAGATCGCCGAGTCGCCGTGCGGGTGGTACTTGCCCATCACGTCGCCGACGACCCGCGCGCTCTTGACGTACGGACGGTCCGGGTCGCAGCCCGGAGTCGGCCATCGAGTACAGGATCCGGCGGTGCACCGGCTTGAGCCCGTCGCGGGCGTCCGGCAGCGCCCGGGAGTAGATGACGCTGTAGGAGTAGTCGAGGTAGGAGCTCTCGATCTCCTGCACCAGGCTGGTGTCGAGGATCGTGCCCTCGCCCTCGAAGGGCGCGATGTCGGTGCGGGTCTGCCGCCGGCGGGGCGGCATCAGGCGTCGAGGGCTTCGCGGTCGACCCGGGCCGCGTTGTTGACGATGAAGTCGCGGCGCGGGCCGACGTCGTTGCCCATCAGCAGCTCCAGGGCCCGCTCGGCGGCCTCGACCTCACCGGCGTTGATCCGGCGCAGGGTACGGGTCGCCGGGTGCATCGTGGTGTCGGCCAGCTGGTCGGGGTCCATCTCGCCGAGCCCCTTGTAGCGCTGGATCTGCCCCTTCACCCGCCCGCCGCGGGCCGCGATCTTCTTCAGCTCGGCCTGCATCTGCTTCTCCGAGTAGGTGTAGATCGGCGCCTTCGCCCCGACCACCTCGATGCGGTGCAGCGGCGGCACCGCGGCGTACAGCCGGCCCGACTCCAGCACCGGCCGCATGTAGCGGGCGAACAGGGTGATCAGCAGGCAGCGGATGTGCGCGCCGTCGACGTCGGCGTCGGTGGTGAGCACGACCTTGCCGTAGCGCATCGCCGCCAGGTCGAAGGTGCGCCCGGTGCCGGCCCCGACGACCTGGATGATCGCCGCGCACTCGGCGTTGGCCAGCATCTCCGACACGCCGGCCTTCTGGACGTTGAGGATCTTGCCGCGCAGCGGCAGCAGCGCCTGGAACTCCGAGTTGCGGGCCAGCTTGCCGGTGCCCAGCGCGCTGTCGCCCTCGACCAGCCACAGCTCGGTCCGGCTGACGTCGGTCGACCGGCAGTCCGCCAGCTTGGCCGGCAGGCTGCTGGTCTCCAGCGCGGTCTTGCGCCGCGCGGCGTCCTTGGAGGCCTTCGCCGCCTGCCGGGTCCGGGCCGCGGCGACGACCTTGTCGAGCACCGTACGGGCCTGTGCCTTGCGCTTGCGGTCGTCCAGGAACGCGCTGCGCAGCCCCTTCGACACCACGTCCGCGACGATCCGCGTCACGCCCGGGGTGCCCAGCTCGTCCTTGGTCTGGCCGAGGTACTGCGGCTCCGGCAGCTTCACCGTGACGACCGCGGTCAGGCCCTCCAGCACGTCGTCCTTCAGCAGCGGGTCGTCGTTGGCGCGCAGCACCCGCGCCGCCTTCGCCGCGTCGTTGAGGGTGCGCAGCAGCGCCCGCTCGAAGCCGTTCTGGTGGGTCCCGCCGTGCCCGGTCGCGACGACGTTGCAGAACGACTGGACCGTCGTGTCGTAGCCGACGCCCCAGCGCAGCGCGACGTCGACCTCGCAGGTGCGCTGCACCTCCTGCGTGGTCATGTGGCCGTGCCCGTCGAGCACCGGCACGGTCTCCTTGAACGTGCCCTCGCCGACCAGGTGCACCGGGTCGCAGACCGCGCCGTCGACCGCGAGGTGCTCCACGAAGTCGGCGGTGCCGCCGTCGAAGCGGAACGACTCCTGCTCGATCCCGGCGCCGCGGATCGCCAGCTCGAGCCCGGGCACCAGGAACGCGGTCTGCCGCAGCCGGGCCCGGAGCTGGTCCAGGTCGACGGCCGAGCCGGCGGTGAACAGCGGCAGGTCGGGCCACCAGCGCACGCTGGTGCCGGTGGCCGCCCGGGGGGCCTTGCCGGCCACCGACAGCCCGGCGCGCGGGGTGAACGGCGCCCGGGGGCCGTCGCCGGCGAACGTGCCGGGCGTCCCGCGCTGGAAGCTCATCGTGTGCACCCGCCCGCCGCGGTGCACGACGACGTCGAGCCGCGCGGACAGCGCGTTGACGACCGACGCGCCGACGCCGTGCAGGCCGCCGGAGGTCTTGTAGCCGGCCCCGCCGAACTTGCCGCCGGCGTGCAGCTTGGTGAGCACCAGCTCGACGCCGGTCAGGCCGCTGCGCGGCTCGACGTCGACCGGGATGCCGCGGCCGTCGTCGGCGACCTCGACCGAGCCGTCCTCGTGCAGCACGACCTCGATCCGGCGGCACTGCCCGGCCAGCGCCTCGTCGACGGCGTTGTCGACGATCTCGTACGCCAGGTGCGTGAGGCCCTTGGAGTCGGTCGAGCCGATGTACATGCCGGGCCGCTTGCGGACGGCCTCCAGCCCCTCCAGGACCGACAGGCTCCGGGCGTCGTAGGACGACGCCGGGGTCGGCGGGTCGAGCGGGTCGGGTCGGGTCACACCGGTCCTGTCGGTCGTCGGGCAGGCGGCCCCAGTCTGCCAGGGGAGTCCGACACGCCCGGGATGCGCCGCGCGGGCGATGCGGCAGGCTGGCCGGGTGCGCGACCTGGCCAGGCTCCCGAAGGCGCACCTGCACCTGCACCTCACCGGCGGGATGCGCCCGGCGACGCTGCTGGAGCTCGCGGCCGCGCAGGGCCGGGTGCTGCCGGCCGGCCTGCTCGACCCGCACGGCGCCCGGGTCGACGTCACCGTCCGGCGTGGCTGGACGCGCTTCCAGCGGCTGTACGACGCCGCGCGGGAGGTGCTGGTCGGGCCGGCCGAGGTACGCCGGGTGGTCTCCGAGATCGTCGAGGACGAGGCGGCGGCCGGCAGCGGCTGGCTCGAGCTGCAGGTCGACCCGTCGTCGTACGCCCCGCGGCTGGGCGGCCTGCAGGCCACCGTCGAGCTCGTGCTCGACGCGCTGGCGGAGGGCACCCGGGCCACCGGCGTCGGGACCGCGCTGGTGCTGGCGGCCAACCGCACCCGGCACCCCGGGGAGGCCGAGGCGCTCGCCCGGCTGGCCAGGCGCTTCGTCGGCCGCGGCGTGGTCGGCCTCGGGCTGTCCAACGACGAGACCCGGGGGAGCACCGCGCAGTTCGCCAAGGCGTTCCGGATGGGCCGCGACGCGGGGCTGATCGCCGTGCCGCACGCCGGGGAGCTGCGCGGCCCGCGGTCGGTCCACGCCGCCGTGCACGAGCTCGGCGCCGCCCGCCTGGGGCACGGCGTACGGGCGGTCGAGGACCCGGCGCTGCTCGACCTGCTGGCCGAGCGCGGGGTGGTCTGCGAGGTCTGCCCGGCCTCCAACCTGGCCCTGGGGGTGCTGCCGTCGATGGCGGCGGTCCCGCTCGACGACGCTGCGCCGGGCCGGGGTCGGCGTGGCGCTCGGCGCCGACGACCCGCTGCTGTTCCGCTCCGGCCTGCTCGAGCAGTACGACGCGGCGCGCAGCGCGCTGGGCCTGTCCGACGCCGCCCTGGCCGACCTGGCGGCGTGCTCGGTCCGCGGGTCGTCGGCCCCGTCGGACGTCGCCGCGCGGCTGCTGGCGGGCGTCGCGGAGTGGCTGGCCGCCCCGGACGGCGGGGCCTGAGAGGGCGGCCGCGGGGCGCCCGGGCCACCCGCGCTGGTCAGCGCGGCGCGAACCGGGCATGATGTGCCGCGGGACGTCCGGGATGTCCGAGGCCGCTGGGGAAGGCGCACCTCGACACCAGGAGGCCCCGTGTCCGCGACCAGCGGCGTGCTCTACGTCCACTCCTGCCCGGCTGCCCTCGTCCCTCATGTCGAGTGGGCCGTGGCAGCCGAGCTCGGGGCGCGCTCCGCGCTGCCCTGGTCCGATCAGCCCGCGGCGCCCGGTGCGCTGCGGGCGGAGATCAGCTGGGCGGGCCGGGCCGGGACCGCCGGGCGGCTGGCGGCTGCGCTGCGCGGTTGGCAGGTGCTGCGCTACGAGGTGACCGAGCTGGCGAGCGCCGGTTGCGACGGCGAGCGCTGGTCGGTCACCCCCGGTCTCGGTGTCTTCCGCGCCGTCATGAGCGCGAACGGCGACATCCTGGTCGGGGAGGACCGGCTGCGCGCGCTGCTGTCGACGACCTCCGGTCCGCAGCTCAGCCACGGCCTGGACCAGCTGCTCGGTGCCGCCTGGGACGACGAGCTGGAGCCGTACCGCTGCGCCGGCGAGGGGGCGACCGTCACCTGGCTGCACCAGGTGGTCTGACCGCCGCCGGCCCAGGGTTGCCGCCGGCCGGCCGGGGCAGTGATCGCCCGTGAACGCCGAGCCGCGACGCCGTCCGTGACGAGCCGGCTGCCGACGCCGCCGGCGGGCCGGCTCCTGCGTCGCCTGGACGCGCTCGACGTGGCGCTGTACCGCCGCGCCGCCGCGACGCACACCCCGCTGCTGGACGCGACGCTGCCCCGGCTCACCCGCAGCGCCGACTCCGGCAGGCTCTGGCTCGGCATCGCCGCCGCGCTGGCGCTGTCCGGCCGGGACGGCCGGCGTGCGGCGCTGCGCGGCGTGCTCAGCCTCGGCCTGGCCAGCGCCACGGCGAACGTGCCGGCCAAGCTCAGCGCCCGGCGGACCCGGCCCGACCTGTGGCCGGTGCCGCTCGCCCGGCACCTGCGCCGTCAGCCGACCACCACGTCGTTCCCCAGCGGGCACTCCGCCTCGGCGGCGGCGTTCGCGACCGGCGTCGCGATGGAGCTCCCGCTGCTGGCCGCCCCGGTCGGCGCGCTCGCCGCCGGGGTGGCGTACGGCCGGGTGCACACCGGCGTGCACTACCCGGGCGACGTCGTGGCGGGCCTGGCTGTCGGCGTCACGGCCGCGCTCGTCGTCCGGCGGGCCTGGCCGGTCCGCCCGGTCCGGCCGGCGGTCAGCCCGCCGGTGGTCGCCTCGGCGCCGGCGCTGCCGACCGGCGAGGGGCTGGTCGTCGTCGTGAACACCTCGGCGGGCGCGGGACAGCGCGCCGGCGAGCTGCAGCGGGAGCTGCTGGCCGCGCTGCCCGCTGCCCGGGTGGTCGCGGTGGAAGGTCCGGAGGTGGAGGCCGCCCTGCGCGAGGCGGCGCGGACCGCGACGGTCCTCGGGGTGTCCGGCGGCGACGGGACGGTCAACACCGCGGCCGGCATCGCGCTGGAGGCGGGCCTCCCGCTGGCGGTGGTCCCGGGCGGAACGCTCGACCACTTCGCGGCCGAGCTGGGGGTGTCCGGGGTCGCCGACCTCGCCGACGCGGTCCGGCGCGGGCACGGCGTCGAGGTGACCGTCGGCAGCGCCGACGCGCACGGCGACGGGCTGTTCTTCCTCAACACCTTCGCGCTGGGCGTGTACCCGGAGGTGGTGCGCGAGCGGGAACGGCACGAGTCCCGGATCGGCAAGTGGCCGGCGCTGGCCCTCGCGACCGCCCGTACGCTGCGCGGGGCCCGCCCGGTGCACGTCGAGGTCGACGGGCAGGACCGCAAGCTGTGGACGCTGTTCGCCGGCAACGGGCACTACCACCCGGCGGGGTTCGCCCCCAGCTGGCGCGAGCGGCTGGACGACGGGTGCATCGACGTGCGGCTGGTGGACGCGACCGCCGTGTTCTCGCGCAGCCGGCTGGTGCTGGCTCTGCTGACCGGGCGGCTCGGCCGCAGCCGGGTGCACGAGCAGCGGATCGTGGCCAAGCTGGCGATCCGCTCCCGGCAGGGCGGCCTGCGGATCGCCCGGGACGGTGAGGTCGCCGACGGCCCCGGGCACCTGCTGCTGCGCGCCGCCGGCCGGCCGCTCGTGGTCTACCGGCCCGCGCCGGAATGAGCCCGCGCGACCCCGCCGCGGACCTGCGCAGCATCGCCTTCTGCCTGGAGCGGGCGCTGGAGCCGAGCTACCGCGTCAAGGCGTTCCGCTCGGCGGCAGCGGTGGCGGACCGGGTGGGGCGGTCGGAGCTCGAGTCGCGGGCGGGACACGGCTCGCTCACCGAGCTGCCCGGCATCGGCAAGGTGACGGCGCTGGTGATCAGCGAGTCGCTCGCCGGCGAGGAGCCGGTGTACCTGCGGCGGGTGCAGACGCTGGGCGCGCAACCCGTCGCGGAGGGTGCGGCGGCGCTCCGGTCGGCGCTGCGCGGCGACCTGCACACGCACTCGGACTGGAGCGACGGCGGGTCGCCGATCGGCGAGATGGCCCGGGCCGCCCGCGACCTGGGCCACGAGTACGCCGTGCTCACCGACCACTCCCCGCGGCTGACCGTGGCGAACGGGCTGTCCGCGGAGCGGCTGCGCGAGCAGCTCGACGTCGTCGCCGAGGTGAACGCGGAGCTGGCGGCGGAGGCCGCGGCGGGAGCCGCCCCGTTCCGGCTGCTGACCGGCATCGAGTGCGACATCCACCTGGACGGCTCGCTCGACCAGGACCCCGAGCTGCTGGCGCGGCTGGACGTGGTGGTGGCCAGCGTGCACAGCGCGCTGCGGATGCCGCGGGACGAGATGACGGCCCGGATGGTGGCGGCGGTCTCGAACCCGCACACCGACGTGCTGGGGCACTGCACCGGCCGCCAGGTGGTCGGGCACGGCCGCGGGGGTCGCGGCCGGCCGGAGTCCGAGTTCGACCCGGAGGTGGTCTTCGCCGCGTGCGCCCGGTTCGGCGTGGCGGTCGAGGTGAACAGCCGGCCGGAGCGGCTCGACCCGCCGAAGCGCCTGCTCCGGCTGGCGGTCGAGGCCGGCTGCGACGTGGCGATCGACACCGACGCGCACGCCCCCGGCCAGCTCGACTGGCAGCACCTGGGGTGCGAGCGGGCGCACCTGTGCGGGATCGGGCCGGACCGGGTGGTGAACGCGCGGTCCGTCGAGGACCTGCTGGCCTGGACGGGCCGGGCCGGCTGAACCGGTCCTAGGACCAAGGTCCCCTCGGGTCTGCCGGGCGGGCGGTCGAGGCAGTGGGGGAGATCCCGAGCCCTGGAGGCCACCGTGCCGAAGCTGTCCCCGTCCCGCTCCCTCGCCGCCGTCACCGCCGCCGTGGCGCTGGCCGCGGGTCTCGTCCCGGCGGTGCTCGCCGGTCCGGCGGCTGCCGCCGGCACCGCGGCCTGCGCCGGCGGCGGCTACCGGGTGACCACCCCGACCGGCGCCGTGCTGGCCGGCCGCGGCGCCAAGCTCGCGGCGGCCGGCCTGCCGGCGCACTCCCGGCTGCAGGTGCGGGGGACGTACACCGGCTTCGACGTGGACGTGTCCACCTTCGCGGTGCACGACTACACGCTCACGGCGGCGAGCAACCCGGCGAGCATGACCGCCGGCCGGGCCCTGCCGGTCTTCGCCAGCAAGGTCCCGGACCTGGGAACGGCCACGCTGGACGCGGGCACCCTCGAGGTCACGATCGACGGTTCCGCGCTGCGGCTGCGCCGGGCCGGCGGCACCGTGAAGATGAGCATCCAGGCGAAGGACTGCGCGACCGGCGGCATCTTCCAGATGGAGCCCGAGGCGGGCCGGCCGGTGACCGTCACGCACACCCTGGCCCCGGGGATCGCGTACTTCGTGAACCCCTACACCGGCAAGGTCAACTTCGGAGACGGCGCCCTGCTGCGCGGCAAGGACAGCCCGCAGGTCGCCACCCGGCTGTCGCAGACGGACACGACCACGGTCTGGGAGGTCGCCTCGGGCGGCCGGATGGGCGGCGTGCTCGGCGAGGACGCGGTCGAGCTGTCGGCAGGGGCGACGCTCTGCGTGCAGCAGTGCCAGGCCCAGAACCGGGTGCGCGGGTCGCTGCCGGTGACCGACCCGGCGTTCCTGGGCTGAGCCGCGGGGGGCGGGCCCGGGGCCGGTCCGCCCCCACCCTGGAGCCGGCCCGCCCCCCGTCCGTACCCGGTCCTGCGCGGGCACCGGCTCGGACCCGCGCCCGGCCCAGCCGCCGGTCCTGCCCCCGGTCCTGCGCCCGGTCCGCACCCGATCCTGCGCGTGATCAGTGGTGGCAGCGTCCACCCGGTCGGCCCGGCCTCCCCGCGCGCTGGCTTGGGCGTGGGGGTGCGGCGCACCCCCGAAGGCGGACGCTGCAACCACTGGCAGGCCGCGCGCCGGCCAGCGCCGGGACAGCGGCCGCGCGCCGGGCCTCACCCGGGCCCCACCCGGGCCTCCGGCACCCGGCCCGCTCCGACGCCACGACCGATCTCTCGTCGTCGTGAGTGGCCGCAGCGTCCACCCGGTCGGGCTCGGCTGTCCCCGCGCACCGGCTCCGGCGGGCAGACGCGCCGCGCCGGCCGAGGTGGACGCCGTGACCACCGTGTCGGCCCGCGGCCCGCGGCCCGCGGCCCGCGGCCGCGGCCCGCGGCTGTCCGGGCCGACCGGGTGGCTCAGCGGGGAGGAGTCGCGGCCGGGTCGGCACAGCCGGCAGTGCGCCCAGAACCCTCCCGGAGCCGCCCGAGGTGAGGCAGCATGCCGCCGTGACCCTCCTTCCGGCAGCCCGCCGCCTCCGTACGTCCGCGCCCGCGGTGCTCGTCGCCGCCCTGCTGGTGGTCGGGCTGAGCCCCGGTGCCGGGCCCGCCGCCGCGGCCCCCGCCGTCCGCGCCGTCCCCGTCGTCGCGACCGGGGCGGTGACCACGGCGGGCTTCGCGATCGCCCGCGACGGGCGGGTCTTCTACGGCGGGCCGCGCAACGGCACGGTGTACGTCTGGTCGCCGACCACCCGCAGCAGCACGGTCTTCGCCCGGGTGCCGCAGGGGGTGAAGGTCCTCGGCATGACGCTGTCGCCGAGCGCGACGACGACGCCGTACCTGTACGTGTTCGCCACCGTCGGGACGGCCCAGGGCAACCGCCTGCAGCTGCTGCGCTACACCGCGAGCGGCGCCGCCGGGCGCGGGTTGCGGCTGCTGCGCGACATCGCTCCGGAGGGCACCGAGCACAGCGGGGGCAAGGTCACCTTCAGCCCGGACGGCCGCAGCCTGCTCGTGGTCGTCGGCGACGGCGGCGACCCGGCTCTCGCGCAGGACCCCGCGTCCGAGCACGGCAAGCTCCTGCGGCTGACCCCGACCGGCGCCCCGGCGCCGGGCAACCCGTCCGGCACGGCCGTGTACGCCTCGGGGCTGCGGAACTCCATCGGGCTCGCCTTCGACCCGCGCAACGGCCGGCTGTGGGAGACCGAGAACGGCCCGGAGTGCGGCGACGAGCTCAACCTGATCCGGGCCGGCCGGAACTACGGCTGGGGTCCGCGCGCCACCTGCGCCCCGGGCACCCCCCGCGGCACCAACCAGGACGGCCCGTCGCCGGTGATGCCGAAGGCCTGGTACGCCACACCGGCGGCGCCGACCGGCGCGACGTTCTGCGCCGGCTGTGGGCTGACCGGCGCCGAGGGCGCCCTGCTGTACGGCCGCTACCTGAACAACGACATCCGCAAGGTGACGCTGAACGCGACCCGGAACCGGGTCGCCACCGAGACCACCCTGTTCCGCCACGACCAGCCGGTGCTGGCGGTGGAGACCGACCCGCGCGACGGCAGCGTCTGGTTCAGCGACTTCACCGGCATCCGCCGGTTGACCAACTAGCCGGTCGGACGCCCCGGCCGGTCGGACCCCGTCCCCGGCCGGGGGTCAGGAGCGGTGCTGCTCGCTGCCCCCGCCGAGCGCCGCCCAGGCGTCCCGCAGGTTGCCGAACACGCGGCCTGCGGGCAGCGCCGTCAGCCGCTCCAGTACGGCGTCGGGGGCGGACCGGGCACGTGCCACGGCCACCAGCTGCTCGCCGCTCGCCGGCCAGACCTCCTTGCCGAGGTAGGCCGCGAGCCTCGACCGCTCCTCCACGTCGGCCTCGGTCATCCCGTCGGGCACGCCGCCGTGCAGGTCGCCGTTGCCCGACAGGTCGACCTCGGGCTGGTCCTCGCCGGACGGCTCGGCCGACTTCCACTCCTCGGCGTGGGTGTCGTGCCCGGAGGTCACCAGTCCGGAGACCTCCGCCTCGAGGGCGTCGTCCATCCGGGCGCTGTGCTTGTCGCTGCCTCGTTGCATGCCGTGTCAGGTACCCGCGGGTCCGACCCTGACACGGCATGCCCCGGGGCTGCGACCGTCAGCCGCTCACCTCGGAGCTGCCCTCCTGGGTGTCCTTGTCAGCCGGCACCTGCTCGTCGAGCAGCCGGTACCGCTCGACGGCCTGCGCCGCGGCCTCCTTCGGCAGGTCGCCGCGGCGGGCGAGCTCCTGCACGACGGCGGTCGCGATCGACTCGGGGTCGGTGTGGAAGTGCCGGCGCAGCGCCGCCCGGGTGTCCGAGCGGCCGAAGCCGTCGGTGCCCAGCGAGACGTAGTCCCCGGGAACCCAGCGGCTGATCATGTCGGGCACGGCGCGCATCCAGTCGCTGACGGCCACCACCGGCCCGGCGGTGCCCTCCAGCGCGCTGGTGACCAGCGGGGTGCGCTTCTGCTCGGGGTAGAGCAGGGCGTGCTCCTCGCACGCGACCGCGTCGCGGCGCAGCTCGTTCCAGCTGGTCACGCTCCAGACGTCGGCGGTCACGCCCCAGTCGTCGCGCAGCAGCTCCTGGGCCTGCAGCGCGTGCCGGACCGAATCCCGCTGGCGAGCACCTGGGCGCGCGGCCCGCGCCCGTCGCCCGCCCGGTAGCGGTACAGCCCGCGCAGCACGCCCTCGCGCAGGTTCTCCACGTCCGGGGCCGGCGGCTGCGGGAACGGCTCGTTGTAGACGGTGAGGTAGTAGTACACGTCCTCCGGCTGGTCGCCGTACATCCGGCGCAGCCCGTCCTCGGTGATGAAGGCGACCTCGAAGGCGAAGGCGGGGTCGTAGGCGACGACCGCCGGGTTGGTGGAGGCGAGCAGCAGGCTGTGGCCGTCCTGGTGCTGCAGGCCCTCGCCGTTCAGCGTGGTGCGGCCCGGCGGTCGCGCCGAGCAGGAACCCGCGGCCCAGCTGGTCGGCCATCTGCCACATCTGGTCGCCGGTCCGCTGGAAGCCGAACATCGAGTAGAAGACGTAGACCGGGATCATCGGCTCGCCGTGCGTGGCGTACGACGTGCCGGCGGCGATCACCGACGCCATCGAGCCGGCCTCGGTGATGCCTTCGTGCAGGATCTGCCCCTGCTCGGACTCCTTGTACGACAGCAGCAGGTTGCGGTCGACGGCCTCGTAGCGCTGGCCGAACGGGGAGTAGATCTTCGCGCTGGGGAACATCGCGTCGATGCCGAAGGTGCGGGCCTCGTCGGGGATGACCGGGACGATCCGCGACCCGATGCCCTTGTCCTTCATGAGGTCCTTGAGCAACCGGACGAAGGCCATCGTGGTGGCGACCGGCTGCTTGCCGGACCCCTTCTTGAGGTCGTCGTAGGTGCTGCTGGCGGGCAGCGGCAGGGACTGCTTGCGCACCACGCGCCGCGGGCACCGCGCCGCCGAGCGCCCGCGCCGCTCGTTCATGTACTCGATCTCGGCGCTGTTCGCGCCGGGGTGGAAGTACGGCGGCAGGTCGGACTCGAGCGCCCGGTCGCTGATGTCGATGAACAGCCGGTCGCGGAGCACCTTGAGCTCGCCCTTGGACAGCTTCTTCATCTGGTGGGTCGCGTTGCGGCCCTCGAACTCCTTGCCCAGCGTCCAGCCCTTGATGGTGTGGGCGAGGATCACGGTCGGCTGGCCGGAGGTGCGGGTGGCCGCGTCGAAGCCGGCGTAGACCTTGCGGTAGTCGTGGCCGCCGCGCGGCAGCGACCGGATCTGCTCGTCCGACAGGTGCTCGACCATCTGCAGCAGCCGCGGGTCGGCGCCGAAGAACTTCTCGCGGGTGTACGCGCCGCTCTCCACCGAGTAGGTCTGGAACTGGCCGTCCGGCGTGCTGTTCATCTGGTTCAGCAGCAGCCCGTCGACGTCCTTGGCCAGCAGGTCGTCCCACTGCCGGCCCCAGACCACCTTGATGACGTTCCAGCCGGCGCCGCGGAACGACGACTCGAGCTCCTGCATGATCTTGCCGTTGCCACGGACCGGGCCGTCCAGGCGCTGCAGGTTGCAGTTCACGACGAACACCAGGTTGTCGAGCTCCTCGCGGGCCGCGACACCGATCGCGCCGATGCTCTCCGGCTCGTCCATCTCGCCGTCACCGAGGAAGCACCAGACCCGCTGCTCGCTGGTGTCCTTGATGCCGCGGTGGTGCAGGTAGCGGTTGAACCGGGCCTGGTAGATCGCGCTCAGCGGGCCGAGGCCCATGGAGACGGTCGGGAACTCCCAGAACTCCGGCATCAGGCGGGGGTGCGGGTAGGGCACCGCCGTCGGGCCGGCTCTCCTGCCGGAAGCCGTCGAGCTGCTCTCGGTCAGCCGGCCCTCGAGGAAGGCGCGGGCGTAGACGCCGGGCGAGGCGTGGCCCTGGATGAAGACCTGGTCGCCGCCGCCCGGGTGGTCCTTGCCGCGGAAGAAGTGGTTGAAGCCGACCTCGTAGAGGCTGGCGGCGCTGGCGTACGTGGCGATGTGCCCGCCGACGCCGATCTCGGGCCGGTTGGCGCGGCTGACGGTGATCGCGGCGTTCCACCGGATGTAGGCCCGGATCCGGCGCTCGACGTGCTCGTCGCCCGGGAACTCGGGCTCGCGCTCGGGCGGGATGGTGTTGATGTAGTCCGTGCTGCGCAGGGCCGGCACGCCGACCGGCTTCTCCCGGGCCCGCTCCAGCAGCTTGAGCATGAGGAACCGGGCCCGCTGGGCCGCCCGCCGCGAGGACCGCGGTCCAGCGACTCGAGCCACTCGGCGGTCTCGGTCGGGTCGAGGTCGGGCAGCTGGCTGGGCAGCCCGTCGATGGTCAGCGCTCGCGGGTCGGCGGGGCGGCTGTCGGCTGTCGAGGTCACGCTGCTCCAGTGTGCGAGTCGGTGCGGTTCTTTTCGGCGTTGTGCGCGGCCCCATCCAACGCCCTACCGGCCGGTAATGCGATGAGCGGGGGGAGGTGTGGGGAAGGAGGCCGGCTGTGGAGAGCCGCGTGCTGCAGGTGACGACCGGATCGCGCCCGTCGGTGCACGACCTGACGCCCGAGTGCGCGGCGTTCGTCCGCGGACGGGGTGACGGCCTGCTCTCGGTCTTCGTGCCGCACGCGACCGCGGGGGTGGCGGTGCTCGAGCTCGGCGCCGGGTCCGACGACGACCTGCTGGCCGCGCTGGCCGACCTGCTGCCGGCCGACGACCGGTGGGCGCACCGGCACGGCAGCCCGGGCCACGGCCGCTCGCACGTGCTGCCTGCTCTCGTCGCGCCGCACGCCTGCCTGCCGGTCGTGGACGGCCGGCTGATGCTCGGGACGTGGCAGTCGGTGGCCCTGGTGGACCTCAACGTCGACAACCCCGAGCGTTCGGTGCGGCTGTCGTTCGTCCCCGGATAGGCCGCGTCACTTGCGCCACGGCACGTCGTCCGGTGGACTGCACCCGAACGCGCCCGTCCGGGTGCTGACGAGAGGGGTTGTACGTGACGGCGTCCGCGGACCACGCGGCCCAGCGCGGCCTGGCCGAGAAGCTCGGCATCGAGCCCGGCGTGGTGGTGCAGGTGGTGGGAACCGACGGCGACGTCGACCAGTCCCTCCTCGAGGACGTGGCGGCGCGAGCCGGCACGCCGATCATCACCTCCGACGACTCGGACGACGTCGTGGACGTCGTGCTGCTGTGGTGGCGGGAGGGCGACGGCGACCTGGTCGACGCGCTCGTCGACTCGCTGACCAACCTGGGCGACCACGGGGTCGTCTGGCTGCTGACCCCCAAGGCGGGGCGCGACGGGCACGTCGAGCCCAGCGACATCGAGGAGGCCGCGCCGACCGCGGGGCTCTCCAGCACCCGCAGCACCAGCGCCGCGCCGGAGTGGTCCGGCACCCGGCTGGTCGCGCCGAAGGCCGCGCGCAGCAAGAACAAGCGCTGACCCGGCGCGGCGCCGGCCGGCCGGCCGGGTGACGCCCGCCTCGGCCCGGCTGCTGCTGTCCGACGAGGGCCGCGCGGCGGTCGCCGTCGCGCAGTCGCTCGACCTGTCGCCCGGTGCCCGGATCGCCAGCGCCGAGGCGGCCCGGGCCGCGGCCGGCCCCGAGCTGGGCCCGCTCGCCCTGGAGCAGGCCCTGCTGCGGGCGCGCGCCCGTGCCAAGCACCCGCGCGGCGACGAGCTGTGGTGGACCGGCGACGCGCTCGAGCAGGCCACGGCGTACGAGGTCGCGACGCACCGGGCCCGGCGGTTCGACCGGCCGGTGCTCGACCTGTGCTGCTCGGTCGGGGGTGACCTGCTCGCCCTGCCGGACGGCTCGGTCGGGGTCGACCTCGACGAGGCCCGCCTGCTGCTCGCGGCGGAGAACGCCCGGGTGCTGTCCCGCCGGGTCTCGCTGGTCCGGGCCGACGTGACCACCCTCGACCCCCGGGGTGACGTGTTCGCCGACCCGGCCCGGCGCAGCGGCGGCCGCCGCGTGTTCGACGCCCGGGCGTACACCCCGCCGCTGTCCACCGTGCTGGCCTGGCGCCCCCGGGCGCTCGGCGTCAAGGTCGCGCCGGGCATCGACTGGGCGCAGGTGCCGGCCGACCTGGAGGCCGAGGTCGTGTCGCTGCGCGGGGAGGTCAAGGAGGCCGTGCTGTGGGCCGGCGCGGCCCGACGGGGAGCGGCCCGCAGCGCCACGCTGCTGCCTGCCGGCGACACGCTCGTCGACACGCCCGTGCCCGCGCCGCGGGTGCGCCCGCCCGGGGGGTACCTGCTGGAACCCGACGGCGCGGTGATCCGTGCCGGGCTGGTCGCGCAGGTGGCGGAGGCGGTGTCGGGAGGCCTGCTCGACGACACCATCGCCTACGTGACCGCCGACGCGCCCGCGGCGACCCCGTTCGGCACCTGGTACGCCGTGCTGGAGGTGCTCCCGTTCGGCGTGAAGCGGCTGCGGGAGGCGCTGCGGCGCTACGACGCCGGGCCGCTGGTGGTGAAGAAGCGCGGCACCGCGGTCACCCCGGAGGTGCTGCGGCGGTCGCTGCGGCTGACCGGCAGCACCGAGTGCACGGTGGTCCTGACACGCAGCGCCGGGCAGCAGGTGGCCCTGATCGTGCGCCGGGCGTCCTAGGCTCGCCGCGTGGTCGACACCGAGGACGTCCCCGAGGCACCGCTGGTGCGCTCCGTGCGCGCCACCGCCCTCGGCCGCGGCACCCAGGGGGTTCCGGACCTGCGCCGCATGGTGGAGGGCGCGCTGCACGCAGCCTTCCCGTACCGGATCTGGGTGGCCGGGCGGGTCGGCGGCGTCGGGCGGGAGTCCCGGGTCGGGCTGCACTTCAGCCTGCTCGCCGGGGCCGACGACGACGAGCCGTTCCAGCTGCCGTGCCTGCTGCCGGACGACGTGCTGCCGCAGGTGGCCGAGGTGCTCGACCGGGTGCACGACGCCGACGTCGGCGACCTCGTGGCCGAGGACCGGCTGGCCCGGGTCGGCGGCCTGCTGCGCTACGACTTCGTCCGCGGCACGCTCGTGCTGTACGTCTCCGAGCTGGACCCCGCGCCGACGGCACGCGGCCTGCAGGAGGGCCGGGAGGCCGCCCGGGAGCTGGTCCGCGCGCACGGGCTGTCCGAGCGGCAGCGCAGCCGGGTCGGCCGGACGGCGCCGCTGGTGGTCAGCCTGGTCGGCGCCGACGACGACCCGGCGGTCGCCCAGGTGCGCCAGCAGCTGCTCGGCTCGCCGTACGCCCTGGAGCTGCGCGAGTGCAGGGTGCAGCTGCAGGGCCCGCAGGCCCCGTCGTCGGTCGCCGGCGCGGTGCGGGAGGCCGGTTTGCGCAGCGACGTCGTGCTCGTCGTCCGGGACACCGGCCGGCCGCTGGTGCTGGGCGTGTTCGACGACCCGGAGGTCGCGTTCGCCGTCGCCCAGTCGCCGGTGCCGGTGGTCTGCGCGCTCGGCGGCGCGGGGGAGGCCACCGCCACCGACGACGTGGCGCACCTGTCGCTCGCCGACGGCCCCTCCGCCGCGCGCTGGGTGCTCGACCGGCTCGACGAGGCCGCGCGGACGCTGTCCGCGCTGGCCGACGACACGGCCGCGCACGCCACGGCCGCCGCCGACCGGATCTCCGGCGCGCTGGCCGAGGCGGGGGCCGCGGCGTTGCGGACCGCGGACGAGGCCGCGGCCCGGGCCGCGGTCGTCCGGCGCCGGCTGCAGCAGCGGGTGCTGATCGGCGCCGGCGTGCTGGCCGTCGCGCTGGTCGCCGCGGCCGTGCTGACGGCGACCCCGGTGCTGCTCGTCGGGATCGCCGTCCTGGCGGTCCTGTTGCTCGGAGCCCAGCAGTGGTCGGCGTGGGCGATGCGAAGGAGCGGGACGATGAGCCGGCAGGACGACGACTTCACCGCGGTGCTGACGCGGTTGCGCGAGGTGCGGGACGAGCTGGCGGCGACGTCCAGCCCGGAGACCGTGCACCGGCTCCGCGGGACGGCCGAGCAGCTGGTCGCGCAGGGCGAGCAGATCCTGGCGCGCACCCTGCCGCAGGAGCGACCGGCCGAGGCCGAGGTCGCCGCGGCCGGCTGACGCCGCTCAGCCGAGCCGCAGCAGGCGGGTCACCCGGCCGAGTCCGCCGACCGCGCTGCGCAGCACCGCGCCGCCCGGCAGCCCGGGCACGTCGTGCAGCAGCGGGGCCAGTCGCATGAAGCCGCGCAGGTCCTGCACGGCCAGCCGGCGGGACAGCAGCAGCGCAGGCAGGTGCGCCCGGCCGGCCGAGGCGTCCAGCAGGTCCGCCGCCGACGCGGACGCCCCCGGCCCGGCGAACCGCCCGCCCGGGGTCCGCTCGACCGTCCAGCCGTCGGCGCCGCTGCGGAACGCCCAGCCGTACGCCGGGGTCGAGGCGGTCAGCGTGGTGTGCACCCCCGAGCGCACGCACAGCGCGCCGGTGACGTCCATCAGCGCCGCCACGCCGCGCTCCAGCAGCAGCTCCGACGGCTCCGGGGCGCCGCACGGGGCCAGGTCGAGTGCGTGCACCGCCAGCTCGTACGTCCCGGCGTGCACCAGCGACAGCACCGGCAGCGGCCCGACCGCCGAGCTCGACACCTGCCGGCCGAGCTGCTCGGGCTCGTCGGTGTCGAACCAGTCGGCGAGGGTGTCGCGGGCCCGGACCAGCGCGGCCAGGACGGCGTCCGGCCCGTCGGCGCGGTGCGCCGCCACCAGCCGGGAGTTGGCGTCGTCGGGGTCCATCGGCTCACCGGCCCCGCCGGCGAGGGCGCTGTCACGCAGCCCCTCCAGTGGTGTCGAGTCGGGCCACTGGCCGAGATGGATGCAGGTGTCCGCGCCGGACCAGCCGGGCAGGCGCGACGGCCGGGTCAGGTCGGTCGACGGGGCGGACGCGACCTCGAGGAAGGCGTCCCAGGCCGCGACGACGGCGTCGCCGAGGGCGCGGGGGTCGGTGTCGGCAAGGCCGCTGGGGCCCACGGCTAACATCCCGATCTCCTTCCCTGCCCCCCCGAGGAGCACACCCATGGTCGACGTCGGCGACGTGGCACCGGACTTCGAGCTGCCCGACCAGGACCGGGTCCCGGTGCGGCTGTCGTCGTACCGGGGGAGCAAGAACGTCGTGCTGGTGTTCTACCCGCTGGCCTTCACCGGGGTCTGCCAGAGCGAGATGTGCGCGCTGCGCGACAGCATCGAGGACTTTCGCGGCGACGACGTCGTGACGCTGGCGGTGTCCTGCGACAGCACCGCGGTGCACAAGAAGTGGGCCGACGAGCAGGGCTACGACTTCCCGCTGCTGGCCGACTTCTGGCCGCACGGCGAGGTCGCCCGGGCGTACGGCGTGCTGCAGGAGGAGTTCGGGATCGCGCTGCGCGGCACCTTCATCCTCGACAAGAGCGGCACGGTGGTGCACAAGGTCGTGAACGGCATCCCGGACGCCCGGGACGTGGACACCTACCGCGAGGTGCTCGCCCGGCTCTGACCCGACGCCGGGCCGGCGTGCACGATCGAGGTCGTCAGGCGGCGGACGTCGGCGAGCAGCCGCGCCTCGGCCTCGTGGGCGATGTCGTGGCCCTGCCCGACGGACAGGTGCTCGGCGACCAGGACCTCGCACTCCGCCCGCAACGCGTGCCCGATCCAGCGGACCTTGACGTCGCCGACACCGACCACGCCGGGCGTCGCGGCCAGCGTGCGCTCCACCGCCTCGAGCACCTCGGGGTCCACGGCGTCCATCAGCCGGGCGAACACCTCGCGGGCGGCCTGCCGCAGCACCGCCAGGATCGCCACCGTGATGACCAGCCCGATGATCGGGTCGGCGAGGCGGAAGCCGAGCGCCAGCCCGGCCGCGCTGAGCACCACGGCGAGGCTGGTGATCCCGTCGGTCCGGGCGTGCAGCCCGTCGGCGACCAGCGCCGCCGACCCGATCTCGCGGCCGGTCCGGATCCGGTACTGCGCCACCAGCTCGTTGCCGGCGAAGCCGATGACGCCGGCCGCGGCCACCAGCCACAGCCGGTCGACGTCGGCCGGGTCGAGCAGCCGGCGGGTCGCCTCGTACCCGGCGACGGCGGCCGACAGCGCGATGAGCAGCACGACCACCAGACCCGCGAGGTCCTCGGCGCGGCCGTAGCCGTAGGTGAAGCGGCGGGTCGCGGCGCGCCGGCCCAGCGTGAACGCGATCGCCAGCGGGATCGCGGTGAGCGCGTCGGCCGCGTTGTGCAGCGTGTCGCCGAGCAGGGCCACCGAGCCGGACAGCACGACGACGACGGCCTGCAGCAGCATCGTCACCATCAGGGCGACGAAGCTCAGCAGCAGCACCCGGATGCCCTTGCTGCTGGCCTCCAGCTCGGCGTCCACGCTGTCGCCGGCGTCGTGGCTGTGCGGCGCGAAGAGCTCCCGAACCCAGGCGACCGGGCCGGAGGCGTGCTCGTGCCCGTCGTGCCCGTCGTGCCCGTGGTCGCCGTGCCCGTGGTCGTCGTGCCCGTGGTCGTCGTGCCCGTGGTCGTGGTCGTCCGGGGCACGGTCCGGCAGCGACGAGGGAGAGGCCATGCCCCTCAGCCTGACAGGCCCAGGCGGTGACGGCGTCCTGGGCCGGCGCCGCAGTGGTGTCGGCGTCCACCTGCAGCCCCGGGCCGGTGCGACGGCCCGCACGCACCGGCCTGCTCGGAGGTGGACGCTGCGCCCACTCGGGATGCGCCGGTCCGCGGCCCGGTGCGCTCAGCTCGCGGCGATCACCGTCTTGGTGACCTGGGCGGCCGCCACGAGCCGGTCGTCCACGCGGGCCTCGGCACGCATGAAGGCGACCGCCCGCCCGCGCCGCAGCACCTGCGCGCTCACCTCCACCCGGCTGCCGGCGCCCACCGGGCGCAGCAGCGACACGGACATGTCGTGCGTGACGGCGTGCTCGGCCTCACCGAGCAGCGGCATGAGGGCCAGGAACGAGGCGACGTCCAGCAGCGCGGTGACCACCCCGCCGTGCAGCAGACCGACCTGGTTCTGGGACGACTCGGCCACCGGGAACCAGATCCCGGCCGGCGGGTCGGCCGGGTCGAGCAGCTCGATGCCGAGAAACCGGTGCAGCGGGATGGCGAGCACCCCGGCCACCCGGGCGGCGTCGACGGGTCGGGGAACGGCGGGAGCGGACACGGACGGGTCCTCTGCGGTCGGGGGCACGGCCTGCAGCGTTCCACGGCGCCCTCCACCGGTCGGTCGGCCGGGAGGCGCACTAGCCTCGCTCCTGCTCCGGGGCGTGTAGCTCAGCGGTAGAGCGCCCGCCTTACAAGCGGGTGGTCGGGGGTTCGATCCCCTCCGCGCCCACCACGGACGGGCAAGCAGGAGAGCCCTGAACCGCCCGTTCGGGTGACGGCGGTACAGGGCGCGAAGCGCGCGGTCGAGGACTCCAGCGGTCCCCGATCGAGGTGGTGCGCGTGCTCCCGTCCGTCCGTCCCGTCCGTCTCGCACCGACCGGCCTCGCCGTCCTGGTGGCAGCGACCTGCCTCGCCGGTCTCCTGCCGGCGGCCGCCTCGGCCGCCACGGTCACGCCCAGCGTGACCCGCGAGGCCGAGAGCATGGTCCTCACGCCCTCCGCCGGCGCCACCTTCCCGGACCCGCAGGCGTCCGGCAGGGCCGGCCTGCTGCTGTGGTCCAACGGCATGGCCCGCGGAGGCGTGGTCAGCTCCGAGCCCGCGCTGGCCGTGCGGGTCACGGCCCGCGGCGACCAGTGCGGCGGCGCGCCCACGATGAGGCTGGTCGTGGACGGCGCAGCCGTCGGGACGGCGTCGGTCACGTCCGCGACCTGGTCGACCTACACCTTCCCGGTGCAGGCGCCCGCCGGGCGGCACGGCTTCCGGATCTGGTTCGACAACGACCACCGGGACGCGTCGTGCGACCGCAACCTGCGCCTGGACCGGGTCGACTGGCTGTCCCTCGACACGGCGACAGCGCCCAGCCCGACGGCGCCGCCGGCACCCGTCCCGACGGCGCCGTGGGGCACCGCGCCGCTGCACGTCGACCCGGACTCTCCGGCCCGCCGCGCGGCTGACGCCCGGCGCGGCGTCGACCCGCTCGGGGCGGCCCGGCTGGACAAGATCGCCCAGGCGCCGGGGGCGGAGTGGTTCGGGGACTGGCAGAGCCCGGCGCAGGTCACCGAGGCCGTCCGTCGGCGGATGACGGCGGCCGGCGCCACCGTGCCGGTGCTCGTGGCCTACGCCCTGCCGCACCGGGACTGCGGCGGCTACTCCGCCGGCGGGGTCCGGGACGCAGCGTCCTACGGGACGTGGCTGCGTGCCTTCGCCGACGGGATCGGGGACGGCCGGGCGGTGGTGGTCCTGGAGCCGGACGCGCTCGCCCAGCTCGACTGCCTGGGGCAGCAGCAGCAGGCCGAGCGGCTCGCGATGCTGCGCGACGCCGGCGTGGTGCTCGCGGCCCGGGACGTCACGGTCTACCTCGACGGCGGCAACTCCGGCTGGGTGTCACCGGAGGCGATGGCCTCGCGGCTGCTCGCCGCGGGTGTCGAGGCCACCCGGGGCTTCGCCACCAACGTGTCGAACTTCCACCGCACCGAGAACGAGACCGCGTACGCCGACCGCGTCGCGGCGCTGACCGGCGGCACGCACTACGTCGTCGACACCAGCCGCAACGGGCTGGGGCCGCTCAGCGGGGCGGACTGGTGCAACCCGCAGGGCCGGGCGCTCGGCGTGCGGCCGACCACGACTCCGGCCGGCCCCTCCGCCGACGCCTACCTGTGGATCAAGCGGGTCGGCGAGAGCGACGGCGACTGCGGCCGCGGTGAGCCGCCGGCCGGCGCCTGGTGGACCGAGTACGCCCTCGGGCTGGCCTCCCGGGCCGCCTGGTAGCGGCCCCGGCCCGGCCGCCACCGTCGAGCGGGACCGGCCTCACCCGTCGAGCTCGCCCGGCCCCATCAGGTCGTCGGCCAGCTGCGGCCACCACTGCCCGGCAGCCGGGGCGCCGGGGGTGCAGGCGCCGTCGGAGTCACCGGGCGTCTTCACCCAGAGCAGCGCGTCCACCCGGGCGATGCCGGGGGAGGTGGTCGGCGGCGTGCCCAGCCGCCGGCCGGGCGGGTTGCACCACGGGTGCGCGCCGCCGCCCTCCCCGGCGGTCGGCGGCGGGCCGGCCCCGTTGCGGCTGGTGTCGATGACGAAGTGGGCCCCGTCCAGCTGGTCGGACAGCCGCCGGCCGTAGTCGGCGCTCTGCTCGGTCGTCGCGAAGTTCGAGACGTTCAACGCGAAGCCCGCTGCCGAGCCGACCCCGCCGGCCTGCAGGGCGCGGGCCAGCGCCGGGACGTCGTCGATCCAGGAGGCGTTGCCGGCGTCCAGGTAGACCCGGGTGCCGGCCTGCCGGCCCAGCACGTCGACGGCCTGCTGCAGCAGCCGCTGCGTCCGTTCCACCGGCCGGCTGCAGCCCACGAGCGACTGCGGCACGGCGTCCGGCTCCAGCACCACGACCGCCGGCCGGTCGCCCAGCCCGGCCGCCAGCGCGCCGACGTAGCGCAGGTAGGCGTCGTCGTCGGCGGCGCCACCGGCCGAGAACAGCCCGCAGTCCCGCTCCGGCAGGTTGTACACGGTGATCACCGGGGCCTCGCCGCGCGCGGCCGCGGCCGTGCTCAGCGCGCGTGCCCGCAGGAACGGGTCGTCGGCCTCGCCGGTGAACCACCGGGCCACCGGCTGGGCCGCGATCCGGGAGCGCAGGCGCTCGGCCGACTCGGCCTGCCCGGCCTGGCGCAGCAGCGCGACCTGGCGGGCCGGGGCGCTGTCCGGGTCGACGTACAGCCGGGTGCCGACCAGGGCGCCCGGCTCGGTGTCGTCGCTCACCGCGCACCCGCCGGCGGCCAGCAGCCCGGCGGCCACCGCGGCCAGCACGGCTCGCTGGGGCCGACGCGCCCGGTTGCGCACGCGGGCACCGGTCACAGCACCTGCACCCAGCGGCCGACGCTCGGCGTGCCGCGGTCGTCGCTGACGAACAGCATGTACCAGCCGGACGGGGTGATGCCCTCCCGCACGTCGAGCGTCAGGTCCAGGCCGTCCGGGGTCGGGGTGATGTCCAGCGCCACCGACCGCTGCTCGCTGTCGGTCTGGTGGGTCACCGCGCTCGGCCGCATCAGCCGGGCCCTGGTGACCGCCGCGCCGCCGGCGGCCTGCGCCGCGACGGAGAAGGTGGTGCCGCGCTGGACGGCCGAGGGCGCCTCGTTGATCACCGGTCGGGGCAGCCCGCGCTCCAGGTAGGGCGGTGTGAAGATCTCGAAGCGCCGCTCGAACGAGCCGGGGATCTTGTTCTCCGGGTCGGCGAAGTTCGGGTCCCCGCCCATCGTCAGCACCCGGCCGTCCGGCAGCAGCAGCGCCTCGGAGTGGTAGGTCCGGCCGATGTGCGGCGGTGCGGCGGCGCTCATCGTGCCGGTCGCCGGGTCGTACAGGCTGGCGACCCGGGTGTAGGAGTCGCCCTCGGCCCGGTAGCCCGACGAGCCACCGGTGAGCAGCGCGGTGTCGTCGGGCAGCAGGACGCCGCTGACGTACCTGGCCGGCGCCTGCAGGCTGGGCGCGGGGGTGTACTGCGGCTTCGCCGCGTCGAGGTCGATCGTGTTGACCCGGGCGGTGGACTGCTCGGAGTCGCCGACCCCGCCACCGCCGGCGATCAGGACCTTCTGCTCCTGGGCCGGGGCCAGCAGCAGCGAGGTGCTGGTCTCGGTCTGGTCGGCGTCCTGCAGCCCCGGCACCGGTCGGAAGCTGTTGTCGGTGAGGTCCCACAGGCCGGGCTGGCGCCCCTCGGTCGCGGAGCCGTAGCCGGCGTTGCTGCCGGAGAAGAACAGCCGGTTGTCGGAGGTCCGGAGCAGCGACGGGTAGGTCGGGAAGTAGCGGAACAGCTCCGGGCGGTCGTTCCACCCGCGCACCGACGACTCGTACATCTCGTTGTTGCCGGGGGAGATCACGCCGAACTGGTCCAGTCCGGACACGGCGAGCACGTTGCCGCCCTCCGTCGAGACCAGCGTCGGGTACCAGCGGGCCCGGGTCAGCTCACCGGTCTCCTCGTACTGCTCGGTCTGCACGTTGAAGATGTACGAGGCCGTGAGGCCCTGGTACTCCTGCTTGTCCAACGTCAGGGCGTCGGCCACGCCGTACACGTTCCGGGCGGCGGCGCCGGTCAGCCCCTGGACGGCGAACTGCGACCCCTGCTGCAGCACGGAGGCCTCGCCCTCCTCGTCCGCCTCGACCCAGACCTCGACGGACGAGGGGTGCACGACCGAGCCCATCTTGTGCGGCCGGGGGGACCTGCACGTCGGCCGTGGTGCGGTAGGTCTTGCCGTTGACCCCGCGGAGCCGGGTGCCGTCGGGGATCCCGACGACGCCGGTGTCCGGGTCCTCGTTCTTGATCACCATGGGGCCGGCCGCCCGGGTCACCTGGTCGGCCAGCACCTCGTACTTGCGGGTGCCGCCGGCGATGAGCACGTTGCCGTCCGGGAGGAAGGCGTGGCCGCCGCAGAACAGGTCGGCCGGGGTCGGGATGGTCTTCGACGAGCCGGTGGCCGGGTCCCACAGCACGGTGGAGAACGTGCCGGCGTCGAAGGAGCGCTGGTCGTTGCCGGAGCCGGCCACGAGCAGCACCTTGCCGCTGTACAGCTGCACGGCGTGGATGCCGTTGAGCTGTGCGGACTCGGGCAGCTCGACCGTCGACCAGGAGCCGAAGGCGGCCCGGTAGTCGGCCCGCGACTCCTGGAAGGAGGTCAGCTCGGCGGAGGCGAACGCGGACAGCGGCGAGGCGTTCACGACACCCAGGGTCGTCGCCGCGGCGACGATGAGGGCGCCGTTGCGCAGGCGGCGGCGGCGGGGAACGGGGCGCAGGGCGGTCATCGGGAGCTCCGGTCGGGAACGCGGCGGGCGGTCAGCGCGCCGTCGGTGAGGTCGATGGTCACGTCGTCCGCCGGGGTTGCCGGGGCGACGGATGGTGCGAGAGCGCGGGCGGGCGCGGGCGGCGCCGCGACGGCGGGCGGCACCACGGCCACGGAGCTGGCGGCGGGCCGGCCCCGACGGGTCTGCGCCTGCCAGATGAGCACGGGCAGGACGGCGACCGTGATGTTCAGCAGCGCCCAGGCCTGCATGTCGCCGTGCCGGTGCCCGAGCGGGAACGAGGCCACCAGGCAGGCCGCGGTGATGCCACCCCAGGTGAGGTTCTTGCGGAACGTGGACAGCCGGTCCGCGGTCGCGTCGCTGCCCTTCGCGGTGGTCGCGAAGCTGACGTTGCGGCCGCGTAGCGCCTGCCACAGGGCGCTGACGTACATCGGCGCCGACAGCACCGAGACGAACATCCCGGCCACGCCGCTGGAGCCTGGCTGCTCGTGCGGGCTGACGTTGCGTCCGCGGTTCCAGAAGAACACGCCCACCTGCAGGATCGCGGCGTTGAGGTACAGCGTGGCCCAGGTCGCCAGGGACACCCGGAACCCGCCGCTGCCGGTGAGCAGGTAGGCCCAGATGTTGAGCGAGCCGAGCACCCAGGCGATGGCCGCGGACGGGTAGTAGCTCAGCAGCAGCGCGTAGTGCAGCCGCTGACCCCAGGACAGCTGGCGGGAGACCTTCGCGAAGCCGCGCAGGACGACCTCGTTGGTCCCGCGGGCCCAGCGGTGCTGCTGGGTGAAGTAGTCCGTCCAGGACTCCGGGCCCTCGCCCACGGCCAGCACGTCGGGGGTGTACACGGACCGCCACCTGGCACCCGTGGCGGGGTTGACGCTGGCGTGCCAGCGGATGCTGGTGGCGGCGTCCTCGGTGATCGAGTCCTGCAACCCGTCGATGGAACGCAGGGCGCTGATCCGGACGGCGTTGTTGGTGCCGACGAGCATCGCGGCGTCGTAGGCGTTCGCGGCACGCTGCAGCACCGAGTGGAACAGGTACTGCTGGCTCTCGGCGGCGCGGGCCACGAAGCTGGCGTCGTTGCCGTACACCTGCGGTCCGACGACGAAGGCCACGTCCGGGTCGCGGAAGTAGCCGAGCAGACGCTCGGCGAAGTTCTCCAGCGGGACGTGGTCGGTGTCCACCGACACCCAGAAGTCGTAGTGGTGGCCGGCGTGGTCGAGCCAGGCGTTGTAGTTGCCGTGCTTGGTCTTGCGCTTGTTGCGGCCGCTGTCCTGGTTCCACCGGCCGACGCCGTGCCGGGAGAAGTGGTGCACGCCGAGCTCGGCGCACATCGCCTTGACGTCCGGGTCGTTGCCCTCGTCGAGCAGCCAGACGTCGAACACGCCGTCGTGGCGCACCTTCAGGCCTGCCGTCAGCGTGGCGCGCACCATCTCGATCGGCTCCTTGCCGGGCACGATCGTGGTGAGGAACGCGACCCTGGTGCCGGCCTGCGGGGCGACCGGGATCGGGTCCGCGGCGCGCAGCGTGGCGCGCGCGAGGGTCAGCACGTTGACCAGGCGGAGGAGCTCGATGAGCGCGGTTCCGCTCAGGATGACGGCGCTCAGCGCGAACTGCCAGGTGCCCTCGCGCACCGGCAGGTGCCCGGGGGACAGCAGCCACGCCAGGAAGGCGATCTGCATGACCAGGGCCGCGGCCGTGAGCAGCAGGGCGCGTCCGCGCCGCCGCTCGGAGGTGAGCAGGTTCCGGTAGCGCACCCGGTAGGGCTCGTCCGGCGGGAGCTCCTGGAACGGCCCGGCGATCTCGCTGTACCTGCGGTACAGCGAGCCGGCGGACTCGGGGTGGCGGTCGGTCGGGTGCGAACGGGTCGGTGCGGTGCGGTGCGGCGGGGTGGGGTCGTGCGACAGCGGGGTCAGGGACATGCGGGGCCTCAGGCGGGAAGGGCGCGGCGGAGCCGCCGCTGTCCCGCACGGGTGCGGAAGCGGTCGGTCCGGGGACGGAGGACGCGGCGCCGGCAGCCGGCGGCGCCCGTCTCAGGGGTGCGGGCGCGCGTCCGCCCGCGGGTGTTCTCTGGCTAGGTTGCGCGACGGGGTTCCACGCGTACGCGTTCTGGGTCAGACGGCGGTCTCGCCACTCGCTCCCCGGGCAGTCTGGCGACCGTCTTCTCCGTGCACCCGTGGGTGTCGGTGAGGACTGCTCGGATCACAGCGTCCTTGTCCGCGCGAGGATCCGCGCGGTGTCTGAACTGCTTGCATCAACAACCTAGGACAGAGTTCTCGAATCACCACAAGGCGTCGGACGTGACCTCACCCACAGATCATCAAGGACGCGAGGTCGGTGGCTGAGCTCTGCGCCTGGCGAGCCGGGGATCGGCCCACCGTCGTGGTCCGGTCAGCCAGGCAGGGAGGTCACCACGACGAGCACCACGATGGCGTTGTTTCCCGCGTGCAGCAGCAGGGGCGGCCAGAGGCTGTCGTACCAGCGGCGGAGCAGACCGGCGGACAGGCCGAGGAACACGACGTAGACCATCACGACCGGCACGACGTGCGCCGCGGCGAACGCGCACGCGGCCACCGGGACCGCGACGACGGGTGGCACCCGGGTGACCAGCCAGTCGAGCAGGACGCGCCGGAACAGGACCTCCTCGGCGGCCGGCAGGATGAGCACGGTGCAGGCGGTGAGCAGCGCGAGCACCAGCGGTCCGGCCGGTGCCGCGTCCCGCAGGTCGCCGGCGGTGGGGTCCGACCCCGGGGTGATCCCGAGGGCGGCGCCCAGGCCGGCGGCCCCGATGAGGCCGGCGACCAGCGCGACCGGAACCTGCCACCCGAGGTGCCAGGCGGACCGGCGGGGACGCACGAAGCCCAGCTCCTGCCAGCCCCATCCGCGTGCCCGGACGAGGGTGAGCCACAGGCCCGCCCAGGCGCCGGCGCTGCCCGCGGTGAGGCCGCCGGCGACGGCGTACGGCGTCCCGCCGACGGCCGAGCCCAGCAGCGCCCCGCCGACCGCGCCCAGCACCATCAGCGCTCCGAAGGCCACCAGGACGCGCAGGACGTCACGCCCCGAGACCGGCGGCAGGGGGCGGCGGGCGGGCGCGCCCGCGGCCGGGTCGGCGAGCGCGGGTTCTGCCACGGCCCGGACGGTAGCGCCGCCCGGCCGCCGAGGTCGGCCGACGCCGCGGTACGGGGACCAAGGACCCTGGCGGGGCCGCTCGGGGTGTGCCGAGATGAGTTCCCCAGACGCAGCGGAGGACCCCGCTGCGCGGGGGCCGGGGGAAGGCGGTGGGTGCGGTGCGGATGCCTCCGGGACGGGGCCCGGCCGGCGACACGGAGGTCCGCCGGCGAGGGTGGACGCGCAGGTGCGTGCCGCCGGTCGCGGCAGCGCTGCTGTTCGGCGGCCTCGCTGCGCCACCGGCCGAGGCAGCCGACAGCCCACCGACGGTGACGCCCGTCCTGACGCGGGGCTTCGAGACCGCGAGGACGGTCACTCTCACCTTCGACGCCGGCTCCGACGACGGCGACGTGGCCTCGATCCTCGCGACCCTGAGGGCGGCCGGGATCACGGCCGGGTTCGGGATCACCGGGGCGTTCGCCGAGCGGTTCCCGGCGTCGACGCGCGCCATCCTGGATGCGGGCCACCAGGTGATCAACCACAGCTACAGCCACCCGCACATGCCGGCCCTGACACCCGCGGAGCGCGCCGACCAGCTGGACCGGACGGAGCGGGCGCTGCGCGCGCTCGGCGCGGACTCGGCCGGCTGGTTCCGCTTCCCGTTCAAGGACGGCTACGCCGACCCGGGCCTGAACCGCGAGCTCGCCCAGCAGGGCTTCTGGGTCAACGTCGACTGGACGTACGACACGCTCGGCTGGAACGCGGTGTCGACGGCGACGATCCTCGACCGGGTGCGCCGCTTCACGGTGCCGGGTGCGATCTTCCTCGGACATGTGGGCGCCGCGTCCACCGACGCCGAGGCCCTGCCGCAGGTCATCGCGACGTTGCGGTCGATGGGGTACGGCTTCACCACGCCGAACAGGACGGTGACGCTGGGCGGCATCCGTGCCGCATACCTCACCGTCGAGCAGCGGCTGGGCGTCCCGACCACCCTGGAGATGGACGCCGGCGCCGGGCGGGTGCAGTGGTTCCAGCGCGGCCGGATCTACTGGTCGCCGCCGACCGGTGCGCACTGGGTGTGGGGCGGCATCCTCGGCCGGTACGTGGCGCTCGGCACCGTGACGGGTCTGCTCGGCTTCCCGGTCACCGACGAGCTGCCCACGCCCGACCGGGTCGGGGCGTTCACGCACTTCCAGCGCGGCTCGATCTACTGGAGCCCGGCGAGCGACGCGCACGAGGTGCACGGCGCGATCCGCGACAAGTGGGCATCGATGGGCTGGGAGAAGTCCGTGGTCGGCTACCCGCTGAGTGACGAGGTCGCCGTCGTCGGCGGCCGGGCCTCGCAGTTCCAGCGGGGCAACATCTACTGGTCGGCGGGCACCGGGGCGCACGAGGTGCACGGCGGCATCGTCCAGCGCTACATCGCCGAGGGCGGGACGGGCAGCCGGCTCGGCCTGCCGACCAGCGACGAGCTCGCCACACCGACCGGGGCCCGCAGCGAGTTCGCCGGCGGGACGATCAGCTGGAACGCCGCGACGAACACCACGCAGGTGACCTTCCGCTGAGCGGGCCGGGCGGGACGCTCAGGCCGCGGCCTGGACGTCCGGGGGCGCCGGCGGCCTAGCCTTCCCCCGTGCAGCTCGCCGAGGTCGTCGCCGTCCTGGAAGCCGCCTACCCGCCGGCGCTGGCCGAGTCCTGGGACGCCGTCGGGCTGGTCTGCGGCGACCCGCAGGCCGAGGTCGGCCGGGTGCTGCTCGCCGTCGACCCGGTCGAGCAGGTCGCGGACGAGGCGCTGCGGACCGGCGCCGACCTGCTGGTCACCCACCACCCGCTCTACCTGCGCGGCACCAGCAGCGTCGCCGCGACCGACCCCAAGGGCCGGCTGGTCCACGCGCTGATCCGCGGCGGCTGCGCGCTGTACGTCGCGCACACCAACGCCGACAGCGCTGCCGGTGGCGTCTCCGACGCGCTCGCCGCGCTGTTCGACCTGCGGGGCACCGCGCCGCTGGAGCCGATCCCGACGACGCCGCTGGACACCCTGGCGGTCACCGTGCCGGTCGGCGACGCCGACCGGGTGCGGCAGGCGCTGCTGGACGCCGGCGCCGGCCGGGTCGGGGCGTACGACCGGGTCAGCTGGACCTCGACCGGCACCGGCACCTTCCGCCCCGGCGAGGGCGCCCGCCCGGCGATCGGCGGGCTCGGCCGGCTGGAGACCCTCGCCGAGGACCGCGTCGAGGTGGTGCTGCCGCGCGCCCTGCGCGCGCCGGTGCTCGCCGCGATGCGGGCGGCGCACCCGTACGAGGAGGTGGCGTACGACCTGCACGAGCAGGTCGCGGTGCCGGGCGGCACCGGGCTCGGCCGGGTCGGCGACCTGCCCGAGCCGCTGCGCCTGGCCGAGCTCACCGCCCGCGCCGCGCAGGTGCTGCCGGCGACCGCCTGGGGGGTGCGCGCGGCCGGGGACCCGGATGCGCTGGTCTCCCGGCTCGCGGTGTGCGGCGGCGCGGGGGACTCGCTGCTCGGGGCCGCCGCGGCGTCCGGCGCGCAGGCGTTCCTCACCAGCGACCTGCGCCACCACCCCGCCGCGGAGGCCCCCGAGGGGCTGGCGCTGCTCGACGCCGCGCACTGGGCGACCGAGTGGCCGTTCCTGCCGGTCGCCGCCGCCCGGCTGGCGGCGGCGACCGGCCTGGTTGCCGAGGTCTCTAGGCTCGTCACCGACCCCTTCTGCCTGTCCTCGAGGAGCCCCTGCGCGTGAAGGCCGACCCGTTCGCCCAGCTCCGACTGCTCGACCTGCAGGCGCTCGACAGCGCCCTGGACCGGCTGGCGCACCGGCGCCGGACGCTGCCCGAGCTGGCCGAGATCTCCCGCCTGGACGCGCTGCTGGAGGGCAGCCGCGACGACGTGGTGCGGGCCGAGACCGAGGCGGGGGACCTGGCCCGGGAGACCAAGAAGTTCGAGGACGAGATCACTCAGGTCCGCACCCGCAAGGCCCGCAACGACGAGCGGCTGAACTCCGGCGCGATCTCCCAGGCCAAGCAGCTCGCCGACCTGGAGCACGAGAACGTCTCGCTGACCCGCCGGCAGGCCGAGCTGGAGGACCGCGAGCTCGAGGTGATGGAGCGGGCCGAGGCCGTCCAGGCGGTGCTCGACCGGCTGCTCGCCGAGCGGGACGAGCGGCTGGCGGCGCGGGCCGCCGCCGAGCAGGCCCGGGACGCCGCGGCCGCCGAGATCGACGCCGAGCGGGAGCGGACCAGCTCGGAGCGCGCCGCCGTCGCCGCCGAGCTGCCGGCCGACCTGCTGGCGCTGTACGAGAAGATCCGCAAGGCCGAGGGCGGGATCGGCGCGGGGGAGATCAGCCGCGGCCGGTGCGGCGGCTGCCGCCTGGACCTGATGGGCAACGAGATCGCCGACATCCGGGCGGCCGCGCCGGACCAGGTGCTGCGGCACGAGGAGTGCACGCGGATCCTGGTGCGTACCGCCGAGTCCGGGCTGTGACGGGCCGGCGGCTGCTCGTCGAGGCCGACGGCGGGTCCCGCGGCAACCCCGGACCGGCCGGCTACGGCGCGGTGGTACGCGACGCGGTGACCGGCGAGGTGCTCGCCGAGCGGGCCGCCGGCATCGGCAGCGCCACCAACAACGTCGCCGAGTACGGCGGGCTGATCGCCGGGCTGACCGCCTGCCTGGAGCTCGACCCGGCCGAGGTCGAGGTGCGGATGGACTCCAAGCTCGTCGTCGAGCAGATGACCGGCCGCTGGCAGGTCAAGCACCCGGCGATGAAGCCGCTCGCGAAGCAGGCCTCCGAGCTGGTCCGGCAGCTGCCACGGGTCCGGTTCACCTGGATCCCGCGGGCGCAGAACAGCCACGCCGACCGGCTCGCCAACGAGGCGATGGACGCCGCCAAGCGCGGCGACGTGTGGCGGGCCGGCGGCGACAGCGGCCCGGCGGACGCCGCGGACGCCTTCCTGGCCACGCACGAGCCGTCCGCCTCACTCGCGCCGGCCTCGCCGAACCGGCTGTCCGGCTGGCAGGACAGCCCGTCGGCGCCGACCACCACGCTGCTGCTGCGGCACGGCCAGACCGTGCTGAGCGTGGAGAAGCGCTTCTCCGGCACCGGCGACCAGCCGCTGACCGAGACCGGCCGGGCGCAGGCCGCCGCGGCCGCGCAGCGCCTCGCCACCGCCGGCGCGCACGTCGTCGTGACCAGCCCGGTGCGCCGGGCCCGCGAGACCGCCGAGCTGGTGGCCGCGGCCGCCGGGCTGGAGCTGGCGGTGGAGGAGGGCCTGCGGGAGACCGACTTCGGCGACTGGGAGGGCTACACCTTCGGCGAGGTCCGCGCGAAGTGGCCGCGCGAGCTGGAGGCCTGGCTGGCCGACACCACCGTCGCGCCGCCGTTCGGGGAGAGCTTCGCCGACACCGCGACCCGGGTGCGCCGGGCCCGGGACCGGGTGCTCGCGACGTACGGCGGGCAGACCGTCGTGCTGGTCAGCCACGTCACGCCGATCAAGACGCTGCTGCGGTTCGCGCTCGACGCGCCGCCCAGCGCGCTGTACCGGATGCACCTGGACCTGGCCTGCCTGTCCGAGGTCGACTGGTACGCCGACGGCCCGGCGGTCGTCCGCCGGCTCAACGACACCGGCCACCTGCCGCCGGACTAGACTGCTGCCCGGGACGAGTCGGTCGGACGGCCGCGGCAGCGCCCAGCTGCCGAGGAAAGTCCGGGCTCCACAGGGCAGGGTGGTCGGTAACACCGACCCGGGGTGACCCGCGGGACAGTGCCACAGAAAACAGACCGCCGGCCTGGCCGGTAAGGGTGAAACGGTGCGGTAAGAGCGCACCAGCGCCCGGGGTGACCCGGGCGGCTCGGCAAACCCCACCCGGAGCAAGGTCGAGAGGGAGCCTTCCGGGGCTCCTGCCCGAGCGCTCGAGGGCTGCCCGCCCGAGCTCGGGGGTGGACCGCACGAGGCCACCGGCAACGGTGGTCCCAGATGGATGGCCGTCACCAGCCCCTCGGGGCTGGCACAGAACCCGGCTTACAGGCCGGCTCGTCCCCTCACTCCGGCTCGGTGCTCTCGCACCCGTGGTTCCGGCTCGAGCAGATGGACCGGGACGGCGAGTTTCGGCTGTCGCTGCTCGTCGCGCGGTTCCGCCTCGGCCGCCTCGTCACCCCGCCGCTGCCGGCTCGTATGCCCGCGCGGGCACTTCGGCGCCTCGGCATCGGCGCGCCTGCAGACTCCCAGGATCGACGTTCACCGACGCTCCTCTCGCCGGCGGTCGGCGCAGCGATCTGGGCGTCGGCGCGCTTGCCGGTGCGGCCGTGGCGCTGCACCCTGTAGCCCCCGTCCCCGGCGGAGGCATCCATGGGCAAGCTGATCTACGCAGCCAACACCTCGCTCGACGGCTACCTCGAGGACGAGACCGGCTCCTTCGACTGGTCCGTGCCCGACGGCGACGTGCACGCCTTCTGGAACGAGCACGAGCGGCACATCGGCACGTCCCTGTACGGCCGCCGCATGTACGAGACGATGCGCGTGTGGGAGAGCGACGACTGGTTGACGACCGAGCCGGCTGTCGTCCGCGAGTACGCGGAGATCTGGCGCGACACCGACAAGATCGTCTACTCCTCGACGCTGGAAGCGGTGTCGACCGCGCGGACGAGGATCGAGCGGCAGTTCGACCCGGAGGCGGTGCGGCAGCTCAAGAGGACGTCGGACTCGGACCTGAGCATCGGCGGTGCGGCCATCGGGGCCGAGGCGTTCCGGCACGGGCTGGTCGACGAGTGCGTCCTGCTCCTGTGCCCCGTGCTCGTCGGCGGCGGCAAGCCCGCGCTGCCCCGGGGCGTACGACGCGACCTCGAGCTGCTCGACTCCCGACAGTTCAGCAACGGTGTGATCTACGTACGGCACGCGGTCCGCGGCTCCGCCTGAATGGGTGACCGGGACGGGCTCGCCCACGGCGCCGCGACCGTCGGCGGAGCCGGTTCAGGTGCCCGATGCCATGTACGCCGCGGGGATGCGACATCCAGCAGCACTGCCTCTCCGTGACCGAGACCGCGGGCTCGATTGCGCTTCCCCGGCGTGCCGGTGGGCAGGAGCAACAAGATCACTCTCGTTGCCCCAGTGGAGGCCCCATGAGCACCGTCCTTTTCGTCGTCACCGGCGCGCGTCACTGGACCCTGTCCGACGGAACCGAGCACCCCACGGGCTACTGGGCCGAGGAGCTGGTCGCTCCGTACCGCGTGTTCACCGGCGCCGGGCACGAGGTCGTGGTGGCCACACCTGGCGGTGTGCGGCCGGTGGTGGACGAAGCCAGCCTGGCCCCGGACGTCAACGGCGGGCAGGACGGCGCTGACGAGATGCGCACCGCCATCGAGGGCATCAGCCAGCTCGAGAGCCCGCTGGCACTCGAGGACGTGGACGCCTCCGCGTACGACGCGGTGTTCTACCCGGGCGGTCATGGCCCGATGGAGGATCTCGCCGTCGATGCGAGCTCCGCGGCGGTGCTCACCACCACGCTCGCAGCAGGCAAGCCGCTGGGCATCGTCTGCCACGCCCCCGCCGCCCTGCTGGCGACCGCGACCGACGGCCACCTCGCCGTTCTCGGGCTACCGCATGACCGGCTTCACGAACGCCGAGGAGGCGCAGGTCGGGCTCGCCGAGAAGGCTCCGTGGCTGCTGCAGGACCGGCTGGTCGCGCTCGGCGCCGAGTTCGAGGAGGGCGAGCCGTGGGCCGTCAACGTCGTGGTCGACCGCAGCCTGTACACCGGGCAGAACCCTGCCTCCTCCGGTCCCGTTGCCGAGCGCATGCTCGAGGCGCTCTGACGCACGGCCGGTCCTCGCTGGCGGGAGCGGCCGTCGCGCTGCCGACCTCAAACCGGACGAGACGGCTCGACCGGGGTGCCGGGCGCACAGGTCGGCGCCGTCTCGAGCTGGGCGGTCGAGTCCGGTGGCTGGGCTGCCCGCCCCCGAGTGGGTCGGAGGCTGTCAGCGGGCGGGTCGCTTGTAGTAGCCCCACGGGAAGCTCGCACCGCGCACCAGCGTCCAGCCGTCCGCAGCCATCCGGCGCGCTGCCGTCGGCGACCAGGAGACCCGACGGTGCTCCCACGGGACGTCGGACGCTTCCACGACGTGGAACAGGGTGCCGTAGTCGACGACGTGCCAGCCGGCTCGGCCCTCGCGCTCGAGCACGGCCATCTCGGTGAACGCGGTCAGGGGCTTGAGGACCCGGCGCTCGGGGACGTCGCCCGAACCCGCCGTCACCGGTTCCGGGGCACCTGATCCGAAGCGCTGCTGCGCGGCTTGGCGGCTGACCCCCAGCAGGCCGCCGATGACGTCCCAGCTGTGCCCGGCGCTGCGAGCGCTGGCGACCGCCTCCCGCAGCAGCCGGCTGGTCTCCTCGGCGGCCGTGCGTGCCGCGACGACGAGCACGAGCGACGCCTCGGGGTCGTGCTCGAGGCGCTGGCGGAGGTCAGATGGGTACGACAGGACCGACTCCGTGACGGCCTCCCGGAGCTGACTTCGCGCGTGGTCGTCCAGGAGTTCGTCCGCGGCCGGGATGGCGGTCATGCTCGGTCGCGGCGGGCCACGCGCAGCGGCTCCAGCCGGTCCAGCGAGGCGGCGTCGGCCTCGCCCTGCCGGCGCCGGCGCTCCAGGGCCATGCCCAGGAGGCAGCCCAGCAGCAGGACGGCGCTGGCCCCGGCCACGCCCCCGAGGACGGTGTCCCAGCGCTCGTCGTCCACGACCAGGGCGAGGACGATGGACAGGGTCAGGGCAAGGGCGAGGGCGGAGGCGGTGATGCGGTAGGCGGTCATGTGTCAAGCATCTCTTGACGCCAGCATGCGCGTCAAGAACGGGTTGACGTCGGGCGCTGCCGCGGCGCCTCGGCAGCGACCGTCGCGGGTGCGCGTCGCACGCGGCCTGCGGTAGGAGCGGACGTTCGCAGCAGGACCGCTGCCCGAGTCGGGAAGGTCCGGGTGCGCCGCAACGGCTGGCGCACCATGGTCCGGCGGGGTCAGACCGTCGCGATCGGGCTCAGGGGTGAACCGACGGCTCCGGGCAGCCGCAGCGGCGGGGCGGTGAGCAGGAATCTCGACCGCCTCGCGGCGCGCAGGTGCGCGGCCAGATCGGCGAGCCACCAGAGCTCGCCGAGGTGAACCCCGAGCTCGAACAGGCACAGCCGGTGCAGCGGCAGAGCGGGCTCGTCCTGCAGGACCCGCTGCGGGGGGAACGCCTCCACGGCGTAGTTGTCCGCCGCCAGCGCCGCGAGCCCACTCTCGCGCACCCACATCTGCAGGCCGGGGTCACGTCCGTCGAGCACGGGACACGAGCCGACGACCTCCGCGGTGGGGCGGCCCTCGTCGGCCATCAGCGCGGTCGTGAAACCGGTGTGCAGCACGACGATGTCACCGGGCTCGACCACGACGTGGTCGGCGGCCAGCACGGCCTCGAGCTCGGCCAGGCCGACGAGGACGCGCTCGGTCCCGAAGTGCGCCGCCAGGTCGACCAGCACCGCGCGGCCCTGGACCCCGTGCACGGCCATCGCGTCCACCCCGACCGGCCCGGCGTGGGAGGTGGACGCCGTGCCCTCGGACGCGCCGGCCAGATCACCCAGGCTGTGCAGGCCGGCGTGGCGCGCGTCGCTCGGACCGTGCGCGTCGGTGCCTGCCCGCCAGCCGTTGTAGTAGACCGGCTCGGCCTGGCCGTCCCCGTCGGCGTCGAAGTAGGCGCCGGCGTGCCCGAAGGCATCCCACTGGGTGGAGTACTGCGTGTGCAGGACGACCAGGTCGTCGCTGACCAGGTCGTTGGCGCCCGGAAGGGTCCCCGCCATCGCGCAGTGGTAGTTGACGGCCCCGCCGCGGAGGGTGGGGCGGACCACCGGCGGGTAGCGGTTGACGTTCAGCACGTTGCCACCCGGTCGGTCCAGGGGCAGCGAGAGGCAGAAGACCCGGCCCTCGCGGACCTCGGCGACGCCGGCCAGCACCTGCCCGGGACCGACGTCGTTGAGGCGGCCGAGGACGTCGTCCGGCCCGTAGTCACCCCACGTGGAGCCCGCCGGTCGCGTCCGCCACCTGCCCGGGTCGCTGCCTGCGCTGTCCGGAGGAGCTGCTGAGGTCTCGGGCACGCCTCATTGAGGCACATCCCGGGAGGGTGCTCGCCCAGCCCCCCGTTGCTCCGGTGCTCCGACCCGGCCGGCACGTCGTCCGCCCCCACGACGACCCGGCATCGGCCGAACGAGACGGCAACCGTCGACGTCGGCTGGGGGGACACGGGCGCTCTCGGACGGACACCGTCGCCGGGCGGGCTCGGGCACGGGCGCGCCAGGAGCGGACGCTCGAGGCGGAGGACTTCCCGGCTGCACGCTCTGCTCCTGCCCCCCGACTGCCCTGCTCCGACCGAGCCGACCCGGTACCGCGCAAGGGTGTGACGAGCGTCGGAAACCGCTGGATCGGGCAGGAGGGCGACATGCACACACTGCGGACCGGTGTCGGTCGCCCCCTCGTCCTCGTTCCCGGTGTCGGCGCCGACACGGGCACCTGGAGCCCGGTGCTCGCCGGGCTCGAGGCCCAGCGCGAGGTCGTACGGGTCGATCTGCCCGGCTTCGGCCAGACCCCGATGCCCGCCGGCGACTACACGCTCTCCGTCGTCGCCGACGAGCTGGAAAGGCAGCTGCGCACCGAGGACCTCGTCGGCGCCGACCTCGTCGGCAGCTCGATGGGGGCTCGGCTGGTGCTGGAGATGGCCCGCCGCGGGGTCGGTCGCAGCTTCGTCGCCCTCGACCCTGGCGGTTTCTGGAGCCCGGCTCAGAAGAAGGTCTTCGGCGCGACGCTCGCCGCGAGCGTCGCGCTCGTACGGACCCTCCGCCCGGCCCTGCCGGCGCTGCTCGCGACCCCGGTCGGCCGGACGGCGCTGCTGGCGCAGCTGTCCGCGCGGCCGTGGGCCATCGACGGTGACTACGCCGTCCGCGAGGTCAGGGGCCTGGCCGACGCGCCCGGCACGAGTCCAGCGATCCGGGCCCTGTCGACCGGGCCCGACCAGGAGGGCGCGGCCGCCGGCTCGCTGCCGGGACCGGTGCTCGCCGTGTGGGGCGCGCAGGACCGCGTCACGCTGCCCAGCCAGGCGAACACGCTGCGGCAGCGCTTCCCGGATGCCGTCGTCGAGGTGTGGAAGGGCTGCGGCCACTTCCCGCACTGGGACCAGCCCGCCCGCGTGGTCGAGACCGTCCTGCGCCACACCGCCTAGCAGGCCGGGTCCTGCCCCCCTCCATGCGCCGGGACCGCCCGGGTTGCTCACGGATCGGCACGGGTGCGACCGGGCCTCGTCACCGGTCGCGAGCGAAGACCCGGTTGAGCGCCGGCGCGACGTCCCGATGACTCGCGACGTGGTGGCACCGGCCGTGGCCGAGGCGCGCGAGGTCGGCGCCGAGCGGTGCGTCGTGCTCGCCGTCGGTCTGCAGCAGCACCTGCAGGTTGGCGAAGCGAGGGGCGAGCAGGCGCGGATCGAGACCGGCGTTGTGCACTGCGTCGGTCAGCAGCACGACGGTCCGCCTCCGGACCCCTGTCCGCAGCAGCTCCGCCTGCGCGGTGGCGAGGGCGAAGTGCACGTTCGTCAGCCCCCGGGCGGGGATGCGGAGCAGCCGGTCCAGCAGGCGCTCCGTGGTGTCGCGCTGCGCGAACGGTTTGAGCAGCGCAGCGTCGGACCAGAACGCCACGATCGCCAGCTCGTCGCCGCGCCAGCCGACTGTGCAGCGCGACGACCGTGGCCACGGCCATGCCGAGCTTCTCGCCCCGCATCGAGCCGGAGACGTCGACGACCAGCACGACCGACCGGCGCTCCCGCCGCTGCTCCCGGACCACGATGTCGGTGTCCTCCAGGACCGGGTGCTCGGCCAGGGCCTCGACGGTGCGGTCGAGATCGATGTCGTCCGAGCGGTAGCGGAACGGGGCGGCAACCCTGGAGCCCGGTCCTCCGCTCTCCGCCGCGGTACGACGGCGACGGCGCACGGCGAGGCGGCGAGCGATGTCACGCGCCGCCCTCGCCACCTCCGGGTCCACGGTCCCCGGGTCCAGCAGGTCCTCCAGGTCGCCGCACGCCGAGACCTGGTCGGTCACCATCGCGCCCTGGCCGCCCGTCCTGCCGCTGCGGTCCGGCCGACGGCGGGCGCCCCCGACGTCGACGACGAGCGGGGCGCGGCCGCCGCGCTGGAACAACGTCGGAGCCGCCGTCAGCCGCTTGGGCCTGCGGGCGAGCGGCGCGAGCCGGCTGCGGGCCCGCCCCCGCACGGTCAGGGCGTTGTCGACGTCGACTCGAGACGGCCCCGCCGCTGCGCGTCGGGGCCCGAGCAGAAATGGTCCTCCCAGATGCTCGTGATCACCTCCTCCGGCGTGACGTCGCTCGCCTCGTCCACGCCGATCCGGGCAGACAGGGCCAGCAGCGCCGCGTCGAGCACCCTCCGCTCCCGGTCGGGGTGGCTGCCCAGCTGCGCCCAGCTCCGCCGCGACGGCCACGAGGTCGATCGCTCCGCGGACCGAGCTGCCCCGGCGCAGCGCCGGGTGGCTGCGTGTCGCCCGGGTGATCGCCACCCCGTCGGCGACGAGCAGCTCGTCGTCGCACCCCGTGCGCGCCACGACGATGGCCCGCTCCTCCTGCTCATCCTGGTAGTCCACCGCGAGCCGGCACCAGCGGTCGTACACCGAGTCCGAGATCCGCCCGGTGCCCACGTCGTCGAAGGGGTTCATCGAGGCGAGCACCCGGAACGTCGGCAGCGCGGTCACCGTGCCCACCCGCGGGACGACCACGGCCCGTTCGGCCATCGCCGCCAGCAGCGTGTTGAGGGTGTCCTCGGGCGCCCTGTTGAGCTCCTCGATGTAGAGGAAGCCCCCGGACTGCATCGCCTGCAGCAGCGGGCCGGGCACGAAGTTGTCCGCCGAGTAGTCCTCGCGCAGAACCCTGGCCGGGTTGTGGTGACCCAGCAACCGCGCCGGCGTCAGCTCGGCGTTGCCCTCCACGAGGACGAACGGCACGCCCCAGTCGGCGGTGATCGCCCGCAGCAGCGTCGACTTCGACGTGCCGGGCGGGCCCTCCAGCAGGATGTCCCGCCCTGCGCCCACCGCCGCCAGGACCAGGTCGAGCTCACGCCGGCGCCCGACGACCGCCCCGCCGATCCGCTCCCGACGGGAGCGCCGCTCGTCATCCAGCAGACTGCGCACGCCACCTCCCGCTGGACGGCGGGTGAACGACAGCGACGGCTGGTCCCGGGCGTCTCACTCCGCCCCGTGCGGGATCTTGAACGGTGCCATGGCTCCCGCGTCGATGACCTGGGTCGTGCCGGTGACGTAGCGCGCCTCGTCGGAGGCGAGCCACAGCACCGCGTTGCTGATGTCGACGGCCTCGACCCAGGGGATGGGGAGCGCGTTCAGGGCCTTGAAACCGACCTCCGCGTCGGCCCGCGTGGCGCCCTGCACGCCACCGAGGAACAAGCTGTAGAGCGCCTCGTTCTGGATCATCGGGGTGTCGACCGTGGTGGGGTGCACCGAGTTGCAGCGGATCCCGTACGGCGCCAGCTCGACCGCCAGCGTCCGCATGAGCCCGGTGACGCCGTGCTTGGCCGCGGTGTAGTGCGCCAGGTTGGGGAAGGCGATGAGACCTGCGATCGAGCTGGTGAGGATGATCGAGCCGCCGGTTCCCTGCGAGATCATCGTCGGGACGGTCGCCTTGACCGTGCGCCACACCCCGGTGAGGTTGACGTCGATCATCTCCTGCCACATCTCGTCGGTCAGCTCCCACGCCGGGGCGAACGACCCGATGCCCGCGTTGGCGACGACGATGTCGAGGTGCCCGAACTCCGAGAGCCCCTCGGCGACGGCCCGGTCGAGCTGGCCGCTGTCACGGACGTCCGCCTTGTGGGTCAGCACCCGCCGGTCCAGGGACTCGACCTCCTTGGCCGTCTCGGCCAGGTCCTCCTCGGTGGCGCCGGCGAACGGCACCGTGGCGAGCGACTCGCAGATGTCCAGCGCGATGATGTCGGCGCCCTCCTGCGCAAGCCGGATGGCGTGGGACCGTCCCTGCCCTCGCGCCGCACCCGTGATCAGCGCGACCTTGCCCGTCAGCCGTCCCATAGCGACCCCCTGGCCGTCCCGCCCGCACCACCGCCCGGCGGAGTGTGCAGGCGAGTGTGCACGCACGGGTAGACGTTGCACAGAGGTTCGGGGCGACGTTCGATCGCCGGCCCCCGGCCGGCGTGGGTAGCGGGCTGACTGCGCGCGATCCGTCGCTGGCCGCTCGCTCCGGTGCCTCGACCCGGCGGGCGTGCCGCGAGCGTCCCCTCCCACGCGCGATCGCGGCATTCGCGGCCCTCTGTCCAGTACGTTCCGCCCCCATGCAGCCTCGCGCCGGCCAGGGACCCGGGGCCGGGCGCGGCCGACGCCCCCGCCGACCGCGCCGCTCCGCGCTCCGCGCCGGCCTCGCCGCACCCCGTGCCGCGCTGGCCCGGGCCGCCCGCAACCGGGCGCTGGTCCGGCTGCAGCTCGCCTGGGCGGCCGTCATGGTCGCGTCCTGGACGGCGACCGTCAGCCTCAGCGTCGTCGCCTTCACCGAGGGCGGCAGCGCCGCCGTCGCGCTCGCCGTGCTGGCCCGTACCGTCCCCGGCGCGGTCGCCGGACCGGCCGTCGGTGCCCTCGTCGACCGCTACCCCCGGCAGCGCTGCCTGCTGTGGGCCGCGGGGCTGTCCGCCCTGGCCGCCGGCGGTGCCGCGGTGGCCACCCGGTCCCCGGTTGCGGTCGTCGCCCTGGTGTCGGTCGTCGCGCTGGCGACCATGCTGTTCCGGACCGCCCAGTCCGCGATCGTGCCCGAGCTCGTCGACGAGCCGGCCGACCTCACCGCGGCCAACGTGCTGTCCAGTGCGGTCGAGTCGCTGGGCGTGTTCGCCGGCCCGGCGCTGGCCGGTGTGCTGCTGGCGGTGCACGGACCCGGGCTCGCGCTCGGGGCGGCGGCGGTGCTGTTCGTGGCCGGTGGCGCGCTGCTGCTCGGGCTGGGCGGCCCGGCCGGCGACGGGAGCCGGACCGCGCCCGGTGCGCGCGGCTCCGTGCTCGACCTGGCCCGGTTGCGGACGGCCCGGGTCGTGCTCGGCCTGGTCTTCGCGCAGACCGTCGTGTCCGGCGGGCTGCTGGTCCTGTACCCGTCGCTGGCGGTACGGGCGCTGCACGTCGACGTCAGCGCCGTCGGCCTGCTCACCGCGGCGTTCGGCCTCGGCGGCGTGCTCGGGTCGGTCGCGGTGTTCACCCTCGCGGGCTCGCCGCGGCTGGGACTGCTCACCGTCTGGGCCCTGCTGCTGTGGTCGGTGCCGCTGCTGGTGGTGCCGGCCGCAGCCGGCGTCGCCCCGGTGCTCGCCGTGCTCCTGGTGGTCGGCGGCGGCAACGTGCTGTTCGACGTGACCAGCGTGACGCTGCTGCAGCGCGGCGTGCCCGGCCGGCTGGCCGGCCGGGCGTTCGGGGCGGTCGAGACCGCCTACGTGCTGGGGGTCGGCGCCGGCGCGGCGGCGGCGGCGGTGCTCGACCGCACGGTCGGACCCGGCCCGGCGGTGGCCGTGCTCGGCTCCGGCCTGGTGGTCGTGGCGGCCCTGGCGGTGCGGTCGCTGCGCAGGCTGGACGTGGAGCTGGCCGCGCCGACCCGGGAGGTGGGGCTGCTGCGCACGCTGCCGGCGTTCGCCCTGCTCCCGCCGTTCGAGATCGAGCGGCTGGCCCTGCACCTGCAACATCACGCCTGCCCGGCGGGGGAGGTCGTCGTCCGGCAGGGTGATCCCGGCTCCACCTGGTTCCTCATCGGCGAAGGGGAGCTGGAGGTCGCCGTCGACGGCCGTACGGTGCGCGAGCTCGGCCCGGGGGAGTCCTTCGGCGAGGTCGCGCTGCTGCGCGCCGGGGTGCGTACCGCGACGGTGTCCGCGCGCACCCCGGCCGAGCTGTGGTCCCTGGACGGGGCGGTCTTCGTGGCGGCGCTGAGCGCGCACGACGGGCGGGCGCTGGCCGCGGTCGACGCGCTCGCCGACGAGCGGCTGGCGCACGCCGCCCCCGCGCCGCGCGACGGGTGAGACGGGCGTCGCGCGACGCGGGTTCAGCGCGCCGTCAGCAAGGCTTCCCTACGGTGCCGCCGACGGGGCCGCGGAGCACGGCCCGCTGAGCAGCGAGGAGATGGGCGATGGCCCGTCCGTCGTGCAGCAGAACCCCCCTGGTCGCGGTGCCGGTCGCGGCGGCGCTCCTGCTGGCCGGCTGCGGCGCCTCCGACGGCGCGTCGGCGAAGGAGGACTTCGCCCGCCCGCCGCTGGTCGCCGCGGATTTCGGCGACCCGCGGGCCGGCGCCAACCCGTGGCTGCCGCTGGTGCCGGGCACCCAGTGGGTGCGCGAGGGGACCACGCTGATCGGCAACCGCGAGGTACCGCACACCGTGGTCTCGACGGTGACCGACGCCGTACGCGTCATCGACGGGGTGCGGACCGTCCTGGTCTTCGACCACTCGCTCGGAGCCGGCCAGATCGTGCAGCAGTCGCTGGACTACATGGCCCAGGACACCGCCGGCGCGGTATGGCTGCTCGGCGGAGCCACCGAGCAGTACGAGGCCGGCCGGTACGTGACCGTCGACGAGGCCTGGGTCAGCGGCGTCGACGGGGCCGCCGCCGGCATCCTCATGCCGCCCGACCCGACCGCGGACACCCCGCCCTGGTCGATCGCCCGGCCGCCGGAGGAGCCCGGCGACGCCGCCGAGTTCGTCCGGATCCAGCCGCAGGAGTGCGTGCCGTTCGGCTGCTTCGACCAGGTGCTGGTCATCCGGGAGGGCAAGGAGTCCGCGATCGACAACGAGTTCAAGTACTACGCCCGCGGGGTCGGCCAGATCCGCAACGAGCCGCGGCAGGCGAGCCGGCACGAGGACGTCGAACGGCTGCTCAACGTCCTGCGACTGAGCCCCGAGGCGCTCACCGAGGTCACCACGGAGGCGCTGCGGGTCGACGAGCGGGCGGCCGCCGAGATGCCCGAGCTGTTCGGCGACGCCAAGGCGACGCGGGCGCCATGACGCCCGGTGCCGACGGCCTGCAGCCGGGGACGCCGCTGCTGCGCCTGCAGGGGATCAGCAAGGCGTACCGGACCGCGGAACGCACCACGCCGGTCGTCGAGGACCTCGACCTCGTACTGCAGCGCGGTGAGCTGACGTGCCTGGTCGGACCGTCGGGCTGCGGCAAGTCCACCCTGCTGTCGCTGATCGCCGGCCTGCTCGACCCGGACCGCGGTCACGTGCTGTTCGACGGCCAGGACCTCGCGCCGCTGCCGGACCGGGAGCGGTCACGGCTGCGGGCGACCCGGATCGGCACGGTGCTGCAGTCCGGCAACCTGGTGCCGTTCCTCACGGCAGCGGAGAACGTCGCGCTGGCCCTGCGGCTGGGCGGCGGAAGCGCCTCGGCGACGGACCTGCTCGGCCAGGTCGGGCTGGCCGACCGCGCTTCCCACCTGCCGCGGCGGCTGTCCGGCGGCGAGGCGCAGCGGGTCGGGCTGGCCGTGGCCCTGGCCAACGACCCCGACCTGCTGCTGGCCGACGAGGTCGCCGGCCAGCTGGACACCCCGACCGCGACGCTGGTGATGGCCGCCCTCGACCGGGTCCGGCTGAGCCGCGGGCTGACGGTGCTGCTCGTCACGCACAGCCCGGCCGTCGCCGCACTCGGCACCCGCACCGTCCGCTTCGTCGGACGGCACCTGGAGGACGCGGCATGAGCATCGAACCGGGACCCGGGCGCACCATCGCGCAGGCTGACCCGCGCCGGGGCGCCCGCCTGGCGGTCGAGGGCCTGACCATGACCTACGGACCGGTCCGCGTCCTGGACGGCATCGACCTCGTCGTGGAGCCGGGCGAGAGCCTGGCGGTGGTCGGCCCGAGCGGCTGCGGGAAGTCGACGTTGCTCGGCCTGCTCGGCGGCCTGGAGCTGCCCACCGCCGGCGAGGTCGTCGTGGGCCCGCACCACGTGTCCGCACTGCCCGAACGGGCGCGCACCGCGCTGCGACGCCGCGCGTTCGGGTTCGTCTTCCAGTCCGACAACCTGCAGCCGTTCCTCACCGCGTGGGAGAACGTCGCCCTGCAGTCCGTGCTGGCCGGCCGGCCCGACGACGCGCGGACCCGCTCGGCGCTGCTGGACGCGCTCGGGATCGGCGAACTCGGCTCCCGGTTCCCGGACCAGCTCTCCGGGGGCCAGCGGCAGCGGGTGGCCGTCGCGCGGGCGCTGGTGCACGACCCGCTGGTGGTCCTGGCCGACGAGCCGACCGGGGCGCTCGACGTCGCCAGCGCCGCCCGGGTGGTCGACCTGCTGCTGGACCTGTCCCGCCGCAAGGGCACCACCCTGGTCGTCGTCACGCACGACCGGGCCGTGGCCGAGCGGATGGACCGGCTCGTGGAGCTGCGGGCGGGCCGGTTGGTGCAGACGGCGGCGCGCGCGTCATGACGCTGGTCGGGTTCGTCTGGCGGGACCTCGTCCGCAACCCCCGGCGCACGCTCGCCTCGCTGGTCGGCGTCCTGGTCGGGGTCGGCCTGTTCTCGGCGGTGCTGTTCTTCATCGACGGGTCGGGTGCCTCGATGACCCGCCGCGCCCTGGCCCCGCTCACGCTGGACGTGCAGCGGGTGCTGACCGCGCCGCCCGGTGGCGGCATCCGGCTCGAGCGCGCGGCCCCGGCCGGCGCGCTGCCGGCCGGCGCCGCCACCCAGGTGACCCTGACGGTGCGCAACGAGGGCCTGGCCCCGGCCCACGACGTCGTCGTCCGGGACCGGCCCACCGCTCCGCTGGAGTACGTGCCGGGGTCGACCTCGCTCGACGGCGTCACCGTCCCGGACGTCGGCCGGGACCCCGCGGTGTGGCAGGGGGCGGCGGGCACCGGGCTGAACCTCGGCACGGTGCCCGCCGGGCAGACCCGCACCCTGCGCTACCAGCTACGGGCCACCTCGGACGTCCCGGACCCCGGGAAGACCCCGGTGCTGGCGACGATCTCCAGCCGGGAGGCGGTCCACCCGGCGCGGGCCGACGCGCCCCGGCCCGTGCCGGTCGGGGAGTTGGCCGCCCGGGTGGCGCCGCTGCCGGGGGTGGCCGCTGCCGACCCGCTGGTCTTCGTCGACCTGGACCCGGGGGCGATCTCGGCCGGCGGCGCGGCGGTCCCCGGCCCGACGAAGCTGTTCGCCTTCGACGCGGCGTACGTCGAGCACTACCCGAGCATCCGGCTGCAGTCCGGGGCCGTCCGGCCGGACGGGGCGCTGGTCAGCGCCGAGACCGCCGAGGCGCTCGGGCTCCGGGTGGGAGACCCGGTGTCGGTCCGGCTGCCCGGAACGGTCGAGCCGTTGTCGCTGCCGGTCACCGGCGTGGTCGACCTGTCGGCGGCCCGGCCGCTGTTCGAGAGCCGCCAGGCCAGCCAGCTCGAGAAGTTCGTCTACGTGCCGTACACCGTCGTCGTCGGGCACGACACGTACGCCACCCGGGTCGCGCCGGCCTTCGAGGCCGCCGCGGCGGTGCGCGGCACCTCCGTCGGCAGCCGCCCGCTGGAGGAGCTCGACATCCTGCTCGACCGGTCCCGCCTGGACGCCGACCCGGCGACCGCCCTCACCCAGACCAGCCGGGTCGCCGCCGCCGTCCGGGAGGTCGCCCCCGAGCAGGACTACCTGGTCGACAACGCCTCCAACACCCTGGAGGTCGCCCGCGGCGACGCGGCCGTCGCCAAGCGGATGTTCGTCTTCCTGGGGCTGCCCGGCGCGCTGCTGGCGGCGCTGCTCACGGCGTACGCCGGCAGGCTGCTCGCCGGCGCGCAGCGCCGGGAGACCGCGCTGCTGCGGGTCCGCGGCGCCAGCGGCCGGCACCTGCTGCGGCTGCTCGGGCTGCGCACGCTCGCGCTGGCCGGCACCGGCTCGGTGCTCGGCACCGGGCTCGGCCTGGCGTCGGTGCTCGTGCTGCTCGGGCCGTCGCTGCTGTTCGAGGCGTCCCCGGCGGCGCTGCTGCAGTCCGCGGCGATCGGGGTGGTCGGCGGGATGCTGGTGACGGCGCTGGCGCTGTACCTGCCCGGCCGGCGGCTCATCGCGCAGGAGATCCGCCAGGAGCTGGCCGTCGAGGTGCAGCGCGGGACACCGGGCCGGCGGCGGCTGCACCTGGACCTGCTGGCGCTGGTCGGCGCCGTCGCCGCCCAGGTCGCCGCGGTGCGGCTCGGAGCGTTCGAGGTCCCGGCCGGCTCGGTGTACGAGGGTCGCTCGGTCTCGCTGCCGCTGCAGCTGCTGGTCGCGCCGATCGTCGCCTGGCTGGCCGGGACGTTGCTCCTGGCGCACCTGCTGTCCGAGGTGACCGCACGGACCGCCGGCCGGCGCGCTGCGGTGCGGTTCGACAGCCTGGTCCCGGGGGTGCTGTGGCGCAGCATCACCCGGCGGCTGGCAGCGCTCACCGGCGGTGTCGTGACCGTCGGCCTGGTGGTCGGTCTCGGCACGATGCTGGCCTGCTTCGCGACCGTCTACGACTCGGCGAAGGCGGTCGACGCGCGCTTCCTCGTCGGGTCCGACCTGCGGCTGGTGCCGGACCCGACCGGCAGCGCCGCGCACCCGGTCGGCCTGGCGGCCGCGCTCGACGTCCCGGGCGCCACCGGCGCCACGCCGGTCGTCTACTCGCCGGAGAACACGTCGCTCACCAGCTCGTTCAACGAGGACGTGGCCTCGCTGGCCGCGATCGACCCGGACACCTTCGGCGCCGTCGCTGCGCTGCCCGACTCGGTGTTCGTCCGGGCCACCGCCGACGCGGTGATGGCGAGGATGCGGGCGGAACCGACCGGGATCCTCGTCAACGTGGCCCTCGCCGACGGGCTCAAGCTCCGGGTCGGCGACCCGGCGCACGTGCTGCTCGCCCGCGGCACCGACCAGCAGTCCCGCACCGCGGTCCGGGTCGTCGGGCTGTTCTCCCGCTTCCCGGGGGCTCCGACCGGGACCGACGTGGTGGCGCACCTGGGTGCGTACCAGCAGCGGACCGGCCTGTCCGACGCCGACTACTACCTGGTGGCCACCGCCGACCACAGCGCCGCGGGCGTCCGCCGGGTCGCCCAGGCGCTGCAGGCCCGGCCCGGGGTGGCGGACGGGTTCACCGTGCAGACGTCCGCCGAGACCGTGGACCGCGACCAGTCCAGCCTCACCGCGCTCAACGTGCGTGGCCTGCTGGAGCTCGACTCGCTCTACACCTTCCTGATGGCGACGACCGCGACCGCGATGTTCGTCTTCGGGCTGCTGATGCAGCGCCGCCGGGAGTACGTCACGTTGCGCGCGCAGGGCCTGGACAGCCGCGAGGTCCGCCTGCTGGTGCTTGCCGAGGCGGGTCTGTGCAGCACGATCGGCGCGGCGATCGGGGTCGGGGTGGGCATCGCGATGGCCAGCCAGTTCGTCTCGGTGCTCCGGCCGATCTTCACGATCGCGCCGCCGCTCGCGGTGCCCCCGTACGAGCTGGCCGTGCTGGTGGCCCTCGTGCTGGGCGCGACCGCCGTGTCCGCGGCCGTCGCCGCCGCGCTGATCGGCAGGCTGCGTCCCACCGAGCTGCTCCGCGACGAGTGACCGGCCGGGCCGGTCCGGCGGCTCAGCGGCGCAGCGTGCGCTCCACGAACTGCGTGATGCCGGCCAGCACCGGCTCGCTGCCCCACAGGTCGGCGGCCGCGCCGTCCCAGTCGCCGCGCCGGGCGTCGATCCGCTCGCGCACGTCGGCCTGCAGCTGCGCCTTGGTCAGCGCGAACGTCGCGGTCGGGATCGCCGCGAGCCGTCCGGCGACGGCCAGCGCGCGGTCCAGCAGCTGGTCGGCCGGGACCGCCTCGTCCGCCAGCCGGGCGGCCACCGCCTCGGACGCCGGCACGGTGTCGGCCATCAGGATGCGGCTCGCGAGCAGCGGGTCCCCGACCCGCCACCGCATGATCTCCAGTGCGGTGGTCGGGAACGGCACCCCGACCGCCAGCTCGGTGAGCCCGAGCCGGACCGCCGGCTCGTCGACGACCACCCGGTGGTCGGCCGCGCAGGCCAGCACGCAGCCGCCCGCGATCGCGTGGCCGTTCACGGCCGCCACGACCGGCAGCGGGCAGCGCAGCACGGCCTCGAAGCACCCGGCCAGCGCCGCGACGAAGGCCCGGCCGTGCGCTGCTCCGCCCGTGACGATGCCGGGCAGGTCGACTCCGGCGCAGAACGCCCGGCCGTTGCCGGTCAGCACGACGCTGCGCACGCCGTCCTCCCCGGGCAGCCGGCCGAAGACCTCGGTGATCTCCTCGCAGAGGGCGAGGTCCATCGCGTTGACCTTGCCCGCGTCGAGCCGAACGACCGCGCACCCGTCCCGGTGCTCCACCTGCACGCCCACTGACCGCCTCCTGTCCTCGGCCGCCCACGCTCCCACGGGGTCGGCGGCGCCGTGCGTGCGCCCAGGCGGGTGAATCTCGCCGTACCGGTCATGTGCGACGAGACGGCGGGTACGGTCCCTCACCGTGACCACCCTTGCCCCCGGTGCACGCCGGGTTGCCGCCTCCGCCACCGTCGCGCTCGCCCTGGTCGCAGGCCTGTCCGCGCCGGCCAGCGCGGCAGTCAGCCGCGAGCTGCTGCTCACCTTCGACAACGGCGAGACGCTCGCGAACGGCTCCGCCGTCCGGGACACCTCGGGGTCCCACGCCGACGGCATCGTCAAGACCCGGTACGGCGGCAGCCTCAGCGGGACCGCCGGGGTCGGCGGTTCGCGGGGGGTCCGGTTCCCGGCGCCCTGCTCCAACGAGCCCTGCCCCAACGCCATGATCAAGATCACCGACCGGCCGGGCCTGGACGTGCACTACGCCGACTTCGAGTGGGGCGCCGAGGTCAACCTGACCCCGTCCGAGGTCGCCAAGGGCGCCAACGTCGTGCAGAAGGGCCGCTACAGCGACTCCGGCGGGCAGTGGAAGCTGCAGGTCGACGGCTTCGCGGGCAAGCCCAGCTGCATCGTCTCCGGAGTGGCGGCGGACGGCCGGTTCGCCCGGGCCCTGGTGTACGCGAGCGTCTCGGTCGCCGACGGCAGATGGCACCAGGTCACCTGCCGCCGCGCCGGCACGGTCGTCACGGTGTTCGTCGACGGGGTGAACCGCGGCAGCGGCACGGCCCGGGTGGCCGACCTCGCCTCCTCGGCCCCGGTGACGGTCGGCGCCAAGACCGTGCGGGGCTACGACAACGACCAGTTCCTCGGCCGGCTCGACAACGTGTTCATGCAGAGGATCTGACCGCGACGCGCCCGGGCACCCCTCCGCGACGAACCTGCCCAGGTCGGACAGACTGACCGGGTGGCCGTTCCCAGTGCGTCGTACTCGATCACCGTCCGCCTGGAGGTCCCCGCCGCACCGGCGTCGGTCGGCCTGCTGACCACCGCGGTGGGCGGGGCCGGGGGCGTGGTCACGGCGCTCGACGTCACCGAGTCGCACCCCGACCGGATCGTCGTCGACGTCACGTGCGCCGCCAGCGACCAGGCGCACGCCGGTGAGCTCACCGCCGCGCTCGAGGCGGTCGACGGCGTCGTCCTGCGCAAGGTCAGCGACCGGACCTTCCTGCTGCACCTGGGCGGCAAGATCGAGGTGCGGTCCAAGGTCCCGCTGCGCACCCGCGACGACCTGTCGATGGCCTACACGCCGGGCGTCGCGCGGGTGTGCCTCGCCATCGCCGCGGAGCCCGCGGACGCCCGCCGGCTGACCGTGAAGCGCAACTCGGTCGCCGTCGTCACCGACGGCTCCGCGGTGCTCGGGCTCGGCAACCTCGGCCCGGCGGCGGCGTTGCCGGTGATGGAGGGCAAGGCCGCCCTGTTCAAGCGGTTCGCCGACATCGACGCCTGGCCCATCTGCCTGGACACCCAGGACGTCGACGAGATCGTGCGCACGGTGCAGCTGATCGCCCCGGTCTTCGGCGGCATCAACCTCGAGGACATCGCCGCGCCGCGCTGCTTCGAGGTGGAGCGTCGGCTGCGGGAGCTGCTCGACATCCCGGTGTTCCACGACGACCAGCACGGCACGGCCATCGTCGTGCTGGCGGCGCTGACCAACGGGCTGCGGGTCGTCGGCAAGTCGCTGCCGGACGTACGCGTGGTGCTGTCCGGCGCGGGCGCCGCCGGCTCGGCGATCGCCCGGCTGCTGCTGACGGCCGGTGCCCGCGACATCGTCGTCTGCGACATCGGCGGGGTGGTCCACCCGGGGCGCGAGGGTCTCGACCCGAACCGGGCCTGGCTGGCCGAGAACACCAACCCGCGTGGGCAGACCGGGACGCTGCGCGAGGCGCTGGCCGGCGCCGACGTGTTCATCGGCGTCAGCGCGCCGGGAATCCTCACCGGTGACGACGTCGCCACGATGGCCGAGGGCGCGGTGGTGTTCGCGCTGGCCAACCCAGACCCGGAGGTCGAGCCGAGCGAGGCGCGCCGCACCGCGGCGGTCGTGGCGACCGGGCGCAGCGACGAGCCGAACCAGATCAACAACGTGCTGGCCTTCCCCGGCGTGTTCCGCGGGCTGCTCGACGCCGGCGCCCGGCACGTCGACCTGGAGATGGAGGCGGCCGCCGCGAAGGCGCTCGCCGACGTGGTCCACCCCGACCAGCTCAACGCCTCGTTCATCGTCCCGAGCGTGTTCGACCCGGAGGTGACCACAGCGGTCGCCGCCGCGGTCCGCCGGTCGGTCGAGGAGCGCCGCGACCGGGGCATCCAGGTCTAGCCGTGCGCGTCGACACCCTGTTCGTCCGCGGCGACCTGCTCACCCTGGACCCGGCCCGGCCGCGGGCCAGCGCGCTCGCCGTCCTGCACGGCCGGATCGTCGCCGTCGGCGACGAGGCCGACCTGGCCGGGCTGAGCCCCGCCCGGACGGTGGACCTCGCCGGCTCCACCGTCGTGCCCGGCTTCCACGACGCCCACCAGCACGCGGTGTTCTTCGGCCGGACGCTGGCCGAGCTGCCGCTCGGGACGCCGCCGGTGGAACGGCTCGACGACCTGCTCGCCGCGGTGGCGCGGGCGGCGCGCGGGCGCCCGCCGGGGGAGTGGATCGTCGGTGCCGGCTACGACCAGAACCGGATCGCCGAGCGGCGCCACCCGACCGCCGCCGAGCTCGACCGGGTGGCCCCGACCACCGGGTCTGGCTGAAGCACACCTCGGGCCACATGGCGGTGGTCAACAGCCGCGTGCTCGCCGACATCGGGATCGACGACGTGTCCGTGCCCCCCGGCGGCACCGTCTCGCGCGACGACGCCGGCCGGCCCACCGGGCTGCTGCTGGAGAACGCCCAGCTGCTCGTCCGTGGGCTCGTCTACCCGTACCCGCTGGCGGAGGTCGCCGGCGCCATCGAGCGGGCCACGGCGCAGTACGTGACCGAGGGCGTCACCAGCATCCAGGAGGCCGGGGTCGGCGGCGGGCTGATCAGCTCCGGCCCGCAGGAGCTCGCGGCGTACGCCCGGGCGCGGGCCGACGGCCGGCTGCATGTCCGGGCCACCCTGATGGTCGCCGCCGACGTGCTGCACGAGCTGGGCAGCGCCGCCGGCGACCCGCCCGGCTTCGGCCTGGACCTCGGCCTGACCACCGGCTTCGGCGACGACGCGCTCCGGCTCGGCCCGGTCAAGGTCTTCGCCGACGGCTCGCTGGTCGGCCGGACCGCGGCGATGCACGAGCCGTTCGCCGACGACCCCGGCAACACCGGCGCGCTGCAGTCCGACCCGGAGCAGCTGCACGCGCTGCTGCTCGCGGCGCACCGCAACGGCTGGCAGATCGCCACGCACGCCATCGGGGACCGGGCGGTGAGCACGGTGCTCGACGGCTACGAGGCCGCGCAGCGCGCGCACCCCCGGCCGGGAGCCCGGCACCGCATCGAGCACTGCGCGGTCACCGACGACGCGGCGCTGGACCGGATCGCCCGGCTCGGGCTGATCCCGGTGCCGCAGGGCCGGTTCGTGCACGAGCTCGGCGACGGGATGGCCGCCGCCCTCGGCCCGGACCGCACCCGCTGGTGCTACCGGCAGGCGGCGTTCCTGGCCCGGGGCATCCCGCTGCCGGGCAGCTCGGACCGGCCGGTCGTCGACGGCGCCCCGCTGCGCGGCATCGCCGACCTGGTGCTGCGGCGCACCGCCGCGGGGCGCCGCTTCAGCTCCCGAGGAGGCGCTGACGCCGCTGCAGGCGCTGCACGCCTGGACCCTCGGGTCGGCGTACGCCACCTTCCAGGAGCACGACAAGGGCAGCCTCGAGGTCGGCAAGCTCGCCGACCTCGCGGTGCTGTCCGGCGACCCGACCGCGGTCGACCCGGAGGAGATCGCCGGCCTGCAGGTGCGCGCCACCGTCGTCGGCGGCGAGCTGCGGCACGACGTGGGGCTCAGCGCAGCGCCCGGCCGAGGGCGCTGAGCAGCCGGTCGAGCTGGCCGTCGGTGAGCACGTACGGCGGGCAGAAGGCCAGCGTGCTCGCTCCCAGCGGCCGCGGCGATCACGCCCGTCCTCGATCATCGCGGTGTACACGGCTACCGCGTCCACGCCGTCCGGCAGCCCGACCGCCCACACCGCCCCGTCGCCGCGCACCTCGGCCACCAGACCCTGCGCCTGGAGCGCGCGCAGCCCCGCCGCGAGCCGGCCACCGAGCGCCGGGACCCGGTCGACGAGCCCCTCGTCGTCGAGCAGCCGCAGGTTCGCCAGCGCCGCCGCGCAGGCGCCCGGGTGGCCGCTGAAGGTGTGGCCGTGCCGCAGGACGAAGGCCTCGTCGGCCTCCAGCCGCGGCGCGGACCGCCGGCGCCGACGAGCACGCCGCCGAGCGGGACGTAGCCCGACGTGACGCCCTTGGCGAAGGTCACCACGTCCGGGCTCGACGCCGTAGCGCGCTGCGCCCCCCACAGCGTGCCGAGCCGGCCGAAGCCGCTGATCACCTCGTCGAGCACCAGCCACGCCCCGGAGGCGTCGCACAGCCGCCGCAGCTCGCGCAGGTAGCCCTCGGCCGGCGGGTGCACCCCGCCGGCGCCGAGCACGGGCTCGACGAGCACCGCGGCCACCTCGCTCGCCGCGCTCGGCCAGCACCCGGCCGACCGCCTCGGCGTCGTCGCGCGGCACCCGCACCACGTCCGGCAGCATCGGGCCGAAGTGCTCCTGGTTCAGCGGCAGGCCGCCGACGGCGAGCCCGCCGTACGTCACGCCGTGGTAGGCGCCCTCCAGGCCGACGACGACCCGGCGGTGCGGCTCGCCACCGACGGCCCGCGCGGCCCGCACGATCTTCAGCGCGCTGTCGACGGCCTCGGAGCCGCTGCTGGTGAGGAAGACCCGGGCGTCCGGCATCGGCGCCCGCGCGGCCGAGGCACCGCGCTCAGCTCCTCGGCCGGCGGGTTGGTGAAGCGGTCGAAGGCGTGGAACGCCGCGAGCGTGCGCAGCTGCCCGGCGACCGCGTCGGCGATCTCCGGCCCGCCCGTGGCCGACCGCGCAGAACCACAGGCTGGCCATCGCGTCGACGTACTCCCGGCCGGCGTCGTCGTAGACCAGGGCGCCGTCGCCGCGGACCAGGCAGAGGAAGTCCTCGGACCGGGGACGGGCGAACGGGTGCAGGAACGGGCTCAGGGTCACAGCCCCGCAGTATGCCGACGGGGCTGGCACAGTGAGCCGGTGGATCTGCAGCTGCGGGGCAAGCGTGCCGTCGTCACCGGTGCCAGTCGCGGGATCGGGCTGGCGGTCGCCGACGCTCTCGCCGCCGAGGGCGCCGACGTCGCGCTGGTCGCGCGCGGGCTCGACGGCCTGCAGTCGGCGGCGGTCCGGGTGGCCCGGCACGGTGGCCGGGTCGTCGCGGTCGTCGCCGACACCCGCGACGACACCGCCGTCCGCGCGATGGCCGCCCGCGTCACGGCCGAGCTCGGCGGGATCGACGTCCTGGTCAACGCCGCGGCGCGGCCGGCCGGCGCCGGCCCGGTACCGAGCCTGGCCGAGCTGACCGACGACGCGCTGCGGGAGGAGATCGAGACCAAGGTGCTGGGCTACCTGCGCTGCGCCCGCGCGGTGGCGCCGGGCATGGCGGCGCAGGGCTGGGGGCGCATCGTCAACATCAGCGGCCTGAACGCCCGGCAGTCCGGCTCGCTGGTCGGCTCGGTCCGCAACGTCGCCGTCGCGGCGCTGACGAAGAACCTGGCCGACGAGCTCGGGCCGGCCGGCATCAACGTGACGGTCGTGCACCCCGGGATCACCGTCACCGAGCGCACCCCGGCGCTGCTGGCCGCCCGGGCCGTCGCGGACGGCGTCGACGAGCAGGTCGTCACCGACCGGCTCTCGGCGGCCACCAGCATCGGCCGTCTCGTCACCGCCGAGGAGGTCGCCGCGGTGGTGACCTTCCTGGCCTCACCGCTCAGCGTGGCCGTCAGCGGCGACGCGGTCGCGGCCGGTGGCGGCGCGCGCGGCACCATCCACTACTGACGCCGCCGGCCACTGCTGACCCCGCCGGCCGGCCGGCCGCCTCGCCGCGGTCAGTCCAGCAGGGCGGCCAGCCGGGAGAGGTCGTCGACCACGACCAGCCCGGGCAGGTCCGGCGGGGCGCAGTCGGTGCCCGGCCCCCACTCCAGCGGCCGGCGGAGGTACACCGGGCGCAGCCCCAGCGCCGCCGCCGCCACCAGGTCCTCGGGGTGCGCGGCGACCAGCGCGCACTGCTCGAGCTCGCGGCCGAGCAGCGCCGCGCCGCGCCGGTAGACGGCCGGATCCGGCTTGTACGCCCCGGCGAGCTCGGCGGACAGCAGCGCGTCCACCCGCAGCTCGGCGTACCGGAACAGGTCCACCAGCAGCGCCAGGTGAGCGTTGGACAGGGTCGCGGTGACGTACCGCTCGCGCAGCCGGTCCAGGCCGGGCCGGCTGTCCGGCCACGGCCGCAACCGGCGCCAGCCCTGCACGAGCTGCTCGCGCGCCGGCTCGGGCAGGTCCACGTCGTGAACGCGGAGCACGGCGGTCAGCGTCTCGCGCTGCAGGGCGTCCAGGTCGCGCCAGCGGGCGCCGGTCGGCGCGCGGTCCATCGCCGGCTGGTAGGCGCGCCGCCAGTCGTCCACGACGCCGGCCCAGTCCGCCGTCACCCCGCACGACCCGCCGACCCCGGTGGCGGTCTCGACCAGGCTGCCGCGCCAGTCCACCAGCGTGCCGAACACGTCGAACAGCAGGGCGGTGGTCGTCGGCACGAGCAGCAGTGTGTCCCTAGGCTCCCGGCGACGGCCACGCCGGTGGCTGCGGGGGAGGCGTCGTGCGGCTGGCGGAGCGGATGTCCCGGCTCGGCACCGAGTCCGCGTTCGCGGTGCTGGCCAAGGCCGCGGCGCTGGAGGCGCAGGGCCGCCGGGTCCTGCACCTCGAGATCGGCGAGCCCGACTTCCCGACCCCGCCGCACGTCGTCGCGGCCGCCGAGCAGGCGCTGGCGAGCGGGCACACGCAGCTACGTCGCCCTCGGCCGGCATCGCGCCGCTGCGCGAGTCGGTGGCGGCGCACCTGGACCGCACCGGCCGGCTGCGGACCAGCCGCCGACCGGGTGGTGATCACCCCCGGCGGCAAGCCGGTCATGTTCTTCACGCATGCTGGCGCTGTGCCAGGCGGGCGACGAGGTGATCTGCCCCGACCCCGGCTTCCCGATGTACGCCTCGATCACCGCCGGCGACCGGGGCGCGTCGCCGTGCCGCTGCCGCTGCGCGAGGAGCACGGGTTCCGGCTCGACCCCGACGAGCTGCGCCGCGCTGGTGACGCCCCGCACCCGGGTGCTCGTCCTCAACTCGCCGCACAACCCGTGCGGCAGCGTCCTGACCGAGGCGGACGTGCAGGAGGTCGCGCAGATCGCCCTCGAGCACGACCTCGTCGTCCTGAGCGACGAGATCTACTCCTCGCTCGGCTACGACGGCGCGTGCCCGCAGCGTGCTGGACGTCGACGGGCATGCCGGAGCGCACGGTGCTGCTCGACGGGTGGTCCAAGACCTTCGCGATGACCGGCTGGCGGCTGGGCTACGGCGTCTTCCCGGCCGGCGCTGGTCGAGCCGGTCACCCGGCTGCTGGTCAACTCGGTGTCGTGCGTCCCGGAGTTCTCGCAGCGCGCCGGCGTGGCCGCCCTCGAGGGACCGTGGGACGCCGTCGTCGGCGATGCGCGAGGAGTACCGGCAGCGCCGCGACCTGGTCGTCGACGGCGCTGAACGCGCATCGACGGGGTCAGCCTGCGTGCTGCCCGGCGGCGCGTTCTACGCCTTCCCCGAACGTCCGGGCGCTCGGGCGGCTCGTCGGCGGAGCTGGCCGACGAGCTGCTCGCCGGCGCCGGGGTGGCCTGCCTGCCGGGCACGGCGTTCGGCGCCGCGGGGAGGGCTTCCTGCGGCTGTCGTACGCCGCCTCCCGGGACCGGCTGTCCGAGGCGCTCGACGCGATCGAGCGCCACCTCGGGGGGCTGCCGGGAACCGGCGGCTGACCGGCCGTGGCATCCTGCGCACCAGGGAGGTCGCGATGAGCAGGATCAACGACGTCGGCGGGATGCAGGGCTTCCCGGCGGTGCAGCCCGAGCTGGACGAGCCGCCGTTCCACGCCGACTGGGAGGCGCACGTGTTCGCGATGAACCGGGCGCTGATCGGGCACGGGATCTACGCGCTCGACGAGTTCCGCGACGCCATCGAGCGGATGCCGCCGCAGCACTACCTCGACTCCTCGTACTACGAGAAGTGGTTCCACGCGGTGACCACGCTGCTCGTCGAGAAGGGCGTGCTCACCGCCGAGGAGGTGCACGGGTGACCGCGCGGTTCGCGCCGGGCGCCGTCGGTGCGCACCCGGCGCACCGACCCGCCGCACCACACCCGGCTGCCGCGCTACGCCCGCGGCGCGGTCGGCGACCGTCGTCGCGGCCACTGGCTCGCACCCGCTGGCCGACGACCGGGCGCGGGGGCTGCCCGCCGCCGTCCAGCCGACGTACACGGTGCGCTTCCCGGCCGCGGAGCTGTTCGGGGACGGCGACCACTCCGTGACCGTCGAGCTGTTCGAGAGCTACCTGGTGCCGGTCGACGGCGAGGAGGACCGATGAGCGGGGACCACTCCGGGACCGACGCGGCGCTGTCGGCGCGCGTGCGGCACGTCGAGGCGCTGCTGGAGCAGCGCGGCCTGGTCGACGGCAAGGAGCTGGACCGGGCGCTGGAGGCGTTCCTCGCCCGGGCCAGCCCGGCGAGCGGCGCGCGGGTCGTCGCGCGGGCCTGGACCGACGCCGGGTTCCGCGCCCGGCTGCTCGACGACGCCAACGCCGCGCTGCCCGAGCTGCGGGCTCTCGATGGGCGGCGGCCTGCAGGAGCAGCGGCTGCAGGTGGTGGCGAACAGCGACAGCGAGCACCACGTGGTGGTGTGCACGCTCTGCTCCTGCTACCCGATCGCGCTGCTCGGGCCCTCGCCGACCTGGTACAAGAGCGAGGCCTACCGGTCGCGGGTGGTCCGCGAGCCCCGTGCGGTGCTGGCCGAGTTCGGCTACGACCTGCCGGACGGCCGCGCGGTGACCGTCTGGGACGCCAGCGCGGAGAGCCGGTACATGGTGCTGCCGCAGCGCCCGGCCGGGACGGACGACCTGGACGAGCCGGCGCTGGCGGCCCTGGTGACCCGCAACGGGCTGCTCGGCGTGGCCCCGGTCTGAGGCCGTCCGGCGGCGGCGGGCGCGCCGCGCTCGACGCGGGACCGGTCGGGCAGCAGGATCGGCAGAATGCGCCTGATCGCCAAGCTGCTGGTCATCGCCGTCGCGGTGTGGATCGTGTCCGTCGTGGTCCCCGGTGTGCACGTGCGCAACGGGCCGGTCAGCTACCTCGTCATCGCCGTTCTCTTCGCCCTGGTGAACCTGCTGGTGCGACCGGTGCTGCTGCTGCTGTCGTTCCCGCTGCTGCTGCTCACCCTCGGGCTGTTCCTGGTGGCGGTCAACGCGCTGCTGTTCGGGCTGACGGCGGCGCTGACCGACCGGCTCGACGTCGACGGGATCGGCCCGGCCGTGCTCGCCTCGCTGCTCGTCTCGGTGGTGACGTGGACGGGCGACACCGCGCTGGGGCTGAAGGACCGTTCGTGACCGCCGCCGGATGAGCTGCGACGTCGGATGAGCTGGGTCGTTCTCGTCGGGTCCGTCGGCGTCGTGCTCAACCAGGTCTTCATCTGGCCGCAGGTGCGGCGGGCCTGGGTCACCGTCGAGGGCGTGGCGCCGCTGACGGTGCTCGGCGGCCTGCTCGCCCGGTCGCTCTGGTCGGTGTACGGCGGGGTGCTGGGTGACACGGCGCTGGTGCTCGGCAACGTCACCGTGGCGACCGGCTTCCTGCTGCTGCTCGGCCTGCTGCTGCGCCGCACGGCCCGCCCGGTCGGGCTGGTCGTGGCGGGTGCCGCGGTCGGCGCGGCCGTCCTGGCGGCGGCGCACGCCGGGGGCGCCGTGCTCGGCTGGTCGGCGGTCGTGGCGGCCGCGGTGGTCAACCTGCCGCAGATGGCACGGGCGCTGTCCGACCGGCGCCGGCTGGCCGGGGTCAGCGTCCCGACGTACCTGCTCATCGCCGCGGCGTCGAGCTGCTGGCTGACCTACGGCGTGCTGCTGCGCGAGCCGCTGATCAGCGCGCCGCACCTGCTGCTGCTGCCGACCGCGCTGGTCACCGCCCGGCTCGCGTGGGTCAGCCAGCACACCCGCTGACGTCCCCGCCGGCGGGCGACGCCGGGCGCGGGAGCCGAGGTCCGTCGTACGGTGCACGCCGACGTCGGGGACGGCCCGGCGGAGACCGGAGGTCAGACGTGGACGAGCAGCCGGGCCCGCAGACGACGCCCCGCACCGCGGTGGCGGCCGGCGAGGGCACGTCGGCGCCGCACGGCCCGGGTGGGGTCTCCGACCCCGGCCCGGCCTCGACGGTGGACTCCGCGCAGCGATCCCCGGCCGCGCCGGCCGACCCGGCCGTCGTGGCCGCGAGCAGCGCCGACCGCGCCGCGGGCGGCACGCCCGAGGGCCTGCGCCGGGCGCTGGAGCGCATCGTCGCGCCGGAGCGGGTGCTCACCGGCCCGACCGAGCTGGTGATGTACGCCTCGGACGCCAGCTTCTACCGGATGGTCCCGCAGGCGGTGGTGCTCGCCGACGGTGTGGAGGAGATCCGCGCCCTGTTCGCGCATGCCCGCAGCAGCGGCACGCCGATGACCTTCCGCGCCGCCGGGACCAGCCTGTCCGGCCAGGCCCAGAGCGACGGCGTGCTCGTCGAGGTCGCCCGGCACTGGCGCGGGGTGCAGGTCGAGGACGGCGGCGCCCGGGTCCGGGTGCGCCCCGGCACCATCGCCGGCCGGGTCAACCTGGCGCTGCGGCCGTACGCCCGCAAGCTCGGCCCCGACCCGGCGAGCATCGCCGCCTGCACCGTCGGCGGGGTGCTCGCCAACAACTCCAGCGGCATGTGCTGCGGGGTCGAGCAGAACGCCTACCGCACGGTCCGCTCGCTGACGTTCGTGCTGCCGTCCGGCACGGTGATCGACACCGCCGCCCCGGACGCCGCGGCGCGGTTCGCCGCCGCCGAGCCGGCGCTGGCGCAGGGTCTGCTCGAGCTGCGCGGGCAGGTGCTCGCCGACCCCGACCTGCTCGACCGGATCCGCCGCAAGTACACCCGCAAGAACACCACTGGGTACTCGCTGAACGCGTTCGTCGACTTCTCCGAGCCCCTGGAGATCTTCACGCACCTGCTGATCGGCTCGGAGGGCACGCTCGCCTTCGTCGCCGAGGCCGTGCTCGACACCGTGCCGGACCTGCCGCACAAGACCACCGGGCTGCTGGTGTTCCCCAGCCTGCACGCCGCCGGCGCCGCGATCGTGCCGCTGCGGGACGCCGGCGCCACGGCCGTCGAGCTGCTCGACCGGGCGTCGCTGCGAGCCGTGGAGCACAAGCCGGGGGTACCGGCCTACCTGCCGGACCTGCCGGCCGGGGCGGCCGCGCTGCTCGTGGACGTCGCCACGGCCGACCCGGCCGACCTGCCCGCGGCCGAGGAGCGGGCCACCGCGCTGCTCGCCGGCCTCGACCTGGTCGTGCCGGGGGAGTTCACCCGGGACGTCGCGACGCAGACCGAGTTCTGGTCGGTGCGCAGCGGGCTGTTCACCTCGGTCGGCGCGGCCCGGCCGAGCGGCACGTCGGTGCTGCTGGAGGACGTCACGTTCCCGGTCGAGCACCTGGCCGACGCCGTCGTCGAGCTCACCGAGCTGTTCACCGCGCACGGCTACGACGAGGGCGTCGTCTTCGGGCACGCCAAGGACGGCAACCTGCACTTCCTGCTCACCCAGTCGCTCAACGAGGTGGCCGAGGTGGAGCGGTACGCCGCGTTCATGGACGACCTCGCCGAGCTGGTCGTCGACCGCTACGACGGGGCCCTGAAGGGCGAGCACGGCACCGGCCGCAACATCGCCCCGTTCGTGGCCAGGGAGTGGGGCGAGCCGGCGCTGGCGGTGATGCGCCGGCTCAAGGACCTCTGCGACCCGGCCGGCATCCTCAACCCCGGCACCATCCTCAACGACGACCCCCGGGCGCACCTGCGCCACCTCAAGACGACGCCGACGATCGAGCCCGAGGCGGACCGCTGCATCGAGTGCGGGTACTGCGAGCCGGTCTGCCCGAGCCGGGAGCTGACGACCACGCCCCGCCAGCGGATCGTCCTGCGCCGGGAGATGGTCCGGCAGCGCGCCCTCGGCGGGGACGCCGGGGCGACGCCGCTGCTGGCGGCGCTGGAGCGCGACTACGGCTACGCCGCCCTGGACACCTGCGCCACGGACGGCATGTGCGAGCGGGCCTGCCCGGTCGACATCAACACCGGCGACCTCGTCAAGCGGTTCCGCAGCGAGGGGCACACGGCGCGACAGGAGAAGGCGGCCCTGGAGGTGGCCCAGCGCTTCGGCGCCGTCGAACGCGCCGCCCGGACGGCGGTGCGCGCCGGCCGGCTGGCGTCCCGCACGGTGGGCGACCGCCTGCTGATCGGGATGACCGACCTGCTGCGACGGGCCCTCGACGCCGACCTGGTGCCGCGCTGGGACCCGCAGATGCCGCCGGCGGCGCCGGCGATGCCGGCGACTGCGGCCGCCGGGGCGACCGCGGTGTACCTGCCGTCGTGCACCAACCGCATCTTCGGTCCGGACGAGGGGGTGCTCCCGCTGCCGCAGGCGCTCGTCGCGCTGGCCGGGCGCGCCGGTCAGGCGCTGCACGTGCCGCCGGACGTGGCCGGGCACTGCTGCGCCACGCCCTGGCGCTCCAAGGGCTACCGCGAGGGCGCCGCCAGCATGGCGGAGCGGACCGTCTCGGCGCTGTGGCGCTGGACCGACGGCGGGCGCCTGCCGGTCGTCGTCGACGCCAGCTCCTGCACCTCGGGGCTGGTCGGCCTGGGCGACGTGCTGTCCGCCGAGGGCCGCGAGCGGCTGGACGGCCTGACGGTCCTGGACAGCCTGGACTACCTCGCCGAGGTCGTCGTCCCGCGGCTGCAGGTGGACCGGCGGCTCGGGTCGGTGGCGGTGCACGCGGTCTGCTCGGTGCACGCGCTCGGCACGGCCGGGACGCTGCACGCGCTCGCCGGCGCGGTGGCCGACCGGGTCGTCTCGCCGGTCGAGGCCGGCTGCTGCGCCTTCGCCGGCGACCGGGGGTGGCTGCACCCGGAGCTGACCGCGTCCGCGACCCGGCACGAGGCCGCCGAGCTCGCGCCCGAGCAGCACGACGCCTACGTCAGCAGCAACCGCACCTGCGAGGTAGGGCTGAGCCGGGCCACCGGGCAGGCGTACCGGTCCATCGTGCAGGTGCTGGAGGAAGCCACCCGGGGGAGCCTGCCGGCGCAGCCGTGACCGCAGCCGTGACCGCAGCCGTGACCGCTGCCGGGCACCCGCTGCCGGGCAGCACGCGGCGCCCGCCAGCGGGCTCACACGGACAGCGAGCGGGAGTCCGAGCCCGGACGAGCCGTTCCGGACGCCGAGTCGGCGCACCTCGGCGAGCAGGCTGACGGGAGGCGCGCCCTTGCTCACGTAGGCGTCGGCGCCGCCGGCCAGGGCCGCCCCCCGGTGCTCCTCGTCGTCGAACGCCGACAGCACCAGGATGGCGGGTCGGGGCTGGGTCCGGACCAGCCCGGGCAGGGCGTCCAGGCCGCCTCCCCCGGGCATGCACAGGTCGAGGATCACCACCGACGGGTGCGCCTGCCCGCACCACGCGGACGGCCTCGACGCCGTCCGCGGCAGTGCCCACGACGTGCATGTCCTGCTGGGCCTCGAGCAGGCTGACCAGGCCCCAGCGCAGGACCTCGTGGTCGTCGGCCACGACGATGTCGATCGTCACTGCGGGATCCGGGCGCTGAGGTGCACGCCGCCGGCGACGGCGCCGCGCACCGACAGCTCGCCTCCCGCGTCGGACAGGGTGTCCTGCAGCAGCTGCAGCCCGAGGTGCCCCTCGCGGGCGCCCTGCAGCAGGCCCACGCCGTCGTCGACGACGTCGACGACGATGCCGCCGTCCTCCCGGCACACCCGCACCGAGGCCGTCCGGGCCTGCGCGTGCTTGTCCACGTTGCGCAGCGCCTCGCGGACCACCCGGTACACCAGGGCGGCGCAGTCCGGGGACAGCACCAGGTCCGGTTCGACGGTGAGCGTGGTCGTCACGCCGCGCTCCCGCAGCCGGGTCACGAGCTGGCGCAGCGCCGGCAGCAGCTCACCGCGGCGCAGGTCGGGCGGGTAGATGTCGGTGAGCAGCGCCCGCAGGGCGTCCACGTCCCGGCGCACCACCTCCGCGATCGCCTCGACCTGCCGGCGGGTGCTCTCGCGCTCCGCCGGCCACCCGTCGGGGGTCGCGACGGCGGACAGCGCGTACCCGATGCCGGCCAGGTCCTGGATGACGCCGTCGTGCAGGTCCTGCGCGACCCGGCGCCGCTCGTTCTCGGACGAGGCGATCGAGGTCTGCAGGGCTCTGACCTCGCGGCGCTCGGCCCGCTCGACCTGCCGGGACAGCGACACGGCCAGCGGCAGCAGCAGCGTCGACAGGAGCAGCAGGCTGCCCAGCGTGAGCGGGAGCATGTCGCGCAGCAGCAGCAGGCGCTCGTCCGTCACGAGCTTTCCCGGCAGATAGGCCTCGAACAGCAGGGGCGAGCCGTCGGCCCCCCAGAACCCGGCGTAGACCTCGACGAGCCGGCCCCGGTCGCGCTCGAACTCGTTCTCGCCGCGATCGGCCGCCGAGACCGACGAGGTCGTCCCGACCGTCCCGAACAGCGCACGGTCCTGCGGCTCCAGGTCGAACGTCCGGCCGACGAGCTCGGGGGCGTCGCTGTACAGCACCGTCCCGGAGACCGTCCAGACCTTGACCCGCAGCGACGGACCCGTCGCTGATGCGGTTGCGCACGACCCGGTCGAGCGTCTCGAAGGCCTGCGGGTCGCCCTCGCGCAGCCCGTCCGTGACGAGCGGGCCAACGATGCCGTCGGCGATCGTGCGGACGCGGGCCTCGGCGGTCCGCAGGGCGTGGTCCTCGGCCAGCCGGTCGGCGCCCAGATAGGTGCCGAACGCCACCAGCAGCAGCGTGACCGTCGACAGCAGCACCAGCCGGCGCACCGCTCGACCCAGCACCCGGTGCGTGCGCCTGCGTCGGGACCAGACGCGACGCCATGGTCAGTCGGCGCCCAGCAGCCCGGACCGGCCGGGCGTTGGCCACCGCTTCCAGCTGGGTGTGCGCGTGCAGCTTGGCCAGCAGGCTCTTCACGTACCCACGGCTGGTGTGCACGCTGATGCTCAGCCGACGGCTGATCGTCCGCGCGTCGAGACCCGCGGCCAGCAGGCGCAGCACCTCGCCCTCTCGCGGGGTGAGGTCGACGGGTCGTCGCGCGCCGTCCGCCGGTCGTGCGCGCTCGCCGACCCGCTGGGTGGGCGGCAGCGTGGCCAGCAGGCTGGGCGGCAGCGCGAGCCGGCCCGCCCGGGCGGTGCGCACGGTGCGAAGCGCCTCGGACAGCGCGCCGTCCTTGGACAGGAAGCCACACGCGCCGGCCGCTGCGGCCCGGACCACGAAGATCGGATCGGAGTGCGCGGTGAGCACCACCACGCACAGGTCGGGTCGCTCCCGGACCAGGCGTGCGGTCAGCTCCAGCCCGTCCTCGCCGCCCAGCCGGGCGTCCATCACCACCACGTCCGGCGGCCAGCCGGTCGACCATCTCGGTGGCCTCGGCGCTGTCCGCCGCCCAGCCCACGCAGGTCAGGTCGGGCTGGGTCTCCAGCGCGGAGCCCAGCAGCTCGGCGAACGTGCGGTGGTCGTCGACGACCAGGATCCTGCGCAGCTCCGCAGGCGCGGCGGCGCGCACCTGCGTCGCTGCCTGCCCGACGCTCCGAGTCGATCACGACGCTCCCCCGGTCATCCTGAGGGCGCCCGGGCGGGACGACCGGGATGACCTCTGCCGGGGAGTGTGCCCGCCCCGACCGGTTCGCGCCGGTCGAAAGCCGAGAATGTCGCTCATCCGGCGACCGCCGAGCCCAGGCGCCGCCCGGCGAGCCGGGCCGCCACGAGCTGCTGGACCTGCCGGACGACGTCCTCGGGGACAGCCGGCCGGGCGGTGGGCCGGCGCGCGGCCGAGCCGTCGAGCGCGTCCAGGACCAGGTCGATCATGATCTCGACCTGGTCGGTGGAGCGCCGGCGCTCGCGCCGGTCGGAGAGCGAGGTCACCGGCGCCTGCGGGCGCGGCGGGGACCCGTCGCGCAGCAGGTGCACGAAGCGGGCCTGCAGGTCGGCTCCGGGCTCCAGGCCCAGCTCCTCACTGAGCGCGGAACGGCACTGCTGGTAGGCCCGCAGGGCAGCGGTGCGGTTGCCGGCCGCGGCGTGCGCCTGCATGAGCAGACCGCAGGCCGCCTCGTCCAGCGGGTCCTCCGCGTACAGGTGCCGGGCCTGCACCACAGCGGCCTCGCCGTCCCCCGCCAGCAGCGCCTGCTCGACGAGGTACTGCCGCGCGGTGCGCCGGCAGGCGTCGTGGTCGGTCCTGGCCGACTGCGCCCAGGACGCGTGCGGCTCGCTCTGCAGGGCGACCCGGTCGGCCGTGGTCAGCAGCGCCCGCACGAGCTGCCGTCCCTGCCCGGCCGGCAGGGACGGGGCCTGCGACACGGCCGTGGCGAACGCGTGCAGGTCGACGGTGACCTGCTCGGCGTCGAGCTGGTAGCAGCCGTGCGCCGTGCGGATGACCGAGCGGGCGGCCGGCACACCGGGCTGCAGCGCGCGCCGCAGCAAGGAGACGTACCCCTCGAGAGTGCCGACGTAGGAGTGCGGCGGTTCGCCTTGCCAGAGCAGCTCGGCGAGCCGGTCCTTGCTCACCGGGCGGCCGAGCTCGACCGCCAGGATCTCCAGGATCTGGCGCGGCTTGACGCCGGCGAAGTCCCGGCCGGACAGCAGCCGCTCGGGTGTCTGCACCCTCGTCGGACCCAGCAGCGAAACACGGAACATGGTGCCCCCCCGGACCTGTGCGCTCGCCGACGCGATCCGGCGCCGGCCCGGCAACAGTGCCGGACAGGTCCGACATTCGGCAGAGCACGCCGGGATGGTTGTCGGACCCCCTAGATGCGGGGGGTCCGTGCCCCTTTGGCGGCGTGCAGCCGCGACAGCGGGTGCGGTTCCGACCGTCACGCAATGTCGACCGGGGGTCACGCAAAAGGTCCCGAGGATTCCCCAAGGCCCAAAAGGCATCCTCTGCCCACTTTCGCGACGGGGTGGGCGCATGACGACAGCTGGGACAACGTTCGGACGAGGTGCCGCGGAGACGGCGGCGCGGCGGCGCCGGCGCACGGGCGTCGCGGTCGCCTCCGCGCTCTGCGTCCTCGGCGCGGGGCCGCTGGCGGTGGCCGCGACGGCAGCGGCCGGCCCGTCCCCGGCTCTGGTCGCGAGCGACGGGACGGAGACTCCGGCTCCGGCCGCCCCGACCCTGGCGCTCACGCCGATGTCCGGCGCGAACCACAACTCGCCGCGCCTGGCGGTCACCGCCGAGGCCGGCACCACCCTGAGCGTGTCCGGGACGAGCTGCGACGGGACCGCCCTGTTGTTCACGGGGCCGGTGGAGGAGTACCCGGCCGTCGGCGTGGAGCTGTCCGTGCCGGACGACTCCACCACCACCGTGTACGCATAGGCGGTCGACGCCGCCGGGAACACGTCCCCGTGCGCGTCCATCACGTACGTCGAGGACTCGACCTCGCTGACGCCTCCCGCGCCGGACCTCGCGGACTCCAGCGACACGGGGGACCCGACCGACGACGTCACCAGCGTGACCACGCCGACCTTCCTCGGCGCCCCCGCGGCTGTCGAGCCCGGCGCCGAGGTGATCCTGTACGCCGACGATCTTGAGATCGCCCGCGGCACCGCCACCGACGCCGGCAGCTACGAGATCGCCGTGCCGGCCGACAAGGCCCTGTCGACCGGTCACTACGTCATCACGGCCAAAGCCATCGACCTGGCCGACAACCTGAGCGCCGTCTCGCCTCCGCTGGTGATCGAGGTCGACCGCTCGACGCCGGCCTGGTCGGTGGAGGCGAGCACCGCGACCGGCAGCATCTCGCCGAACGGGGACGGCCAGCTCGACAGCCTCGACCTCACCACCCGCTTCACCAAGACCCTGACCTGGACCTGGAGGCTGGAGAACGCGACCGGCAGCGTGCTGTCCAGCCGCGCCGGTTCCGGTCAGGTCGCGACGCTGAGCTGGGGCGGTGTCAGCGACGCGGGCGTCCGCGTCCCCGACGGGCTGTACACCTGGCACCTGTCGGCCGAGGACCGGGCCGGGACGTCGTACCCGGACATGATCAACGACGCGGTGACGGTGGACACCCGGGCGCCGGCGCTCACGCTGACCCGCACCCCCGCGACGTTCAACCCGGCCGGGACCACGAGCGCGCTGAGCGTCGCCGTCTCCGGCACCCGCACGCTGGAGGACGTCCTGGTGACCGTCGCCGTGATCAACAAGGCGGGCCGGTCGGTCCGCAACCTGCCTCCGCAGCTGACCTACGGCAAGGGCACCCTGCGGTGGTCGTGGGACGGCCGGGGCACCGACGGCACGGTCCTGCCGGACGGCCCGTACCGCTACGTCGTGCGGGCCAGCGACCCGGCGGCCAACGCGACGACGAAGGTGCCGAGTGCCGTCCGCATCGACACCGTCGCCCCCGCCCTCAGCCCGCTGGCCGTGACCACCACGACGTCCGCCGGTTCGCACCGGACCTCGGTCACCACCCGGGTCGACGGCAAGGCCACCGTGGCCCTGGAGGTCCGCGACTCCAGCGACGCCCTGGTGCGGCGGCTGGTCCAGAAGCCGGTGGGCGCAGCCACCCTCACATTCGTGTGGGACGGCCGGAGGACCTCCGGGACGCCGGCCCCGCCCGGCAGCTACCGGCTCGTCGTCACGGCCACCGACGCAGCCGGCAACGCCGGCGTCGCGTCCGGCACGACGGAGGTCCGGCCGTGACCGCCCGTCGCAGGACCGCGTCGCCCCGGTCCGACCGGGTGACCCCGCTCGCGGTGGTGCTCCTCGCCTACGGCTCGGGCCTGTTCCTGCACCTGCGCAACGCCGGCGACGCGGCCGGCGGCTCGGCGGTGCTGCACTGGCTGCGCGACAGCACGCTGGCCCTGCCCGTGGCCTTCGTCGTCGTGCTGGCCGCGACCGCGCTGGCCCGCCGGCTCGGCCGCGGCGCACCCCGGCTCAGCTGGGTGCTGCTGGTAGCCGGCGGCCAGGCCGTCGCCAGCGTGCCGGCGCACCTGGCGCACCTGCTGATGTTCGACGGCGGCGGGGCCGTCGCGGCGGGCCACGGCGAGCACGGCGCCGCCGCCCATGGCGCTGCGGCGGCTGTCGACGCCTCGGCGATCGGCGGCCACGTGCTCGGCGCCCTGCCGTCCGCCGCCGGCGTGCTCGCGCTCGCCTTCGTCGGTGTCGGCGCGCTCGTGCTGCTGCTCGGGACGCCGGAGAAGCCGCGCCCGCTGCCGTCCCCGGCCGGTCTGCGCGGCGGGCTGCGGATCGCCCTGCCCCTGGCGGTCGCGACCTCCCTGGTCGCCGGCCTGCCGGGCACCAGCCGTGAGCCGGTCGCCGACGCCGCCCCGGCGGCCTGCACGACGGCCTCCGCCAAGCGGCACTACGACGTCCAGGCGATCGGCCTCGAGATCCCCTACAACCGGTGGGGCGACGTCGACCAGGACGGCATGCTGTACGTGCTGAAGGGCGACCGGGCCGCCGTGGAGAACTGGTCGCGGCCGCTGGCCGCCGACCCGGCCGCAGACCCGGCCGGGAACCGCCGGCTCCGTCCGCGTCCGCTGGTGCTGCGGGCCAACGCCGGGGAGTGTCTGTCGGTCACCTTCACCAACGACCTTCCGGCGACCCCGAGCCCCGGCAGCGGGCTCCCGGAGGACCCGCGCGCCTCGATGCACGCCCACGGCGTCGCGTACGACGCGCAGACCGGCGACGGCGGCGAGGTCGGCTTCAACGACGACACCACGGTCGGCATCGGCGAGAGCATCACGATGCTGTGGACCGCGCCCAGCAAGGAGGGCATGTTCCTCATCGAGGACCGCGGCATGCCGGCCGGGGCGGAGGCCGACGGCGGCGCCAAGGCGCACGGGCTGTACGGCGCGCTGGTCGTCGAGCCGGCCGGGTCCACCTGGCGCGACCCGGTCAGCGGCGCGCCGCTGTACACCGGGACGGGCAAGCAGAGCGGTGAGCTCTACCTCGCCGCCGACATCATCCCGCCGACCGGCAACAGCTTCCGTGAGTCCGTGCAGATCGCCCAGGACGAGGTCCCCGGCATCGGGTTCGGCTTCAACTACGGCGCCGAGCCGCAGCGCCACCGCGAGGGCGCCAACCGCTGCGGCGACTGCCTCGGCGAGGAGACGTCGCTGTCGTCGTGGGTCTACGGCGACCCGGCGCTCGTCAAGCTGGCCAGCGGCCCCGGGCCGTGGCGCCCGGCGCCCGGTGGTGACAAGGAGGACTGCGGGCTCCCGGAGTCCTGCTTCACGAGCAACGTCGTGCACAGCTACGTCGGCGACCCGACCAAGATCCGTTTCGGGCTGGCAGGCGTGAAGGAGACGCACGTCTTCCACATGCACGCCCACCAGTGGCTGGCCGAGCCGCACGACAGCGGCACCGCCGGCAGCAACCCGACCCGGCCCGGCGAGACCGGCACGCCGCAGTCCACGACCATCGACTCGCAGACCTTCGGGCCGGGCGAGGCGTTCACCGCCGACCTGCTGTACGGGTCCGGCTCGAAGGGCGGCACGGTCGGTGACTCGATCTTCCACTGCCACCTCTACCCGCACTTCGCCGACGGCTTCTGGGCGCTGTCCCGGACGCACGACGTCCGGGAGGACGGCACCGGCCGGACCCCGGACGGCGTCGGCGTGCGCAGCCTGCTGCCGCTGCCCGGGCGCACCCCCCTGGCGCTGCCGACCGCCGACAACCCCGGCTACCCGCGGTTCATCCCGGGCGAGTTCGGGTGGCGGCCGCCGCAGCCGCCGGGCAGCGTCACCGAGGGCGGGCCGACCGGCCCGGAGGCCGTGCGGATCGCCGCCGGCCGGCCGCTGGACCCCGCCAAGGTGGCGGTGGAGGACGCCGTCCGGCGCCGGCACTACGGCGCGGCACCGCTCCGCCGCGGAGCGCCGCTCACCGATCCCTGCCCGACCGGCGCCCGCCAGGTGACCTACGCCGTGTCCGCGATCCAGCGCGACGTCGTCTACAACGAGGCCGGCGAGCACGACGCCCAGGCCCGGATGCTCGTCCTGGACTCCGACGTCGACGCCGTCCTGGCCGGGACCAAGCCGGCCGAGCCGTTCTTCTTCCGGGCCAACGCCGGTGACTGCGTGAACTTCAGCCTGACCAACCGGCTGCCCAACTGGGTCGGCGGGGACGCCTTCCTCAAGCTGACCCAGACGAACCTGGTGGCCCAGCACATCCACCTCGTCAAGTTCGACGTCCTGGGCAGCGACGGCTCCACCAACGGCTGGAACTACAACCAGGCGGCCTTCAGCAAGGAGCAGGCCGACTTCAACGAGACCCTGCGCTTGGGCGCCTCCTGCACGCAGCAGGACTGCCGGCTCGAGGACCCGGCCTCGTGGAACCCGGCCACCGCGGGGGCGCCGATGGGCCAGACGCTGCACGAGCGCTGGTACGCCGACTACGAGCTCAGGACGGTCTTCACGCACGACCACCACTTCGCGGCCGTGCAGCAGAACCGCGGGCTGTTCGGGGCGCTCGTGGTCGAGCCACGTGGCTTCGACGCCCGCGACCCCCGGACCGGCCGGTACCTGCCGCCGATCAACGACCCCGCGCACGGCCCCGTCTGCGGGACCGCGTGCGCCGGCGTCCGCCGTAGGAGCCGCCGTCGACATGATCGGGCCGGGCGCCAAGGACGACTTCCGGGACTTCGGCCTGGCCATCGCCGACTTCGTGTCGCTGACCAAGAAGGGCGGCGACCCGCGCAGCGCCGCCGACTCGGTTCACCCGCCGGCCGCACCGGAGCACTTCCCGGACGACGACCCGGGAACGATGGCGATCAACTACCGCAACGCGCCGCTGCGACTGCGTGCCACGTTCAACGGCACCAAGGTCGACCCGGCCTACGCCTTCAGCAGCACGACCTGGGGTGACCCGCTGACCCCGGTCCTGCAGGCGTACTCCGGCGACAGCATCCGGACCCGCGTCATCCAGGGCTCGCAGGAGGAGCAGCACGTGATGGCGCTGCACGGGATGCGCTGGCGGCAGGAGCCCGACGACCCGCAGTCCCCGCTGGTGGCCGCCCAGGCGGTCGGGGTCTCCGACGCGTTCAACTTCGAGACGCCGAAGGTGACCTGCGGGTCGGCCGAGCCCGAGAAGCGCTGCCGCGGCGACTTCCTGTACTCCGGGACGTCGACCGACGACCTGTACGAGGGCGCCTGGGGCGTGCTCCGACTGCACGACAAGAAGCACCCGAACCTGCTGCCGCTGCCGGACAACGTCCTGAACCGCAGCTTCACGACAGCGCTGTCGTCCTTCGGCCGGGTGCCCCGCCCGGCCGCGCTGACCCTGCCGCTGCCGGCCGCGTCGCCGGGCAACCCCTGCCCGTCGACCGCCCCGCGCCGGACGTACGACGTGGTCGCGATGTCGCAGCGCCTGGTCTACAACGGGGCGGGGGACTCCGACCCGTACGGGCTGCTGTACGCCACCGCCGCGGACGAGGCCGCGATCCGGGCCGGCACCAGGGAACCGGAACCGCTCACCCTGCGGGCCAACGCGGGCGACTGCGTCGAGGTGACGCTGACCAACAAGATCTCGAGCTCGTTCCTGGCGCACGGCGGTGCGGCGGACGGCGACCCGCGGCTGCCCACCGAGCCGGCGAGCACGCCGGCCGGGCTCCGCGTCTCGCTGCACCCGCAGCTGGTCCGCTACGACGTCCGCGGCTCCGACGGCGCCACCGTCGGGATCAACGACGACCAGACCGTGGCCCCCGGCGGGTCGCGCACCTACCGCTGGTACGCCGACAAGGTGACGCCCGGTGAGCTCGGCGCGACGAACCTGCTCGAGTACGGCGACGTGCGCGGCCACCGCCACCACGGGCTGTTCGGCGGGCTGATCGTCGAGCCGGCCGGCTCGACCTGGCACGACCCGGTCACCGGCGAGAAGCTCGGCCCGAACCCGGCCGGCACGCCGAACCGGTCGTCCGCCGCCGCCGACATCCGGCGCCCCACGGCGAAGGACTTCCGCGAGGCGACCGTCTACCTCCAGGACGGCCTGAACCTGCGGGACGCCGCGGGGGTCGCCGTGCCCGACCCGGTCGACCACCCGGCAGCGCCGGGGGAGGGGCCGGCCGTGCTGGACGCCGAGGACCAGGGCGAGAAGGGCCTGAACTACCGCAGCGAGCCGTTCCGGCACCGGATGGGCCCGTCCCAGGACCCGTCCCTGCCGGACTCGCCGGCGCACCGCCTGGCCGGGGTCTTCAGCTCCCGGCGGCACGGCGACCCGGTCACGCCCGTCGTCCGGGCGTACGCCGGGGACCCGGTGCGGATGCGGGTGCTGCAGGGCGGCGACAAGCCGCGCCAGCACGCCTTCGCGGTGAGCGGCACCTCCTGGCTGCGGCAGCCCGACGACCCGGGCTCGGACCTGGTCGGCGTGGTGGGCGGCCTCAGCGTCGGCCGGGCCCTCAACATCGGCCTGCAGAACGGGGCGCCGGCCGCCGTCGGTGACTACCGGTACGGCAGCACTGTCGGGTTCTTCGCCCAGAGCGGCGGTCTGTGGGGCATCCTGCGGGTGTACCCGAAGCCCGCGGCGGGAGCGACCGTCACGCCGCGGCGCGTCCCCGACGACCCCCGGGCCGGCGGGTCCCCGCTGCAGAGGCTGGAGCAGTGAGCCCCGCGAGAACGACGACGAAGGTGGCGGTGCACCGAGGTGCGAATCCGGCCGGGGGCGCGCCGACCGCCGCGCCGCCGGCCCGGCCCGGAGTACTGCTGCGTGTCGCCCTGGGCCTGGCGGTGGCCGGGGTCGCCGGGGCCGGCGTCTGGGGGCTGACCGCCGAGCCGAACGGTCGAGCCGGCCGCCGTCGGGGCCTCGGTCGCCATCCCGGAGGGGCTGCTGCGGGTGGACGCGGTGATCCCGTACGAGCCCGCGCAGCTGCACGCCGGCATGGCCGCGATGTCGAAGGCACCTGGCATGGCCGGGATGTCGTCCATGGATCCCGACCCGGTCCCGGCCGGCGAGCGCCGCTTCACCGTGAAGGTGGCCGTGGCGGCCACCGGTCGGGCCGGGGTGCCGGCCGGCCCGGAGTCGTTCACGGTGCGGGGGAACGGGCTCGAACCCCGCGGGCCGCGCTCCTCCCAGCTCGGAGGTCAGCTCGTCCCGCGCGGCGCGGCGACGACCGGCGAGCTGACCTTCCAGGTCCCGGCGTCCGCCAGCGGGCTGACGCTGCAGTTCGCCGGCGGGAAGCAGCCGGTCGAGCTCCCCGCCGCCCCGGACGCCGGCACCCACGACCCGGCCGGGCACTGACCCTCCGCCGGCGGTGGTGCCGGCGCCTGCCAGCGTGATAGGACCGGGAGCACCGATCACGGCCCTGGCGAGGAGACGGCGATGACCGACACGGTGCACGAGACCCCGCCGATGGACCCGACCTTCTACCGCAGCGCCGCCGAGGCGGCGGCGGCGCCGGTCGAGCAGCTGGCGTACGTCGTCGCCTTCGACCGGGCGGGGGAGCGCCCGGACGCCCTCACCGTGATCGACGTCGACGAGGCCTCCGAGCGCTACGGCAGCGTCGTCGGCTGGGTCGACCTGCCGACGACCGGCGACGAGCTGCACCACTTCGGGTGGAACGCCTGCTCCAGCGCGCTGCAGCACGAGGGCCACGACATGGGCGCCGGACGGGCTGCAGCGCCGCTACCTGCTGCTGCCCGGCATCCGCAGCTCGACGCATCACACGTCTACGACACCCAGCCCGACCCGCGGGCCCCCCGGCTGCACAAGACGATCGCGGCGAAGGAGCTGGCCGACCGGGCCGGGTACTCCCGGCCGCACACCCTGCACTGCGGCCCGGACGGCGTGTTCCTGACCTGCCTGGGCGGCGCCGACGGGCAGGAGGGCCCGGGCGGCATCGCGCTGCTCGACCACACCACCTTCGACGTGCTGCGGGCCTGGGAGACCGACCGCGGGCCGCAGTACCTGGCGTACGACGCCTGGTGGCACCTCAACCAGAACACCCTCGTCAGCAGCGAGTGGGGGACCCCCTCGATGATCGAGGACGGGGTGGTGCCGGAGCTGCTGCTCGGCCCAGAAGTACGGCCACACGCGTGCACTTCTGGGACCTCGCCGCCGGGCGGCACGTGCAGACGGTCGACCTCGGCGCCGAGCACCAGATGGTGCTCGAGCTGCGCCCGTCGCACGACCCGGAGGCCACCTGGGGCTTCGTCGGGGTGGTGATCTCGACGGCCGACCTGTCCGCCTCGATCTGGCGCTGGTACCGCGAGCGGCCGGACGCGCAGTGGGCGGTCGAGAAGGTCATCACCATCCCCGCCGAGCCCGCCGACCCGGCCGACCTGCCGCCGGCCCTGCAGCCGTTCGGCGCGGTGCCGCCGCTGGTCACCGACATCGACCTGTCGGTCGACGACCAGATGCTCTACGTCTCCTGCTGGGGGACCGGCGAGCTCAAGCAGTACGACGTGTCCGACCCGGCGAGCGCCGCGCGAGGTCGGGTCGGTGCAGCTCGGCGGGATCGTCGCGCCGTACGCGCGCACCCGGCGGCGCCGGAGGAGCGGCTGGCCGGTGGCCCGCAGATGGTCGAGGTCAGCCGCGACGGCCGGCGGGTCTACGTCACCAACTCGCTCTACGGGGCCTGGGACGACCAGTTCTACCCGGACGGCGTCGGCGCCTGGATGGCCAAGATCGACGCCGACCCGCGGCCGGCGGGCTCACGCCTCGACAAGCGGTTCTTCCCGCACGGGGACGAGTTCCGCGGGCGGCGGCGTGCACCAGGTGCGGCTGCAGGGCGGGGACGCGTCCTCCGACTCCTACTGCTACCGCTGACCCCGGCCGGGGGCGCGGCTGGACCGGTCCCCTTCCAGGTCACCGTCGACTGCGCCGACCCGGCCCGGCTCACCCGGTTCTGGGCGTTCGCGCTGGGCTACGTCGTACCGCCGCCGCCCGACGGAGCGGCGGACTGGTCGGCGTACTGGCGCAGCATCGGCGTGCCCGAGGACGAGCTCGACGACGGGGACGACCGCCTCGTCGACCCGACCGGACGCGGGCCGGCGATCTGGTTCCAGCGCGTCCCCGAGCCCAAGCGGGCCAAGAACCGGCTGCACCTCGACCTCGACGTGGGTGGCGGACGGAGCGTGCCCCGGGGGCTGCGCCGCGACCGGGTGGAGGCGCGTACCGCCGAGCTGCTCGGCGCCGGGGCGCGACGCCTGCGGACGCTCGACGCGCCGGGCGTCGACTCCTACGCTGTCGTGCTCGCGGACCCCGAGGGCAACGAGTTCTGCCTGCGCTGAGCAGCCGCGGGGGCCGCCGGGCTCGCCGGGCCGGCCGGTCCGGGGGAGACTGGGGCGTACGCACGTGCTGGAGGAGTGGTGTCGGACGTCGCGATGTATGCCGTGCTGGCGGTGACGCCGGCCGCTGTTCTGCTGGGCCTGGCACGGCTTCTCGAGCGGTGGTGCCACGACCGCTTCCCGGCCCGGTGGGGGTCGCGACGGCCGGTCCCGCAGCCCACCGGCCCCACCCTGGAGCGGCTCGCCGCCGACCTGCGCCGGCTGTCGGCCGAGTACCGCCGGATCGACGCCTCCGACCTGCCGGCTCGGGTCTCCCGGCTGCGGACCGTGACGCTCGCGTACGACGACACGCTGCGCGCCTGCTGCACCGCGGTCGGGGTCGCCGCGCCGCCCCCGCCGATGAGCACGCTGGACCGGTTGCAGACCGAGGCGACGCTGGCGCAGTCGGGCGTCACCTGGTGACCGGTCGGGTGTGAGCCCCGGGCGGGTCTGCGGAGACCCGGGGCCGCGGGACGCCAGCCGGGCCCACCGGGTGCCGCTGGGCCAGCGCGCCTCGCCGGCCCGTGCGCCGCCGCGCCGGCCCGTGCGCCGCGCCGCGCCGGCCTCCGCCGCGCCGTGCCAGCGCGTCCGCCGCGCCGTGCGGCCTCCGCCGCGCCAGCGCGTCCTCCGCCGCGCCGCGCGGTGGTTCTGGCGTCCACCTCCTACGGGACATCGCCCGGCCCCGCGTAGCAAATCCTCCGTTGACCCGAGGTGGACGCTGCCGCCACGGCGCCGGCCGTCCACCGGGCGACCGCCGCGGGTGAGTGCCCGTGGTGCTGGCGCGGCGAGCCGCGGCGCGGCCGCTGCCGCCGGAGGCCCGGCCCGTACCAACCGCGGGCGGCTCGGGCGGCGCGGGGCGGGCGGGCAGTGGCTTCGCCGTCCACCGGGACGGACGCCTCCACGGCGGCGCCCGAAGGTGCCGGCGCGAGCCCGAGGTGGACGCTGCGACCACCGCGGCCGGAGCCGCGCGCCGGCGCGCGCCACAGCTGACCTTGCGAGCGGGACGGCCACCCGCTCCGCGGCCCAGCAACATCAGCTGTGGGGACCCGCGGCCGGACGCCGCGCGCCCGCGCCGCCACAGCTGACCTTGCGAGCAGGACGGCCACCCGCTCCGCGGCCCAGCAACATCAGCTGTGGGGACCCGCGGCCGGACGCCCCGCGCCCGCCCGCCACAGCTGACCTTGCGAGCGGGACGGCCACCCGCTCCGCGGCCCCAGCAACATCAGCTGTGGGGGGGACCCCGGCCGGACGCCCCGCGCCCGCGCGCCACAGCTGACCTTGCGAGCCGCCCCACACCCGCCGGTCAGCGCGGCCGGGTCGGCGCGACCACCAGGTCCGGGGCCAGCAGCCGCATCAGCACCACGGCGCTGATCGCCTGGGCCGTGAGGATGCCGGCCAGCACGGCGAGCTGGAAGCGCGCCGCCTCCGCGGGCGACGCCCCGCCGGCCAGTGACCCGACGAACGCCCCCGGCAGGGTCACCAGGCCGGTCGTACGGGTCTGGTCGACCGCGGGCAGCAGCGCCTCGCGGACGACGGAGGCGACGAACGGGCGGACGGCCTGCCGGCGGGTGGCGCCCAGCGCGAGCCAGCCCTCGACCTGCATCCAGCGGTCCTGGACGGTGTCGCGCAGCCGGCGACCGGCCAGCGTGCACGCGGTCATCGTGCCGCCGAGCACGATGCCGGAGAACGCGATGACGTAGCGGGGAGTGCGGGGGAACGCCCCGGTCCCCAGCACCAGCAGCAGCACCGGCGCCGCCCCGGCCGCCGAGGCCACCAGCACCTGCCCGACGGGCCGCAGGCCGGGGCCGAGCCGGCGTCCGGCGGTCACGCCGACCGCGCCGAGCATGACGGCGACGAAGCCGGCAGCGACGACGGGCTGCCGGAAGGCCACGCCCAGCAGCAGGGCGACGACGGCGAGCTGCGCCGCCGCGCGGCCGACGGCCAGCGCCGGGGCCGCCCGCCCGCCCACCCCGCCGGCCGCCAGCGCGAGCGCGGCGAGCACGAGCAGCCCGGCGAGGGTGACCCCGGTCGCGACCCACTCGGCGGCGACGGCCTGCGCTCCCACCCGCCCAGCCGACCATGCGGGCCGGCGTCCCGCTCCGTAGGGTCCGGGCCGTGGCCACGCCGACCGTCCGTTCGTCCCCGCCGCGCCGTCCTGCCCCACCCGGCGCCCGCCCCGGCCCGCTGCCCGCCCCACCCGGCGCCCGCCCCGGCCCGCTGCCCGCCGCCGCTGGCCGCCGGTCTCGGGCTGGCCGCCGGCGTCGCCCTCGACGCGCTGCTCGCCGACCCGCGGCGGGGCCACCCGGTCGCGGCGTTCGGCACGCGTCGCCGCCCGCCTCGAGCGGCGGGTGCACCGGGACAGCCGGGCTGCCGGGGTGGCGTACGCGGCGGCGCTGACCGGGGGCGCCGGGCTGCTCGGCGCCGCCGCCGGCCGGGCCGGCCGGCGCAGGCCCGCGACGGCCCTGCCGCTGCAGGCGCTGGCCGTCTGGTCGGTGCTCGGCGGCACCACGCTGCGCCGGGAGGCCGCGGCGATGGCGGCGCTGCTGCGGGCCGGCGACGCTGGCCGGCGGCCGCAGCCGGGTGAGCGCGCTGTGCGGCCGCGACCCGGCCGGCCTGGACCTGGCCGGGCTGGCCCGCGCCACCGTCGAGTCGGTCGCCGAGAACACCAGCGACGCGGTCGTCGCGCCGCTGTGCTGGGGCGCGGTCGGTGGGCGTCCCCGGGCTGCTGGCTACCGCGCCGTCAACACCCTGGACGCGATGGTCGGCCACCGTTCACCGCGGTACGCCCGGTTCGGCTGGGCCGCCGCCCGCGCCGACGACGCTGGCCAACCTGCTGCCGGCCCGGCTCACCGCCGCCCTGACGGTCGCGCTGGCCCCGGTCGTCGGCGGCCGGCCCGGCGCCGCGCTGCGGGTCTGGCGCCGCGACGGCCGGCGGCACCCGAGCCCGAACGCCGGCCCGGTCGAGGCCGCGTTCGCCGGCGCGCTCGGCCGTACCCTCGGCGGCCGGCTGTCCTACGGCGGCCGCGTCGAGGACCGGCCGCTGCTCGGCAACGGGCCGGCGCCGGACGTGGCGGACGTCGAGCGGGCGGCCCGGCTGTCGGCCGCGGTGTCGCCGGCCGCCGCGGTGCTGGCCGTCGCGCTGCGCTCGCTGGTCGTCGGCGCCACCGCCCGCGCCGCCCGCCGGTGAGCGGGGCGCTGCTGGTCGCCGGCACCACCTCCGACGCCGGCAAGAGCGTGCTGACCGCCGGGCTGTGCCGGTGGCTGGCCCGGCGAGGGCGTCCGGGTCGCGCCGTTCAAGGCGCAGAACATGTCGCTGCAACAGCGCGGTCACCGCCGACGGCGCCGAGATCGGCCGGGCCCAGGCGATGCAGGCCGCCGCGGCCGGGGTGCGAGCCGAGGCGGCGATGAACCCGGTGCTGCTCAAGCCGGGCAGCGACCGCAGCTCGCCAGGTGGTCGTGCTGGGCCGGCCGTACGCCGACGTCACCGCGCTGTCCTACCGGCGGCACAAGGCCGCGCTGCTGCGAGGTCGCGCTGGAGTGCCTGGCCGACCTGCGCGCGCGGTACGACGTGGTGATCTGCGAGGGCGCCGGCAGCCCGGCCGAGATCAACCTGCGGGCCACCGACATCGCCAACATGGGGCTGGCCCGGGCGGCCGGGCTGCCGGTGCTGGTGGTCGGCGACATCGACCGGGGCGGGGTGTTCGCCGCGCTGCTTCGGCACGCTCGCGCTGCTGTCGCCGCGAGGACCAGGCGCTGGTCGCCGGCTTCGTGGTCAACAAGTTCCGCGGCGACGTCGCGCTGCTGCAGCCGGGCCTGGACGATGCTGGCGGGCTGACCGGGCGGCCGACGTCGGGGTGCTGCCCTGGACCGACGGCCTGTGAGCTCGACGCGAGGACTCGCTCGGGCTCAGCCGCCGCCGGTCGCGCCGCTGCCGCCGGTCGGCCGGGACGTGCTGCGGGTCTCGGTGGTCCGGCTGCCGCGGCTGTCGAACTGGACCGACGTCGACGCGCTGCGCAGCGAGCCGGGCGTGCTGGTGCGCTTCGCGACCACCGCCCGAGGAGCTCGCCGACGCCGACCTGGTGGTGCTGCCGGGCACCCGGGCGACCGTCGCCGACCTGGCCTGGCTGCGCGACCGCGGGCTGGACGCGGCGTCGCTGGCGGCGCGCGCGGCGCAGGACCGCCCGGTGCTCGGCATCTGCGGCGGCTACCAGATGCTCGGCCGCACGATGCACGACGACGTCGAGTCCGGCGCCGGGCGCGGTGCCCGGGCTGGGGCTGCTGCCGGTGCGGACCGTCTTCGGCGCCGAGAAGGTGCTGGCCCGACCGGTCGGCAGCGTACCGGGGCGCCCGGTGACGACGGCGTACGAGATCCACCACGGCGTGCTCGGAGCGGACCGGCGGCGAACCGCTGTTCGCGCCGGACGAGGGCTGCCGGTCCGGCGCGGTGCTCGGCACGGTGTGGCACGGCGCCCTGGAGTCCGACGGGGCCCGCCGGGCGCTGCTCGCCGAGGTCGCCGACGCGGCCGGCCGGTCGTGGGAGCCCGGCACGGTCGCGTTCGCGGCCCGCCGGCAGGCCCGGCTCGACGCGCTCGGCGATCTCGTCGCCGACCACCTGGACACCGCCGCGGTCCGCCGCCTGCTGGAGCGGGGCGCTCCGGCGGGGTTGCCGTTCGTGCCGCCCGGGGCGCCGGCCTGAGCGGTACGGTCGCGACCCCAGACCCCGGAGGTCCGCGTGCACTACGACGACGCCGTCGCTGCCTTCTTCCCCGCCCGCCCGGCCGGCACCCCGGTCCCGGAGGCGGTGAGCGCCGGCTCGCCGGCCCGCCGGCTGCGCGACGCGGCCGAGCCGCTGGCGACCCACCCGATCTGGGCCCGGCGGGTCAACGAGGCGCAGGCCGAGCTCGGCCTGGACTTCCTGTCCGGGTACGTCTGGGGGCGGGCCGCGGCGCTCGGCGACCCGACCGACGGGGCGGCCGCGTCGGCGTTCGCGTGGTTCGAGCCGACGCTGGTGGCGGGGGTGCTCGGCGCCGGCAAGGCGGCGACCGGCCGGGACGCGCTGCTCGCGGTCCGGGACAGGGGAACGGCGGACGGCGTCGAGCAGGTGCTGGCCGACGAGGACCTCGGGGACGCGCCGGACCGGCTGCTCACCGCCGCGCGGACGGTGCCGCTGCTCGGCCGCCCGCTGTACGCCGGGCTGGCCGGCCGGGCCGTCCCGGACAGCCCGGCCGGGCGGCTGCAGCGCGCCTGCGAGCTGCTGCGGGAGGCCCGCGGGGACGCGCACGTCGCGGTCGCCGTCGCCGGCGGCTGCGACGCCGTGCAGATGAACGTGCTCACCGAGCTGTGGCTCGGCATGGAGCTCGGCTCGTACACCGCCACCCGGGGCTGGTCGCCGGAGGCGGTGGCCGAGGCGGTCCGTACGCTCACCGCGCGCGGCTGGCTGGACGGCGCGCAGCTCACCGACCGCGGCCGGGCCGGTCGGGCCGCGCTGGAGGCGGCCACCGACGCCGCGATGGAGCCGGTCCTGGTCTCGCTCGGGTCGGCGCTGGACGACACCGTCGCGCTGCTGGAGCGGTGCGGCGAGCGGTGCGTGTCGGCCGGTGCGTTCCCGGCCGACAGCCTCAAGCGCGCGGCGGGCTGAGCCCGGGTCAGCCCGCGGGCACGCCCTCCTTCAGCGCCCTCGCGGCGTCCTCCTTGCTCACCCGGACCAGCGAGGACATCACCAGGGCGGCGGCGAACAGGAAGCCGGCGGCGACCCCGAAGCCCAGCGCCCATCCGGAGTTGACGGCGTCGAAGACCTGCCCGACCAGTCCGGGGTCGGGCGCGGCCGCTCCCGGGGCGGGCCGCAGGCTCTCCAGCCCGTCGACCCCGGTCGGCAGCAGGTCCGAGGTCCGGGCGGTGCTCACCGCGGTCAGGACGGCCAGGCCGATCGCGCCGCCGATCTGCTGGCCGGCGTTGAGCAGCGCCGAGGCGATGCCGGCGTCGGCCTGCGGCACGCCGGCGACGGCGGCGCTGGTGAGCGCCACGAACGCCAGGCCCATGCCGATCGCGACCAGGGCCAGTGACGGGAGCACCACGGTGAGGTAGGAGCTGTCCGGCTCCAGCCGCAGCGCCAGCACGAGCAGCCCGACGGCGCTGAGCAGCGGGCCGACCAGCAGCAGCGGCCGGGGCCCGACCCGGCTGAGCAGCTGCGAGGAGATGCCGGCGCCGACGCCGATCAGCACGGTCATCGGCAGGAACGCCAGCCCGGCCTTGATCGGGCTGTAGCCGTTCAGCACCTGCATCCACAGCGTCAGGAAGAAGAAGATGCCGAAGATGCCGGCGCCGATGAGCAGCGCGCCGGTGTCGGCGCCCAGCAGGCTGCGGCTGCGGAACAGCCGGAACGGCACGAGCGGGTTCGCCGCCCGGCGCTGCACGACCGTGAAGGCCGCGAGCAGCGCCACCGCCAGCACGAAGTAGCTGGTCTTGACGCCGACGCCGAGCGCGTCGTCGTTGACCTTCACCAGGCCGTACACCAGCGACATCAGGCCGCCGGTGACCAGCACGGCGCCGGTCGCGTCGAAGCCGCGGGCGGTCTCGTCGCGGCTCTCCGGGACGAAGCGCAGCGCACCGACGACGGCCAGCGCGGCGATCGGGACGTTGACGAAGAACACCCAGCGCCAGGACAGGTACTCGGTGAGCAGCCCGCCCAGGATGAGGCCGAGCGCCGCCCCGCCGGCGGTGATGGCGGCCCAGATCCCGAGCGCCCGGTCGCGCTCCTTGCCCTCGGCGAAGACCACGGTGAGCAGGGAGAGCGCCGCGGGGGACATCAGCGCGCCGCCGAGTCCCTGCAGCGCCCGGGCCGCGATCAGCAGCGTCTGGTTCTCGGCGACGCCGCCCAGCAGCGAGGCCACGGCGAACAGCACGGCGCCGGCGATGAACACCCGGCGCCGGCCGAGCCGGTCGGCGAGCTTGCCGCCGAGGAGCAGGAAGCCGCCGAAGGTGAGCGCGTAGCCGGTGACGACCCACTGCAGGTCGTCCTGCGAGCCGAAGTCCAGGGCGACCTGGATGCGCTCGAGGGCGACGTTCACGATCGTGGCGTCGAGGACCACCATCAGCTGGCTGATGGCGAGCACGGCCAGGGCCAGCCGCTTGGTGCGGGACGGCGCCGGCGTCGAGCTCGGCAGCGGTCGGGGGAGCGGGCTCGGACAGGCTCACACGGGTCTCCAGGGTCAGGGTCACTCAACGCCTGTGGACTGTTGTACCAGCACCGGTCAACAGCTGTAGAGTGAGCAGATGTCGACCGCCCGTGACGTCGGTCACCTGCCCCGGGACGAGCGCCGTCGGCGCACCGAGCAGCAGATCCTGGACGCGGCCCGCGCGTTGTTCGCCGGGACCGGGTTCGAGCGCACCACGATCCGTGGGGTGGCCGCCGCGGCTCGCGTGGACCCCGCCCTGGTGATGCAGTACTTCGGCAGCAAGCAGGCGCTGTTCGCGGCCGCGGCCCGCTGGCCGGCGACGGCCGACGCCGTGCTCACCGCCGGCCGTGCCGATCTGCCCGGCGCGGCGCTGGCCGACCTGTTCGAGCGCTTCGAAGGGGACGGCACGGACCGCGAGGGCGTGGTCGCGCTGCTGCGCAACTGCCTGACGCACCCGGAGGCCGCGCGCATCCTGCGTGACGACGTGCTGTGCGAGCGGGTCGCCGCCGTGACCGCCGCGATCGACGGGCAGGACCGTGAGCTGCGGGCCGGCCTGGTGAGCGCGTGCCTGCTCGGGGTGGCGATGACCCGGCACCTGCTGGAGCTCCCGGCGGTCGCCGGCGCCGACCGGGCCGACATCGAGCGGCTCATGGAGCCGGTGCTGCGCCTGCTCGTCGACCCCGGACCCGCCCCCGCCTCCGGGGACGACCCCGACCGGGACCGCCCCTGACCGAGCCGGACCGGCCCGCGTCGGCCAGACTGCCGCGGTGACCTTGCTGCTGCTGTCGACCGCCGACACCGACCTGCTCGCCGCCCGCGCCGTGCCCGAGCCGGCCCTGCCCCTGCGGCTGGCGAACCCGGCCCGGGCGTCGCAGGTCGACCTCGACGGGGTGTCGCTGGTCGTGGTGCGCCTGCTCGGCGGGCGGCGCGCCTGGGACGGCCTGGACGGGCTGCTCGCCGACGCGGCGCGCCGCCGGCTGCCGGTCGTCGCGCTCGGCGGCGAGGGCGTCGACCCGGAGCTCACCGCGCTGTCGACCGTCCCGCCCGGGGTCGTCTCGGACGCGGCGGCGTACCTGCGCGAGGGCGGCCCGGGCAACCTGCGCGAGCTGGTGGCGTTCCTGTCCGACACGGTCCTGCTCACCGGGCACGGGTTCGCCGCCCCCGAGCCGCTGGCGCCGTACGGGCTGCGGGAGGGCCGGACGGCGCACCCGGGCCGGCCGACGGTCGGCGTCGTCTACTACCGGGCGCACGAGCTGTCCGGCAACACCGGCTTCGTCGACGTGCTGTGCGACGCGGTCGAGGCCGCCGGCGGCAACGCCCGGCCGGTCTTCGTGCCGTCGCTGCGACCCGGAGCCGACGGCCGGGTCGAGGCGGTCGACGCGCTGCTGCTCGGCCAGGTCGACGCGGTCGTGGTGACGGTGCTGGCCGGCGGCGGCTCGAACGCCGCCGACAGCGAGAGCTGGGACGCCCGGGCGCTGACCGAGCTGGACGTGCCGGTGCTGCAGGGCCTGTGCGTCACCAGCAGCCGGGCCGACTGGGAGGCCTCCGACGCCGGCGCTGGCCCCGATCGACGCCGCGATGCAGGTGGCGATCCCCGAGTTCGACGGCCGGCTCGTCGGGGCCCCGTTCTCGTTCAAGGAGACCGGGCCGGACGGCGTCCCGGGCTACGTCGCGGACCCCGAGCGGGCCGCCCGGGTCGCCGGGACCGCCGTCGCGCACGCCCGGCTGCGGTCCGTCGCCCCGGCCGACAAGCGCCTCGCGCTGGTGCTGTCGAGCTACCCCACCAAGCACTCCCGGGTCGGCAACGCCGTCGGGCTGGACACCCCGGCCTCGGCGGTGGTGCTGCTGCGGGCGCTGCGCGAGGCGGGCTACGACGTCGGGGAGTTCCCCGAGGACGGCGACGAGCTGGTGCACACCCTGATCGCCGCCGGCGGGCACGACGTGGAGTGGCTCACCGAGGAGCAGCTGAGCGCCGCCGTCGCCCGGGTGCCGCTGGCGGCGTACACCGCCTGGTTCGACGCCCTCCCGGCCGATCTCCGTGCGGGGATGCTGGAGCACTGGGGTCCGCCGCCCGGCTCGCTGTACGTCGACGGTGACGAGATCGTGCTGGCCGCGCTGCAGTACGGCTCCGTCGTGCTGATGATCCAGCCGCCGCGCGGCTTCGGGGAGAACCCGATCGCGATCTACCACGACCCGGACCTGCCGCCGAGCCACCACTACCTGGCGGCCTACCGCTGGCTCGCCGCGCCGGTCGCCGAGGGCGGCTTCGGCGCCGACGCGGTGGTGCACCTGGGCAAGCACGGCACCCTGGAGTGGCTGCCCGGCAAGGGACTCGGGCTGTCGGCGGGCTGCGCCCCGGACGCCGTGCTCGGCGACCTGCCGCTGTTCTACCCGTTCATCGTCAACGACCCGGGCGAGGGGACGCAGGCCAAGCGCCGGGCGCACGCGACGGTCGTCGACCACCTCGTGCCGCCGATGGCCCGGGCCGAGACCTACGACGAGATGGCCCGGCTCGAGCAGCTGCTCGACGAGTACGCCCAGGTGCAGGCGATGGACCCGGCCAAGCTGCCGGCGATCCGGGCGCAGATCTGGGAGGTCGTGCAGGCCGCCCAGCTGCACTCCGACCTGCACGTCGACGAGACGCCGAGCGACGAGGAGTTCGACGACTTCATCCTGCACGTCGACGGCTACCTCTGCGAGGTCAAGGACGTCCTCATCCGCGACGGGCTGCACGTGCTGGGGCAGCCGCCGGTCGGCGAGCCGCGGGTCGACCTGGTGCTCGGGATCCTGCGGGCCGCGCAGACCTGGGGCGGGACGGCCGGGGCGCTGCCGGGGCTGCGCCGGGCGCTCGGCGCGGCGTACGGGCTGGACGAGCAGGACCGCCGGCAGGCCGACCGGCTGGAGGCGCTGGCCCGCCGGCTGGTGGTCGGGCTGGACGCCGCCGGCTGGTCCGCCGACGCCGTGCCCGCGGTGGCCGCCGCGGTGCTGGAGACCCCCATCCCGGACGTCGAGGCGGTGCTGCGGTTCGCCTGCTCGGAGGTCGTGCCCCGGCTGGCCGCGACGACCGACGAGCTCGGCCATCTGCTGCACGGGCTGGCCGGCGGGTTCGTCCCGCCCGGCCCGTCCGGCTCGCCGACCCGCGGGCTGGTCGGCGTGCTGCCGACCGGCCGCAACTTCTACTCGGTCGACCCCAAGGCGATCCCGTCGCGCAACGCCTGGGAGGTCGGTCAGGCGCTCGGCGACTCGCTGATCGCCCGGTACGTCGCCGACCACGGCGAGCCGCCGGACACCGTCGGGCTGGTGGTGTGGGGGACCAGCGCGATGCGGACCGCCGGCGACGACATCGCCGAGGCGCTGTGGCTGCTGGGGGTCCGGCCGGTCTGGGACCCCGCCTCGCGCCGGGTCACCGGCCTGGAGCTCGTCCCGCGCGCCGAGCTCGGCCGCCCGCGGGTGGACGTCACGCTGCGGATCAGCGGCTTCTTCCGGGACGCGTTCCCGCACGTCGTGCAGCTGCTCGACGACGCCGTCCAGCTGGCCGCCGCGAGCGGGGAGGCCGACAACCCGCTCGCGGCGCACGTCGCGGCGGACGTCGCCGCCGGGGCCGACCCGCGCCGGGCCACCGCCCGGATCTTCGGCAGCAAGCCGGGGGCGTACGGCGCCGGGCTGCTGCCGCTGATCGACAGCCGGGACTGGAAGACCGACGCCGACCTCGCCGAGGTGTACGCGGTGTGGGGCGGCTACGCCTACGGCCGGGGCCTGGACGGCGCGCCGGCCCGCGGCGACATGGAGCGGGTCTACCGGCGGGTCCGGGTGGCCGCGAAGAACCAGGACACCCGCGAGCACGACCTGGTCGACAGCGACGACTACTTCCAGTACCACGGCGGGATGGTCGCGGCGGTCCGCGCGCTCACCGGCAGCAGCCCGGACGCCTACGTCGGGGACAGCGCGGTGCCCGACACGGTCCGCACCCGCACGCTGGCCGAGGAGACCGCGCGGGTCTTCCGGGCCCGGGTGGTCAACCCGCGGTGGATCGCGGCGATGCAGCGGCACGGCTACAAGGGCGCCTTCGAGATGGCGGCGACCGTGGACTACCTGTTCGGCTACGACGCGACCGCCGGCGTGGTGCAGGACTGGATGTACGACAAGCTCGCCTCGGCGTACGTCTTCGACGCCACGAACCGGGCGTTTCTGCGCAAGAGCAACCCGTGGGCGCTGCGCGGGGTGGCGGAGCGGCTGCTGGAGGCGGCCGACCGGGGGCTGTGGGCCGAACCATCGCCCGACGTCCTGGCCGGGCTGCGGTCGACGTTCCTCGAGCTCGAGGGGGACCTGGAGGGCGGCTGAGCGCTCACCCGTTCGGGGGAACTTGCGGCGGCCGGACGGAGCAACCGGCGTTGCTCCCTTCAGCCCAGCGGCGTGGGGCCGAAAGGAGCAGCAACGGCCCGGTCAGCGGGTCGAGGGGCCGCAGACCCCTCCCTCTTCCGAACGGAGCTCCACCTCCATGCTGTCCACCCGCAAGGGGCGCGTCGGCGCCGTCCTCGCCGCCTCGGCCGTCGTCGGCGGCGTCGCGTTCACCGCGATGCCGGCGAACGCCGCGACCAGCACCCTGTTCACGGTCACCGCCGCCAACCCCGGCAAGGTCGCGGCGATGACGAAGAACCAGGTCATCACGCTGACCGGGACCGGCTTCTCCGAGGAGTCGCTCGCGAAGGTCAACATCGCGAACTGCACCGACGGGGCCGACCCGGCTGTGATCGTGGACCTGCCGTACATCGTCATCAGCCCGACCACGATGTACGTCAAGACCAACGACAAGTGCGCCGCCAGCGCCGGCAACGCCATCACCCTGACCGACACCGCCGGTGACGTGCTGACGACGGCCACCGCTGCCACCAAGGTCGAGTTCGTCGCCCCGGCGACGCTGGCCGCCACCAACCCGGTCATCCTGAACAGCACGGCGGGTCAGCCGCTGGCCGACCAGGTCAAGACCGCCTCGACGACCGGTGGGGCCACCATCCGGTGACCGCGGGCGCCACGAAGTTCATCGCGACCGGCTTCTCGGCGAGCCTCGGCGGGGTCCCGCTCACCAACGTCGTGATGGCCACCGGCGGAGACTTCTTCACCGCCAAGGTCGGCGCCCGCGCCGCCGGCGACGTGGCGCTGTCGGTGGTCAGCGGCGGCGTGACCAAGAACTTCACCGTCGCCGAGACCGAGTTCCAGTACGCCGGCAACACCATCACGGTCAGCCCGGCGTTCGGCCCGTCCGACGGCGGCAACGTGCTGACCATCGCGGGTGCCGGGTTCGTGCCGACCGGCAACGGCGTCTCCACGGTGAAGTTCCTGTGCGGCGGCTCCGAGGCGCTGGGCAGCATTGTCGCTACCGGCTCGACGGCCACCAGCCTGAAGGTCACCGCACCGAAGTGGGTCGACACCGACGCCGACGCCACCACCGCCGTCGAGGGCCCGTGCACCGTCAAGGTGACCACCGGCAGCACCGACAGCGTGATCAGCGCCGGCAGCACCTACACCTACGCGGCGCAGATCTAGCACCTCCGCGGCGCCGATCCGGCCGCGACCGCACGACAGCAGGGCCCGCCCTCCGGGGCGGGCCCTGCTCGCTGTCCGGAGCCCGGACCGGGTGCGGCATCATGCCGCTATGACCTCCGCCACCCCGCCCGCCCACGGCGAGCCCGGGCACGTCCACGACCCGGCCTGCGCCGCCGCGCACGGCGAGACCACCCCGCCGGCCGATCCCCGGCGGCTGGTGCTGGTCTTCGCCTCACCGGTGGCGTCCGGAGATGGCGTCGCTCGCCGGCCGGCTCGGCTGGCCGGTGACGCTGCTCGACCCCGACCCGGCGCGGCTGGCCGGCGCGACCACCGACACGGCCGGCTCGGTCGCCGACGCGGCGCTCGACGCCGGCTGCGACGTCGTGGTCTGCGACCACGAGCGGCCGGAGCTCGGCGACGTGCTGGCGGCGGCGCTGGCCGGGCCGACCCGCTGGGTCGGCGTGATGGGCAGCCCCCGGCACACCGCCCCGCACGTCGCGGCGCTGCAGGAGCGCGGCGTGCCCGAGGACCGGATCGCCCGGGTGCACCGGCCGATCGGGCTGGACATCGGCTCGAGAACCCCACCGGAGATCGCGATCTCGACGGTGGCCGGGCTGCTCGCCGACCGCAACGGCCGCTCCGGCGGCGCGTTCGGCGGTGCCGCGTGAGGGCCGCGCTGGTCACCGGCGCCGCCGCCGGCATCGGCCGGGCGGTCACCGAGCGGCTGCTGGCCGACGGCTGGGACGTGCTCGCCGCCGACCTGCGGCCGGACCCGGACGGCCCGGGCACCCCGTACGCCGCCGACCTCACCACCCGCGACGGCAACCGCGGTGCGGTGGAGGCCACCCTGCAGGCCTTCGGCCGGATCGACGCCGTCGTCGCCAACGCCGGCTTCCAGCACGTCGCGCCGATCGAGGACTTCGACGAGGACCGCTGGGACGCCCTGCTGTCGATCCTGCTGACCAGCCCGTTCCTGCTCGCCAAGCACGCCTGGCCGGCGCTGCGCCGGGCGCCCGAGGGAGGCCGGTTCCTCGTCATCGCCTCGGCGCACGCGCTGGTCGCCAGCCCGTTCAAGGCCGGCTACGTCTCGGCCAAGCACGGCGCGGTCGGCCTGGTGAAGACCCTCGCGCTGGAGGGGGCCGAGCACGGCATCAGCGCCACCGCGCTCTGTCCCGGGTACGTGCGCACCGCGCTGGTCGAGAAGCAGATCTGCCGCCCAGGCGCAGGCGCACGGGATGAGCGAGGAGCAGGTGCTCGACGAGGTGCTGCTGGCCCCGCAGGCCGTCAAGCGGATGCTCGAGCCCGAGGAGGTCGCCGACGCCGCGGCGTTCCTGCTCGGCCCGTCCGGCCGCGGCTTCACCGGCGTCGCGGTGCCGATGGACAACGGCTGGACAGCCCGCTGAGCCCCGACCTCGGGCCCGGCACCTCGACAAGGAGCCCGACATGGCGGTGAACCGGCGGCTGCTGCGGGACGTGACCCCGCGGGACGTGTTCGACGTGCTGCGCGACGGCCGCACGTACGCCCGGTGGGTGGTGGGCACCCGCGCGATCCGCGCGGTCGACCCGGGCTGGCCGGCGCCGGGGGAGCGGCTGCACTACACGGTCGGCTACGGCCCGCTGCGGCACGACGACGAGACCTGCTCGCTGGCGTACGAGCCGGACCGCGCGCTGATCCTGGAGGCGCGGGCCTGGCCGGCCGGCACGGTGCGGATCGAGATGACCGTCGAGCCGGTCGCTGGCGGCACCCGGGTGACGATCGACGAGAGCCCCGAGCGCGGCCTCGCGCGGCTGCTGCACAACCCCGCGCTGGACGGGCTGGTGAAGCTGCGCAACGTCGAGACGCTCCGCCGCCTCGACGCGCTCGTCCAGGAGCGGGCCAGCCGCTGACCGGCCCCGCTAAGGTCCCTCCGGTGGAAGCCCAGCACGCGGTCCTGACCCTGTCGTGCGCCGACCGGGTCGGCATCGTGCACGCCGTCTCCGGGCTGCTCGCGGAGCGCAGCTGCAACATCGTCGACAGCTCGCAGTTCGGCGACGCGAGCACCGGCCTGTTCTTTCTGCGGGTGCACGTCGACCACCCCGCCGGGCGGCATCGACCTGGCCGGGCTGCGGGCGGCGTTCGCGCCGGTCGGGGCGGCGTACGGGATGGACTGGCAGCTGCACGACCGGGCCGAGCGGGCCCGCGTGGTGGTGCTCGTCTCCCGGCTCGGGCACTGCCTGAACGACCTGCTCTACCGGCACAGCACCGGGGCGCTGCGCGCCGACCTGGTGGCCGTGGTGTCGAACCACCCGGACTTCCGGGGTCTGGTGGAGGCGCACGGCGTGCCGTTCCACCACGTGCCGGTGCCGGCCGGCGGCAAGGACGCGGCCGAGGCCCGGCTGCTGCAGATCGTCGAGGACGAGCGGGCCGAGCTGGTGGTGCTGGCCCGCTACATGCAGGTGCTGTCCGACGGGCTGTGCGCCCGGCTGCCGGACACCATCAACATCCACCACTCGTTCCTGCCGAGCTTCAAGGGCGCCCGGCCGTACCACCAGGCGCACGACCGGGGGGTCAAGCTCATCGGCGCCACCGCGCACTACGTGACGGCCGAGCTCGACGAGGGGCCGATCATCGAGCAGGAGGTCGCCCGGGTCGACCACGCCGCCACCCCGGAGCGGCTGGTCGAGGTCGGCCGGGACCTGGAGTGCATCGCGCTCGCCCGGGCGGTCGGCTGGCACCTGGACCACCGGGTGCTGCGCAACGGCACCCGGACCGTCGTCTTCCCCTGACCCGGCCGGGCGCCGCCGTCCCCGGCGGGCCGACGCTCAGGCGGCCGGCAGCACCTGCAGGTCGTCCGCGACCGCGCAGCGGCGCGGCGGTGCGGTCCTGCAGCTCGGCCACGGTGAGGCCGTCGACCATCTCGCGGACCAGGAAGCCGTCCCTGGTCACGTCGAGCACCGCGAGGTCGGTGTAGATCCGGTCGACGACGTGCGCGGCGGTCAGCGGGTAGGTGCAGCGCTCCATCAGCTTGGGCGCGCCGGTCGAGGTGGTGTGCGTGGTCAGCACCAGGATCCGCTTCGCGCCGACCGCCAGGTCCATCGCGCCGCCGACCGCGGGCGGGAACTCGTCGTCGTCGGTCGCCCAGTTCGCCAGGTCGCCCTTGGCACGCGACCTGGAACGCGCCGAGCACCGACACGTCCAGATGACCGCCGCGCATGATGACGAAGCTGTCGGTGTGGTGGAAGTACGAGCCGCCCGGCAGCAGCGTGACGAGCGGCCTTGCCCGGCGTTGATGAGCTCGGGGTCCTCCTCGCCCGGCCGCGGCGCCGGGCCGACCCCGAGGATGCCGTTCTCGGAGTGGTAGATGATCTCGCGGCCGTCGGGGACGTACGTTGCCGACCAGCGTCGGCAGGCCGATCCCGAGGTTGACGTACGAGCCGTCCGGGATGTCCTGCGCCACCCGCCGGGCCATCTCGTCGCGCGACAGTCGGTGCCAGCTCACGTGGCCTCCCGGGCTCGACCTGCACCACGCGGTTCACGAAGATCCCGGGCGTCACGACGGCCTCCGGGTCGAGCTCGCCCAGCTCCACGAAGCGGCGCACCTGGACGACGGTCACGTCCGCGGCCATCGCCATCGTGGGGCCGAAGTTGCGGGCGGCCGAGTGGTAGACGAGGTTGCCCCACCGGTCCGCCCGCTCCGCCTTGATGAGGGCGACGTCGCCGCGCAGCGGCTCCTCGAACACGTGCCGGCGGCCGTTGATGATCCGGATCTCCTTGCCGGCGGCGAGCAGCGAGTCGGCGCCGGTCGGGGTGAAGAAGCCGCCGATCCCGGCACCGGCCGCGCGCATCCGCTCGCTGACAGCGTGCCCTGCGGCACGAGGTCGAGCTCGATCGGCCTCGCGCCTTGTAGAGCTCCTCGAACCAGGTCGAGCCCTTCGACCGCGGGTACGAGCAGATGATCTTGCGGACCCGGCGCTCGCGGAGCAGCGCCGCGATGTCGGTCTCGCCGCTGCCGGCGTTGTTCGTCACCACCACGAGGTCCCGGGCGCCCTGCTCCAGCAGCGCGTGCGTGAGCTCTACCGGGATCCCCGAGTTGCCGAAGCCGCCGACCAGCACGGTGGCGCCGTCCGGCACGTCGCGGACGGCCTCCTCGAGCGAGCCCACTCGTTTGTCGAGCACGCGCACGCCTTCCTGCCGCCGGACCGGGACACCGGACGCTAACCGCACCTCCCGGCGCCGCGCGCAGCGCCCCGGCCGACCCGGCGGCGGGCCGGTTAGGGTGCGGGAGTTCAGCGACGACGTTCGAGGAAGCCGGTGCGACTCCGGCGCGGTCCCGCCACTGTGACCCCGTCCGCCGGGGTGAGCCAGGAACTCCCGCCGTCGCACCTGCCACCTCCGGGCGCGGACACCCGGGGAGAGGAACCAGACCCTGCTGCGTTCCGCTGCGCTCCGGCGAGCGGCCGGTGACGGGCTACCCGTTCACCGCCGTCGTCGGGATGGACGACATGCGGCTGGCGCTGCTGCTCAACGCGGTCTCCCCCGCGGTCGGCGGCGTGCTGGTGCGCGGGCGAGAAGGGCACCGCCAAGTCGACGGCGGTCCGCGCGCTGGCCGCCCTGCTGCCGCCGGTCGACGGTCGTCGCCGGGTGCCGGTTCGGCTGCGACCCCGCCGCCCCCGACCCGGCCTGCCCGGACGGCCCGCACGCGCCCGGCGCCGCGACGCGACCGCGCCCGGCCCGGCTCGTCGAGCTGCCGGTCGGCGCCTCCGAGGACCGGCTGGTCGGCTCGCTGGACCTCGAGCGCGCGCTGACCGAGGGCGTCCGGGCCTTCGAGCCCGGCCTGCTGGCCGCCGCGCACCGCGGCGTGCTCTACGTCGACGAGGTCAACCTGCTGCACGACCACCTGGTCGACCTGCTGCTGGACGCCGCCGCGCTGGGCCGCGCCTACGTCGAGCGCGAGGGCGTCTCGGTGCAGCACGCCGCCCGGTTCCTGCTGGTCGGCACGATGAACCCGGAGGAGGGCGAGCTGCGCCCGCAGCTGCTGGACCGGTTCGGGCTGACCGTCGAGGTCGCCGCCACCCGCGAGCCCGGCCGTGCGCGCCGAGGTGGTCCGCCGCCGGTTCGCCGCCGACGCCGACCCGGCCGGCTTCGCCGCGCGGTGGGCCGACGCCGAGGCCGAGCTGGCCGACCGGATCGCCGCCGCCCGCGCGCTGCTGCCCCGGGTCGTGCTCGGCGACGCCGCGCTGCGCGCAGGTCACCGACGGTCTGCGCGGCCTTCGACGTCGACGGGCTGCGCGCCGACATCGTCACCGCCCGCGCCGCGATCGCGCACGCCGCCTGGTCCGGCCGCACCGAGGTGACCGAGGACGACGTCCGGGTCGCCGCCCGGCTGGCGCTGCCGCACCGCCGCCGGCGCAACCCCTTCGACGCCCCCGGCCTGGACGAGCGAGCACCTCGAGCAGGCCCTGGACGACGCCGCGGCCCGCCGACGAGCCCGACGACGCCGAGCCGCGGACGTCGCGCCGGACGGCGGCGACGGCGGCCCGGGGACGCGGCCGACGCCGGACGACGACGCCGGACTCGCCGGACCGGACGGCGCCAGGCCGGGCCGGACGAGGCCGGGCAGCGCGGACCAGGCAGCCCGCCGAGCGGCCGGCCGCGGCGCAGCAGCCGGCCGGGCCGGACGCCGGGCAGCGCCGCGCAGCCGGGCACGCGCGCACCGCCGAGCAGCCCGCGGCCGCCCCCGACGAGGCCTTCGCGCCCGGTCGCTGTCGCTGCCGGGGTCCCCGGCCGGGCCCGGCGCGGCCGGTCGCCGGTCCCGCAGCGAGCGCGCGCACGCGGCCGGGTGATCGGCTCGCGGCGCCCCGACGGCCGGCTCGGCCCGCTGCACCTGGCGGCGACCGCTGCGCGCCGCCGCCCCGCACCAGCTGGCCCGCGGCCGCGCCGGGCCGGGCCTGCGGCTGCGCCCCGAGGACCTGCGGCGAGGCCGGTCCGGGAGGGCCGCGAGGGCAACCTGGTGCTGTTCGTCGTCGACGCGTCCGGGCTCGATGGCCGCCCGGCCCGGATGGGCGCGGTCAAGGGCGCGGTCCTGTCGCTGCTGACCGACGCCTACCAGCGCCGGGACAAGGTCGGCCTGGTCACCTTCCGCGGCGCGGGCGCCGAGCTGGCGCTGCCGCCGACCTGGTCGGTGGAGGCCGCGGCCGCGCGGCTGACCGACCTGCCCACCGGCGGCCGGACCCCGCTGGCCGCCGGGCTGCTGCGGGCCGCACGAGGTGCTGCGGGTCGAGCGGGTCCGCGACCCGCGCCGCCGTCCGCTGCTCGTCGTGGTCACCGACGGCCGGGCCACCGGCGAGCGCGGCCCGACCACCGGCGGCCGCCGCGCGCCGGCCTGCTGCCGCCACCGGACGGCGGCGTCGTCGTCGACTGCGAGTCCGGGCACGTCCGGCTCGGCCTGGCGCGGCGGCTCGGCCGCCGCCTCGGCGCGCGCAGACGCTGCGCCTGGACGAGCTGTCGGCGGACGCGCTGTCGGCGTGGTCCGCGCGACCGTCCCGACCGGCCGGCGGCCTGATGCCGCAGGGACAGCCCGGCGTCGGTCCCGGACGACGGGCTGACCACCCGGCAGCGCCGCAACCGGCCGCTGCTCGTGGTGCACACCGGGGAGATGAAGGGCAAGTCGCACCGCCGCGTTCGGGATGGCGCTGCGGGCCTGGAACCAGGGCTGGTCGATCGGGGTGTTCCAGTTCGTCAAGAGCGCCAAGTGGAAGGTCGGCGAGGAGAACGCGCTGCGCGCGCTCGGCGGGGTGCACGAGCGACCGGCAGGGCGGGCCGGTGGTCTGGCACAAGATGGGCGAGGGCTGGTCCTGGTCCCGCAAGCCCGGCAGCGAGGCCGACCACGCCGCCGACGCCGCCGAGGGCTGGGCGCAGATCAAGCGCGACCTGGCCGCCGAGACGCTACCGCTTCTACGTGCTCGACGAGTTCACCTACCCGATGACGTGGGGCTGGGTCGACGTCGAGGACGTGGTCGCGACGCTGCGCGACCGGCCGGGCAGCCAGCACGTGGTGATCACCGGCGCGGCGCGCACCCCGCGCTCGTCGAGGCCGCCGACCTGGTCGTGGAGATGACCAAGGTCAAGCACCCGATGGACGCCGGGCAGAAGGGCCAGCGGGGGATCGAGTGGTGACCGCCGCCCCGGCTGGTGGTCGCCGCGCCGTCCTCCGGCGCCGGCAAGACGACGGTGGCCACCGGGCTGATCGCCGCGCTGCGCACGCGCGGCCTGGCGGTCAGCCCGCACAAGGTCGGCCCGGACTACATCGACCCCGGCTACCACGCGCTCGCCGCCGGCCGGCCCGGCCGCAACCTGGACCCTGGCTGGTCGGCGAGGACCGGATCGCCCCGCTGTTCGTGCACGGTGCGCGCGGGCGCGCGACGTCGCCGTCGTCGAGGGCGTGATGGGCCTGTACGACGGCGCGCCGCCACCGTCGAGCTCGGCTCCACCGCGCACGTCGCCGCGCCTGCTCGCGCGCCGGTCGTGCTGGTGGTGGACGCCTCCGCGGCCAGGCCGGTCGGTGGCCGCGCTGGTGCACGGCTTCGCGCACGTTCGACCCGCGGCGTGCGGCTGGCCGGGGTGATCCTGAACCGGGTCGGCAGCGACCGGCACGAGGCGATGCTGCGGGAGGCGCTGGGCGAGGCGGCGTGCCGGTGCTCGGCGCGCTCCGCCGGGACGCCGCGGTCGGCCTGCCGTCCCGGCACCTCGGCCTGGTGCCGGCCGCCGAGCGCGGCGCCGCGGCGGTCGAGACGGTCGCCGCGCTGGGCGCCCTGGTCGAGCGGTGCTGCGACCTGGACGCGCGTGCTGGCGCTGGCCCGGACCGCCGGGCCGGTGTCGGCGGAGCCGTGGGACCCGCCGCCGTCGCCGAGCGGGCCGACCGGCCGGTGGTCGCCGTCGCCGGCGGCCCCGCCTTTCACCTTCAGCTACGCCGAGACCACCGAGCTGCTGACCGCGGCCGGCGCCGAGGTCGTGCCCGTCGACCCGCTGCGGGACGACGCTGCCGGGCGGCACCGATGCGCTGGTCGTGGCGGCGGGTTCCCCGAGGTGCACGCCGACGCGCTGGCCGCTCGGCACGGCCTGCGGCCGGCATCCGCAGCCACGTCGCCGCCGGCCGGCCGATGCCGCCGAGTGCGCCGGGCTGCTGCTCCTGTGCCGGTCCCTGGACGGCAAGCCGATGTGCGGCGCGCTCGACGCCGAGGCGACGATGACCCCCAGCCTGACGCTCGGCTACCGGGACGGCCGGGCCGCCGGCCGACGGCCTGGCCGGACCGGCCGGGACGCCCGTCACCGGCCACGAGTTCCACCGCACGGTCGTCACGCCGCGGGCCGGCGCCCGGCCGGCGTGGCGGCACGCCGACGGCAGCGCGGAGGGTTTCGCCGCACCGGACCTGCTCGCGACGTACCTGCACCTGCACCCGGCCGGGGTGCCCGACCTGGCGCAGCGGCTGGTCGCCCGCGCGGGCCGCGCCGCCGCCGCCCGGGCCGGCGGCCGGCGTGAGACCGGGACCGCCCCCCGCCCGCTGGCCGTGCGATGAGGCTGATCGGGGTGGGGGTCGGCCCGGGCGACCCGGAGCTGGTCACCGTCAAGGGCGTCCGGGTGCTGCGCGAGGCCGACCTGGTGGTCGTGCCGGTGATGGACCCCGACGAGACCGGCCGGGCCGAGGCCACCGTGCGCGCGCACACCGACGCCCCGCCGCTGCGGCTGGTGTTCGCGCTCGACGACCGCGGCGGACCGACCGCGGCTCGCCGCTCCGCCTGGGAGGCCGCCGCCGAGCGGGTCGCCGACGAGCTGCGGTCCGGCGCCGGCAGCGTCGCGTTCGCCACCCTCGGCGACCCCAACCTCTACAGCACCTTCACCTACCTGGCGGACGCCGTCCGCGAGCGCCTGCCGCAGGTGCAGGTCGAGACCGTGCCGGGGATCACCGCGATGCAGGACCTCGCCGCCCGCAGCGGCACGGTGCTGTGCGAGGGCACCGAGTCGCTGGCGCTGCTGCCGCTGACCGCCGGCGTGCCGGCGTTCGAGGAGGCGCTGACGCACTTCGACACGGTCGTGGCCTACAAGGGCGGCCGCCGGATGCCGCAGGTCCGCGAGGTGCTGGCCCGGCTCGGCCGGCTCGACGGGGCGGTCTTCGGCGCCGCGCTCGGGCTGCCCGACGAGCGGGTCGGCCCGGCCGCGGAGCTGTCCGGCGAGACGCCGTACCTGTCGACGGTGATCGTCCCGGCCGCCGGCCGGACCGGCCGGGGGAGCAAGCTGTGAGCGGGCACGTCAGCTTCGTCGGGGCCGGCCCGGGCGCCCCGGACCTGCTCACGCTGCGCGCCGTGCAGCGGATCGCCGCCGCCGACATCGTCATCTGGGCGGCGTCGCTGGTCTCCGAGGACGTGCTGCAGCACGCCCGCCCGGACGCCGAGGTCGTCAACAGCGCCGAGCACTCGGTCGAGGGCATCACCCACCTGTACGAGCGGGCCGCCCGCGACGGGCTGCGGGTGGCGAGGATCCACTCCGGCGACCCGGCGCTGTGGGGCGCCACCCAGGAGCAGCACGAGCTGTGCACCCGGCTGGGGCTGACGACCGAGGTGGTGCCCGGGGTGAGCAGCTTCACCGCGGTCGCCGCGCTGGTGCAGCGCGAGCTGACCATCCCGGAGGTGGCGCAGTCGGTGGTGCTGACCCGGCTGGAGGGCGGCAAGACGCCGATGCCGGCCGGCGAGAGCGTGCGGGCGTTCGCCGCGCACGGCACGACGATGGCGCTGTTCCTGTCGGCCGCGCGGACCCGGCAGCTGCAGGAGGAGCTGCTGGCCGCCGGCACGTACGACGAGGACACCCCGTGCGTCGTCGCGTACGCGGCCACCTGGCCGGACGAGCTGGTCTTCGAGTGCCGGCTGGGCGACCTGGCCGAGAAGGTCCGCGAGCACAAGCTCTACAAGCACACGATGGTGCTGGTCGGGCCGGCGCTGGCGGCCGGCGGGACCCGGTCGCACCTGTACCACCCGGGGCACTTCCACGAGCACCGCAGGGTCGAGTCGGCGGCCGCCCGGGCGCAGCTGCGGGCCCGCCGGGGTCCGGCGTGACCGGCCCGGAGCTGCGCGAACCCGACCTGCCGCGCACCGCCAAGGTCCGCACCGGCCCGCTGCGCAGCGGCTGGACGACCGGCACCTGCAGCGCGGCCGCCGCCAAGGCCGCGGCGACCGCGCTGTCCCGCCAGCAGGTCCAGACCCGGGTCGACGTGGTGCTGCCCGACGAGCGGCTGGTCGGCTTCGACGTGCAGCGCTGCGACGTCACGCCCGACCGCGCCGAGGCGGTCGTCGTCAAGGACGCCGGCGACGACCCCGACGTCACGCACGGCGCGCATCTCACCGCCACCGTGAGCTGGCGGGCGACGCCCGGCCTGGAGCTGGACGGCGGGGTGGGCGTCGGCGTGGTGACCCGACCCGGCCTCGGGCTGGAGGTCGGCGGACCGGCGATCAACCCGGTCCCGCGGCAGATGATCTCCGACAACGTCGCCGCCGCGGTCGACCTGCGCACCCGCGGCCTGCGGGTGGTGATCTCGGTGCCGGACGGCGAGGCCCGGGCCCGCAGGACCACCAACGCCCGCCTCGGCATCCTCGGCGGCATCTCGATCCTCGGGACGACCGGGGTGGTCCGGCCGTTCAGCACCGCGTCGTGGCGGGCGTCGGTCGTGCAGGCGGTCGACGTGATGGCCGCCCAGGGCCTGCCGACGCTGGTACTGGCGACCGGCGGGCGGACCGAGAAGGCCGCGATGCGCGCTGCTGCCGGAGCTGCCCGACACCTGCTTCGTCGAGGTCGGCGACTTCACCGGCGCCGCCCTGCGGCAGGCCCGCGACGCCGGGCTCGCCGAGGTGGTCTTCGTCGGGATGGCCGGCAAGCTCACCAAGCTCGCCGGCGGCGTCCTGATGACGCACTACACCCGCAGCCGGGTCGACCTGACGGTGCTCGCCGAGCTGTCCCCGCCGGACCTCGCCGGGCAGGTCGGCGCCGCCAACACCGCCCGGCACGCGTACGAGCTGTGGCAGGCCGCCGGGGTGCTGCGGCCGTGCGGCGACGCGCTGTGCGCCCGGGTCGCCGACGTGCTGCACCGGTTCAGCGGGCTGCGCGCCCGGGTGGCCCTGGTCGACCCGGAGGGACGCGGCGTGGTCGCCGCGACCGAGCCGGCCTGGGTCGGCCGGTGAGCCGGGTCAGCGTCGTCGGCTGGAGCGGCGGGCCGCTGCCCGCGCCGGCCCGCGCGCGGCTGGCCGCCGCCTCGCTTGGTCGCCGGCGGCGCCCGGCACCTGGCCGCGGCCGAGCTGCCGCCGGGCGCCCGGCAGGTGGTGCTCGGCGACGTCCGGGCGGCCGCCGCCGAGCTCGCCGCGCACCCCGGCGAGGCGGTGCTGCTGGCCAGCGGCGACCCCGGCCTGTTCGGGCCGGTCCGGCTGCTGCGCGAGGCCGGCGTCGAGCCCGAGGTGCTGCCCGCCGTGTCGTCGGTCGCGCTCGCCTTCGCCCGCGCCGGGCTGCCCTGGGACGACGCCGTCGTCGCGTCCGCGCACGGCCGGGACCTGCGGCGCGCGCTGAACGCGTGCCGGGCGCACCCGCTGGTCGGGGTGCTCACCGGCCCGGGCGCCGGGCCCGCCGAGATCGCCGCCGGGCTGGCCGGCTGGCGGCGCCGGCTGTTCGTCGCCGAGGACCTCGGCACGGACCGGGAGCGCTGCGGCTGGCTCGGCCCGGCCGGCGCCGACCGGACCTTCTCGCCGCTGTCCGTCGTGCTGTCCGTCGACCCGGACCGGGCCCCGGCCGCCGAGCCGGGCTGGGTCGCCGGCCGCGAGGCGCCGGCCGGCTGGGCGCTGCCCGAGGACGCCTTCGCGCACCGCGACGGCATGGTGACCAAGTACGAGGTCCGGGCCCTCGCGCTGGCCCGGCTCGGCCCGCGCCTGGGCGACCTGGTGTGGGACGTCGGCGCCGGCAGCGGCTCGGTGGGGATCGAGTGCGGCCGGCTCGGCGCCGCCGTCGTCGCCGTGGAGCCCGGGCCGCGGGAGCACCTGCGGGCCAACGCCGCCGCGCACGGCGTCGACGTGCGCGTGGTGGCGGGCCGCGCCCCGGAGGCGCTCGGCGCCCTGCCCGACCCCGACGCCGTCTTCGTCGGCGGGGGCGGCGCGGACGTCGCCCGGATCGTCGAGGCGTGCGTGGCCCGCGGGCCCCGGGTCGTGGTGGTGGCGCTCGCCGCCCTGGACCGGGTCGCGCCGGTGCAGGCCGCCCTGGCGCCGTACGCCGTCGACGGGGTGCAGCTGTCCTCGGCCCGGCTGCGCCCGCTGGCCGGGGCGACCGCGCTCGCCGCGACCAACCCGGTGCTGCTGCTGTGGGGGACCCGCCCGTGATCGGCCTGGTGACCACGACCGCCGCCGGCCGGCGGGCCGCGGAGCGGCTCGCCGGGCTCGGCCCGACCCGGCACTACGACGTCCGGGCCCTCGCCGACGCCTGGCGGGAGTGCGACGCGCTGGTCTGCTTCCTGGCCACCGGGGCGACCGTCCGGCTGCTCGCGCCGCTGCTGGGCGACAAGACCCGCGACCCCGGCGTCGTCTGCGTCGACGAGGGGCTGCGCTTCGCCGTCGCCCTGGTCGGCGGGCACGGCGGCGGGGCGAACGCGCTGGCCGGGCAGGTCGCCGAGGCGCTCGGGGCGCAGCCGGTCGTCACCACGGCGACCGACGCGGTCGACCTGCCCGGCCTGGACACGCTCGGCTGGCCGGTGGAGGGCGCGGTCGCGGCGGTGAGCCGGGCGCTGCTGGACGGCGAGCCGGTCCGGCTGGTCGCCGACGCGACCTGGCCGCTGCCGCCGCTGCCGCTGGTGGGCGCCGCGCCCGATCCGGCGGGCGCCGGGCAGGACGCCGACCCGGCCGACGCCGCGCACGAGCTCGCCGTCACCGACCGGCTGATCGGCCTGGACCCGCTGCGCGCCGTGCTGCGGCCCCCGTCGCTGGTGCTCGGGCTCGGCGCGTCGCGGGGCGCCCCCGAGGAGGAGCTCGAGGCCCTGGTGGACCGGGCGCTGGCCGACGCCGGGCTGTCCGCCGAGTCGGTCTGCGCGGTCGGCACCGCCGACGCGAAGGCCGACGAACCGGGCATCACCCGGCTGTGCGCCCGGCGCGGCTGGCCACTCACGACCTACCCGGCGGACGTGCTCGCCGGGGTCGACGTGCCGAACCCGAGCCCGCACCCGCAGGCGGCGCTCGGCACCCCCAGCGTCGCCGAGGCCGCCGCGCTGCTGCTCGGCGACGAGCTGCGTCGTGCCCAAGACCAAGAGCGCGCACGGCACCGTCGCGGTCGCCCGGCGGCGCCCCCGCGGCCGGCTCGCGCTGGTCGGCCTGGGACCGGGCGCCCGCGACCTGCTCACCCCGCGGGCCGCCGCCGAGCTGCGCCGGGCATCCGTCTGGGTCGGCCTGGACCAGTACGTCGACCAGGTCCGCGACCTCGCCCGGCCGGGCACCCGGATGCTGGTCACCGGGCTCGGCAGGGAGGAGGAGCGCGCGCACAGCGCGGTGCGCGAGGCCCGGCAGGGGCACGCCGTGGCGCTGCTCGGCTCGGGCGACGCCGGGGTCTACGCGATGGCCAGCCCCGCGCTGGAGGTGGCCGGCGACGACATCGACGTCGTCGGGGTGCCCGGGGTGACCGCGGCGCTGGCCGCCTCGAGCCTGCTCGGCGCGCCGCTCGGCCACGACCACGTCAGCATCAGCTTGTCCGACCTGCACACCCCGTGGGGCGCGATCGAGGCCCGGGTGCGGGCCGCCGCGCAGGCCGACCTCGTCGTCACCTTCTACAACCCGCGCAGCCGGGGCCGGGACTGGCAGCTGCCCACGGCCGTCGCGCTGCTGCTCGAGGCCCGCCCGGCGAGCACCCCGGTCGGGGTGGTGACCGACGCCAGCCGCCCCCGCGAGTCCGTCCTGCTCACCACGCTCGGCGAGCTCGACCCCGACCGCGTGACGATGTACGCCTGCGTCGTCGTCGGCTCCTCGCAGAGCACGGTGGTCGCCGGCCGGTTCGTCACCCCGCGCGGCTACCGGTGGGCGCCACGGTGAGCTATCTCGTGCTCGACACCTGCACCGCCTGCGGCGCCTGCCTGCTGACCTGCCCGGAGCACGCGATCGTGCCGACCCTGCCGCTGACCGTCCGGGCCGACCGCTGCACCTCCTGCGGCGAGTGCGTCGAGGTCTGCCCCGCCGACGCGGTGCTGGAGGTCCGGCCGTGACGCCCGGCACCGTCGCGCTGGTCGGGGCCGGCCCCGGCGACCCCGGGCTGCTCACGCTGCGGGCCGCCCAGCTGCTCGGCGAGGCCGACGTGGTGCTCGTCGACCGGCTGGTCGCGCCGGAGATCCTGGCGCACGTCCGGCAGGGGGCGCAGGTCGTCGACGTCGGCAAGACCAGCTGGACCGGCACCGCCCCCCGGCAGGAGGAGATCAACGCGCAGCTGGTGGCGTACGCCCGGGCCGGGCACCGGGTGGTGCGGCTCAAGGGCGGCGACCCGTTCGTCTTCGGCCGCGGCAGCGAGGAGGCCGAGGCGCTGGTCGACGCGGGCGTCGCGTTCACCGTCGTGCCCGGCATCACCAGCGCGATCAGCGCGCCGGCGTACGCCGGGATCCCGGTCACCGCCCGCGGCTACACCCAGGACGTCTGCGTCGTCACCGGCCACCTCGACCCGGACGACCCGGCCAGCCGGGTGCGCTGGCAGGCGCTGGCCCAGGGACCCGGCACGCTGGTGATCCTGATGGGCCTGGACCGGCTGCGGCTGCTGTGCGCCGGGCTGGTCCGGTACGGCCGCGACCCGGCGACGCCGGCCGCGTGCATCGAGCAGGGCACCACGCCGCAGCAGCGGGTGGTGGTGGGCACGCTCGCGTCGCTTCCCGACGACGTCGCCGCGGCCGGGCTCGCCGCCCCCGCCGCGACCGTCGTCGGCGAGGTCGTGCGGCTGCGCGAGAAGCTGGAGTGGTTCCGATGACCCGGGAAGCCGTGCACCCCATCGAGCAGGAGTCGTACGCGATCCTGCGGTCGCGGGTCGACCTGTCGGCGCTGCCGGCGCTGACCCGGGCGGTGACCGAGCGGGTGGTGCACGCCAGCGCCGACCTGGGCTACGTCGCCGACCTGGTCACCACCGAGGAGCACCTGGCCCGCGGCCGGGACGCGCTCGCCGCCGGCGCGCCGGTCGTCGCCGACGTCCGGATGGTCGCGGCCGGGATCACCAGCCGCGAGGTGGTGTGCCGGGTCCGCGACGCCCGGGCCGCCGCCGGCCGGACCCGGTCGGCGGCGGCCGTGGACCTCGCGTACGCCGAGGTCGGCCGCGGCGCGGTCTGGGTGGTCGGCTGCGCGCCGACCGCGCTGTTCGCGCTGCTGGAGCTGGACGCCGACCCGGCCCTGGTGATCGGCCTGCCGGTCGGCTTCGTCGGCGCCGCGGAGAGCAAGGCGGCGCTGCGGGCCAGCGGGCTCCCGCAGGTCTCCAACACCAGCGAGAAGGGCGGGTCGGCGGTCGCCGCGGCCGCCCTCAACGCGCTGCTGTACGCGGGGCCGGCGTGAGGCCGGCGCTGCTCGTCGTCGGGCACGGCACCAAGAGCGACGCCGGTTGCCGGCAGTTCCAGGAGCTGGTCGGGGCGGTCGCCGAGCGGCTCGGGCAGGTCGACGTCGCGGGCGGCTTCCTGGAGCTGTCGCCGCCGCCGATCCAGGACGCCGTGGCGGCGCTGGCCGCTGCCGGGCACACGGTCGTCGACGTCGTCCCGCTGGTGCTGGTGGCCGCCGGGCACAGCAAGGGCGACATCCCGGCGGCGCTGGCCCGCGAGCGGCTCCGGCACCCGGGCCTGTCCTTCCGGTACGGCCGGCCGCTCGGGCCGCACCCGCTGCTGCTCGAGGCGCTGGCCGACGCGCTGGCCGCGGCGGTCCCGCCGCAGGAGTGGCCGCGGACCGCGGTGGTGCTGGTCGGGCGCGGGGCGACCGACCCGGACGCCAACGCCGAGGTCGCCAAGACCGCCCGGCTGCTGCAGGAGGGCCGGGGGATCGGCACGGTCGAGACGGCGTTCATCAGCCTGGCCGAGCCGTCCGTGCCGGCCGGCCTGGAACGGGCCCGCCGGCTCGGCTACCGGCGGATCGTCGTGCTGCCGTACTTCCTGTTCGCCGGGGTGCTGCCGGACCGGATCGTCGCGCAGTCCACCGGCTGGGCGGCCGACCGGCCAGAGATGGAGGTGCACGTCGCCGGGCTGATCGGGCCGGGGGAGCGGCTGGCCGCGCTGGTCGTCGAACGGTGGCGCGAGATCGCCGGCGGCGACCTGCGGATGAACTGCGACACCTGCGCCTACCGGGTGGCGCTGCCCGGCTTCGAGGACAAGCGGGGGGCGCCGCAGACCCCGCACGACCACCCCGACGACCCGGCGCACGCGCACGCACACCCCCACGCGCACGGGCACCCGCACCCGAACGGGCACCCGCACTGATGGTCGACCTGCGCCATCACGGCGACGCCGAGGTCGGCCCGGGGCTGCTCGACCTGGCGGTCAACGTCCGGGCCGCCGCGCCGCCGCCCTGGCTGCGCCAGGTGCTCGCCACCAGCCTCGACCGGCTCGGCAGCTACCCCGACCCGACGGCGGCCACCGCCGCGGTGGCCGCCCGGCACGGCCGGGAACCCGACGAGGTGCTGCTCACGGCCGGCGCCGCCGAGGCGTTCGTGCTGCTCGCCCGGGCGCTGCGTCCGGCGCACGCCGTGGTGGTGCACCCCGGCTTCACCGAGCCGGAGGCGGCGCTGCGGGCGGCCGGGCACGCGGTGTCCCGGCTGGTGCTCGACCCGCCGTACGTCCTGGGCGAGGTGTGCGACTCGGCCGACCTGGTGGTGATCGGCAACCCGACCAACCCCACCGGCGTGCTGCACGAGGACCTGGCCCGGCTGTGCCGGCCGGGCCGGGTCGTCGTCGTCGACGAGGCGTTCCTGGACGCCGTGCCGGGCGAGACCGGCTCGCTCGCCGGCCGCCGGGACCTGCCCGGGCTGGTCGTGGTCCGCAGCCTCACCAAGACCTGGTCGCTGGCCGGCCTGCGGGTCGGCTACCTGCTGGCCGCCCCGGAGCTGGTCGGGCGGCTGCGCGCGGCGCAGCCGCTGTGGTCGGTCTCCACTCCGGCGCTGGCCGCCGCGCAGGCCTGCAGCACCCCGGCGGCGCTCGCCGAGGCCGCCGCGGCCGCCGCCGTCGTCGCGGCCGAGCGGGAACGGCTGCAGGCCGCCCTCGTCTCGCTGGGCATCGAGGTCACGCCGGGCTCGCGGGCGCCGTACCTGCTGTGCCGCGCGCCGGGGCACCCGTACGTCCGCGCCCGGCTGCGCGAGCTCGGCATCGCGGTGCGGCGCGGCGACACCTTCCCGGGGCTGACCGCCGAGCACTGGCGCACCGCCGTGCGGGACCGGGCCAGCAGCGACCGGCTCACCGCCGCGCTGTGGACGATGCTCTGCGCCGTGTGAGCCGCCGGCTCAGGCGCAGCAGGACGTCGGCATCTCGTTCCGGAAGCCGCTACTGACAGGGCCGGCGGGGAACCGTCCCGCCCGGACCGCGACGATCGCCGGGTGAGCGCCCCGACCACCCTGCCGCCGCCCTACCGGCCCGACGACCCGGCGCTGCGCCGGGCCGCCGTGGCGCTGTTCCTGGCCGGCGTGGCGGTCTTCGCCCTGCTGTACGCCCCGCAGCCGCTGCTGCCCGACCTGTCCGCGGAGTTCGGGGTCAGCCCGACTGCGGCGACGCTGTCGGTCAGCCTCACCACGCTGACCCTGGCGCTCGGGCTGGTCGCAGCCGGGCCGCTGTCCGAGCGGGTCGGCCGGACCCGGCTGGTGCACGCCAGCCTGGCCGCCGCGACCGTGCTCGGCCTGCTCTGCGCGGTCGCGCCGACCTGGGAGCTGCTGCTGGCCGGCCGGGCGCTGCTCGGCGTGGCGCTGGCCGGGCTGCCGGCGGTGGCGGTCGCCTACCTGCACGAGGAGCTGCCCGGGGAGGCGGTCGGCCGGGCCGTCGGGCTGTACGTCGGCGGCAACGCGATCGGCGGGATGGCCGGCCGGCTGCTCGCCGGCGGCCTCGACGACCTCGGCGGCTGGCGGCTGGCCACCGCCGGGACCGGGCTGCTCAGCCTGGCCTGCGCCCTGGCCGTCGCCCTGCTGCTGCCTGCGTCGCGGCGGTTCGTGCCCGGCCGGCGCGGCCTGCGGGCCGTCGGCCGGGCCGCCCGCGGGGTGCTCACCGACCCGGTGCTGCTCGGCCTGTACGCCGTCGGCGCGCTGCTGATGGGGGCGTTCGTCGCGGTCTTCAACGCGCTCGGCTTCCGGCTGCAGGCCCCGCCGTACGTGCTGAGCACGGCCTCGGCCGGGCTGGTGTTCCTGGTCTACCCGCTCGGGTCGGTGGCCTCGACGCTGGCCGGCCGGGCCGCCGACCGGCGGGGGCGGCGGGCCGTCGTGCCGGTCGGCGTCGCGCTGATGCTGGCCGGGGTCGCGCTCACCGCCGTCCGGCCGCTGGCCGGGATCGTCGCCGGCCTGGCAGTGCTCACGGTCGGCTTCTTCACCGCGCACGGCGTCGCCAGCGGCTGGGTCGCCGCCCGGGCCGGGCTCGGCGGCCGGGCGACCGCGCAGGCCACCTCGACCTACCTGGTGGCCTACTACGCCGGGTCCTCGGTCGGCGGCAGCCTGGCGGGGCGGGCCTGGAGCGCCGGAGGCTGGTCCGGCGTGGTGCTGCTGTGCGGCGGGCTCGTCCTGGCCGCCGGGGTGCTCAGCCTGCTGCTGCGGCGCAGCGTGAGCCTGCTCGCGGGCGGCAACCCACCGGTCGGGTCGTGAACGACCACGCGGCTGCCAGGATGCGGCCGTGACAGGCAGCCGGCTCCCGAGCGGCACCGTCGCGTTCGCCTTCACCGACGTGGAGGGCAGCACCGCCCTGCTGCGTCGAGCTGGGCGACCGGGTGGGCGCCGCTGCTGCGGACCTGCCACGCCCTGCTGCGCGAGCCGTCGAGGAGGACGGCGGCGTCGTCGTCGACAACGAGGGCGACGGCGCCTTCCTCGCCTTCCCCGACGTGCGCGTCGGCCGTCGACGGGCCTCGTCGCCGCGCAGGCCCGCGCTGCTGCGCCACCCCTGGCCCGCCGAGGCGCCGGTGCGCGTGCGGATGGGCGTGCACGCGGGACCCGCCGAGCCGGTCGGCGGCCGCTACGTCGCGCTGGCCGTGCACGAGGCGGCGCGGGTCGGGCGCGGTCGCCCACGGCGGGCAGCTGGTGCTCAGCGAGCAGGCCGCGCTGCTGCTCGACGGGGCGCTGCCGGTCGGCGCGCAGCTGCGCGACCGCGGCCGCTTCCGCGCTGCGCGACTTCGCCGCTGCCGGTGCGGCTGTACGACGTCACCGCCGCCGGGCCTGCCGCCGGTCGAGCGGGGGCTGCGCGCGGTGCCGGCCGACGGCGGCAACCTGCCGCCGGCCGCCGGTCCGCTGCACGGGCGCGACGACGTCCTCGCCGTGCTCGCCGAGCGCCGACGCGGCTGACCACGGTCGTCGGGCCGCCCGGCGTCGGCAAGACCGCCACCGCGCTGGCGGCGGCGCGGGCCGCGCGCGCGGCCGACGGCGTGTGGCTGGTGCCGCTCGAGCCGCTGCCGGCGGTCCGCTCGGTGGGGGAGGCGGTGCTGTCCGACGCTCGGCCTGCCGGTGGCCGGCGGGCCGGACGCCGTCGCCGGCGCAGCTCGCCGGGCGCGACGCGCTGCTGGTGCTCGACGGCGCGGACGACCGGCTCGCCGAGGTGGCCGAGCTCGTCCGGCGCTGTGGCCGGCAGGCGCCCGGGGTGCGGCTGCTGGTGACCGCGCGGTCCGCCGCTGGGGGTCGAGGGCGAGCGGTCGTCCGGCTCGACCCCCTGCCGGTACCGCCGGACGACGCGGCGCCCGAGGACGTGCTGTCGGCGGCCGCCGTGCGGCTGCTGCTGGCCGGCGCCGGGCGCAGCGCTGGGACGACGTCCGGCACGCCGCCGCGCTGGGCGGGCTGGCGCGCCGCGCCGACGGCCTGCCGCTGGCGCTCGAGCTGGTCGGGGCGCGGCTGGCGGCCCTGTCGCCGGCCGACCTGCTCGACGCGCGTCGACGCCCAGCTCGGCCGGGCGGGCCGGGCCGGGGCGCTGCGGCTGGCGCTCGACAGCGCCTGGTCGGCGCTGCCGGACGACGCGCGCCGGCTGTGGGAGCGCCTCTCGGTCTTCGCCGGCCGGTCGACCTCGACGCGGTCGAGCAGGTGTGCGCCGACGAGGAGGCGCTGCCCGAGGACGAGGTCGTCGACGCGCTCACGGCTGCTGGTCGGCGGCAGCGTGGTGCTGCTCGAGCAGGACGCCTGCGGCGGGCGCGACCTACCGGCTGCTGCGCAGCGTCCGGCCGTACGGCGCGCGAGCGGCTGACCAGGCCGGGCAGGCGGAGGTCTGGGCCGACCGGCACGCCCGCTGGGCGGCCGGCTGCGGCCGAGCGGTGGCTGCGCCGGGCGGACGCGCGAGCCGCCGCCGGGGCCGCTGCCGGCGCTGGCCGCGGCGCAGGACGACGTGCTGACCGGGCTCGAGCCGGCTCGCGGCCCGGGACCCGGACCGGGTGCTCGCGCTGCGTGCTGCCGCTGCGCCGCCTGCTGCGCGAGTCGCTGGACCTGGCCGACCTGCTCGCGCTGGCCGAGCGGTGCCCGCGGTCCGCGGGCCGGACCGCGGTCGTCGCCCTGCTGCGCGGCGCAGCTGTCCTGGGAGCGGGCGCCCGGCCCGGACACGCTCGCCGCTGCTCACCGCGGCCGCGGACGCGGCGGCGCGACGCCGACCCGGCCGTCCGCGCCGACGTGCTGGTGCAGCTGGTGCTCGCGCGCGAGCAGTTCGGCCTGCGCGCCGGACCTCGACCGGGACGCCGCCCTGGCGCGCGCGCCGCCGAGTCCGGCGACCCGGCGCTGCTGGTGCGGGCGACCGCGCTGCGGGCGCACCCGGCTCGACCCGGCAGGCGGCGCTGCTCGACCGGCGCCGTCGAGCTGGCCGCGCGGCAGGCCCCCGGCCTGCTGCTCTGGGCCCGGGCCGCCGGCTGCACCTGTGGGACGGGCGACCGTCCGGAGCAGGCCCGGGCCGACGTCGAGCAGCCTGCTGCTGGCGACTGCCCCTGGTCGGCGCGAGCGAGAGCACCGCCGGCCTGCTGATGGCGGCGATGGCCCTCCTGGCGCTCGGCGAGCCGGAGCAGGCCGGCCGGCTCGCCGAGCAGGTGTCGGCGGCCGCCGCCCGGCGGCGCAACGCGGTGATCGGCTACCACGCCGCGGCGATGCGGGCGGCGGCGGCCGGCGCCCTCGCCGAGCCGGATGCCGCCCGACGCCTGGCCGAGCTGGAGGGAACCAGGATCGGCCCGACCGGCTGGAGCGACCCGGTCATGGTCGCCTACGCGCGCGGCTGGGTCCTGGCCGGCTCCGACCGGGTCGCCGCGCGAGCCTGGGCGAGCGCCGGCCCGCCGGACGACAGGATTGTCGGCTGGCAGCTGCGCGCGCTGGCCGCCGCGGTGCACGACCCGACCTGGCAGCCGCGAACGGGCCTGCTCGGCCACCTCGCGCCGGCCTGACGGCAGGCCGGGCGAGGCCGCCCGGCCCGGTCGGTCACCCGGGCGCGGGCATCGGGGCGGCCGGACCCATCGGCCCGGGCGAGTGCAGGCCGGGAGCCAGCTCGGGCACGAACAGCACGGCGACCGCCAGGACGAGCGCGACGACCCCGACCGCCCGGGCCACGCCCATCCCGCGCGGCGACAGCTTCTCGAGCAGGACGACGGCGGTCAGCCCCAGCATCGCCGCCAGGTTCATCACGCCGACCGCGACCAGGACGACGAACAGCGCCCAGCAGCAGCCGGCGCAGAACGCGCCGTGGTGCGCGCCCGCCCGCAGGTCGCGCAGCGGCCCGCGGAAGCTGCCGTAGTGCAGCAGCGCGGCCAGCGGGGAGCGGCAGTGCTGCAGGCAGCGGTCCTTGAAGGGGGTCAGCTGGTACAGCCCGCACAGCGCGTACGCCGCGGCGGCGGCCAGGGTCGCCAGGCCCGGCCGGCTGCCGGCCACCCGCCCGGCGGCCCAGGCCAGCGCGTACGCCGGGACGCCCGCGGCGGCCCAGACGGCCAGGTAGCCGGCGGTAAAGGCGGTGAGCCGAGCCGGGCGGTGCGTCCGCACCGTCCGCGCGTAGACCGCGGCCAGCGGCGCCACCGCCGGCAGCATCATCGCCGCCATCATCAGGGTCCACATGCCGACGAAGGCCGGCAGGCTCAGGCCCATCGGACCGGGCATCGCGCCGCCCATGTCCACCGAGCGGGAGACGGTCAGCGCCCAGGCGCCCGCCGCGCCGAGCAGCAGGACCGCGGCCGGGGCGCTCAGCCGCCGGACCGGGGACCGCGCGAGCGGGGGAGCGGTCGGGCTCAGGCCGACCATGCGAAGGGTGCGGAGAAGGCGCTCTGCCCCTCGCCGGGCAGCTCCACCCCGAACGCCGAGACCCGGGACCGCAGGCCGGTGCCGACCGTGAGGGTGCTGTTCGCCGGGTGGACGACGTTCGTGAGCTGCACCGGCCCGGCCTCGCTGCCCGGCGGGACGTAGTCCTCCACCTCGATGTCGACGGCGTCGCCGATCCGGATCCGGTGCCGCCGGCCCTCGTCCGCGAACTCGATCGGCGCGCTCTGCACGCCCAGCATCTCGCCGATCAGCGGCGCGAGCATGGCCGGCGGCCCACCGAGGTCCCCGGACAGCACGGCGCCGAGCTTCTCCGCCTGGTCCGGGGAGGCGGCGGCGTCCAGGAACAGGCCCATCCGCCAGTTCCCGTCGGCCATCACCGGCGGGCTGTCGACGAGCAGAGCGAACCCCAGGCCGCCGACGTCCACACCGTCGACGTTCCCGGAGTCGACGTGGAAGGCCAGCAGCGCGCGGCACCGGCCGTGGTCGGCCGTGCCGGTCAGGGCGGTGTAGGTGCACGGGCAGATCACGTCGCACGTGCAGTTCTCGAAGTAGGTGCCGGAGAAGTTCCAGGACATCGCTTCCCCCTGTTCACCGACGGGCTGCTATCCGGGATAGCCCTGTCGCGGTCGACGTGCAAGGGGCAGGGGCGCTCAGGTCCGGGCGGCGCCGGCCTCGGGCGGGAGAGGCGCGGAGAGGCAGACTGGGCGCATGCCGCGTACCGCCACTGCCGACCAGGTCTCCCGGGACGAGCTCGTCGCGTTCCTGCGCCCCCGCCACAAGGCCCTGCTGCTGACCCGCCGGCGCGACGGCTCGCCGCAGCTCTCCCCCGTCTCGGCGGGCGTCGACGAGCAGGGCCGGGTGGTCGTCGCGACGTACCCGCAGCGGGCGAAGACCGCCAACGCCCGTCGGGATCCGCAGGTGTCGCTGTGCTTCGTCTCCGACGACTGGAACGGGGCGTGGGTGCAGGTCGACGGGACCGCGGAGGTGCTCGACCTGCCCGAAGCGCTGGACGCGTTCGTGGACTACTACCGCAGCATCGCCGGCGAGCACCCGGACTGGGACGACTACCGGGCGGCGATGGCCCGGCAGGGCAAGGTGCTGCTGCGGGTCACCGTCGAGCGCTGGGGGCCGGTCGCGACCGGGGGATTCCCGCCGGAGCTCGGCGCCGGCTGACCGCGCGGACTCCCGGGAGGGTTGCCGTCTCCGCCGGAACGGGGGATGGTGGAAAAACGGCGCGGCTGAGGTTCAGCGGTCACGGTTTCTTCGGTCGACGTGTCGCGCACGCGGAAATGCCGTGACCTGAGTCCCGGGGCGCTCGCCTGCGTGGCGCATCCGCCCTTCCTCCTGCCCAGGGTGGTCAGCCATGACCGACGTCCTTCCCGCAGTCCTCGTCGACGAGGTCCGGCAGGTGCCGCGCTTCACGCCGGGAGGGCCCGCCCTGAGGTACACGTTCACCACGCGCTTCCGGCCGGCCGCGGACCTGCTGGGCGACACCAGGCGCCTCAGCGTGATGACGCAGCAGATCGGCAACGGCGTGCCCGCCCCGATCGAGGTCAGCATCGTCAGGCCCGGGACGACGCAGGAGACCGTCCTGCCCAGGACGCTGGCCGCAGCAGGCCCGAACGGGGACGTCGCGCTCGGGGGAGCTCCGCGGGCCGCGGGTGTGCAGCACGTCGGTGCGGCGCCGAGGCCCCCGGACCAGGCCCTCGCCGACGGCGGTGTCCTCGAGCCCCCGCCGGGAGCGTTCGATCGGGTCGACTTCCTGTTCGCGGAGGACGACCCGGACGGCACGTGGACCCTGCTCATCAAGAACCGCGGTCCGCAGGCGGAGGACTTCCGCATCCGGGTGCGCCACCCGGACCTGCAGGTCCGTCTCGCCGAGACCGAGATCCCGTTTCCCCTGGTCCGTCGGCTGCTCGGCAAGGTGCACCGGATGATGCTGCCGTTCGTACGGATCGACAGCGATGTCACCGTCGACTTCGGCGCCGAGTTCAAGAAGCTCACCGGCCTGACGCGGATGCGCCGCCATCTCGGCGTGATCGGGGAGCTGCCGGGAACGGGCAACGACATCTCGCTCCGGGACATCCGGCTCGCCGAGGCCGACTGGGACCTGGGCGCCGGCTCGCCGGAGGCGCTGCTGCTGACGCTGAGCGCGTCGTTCGAGACCGGAGGCGGCGCCGAGATCGTCATTCACCACGGGCCGGACCTGGACCTGGCCAGGCTGGACCTGTCCGCGCGGGTCGAGTTCGACAGCCTGGGGTTCGTGTACGTGGAGCACCGCAACCTGGCGGGGGAGGTCGTCCGGACGCGGTCACCGTTCGGCCGGCTGCGGGCCGAGCTGTCGGCGGACGTCGACGTGGACACCAGCCTGCCGGGCGTGCAGGGCCGGGTCCGCGAGCGGGTCGCCGGGGCGCTGCGGGACGCGCTGTCCAGCCCGGACTCGCGGCGCGGTCTGGCCGTCGCGGGCGAGCACTTCACGGACATGCTGATGTTCCTGGCGACCGGCAACGACGACCAGGTCTTCTACGACGTCCGGCCGAGCGCGACCGGGATCGTCGTGCGGCACTACCCGCGGCCGACCGAGCGTCGGCGCCGGGACGCCGCGGCCTCCGTGGACGCGGTGGCGGGCGTGGGGCTGGTGGCCGCGGTCATGGCTGCCGGGACGGGCGGCGGTGCGGGCAGCTCGCCCGGCGGGGGAGCGGGACCTCGACGGTCCGCGGGGGTCCAGGGGCCGGCGGGATCGCACCTGGTTCCCGCGACCAGCGCGACCGTCGCGGCCGGGTCGGGCGCGCGGCCCCGGCCGGGCCGGCGAGCGATCGAGCACGTCGTGGTGCTGATGCTGGAGAACCGCTCGTTCGACCACATGCTCGGATACCTGACCCGGCGACGGAACCGTCCGGACGTGGACGGCCTGGGGGCGCCCGCCAACCACACGAACCCGGTGCCGGGCAGCACCGAGCGCGTGGGCGTCTTCCGGCTGGGGGCCGGCGACGACATCTCCGTCGACCCCGCGCACGGGGTGTCGGCGGTGAGCGAGCAGGTCGCGGGCGGTGCGATGTCGGGCTTCGTGGCCAGCTACCTGAGAAGGGCCGCCATCCGGCGGAACCCGGGGAGCGAGCGCAAGGTGATGGGCTTCTACGACGACGCGGTGCTCGGCGTCTACGACCGGCTGGCCGAGCAGTACCTGGTCTGCAACCGCTGGTTCTGCTCGCACCCCGGCCCGACGTACCCGAACCGCTTCATCGCGGTCACCGGCAGCGCCCCGCAGATCGACAACTTCGACGTCGAGGACCGGCAGGCCGGCGCGGTCCGAACCGACACGATCTTCGACGTCCTGTCCGAGGGCGGCGTCAGCTGGAAGTACGTCGAGAGCAACATCTCCTTCCTGCGCATGTTCGACCGGTACCGCATCAACGAGACCGACATCATCCAGCGGGCGGACTGGCTGGCGCTCGCCCGCGGCGGGCAGCTGCCGGCCGTCTCGTGGCTCGACCCGAACATCGGCGACCTCGAGCTGCACGCCGACGCGGACGACGACCACCCGCCGAGCGACGTGGCGAACGGCCAGAAGCTCGTGCAGACGGTGTACGACGCGCTGACCGCCGACCGCGACCAGTGGGCGAAGACGCTGTTCGTCGTCACCTACGACGAGCACGGCGGCTTCTACGACCACGTGGCGCCGCACGGTCTCGACGGCGCGGACGACCCGGTGGTCCACAAGATCCACGAGGACGGTGCGAGCTTCTACGGACCGCGGGTGCCGACGATCGTCATCTCACCCTGGGTGCGGGCCGGCTCGTCGTCGGACGTCGTGTTCGACCACACGTCGATCCTCAAGACGATCCTGGTCAACTTCCTCGGGCCGGAGGCGGCCCGCCAGGAGCGGCTCGGCAAGCGGGTGGATGCGGCGAACGACCTGCTCGCGCTGCTCGAGCCCCGCCCTCGCGCCGACGTGCCGCAGGTGGCGACGCCGCTGCTGGCAGCCGTGCCGAGGCCGCGGGCCGCCTCGTCCGCCGAGGCCCTGCCGGTGGAGCGGGACAGCTTCCACCTGGGGATGCGGCTGTTCGGGCTCGGCCCGAAGCTGCGGCGGGTCGTCGGGGAGCACGCCGACGGCTGAGCGTCGCGTCCCCACAGCTGACCTTGCTCGGGGCCGGGGCCGGGGGCTGCTGATCGGCTGTGGGGGTGGGCAGGCGTGCGTACGGCGGCGGGTTCCCACAGCTGACCTTGCTCGGCGGGGCCCGGGCCGGGGGCTGCTGATCGGCTGTGGGGGTACGGAGCCGAGCAGCGCGACGCCAGGCGGTCGGCCGACACCCGCCGACGCTCTCGGCGGGATGCCCGGACGCGCCACCGAGCGGACCTGTACTGTCCGCGGCCTGACCCGAGCCGTCGGGGAAGTCCGGTGAGAGTCCGGTGCAGGTGCGCTACTGACGTCCGTCCCCTGGCAGCAGGGTGCGGGCGAGCCAGATCGCCGACGGCGCGGGCCGACTCGCACGCACCTCCGCCGACGAGGAAGAGCCGGGACTTGCTTCTGGACGCCGTTCCCCTTGCCCTGGCGGGCACCAGCTTCGCGCTGGGCGCCCGCCACGGGCTCGACTGGGACCACATCGCCGCCCTCACCGACCTGACGGCCCCGCGGCCGGACGACGCCGGGCGTCCGCACCGGCACGCGCGCCGCGGGACCGGCCTCGCCCTGCGTACTGCCTCGGGCACGGCCTGGTGCTGTTCGTGTTCGGCCTGCTCGTGCTGGCCCTCGGGCTGGGCCTGCCGGCCGGGCTGGACGCCTTCTTCGGCTACGCCGTCGGGCTCACGCTGGTCGTCCTCGGCGGCGTGGTGCTCTACCAGCTCGGCCGCGACCGGGGCGCAGTACCGCTACGCCGGCCGGATCAGCCTGGTGGTCGGCGCGCTGCGGCGCGGCTGGGCCCGGGCGCGCCGCCGGGAGGCGCCGTCGACGTCCGGGGACGTCGACCGCCGCGGCGCGTTCCTCGTCGGCCTGCTGCACGGCACCGGCGCCGAGACCCCCACCCAGGTGGCGCTGTTCGCGACCGCCGGCGCGTCGGGCTCCACCGGCACCGCCGCGCTGGTGCTCGCGGCGTTCGTCGCCGGGCTGGTGCTGGCCGACCTCGGGATCGCCGCGGCCTGGCTGTCCGGGCTGCTCGGCTCGGGCCGCACCCCGCGGGTGCAGGTCGCCCTCGGCGGGCTGACCGGGCTGGCCTCGCTCACCCTCGGCGGGCTCATCCTCACCGGCTACAGCGACCTGGTGCCGCCGCTGGCCGGCTCGTGAGCGACCTGCGGCTGGACGGCTTCTACGACGTCGTGGACGGCCGCCGCGACGTCCGCCGCGGCTTCACCCTCGACCCGGTCGACGACGCGGCCCTGACCCGGGTGCTCGCCGCGGCGCACGCCGCCGGCAGCGTGGGCCACAGCCAGCCGTGGGACTTCCTGGTCCTGCGCGACGAGGCCGTACGCCACCGCGTGCAGCGGCTCGCGGCGGCGCAGCGGGACCGGTTCGCGGCCACCCTGCCGGCGGCCCGGGCCCGCCAGCTCGCCGGCATCGCCACCGAGGCGATCCTGCGCACGCCGCTGTCGGTCGTGGTGACCTGCGACCCGACCCGCGGCGGGCGGCACGTGCTCGGCCGGCACAGCCAGCCGCAGATGGCGCCGTACAGCACGGCGCTGGCGGTGCAGAACCTGTGGCTGGCGGCCAGGGCCGAGGGGCTCGGCGTCGGCTGGGTCAGCTTCTTCGACGAGCGCGAGCTCGCCGCGCTGCTCGGGCTGCCGGAGCACGTGGAGGTGGTGGCGTTTCTGTGCGTCGGGCACGTCACGGAGTTCGCCGCCGAGCCGGAGCTGGCGACGGCCGGCTGGTCGCGGCGCCGACCGCTGGCCTGGGCCGTTCACGACGGGCAGCTGGGGGCGGCGCGGGCTGCCCGGGGAGGAACCGATGGACCTGCTCGCCGAGACCGTCGCGGCGATCCGCCCGGCCGATCCGGCGGCGCTGGCGGCCGCCCGCGAGCGCCAGACCCGGCTGACCAAGCCGCCCGGCGCGCTCGGCGCTGCTCGAGGACCTGTCGGTGCGGCTGGCCGGCCTCGCCGGGTGCTGCCCGCCGCCGGTTCCGGAGCCCGCCGCGGTCGCGGTCTTCGCGGCCGACCACGGCGTGCACGCCCAGGGCGTCACGCCGTGGCCGCAGGAGGTGACCCTGCAGATGGTCGGCAACTTCCTGGCGGGCGGGGCGGCCGTCAACGCGCTCGCCGGGCAGGTCGGTGCGGAGGTCGTGGTCGTCGACGTGGGGGTGGCCGCGGCGCTCGACCCGGTCCCCGGCCTGCTGCCGCGCAAGGTCCGGGCCGGCACCGCGGGACCTGGCGGTCGAGGCCGGCGATGACGCGCGAGCGGAGGCGGTCCGGGCGATCGAGGTCGGCATCGAGGTGGCCGCGCGACCTGGTCGCGGCCGGGAACCGGTGCCTGGTCACCGGCGACATGGGCATCGCCAACACCACCGCGTCGGCCGCGCTGATCGCTGCGTTCACCGGCCGGGAGCCCGCCGACGTCACCGGCCGCGGCACCGGCATCGACGACGCGACGCTCGCCCGCAAGACCGCCGTCGTACGGGCCGCGCTCGACCGGTCCGCCGCCGACCCGGCCGACCCGCTCGGGGTGCTCGCCGCGGTCGGCGGCCTGGAGCACGCCGCGCTGGCGGGGTTCGTCCTGGGCGCCGCTGCGCTCCGGGTCCCGGTCGTGCTCGACGGCGTCATCGCCGGCGCCGCCGCGCTGGTCGCCGCGGCCCTGGCGCCGGACTGCCTGGACGCCTGCGTCGCCGGGCACCGCTCGGCCGAGCCCGGGCACGCGATCGCCCTCGCCGCGCTCGGCCTGCAGCCGCTGCTGGACCTCGGGCTGCGCCTCGGGGAGGGCACCGGGGCGGTGCTCGCGCTGCCGCTCGTGCAGGCGTCGGTGGCGGCGCTGGCGCAGATGGCGACGTTCGACAGCGCCGGGGTGACCGGCAAGGACTGAGGGTTGCGACCGGGCCGGCTGCCGGCGCAGGATCGCCGGCATGAGCACGAGCGCCGTGTGGCCCACCCTGCGGGCGCGGGACGCCCGCGCGCTGATCCTCTTCTACGTCGAGGCGTTCGGCTTCGTCGAGACCGCCGTGTACGGCGAGGGGGACCGGGTCGATCACGCCCAGCTCGACTGGCCGCTCGGCGGCGGGCTGATGCTCGGCTCCGCCTCGGTCGACCCCGACGACCCGTGGGCCGTCGAGCCGGGCACCGGAGCGACGTACGTCGTCACGCCCGACCCGGACGGGCTGTGCGAGCGGGCCCGAGCCCGCGGCGCCGAGGTGCTGCGCGAGCCGCACGACACCGACTACGGCTCGCGGGAGGTGTCGCTGCGCGACCCGGAGGGCAACCGCTGGTCGTTCGGCACGTACGGCGGGGAGCCGCACCCCTCGGGCTGAGCCTCGGCGGCGCCTCCCCTGTCGTAGGGTCCGGCGCATGGCCCCGACGCCCCGGCCCCGGTGAGCGCGATGCGGGTACGGCTGCCGTCGTCAGCAGCGTCCGCGTTCGCCGCGCTGCGGCGCGAGATGGGCGTCGTGGAGGAGTTCCCGGCCGGCGCGCTGGCCGAGGCGCAGGTGGCCGCGGCCTCGCCCCGCCTGCCGGCGGAGGACCTCACCGCGCTGGACTTCCTCACCGTCGACCCGGAGGGCAGCCAGGACCTCGACCAGGCGCTGCAGCTGTCCCGCAGCGGCTCCGGCGTCCGCCTGCGGTACGCCATCGCCGACCCGTCGGCGTTCGTCGCCCCCGGCGGCCCGCTCGACGCCGAGCTGCGGCGGCGCGGCGAGACGCTGTACGCCCCGGACGGGCGGGTGCCGCTGCACCCGCCGGCTCTCGGCGAGGACGCGGCGAGCCTGCTGCCCGGCGTCGACCGGCCGGCGGTGGTGTGGGACGTGCTGCTCGACAGCGACGGGGAACCGGTGTCGGTGGACGTCCGCCGCGCGCTCGTCCGGTCCCGGCGCCGGCTGACCTACGAGACCGTGCAGGCCGACCTGGACGCGGGAACCGCCGACGAGCAGCTGCTGCTGCTCGCCGAGGTCGGCCGGTTGCGGCAGGAGCGGGGTCGCGAGCGCGGCGCCCTGGAGCTGCCGAGCCTGGAGCAGGAGGTCGACCTCGGACCGCAGGGCCGGCCGGTGCTGTCGTTCCGGATGCCGCTGCCGGCGGAGGGCTGGAACGCCCAGATCAGCCTGCTGACCGGGGCGGTCGCGGCGCGCACGATGCTGGACGCCGGGGTCGGGCTGCTGCGGACGATGCCGCCGCCCGACCCGGACGACGTCGCGGCGCTGCGCCGCAGCGCTCTCGCGCTCGGCCTGGACTGGCCGCAGGGGCGGTCGTACGGCGAGGTGGTGTCGACGCTGGACCCGCACGAGCCCCGCGCGGCGGCGCTGCTCGTGCTGGCCACCCGGCTGCTGCGGGGCGCCGGATACACCGCGCTGAACGGCGTGCCGCCCGAGCTCACCACGCACAGCGCCATCGCCGGCCCGTACGCCCACGCGACGGCGCCGCTGCGCCGGCTCGCCGACCGGTACGTGCTGCAGACCTGCGTCGCGCTGCACGCCGGCCGCCCGGTGCCCGAGGACGTGCTGGCGGCGCTGCCTGAGCTGCCCGCGGTGATGACCGCGAGCGGGCGGACGGCCCGGGCGCTCGACCGGGCGGCCGTCGACCTCGCCGAGGCGCTGCTGCTGGCCCCTCGGGTGGGGGAGACGTTCCCGGCGCAGGTCGTCGAGAGCGGGCCGTCGTACGGGGTGGTGCAGCTGCGCGAACCGGCGGTCCGGGCCCGCTGCGACACCCCCGACCTGCCGCTCGGGGAGGCGCTGCCCGTCCGCCTGGTCACCGCCGACCCGGTGACCCGGACGGTGCGCTTCCAGGCTGTCGGGGGGAGCGTGGGGGGCGCGGCCGCGGGCGGGGCGCGGCCGGCCGACTGACCCGTGCCCGCGGCTGACCCGCCGGCCCGCGGCTGACCCGCCGGGCGCCGACCCGTGCCGCGGCGGCGCGGCGTGCCAGCGTCCGGTTCGCGGCCCGCGCACGGGTCCCTGCGGCCGCGGATGCCCGCGGGGCGGCAGCAGGCCGAGGTGGACGCCGCGACCACGCGGACGCGCGCCGGGACCGTCCGGCTGCGCGCGTCGCGCTGCTCGGGGCCGGCGGCGGCCCTGGCCCGGCTCGGCCCTGGGCCGGCGGCGTCCTTGGCCCGGCTCGGCCCCCGCCGTCCGCCCACCTGCAGGGCGTCGCAGCCAGGGGACGCCGCCGCGGCGTGGTTCGAGCGTCCGGCTCGCCGTCCGGTCGCGGGTGGCACGCGCGGCGGGCCCTCGGCCAGCGCCTGACGGGCTGAGGTGGACGCCGCGACCACTCGGGACACGGGCGGGGACTGCGGTGTGCGGGCCGCGACCACCGGCGACACGGGCCGGGACCGCGCTACGCGTCCCGGGCCCGTCCGGCGCGGTACGGACCCGGCTGGAACACTCCCAGCATGACCTCCGCCGCGCCTGCCCCCGCTGACGTCCCCGACCTGACCGGCTCGACGGTGGCCGTCCTCGGCGGCACCGGCGAGCAGGGCCGCGGCCTGGCGCGCCGCTTCGCCCTCGCCGGCCTCCGGGTGGTGCTCGGGTCCCGGTCCGCCGAGCGCGCCGAGGGTGCCGCCGCCGGCTTGCCGGACGGCGTCTCCGGCCGTGCCAACGAGGACGCCGCCAGGGACGCCGACATCGTCATCGTGGCCGTGCCGTGGGACGGGCACCGCGAGCTGCTGGTCTCGCTCGCCGACGTCCTCGCCGGCAAGGTCGTCGTGGACTGCGTCAACCCGCTGGGGTTCGACAAGCAGGGCGCCTACCCGCTGGCGGTCCCGGAGGGCAGCGCGGCGCAGCAGGCGGCGGCCGTGCTGCCGGACAGCCGGGTGGTCGCGGCGTTCCACCACGTCAGCGCGGTCCTGCTGCTCGACGAGGCGGTCGAGCGCGTCGACACCGACGTGCTGGTCCTGGGCGACGACCGGGAGGCCACCGACCGCGTCCAGGCTCTCGCCGACCTGGTGCCCGGGATGCGTGGGATCTACGGCGGCCGGCTGCGTAACGCCGGGCAGGTGGAGGCGTTGACCGCCAACCTGATCTCGGTCAACCGGCGCTACAAGGCGCATGCGGGGCTCCGTGTCACCGACGTCTAGGCACGACCTGGGCACCGACGACCTGGGCACCCCCGTGTCGACCGGGCCGGTCCGCCGGGTCGTCTCCCTGGTGCCCTCGCTCACCGAGGCGGTCGCCGTCACCGCCCCCGGCCTGCTGGTCGGTGCGACCGACTGGTGCACGGTCCCGGCCGACCTGGACGTCACCCGGGTACGGGGGACGAAGAACCCCGACGTCGAGCGGGTCCTCGACCTGCAGCCCGACCTGGTGCTGGCCAACGCCGAGGAGAACCGGGAGCCCGACCTGCAGGCGCTGCGGGACGCCGGCGTGAAGGTCTGGGTGACGTTCCCGCGGACCGTCCCGGAGTCGCTGACCTCGCTCGGTCGGATGCTCGCGGCGTGCGGGCTCGACGAGCCGGCCTGGCTCGCCGAGGCACGCGCGGTGTGGGCGGCGCCGTACACCGGTCCGCGCCGCCGCGCGGTCGTCCCGGTCTGGCGGCGACCGTGGATGGCGGTCGGCAGCGGCACCTTCACCGGTGACGTGCTGGCCCGGCTCGGGGTGGACAACGTGCTGGCGGACAGCCCCGAGCGCTACCCCCGCTTCACGCCGCCGGTCGACGGCATCGACCTGGTGGTGCTGCCGGACGAGCCGTACCTGTTCACGCCGGACGACGGCCCGGAGGCCTTCCCGGGGGTGCCCGCCGCGTGCGTCAGCGGCCGGCACCTCACCTGGTACGGCCCGAGCCTGGTCGAGGCCCGGGGCCTGCTGACCGCGCAGCTCGACGTCTGAGGCGGTCCGGGGCCGGCCCATCGGCCGGCCCCGGACCCGGGTCTCAGCAGGTGTGGTGCACCTCCTGCAGCCCGTACACCGGGGTGTCGATGCCCTCCTGGCGGGCCTTGAGCTGCAGCGCCAGGTACAGCGAGTAGTGCCGGGACTGGTGCAGGTTCCCGCCGTGGAACCACAGCCCGGGCTGCTGGGTGGGCTTCCACATGTTCCGCTGCTCGCCCTCCCAGGGGCCGGGGTCCTTGGTGGTGTCCGAGCCGAGCCCCCACACCTTGCCGACCTTGTCGGCGACCTCCGGGCTGATGAGGTCGGCCGCCCAGCCGTTCATCGAGCCGTAGCCGGTCGCGTAGACGACGAGGTCGGCGGGCAGCTCGGTGCCGTCCTCCAGGACGACCGCGTCCTCGGTCAGCTCGCGGACCGCGCCCCGCGCGAGGTGGATGGAGCCGTCGGCGACCAGCTCGGAGGCACCCACGTCGATGTAGTAGCCGGAGCCGCGGCGCAGGTACTTCATGAACAGCCCCGAGTCGTCGTCACCGAAGTCGAGCTCGAAGCCGGCCTTCTCCAGCCGGGCGTAGAAGTCGGCGTCGCGCTCGCGGATCGCGTCGTAGACCGGCTTCTGGAACTCGTTCATGATCCGGTACGGCAGCGACGCGAAGATCATGTCGGCCTTCTGGGTGGTCACGCCGCTGGCGACGGCCTGCTCGGAGTAGAGCGCGCCGAGCCCCAGGTCCATCAACGAGTCCGACTTCACGATGTGCGTCGAGCTGCGCTGCACCATCGTGACGTCCGCGCCGCCCTCCCACAGCGCCGCGCAGATGTCGTGCGCGGAGTTGTTGGAGCCGATCACGACGGCCCGCTTGCCCCGGTAGGCGTCGGGACCGGGGTGCAGCGAGCTGTGGTGCTGGTCGCCGCGGAAGCGGTCCATGCCGGGGAGAGTCGGCACGTTGGGCTTGCCGGACATGCCGGTCGCCATCACCAGCTGCTTCGGGCGCAGCGTCAGCTGCTCGCCGTCGCGCTCGACGACGACCTCCCACTCCCCGGCGCCCTCGTCGTACTTCGCGCTGGTGCAGGTGGTGGAGCCCCAGTAGTTCAGCTCCATCACCCGGGTGTACATCTCGAGCCAGTCGCCGATCTTGTCCTTGGGGGAGAAGACCGGCCAGTTCTTCGGGAAGTCCAGGTACGGCAGGTGGTCGTACCAGACCGGGTCGTGCAGGCAGAGCGACTTGTACCGCTTGCGCCAGGCGTCACCGGGCCGCTCGTGCCGGTCCACGACGATGTGCGAGACGCCCAGCTGCCGCAGCCGCGCGCCGAGCGCGATCCCGCCCTGGCCGCCACCGACGACCAGGACGTACGGCTGGCGGGTGCGGCCGAGCTCGGCCGCCTCGGCCTCGCGGGCCTCCAGCCAGGTGATCCGGTCCGGGTTCGCGCCGTGCTCGGCGCCCATGGGGCGGCGCTCGCTCATCGGCTCCTCGTGCCCTTTGAGCTCGTACAGCGTGGTGAGCAGCGTCCAGGCCTTGCCGTCCCGCAGCCGCAGGTGGCCCCGCCCGCGGCCGACGGCGGTCTCGAACTCCAGCCAGGCCTCGGTGACGCCGTCGGCCTCGGCGGGCTCCTCGGTCGTCCGGAAGCCGGTCGGGTCGGTGCCGTCGAGGGTGGCCCGCAGCAGGTCGGCGACCCCGTCCGGGCCCTCCACCGTCTTGATGTTCCAGGTGAAGGAGACCAGGTCTCGCCAGAAGCCCTGGGCCAGGAACATCGAGGCGGCGCGGTCGACGTCCCGTGCGGTGAGTGCGTCCTGGAACGCCGCCAGCCAGGTGTCGACGGTCTCGGCCGCGGCGCTGCGCTCCCGCGTCCGGTCCAAGGTCGAGGTCATCTGCTGCCCTCCGGCATGCTCGTGGGGTCCTCGCGAAGGAGGTCTGCCACCAGCACACAACGCGGCCGCACCCTCGGGCAGGGGTTGCAGGGGGGTTGCAGATCGGCGTCGGGGTTCGTCGTCTGATTGTGTGCTGGGTCACAGTCAGGCAGTGTGCCGACTGTGACCGACAGTTCTCGGACGCCGCTGGCTCCAGGTGGGGATGCCCGGGCCGAGACCCGCCGACTGGCCGCGGTCCGGCAGGCCGTGCTCGGCGGGACGCCGTCTGCGGCGGGCCGGCCGCGGGAGGTGATCCGGGCCTCGTGGCGGCGGATGCGCTGGACCGGGCTGGACCCGTCCGGCGCGGGTGAGGTGCCGCTGCTGGACGTGGCCGCCCTGCAGCGCCGTCGCGAGCAGAGCGGTCTGAGCCCGCTGCTGCCGCTGCTGCGCGCGCGGCTGCTGCCGGCGGCCGAGGCCGCCGGGCAGCTGATGGTGGTCGTGGACCCGCAGGGCCGGGTGCTCTGGCGCGAGGGGGGCGCGGACGTGCGGCGCCGGGCCGACGCGCTGGGGTTCGTCGAGGGGTCGGCCTGGGACGAGGCCAGCGTCGGCACCAACGCGATCGGCACGAGCCTGGTGGTGGGCGAGCCGGTCGCGGTGCACGCCGGCGAGCACTACGCCGAGAGCCACCAGCCGTGGACCTGCACGGCCGCGCCGCTGCACGACCCGCTCGGCGGACGGCTGCTCGGCGCGGTCGACCTCAGCGGCGCCGGCCTCGACGGTGCACGCCAGCACCGTGGCGCTCGTCGAGGCGGTCGCCCGGCTCGCCGAGCTCGAGGTGCGCGCCGCGCACGAGCAGCGGCTGCGACCGGCTGCGCGCGACCGCCGCACCGCTGCTGGCCCGGCTGCCCGGCCGGGCCCTGGTCGTCGCCCTGGACGGGACCACCGCCGCCGCGGCCGGGCTGCGCGCCCCCGACCGGGTCGCGCTGCCCGACGTCGTACGCGAGGGCGTGCTGTGGCTGCCGGCGCTGGGCCGCTGCACCGCCCAGGCGCTGCCCGGAGGCTGGCTGCTGCGCCTGGACGACGACGCGCCCGCCGCCGCGTCCCGGCTCGTGCTCGACGTCTCGGGCGACTCCGGCCGTCGTCCGGGTCAGCGGGGCGGACGGCAGCTGGACGCACGCGCTGACCCCCCGGCACGCCGAGCTGCTGCTGGCGCTGGTCCGGCACCCCGAGGGGCGCACCGCCGCGCAGCTCGCGCAGGAGCTGTTCGGCGACCCGGCCCGGACGGTGACCGTCCGCGCGCGAGGTCTCGCGGCTGCGGCGCACGCTCGGACCGCTGCTGGCCCACCAGCCGTACCGGCTGGGGAGGGCGTCACCGTCGAGCTGGTGCTGCCGCAGGTGCCGGCGCAGGGCGGTCGCTGAGGGCCCGGCGCGCCGCCCTGAGGACAGACGCAGCGATCTGTCGGCGGTACGTGCTGGGGTGCGGCCTGACCCGATCCTGCGGTCCGGGAGGCCTGCATGTCCGCAACCTGGCTGGTCCTCGGTCGGGCACGCGAGCGCATGACGAGCAGGGCAGCTCGCTGCTAGGGACGCGCGCCGGCCGCCGCCGCACGTCCGGTCCACGCCCGCGGAGGGCTCCGCCCACCGTTGTGCCCCGACTGCGCCGAGGGGCCCGACTGCGCCGAGGGGCCCGGCTGCGCGACTGCGCGGTTCTGTCGGACCCTGGGCGTAGGTTTCGAACATGGGTTCGATCCGGGGTGTGAAGTGGCGGTGACCGCCGCCGAGCGGCGGCTGCAGTCGCTGACCCTCGTGGCGCCGCGGGCGGGCGCCGCCGGGGCCGCCGCGGCGGGCGCGGGCGGGCCGGCGCCGGTCGGCTGGTGCGTGCCCGGGGTCCGCCCGACGGCCGGGCCGCCCCGGCCGTCCGGGGTGCTGCAGGCCGCCCGACGCTCGGTGGAGGCGGTGCTGGCCGCGCCGGTGTCCGGCCGGCCGGTCGACGTCGCGGCGCTGCTGAGCCTGGCCGAGCAGCTACGCGGCGCCGCGCTGGCCGCCCTGGCCGAGCTCGACCGGACCGGCGGCCACCACGACGACGGCGCCCCGACCGCCGCGGTCTGGCTGCGCCGCACCAGCGGCCTGGGCGACGACACCGCCCGGGCCACCGTCCGCCTCGCCACCCGGCTCCGCGACGAGCTGCCCGCCCTGGGCCTGCTGCTGCGGTCCGGCCGGACGACCGTGGAGCACGTCCGGGCCGTCGCGGCCGGCACCGCCGGGCTCGACCCGACCGTCGTCCGCGACGCCGGCGACGCGCTGTGCGCGCTTGCGCTGACCGCCGAACCAGCCGTCGTGCGCCGCGAGCTGCGCTCCCGGGCCGAGGCGATCGACCCCGAGCTCGGCCGGGACACCGCGCGCCGGCAGAGCGCCCGACAGGGCCTGTACGTCGACCCGCTCGCCGGCGCCGGCGTGATCCTGTCCGGCAGCCTGACCGACGAGGACGGCGCGGTGCTGCTGCACGGCCTGGACCTGGCCGTCGAAGCCGCCCGCACCGCCGGCGACACCCGCGGCCTGCCGGCCCGCCGGGCCGAGGTGCTGCTCGACTGGGCCCGCACCGCCACCGCCAGCCGCAGCAACCCCGACAGCCTGGCCGACGACGCCCACACCGTCCGGACCCACCTGCTCATCACCTGCACCCCCGAGCAGCTCACCGCGCTCGCCACCGAGCACGCCACCAGCCAGCTCACCCACCCCGGACGGACCCGGCGAGCCGCTGACCGGCCGGCGCGCCCTGGCCGTGCTCCGCGGCCAGACCCCGACCGACCCCGCCCGGCTCCCCACCGGCGCCCCGCTTTCCCCCGAAGCGCTCCGCCGGCTGGCCTGCGACGCCACCGTCAGCCTTCTCCTCCAACCCGCCGCCGCCCCCGGCCCGACGGACGACCCGGGCGCCGCCCGGACCCGCTCTACGCCGGCCGCGCCACCCGCACCGTCACCGGCGCCCAGTTCCGCGCCCTCACCGTCCGCGACCGGCACTGCATCACCCGCGGCTGCACCCGACCCCCCGCCGCCTGCACCGCTCACCACGTCCAGCACTGGACCGACGGCGGACCCACCGACCTGGACAACCTCGTCCTGCTCTGCCACCGCCACCACCACGACCACCACGACCGCGGGCACGACCTGCACCACCACGACGGCCGCCGACTCACCGCACACGGCTGGGCCACCACCCCCGACCCACCCCACCACCGACCACCTGGCCCGGCCTGACCCAGGGTCAGTGGCTGGTCGGCAACCTCACACCGCCGCCGGCGCGCTCCGGGAGTCCAGCCAGCGCTCCAGCTCCGACGCCGGCAGCGGTCGGGAGACGTGGTAGCCCTGCACCTGGTCGCAGCCGTGCCGGGTCAGCTCCGCCTGCATGGCCGCGTTCTCCACGCCCTCGGCGACCATGCGCAGGCCCAGGCTGTGCGCCAGGCCGATGGTCGACACCACGATCGCGGCCGCCCGGTCGTCCTCGGTCATCGGCAGCAGGAACGACCGGTCCAGCTTGAGCTCGTCGATCGGCAGGTCACGCAGGTAGGCCAGGGAGCTGTAGCCCGTCCCGAAGTCGTCGACCGCGACGACGATCCCGAGGTCCCGCAGGTACCCCAGGGTGTTCCGGGCCCGGTCGCGGTCGGCCATCAGGAACTCCTCGGTGATCTCCAGCTGGAGCGTCTCCGCCGGCAGGCCGCGGGCTCGAGCGCCCCGACGATCTGCGCCGGAAGGTCTGCGTCGCTCAGCGAGCTGGCAGACAGGTTCACCGCCACCGCCAGGTGCCGTCCGTCGGCGCGCCACTGCGCGACCTGGTCGAGAGCCCCGTGCAGCACCTGGGTGGTGAGGCTCCGCATCAGCCCGGCGTCCTCGACCAGGTGCAGGAAGCTCTCCGGGGTACAGCAGCCCGCGGGTGGGGTGCTCCCAGCGGACCAGCGCCTCGACGCTGTGCACCGCACCCGACGCCAGGTCGAGCTTGGGCTGGTAGTGCAGGACGAGCTGCCCACCCGCCAGGCCGGTGCGCAGCTCCTGCACGGTGCTCAGCCGCTCGCTGCCGCCGTTGTCGTCGAGGTCGCTGTAGACGCGACACCCCTCGCCCGACCGCTTCGCCTTGTACATCGCCATGTCGGCGCGCCGCAGCAGCGCCCGGAGACCTCGCCTCCGTGCTGAGGGGCCAGCGCCACGCCGATGCTGGCCTCGACGCGCAGCAGCAGGTCCTCGAACGGGAACGGCGCCACCAGGGCGGCACGCAGCTGCCGGCACAGCGCCACCGCCTCCGGCTCGTCCGCGTCGTGCAGCAGCACCGCGAACTCGTCCCCGCCGAGCCGGGCCAGCACGTCCTGCCCGCGGAGGACTCCGGCGAGCCGCCTGCCGACCTCGCGCAGGAGCTGGTCGCCGACGTGGTGCCCCAGGCTGTCGTTGACCTCCTTGAACCGGTCGAGGTCGAGCAGCAGCAAGGCCACGGGTGCGCCGCCCCGGCCCAGTCGCCGGGTGGTCTCCGTGGTGAACGCCCGGCGGTTCAGCAGGCCGGTCAGGTCGTCCGTGGTGGCCTGCCGGCGCAGGTCGGCCAGCCGCCGCAGCTGGCGGAACGCCAGGTGCGTACGCCCGGCCGCGGCCACCAGCGTGAGCGCGGCGAGCGCCACGGCCGGACCGGGCACCGACAGCCGGGTCGCCGCCAGCAGGACGACGAACCCGACGCCGGTGGCGAGCGCGGGCACCCGCAGTCCGGAGATCCGCCCGCCCGGCAGCGCCGCCGCCCCGGTCGTCGGCCGCTGGCCGGCCCAGACGCTGATCAGCCCGAGCGCCACCACCCAGAGCGCGTCGAGCGGTGTGCCGACCACGTACGCGTCCGTCGCCACCCGGAGCGCGAAGACGACGTCGGCGGTGGCGAACAGCAGGAGGCCGGCCAGCAGCGGCCCCCAGCGCCGTACGCCCTGCCGGCCGGTCAGTCCGAGGATCCCCACGCACGTCCCGACCAGCACCAGGTCGAAGGCGGGGTAGGCGAGCAGCACCGTCACGGCCAGGGCGCCGCCCTCGGCGTGCGCGAAGACCGGCGCCAGCGGAACGGCTACGGCGGTCGCGGCGCCGAGGGCGCCCAGCAGGCTGTCCAGCCACACCGCGCCGCGGGTGTGGCGGTGCTCCCGGCGGACCGCCAGGGCCAGCGCGACCACGGCCAGGGGGTAGAAGCCGAGGAAGCCGACGTCGGCCGCCGACGGGAACGCGAGCTCGTCGCTCCGGGAGGCGGCGAGCAGGTAGATCCCGTTGCCGACCGCGAAGCTCGTCATCCCCAGGGCGAGCACGGTGGTCTCGGTCCGCCGGGCGCCGGCGGAGGGCACCGCCGCCCAGCAGGCAGCCGCCGCGGCGAACTGGGTGAGCGAGCCGAGCCAGCCGTCGACGAGGGGCTCGAAGCCGGTGCCGTGCCCCGCCAACCCGACCAGGAAGGCGGCGATGAGCAGCCACAGGACAACCGTCGCGGCCACGACGGCGACCGGGCGGCGGACTGCCGCGGTCACGACGGAGGAGCCCGCCGCACCCGCACCCGTCACCTCCGCCGCAGCCGAACCGGCACACCGCCGACGTGGGATCCCTCGACAGGGCGGGGGAGCGCCTGAAGGGACGGTCCCGGGTCAGCCCAGGGACTCCTCGACGGTCACGTTGCCGTTCTGCGTCAGCAGGTTCTCGGTCGCGTCGAGCCGGTGCTCGTGGCAGGCGGCGGTGCGGACCACGTCTGGCGGCACGCAGCTCTCCCGGACGCTGCTCAGCGACCACTCGGCGTGCTCCCCGCAGTCCTCGCACAGCTTCGACACGTCGCTCCACCTCGTCCTACCACCGGGTCCTCGCCTGGAACGCTGCCACATCCTCATGCCGGGCCGCGCCGCCCTACGCTGCGGCCATGACCGACACCCCCGCCGGCGCCTCCGGGCCAACCACCTCCGGGCCAACCACCTCCGAGGCCCCGGCCAGCTCCGAGGCCCCTGTCACCAAGGTCGCGCGGGCGGACCTGACCCCCGGGCACCCGACCCCGGGCATGCAGCGCTGGGAGGGCGTCGTGCTGGACGGCGTCTGGTCGGGGCTGGTGCACACCGAGCCCGGCGCGACGAGCGGCTGGCACCACCACGGCGGGCACGACACCGTCGCGTACGTCGTGCAGGGCGCCTTCCGGGTCGAGACGGCGGGCGGCGTCCTGCAGGGCGACCCCGGGGACTTCGTGCACATCCCGCCGTACACGGTCCACCGCGAGACCAACCCCACCGAGCAGCAGGCCGAGGTGGTGCTGGTGCGCCGGGGGACCGGCCCGGTGGTCGTGGAGGCCGAGCCGCCCGCCGCGCTCGGCTAGCCAGCGCGCGACGGCGGTCAGCGGTAGCCGTGCTCCTCTGCCGGGTACCGGCCGGACCGCACGTCGTCGGTGTACGCGCGCGCCGCGTCGCCGAGCACCGTGCGCAGGTCGGCGTACCGCTTGAGGAACTTCGGGCCGGCTCCGGGGGTCAGCCCGGCCATGTCGGTCCAGACCAGCACCTGCGCGTCGCAGCCCGCGCCCGCCCCGATCCCGATCGTCGGGATCGCGAGCTCCTTGGTCACCCGCTCGGCCAGGTCGGTCGGCACCACCTCGAGGACCAGCGCGAACGCCCCGGCGGCCTGCAGCGCCAGCGCCTCCTCGACCAGCCGGTCACCGGCCTCACCGCGCCCCTGCACCCGGTAGCCACCGAGCGCGTACACCGACTGCGGCGTCAGCCCGAGGTGCCCCATCACCGGCACCCCGGACGCCACCAGCAGCTCCACCTGCGGCAGCACCCGCCGGCCGCCCTCCAGCTTGACGGCCTGCGCGCCCACCCGCAGGAAGCGGGCCGAGGTCTCCAGCGCCTGCGCGGGGGAGCCCTGGTAGGAGCCGAACGGCAGGTCCGCGACGACCAGCGCGTGCGTGGTCCCGGCCGCGACGCCGCGCACCAGCGGCAGCAGGTCCTCCACCGTCACCGGCACGGTGCTGTCGTAGCCGAGCACGTTGTTGCCGGCGCTGTCGCCGACCAGCAGGACCGGCACGCCGGCCTCGTCGAAGACCCCCGCGGTGAGCATGTCGTACGAGGTGAGCATCGCCCAGCGCTCACCGCGGTCCTTGGCGGCCTGCAGATCCCGGACGGTGACCCGGCGCGAGCTGGTCCCGCCGTACAGGCTGGGCTCGTTCATCTGCACTCCTCGTTCGCCGGGCCGGCGGCGCCCCGCGGCACCAGCCCCCAGCCTGCCCTCAGGCCGACTCGGGCCGGGCCTCGGGGGGTTCGGCCGCGGTCGGCGCAGCCACCTCGCGCCAGCGCGAGGTGATCGGCAGCCGCCGGTCGCGGCCGAACGCCCGGCCCGTCACCTTCGGCCCCGGCGGGTTCTGCCGCCGCTTGTACTCGGCCGCGTCCACCAGGCGCACGACCCGGTCGACGAGGTCGCCGTCGAAGCCGGCGGCGACCAGCTCGGCCCGCCCGCGGTCCTGCTCGACGTAGGCGTCCAGCAGCGCGTCGAGCACGTCGTACGGCGGCAGCCGGTCGCTGTCGAGCTGCCCCGGCGCCAGCTCGGCGCTCGGCGGCTTGTCGATGCTGCTCGGCGGGATCACGTCGTCGCCGCCGCGGGCCCGGGCAGCGGCGTTGCGCCAGCGGGCCAGCTCCCAGACCAGCGACTTCGGCACGTCCTTGATCGGCGCGAAGCCGCCGGCGCTGTCGCCGTACAGGGTCGAGAAGCCGGTCGCCAGCTCGCTCTTGTTGCCGGTCGTGAGCACCAGGTGCCCGGCCTCGTTCGACAGCGCCATCAGCAGCGTGCCGCGCACCCGGGCCTGCAGGTTCTCCACCGACAGGCCGGTCAGCTCGACCGAGGCCAGGTAGGCCTCCACCATCGGCTTGATCGGCACGAGCTGCCACTGCAGGCCCTGCCGCCGGGCCAGGTCCTCGGCGTCGGTCACCGAGTGCCCGCTGCTCCAGTCGCTCGGCATCCCCACCACGTGCACCCGCTCCGGACCGAGCGCGTCGCAGGCGATCGTCGCGACCAGCGCGCTGTCGATCCCACCGGACAGGCCGAGCACCACCGACCGGAAGCGGTTCTTCTCCACGTAGTCCCGGGTCGCGGTGACCAGCGCCCCCCACAGCTCGGCGAGCTCGTCGAGGGGCTCGGCGATCCCGGGCGACCAGCGGCTCGTACGGGGCCAGCGGCTGCTCCGAGACCACCACGTGCTCGACCGTCATGACGGTCCCGTCGCCGGCGTCGACCGGCCCGGTCGCGGTGCGGGTCGCCACCGGCAGGTCCAGGTCGACGCACATCAGCCCCTCCTGCCACAGCGGGGCGCGGGCCAGCAGCGTCCCGGAGGCGTCGACGACCAGCGAGTCGCCGTCGAAGACCAGCTCGTCCTGCCCGCCGACCGTGTTCACGTACGCCACCGCGCAGCCGGCCTCGGCGGCCCGTCGGGCCACCAGCTCGCCGCGGACGTCGTCCTTGCCACGCTCGTACGGCGAGCCGTTCAGGCACAGCAGCAGCCCGGCGCCGGACTCCCGGGCCACCCGCACCGGGCCGCCCTCCTGCCACAGGTCCTCGCAGATCGACAGCGCGACGTCGACGCCGTGCAGCCGGACGACCGGGAAGCGGTCGCCGCGCACGAAGTACCGGAACTCGTCGAAGACGCCGTAGTTCGGCAGGTGGTGCTTGGCGTAGCGGGCGACGACCGCGCCGCCGACCAGCACGGCGGCGCTGTTCTGCGGCTCGCCGGCCGGGCGGCCGACGGCCGGCGCCGGCTGCTCGGTACGGCCGCAGTAGCCGACCACGACCGGCAGGTCGCCGAGCCCCTCGGCGGCCAGCCGGGCCGCGAGCGCCTCCAGCGCGTCCAGCGACGCCTGCACGAACGAGCCGCGCAGCACCAGGTCCTCCGGCGGGTAGCCGGTCAGCAGCATCTCCGGGAAGACCACCAGGTGCGCCCCCTGCGTGCGGGCCTGCGCCGCCCACCGGCTGACGACGTCGGCGTTGCCGGCGAGGTCACCGACCGTGCTGTCGACCTGCGCGAGCGCCACCCGGAGCTGTGCCATGCGCTCACGCTAACGCCGGACGGCCCGCCCGCGCGAAGCGCGGACGGGCCGGGGAAGCGGCGACGGTCAGGCGGCGACGGGCTGCCCGGCCTCGGTGAGCGCGTCGTACTCCGCGTCGGTCAGCTCGACCTCGGCGGCGGCGCAGTTCTCCTCCAGGTGCGCGACCGAGCCGGTGCCCGGGATCGGCAGGATCACCGGCGAGCGGCGCAGCAGCCAGGCGAGCGCGAGCTGGGCGTGCGTGGCCTGGTGGTCCTTCGCGATCTCGTCGAGCACGCCGCCCGGCTTGGCCAGGTCGCCGGCCGCCACCGGGAACCACGGGATGAAGCCGATGTTCTCGCGCTCGCAGTACTCCAGGACGTCCTCGGACTGCCGGTTGCCCAGGTTGTACAGGTTCTGCACCGACACCACGTCGACGACCTCGCGGGCCTGCTCGATCTCGGCGACCGACACCTCGGACATCCCGATGTGCCGGATCAGGCCCTCGTCCTGCAGCTCCTTCACCGCGCCGAGGCTGTCCTCGACCGGTACCTGGCTGTCGATGCGGTGCAGCTGCCACAGGTCGAGCCGCTCGACGCCGAGGCGGCGCAGGCTCATGTGCACGGCCTGGCGCAGGTACTCCGGCCGGCCGACCTGCTCGCCACTGTCGGGGGCGTAGCGGGTCAGGCCGCCCTTGGTGGCGATCGTCACCCCGTCGTAGGGGTGCAGCGCCTCGCGGATCAGGTCCTCGCTGACGTACGGGCCGTAGCTGTCGGCGGTGTCGATGAAGTCGACGCCGAGCTCGACGGCGCGCCGGAGCACGGTGCGGGCCTGCTCCAGGTCGGCCGGCGGACCCCAGATCCCCTTGCCGGTGATGCGCATGGCGCCGTAGCCGAGGCGGGAGACGGTCAGGTCCCCGCCGAGCGAGAACGTGCCGGACTGGCGGACGGGCGGAGAGGTGCTCACGCGGCTCCTTCGGGTCGGGTCTGCGGGACGCGCCTGGCCGGCAGGCCCCGGCGCGCGCCGTGCGGAACACGGTTGCTTCCGCAAGCAGTGAGAAAAGTGTGCCCGCCGCTGCCCGCGACACACCCGCCCGGCGTGCGACGAGGACCACATCGGCCGCTCCGCCCGGCGGCTGACAGGATGCCGGCATGGACAAGCAGCAGGAGTACGTCCTGCGCACGATCGAGGAGCGGGACATCCGCTTCATCCGGCTGTGGTTCACCGACGTGCTCGGCACGCTCAAGTCCGTCGCGATCGCGCCGGCCGAGCTCGAGGGCGCGTTCGCCGAGGGGATCGGCTTCGACGGCTCGGCGATCGAGGGCTTCGCCCGGGTGCACGAGAGCGACATGCTCGCCAAGCCCGACCCGGGCACGTTCCAGATGCTGCCGTGGCGGGGCACCTCGCCGGGGACCGCCCGGATGTTCTGCGACATCTCGATGCCGGACGGGTCACCGAGCTGGGCCGACCCGCGGCACGTCCTGCGGCGGTCGCTGGCCAAGGCCGCCGACGCGGGCTTCAGCTTCTACACCCACCCGGAGATCGAGTTCTTCCTGATCCGGTCGCTGCCGGCCCGCGGGGCGGTCCCGGAGCCGGTCGACGCGGGCGGCTACTTCGACCTGACGCCGCACGACGTCAGCCACGACTTCCGGCGCCAGGCGATCACCGTGCTGGAGAGCATGGGCATCTCGGTGGAGTACTCCCACCACGAGGTCGCCCCCGGCCAGCAGGAGATCGACCTGCGCTACGCCGACGCGCTCTCCACCGCCGACAACATCCTCACCACCCGGCACGTGATCAAGGAGGTCGCGCTCAGCCAGGGCATCTACGCGACGTTCATGCCCAAGCCCTTCAGCGACCAGCCGGGCAGCGGGATGCACACGCACCTGTCGCTGTTCGAGGGCGACCGCAACGCCTTCCACGACGGCAACGACCCGCACCACCTGTCCACGGTCGGCAAGCACTTCATCGCCGGGCTGCTCGCCCACGCCGGGGAGATCACCGCGGTGACGAACCAGTGGGTCAACTCCTACAAGCGGCTGGCCTCGGGCGGCGAGGCGCCGCCGTACGTCTGCTGGGGCTCGAACAACCGCAGCGCGCTGGTCCGGGTGCCGATGTACAAGCCGACCAAGAGCGGCTCGACCCGGGTGGAGATCCGCAGCCCGGACAGCGCCACCAACCCCTACCTGTGCTTCGCGCTGCTGCTCGCCGCCGGCCTGAGAGGCATCGAGAAGGAGTACCCGCTGCCGCCCGGCGCGGAGGACGACGTCTGGTCGCTGTCGGACCAGGAGCGACGCGCCATGGGGATGGCGCCGCTGCCCGGCAGCCTCGCGGAGGCGATCGAGGCGATGGAGCGCAGCGAGCTGGTCGCCGAGACCCTCGGCGAGCACGTCTTCGACTTCTTCCTGCGCAACAAGCGCGAGGAGTGGCGGGCCTACCGCAGCGAGGTCACCCCCTTCGAGCTCGGCCGCTACCTGCCGGTGCTCTGACGTGCGGGCGCTGCTCGTCACGCACGACGACGCCGAGGGCCCGGGCTGGCTGGCCGACTGGCTGCCGGCGGCCGGCCTGGAGCTCGACGAGCTCCAGCCGTACGCCGGCGACGCGCTGCCCGAGCGGGTCACCGAGCACGACGCGCTGATCGTGCTGGGCGGTCCGCAGGCGGCGTACGACGACGCCTCCGCGCCCTGGCTGCGCGACACCAAGGCGCTGCTGCGGCGGGCGGTCGCCGACGGGCTGCCGGTGCTCGGCGTCTGCCTCGGGGCGCAGCTGCTCGCCGAGGCGACCGGCGGGGTCGTCGAGCCGGGCGGGTCCGGCCCCGAGCTCGGCGCCCGGCTGGTCGCCAAGCGGGACGTCGCCGGCGCCGACCCGCTGGTCTGGGACACCCCGATGAGCTGGGTGTGCGTGCAGTGGCACTGGGACGCGGTGACCGAGCTGCCGCCCGGCGCCACCCTGCTGGCCAGCAGTCCGCGCTACCCGCACCAGATGTTCCGGGTCGGCGACCGGGCCTGGGGCATGCAGTTCCACGTCGAGTCGCCCGAGCCGATGGTCCGGGCGTGGGTGGCGCAGGAGGCCGACGCGCTGGCCGGGGCCGGGGTCGACGTCGACGCGCTGCTCGCCCGCACGCTCGCCGAGCTGCCCGAGGTCGCGGCGCTCTGGCAGCCGGTGCTGGCGCGCTTCGCGGCGGTCGTCCGCGGCGAGGACCCCCGCCCCCGTGCCCTCCCGCTGGTCTGAGCCTCCCGCTGATCCGACCCCCGCTTCTGCGACCCCCCGCTTCTCCGAGGAGCCCCCCGTGAGCACGCCCGAACCCGCCCGGAACGCGCCGAGCCGGCCGGGCCGGGTCCGGGAGGGCAGCGCGCGGCTGGCCCGGGCCGGCTTCAGCGACCCGGCGGGCGCCGAGCACGCGCTCACCGAGCTCGGCCTGTGGCACGACGGCGGGCCGGCGGACGAGCCGGCGGACGCCGTGCTCGACGCGCTGGTCGACGCCGCCGACCCGGACCTGGCCCTGTTCGGACTGCAGCGGCTCGCCTCGGACGACCTGCTCGCCGCGCTGCGGGCCTCCGACGGCCTGCGTCGCCGGCTGCTCGGCGTGCTCGGCGCCAGCCTGGCGCTCGGCGACCACCTGGCGGTGCACCCCGACGACTGGCGGGTGCTCGCCGACGACGACCTGACGACCGTGCGACCGACGCTGCTCGGCCTGCAGTCGGTGCTGCTGGCGGCGGTCGGCGCCGACCCGGCCGAGCCGCCGCCGTGGGGGTCCGGTGGTGCCCGCGCCGCCGGGACCGGCGCGCCGGTGGTCGCCGCGCTGCGGGCGGCGTACCGGCGCTGCGTGCTGGGGCTGGCGGCGCGCGACCTGTCGGGCACGCTGGGCGTGGAGGACGTCGCGGGGGAGCTGGCCGACCTGGCCGGCGCCACCCTCACCGCCGGGCTCGCGGTGGCCCTGGCCGGGCTGCCCGAGGACGCCGCCGCCTGCCGGCTGTCCGTCGTCGGGATGGGCAAGTGCGGCGGCCGCGAGCTCAACTACGTCAGCGACGTCGACGTGGTGTTCGTGGCCGAGCCGCTGGCCGGGGGCGACGAGACGGCCGCGCTGCGGACCGCCACCCGGCTCGCCAGCGCGATGATGCAGGTCTGCGCCGAGGTGGCCTGGCCGGTGGACGCCGGCCTGCGGCCGGAGGGCGGCGCCGGCCCGCTGGTCCGCACGCTGGCCAGCCACACCGCGTACTACCAGCGCTGGGCCAAGACCTGGGAGTTCCAGGCACTGCTCAAGGCGCGCCCGGTCGCCGGCGACCTCGACCTGGGGCGCCGCTACGTCGAGGCGGTCGCGCCGCTGGTCTGGACCGCCGGCGACCGGCCCGGCTTCGTCGAGGACGTGCAGGCGATGCGGCGGCGGGTCGAGTCGACGCTCGCCTCCGGGCGGGCCGACCGGGAGATCAAGCTGGGCCGCGGCGGGCTGCGGGACGTCGAGTTCGCCGTGCAGCTCCTGCAGCTCGTGCACGGCCGCGGCGACGAGAGCCTGCGCTCCGGGACCACGCTGCCGGCCCTGGCGGCGCTCGCCGAGGGCGGCTACGTCGGCCGGGAGGACGCCCGGCACCTCACCGAGGCCTACCGCTGGCTGCGCACCGTCGAGCACCGCCTGCAGCTGCACCGGCTGCGCCGCACGCACCTGCTGCCGGCCGACGACGACATCGACGCGCTGCGTCGGGTCGCGCGCGCCACCGGCTACCGGGCCGACGCGCTGGCGCTGTTCGCCCGGGAGCGCAACGGCTTCCGCCGCGAGGTGCGCCGGCTGCACGAGAAGCTGTTCTACCGGCCGCTGCTCGGTGCGGTCGCCCGGCTGCCCGCCGAGGAGGCCCGGCTCAGCCCGGCTGCGGCGACGGCCCGGCTGTCCGCGCTGGGCTTCGCCGAGCCGGCCGCCGCGCTGCGCCACCTGGAGGCGCTGACCGCCGGGATGTCCCGGCGGGCGACCATCCAGCAGACCCTGCTGCCGGTGATGCTCGGCTGGTTCGCCGGGTCCGCCGACCCCGACGCCGGCCTGCTCGGCTACCGGCAGGTCAGCGACGCGCTCGGCACGACCCCCTGGTACCTGCGGCTGCTGCGCGACGAGGGTGCCGCGGCGGAGCGCCTCGCGGGCCTGCTCGGCACCTCCCGGTACGTCGCCGACCTGCTGGTCCGGGCGCCCGAGGGGGTCCGGCTGCTCGCCGACGACGAGGCGCTGCGGCCACGGACCCGGGAGGCGCTGGTCACCAGCTTCGTCAGCACGGTCCGCCGCCGGGAGGACTGGGAGGCGGCGGTGGCCGCGGCCCGCGGGCTGCGCCGGCAGGAGCTGCTCCGGGTCGCCTGCGCCGACCTGCTGGGCCTGACCGACCTGACCGGGGTCGGCGCCGCGCTGTCCGACGTCGCTGCCGCCACCGTCGAGGCGGCGCTCGTCACGGCGGTCCGCAAGGTCGAGGCCGAGCGCCGCCGGCCGCTGCCGGCCCGCGTGGCGGTGCTGGCGATGGGCCGGCTCGGCGGGCTCGAGCAGAGCTGGGGGAGCGACGCGGACGTGCTGTTCGTGCACGAGCCGCTCCCCGACGCCTCCGACGCCGACGCCGCCTCGGCCGCGCACGACGTGGCGTACGAGGTGCGCCGGTTGCTGGCCCTGCCGGCGCCGGACCCGCCGCTGGAGCTCGACGCGGACCTGCGCCCGGAGGGCAAGCAGGGCCCGCTGTCGCGCAGCCTGTCGTCCTACCGGGCCTACTACGCGCGCTGGTCGCTGGTCTGGGAGGCGCAGGCGCTGCTGCGCGCGGCCCCGCTGGCCGGTGACGCGGCGCTGGCCGAGGAGTTCCTCGCGCAGATCGCCCCGGTGCGCTGGCCGGACGGCGGCCTCACCGAGGCGCAGGTGCTCGAGGTGCGCCGGATGAAGGCGCGGGTGGAGAAGGAGCGGATGCCGCGCGGGGTCGACCCCGGGCTGGCGCTCAAGCTCGGCCGGGGCGGCCTCGCCGACGTGGAGTGGACGGTGCAGCTGCTGCAGCTGCGGTACGCCGGCGCGACGCCCAGCCTGCGCACGACCTCGACGCTCGGCGCGCTGGCCGCCGCGGTCGAGGCGGGCCTGGTCGAGCCGGCCGACGCCGAGATCCTCGAGCACGCCTGGCGGCTGGCGGCGCGGACCCGGGACGCGCTGGTGCTGGTCCGCGGCAAGCCCGCCGCGGCGCTGCCGTCCAGCGGTCGCGACCTCGACGCCGTCGCCCGGCTGCTGGGCTCCCCGCCCGGCGCGCAGGGCGACTTCCTCGACGGCTACCGGCGCAGCGCCCGGCGGGCCCGGGCCGTGGTGGAACGGCTGTTCTACGGCCCCTGACCGGTCGGCGGCCGGGACAGGGAGCCGCGGCGTGCCGTCCAGGACCGCGCTGCGTAGCCTGCCGGCATGCACCCCGCGAGCACCGAGCCCGCCGCCGACGTCGTGCGCACCGTGGTGGCCGAGGACACCGTCTTCCTGCTGCGCGAGTGGGCCGCCGCCCCGGACTCCCAGCGGGTGCCGGTGCTGCTGCTGCACGGCGTTCCGGAGACGTCCTCCTCGTGGCGGGAGGTCGCGCCGCGGCTGGCGGCCGGCGGCCGGCGGGTGCTCGCCCCGGACCTGCCGGGCCTGGGCGGGTCCACCTACCCCGGCCCGTACGACGTGCCGGCGCTGGCCGCCCAGGTCGCGGCGCTCCTCGACGCCGAGCAGGTCGGCCAGGTCGACGTGGTCGGTCACGACTGGGGCGGCGTGGTCGCGCTCGGCCTGGCCGGGGTGCGCCCCGGGCGGGTGCGCCGGCTGGTGGTCGCGGACGCGCCGTACCGCACGCCGCCGCCGCTGCACCGCTCGCCGCACCTGGCGCTGCTCGCGCTGCCGGTGCTCCCGGACCTGGCGTTCCGGGTGGCCGGGCGGCGCCTGGTCGGCCTGCTGCTGCGGGCCGGCTGGCGGTCCCCGCGCCCGCTCGACGCCGAGCGCCGCGCCGAGTACGAGGCGGCGTACGGCACCCGCGACCGGCTGCGGGCGTTCCTGGGCTACTACCGGGCGGCGGTGCGCCCCCGACCGGGCGCCTGGCTGCCGGGCAGTGGCCTGGCCGGGCTGCCGCCGGTGAAGGTCGACCGCGCGCTCGTGCTGTGGGGGGCGCTGGACCCGGCGCTGCCCATCTCGACCGGTGAGGCCGCGGTCCGCGACCTGGGGGCGGGCACCCGGATGACGACCGTTCCCGGGGTCGGGCACTTCGTCGTCGAGGAGGCGCCCGACGTGGTGGCCGAGGTGCTGCTGGACTTCCTGGCCTGAGCGCCCGGCCGCCCGAGCCCCTGCCGCAGGCCGGGCCGGCGGCAGGGGAGGCCGCTCAGGTGTAGGCGATCGTCGTCGCCCCGGTCGCCGGGTCGTGCGTGATGCTGCCGCCCTGGAACGTGGTGCGGGTGCGCCCGCCGGTCAGCGCCGTGGGCTCGGACGTCGGGTAGCCCAGCCGGCCCGCCGAGCCGTCCACGCCGAGCCAGGCGTCACGGACCGCTCCGCGGACGCTGTGCGCGTCGGTGGCCGGGCTCCAGTAGATGGACGCCCGTGGGGAGCCGGCCGTGCCGCCGCCCAGGAAGTCGTTGTACCGGCCGCCCGCGCCGCCCGGCGCGTTCCGCTCGGAGGTGACCGGCCGGCCGAACGCGCCGTCCTCGCCGCCGAGCGCCAGCCAGCGGCTGCGGATGCCGCCGTAGACCGCCCGGGCGCCGGTCGCGGTCGAGTAGTGCACCGACGCGGTGCCGGCTCCGCCGGCGAAGGTCTGGAACACGCCCTTGCCGTCCTTCGAGGCGATCTCCTCGGAGGTGGGGGCGCCGAGCGGGCCGGTCAGGCCGCCCTGCTGGACCCACTCGACCCGGATCGCACCCCACAGCACCAGCGCCCCGAGCTCCGGCCGGTAGTGGATGGAGCCGGGTCCGACCGGGCCGAGGAAGGTGCTGACCCGGCCGACGCCGTCCGCCGCGGGCGCCTCGGACGCCGTCGGGTAGCCCAGCGGCCCGGCCAGGCCGCCGGTCGCCAGCCACCGGGCGCGGATGCCGCCCCAGACCGCGTGCGCCCCGAGGTCCGGCCGCCACACGATCGACCCGCCGCCGGAGCCGGAGAACAGGCTGAACGCGCCGCGGCCGTCGGCGGTCCGCTGCTCGTCGGCGGTCGGGAAGCCCAGCGGCCCGGACGCGCCGCCCAGCACCCGGTAGGTGGCGAGCACGGCGCCGTGCACCTCGTGCGCCCCGGTGGCGCTCGACCAGTAGATCGAGCCGCCGTCGTAGTCGGTGTACGCCCCGCCCGGCACCGACCGCTCCCCGGTGCGGGTCTCGCCCAGGAACGAGCCGGGACCGCCGAGCGCGGTGTAGTAGGTGTCGATGCCGGAGCAGTTCGGCAGCCCCGGCGCGGTGTGCGTGGCGGTCCGCGCGTCGGTGGCGGGGGTCGTCGTGCACTCCCAGGCCGGCACCTTCCACGGCGGCGTGCAGGTCACCACCCGGCACCAGACCGGCCCGGTGCAGGACACGTGCTGCATGCACTGGCCGTAGCGGAAGTTGTTGCAGCAGACCCGGCGCTGGTCGCAGGACTCGGTCGGACCGCAGCCGCACGAGCAGGACCGGCAGCCCTCCCCACAGAAGGCGTTGGTGCCGTTGCAGCCGCACGAGCAGTAGCTGTGGCAGTCGATGTAGTAGCGGGCGCTGCCGCAGCAGAAGCCCGAGTTGTCGGCCTTCCACCAGCCGCCGACCAGGGCGTTCGGTGGGCAGCGGTTCACCCCGTCGTTGATCGTCGCGCAGAAGACCGTGTAGCCGGAGGTGCAGGTGCTGTCGGTGCCGCAGACGGCGGCGTACGCGGTGCCCGGCCGGAGCAGGTACTGGCCCGGGCCCACCGCGAGGGCCGAGCCGACCACGGCGGTCCGGGCGAGGAACCCGCGCCGGCTGGTGCGCGCGTCCAGCAGCGACGCCAGCCGGTCGACCAGCCCGGTCAGCCCGCGCCGGGCGGCGGGGCCTTCCGGGAGGCCGGCGGTCGGGGCGGCGGCGGTCCGGGTGGGCGGGTCGGCCAGGGTGGTCATGTGCCGGCTCCGGGTTCGAGGTCGAGGGTGGCGATCAGGTCGGCGACCCGCCGGGTGAGGGCGGCCCGGCGGGCGTGGCTGCCGAGCACGACGTACAGGCAGAACGCCCGGCCGCCCTCGGAGAAGAACCACTGCCGGCCGGACTGGCCGGCGATCGTGCGCTGCAGCTGGTTGGGGCTGAAGTCGGACGGCACCGGCCTCGGCCGGCCGCGGGTGCGGAACAGCGGTGTGGAGGTGGCCTCCGGGCCGTACTCGAACAGCGTGACGAAGACGTCGTCGGTGCCGAGCATCGGCGTCACCCCGCCGCCGAAGTCGCCCCGGTCGTCGGGCAGCGGGACGGTCGCGGCGTGCATCACGGCCCGTGGCCGGGCCTCGCGCGCGGCGGCGTCGGCCGGGCGGGTGCGGATGCGCACCTCCCAGCCCTGGTTCGGCTCGAGCGCGATGCCGAGCGCGCGGACCTTCATGACGCTCCAGGAGTTCGGGTGGACAGGGCCAGCAGCTGGGCGCCGGCGGCTCCCGCGGTCACGACCAGGCCGGCGGCGACGGCGCGCCGGGCGAGCGGTTCGAGGGCGGCGGTGCGCCGGGCCGCAGCGCTCAGCCGGGCAGGCGTCGTGACGCCGCGCAGCGCCAGCACCGGGACGGCCCGCACCACCCCGAAGGTGAGCCCGACGAGGGCGCCGGCGGCCGGCGAGGCGGTCAGCACGGCCAGGGCCAGCGCGACGTACAGGCTGGTCGACGTGACGATGGTGGCGAGCCCGACGCCGAGCTGGGCGCCGAAGCCGACGCCGTAGACCCAGCCGCGGTAGCGGTGCAGCCAGTCCTCGTCGACCTGGCGCCGCAGGGTGGGCGGGGCGGGCAGGACCCGGAGCTCCACCAGGGCCGCCAGCACGGCGGCGACGGCGAGCAGGCCGACCGCGACCAGGCCGGCGGACGGCAGCTGCAGCGGGAGCAGCAGCCCGAGCAGGCCGGCGAGCCCGCCGATCGTGAGGCCGCCGGCTGCCGAGCCCAGGACGTACGCGGTGACCGTGACGGTCCACCGGCTGGCGCGTCCCCGCTCACCGAGCGGGGTGATGCTGGTGAGCATCGACTCGCCTCAAGGTGACCAGGTCGCCCGCAGCGCGGCGAGCGCGGCGAACGGCACCCCGGCGACGAGGGCGAACTGCGTCAGGTCCACGTCAGTCCCGCTCGCGCGGGTCGGCGACCTCGTCGGCGGTGAGCAGCAGGCTGGGGTGGCCGGGAACGATGCCGGCGGCCGCGAGCTCCCGGTCGGCCCGCGCCTCGCGGTGCGGTCCGTCACCCCGGTCCGGATGCCGATCGCGGTGCCGGGCGATCGTGGCGCCGCGGTCGGCGGAGGCGTCCCGGCACAGCCGCACGACCTGCTCCCAGGCCGACGCCGAGCCCTCGCCGGCGACCCGCCCGGCGGCGCCGTCCACCAGCACGAAGTACGGGCTGCCGGGCACCCCGTAGTCCTCCCACGCCTCGGTGGACATCAGCACCGGGACCCGGCCCGGGGCGAGGCGGCGCACCGTCGTCTCGCTCTCGTCGTCCGGGCCTCTCGTGACGACGACCAGCCGGGTGCCCGGCGGGAGCCCGAGGTCGGCGCCGGAGCCGAAGACGTCCCAGAAGCCCTGGCAGGTGGAGCAGCCGCTCGACAGGAACGCCACCAGGGTGTCCTGCTCCGCGCCGAGGACGCTGAGCAGCGCGGTCTCGCCGGCCGGGCTGACCCCGACGAGGTCGTGGCCCCGGCTGCCGGTGACGCCGGCCGGCGCCAGGACGTCCGGCCGTACGTCGAAGGGGGCGTCGGCGGGGGCAGCGGGCGAGGCCACCCCGGGCGCGGTGTCCTCGCGGCCGGAGCCGAGCGCGTGCAGCTGGCGCAGGATCTCGGCGTGGCTGCGCAGCAGCCCGACCACGAGCACCCCGAGCAGGGCGACGGCGACGGTGAGAGCGACGACGAGCACGGTCATGACGGGTCGCTCCGAACGGGGGTCAGCGAGAACAGCCGGGGGCCGGTCTCGACGGGAGGCGGGGGGACGGCGGCGGCGACCAGCCTCGGCAGCTCGGCGAGCACGACGAGCACGAGGGCGGCCACCAGCAGCGCTCCGGTGAGGGCGGCCAGGCCGGTCCAGAGGCCGGCTGCGACCAGCTGCGGCAGCCCGGCGGGGCTGCCGGCAGCCACCGCGACGGCGACCGCGGCGAGCCCGGCGGTGACGGCAGGATGCGCCCAGGTCGGCGGCAGGTCGGGCTCGGCGAAGCAGCCGCAGGAGCTGAGCGGGCGCCCGCGCAGCAGGGCGAGGCCGACGAAGCCGGTGAAGCCGGCGTACGCCACGGCGAGCGCGGCGGCCCCGACGGCGGCTCCGGAGAGCGCGGCCGTCGCGGCCACCAGCTCGGCGACGGCGAGCAGCCGGACGACCGGCGCGCCCGACGGCAGGCCCTGGGTGCGCAGCGCCTGGCCGGTCGCTGCCGGGTCGGCGAGCTTGCGCAGGCCCGCGAACGCCAGCAGCAGCGCCGCGGCGAGGAACGGGGCGGAGAGGGCTGGCACGACCTGCACCCTTCGTCGCGGACCGCCGGGCGTCAAGCCTCAGCCGCGGCGCGCCGTGAACTACCTGTCACGATCGGTGAGCGTGCCGGGGCGCCGCCCGCGTACTTTCGCGCCGCCAAAATATAATTAGAAATATAAATTTTTAATTTTTTTAAATATAATAATATAAATTAAATATTATTAATAAATATTTTTAAAATATAATATTAAATTACGCCCACTGCCGCGGCGATCATGGAGCTCGTGCTCGCCCGCCCACTTCCGGGCCGATCATGGAACTCGTGCTCGCGCGCCCCGCGTGAGGCTGGGCAACAACTCCATGATCGCCCTGAGCGGGGCGCGCGGGCGGCCGGACGCGACACGGCCCCCGTCCGCGGGTGCGGGCGGGGGCCGGTCCGAGGCGATGGACGCCCCGTGAGGAGTGGTTACTTGTAGGCGTTGGCCCACTCGGCGCTGCGGGTCATCGAGTACGCCACGAGCTCCTGGCGGTAGCCGCCCCGGATCTGGGTCGTCCAGTAGTCCAGGCCGGGCTGGTCCGCGTCGCGCAGCAGGACGCTGGAGTAGAGGTCCTCGACCACGAAGTGCACGGCCTCGGTGGACCGGGCGAGCTCGAGGGCGACGCCCGAGCGGGTGGTCTTCTTGGCGTCGAGCAGGCCCGTGTAGTACGCGCGGCCACCGGCGTCGGGCGCCCGGAAGAGGATGGCCTCGTAGAGCGCGTCGACCGCGTCGCCGTTGTCGGCGCCCACGGCGTCGTTGAACTCGGGGCTGCCGGCCAGGATGGCGAGCAGGCCCTGGTAGGTCAGGCCCTTGCGGAACTGGCCCTGGTAGTAGGCCTTGCCGCCGTCGTCGGCAGGCCGGCCCAGGACGGAGATGTAGGCGTCGTCGATCTCGTTGCCGAACCGCTCGTCCGACAGCGCGAAGGCCCAGGCCGCGTCGGCGACCCCGCCGCCCTGGACGATCGGCTGCCAGTAGTCGTAGCCCGCGTTGTCCGGGCGCCGGTCGAGCAGGTCGAAGTAGAGCCGCTGCACGGTCCGGCGGGTGGTGGCGAACTGGCCGCCGACCAGCACCTGGGCGTCGGCGAAGACGGCCGTCTCGGGCGTGGTGCCGGCGTAGTTCTCGTCGCCGTCGTAGTGACACGGCGATGTCGTTGAGCTGCGCCGGGCCGTCGCCGGCCGCGATGCTGAACTCGGCACTGGACACGCCGGGCGCGCCGGCGACCGGCCCGAGCAGAGCGCTGCCGATCTCGCGCACGATGCTCACGTTGCGGCTCGACCGGGCGCTCGACCTCGATGAAGTGGACCGTGCCGGTCGGCGGGGTGCCCCCGCCGTTCGGGTCGGCCACCACGGCGGTGGCCGTCAGGGCGGTGCCCTCGAGGGTCTGGTGCGGCTCCACGATAACGAAGATCGCGGCAGGCACGGCCTGCGCCTGGAGCGCGGGGGCCTGGACGCCGGCCCGCACCGCGGCGGACCGGCTCGGCAGCGCGCGCTGGGCGAGCTCGCGCTGGAGCTGCTGGCTGGACAGGCCGGCCGGAGCCGGGGAGGGGGCTGCCGAGGCCGGGGTGGCGGCCAGGCCGCACACCATCGAGGCGAGGGAGAGGGCAGCGACAGCGGAGGCTGCGGTACGACGGGTCACGCGACATCCCAAGGGTTGGGGGGAGTGGGTCGGGCGCAACGTATGTCGAAAAACCGAAAATGTCGCTGACGGCTTCCGTGTCGTGACTCTTCGTGACAACGTGACGGCCGTCATGCCGCTTTCGTGACGGGTAGCGCACAGTTGCAGCATGAGCCGGTCGCGTGGCGAGGTTGTCCTGGGTGCGCTGGCGCTGCTGGCCGTGTCGTCCTGCGCCGGCCCGGGCACGTCCGCCGGGCCTGCCGTCGGGTCGGTGCCGCCGCCCGGCAGCGCGCTCGAGCGGGTGGAGGCCGTGCAGGCAGCGGTCGACGGCTGGCGGCAGGCGGCGACCCTTCCGGAGGCCCGGGGCTACGCGGAGCAGGCCCGCAACCTGGTCACCGGTCCGTACGTCCCGGGTTACGGCGACCTGGACGGCGACGGCCGGGTGGATGGCGCGGTCGACGTCGGGCTGCTGCCGGGGGCAGGCGGTCAGCCGGGCCTGGTGGCCGAGCCCGCCTCGGCCTGCGTGGCGCGTGACGTGCTGGGCGGGAGCTGGGCCGACCCGGCCGGCCGGTGGGTCGAGGTGCGGGACCGGATCGAGCGGTGGACCCCGACCGGAAACACGTTCCCCGCGCTGCCCAGCCATCCGCAGCGGGTCGTCGGCTGGGCCTCGCTGGCGCTGGCCGCGGGCGACGTCGCCGAGGCCCGCGAGTACGCCGGCCACGCCGACCTGCACGTCGACGTCAGCCGGGCGGCGCTGACGACCTGCCGGTGACCGGCGGGGCTGCTACTGCGCGGCCGCGTTGATGTTGACCAGCCAGCTGATCCCGAACCGGTCGATGCACATGCCGAACGTGTCGCCCCACGGCGCCTTCTCCAGCGGCGCCGTGACGGTGCCGCCGTCGGAGAGCTTGTCCCAGTAGCCGCGCAGCTCGGCCTCGTCCTCGCCGCTCAGCGACACGGCGTGGCTGCCGCCGGGCGTGAACCCCATGCCGGCCGGCATGTCGGCGGCCATCAGGACGAGCCCGCCGTCCGTCGTCAGCATCGAGTGCATGACCTTGTCCTGCTCGGCCGGGTCCTCGCTGGCCTGCGCCTCGCCGAAGGTGGTCCGCGTCAGCTCGCCGCCGAACACCGACTGGTAGTGGTCCATCGCCTGCCGGGCGTTGTCCTGGAAGCCCAGGTACGGGTTGAGGAGTGTGCTCATCGCGGGTTCCTCCGTCGGTCGCGTCGTCCGCCGAGCATCGCGGTGCGCGCAGGCGCCGTCCAGGCCCGCCCAGCTGGTGCGGCCAGGCCGACCAGGTGGCGCCGCCGGCGGCCCGTCGCCGACCGTCAGGCGACGGTCGGCTCGGCTCCGCCGTCCGCGACCATGGGCAGCCCGGCGGCCCGCCAGGCCTTCATCCCGCCGGTGACGTTGCGGACGTCCATCCCGCGGCTGGTCAGCGCCTCGGTGACCTGGCCGGACCGGTTGCCCGACCGGCACACCGCGAGGATCGGCCGGTCCGTCGGCACCGCCGACAGCGTGAGGCTGCTGAGCGCCAGGTGCTGCGCGCCCGGAGCCCGGCCCGCGGCCCACTCGTCGTCCTCGCGCACGTCGAGCAGCACGGCCTCCCCGCTGTCGGCCAGCCGGGCGGCCTCGCGGACGTCGGTCTCGGGGTTCGGTGCGGTCATCTACGGGCTCCTCGGGACGTTCGGCGAGTGCGGCGGTCGCGGCCGCACGGACCATTTCTGCCCCAGGGCTGTCCTGCGCATGCGGCGGCCGTCCCCGGCGACCACCGCCGTGTGACGACACGGTGACGGCTTGGGCCGCTCGTGCATGTCGCCGGCTGCACCGGGCAGGCGTCCTCGCGTTCCCGTCCGCCCCACATCCCAGGAGGACGCTGTGCACAGCCCCCGGATCCTGTCCGCGGCCGTCGGCGCCGTTGCCGTGCTCGGTCTCGCCGCTTGCAGTGACGCTGCCGACACGAACGTCGAGGTCCCGTCGGTGAACGTGCCGTCGGTGAACGTGCCGTCGGTGAACGTGCCGTCGGTGAACGTCCCGTCGGTGAACGTCCCGTCGGTGAACGTGCCGTCGGTCGACGTCCCGTCGGTGAACGTCCCGTCGTTGAACGTGCCGTCGGTCGACGTCCCGTCGTTGAACGTGCCCGAGACCATCGGCCCGGGCGGCGGCTAGGGGCACGGCGGCTGAGCCGGCCGCCGGCCCCTAGGGTGCGCCTGACGGGGCCGGCGGCCCCAGAGCGGGAGGCGCTGTGAACAGAGCAGGACTGGTCGACGAGGTCACGGAGGTGCTCGGCGACCGCCGGACGGCGGCCGCGGCCGTGGACGCGGTGCTGTTCGCCGTGCAACGCGCGGTCTCGGCCGGCGAGAGCGTGGGGTTGACCGGCTTCGGGGTCTTCGAGCGGGTCGACCGGCCGGCGCGTACGGCGCGCAACCCCGCCACCGGCGGGACGGTGCAGGTGGCCGCCGGGGCTGTACCGCGGTTCCGCGCCGGCACCGCGTTCCGCGAGATCGTGAGCGGGGCCCGTGCCCTGCCGTCGGAGCCCGCCCCGGTGGCGGCGGCCCCCGACGCGACGACGACCCGAGCGCGCCCGGCCGACCCGGGCTCCGCGCCTGGCGGCGGCCCGGCGCCGGCCAAGGGCAACCGGGGCGGAGAGGCCGAGGCGCCGGGCAAGGACAAGGGCAAGGACAAGGGCAAGGGCAGGAGCAAGGCGGGCGAGAAGGCCGGGGCGCCGGCTGAGGGCAAGAAGGCCAAGGACAAGGCCCAGGCCAAGGTCGGCAAGAAGGCCGTACCGGCCAAGGGCAGCGTCGGCAGGAAGGCCGGGAAGCGGTCCGGCAGCACGACGCGCGCGAAGGGTTCGAAGGCGGGCAGGAAGTGAGCCCGGCCGGCGCCGGTGCGACAGTGAGCGCATGCTGCTGAAGGCGTCGTGCCGATGAGGGTCCTGCTGTCGGGTGCGACCGGGTTCGTGGGGTGCGCCCTCGGCCCGGCCCTGGTCGAGGCCGGCCACGACGTCCGCGCGATGACCCGGCACCCCGACGCCTACTCGGGCCCCGGCACCCCGGTCGCCGGGGACACCGATGACGAGCCCGGGCTGGCCCGGGCGATGGACGGCTGCGCCGCCGCGTACTACCTCATCCACGGACTGGACGGCGGCGGGGACGTCGGCGAGCACGACGTCGCGGCGGCTCGGCGCTTCGGGCGCGCCGCGGCGCAGGCCGGGGTCGGCCAGATCGTCTACCTCGGCGGCCTGGGCCGCGAGGGCGACGACCTGTCGGACCACCTGGCCAGCCGGCAGGAGGTCGAGGGGCGCCTCGGCGAGGCCGGGGTGCCGGTCACCACCCTGCGGGCGGCCCTGGTCATCGGCGCCGGGAGCGCCAGCTTCGAGCTGCTCCGCCAGTTCGTCGCGCACCTGCCGGTGGTGGTGGTCCCGCCGGAGGCGGCGACGACCCGGGTGCAGCCGATCGCGCTGCCCGACGTCGTCCGGTACCTGGTCGGCGTGCTCGGCCTGGCCGAGGCCCGCAACGTCACCTTCGAGGTCGGCGGCCCGGACGTGATGACGTACGAGCAGATGCTGCACACGGTGGCGGGCCGGCTGGGCACGGACACCCGCGGCGTGCACCTGCCCGTCCTGCCGGGCGGGGTCGCCAAGCTCGGCACCCGGCTGCTGACCGACGTGGACCCGGAGCTGGCCGCGACGCTGCTCGACAGCCTGGGCAACGACGTGGTCGTCACCGACGACCGGATCACCCGGTTGCTGCCCGGGCCCCTGCAGTCCTTCGCGGAGATGCTCGACGCCGCGCTCGGTGAGGCGTCGGACGACCGCGGGGCGGCGACGGGCTGACGCTCCGCCGCCGCCGCCGCGGTCAGCCCGCGGCGCTGGGGAAGGCCGGCGGGCGCTTGGCGACGAACGCCGCGACGCCCTCGCGCCCGTCCGGCCCGTCGGCGCAGGCCCGCACCGACAGCGTCTCGCGGCGCAGCGCGCCCTCGGCCCCCGGCAGGGCGACCTCGCGGAGCAGCCGCTTCGCGGCGACCTGCGCGGTGCGCGAACCGGCCAGCAGCGTGCTCACGACGCGCTCGGCGGCCGCGTCGAGCTCGTCGTCGGGGTGCACCTCGGCGACCAGCCCGGCGGCCTGGGCCTGCTCGGCGGACAGCACCGGGTTGAGCAGCGCCAGGTGCAGCGCCCGGTGCAGCCCCAGGCTGGCGGTGAGCAGCGAGCTGCCGCCGTCCGGCGAGAAGCCGATCTTGGTGTAGGCGAGGGTGAAGCGGGCCGAGGCGCCGGCCAGGACCACGTCGCCGGCCGCGGCCAGCGGCACGCCGGCCCCGGCCGCGATCCCCTGCACGACCGAGACGACGACCGCGTCCATCCGGTGCAGGTCGCTGATCGTCCGGTGCAGCGTCTCTGCCAGGTCGTCCACCAGCGCCTCGCGGTCGTCGGCGGAGGCGAAGGCGGTCACGTCGCCGCCGACGCTGAACGCGCGGCCCTCGCTGCGCAGCACGACGACCCGGGCGTCGTCGGCCCGGGCCCGCCGCACCGCGGCCAGCAGTGCCGTGCCGGTCTCCGGTGAGAGCGGGTTCCCGCGGTCCGGCGCGACCAGGGTGATCCGGGCGGCGCCGGCCGCGTGGTCGTAGCGGACCGAGCTCATGCGCCGCCCTCCAGCGGGTCGAGGAACAGGTCGGTCGACAGCGGGCCGCCGCCGGGCACGGCTCGGTACGGCTCGAGGTCGGTCACGCCCTCCGAGGCCATCACCTCGTCGTCGAGGAAGAAGTTGCCGGTGCAGCTGCGCGGGTCGCGCACCAGGATCGCGTGCGCCGCGTCGGCGACGATCTCCGGCGTCCGCGAACCCGCCAGGGCCTGGTCGCCGCCGAGCAGGTTGGCCACCGCGGCCGTCGCGATCATCGTGCGCGGCCACAGCGAGTTCGCCGCGATCCCCGCCTCGCGCAGCTCCTCGGCGAGCCCCAGCGTCACCAGGCTCATGCCGTACTTGGCCATCGTGTACGCCAGGTAGCTGCCGGCCCAGGTGGGCCGCAGGTCCAGCGGCGGCGACAGCGTCAGCACGTGGGCGTGCGGGCTGCGCTCCAGGTGCGGGATCGCCGACTTCGACAGCAGGAACGTGCCGCGCGCGTTGATGTCCTGCATGAGGTCGTACTTCTTCATGTCGATCTCGCGGGTCGGCCGCAGGTCGAGCGCGCTGGCGTTGTTGACCACCACGTCGATCCCGCCGAACGCCTCGACGGCCGCCTCGACGGCCCGGGCCACGTCCTCGTCGCTGCGCACGTCGCCGACGACCGGCAGCGCCTGCCCGCCGGCCTCGGTGATCTGCTGCGCCGCGGTGTGCACGGTGCCTTCCAGGCGCGGGTGCGGCTCGGCGGTCTTGGCCAGCAGCACGACGTTCGCACCGTCCCGGGCGGCCCGCAGCGCGATCGCCAGGCCGATGCCACGGCTCCCGCCGGACATCAGCAGGGTGCGTCCGGCCAGGGTGCTCACTGCACCACCGCGCCGGGGGGCAGGACCGGGGTCCGGCCGAGCTCGCCCTTGGCGATCGAGCGCAGGTGCACCTCGTCCGGCCCGTCGAACAGCCGCATCGCCCGGTGCCAGCCGTACATCGCGGCCAGCGGCGTCACGTCGGTGACCCCGGCGCCGCCGTGCACCTGGATGGCGCGGTCGATGACCGCGGTGGCGGCCCGCGGGACGGCCACCTTGGCCATCGCCACGAGGTCGCGGGCGGCCTTGTTGCCCGCCGTGTCGATGACGTGGCAGGCGCGGTGGCACAGCAGGCGGGCCTGCTCGATCTCCAGCCGCGACTCGGCGATCTGCTGCTGCACCACGCCCTGGTCGGCCAGCGGCTTGCCGAACGCGACGCGGGACTGGGCCCGCGCGACCATCAGGGCGAGCGCCCGCTCGGCGGCCCCCAGGGCGCGCATGCAGTGGTGGATGCGGCCGGGCCCCAGCCGGGCCTGGGCGGCGGCGAACCCGCCGCCCTCCTCGCCGATCACGTTGCTCACCGGCACCCGGACGTCCTCGAAGCGGACCTCGGCGTGGCCGTGCTGGTCGTGGGAGCCGAAGATCGGCAGGTCCCGCACGATCGTCACGCCCGGGGTGTCCCGGGGGACGATCACCATGCTCTGCTGCCGGTGGGTCGCCGCCCCGGGGTCGGTCTTGCCCATCACGATGAGGACCGCGCACCGCGGGTCCATCGCGCCGCTGGTCCACCACTTGCGGCCGGAGATGACGTACTCGTCGCCGTCCCGCTCGATCCGGGTGGCGATGTTGGTGGCGTCGCTGCTGGCCACGTCGGGCTCGGTCATCGCGAACGCCGAGCGGATCTCGCCGGCCAGCAGCGGCTCGAGCCAGGTGCTCTTCTGCTGGTCGGTGCCGAGCAGGTGCAGCAGCTCCATGTTGCCGGTGTCCGGCGCAGCGCAGTTGATCGCCTCCGGGCCGAGGTCGTTGCTCCAGCCGGACAGCTCGGCGATCGGCGCGTACTCCAGCTGGGTGAGCCCCGACTCGGACGGCAGGAACAGGTTCCACAGGCCCTGCTCGCGCGCCTGCTCCTTGAGCCGCTCGACCACCGGCGGGACGTCGTGACCGTCCGGTCCGGCCTCCCGGCGGGCGGCGTGGTACTCCGCCTCGGCGGGCAGGACCTGCTCCCGCATGAACGTGATCATGCGCTCGTGCAGGTCCTTGGCGCGGGCGGAGGGGCCGGGAAGCAGCTGCTCGGCGGGGGCGTCGGTCAAGGGGGTCTCCTTCTCGGGCGCGGGCGTACGCCCGGCAGGCGACCGTACGGGCGCAGCGTTCGCAGCGTCAACGCGTCTGGTGAGCGGCCCGGGCGGCGGCGGCGAGCAGCCCCCGGGCGTGCGCGAGCACCGGGGCGTCGACCATCCGGCCCCGGAACCGGAACACCGCCCCGCCCTCCCGGGCGGCGTCCAGCACCTCCGACGCCCAGGCGAGCTCGTCCGGGGTCGGCGCGAAGGCCGCCCGGACCGTCGCGACCTGCCGCGGGTGCACACACGCCTTGGCGGCGAACCCGGCGGCGGCGGCGTCGTCGGCGTCCCGGCGCAGCGTCGCGAGGTCGGCGAGGTCGACGTACGGCGTGTCGACGGCGGGCAGGCCGGCCGCCCGGGCGGCCAGGAGCACGGCCCAGCGGGCCGACTCCAGCACCGGCGCCAGCCCGCCGGAGCGCCCCCGGCCGGGTCGCCCGCCCAGGTCGGCGAGCAGGTCCTCGCCGCCCCACATCAGCGCCACGCAGTTGCCGGCCCGGGCGAGATCGGCCGCGGCCAGCACCCCCTGCGCGGTCTCGCACAGCGCGACCACCGGCCGCGGCGCGAGGGCCTCGACGTCGGCCCGCCGGGCCGCCTTCGGCAGCATCACCACCGCGTCGGGGTGGGCGTCGAGGGCGGCGAGGTCGGCGTCGTGCCCGGCGGAGCCGGCCGCGTTCACCCGGACCACCGCGGCGGGCCACCGGTCGAGCGCCGCGACGACGTGGCCGCGGGCCGCGTCCTTGTGCTCCGGGGCGACGGCGTCCTCGAGGTCCAGGATCACCCCGTCGGCGGCCGCGGCGGCCTTCGCGAACCGCTCCGGCCGGTCGGCCGGGCAGAACAGCAGCGCCGGGCCGGGCAGGTCAGTCAAGGCCGCCGCGCTTCACCAGCTGGGCGGCGATGACGTTGCGCTGGATCTCGTTGGTGCCCTCGCCGACGATCATCAGCGGGGCGTCGCGGAAGTAGCGCTCGACGTCGTACTCGGTGGAGTAGCCGTAGCCGCCGTGGATCCGCACCGCGTTCAGGGCGATCTCCATCGCCATCTCGGAGGCGAACAGCTTGGCCATGCCCGGCCTCCATGTCGCAGCGCTCGCCGCTGTCGTAGCGCTCGGCGGCGTGCAGGATCAGCTGGCGCGCGGCGGTGAGCTTGGTGGCCATGTCGGCCAGGTAGTTGCCGATCGACTGGTGCTTCCAGATCGGCTTGCCGAAGCTCTCGCGCTCCTGGGCGTAGCGCCAGCGCGTCGTCGAACGCGGCCGGTCGCGACGCCGAGCGCGCGGGCGGCGACCTGGATCCGGCCGGTCTCCAGGCCCTTCATCATCTGCGCGAAGCCCTTGCCCTCGGCGCCGCCGAGCACGCGCGTCGGCGGGCACGCGGTAGTCGTCGAAGGACAGCTCGCAGCGACTCGACGCCCTTGTAGCCGAGCTTGGGCAGGTCGCGCGAGACCGTCAGCCCGGGGCCGTGCTCGACCAGCAGGATCGAGATGCCCGCGGTGCCGGGGCGTGGCCGCCGGGTCGGTCTTGCACAGCAGCGCGATCAGCCCGGAGCGGCGGGCGTTGGTGATCCAGGTCTTGGACGCCGTTGACCACGTAGCTCGTCGCCGTCGCGGCGGGCGACGGTCGTCATGGCCTGCAGGTCGGAGCCGCCGCCGGGCTCGGTGAGCGCCATCGTCGCGCGCAGCTCGCCGGTGGCCATCCGCGGCAGGTAGCGCTGCTTCTGCTCCTCGGTGCCGAACGGCAGCATCAGCTTGGCGACGACGGTGTGCCCGCCCATCGCGCCGGCCAGGCTCATCCAGCCGCGGGCGAGCTCCTGCGGTGACCAGCACGTAGCAGGGCATCGACACCGGCGCGTCGCCGTACGGCTCGGGGATCGGCCAGGCCGAAGATGCCGATGCGCCTTCATCTGCTCGATCAGCGCCTCGGGGTAGGTGTTGGCGTGCTCGAGCTCGCGGACCGTCGGCCGGACCTCGCGGTCGACGAAGCGCGCGACCGTGTCGACGACCGCCTGCTCCTCGGCGTCGAGCACACTCACGGGGTCCTCCGGGACGTCGTACGAGTCGAGTTGCGCCGATCCTGCCCCCTGGAGGCCGCCGTGCCGGGACTGGCCGAGCAGATCCGCGGCTGGTCGCCGCCGGAGGTGCGCACGACCGGACGGCTGGACGCCTGGCCGGTGGCGGCGTTCTCGGCGCTGCTGGACCTGCCGGCGCCGGTCGCCGGCCCGGGGGAGCCGCTGCCGGCGCTGTGGCACTGGCTGCACCTGCTGGAGCACCCCCGGCAGTCCGAGCTGGGACCGGACGGCCACCCGGCGCGCGGCGCGTTCCTGCCGCCGCTGCCGGACCGGCGCCGGATGTTCGCCGGCGGCCGGGTCGAGGTGCACCGCGCGCTGCGGGTCGACGACGGGGTCGAGCGGCGCTCCGCGGTGCGTGACGTGCAGGTCCGGTCGGGGCGGACCGGCGAGATGGTCTTCGTGACCGTGCGGCACGAGCTGCGACGGGCCGGTGAGCTGTGCGTGGTGGACGAGCAGGACTACGCCTACCGCTCGCAGCCGGCCGGCCGGGCCCGGGCGCTGCCGGACGGCCCGGCCGGGGTCCGGCCGGAGCCGGCGCTGACGCTGACGCCGGACGCGACGACGCTGTTCCGGTTCAGCGCGCTGACCTACAACACCCACCGGATCCACTACGACGCGCCGTACGCCACCCAGGTCGAGGGCTACCCCGGGCTGGTGGTGCACGGCCCGCTGCTGGCCCTGCTGCTGCTGGAGGTGCCGCGGCGCGCCGGCCTCGCGGTGTCGGCGTTCGACTACCGGCTGCGCCGGCCGGTCGTCGCCGGCCAGCAGGTCGACGTCGCCGCGGAGCGGACCGGGACCGGCTGGGAGCTGGTCGCCGGCGTGCCGGGGGAGGGCGACGCCGTGCAGGGGACGGCCCGGCTCCGCGACTGACCCGGCCCCGCGGCGGCCGACGGGAGAACGGCCCGCCGCTGCGGGTCACCCGCTGCCACAGGACCCAGAGCCCGACCACGACGGCGATCCAGGTCGCCGCGTGGAAGAACCCGTCCCAGAGGGTGTCCACCTCGAGCCCGGCGACGGTGTCCACCTGGGTAGGTGGTGCCACCGCAGGACCTGGTGCAGCACGATGCCGTTGACGAACCCGCCGAGCAGAGGGCGTTCCGGTGCGGACCGCGGCAGTGCCGCTGGCGGGCTGGGTCAGGGCGGGCTCCTCCGGGGTCGGAGACCGTCGTGCCGGCCGTGGCCGGGCGGCAGGAAGGCGTCGCGTGAGGCCAGCGTGGCGGTGACCGTCGCGGCGACGGTGAGCAGCGTCCACACGGCGCCGCTGGCGGCCCAGTGCCCGTCGGTGGGGAACAGCGGCACGGTGGACTGCGGCAGTGGGAGCACGAGCAGGCCCAGGACGCCCGCGCCGAGGAGCACAGCGACGGCCTCCCCGGGCTCGGCGCGGCCCCGCAGGCGGAGCACCGCGGCCACCGCGACCGCGACCGCGAGCAGGCCGGCGCCTTCGGCGAGCAGGACTGCTGCGGGGGTCCGGGGCGAGCGCACGTCGAGGGCGATGACGGCAGCGGCCCACACACCGAGGGGGAGCGTGAGGGCCGACACCCGGCTCGCGGTGCGCCGTCGGCGGCTGCGGGGGAGGGCGTCGACGGCCGCGGCGGCGGGCTCGTCGAGCACGAAGGCGGCGGCGGAGGCCAGCGGAACCAGTGCCAACCGCGCGTAGGCCAGCGGCGGCTCGTCGCCCGCCGCCAGCACACAGACCGCGAGCCCCGCTGCGCCCAGCGCCGAGGCGCCGGCGAGGACGGGCCAGTCGACGCCGCGCAGGCTCACAGCAGCACGCGAGCCGGGTCCGGTGCGCACGCCAGGACCAGGCTCCCGGCGGCGAGCAGGGCCAGGACGGCCAGCACCCGGGTGAGCCGGCCCCGAGGTGCCCCGCTGCTCCCGTGCAGCAGCGCGGCGGTTGCCGCGAGCCCGCACAGCGTGACCAGGTACGCCAGGTACCAGGCGGGGGAGCCCGCGTTGACCCAGAACGGCCCGTCGGCGGTGTCCTGAGCCGCCCAGACCACGTACGGCTTGTGCAGCGCCAGCACCGTCCCGGCGCGGGACGGGTCCGCGGCCAGGCCAACAGGGTCGGGTCCCTGAGGCCGACCTGCAGCAACGATCGCCAGCACGACCCAGACGACCAGGCCCACAGCGACGAGCAGTCCGCCGACGGGCAGGCGCAGACGGCGTCCCGCGAGCACCCCGAGCAGCGGTCCGCCGACGGCCTGCGCGACGCCGGCGGCGAGCATCGCCAGGCGGTCGCCAGTGCTGATCGCCGCGGAGGTCGGTGCGGGCCAGACCGCCAGGGCCAGCAGCGTCCACGTCAGCCAGAGGAGGGCAGCAGCGCCCGGCACCAGACACGCCAGACACAGTGCTGCGGTCCTGGTCGTCTGATCGACCGGTGCAGCCGACGCCGCGTCGGCGGACACCTGCATCGACCGGGTGAGCTGGTAGCCGACGAGCACACCCAGCAGGCCGAGCAGGAACGCCGGCACGAGCGCGGTGTCGCCCACCGTGGCGCCCAGGTCGTCCTGGGTCACGAACGTCGTGACCGCGAGCACGCCCGCGCCGGTGAGGAACAGCGGGTGCCGGGCGTAGCGGCGCGCCTCGAGGCCGGCCAGTGCCAGCAGGGCGCTCCGGTGCACGGTCGCGGCGGACGCCGCCGGTCGGGCGGTCAGGCTGGTCATGCCGCAGCCCTCACCGAGCGGGCGCGGTCGCCGAGCAGCAGCAGGTAGGCGTCCTCCAACGTCGGGTCGGCCTGCCGGCCGCCGGGCGGGGGGTTCTCGCCGACGTTGCGGTGCTGCCCGCCGCCGGTCCGCCAGGAGGCGCGGGCCGCCGGGTCCGGGGTGTCGGCGAGCCAGACGCGGCCGGCCGCGGTGGCGACCAGGTCGAGCACCAGGCCGTCGAACCGGACCCGGCCGCCGTCCAGGACGACGACGCGGTCGCACAGCGCGGCGACGTCCTCGGTCTGATGGGTGGACAGCAGCACGGTGCCGCGCTCCCCGGCGCGCGAGAGCACCCGGCGCAGCGTCATCCGCTGCTCCGGGTCGACGCCCGTCGTCGGCTCGTCCAGGACGAGCAGCTCGGGGGCGCCGAGCAGCGCCTGGGCCAGCGCCAGCCGGCGGCGCTGACCGCCCGACAGCGCCCGGATCCGCCTGGTCGCGACGTCGCCGAGGTCGACCAGCTGCAGCACCCGGCGGACCTCGTCGTGCCGGCGGGCGCGGTGGGTCCACTCCTTGAGCACGGCCATGTAGTCGACGAACGCGAACGCGGTGAAGCCGCGCGGGAAGCCCAGCTCCTGCGGCAGGTAGCCGAGCCGGCGACGGACCTCGGCCAGGGGCTCCGGAGCCGTCGGCGAGCGGCCGAGCAACCGGAGCACGCCGGCGTCGGGCGCCAGGACGGTGGCGACCGTCCGCAGCAGGGTCGTCTTGCCCGCGCCGTTGGGCCCGAGCAGCCCGGTGACCCCGGGGCCGAAGGTCAGGTCGACGGCATCCAGGGCGGTGGTGCTCCGGTACCGCTTGGTGATCCCGGCAAGGCTGACGGTGGTCGTGGTCATGACAGCTCCTGGAAGGCGGCGACCTGGCGGACGCGCAGCACGAGGACGAGCAGGGCGGCGACACCGAGGACGGTGTAGGCGAGCAGCAGCGGGAGCGCGAGCACCGCAGCCGGGTCCCGCTGCGCAGCGGCGCTGGCCACCGCGCCCAGCCACGCGGCACCGAACACCCCGGCGGCGCGGGTGGGGCGGACCCAGGTGGACGCGGTGAGCGTGCCGGCGGTGAGCGCCAGCGCCGGGACCAGCCACAGCAGCGCACTGCTGGACAGGGCCGGCTGCACCAGCGCCGCGGCCAGGACCAGCGGCAGGCTCGCCGTCAGCACAGCGGCGGCGCGCAGCAGCAGCAGCCGGGCGCTCGGGTACGGGGCGGCGACGGACAGCTCGTGGAGGGGGTCGGCATCCGGCCCGTAGGCGTAGGCGACCCCGGCGACCGGGACGAGCGGTGCGACGAGCAGGAACAGGATGAGCCCACGGTCACCGCCGTACTCGGCGGCGAGCGCCACGAAGCCCAGCGTCACGACGAGACCCGCCAACCACGACGTGCGCAGCGTCGGGGCGGCGGCGACCAGCAGGGCATCCCGGTCGGGCAGTCCCAGGCGTCGCAGCAGGCGCGCGACCAGACCCGGGGCGGGCGCCTGGGCCTGCTCCTCGATGCGGCGCCAGACCAGCTCGAGCGGCGCTGCGTCCATGTACGCGGCCGTGCGGGCACGGCACTGCGGGCAGTGCAGGAGGTGCTGCTCTGCCGACGCGGCGTCCAGCGCGTCCGCGTCACCGCGGACGTACCGGGCGAGCAGCGCGTCGTCGGCGTGCCAGCGGGCCGTCATGCCGGGTCTCCTGTCAGGTCCTGCCGCAGGTGGGCCTTGGCCCGGTGCAGGCGGGTCTTCACGGTGTTGGCGGGGATGCCGAGCACCCGGGCGGCCTCGCGGGTGGTGAGGCCGTCGAGCACGGTGGCCTGCACGACGGCCCGCATCTGCGGCGACAGCCGCTGCAGGGCGGGTCCGAGGTCGCCGTACTCGACGCCCAGCAGCACGAGCTCCTCGGCGCCCGGTCCTGCGGACCGCGCCTCCGCGAGGCTCTCCAGCGGCAGGACCAGGGGCTGCGCGCGACCGCGGAGGTGGGACACCAGGCGACGGATCGCGATGCCCCACAACCACGCGGCGACCTCGCCGTCCCCACGCCAACGCTCAGCGCCCTTCCACAGCGCCATGAACGTGTCCTGCAGAACGTCGGCGACGACGTCAGGGCTGTTGCACCGGCGGGTCAGGCGGGCCGACAGCCAGGGGGCGTGCCGGTCGTACAGCAGGCGCATCGCCCCGAGGTCGCCGCCGGCGAGCGCCGCCAGCAGCTCCGGGTCCCCGCACGCGACATCGGCCTGCACACCGGCACTGTCGCGTTCCCGGGCCCGTGGGGTTCCCGAACGCCTCAGCTGTCCCACACTGACGAGTCCAGGATCCAGGCAGGCACCGGCCGTAGCGCCAGAGCGACGTCCGCGGTCAGGACGACGACCTCGGGGTGCGTGTGGCCCAGGACCCGCCGCTTGATCGCCAGCGCGGCCCGGTACTCCCGGACCGACTGGGGCAGCAGCCCGCGCTCGGCGTGCACGGCCGCGAGGGCGTGCAGCGCGACGGCGACCTCGTAGTGGTCGGGCCCGCGCCGGGCGGTCCACGTCGCGAGCGTCCGCTCGAAGATCTTCTCCGCCTCGTCCAGACGGTGCTGCCCCGCCAGCAGCGCCCCGAGGACCGTGAGGTCGGCGGCGACCTCCACGGAGTTCTCGCCGTGACGACGACGGCGCAGGGCGACCGCCAGCCTGGCGTGCGGCTCGCCGTCCTCGTACCGCCGCCGGGCGTGCGCGAGGCCCGCCAGGTTGTGCAGCGGCGCGGCGAGGTCCGGGAGTCGGGGCCACGGACCCGGGCGACGAGGTCGATCGCCAGCCGGTAGTGCTGTTCGGCGGTGTCGTAGCGGCCGGTGTCCGTGGCCAGGATGCCGGCGGCGTTGTGCGCCCCGGCCAGGACGAGCGGCGACGGGGCGAGCAGCAGCGCGCGGTCCAGGTCGGACTGCGCGCGGTCGTACGCCGCCACCCGGCGGTGCGTGTCGCCGCGCCGGGTGAGCGCATCGGCGAGCCGGTCCTCGGCGGCGGCGGCGTCCCGCCCCTGGAACGCGGCTGGTGCCTCGAGCAGGGCGACGAGGGCGTGCAGGGCGCTCAGTGCCGCCCCGAGGTCGACCACCGCAAGGTGCAGCTCGGCGACGACCGTGAGGCTCGTGGCGTACTCGTCGTGGTGTCGCGGGTCCCGGGCCGCCTGCCGGCACAGCCGGTCGCACGCCTGCTGGGCGAGCGGGAGGGCGGCGGTCGGTCGGTCGGGGGCGAGGCGGTGGGCCCGGCGCAGCTGTCGGCGCGCGCGGAGCAGGCCGGGCGGGATCAGCACTGGGGCGCGGGGGGCGGGCAGTGGCTGCTGAAGCCGAGGCCGGCGGCGGCGGGGCCGGCCGTCGCGACGGCGAGGCCGACGGTGACGGTAGATCATGACAAGGCGCGGCGGACGGACGTGCGCATGACGAGCTCCCTGCGTGGAGGTGAGGTCGGGGGCCGACGAGATCACGGCGGGTTCCTGCGCTGTCAGCAGTCGACGATGCGGGCCAGATGGCTGCCGTCGACGGTCGCGGCCGATGACCTGAACCCTCGCCGGCGCCGACTGGTGGCTCCCGACTGCACGCCAGGTCTGTCGCTCCCGCAGGCCGGGCGGGTTCCCGCGGCGGGCGGAGTCCTTGAAAGAGGCGGTCATGTCCCGCATCGCGTTCGCGAGGGGGCTGCGTTCGGTGCCCGGGTCGCACGGGGGCCTGCTGATCCGCTGCCGCCGGGCTGACGGCAACCCACTCGTCCGTCGACAACGGCTCAGACCCCAGCCGGTGTTGACAGGCCGCCACCTCAGGCCAGGGGGACAGCAGCCGTCGCAGCGCCTCAGCGCGCCGGTCTCGCGGTGTCCGCGTTCGACGACCGGCTGCGCCGGCCGGTCGTCGCCGGACAGCAGGTGGACGTCGCCGCGCAGCGGACCGGAAGGGGCTGGGAGCTGGTCGCCGGTGTGCCGGGGGGCGACGCCGTGCAGGGGACGGTCCGGTTCCGCGACTGACCCGGCCCGGCCGGGCTCGTCAGCGGTGCTGCGCCTGGGGGTGTGCCGGGTTCGGTCCGGTGGTGGCGGCCCGCTCTCCCTGCCGATGCAGTGCCAGGCCGCCGGCGAGCAGCGCCGCCCCGAGGGCCAGGAAGCCCAGGTCCCACAGCAGCACGTTGTCGACCTGGCCGGCGGACCGGACGTGGTGGATCGCCAGCAGGTGGTGGTCGACGATCCCCTCGACGAGGTTGAAGACACCCCAGCCGGCCAGCACGGCGCCGAGCAGCGACCGACGGGAGAACGGCCCGCCGCCGCGCGTCACCCGCTGCCACAGGACCCAGAGCCCGACCACGACGGCGATCCAGGTCGCCGCGTGGAAGAACCCGTCCCAGAGGGTGTTCACCTCGAGCCCTGCGACGGTGTCCACCGGGTAGGTGGCGATCCCGACGCCGGTCGTCCCCGGTGTTGCTGAGCATGTGGTGCCACTGCAGGACCTGGTGCAGCAGGATGCCGTCGACGAACCCGCCGAGGCCCAGGCCCAGCAGGATCCCGGGGGTGAGGACGCCCGTGTTCTCGCGGGATCGACGGCCCTGTGCCGGCATCTCCACCTCCAGATCTGGCGGGGTCCACGCCGTGGGCGTTCCCGCGGGCGGTCTCTTCCCGGGCACGCCCGAGGGATGCCTGTGGGGTGCCTGTGGGGTGCCTGACACACCGGGGCGCCTCCGTCCGGAGGCACTGGAACCCGGGTGGTCCGGAGGTCACCGTCGGGGTCGTCCGTGACCGCACACGGCGAGGCACCGCCAGCGCCGACCGCTCAGCGCTGGCGGTGCCCGAGCAGACCGACGACGCCCCCGCCGAGCAGGGCCAGGCCGACGGCCAGCGCCGCCGGCTGCCAGAGCGGCGGGGTGCCGACCGTGCGGTTCAGGTCGGCCTCGACCCCCCTGATGACAAGAGCGATGACGCCGACCTGGGTGAGCACGACGCCGCAGATGATCGCGAGCCAAGCCCCCAGGTACGTTCTTCTGGCTCGTGCGTCCCGCTCGTCCATGACGGCATTATGGCCGGTGCTCATGAGCGGCCGAGCGAGGTCGTCAGCTTCGGTGGGAGGCAAAGGGCGCGTACCGCCGCTTACGCCGAAGTCGCCACGGCAAGGGCAGGTGCATGGCCCCGACGCGTGCGGTGGTGCCGTCGTGGAGCCGCACTCGGGCGAAGACGTTCCCCAGACCCGCCTCCTCGAAGTTGCCCGCGAAGACAGCAGCAAGGACGCTTCCGACGTACTCGGCCAAGGCCGGGGGATCGTCGTTCCAGAAGTACGCGTGCGTCTTTCCGAAACCGACGACCACCTCATCGCCACCCGCGAACGTGACGTAGACCGACGCGGCAGAAGGATTGGCTGGCTCCACCTCCATGCCCCACACCGTGCTGTCCCGCTCGTTACGGCCTTCGGTGACCGTCGCGGCACGTGGTGGATAGGTGGCGAGCGCGGCATGGACCGATCGGCGCAGCGCATCCTCGTACGCGGCAGCGTCGGGAACGGGCTTCACGAAGCGAGGTTAGTGCCGCCTCCCAGAGTGGACGTTGCTTCGGTCTCGGCGCTGGCCTGTCGAGACTGCAGGGTGCCAGGCCCCCGGTTCGGGGTCTCGCCACATGGAGTGCTCTGCCAACGCCCGTTCACAGCGCACCTGTCCTGCAATCGCTCCCATCGTGGGCGAAGCGGGCCGTCGGCGACGTCTTCGAGAGACTCGACGCCACCGACGACCCGCTCCGTGGCCCTGCAAGCCTGCCGACCGGAGAGCGAGCAGGTCAGCGGGGTAGGTGCTCAGATGTCGTAGTACAGCGCGAACTCGTACGGGTGCGGACGCAGCCGGAGCGCGTCGATCTCGAACTCGCGCTTGTAGGCGATCCAGGTCGAGATGAGGTCCTCGGTGAACACGCCACCCTCGAGCAGGTAGTCGTGGTCGGCCTCGAGGGCGTCGAGCACGGCGTCGAGCGAGGCCGGCACCTGCGCGACGTCGGCGAGCTCCTCCGGCGGCAGCTCGTAGAGGTCCTTGTCGACCGGGACCGGCGGCTCGATCTTGTTCTTGATGCCGTCGAGGCCGGCCATCAGCATCGCCGAGAACGCCAGGTAGGGGTTGCTCGCACGGGTCCGGGCAGCGGAACTCCAGGCGCTTGGCCTTCGGGTTCGAGCCGGTGATCGGGATGCGGATGCAGGCCGAGCGGTTGCGCTGGCTGTAGACCAGGTTGACCGGCGCCTCGAAGCCCGGGCACCAGGCGGTGGTAGCTGTTGATCGTCGGGTTGGTGAACGCCAGCAGCGACGGCGCGTGGTGCAGCAGCCCGCCGATGTAGTAGCGGGCCATGTCCGACAGCCCGGCGTAGCCGACCTCGTCGTAGAACAGCGGCGCGCCGTCCTTCCACAGCGACTGGTGGCAGTGCATGCCCGAGCCGTTGTCGCCGATGATCGGCTTGGGCATGAACGTCGCGGTCTTGCCGTACTCGTGCGCCGTGTTCTTGACGATGTACTTGAACAGCATCATGTCGTCGGCGCTCTGCAGCAGCGTGTCGAAGCGGTAGTTGATCTCCTGCTGGCCGGCCGAGCCGACCTCGTGGTGGCCGCGCTCGACGGTCAGGCCGGCCTCCTCGAGCTTGACGGCGATCTCGTCGCGCAGGTCGGCGTAGTGGTCGGTCGGCGAGACCGGGAAGTAGCCGCCCTTGGTGCGCGGCTTGTAGCCCAGGTTGCCGCCGGCCTCCTCGCGGCCGGTGTTCCAGGCCGCGGCGACCGCGTCGATCTCGTAGAAGCTGCCCTGCGGCTGGCTGTCGTAGCGGATCGAGTCGAAGATGTGGAACTCGGCCTCGGCGCCGAAGAAGGCGGTGTCGGCGATGCCGGTGCCCTTGAGGTAGGCCTCGGCCTTCTTGGCCACGTTGCGCGGGTCGCGGGAGTACTGCTCACCGGTCAGCGGGTCGTGGATGAAGAAGTTCAGGATCAGGGTCTTGCGGGTGCGGAACGGGTCGACGCGGGCCGTCGTGGGGTCCGGCAGCAGCAGCATGTCCGACTCGTGGATCTGCTGGAAGCCGCGGATCGACGAGCCGTCGAAGCCGAGACCGTCGGTGAAGACCGCCTCGTCGAACGACCCGGCCGGCACGGTGAAGTGCTGCATGACACCCGGGCAGGTCGCAGAAGCGGACGTCGACCATCTCGACGCCCTCCTTCTTGATGTAGCTCAGGACCTCGTTGGCGTCCTTGAACACGGACATCCTCCTGGAGTCAGGGGCGAGCGGGGCGGACCGGGCTGGTCGCCGACCGTAGCCAAGGGCTGTGAAACGCCGGTGTCCCTCGTGTTTCGCCCTGGTTACACGGACGGGCGGTCCGGCGCCCTCCCGACTAGCCTCGCACCATGGCGCGCTGGACCGGGACGTGGCTCAGCGGGCTCGGCGCGGCCGGCGTCGGACCGGCCGACGCGAGCAGCGCCCCGGCGTACGGCTGGGGCTGCCCGAGTCCGGCCCTGGCGCGATCGCCGGGACCGGCGTCCGGGCCGGCGCCTTCGCGATCGACGCGCTGCTGTCCGGGCTGGTGGCGCGGCTGCTGTTCCCGATCCGGGACCTCGAGGCCTCGTCGGCCTCGGCCGGGCTGGCGCCGCTCGCGGTCCTGGCGGTGCTCTACATCGTCGGGCTGACGCTGACCGGCCAGACCCTCGGCATGCGCCTGCTGCGGCTGCGCGTCGTGCCGCTCCGGGACGGCGGGCGGGCGGCCGTGCCGCTGGTCCCCACGGCGCTGCGGACCGCGCTGCTGCTGCTGCTGGTGCCCGCGCTGATCACCGACCGGGACGGCCGCGGCCTGCACGACCGGGCGTCCGGCACGGCGGTCGTCCGGGCCTGACGGCCGGCGACGGGCGTCGCGTTCGGCGGTCAGCGGGCCCGGCGTCCGTCAGCGGACCTTGCCGCGCGGCATCCGCCCGCCGTTCGGCATCGGGCCCTTGGGGATCGGCAGCGGCGGCGCCCATCGCCTTGAGCTTGCGGTCGAGGCTGTTCACCTCGCGCGGCTTGATGTTGCGGGGCAGCTTGGCGAAGTGCTTCTCGAGCGCGCGCAGCGAGATCTGGCCGTCGCCGTCGCCGACCAGCACGTCGTACACCGGGGTCTCGCCGACGAAGCGCGCCAACCGGCGCTTCTCGTTCGACCAGCAGCCCGCGGGTCCGCGACGGTGAGCCCTCGCCGACCAGCACGATGCCGGGCCGGCCGATCACGCGGTGCACGAGGTCCTGCTCGCGGGAGAAGCCGACGGCGGGCGTGACGCGCCAGTCGCCGCGCATGTTGTCCAGCACCGCGGCGGCCGCGCCGATCTGGCCCTCGACCCTGCTGTACGCGGTGCGCTGCACCCGCCGGCCGAACACGCGGTGACGGCGATCAGGCCGAGCAGCAGGCCGGTGACGCCGAGCAGCACCGGGTGCGAGATGAGGAAGCCGATCGCCAGGAGCAGCGCGAACGGCACCAGGAACGCGATCGCCAGCAGCGGCAGCAGCTGCGGGTCGGCCTGCCGGGTGACCGTGAAGGCGGTCTTGAGCTGACCGAGGCGCTGCTTGCGGGCGGCCCGCTTCGCGGCCCGGTCCTTCGGGGCCTTGGCCGGCGCCCTTGCCCGCGGCCGCGCGGCGGCCGAACAGCCCCCGGCGTCCTGGAGCCTTCGTCGCCGCGCTTCTCGTTCCTCGCCATGGCCGCAGCCTAGGCGGGCGGCGGCTCGGCGTGCGCGGGCGCGGTCAGCCGCGCGGTTCGGTGCCGGCGGACCGGGCCTTGGCCGCCTGCCGGTCGCGGGCCAGGGCCGCCGCCTGCTCGACGGTCGGCGCGGTGCCACCCATCGACGCCGGCACCCACCAGGTGTCGTCGGGGGTGCGGGGACCGCCGGCGTAGCCGGCCCGGGCCTCGTCGAGCAGCGCCTGCATCCGTGCCTTGAGCTCGATCGTGACCTGCGTCGGCGTCGCGCCCGGCGCCGGCAGGAACGGCTCGCCGACCAGGATCCGCGACCGGCGTGCCGCGGGTCAGGTCCCGCTTGCGGCCCTTGGTGTAGATGCGCTGGCTGCCCCAGATCACGCACGGCAGCAGCGGCGTCCCGGACTGCAGGGCCAGCCGGGCCGCGCCGCTCTTGAACTCCTTGAGCTCGTAGCTCTCGCGAGATCGTCGCCTCCGGGAAGACCCCGACGATCTCGCCGGCCTGCAGCGGCCTGCACGGCCTCGTGCAAGGCGTCGGTCGCGCTGCCGGTGCGGTCCACCGGGATGTGCTTCATGCCGCGCATCAGCGGGCCGGAGACCCGGTGGTCGAAGACCTCCTTCTTGGCCATGAAGCGCACCAGCCGGCCGGCCGGGTCGGCAGCCAGGCCGGCGAACGTGAAGTCCAGGTAGCCGATGTGGTTGATGGCCATCACCGCGCCGCCGGTGCGCGGCACGTGCTCCACGCCGGAGATGTCGAACCGGATGCCGAGGCCGCGGAAGACCAGCTTGGCGAGGGCGACGACGGGGGTGTAGACGGGCTCGGCCATGCCGGCACGCTAGAGCACGGCCGGCACGCCCCCGCCGTCAGCCGCTGCGCCGGCGCGCCCGACGGGCCGCCGCGGCCAGGGCCTCGTCGGCTTCCCGCTGCGCCCGCGAGCGCGCCGCGTCGGCGCTCATCCCGGCCCAGGCGTTGCGCCGGGCGACGCGCTGCCCGCCGTCGGGGAGCGCCGCCCACGCCAGGTGCCGTGCGGCCTGGGCGAACCGGACCAACGGGGCGTACGGCGCGGCCCGGACACGGGTCCCGGCCGCGCGCGGTGGGGACGAAGGGCTGGACGGTGTCACGAGAGCCTCCTCGGGGTGAGGAGGCTCACTCTCACCCGGCGGTGTGACATTCACGTGAGGCGGCGGGAACGTCAAGGTTTCCGGGAGCGGACCGCTCGGGCCGCCGGCGCCTCAGACGGACGCGCGGGAGGCCAGCGCCTGCTCGTACAGCCGCCCGGCCCGGTAGGACGAGCGCACCAGCGGCCCGCTCATCACGCCGGAGAAGCCGATCTCCTCGGCCTCCTCGCGCAGCGCCACGAACTCCTCGGGCCGGACCCAGCGGTCGACCGGGTGGTGCCGCGGCGACGGCCGCAGGTACTGGGTGATCGTCAGGAGCTCGCAGCCGGCGTCGTGCAGGTCCTGCATCGCCTCGCTGATCTCGTCGCGCTCCTCGCCCATCCCGAGGATGAGGTTGCTCTTGGTCACCAGGCCCGCCGCGCGGGCCTGCCGGATCACGTCCAGCGAGCGCTCGTACCGGAAGCCCGGCCGGATCCGGCGGAAGATCCGCGGGACCGTCTCGACGTTGTGCGCGAGCACCTCGGGCCGGGACGCGAAGACCTCGGCGAGCTGTGCGGGCTCGGCGTCGAAGTCGGGGATGAGCAGCTCGACGCCGATCCCGGGGACCGCCTCGTGCACCAGCCGCACCGTCTCGGCGTACAGCCAGGCGCCGCCGTCGGGCAGGTCGTCCCGGGCGACGCCGGTGATGGTGGCGTACCGCAGCCCCATCGTCGCGACCGACTCGGCGACCCGGCGCGGCTCGTCGGTGTCGTACGCCGCCGGCTTGCCGGTGTCGATGTTGCAGAAGTCGCAGCGCCGGGTGCACTGGTCACCGCCGATGAGGAAGGTCGCCTCGCGGTCCTCCCAGCACTCGTAGATGTTGGGGCAGCCGGCCTCCTCGCACACCGTGTGCAGGCCCTCGCGCTTGACCAGCGACTTCAGCTCGGTGTACTCCGGCCCCATCACCGCCCTCGTCTTGATCCACGACGGCTTCTTCTCGATCGGGGTCTGCGCGTTGCGCACCTCGAGTCGCAGCAGCTTGCGGCCGTCCGGCGAGAGAGTCGTCACGTCCGGGGTCAACGCCGCGAGGCGCTGCGGCCTTCCACGCCCGAGCACGGCCTCCAGCGCGTCGTCCGCGGGCACCTCGGGCCGCACCACCTTGGCGGGGTAGCTGCCGAGCACCTTGAGCGCCAGCGTGGCCTCGCGCAGCTCGTCCAGCACCTGCTGGGTCCGCGGCTCGGCGACGTTGCCCTCGAAGTCGATGAAGAACAGGTACTCGAACGGGCTGCCCGGCCGGGGGCGCGACTCGAGCTTGGTGAGCGAGTGGCCGCTGCGCGACAGGATCTCCAGGCAGCGCAGCAGCGCGCCCTCCTCGTGCCGCGTGACCAGCACCAGGCTGGTCTTGCTGGGCACCCGGTCCGGGACGTCCACCGGGGTGCGGGCCAGCAGCAGGAAGCGCGTCCAGTTCTCGGCGCGGTCGGCCAGGCCGCGGCGCAGCACGACGAGGCCGTGCGCCTCGGCCGCCTCCGGCGAGCCGATCCCGGCCCACGTCGGGTCGCCCTGCTCGCGCGACGACCCGCATGGCCTCGGCGGTGTCGAACACCGTGACCGGCACGGCGCCCGGCAGCGTGCGCAGGAAGCTTCCGCACTGCTCCAGGCCCTGCGGGTGCGACAGCACCCGGGTGAGCGAGCCGACCGGCACGTCGGCCACCGCGGCGAGGCAGTGGTCGACCCGCCAGGTCTCCTCGCCGACCACGTGCACGTCGCTGGCCTGCAGCAGGTCGTAGACCTGGTTGATGCTGCCGGCGGTGGTGTTCTCGATCGGCAGCAGCGCCAGGTCGCACCGGCCGGTGACGAGCGCCGCGACCGTGTCGGCGAACGACACGTGCCCCTCGAAGCGGGCCTGCTGCCCGCGTCCCGCCAGGTGCTTGCGGGCGGCGAGGTGGCTGTAGGCGTGCTCCACGCCCTGGAAGGCCACGACCAGCGGGTGGTCGGCGGTGCCGGTCAGCTCGGCGACCTGCCGGTCCACGGCGTAGCCGATGATCTCGCGGAAGATCCGGCGGACCAGGTCGCCGGAGACGCCGCGCTCGACCGCGACCTGCTCCACGCCGTCCAGCACCGCACGCTCGCGCTCGACGTCGCGGACCGGCGTGGCGGTGCGGGCCTTCGCCGCGCCCACCTCGGCGACGATCTCGAGCCGCCGGGCGATGAGGTCGACCAGACCGCGGTCGACCCGGTCGAGCTCCTGACGCAGCGAGGCCAGGTCGGGGGGTACGTCCATGGCGTCATCCTCGCCGCCGCGCCCCGCACCGCTAGCGTCGGGGGGTGAGCGACGAGACGGGCCGGGCGCTGGTGATGCGCTGGCGGCGCACGACCGCGGCGGAGCTCGACCTGCTGGAGCGCGACCCGGACGCCGCCGGCCTGCTGCTCGCCGACAGCGCACCGGCGGAGCTGTTCGACGTCGGGCGGGCCTGGCACGCGGTGCACATGCTGCTGAACGGCTCGCCGTGGGGCGGCCGCGGGCCGGCGTTCGACGTCGTGCTCGGCGGCACGACGCTGGGCGACCCCAGCAGCTACGAGCCGGTCCGGGTGCTGGTGCCCGAGCGGGTCTCGGCCGTCGCCGCGCTGCTGACCGCGCTGCCGGCCGACGACCTGCGCGGCCGCTTCACCCACCGGGCGTTCCGGCAGGCCGAGGTCTACCCGGACGTGTGGGACCAGCCGGACGTGCTGACGGCCTTCGTCCTGCCGGCGTACGAGGCGGTCCGGACGTTCTACGCCGAGGCCGCGGCGGCCGGGGACGCCGTGCTGGTGCAGCTGGCCTGACCGGCGCCGAGCGCGGGCAGGTGGCGCTCGAGCAGGGCAGCACCTCGGCCGGGGTGACGTCGCGCCCGAGCTCGCGGTCAGCGAGGTGACGGTCGCGTCGGCGATGCCGCACGGCACGATCCGGTCGTACGCCGTCAGGTCGGGGTCGCCGTTGAGCGCGAAGCCGTGCATCGTCACGCCGCGCGAGACGCGGATGCCGATCGCGGCGACCTTGCGCGCGCCGTCGGGCGTCCAGACGCCGCTGCGGCCCTCGACCCGGTCGGTCGCCAGCCCCAGCTCGGCGCAGACGTCGATGAGCACCTGCTCGAGCCGGCGGACGTAGGCGACGACGTCGACCGGGTCGGCCAGGCGCACGATCGGGTAGCCGGTGAGCTGGCCCGGGCCCGTGCCAGGTGATCTTGCCGCCGCGGTCGACGTCGACGACGGGCGTGCCGTCGACCGGCCGCTCCCACGGCGAGCGTGCGCTTGCCGGCGGTGTAGACCGGCGGGTGCTCGAGCAGCAGCACGGTGTCCTCGGCGCCGTCCACGACCTCGGCGTGGACGCGACTGCTGCAGGCGCCACGCCTCGTCGTACGGGACCAGCACCGAGCCGACGGAAGATCATGCGCGTCGAGGGTACGCCGCGCAGCTCGGCGAGCACCGCGTCGGCGGCCCGGCGGCCCGACACCAGGGCGCCCTGGATGCGACGCCGAGTCGCGGTGGTCGCCGCAGACGTAGAGCCCGGGCTCGAGGCGGACCGCTCTTGCGGAACCGGCCCATCGGCGGCGCCTGCGACGGCAGGGCCGCCTGCACGTCGTACGTCGCGACGTGCTCCCAGCGGCGCGGTGTCGACGCCGTACAGCCGCGCGAGGTGGGCGCGCACCGCCGGCTCGGCGGCGTCGCCGCTGACGACCGAGCTCGACACCAGGTGCCGGCCCGGGGCGTACGACGGCGCGGCGTTGGTGAGCACGACGGTGTTGGCGACCGGACCGCTGCGCTCGCCGTCGAGCACGATCGCCGGCTCGGCGCACCGGCGGCTCGGGCGCCAGGTGGTAGTGCGTGATGACGCTGCGCTGCGGCGGCACGTCGAGCCCGGGCAGCAGCACGCCGGCGTCCGGGGCGGCGGCCGCGACGACGACCGCCCGCGGGCTCAGCACGCTGCCCGTCCACGGCGACGCTGCGCGGCTCGACGGGCGCGACGCGGGCGTGCAGCCGCACGTCGAGCCCGGCCGCGAGCTGCTCGGGGATGCGCCTGCATGCCCGCCCGCCGGGACGCACTGCGAGCCGCGGACGAACGAGCGCCAGACCAGGTCGAAGAAGCGGCTGGAGGTGTCGAGCCGGTCCTCGAGGAACACCCCGGACAGGAACGGCCGGAAGAAGCGGTCGACCACCGTGTCGGACAGCCCGCGGGCGCGCAGGGCGTCGTACGTCGTCGTCTCCGGGGCGCGACAGCAGCGCGTCGGGCGACAGCAGCGCCGGCCGGAGGCGGCGAGCGCCGGCGATGAGCACCTTGTCCTTGAGCGAGCCGATCGGGCGCGCCGACCGTGGCCGGCGCCCACGTCGGCACGCGGCGCGGGTCGCCGACGCGGTGCAGCCGGTCGCCGACGCGCACCAGCGCGCCGGCGCTGAAGCGGCGCAGGTCGAGCGCGGCGTGGTCGAGCACCCGCTGCGGCCTCGGGGTAGCCGGTGTTGTGCACCTGGAAGCCGCGGTCGAGCAGCATCCCGTCGACGACGTCGGTGCGGACCCGGCCGCCGACGGCGTCGCCGGCCTCGAGCACGGTCGACCGCGACGCCCGGCCGCGCTGAGGCGCCGCGCGCACGCCAGCCCGGCGAGCCCGGCACCCACCACCACCACGTCTGCCACGCGTCGCAGACCGCGACGGATCGTGGACGACCGCCGCGGACCGCCCGGCGCGGTGCGAGCGTGCCGGGCATGAGCGAGCTCTGGTCCCTGCCCGGGCTACGACGGTGCGTGCCCTGGCTCGGGGCGCGGCGCGCCGGCGACCTGTGGTCGGCGCGCGAGCTGCGCAGTCCGGGCAGTCCGTCGCGCTGCGGCGGGTCGGGCGAGGCGACGGCGCGAGCCGTCGCGCTGCGCGGCTGCGCCCGTGCCGGTCCGACGCTGCACCTGCCGCAGCCTGCCCTACGTCGTCCGGCTGCTCGACGTCGTGGCGCGCGGTGCTCGTGGCCTGGTCCTCGACCACGCCGAGGGCGGCGCGCTCGAGGCGGCTCGCTCGCCCGGCGGCGGCGTCGCTCGACCGCCGGCGAGGTCGTGACCGTCGGCGGTGCCGCTGGCCTGGCGCTCGCCGCGGCGCACGAGCGCGGGCCTGGTGCACGGCGCCGTGACGGCGCTCGTCGGTCTGGTTCGACGCCGACGGGCATGCCGCTGCTCGCCGACCTCGGCGCTGTCCGGTGCCGCCGGTCGCCCGGCCGCGACGTCGCCGCGCTCGCGACGCTGTGCGCCGGGCTGCTGCGCCTGCCGGTCGGGCCGCCCGACGAGCCGGCGCGGCGGCCGGGCCGCGGGCGCTGCGGGCGCTGGCCGGCGTGCCCCGCCGCTGACCGGCGCCGGCCGGGGAGCCGCTGCGCCGGCCGGCTCCGAGCCGGCGCCACCCGCCTGGCCGCGCGGTCGCGGCGGCGCTGTCGGCGCCGGCGCGGCGTCGGACGCGCGGCGCGGTGCCGAGCGCGGCCGGTGCCCGGCGTGCCGTCCGCTCGTCGCCGGCTCGCGCGGGCCCACGGCGGGACGGCCGACCGGGCGGACGGCTCCGGGCTGCGGGGCGCCGGCGCGGGGCGCGACCGCGCCGGTCCCGCGCCGGCCGCAGCGGCGCGGACGGCCGGCTCGCCGGCGGGGCCGGCCGCCGGCGGGGCCTGCTGCTGCCGGCGCGTGCTGTGCTCGGGCTGGCCGGCGCCGCCGTCGGGTGGTGGTCCGGCCGCGGCGGCGAGCAGTCGGCTCCGGCGGCGGCTCGCGGAGGGCGCCGTCCCGAGCCGGCGGTCCTCGGCCGCCGCCGCTCAGAGCGGGCCGGGCCAGCGCTGCCGGCCGACCCGCGGGGCCGGCCGCCCCGGTCGGTGACGCGCCGACTGCGGGCGGTGCTCGACGGCTCGACCGGCGCGCGCGAGCGCCTTCGCGGCCGCCGACGCCGGCCGTGCTGCGCCGGCGTCTACGCGCCCGTCCGCAGCGCTGGCGGGCGCCGACGCTGCGGCTGCCGCGGCGCTCGCCGCGGCCGGGCCGGACGGCGGACGGCGTGCGGCACGAGGTGCTCGGCCGTCGAGGTGCGTCGACCGGCGCCGCGACGACCGCGCCAGGCTGCGGGTGCGTCGACGCGCTGCGGCCGTACGACGTGCGCGACGCCGCCGGCGCGGTGCTCGAGCAGCGTCCGGGCCGCGGCGAGCGCGCCTGCGACGTGGTGCTCGTCGGCGCGTCCGGGGCCGAGTGGCGGCTGCACCGTCGAGTCGCGCTGGCCGGCCTGGTCGGCGCGCAGCCGGACTGCGCGGGCCCGCTACAGCGAGGCGCGCAGGGCGGCGTCGAGGTCGGCGTGGGCGAAGGCGAAGCCGCTGCGCTGCAGGACCGCCGGCGCGAGCCGCTGGCCGATCGAGGATGCCCTCGTCGGCGAACTCCCCGACGGCCGGCCGCAGCACGAACCCCGGGACCGGGACCGGCAGCGTCGGCCGGTGGACGGCCCGGCCGAGCGCCTTGGTGAACTCGCGGTTGGTCACCGGCGCCGGACCGACGAGGTTCACCGGGCCGCTCGACGTCGGCGGTGAGCAGGTGGCGGATCGCCGCGACCTCGTCCTGCAGGCTGATCCAGCTCGTCCACTGCCGCGCCGCTGCCGAGCGGCGCGCCCGAGGCCGGCCTTGAACAGCAGCAGCTGCTTGCCGACGATGCCGCCCTCGCCGGACAGCACGATGCCGGTGCGCAGGTGCGCGACCCGCACGCCGGCCTGCCTCGGCCGGCGCGGTCGCCGCCTCCCACTGCCGGCACACCTCGGCGAGGAAGCCCTCGCCGGTCGGCCCGGTCTCGTCGGTGAGCCGGTCGCCGGTGTCGCCGTAGCAGCCGATCGCGCTCGCCGACAGCAGCACCCGCGGGCCCTGCGCCGGCGGCCATGGCCTGCGCGACGGCGGTCGTCCCGTCGACGCGGCTGTCGAGCACGACCGCCTTGCGTGCCGTCGGTCCAGCGCTTGTCGGCGACGCCGGCGCCGGCGAGGTGCACGACGGCGTCGAGGTCGGCGAGCGACGGCCGGGTCGAGGCCGTCGCGCCGCCGGGTCCCAGCGCGCGCGTCGTCCGCGCCGGCGGCCGGCGCCGCGCACGAAGCGCACGACGTCGTGGCCGTGCTCGCGCAGCGAGCGCGACGAGGGGGGTGCCGATGAGCCCGGACGCGCCGGTGACGCCGATCTTCACCGGCTCGATCCTGCCCCGGGGGCGGGCGCCACGCCTGACCGGGACGTCAGGGCGTGACGGGCCGGCCAGCACCGCCTCGACCGCGGTCGCGGTCGGCGCAGGACGCGCAGCCGCGGGTCGGCCAGGGTGGTCCGTGCGCCACAGCAGCAGCAGCAGCGCGTCGGCCGGACCGGCCACCCGTCCGGCGGGCTCCGGTCCGTCCAGGGACCAGCTGCCGCCGGCGTCGGCCACGAGGTCGAGCCGGGCTGCCGGCGCCGCCGCCCGGCCGAGCCGCGACCTGGCGGGGGTGCATCACCTCGAGCACCTCCGCGATCCCGTCGGCGGCCAGCTCGGCGTCGAGCGGGGTGCGCCGCGCCGCAGGCCAGCGAGGCGTCGTACGCGGTGCATCGACGTCTCGTGCGCCATCCGCCGCAGCCACCACGACGCGGTCGCCGGCCCGGCGAAGGTCCAGCAGGGCCGGTCGCGGGTCGGCCAGCGAGGCGACGAGCGCCGCGACGCCGTCGCGGTACCAGGCGACCAGGTCGTCGTCGGGCGGCGGCGGGTCCTGCGGCCGGGGCGACTCGGGGCCGCCGGCCAGCACGTTGGCGGTGGCCCAGCGGTGCACCAGCCCGACGTGGTGCGTCAGCTCGCGCAGCGTCCAGGATCCGCAGGACGGCACCGGCGTGTCCGCGCCTGCCGAGCCGAGCAGGTCGGCGTACGCGGCGGCTTCGGCGTGCAGGGCGTCGGTGAGCAGGGCGTTCCGGGTGGCGCGCTGCTGGGAGGGGGTGGCCGTCATGACCGGATCGTTCCACGCAGCCGACGGGCGCCCGATCCTGCCGGAGCAGGATCGGGCGCCCGGGGACGGCTACAGGCCGAGCTCGGCGGCGAAGTCGCCCTCCTCGAGGCGCTCCTTGACGGTGACCAGGAAGCGGGCGGCGTCGGCGCCGTCGACGATGCGGTGGTCGTAGGTCAGCGCGAGGTAGACCATCGAGCGGACCGCGACGACCTCGCCGAGGTCGGGGTCGTTCGACGACGACGGGGCGCTTGACGACCGCGCCGGTGCCGAGGATGCCGACCTGCGGCTGGTTGATGATCGGCGTGTCGAACAGCGCGCCGCGCGAGCCGGTGTTGGTCAGCGTGAACGTGCCGCCGCCGAGCTCGTCCGGGGTGACCTTGTTGGTGCGGGTGCGCTCCGCCAGGTCGGCGATCTTGCGGGCCATGCCGCCGAGGTTGAGGTCGCCGGCGCCGTGGATGACCGGCACGAGCAGGCCGCGCTCGGTGTCGACGGCGATGCCGAGGTGCTCGGCCTCGTGGTAGGTGATCGTGCCGGCGGCCTGGTCGATGCTGGCGTTGACGACCGGGTGGGCCTTGAGCGCCTCGACCGTCGCGAGCGCGAAGAACGGCAGGAACGACAGCTTGACGCCCTCGCGCGCCTCGAAGCCGCCTTGGCCTGGTCGCGCAGCCGGGCGATGCTTCGTGACGTCGACCTCGACGACGGTGGTGAGCTGGGCGCTGACCTGCAGCGACTCGATCATGCGCTCGGCGATGACCTTGCGCAGCCGGCTCAGCTTCTCGGTCTTGCCGCGCACGCGTGGTGTCGGGGCGGCCTTGACGGCCTGGTCGACGTAGGCCGGCGCCGGCGCGCGCGGTGCCCTGCGCGGGCTGCGGGATCTCCGCGCGGCCGGCGGCGGCGGTGTCGGCGCTGACTCGTCGGCGGCGGCCGGCGCCTCGGCGTCGCCGCTCTGCGCCGGCGGCGTCGAGGACGTCCTGCTTGCGGATGCGGCCGCCGACGCCGGTGCCCTGCAGGCTGCGACAGGTCGACGCCGTGCTCGGTGGCGAGCTTGCGCACCAGCGGCGTGACGTACGCGCCCTCGGCGCCGCCGCCGCCGGACGGCGCCGGCGCCTGGCGCGGGGCCGGGCGCTGGGCCGGCGGGCGGCTGCGGGCTGCTGCGGCGGCCGGCTGCGGGCGGCGCGGCCTGCTCGGCCGCCGGCTCCGGCTCGGGCTCCGGCTCCGGCTCGGGCTCCGGCTCGGGCTCCGGCTCGGGCTCCGGCTCGGGCTCCGGCGGCCGGCGCGCCGTCCTCGGCGGCCGGCGTCGCCGCCGCCGCCTCCGGCGCCGTCGTCGATGACGGCCAGCTCGACGCCGACCTCGACGGTCTCGTCCTCCTGCACCTTGATCGACTGACAGGATGCCGGCGGCGGGCGACGGGATCTCGGTGTCGACCTTGTCGGTCGAGACCTCGAGCAGCGGCTCGTCGGCCTCGACCCGCTCGCCCTCCTTCTTCAGCCAGCGGGTGACGGTGCCCTCGGAGACGCTCTCGCCGAGGCGGGGCATGGTGACGGAGACGGCCATGGGTGCGAGGAGCTCCTCAGGGTGGGCGAGCGGGAGGGACTGCGGGCTAGGAGTGGCTGTGCAGCGGCTTGCCGGCCAGCGCGAGGTGGGCCTCGCCGACGGCCTCGGACATCGTCGGGTGCGGGTGGATGAGCTGGGCGACCTCGCCGGGCAGCGCCTCCCAGTTGGTGATCAGCTGCGCCTCGGCGATGAGCTCGCCGACGCGCTCGCCGACCATGTGGACGCCGAGCACGGGGCCGTCCTTGGACGCGAGGACCTTCACGGCGCCGGCCGTGCCGAGGATCCGGGCCTTGCCGTTGCCGGCCAGGTCGTACGTCGCCTCGACGACGTCGTAGCCGCGCTCCTTGGCGACCTTGCGCGGTGAGGCCGACGGAGGCGACCTCGGGCGAGGAGTAGGTGACGCGCGGGACGCCGTCGTAGTCGATCGGCGTGACGGCGAGGCCGGCGAGCCGCTCGGCGACGAGGATGCCCTCGGCGAAGCCGACGTGGGCCAGCTGCAGGGTCGGGATGAGGTCGCCGACCGCGCTGATCGTCGGGACGTTGGTCTGGCAGTAGGCGTCGACCTTGACGAAGCCGCGCTCCATCTCGACGCCGACCTGCTCGTAGCCGAGGTCCTTGCGACACCGGGCCGCGGCCGATCGCGACGAGCAGCAGCTCGGCCTCGATCGTCTTGCCGCCCTCGAGGTGCACGCGCACGCCGCTCGTCGGTGTGCTCGACGCGCTCGAAGCGGGCGCCGAGCTCCTGCTTGATGCCGCGCTTGCGGAAGGCGCGCTCGAGCAGCTTGCTGCTGCTCTCCTCCTCGAGCGGGACGAGGTGGGGCAGCGCCTCGACGATCGTCACCTCGGCGCCGAACGAGCGCCAGACCGAGGCGAACTCGCAGCCGATCGCGCCGGCGCCGAGGATGACGACCGAGCCCGGGATGGTGTCCATGCCGAGCGCGTCGTCGCTGGTGATGACGCGCGCGTGGTCGATCTCGAGGCCGGGGATCGAGCGCGGGCACCGAGCCGGTGGCGAGCAGGACGTGGCGCGGCCTCGATGCGTGCGGCCGTCGACCTCGACGGCGGTCGGCGAGACCAGCCGGCCGTGGCCCTGGACGACCTCGATCTTGCGGCTCTTCACCAGGCCGGTGAGGCCCTTGAACAGGCCCTCGACGACCTTGTCCTTGTAGTTGTTGACCCCGCCCATGTCGACGGACTCGAAGGTGCCGTTGACGCCGAACTGCGCGCGACTCCTTGATGATCTCGACGATCTCGGCCGAGTGCAGCAGCGCCTTGGTCGGGATGCAGCCGCGGTGCAGGCAGGTGCCGCCGACCTTGTCCTTCTCGACCATGACGACGGTCATGCCGAGCTCGGCGGCGCGCAGGGCGGCGGCGTAGCCACCGCTGCCGCCTCCGAGGACGACGAGGTCGACGGTCTCGCGGCTGCTGTCACTGCGGTTGCTCCCTCGCTGTGGCGACGCCAGCTCGTGGCGGCGTGCACCGGCATCCTTTCATCCTGAGAGGTACAGGCGTCGAGCAGGTGCACGGCATTCCCGGCGTGCCGCCGGCCGTCCACCGGCGGGACGCGGCCCGCGCCTCAGCCGTCGGAGCCGTGCCCGGCCGTCCCGGGCCGGCCGGTCGTTCGTCCGAGCCGCTGCCGTCGGCAGCCCGGGTCGGGCGGTCCGCCCGCGGCGGGCTGTCCGACGGCCGCGGCGCCGGAGCGGCCGTGCGGCCGGACTCGGTCGGCCTCGGGCCGCGCGCGTCGGCCGCCCGGTCGTCCGACCGCCGGGTGCCGGAGCCCGTCCGGCGAGTCGCTCCCGGGACGCTGACCGCGGACCGCTCGGCCTCGGCCGGCTGTGCTCGAGGCCGCTTCGTGCTCGGGCCGCGGAGGCCTCGGACCGCGTGAGTCTCGGCGCGCTGGTCCGCCGGCCCGCGGGCCGTCGTCGTCGGCCTCGTCGTGCCATGCCGCGCTCGGCGTGCCGCGCGCTCGCCGCAGTCGTCGGCGCGGCTGCGCGGACGTCCCCGCCGGCGCGCGCGACGAGCCGCACGTGGCTCGCCGTGGCTGCCGGCCGTGCACGCGTCCGGGCCGTCGTCGGCGGCGGCGTCGTCGCGCCGAGCTCGGCGCCTCGGTGCCTCCGGCGGTCTCGGTCCCGCGCCGACCGGCGCCTGGCCGTCCTCGCCGTCCGCCGGCTCGTCCGGACGCCGCCGGCTCCGGGTCGGCCGGCGGTCGGCGACGCCCGGCTCGCCGGCATCGGGCCCGCCGGCCGCGGGCTCGAGCGTCGTCGGTGCCGCCGTCGGAGGCCGCCGCGCGACGCCCACCTCGGGTGCCTGCGCCGCACCGTCGTGATCGCGACGGTGGCGCCGCCGACGGCGACGGCGGCGACGGTGCTCCGCACCAGCGCCGCGGTGGCAGCTGGCCGTCAGGGCGAGCAGCAGGGCGCGGGCGCGGGCACGGGGCTCCTCGGCGGACGGCGGCCGCGGCAGCGGTCGCGGCGCGACCGTGACGTCCTCGGCCGCGTCGCCCCGGCCCGGAGCGCCGACGGGGGACCGGCTCAGCCGGCGGCGAGGTCCTCGAGCAGCTGCACGAAGGTGCGGACCGCCGCGCCGGTGCCGCCGTGCGGGGTGTAGCCGTACGGCTCGGCCGGAGTTGTAGGCCGGCCCGGCGATGTCGAGGTGCGCCCAGCGCACGCCCTCGGCGACGAACTCCTGCAGGAACAGCCCGGCGGTGAGCATCCCGCCCTCGCGCGGCCCGGTGTTGACCAGGTCGGCGACCTCGGAGTCGAGGCCCTTGCGCAGCTCGGCCGGCAGCGGCATGCGGCCAGGACGCCTCGCCGGCCCGGCCGGCGGCGTCGACGACCTGCGCCGCGCAGCGCGTCGTCGTTGCCCATGACGCCGGTCGTGCGCGCGCCGAGCGCGACGAGCTGCGCGCCGGTGAGCGTCGCGACGTCGAGCAGCACGTCGGGGCCGTCCTCGCAGGCGCGGGCGATGGCGTCGGCCGAGGATGAGCCGGCCCTCGGCGTCGGTGTTGTTGACCTCGACGGTCTTGCCGCCGCGCATGCGTCAGCACGTCGGACGGGCGGATCGCGGTGCCGCTCGGCATGTTCTCGGCCATCGGCACCCAGGCCTCGACGTCGACCGGCAGGCCCGAGCTCGGCGACGGCGCGTCGACGCCGGCGATGACCGCGGCGGCGCCGCCCATGTCGCTCTTCATCTCCTCCATCGACGCCGCCGGCTTGAGCGACAGGCCGCCCGAGTCGAAGGTGATGCCCTTGCCGACCAGCGCGACCTTGGCCGGCCGCCGCCCCGCGGTAGGACAGGTGCACCAGGCGCGGCGGGTTGCGCCGAGCCCTGGCCGACGCCGACGATGCCGCCGAAGCCGCCCTCGACCAGCGCCTCGCTCGTCGAGCACCTCGACCTCGACGCCCGAGCGCGCGCGGCGCGCTCGCGCGGCGACCTCGGCGAGCTCGGCGGGGTGCAGGTCGCGACGGCGGGGTGTTGACCAGGTCGCGGGCCAGCTGCACGGCGCGCACGACGACCTCGGCGCGGCGCACGGCGGCCTGCAGCGGCGGCGTCGCTGTCGGCGTCGGACGACGCAGGACGAGCCTCGCGACCGGCGTCGCGGTGCGTCGCCGGCGGACGCTGCGTGCGGTAGCGGTCGAAGGCGTACGCCCCGAGCAGCGCGCCCTCGGCGACCGCGCGGCACGTCGCCGCGTCGCCGCGCCGGCGGCGAGCGCGAGGGCCACCGTGGCGGTGCCGGCCAGCGCGCGGACCGCCGCGCCGGTCGCGCGGCGCAGCACCTCGGCGTCGTACGCGCGTCCGGCCGACCGGGCCGAGCCCGACGGCGACGACCACCGGCGCCGGTCGTCGCGCCGAGCGTCGCGAGCCGGGTGACCTCGCTCGGCCCTGCCGGTCGCGCCGAGGCCCGCGCAGCGCCGGGAGCAGCCCGTCGCCGAGGGCCGCCGCGACGCCGTCGGCGCCCGGCGCCAGCACGAGGCCCGTCCGGTCCCTGCGCGACGCCGACGACGACGGCGTCGACCTCGAGCGGTGGCGGCGGAGGAGGTGGACAGCGAGAGGGTGGTCACGGCGGCGAGGATAGGCGGCGGGGACGGCACGACCCGCCGCGGCTGCGTCAGAGCCCGGCCGTCTCCAGCAGGCGCAGCCAGACCTCGGACGATCGTCGGGTACGACGGCACGGCGTGCCAGAGCTGGGCAGGGTCAGCTCCGCGGCGACCGCGACGGTGGCGCTGTGCAGCAGCTCCGCGACGTCCGGGCCGACGAACGTGGCGCCCGACGCAGCACGTCGCGGTCTGTCGACGACAGGCTGGCCCGGCCCCGGTAGCCGTCGGCGATACAGCGCGGCGCCGGCGACCGCTGCCGAGGTCGTAGCCGCACTCGAGCGGACGTCGAGCCCGGCCGCCCGGGCCTGCTGCTCGGTCAGCCCGACCGAGGCAGGCCTGCGGGTCGGTGAACACGACCTGCGGCGACCGGCGCGGTCGCCGCGCAGCGCGCGGCCCGTCGTCCGGCGGTCGCCCGCCGGCGCGCGGGCCACGATGACGTCGCCGCACACCCGGGCCTGGTACTTGCCCATGTGGGTCAGCAGGGCGCGGCCGTTGACGTCGCCGGCGGCGTAGAGCCAGTCCGACGCCGGGCACGCGCATCGAGTCGTCGACGTCGACCGCCGCGCCGGGGCTCCAGGCCCGACGGTCTCCAGGCCCAGGTCGGTCGTGGCCGTACGCGCCGGCCGGTGGCCACGAGCAGCTCGTCGCCGACGACCTCGGACCCGTCGTCCAGCGTCACCGTCGACGCCCGGCGTCGTCGCGGCGCACCGACGGCCGCCGAGGCGCCGAAGCGGACGTCGACCCCGGTCGTCGCGCAGCCCGTCGGCGACCAGCTCGCCGGCGTACGGCTCCATCCGCTCGAGCAGCCGGTCGCCGCGCACCAGCAGGATCGACCGCTCGAGCGCCGAGGGCCCGTACCAGGCCGTGCGCCATCTCCACCGCGACGACGCCGCCGCCGATGACGACCAGCCGCCGCGGCACGGCCTTCATCGCTGGTGACCTCGCGGGAGGTCCACGGCCGCGGCCTCGCGCAGCCCCGGCACGCCCGGGGACCGACGGCGGTCGTGCCGGTGGCCAGCACGACGGCGTGCCGGCGCCTGCAGCTCGGCTGCGGCGAGCCGTCCGCCGGCGGTGCACGTCGACCCGGCGCTCGCCGTCCAGCCGGCCGTGCCCGCGCACCGCCGTCGATGCCCGCGCCGACCACCCACTGCACCTGCCCGAGTCGTCGGAGAGCCCGGAGATGAAGCGCGTCGCGACGGGCGAGCACCGCCGTCGGCGTCGAGCGTCCCGGTCGGCCGACGACCGCGGCAGCCGGGCGCGCCGGCGCGCGCACCTCCACCGGCGCGCAGCAGCGCCTTGCTCGGCATGCACGCCCAGTAGGAGCACTCGCCGCCGACCAGCTCGTGCTCGACCAGCGCGGCGGTCAGGCCGCCGCGGACGACGCGGTCGGCGACGTTCTCACCGGTCGGGCCGCCGCCGAGCACCACCACGTCGTACACCGCGGTCGGGGAGAGCTCGCTGTCATGGTTCTCCTTGCGCTGCCGGGGGGGCTCCGGGGGAGGGTCGAGCGGAGCCACTTCCCCCGCCACTACCCAGAACGGGGCCGCCGCGTGCGACACCACGACGGCGACGCCGTCGCGGGACGCTGAAGGGCCGGCGTCGGCGCGCCGCCGGCGGCGCGAGCGCCCCACCCACCAGGGCGCCCACGTCCGACGCTGCGGGTGAGCGCGCGGTCGACCTCGCGGCGGTACGGACCGCCCTCGGTGGCGTGGGGGTCGACCTCGCGGCGGGGCGCCGACCCGGACCGGCCGCCGCGGCGGGTGCTCCGAGACCCGCGGTACGCCTGCAGGAGGACTTCTTCGGGCGCTCGGGCGAGGCCGGGCTGCAGATGATGTGCTCGACAGCCGCCACCCGGGTCAGCGTCGACGCCGGCAACACCGGCGCCGGGACGCTGCGCGGGTTCGTCCCGAGCAGGCCGTGGTCGGCGACCTCGAGCACCACCTCGGCCTGCTGCCGCGCTGCGGGCGCCGCCTGGTCGCCTTCCTCGGCGGCACCGTCGGCAACCTGCTGCCCGCCGAGCGGGAGCGCTTCCTCACCGACCTCGACGTGGACGCGTTCGCCGACCGGGCGGTCTGGGTCGAGCCGCAGGCGTGGATCGAGATGCGCCTGGCGTCGCTGCGCGCGCAGACCGTGCACCTGCGGGCGCTGCACCTGATCGTGGCGTTCGGCGCCGGCGAGCAGCTGTGGACCGAGGTCAGCGCCACGTTCACCGAGCCGAGGGTGCGGGCGGAGCTGGCGGCGGCGGGGCTCGACGTGCTGCGGTGGTGGACCGACCCGGACGGCGAGTTCGGCGTGTCGCTGAGCGTGCGGGGCTAACCGCCCTGCCGCGGCAGGGCCGCGGCGACCGCCTCGACGGTGGCCGTGACGTCGTCGCCGGCGGGCACGGTCAGACCGGCCTCGTCGCTCTGGCGCGGCTCCAGCGTCGCGAGCTGGCTGGCCAGCAGCTCCGGCGGCATCCAGTGCCCGGAGCGCCGGGCCAGCCGCGCGCGCAGCACCGTCGGGTCGACGTCGACCTGGACCACGACGACCGAGGGGTGCCCGTCCCGGAGCAGGTCGCGGTAGCTGCGGCGCAGCGCGGAGCAGGCCACCACCGCGTCGACCCCCCGCTGCTCGCAGCCGCCGATCCAGGCAGCGATCCGGCGCAGCCACGGCAGCCGGTCGGCGTCGGTGAGCGGCTCGCCGGCAGCCATCTTCGCGACGTTGCCCGCCGGGTGCTCGTCGTCGCCCTCGAGGAAGGCCCAGCCCAGCCGGTCGGCGAGCGCCCGGCCCACGGTGGTCTTGCCGGACCCGGACACCCCCATCACCACGACCGTGGTGGTGCGGCGCGCGGGCATGGCGGCAGCCTGCCCGCTGCCCGGCCCGCCCGCTGCCCGGCCCGGCAGACTCCGGGCATGCCGCCCGCCGTCGCCGCCCGCGCTCCCGACCCCGTCGACGTCTGGGTCGCGGCCCGGGTGCCGTCCGAGGTCCGGCACCTGGACGCGGCAGCGCCGGGCGGCCGTCGCGCGGCGGCGCTGGACGCCGAGGTCGCGCACCTGCACCGGGAGGCCGAGCGCGGGGCGTACGTCGCGGAGGCGCAGGCCGAGCCGGTCGTCGCCGCGGGGCGGGCCGCGCTCGGCGCGCTGCTCGGGCTCGGCCGGCGGACGACGTCGCGCTGCCGGCGAACGGCGCCGGACCGCCTTCGCCGCGCTGCTGGCGGCCTGGCCGCTCGGCGCGCGGCGCCCGGGTCGGCACGGTCCCCGAGCGAGTACGGCGCCGAACGCCGCGCGCCCTGCGCCGGCTGCGCCGCCGAGCGGGGCTGGGAGCTGGTGCGAGCTGCCGGTCGACGCGGCTGGGCCGGTGCCGGAGGTCCCGGCCGGGCTGGACCTGCTGACGCTGCCGCAGGTCGCCTCGCAGCGCGGGGTCGCCCAGCCGGTCGACGACGCTGCTCGCCACCGGGGTGCCGGTGCTGCTCGACGTGGCGCAGTCGCTCGGCCAGACCGCCGTCCCGGCCGGCTGCGCGGGCGTACGTCGGGACCTCCCGCAAGTGGCTGTGCGGGCCGCGCGGGGTCGGCTTCGCTCGCGCTGGACCCGGCCTGGGCGCCGCAGGCTCGCCGCCGCCGACGCTCGGCCCGGCCCGGTGACAGCGGCCTGCGGCGGTGGGAGCCCGGCCGAGTCCCACGTGGCCGGCCGGGTCGGGCTCGGCCGTCGCCGCGGCCGGAGTGGACCGACGGCGCTGCTGCCGGTCGTGCACGCGCTGGCCGCCGCCGCCCGGACCGCTGCTCGCGCGGCGCCGGCTGGACGCGTCGTCGAGCCGGCCGACGAGCCGACCGGCATCACCACCTGCTCCCGCCGCCCGGCGGGCACGTCGAGGCCGCCCGGGACGCGCTGCTGCGCCGCGGGCTGCGTGACCACCGCGGTCCCGGTGACCCGGGCCGCCGACCTGTCCGGGCCGGTGCTGCGGGTGTCCACGGCGGCCTGGGTGGAGCCGGCGGCACTGGAGGACCTCGCGCGGGCGCTGCCCGTAGCGCCCCGTCGGTAGGTTCGGCGGATGAGCGCCCTGCTGCACGGCCCGCTGCACGACCGCCACGTCGCGCTCGGCGCCAAGATCGGCGGACTTCGGCGGCTGGGACATGCCGATCCAGTACGCCGGGGTGCTCCAGGAGCACACGGCGGTGCGCGAGGCGCGTCGGCGTGTTCGACGTCAGCCACCTCGGCAAGGGCGTCGTCCGCGGGCCGCGGGCGGTGGACTTCGTCAACGACCGGCTCACCAACGACCTGCGCCGGGTCGGCGTCGGGCCAGGCGCAGTACACGCTGTGCTGCGACGACGAGACCGGCGGCGTCGTCGACGACCTCATCGCCTACGTCCGCAGCGAGGACGAGGTCTTCCTCATCCCGAACGCCGCCAACACCAGCCAGGTCGTCGGGCGGCTGCAGGCCGACGCGCCCGACGGGCATCGAGGTCGAGGACCTGCACCGCACGCTCGCCGTGCTCGCGGTGCAGGGGCCGCGCAGCACCGAGGTGCGTGCAGGCGCTCGGCCTGCCGACCGACCACGACTACATGAGCTTCACCGGCGCCGACTGGCAGGGCCGCCCGGTCGTCGTCTGCCGCACCGGCTACACCGGCGAGCGCGGCTACGAGCTGCTGCCGCGCTGGGACGACGCCGGCGAGCTGTGGGACGCCGTGCTCGCGCTCGGGCGTCGGCGCCGCTGCGGGCTCGGCGCCCGCGACACGCTGCGCACCGAGATGGGCTACCCGCTGCACGGCCAGGACCTGTCGCTGGAGATCACGCCCGGTGCAGGCCCGGTCCGGCTGGGCGGTCGGCTGGTCGAAGCCGCGCGTTCTGGGGCCGCGAGGTGCTGCTGCGCGAGCGCGAGCAGGGCCCGGCCCGGCTGCTGCGCGGGCTGGAGTCGCTCGACCGCGGCATCCCGCGCGCGCACATGCCCGTGACGGCGGGCGACGCGGGTCGTCGGCGAGGTCACCAGCGGCACCTTCTCGCCGACCCGCCGGGTCGGCATCGGCCTGGCGCTGCTCGACCGCGCGGTCGAGGTCGGCGACGAGGTGACGGTCGACGTGCGCGGCCGCACGAGCGCCATGCGGGTCGTGTCGCCGCCGTTCGTGCCCAGCCGGGTGCGCTAGCCGGCCTCAGCCGGGCCGGCTCGAGCGCCACGACGACGAGCACGACCGTCGCGGTCGACCTCGACGAGCGCGCCGAGCACGTCGCCGTTGACCCCGCCGAGCCGGCGCACCGCGTGCCGGCGCAGCAGCGCGGGCCGCGAGCAGGCCGAGCACGACCGCGAGCAGCGCGCGCGCCGCGGCGAGCCGCGGCGCGGCCGCCGAGCCAGCACGCCGCGAGCAGCCGAGCACCGCGGCGACGGCGACGCGCGGCGAGGCCCAGCGCGACCGGCCGGCGGCACCGTGCCGGCGACGAGCGCGCCCAGGCCGTCGGGCGGCCGCGGCCGGCGTGCCGGGGTGCAGGCCAGCGGCCACCGCGGCACGGCCCGACGACGGCGGCGAGCACGCAGGCCGAGCGGCGCCGCGCCCGTGCCCGACGCAGGCCGGCCAGCGCCGCCGACCTGCACGGCCAGCACGAGCACGACGGTCACCATGCCGAGCGCCCCGACGTCGGGCGCCTTCATGACCGCGCGGGCCCGCTCGGGCGGCAGGTACGAGGCGAGCCCGTCGGCGGTGTCGGCCAGGCCGTCGAGGTGCAGCCCGCGGGTCAGCGCGGCCAGCGTCGCGACGGCGAGCAGCGCGGGCAGCAGGCTCGCCGCCGCCGTCGAGCCGGCGCCGCGGCGCCCAGCAGGACGCCGGCGGCGACCAGCGCCGAGCAGCAGGCCGACCAGCGGGGCGAGCGCCATCGCCCGCCCGGCGGTGCGCCGGTCCAGCGCTGCGCGGGCCCGCGCACGGGCAGGACGGTCAGCGTGGTCAGGGCCAGCCGCAGCCCGTCAGGCACGCGGCTCGCTCCACGCAGGTCGACCGCCGCCGAGCAGGACGCCGAGGGCGAGCTCGGCGCCCTCGCGGCCGGGCGAGCTCGCAGGTCGAGCAGCGGGCACGAGGCCGAGCTCGGCCGAGCGCCAGCGCGGGCGCGCCGGCGGGCGGGCTGCACCCGGCGAGCAGCCAGTCGCGCGGCGCCGGGCGCCAGCCGCTCGGCGAGCAGCGCCGCGGCCGCGACCGCCCGCCGCGCCGGACAGCAGCACCGGCGTGCGCCGCACCGCGCACTGCTCCAGCAGCCCGGCCGAGGCCGGCCAGGCCGGGTGCGCCGAGCGCCGCGAGCAGGGCCTCCGGGTCGGCGCGGTGCGGCCGGGCCGCGCCGCAGCCCGTCGCGGACCTCGGCGACCAGGCCCGCCCAGCCCGGCGACGGCCGCGGTGCCGACGGCCGCGACCGGCTCGAGGTCGAGCAGCAGCGCCAGCAGCGCCAGCGCCGGGGCCGGCCGGCCCGCCGCCGGCCGACGACGACCAGGTCGACGCCCTCGTCGGCCAGGGCGTCGGCGCGCCGCGGCCTGCCCGGCGTCGAGGCCGTCCGGGCGCGCCGGCGGCCGGGCGACGACCCGCGCCGGGCGGCGCGGCGGCCAGGCGCCCTGCACCGCGGCGAGCCGCAGCAGCGCGCGGGCCCGAGCCGGCCGAGGGCGGCCGGCGCGCGCTCGCCGGCAGCCGGGCGCGACGGTCCTGCGCCGGGAGGTCACCGCAGCCGCCGCGGGAGCCCGGCCACGACCTGCACGACCTCGTCGGCGCGCGGCGAGCCAGGCCGGTCGCGGTCGCCCGAGCAGGTCGCGGAACACGCCGCCCGGAGCGGGTGCGCCGGCACGACCCCGCCGCCGACCTCGGGCGCGACGAGCACGACCCGGGCACGCGGACGTCGCGCCAGGCGGCCGACGAGCTCGTCGAGCGCGTCGCCGAACGCGCCGGCCGGGCGCCTCCCAGGCCTGCGCGTCGTCGAGCACGCCGGGCCAGCCACAGCCCGAGGTCGTCGACGAGCACCGGCCCGCCGGCGGCGCGCAGCACGCCGGCGACGTCGCCGGTCTCGACCGTCGTCCAGGCGGCGGGCCGCCGGGCGACGTGCGCGCGCGACCCGCTGCGGCCCACTCCGCCGTCGCCGCGGCCGGGGCGGCGCGGTCGCCACGTAGGTCACCGCGCCGGCGTCGCGCAGCGCTGCTCGGCGTACGCCGACTTGCCCGACCGGGCGCCGCCGAGCACGAGCACCCGCCGGCCGGGCCGGCGCGCCGAGGTCGACAGCAGCTCGCCGTCGCGGCCGGCCCGGCGCGCCCCAGCAGGCGAGCAGCGCGTCGAGCACGTCGGGCGGCGGGTTGCCGTGGCCCGAGGTGGACCGCGAGCGACCTGGGTCGCGGCCGACGACCGCGCCGACCGCGCGCAGCCGGTCGACCTGCGCGGGCCAGGTGGTGAGGTCGAGGTGGGTGTCCGGGCTGCCGCGGCGAGCGTCGTCAGCTCGAGCAGCACGGCGTCGTACGCCCGGCCCGCGGCCAGCCGACGGCCTCGTCGGGCAGCGACCCCGGTGTCGGTGCGCGTACAGCAGCCGGGTGCCGTCCGGGCCGGTCACGTCGTACAGCACCGCCGGGCCGACCGCCGGGCCGCCGTGCCGCGCCGGGCAGGGCCACGACGTCGTACCCCGCGACCGGCAGCCGGTCGCCGGCGCGCGACCTCGGTGAGGCGTGACCGACGGGTCGGCGCGGGGCGCGGCGGCCGGCGACCACCGCCGGCGGCCCGACCAGCCGCAGCGGCGCCGGGGCAGGTCTGCCAGCCGCGCCACATCAGCGCGGCCGGCGCGAAGTGGTCCTCGTGCGCGTGGCGTGACCAGCACGGCCTCGACGCCGGCCAGGCCGGTGCCCTGCCGCAGCGCGGCGCGCGGCAGCTCGGGGCCGAGGTCGAGCAGCAGCCGGTCGTCGACGAGCACGCCGGTCTGCCCGCGCAGCACCCCCTGCGCGGTCGCGGCGCGCGCACGACGCGCAGCCGCACCACGGGTCGGGCCAGCCGTTGGAGGCCCCGGTGCCGAGCAGTCGCAGGCGCATGGCCCTAGCCTGCCGCACGAGGACCGCCGACCGCTCGAGAGGGAGTGCCCGCATGGCCTGGACCTGGCGCTACGAGGGACCCGACGGCTGCGCGCGGTGCAGCCCGCCGAGGGCGCCCCGGCGGCGGAGCACGTTCCCCAACCAGTCCGACGCCGAGACCTGGATCGGGGAGACCTGGCGCGAGCTGCTCGAGGCCGGGGTGCACCAGGTGGTGCTGTTCGACGGCGACCGCGAGGTCTACGGGCCCATGGGCCTGAACGCCGTCCTGACCATCGACCCGGAGGAGCCGGCGCGTGGGCGGTGTTCGGAGTCGACCGGCCGCGCGCCGGGCTGGCCGCCGCGCTCGGCGCTGTCCCGGCCGCTCGCCGCGGCCGCGCGTGGCCGGCCCGGCACGGTGCGCACGGTCGAGGCGTACGGGCCCGGTCCGCTGCAGCGCGGCGAGTGGTGGCTGCCGCCGGGCGAGCACGGCGGCGACGCGGCGGCTGCCGACCGTCGTGCTGGTGCACGGCGGCTACTGGCAGCCCGGCTACGACCGCTCGCTGGAGGACGCGGTCGCCGCCGACCTCGCGGGCCGCGGCTACCTGGTGTGGAACCTCGACTACACGGCGGCCGACGGCGGCTGGCCGGCGACGCTGCTCGACGTCGCCGCCGGCGCACGACCACCTGCTGCGCGGCCGCCTGGCCGGCCGGGTCGACCCGGCCCGCACCGCCGTCGTCGGGCACAGCGCCGGCGGGCACCTCGCCCTGTGGCTGGCCAGCCGCGCCCGGCTGCCCGCGGGCGCGCCCGGGGCCGGCCCGGCCGCGCCGGCGCCCGCGCTCGTCGTCGCGCAGGCCCCGGTCGCCGCGCTCGTCGAGCGGCGCCCGCGAGGGCCTCGGCGGCGGCGCCGTCGCTCGACCTGCTCGGCGGCACGCCCGCGCAGGTGCCCGGAGCGCTACCGGGTCACCGACCCGGTCGCGCTGGCGCCCGCCGGGGTGCCGGTGCGTGCTGCTGCACAGCCGGGCCGACGCGCTGGTGCCGTACGCGCAGAGCGAGGCGTACGCCGGCGGCGGCGCAGGGGCCCGGCCGAGCTCGTCGAGGTGCCCGGCGACCACTTCGCCCACCTCGACCCGGCGAGCCCGGCGCTCGAGGAGCTGCGCCGGGCCCTCTGCCGCCTCTAGGGGCGCTTGGCCGGGGCTGTCCGTCAGCGACGGGTCGGTGGTGACGACCGGGCGCGAGCACCTCGTCGACGCGGGCCTTGAGCGCCGGGTCGAGCCGCACGCCGGACGGCCGCCACGACGTCCTCGCAGCTGCTCCGGGCGGGACGCGCCGACGATCGCGGCGCTGACGCCCTCCTCCTGCAGCACCCACGCGACCGCGAGGCCGGCCATGCGTCAGGCCCGGCCTCGTCGGCGAGCGGGCTTGAGCTGCTGCACCGCCTCGAGCACGTCGTCGCGCATCCAGCGCTGGATCATGTCGGCGCCGCCGGTCGGCGTCGGTGGCGCGCGAGCCCTCCGGCGGCGGCTGGCCCGGCAGGTACTTGCCGGTCAGCACGCCCTGCGCGATCGGCGACCAGACGATCTGCCCGATGCCCTCGTGCTCGCACAGCGGCAGCACCTCGGCCTCGATGACGCGCCAGAGCGCGCTGTACTGCGGCTGCGACGACACGATGCGGTCGAAGCCCATCTCGCCCGGCGATCTCGCAGCGCGTCGCGCGATCTCCGACGCCTTCCACTCGCTGACCCCGATGTAGTGCACCTTGCCGGCGCGGACGAGGTCGTCGAACGCCCGCAGGGTCTCCTCGAGCGGCGTCTCGTAGTCGAAGCGGTGCGCCTGGTAGAGGTCGATCGTGTCGGTCTGCAGCCGCCGCAGCGACGCGTGGCAGGACTCCAGGATGTGCTTGCGCGACAGGCCGCGGTCGTTCGGGCCCGTCGCCGGTCGGCCAGTAGACCTTGGTGAACAGCTCGAAGGACTCGCGGCGGGTGCCCTTGAGCGCCTCGCCGAGGACCGTCTCGGCCTTCGTGCCGGCGTAGACGTCGGCGGTGTCGAAGGTCGTGATGCCGAGCGTCGAGCGCCTCGTGCACGCAGGCCGTGGCCTGCTCGGCCTCCACCTGCGAGCCGTGCGTGAGCCAGTTGCCGTACGCGATCTCGCTGACCTTCAGGCCGCTGCGGCCGAGGCGCCGGAACTCCATGCGGGGTCTCCTCGAGGTCGGGTGGGCTACTGGTAGCTGATGAGCTCGGGCCGGGGCACTAGGGCCATCGCCTCGGCGCGGGCGTGAGGAGGTCGATGTCCTCGTCGTAGAACAGCTTGAAGCCGTTGACGAACTGCCCGTCGTCGGCTGGCCAGCACGTCGTAGGTCTGGAGCTTGTCGCTCTGGGTGCCGAAGCCGTCGACGTGCAGCACGGTGGCCAGGCCCGCGCGGTCGACGACCGTCTCGCGGTCGGGCAGCTGCCTCGACCTTGAACTGGTGCACCAGGAAGATCTTCTCGGGCAGCTGGTCGGTCGGCCACCAGGTCCGGCGAGGTACTCCGACACCTCGTTGATCGGGCGCGGCCGCGCTCCGGCCGATCTGCTTGAGCGGCTGCTGCGTCGGCCGTGAGCTTCCACTCCGGGTCGAGCGCGACGCCGACGTCGGGCTGCGCGCAGGCACGCTCTCGTACCGCTCGCACCTGGTCCAGGAACTCGGCCCGCCCGGGCTGGAAGTCCAGCACCAGCGAGCATCTCGTTCGCGCGGGCCGCGTCGAGGTAGCGCCTGCACCTGCGTCGCCGGCGAGCGTCGTCGGAGTAGTCGCCGTCCGTTGCCGGCGGCGCTGCGAGGCGACGGTGGTGATCAGCTCGAAGGCCGGCAGCACCTCGGTCGGCCCGACGGCCTTGCCGAACGGCGCCGCGGCCGCCTCGAGCCGCTCGGCGGCCTGCTGCGGGCGTGCCGCTCGCCGAGCACGCCCGAGGCGCGCCGGTGCCGGCGGTGCCGTAGTGCATGACCACGGTGTGCTGCGGGAAGATCGACGTGCCGCCGCGGGGCAGCTCGGGCTCCGGCGCGCGGCGTCGGGCTCGGCGGGACGGGCTGCGGCGACGGCGCTGGGCGCGACGGGGCTGGCGGGGCGCGCGAGGCCGCGCCCGCGGCCGGTGCCGCGCCGGCGGAGGCGGCGCCGGGACGGTCGGTCGGCGATGCCGGCGCGGCTGCAGGCCGTGCGCGAGCCAGCCAGCGCGGCCGCGAGCAGGCCGGGCCGCGACGGCCGGCACGGGCCGCGGCGGTGCGGACCGGCCTCACCGGCCGGTGCCGCGCCGGCGCGACCGGGGCGCCCGGGTGCCCGCGGCGGCGGGGCATGCGGAAGCGCCGGCAGCACCGTCGAGCGCAGCAGCCCGTACCCGACGTGGCCGCGCGACCGGCCGGCGTCGGGGAACGCGGTCCGCAGCCGCCGGCGCACGGCCGAGGGCGACCAGCGACGAGGTCGGCGACGACCAGCGAGCAGGGTCAGCGTCCAGAGCCGGACGGCGACGTCGAGCACCGGCGCGCTTGCCGGAGAGCTGCGCCAGCACGAGCAGCAGCGCCACCGGCAGCATCAGCACCGGCGAGGTTGCGCCGGCCGTCGACGACGTCGCGCACCAGCGCGCGGACCGGGCCCGGCGTCGCGCGGGAGCATGCGGCCGGGTCGTCGCCGGCGCAGTGCCCGGCCCGCACGGCGCGGCGCTCCTGGGCCTGCTCGCGCGCAGCCGCTGCGCCGCCTCCTTGCGGGTCCGCGGGCGGCGGCGCGACCGGGCCGCCGCGCGCGCCTGCGGCCTCGCTGCGCTTGGGCGTCGGGCGGCCCTTGCCGGCGGAGACCTTCGCGGCGTCGCTCACGCGGACGGGTAGGTCGACCGGACGGCGAGCCTCACGGCGGCCCGGCTACGGGAGGGCGAGCATCCGGTCGAGCGCGGCCCGCGCGTGCCCGGCGGTCTCGCGGCTCGACCGCGATGCCGGTTGACGACCCGGCCCTCGACGAGCTACTCGAGCGTCCAGACCAGGTGCGGCAGGTCGATGCGGTTCATCGTCGAGCAGAAGCAGACGGTCTTGTCGAGGAAGACGACCGTCTTGTCGGGGTGCTGCCTGCGCGAGCCGGCGGACGAGGTTGAGCTCGGTGCCGATCGCCCAGGCGCTGCCGGCGGGCGCCGCCTCGAGCGTGCGGATGATGAACTCGGTCGAGCCGACGAGGTCGGCGGCCCGACGACCTCGTGGCGGCACTCGGGGTGGACGAGCACCGTGCACGCCGGGGACCCGCTCGCGCACGTCGGCGACCGACTCGGCGGTGAAGCGGCCGTGCACCGAGCAGTGGCCCTTCCACAGGATCATCCGTGGCGGCCCGCAGCTGCTCGACGGTCAGCCCGCCGCCGGGCTTGTGCGGGTCGTAGACGACGCAGTCGTCCAGCGACAGGCCCAGCTCGCGCACGGCGGTGTTGCGGCCCAGGTGCTGGTCGGGCAGGAACAGCACCTTCTCGCCGCGCTCGAACGCCCACGTCCAGCGCCCGCTCGCGCGTTGGACGAGGTGCAGACCGTGCCGCCGTGCCGGCCGGTGAAGGCCTTGATGGCGGCGCTGGAGTTCATGTAGCGTGACCGGCACGGTGACGTCGGCGACGCCGGCCGTCGGCGAGGACGTCCCAGCACTGCTCGACCTGGTCGAACGTCGCCATGTCGGCCATCGAGCAGCCGGCGGCGAGGTCGGGGAGCAGCACCGCCTGGTCCGGCGCCGGTGAGGATGTCGGCCGACTCGGCCATGAAGTGCACGCCGCAGAAGACGATGAACTCCGCCTCCGGGCGGGCCGCGGCCTGCTGCGCCAGCTTGAAGCAGTCGCCGGTGACGTCGGCGAACGCGATGACCTCGTCGCGCTGGTAGTGGTGGCCGAGCACGAAGACCCGGTCGCCGAGCGCCGCCTTGGCCGCGCGGGCGCGCTCGACGAGCGTCGGGTCGGAGGCGGCCGGCAGGTCGCCGGGGCAGTCGACGCCGCGCTCGGAGGCCGGGTCGCTGCTGCCGGCCGAGCAGCAGCAGCGCCAGCGGGGTCGGCTCCACGCCGGGCATCAGGTCGAGCGCTCGGCGGGGCTGACGGGGGTGACGGTCACGGGCGCTCCTCGGCGGCGGCGCGGCGGGGATAGTGTCGCACGGACGACAACATGCGGCGGCCGCGTCGCTGCTTCCCGGCGGTGGCAGGCTGCGCGCCATGCGCGTCCTCATGGCTCCGGACGGCTTCGGCGGGACGCTGTCCCCGGCGCAGGCCGCCGCGGCGCTGGCCGACGGGCTGGCGCCGCGGCCGCGCCCGGCGACGAGGTCGACCTCGCGCCGCTGTCCGACGGCGGCCCGGGCTTCGTCGACGTGCTCGCGACGGCGCTGCCCGACGCCGAGCGGCTCGCGGTGCACGGTCGAGGACCCGCTCGCGCGGCCGGTCGCGGCGGCGCTGCTGCTGCGACGGCGGCACGGCGTACGTCGAGCGCGCGCAGGCCTGCGGGCTGCACCTGCTCACCGCCGGACGAGCGCGACCCGCGCGCGACCACGACGTACGGCGTCGGCCAGCTGCTGCTCGCCGCGCTCGACGCCGGGCGCGACCCGCGTCGTCGTCGGGCTCGGCGGCCGCGCCACCAACGACGGCGGCGCCGGGCATGCTCGCGGCGCTCGGCCTGCGGCGCGCGTCGACGCGGCGGGCGAGCCGCTGCGCGCCCGGCGGCGCGGCGCTGCGCGGGCTCGACCGGCTCGCCGGGCGCGCTCGACCCGCGGCTGGCCGGCGTCGAGCTGGTCGCCGCCACCGACGTCGACAGCCCGCTGCTCGGGCTGTACGGCGCGATCGTCGGTCTTCGGCCCGCAGAAGGGCGCCACGCCGCGACGACGTCGCGCTGCTCGACGGCGCGCTCACCCGCTGGGCCGACGTGCTCGAGGCGCACCTCGGCGTCGCGGTCCGCGACCGGCCGGGCGCCGGCGCCGCCGGCGGGCTCGGCGCGGCGCTGCTCGCCCTCGGCGCCACGCAGCGAGCCCGGGCATCGCGCTGGTGCAGCGAGGCCGTCGGGCTCGACGCGCGCGGTCGCGGGCGCCGACCTCGTCGTCACCGGCGAGGGCCGCTTCGACGCGCACGTCGCTCGTCGGCAAGGTCGTCAGCCGGCGTGCGCCGCGGCGGCCGGCGAGCACGCGCGTGCCCTGCGTCGTGCTGGCCGGCGCAGGTGCAGCTCGGCCGCCGCGAGGCGGCCGCCGCGGGCGTCGAGCAGGCGTACGTCGCTCGTCGACCTGGTCGGGCCGGAGCGCGCGCTGGCCGACGCCGGACGCGGCGCTGGCCGAGCTCGCCGCGCACGTCGCCGGGCAGTGGTCGCGCAGGGCGCCGCGGCGCTGAGGCGTGCGCATCCTGGAAGGGTCCGGGCCCGCGCCGCGTTGACCCGGGTGCACCGCACCGACCGCAGCACGACACGCCCCACGGAGGCCACATGACCGCCCCGGAGACCGCCGTCCCCACCGCCGACACCGCCGACGCCGACCGGCGTCGTGCTCACCGACCCCGCCGCCGAGAAGGTCAAGGCCCTGCTCGCCCAGGAGGGTCGCGACGACCTCGCCCTGCGCGTCGCCGTCCAGCCCGGCGGCTGCTCGGGCCTGCGCTACCAGCTGTTCTTCGACGAGCGCTCGCTCGACGGCGACGCCGTGCAGGACCTACGCCGACGGCAGCGTCAAGGTCGTCGTCGACCGCATGAGCGTCCCCTACCTCGCCGGCGCGACGATCGACTTCGTCGACACGATCGAGAAGCAGGGCTTCACGATCGACAACCCCAACGCCGGCGGCTCCTGCGCCTGCGGCGAGTCCTTCCACTAGGACCCGCCACGCGCCCGACGGCGCCGCACCCCTCGCGGGGTGCGGCGCCGCTGCCGCGTGTCCGGCGCCGGTAGTGTCGCGCCGGATGCGCATCGCCGTCACCGGGTCCATCGCGACCGACCACCTGTTCACCTTCGACGGGACGGTTCGCCGACTCGCTGCTCGTCGAGCAGCTGAGCAAGATCTCGCTGTCGTTCCTCGCCAGCGACCTGCAGGTCCGCCGCGGCGGCACCGGCGCCAACATCGCCTTCGGCATGGGCGTGCTCGGCGCCGCGCCCGCTGCTCGTCGGCGCGGTCGGCCCGGACGCCGCCGACTACCTCGCTGGCTGCGCGACCACGGCGTCGACACCACCGCACGTGCGGGTCAGCGCGACCCGGCCACCGCGCGCTTCACCTGCACCACCGACGACGACCACGCCCAGCTCGCCACCTTCTACCCCGGCGCGATGGCCGAGGCGGCCGAGATCGACCTCGCCGCGCTCGGCGACGTCGACCTCGTCGTCGTGGCCCCGGACGACCCGGGCGCGATGCTGCGCCACTCGGCGAGCTGCCGCGACGCGCGGCGTGCCGTTCGCCGCCGACCCCTCGCAGCAGCTGGCCTTCATGGACGGCGACGGCGATCCGCGGCCTCGTCGACGGCGCGACCTACCTGTTCACCAACGAGTACGAGGCCGTCCTGGTCCACGAGAAGACCGGCTGGAGCGCCGACGAGGTGCTCGAGCGCGTCGGCACCCGCGTCACCACGCACGGCGCCGACGGCATCGTCGATCGACCGCCGCGGCGAGCCGACGTGCGCGTCGCCGGTCGTCGCCCGCCCGCGAGGTCGCCGAGCCGACCGGCGTCGGCGACGCGCTTCCGCGCCGGCTTCCTCACCGCCACCGCCTGGGGCCTCGACGCTCGAGCGGGCCGCCCAGGTCGGCGCGCTGCGTCGCCACGCACGTCGTCGAGACCGTCGGCACGCAGGAGTACGCCTTCTCCGCCGACGACTTCCTCGACCGCTTCGCGCAGGCGTACGGCGCCGGCGGCCGCCGACGAGGTGCGCCGCACCTGCAGCCGCCTAGCACCCGGGCCGTCGCGCCCCGCCGCTCAGCCGTCGCGCTGCTCCGCGGCGACGCCGGGCAGCACCGCCAGCAGCCGGTCGACGTCGTCCTCGGTCGTGCCCGCGGTGCAGCGACACCCGCAGGTTGCCCGAGCTGAGCAGCGCCCATCGCGGCCAGCACGTGGCTCGGCTCGAGCGCCGACGGCGCTGCAGCGTCGAGCCGCTGCTGACCGCGAGGCCCGCGCGGTCGAGCGCGCGCAGCAGCGCCTCGCCGTCGAGGTAGGGCGAGGAGAAGGCCACCAGGTGGGGGAGCCGGTCGACCGGGTCGCCGACCACCTCGACGTCCGGCACCGGCGCCGGCGACCTCGCGCGCGGAGCCGGTCGACGAGCGGCCGCAGCCGGGCGTCCTCGGCGGCGGCCTCGGCCAGCGGCGGCCTGCAGCCCGACGGCCGCGGCGAGCACCGACGGCAGGGCCGGCGACCCGGGCACGCGGTCGCCGTCGCGCTCGTCGCCCGGCAGCGGCGAGCGGCAGCGGGTGCCGGTGCGGACGGCGAGCACCCCGACGCCCGGCGGGCCGCCCCACTTCCGCGCGCTGGCCGACGAGCAGCGACCAGCCGGCGGGCACCGGCGCCCGGCCGACGGTCTGCGCGGCGTCGACGAGCAGCGGCACGCCCGCGCGCCGCGCAGCGCTCGCGCCACCTGCTCGACCGGCTGCACCGTGCCGACCTCGTGGCGACGCGCTGATCAGGCAGGCGAGCGCGGTGTCGGGCCGCAGCGCCGCGGCGTAGGCGCTCGACGTCGACCCGGCCGAGCCGGTCGACCGGCGACCGACGTCGCCGGCGCCGCCGGTGCGCGACGGCGTGCAGCACGCAGGAGTGCTCGACCGCCGAGTGCACGAGGTGGCTGCCCGGTGCGCGGCCGGCCGCGCCGCGGCGCCGAGCACGCCGAGCGAGGCGGCCAGCGTGCCGCGACGGCGCGAACGACACCTCGTCCGGGCGGGCGCCGAGGCACCGCGGCGACCGCCTCCCGGGCGCCGTCGAGCAGCAGCCGGGCGCGGCGGCCCGCGCCGTACAGCTTGGCCGGGTCGGCCCAGCCGTCGTCGAGCGCGGCGAGCAGCGCCGCCCGCGCCGCGGGGTGCAGCGGCAGCGCCGGCGGCGGCGTCGAGGTAGCCCGGCACGGCGCCGGGACGGGGCGTGCGCGGCGGCACGGCCACGCGACGCCGCGACGCGTGGACCGTCCGGCGCGCCCCGGCAGGAGACGGCCAGAGCCGCTGGGATACGCCTCGCGTCAGCCGGTGCCGCCACGGCGCCTGCGAGCGCTCCGGCCCGCCGGTCCCGTCCGCTCGTCAGGAAGGCCCGAGAGGTTGCGCCCCACCCCCTCCCCGGCCCGGCGCCCCGCGCGCCGGCCGGTGCCCGCCTCGCGGTCGGCGCTGCTGCCGCGGCTGCTGCTCACCGCCGGCTGCGACGTGCGCGCGACCTCTACGAGAACAGCCTCGAGCCTGGGCTTCCCGGAGCCGGTCACCGACCAGGGCCGAGAGCATCTACGAGCTGTGGCTCGGCTCGGTCGCCGCCGCCGCCGTCGTCGGCTGTTCGTCGTGGCGTGCCTGATCCTGTTCGCCGTCGTCCGCTACCGGAAGCGTCAGCGACGAGCTGCCGCGGCAGGTCCGCTACAACCTGCCGATCGAGGTGCTCTACACGGTCGTGCCGTTCGTGATCATCGCGGTGCTCTTCTACTACACGACGATCACGCAGAACGACGTCAACGACCTGACGCCCGAGGACGAGGGCGGCGCCGACGTCAACGATCGGCGTCATCGGCTTCCAGTGGAACTGGACCTTCAACTACGTCGACGACGGCGACGTCGACCGTCGGTCACCGGCATCCCCGGCCAGCCGGCCGCAGCTGGTCCTGCCGACCGACACGCACGATCCGCTTCATCGAGACCTCGCCCGACGTCATCCACTCGTTCTGGGTGCCGACGTTCCTGTTCAAGCGCGACGTCATCCCGGGCCGCGTCAACACCTTCGAGGTCACGATCACGCAAGCAGGGCGAGCTACATCGGCCGCTGCGCCGAGCTGTGCGGCGAGAAGCACGCCGCATGAACTTCTCCGTCCTCGCGGTCGTCGCCCGACGAGTACGACGACTACATCGCCGACCTGCCGGAGCAACCCCGACAACCAGCATCGGCACGGGCGCCGGCTCCGGCCAGCCCCGTCCCCGCCGAAGAGATCGCCGAGCAGATCGCCGGGAGCCCCTCATGACCCTGATCGCCGACGCCACCGCGCCGGTCCAGGTCCGGCGGCCGAGCCCCGGCCCGGGCGCCAAGATCGTCAAGGTCCTCACCACGACGGACCACAAGACCATCGGCCTGCTGTACCTGTGTCACGTCGTTCGGCTTCTTCCTGGCCGCCGGCGCTCATGGCGATGATCATCCGCGCCGAGCTGGCCCAGCCGGGCCTGCAGGTCGTCAGCCAACGGAGCAGTACAACCAGCTCGTTCACGATGCACGGCACGATCATGATGTTCCTGTTCGCGCCGCCGGCCGCGTACGGCTTCGCGAACTTCATCATGCCGCTGCAGATCGGCGCGCCGGACATGAGCTTCCCGCGCCTGAACGCCTTCTCGTACTGGCTGTACCTGTTCGGCGGCCTGACCGTCATGGCCGGCTTCCTCACCCCCGAGGGCGCCGCCGACGTTCGGCTGGTACGCCTACGCGCCGCTCAACGACGTCATCCACTCGCCGAGCGTCGGCGCCGACCTGTGGATCATCGGGCTGACTGACGTCCGGCCTCGGCACGATCCTCGGCGCGGTCAACTTCATCACGACGATCATCACGCTGCGCGCGCCCGGCATGACGATGTTCCGGATGCCGATCTTCACCTGGAACATGCTCGTCACGTCGATCCTGGTGCTCATGGCCTTCCCGGTGCTCACCGCGCGCGTTCTTCGCGCCTGCTGGCCGACCGCCACCTCGGCGCGCACATCTACGACGCCGACAACGGCGGCGCGATCCTGTGGCAGCACCTGTTCTGGTTCTTCGGCCACCCCGAGGTCTACATCATCGCGCTGCCGTTCTTCGGCGTGATCACCGAGATCATCCCGGTGTTCAGCCGCAAGCCGCTGTTCGGCTACAAGGGCCTGGTCTTCGCGACCATCGCCATCGGCGCGCTGTCGCTGACCGTGTGGGCGCACCACATGTTCGCCACCGGCGCGGTCCTGCTGCCGTTCTTCGCCTTCCTGTCGCTTCCTCATCGCCGTGCCGACCGGCGTGAAGTTCTTCAACTGGATCGGCACGATGTGGCGCGGCCAGATCACGTTCGAGACGCCGATGCTGTTCGCGATCGGCTTCCTCATCACGTTCCTGCTCGGCGGGCTCACCGGCGTGCTGCTCGCCAGCCCGCCGATCGACTTCCACGTCACCGACACCTACTTCGTCGTGGCGCACTTCCACTACGTGCGTGTTCGGCACCGTCGGTGTTCGCCTTCTTCGGCGGCGTCTACTTCTGGTTCCCGAAGTTCACCGGCCGGATGATGGACGACCGCCTCGGCAAGGTGCACTTCTGGACGCTGTTCTTCGGCTTCCACCTCACCTTCCTGGTGCAGCACTGGCTCGGCGCCGAGGGCATGCCGCGCCGCTACGTCGACTACCTGCCGAGCGACGGCTTCACGACGCTCAACACGGTGTCGCTCGATCGGCGCGTTCGTGCTCGGCGCCTCGACGCTGCCGTTCATCTACAACGTGTGCGTGAGCTTCCGGCGCGGCGAGAAGGCGATCGGCGACGACCCGTGGGGCTTCGGCAACTCGCTCGAGTGGGCGACCTCCTGCCCGCCGCCGCGGCACAACTTCGTGACGCATCCCGCGCATCCGCTCCGAGCGTCCCGCCTTCGACCTGCACTACCCGCAGGCCGCCGGCAAGGTCGACTTCCACGCCACGCCCGAGCTGAGGTAGCGCCGTGAAGGTCGAGGGCTACTCTTCGCGTTCTATCGCGGTCGTTCCTCGTCCCCGTCACGATCGTCTACTGGGTGCTGTCGCAGGACCCGACGGGCACGACCTGCCTGGCGCTGTCGATCGGCCTGACCTTCATGGTCGGCTACTACCTGCTGTTCACCGCGCGCCGCATGGAGGCCCGTCCGGAGGACCGGCCGCGACGCCGAGATCAGCGAGGGCTCCGGCGAGGTCGGCTTCTTCCCGCCGCACTCGCTGGTGGCCGATCGCACTGGCCGGCGTCGTTCGCCGTCACCATGATCGGGCCTGATCTTCGGACCGTTCCTGGTCCTGATCGGCTTCTGGTCCTGGCGTCGTCTCGAGCTGGGCTTGCTGTTCGAGTACTACGTCGGCATCAACCGCTCGCAGGGCCAGACGCTGTCGGCGCCCTGCAGGCGATGGGCGAGCGGCCGACCAGCCCCCACAAGTTCCTCGGCGACTAGCGCTCCGCACGCGCCGACGGCCGGTCCCCGCGGGGGCCGGCCGTCGTGCTGTGCAGGTAGGTTGGGGCCCACGTCGAGCAGGGCACGCCCTGACTCGCTCTCCGGGCCCGCGACCGCGGGCCCTCCCACGGTCGTCGGGCCGGATCGGCCGGGCCGTGCGCGGTCCTCGCCTCGCACGTGCCGCGCTGCTTCCGCACGCGGTGCCGAGGACGGCAGCCCGGCCCGAGACCCGCGCGCCGCGGCGCGTCCCGAGCAGGAAGTGCCCCGATGCTCCCGCCGCTTCACGCGCCCCGTGCCCCCGGCCGCGCCCGCCCCGCCTGGCTGTCTCCGCGGGTCGCCCGTACCGAGGCGCTGGCGGGGCTGGTGGTGGCGCTGGCCCTCATTCCCGAGGCCATCTCCTTCTCCATCCTGGCCGGCGTCGACCCTCAGGTCGGGCTGTTCGCGTCGTTCACGATGGCGGTCACGATCGCCTTCACCGGGGGTCGACCGGCGATGATCTCGGCCGCGACCGGAGCGATCGCGCTGGTGGTGGCTCCGCTGGCCCGCGAGTACGGGCTGGGCTACCTGGTCGCGGCGGTCCTGCTCGGCGGCGCCCTCCAGGTCGCCCTGGCCCTGCTGGGCGTGGCCCGGCTGATGCGCTTCGTCCCGCGCAGCGTCATGGTCGGCTTCGTCAACTCACTGGCCATCCTCATCTTCCTGGCCCAGCTGCCGCACCTGATCGACGTGCCCTGGGTGGTCTACCCGCTGGTGGTGCTGGCGCTCGCCCTGATGGTGGGCCTGCCGCGGCTGACCGCGGCGGTGCCCGCCCCGCTGGTGGCGATCGTGGTGGTCTCCGGCCTGACCGTCGCAGCGGCCGTGGTCGTCCCGACGGTGGGGGACGAGGGCGAGCTGCCCTCCTCGCTGCCGGTCCTGGGCCTGCCGGACGTGCCGTGGAACCTGGCGACGCTCGGCGTCGTCGCGCCGTACGCCCTGGGGATCGCGCTGGTCGGGCTGATGGAGTCGCTGATGACCGCCAAGCTCGTCGACGACATCACCGACACCGGGTCGGACAAGACCCGGGAGTCCTGGGGCCAGGGCGTGGCCAACATCGTCACCGGGCTGTTCGGCGGGATGGGCGGCTGCGCGATGATCGGTCAGACGATGATCAACGTGAAGGCCTCCGGTGCACGGACCCGGTTGTCGACCTTCCTGGCCGGCGTCTTCCTGCTGGTGCTGGTGGTCGTGCTCGGGCCGGTCGTCTCGCTGATCCCGATGGCCGCGCTCGTCGCCGTGATGATCATGGTGGCGGTCGGGACGTTCGACTGGCACAGCGTGCGGACCCTGCGCCGGATGCCGCGCAGCGAGACCGCGGTGATGCTGTCCACGGTCGCGGTCGTCGTCGTCACGGAGAACCTGGCCATCGGCGTCGTCGTCGGGGTCCTGGTCGCCAGCGTGCTGTTCGCCCGGCGGGTGGCCCACCTGGCCACGGTGACCAGCGTGCTCGACCCGGACGGCGGCACCCGGATCTACTCGGTGCTCGGGGAGATGTTCTTCGCCTCCAGCAACGACCTCGTCTACCAGTTCGACTACGCCGGGGACCCCCCGCGGGTCGTCATCGACCTGTCCCAGGCGCACGTCTGGGACGCCTCCTCGGTCGCCACGCTGGACGCGATCACCTACAAGTACGCGCGGCGCGGCACCACGGTGGAGATCGTGGGGCTGAACGAGCCGAGTGCCCAGATGCACGCCCGGCTGGCCGGACGGCTCAGCGTCGGTCACTGACGCCCGTCCGGGGGAGTTCCGGCACCGGTCCGTCGCCCGGGCCGGCGCCGGTCCATACTCGCGTCGTGAGCGGGTCGGGAGCGCCGGGCGCCGGCGGGGACGGGCACCCCGACCGGAGCGTCCGGGCGTCGCACGTCGCGGACAGCCACGACACGATCCGGGTGCACGGTGCCCGGGTGAACAACCTCCGGGCCGTCAGCGTCGAGCTGCCGAAGCGCCGGCTCACGGTGTTCACCGGGGTCTCCGGCTCGGGCAAGAGCTCGCTGGTGTTCGGCACGATCGCCGCGGACTCGCAGCGGCTGCTGAACGAGACGTACAGCGCCTTCGTGCAGGGCTTCCTGCCGGCGCTGGCGCGGCCCGAGGTCGACGTCCTGGAGGGGCTGACCACCGCGATCCTCGTCGACCAGGAACGGGTGGGGGGTGACCCGCGCTCGACCGTCGGCACCGTCACCGACGCCAACGCGATGCTCCGCATCCTGTTCAGCCGGCTCGGGGAGCCGCACATCGGTTCGCCCCAGGCGTTCGCCTTCAACGTCCCCTCGGTGCGGGCGACCGGGGCGATCACGGTGGAGCGGGGGGCCGGCAGGACCCAGAGCAAGAAGGCGACCTTCTCCCGGCTCGGCGGCATGTGCCCGCGCTGCGAGGGCCGCGGCGCGGTCACCGACATCGACCTGTCGGCGCTGTTCGACGACACCCGGTCGCTCAACGAGGGCGCGCTCACCATCCCCGGCTACAGCATGGACGGCTGGTACGGCCGGATCTTCCGGGGCACCGGGTTCTTCGACCCGGACAAGCCGCTCCGCCGCTACACCAAACGGGAGCTGTACGACCTGCTCCACAAGGAGCCGACGAAGATCCAGGTCGACGGCATTCACCTCACCTACGAGGGGCTGATCCCGCGGATCCAGAAGTCCATCCTGTCCAAGGACGTCGACGCGCTGCAGCCGCACGTCCAGGCGTTCGTCGAGCGGGCCGTCACCTTCGGCACCTGCCCCGAGTGCGACGGCTCGCGGCTCAGCTCCGAGGCCCGGTCGTCCAGGATCGGCGCGATGAACATCGCCGAGGCGTGCGCGATGCAGGTCGACGAGCTCGCTGCCTGGGCCCGGGGCCTCGACGCGCCGTCGGTGGCGCCGCTGCTCGCGGCGCTGCAGCAGATCCTCTCCTCGTTCGCCGAGATCGGCCTGGGCTACCTCTCGCTCGACCGGCCGTCGGGTTCGCTGTCCGGCGGCGAGGCGCAACGGGTCAAGATGCTCCGCCAGCTCGGCTCGTCGCTCACCGACGTCACCTACGTCTTCGACGAGCCCACCGCGGGCCTGCACCCGCACGACGTCGGCCGGATGAACGCGCTGCTGCTGCGGCTGCGCGACAAGGGCAACACGGTGCTCGTCGTGGAGCACGAGCCGGCGACGATCGAGATCGCCGACCACGTCGTCGACCTCGGCCCGGGTGCCGGCAGTGCGGGGGGGACGGTCTGCTACGAGGGCACCGTGGCGGGGCTGCGGGCCTGCGGAACCCTCACCGGCCGTCACCTCGACGACCGGACCGCCCTGAAGAAGACGGTCCGGACGCCGACCGGCGTGCTCGAGGTCCGCGGCGCCCGCACCCACAACCTGCGCGACGTCAGCGTCGACATCCCGCTCGGGGTGCTCGTCGCGGTCACCGGCGTCGCCGGCTCCGGCAAGAGCTCGCTGGTGACCGGGTCGGTCACGACCTGCCCGGGGGTGGTCGCGGTCGGCCAGGGCCCCATCCGGGGGTCGCGCCGCAGCAACCCGGCGACCTACACCGGGCTGCTCGACCCGATCCGCAAGGCGTTCGCCAAGGCCAACGGCGTCAAGCCCGCGCTGTTCAGCGCCAACTCCGAGGGCGCCTGCCCGGGCTGCAACGGCGCCGGCGTCCTCTACACCGACCTGGCGATGATGGCGGGCGTCGCGCTCACCTGCGAGCAGTGCGAGGGCAGGCGCTTCCACTCCTCGGTGCTCGACCACCACCTCGGCGGCCGGAACATCAGCGAGGTGCTCGAGATGACGGTCGTCGAGGCCCGGGAGTTCTTCGGTGCCGGCGAGGCGCGCACGCCGGCCGCGCAGACGGTCCTGGGCCGGCTCGACGACGTGGGCCTCGGCTACCTGAGCATCGGCCAGCCGCTGACGACGCTGTCCGGCGGGGAGCGGCAGCGGCTTCAGCTGGCCACCGCGCTGGCCGGGAAGGGCGGCGTCCTCGTCCTGGACGAGCCGACCACCGGCCTGCACCTCGCGGACGTCGGCCAGCTGCTCGCCCTGCTCGACCGCCTCGTCGACTCCGGCACCTCGGTGATCGTGGTCGAGCACCACCTGGCGGTGATGGCGCATGCCGACTGGGTGCTGGACCTCGGCCCGGGCGCCGGCTCGGAGGGCGGCCGGGTCGTGTACGAGGGCACGCCCGCCGACCTCGTCGCCGCCCGGAGCACCGTCACCGGCGAGCACCTCGCCGCCTACGTCCACGGCTGAGCGACGCCGACCGGGACCCGGGGGAGCCGGTCCCCACGTGCCGGCCCGTCCGGACGTGCGACGGCCCCGCCCCCCGAGGGGGAGCGGGGCCGTCGGGCGGTCGTGCCGCCTAGTCCGCCGTGTTCTCCAGCTGCGCTCCGGCGTCGCCTCGGGGCGGGCGCGGGTGCTCCGGCTGCCGCTTCTCGAAGAAGAAGCCGCGGACCTTGGCGCGCTTGCTGTGCGCGTCGCCGTGGCCGTTGCCGGCCGGAGGCCGCCTCGACGACGTGCTCGTCGCCGTAGCCGGGGCCCTTGGGCTGGCCCTCGGCGCCGTGGGCGGTCGGCGCCCTCGAGCTGCGGGCGGTCGGACTCGACGCCGGTGAGCGGCGATCCGGTGCGGCACCGGCAGCGGGACGGTCTCCTCGACGAACTCGCCCGAGGGCAGCCGCCGGATCGTGCCGGACTCGATGCCGTGGTGCACGCAGCTCGTCGTCGCTGCGCTGCAGGCCGAGGCAGATGCGCTTGGTGAGCGAAGTAGACCAGCGGCGGCACGACGAACAGCGCCACCGCGGCCCACGTAGGTCGTCGTGTTGACGCTCACGTCGAAGATCGTAGGCGATGACGTCGTTGCCGCCGGAGATCATCAGGATGATGTAGAAGGTGATCGACATGGTGCCGATGGCGGTGCGGACCGGGACGTCGCGCGGCCGGTCGAGCAGGTTGTGGTACGTCGCGGTCGCCGGTGAAGCCGCGCCTCGATCCACGGGTAGACGATCATCGCCGTGAAGAGGATGCCCGGCAGGACGACCGTCGGGATCAGCACGTTGAGCGGGATCGTGTAGCCGAGGCCGCGGAACTCCCAGTTCGGCATGAGCCGCGTCGAGCCGTCGAGGAAGCCGACGTACCAGTCGGGCTGCGAGCCGGCGGACACCTGCGACGGGTCGTACGGGCCGTACAGCCAGATCGGGTTGATCTGCGCCAGGCCACCGAGCGCGGCGAGGACGGCGAAGACCAGGAAGAAGAAGCCGCCGGCCTTGGCGGCGTAGGCCGGGAAGAGCCGGCTGCCGACGACGTTGTTCTCGGTCCGGCCCGGGCCCGGCGAACTGGGTGTGCTTCTGGTACCAGATCATCATCATGTGGAAGGTGATCAGGCCCAGGATGAGCCAGCGGGATGAGGAAGATGTGGGCGACGTAGAGCCGCTCGATGATCGCGTCGCCGGGGTACTCGCCGCCGAAGACCAGGAACGCCGTCCAGGTGCCGACGACCGGGATCGACAGCGCGATCGAGTAGGCGATGCGAGCGCCGGTGCCGGAGAGCAGGTCGTCCGGCAGGGAGTAGCCGGCGAAGCCCTCGAGCGATGCCGAGGATGAGCAGCAGCGACGCCGATGACCCAGTTGATCTCACGCGGCTTGCGGAAGGCGCCGGTGAAGAAGACGCGCATCAGGTGCACCACGATCGAGGCCATGAACAGCAGCGCCGCCCAGTGGTGGATCTGGCGCATGATGCAGGCCGCCGCGGACGTCGAAGCTGATGTCGAGCGTCGAGGCGTACGCCTGCGACATCGTCGACGCCCTTGAGCGGGCACGTAGCTGCCGTCGTAGACGACCTCGCGTGAGCGAGGGCGTCGTAGAAGAACGACAGGTAGGTGCCGGTCAGCAGCAGGATGATGAACGTGTAGAGCGCGATCTCGCCCAGCATGAACGACCAGTGGTCCGGGAAGACCTTGTTCAGGCTGCGCCGGACGAAGTTCGAGCGAGCCGAGGCGGTCGTCCACCCACGTCGCGCGTGGCGTCGGTCGCCCTTCTCGAGCACGCTCATCTACTCGCCCTTCTCGTAGCTGGGCTTGCGCTCCCAGTAGCTGGGGCCGACCGGCTCGTCGAAGTCGCCCTGTGCGACGAAGTATCCCTCGTCGTCCACGCTGATCGCCAGTTGAGGCAGCGGCCGGGCGGCCGGGCCGAAGACGACCTCGCAGCCCTCGTCGGCCGTCGAAGGTCGACTGGTGGCAGGGGCAGAGCAGGTGGTGCGTCTGCTGCTCGTAGAGCTTGACCGGGCAGCCGAGGTGGGTGCAGATCGCGGAGTAGGCGATGTAGCCGTCGACCGACCAGTCCTCGCGGCCCGGCGACGGCCTGCAGCTCCTCGGGGCGCATGCGGATGAGCAGCACGGCGGAGTCGGCGAGCTTGGTGCCGCGCGGCGACGTCGGGGAAGACGCGACTCGATGCCGCCGATCTGCAGGTCGCCGAGGTTGACCGGCGTGCCGTTCTGGCGGATCAGGCGGACGCCCTGGCGCCAGCCGGTGGTGCGCGAGCACGCGCTCCTTGTGCTGGAACGGGCCCAGCGCCGAACAGGAACGGCACCGGCAGCAGCGCCAGCGAGCCGGCGCCGAGCAGCAGCGTGTTGCGCAGCAGCGAGCGGCGGGGGAGCCGGGTCTGCGCGAGGCCCTCCTTGAGCGCCTGCGGCGGTCGCGGCGCGCTCGTCCGGGTCGGAGCCGAACGGGTGGCGCTCCTGCACGGCCTCCTCGTCGAGCATGAGGCGCTTGGCCCACAGCACGGCGCCGGCGCCGATGCCGCCGAGCGCCAGCGCCATGAAGATGCCGAGCAGCGGCGTGTAGCAGCGCGTTGCCCTCCTCGACCGCGTAGTCGAACGGCGCGAGGAAGTACGTGAGCGACGAAGCCGACCACGCCGACGAAGCTGACAGCAGGAACAGCGCGGACGACCATGCGCTCGGCGGCGCTTCGCGGCCGCCGGGTCGAGGTCCTCGGCGCCGCGGCTCCTGGATCTCGCGGCCTCCGGGGGCTGGCTGCTGCGCAGCTGCCGCTCGTCCCGGCCCTCGCCGTGCGGGCTCGGCGCGCTGTCGGTCTGCTGGAAGTCGCCCGCCGTCACGCTCGAGCGCGCGGGTGTCGCCGCCCGCGGACTGCTGGCCCGGGGCTCGCAGCCGGTCGCGGATCGAGCCGGCGGCCTCGGAGGAGCGTCTGCCCGCCGCCGGCTCGTGGTGGGGTCTGGCCGCCGGTGGCTGCTGCCGGGGTGCGCCGGTGTCTGCGGTCGGAGGGGTGCTCATGCGCGGTTGCCCGATCCAGAGGGTCATGACGACGAGGGCGCCGATGCCGACGAGCCAGGCGACCAGGCCCTCGGGGACCGGGCCGAACTGGCCGAGGTCGGCGCCGCCGGGCTGCGCGGCCCGGGTGATGTAGCGGACGTAGCGGGTGATGGCCTTCTTCTCCTCGACCGTCAGCTGGCCGTCGCCGAAGCGCGGCATGCGACTCCGGGCCGTGCTGCATGGCGGTGTAGATGACGCGGGCGCTGGCGGGCTCGAGGCTCGGGCGCGTACTTGCCGTAGGTGAGCGCGCCGCCGGAGCCGGCGAAGTTGTGGCAGGACGCGCAGTTGGTGCGGAACAGCTCGCCGCCCAGCTGCAGGTCGCCGTCGGTGAGGTCGCCCTCGGGCAGCGTCGGGCCCGCCGCCGTTGGCCTGGATGTACGCGGCGAGCTGGTCGATCTCCGCGACGTGTACTTCGCCTTCTTGCGCGGGCGCCTGCGCGACGCCGGCGGCCAGCGGCATGCGGCCGCTCTCGACCTGGAAGACGACCGACGGCCGCGCCGACGCCGATCAGGGACGGGCCGCCGGCGCCGCCCTGCAGGTTGAGGCCGTGGCAGGTCGAGCAGCCCTGCAGGTAGAGGTCGCGGCCGGCCTTGACGGCCATCGACTGGTTGCGCGCTGGCGTCGCCTCCACGGCGTCGCTCTGGGGCGCGAGCAACGCGGTGTAGAGGCCGCCGACGAGGGCGAGCGCCGAGCAGGACGACGACGTAGCGGGGTCAGCCGCGAGGTGCGGCCGGTGGACGTGCTCACGCTGCGGGTTCCCGTCACTGGAGGATGTAGATCGTGGCGTACAGCCCGATCCACACGACGTCGACGAAGTGCCAGTAGTAGGAGACGACGATGGCGCTGGTCGCCTTCTCCGGGCGAGAAGCGGCCGACCGTCGAGCGCAGCGAGCACGATGACGAAGGCGAACAGCCCGCCGATGACGTGCAGGCCGTGGAAGCCGGTCGTCAGGTAGAAGACCGAGCCGTACGGCGCTCGACGCGACAGCGTCACGCCCTCGTGGACCAGCTCGCGGTACTCGTTGACCTGGCCGAGCACGAAGATCGTGCCCATGACCAGGGTGAGGCGAACCAGCGGCGCAGGCCGTAGACGTCGCCGCGCTCGGCGGCGAAGACGCCGATCTGGCAGGTCACCGAGCGACGCCACCAGGATCATCGTGAAGATCAGCGAGTAGCCGACGGCGAGCGTCGACGTCGCTCCGGCGGCCAGTTCTCCGCGCCCGGTGCACCGAGCGGATCGTGAAGTACATCGCGAACAGCGCCGCGAAGAACATCAGCTCGGAGGACAGCCAGACGATGGTCCCGATCGATGACCATGTTCGGTCGCGTCAGGGAGCCGTGCGCCGGCACCTTCTCGAGGACGGGTGCAGAGGCCACGCGGGAGATCAGTGCCAGGCCCGGCGCGCCCGACCACGCGGGGGCCTCCCGGCGCGCCGGGACGGCCCCGCGGCGCCTACGCTGGCAGGCGTGGGAACGCCCTCCCGCACGTGCTCGCGCACGGCGGCGCCGACGACGGTCTGCCGCCCGTTCGGCGCCGATCACCGTGCTCACGGCCGCCCGGCCCGAGCTCGTGCCGCTGCTGCGTGGTGCTGCGTGCTCGGCGGGCTGTACCTGTACGGCGTGCGCCGGCTGACGGCCCGCGGCGACGCCTGGCCGCCGGCCGCACGCTGTCGTTCGTCGGGCTGCGGCCTCGGCACGTTCGCGCTCGCCACGATGAGCGGGCTCGGCGACCTACGACGAGAGCCTGTTCGCCGCGCACATGGTCCAGCACATGCTGCTGGCGATGGTCGCACCGGTCTTCCTGGCCCTCGGCGCGCCGGTCACGCTGGCGCTGCGCACGCTGCCGCGGGCGCCACGCGGCGGCGCTGCTGCGGGTGCTGCACATCGCGCCCGGTGGCGGTGCTGACCTTCCCGCTGGTCGGCTGGCTGCTGTTCGTCGGCGAGCCCGTTCGCGCTGTACTTCTCCGGCTGGTACGAGGCGACGCTCGAGCTCGCGCGCTGCTGCACGAGCTGCTGCACGTGCACTTCCTGCGCGTCGGCTCGCTGTTCTTCTGGCCGCTGCTCGGGCGTCGACCCGGTGCCCGGGCAGGTCGGCCACCCGTTCCGGATGCTGCTCGTCGCGGCGACGCTGCCGTTCCACGCCTTCCTCGGCGTCGCGATCATGAGCGTCGAGCCGGACGGCCGCGGGCTGCTCGCCGCCGACCACTACCTGGCGCTGCACCCGCTGGCCGAGGCGGTGTTCCAGCAGCAGATCGGCGGCGGGCTGCTGTGGGCCTCCGGCGACCTCGTCGGGCTGCTGTTCCTCGTTCGTGCTGCTGTACGCAGTGGATGCGGGCCAGCGAGCGCGAGGCGGTCCGCGAGGACCGGCGGCTCGACCGGCTCGAGGCCGGCCGCGGACGCGTGATCCGCTGGCCGCGGCCTGAGCGGACCGGGCCGGCTGGGCGGGCTGCTCGGGCGGCTGCGCGCCGGGCGCGCCGAGCCGGTCGCCCGCGTACCCCGACGACGGCGTCGCTGACGTGCTGCTGGAGGCGTTCGACGCCGCCCGGGCCGACTCGGCGGTGCTCGCCGAGGCGCCGGGCGCGGCGTCGACCTCGAGCGCGCCGCTGCTGGTGCGCCACCACCTCGTCGGGCTGCCCGACGAGGCCGCGGTCGGCCGCGCCGCGGCGCTGCTCGGCCAGGACGGCTACGCGGCTGCACCGTGCTGCGACGGGCCGCCGTACGCCGTCCGCGCCTGGCGCACGCAGGTGCTGACCGCGCTGTCGGCCTCGCCAGGAGCGCTCGCGGATGGCCGGGCTGGCCCAGCGGCTGGGCGGCGACGTGGCCGGGTACGACGTGCTCGGACCGGCGCTGACCCGCCGCGGCTAGGCTGACCGGCATGAGCGACGCCCCGTCCCCGGCTGCCCCGTCCCCGGCGGCCCCGGCCGGCCACGCGCCGGCGCACGCGCCGGCCACCGAGCCCGCGGTGCGGGTGCACCGGGTGCTGGTCTACAGCGACGACCCCGCGGTGCGGGGCGCAGCGTGCGGACCGCCGTCGGTCGTCGCCCGTCCGCCGACCTCGGCCGGGTCGAGTGGGTCGAGGTCGACACCGGTGCCAAGGTCGTCGCGACCGTCGACGCCGGCGGCGTCGACCTCGGCGATCTTCGACGGCGAGGCCTGGCCGACCGGCGGGCTGGGGCTGTGCCAAGCAGCTCAAGGACGAGGTGCGGGACTGCCCGCCGGTGCTCGTGCTCATCGCCCGCCGCGACGACGCCTGGCTCGCGACCTGGTCGCTGGCCGACGCGGTCGTGCCCGCTGCCGATCGACGCCGCCCGAGCTGACCGCGGCCGCGGTCGAGCTGCTGCGCCGGCGCGAGGCGGCTCTGCCGGTCCGCCGCGCGGTCGGCTGACCGGCGCGATGCCGCCCGCCGCGACGCCGGATGCCGCTGGGCCGACCTGGCCGCCGCTGCTCGGCGCCCTGCTCGCCGGACGGACCTGTCGCCGGCGACACCGCCTGGGCGATGCGCGAGGTCATGGTCGGGCGAGGCCACGCCGGCCCAGGTCGCCGGGTTCGTCGTCGCGCTGCGCGCCAAGGGGGAGACCCCGGAGGAGGTCGCCGGGCCTCGTCGAGGTGATGCTCGACGAGGCGGCCGAGGTCGCGGTGCCCGGGCCGGGTGGTCGACACCTGCGGCACCGGCGGCGACCGGCGCCAACACCGTCAACATCTCGACGATGGCGGCGCTGGTCGTGGCCGGCGCCGGCGTGCCGGTCGCCAAGCACGGCAACCGCGCGGCGTCGTCGGCCTGCGGCTCGGCCGACCTGCTCGAGGAGCTCGGCGTCGTCGTCGACCTGCCGCCGTCGGCGATCGGGCCGTGCCTGGGCGAGGCGGGCATCGCCTTCTGCTTCGCGCCGGTCTTCCACCCCGGCATGCGCCACGCCGCGGTGCGCCCGCCGCGAGCTCGGCGTGCCGACGGTGTTCAACGTCCTCGGGCCGCTGACCAACCCGGCCCGGCCGGCCGCCCAGGCCGTCGGGGTGTCCGACGCGCGGCTGGCGCCGGTGATGGCCGAGCGTGCTGGCCGGCGCGCGGGCCGACGCGCTGGTCTTCCGCGGCGACGACGGGCTCGACGAGCTGACCGACCACCGGCCCGTCGACGGTGTGGGTGGTCGGCGGCGGCGACGGTGCGCCGAGGAGCGGCTCGACCCGGCGCGAGCTCGGCATCGACGCGCGCCGACCTGGCGGACCTGCGCGGCGGCGACGCCGCGCACAACGCGGCGGTCGCCCGCGACGCTGCTGGCGGGCCGGCCCGGCGCCGGTGCGGGACGCCGTGCTGCTGAACGCGGCGGCGGCGCTGGCGGCGCACGCCGGCGGGGACCGGCCGCTGCTCGACCGCGCTGCGCGGACGGGCTCGCCGGGCGCAGCGAGCCGCGCTGGACAGCGGCGCGGCGGCGCGCCGCCCTGGACCGCTGGGTGCGCGGTGTCGCAGGCGCTGCGCGGCTGAGGCCACGACTTGTCACCCGTAGTGATGACAAGTCCGGCGGATTTCCGCATCCGCTCGGTCGCGCCCCGTACCGGGTGCACACTCTCCGTAATGTTCTCGGCCTCGCGAGGGGGAGTTGTGGTGCGTCGTGCAACCGCGCTGGTGCTGTCGGGGGTCCTGGCCGGCGCCGGGCTGCTGACGGCTGTCCCGGGGGCCGTCGCGTCGCCCGCGCACAGCACCGTCGCCTCCGCCGTGCCGCGCGAGGGCACCCCGCAGGTCCTGGACGGGACCGTGTTCGCGATCGCCCAGGTCGGCGACACGATGATCGTCGGCGGGTCGTTCACCCGGACCGAGTCCCCCGACCCGGCGAACCCGTACGCCACGCCGTACGTGATGGCCTTCGACGCGACGACCGGCGCCGTCCGGACGGGCTTCGCACCGCAGCTCGACGGGCGGGTCGACGCGCTGCTGCCCGGGCCGGTGGACGGCACGGTGTACGCCGGCGGCATCTTCAAGAACTCCCGGGGGGCCAGCGCGCGCGCCCTGGTCCTGCTGAACGTCGCGGACGGCTCGCGTGTCCCGGGGTTCCACGCCCCCACGTTCGACGTCAACATCGTCAAGACCCTTCAGCGCTCGGGCGACCGGCTGTTCGTCGGCGGCGCGTTCACCAAGGTGGGCGGCCTCCCGCGCGGCGGCCTGGTCACCCTGAACGCCGGCACCGGCGCCGTCGACCCGTTCCTCACCAGCTCCGTGACGGTCAACCACAACTGGACGCCGACCTCGCCGCCAGGAACCGTCAAGGCGCCGGTCGGCGTCGACAAGATCGACATCTCGCCGGACGGCAGCACCCTCGTCGCCATCGGCAACTTCAAGCGGGTCGACGGCGCCCCCCACGACCAGATGGCGCTGTGGAACCTCACCGGAGCCACCGCCACGCTGCGGGACTGGAACACCACCCGGCTGTCCGCGGCCTGCAGCAGCACCATCCACGACTCCTACGTGCGGGACGTCGAGTTCTCGCCCGACGGCAGCTACTTCGTGCTCGGCAACACGGGCGGCTACGGGACCGAGGACGCGCTCTGCGACGCCGCGGCGCGCTGGGAGAGCAACGCCACCGGCGCGGACGTGCAGCCGACCTGGGTCGCCTACACCGGCAAGGACTCGATCCTGTCGGTCGCCGTGACCGGCCAGGCGGTGTACGTCGGCGGTCACCAGCGCTGGCTGAACAACGGGTACGGGCTGGACAACGCCGGTCCGGGGGCCGTGCCGCGCCCGGGCCTCGCCGCGCTCGACCCCGCCAACGGGCTGCCGCTGGCCTGGAACCCCGGCCGCCACCCGCGCGGCGCCGGCGCGTACAGCCTGTACGCCACGCCCGCAGGCCTGTGGGTCGGCAGCGACACGGCCTTCATCGGCAACAAGCAGTACCGGCGCTCCCGGGTCGCCTTCTTCCCGCTGTCCGGCGGGCAGCCCCGGGTTCCGCTGACCGTGCCGACCCTGCCCGGCCAGCTGCTCAGCGTGGGCACCCCGGCGGCGACGCCGCACGGCGTGCTGCACCGGGTCAACGTCGGCGGGCCGCTGCTGCAGTCCACCGACACCGGCCCGGACTGGGCGGCCGACCTCGGCGCCACGTCGCCGCTGCGCTCGGCGGGATCAGTGATCGGCAGCTACGGCTCGCCCGTCCTGCGGCGGGACGCCAGCGTTCCGGCCGGCACCCCGGCCTCGGTCTTCGACGACGAGCGGTGGGACCCGGGCGTGCGCGGCGACGGCGCCGAGATGCAGTGGCAGTTCCCGGTGCCGGCCGGCACCGAGGTCGAGGTCCGGATGTTCTTCGCCAACCGCTGCGGATGCACCCCGACGCCGGGCACCCGCACCTTCGACATCACGATCGAGGGAGCCGTGCGGGCCGCGGCGTTCGACATCGCGGCGATCGCGGGCAGCCAGACCGGCACGATGCGCAGCTGGACGGTGACCAGCGACGGCAGCGTCGACATCGCCTTCCTGCACGGCGTCGAGAACCCGGTGGTCTCCGCGTTCGAGCTGCTGGTGCCCGGCGGCGCAGCGGCCCCGGTGGCCGGCGCCGCGCTGACCGCCCGGTCCTTCGACGGCGTCAGCGCCGGCCCGGCCGTCCCGGTCCCGGGGATCGCGGACCCGGGTTCGCTGCGCGGCGCTGTCGTGGTCGGCAACACCCTGTTCTACGGCCGCACCGACGCGGGCCTGTACCGGCGGCAGCTCAGCGGCGGCACCTGGGGCGTCGAGACGGCCGTCGACCCGTACAACGACCCGTACTGGGCGGACGTCAACACCGGGTCCGGCAACACCTACCGCGGCGCCAAGCCGCGCTTCTACACCGAGCTGACCAACGTCACCTCGATGTTCTCCGACGGCGCCGGCCGGCTGTTCTACACCCTGTACCGCGACAGCGCCGTGTACGTCCGGTCGTTCGACCCGGACAGCGGCATCCTGTCCTGGGAGCGCACCCAGCTGACCGGGGTCAGCCTCCCGGACGTCACCGGGGCGTTCCTGTCCGGGAGCTCCCTGTACTACGTGACCCGGGCCGACGGGAACCTGCAGGTCGTCGGCTTCGACGGCAGCCGGCTGGTCGGCGCCCCCAGGGTCGTCAGCGGGCCGGCGAGCACCGGCGTCGACTGGCGCGGCCGGGTGCTGTTCCTCGGCCCCACCAACACGGCGCCGGTGGCCGCCGCCACGGTCAGCTGCACGGACCTGCGCTGCACCGCGGACGGGTCCGCCTCGGCCGACGCCGAGGGACCGCTGACCGGCTACACCTGGACCTGGGGCGACGGGACCAGCAGCACCGGTGCCACCGCGGTGCACGACTACCCGGCGGCCGGCAGCTACCCGGTCACCCTCACCGTGACCGACGCCTACGGGGCGCAGGGGAGCACCACCCGGACGGCGACAGCCACGGTCCGCCCGAACCTGCCGCCGACCGCGTCGTTCAGCTCGTCCTGCGACGCCGAGTGCACGCTGGACGGCTCCGGCTCGACGGACCCGGACGGCAGGGTGGTGGGCTGGGCCTGGTCGTTCGGCGACGGCACGACCGGCGAGGGGCCGCGGATCGGCCACGCCTTCCCGGGGCCCGGCACGTACGCCGTGACGCTGACGGTCACCGACGACGCCGGCGCGAGGGCCTCGGTCACCCGCCAGGTGACCGTGCCCGCCCCGCTCGCCTCGCCGATCGCGTTCCGCGGCGCCACGACGCTCAGCAGCACGGCCGCGACCGTCAAGGTGCCGGTGCCCGGCGGCGCGCAGCCCGGCGACGCGCTCCTGCTCGGGGTCAGCACGTCCTCGGCCACGAGCAACCCCGCACCGCCGGCCGGCTGGACCGAGATCGCCCGCCAGCCCTACGGCACCGCCCTGATGGTCGTCTGGTCGCGGGTCGCCACCGCCGGGGACCTCGCCGCCGGCACGGTGACGGTCACGCTCGGCAGCAGCGGCAAGTCGGTCTCGCAGCTGCTCGCCTACCGGGGGACGTCGACCTCCGCGCCGGTCGTCGGCGTCGCCGCCTCGGCGGACAGCGCGCTGACGACCACGCACACCGCCCCGGCGGTGGCGGTGCCCGCCGACGGCGGCTGGGTCGTGCGGATGTGGTCCGACAAGTCCTCGGCGACGACGTCCTGGACGACCCCGCCCGGGCTGCAGGCCCGGTCGGTCGTGTACGGGACGGGCAACGGCTACGTCACCGGCGCGTCCGCGGACGACGACCGGTCCGCGCGAGCCGGCTCCGCGCCGGCCGTGTCCGCCGGCACGGACGCGGCGACCCGGGCGGCCGCGGTCTCGGTGGTGCTGGCGCCGGCCGCCGGCTGAGGCGCGGTCAGGCCAGCTGGTCGCGGCCGTGCGGCACCGACCAGCCGGACAGGTCCGGCCCCTTGGGGACGATGCCGGTCGGGTTGATCGTCGGTGCGTGCCGTAGTAGTGCGCCTTGATGTGCGTCGAAGTCGGTCGTGTCGCCGAAGCCCGGGCGTCTGCGTACAGGTCGCGGGCGTAGGCCCACAGGTGCGGCGAACTCGGTCAGCTTGCGCTCGTTGCACTTGAAGTGGCCGTGGTAGGCGGCGTCGAAGCGGACGAGCGTGGTGTAGAGCCGCACGTCGGCCTCGGTGAGCTGGCCGCCGACGAGGTAGCGCTGGCTCGCCAGCGAGCTCGTCGAGCTCGTGCAGCCGGGCGAACAGCGCGTCGTACGCCTGCTCGTACGCCTCCTGGCGTGGTGGCGAAGCCGGCCTTGTAGACGCCGTTGTTGACGGCGTGGAAGTTGGGCTCGGCCATGTCGTCGATGGCCTCGCGCAGGTGCTCGGGGTAGAGGTCGGGCGCGCCGGGCGCGTGCAGCGCGGTCCACTCGGTCGACAGGTCGAGGGTGATCTGCGGGTAGTCGTTGGTGACGATCCGCTCGGTGCGGGTGTCCCACAGGAACGGGACCGTGGCGCGGCCCTCGAAGTCGCGGGTCGCGAGCGCCGGTAGAGCTCCATGACGTACGACGCACCGGTGACCGGGTCGACGCCGCCCTCGTCGAGGGTGAAGCGCCAGCCCCGCTCGTCGCGGAGCGGGTCGACGACGCGCAGCGGCGAGCGCGTCCTCGCAGGCCGAGCAGGCGAGCGGACGATGACCGACCGGTGCGCCCACGGGCAGGCCAGGCAGACGTACAGCACGTAGCGGCCGGCCTCGACCGGGTAGCCGCTGCTGCCGTCGGCGGTGATGCGGTCGGTGAAGCGGTTGGGCTGCCGGACGAACTCGCCGCCCGACCCACCTCCGCGCGAACTGGCGCGGGCGTCACGGCTCGATCCCCAGGGAGAAGGTCGCCTCGAGGTCGTGCCGTGCTGTAGGCCTGGAAGGCGATGAGGGTCTGCGGTCGCCGCACGCCCGTCGACCTTGTTGAGCCGGCCGGCGATGACGTCGTGCGAGCTCCTCGTGGCGGCGGACCCGGACGAGCGCGACGAGGTCGACGTCGCCGGCGACCGAGTAGACCTCGCTCACCCCCTCGAGGTCGGCGATGCGCTGGGCGACCTCGGGGATCGGTCGACGGCGGCATTGATCATGACGATGGCGGTGATCACGCTCGGCATCCTCCCCTGCCGGCGCGCCGTGCACACCCGCCGACCGGCTGCGTCACGCGCCGGCCCGGGCCGGTCGGGCCGACCGGGCGCAGCGCCGCGGCGGTCGTCGAAGGGCGGGCGGCGGCGCGGGCCGTCCTGCGCCGCCTCGAGCCAGCCGCGGTGGCCGCCGGCGCCCCGCACCGGGGAGGCCCACGTGCCGTCGAGCCGGACCAGCCGCGTGCCGGGCGGCTCGAGCCAGCGCAGCACGCACTCGACCTCCTCCGCGGTCGCGGCCGGCAGCGGCCCGGGGCCGGGCAGGACGGTCTCGGCGGTCGCGAGCAGCGCGTCGACGTAGGGGCCGGGTGGGCGCCGCGCGGGACGGTGCCGGCGGCGACGAGCCGGCCGCGCCGCACGACCGCGAGCTCCCAGCCCGAGGTCGGCGGTCGGCCGGGCCGGCGACGAGCTGCGGGCACGTCGGTGAGCGCGGTGCAGCCGCTGCAGCCGGGCGGCGGCGCGCACGAAGGCCGCCAGCCGGTCGCGCTGGCGCCGCGGCGTCCTCGAAGCGCTCGTCGGCGGCGAGCGCGGCGATCCGCGCGGTGAGCGCCTCGCACGACGGCGGCCGGGTCGGCGCGCGACGGCGCGCGCGGAAGGCCGTCGGCGTGCGCGGCGTAGGCCTCGCCGGATCTCGCCGCCGCGTCCGCGCCCAGGCACGGCGCGCCGCACCGGCCCATCTCGGCCAGCACGCAGGCCGCCGACGGCGTCGCGGACGCTCAGCCGGCCGGTGCACTGGCGCAGCGGCAGCGCCTCGTGGACCGCGGCGACGCGCCAGCTCGGCGGTCGCGCGTGCGGCCGAACGGCCCGAGGTAGGCGGCGCCGTCGTCGAGCGACCTTGCGCACCAGCGACAGCCGCGGGAACGCCTCGACCGTGAGCTTGACCCACACGCGCCCGCTCGGGGAAGCGTGCTGCGGCGGTTGTAGCGCGGGCGGTGCTCGGCGATCAGCCGCAGCTCGCGCACCTCGGCCTCGAGCGGCGTGCGCGCAGACGACCGGGTCGACCCGCTCGGCGCACGGCGACCATCTCGGCCATCCGGGTGCGGTGTCTCGCTGGCGGTGAAGTACTGCCGGACCCGGCTGCGCAGGTCGACGCTCTTGCCGACGTAGAGCACCCGGTCCTGCGCGTCGCGGAACAGGTAGACGCCCGGGCAGGCGCGGCAGCGCGTCGGCGAGGTGGCGCTTGCGGCGCTGCGCGGGCTGACCTGGCCGGAGAAGGTGCGCAGCTCCTCGAGGCTGTGCACGCCGAGCCCGCCGAGCCGGGCGATGCAGCCCGTGCAGCACGTCGACGGTGGCCCGGGCGTCGGCCAGCGCCCGGTGGCACGGGCTCGGTCGTCGGCGCGGAACAGCCGGGCGAGGGTGGCCAGCTTGCAGTTGGGCGCCTCGTCGCGGGTCAGCACGCGGCGGGCGAGCCGGGCGGTGTCGACGCGAGTCGTGGCGCCGGCCACGGCAGCCCGAGCCGCTCGCAGCCCGCCTCGCAGGAAGCCGAGGTCGAACGGGCGCGTTGTGGGCGACCAGCACGGCGCCGCGGCTGAACTCCAGGAAGGCCGGCAGCGCCGGTCGAGGTCGGGGGCGCCGGCGACCATGGCGTCGGTGATGCCGGTGAGCACCGCGATGAACGGCGGGATGGCGCCGCCCGGGTTGACCAGCGTCTGGAACTCGCCGAGCACCTCGCCGCCGCGCACCTTCACCGCGCCGATCTCGGTGATCTCGCAGGCACTGCGCCGAGCCGCCCGGTGGTCTCGAGGTCGACGACGACGAAGGTGATCTCGCGCAGCGGGCGTGCCGAGCTCGTCGAAGCGTCGCCTGCACCGGCAGGCCGGCCCGGGCGTCCGGGGAGGAGGCGAGCGGGCGGAAGGCCGGCGCGTGGGGACAGCCCGGGGCGGCGGCGACGGCACGGCGGTCGTCGGGTGCAGGACGGGCGGAGGCGGGCCGGCGAGCATGGCGGGGACGCTAGGGCTGCCCTCCGACAGGACGGTCGCGGCGCGCCGCCGGCCGTCCGACAGGACGGTCGCGGCGCCGCCGCCGGGACCGGGGACGCTGCCCGCCGCTCCCGCCGCGGATAGCCTGCCCGGGTGCCCGTCGCCCAGCCCGGCCCCGACACCCGGTGGCGCTGCGCGCAGTGCGGCAACCTGACGCGCTTCGACGTCACGCGGGCGATCCGCGCGCAGGAGTACGTCCACGTCGACCTGTCCGGCCGCGCAGGTCGTCGAGGAGCGCGAGGTGCTCGTCGACGACGCCGAGCACGTCATCTGCCGGTGGTGCGGGGCGGTCGACCAGGTCGAGGTCGTCGCCCGGCCCGACGCATGACTACCGTCGCGAGGTGACCGGCCCCCAGGACGACGCTGACGGCGAGGCCGGCTCCGGAGCGGGCAGGCCCGCTGCCCGCGGCGGTCCGGGCCCGCGTCGTCGCCCTGGCCGCCGAGCGGCTGGGCGCCCTGCCCGCCGACCAGGTGCCGGCGTCGCTGCGGCCGTTCGCCCGGTTCACGCCCGGCAAGCGGGCCCGCCTGGCGGCCGTCCCGCTCGCGGCGGCGCTCGAGGCCGACGTGGCGTTCCGCCAGCGGGTCGCCGACGGGCTCCGCGCGGCGGTTGCCGGACCTCGCCGCCGCGCTCGACAGCGGGACCGAGCTGCCGGCGGCGCCGCCCGAGGACCTGGCCGCTGCGGCGTACGTCCTGCGCTCCGCGGGGTGGCGAGGAGCGGGTGGCGCAGGTGGGCGCGAGGCTCGCCGAGCGCGCGGACGAGGCAGCGGGCGCCGTCGAGATCGACGCGGTGCGCCGCCTCACCGAGCAGCTGGAGGCGCTGCGGGCGCAGGGCCGGGCCGAGGTCGAGCGGCTGCGCCGGGAGGCCGGCGAGGCCGCGCGCGGAGGTGGCCGTCGTGCGGCGCCGGGTGCGCGAGCTGGGGGACCGGGCCGGGCGGGCGGAGGCCGCGCAGCGGGCCGCCGAGCAGGCGCTCGCCCAGGAGCGCGCGGCGCTGGCGGCCGCCCGGGCCGCAGGCGGCGGAGCAGCTGCGGCTGGCCCAGCACGCGCTGGTGGACGCCGAGCGGCGCTCGAGGCCGGCCGCTCGGCGGCACGCGAGGGCCGGTCGGTCGACGAGCTGCGGCTGCGGGTCCTGCTCGACGCGCTGCTCGGCGCCGCCACCGGGCTGCGGCGCGAGCTCGCGCTGGCGCCGGCGGACGGCCGGCCGGCCGACGCGCTCGGCCGCCGACTACGCTGCCGGGCGCGGGGGACGGCCCGCCGCCGCGCGGGCGGGCCGCCGACGACCCCGCGCTGCTCGACGCGCTGCTCACCGTGCCGATGGTCCACCTGCTGGTCGACGGCTACAACGTCACCAAGGGCGGGTACGGCGAGCTCGCTCTCGAGGTCCAGCGCGGCCGGCTGCTGTGCCGGGCTCGGGGCGCTCGCGGCGCGCACCGGCGCCGAGGTGACGGTGGTCTTCGACGGCACCGACCGGGTGGCGCCGCTGGCGGCCGCCTGCGCCGCGCGGCGTGCGGCTGCTGTTCAGCCGGACCGGCGAGACCGCCGACGACGTCCTCCGGACACTGGCCCGGCACGAACCACCGGGTCGCCCGGTCGTCGTGGTGTCCAGCGACCGGGAGGTCGCCGACGGCGTGCGGGCCTGCGGCGCCCACCCGGTGCCCTCCGCGGCGCTGCTGCGCCTGCTCGGCCGCACCTGACCGGCCCGAGCCGGATCTGTCGGACCCCGTCCCTAGCGTCGGCCGGGCCGGGCTCGCCCCGGCGCCGACCTGTGGAGGTTCGATGCTCATCGACTGCGACGAGTGCGCCGTGCGCGACCTGGCCTGCGGCGACTGTGTCGTGACCGTGCTGCTGGGCGCCGGTGGCCCGGCACGCGAGGTCGACGACACCGAGCGCCGTGCGCTCGACGTGCTCGCCGACAGCGGGCTGGTGCCCCGGCTGCGGCTCGTCCCGCTCGGCCCGCCGGGCGGCCCGGTGCCGCGCTCGGCCGCCTCCTGACCGCCGCGCCCGTACGATCGGCGGCGTGCCCGTCGCAGTGATCCGGGGCGTCCGCGCGCCGGCCGCGGTCCGCGGGCTCGCCGCCCTGCTGATCGGGCCGGCGGTGGCCGGAGCGGTCCTGGTCGGCGCCGGGAGCGGGGCCGGCGGCGGGGCCGGGACCGGGCCCCTCGGGTCAGCGGCACCGGCTGCCCAGGCCCGCGGGGAAACCGCCGAGCGGGCCGGCGCGGCCTGCCGGTCGGCGGTGACGGTGCTGCTCGCCGAGCGGTCCCGGGCGGTCCTCACCCGGGACCGCGGTGCGTTCCTGGCCGGGATCGACCCGTCGCAGCCCGACCTGCGGGCCCGGCAGGCCCGGGTCTTCGACGCGCTGGCCGCGGTGCCACTGGCGAGCTGGGCCTACCGGCTGGGCGGTGCTGCCGGGGACGGCGCGAGCTGCCCGGCCGGGAGCGACGGGTCCCGGGACGCCGAGGGCCCGGCCCGGTGGTCGCCCCCGGTCGTGCTGGCCGTGGCGCTCGACGGGCTCGACGGCGCTCCGGTGGAGGTGGACCAGCCGCTGGGCTTCGTCCGGCGCGACGGCCGCTGGTACGTCGCCGAGGACGCCGGCCGGCAGCTGTGGGACACCGGTCCGGTCGCCGTCGTCCGTGGGCGGCAGTCGCTCGTGCTCGGCAGGCCGGCCGTGCTGCCGGTGCTGCGTCAGGTGGCGGCGCAGACCGACACGGCCGTCGACCGCGTACGGGCGTCCTGGGGGCCGGGCTGGTCGCAGCGGGTCGTCGTGCTGGTCCCCGGGGACGCCGCGGGGCTGGCAGACCTGGTCCCCGGCGGCCGCCTCGACGGGCTCGCCGCGGTCACCCTGCCGGACCAGCGGGGCAGTGCCGGCCGGGTGGTTCTCGACCCGGTTGCGCTCGGCCGGCTGAGCGAGGTCGGCCGGCAGGTGGTGCTCACGCACGAGGTGACGCACGTGGCCACTGCCGCGCGACCGGGCCCGGCGTGCCGCGCTGGCTGGCCGAGGGCTCGCCGACCTCGTCGGCTACCGGGACTCCGGCCTGCCGGTCGCACGAGCCGCGGCCGAGCTGGCCGAGGAGGTCCGGGCCGGCCGGCTGCCGGCGGCGCTGCCCGACGACGACCGACTTCGAGCGGTGCAGCCCGGGCTCGTCGCGGCGTACGGGCAGGCCTGGCTGGCGTCCGCCTGCTGACGACGAGTACGGGGAGGAGCGGGTCCGGCGCTGTACCGCGACCTCGGCGGGCGGCGCGACGCCGGCGCCCGGCGCGGTGGAGCAGGCGCTCGGTGCGCGACCTGGGCACCAGCCCGCCGGCGCTGACCGCGGACTGGCGCGCCGGGCTGCGGCGCCGCTGGCGTGAGCCGCCGCGCCCCGGCCGTCCCGGCCTGCTGCTGGTGCTGCTCGCTGGTCGCCCTGCGCTGGTCGCCGTGCCGTGGACGTCGCTGCCCGGCGCCGACCGGTGGTCGACGTCGCCGCGCGACTTCACCGCGGCCCAGCTCGCCCGCGAGGAGGCCTTCCACGACGCGCTGCGCCCGACCGTCGTACGCCTCGCTGGTGCTCGGGCCTCGTGGTCGCCGCCGTGCTCGGGCTGACCCGGCCGGCGCGCCGGCTGGTCGGCGCGGTCGCGCGGCCGCTCGGCGGCGGGTGGGTCTGGCAGGTGCGTGCTCGGCACGCTCGCGGTCACGGTCGCTCGGCCGGCTCGGCGACCCTGCCGCTGCGACGTGCGCAGCGAGACCGTCCTGCGCGACGTACGGCCTGTCGACCCAGACCTGGGGCTCCTGGCGCTCGACGTCGTGCGCGGCGTGCTCGTCGACGCCGGCCTGGCCGCGCTGGCGCTGCTCGCCGCTGGTCGGGCTCGCCCGGCGGTCGCCGCGCACCTGGTGGGCGTGGGGCGCGGCGTCGTCGCCGGCGCTGGTCGTGGCCGGCTCGTTCGTCTACCCGGTCGTCGTCGAGCCGGTGTTCAACGACTTCCGCCGCTGCCGGCCGGGCCGCTGCGCGACGGAGCTGCTGGCGCTGGCCGAGCGCGACGGCGTCGCCGTCGACGACGTGCTGGTCGCCGACGCCTCGCGCCGCACCACCGCGCTCAACGCCTACGTCAGCGGCTTCGGCGCGCACCCGTCGCGTCGTCCTGTACGACACCCTGCTGTCGAGGCGCGACGCCCGAGGAGGTCGCGCTGGTCGTCGCCCACGAGCTCGGCCACGCCGAGGAGCGACGACGTGCTCGTCGGCACGCTGCTCGGCGCGCTCGGCGCGGCGGCCGCGGTGTGCGCTGCTCGCCGCTGCTGCTGCGTGGCGCGCCGGCTGCTGCGCCGCAGCGGCGCCGACGGCGTGCGGCGACCCCCGGGTGGTGCCCGCTGCGTGCTCGCGCTCGTCGCGGTCGGCTCGCTGCGTCGTCGCGCCCGGCGGCAACCTGGTGTCGCGCCGGGTCGAGGCGCGCGCCGACGTGCACGCGCTGCGAGCTGACCGGCGACCGTCGGCGACCTTCGTCGACCCGCGAGCGGCGGCTCGCCGCTGACGAACCTGTCGCGACCTCGACCGCACCCGCTGGCGTACGCGCTGTTCGCCACGCCACCCCAGCACCACCGAGCGGCTGGCGCTCGCGTGCGCGAGTGCGGAGCGGCCGCGGAGGCGCCCGGTGAGGACGCTCGTCGTCACCAACGACTTCCCGCCGCGGCCCGGCGGCATCCAGGCGTTCGTCGCACGCGCTCGCCGTGCGCCAGCCCGGCGGACGAGGTCGTCGTCTACGCGCCGGCCTGGCGGGGCGCGGCGGCGTTCGACGCGCGCGCAGCCGTTCCCGGTCGTGCGCCACCCCGACGTCGCTCATGCTGCCGGTGCCGGACGTGCTGCGCCGCGCCCGCGCGGTCGCCGCGCGCCGAGGGCTGCGACCGGGTGTGGTTCGGCGCGGCGGCGCCGCTCGGCCTGCTCGCGCGGCCGCTCGGGCCTGGCGCGCGCGGTCGCCTCGACGCACGGGCACGAGGTCGGCTGGGCGCTGCTGCCCGGCGCCCGGCAGGTGCTGCGCCGGATCGGCCGCGACGTCGACGTCGTGACCTACCTCGGCGACTACACCCGCCGCCGGCTGGCGCCCGCGCTCGGCCCGCACGCGCGCGCTCGAGCAGCTGCCGAGCGGGGTGGACACCGCGGTGTTCCGCCCGGGCGCCGGCGGCGACGCAGGTCCGGCGGCGGCACGGGCTGGCGGACCGGCCGGTCGTCGTCTGCGTCTCCCGGCTGGTGCCGCGCAAGGGCCAGGACGTGCTCGTCGCGCGCGCTGCCCGAGCTGCGCGCGGCGGGTGCCCGGCACCGCGCTGCTGCTCGTCGGCGGCGGCCCGGACCGCCGCGGCTGCGCCGGCTGGCCGCCGAGCACGGCGTCGCGCGACGACGTCGTGCTCGACCGGCTCGCGTGCCGTGGGAGGAGCTGCCGGCGCACTACGACGCCGGCGACGTCTTCGCCATGCCGTGCCGCACCCGCCGCGGCGGGCTCGAGGTCGAGGGCCTCGGCATCGTCTTCCTCGAGGCGTCGGCCACCGGGCTGCCGGTCGTCGCCGGCCGCTCCGGCGGGTCGCCGGACGCCGTGCTCGAGGGCGAGACCGGCACGCGTCGTCGACGGCACCGCGTACGGCCGAGGTCACCGACGCGGTGGCCGACCTGCTCGCCGACCCGGAGCGGGCGCGGGCGATGGGCGCGGCCGGCCGGGCGTGGGTCGAGCGGGAGTGGCGCTGGGACGTGCTCGCCGGCCGGCTGCGCGGCCTGCTCGCCGGGGACCGGCGGCCTAGCCGCGCGCGCGACCGCCTCGCCGACCCGGGCCCGCACCCCCGGGTCGTCCCAGCGGCGCAGCGAGCGCTGCAGCGCCAGCCCCGCGGCCGCGGTCACCGGCCGCCCCGAGCAGCAGCGGCAGCCGGCCAGGGGCCGGAGTGCGCCGGCGGTGCTGAGCACCAGGCCGGTCAGCGTGACCGGCACGGCGAGCCGCAGGCTGGCGAGCGGCCAGCGCGCCGGGCGGCGCGACCGCGTCGCGCGGCCCGTGCAGGTCGGCGCGGTGCGGGCGAGCGCAGCGACGTGCGCCAGGGCCGCGGCGCCACGACCACGGCCGTGCAGGCGACGACCGACGGACGCCGACGGCGGCGAGCTCGGCGCGACGTCGGCGCGCCCGGGCTGCGCGACGCGCCGGCGACCGCCGCCAGCGACGACGGCGCCGAGCACCGTCTCGGTCAGCACGAGGCACTTGGCGCGCGGCGACCAGGGCCGGCGGGTCGCGGCAGCGAGGCGAGCCACAGCGCGCCCGGGCCGTCGAGGCAGAAGGCGTTGACGCCGAACAGCAGCGCCGGCGCCGGCCGCGACCAGGCCCGGGCAGCACCGACCAGCGAGGACCAGGGCAGCTGCGCGCCGGCGGCGAGCAGCCCGGGCAGCAGCGCCAGCACGACGGCGCCGCGGCGCAGCGCCGGTGCCCGCCAGACGCTGGCCCGGTCGACGGCGACCAGCTCGCGCGAGCGGCCGACGCGCGCGGGCGCGCGGCGGCGGCGGCCGCTGCGCCGCCCGGCGCGGCGCCGCCGGGCGGCGCAGCGCCCAGGCGCGCAGGCGCCAGCGCCGAGCGCGAGCGCGCGAGCGACGGCGCCGGCGAGCAGCACGGCGGTGGTCGCCGCCCACAGCGCGCGAGGTCGCCGTCGCCGCCGGCGATGACCGCCCGCGACGACCGCGCGAGCGGGCGCGGCGCCGAGCGCCGAGGCCGCGCCGCGCCGGTCGCGCACCACCAGCGCGCCCGGCCAGCAGCACCAGGGCGGCCGCGGCGCGCGAGCGCGGCGCGGCCGGCGCGCGAGGCTGGCGCAGGCCCGACGACCGCCCAGGCGAGCGCCTGGCCCAGCGACGGTGACGGCGGCGACGTACAGCAGCGGTCGTCAGCAGCCCCGGGCAGCAGGCCGCCGCCGAGCGTCAGGCAGGCGGTGACGGCCGCCAGGACCAGCAGCTGGACGACCCAGACCAGGTTGAGCGGGGCGAGCACGCAGGCCGCCGAGGAAGTGCGTGGCCGGGCGGACCGGGAAGGCGACGAGCTGCTCGGGCGGGCACGACGTCGCTGCCGCCGCCGGCGGTGAGCGGGGCGACGAGCGCCAGCAGCGCCGAAGCCGAGGTAGACGCTGCCGGGGCGACCTCGATCGCCGTCGCCAGCACCGGCGACGTCGAGCGCGCCGGCCGATGCGACAGGCACAGCCCGAGCAGCCAGCCAGCACGGCACGGCGCCGAGCAGGCCGGCGACCCGGCGTGCGCCGGGCGCGCGCACCATCTGCCAGCGCAGCGGCCAGCAGCGGCCCGCAGCCTGGCCGGCCGGGCGCGCCGCGGTCACGCCAGCAGCGCCCGGTAGCGCGCGCTGCCCGCTCGGCGCCGCCGAGCTCGGCGGTCGGCGCGGCGCCGACGACGACGCCGCCGCGCAGCACGACGGCCTCCTCGCAGGCCTGCACCGCGAGCGGCAGCAGGTGGGTGCTGACCAGGACGGCGGCGCCCGCGCTCGCGGGCCTCGGCGACGAGCTCGAGCGTCGACGTCGACGCCGAGCGGGTCGACGCCGTCGAACGGCTCGTCGAGCAGCAGCAGCGGCGGGCTCGGCGAAGGCGGCGAGCAGCACCGACAGCCGCCGGCTCATGCCGTGCGAGAAGCCGGCCGTCATGCGGTCGGCGGCCCCGGCGAGGTCGAAGCGCTCGAGCAGCGCGTGCGGCGCGGCTCTGCCAGCCGGCGGCAGGCCGCGCAGCCGGGCGGCCAGCTGCAGGTGCTCCCACGGCGGTCGCCCGCGGGACCAGGCCGCCGACGTCCGGGCAGTAGCCGACGGCGGCCCGCACCCCGGCCGGGTCGCGCGCGGCGTCGACGCCCGGCGACGACGCACCCGGCCGCGCGCTCGGGCGGCAGGACGCCGGCCAGCACCCGCATCGTGGTGGACTTGCCGGCGCCGTTGCGCCCGACGAGCGCGACGGAGCGTGCCGGCGCCGACCGACAGGTCGAAGCCGCCGACGGCGCGCACCCGCCCGAAGTCGACGACGAGGCCCGGGGCGAGCAGGACGGTCACCGGCGTCGCTCGGGCGGGCGCGGACCGGCGCCGCGTCCCAGGCTGCCTGCCGGCGCCGGCCTGTCGCCCCGAGCCGCCGGCGAGCGCGGCCGGCGTAGAGGCCGTCGACCTCGTCGCCGAACTCCGCCATGACGACCGCCGCGCTTGAGCTTGAGCGACGGCGTGAGCTGGCCGCCCTCCTCGGTCCAGTCGACCGGCAGGACCGCGAACTGGCGGATCGCCTCGGCCTGCGACACCGCGCGGTTGGCCTCGTCGACGGCCTGCTGCAGCTCGGCGCGCAGCTCGGGGTCGTCGACGAGGTCGGCGACCGGCGGTGTCCGTGCCGGCCCTGCCGGCGCGTCAGCCACGGACCGACAGCGCCTCGGGGTCGAGCGTGACGAGGCAGGCGATGAACGGCTTCTGGTCGCCGACGACCATGCACTGGCTGACCAGCGGGTGGGCGCGCAGCCGGTCCTCGAGCACGGCCGGCGCGACGTTCTTGCCGCCGGCGGTGACGATGATCTCCTTCTTGCGGCCGGTGATCGCGCAGGAAGCCGTCGTCGTCGAGCTCGCCGATGTCGCCGGTGTGGAACCAGCCGTCGCGCACGATCTCGGCCGTGGCCTGCGTCGTTGTGCCAGTAGCCGCGGAAGACGTGGTCGCCGCGACATGAGGATCTCGCCGTCGTCGGCGATGCGGATCGGTGACGCCGGGCGAGCGGCCGGCCGACCGTGCCGATCCTGCAGCTGCGTCGGGGGTGTTGACGGTGCTCGGCGGCGCTCGTCTCGGTGAGGCCGTAGCCCTCGAGGATCGTGACGCCGATGCCGCGGAAGAAGTGGCCCGAGCCGGGCGCCGAGCGGCGCGCCGCCGGAGACCGCGTACGCGACCTGCCCGCCCATCGCGGCCCGCAGCTTGCCGTAGACCAGCCGGTCGAACAGCGCGTGCTGCAGGCGCAGCGGCGAGGCCGGCGCCGCCGCGTGTCCGAGCGCCTCGCTGTAGGCGATCGCGGTGCGCTCGGCGCGTCGAAGATCGCGCCCTTGCCGTCGCCGTGCGCCTTGCTGCCTGGCGCTGTTGTAGACCTTCTCGAACACGCGCGGCACCGACAGCAGGAACGTCGGCCGGAAGCTCCGCAGGTCGGCGCAGCAGGTTCTTGATGTCGGCGGTGTGGCCCATCCGGGCGCCGGCTCTCGACGCAGGCGACCTGCACGAAGCGGGCGAACACGTGCGCCAGCGGCAGGAACAGCAGCGTCGGCTGCCGGTGCCGTCGAACAGCTCGGGCAGCACGTGCCCGCGCTGCGCCCGGTGCCGAGCAGGTTGCGGTGGGTGAGCTCGCAGCCCTTGGGCCGGCCGGTCGTGCCGGAGGTGTAGATGATCGTCGCCAGGCTCTCGGGGGTGAGCGCCGGCCCGCCGCTCGGCGAGCTCGCGGCTCGGGCACCTCGCGGCCGGCCGCGACGAGCTCGTCGAGGCCGCCGTCGTCGATCTGCCACGACGTGCGCCAGGTCGGGCAGCTCGCCGCGGACCTCGTCGAGCGCGCCCGCGTGCGCCGCCGTCTCGACGACGACGGCGACGGCGCCGCGAGTCGCCGAGGTTCCACTGCACCTGCTCGGCGGAGGACGTCTCGTAGATCGGCACGGTGACGGCACCGGCGGTCCAGATCGCGTAGTCGCACGAGCGTCCACTCGTAGCGGGTGCGGCTCATCAGCGCCGACGCGGTCGCCGGCCCGGACGCCGCGGGCGACCAGGCCGGCGGCCAGCGCGCGCGACCTCGGTCGGCGAACTCCTTGGCGGTGACCGGCGCTCCACCGCTCGCCGGCCCGGCGGGCGAACAGCACGCTGCGTCGGGGCCTCGCTGCGCGGACCGGCGCGACCGCGTCGAGTCAGCGCGCGCCGTCGGGTCGAGCTCGAGCAGCGCGGGGGTGGAGAACTCCTGCACGGGAGGCTCCTCGAGCGCGTGCGGCGGAGCGCCTCGTGACCGACGGCCGAGCCGCACGCTATCGCGCAGCGACCCGCCGGGCCGCTGCTGCCGACGGGCCCGCGAGCGGGGCGACCTGCCGAGGCCGGCCGGCGGCGCTGCCGACACCTGCCGGGCGGACGGCGACCCCGGAGCTGCGCGCGCTGCCCGCGCGCTGCCGGCGCCGGTGCGCGCCGGCGCGCCGTGGTGCACGCAGTGCCGCCTGGTCACCGGCGCGCGCCCGCGCCGGCGCCGGCCCGCGCCGGCGCGCCGCTGCGCCGGCCCGGCCGCGAGCCGGCCGCGCCGGCCGGCGACCTGCCGGCCGGCTGGCCGTGCCCGGCCTGCGGCGCGCGCAACGCCCTGGTCGAGCTCGACGCCTGCGCCGGCCTGCGGCGCGCGGCTTCCTCGGCGCGCTGCGGTCGCGGGACGCCCGCCCGGCGCTCGTGCTGCCCGTCGTCGGCGACCTGTCAGCCGCAGCTGCGCGCCGGCGGCCGGCGCTGGCCTGCGCCGTGGTGCTCGTCGCGCTGCTGCTGGTCGCGCTGCGCTCGCGGCGCTGCTGCTCGCCTGACGGCCGCGCGACCGGCGGCCCGCGGTGCCGCTAGCCTGCGGGACCGCACCCAGGAGGACCCGTGGCCGACCGGACCAGCTCGACCATCACCATCGCGGCGCCGCCGCGAGGAGGTGCTGGCCGTCATCGCCGACCTGCACGCCTACCCGGAGTGGAACGGCGCAGATCAAGAGCGCCGAGGTGCTCGACGACCGGCGCCGACGGCCGGCCCCGCGCAGGCCCGCTTCGTCATGGACGCCGGCGTGACTCAAGGACGAGTACGTCCTCGCGCTACGACTGGAACGCCGACGGGCGTCGCTGGCAGCTCGTCGGCACCCGAGCGCGGTGCAGACGTCGCAGGTCGGCTCGTACGCGCTGGCGCCGCGGCGGCGGCGGCACCGAGGTGACGCTACGTCGCTGCACGGTCGACATCGCGCATGCCGATGCTCGGCGATGTTCAAGCGCAAGGCCGAGAAGATGATCATGGACTGCGGCGCTGAAGGAGCTCAAGAAGCGCGTCGAGCAGCTGGGCCGCTCGGGTAGCGTCGCCCGTCCGCCGATCCCGGGAGTGCGTGCGCGTCCTGCTGTTCACCGGCAAGGGCGGCGTCGGCAAGACGACCACCGCCGCCGCGACCGCGGCCGCCGCCGCCGCGCGCGGGACGCAAGACGCTCGTGCTGTCGACCGACCCGGCCCACTCGCTCGCCGACGCCCTCGGGGTGCCGCTGACCGGCGAGCCCGACCGAGGTCGACACCGGGCTGTACGCCATGCAGGTCGACACCCAGGCCGCCTTCGAGCGCACCTGGCGCGACGTGCAGGGCTACCTGCGCGCGGTGCTGGAGCGGGCCGGCGTCGACGCGCTGCAGGCCGAGGAGCTCACCGTGCTGCCCGGCGCCGAGGAGGTCCTCGCGCTGCTCGAGGTGCGCGCGCAGGTGACGAGTCGGGCCGTGGGACCTCGTCGTCGTCGACTGCGCGCCGACCGGCGAGACGCTGCGGCTGCTGGCGCTGCCGGAGGCGCTGCCTGGTACGTCGAGCGGGTGTTCCCGGCGCAGCGCCGGGCGCTGCGGGCCGTCCGCCCGCTGCTGTCGCGGGTCGCCGGCCCGGCCGTGCCGCGCGACGACGTGTTCGACGCGGTCGAGCGGCTGCACCGCGAGCTGCCGAGGTGCGGGCGCTGCTGACCGCCGCCGTCGACCTCGGTGCGCGTCGTGCTCACGCCGGAGGCGGTCGTGGTCGCCGAGGCGCGGCGCACGCTGACCGTCGCTCGCGCTGTACGGCTACCGCGTCGACGCGCCTGGTCGCCAACCGGGTCTTCCCGGCCGGCTCCGACGAGCCGTTCCTCGCCGGCTGGGCGGCCGCGCAGGCCGAGCAGCTCGCCGGCGGTGCGCGCCGACGCCGGCGGCGCTGCCGGTGCGCGAGTCGCCGTACCGGGCCGCGCGAGCCGGTCGGGCCTGGCCGCGCTCGACCGACCTCGGCCAGGAGCTGTACGGCGACGACGACCCGGCGGCGCGACGGCCGCGGCGCCGCGACGCTGCTCGAGGTCGAGCCGCGACGGCCGACGGCTTCGAGCTGTCGCTGGCGCTGCCGCTCGCCCGGCGCGAGCGACCTCGAGCTGAGCCGCTCCGGCGACGAGCTGGTCGTCACCGTCGGCGGGGCACCGCCGGGTGCTGGCGCTGCCGAGCGCTGCTGCGCCGCTGCATGGTCGCCGGCGCGGTGCTGCGCCGACGGGCGGCTGCGGGTGCGCTTCGAGCCCGACCCGGCGCAGTGGCGTGGCGCTGCGGCGGCCGGCGCGTGACCGGGCCGCTCGGCGTCGGCCGCGCCGAGGAGGCCGCCCGGCTGTTCGCCGCCGCCGAGGACTGGGCGCGCACGCGCGGCGGCCGCGCTGCTCGACGCCGAGCACCTGGCGACCGGCTCGCCGGAGTGCCTGGTGCTGCCCGCTCTGCCCGGCCATCGCGCTGCTGCGGCACGTCCGGCCGGAGACGGTCGAGCACCTGCTCGACGCGGCCGGCGTCGCTCGTCGCGGCGCTGCGCAGCGCGGCGCGTCCCGGCGCCCGAGCCGGCGACCGCCCGGCGCCCGGGCGTGCAGCACATCGACGTCGACGAGCCGAGGGCACGACGTGGCGCTGACCATCGGCGTGGACGTCGGCGGCACCAAGGTCGCCGCCGGGCTGGTCGACGAGGCCGGCGCCGGTGCTGGCGCGCACCCGCCGGCCGACGCCGTCGGCGTCGCCCGCACGACGTCGAGGACGTCATCGCGGCGGTGCGTCGCCGAGCTGCGGGCGGGCGCACGAGGTCGAGGCCGTCGGCATCGGCGCGGCCGGCTTCGTCGACCGCCGACCGCGCGCCGGTGCTGCTTCGCGCCGAACCTGTCCTGGCGCGACGAGCCGCTGCGCGACGAGGTCGCCGAGCGCGTCGGGCTGCCGGTGGTCGTGGAGAACGACGCGCAACGCCGCCGCCTGGGCCGAGCACCGCTTCGGCGCCGGGCCGCGGCGAGGCGCACCTGGTCGTGCGTCACCGTCGGCACCGGCATCGGCGGCGGCGTGGTGCTCGACGGCGCGCTGCACCGCGGCCGGCACGGCATCGGCGCCGAGTTCGGCCACATGCAGGTCGTGCGAGGACGGCCGGCGCTGCGGCTGCGGCCAGCGCGGCTGCTGGGAGCAGTACTGCAGCGGCCGGGCGCTGCTGCACGAGGCCCGCGAGATCGCCGACGTCCAGCGCGGCGTACGGCGCGCGGCTGCTCGAGCTCGGCGGCGGCGCGCCCGAGGGCATCGAGGCGGTCGAGGTCACGCAGGCGGCCCGCGAGGGCGACCCGGCGGCGCTGGAGTGCTTCGCCGCGCGTCGGGCGACTGGCTCGGGCCAGGGCCTGGCCGACCTCGCCGCGGTGCTCGACCCGGCGGGCGTTCGTGCGTCGGCGGCGGGGTCGCCGACGCCGGCGACCTGCTGCTCGCCCCGGCGCGCGAGGCGCTTCGCGCGAGCGGCTGACCGGCGCCGGCCACCGGCCGGCGGCCGGAGGTCCGCGCTGGCCGAGCTCGGCAACGACGCCGGGCATCGTCGGGCGCCGCCGACCTGGCCCGCCGAGCGCCGTGACGTCCGTCCGTACGGGTGAGATGTCGGGCATGGGTTGCGTCTCGGCGGTCGATGAGTCACTGCTGGGTGCATGAGCGATGCACGCACAGCCCACGTGCTGCGGCCGGGCGATGACCGAGCATCGGGGTGGAGCAGGGCACGTCGGCGCTGCACGCTGCACAGCTGCCCCGCCTGCGGCCGGCACGCCTGGCGCGCGGACGGCCAGTCGAGGTCGACCGCGCGCACGCTGCTCGCGGCCCTGCGGGTGCGCAAGCCCGGGACCGGCGGCCCGCTCGCGCAGGAGCGCGCGGCCGCCGCCGCGCCCGGCGCTGCGGCCCCGGCGGCGCCGGGCCGGCGACGAGGACGACCGCCGCTCGGAGCTGCAGCGCTGCTGAGCGGCTTCACCGTGCACGGCGAGCAGCTCCTGAGCCCGCGCGCGGCTGACCGCTCGTGCTGCGCGTCGTCACCTGGAACGTCCGCTCGCTGCGGGACGACGCGGTCGGGGTGTCGCGGCCGCGCTGCGCGACGCTCGACCCGACCTCGTCTGCGTGCAGGAGGCGCCGCGGCTGCTGGGCTGGCGCACGTCGCGGGCCCGGCTGGCCCGCCGCGCCGGGCTGCGCGCGCTCACCCGCGACCGCGCCTGCGGCACCCTGCTGCTGGCCGGCCCGCGGGTGCGGCGGCTGCGCGCCGTCGGCACCGCTGCGGCCTGCCGCGCCGGCCCGGCCTGCACCGGCGGGCCGCGGTGCACGCCACCGTCGAGGTGGACGGCGGGGTGCTCGTCCTGGCCTGCACGCACCTCGACCTCGACCCGGCGGCCCGGCTGGACAGCGCCCGGCGGGTGCGGGCCGCGCCTGCCCGCCGGCGCGCTCGTGCTCGGCGCCGACGTCAACGACGAGCCCGGCTCGCCCGCCTGGGCGGTCCTGGCCGACGGTGTGCAGGCGTGGCACCCGGCCCCACGTTCCCGGCGGCCGCGCCGCGGCGCGTCCTGGACGCGCTGTTCGTCGACCCGGGCCTGACGGTGCGCTCGGCCGAGGTGGTGGACACCGGCGCGGCCAGCGACCATCGCGCGGTCCGGGCCGCGCTGACGGGCACCTGACCCGACGTCGGCGCTAGACGACGGCCCCGTCGTCCGGACCGCCGTCGTCCCCGTCGCGCATCCACCAGACCAGCGCCGTGGCGCCGCCCCCCAGCAGCACGAGGCCGGCGACGCCGTAGGTGCGGCTGTCCGGAAGCCCGACGACGCCGGGCGCGAACAGCACGAGCAGGCCGAGCAGGACGGCCGCGACCGCGGCCACCGTCCGCCACCGGACCCGCGGCACCGGGGGCGGCGGCGGCGGCACGTAGTGGCCGTCGTCCTCGAGCGCGTCCGGCTCGACCCAGCCGGGCAGCGAGGGTGGCGGGCGGGCGGCGCCCCGCGAGCCGCGGCGCCGCTCCGGGCGCTCCGGCGGGGGAGCCGCCGAGCGCGGCGCCGCAGCCCCGGCGGAGCCTGCGGCGGTCCGGGCACGTCCTCCGCCACCGGCCAGCGCGGACCGGGCCCGTCGGGGTCCGGCGCGAACCCGGCGACGATCTGGGCGAACACGTCGTCGTCGACAGCGCGGGCTGCGCGGGACCCTCGGGCTGCGAGGTGGGGGCAGCCGGGTCACCGGCAGGCCCGGCCGGGCCGGCGGCCTCGTCGGCCGGGCCGGCCGGCCCCGGCGCGTGCGACGTGCCGGGCGGGCTCGGGCAGCGCCGGCGGCGGCAGCACCCGGCGCGCCGACGCCCGCGGGCACCGCCTGCACGAAGCCCGTGCGCCGTCGCGCCGGGCTCGCGCTCGGCGAGCAGCGCGGACAGGTCGGCGACCTCCGCTGGCGACGACCGTCGCGGGCGGTGTCGGCCCGGCTCGGGTCGACCCACAGCCGGTCCAGCGGCCGGTCGGGCAGCTGGGCGGCGCGCGGTGCAGGCGTGTCGACGGCCGCCGGCGGGCTCGACGAAGGCCGGCGACGTCGGCGCTGGCCAGGCCGCTCGAGCAGCGCCTCGGACAGCCGCGGGTCGAGGTCGACCAGGGCGCCCCAGTCGGCGGACTGCAGGCCGTTGTCGCGGCGCCCGGCGGGCGCGGGCGACGTCCATCGCGCTCAGCCCGCTGCGGCCGGGGCGTGCGCGCGGACGAACGTCCAGGCTGCCGTCGAAGATCGCCGGGGCGTCGTTGTCGAGCGTCGCGACGTGGTAGCTGTCCTCGAGCACGCGCTCCTCGACGGTGCCGCCGGCCAGGCCCGGCCAGCAGCGTGCGGCCGCTGACCGGCTCGCACGACGTGGTCGATCGCGGCTGCGGTAGACGAGCACCGGGCAGGTGATCCGGGCGAGGTCGCCGCGCGACGACCGGCCAGGCCGCGCTGCAGCGACGCGAACGGCCTGAGCGGCACCCGGTCGTAGGCCAGCTCGGTGACGCCGGGCTTCTTGATGTCGCTGGCGATGCCCGGGCAGCGACGGCACGACGCGGCTGAGCAGCGGCGGCGAGCCGGGCGTCCGGCGCTCGGTGCCCAGCGAGGCGTTGACGACGACGAGGCCGGCGACCTGGTCGGCGCGCAGCTCGGCCAGGCGCAGCGCGAGGGTGCCGCCCATCGACAGGCCCATCGCGAAGACGGTGGAGCACCGCGCTGCGCAGGTCGTCGAAGGCGCGCTCGACCTCGCCGTACCAGTCGGCGAAGCCGGTGGCGTTCATGTCCTGCCAGCGGGTGCCGTGCCCGGGCAGCGCGGGGCGCGACGACGGTCAGCGCCGGCGGCGGCCAGGTGCTCGGCCCACGGGCCGCACGCTCTGCGTGCGTGCCGGTGAAGCCGTGGCACAGCAGGACGCCGACCGGGCCGCCGGGCAGGTCGACCGGCTCGGCCCCGGGCAGGACGGGCGCACGGGTCGGTCGCGGGCACGGGCGCGGCGGTGCCGGCGGCGCTGTCCGATGGTCGCACGCGCGCGGCGCGCCGGGCACGAGCGGCGCAGACGGGCGCACGAGTCGGCGGCCGCCGCGGGGTGCGCCCGGCCGGCTCGGCGGGTCGTTGCCCGCGCGGTCGCGCGCAGGCCTAGGGTCAGGGTCCGTCGCAGGCGAGAGGGGCCGACGATGGGCTACTGGCTGCGTCAAGGCGTCCTCGACGCCCGATCCTGCGGCTGCTGTTCCGGCCCGTGCGTCGACGGGCGCCGAGCACCTGCCGGCCACCGGCGCGGCGATCCTCGCCGGCAACCACACGACGTTCCTCGACAACCTCGATCATCCCGCTGGTGGTGCCGCGCAAGGTCACCTTCCTGGCCAAGAGCGACTACTTCACCGGCGGCGGCGCTCAAGGGCCGGCTGCACGCAGGCACTTCTTCTCCGGCGTCGGCATGATCCCGATCGACCGCTCCGGCGGCGCGGCCAGCGAGGCGGCGCTGCGCACCGGCGCTAGCGCGTCCTGCGCGAGGGCGAGCTGCTCGGGCTCTACCCGGAGGGCACCCGCAGCCCGGACGGCCGGCTCTACCGCGGCAAGACCGGCGTCGCCCGGATGGCGCTCGAGGCCGGCGTGCCGGTCGTCCCGGTCGGCGCTGATCGGCATCGACGTCATCCAGCCCGACCGGCCGGACGATCCCCAAGCTCGGCCAGGTCGAGCGTCCGCATCGGCACGCCGCTCGACTTCAGCCGCTACGCCGGCATGGAGGGCGACCGCTTCGTGCTGCGGTCGATCACCGACGAGATCATGTACGAGCTCATGCTGCTGTCCGGCCAGGAGTACGTCGACCAGTACGCCACCAAGGCCAAGGCCGACCTGGCCGCCGCCCGGGCCGAACCCGGCACTCCGGCGACCGACGGCCGGCAGGACCGCAAGGCGAGCTGAGCCGGCCGGCCCGGCTGGACCCGGCCGCCCGCGGGGCCGGGTCAGCCCTCCCAGCCCCGCGCCCGCTCGACGGCCCGCAGCCAGCGGGCGTGGCTGCCGTCGTCGCGCACCCCGGCGGCCGGCTCGAACTGGCGGTCCAGGCGCCAGGCGCCGGGTCGTCGCCCGGCGCCCACACCCCGGTGCCGAGCCCGGCCAGGAACGCCGCGCCGAGCGCGGTGGTCTCCACGCACCTGCGGGCGCTGCACCGGCACGCCGAGCTGGTCGGCCTGCAGCTGGCACAGCAGGTCGTTCGCCGACGCACCCCCGTCGACCTGCAGCGACGGGATCTCCAGGCCGGCCTCGTCGGTCATCGCGTCGACGACGTCGCGGACCTCGGTGCGCGATCGCGTCCAGGGTGGCCCGGGCCAGGTGCGCCCGGGTGGTGCCCCGGGTGAGCCCGAGCGACGGTGCCCCGGGCGCCGGGGTCCCAGTGCGGGGCGCCGAGGCCGGTGAGCGCCGGCACGAAGCACGACCCCGCCGCTGTCCGGGACGGTCCGGGCCAGCGACTCGACCTCCTGCGGCGCTGCCGATGATCTGCAGCCCGTCGCGCAGCCACTGCACCGCCGCGCCGGTGACGAACACCGCGCCCTCGAGGGCGTAGACCAGCGAGCCGTCCGGCCGCATCCAGGCCACCGTGGTGAGCAGCCGGTCCGACAGCACCGGGGTGTCGCCGGTGTTGACCAGCACGAACGAGCCGGTGCCGTAGGTGCACTTGCTCCGGCCCGGGTCGTGGCAGCCCTGACCGAACAGGGCGGACTGCTGGTCACCGGCGATGCCCGGCGATCGGCAGGTCCAGCCCGAGGAAGGCGTCCGGGCACGGTCCGGCCGAGCTCGCCGTACGACGGCACGACCTCGGGCAGCGCCGAGCGCGGCACCCCGAACAGGTCGCAGAGCTCCTCCGACCAGCCGCCGGTCCGCAGGTCGCAGCAGCAGCGTGCGGCTGGCGTTGCCGGCGTCGGTGACGTGCCGGGCGCCGCCGGTCAGCCGGGCCACCAGGTAGGCGTCGACCGTGCCGATCGCGGTGCGGCCGGCCCGGACGCCCGCCCAGACCTCCGGCTCGTGCTCGGCGACCCAGGCCAGCTTGGTGGCGGTGAAGTACGGGTCGAGCCGCAGCCCGGTGAGCTCGGCGACCCGCGGCTCGTGGCCGGCGTCCTTGCAGCCGGTCGCAGAGCTCGGTGGTCCGCCGGTCCTGCCAGACGATGGCGCGCCGCGGCGCGGCGAGCGTGCGCCGGTCCCACAGCACGGCCGTCTCGCGCTGCACGGTGACCCCGACGCAGGTCACCGTCCGGCCGGCCAGCGCCTGCGCGGCAGGACGCCAGCACCGCCTGCCAGATCTCCTCCGGCTCGTGCTCGACCCCCCTGGCCGGGGGAAGTGCTGCGCGAACTCCGGCGTACCCGCGGCCCCGCACGGCGCCGTCCTCGCCGACGACCAGCGCGGTGACGCCGGTCGTCCCGGCGTCGATCGCGAGAACGCTCATGCCTGCCGGAGCCGGTCGAGCACCACCGGGTCGATGGCGTCCGGGACCAGCCGCTCCTCGTAGTTCTCCACGCCCGCCCAGCTCTCCAGCGAGGTGTGCCCGAGCCGGGCGAGCCGCTCGCGCACCTCCGACGCCAGCGCGCCGGTCAGCGGCAGCAGGGTGGCCGGGTCGGGACGACCGAAGTACAGCGAGTGCAGGTCCAGCAGCCGGCTGAGCTCGGGCACCGGGTCGGCGGCGTCGTCGACCCGCAGGTCCACCAGCACGTCGCTGCCGCCGCCGTAGCCGCCGCTCTCGGCCACCACGAGCAGCGCCGCGCTCTGCCGCCCGCGGCGGTCGCCGCCCGCCCGGTCGGCGGCGAGCAGCGCGTGAACCAGCCGCTCGGCGAGCGAGCCGGCGGTCCCCTCGTAGGCGTCGGCCAGGGCGTCCACCACCTGCGGGCCGGCGAGGATGTTGCCCTGCGCCGCCCAGCCGTGCCCGGTCCGGCCGCCGGCCCAGCCGTGGCACAGCTCGCCGGTGAAGGTCGCCGCGCCGCCGTGCGCGTCGACGACGCCGAGCTGACGGTGCTGGCGCGTGCGGGTCGGCCTCGGTGAGGGCGGCCACCACGTCGGGGGCGGCGGCTCCCTCGGACAGCAGCGCGAGGCCCTGCGGGCGGTACGCCAGGTTGGCGGTGGCCTGCGTGGCGACGGCGCCGGCGCCGGCCCGGCCCGCCGGGACCATCGCGCCGACGGCGAGGAACTTGCTGGCGACCGCCACCCCCCACTGGGTGCCGTCGGCGCTGCGGGCCACGATCGAGAACGTCATGTGCGGACCTCCTGGGCGTCGCCGGGACGCTATCGGCTGCCGCGGCGGCGGGACCGCAGGATGGGGGGATGCGGATGTTCTACGACCTGGAGTTCGGCGACACGGCCGGCCTGATCAGCCTGGTCTCGGTCGGGGTCGTCGCGGAGGACGGCCGGGAGTACTACGCGGTCAGCAGCGAGTTCGACCCGCTGGCGGTGCATCCCTGGGTGCGCGACAACGTGCTGCCCCAGCTGCCACCCACCTCGACGTGGAAGCCGCGCGCGCAGATCCGCGACGAGCTGCTGGCGTTCCTCGGCGACGACCCGGTGCTGTGGGCGTGGTTCGGCGCGTACGACCACGTGGCGCTGTGCCAGCTGTGGGGGGCGATGCCGGAGCTGCCGCGGGCGATCCCGCGGATCACCCTGGACGTGCGGCAGCTCTGGGAGCACCTCGGCCGGCCGCCGCTGCCGGTGCAGGAGCAGGGCCGGCACGACGCGCTGGCCGACGCCCGGCACGTCCGGGTCCGCTGGGAGGCGCTGGCCGAGCGGGCGTACCGGCTCGGCCTGGACGTGTGACCCGATGACCGGGTGCGACCGGGTGCGCCGGACGGTCGCGTCGCAGGCGGCGCCGGGCCCGTGCAGGGCGTAGCGTCCGGGCCGCGGAGCGGCGCGACGCGCCGACCGGACCTGGGGGAGTGCTGCGTGCGCATCGGGGTGCTGACCGGCGGCGGGGACTGCCCCGGGCTGAACGCGGTCATCCGGGCCGTCGTCCGCAAGGGCGTCGAGGTCTACGGCCACGAGTTCGTCGGCTACCGGCGACGGCTGGCGGGGCCCGCTCGAGGACATCACCAGGCCGCTCGGCGTCGCCCGAGGTGCGCGGCATCCTGCCCCGCGGCGGCACGATCCTCGGGCTCGAGCCGCACCAACCCGCTCAAGGTCGAGGGCGGCGTCGAGCGGATCCGCGAGAACCTGGCGAGAGGCCGGCGTCGACGCGCTCATCGCGATCGGCGGCGAGGACACCCTCGGCGTCGCGACCGCGCTGTCCGAGCAGCGGCCTGACCGTCGTCGGCGTGCCGAAGACGATCGACAACGACCTCGGCGCCACCGACTACACCTTCGGCTTCGACACCGCGGTGACCATCGCGATCGAGGCGATCGACCGGCTGCACACGACCGCGGAGACGCACCACCGGGTGCTCATCGTGCGAGGTGATGGGCCGCCACGCCGGCTGGATCGCGCTGCACTCCGGCCTCGCCGGCGGCGCCAACGTCATCCTCATCCCGGAGCGGCCGTTCGACATCGACGAGGTCTGCCGCGCACGTCGAGCAGCCGCTTCGCCCTCGAGTACGCCCCGATCGTCGTCGTCGCCGAGGGCGCCGTGCCCAAGGAGGGCACGATGGCGCGTGCAGGCAGGCCGAGCTCGACGCGTTCGGCCACGTCCGGCTCGGCGGCATCGGGCACGTGCTCGAGCGCGAGATCGAGGCGCGCACCGGCAAGGAGGCGCGCGCCACGGTGCTCGGCCACGTGCAGCGCGGCGGCACGCCGACGGCGTACGACCGGGTGCTCGCGACCCGGTTCGGGCTGCACGCGATCGACGCGGTGCACGACGGCGCCAGCGGGGTGATGGTCGCGCTGCGCGGCACCGACATCGTCCGGGTGCCGCTGCGAGGAGGCGACCCGGGAGCTCAAGACGGTGCCGCCGGAGCGCTACGCCGAGGCCGAGGTGTTCTTCGGCTGAGCCGGCGCCCGGCCGGGCGGTGCCCGGCGGCGGCCGGGCGGCCGTCGATCAGAGGTCGGCCAGGGCTGCCCGCCACAGGTCGGCGGTCTGAGTCGTCGAACGCGACGAGCAGGCAGGAGCCCACCGCGGCGCGGGCCCCGACCAGGGTGCGCCGCCGAGACCCGGGCGGCGTCGGCGGGCGGGTAGCCGTACACGCCGGTCGAGATCGCCGGGAAGGCGACCGAGCCGGCGTCGACCTCGTCGCAGCGGGCCAGCGCGGCGAGGTACGCCGAGGCGAGCACCGCCGCGTCGGACGGGCCGCGGTAGACCGGCCCGACGGCGTGCACGACCCAGCGGACCGGGGCGAGCCCGAAGGCCGGGGTGCGGACCGCCGACCCGGGCGGGCACGGGGCCAGGGCACGCGAGGCCCGGACCAGCTCGGGACCGGCAGCCCGGTGCACCGCCCCGTCCACCCCGCCGCCGCCGCGCAGGGCGGTGTTGGCGGCCGTCACCACCACGTCGACGTCGACCCGGGTGATGTCGGCGCGCACGACCTCGATCCGCATGTCGCGAGCCTGGCACGCCCCGGTAGCCTGCGCCGCCATGCGGGCACGGGCGGTGGTCCTCGGGCTGCCGCTGCTGCTCGCCGCGTGCACGGCGGCGCCGTCCGCCTCGCCGCCGGCCGCGCTGCCGGCGGCGGCGCCGAGCGTCGCCGGACCGGAGCCCGCCGTCGTCGCGGTCGCCGCCGGGGACCTGGTGCCGGTCTTCGCCGGACCCGACGACCCGGTGCCGGCGGTGGTGCTGGACCGGCGCTCCAGCTGTCCGGGAACCGGGCCTTCCTGGTCCTGGAGCGCCGGCCGGACCGGCTCCGGGTGCAGCTGCCCGGCCCGCCGGCCGGCTCGACCGGCTGGGTCGACGCCGGGGCGGTGGCGCTGTCGGCCGACCCGTACTCCGTCGAGGTCCGGCTCTCCGACCGCCGCCTGCTGCTGCGCCGCGGCCCGCAGGTGGTGCTGGACGCGCCGGTGGCGGTGGGCGCGACGGACCGGCCGACGGCGGGGACGCCGTACTTCGTCACCGAGCTGCTCGCGCCCGGCCGACCCGGCCGGGCCGTACGGGCCGTACGTCTACGCGCTGGCCGGCTCGGCCGTGACCGCGCAGGCGCTGGAGGCGGGCACCGGGCTGGTCGGCCTGTCCGGCACCGAGCCGGACCGGCTCGGCACCGAGGTGGCGACCGGCTCGGTGCTGCTGGCGCACGACGTCCTCAGCACGCTGGTCGGCGGGATCGGCCTGCCGCTCGGGACGCCGGTCACCGTGCTGCCCTGACCGGCGCCGCCCGGGCTCGCCCCTAGGCTGGGCCGGTGACCGGAACGGACCTCGCGACCTGGCCGAACCTGCCCGCGGCCCAGCAGCCGTCCTGGCCCGACCGCGCGGCGCTCGCCGCGGTCTGCGCAGACGCTGGCGGAGGTGCCGCCGCTGGTGCAGCCGAGCGAGTGCGACGTGCTGCGCGAGCCGGCTCGCCGCCGTCGCCCGCGGCGAGGCGTTCCTGCTGCAGGGCGGCGACTGCGCCGAGACGTTCGACGCCAACACCGCCGAGGGCATCCGCGGCAAGGTCCGCACGCTGCTGCAGATGGCCGTCGTGCTGACCTACGGCGCGAGCGTGCCGGTCGTCAAGGTCGGCCGGCTGGCCGGGCAGTACGCCAAGCCGCGCAGCGCCGACGTCGAGGCGGCGACCGGCCTGCCGTCCTACCGCGGCGACGCCGTCAACGACCTGCACGGCGACCGCACGCCCGACCCGACGCGGCTGGTGCGGGCGTACGCCAACAGCGCCGCGACGATGAACTTCATGCGGGCGATGGCCACCGACGGCAGCGCCGACCTCGCGGCCGTGCACGACTGGAACACCGCCTTCGTCGCAGGCGAGCCCGGCCGGGTCACCGCTACGAGGAGCTCGCCACCGACATCGAGCGGGCGCTCGGCGTTCATGCGCGCCTGCGGCCTCGACCTCGAGCGGATGAGCGAGACGCACGGCGTCGAGCTGTACGCCAGCCACGAGGCGCTGCTGCTGGAGTACGAGCGGGCGCTGACCCGCGTCGACGAGCCAGCGGCCGGCCGTACGACCTGTCGGCGCACCTGGTCTGGATCGGCGAGCGCACCCGCGACCTCGACGGCGCGCACGTCGACCTGCTGTCGCGGATCGCCAACCCGATCGGCGTGAAGCTCGGCCCGACGACGACGCCCGAGACGGCGGTCGCGCTGTGCGAGCGGCTCGACCCGGCGCAGCAGCCCGGCCGGCTGACGCTCGATCAGCGCGCATGGGCGCCGGGCAGGGTCCGCGACGTGCTGCCCGGCGATCGTCGCAGGCCGTCGAGGACGTCGCGCGGCCCGCGCAGCGTCGTGTGGGACGTGCGACCCGATGCACGGCAACACCACCGAGACGGCCAACGGCTACAAGACCCGCCACTTCGACGACGTGATGGACGAGGTGCCGCGGCTTCTTCGAGGTGCACGCGGCGCTCGGCACCGTGGGCCGGCGGCGTGCACGTCGAGCTGTACCGGCGACGACGTCACCGAGTGCCTCGGCGGCGCGCAGCAGCTCACCGACGCCGACCTCGCCGGCCGCTACGAGACGGCCTGCGACCCGCGGCTGAACACCGGCCAGGCGCTGGAGCTGGCGTTCCTCGTCGCCGAGATGCTGCAGCGGCGCCGGGGCTGACCACCTCGCGCCGGGCCGACCGCTCAGTACCAGCCGCCGGGCGGCAGCAGCTCGCCGGCGTGCACGGCCGCGCCGAGCACGTTCGCCGGGCGGCGCGAGCGGGCACGCCCAGGCCGGGTCGTACGCGCACGAGGGGTGGTAGCTCAGGTCGAGGTCGAGGACGAGGGTGCCGCGGCCGGTGACCGGGTCGACGTCGCCGCCCGGGTCGGCACCCTTGACGGTGTCGACGAGGTAGCGCCCGCCGCCGTACGTGGTGCGCCCGGCGGTGCCGTCCTTCACCGGCACGAACACCCCGCCGCCGTAGGACCCGAGCCACCGCACGTCGAGGCTGCCCAGCGCCGGCAGCCGGACGACGCCCAGCCGGTCGAACGGCGCGACGCCGTCGGTGCCGGTCGGCACGTCGAGGTGCCGCGGCGGGACGTCCGGGTCGAGCGGGGCCTCGAACCGCAGCGCCGGGTCGTACGGCGCGTACGGGATCACCGAGCCGCTCGGCAGCGCCGAGTCGGGGTGCCCGCCGAGCAGCTCGTCGCGTCGGGCGCGCCACTCCTGCCAGCCCTGCTCGGGGTCGTTCGCGGAGCGGTAGGCGGCGTAGCCCGCCGCGGTCCGGCGCCGCAGTCGAGCAGGCTGAGGGTCACGGCCGCCGGGTCGGGTCATGGCCGCAGTCGCCGGGGGCCGCGGTGACGGTGAGCGGCGCCCCCGCGTGAGCGCGCCGGCCGAGGCGCCCACCGCGTAGTCGCCGGCGGGGGTGCCGGCCGGGACGGGCAGCCGTGCCGAGAAGCGCCCGTCGGTGTCGGCGCGGGCGGGTACCGGGCGACCGACCGGGCGGTCCTCGCCGTCCAGCAGCACCAGCCGCACGGCGGTGCCGGCCGGCCAGCCGGAGCCGGCCACCGCGCGGGCGGTACCGGGCTCGGCGCTCGAAGGGCGAACGGTCACCGCCGGGGCGGCGGCCGGCGGCGAGGGTGCCGGCGGGGTCGGGCTGCGGCGCGGGCGGCGGGGTCGTCGGCACCGGCGGGTAGGTGAACACCGTCGGCGTGGGCTCGCGGGGGGCCGGTGCCAGGGACAGCTCGAGCGGGGTCGGGACCGGCGCGGTCACCACCGGCAGCGGCGTCACCCGGGCCGCCCGGACCGGCGCCGGCCGGCCCGTCGCAGCGCCGAGCAGCAGCCCGGTGAGCACGGCCAGCAGCAGCCCGACGGCCACCGCCGTCGGCGCCAGCACGCGCCGTCCGGCGCGCCCGGCGGGAAGCGCCGCCGGGGCCGCCGCCGGCTCCGACGCGGGGGCGCCGGCCGGAGGGCGGCCGCAGACCCGGTCCAGCAGCGGCTCGCGCTCACCGTCGGGCAGCGCTGCCACCGCCAGCCCGGCGAGCAGGTGGGCGGTCCGCGCGGCCACCTCGCCGGGGTCGTCGGGCTCGGCGCCGGTGAGCGCCCGCAGCATCCTCGGCCGGGCCCGGGCGAGCACCTGCGCCAGCCGCCGGCTCGTCGGCGTCGAGCGCCGCGGCGACGGTCGCAGCGGCAGGTCGTACGCGTCGCGCGAGCAGCAGGGCGGTGCGGCCCGGCTCCGCGCAGGCGTCGAGCGCGCCGGCCAGCCGCTGCTGCTCGGCGTCGGCCGCGAGCAGGCCGGCGCCGGCGGGAGGCACCTGCCCGCGCCGGCCGTGCTCCCCGCCCGGGCGCGCGCCGCGCGAACCAGCGGCCGACCGGCACCGGGACCGGCGCGTCCGGACCGGCCGCGCTCGTCGACCAGCGCGAGGGCGCTCGTCCTCGACGACCGCGACGGCGCCGCCGCGGCCCGCAGCCGGTGCGCCGCACCGCGTCGTGCACCCGGTCGAGGTGCACCCGGACGGCCGCGACGGGCCGTCGGCGTCGCCGGCCGGCGCCCCGGCCGCCCCGTCCGCGCACACGGCGAGCCTACGGGCCGGGCAGGGTCCGCGGGCCCGGTCCGGCCTGACCTGGGTGCGCGGATGACTCCCCGTGGACCTGCGCAGCGACACCCTCACCCGCCCGACCGCCGGCGATGCGCGCGGCGATGGCCGCGGCGGAGGTCGGCGACGACGTCTACGGCGAGGACCCGACGGTCAACGCCCTGGAGGAGCAGGTCGCCGGACCTGTTCGGCCACGAGGCCGCGGTGTTCGTCCCGAGCGGCACGATGGGCAACCAGATCTGCCTGCGCCTGGTCGTCCCGCCCGGCGGAGGAGCTGCGTCTGCGACGCCGACGCCCACGTCGTGACCTACGAGCACGGCGGCGCCGCGCAGCACGGCGGCATCCAGAGCCGCACGGTGCCCGGCGGCCCGATGACGTCGCGACGGTCGCGGCCGTTCGCTGCGCCCGGCCGGCTGGGGGACCGTGCGCGACCAGCGCGGTCAGCGTCGAGCAGACCCACAACCGCGGCGGCGGCGCGGTGCACCCGCTGGCGGTCCTGCAGGGCGCTGCGCGCGCTGACCGCCGCGCACGGCATGGCGCTGCACTGCGACGGCGCCCGCATCTGGAACGCCTCGGTCGCGTCCGGCACGCCGCTCGCGGCCTACGGCGCGCTGTTCGACACGCTGTCGGTGTGCCTGACCAAGGGCCTCGGCGCGCCGGTCGGCTCGGTCGTCGTCACCGACGCCGCGCGGGCCGCGCGAGGCGCGGGTGCTGCGCAAGCGGCTCGGCGGCGGGATGCGGCAGGCCGGCGTGCTGGCGGCGGCCGGGCGCGTACGCGCTGGACCACCAGCTCGAGCGCCTCGCCGAGGACCACCGCCGGGCGCGCGCTGATCGGCGAGGCGCTCGGCGTCGACGCCGGTCGACACCAACATCGTGCCGCTCGACCTGCCGGACGGCGCCGACGGCGCGTCGCCGCGGCCGCCCGCGAGCAGGGCGTGCTGCTGTCGGTGGTCGGGCCGCGCCGGGTGCGCCTGGTCACCCACCTCGACGTCGACGACGCCGGCGCCCGGCACGCCGCCGACGTCGTCGCCCGCGCTGCTCGGCTGACGGCCGGGCACGGGTCAGCCGGCCGCGCTGCTGCTCGCCGGCCAGCACGTCGGCGACCGCGAGGGCCAGCGCCAGCAGCACGAAGCCGGCGACGACCAGCAGGCCGTGCGAGAAGGCGGTCGACAGGTCGCCGCCGGACGCGGCGGTCGGCAGAAGACGCTCCCGGTGACCGCGATGCCGGCCGCCGCGCCGAGCCGCTGGCCGGTCTGCAGCACCCCGCCGGCGCTGCCGGCCCGCTGCACCGGCACCTCGGACAGCGCCAGGGTGACGTTCGGCGAGATCACCAGGCCGCTGCCGAGCCCGGCCAGCAGCAGCGGGGCGGCGGTCGCCCAGCCGACCGAGGCGTCCGGCGCCACCTGCACCGCCAGGTAGGTCAGGCCGAGCCCGACGAGCACGGTGGCCAGGCCGCCCGCGACCAGCGGCCGGCCGTACCGGGTGACGACCCGGCCGCCGACGAACGAGGTCACCGCCGACCCCAGGGCGAACGGGGTCAGGGCCAGCCCGGTGGCGAGCGCCGAGTAGCCCAGGCCGTCCTGCAGGAACAGCGCGAAGGTGAAGAAGATCCCGGTGAACCCGGCGAAGTACACCAGCCCCACGCCCGCACCGAGGCTGTACGACCGGCGCGCGAACAGCGACAGGTCGACCAGCGGCTCGGCCCGCCGGGCGTACCGCCGCTCCCACAGCGCCCAGGTCCCGAGCAGCGCCGCGGCGAGCGGGTAGAGCGCCAGCCGCCAGGGGCTGCGCCAGGTCTGCGCCTCGATGAGCGGCAGCAGCAGCACCGTCACCCCGAGCCCCAGCAGCAGCACCCCGACCGGGTCGAGGTGCTCCCGGCCCGGGCGGCGCGGGGGAGCCGGGAGCAGCCGGACGGCCAGGAGCAGGGCGCCGATCCCGACCGGGACGTTGACGAAGAACACCGCCCGCCAGCCGAGGTCCGGGCCGAACAGCGAGATCAGCGCGCCGCCGAGCAGCGGGCCGATCGCGGTGGAGATGCCGATCGTGGCGCCGAGCGCACCGAACGCCGCGCCCGCTCCGCCCCCCGGAACAGCTGCTGGATGAAGCCGCTGACCTGCGGGAGGAGCACCCCGCCGGCGGCCCCCTGCAGCAGCCGGGCGAGCACCAGCACGGTGGCGTTCGGGGCCACGCCGCAGGCCACGCTGGCCACGGTGAACAGGCCCAGCCCGGCCAGGAAGGCCCGCTTGCGGCCGCGGGCGTCGCCGAGCCGGCCGGCCGGGACCAGCAGCAGGCCGTACGCCAGCGCGTACCCCGAGACCACCCACTGCAGGGCGCTGTCGCCGGTGCCCAGCCCGGAGCGGATGCTCGGCAGCGCGACGTTGACGATGCTCACGTCGAGCAGGGTCATGAACCCGGCGACGAGGCAGACCAGCAGCACCCGCCAGCGGCGCGGGTCCGGCGCGTCCTCGGCGGACGCGCCGGGCTGCGGGGGGGCTGGGGCGAGGCTCACCGCCGGGGGGTGCCCGGTCCGGGCCCGCCTCACGCCGTCCCCGCCGCTCCGCCGGATCGGGCTCCCCGCCGGTGGCGGCGCTACCGGGTGACCAGCCGCCGGCCGACGACGGGCGGGAGGTCGCGGCAGGCCGCGGCCAGCGCGTCCAGGTCGTCGCCGTAGCAGGGCCTGCGGGCCGTCGCACAGCGCGGCCGTCGGGTCGCGGGTGGACGTCGACGATGACGCCGTCGGCGCCGACCGCGATCGCGGCCCGGGTCAGCGGCACGACCAGGTCGCGCTTGCCGGCCGAGTGCGACGGGTCGACGACGACCGGCAGGTGCGACAGGCGCGTGCATCATCGGGACGGCCGAGACGTCGAGGGTGTTGCGGGTGCCGGTCTCGAAGGTCCGGATGCCGCGCTCGCACAGCACGATGTCGAGGTTGCCGCGCTGCGCGACGTACTCGGCGGCCATCAGCCACTCCTCGTACGTCGCCGTCATGCCCGCGCTTGAGCATCACCGGCTTGCCGGCGCTGCCGACCGCCTGCAGCAGCGCGAAGTTCTGCATGTTGCGGGTGCCGACCTGCAGCATGTCGGCGTACTCGGCGACCAGCGGCACGTCGGCGGCGTCGACGACCTCGGTGACGATCGGCAGGCCGGTCTCCTCGCGCACCTCGGCCAGGATCTCTCAGGCCCTTCTCGCCGAGGCCCTGGAAGGCGTACGGGCGAGGTGCGCGGCTTGTACGCGCCGCCGCGCAGCAGCGTCGCGCCGGCCTGCTGCGCCATCCGCGGCCGCGGCCAGGGTCTGCTCCGGCGTCTCCACCGCGCACGGCCCGGCGATCAGGGTGAAGGTGTCCGGGCCGATCGGCACGCCGCCGACCTCGCACGACGCGAGGAGGCACGGGTGGTTCTCGCGGCTGACCAGCTTGTACGGCTTGCTGACCCGGACGACCTCGACCGACGCCGGGCATCGCCCGCAGGTTCAGGCCCTGGAACGCGACGACGTCACCGACCAGGCCGATGATGGTGCGCTGCACGCCGCGGCTGACGAAGGCCGAGCCGCCGGCGCCCTCGACGCGCGCGACGACGGCGTCGACCTCCGCGGGAGCAGCGCCGGGGCGCATGACGACGACCATGTTCATCTCCGGACGACGAGAGCCCCGGGCGTCTGCCCGGGGCTCGCGGTGGGGTGCGCGTCTCGCCGCGTCCCGACCCGGGGTCGGGACGGACGGGCACGTCCCGACGCTACACGGGACCGGCTCCCGGACCCCCGGACGGCGGGGGCAGGATGACCGCGTGACGACCCCTTCGGACGCGTCCGGGCGGTGCCCCGAGCCGGCCTCGCGGCTGCCACCGGGGCAGACCGTCGCCCGGGACTGGCCGGTGATGCACTACGGCTCGGTCCCGACGTTCCGGCCGCAGAGCTGGGACGCTGCGGGTGCGCGGCGAGACCGCGGACGGTCGGGAGCACCGGTTCAGCTGGGCCGAGCTGTCCGCCCTGCCGCGGGTCACCGTCGCGAGCGACCTGCACTGCGTGACCAGGTTCTCCGTCCTGGACACCGTCTGGACCGGGGTGGCGGCTCGCACGCTGCTCGAGCGGGTGCCCCCGGCGCGCGACGTCCGGCACGTGCTGGTCTGGGCCGAGCACGGCTACAGCGCCAACCTGCGGCTGGCCGACTTCGCCTCGCCCGACAGCGTGCTCGCGACGCACCAGGCCGGCGCGCCGCTCAGCCCGGAACGGGGCTGGCCGCTGCGGCTCGTCGTCCCGCACCTGTACGCGTACAAGGGACCCAAGTGGGTGCGCGAGATCGAGTACCTCACCGACGACCGGCGGGGGTTCTGGGAGGAGCGCGGCTACCACGACGTCGGGCCGGTCTGGCGGGAGGAGCGCTACTCCTACCAGGAGTAGCCCGCACCGCGGGGCGTGCTGCCCCCGGGGCCGAGCCCCCGCGGCGTGGCCCGCACCCGCGGCTGCCCGCACCCGTGGCCCGCACCCGTGGCCCCACGCGTGGCCCCGGCCCACCGCCCGCGGCGCCCCCACGCGTGGCCCCACCGGCCCCCACCGGGCGAGTGGTTCCGGCGTCCAGCTCTCCCGGCCGGGAGGAGTCGCACGCTCACACCGCCGTTCGGCGTGGGGAGGTGGACGCTGCTGCCACGACCGGCCCGGCGTACGTGGCGTCGGCGTCCAGCTCGACCCCCGACGGGGGTACCGCACGCCAGGGCTGCGGTGGCGCGCACGGAAGGTGGGCGCGGCGGGCGCGACGGCCCGGCGTACGTGGCGTCGGCGTCCAGCTCGACCCCTGCGGGGAAGCCGCACGCTCAAGCCGCGGTAGGGCGCTCAGAGCCGGACGCGGTGACCACGGACAGTCGGGAGGTCCGCGCCGGTCACGACCGAACCGGGGGTGTGGCACGAGTGGAACCGCCGTCCAGGTCGGGCCTTCCGGAGGGATGGCCGCTCAGGCAGGCTGCGACCAGGCGAGCTGGACGCCCGCGCCACTGTGGGCGGCCGGCGGGCGGGCCCACGAGCCCGGCCGGCCACGAGCCGGCCGGCGAGCGGGCCCGAGGCGACGGGCCCGGGCCCACGAGCCCGGCCAGGGCATGCACCAACCCGCCGGGTCAGACCTCCAGGCGCTCGTGCTCGCCCTCGGCGCCCTGCCGCGGGCCCAGCTCGGTGAGCAGCATCGCGACCAGCACCAGTGCGGCGCCGACGAGCCCGCGGGGCCCGAGCACCTCCCCGGCGACCAGGACCGCGAAGCCCAGCGCGAACACCGGTTCCATGGTCATCACGACGGCGGTGCGCGTCGGGGCTGAGGGTGGCCTGCGCCCAGGTCTGGACGACGAAGGCCAGCGCGGTGGCGACGACCGAGGTGAGCGCCAGCGCCGCCCAGACGCCGGCGTCCGGCGGGACGGCGAGCCCGCCCGGCACGGCGACCAGGGCGCAGACCACGGTCGTCGTGCCGAGCTGCAGGACGGCGAGCCCGTACGCGTCGTAGCGGCTCGCCCAGCGCCCGAGGCCGACGATGTGCAGCGCGAAGGCCGCCGCGCACAGCAGCGTGAGCAGCTCCCCGCCGCCGATCGACAGCCCGCGCAGCGACAGCAGGCCCAGCCCGACGGTGGCGAGGCCGACCGCCAGCCAGGCGGTCCGCCCGGGAGGTGTCCCGAGCAGCAGCGCGGCGCCGAGCGGGGTGAGCACGACGAACAGGCCGGTGAGGAACCCGCTCACCGAGGCCGGGGTGGTCTGCAGCCCGAGGGTCTGCAGCAGGTACCCGGCGGCGAGCGCGACGCCGAGCAGGACACCGGCGCGGGCGCCGCGGGCCGGCAGTCGGCGCAGCGCCAGCGGCCGCACGGCGAGCATCGCCAGCGTGGCGAGGCCGAAGCGCCAGGTGAGGAAGTCGGTCACCGGCATCCGCCCGATCGCGTCCTTGACGACGACGAACGTCGAGCCCCACACGGCGGTGACGCCGAGCAGCGCCAGCAGCGGCGCCGTCGTCGGGGAACGGCGGGCCGGCAGCGGGTCGCTCACGTGTCGCGCAGGCTGCAGAGCAGCTCGATGTCGCGGCGGTGCGCGGCGGCGTCGCCGGGGGTCTCGATGACGACCGGGACGCCGCGGGTCGCCGGGTGGCGGAACAGCTCGGCGAACGGGTCCTTGCCGATCTGCCCGTCGCCGATCGACTCGTGCCGGTCGCGGGTGGAGCCGAGCGGGTCCTTGGTGTCGTTGGCGTGCACCAGCGCGAGCCGGCCGCGGCCGACGGCCTTGACGAGCGCGTCCAGGGTCCGCTTCATGCCGCCGGGCGCCGCCAGGTCGTGCCCGGCGGCGAAGGCGTGGCAGGTGTCGAGGCAGACCCCGAGCAGCGGGTGGCGGTCGAGCTGGTCGAACCACGGGTCGAGGTCCTGCACGGTCGCGGCCAGCGCCTGCCCGCCGCCGGCGGTCGGCTCCACGAGCAGCCGGGGCGCGTCCGTCCGGCAGCTCGTCCAGCACCGGCAGCAGGCGCTCGCGCAGCTGCGCGCATCGCGTCGTCGCGGTGGGCCCCGGCGACCGCGCTGCCCGCGTGCACGACGACTCCGCGAGGCGCCGATGTCGGCGGCCGCGGCCGAGCGCGTGGCGCACCGCCGTCGACCGACTGCGGCGCAGGGTCGCCTCGGTCGGGGAGCCGAAGTTCACCAGGTACGGCGCGTGCACGAACGACCGGCGATCGCCGTCGTCGGCGCAGCTGCTCGCGGAAGGCGTCGTCCTGCGCCGGGTCGCCGGCGCTCGGCGCCCAGCCCCGCGGGTTGCTCACGAAGACCTGCACGGCCCGGGCGCCGATCTCGCGGGCGTACGCCAGCCCCTTGACCAGCCCGCCGCCGACCGGGACGTGGGCGCCCACGGGGGAGGGCTTGCGGGGAGGCACCGCGACACCTGCCAGACGCGTCGTCACGAGCGACGGAGCGGTCGTCAGAACACGTACAGGTGACCGAGCGCCCTTGCGGACCTGCTGCGCCGGCGCCCGGGTCGGCCGAGCGGACCCGTCCCGGACCGGGGATGGCGACGACCCGCACCTTGAGGCCGACCGCCGCCAGCGCCGCCTCGGCCTCGTCGCGGCTTGAGCCCGACCACGTCCGGCACGGTCGACGAGCTCCGGGCCCTTGCTCACCTCGAGCGTCACCGTCGACCCGCGCGGCGGCGCGTGCCGCAGGCCGGGGTACTGGTCGGCGACCGTGCCCCGCGCGACGTCCTCGGCGAAGACCTCGCTCGACGGTCGGCGCGAAGCCCGGCCTGCGGTCAGCGCCGCCTCGGCCTCGGCCGCGCGTGCTCGCCGGTGCACGTCCGGGACCGCCGAGCAGCTCGACGCCCTTGCTGACGCACGAGCGCGACCGGCGGTGCCGGGGCGCAGCGCCGCGCCGGGCGCCGGGTCGGTGCCGCACGACGGTGCCCGACGGGGGGGTCGCAGAACGCCTGGTGCTGACGTCGCCGGCCCGCAGCCCGACGTCCTCCAGCGACCGCGGTCGGCCTGCTGCGACGGTCGCGCCGACCACCTCGGCGGGCACGGCCGCGCCGGTCCGGGCCCTAGCGACAGGACGCAGCGTGACGGTGCCGCCCTCGCGGACCCGGCCGTCGGGTCGGGGTCCTGGTCGACGACCTGCCCGGCCGGCACGGCCTCGCTGTAGACCGCCGGGCTCCGTCGACGGTGAAGCCCGGCCGCCGCCGAGCGCGCTGCTCGGCGTCGGCGAGCGTCAGCGCCAGCACGGACGGCGGCGCGCGGTGAACCGCCCGGCGCCGAGGTACCAGCCGCCGCCGCCGGCCAGCAGGCCGAGCAGCGCACGACCAGGGCGAGCGACAGCCCGCGCAGCCGGCGCGGCGCGGCGGCCGCGGCGGCCTGCTCGGCCTGCGGGCCGTCCGGCGAGCGGCGGCGGGCCCGCGGCCGGGACGGGCAGCGGACCAGCGAGGGTGCGTCGTGCCGCGGCCGGCCGCGGGCGTCGTCGCCGAGGTCGGCGCGCACGCGCCCGCAGCTCGGCGAGGAACGCGCCGGCGTCGGCCGGACGGCGCCGCGGGGTCGCGCCGGGTCGCGCGCACGACGAGGTCGTCCAGCGCCGCCGGGATGCCCGTCGACGACCGCGGAGGGCGGCGGGACGTCCTCGTGGACGTGCCGGTAGGCCACCGTGCATCGGGCTCTCGGCGGCGTACGGCGGCGCGCCGGTCAGCAGCTCGCACAGCAGGATGCCGGCGGCGTAGACGTCGGTGCGGGTGTCGGTCGCGGCCGTGCTCGACCTGCTCCGGCGCGAGGTAGGCGACCGTGCCGATGAGCACGCCCGGTGGTGGCGGTCAGCGTCGCTGGTCTCGACGGCGCGGGCCAGCCCGAAGTCGGCGACCTTGACCCGCCCGTCGTCGCCGAGCAGGACGTTCTCGGGCTTGACGTCGCGGTGCACGAGCCCGGCCGCGTGCGCCGCGGCCAGCGCGACGCAGCACCGGCTCGAGCAGGTCGAGCGGCGCGGGCCGGCGGCAGCGCGCCCTGCTCGCGCAGCAGCGTCGCGCAGCGTCGCCGCCGGCGACGTGCTCCATGACCAGGTAGGCCGTGCCGGTCTCGGCGTCGGTGCCCTGGTCGTGGACCGCGACGACCTCCGGGGCTCGACAGCCGGGCGGCGGCGCGGGCCTCGCGGGCGAAGCGCTCGACGAAGTCGGGGTCGTCGGCCAGCGCCCGGCTGCATCACCTTGACGGCGACCGGGCGGTCGAGCCGGGTGTCGGTGGCGGCGGTAGACGGTCGCCATGCCGCCGCGGGCGATCGCGCGTCGAGCCGGTAGCGGCCGTCGAGCAGCACGACCGAGCAGCGGGTCGGCGACGGGCGGTGGAGCGCTGCTGACACCGCCGTCCACGGTCGTGTCCACGTCCGGAGCATAGGTCGGCGGGCCGCTCCGTGCCCGCAGGCGCGACGGAGCGGCGCCGCCGCGACGCGCGCCGTCAGCCGTTCGGCGAAGCGCGGCTCCGGAGCGCGGCGATGCTGCGCGATGTAGTCGTGGGTCTGCGGCAGGAGGCCCTTGCGGGCGATCGAGCCCGAGCCCCTGGTAGTAGCCGGCCAGCGCGCCGTCGGCTGCGAGCCGGTCGAGCGCAGCAGCTGGCGCAGCAGCAGCACGCCGGCGGTGATGTTGTCCTGCGGTGTCGAGCAGGTCCAGCGACCGGCCGTACTGCTGCGACAGCACGCGGCCGGTGCAGGGCAGCACCTGCATGACGCCGATGGCGTTGACGCCGGAGACGACGCGCTGCTGGAAGCCGCTCTCGTGGTAGGCCACGGCGACCGCCAGCGACGGGCGACACGCCGTGCCGCCGGGCGGTCGCGGCGACCATCGCGCGCACCTGCGGCCTTGGACGGGCTGGCTGCGGCCGCCAGCACCGCGGTTCGCGGACCGGGCTGCGGACGGCCGGGATGCGGCCGCCGACCGCGGTCGTAGCGGTCGTCGCCGCCGTGCTGCCACCGCCGGTGCGCACCGTCACCGGGATGACCAGCGTGCGCCGGCGTAGATGCGACCGCGCTGGACAGGCCGTTCGCGGCCAGCGATCGCCGACGACGCTGACGCCGTAGCGCAGCGCGATGGCGGTGAGCGTCTCCCCGCGCGCCACCCGTGGCTGCCGCTCGGTGGTCGCTCGCCGTCGTGGCGGCGATGCGTGGAGCGGGCAGGACGAGCGTGCCGCCGTAGACGATGCCGTTGCCTGGCAGGCCGTTGAGCGCCTTCAGCGCCGCGACGCTGACGCCGTGCCGCGGGCCAGCTCCCTCAGGGTGTCGCCCCGGGCAGATCGGCGACCACCCCCGGTGCGCCGCGGTGGAGACCAGGGCGAGGGCCAGCAGCACGCCGACGGTGCCGCGCGCGGAGCGGCGCGGAGCCGGGGGAGACGGGTCATGGCGCTGTCCGGACGGTCACGTACGGAGCCCGCGGACACGTACTCGCAGTGACGAGAGGTGACAAAACTCCCGGACCGGGCCGCTGCCCCGCCGGGCCCGCCGCCGGCCGGCCTGCGAAGCCGGCCGGTCCGGCCTAGCCTTCCGGTCCATGACCACTGTGAGCCTGGTGACGGGTGCCCAGGACGACGGCCCGACCCGCCCCCTGGTGGACGCGCTGCGGCGGGCCGGCGTGACCGTCCGGGAGCGGCTGCTGCCCGCCGCCGACCTCGTCCTGGTCCTCGGCCCGCCCCCCGCCGAGCTCACCGACGTGCTGCTCGAGACCGGCGGCCGGGGCACGCCCGGTGCTGCTCGTCGGTCCCGACCCGGGCCGGCTCGCGGACGCGGCCGGCGTGCTGGTCCGGCCGGCTCACTGCCGCCGCACGAGGTGCGCGTGCGACCCGGCCCGCGACGCCGGAGAGGTGACGGTCCGCGCTCGGCGGCGACCTCGCTGGTCCGCGAGTCCTGGCCGCTGCAGGAGAAGGTCGCCGACGACGTCGAGGCGCTGCTGCACCGCCAACGTCGCCTTCCGCGACCACCCGGTGGCGACCTGGCGGCCCGCGACCGGCGTCGGCGCTGCTCACGGTCGGGTCGACGGCCGCGACGTACGCCGACCCGTCGTGGCAGCGCGCTCGTGCACCGCGCTGCGTCCGGCACCTGGCCGGCGAGCGGGACCGCGACCCGGTGCGGGTCGGCATGCTCGGCTACGGCGCCATCGGGCACGAGCACGCCGCCGCGATCGGCTCGACCGACGGCCTGGAGCTGGCGGCGGTCTGCGACCCGAACCCGGCGCGGATCGAGGCGGCGCGCGAGCTACGCCCCGACGGTGCGCGGCCACGCCCGCGGCGAGGACCTGCTGGCCGACGACGGCGTCGACCTGGTCATCGTCTCGACGCCGCCGAACACGCCACGCCGACTGGGTGCTGCGGGCGCTGCGAGGCCGGCAAGTCACGTCGTCGTCGAGAAGCCGTTCTGCCTCACCGTCGACGAGGCCGACCGGCAGATCGCCGCCGCCGCGGAGCGCCGGCCTGACCGCTCGCCGTCTACCAGAACCGCCGCTGGGACGCCGACTACCTGGCGCTCAAGGCGGCGGTCCGCAGCGGCCGGCTCGGCGAGGTCTTCCACTTCGAGACGCTTCGTCGGCGGCTACGACCACCCCTGCAACTTCTGGCACAGCGACGCCGACATCAGCGGCGGCGCGATCTACGACTGGGGCAGCCACTACCTCGACTGGGTGCTCGACCTGTTCCCGCAGCCGGTCGAGTGGGTCTCCGCGACCGCCCACAAGCGGGTCTGGCACGACGTCACCAACGCCGACCACACCCGGGTGCTGCTGCACTTCGCCGACGGCGTGGAGGCCGAGTTCACGCACTCCGACCTGGCCGCGGCGCTGCAAGCCGAAGTTCTACGTGCTCGGCACCGAGGGCGCGCGTGGTCGGCGACTGGCGGCAGGAGCGGATCGTCGCCGCTCGCCGATCGGGACGCTGGCCGGAGGACCGGCTTCGCGGCTCAGCGACGCCCGGCCGACCTGTCGCTGTTCACCCCGGACGGCGCCGGCGGCACCTCGCACACCCGGCTGCCGGTGCCGCCGCCGCCGGCGCAGCCGTTCCACCGCGAGCTCGCCGACGCGCTGCTGTCGGGCTGGCCGATGTCGGTCACCCCGGAGGGCAGCCGCCGCAACATCGCGGTCATGCAGGCCGCGACCGCGTCGGCGGCCGACGGCGGCCGGCCGGTGCCGCCGCCCGCGTGACCGGCCGACGGCCGCGGGCCGGTCCGGTGGGGCTTCCTCGGCGCCGGCGGGATCGCCCGGCGGCGCTGGCGCCGGCCGTGCACGCCGCGCCCGGGCGCCGTGCTGCACGCCGCCGCCGCCCGCGACCCGGCGCGCGCCGCCGGCGCTCGGCGCCGGCGCGGGCGTACGACGACTACGCCGCGGTGCTCGCCGACGACGACGTCGAGGCGGTCTACGTCGCCTGCACCAACGACGCGCACCTGCCGTGGACGCTGGCCGCGCTCGCGGCCGGCAAGCACGTGCTGTGCGAGAAGCCGCTCGGGCTGACCGCCGCCGAGGTCGACGCAGATGGCCGAGGCGGCCGCCGGGCGACCGGCTGCGTCGTCGAGGCGAGCTGGTACCGCTGGCACCCGCGGGTCCGCCTGGCGCAGGCAGCGGCTGGCCGAGATCGGCCCGGTCGCGGCACGTCGCGGCCGGCTTCACCTTCGGCGGCGACCTCGCCGGCAACTACCGGCTCGAGCCCGGCCCGCGGCGGCGGGGCGCTGTACGACGTCGGGTGCTACGCCGTCGTCGGCCTGCCTGTGGGCGGTCGGCCAGGGGCTGCCCGACGACGTCGTGGCGCGCAGTCCGAGCTCGGCCCGACCGGCGTCGACCTCGACACCCGGGCGGTGCTGTCGCTGGGACGGCGGCCCGAGGCCGAGGTGCACGCCGGCATCGCCGGCGCCGAGCGGCCAGTGGCTGGTCGATCACCGGGCGAGCGCGGCGAGGTCGAGCTGCGCGGGCGCGCCGTACACCGCCTGGAAGGACGACGACACCGAGCTGTGGGTGTCCGACGGCACGGGCACCGAGCGGGTCGCGGTGCCGGCGACCGACGCCTACCGGGTCATGGTCGAGGAGGTCTCCTCGGCGCTGCGCGGCGGACCGGGCTGGGTGCTGCCGCTGGACGAGTCGCGGGAGACCGCCGCGGTGCTCGACGCGGTACGGCCAGCGCGGCCGCCGGCGGCGACCCGGTGCGACCGGTCCCGGCGCCCTGAGCTCCGACGCGCTGGCCGCGCGGCGACCTAGGCTCGTCGCGTGACCGACACGCCCGCCGCCGAAGCCCCTGGCACCGACGCCCCCGCCGCCGAAGCCCCCGGCACCCAAGCCCCCGGCACCGGAAGCGCTCCCGACGGGCTGCTCACCCTGCCCGAGGTCGCGGAGCGGCTCGGCACCGACGTCGTGACGCCGACCCGGTGAAGGACGGCACGCTGCTGGCCGTCCGCCGCGACGGGGTGCAGCGTCGTCCCGGCCAGCAGCTCGACGGCGACCAGCCGGTCAAGCACCTCGGTGCCGGTGCTCACGCTGCTGCGCGACGCCGGCTACACCGACGAGGAGGCGCTGCGCTGGCTGACCACGCCGGACGACACGCTGCCCGGGAAGCCCGTTCGAGGCGCTGCACGAGAACCGCGCCACCGAGATCAAGCGTCGCGCCCAGGCGCTGGGTTTCTGAGCCTGGCACCCGGCCGGCTGGTTAGAGTCCGGCGGTGCGCCCCGAGTCGACCAAGGTCCTGCGGTTCTGCGGTGGCGCCGGCCGGGCCGGCGCCGACGGTGTCTGACCCGGACCGCGTCGCCCGGCTGGACGCCGCGCGGCTGTACCTGCGCACCCCCGACCGGCCCGACCTGCCCGAGTTCCTCCAGGCGGTGCTGGCGAACGGCGTCGACGTCGTGCGGCTGGCCCAGGCCGGTCTCGGGGCCCGCCGCGAGCTGGAGCTGTGCGAGGTGGTCGCCGACGCCGCGGCGCGGCACGGGGCGCTGTGGGCGGTGACCGGCCGGGCCGACCTCGCCGAGGTCGCCGGCGCCGACGTCCTGCACCTCGGTCAGGACGACCTCGCCGTTCCGCCCGCCCGCAGCCTGCTCGGGCCGGGCCGGCTGGTCGGGCGGTCCGCCTGCGACCTCGACGAGGCCGTGCTGGCGCTCGTCCAGCACGGCGTCGACTACGTCTGCGTCGGCCCGGGTGGGAGCGGCGCACGCGGACCGGCGCTCGACCTGGACCTGCTGCGCACGGTCGCCGAGCTCGACCCGGTCCGCCCCTGGTTCGCCGACGGCGGCCTGCGGGACCGGGCCGACGTCGAGCGGGCGCTGGCCGCGGGCGCGCGCCGGGTGGTCGTGTCCGAGGCGCTCACCGAGGCGGACGACCCGGGCGACGCGGCCCGGTCGCTGGCCCTCCTGCTGCGGGCCGGCCCGCCGGCGTGAGAGGGGTCTACCTGCTGGTGCTGGCGCTGTGCCTGCTCGGCACCCTGCCGCTGGAGCTGGTGCTGCACACCCGGGTGTACGGCCGGCCGCTGCGCCTGCTGCTCACGCTCGTGCCGGTGGTGGCGGTGTTCACCGCCTGGGACCTGCTGGCGATCCGGGCCGGGCACTGGGACTACGACCCGGCGCAGACCACCGGGATCGCGATCGGCCCGCTGCCGCTCGAGGAGCTGCTGTTCTTCCTGGTGGTGCCGATCTGCGCGGTGCTCACCCTGGAGGCGGTCCGGTCGGTCAAGGGCTGGCCGGTGGGCGACGAGTGACCTACACCACCGCCGCGCTGATCGGTGTCGTCGCCACCGTCGTCCTCGACCTGTGGGTGCTGCGTACCCGCCTGCTGCGCCGGCGGGCGTTCTGGACGGCGTACGCCATCATCGTGTTCTTCCAGCTGGTGACGAACGGGGTGCTCACCGGCCGGGAGATCGTCACCTACGACCCCGACGTCATCGTCGGCGGCGCGACCCCGCAGCTGCTGGGCGGCGGCCGGATCGTCTACGCGCCGGTGGAGGACCTGCTGTTCGGCTTCGCCCTCGTCGTGCAGACGATGGCCTGGTGGGTGTGGTGGGGCCGGCGGCTGCCCGACCGCGGTCCCGTCAGGAGGCGAACAGGCTCGCCGCGATGAAGCCGGCGGCGGCCAGCACGATCAGCGCCAGGATCGTCAGGGTGATGATCATCGGGGTGCGGTTGCCGCTGACCGGACCCATGTTGGGGTTGTCGCGGCGGGCCGTCACCGGTCGCCTCCGACATCGAGTCGGCGCTCGGCGGGGTGTCGCCGGGGCGCACGCCGCCACCGCCCTCCAGACCGGGCGTCACGCCCGGCGTCCGGGCTCGGGGCTGTCACTGGCGGAGGGTCGCTCGTCTGGCAGGCACGTCCGCAGCGTCACCGCTGCGGACCGCGGGCAAACCCGATCAGGCGGTCCGGCGGGCCGACCAGGCGCGGGCCAGGCCGGGCACCGCGACCCGCGGCCCGCCGGGCCGGGCCGACGCCGACCCGCTGGCCGAGCACCGCGTAGTCGGCCTTCTCCACCTCGTCGAGGATCCCGCCGTACAGCGCCAGGGCGGTCTCGATGCACGGCCGGCTGGTCGGGTGCGAGCAGCCGCACGCCCAGCGCGGCGCTGCGGTAGAGCTCGCGGGTGCGGGCCACCTCGAAGGCCAGCAGCCGGCGGACCGGCCCGTCCACCACGCCGTGCTCGAGGTGAACTCGCGGGTCACCCCGAACGCCGCCAGGTCCTCCAGCGGCAGGTAGACCCGGCCGCGCTGCAGGTCCTCCCCGACGTCGCGGATGAAGTTGCTCAGCTGGAAGGCGACGCCGAGGTCGGCGGCGTACGGCTCGGCGATCTCGCGCGGCACCACGGGCTCGAGGACCGGCACCATCTGCAGCCCGATGACCGCCGCCGAGCCGTGCACGTAGGTCATCAGGTCGTCGTAGGTCGGCGTACTCGGTGACCGTCAGGTCCATCCGCATCGAGGCGAGGAAGGCCTCGACGTGCTGCCAGCGGGATGTCCCAGCGCCGGACCGTGTCGACGACCGCACGGCTGATCTCGTGGTCGCTGCCGCCGGCCGCGACGTCGCGCGAGGAACTGCTCGCCCCAGCCGACCAGCCAGTCGGCCTTCTGCGCGTCGGTGAGCGTGCTGGCCGAGGTCGTCGACGATCTCGTCGGCGTAGCGCGCGAAGCCGTAGAGCGCGTGCACGTACGGCCGCTTCGCACGCCGGCAGCAGCAGCGTGGCCAGGTAGTAGGTCCGGCCGTGCTGGCGTTGAGCCGCCGGCAGGCCTCGTACGACGCCCGCAGCGCCGGGTCGCGGATGCCCGCGGCGTCCAGCTCGCGGGCGCTCACCGGGGCGGCAGGCGCCGGGCGCCCGGCAGGTCGGCAGGCGGGGTCACCGGGCGATCCTGCCAGAGCGGCCGGCCGGCGAGGCGGCCAGCGCGGCGGCCGCCGCGGCGAGCAGCACCGGCAGCCCCCAGACCGGGCCCTGCAGCAGCGGGACGCCGCTGGGCAGCGACCGCGAGCACCAGCACCGCGCTGGCCGCGGCGAGCGCCCGGCCGGCCCGGGGGCCGGCGACCGCAGCCAGCGGCAGCAGAGCCCACATCAGGTACCAGGGCTGCACGGCGGGGGCGAGCGCCGCGACGGCCAGCAGCGCCAGGCCGACGGCCCGGACCCGGTCGTCGCGGCCGGCTCCGCCCCGCAGGTGCGGCGCGGCCACCAGCCCGGCGGCGAGCGCCGCGCCGAGCGAGCGTCCCGGCGGTGGTCGCCGCGGCCAGCCCGTGCGGCACCCCGGCCGCCGCGAGCAGCCGGCCCAGCCCGTACACCGGCGACAGCAGGCTCGGACCGTCGACGCCGGCCGCGCTGGTCCGCAGCCAGCCGGGCGGCAGGCCGGTGACGGCGGTCGCCGCGGCCCCGGTCGCTCCGGCCGCCGCGGCGACGACGGCGTACGAGCGGCGGCCGGCGCCGCGGGCGGGCAGCGCCGCGAGGCCGGCCAGCGCCGGCAGCTTGACCAGGCCGCCGAGCGTGACGAGGGCGGCCGCGGCGGCGAGCCGGCCGAGCGGCGCGCGAGCCGGCCGCGCCGGGCCGGCCGCCGACGGCCAGGCCGGCCAGCAGCAGCCCGCCCATCAGCGCCTCGTTGTGCGCGCCGCCGACGACGTGCAGCAGCACCAGCGGGTTCGCCAGGCCCAGCCACAGCGCCCGGCCGGCCCGGTCGCCGGCCAGCCGGGGCAGCGCCCAGGCGACCAGCAGCAGACCGACCACGGCCAGCAGGCGCAGCAGCAGCACGGCCGGCACGACCGACGGCGCCGGTGAGGCGCACGACCGCGCCGGCCAGCGCCAGGAACGCCGGGCCGTACGGGCTCGGCGCCGTCGGCGTCACTGCGCGGCGACGCTGTCGGCGAGCGGGCCGGGGGCCGCCTGCGGCCCGACGTCGTAGGGGTCCAGGCCGGCCGCGACCAGCGCGCCCTGCCCGGCGTAGGCGTACACGTCGCGGCTGAACAGCGGCGGGGCGAGCAGCAGCGGCAGCGCCCACAGGCCCGCGGCGGTGAGCTGGGTGCGGGCGTCGGCGTCGCGCAGCCGGTACCAGGCGCCGAGCAGCAGCAGCACGCCGAGCACGGCGAGGGTGGTGGCGAGCGCCCGGCCGGCTCCGCTCTGGCGCAGCAGGTCGACGCCGAGCCAGCCCTGCTGGACGCCGCCGGAGCGCGGGAGCGCGCCGACCCCGAGGCCGCCGACGGCGACCAGCGCGCCGGCCGCGGTGCCGGTCGCGAGGACCGGCCGGGGGGTCACCGGGCCGGGGCTACAGCGCCAGGCGCTGCGCGCGGGAGCGGTAGCCCTGGTCCTTGCCGAGGATCCGCTCGGCGGCGAGCCGCCCGAGACCAGCACCATCGGCACGCCGACGCCCGGGCTGCGTGCCGGAGCCGGCGAACACGACGCCCTCGACCTTGGGCGCCAGGTTCGCCGGCCGGAACGGGCCGGTCTGGAAGAACGAGTGCGCCGCGGCGAACGGCGCCCCGGCGTCCATGCCGCGGCGCTGCCAGTCCGCCGGGGTCGTGACGTCCTCGACCTCGATGGCGTCGCCGAAGCCGACGTAGCCGCAGCGCCTCGAGCCGGGCGACGCACTCGTCGCGGTAGCGCGGGCCGACGACGTCCCAGTCGATGCCGCGGTCATGTCGGGGGTCGGGCAGCAGCACGTAGTAGATGTGCTGGCCGTCCGGGCGCGAGCGACGGGTCGCTGCGCGTGGGGTTGGTGACCAGGATCGACGGGTCGCTCATCAGCGTCTTGCGGTCGATGAGCTCGGTCGAAGACCCCGCGCCACGACCGCCCGAAGTGGATGTTGTGGTGCGCGGTCCTGGTGTACGCCTGCGTCGAGCCGGCCAGCAGCAGGAAGCAGCGAGGGGGAGTAGTCGAGGCGCTTCACCCGGCGCGGGGTCGCCTCGGGCGGCAGCAGCTCGCGGTAGGCGACCGGCAGGTCGGGGTTGAGCACGACGACGTCGGCGGCGATCCGCTCGCCGTCGGTCGGTCTCGACGCCGACCGCCCGGCCGTGCTCGACGAGCACCCGGCTGACGGTCGTGCCGTAGCGCAGCGCCACGCCGTGCTTCTCGGCCGCGCCGGCCAGCGCCCGCGGCACGGCGTGCATGCCGCCCTTGGGGAAGTACACGCCGGCGACCGAGTCCATGTAGGCGATCACCGCGTAGATGGCCAGCGCGTCGTACGGGCTGAGCCCGGCGTACATCGACTGGAAGCGACAGCACCCGCTGGGTGCGCGGGTCCTTCAGGTAGCTGGCTCGACCTTGGGCGCGAGCTTGCGGAAGCCGCCGATCGCGACCAGCCGGGCCAGGTTCGGCGTGAGCAGGTCGAACGGGCGAGTCGATGTTGCGGTCGATGAAGTCCTTCATCTCGTACCGGTAGAGCTTGGAGACGAAGTCGACGTAGCGCAGGTAGCCCTGCGGCCTCGTCCGGGCCGCAGACCCGCTCGACCTCGTCGGCCATCTCGCCGGGGTCGGCCTTGACGTCGAGCGTGCGAGCCGTCCGGGTAGTACGCGCGGTAGAGCGGGTCGACCGGGCTCAGCTCCAGCCAGTCCTCCAGCCGCTCGCCGACGCAGTCGAGGGCGTCGGCGATGAGGTCGGGCATGGTCAGGACGGTCGGGCCGGTGTCGAAGCGGTACGTCCCGTCGCCGTCGGGGATGGCGACCTCCAGCAGGCCGTTGCGGCCGCCCGGGCACGTCCTCGCGCTCCAGGACGGTCACCTCGCGACCGGCGCCGGCGAGGCGCAGCGCGGCCGACAGGCCCGCCGAGCCCGGCTCCGACGATGACGACGCGGTCGGTCCTGCCGGGGACGGTCTTCACCGGCTGATCGTAGGTCGCCGGGGGCATCCGGCCGGTCGGCGGCGGGGCGGCGGGCTGCGGGACCGGCGGCGGGCGGCGCGGCGCGACGTGGCGCGGCCGACGGGCAGCCCGGCCCCGAGGCCGGGCTGCCCGGTCGGTCAGCTGCTGACCGAGCGGCGCAGCTGCCCGCGCACCGCCCCGCCGGGGAACTCGGCGTTGTGGACGTTGACGTAGTACTGGCCGGGGTGCATGGCGATGTCGCGGATGAGGTCGCGCGGCACGTCCACGCAGCGGGCGCCGCCGGTGACGGACCCGGACAGGTCCACGACCACCGGCCCGGCGACCGTCCGGTCGCCGTCGTGGATGTGCGCCGCCAGCGGCGTGCCGATGTCGGACACCATGATCTTGGCGCAGATCTTGCCGGCGCCGGGGCGCAGCATCACGGCCGCGCGGCCCGAGCCGTCGGCGTCCCCGGGGCCGGGGACCTCGCTGGCGCCCCGGAGCTGGGCGACCAGGCCGGTGTGCCCGGCCGCGTTCGCCGGCACAGCGGCGCCGACCGCGAGCAGGCCGGCGGCGGCGGTCAGCCCGAGCAGCCGCCGTCCGCTCGCCCGGCCCGTACCGGTCGTGCTCTTCCTGCGTTCATCGGATGCGCTCCTGTCGTCGTGGTTCGCGCAGATTGCTCGCAGGCCCCGTGCGCGTCAAGCCGGGGTCTCGGGGGCCGCGGACAGCTCGAGCGCGATGCCGTCCGGGTCCCGGAACTCCAGGATCGCCAGCCGGCCCAGGTCCTTGACGGCGTCGTGCGCGACACCGAGCGCGTCGAGCGTGGCGGCCGCGGCGTCCAGGTCCGCCCGGGAGGGGACCGACAGGCACAGGTGGTCCAGGCCGACCCGGTCCTCGGAGAACGCGTCGGTGCCCGGCGCGACCGGGCGCAGCCCGAACAGCCCGCCCGGGAAGCTGTAGATCACGCCGCCGTACAGGAAGCCGAGCGCCTCACGGGTGGCCTCGTCGGCGTCCGGCGGGATCTCGAACGCGACGTCCCAGCCGAACACCGCGTCGTAGAAGGCGCGCGAGCGTACGACGTCGGTGACGGTCAGCCGGACGTGCGCGAAGCCGGTGACGGGGATGGGGGCGGGGGCGGGGGAGCTCATGTGCGCATCGTGCGGTACGCCGGTCCGCGTGTCGCACCCGCCCCGCCGCGCTCAGCTGTCGCCGCGGGCGCTTCGCCACAGCTGACCTTGCTGGGCTCCAGGGAGCGGCACCCGCCGCCCGAGTCAGCTGTGGGGAGCCGCGGCCAGGTCGCCGCGGGCGCTTCGCCACAGCTGACCTTGCTGGGCTCCAGGGAGCGGCACCGCGCCGCCGAGATCGGCTGTGCGGAGCCGCGGCCAGGTGGCCGCGGGCGCTCCGCCACAGCTGACCTTGCTGAGCTCCAGAGAGCGGCACCGCGCCGCCCGAGATCGGCTGTGGGGAGCCGCGGCCGTGTCGCCGCGGGCGCTCCGCCACAGCTGACCTTGCTGAGCCAACAGAGAGCGGCACCGCGCCGCCCGAGATCGGCTGTGGGGAGCCGCGGCCAGGTCGCCGCGGGCGCTCCGCCACAGCTGACCTTGCCGGCGCCGCCGGAGATCGGCTGTGGGGGAACGGCGCGGGGGCGCGGGCGGCGCAACGGCGCGCGGGCGCGGACGCTCGCCGCGGGCGCCGCCATCCGCCGGCGCCCCCCGCCGCCACCCGCCCTGCCTGCCGCCCTCAGAGCCGGGTGAGGATCTCCGCGCCGTCGTCGGTGACCAGCAGGGTGTGCTCGAACTGCGCGGTGCGCGAGCGGTCGGCGGTGACGGCGGTCCAGCCGTCGTCCCACATCTCGTGGCGCCAGTCGCCGATGGTGATCATCGGCTCGATGGTGAAGGTCATGCCCGGGCACCAGCGCCATCCGGGCCGCCGGGTTGTCGTAGTGGAAGACCTGCGGGTCGGCGTGGAAGCGTGCGGCCGATCCCGTGCCCGACGAAGCCGCGCACCACGCCGTAGCCCAGGCTCTCGGCGTACGTCTGGATGGCCCGGCCGATGTCGCGGACGCGTGCCGCCGGGGCGGACCGCGGCGATGCCGACGTCCAGGCACTCGCGGGTGACCTCGACCAGCCGGCGGGACTGCTCGTCGACCTCGCCGACGAGGAACGTGGCGTTGGTGTCGCCGTGCACGCCGTCCAGGAAGATCGTGACGTCGCAGTTCACGATGTCGCCGTCCTTGAGGACGGTCGAGTCGGGGATGCCGTGGCAGATGACCTCGTTGACGCTGGTGCACAGCGACTTGGGGAAGGCAGACCGAGCCGTCGTAGCCCAGCGGGGAGGGGTAGCCGCCGCGCGCGATGCAGCTCGTCGTGGCGCGATCGCGTCGAGCTCGTCGGTGGTGACGCCCGGGCGGATCGCCGCGCCGACCGTCGGCGAGGACCTCGGCGGCGGCCCGCCCGGCCACGGCGCATCCGCGCGATCGTCCTCGTCGGTCTTCGGGCCGGCCGCTAGTCGCGGTGCGCGGCCGGCCGTGCTGGTCCAGGCACGTAGTCCGGCCGCGGGATGTGCGGCCGGGACCTCGCGGCGCGGCGACTAGCGTGCCCGGCCGGACGAACCGGCGCGGCGTCGGCGCTCGGCCTGCTCGCGCTCGGCCTGCTCGCCGGCGACCCGCTGCGGGTCGAGGTCGGCGAGGCGGTGGCAGCGCTTGTACTTGCGGCCGCTGCCGCACCAGCACGGGTCGTTGGCGGCGAGCGTCGGTGGCGGTCACGTCGACCAGCCTACGAGGCTACGCCGCGCCGGCGCTCAGACCGCGCGGGCGGTGACCGCGGTCGGCCAGCGCTCGAGCACCTCGCGGGCCTCGTCCTCGACCGGCGCGGCCTCGAGCGCCGCGAGGGCGTCGTCCATGCAGCTCGGCGATCAGCGCCTCGACGCGGGCGACGCGCGCCGGTGTCGCTCGATGCACCGTCCGCAGCGCCTCGACGCCGTCGGGCGCCAGGTGCGGGTCGCCGAGGTGGCGCGCGCACGACGGCGGCCTGCGCCGGCGTCGGCCGCCTCGCAGGGCCATCGCGACCAGCGCGGTGCGCTTGCCCTCGCGCAGGTCGTCGCCGGCCGGCTTGCCGGTCTGCGCCGGGTCGCCGAACACGCCCGAGCACGTCGTCGCGCAGCTGGAAGGCCTCGCCCGAGCGGCAGGCCGTAGCCGGAGTAGGCCGTCCAGGACAGCTCCTCGGCCGGCGCCGGCCAGCGCCGCGCCGAGGTGCAGCGGCCGCTCGATCGTGTACTTCGCGCTCTTGTACCGGGCGACCCGCAGGGCGCGCTCGACGGAGCCGCCGCCGCGGGCCTGCTCGAGCAGGTCGAGGTACTGCCCGCCCATCAGCTCGGTGCGCATCTCGGCGTAGACCCGGTCGCGCCGGCGGCAGCCGCTCGGCGGCGAAGCCGCTGGTCGCGAGCATCTCGTCGGACCAGACCAGGCACAGGTCGCCGAGCAGGATCGCCGCGCCGGCGCCGAAGGCCTCCGGGTCGCCGGCCAGGCCTCGGCTGCGGTGCAGCGCGGCGAACCGGCGGTGCACCGCCGGCTGGCCCCGCCGGGTGTCGCTGCCGTCCATCACGTCGTCGTGGATGAGCGCGCAGGCCTGGAACAGCTCCAGCGCGGCGGCGGCCGCGACGATCGCGTCGCTGTCCGCCGCCGCCGGCGCCGCGGTAGCCCCAGTAGCAGAACGCGGGTCGCAGCCGCTTGCCGCCGGCGACCAGGTCGGACCAGCGCGTCGGTGAGCGGGCCGAGGTCCTCGCTGATCTCGTCCAGCGCCGGCAGCTGGCCCGCGAGGAAGCGCGTCGAGGCCTTCTGGACGCGCGGGCGCAGGTCGTCGCGGTCGAGCGGGCCCGGGGCAGCGAGCTCATGCGCCGACGGTACGGCGATGCCCCGGGCGCCCGGCTGCCCCGGTCGCGGAGCGCCGATAGCCTGTCGGCGTGGCCAGGCCGGACGATCCGCGAGCTGCTCGCCACCGGCGCGCGGCTGTTCTCCTTCGAGTTCTTCCCGGCCGAGGACCGACGAGGGCGAGCGGCAGCTCTGGCAGGCGATCCGCGAGCTCGAGTCGCTGCGTCCCGACTTCGTGTCGGTGACCTACGGCGCCGGCGGCTCGCACCCGCGACCGCACCGTCGCGATGACCGAGCGGATCGCCACCGACACCACGCTGACCCCGCTGGCGCCACCTGACCGCGGTCGACCACTCGGTCGCCGAGCTGCGCCACATCATCGGGCAGTACGCCGACGCCGGGGTCCGCAACGTCCTCGCGCTGCGCGGCGACCCGCCGGGCGACCCGCAGGCGCGACTGGCAGCGAGCACCCGCAGGGCCTGGAGTACGCCGCCGACCTGGTCCGCCTGGTGGCCGGCAGCGGCGACTTCTGCGTCGGGGTCGCGGCGTTCCCGGAGAAGCACCCGCGCTCGCCGGACGCTCGACACCGACGTGCGCTTCTTCGTGGACAAGTGCCGGGCCGGCGCCGAGTTCGCGATCACGCAGATGTTCTTCCGGGCCGAGGACTACCTGCGCCTGCGCGACCGGGTGGCGGCGGCCGGGCTGCGACGTGCCGATCCTGCCCGGCGTCATGCCGGTCACCAACGTCCGGCAGATCGAGCGCTTCGCGGTGCTGTCCGGAGCGGCGTTCCCGGCTGACCTGGCCGCCCGGCTGCACGCGGTCGAGGACGACCCGGTCGCGGTGCGCGAGATCGGCGTCGAGGTCGCCACCGCGCTGTGCGAGCGGCCTGCTGGCCGAGGGCGCTCCCGGGCTGCACTTCATCACCCTGAACCGCTCGACGGCGACCCGCGAGATCTGGTCCCGCCTGGGGCTGACCGCCGGCGCCCGGTCGGCGGCGTCGTGACCGGGACCTGGCGCCGGGGGACCCGGTGAAGCTGCGCCACCGGGTGCGGACGTCGGCGACGCCGGCGCAGGTGTGGAGCGTGCTGGGCGACCCGGCCCGCTGGCCCGACTACGACCTGTCGCTGCGCAAGGTGCACGGCAGCAGCCGGGTCGCGATGACCGGGCAGCACCTGCTCGGTGTGCTGCGCGGGGGCATCCGGCGTGCCGATCGACGTCGTGGAGGCGGCGCCCGAGCGGCGGCTGGTGCTGCGGACGCACTCCGCGCCGGGGATCGCCGAGCAGGTGACGTCCGAGATCACCCCGCCGCCCGGGGCGGCAGCGACCTGGTCGTGTCGGTCGTCGTCGAGGGGCTGTTCGCCCGGATCGCGGCCCTGCCGATGTGGCTCGGCAGCGGGATCACCTCCCGGATCCTGGCCGCCCGGGTGGACCGGATCGCGCGGGCGGCCCGGCGGGCGGCGTGAGCCCCGGACCGGTCGGCGCGCTGGTCCTGCTCGGCCTGGCTCTGGTCGTGCTGGCCGCCGCGACGGCCCGGCGCCCGGACGACGCCGCTGCCGACCCGCGAGGCGTACTTCGACCGCTGGCAGGTCCTGCACGGCGGGCTACGACCCGCGCACCGGCAGCGTCTGGCTGCGCGGCTGGCTGACGATGGTGCTACGCGATCGGCCGGCCGCTGGCCCGGTGGGGGGTCGCAGCCGGACGTCGTCACGCTGTCCTCGGTCTGGCTGACCGGGTTGGTCCTCGTGCTCGCCGACGCCGGCGGACGCTGGTGGATCGCGGCCGGCTGGGTGATGGTGGCGTCCGGGCTGTTCGACACCCTCGACGGCTGCGTCGCCGTGCTGCAGGGCCGGCACGACCCGCTGGGGCTACGTCCTGGACAGCGCGGTCGACCGGTGAACGACGCGGGGTACCTGCTGGCGGTCGTCGTCGTCGGCTGCCCGGTGGAGCTGGCCGTGGCGCTGGGGTTCGGCTTCTTCTTCCTGGAGTACCTGCGGGCCCGGGCCGGCAACGCCGGCGGCGACGAGGTCGGCCGGATCACGGTCGCCGAGCGCCCGGTGCGGGTCATCCTGCTGTCGGCGTCCATCCACTTCAGCGGGGTGCTGCCCGGCCTGGCCGGCGTGCTGGTCGTGCTGGGGCCGGCGGTGCTGCTGGCGCTCACCGTGGTCGCGGTCGGCCAGCTGGCGGTCACCGTACGGGCGCAGCTGCTGGCACTGCCCAGCGCGAACGCGGACCGGGGAGCGGCCCAGGACCGCTGAGCGGCGCCGACGCGCCCAGAGCCTGCGTGTTCCGTATACAGTCCGCGACGTGGGAGCAGAGGGAGGCACGTGACGGTCGGCAGCGCCCACCAGCCGCTGCGCTCGCTGGTGCGCGACGAGCTGCGCGCGCTGGTCGTCACCGGCGAGCTGGCGCCCGGCACGCGGATCGTCGAGGACCGCCTCGCCGAGCGGCTCGGGGTGTCGCGCAACCCGGTCCGCGAGGCCCTGCAGGCCCTGGCCGGCGAGGGCTTCGTCGAGCTCGCTGCCGCGGCGCGGCGCCGTCGTCGCCCAGATCACGCCGGAGCAGGCCGAGGACCTGTTCGACGTCCGCGCGGCGCTCGAGCCGCTCGCGGCGCGGCTGGCCGCCCGGCGCGCCGACGGCGACGGCGTCGCGCGCCTGCGCGAGGTCCTCGCGCGGGCCCGCGAGGCCACCGACGCGCGGCGAGCTCGACCTGCTCGCCGCGCTACAACACCGAGTTCCACTCCCTCGTCGTCGAGCTCAGCGGCAACGACTACCTCGGCGCTGCTGGTGGCCCCGATGGCGCGGCGGGTGCAGTGGGTGTTCCGCACCAGCGCCGCCACCCGGGCGCCGCACTCGTGGACCGAGCACGAGGAGCTGCTGCGGGCGATCGCCTGCCGGCGACGAGGAGTACGCCGAGGCGCGTCGCCGCGCGCGCACGTCGCGGCCGCGCGGGCGTCGTACCGGCGACGCTGCCGAGCGAGCCGACCGAGCCGGCGCGCGCGCTGACCTGCGCGCCGGGTCGTCGCGGCATCGGGACGCGCCCGTTCACCCAGACATTCACGCCGACGGTCTTGTATACAGTCGACAGTTGTGTGACGGTCGGGGCTCCCGCCACCTGAGGAGGACCTCGCATGTCCCGTCCGCGCCGCGCGCTGCCCCGGTCGCGTCGCGCTCCGCTCGCCCTCGTCAGCGCCTGCGGCGGCGGGGGCGGCGAGCACCGGAGCGCCGGCGCGACCGAGCGACCGGCGGACACCGACGACCGCGAGGCCGCGGCCGGCGGCGACGCTCACGCTGGCGCTCGCCGAGGACCCGGACGCGCTCGACCCGACGCTCGCGCGCACGCTGGTCGGCCGCGAGGTGTTCGTCAACATGTGCGAGAAGCTCTACGACGTCGACGCGGACCTCGAGCTCGTCCCGCAGCTCGCCGCCGAGCTGCCCGAGGTCTCCGAGGACGGCACCGACCGTCACCATCCCGCTGCGCGACGGCGTCGACGTTCAACGACGGCACCCCGTTCGACGCCGAGGCCGTCAAGACCTCGCTCGACCGGCACCGCACGCTCGAGGGCTCGGCCCGGCGCGGCCGACCTCGCGGCGGTCGAGTCGGTCGAGGTCGTCGACCCGACGACCGTGCACGCTCACGCCTGAACGGCGCCGTTCGCCCCGCTCACCGCGCAGCTCGCCGACCGGGCCGGCATGATCATGTCGCCGACGCAGCTCGACGGCGCTCGGCGACCAGTTCGGCACCGACCCGGTCTGCGTCGGCCCGTTCTCCGTTCGTCAGCCGCACGGCCGGCAGCGAGATCGTGCTGGAGAAGGCCGCCGGACTACTACGACGCCGACCAGGTCAAGCTCGACGGCCGTCACGTACCGCGATCATCACCGACGGCAACGTGCGCCAGGCGAACGTCAAGTCCGGCGACGTCCAGGTCGCCGAGCGCATCGCAGCCGACCGACGTGGCGGCGCTCGAGAACGACACCGCGGTGCAAGCTCATCGGCCAGGAGTCGCTCGGCTACCAGGGCATCTCGATCAACGTCGGCAACATCGCCGGGCGTCAGCCAGCCGGTCCGGCGAGGTCGACACCCCGCTCGGCAGCTCGCCCGAGCTGCGCGAGGCCTTCGAGCTGTCGCTGGACCGCGACGTGCATCAACGAGGTCGTGTTCGCCGGCCAGTACACGCCCGGCTGCACGCCGCTGCCGCCGGCCAGCCCCTACTACGACGACGTCGATCGAGTGCACCGAGCGCGACCTCGACCGGGCGAAGGAGCTCATCGCAGGCAGTCCGGCGCAGCCGACGCCGGTCCCCGTCGACGCTGATCGATCGGCACGAGCCCGGAGAACCTGCGGCTCGGCCAGGTCATCCAGTCGCAGGCCAAGGAGGCCGGCTTCGAGGTCGAGGTCGCCGCCGACCGAGTTCGCCTCCGCGCTCGACGCCAGCGACGCCGGCGACTTCGACACCTTCCAGGTCGGCTGGTCCGGCCGGGTCGACCCGGACGGCAACATCTACAACTTCCTGGCACACCGGCGCGTCGCTGAACATCAGCGGCTACTCCAACCCCGAGGTCGACGACGCGCTCGAGCAGGCCCGGCTGACCGACGACCAGGACGAGCGCACGGCAGCTCTACACCGCAGGCGACTCGAGCAGGCCGCCGAGGACCGGCCGATCATCTACCTGTACCACCCGGTGCAACTACCTCGCGACCGGCCCGGACGTCGTCGGCGTCGAGTACTACGCCGACGGCCTGCCGCGGCTCAAGACCGCCGGCCTGGCCCAGTAGCGCCCGGCGCAGGGACGGAGGCCGCCCATGGCGTCGTACCTGCTCCGCCGCGTCGGCACCTCGGCGCTCGTGCTGCTGCTCGCCAGCATCGTGGTCTTCGTCGGGGTCCGGGCGCTGCCGGGCGACGCGGCGCTCGCCCTGGCCGGCGAGGAGCGCGACCCGGTCGCGCTCGAGCAGATCCGCGAGAAGTACGGCCTGAACGACCCGGTGCCGGTGCAGTACGTCCGCTACCTCGGCAACTCGCTGCAGGGCGACCTCGGGCTTCTCCACCCGCACCGGCCTCGACGTCACGCGAGATCATCCTCGACCGGCTGCCGGTCACGCTCGAGCTGGCGCTGCTGTCGCTGCTGGTCGGCCTGCTCATCGGCATCCCGGCCGGGCATCCTGTCGGCGCTGCGCCGCGGGCACGCTGGATCGACAACACGAGCAACGCCTTCGGCCTGCTCGGGCTGTCGATCCCGAACTTCTGGCTCGGGCTGGTGCTCATCCTGGTCGTGTCGGTGCAGCTCGGGCTGCTGCCGGCGTCGGGCTACGTGCCCGTTCCTCGAGGACCCGGTCGCCAACCTGCGAGCGGATGCTGCTGCCGGCGATCGTGCTCGGCACCGGGCTGTCGGCGGTGCTCATGCGGCAGATGCGCTCGGCGATGCTCGAGACGATGTCCGCCGACTACGTCCGCACCGCCCGCTCGAAGGGGCTGTCGGAGCGGCAGGTCGTGCTCGTGCACGCCCTGCGCAACAGCCTGGTCACCGTCGTCACGGTGCTCGGGCCTGCAGCTCGGCGCGCTCATCTCCGGCGCCGTCATCACCGAGCAGATCTTCGTCATCCCCGGCTTCGGCAAGCTCATCGTCGACGGCGTCTTCACCCGCGACTACCCGGTCATCCAGGGCGTCGCGCTCGTGACCGTCTGCGGCTACGTCCTGGTCAACCTGCTGGTCGACCTGACCTACTCGTTCCTCAACCCCCGGATCCGCGTCGGCGGAGGTGCCTCGTGACGACAGCGACCGACGACGCGGCGCGACGACCGCGCCGCGCCGGTGTCGCAGCCGGGACCGGCGCTCGCCGTCCCGCCGCCGCGGCAGCGCCGCAGCCGGCGCCTGCTCAAGCGCTTCCTCCGCCGCCGGCTGTCGGTGTTCGGCCTGGTCGTGCTGGTGCTCATCCTGGCGCTCTGGCGGTCTTCGCCCCGCTGTTCGGCAGCCCCGAGCCGCAACGACTTCGGCGCGCGTGCTCGCAGGGGCCGTCCGGCGCCCACCCGCTCGGCACCGACGACCTCGGCCGCGACACGCTCGCCCGCATCGCGTACGGCGCCCGCGTGTCGATGCAGGCCGGGGTCATGGCGACGCTGCTGGCGCATGGCCGTCGGCGTGCCGCTCGGGCTGGTCGCCGGCTACTACCGCGGCTGGGCCGACCTGGTCATCAGCCGGTTCACCGACCTGCTGCTCGCCTTCCCGTTCCTCATCCTGGCGGTCGGCCTCGCCGCGATCCTCGGGCCCGTCGCTGCGCAACGTCGTCATCGCGCTCGGCATCAGCGCGCTGCCGAGCTTCATCCGCGTGACCCGCGGCGAGGTGCTCGGCCTGCGCGAGCAGGACTACGTCGCCGGCGCCGTCGCCGACGGCGCGGGCGACGTCCGGATCCTGAGCCGCTACGTCCTGCCCAACGCGCATCAGCCCGCTGCTCGTGCAGGCCACCGTCACCGTCCCGGAGGCGATCATCGGCGAGTCGGTGCTGTCGTTCCTCGGCCTGGGCGTGCAGCCGCCGACCCCGTCCTGGGGGACCATGCTGTCGGCCGCGCAGAGCTTCCTGTCGCAGGCGCCGCTGCTCGCGGTCTGGCCCGGCATCGCGATCGCGCTGGCGGCGCTGTCGTTCAACCTCGTCGGCGACGGCCTGCGCGACACCCTCGACCCGAAGGCGACGTCGTGACCACCCCGGTGACGGTCCGCGACCCGGCCCGCCGGGAGCGGCGCGCTGCTGAGCGTGCAGGACCTGCGGGTGCGCTTCGCGACCGAGGACGGCCCGGTCTTCGCCGTCAACGGCGTCTCGTTCGACCTCGGCGCCGGCGAGATCATCGCGCTGGTCGGCGAGTCGGGCTGCGGCAAGTCGGTGACCGCCATGGCGGTGCCGGGCCTGCTGCGCGCCGACGGCGCACGGTCACCGGGCGCGTCCTGCTCGAGGGCCGCGACCTGCTCGCGCTCAGCCGCAAGCGAGCTGCGCTCGGTGCGCGGCAAGGACGTCAGCTTCGTCTTCCAGGAGCCGATGACCAGCCTCAACCCGGCCTTCACCGTCGGCAAGCAGATCCGCGAGGTGCTGCAGCGCCACGAGGGGCTGTCGAAGAAGGCGGCGCAGGCGCGGGCGGTCGAGCTGCTGCGGCCTGGTGCGCATCCCCGCGCCGCGAGCGGCGGGTCGACGAGTACCCGCACCAGCTGTCCGGCGGCATGCGCCAGCGCGTGATGATCGCGATCGCGGTCGCCTGCGGGCCCGAAGGTGCTCGTCGCCGACGAGCCGACCACCGCGCTCGACGTCACGATCCAGGCCGGCGTGCTCGACATCCTGCGCGACCTGCGCGACGAGCTCGGCACCGCGATCGTGCTCATCACCCACGACCTCGGCGTCGTCGCCGACCTCGCCGACCGGGTCGTCGTGATGTACGCCGGCCGGCCGGTCGAGCAGGCCGAGGTGCACGAGCTGTTCGCCGCACCCGCAGCACCCGTACACCAACGGGCTGCTCGGCGCGGTCCCGCACCGCGAGCAGGGCGTCGAGCTGGTCGCCGGACGCGGCTGTCGCGAGATCCCCGGCCTCGTGCCGTCGCTGCGGTCCGACCCGGACGAGTGCGTCGTTCGCGCCCCGCTGCTCGCGCGCGACCGAGCGTCTGCATCAGCCGGCGGCCACCGCTCGAGCCCGTGCGGCCCGGGCCACCCGGTCGCCTGCTTCCACCCCGGGGAGGACGCGTGACGAGCGGCACGCGCACCGACGGGCCGGTCCTCGAGGTCGACCGACCTCGTCAAGCACTTCTCGACCGCCAGCGGCTTCCGCAGCGGCGCCGGCACGGTCAAGGCCGTCGACGGCGTCTCGCTTCACCATCGGCCCGGGCGAGATCATGGGCCTGGTCGGCGAGTCCGGCAGCGGCAAGTCGACCGTCGGGCGCTGCGTGACGCGGCTGGTCGAGCCGACCTCCGGCAGCATCAAGCTGCTCGGCACGGAGATCTCCGACGCTGTCGCGACGGGCGATGCGCCCGCTGCGCCGCGACGTGCACATCGTCTTCCAGGACCCGTACTCCTCGCTGAACCCGCGCATGACGATCGGCCAGATCGTCGCCGAGCCGATGCGCCTGCACCGCACGGCGCAGGGCGCGGACCTCGACCGCGCGCGTCGACGAGATGCTCGAGAAGTGCGGCCTGCGCTCCGAGCTGCGCGACCGCTACCCGCACGAGCTGTCCGGCGGGCAGCGCCAGCGCGTCGGGCTGGCCCGGGCGCTGGCGCGTCGAGCCGAGCCTGGTCATCGCCGACGAGCCGGTGTCGGCGCTCGACGTCAGCGTGCAGGCCTCGATCCTCAACCTGATCACCGACCTGCAGCGCGACCTCGGCTTCTCCTGCCTGTTCATCACCCACGACCTGTCGGTCGTGGAGTACATCAGCGACACGATCGCGGTGATGTACCTCGGCAAGGTCGTCGAGCGGCACCTCGCGCGAGCAGCTGTTCCGCGACCCGCAGATGCCCTACACGCAGTCGCTGCTCACCGCCGCGCCCGTGCCCGACCCGGTCGGCGCAGCGGGCCCGCACCCGCGTGGTGCTGCGCGGCGACCTGCCGAGCCCGCTCGACCCGCCGTCCGGCTGCCACTTCCACACCCGCTGCCCGGTGGCCGTCGAGCGCTGCCGCGTCGAGGTGCCGCCGCTGGTCGGCGTCACCGTCGCCGGACCACCTCGTCGCCTGCCACCTCGTCGACCCCGAGACCGGCGCGCCGGACATCGCGGCCGCCGCGGCCGAGCACTCCTGACCGCCGCACCACGCCGCTCGCCGGCGCACCCTGCCCGCACCTCCGCTGCGACGAGGAGTCCGCACGTGTTCACGACCCGCCCCGAGCTGACCGGCACCCACGGCATGGTCGCCTCCACCCACTGGCTGGCCAGCGCCGCCGGCATGGCGGTGCTCGAGCGCGGCGGCAACGCCGTCGACGCGGCGGTCGCCGCCGGCTTCGTGCTGCAGGTCGTCGAGCCGCACCTGAACGGCCCGGGCGGCGACGTGCCGATCCTGTTCGCCGCGCCGTCGGGCGACGGTCGACGTCTACTGCGGGCAGGGCCCGACGCCGCGCCGCGGCGAGCCTCGAGCGCTACCGCGACCTCGGGCCTCGACCTCGTGCCCGGCACCGGGCTGCTCGCCGCCGTCGTGCCCGGGCGCCTTCGGCGCCTGGACGCTGCTGCTCGAGCGCGAGGGCACCTGGCGCTGCGCGACGTGCTCGAGCCGGCCATCGGCTACGCCGAGCGACGGCTTCCCGCTGCTGCCGACGACCGCGGCGACGATCCGCACCGTCGAGCAGATGTTCCGCGACGCAGTGGCCGACCTCGGCGGCAGACCTGGCTGCGGCGCGGCGGCGTGCCGGCCGCCGGCTCGCGGTGGCGCAACCCGGCGCTCGCCGCGACCTACCGCCGGGTGCGTCGACGAGGCCGAGGCGGCCGGCGGCCGGCCGCGAGGAGCAGATCGCGGCGGCCCGCGACGCCTTCTACCGCGGGCTTCGTCGCCGAGGCGCATCGCCGCCTTCTGCGCCGACGCACGGAGGTCATGGACACCTCCGGCACGCCCGCACCGCGGGCTGCTCGACGCCGACGACCTCGCCCGCTGGGAGCCGACGGTCGAGCGCGCCGCGTGTCGGTCGACTACGCCGGCGTCGACGGTGCACAAGACCGGCCCGTGGGGGCAGGGGCCGGTGCTGCTGCAGCAGCTGCGGCTGCTCGCAGGGCTTCGACCTCGCCGGCGATGGGCCACCTGTCGGTCGACTGGGTCCACACCGTCGTCGAGTGCGCCAAGCTCGCGTTCGCCGACCGGGAGGCCTGGTACGCCGACCCGGCCGCGTCGACGTCCCGCTCGACGACGCTGCTGTCGCCGGCGTACGCCGCCGAGCGGCGGGCGCTGGTCGGCGACGACGGCGTCGTACGAGCTGCGCCCGGGCAGCCCGGACGGGCGCACGCCGCGTGCTGCCCGGCGTCGCGCGTCCCCGGGCGGCGCGCGGCCGGCGGTGACCTCCGACGGCGCCGGCGAGCCGACGGTGCTCGGCGACGGCGAGCACCCGCGGCGACACCTGCCACGTCGACGTCGTCGACCGGGACGGCCGCATGGTCTCGGCGACGCCCGAGCGGCGGCTGGCTGCAGAGCTCGCCGACGATCCCCGGCGCTCGGCTTCTGCCTGGGCTCGCGGGCGCAGATGATGTGGCTCGAGCCCGGGCTGCCGACCACGCTGCGCCGGCGGGGTGCGCCCGCGCACGACGCTGTCGCCGTCGCTGGTCACCCGCGACGGCGTGCCGTGGCTGGCGTTCGGCACGCCCGGCGGCGACCAGCAGGACCAGTGGTCGCTGGCGTTCCTGCTCGCCGCACCTGCACAGCGGGCTGGACCTGCAGGGCGCCGATCGACGCGCCGATGTTCTCGACTCGACGCACTTCCCGAGCTCGTTCTACCCGCGGCAGGCCTCCCCCGGCCGGCTGGTCGTCGAGGGCCGGCTGCCGCGCCGAGGTCGTCGCCGGGCTGCGCGACGCGCGGCCACGACGTGCGAGGTCGGCGGCGACTGGTCGCAGGGCCGGCTGTCGGCCGCCGGCGCGCGACCCGGCGACCGGGCTTCGCTCAAGGCCGCCGCCAACCCGCGCGGGCATGCAGGGCTACGCGGTCGGCCGATGACCCCGGACGACCGTCGCGCTGCTCGCCGGCGCCGGGCTGCTGGCCGGGGCGGTCAACGCGGTCGCCGGCGGCGGGTCGCTCATCTCGTTCCCGGCGCTGCTGGCCGCCGGCTACCCGCCGTGACGGCCAACGTCACCAACACCGTCGCGCTGTTCCCCGGCTACGCCGGCAGCGTCGCCGGCGGCCGGCCCGAGCTGCGAGGGCCAGGGCCCGGCGCGTGCGGGTCGCTCGCCGTGACCGGCGTGCTCGGCGGCGATCGGCGGCGCGGTGCTGCTGCTCACCACGCCGAGCGACGTCTTCGCGGCGGTCGTGCCGTTCCTGATCCTGCTGGCCTGCGCGCTGCTGGTCGCCGCAGCCGTGGCTCGCCAGGCAGGTGCAGCGGCGCGGCGGCGGCGCGCCGCAGCGCCCACTGCCCCGTGCTGCTGCTGGCGCGTGCTGCTCGCCGCGGTCTACGGGGCGTACTTCGGCGCCGGGCTCGGCGTGCTGCTGCTCGGGCGTGCTCGGGCGTCTTCCTCGCCGAGCCGCTGCAGCGGATCAACGCCCTCAAGAACGTGCTGTCGCTGGTCATCAACACCGTCGCGCTGGTGGCGTTCGGGCTGTTCGGCCCGGTCGCCTGGGAGGCGGTGCTCGTCATCGCGACGACCTCGCTCGTCGGCGGCTACGGCGGGGCGCGGGTGGCCCGGCCACATCCCGGCGCCGGTGCTGCGGTTCGGGGTGGTGGCGTACGGCGTGGTCATCGCGGGGGTGCTGATCGCGCGGGGGTGACGGGAGCCACCGGGCCGCCTGGACGTCGTCAGGGTGTCGAACTACCTTCGGTTGCCTGGATGACGAGTGCGCCGCGGGAACGCGGGAGGTCGCCCATGACCGGTCGTGCGGCTCCGACGATGGACGTGGACGCGGTGTGGGCCGCCGTCGACGGCGAGCGGCGGAGCCTGGCCGACCTGCTCGAGACCCTGCCGCCCGAGGCGTGGGCGGCCCCCTCGCTCTGCCGGGGGTGGCGGATCCGCGACGTCGCCGCCCACCTGGCGCTGGCGCACATGGGGCGTGCCCAGGCGTTGGCCGGCATGGCCCGGGCCCGCGGCAGCTTCGCCCGGATGGTGCGTGACACGGCCCGACGGCACGCGAGCGCCCCGCCGGAGCAGCTGGTCGCCGAGATCCGGGCGATGGCCGGGTCGCGGCGGCTGGCGCCCGGCATCACGCACCTGGAGCCGTTGATCGACGTCCTCGTGCACGGCCAGGACATCGCCGTCCCGCTCGGCCGGCCGCGGACCATGCCCGTGGACGCGGCAGCGGCCGCGGCGACGCGGGTCTGGGCGTACCGCTGGCCGCTGTCGGTCGCCTTCCGTGCCCGGGAGCGCCTGGCCGGGCTCGAGCTCGTGGCCACCGACACCCACTGGGCGGTCGGCACGGGTGAGCGGGTCGACGGGCCGATGCAGGCCCTGCTCCTGCTGCTGACCGGGCGCAGGGCAGGCCTCGACCGGCTCGCGGGTCCCGGCGTCGAGCGACTCGTGTCTGCGGGCGGTGGCGTCCCCCCCGACTGAGCGCCGCGACGCGCGACACGGCGAGGGTGCGGGGCGGAGGGCCTGGGGGACGCCGCTCTCCCCAGGGCTGCGGCGATCATGGACTTGGTGCCCGGCCTTCCGCGCGGCCGGCGGGCACTTCCTCCATGATCGGCGCAAGGGAAGGGGAAGGGCCCGCGCGCCCGGGACGCGGCTGCGGATGTCCGGCGCCGGACGGACGCCGGCGATGGGCGGGACTCCGTACGGCGCCGGCGCGGCTCAGGCGACCCGGCGGACCCGGTTCACGGTGAGACCCTGCTCGTCGAGCAGCTCGGGGATCCGCGCCGCGAGGGCGGTCAGGTGCGGCGCCGCGAGGTGCGCATCGAGGTCGGCGTCGGACTCCCAGTTCTCGTAGAAGAAGAACATGTCGGGATCCTGCAAGCCCTGGTGCATGTCGTAGTTGACGTAGCCCTTCTCCTTGCGGGTCGGCTCGATGAGCGCCTCGAGAGCCTCGCGGAGCTCGTCCCGCTTCCCGGGCGCGGCGCGCATGTACGCGATCACGGTGAGCAGGTCTCGGCGGTCGTCGGTCGGTGTGGGCATCGGGCCTCCTGGCGCACGTCGCCGGTGTCGGTCACGCCGGCGGAGGAGCGCACAGTACGGAACGACCGCAGGCGCGCATAGCCCCTGGGGCGCTACGTTCCGGACATGGCCGACGAAGTGATGTCCCGTCCTGGTCACGCCCCGGCTGCCCGGATGGCCGAGGCGGCAGCCGCCTGGCTGGACACGCTCGACCCGCGGCAACGCGCCACCGCGGTCGGCGGGGTTCCCGCCGACGACGCCACCGACGCGGAGCGGCGCCGCTGGTTCTACACCCCGACGGATCACGGCGGGCTGACGTTCCACGAGCAGCGGCCCGCGCAGCAGCGAGCCGCGATGCGCCTGGTCTCCACCGGGCTGTCCACGCCGGCCTACGTCACGGTGGCGACGATTCTGGGGCTCGAGAACGTCCTCGACCAGGTCGAGGGCTTCACCGTCCTGTTCGACCGCGAGCGGGGGCGCGATCCCGGCCTGTACTACCTGCGGGTCTTCGGCGACCCGGCCGGCCGGCGCCCCTGGGGATGGCGGTTCGGCGGCCACCACGTCTCGCTCAACAACCTCGTGGTCGACGGCGAGCTCGTGAGCACCACACCCTGCTTCCTCGGCGCCGATCCTGCTGTCGCCGCGCTGCTCGGCGGCGCCGTCAACCGGCCGCTCGGCCGGGTCGAGGACCTCGCCCGCGACATCGTCCGGTCGCTGCCCCCGGCCCTGGCGCAGCACGCCGTGCTGCTCCCGCGGGCCCCGTCCGACATCGTCACCGCGAACCGCAGCCGGGTGTCCGAGGGCGACCGGGTCATCCCTCTGGCGGGGGTCTGGCGCGACGAGCGGTTCGCCGACGACGTCGAGCAGGCGAAGCTGCAGAGGCTGAGCGACGCCATCGACGACGCCACCGGGTACAGCGACGCCGACCACGCAGCCGTGGCGTACGCCGCGACGCCGAGCGGCGTCGCCGCCGCGCAGCTGGACGCCGAGCAGCGGGACCTGATGCGAACGCTGCTGAGCACCTATCTCGACCGCGTGCCGGCGGAGGTGTCGCCGATGTCGCGGTACGACGACGACGCGGAGCTCGACGCGGTGCACCTGGCCTGGGCCGGGCCCCTCGAACCCGGCGCGCCGCACTACTACCGGGTGCAGGGGCCGGGGCTGCTGCTCGAGTGGGACAACACCCAGCGCGGCGCGAACCACGCGCACTCCGTCTGGCGGAACCCGGACGCGGACTTCGGGCTCGACGTGCTGGCCGGGCACCGCACCCAGCACCACTGAGCCGGACCCCTCGACGGGGTGCCTGCAGGGGCTCCGCGTGCCGCCGACCGGCCCGTCAGCCGACCGGTGCCCCGAACCACCTGGACAGCCGGGCGCGGAGTCCGTGCTGGTCCTGCCCGACCCAGGCGACGTGCCCGTCGGGCCGGAGCAGCGCAGCCGGCACGCCGAGCTCCCCGCCGACGTCGCCGACGCGGTCGACGCGGTCGGCCCAGCCCTGCACGGACAGCCGGCCGGTCCGGTCGAGCAGCAGCCCGCGGCCGCGGCGCATCAGCTCGTACAGCCGCCCGCTGTGAAACCGGACGTCCGGCAGCCGCCGGCCCACGAGCGGGTGGCCGTCGCCCAGGTCGTAGCGGACGCTGAGGGCCGCGACCTTCTCGGTCAGGTAGCGGCTCACCTCGTCGAGGGTCATCAGCTCCGACAGCAGGCGGCGCACGGCTCGGGGTCCCGGCTCGACGGACAGGAGCTGCATCTGGGCCCGCGTGGTGTCCAGCACGTCGGCTGCGACCGGGTGGCGCTCGTGCTGGTAGCTGTCCAGCAGCCCCTCCGGCGCCCAGCCGTTGACCTCGGCGGCGAGCTTCCAGCCGAGGTTGAACGCGTCCTGGAGCCCGAGGTTGAGCCCCTGACCGCCGACCGGCGGGTGGACGTGCGCGGCGTCGCCGGCCAGCAGCACCCGGCCGACCCGGTAGCGCTCCGCCAACCGCGTCGCGTCGCCGAAGCGCGACAGCCAGGTCGGTGAGTGCACGCCGAAGTCCGTGCCCGCGATCTTCCGCAACGCTCGTCGGAAGTCCTCCAGGGTCGGCGGGGCGGACCGGTCGTCGGCCACGCCCTGGGCGGGGACCACGACCCGGTAGTGCTCGCCGAGCGGCCCGACGCCGAACCTCAGCTGCGTCCTGCGGACCTCGGCGACGACCGCGGCGACCTCCTCCGGTGGGTCCGCCACGTCCATCTCACCCAGCAGCGTGTCGACCCTGCTCGGCTCGCCGGGGAACGCCACGCCCGCCAGCCGGCGGACCGTGCTGCGGCCGCCGTCGCACCCGACGAGGTAGCGCGAGCGCAGCCTGGTGCCGTCGGCGAGCCGGGCCGTCACCCCGTGCTCGTCCTGGTCCAGCCCGACGAGCTCGCAGCCCCGGCGGACCTCGACGCCGAGCCGCAGGGCGTGCTCGGCCAGCAGCCGGTCGGTGGTGGTCTGCGGGATGGCCAGCACGTACGGGCAGGAGGTGTCGAGCTGGTCCGGCTGCGAGGTGACGATCCCGGCGAACGACCCGCGGAGCGGGTGCAGCTCGCCGCAGGCGAGGAACTCCTCCAGCAGCCCGCGCGCATCCATCACCTCCAGGCTGCGCGCGTGCAGCCCCAGAGAACGGACGTACGTCACCGGCTCGGCGTCCCGCTCGAGCACGAGCGCACCCACGCGCTGCAGCCGCAGCTCGCTGGCCAGCATCAGCCCGGTCGGGCCGCCACCGACGACGACGACGTCGAGATCCACCGGTGATCCCCTCGGTCTCACGGGTCCGGAAAGGACTGTGCGCCCTTCCCGGGGGCTTGCGGCAAGTCCCGCTGCGCGTGAGAACGTGGAGGTGGCGGCGGACGGCGTGTCCTTCGCCGCCGGTCGGGGGTCGGGGGCGGCTCCCCACAGGAGTGCAGGTCGGGGCTGTCTGCGGGAAGCGCCGCAGGTGGTCCCACGCCCGGAGGTGGACAGCGGACCAACACGCCTGCAGAGTCGCCGCCGCGCCGTCCGAAGGCCTCGCGCCATCAGGGTGCGCGGCAGCGGACCGTCGACCGGGGGGACCCATGGCCACGTACGTGCTCGTGCACGGCGGCTGGAGCGGGGCCCACGGGTTCCGCCAGGTGCGGACGGCGCTGCAGGCCTCCGGCCATCGGGTCTTCACCCCGTCCCTGACCGGTGTCGGAGAACGAGCCCACCTCACGAGCCCGTGCGTGGATCTCACCACGCACGTGAACGACGTCGTGAACCACGTCCTCTACGAAGATCTCGACAGCATCGTTCTGCTCGGCTTCTCGTACGGCGGGTGTGTCGTGACGGGCGCCGTCGATCACCTCGCCGCCCGCGTGCGCTCCCTGGTCTATCTCGATGCCTTCGTCCCCGCCGACGGACAGTCCCTCTTCGCCCTGACGGGCCGGGCCACGGCGACCATCCAGCTGGGTGACGCCTGGTTGGTGCCGCCGCCGGCCCGCGAGTTCGACGACCCCGAGGAGGCCGCGTTCATGAACGCGCGGCGGACCCCGCACCCGGTCGGTTGCTTCCGGGAGCCGGTGCGCCTCGCCCGCCCGCTGGAGACCTACTCCTTCAGTCGGACGTACATCCGGGCGACCGCCGATCGGCCGGACGCCCCCGGGGCTGCTGCGTTCGATGCTGCGGCCGAACGTGCCCGTTCCTCCGCCGACTGGCGCTACCGGGAGATCGCGACGAACCACATGGTCGCGAGCAACCGCCCGGCAGAGCTCTCCTCCCTGCTGCAGGAGCTGGCCTGAGCGCACCGCGCCGGCCGGCAGCCGCCCCGGACCGCGGCGCCTCCCGATAGTCGTCGCGTCGTCGACGTGCACGCCGCGGGCCGGCCGGCCCGTACGGCTACTGCCCGCGCGGCTCGATCTCGCCCATCGGACCCCAGCCCGTCAGGTCGGGCTTGTCGATGTAGATGATCTTCGGCTTGTCCGTCACCCAGTCCGGCGCCCAGTTGAAGAAGTCCTTCACGTGCTGGCCGGCCACGTGCGCGGACCCCGCCTCCGCGTCCCGGAAGGCCTCCAGCAGGACGAACGTGTTCGGCTCGTCGAGGCTCCGTGACCACTCGAAGAAGATGTTGCCCTCCTCGGCGCGGGTCGCGGCGGTGTAGTCGGCCGACGCGTCCATGAACTGGTCGACCTTCTCCGGGCGGATCGTAAACTTGACGCTGATGTAGATCACGAGGGCTCCTCGGCCGTGGTCCGGTGACCCGGCGACCCTAGTGCCGGTCCCCAGTGGTGGAGAAGTGCTCGTTCACACCGGTCTGTCGGCGGCGACACCGACGGGCGCGTGCGCGTTCCGGACGCAGGTGGAGTCCGGAGCTGGTCCGCCCACCGCAGCGGCAGTTCTCTCGAGCAGCAGTCCGCAGAAGGCCCGCGCACCCCGCTGGTCTGGAGTTCGATCCTCCCGACGACAGCACAGCGGGAGGGCCGGACGACCGCGAGTGGGTCGACATCGGCGTCGCCGAGTTGGCCGCCCCTGACACCGTCCGGGAGACCGGAGACGACGTGCTGGGGACGGACCACAGCCCGCCCGCCGGCCGTTGACGCCCCGGCCGGCCCACCCCTACCTTCCGGCCACACATCCCTGGGAGGCCTTCGTGACGGCAGCAGCGGCAAGGACGACGGGGGCGCCGGCGCTCCCGGGGCGCCTCGGCGACCCCGACCTGGACCTGCGGAGCGACCCCCGCACCCACCCGGGGCTGCTGGCCGGGCTCGCCGCCTTCGGGCTCGACGTGCCGGCCGGGCCGCCGCCCGTGACGCGCCACGACCCGGTCGAGGCCATCGCAGAGTTCGTCGGGCAGGCCGAGGCCGGGTTCGAGGGGTTGTACGAGGCGGTCCCGGCCGAGCTCCCCGGCGACGTGCCGGGCGCTCCGGCGGACACCGTGAGGATCCCCGGCGTCGACGGGACGCAGATCGTCCTGCACATCCACCGCCCGGCCGGCCTCGACGGCCCGGTGCCGTGCCTGGTGTACGTGCACGGCGGCGGCATGACCATCCTCGCCACCGACAACAAGGTCCACCGGCAGTGGCGGCACGACCTCGCGGCGACCGGGATGGTCGTGGTCGGGGTCGACTTCCGCAACGCCTACACCGCCGGCGGGCCGAACCCGTTCCCCGCCGGCCTGGACGACTGCAGCCTGGCCCTCGCGTGGATCCACGAGCACCGGGAGCAGCTCGGCATCACCAAGATCGTGCTGCAGGGCGAGTCGGGCGGGGCGAACCTGGTCCTGGCGACCGCGCTCCAGGCCAAGCGGGACGGCCGGCTGGCCAGCATCGACGGGGTGTACGCGACCGTGCCGTACGTCAGTGGCGGCTACGGCTGGGACGAGGCGCGCAAGCTGCGCGAGCTGCCCTCGCTCGTGGAGAACGACGGCTACTTCCTCAACTGCCAGACGATGGACCTGCTCGTCGCGGTCTACGACCCCACCGGCGACAACGCCGAGAACCCGCTGTGCTGGCCGTACTTCGCCACCGCCGACGACGTCGCCGGGCTGCCGCCGCACGTCATCGCGGTGAACGAGCTCGACCCGCTGCGCGACGAGGGGATGGCGTACTTCCGGACGCTGCTGCACGCCGGGGTGCCGGTCCGGGGTCGGGTCAACCTGGGCATCACGCACGGCGCTGACCTGATCTTCCGCCAGGCGATCCCCGAGGTCTACCGGGCCACCATCGCCGACATCAAGAGCTTCGCGGACAGCCTCTAGCGACCCGAGCCGGCGGTGCCCCGCGCCGCCGGGCGGCGCGGGGCACCACGCTCAGGACGACGTCACGGACGGTTTCGCTGCGCGAGCCGGATGCTGTTCCCCGAGGGGTCGCGGAAGCCGCAGTCGATGCCGTACGGCTGCTCGTTCGGCTTCTCGGTGAACACCACGCCGCGCGCGGAGAGCTCCTCGTACGCCTTGATCGCGTCGTCGGTCGTCAGGAACAGCGTGCCGGCGAAGCCCTTCGCCGTGAGCTCGGCGATCGCGGTGTGCGTGCCGGCGTCGACCATCGGCTCGCCCGGGATCGCCATCAGGACGAGCGTGATGTCGTCCTGGTCGGGCGGCGCCACGGTCAGCCAGCGGAAGTTGCCCATCTCGGCGACCGTGACGTCCTCGCGGACCACGAAGCCGACCTTCGTGGTCCAGAACTCCAGCGCCTCGTCCTGGTCGTGCACCCAGAGCTGCGTCGTGCTGATGCGAATCATCGTCTTCTCTCTCGTCGTTCGGGCTCGGCCTGTGCGAACGTACGGAGAAAGGTCAGGGCGCGTCTTCTCCGATCGTGCTGTTCCCGGGGCGCCCGTAGAACCGGAGCACGCAGAGCGGGATGCGCGCCAGGCTCGTCGCCGACGGGAACGACGCGCGGTACTGCGTCGGGGTCACCCCGTAGGCCCTGGCGAAGCTGGACGTGAACGACCCCACGCTGGTCAGGCCGACCTGCACGCAGATGTCGGCGACGGAGTAGTCGGTGCCGCGCAGCAGCGTCGCGGCGCGCTCGAGCCGGCGGGTGAGCAGGTAGGCGTACGGCGACTCCCCGAAGGCCCGCCGGAACGCGCGGCTGAAGTGCGCGCGGGACAGGCAGGCGGCCGCGGCGAGGTCGTCGACGGTGAGCGGCTCGGTGTACCGGGCGTCAGCGAGGTCCCGGGCCCGGACGAGGTGGCGCACCGGAGGCACCGCGCCGACACGCACCCGGCCAGCGTAGGGCGCCGCCGGCGCGCTGCCCAGCCGCCCGCGGCACGTGCTCCCGCGGCAGCCCGCTCAGACGGGCTGGGCGGTGCGCTCGGTCAGCGCGTCGGTCAGCAGCCCGACCAGGGCCTCCAGCTGCAGGTCGACCGCCGAGGGCAGCTCCTCGTCCGACCCGTCGAGCGCCCGCGCCGCCAGGCCGGCCTTGTCGTCGATGAGGTCGGCGATCCGGGCGTCCATCGTCTGCGCGGCGATGATCCGCCAGGCGGTGACGGGCTGGTCCTGGCCGATCCGGTGCACCCGGTCGATGGCCTGGGTCTGCTCGGCGTGCGTCCAGGACAGCTCGGCGAGCACCACGTTCGACGCCACCTGCAGGTTGAGGCCGACGCCCGCGGCGGTGAGCGAGCACACCGCGACCGCGACGTCCGGGTCGTTGACGAACGCGTCGATCTGCTTCTGCCGGGCCCGGGCCGTCTGGTCGCCGCGGATCGAGCAGTGGCGATGCCCGCGCTGGGCGAAGGTCTGCTCGGCGGCGTCCATCACGTCGACGTGCTTGGCGAAGAACACCACCTTGCCGACGCTGCGCGCCAGCTGCGCGGTGTAGTCCGCGGCAAGGACCGCCTTGGCCTGACCGATCCGGCGCATCATGCTGAAGACGTTCTCGCCGGTCGCTGCTGTCGTCGGCGTCCCGCCGCTCCCAGCCAGCCACCTGGCGGACCAGGTCGGTGTCGATGCCCTCGACCACCGGACCGGACGTCCGCGCCGCCAGCGCGCTCTCGTAGCGCTTCACGAGCCGCTGGGCGAGCACGCGTTCGGCGTCGCGGACCGACCGGCCCAGCGCGCCCTCCAGCTCCACCGGCAGGTCGGCGATCCGCCGGGCCGGGATGTCGGCGGCCACGTCGACCTTGCGGCGCCGGACGATGCCGAGGTCGATGACCGCGGCCCGGGCGGCCGGCGCGAAGCCGTGGTCGACCGGCGTGAGGCCGTTGCTCTCCAGCGCGTTCATCAGCTCGGCGCCCGGCTCGGTCGTCGCCGATCCACCCGAGGAACTGCCAGATCGCCAGGAAGTCCTCGATGTCGTTGATCAGCGGGGTGCCGGTCAGCGCCATCAGCAGCGGCCGTACGGTGCGCAGCCGGATCCGCTCGGACAGCTCCAGCACGTGCCGGGAGCGCTGCGAGCCCTTGTTCTTGATGAAGTGCGCCTCGTCGACGACCATCCCGCGGAAGCCGAAGCTGCCGAGCCAGCCGACGTGCCGGTCCAGCACCTCGTAGTTGACGACGACCACGTCGGAGAAGCCGTCGATCGTGTCGCCGTCGCCGTGCACGACGGTGGCCCGGCGGTGCGGCGTCCACAGGTCGACCTCGCGGGCCCAGTTGGTCTTGACGACGTTCGGCACGACCACCAGCAGCGGGTACGCCGCGGCCGCCTCGGCGGCCAGCAGCGCCTGCGCGGTCTTGCCCAGACCCGGCTCGTCGGCCAGCAGGAAGCTGCGGTGCCCGTCGGCGGCGGCGGCGACGACCTGCGCCTGGTGTGGCATCAGCTCGCGGCCGGAGACCATCTGGTGGGCCGGCGGCTCCGGCAGGTCCATGCACGACGACGGCCCCGCCGGCAGCGTTCTCGAACGACCGGAGCAGCGGGTTGAGCAGCTCCCAGTTCGCCAGCAGCCGCGGCCGCGCCTTCGGCGGCGGGGCCGCGGAGAAGTCCGGCGCGAGGAACGGGTTGGCCAGCTGCCGGGAGATCACGGACTGCGGGACCACCTGGCGCTCGGCCTTCACCGAGGGGGAGGAGGCCGGCGCGGCGGCGGCCCGGGGGGCCGGCTCCTGCTCCGGGGCCGGCTCCAGGCCCGCCGCCTCGCGCATCTCGCGCAGCACCCCCCGGGTCGCGGGCAGCAGCTCCGCGTCGTCGGTCAGCAGCGCCAGCAGCGAGCTGTCCCGCGCGGCGGCCCTCGCCAGGATCGTCGCGACACCGTCGATCCGCTTGAGCTGCTCGGCCCGGTACGACTCGCTGGTCTCCGCCGTCTGCACCCGACCGCGCTCCTCGCGGACCAGCAGCGCCACGGCCTGGAACGCCGCGCGGGTCGCCGGCCGGACCCGGCCGCGCTGGACCGCCAGCTCGATGTCCCGCACGGCCTTCGCCAGGACGGGCAGCACGCCCTCCTCGGACCGCGCGCGCTGGCGCCCGGCGGACGCCGCGCCGCGGGACGGACGCCGGTCTCGTGTGGCCACGCGCTCTCCTTCGCTGGTCCTGCCGTGCGGTGCCGCACCGAGCCGCCGGGTCGGCTCGTCGCGCCGGGCAGCCCGGAACGGGACCGTGGGAGTCCCGCGGACTGCCGGGCGTGCCGGCTGTGCCGCTCAGCCCGGCGCGAACGGCCCGGCAGGGAGCGGCCGGTTCGCCGCCGAGAACGGCGGCGACCTCGTGGTCCCTCAGGGCGGTCGGGGACGGGCTCGTACGCAGTGCCGTGCCCGAGGTCGGGCACGACGTCATCCTAGCCTGCCGCCGCTCAGCCGCCGGCCATCGCTCCGACGACGAGGAACGGCTCGTCACCACGCGCCACCGCCTCGGGCAGCGGGGCGTCCGGCGGCTCGTGCGACAGGTCCAGCCGGCAGGCGAAGAACCGCACGAACGACCGCCGCCGGCCGGTGCCCGGGTCACGGATCGTGCCGCGCAGCACCGGGTGCCGGGCCTCCAGCGCGTCCAGCACCTCGCGCTGCGTGGTGGCCGCGACGTCCAGCTCGACCTGGCCGTGCACCTGCGCCAGCGTGCGCAGGTGCGCCGGCAGGACGACGTGGACGCTCACGTCACCGACACCTCGACCGACAGCACCGGCGGCAGGTCCCGCACGATCGCCTCCCAGCTGTCGCCGCCGTCGGCGGAGGCGTACACCTGGCCGCCGGTGGTGCCGACGTACACGCCGCACTCGTCCAGGGTGTCGATCGCCATCGCGTCGCGCAGCACGTTGACGTAGCAGTGCTCCTGCGGCAGGCCCTTGCTCAGCGGCTCCCACTCGCCGCCGCCGGTGCGGCAGCGGTAGACCCGGAGCCGGCCGTCCGGCGGGTAGTGCAGCGAGTCGCTCGTGATCGGGACGACGTAGACGGTGTCCGGCTCGTGCGCGTGCACCCCGATCGGGAAGCCGAAGTCGCTGGGCAGGTCGCCGCTGATCTCGTGCCAGGACTCGCCCGCGTCGTCGCTGCGCATCACGTCCCAGTGCTTCTGCATGAACAGCACGTCCGGCCGGTCCGGGTGCAGCGCGAGCCGGTGGACGCAGTGCCCCACCTCGGCGTCGGCGTCCGGGATGCCCTCCGAGCGCAGCCCCCGGTTGATCGGCCGCCAGCTCGTGCCGCCGTCGTCGCTGCGGAACGCCCCGGCCGCGCTGACCGCGGCGTACAGCCGCTGCGGGTCGGTCGGGTGCAGCAGCACGGTGTGCAGGCACAACCCGCCGGCGCCCGGCTGCCAGTGCGGGCCGGACGGCTGGTCGCGCAGCCCGGACAGCTCCTGCCAGGACGCGCCGGCGTCGGTGCTGCGGAACAGCGCGGCGTCCTCCACCCCGGCGTACACGGTGTCCGGGTCGTGCGGCGACGGCTCGAGGTGCCAGACCCGGGCGAACTCCCACGGGTGCGGCGTTCCGTCGTACCACTGGTGGGTGCCGGCGTCGGAGGCGTACGTGAAGTCGTTGCCGACCGCCGTCCAGGTCCGGCCGCCGTCGTCCGAGCGCTGGATCAGCTGGCCGAACCAGCCGGTCGACGGCGCCGCGTAGAGCCGGTCCGGGTCGGTCGGTGAGGCCTTCGCGTGGAAGACCTCCCAGCCGCCGAAGTGCGGCCCGTCGACCTGCCAGTCGACCCGGCGCTCGTCGCTGTGCAGCACGAACGCCCCCTTGCGCGTCCCGACCAGCACTCGCACACCGCTCATGAGGCACCCCCCGGGGCACCGTACGACGGAGCCGGCCGCGCGGGAATCCCTCGCGAGCAGTGGCCGCGGCGTCCATCTCGTCGGTGCGGGCCGGAGTGGGGAGCGTGCGCCGCCGTCCGAGGCCCGAGGTGGACGCTGGTCCCACCGGCCGCCGGGGTCCGCGGCTCCGCCGGGGGCTGCGGCTGGCCCTCGGGGTCTGCGGCTGGCCCCCGGGCTCGCGGCGCGCTGCCGAGTGGCCTCCGCGTCCACCTCGCGCGGTGGGTGCCGAGGTCGAGCGTGCGTGAGCAGGCCGCTCGCTGAGGTGGACGCCGCGGCCACTGCGTCGCGCGTCGCGCGGCGCGGCCACCGGGCCACCGGCGCGGCCCTGATCTCCTCGCCGCTGCTGGAGCGTCCGCACGCACCCGCCGCGCCGTGTGCGGCGACAGCGGGTCGCCAGGTCCCCTGACCCGGGTCAGACCGGTGGCGTCTCCCGGTGCGCCGAGGCGTTCCGGCCGTCGTGGTCGAAGTGCACGTCGACGGTCTGGAAGCCCTTGGCCCGCTGCGCCGCCGCCGTCTGGGTGTATGCCTGCTGATCGGCTGTGGTGAGGTCGACCGCGTCCGTGAACGGCGTGAGCAGCGCCCGCGGCCACAGCCGCCGGGACCGCACCACGTTGCCCTCCACGCTCAGCACCAGCGCCAGCGCACCCAGGTACAGCCAGCCGATCAGCCCGAGAACGAAGGCGAAGATGCCGCTGGTGGCGTCCGAGCCCTTCACCACCGCGTTGACGTACGTCGCCCCGAAGCCCTGCAGCAGCTGCCAGGCGACCGCGGCGGTCAGCGCGCCGGGCACGATGTGCGACAGCGGCAGCCGGATCGCGGTGGCGATCTGGAACGCCAGCACGCAGATCCCGGCGTTGAGCAGCACCGAAGCGAGCACGACCGCGGCCTGCAGCAGGGCGCCGACGTCGGTGCCGAACGCCGAGCCGGTCGCGGCGATCGCGGACAGCACGGTGGTGCCGACGACGGTCAGCCCGGCGGTGAGCAGCAGCAGCACGCTGCGGCCGCGGACCAGCAGCGGGTTCGGCCGGGAGTTCTTCGGCACCCCCCAGGCGACGTTCATCGCGTTCTGCACCGCCTGGCCGACGCCGAGCGCGCCGTACAGCGCGGTGAGGAACGCCAGGGTGCGGCCCAGCCCGCTGCCCTGCAGCCCCTGCGGGGTGGTGAGCTGGTCCTTGATCACCGGGAACTGGCCGAGCGCGGACGTGAGCAGGCGCTGCTGCAGCTCCAGGTCTCCCTGCAGCACGAAGCCCAGGACCGACGCGAGCAGCAGCAGCAGGGGGAACAGCGACAGGAACGCGTAGTACGTCACCAGCGCGGCCAGGTAGGCGCCCTGGTCGTCGACGAACTTGTAGATCACGGCCAGCGGGAACCCGGCGGCCCGGTGGCGTTGCTGGAAGGCGTCCAGCCGGCCGGCGAGCCCCACGCTCAGCCGCGCAGCCGCTGCGCGGTGAGCACCGCCGGCAGCGCCGTCACGGCGGCCGCGGCGATCGCGAAGACCCGCTCGCCGGTGAACGGGGTGAGCGCGGCGACCAGCAGCAGCACCCCGAGCACGGCGATCTGCAGCAGCACGCGGCGGACCACGACCTGCACCCGCAGCCCGCTGCGCGGCACCGGCAGGTCCTCGCCGATCCGGGCGTCGACCTTGCGGCGCAGCCGGCCGAGCCGCTGCGCGGTGGCGACGCCGCCGGCGATGCCGAGCAGCGCGCCGAGCCCGGCCCACAGCGGCTGCTGGACGACGAAGGCCGCGACCAGCGCGACCAGCACGACGAGGACGGTGAGGCGCTCCAGACGGGTCACCCGCTCAGTCTGCCGCGCCGACCAGCCCGGCGACGATCTGCGCCGACAGGGTGACCAGCGGCAGCCCGCCGCCGGGGTGCGCGGAGCCGCCGACGAGGAACAGCCCGCGCACCGGCGAGCGGTTCGCCGGGCGCAGGAACGCCGCGCTGGCCCCGTTGCTGGAGGTGCCGTAGATCGCGCCGCCGACCGCCCCGGTGCGCTGCTCGAGGTCGGCGGGGGAGAGCACCTCGCGGACCACGCACCCGGTCGCGGACCGGCAGGCCGCGGGCGGCCAGCAGGTCCAGCAGGTGCTCGGCGTAGCCGTCCGCCAGCCCGGGTGCCCGCCAGTCGACCGCGCCCGGTCCGGAGCCGTGCCGCGGCGCGTTGACCAGCACGAACCACGCCTCGCAGCCGTCCGGCCGGACCGCCGGGTCGTCCGGAGCGCTGACGTACAGCGTCGGGTCCTCGACCGGCCGGGCGCGCGCGCCGAACACCGCGTCGAACTCGGCGTCGTAGTCGGCCGGGAACAGCACGTTGTGGTGCGCCAGGCCGGGGGTACGGCCGCGCAGGCCGAGCAGCAGCACGAAGCCCGACAGCGACGGGGTCGCCCGGGCCAGCCGGCGCCGCGCCGCCGGCGCCTCGACCAGCGAGCCGTAGACGGTGGCCGCGTCGGCGTTCGCCACGACCACGTCGGCAGGCAGCCGGCTCGCCGTCGGCCAGCAGCACCCCGGCGACCCGGCCGCCGTCGACCTCGATCCGGCTGACCGGCGTGCCGAGCCGGACCTGGGCGCCGCGCTCGACGGCCCGGTCGTGCACCGCCGCGCCGAGCCGGGACAGCCCGCCGGGGACGTACCAGCCGCCGTACGCCTGCTCGACGTACGGCACCGCCGCGAGCGCCGCCGGCGCCCGGCGCGGGTCGCTGCCGGTGTAGGTGGCGTACCGGTCGAGGTAGGTGCGCAGCCGCGGGTCGCGCAGGTAGCGCCGGCCGAGCGCCCGCAGCGACGTGCCGGGCGCGATCGTGGCGAGGTCACGCGGCCGGCGCAGCGCGAGCCGCGCGATGGTCCCCGGGCCGTCCAGCGCGGACTCCAGGAACGGCCCGCGGCTGGCCTCCCAGATCCGCCCGGCCCGGGCGGTGAACGCCCGCCAGTCGTCGCCCGCGCCGGCGCCGAGCGCCCTGTCGAGCGCGGCGGAGTGCTCGTCGAGGTCGCTGCTGGCGTCGAAGCCGGTGCCGTCGGCGAACCGGTAGCGGGCCAGCGGCGCCAGCGGCGTGAACGACAGGTCGCCGGGCCAGCCGCCGGTCTGCTGCGAACAGGTCGCGGAACACCTGCGGCATCGTCACCAGCGAGGGGCCGGTGTCGAAGGCGGAAGCCCGTCCCGCTCCAGCAGGCCGAGCTTGCCGCCGACCGCGCCGGTCGCCTCGCAGACCGTCACCTGGTGGCCGAGGGCGGCCAGCCGGGCGGCCGCGGCCAGCCCGCCGACCCCGGCGCCGACCACCACGACCCGGCTCACAGGAGCCCGCTCTCAGGACCCGGCCTCACACCGCCCGGCCCTTCCAGCGCAGCGTGCCGCGCCGGGCGCCGAGGTGCGAGCGGGCGGTCAGCCACAGCAGCAGCGCCACCCCGACCGGGTGGCTGACCGCGTCGAGCGGCCGGCCGCCGGTGCGCCGCGCGGTGACCACCCGGCCGGCGACGCCGAGCGCGGTGGCCGCCGCGCCCGGCCCGCGAGCCGCGCAGCGCCGCCAGCGGCGGCAGGACGTACAGCACCGCCAGCAGCAGCGAGGTGAAGACCGGCACGGTGTGCAGCGACTTGCCGTAGCCGGCGGCGAGCTCGGCCCAGCCGTCGTACATCCGGGTGGTGGCGAGCGCGGTGCCGTCGACCACCCCGCCCCGGCCGCCGGTCCGCTTGACCGCCCGGAGCAGCGCGACGTCCTCGACGACCTCGGCGCGGACCGCGGCGTGCCCGCCGGCCCGGTCGTACGCCGCGCGGGTCACCGCGAGCAGCTGGCCGTTGGCCGCCGACAGCGACGGCCGGGGGCTCGTCTCGGCCAGCCGCAGCGGCAGGAAGGTCAGCCAGGACCACTGCAGCAGCGGCTGCACCAGCCGGGTCGCGCCCGGGCTGTCCTGCCGCGGGTAGGGGCTGACCAGGTCCAGTCCGGTCTGCTCGAGCAGCGCGACGGTCGCGGCGAGCGCGTCCGGGGCGAGCACGACGTCGGCGTCGACGAAGACCAGCACCTCGCCGGTGGCGGCCGCGGCGAGCTGCGCGCAGGCGTGCGGCTTGCCCAGCCAGCCGGCCGGCAGCGGCGCGCCCGCCAGCGGCGGCCGGCCGGTGAGGCGCTCGACCAGCGCGGCGGTGCCGTCGGTCGAGCCGTCGTCGAGCACCAGCAGCTCGACCGGCAGGGTCTGCGCGAGCAGCGCGCGCAGGCACGGCCCGGCCCGGTCGGCCTCGTCGCGCAGCGGCAGCAGCACGCTGACCCGGGAGCGCACCGGCCCGGCGACCGGCACCCGCAGCAGCCGGGCGTTCAGCGCGCTGTGCGCCGTGAGCGCCGCGACCAGCGCCGCCAGCCACCTCACGCGACGACCCGCTGCGTCCCCTGCGTCCGGTCCCGCAGCAGCGACCGGGCGAAGGGGACGGCGACCAGCCCCATCCCGATGCCGCCGACCAGCGCGACCAGCGGCCGGCCGAAGAAGACCGCGAAGGCGAGCACCGAGGAGGCGTAGGTCCACAGGAACAGCGCGTACGGCTGCCGGTCGTCGGCCGGGGTGCGGGGGAGCAGCTGCAGCGCGCCGACCATGAGCACCCCGACGACCACCCAGCCGAGCGTGTTGCTCAGCGGCACGTCCGGAGCGCCGGGCAGGCCGACCTGCACGTCCCGCCACGCCCAGTGCCCGGCCTCGACCATCTGCGGGTCCAGGAACAGGTCCCAGGAGGCCAGCGCCCAGCCGCCGACCAGCGTCGCCCGCAGCGGGGTGCCGCCGAGCCGCTGCCCGACCAGCAGGCAGGGGTAGCCGAACATCGCCCAGGCCAGCGGGATGACGACCGGCACGCCCAGGACCTGCGGGCCGAGGCTGTCGGCGTAGGCGTAGTCGCCGAACGGCAGGCCGGTGGCGACCCCGACCGCCTCGGCCAGCAGGCCGGTGCCGGCGGTCAGCAGCAGGTACCCGCCGGCCCAGCGGACGCCGCGGTGCACCAGCGCGTGGCTCGTGGTGGCCAGGAAGAAGACTCCGACGGTGCAGATCGTCAGCAGCTCGCGCGGGCGGCCCGCGGTCAGCGGGTAGCCGATCTGCAGGGCGACGGTGAGCCCGGCCAGCAGGACGGGCAGCCGGCGAGCCGCCGGGCTCACGGCCGGCGGAGCCGGCCGCGCAGCCGCCGTACCGCGTCGGCGAGGGCCGGGCGGGCGACCGCGCCGTGGGTGGCGAACCAGTCCGGCTCCTCCTCGACGAGGTCGTCGTAGGCCTCCCCGACGACCTCACCGGCCAGCGGCCGGCCGGCGGCCGGGTCGTCCAGGAGCAGGTGCCACAGCTCGGAGACGTCCTGCAGCGCGGGCTCGGGCGTGCCGCGGGTCAGCCAGCCGCCCAGGTCGAGGTCGATCTCGTCGGGCAGCTCGTCGGACAGCTCCAGCCCGGCGTCCTGCGCGGCGTGCTCCAGACCGGCGCGGCTGCCGAACACCAGCACCTTGCCGCCCTCGGCGAGCAGCAGGTCGTCCTCCTCGCCGACGACGACGGCCGCGTGCCAGCGCTGCCCGCCGTCCAGCAGCAGCACCTCGAACAGCTCGGTCTCAGACACGTAGCAGCCTCCTGGCCCGGGCGAGCGGTGACGGGGTACGGGCGGCGAGCGCCACCCGCGCGGCGGAGCGCCCGCTGGCGCCGAACACGCCACCACCGGGGTGCGTGGACGCGCCGCACAGGAACAGCCCCGGCACCTGCGGCACCCGGTACTGCGCCAGCTCCGGCATCGGCCGCCACATGAACATCTGGTCGAACGCCATCTCGACGTGCATCACCTGGCCGGAGCGCAGCCCGAGCTCGCGCTCGAGGTCCAGCGGGGTCTGCACGTGCATCTGCTCGACGCTGCCGGCGAAGCCCGGCGCCACCCGGTCGACCGCCTCGACGAGCTTGGTCCCCTCGCGCTCGGCGATCGCGTCCCAGCTCTCGCCGTTGCCCAGCGCGTACGGGTGCCACTGGCCCCAGACCGTGACGTTGTGCTTGCCGGGCGGCGCGATCGTGTCGTCGAAGGCGCTGAACGTCATCGCCAGCGCGGCCGGCTCGGTCGGCGGCAGGCCGGCGCTGAACTCGCCGTGCGCCCGGCGCAGCGCCTGCCGGCTGGGCGCGATCAGCTGCATCGAGCGGTGCGTCTCGGCGGTGCCGGCGGCGTACTGCGGCAGCGCGCTGGTCGCGAGCCGGACGACCATGCCGATCCCGTTGCCGGTCCGGATGCTGCGCCGGGCCCGGGTGGCGAGGTCCGCCGGTGCCGCGTCCCCGAGCAGGTCGAGCGTGGTGAGCACGTGGCAGCCGGCGACGACGGTGTCGGCGAGGTGCTCGACCCCGCTGTCGGTGCGCACCCCGGCGGCCCGGCCGTCCCGCACGACGATCGACGCGGCGCCGTCGCCGAGCAGCACCCGGCCGCCGAGCGACTCCAGCCGGCGCTGCAGCGCCTCGCTGAGCATCCCGCTGCCGCCCTTCGGGTGCCCGGGCGGCCGCAGGTGCATGACGGTGTTCCAGCCGACCAGGTCGGCGGTCGCGACCTCGTGCGTCGGCGGGCCGGACTGCGCGCCCATCCAGGCCAGCGCGGTCTTGAGCCGCTCGTCGTCGAAGTGCTCGTCGAGCAGCGCGTCGGCGCTGGTGAGGAACTGCCGGGACAGCTCCAGCCCGCCGAGCCCGGTGCCCTTGCCGACGCCCCACAGCGTGCGGCCCAGGTGCGCACCGGTCGGCGGGCCCTGGAAGGCCTCGAAGACCCGCAGGTTGCGGGCCGACCAGTCCTGCACGAACGCCCGGTAGGCGTCGGCGTCGCGGGTGCCGCAGACCGCCTCGATCGAGGCGCAGGTGCGGTCCAGGTCGACGTGGAAGTGGATGCCCTGCTCCCCGAACGGTGCGAACCCCCACGGGTCGAGGTCCTGGTACTCCAGGCCGCACTCGGTCAGCGCCAGGTCCTCGAGGATCCCGGTGTGCCGGACCATGATGTGCGCGCTCGAGCCGCGGTCCATCCGGTAGCCGGGGAAGCGCTCGACGGTCGACACCGCCCCGCCGACGACGGTGTCGCGCTCGACGACGGTGACGTCCAGGCCGGCGCGGGCCAGGTAGCAGGCGGCGACCAGGCCGTTGTGCCCGGCGCCCACGACGACGGCGCGGTTCCGGGTGGGGGTCACCGGCGCGAGCCTAGGCGCCGGGGCCGGGGTCGCGCAGCCGCAGGCCGAGCACCGCGAACTCGCGGGGGTCGCCCGGGAAGCGCAGCCGCCGGACCAGGTCGACCCAGCCGGCCGCGCGGTAGAAGCCGCGGGCCCGGGTCTCGCGGTCCGGGGTGCTGAGCAGCGCGGTCGGGGCGGCCGTGGCGGCGAGCAGCGCGTCGAGCAGCGCCCGCCCCAGCCCGGTGCCCTGGGCCTCCGGTCGTACGTGCAGCTCGCACACCTCGAAGGCGTCCCGCAGCCAGCTCGCCGCCTCCCGGGCGCCGAGCTCGTCGACCAGCGCCACCTGCACCCGGTCGTGCCACCACTGGCCGTGCCCGCCGAGGTGTCCGTACGCGATGCCGAGCAGCCGGCCGTCCCGGTCGGCGGCGGCGACCGCCCGCAGCCCGTCGCGGTCCAGGTGGGAGGTGAGGATCGCCCGCCGGCTGCCGGCCAGCGCGCGGGGCACGCCCATCGCCTCGGCGTACACGTCGAGCACCTGCTCGGCGCCGGCCTGCAGCTGCGCGCGGTCCCACGGCACGACCCGGGTCACGCCAGCGGGTCCCGGCCGTCCAGGGTGCCGGCGCTGCCGACGACGGCGAGCCGGGCGAACAGCTCCTCGGCGTACCAGCCCTCCGGCCCGGTCCGGGCGATCACCTCGCGGTGCGCGGCCCCGCGGTGCGCGAAGTCCCGCAGGTCGCCCGCGTCCCGCCAGAGGCTGAAGGTGCCCTGCAGACCGACCGGGGCCTCACCGATCCCGACCGCCGCCAGCAGCCCGGGGCTGGCGTGCAGCTCGGCGCTGACCGGAGGCACCGCCGACCAGAACCGGGCGGCCCGCCGGGGCACCAGGCGGGCCCGGGTCACCGCGGCGACCGGGCCGCTGGTCGGGGCCGGCACCGGGTCGCCGAACGGCTCGCGGCCGCTCCACCGGCCGCGCGAGACCACCGGGACCAGGTCGACCCGCCAGGTCTCGTCGGCCAGGGCCCGCCAGCCGCGCGCGACCGGGGAGCCCTCGAACGCCCGGGCGTCGCCAGGCCGGGCCCAGGTGGCCAGCAGGCCCCAGCGGGTCGGGTCGGCGTCGCGGGTGGTGAAGGTGCGCCCGTCGCCGGTGCCGAGCATCTTGGCGAAGCGCACCCCGGGCGTACGGCGGACCCGCGAGCGGTCGGTGCCCATCCGCAGCAGCGCCCGGCCGACCGACCGGGGCGGCACCCGCCACAGGTGCAGGGTGACGAGCGCGGGGACGGGAGCGCTCACCGGTTCAGGGTGCCATGAGGCCGCGCGGCGCGCGCCCGGGAAGAGCCCCGGCTGACACGGTGTTGGGGCACACGTGTTGACTAGGATGGTGACCGAGAAGGTAAACAACCTCGAGGCGCTGGCCACCGAGGCCGGCCGGGACCTGGAGTCCGCCTCGGCGCAGGACGTCCTGCGCTGGGCCGACCGGTGTTTCGGGGACCGCTTCGTCATCGCCTCGTCGATGTCCGACGGCGTGCTCGCGCACCTGGCCTCGACCGTCGCCTCGGGGATCGACGTGCTGTTCCTCGACACCGGCTACCACTTCCCGGAGACGCTGGGCACCCGCGACGCCGTCGCGGCGGTCTACGACGTCCGGGTCCGGACCGTGCTGCCGGTCCTCACCGTCGGGCAGCAGGAGGCGGTCTACGGCGGCCGGCTGCTGCAGCGCGACCCGGACGCCTGCTGCGCGATCCGCAAGGTCGAGCCGCTGGCGCGCGGGCTCGCGCCGTACACCGCCTGGGCCTCCGGGATCCGCCGGGACGAGGCCAGCACCCGGCGACGGGTCGGAGTCGTGGAGTGGGACGCCCGTCGCGGGAAGGTCAAGGTCAACCCGCTGGCGACCTGGACGCAGGAGCAGTACGACGCGTACATCGCCGACAACGACATCCTGGTCAACCCGCTGCACTCCGACGGCTACCCCTCGATCGGCTGCGCGCCGTGCACCCGCCGGGTCGCGCCGGGGGAGGACCCCCGCTCGGGCCGCTGGGCGCAGGTCGGCGACAAGGTCGAGTGCGGGCTGCACGCCTGACCGGATATCCTGCGCGCTGTGATCACCGACACGTTGCAGGTCCCGGTCGACGCGCTGGCCCGCGAGACCGGCTGGGAGGTCAAGCCGCAGGGCGCCTGCCGCGAGGAGCGCTGCCTGCCGTTGCCGGCCGGTGCGCTGGCGGACGGCCGGGTCGACCTGCCGGCGTTCGCCGAGCGGCTCGGCATGCCACTGGTGCACGACGAGCAGGAGGGGCTGTGGGCGCTCGGCCCGGAGTCCGGCGGCCGGGCGATGACCACCGTGCAGGCGCCCGACCTGGTGCTCCCGCTGCTGACCGGCGAGCCGTTCGCGCTGTCGGCGCTGCGCGGCAAGAAGGTGCTGATCGCCGCCTGGGCGAGCTGGTGAGGCTGCCGCTTCGACCTGCCGGTCTGGCAGGCCTTGCGCACGGAGCTCGCCCCGTCGGGGTTCGAGCTGCTCAGCGTCGCGATGGACACCGGCGGGGCTGAGGCAGCCGCGCCGTTCGCCCGCGGCGTCGACTTCCCGGTCGTCGTGGACGCCGCGCACACCCTCGGCGAGCTGTTCGGCATCGCCAACGTGCCGAGCGGCGTGTGGGTCGACGAGGACGGGATCGTCGTCCGGCCGCCGGAGACCGCCTACCCCTCACGGCCGACCTTCGCCGACTACGACCTCACGACCCCGACGTCGTCGCCAGCCTGCCGGAGAGCGCGGTCCGCCGGCTGCGGGACGTGCAGCCCGAGCTCGCCAAGATGCAGCTGCAGCCGAAGGCGTACGTCGCGGCGCTGCGCGACTGGGTCGAGCACGGCGCGGCCAGCCGGTACGCGCTGTCGCCCGAGGAGGTGCTCGAGCGCTCGGCGCCCCGCCCGCCCGAGCTGGCGCAGGCCGCCGCGTCGTTCGCGCTCGGCCAGCACCTGCACCGGCACGGCCGGCCCGAGCGGGCGGTGCACTGGTTCCGGGAGAGCCACCGGCTCGCCCCGGACAACTGGACCTACCGCCGGCAGGCCTGGACCTTCGCCGACCCCGGGCAGGGCCCGACCGACGTGTACGAGGGCAGCTGGCTCGTCGACGTGCAGCGCTCCGGGGCGGAGAACTACTACGCCCCGCTGGACATGGAGCCGCGCCGGTCCTGAGCCGGGTGGCGCTGGCGCGGTGGCGGGGCGGGGTCCGGTCCGGTCCGGTCCGCCGCGCCACCACGCCCGGGGGGCCCGGTCCGGCGGGGCGGGGTCCGGCCCGGTCCGGTCCGGCCCGCCGCGCCACCACACCCGGTGTGGCCCGGTCCCGCGGGGTGGAACGCCCCGCAGTGGTCCGGGCGTCCACCTCGCGCTCGCGGCCGGATCGCTGAGCGCGGCGGTCCGGCGCGGACCCGGAGCTGGACGCCGCTGCCACTCCCACCTCCCCGGCCCGGCCCCCCACCTCCCCGGCCCGGCCTGCCCTCCCCGGCCCGGCGGGGTGCAGCGGAGCCCGGCTGGCGGGGTCTGTCCGGCGGCGCGGCGGTGCGGCGGCGCGGCGGTGCGGCGGTGCGGTGCGGGCGCGGGAGTGGTTCGGGCGTCCACCTGACCGCGGGCGCGGGCTCGCCGAGCGTGGCGGTGCGGCGCGGACCCGGAGTCGGACGCCGCCGCCACTCCCACGGCCCGGCCGGGTCCGACGCGGCGGCCCGGCAGCGTCGGGCCTGACCCGCCCGCCGCGGCCAGGCGCCCACGTCACCGTTCCTGGAGGCAATCCCGCGCACCTGTCGATCCGGGCGTCATCCGCTCGTAGAAAGGATGAGCGACCGGCACGGAGCCGGGAGCGTACGAAAGGGGAAGCGCATGAAGCAGTACCTGCTGTCGGTGCACATGGTCGAGGGCGAGCAGGCCCCGAGCTCCGAGCAGATGCAGGAGATGTACCGGGCCGTGGAGGCCTTCAACGAGGAGGTCCGGGCCAGCGGGCAGTGGGTGTTCGCCGGTGGGCTGCACCGCCGGACGTGGCCACCGTCGTACGCCCCAAGGACGGCGACGTGCTGGTGACCGACGGCCCGTTCTCGGAGAGCAAGGAGCAGCTCGGCGGGTTCTGGGTGCTGAAGGCTCAGGACCTCGACGCGGCGCTCGAGCTGGCCCGCCGCGCGGCGCTGGCCTGCCAGGGCCCGGTCGAGGTGCGGCCCTTCCAGGACGACCCCGAGGACTGATGCCGCAGCTGGACGTCGCCGCGACCTTCCGGGCGGAGTACGGCCCGGCCGTGGCCACGCTGGTCCGCGTGCTCGGCGACATCGCGCTCGCCGAGGAGGCGGTGCAGGAGGCCTTCGTCGTGGCCCTGGAGCGCTGGCCGGCCGCGGGCGCCCCGCCGAACCCGGGCGGCTGGATCGTCACCACGGCCCGGCGGCGGGCGATCGACCGGTTCCGGCGCGAGTCGACCCGCGAGGAGCGGCAGCGGCAGGCCGCGCTGCTGTACGCGCCGGCCGAGCCCGCCGAGGTCGGGGCCGTGCGGGACGACCAGCTGCGGCTGCTGTTCACCTGCTGCCACCCGGCGCTGTCGTCCGAGGCCCAGGTCGCGCTGACCCTGCGGCTGCTCGGCGGTCTCGACACCCCGCAGATCGCCCGGGCGTTCCTGGTGCCCGAGCCGACGATGGCGCAGCGGCTGGTCCGTGCGAAGCGCAAGATCCGCGACGCGGGCATCCCGTACCGGGTGCCGGACGCGGCCGAGCTGCCGGCCCGGCTGCCGCCGGTGCTGGCGGTGGTCTACCTCGTCTACACCGCGGGCACAGCGCCGGCGCCGGCGCCGAGCTGCTCGCCGGCGGGCTGTGCGACGAGGCGGTCCGGCTGGCCCGGGTGCTGGTCGACCTGATGCCCGACGAGCCCGAGGCGCTCGGCCTGCTCGCCCTGCTGCTGCTGCTCGACTCGCGCCGCCCGGCCCGGACCGGCCCCGACGGCGAGCTCGTTCCGCTGGCCGAGCAGGACCACGCGCGGTGGGACCGCGCCCTGGTCGACGAGGGGCAGGCCAGGGTGCGGGCGCTGCTGGTACGCGGCACGCCGGGCCCGTACCAGGTGCAGGCGGCGATCCAGGCGGTGCACGCCGACGCCTGCCGGACCGGCCGGACGGACTGGGCACAGGTCCTCGACCTGTACGACCTGCTGCTGGCGCTGCTGCCGACCCCGGTCGTCGCGCTCCACCGCGCGGTGGCGCTGGCCGAGGTGGCCGGCCCCGACACGGCTCTGGCGGCCGTCGACAGCGCCTCGGCGCTGCCCGGCTACCAGCCCTTCCACGTCGTACGGGCCGACCTGCTCGCCCGGCTGGGCCGGGCCGCGGAGGCGGTCGCCGCGTACGACCGGGCGCTGGACCTGACCGGCAACGCGGTGGAACGGGCCTACCTGCAGCGCCGCAGGGGAGCCGTCGGCGCGGGCTGACCGGCCCGCCCCGGCCGGCCGGCACCGTCGGCACGCAGACTGGAGGTGCTGGCCACCGGGGATCAGCCAGGCGGTGAGGCGGTTCGATGGGCAAGGTCGAGGACATGCGGGCGCTGCGCCAGCAGCTGCGTGAGGGCGCCGCCACCCGCGCCGCCCGGCCGGCGGCGCCGGCCAGCGTGCCCGGCAGCCGGGCCCGGGTCGCTCCGCCGCCCCCTGACGACGTGGTCGTCGACGAGGCTCCCGCCGTCGTCGCGCTCTGCGGGCACACCGCGATCGGCGGCAAGCGCTGCGTCCGGGCGAAGGACCACAGCGAGAAGAACCACCGGTACGCCAAGACGGTTCAGCGGCCGTGAGCGAGCCCGCGCGGGTCGCCGGCTGAGCGCACGTGCGGGCCTCGGGAACACCTGCCCGGTTCGTCCCGTTGGCCGGTTCGTGACCGCCCGCCTGCGTCGTTGGGCGCCCCGCCTCGTGCTCGGCCTGCTGGCCGGGCTCCTGGCGATGCACGCGGCGCCCGGCGCAGGGGCCACCGCGCAGGTGCCCGGGGCGGTGCAGAAGACCGCGATGGGCGGCTCCGCGCACGGGCCCGGCCACGAGCGCCGCACTCCGGAATGCAATTGAGCGGTCCGACCTGTGCGTCGCGGTGCCCGCCGCGGCCGTCGCTGCCGCCCCGCTCGACGGCGGCGGCTCGTGGCAGGCCCCGGTGCAGCAGGTCGGGGCCGGGCAGACCCGGGCGGTCGGCGCGCGGACCAGCAGGGCGCCGCCGGATCTGGACGCCCTGTGCGTCTCGCGGACGTGAGCGGACCGAGCACCAGCGCCGTCCCCCCGTCCGCCGGGCAGCGTGCCCGGAGCCCGCTCCAGGAGAACCTCACCATGTACGCACGCACCACGCCCCGACGCCGCAGCACGACGACCGCGCTCGCGGTCGCCGCCCTGGCGCTCACCGCCGCCTGCGGCTCGGGCACCGAGACCACCGCGGGCGGCACCGCCGCCGGCACGTCGCCGTCCGCCTCGACCTCCGCCTTCAACCCGGCCGACGTCGCGTTCGCCACCGGGATGATCCCGCACCACGCGCAGGCGCTCGAGATGGCGGAGATGGCCCGGACCTCGGCCACGGACGCCGAGGTGAAGGCGCTCGCCGTCGAGATCGAGAAGGCCCAGGACCCGGAGATCACCACGATGACCGGGTGGCTGAAGGAGTGGAACGCCCCTGTCCCGTCGACCGGACCCGGCCACTCCGGGAGCGCCGGAGGCCACTCCGGGATGGGCACCGGGATGATGACCGCGGACCAGATGGACACGCTCGACGCCACGACCGGCCCGGCCTTCGACCGCAGATGGCTGGAGAGAATGACCGAGCACCACGAGGGAGCCGTCGAGATGGCGCGGACCGAGCTGCGCGACGGTCAGGACCCCCGGGCGAAGGCGCTCGCGGAGCAGATTCGCGCGGCGCAGACCGCGGAGATCGCCACGATGGCCGGCATTTCCCAGCGGCTCGGCTGACCGTGCGGCGGCAGGTGGCCGGGATGCGCCGGCCCGTTGCCGCGGCGGTGGTGGCTCCCCTCGTGGCGGTCTGGGTCGTCCGCCTGGTCCGGCTGCTCGGCAGCCGGCTGCGCTGCCAGGCCTACTGGTCGCGGCCCCGGGGGAGCCCCGGCGGGCTGCTGTACGTCGCCCTCGGTGACAGCGCCGCGCAGGGCGTCGGCGCCAGCCGGCCCTCGCACGGCTACGTCGGGCTGCTCGCGCAGCGGCTCCGGGACCGGACCGGCCGGCCCGTGCAGGTGGTCAACCTCAGCCGTTCCGGCGCCCACCTGCGGGACGTGCTGCGCTCCCAGCTGCCCGCGCTGGCCGCCCTCGGGCGGCGGCCGGACGTGGTGACCCTCGCCGTCGGCGGCAACGACCTGCTGTCCTTCGACCGGGCCGCGTTCGCCGAGCAGGCCGGCCGGCTGCTGGCAGCCCTGCCGGCCGGTACGTACGTCGCGGATGCGCCGTACTTCATGCACGGGCACTGGGAGCGCGACGCGCAGCGCGCCGCCCGGCTGCTCACGCGCGGCGCCGTCGCGGCCGGGCTGCGTCCGGTCGCCCTGCACGCCGCGCTGCGCGCCCAGGGCTGGCAGGCGATGCTGACCCAGTTCGCGGCGGACTGGTTCCACCCGAACGACCGCGGGCACGCGGTCTGGGCCGACGCGTTCTGGCGCGAGATGCGGGACGACCCCGCGCTCGCCGCGGTCAGCCCGTTCCGTACAGCAGGTGACGACGCAGCCGGGCGGTGAGCCCCGCCCCGCCCGGTCGCCGCGATCATGGAGTTGCTGCCCGCGACACGCCGCGTTGGCGAGCACCAACTCCAGGATCGCGGAGAAAGGCGCCGTCAGCCCCGCCCGGTGATGCCCTTGTAGCGCAGGACGAAGACCCGGGTGCACGCCTCGCACCGCCACTGCGCGTGGTCGGCGTCCGGGTCGTCTCCCCACGGCCGGATGGACTCCTCACCGCAGTACGGGCAGCACATCGGCGCCGCGCGCTCGGTCACGAGCGCCCCCGCGCGGAGCCCAGGCCGGCGCGCACCGCGGCGGCGCTCACCGCAGCAGCGCCTCGTCGGCCCGCCGCGCCCACACGGCGAACCGCTCACCGGGCTCGCGGTGCGCCAGGTAGCTGCGCAGCAGGCGCTCGACGTAGTCCGGCGCGCCGTCGGCGGTGACCTTGAGCCCGCGGGACTTGCGGCCGAAGCCGGCGTCCTCGCCGAGCCGACCGCCCAGGTGCACCTGGAACCCCTCCTCGCCGTCGACGATCGAGCCCTTCAGCCCGATGTCGCCGGTCTGGAAACGTGCGCACGAGTTCGGGCAGCCGTTCACGTTGATCGTGAGCGGCTCGTCGAAGTCCGGCAGACGCTTCTCGAGCTCGGTGTACAGGTCGGCCGAGCGGGCCTTGGTCTCGACGATCGCCAGCTTGCAGAACTCCAGCCCGGTGCAGGCCAGCACCCCCCGCCGGAAGCGGGACGGGCGGACCCGCAGGTCCTCGATCTCCAGGGCGTCGACAACCTTCTCGACGTGCTCGTCGGGGACGTCGAGCAGCACCAGACCCTGCTGCGCGGTGGTGGCCACCCGGCCGGCGGCGTACACCTCGGCGAGCTCGGCGACCCGCTGCAGCTGGCGGCCGCTGGTCCGGCCGGCCCGGGGGATCGCGCCGACGTAGTTGCGCCCGTCGGACTGGCGGTGCACACCGACGTGGTCGCGGTCCGGGGTCGGCGGACTCGCCGGGGCCGGCCCGTCCGGGAGCGGCCCGGTCAGGTACTCCGTCTCGAGCACCTCCCGGAACTTCTCCGGGCCCCAGTCGGCGAGCAGGAACTTCAGGCGGGCGTGCATGCGCGAGCGGCGGTAGCCGTAGTCGCGGAACACCGACACGACGCCGGCCCAGACCTCCTCGACCCGGTCCGGCTCCACGAAGGTGCCGAGCCGTACCCCGAGCCTGGGGTTGGTGGACAGGCCGCCGCCGACCCACAGGTCGTAGCCGCGGGTGCCGTCCGGCAGCTGCACGCCGACGAAGGCCACGTCGTTGATCTCGTGGTTGGTGCAGTGCACCGAGCAGCCGGAGATCGACGTCTTGAACTTGCGCGGCAGGTTGGAGAACGCCGGGTCGCCGATGAAGCGCTCCCGGACCCGCTGCAGCACGTCGGTGGCGTCGATCACCTCGTCGCAGTCCACCCCGGCGAGCGGGCAGCCCACGATGACGCGCGGGCAGTCGCCGCAGGCCTCCGTGGTGTCCAGCCCGACCGCGTCGAGCCGCTCCCAGATCGCCGGGACGTCCTCGATCCGGATCCAGTGCAGCTGCACGTTCTGCCGGTCGGTGACGTCGGCGACGTCCCGGCCGTACGTGGTGCTGATCTCGCCGATCGTGCGGAGCTGCTCGGAGGTCAGCCGGCCGCCGTCGACCCGGATCCGCAGCATGAAGTACGGCGCCTCGAGCTCCTCGGGCGCCAGTACGGCGGTCTTGCCGCCGGGGATGCCCTCGGCCCGCTGGGTGTACAGGCCGTACCAGCGGAACCGGCCGCGCAGGTCACCGCCGTCGATCCCGTCGAAGCCGGTCTTGCTGTAGATGTCGAGGATCCGCTGCTTGACGGTCAGCGGGTTGCTGTCTTTCTTGGACTGCTCGTTGGCGTTGAGCGGCTCGCGGTAGCCGAGCGCCCACTGCCCCTGTCCGCGCACGGCGGGCATAGGTGTCTCCTGAGGGATGCGGTCTGCGGGATGGTCGGGGGGCGACGAGGGGTCAGCGACCCGGCCGACAGGCCGCAGAGGTGACCCGGCGCAGATCGACGTGGCGACGCGACGTCAGGAGCGGGTTCACGGGTACCACGGTGCCACACGTCACCCCCGCGTGTGGTTCGAGTGCCGATCCGGGCACAAGGCCGGCGCCGGCCCGTACGCTCGCTCTCGGCCGGGTCGATCCGCCCGCGCCCCCCCGAACGCCCGAGGAGTTCCGCCCGCATGAGCACCGCCACGACGTCGCTGCCCGCCCCCGTCGAGGCCGGCCTCGGCGCGACCGTCTGGCTGACCGGGCTGTCCGGGGCAGGCAAGAGCACGGTCGCCGAGGCGCTCGCGGCACGGCTGCAGGGGCGCGTCGAGCTGCTGGACGGCGACGAGGTCCGCGAGTTCCTCTCCAAGGGCCTGGGCTTCTCCCGCGAGGACCGCGACACGAACGTGCTGCGGATCGGCTGGGTGGCCTCCACCCTGGCCAAGCACGGCGTTCTGGTGCTGGCCGCGGTCATCAGCCCGTACGCCGAGACCCGCGACGCGGTCCGCGCGCTGCACGACAAGCACGGCGCCGGCTTCCTCGAGGTGCACGTGGCGACCCCGGTCGAGGTCTGCGAGGAGCGTGACGTCAAGGGCCTGTACGCCAAGCAGCGGTCCGGTCAGATGACCGGCCTGACCGGCGTCGACAGCCCGTACGAGGCCCCCACCGCGCCGGACGTCGTCGTCCCGACGCATGAGCAGACCCTGGAGCAGTCGGTCGAGCAGCTGCTCGCGGTGCTCGCCGAGCGCGGCCTGCTCGAGGGCCGGCTGGCCTGACTCAGTCGTCCGGCCCGATCCGGGCGGGGTAGACCGACACCCACGAGCGGGCGTCGTCGTTCAGCGACGTGACGGCAGCCGGCAGCCCGCCGGTCACGATCTGCTCCAGCGTGGTGCTCTCCAGCACCCCGCGCACCGCGGCGCGCAGCGCCACCCACACGTCCTTCAGGCAGCCCGCCGAGCCCTCGTAAGCCAGCTCCTCGGGCCGGCGGCCGTGCACCAGCGCCAGCGGGCCCTCCATCGCCCGCACGACGTCGGCCACGGTGATCGCGTACGCCGGCCGGTCCAGCCGGTGCCCGCCGACCGGGCCCCGCCTGCTGCTCACCAGACCGGCGCGGCGCAGGTCGAGCAGGATCCCGTCGAGGAACGAGCGCGGGATCGCCTGGGCGCTGGCGATGTCGTCGGCCTTCACCGCGGTGCCGGCGTCCTGGACCGCGAGCAGGCACAGGGCCCGCAGGGCGTAGTCGGTCTTCGCGGAGATCTGCACGGGCACAGTGTCCCTCGCGCCCGCCGGCCGGGCGGGTCGGCTCCTGCCGACCGGCCGCCCTGACATCCTGGACGGGTGGACGTCACCCGCTTCCCCCTGCACCTGGACCTGCGGGGACGTCGGGTGCTGGTCGTCGGCGGGGGGCCGGTGGCCCTGCGCCGCGCCCGGGCGCTGGCCGACGCGGGCGCCGTGCTGACCGTCGTGGCGCCGCGGACCGTGGACGCGATGCCGGGGGAGCTGCGGCGGCGCGCATTCCAGCCGGGGGACGTCGCGGGCGCCTGGCTGGTGGTCACGGCGACCGGTGTGGTCGACGCGCAGGTCGCCGCGGCCTGCGAGCAGGCCGGCGTGTGGTGCGTGCGCGCCGACGACGCGGCGTCCTCGCCGGCCTGGGTGCCGGCGGTCGCCCGCATCGACGACGTCGTGGTGTCGGTCAGCGCCGGTCGTGACCCCCGCCGGGCGGTGGGCCTGCGCGACGCGCTGGCCCTGGCACTCGAGACCGGGACGCTGCCGCTGCGCCGCGGCCGGCCGGGCGCCGGCAGCGTGGCGCTGGTCGGCGGCGGGCCCGGGGACCCCGAGCTGCTGACGGTCCGCGGCCGGCGGCTGCTGGCCGGCGCCGACGTGGTCGTCCGCGACCGGCTCGCCCCCCGGGTGCCGCTGCCGTACGGCGTCGAGGTGGTCGAGGTCGGCAAGAGCGCGCACGGGCCGTCCTGGAGCCAGCGCGACATCGAGGCGCTGCTCGTCGCCCGGGCCCGCGACGGGGCCCGCGTGGTGCGGCTCAAGGGCGGCGACGTGCACGTGTTCGCCCGGGGCATCGAGGAGGTGGCGGCCTGCGTCGAGGCCGGCGTGCCGGTCGAGGTCGTCCCCGGGGTGAGCTCGGCGCTGGCCGTCCCGGCGCTCGCCGGCATCCCGGTCACCGCACGGGGCGTCACCCAGTCCTTCGCCGTCGTCAGCGCGCACCTGCCGCCGGGCGACCCGGCGTCGACCCTCGACTTCGCCGCCCTGGCCCGGCTCGGCGGCACCCTGGTGCTGCTGATGGCGGTGGAACGGCTCGCGGCGGTCTGCGCGGCGCTGGTGGCTGCGGGCCGGTCCGCCGACACCCCGGTGGCGGTCGTCGCGGACGGCAGCCTGCCCACCCAGCGGACCGTCGTGAGCACGCTGGCGTCCGCGGCCGCCGACGCGGCCGGCCTCGGCGCTCCCGCGGTGGTCGTCGTCGGGGAGGTCGTCGCCGCCCGGATCGACGCCGCCCGGACCGACACCGCCGAGGCCTCGTGACCGCGCTGCTGGCCGTCGCGCACGGCTCCCGTGACCCGCGCTCGCAGGACGGGGTGCGCAGCCTGCTCGACCGGGCCCGGGCGCTGCGGCCCGGGCTGCGCGCCGCCGACGCGTACGTCGACAACGCCTCGCCGTCGATCCGCCGGGCCCTGGCCGACCTCGTCGCGGGCGGGGCCGACGACGTCGTGGTGCTGCCGCTGCTGCTGACCCCCGCGTCGCACAGCAAGACCGACGTGGCGGCGTCGGTGCAGGCCGGTCGGCTGGCGCACCCGCAGGTGCGGCTGCGCTACGGCCGGCCCCTCGGCCCGCACCCGGTGCTCGTCGACGTGCTCGACCGCCGGCTGCGCGAGGCCGGTGCCCGCCCCGACGACCCGGTCGTGCTGGTCGCCGGCGGGGCGCTCGACCCGGACGCGAACGCCCAGGTCGCGGCGACCGCCCGGCTGCTCTGGGAGGGGCGCAGCTGGCCGAGCGTCGACATCGCGTTCGCCAGCACGACCGGCCCGTCGGTGCCGGAGGCCCTGGAGCGGCTGCGTCGGCTCGGCGCGACGCGGGTCGCGGTGTCGCGGTACTTCCTCGGCCCCGGACGGCTGCCCCGCCTGGTCGAGCGCCAGGCCCGGGAGGTGGCCGGGCTCTCGGTGGTCGTCTCCGAGCCGGTGGGGGTCACCGACGGCGTCGCCGGGCTGCTGCTGGACCGCTTCGACGAGGTGCTCGGCGCCGACGTCCGGATGAACTGCGACGCGTGCCTGTACCGGATCGCGCTGCCCGGCCGTCAGGACGCCGTCGGCGCACCGCAGGAGCCGCACACGCACCCGGACGACTCGTGACCGACAGGGACCGCTGCGGTCCTACCCTGGGCCGATGACGTCCCTGCTGCTGTCCCGCCGCGACCTCGAGTTCCTGCTCTACGAGTGGCTCGACGTCGAGCTGCTGACCAAGCGCGAGCGCTTCGCCGAGCACTCGCGGGAGACCTTCGACGCCGTGCTGGACCTGTCCGAGCAGGTGGCCACCGAGCAGTTCGCGCCGCACAACAAGAAGAGCGACGCCTGCGAGCCGACGTTCGACGGCAGCACCGTGACGCTGATCCCGGAGGTGAAGGCGGCCCTCGACGTGTTCGCCCGGACCGGTCTGGTGGCCAGCTCGATGGACGCCGAGGTGGGCGGGATGCAGCTGCCGGCGGTGGTGTCCGGGGCCTGCTTCGCGTACTTCCAGGCTGCCAACGTCGGCAGCTCGAGCTACCCGTTCCTCACCATCGCCAACGCGAACCTGCTGCTGGCGCACGGCACCCCCGAGCAGGTCGACACCTGGGTCCGCCCGATGCTGGAGGGACGGTTCTTCGGCACCATGTGCCTGTCGGAGCCGCAGGCCGGCTCGTCGCTGGCCGACGTGACGACCCGCGCCGAGCCGCAGCCGGACGGGACGTACCGGCTGTTCGGCAACAAGATGTGGATCTCAGCCGGCGAGCACGAGCTGTCGGAGAACATCGTCCACCTGGTGCTGGCCAAGATCGTCGGCGCGCCGGCCGGGGTGAAGGGCATCAGCCTGTTCATCGTGCCCAAGGTGCTGCTGGAGGCCGACGGCGCGCTCGGCGAGCGCAACGACGTCGTGCTGGCCGGCCTGAACCACAAGATGGGCTACCGCGGCACGACGAACACGCTGCTCAACTTCGGCGAGGGCCGGCACACGCCGGGCGGGGCGCCCGGCGCGGTGGGCTTCCTGGTCGGCGAGCCGCACCGCGGCCTGGCGTACATGTTCCACATGATGAACGAGGCGCGGGTCGGCGTCGGCTCGGGCGCGATGGCGCTGGGCTACACCGGGTACCTCAAGTCGCTGCAGTACGCGCGGGAGCGCCCGCAGGGCCGGCCGGTGGCGGCCAAGGACCCGACGGCGCCGCAGGTGCCGATCCTCGCGCACCCGGACGTGCGCCGGATGCTGCTGGCGCAGAAGTGCTACGTCGAGGGCGGGCTCGCGCTGGTGCTGTACTGCGGCCGGCTGCTCGACGAGGAGACCACCGCCGACAGCGCGGCCGAGCGGGAGCGGGCGCACCTGCTGCTCGACACGCTCACCCCGATCGCCAAGAGCTGGCCGTCGCAGTGGTGCCTGGAGGCGAACAGCCTGGCGATCCAGGTGCACGGCGGCTACGGCTACACCCGGGAGTACGACGTCGAGCAGCACTACCGCGACAACCGGCTGAACCCGATCCACGAGGGCACGCACGGCATCCAGGGCCTGGACCTGCTCGGGCGCAAGGTGGTGCAGCAGGGCGGCGCCGGGCTGGCGCTGCTCGCCGAGACGATCGGCGCCACCGCGTCGCGGGCCGCGGCGATCCCGTCGCTGGCTCCGGCCGCCGGGCAGCTCCGGGCCGTGCTGGACCGGGTGCTCGCGACCACGGCCCGGCTGTGGGGCACCGGGGACCCCGAGGTCGCGCTCGCCAACGCGTCGGTCTACCTCGAGGCGGTCGGGCACGTGGTGGTGGCCTGGCTGTGGCTGGAGCAGGCCCTGGCCGCCGAGGGCCACGACGGCGACTTCTACGACGGCAAGCGGGCGGCGGCGCAGTTACTTCTTCCGCTACGAGCTGCCCCGCACCGGACCGCAGCTGGACCTGCTCGACAGCCTGGACCGGACGACGCTGGACGTGTCCGAGCGCTGGTTCTAGGGGGTCGGGCCGGCGGCGGCGAGCCCGGCTGCCCGGCCGGCTCTGCTGCCCGGCCGGCTAGCCCTGCTGCTCGGTCGGTCGCACCAGGATCTCGTTGACCGCCATGTGGCGCGGCCGGGTCACGACATAGGTGATGGCGTCCGCGATGTCCTCGGACTCCAGGCGCTGCATGTCGCCGAACCGGCCGCGGAGCTGCTCCTGCACCTCCGGGCGGTTGTGCCCGGCGAGCTCGGTGACCACGGCACCCGGCTCGACGAGCGAGACGCGGACGTGCCGCTGGGTGACCTCCTGGCGCAGCGCCTCGCTGAACGCCCCGACGCCGAACTTCGTGGCGTTGTAGACCCCCGCCGTCGCGCGGGCCACCCGGCCGGCCACCGAGCTGATGTTGACCATGTCGGCGACCTGGCGCGGGCCGTCCGCGGCGGCCGCGAGCAGGTGCGGGAGCGCGGCGTGGGCGCAGTACATCAGGCCGAGCACGTTGAGCTCGACCATCCGGCGCCACTCCTCGACCGGCGCCTGCTCCATCTGCCCGAGCAGCATCACGCCGGCGTTGTTGACGAGCGTGTCGAGCCGGCCGAGCCCGGCGACGGTGGCCTCGACGGCCTCGCGGGCCTGCTGCTCGGAAGTGATGTCGACCTCCAGGACCAGCGCCTTCCCGCCGACCGCCTGGATGCGCCCGGCCAGGTCCTCCAGGCGGTCCCGACGGCGGGCGGCCACCGCCACGGCGGCGCCCTGCTCTGCCAGCGCCAGCGCGGTGGCCTCGCCGATGCCCGAGCTCGCACCGGTCACCAGGGCCACCGTGCCGTCGAGCCGGGCGGTCCGTGCCGGAGGGGTGGTCGATGTCGTCATGGTCGGCCTCCTGCCCGGGTTCCCGCCGGGCTGCACCTGTCCGGAAGCGTCTGTCCGGGGCGGCTGTCCGGGGTGGATCTCCGGGGGAGGCGGCGCCCGGGCCGGCGGTTGACGGTTCTGTCGGTGGCGGGGTCTACTGTTCCTGGTGTTCGAACACCTGTTCGACACAGGCAAGGCCACCGGCCGGTGGAGCGTGGGGAAGCGCGCCACCGGCCGGTGACCCGCCGATGCCGCCTTCCCCCGGCACCTGCGGGCAGCGACCGCTGCCCGTCCCGGCTCGGAAGGAGGATCCCGTGTCCCGTCTGCACACCGATCCCGTCGAGGTGCGTCGCCGTGACGACGTGCCGGACCAGTTCCTGTGGCGAGGCCGGCTCTACGTCGTCCGCGAGGTGCTGGCCCGCTGGACCGAGGCCGGTGAGTGGTGGCGGGCCTCGGGGGTGAGCGCGCTGGTCACCGGGGACGCCTCGGCCGGCCGGGCGACCGACGACCCCTCGCCGCTGACCACCGCCCCGCTGCCGCCGTCGCCGAAGTGGGCCCAGCGGGCCTGGGGTGAGCCGGCTCCCGACGTCGGAGCCGCGGTGGGGCCGGCCGGGGTGGACGACGGCGAGCGGGAGTGGTGGCGGGTGGAGGCCGCCGCCGGGTCGGCGGCCGGCTCGGGGGTCTACGACCTGTGCTTCGACTGGTCCCGGAACGCCTGGGCGCTCGCCCGGGTCCTGGACTGATCGCCGTGCGGACCGCTGTCGCGACCGCGCCTGACCGGCGGCCGGTCGCGCCTCGCACCCCCGCCGGGCCCGACCGGCCCGCCGGGACGGCCCCGCCCACCCGGGCTCCCGTCGGGCCCCCGGCAGCCGCACCGGCCGCACCGGCCGTACCGGCGTCCCGGCCGGCGGTGCGCACCTCGCCGTTGCCCGCCGACACCCTGCTGGCGCTGTCCCGGCGCGGCCTGCTCGAGGCCGAGGGGGCGACGCGCCCGGTCGACCGGTACGCCACCGCGCACCTGGCGGCGCTGCGGGCCGCCGCGGCCGTGCTCGCCGCCGCGCCCGGCCGGCCCCGAGACCGGTCGCCGGTCCCGGCCGCGCAGCGCCTGGGTGCTGCTCGCGCGGTCGCTCCCGAGCTGGGGGAGTGGGCCGCCTTCTTCGCCGCCGGCGCCGCCAAGCGGGCCGCCGCCGAGGCCGGCGTCCCGGCGGCGGTCACCGAGCGGGAGGCCGACGACCTGCTCCGCGACGCCGGGGCCTTCCTCGCGGTGGTCGAGACCGCGCTCGGGGGTGCGCACCAACCCCTGCTCGCCACCTCCTGACCGTCCCGCTGCCCGTCCCCGCCCGCGACGAGCGACCTGCGACCGACCGCCATGACCGACCCCTTCGTCCACCTGCACGTCGGCCGCGGCTACTCCATGCGCTACGGCGCCAACCACCCGGCGACCTGGTCGCCCGCGCCGCCGAGCACGGCATGGACGCGCTCGCGCTGACCGACCGCGACGGGCTCTACGGCGCGGTGAAGTTCGCCCTGGCCTGCCGGCCGGCCGGGATCCGGCCGATGTTCGGGGTCGACCTGGCCGTGGCGCCGCTGGCCCTGGACCCGAGCCTGCCGCCGGGCCCGGCCCGGTCCGGGGGCAGCGGCCCGGCCGGTCGGCCGGGCCGCGCAGCCCCCGCCCGGGCGGTGCGTTCCCGACCACCGAGCCCGTCCCTGGGGGCGGTGGCGCCGGCAGCTGGGGCCTGCCGCGGGTCACCTTCCTCGCCCGGGACGGCGCGGGCTGGGCGGCGCTGTGCCGGCTGACCAGCGCCACCCACCTGCGGGGACCGCGGCACGCCGGTGAGCTCGCTCGACCTGGTCGCCGAGCACGCCGGCGGGGGCGCAGGCCGGCGCTGCTCGCGGTCCTGCTCGGCCCGGGCTCCGCGGTCGGCCGGGCGCTGGCCGCGGGCCGTGCCGACCTCGCCCGCGGCCATCTCGACCGCTGGCGGGCGGTGCTCGGGACCGGGTCGGTGGTCGTGGAGGTCGTGCACCACCGGGCGCAGGGCGACCGGCCGGGCCGCCAGGCGTGCTCGGGTTCGCCGCCGAGGCGGGCGTGCCGGCGGTGCTCAGCAACGCCGTCCGCTACGTCGACCGCTCCGACGCCCCGACCGCCGACGTGCTCGACGCCGCCCGCCGGCTGGTCCCGCTCGACGTGCGGCACGTCGACCGGCGCACCGCCGAGGGCTACCTGAAGTCGGGCAAGGAGATGGCCGAGGTCGCCGAGGAGGTCGCCCGGCCCCGGACCGCGACGGCGGCCGCTCCTGCTCGCCCGCACCGCGCGGCTGGCCGAGCAGTGCGCCGTCGACGCCCGGAGCGACCTCGGCATCGGCAGGTCCGCTATCCCGAGCTCGACGTCGTCACCTCCGGCCGAGCCGGATGCCGCCCGCAGGTGCTGCGGGCCCGCTGCGAGGCGGGGATCGGCCGGCGCGGGGGACGGCCCGCGAGCCGGGCACGCTGCGCCGGCTCGACGACGAGCTCGCCGTCATCCGGCAGCTCGGCTACCCGTCCTACTTCCTCACCGTCGCCGACGTGGTCGACCTCATCAAGAGCTTGAGGGTTCGGGCCGCGGCCCGCGGGTCGGGCGCCGGCAGCCTGGTCACCTACCTGCTCGGCATCTCCGACGTCGACCCGATCCGCTACGGCCTGCTGATGGAGCGGTTCCTCTCCCCGCTGCGCCACCAGCTGCCCGACATCGACATCGACGTGGAGTCCGCGCGGCGGATGGAGGTCTACGACGCGGTCATCGACCGCTTCGGCGCCGACCGGGTCAGCTGCATCTCGATGATGGACACCTACCGGGTGCGGCACGCCATCCGCGACGTCGGGGCCGCGCTCGGGCTGCCGCCCGGCGAGATCGACGCGGTGGCCAAGGCGTTCCCGCACATCCGGGCCAGCCAGGTGCACGCGGCGCTGCGCGACCTGCCGGAGCTGCGGGCCAGCCGGCTGGGCACGGCGCGACGGCGGCCCGGCCGGTCGACCTGCTGCTTCGACCTCGTCGCCCGGCTCGACGGGCTGCCCCGGCACATCGCGCTGCACCCGTGCGGGGTGCTGCTGTCCGACGCCACGCTGCTCGACCGCACCCCGGTCGAGCGCAGCTAGCTCGGCTACCCGATGAGCCAGTTCGACAAGGACGACGTCGAGGAGCTCGGGCTGCTCAAGCTCGACGTGCTCGGCATCCGGATGCAGTCGGCGATCGCGCACGCCGTCGCACGAGGTCGCCCGGGTCGACGGCGAGCAGGTCGACATCGACGCCGTCCCGCGCGACGACCCGACGACCTTCGAGCTGATCCGCAGCACCCGCACGCTCGGCATGTTCCAGATCGAGTCGCCGGGGCAGCGCGAGCTGGTCGGCAAGTTCGGCCCGCGAGACGTTCGAGGACCTCATCATCGACATCTCGCTGTTCCGGCCCGGGCCGGTGAAGAGCGACATGGTCACGCCCGTTCCTGCGTGGCCCGGAACGGCTGGGCGGCGCCGCGACTACCCGCACCCGGACCTCGAGCCGGCGCCTCGAGCGAGACCTGCGGGGTGGTGGTCTTCCACGAGCAGGTGCTGCAGATCGTCGCGATGATGACCGGCTGCACGCTGGCCGAGGCCGACGAGGTGCGCCGGGCGCTGGGGGAGAAGGACGCCCAGCCCGAGGTGCGGGCCTGGTTCGTCCCGGCGGCGCTGGGCCGGGGCTACGCCGTCGAGGTGGTCGAGCAGGTGTGGGAGGTGCTCGTCGCCTTCGGCTCGTTCGGGTTCTGCAAGGCCCACGCGGCGGCCTTCGCGCTGCCCACCTACCAGTCGGCCTGGCTCAAGACGCACCACCCGGCGGCCTTCCTGGCCGGGGTGCTCACCCACGACCCCGGCATGTACCCCAAGCGGCTGATCCTCGACGACGCCCGCAACTTCGGCATCGCGCGTGCTCGGGCTCGACGTCAACGCCTCCGCCGCCGGCTACCGGGTCGAGCGGGTCGGCCGGTCTCGACGAGCCGCCGCCGGCGATCCTCGACCAGGTGCCCGGCCGGAGCAGGCGCCGCGCGGGTGCGCCCGCCCGACCTGCGGCTGCCCGACGCCGGCGGGTACGGCATCCGGCTCGCGCCTCGCCGACGTCAAGGGCATCTCCGACGACGAGGTCGCCCGGATCGTCGCCGGCCAGCCCTACCGCTCGCTGTCGCCGACTTCTGGCACCGCGCGTCGGTGTCCCGGCCGGTGGTCGAGCGGCTGGTGCTGGCCGGCGGCTTCGACTCCCTCTACGGCTTCGGGCTGCGACCGTCCCGGCCGCCGGCGCCGCGGCAGGTGACCCGCCGCGACCTGCTGCTGCAGATCGGCGAGCTGGACCGGTGGAGCGGCGCCGCCGCGGCGCGGCGCAAGGTGTCCGCGCGGCCGGCGGCCGACCGGCCGGCCGGCCTGAGCGGGGCCGGCCGGGCGCGCCGCTCGACCTCGACGACGTCCGGAGCCGGCCGGCCCGGCAGTCGCAGGCACCGGCCGCGCCGCCGGCCCGTCGACGTCCAGCTCGCCCTCGACCTGGGGGACGCCCGGAGCAGACCGGGCGAGCGGGCTGCCGGAGATCACCGACGCCGAGCTGGTCCGCGCCGAGCTCGAGGTGCTCGGCCTGGACGCCAGCCGGCACGTGATCGACTTCTACCGGCCGTTCCTCGCGCGCGCTCGGCGCCACCCGGCGCGGGACCTGCTGGGCTGCCGCAGCCGGGCCAGGAGGTGCTGGTCGCCGGGGTCAAGGTGGCCACGCAGACCCCGCCGATCCGGTCCGGACGCCGGGTGGTCTTCGTGACCCTCGACGACGGGACCGGTCCGCTCGGACTCGACCTTCTTCGAGGACGCCCAGGTCGGCTACGCCGCGACGGTCTTCCACTCCTGGCTGCTGGTGGTCCGCGGGGTGCTCCGGCGCACCGGACCGCGCGGGGTGTCGCTGCGGGCGCCCGGGGCTGGGAGCTGCCGGCGCTGCACGAGGCCTGGGAGACCGGTCGGGCTGGCGGCGGTGTTCGACCTCATGGACACCCCGGCCGCGGTGAGCGAGGCAGCGGTGCAGGGGGCGGCCGCCAGCCGGTCGAGCCGGCCGGTGATGACCAGCCCGCCGCTGGTCGGCGGGGGAGCCGGGCACTCCGGGGTCGGCGGGGCCGTGCACGTCTACGCGACGGGTTTCCGGGCGTCGCCGTACGCCGACGTCAAGCCCGCCGGCGACGGTTCGGGAACGTCCCGCGGCCCGGCGGCACCGACCGCCCCGCGCAAGCTCTGGCACTCCAGCGCCGGGAGCTCGGGCCGATGACCGGCAGCGCGCAGGTCCCCGGCCGGAGGCGCGTCCCGGGTCGCCCGATGCCGCCCGGCCGGAACAGGACCCCCCTAGGCTCGGCAGCCGGCGACCCGCGACCCGCGGCGCCGGTCCCCCCCGGGACCGCCGACCCCGCGCGACCCCGCGTCGCCGGACGACAGGAGCCCCGTGCCCGACCCCTCACGCGCGAGCACCCCGGCGTCGTCGGCCCGCACCGCCGTCGTGTGGGAGGTCCTGCTGGCCGTCCTCGCCGAGGCCGACCCCGGCGGGACCGGGCTCGACGTCGTCGACGCCGGCGGCGGCACCGGCGGCTTCGCCGTCCCGCTCGCCGAGGCCGGGCACCGCGTCACGGTGGTCGACCCCAGCCCCGACTCGCTGGCGGCGCTGTCCCGGCGGACCGCCGAGCGCGGCCTGCAGGGCCGGGTCCCGCGGTGCAGGGCGACCTCACCGACCTGCCGGCGCTGCGCGAGCCGGCCAGCGCCGACCTCGTCCTGTGCCACAGCGTGCTCGAGGTGGTCGACGACCCGGCGCAGGCCCTGGCCGCCGTCGCCGACGTCCTGCGCCCCGGTGGCCGGCTCAGCCTGCTCGTCGCCGGGCGGGCCGCCGTCGTCCTGGCCCGGGCCCTCGCCGGCCGGCCGGACGAGGCGGCGCACGCCCTCACCGACCCGTCCGGCCGCTGGGGACCGGCCGACGGGGCGGTCCGCCGGTTCGCGCCCGAGGCCGTTCAGGGCCTCGTCGCCGCCGCCGGGCTGCGGGTCGAGCAGGTGCACGGCGTCCGGGTCGTGGCCGACCTGGTGCCCAGCGCCACCCTGGAGCTCGAGCCCGGCGGGCACGCCGCCCTGCTCGCCCTCGAGCGCGCCCTGTCCGACCGGCCGCCGTTCCGCGACCTCGCCACCCAGCTGCACGTCCTTGCCTCCCGCCCGACCTAGCAGGCAGCCGTGAGCCGCGGGCGGGTCGCGCCGACCGGGCCGCCGAAGGGCCCGCCCGGGGACGACCGCGGGTGCACGGTGCTGCACGTCGACATGGACGCCTTCTACGCCAGCGTCGAGCTGCGCAGCCGGCCCGAGCTGCGCGGCCTGCCGGTCATCGTCGGCGGCGGCGGCAGCCGCGGGGTGGTGCTGTCCGCCACCTACGAGGCCCGGCGGCACGGGGTGGCCAGCGCGATGCCGATGATGCGGGCCCGCCGGCTCTGCCCGTCGGCGGTGGTTCTCGCGCCGGACCACCGGGCGTACGCCGACGTCTCCGCCGGCGTGATGGAGGTGTTCCGGTCGGTCACCCCGCTCGTCGAGCCGCTGTCGCTCGACGAGGCGTTCCTCGAGGTGTCCGGCGCGGCCCGGCGGCTCGGCGGGGCCCGCGCCGTCGGGGAGTGGATCCGGGCGACCGTCCAGGACGAGCAGGGGATCACCTGCTCGGTCGGCGTCGCCAGCACCAAGTTCGTCGCCAAGCTCGCCTCCGCCCGGTGCAAGCCCGACGGCCTGCTCGTCGTGCCGGCCGACGGCGCGGTCGCCTTCCTGCACCCGCTGCCGGTCGCGGCGCTGTGGGGGGTGGGGGAGAAGACCGAGGAGGTCCTGCTGCGGCTCGGGCTGCGCACGGTCGGCGACATCGCCCACACGCCGCTCGCGACCCTGCAGCGGGCGCTCGGCCCGGCCACCGGGGCGCACCTGTCCGCGCTGTCCTGGGGCCGCGACGAGCGACGGGTCGTCCCGGTCGAGCCGGACAAGAGCATCGGCGCGGAGGAGACGTTCGCCCGCCGACGTCGACGACCCGGTGGTCATCGCCCGGGAGCTGCTCCGGCTGTCCGAGCGGACCGCCGCCCGGCTGCGCGCGACCGAGCAGGTCGGCCGGACCATCACGATCAAGGTCCGGTTCAGCGACTTCACCACTCTCACCCGGTCCCGGACGCTGCCCGAGGGCACCGACGTCGGGCGCACCGTGTACGAGACCGCGCTCGCGCTCTACGACCGCGCTCGGCCTCGAGCGCGCCCGGCTGCGCCTGGTCGGGGTGCGGGTCGAGGGGATCCGGCCCCGGGCGAGCCAGCAGCACCAGCTGCTGCTCGGCGAGCGGGACACCGGGTGGCGCGAGGCCGAGCAGGCCGTGGACCGGGCGGCCCGCCGCTTCGGCGCCGGAGCCGTCCGCCCGGCCACCCTCGTGCAGCCGGCCGACCTGCCGCCGGGCGGTCCGCCGGGGCCGCCGGGACGCCGTTCGAGGGCGTCCCGGGCCGACCCGTCCGGGTCCGGCTGAGGACTCGCCGTGACGTACCGGCGTTGCACTCGTATCCTTCAGGCAGGCGGGTCCGCACCAGGCCCGCTCGGCCGCTGGTCAGTGGTGGTGAAGATTTGCGGGAGGGAGTGCCGTGCCTCTCTCTGAGCATGAGCAGCGACTGCTGGACCAGATCGAGCGTGCCCTGTACGCGGAAGACCCGAAGTTCGCCTCCACGGTCCGGTCGACCGATCTGCGTACGCACATGCGACGCCGGCTGCGACGGGCCGGTGTCGTGTTCGCGATCGGCTTCGTCCTGCTCGTCGCGGGCGTGCCGACCAACAGCTTCGCCGTGGGAGTCGCCGGCTTCGCCGTGATGTTCGGCGCCCTGCTGCTCGCGCTCGCGGCCTGGAAGCGCCTCGGCAGCGGCTCCAGCAACCTCACCGTCGTCGGTGAGGACACCCCCCGGCACAAGCGCCCCAAGGGCGGCGGCAACCAGGGGCGCAAGGGCTCCGGCCGACCGGCCTCGCGCGGCTTCCGCAAGGGCCTCGAGGAGCGCTGGAACAAGCGCTGGGACGACCGGGGTCGCGGCGAGCGCTGAGCCCGCCGCCCACCCGACCCGCACCACTCGCCTCGCCCGGGCCCTGACCGTCCCGCCCGAAGGGCCCGGTCGCCTCCCCGCCACCGGGCCGCCGGCGCGCCCGGACCTAGACGGAGCGCCGGCGCACCCTGGCCGCGGCCGTCGCGATTCCCCGGTCCCCCGCGTCGAGCAGGTCCGCCACGGCCGTCCCGGTCCGCGACGCCAGCCGGCCGAGCGTCGAGCCGGGCAGCCAGGTGGCCCGCAGCCGCTCGGCGCGTCCGGCGGACGACCGGAGCGCCCGGGCGACCGTCCGCACGTCCTGAGCCAGCCCGCCGGGCCCGGGCCCCCCGGCCGGCCCGCTCCCGCCCGGGTCGCCGGCCGCCGGAGCCGGCCCGGGCCGGGCGTACCGGCTGCGCTCGACGGCTCCCGTCAGCCGGGCCAGCGCCGCGACCGCGTCGTCCGGCAGCGCGGCGTCCGCGACCAGCCGGGCCGCCGCCGCCCGGGGCTCTCCGCGTCCCGCCAGCCGTGGCCGAGGTCCGAGGCGTCCTCGGTGAGCTGCTGCCAGGCCGCCTCCGGCGTGGGCCGGGCCCATCGCCGGTAGCGCCGCAGCCGGTGCAGCGCCGCCGGGCCGGCCAGCAGCAGCAGCGCGACGGCGCCCCCGGCGACCAGCCGACCGGTCGGCCGGTCGCCGGCGACCGCACCGCCGTTCCCCAGCGCCCGCGCCTCGGCCTCGGCGGCGAGCCGCTCCTTGCGGTCGGCTGCGCTCTCGCTGAGGTCCCCGGTGTCCCCGGGCGTCGCGGACGAGGTGTCGGCGGGCGCGCCCGGCGACGTCGGGTCGACGGGGGCGGGCGCCGCGTACACCGGCGCGGTGATGCCGCCCCGGCTGGGCGTCGGCTCGAAGCGCACCCAGCCGGCGCCGGCGAACCACGCCTCCGGCCAGGCGTGCGCGTCGTCGGTGGTCACCACGTAGGCTGCCGTCCGGGCTGGCGCGGTCCCGGGCGGTGAAGCCGACCGCCACCCGGGCAGGGCACGCCGGCGAGCCGCAGCATGGCGCCCATCGCGGAGGCGTACTGCTCGCAGAACCCGCGGCCGGCTGCGCAGGAAGTCCTCGAGCGCGTCGGGCGAACCGCCGGCACGCGGGCGACGTCGGCGTAGACGAAGCGGTTCGCCGGGTCGCGGAAGAACGCCTGCAGCGCCACGACCCGGTCGTAGTCGGAGCGAGCGCCGCGCACCGACCCGCGGTCGGTGATCGCCCGCGACGCGTCGGTCGGCGTCGACCGGCGTGGACGTACGGCGCGATCTCCGGGCGGCGGGTCGGCGTCGACCAGCCGGGTCGGCGTCCGGCAGGACGCGGGTCGCCTGCACCGAGTAGGTACCGAGCCTTGGCGGTGTTGGACCGGGTGGCGAAGACGCGTCTGGCTCTTCGGGTCCCACATCCACGGGCCGGCCGACGTCGACCGTGCTGGGCGTGGCCGGCGCCGGCAGCCAGTAGGCGTCCAGGCTGTCGATCGTCACGGAGGCGACCACCGGCCGGGTCCGCTGGCCGCCGGTCAGGCCGACCGGCGTGGGCAGCGGGTCGTCGACGCCGTCGTCGCGCAGGTTGCCGCGCAGCACGTCGACTGCCGCCAGCCGGCGCCGTCGTACACGGTCGAGGGTGGTCATCCGCAGGTAGTCCGGCTCGGCGTCGTCGGTCGGTAGCGCAGCACGTCGACCGGGTTCGGGCAGCGTCAGCTCCCCCCGCAGCCGGGTGATCGGGTTGTACGTCGTGATGCGTGCGGCAGCCGCCGTCGCCGGCCCCGCCGTCCCCGGTGCCGGGGAGCAGCCGCCCGTCCAGGCCCGGCACCAGCGCGGGGGCGAGCACCGCGACCCCGAGCGCGGCGCCGCCGATCCGGCGCCCCACCCGGCCGAGCGCGCGACGTCGCCCGGACCGGTGCGCTGCGGCGTGCCCCAGCGGGACGCGGCGTCCTGGCCGTCGACGAGCAGCAGGGCCAGCCAGCCGGTCGCGCCCAGCACGAACGGCACCCAGCCCAGCCCCCCGAGGAGCAGCCCGGACGGGCACGGCGAACAGCACCAGCAGCGGCAGCCCGGTGAGCGCCGGTCGGCCGGCGAGGGCGGCCAGCGCGTCGACGACCACGGCGAGTCGCCCCGACGCCGGCGGCGACCAGCAGGACGAGCGGCACCGTCGCCGGCGACCGGCGTGGCGTACTGCGTGAGGTCGACCCCGGCGGCGTCGAGCAGCGCGCCGAACGCCCGCACGGTGTCCCGGCCCGGGAGCAGGACGAGGTGCAGGGTGGAGGCCGCGAAGGCGAGCACCAGGTACGCCGCCAGCGCCGTCAGCGTCAGCAGCGGCTGCGCCGCGCGCGGCAGCCGGGTGCGCCGGGCGGCCGCCGAGGCGAGCGCCACCGTCAGCACCGCGCCGACGGTGCGGGGCAGCCAGCCCGGTGCGGCGAACACCGGCCACACCGCGGTGCCGGCCAGCAGCGACCGCCACCGCCGCGGCCACGCCGAGCCGGTCCCGGTGCGTCATGCCGGCACCCCTTCCGGCGCCGGTGGCACGCCGAGACCGCCGCGCCGGATCCGTGCCTGCGGCCACGACCCGGCCAGCCGGTCGCCGTGCCGGGCCCGGACGACCCGCCACCCGGCCGCCGCGAGGGCGGTGCCGGGGTCCGTCCCGGTGCGGGCGGACGCCCCGCCCAGCCGGGGGTGTCGAGCAGCACGGCGGTGCACGAGCCGGCGCCCGAGCGCAGCCGGGCCAGCCGGGCGGCGTCGTCCGCGTCCAGCTCGCCGAGCACGGCCACGAGCACGCCGTCGACCCCGCGGCGCAGCCGCCCGACCGCCGGGTCGAGGTCGCGTCCGGCGCCGAGCGCGAGGTCGGCGAGCGACTCCAGCAGCAGGGCCTCGGAGACCGGCACCCCCGGCGGGATCAGCGGCCGGGCGTCGTCGAGCAGCAGGGTCACCGCCGAGCCCTGGCGCAGCAGCGCCACCCCGATGCTCGCCACGGCACCGACCGCCCACTCGAAGGACGACCCGGGCCCCTGCCCGCGGTGCGCCGACGACCGGGTGTCGAGCAGCAGGGTGGCCCGGTTCTGCTGCGGCTGCTCCTCGCGCCGCACCATCAGCTCCCCGGCCCGGGCGGTCGAGCGCCAGTGCACCTTGCGCAGGTCGTCGCCGTGCCGGTACTCCCGGGTGCTCGCGTCGTCGCTGCCCGACGACGCCGTGGCGCGTCGCGCGGTGCTCGCCGTGCCGCCCAGTCCCCACCCAGCGAGACCGGCGGAAGCGCCTCCACGGCCGGCGTGACGATCAGCTCGTCGGCGGCGGGGAAGGCCCGGACCAGCTCGCACAGCCCGAACGGGTCGGACAGCCGCACCGAGAGCGGACCGATCCGGTAGCGGCCCCGGGTCGTCTGCCCGCACCGCGTACGTCACGTCGCGCACGCCCGCGCGGCTCGACCCGGTCCAGGACGAACCGCGGCCGCCCGCCCAGCTCGTACGGGAGGGCGTCCTCCATCCGCAGCGCACCGGTCGGCAGCCGGCTGACGTTGTCCAGCCTCAGCCGCACCTCGGTGGGCCGGTCCGACCTCGACCCGCACCGGGTCCAGCGAGCGTTCGCAGGTCAGCCGGTAGCGCGTGCGCGACACCACGGCGACCGCGACCAGCGGCAGCGACGAGCAGGAAGACCGCGACGCGCAGCAGGTCGCGGCTGGCCGAGCAGCACCGCGGCCAGCGCGAGCACCGCCCCGCAGGACACCAGGCGCGGCCGCGCGTCGTGAGCCCGGCCAGCGCCGCCCGGCAGGTCGCTCATCCGCGGTCGCCGGGACCGGGACGCGGGCCAGCAGGTCGGTGACCACCGTCGGTCGTGCGTGCGCCGCGCACCTGGGCCTCGGCGGTGAGCAGCAGCCGGTGCGCCAGCACCGGGACGGCGAGCGCCTGCACGTCGTCGGGCAGGACGTAGTCGCGTCCGTCCAGCGCCGCGGACGCCCGGGCCGCCCGCACGCAGCTGCAGGCTGGCGCGCGGCGACGCGCCGAGCCGCAGGTCGGGGGAGCGGCGGGTGGCCGTGACCAGGTCGACGACGTAGCGCTTGACGCCGTCCGCGACGTGCGATGCCGCGGACGACCTCGAGGAGCTTGCGGACCTCCAGGGCGTCGGCGACCGGCTCCAGGTCGTCCAGCGGGTCGTGCCCGCCGTGCGTGGCGAGCATCTCCAGCTCGGCGGCCGGTGACGGGTAGCCCATCGACAGGCGCGCCGTGAACCGGTCGCGCTGGGCCTCGGGCAGCGGGTAGGTGCCCTCCATCTCGATCGGGTTCTGCGTCGCGACCACCATGAACGGCGTCTCCAGCGGCGTAGGTGGTGCCGTCGACGGTGACCTGCCGCTCCTCCATGGCCTCGAGCAGCGCGGACTGGGTCTTGGGCGAGGCCCGGTTGATCTCGTCGCCGACCACCAGGTTGGCGAAGAGCGCGCCGGGCTTGAACTCGAAGTCGCGCGCGCTCCTGGTCGTAGACCGACACCCCGGTGACGTCGCTGGGCAGCAGGTCCGGCGTGAACTGGATGCGCCGCACCGAGCAGTCGACCGAGCGCGCCAGCGCCTTCGCGAGCAGCGTCTTGCCGACCCCGGGGACGTCCTCGATGAGCAGGTGCCCCTCGGCGAGCAGGACGACCAGGGCCAGCCGGACGACCTCCGGCTTGCCCTCGATGACCTTCTCGATGTTGGCCCGGATCCGCTCGGTGGTGTCGAGCAGGTCCGTCAGACCGGGCCCGTCGGGATCGGCGCTGGCGGGGACGGCCTGCCACGGGGGGCCTCCAGGGTCGCGAGTGCGCTGCCGGAGCACGGACGCGCCGATCCTCTCACCGGCTGGGGACGGCCGCACCCGCATCGACCGGACGGTCCGGGAGCGGCCGGCGGAGGCGAAGGGGGCCGGAACGCGTTGACTGTGGGGTGAAGTGGAGTAACGTGGAGGAGCAGGGAGGACACGGGGTGCTCCGGCAGTCGCGGTGGAGGGGGAGGCCGTGTTCCTCGGCACCCACACCCCGCGCTTGGACGAGAAGGGCCGGCTGATCCTGCCGGCGAAGTACCGCGAGGAGGTGGCAGGCGGCGTGGTCCTCACCAAGGGGCAGGAGCGCTGCCTGTTCGTCTTCACGGCCGAGGGCTTCGCCCGCAAGGCCCAGCAGCTGCAGGACGCACCGCTGTCCGCCCGCGCCGCCCGGGACTACGCCCGGCAGTTCTTCGGCAGCGCCTCCGACGAGACCCCCGACCGGCAGGGCCGGATCACGGTCCCGCCCGGCCTGCGGGCGTACGCCGGTCTGGAGCGCGACTGCGTCGTCGTGGGCGCGAACACCCGGCTCGAGATCTGGGACGCCGCGACCTGGACCGCGTACGAGGCCGAGCACGAGCAGGCCTTCGCCGAGCTCGAGGAGGAGGTGCCCGGCGTCCTGACCTGAGCCCGACCTGAGACCGAAGCCCCCGCACAGCCGGCACGACGCACCTGCGCACGACGTCTCGTGGGACGAGGTCTCCGACCGCTCCGCCTCCTGGCGCACCTTCCCCGGTGCCAGGCGGCGACAGCGGGCGGGGACCTGGCCCCACGAGGTGCTCCCGGTACCGAACCGGGAGGTACCGCACCAGCCGACGAGGGAGCAGGCCAGATGGGCGTTCGCCAGACCGTGCCGATGCAGGACCGCACCGCCCGAGCGGCCGAGGTGGCCGGCGACGTCGGCACCCGGCTCGGCGCCGAGCTGGGCGCCGACCTGGGCAAGGAGCTGCGCGAGAGCGCGCTGCTGCTGGGCATGGCGCTCGTCGTCGTGGGCCTGGTCGCCATGCTCGCGTCCACCGCCCTGCTGCTGGGCTGACCCGTGCCGCCCCCCGTGCCCGACCGGGACGACGTCCCGGCTCCGGGGGGACCCGCGCACGTCCCGGTCCTGCTCGACCGTTGCGTGGGGCTGCTCGCCCCGGCGCTGACCGGACCGGACGCGGTCGTCGTGGACTGCACCCTGGGGATGGGCGGTCACGCCGAGGCGCTGCTCGCGCGGACGCCGGCGCGGCTGGTCGGTCTCGACCGCGACCCGGAGGCGCTGCGTCGCTGCGCGGAGCGCCTGGCGCCGTACGGCGACCGGGTCACCCTGGTGCACGCCGTCTACGACCGGCTGCCCGAGGTCCTCGACGACCTCGGCCTGACCCGCGTGCAGGGCGTCCTGTTCGACCTCGGGGTCAGCTCGCTGCAGCTCGACGAGGTGGAGCGCGGCTTCGCCTACGCCCGGGACGCGCCGCTGGACATGCGGATGGACCCGACGGTCGGCCGGACCGCCGCCGACGTCGTCAACGGCTACGACGGCCGGGCCCTGGCACGGGTCCTGCGGGAGTACGGCGACGAGCGGTTCGCCGGCCGGATCGCCGACGCGATCGTCCGCGAACGGGCCCGGGAGCCGTTCTCCGGCACCGCCCGCCTCGCCGAGCTGGTGCGCACCGCCATCCCGGCAGCCACCCGGCGCACCGGTGGGCATCCCGCGAAGCGAACTTTCCAGGCTCTTCGCATCGAAGTGAACGACGAGCTCGGCGTGTTGCGCCGCGCTATCCCGAAAGCCGTCGATGCTCTCACTGTGGGTGGGCGGATCGCGGTGATGAGTTATCAGTCTCTGGAGGACAAGGTGGTCAAGGCCGAGCTGGTCGGACGGTCGACGAGCGACGTGCCGGTGGACCTGCCCTTCGTGCCGGCCGGGAGCAGCCCCGAGCTCGGCCTGCTGATCCGTGGGTCCGAGCAGGCCCCGGAGGCCGAGGTGGCCGCCAACCCGCGCGCCGCGTCGGTCCGCCTGCGTGCCGCCGAGCGCCTCCGGGACGCCCGATGAGCAGCGCCGCCGCGCGCGCCGCGCTGCCCCGACCGGTCGCCCGCACGGCAGCGCGCCCCGCCGCACGGCCGACCGGTCGGCTGCCGGTCCGGCCCGGCGGCGCCGCCCGCCCCTCCGCCCCCGGCCGGTCCGGGACGTCCCGCCGCCCGCCGACCCTGCGGGTGCTGCCGACGCCGCGGCGTCGCCTGGCCCGGGCGCCGTTCGTCGGGGTCGTGGTGGCGCTGCTCGCGGCCGGGCTGCTCGGGCTGCTCACGCTGAACACGGTGCTCGCGCAGGGGTCGTTCCGGCTGCACGCCCTCCAGGTCGAGGCCAAGCAGCTCGGTGACCGCGAGCAGGTCGTCCGGGCCGAGGTCGACGCCCTGCAGGCGCCGGGCGCGCTCGGTGCCCGCGCGCAGGCGATGGGCATGGTGCCGGGCGGCCCGCCGGTGTTCCTGCGGCTGCCCGACGGCGTGGTGCTCGGCAACGCAGCGCCCGCGCCACCGGCCCCGGCCGAGGCCGCCGCACCCGGCCGCACCGGCGGCGAGGCCCGCACCGACGGGGTCGGCGACCGCCCGAACGCACCGAACGCACCGAACGCACCGGCCGCATCGACGGCAGCGACCGCGCCGGCGGCCCGGTGACGCCGCCGTCCCGCCCGGGTCCCCGCCCGGGCCGGCCCTCCGACGGCCGCCCGCCCGCCGGACGGCCGGTGGAGGCGAGCGCCGCGCGCGGCGCGTCCCGAGCGACCCCGTCCCGCGCGACCCCGTCCCGCACGACGCCGGCCCGCACGACCTCGGCCCGCACGACCCCGGCCGGGAGCGCGCCGGCCGCCCCGCCCCGTCGCGCCGATCCCCTCCGCACCGACGCCCGCCGGTCCGGGCCCGGGCCCGCCCGCGGCCGCGTGTCCAGCCCGCGCACCCCCGGCACCGCCGGCTCGCCGCCGCGCCTGCCGGCCGGCCGGCGCCCGTTGCGGCTGGCCGGCCCGGGCGGCCGCCTGCGCGGTGGCCTGGTGGTGCTGCTGGCGGTGCTCGCCCTGCTCGGGGTGCGTCTGGTCCAGCTGCAGCTCGTCTCGGGCACCGGCTACGCCGAGGACGCGATCGACCAGCGGCGGGTGGCCACCCCGCTGCCGGCGGCGCGTGGCTCCATCGTCGACCGGTTCGGCGCGCCGATCGCGATCAGCGCGGAGGGCCGGGCCGTGTCCGGCCAGCCCCGCGTCATCCGCGACGCCACCTGCCCGCCGGACGCCCGTCGACCGTGCACCCCGGCGACGATCGCCGCCGCGCTGTCGCCGCTGCTGGGGATCCCGGCTCCCGAGCTCACCGAGAAGCTGTCCCGCGACACCGGCTTCGTCTACCTGTCCCGTGACCTCGGCATCGAGGTCGGCAACGCCGTGCGCGACCTGCGGCTGGTGGGCATCCGGGTCGACAAGGAGCCGCAGCGCGAGCACCCCGGCGGTGAGCTCGCGGCGAACGTCGTGGGCTTCACCAACCGCGAGGGCAAGGGCGCCGGGGGCATCGAGGTGGCCTTCGACAGCGTGCTCACCGGCACCGACGGCCGCTCGGTGGCCCAGCTGGACAACCGCGGCCGGGTCATCCCCAGCGGCGAGCAGCGCCGCACCGAGCCGCTACCCGGCCGGGACGTCCGGCTCACGCTCGACCGTGACCTGCAGTGGTACGCCCAGGACGTGCTGGCCCGCAAGGTCGCCGAGACCGAGGCGGCCAGCGGCTCCGTCGTGGTGATCGACGTTCGCACCGGCGAGGTGCTCGCGCTGGCCGACGCCCCGACCTTCGACGCCGACAGGCCCGCCGCGGCGCCGGCCGGCGCGCGCGGCAGCCGGGCGCTCAGCGACATGTACGACCCCGGATCGGTCAACAAGATCATCACCATGGCGGCCGCGATCGAGGCCGGGGTGGTCAAGCCGGAGACGGTGCTGACGGTGCCGTACTCGCAGCAGTTCGGCGCGAAGCTGGTCACCGACTCGCACAAGCACGCGACCGAGCAGTACACCGTCAACGGCGTGTTCATGCAGTCCAGCAACGTCGGCACGGTGCAGATCGCGCAGAAGCTCGGGGCCGAGCGGCTCACCGAGGCGATGCGGGCGTTCGGGTTCGGCAGCCGGACCGGCCTCGGCCTGCCGGGGGAGTCTCCGGGGCTGGTGCCGGACGCCGAGGACTGGTCCGGCTCGTCGCTCGGGACCATCCCGATCGGGCAGGGCGTGTCCGTCACCGCGGTCCAGATCGCCTCGGTCATCCAGACCGTGGCGAACGGAGGCGTGCGGATCGCCCCGACGATCGTGGCCGGCACCACCGACGAGACCGGCCGGCTGGTCCCAGCCGCCCGCCCGGAGACCCGCCGGGTGATCTCGGAGGCGACCGCCGCGGCGATGCGCCCGATGCTCGAGGGCGTCGTCAGCGCCGAGGGCACCGCCCCGCTCGCCGCGATCCCGGGCTACCGGATCGCCGGGAAGACCGGTACCGCGGACCGCCTCGTGGACGGGCGGTACGACGGCAGCTACACCTCCTCCTTCGTCGGCTTCGCGCCGGCCGACGCCCCGCGCATCGCGACCGTCGTCATGCTGCAGGGCACCGGCAAGCGGGACTACTACGGCGGGACCGTCGCCGGGCCGGTCTTCTCGCAGGTGACCGGCTTCGCGCTGCGCAACACCGGCACTCCGCCCACCGGCGTGCCGTTCGTGGCGCCGAAGGTCTTCGCCGACGGCCGCAAGTAGCCTGCCCTCGTGCCCGTAGCCCCGCCCGGGGCCGGCCTGCCGGTCCGGCCCGCCACCCCGCCGCGGCGGGCGCTCGGCGACCTCGCAGCCTCCGTGCCCGGGCTCCGCGTCCGACCGGAGGACGCCGGCACGGTGGTGACCGGCTGCACGCTCGACTCGCGGGCCGTCCAGCCCGGTGACCTGTACGCCGCGCTGCCGGGCGCCCGCACGCACGGCGCGGCCTTCGCCACGGCGGCGGCCACGGCCGGGGCGGCCGCGGTGCTCACCGACCCGGCCGGCGCGGACGAGGCGGCCCGGGCGGGGCTGCCGGTGCTGCTCGCGGACGACCCGCGCGGGGTGCTCGGTGTCACCGCGGCCACCGTGCACGGCCACCCCGGCCGGGACCTCACGGTGCTCGGGGTGACCGGCACGAACGGCAAGACCACGACGGCGTTCCTGCTCGACGCCGGGCTGCGCGCCGCGGGGCACGACGCCGGGCTGCTCGGCACCGTGCTCACCCGGGTCGGCGAGCAGGTCGTCGCCAGCGTCCGCACCACCCCGGAGGCCCCCGACCTGCAGGGCCTGCTCGCGGTGATGCGCGAGCGGGGGGTGACGGCCGTGTCGATGGAGGTCAGCAGCCACGCGCTGGCGCTCGGCCGGGTCGACGGGCTGGTCGTCGACGTCGCGGTCTTCACCAACCTCACGCAGGACCACCTGGACTTCCACCCCGACATGGCCTCCTACGAGGCGGCGAAGGCCCAGCTGTTCACCCCCGAGCGGGCCCGCCGCGCGGTGGTGAACACCGACGACCCGGCCGGACGCCGGCTCGCCGCCGCGGCACGGGTCCCCACCGCGACGTACGGCGCGGGGGCGGACTGGCAGGCCTGCGACGTCGAGCTGCGGCCCGACGGCAGCTCCTTCCGGCTGGTGGGACCGGGTGTCGACCTGCCCGCCGCCGTGCGCCTGCCCGGCGCGTTCAACGTCGCCAACGCGGTCGGGGCGCTCGCCGCGCTCGCCACGGCCGGCGTGCCGCTGGAGGCGGCGGTGGAGGGCGTGGCCTCGCTGGCCGGCGTGCCGGGCCGGATGGAACGCGTCGAGGCGGGCCAGGGCTTCCTCGCGCTGGTCGACTACGCGCACACCCCGGACGCGGTGGCCACCCTGCTGCGCGCCGTCCGGGCCGTCACCAGCGGTCGGGTCCTCGTGGTGCTGGGCTGCGGCGGCGACCGCGACCGCGGGAAGCGGCCGCTGATGGGCCGGGCGGCCGTCGACGGCGCCGACGTGGCGGTGCTCACCAGCGACAACCCGCGCAGCGAGGACCCCGCCGAGATCCTGCGCCAGATGGCCGCCCCCGGCGCGGTCGTCGAACCGGACCGGCGCGCGGCGATCGCGTACGCCGTGTCGCTGGCCCGGCCGGGCGACGCCGTCGTGGTGGCGGGCAAGGGGCACGAGACCGGCCAGGAGGCGAACGGCGTGGTGACCGAGTTCGACGACCGGGACGTCCTTCGCGACCTGCTGGGCTCGCCGTGACGCCGCTGACGCTGGGCCAGGTGGCCGCCGTCACCGGGGCCCGGCCGTGCCGGGTCGACCTCGAGGCGGTCGTCACCGGAGGGGTCGAGGTCGACAGCCGCGCGGTGGGCCGGGGTGACCTGTTCGTGGCCCTGCCGGGCGAGCGCACCGACGGCCACGACCACGTGCCGTCGGCGGTGGCCGCGGGCGCCGTGGCAGCGCTCACCGCACGGGACCTGCCGGACCTGCCGTGCCTGGTGGTGCCGGACCCGCTGGCGGCGTTGCAGGCGCTCGCGGCGTCGGTGTTCGCCGCCGCCCAGCCCCGCACCTTCGGCATCACCGGCAGCAGCGGCAAGACCTCCACCAAGGACCTGCTCGCCCAGCTGCTGGGTGACGACGTGCTGGCCCCGGCCGGGTCGTTCAACAACGAGCTCGGCCTGCCGCTGACCCTGCTGCGGCGCACCGCGACGACCGGCGCGGCGGTCCTGGAGTACTCCGCCCGCGGCGTCGGGCACATCTCCTTCCTCACCGGCCTGGCCCGCCCGCACGTCGCCATCGCCCTGAACGTCGGCAGCGCCCACCTGGGCGAGTTCGGCTCGGTCGAGGCCATCGCGCAGGCCAAGGGCGAGCTCGTCGAGGCGGTCCAGGCCTACGGCGACGAGCCGCCGGTGGCGGTCCTGTCGGCCGACGACCCGCGGGTGCTGGCGATGCGGCACCGCGCGCCGGCCGGCAGCCGGGTCGTGCTGGTCGGCACCGGGCGGCAGGCCGACGTCCGGGCCGAGCAGGTCCGCCTGGACGACTCCGGCCGGCCCGCCTTCCGGCTGCTCACGCCGCAGGGGGCGGCGCAGGTCCAGCTCGGCCTGGTCGGCGAGCACGCCGTCGCGAACGCGCTGTCGGCCGCGGCGGCAGCGCTGCTGGTCGTCGACCTCGACACCGTCGTGGCCCGGCTCGAGGCGGCCAGGCCGCTGAGCCGGTGGCGGATGGAGGTCCGGAACCGACCGGACGGCGTGACGATCGTCAACGACGCCTACAACGCCAACCCCGACTCGATGCGGGCGGCGCTGAAGACGCTGGCCGTGATGGGAGCCGGCAAGACCCGGCGCACCGTCGCGGTGCTCGGTCACATGGCCGAGCTCGGGGACGCCACCCGGGACGCGCACATGGATCTCGGGCGGTTCGTCGTCCGCCTCGACATCGGCCAGCTCGTCGTGGTCGGCCCGGCCGCCGGTGGCATCCACGCCGGTGCGGTGCTCGAGGGCTCGTGGGGGTCGGAGTCGCTGCACGTCGAGGACGTCGACGCGGCGGTCGCGCTGCTGCGCGCCGAGCTCGCGCCCGGCGACGTCGTCCTGGTCAAGGGCTCGCGCTCCGCGGGCCTGGAACGCGTCGCCGCGGCGCTGTTGGAGGACGCGTGAAATCGGTCCTGCTGGCCGCGATGACCGCGCTGGTGGTCTCCCTGCTGGGCACCCCGGCAGTGGTCCGGCTGTTCCGCCGGCGGGGCTACGGCCAGGAGATCCGTGAGGACGGGCCGAGCAGCCACGCCACCAAGCGCGGCACGCCCACGATGGGCGGCACCGTCATCATCCTGGCCACGCTGCTGGGGTACGGCGTCGCGCACCTGCTGGTGATCAACCAGCCGGGACGCGGGCCCACCGCGAGCGGGCTGCTGGTGCTGGGCCTGATGACCGGCCTCGGTCTGGTCGGCTTCCTCGACGACTTCATCAAGATCCGCAAGCAGCGCTCGCTGGGGCTGACCGCGGCGGCGAAGTTCTTCGGCCAGCTCATCGTCGGGGTGAGCTTCGCGCTGGCCGCGCTGCAGTTCCGGAACCCGGCCGGCCTGACACCGGCCTCCACCAACCTGTCGTTCGTCCGGGACTACGCGGCGCTGAGCCTCGGCACGGTCGGCTTCGTGATCTTCGCGTACTTCCTGATCAGCGGCTGGTCGAACGCGGTGAACCTCACCGACGGCCTGGACGGGCTGGCCAGCGGGACCAGCGTGATGGTCTTCGCGTCCTACGTCGTCATCGCGTTCTGGCAGTTCGGCAACTCGTGCACCCGGATCCCGGCGGACCTCACCGAAGCGGCGCGCAGCGCCTACCTGTCGACCTGCTACTCCGCGCGGGACCCGCTCGACGTCGCGCTGGTCGCCGCCGCGGTGATGGGCGCCTGCTTCGGCTTCCTGTGGTGGAACGCCAGCCCGGCCAAGATCTTCATGGGGGACACCGGGTCGCTGGCGCTCGGCGGCGCGCTGGCCGGCATCGCCATCGTCACCCGCACCGAGCTGCTGCTGGTCGTGCTGGGCGGGCTGTTCGTCATCGAGACGCTGTCGGTCATGATCCAGATCGGCTTCTTCAAGCTGACCAGGAAGCGGGTCTTCAACATGGCGCCGATCCACCACCACTTCGAGCTCGCCGGGTGGGTGGAGAACACCGTCATCGTGCGGTTCTGGATCATCGCGGGGCTGGCGGTGGCGTTCGGGCTGGGCGTGTTCTACGCCGAGTACCTCGCCTCCGGGCCCCCGCCGTGACCGCCCCGGACTACCGCGGCGCGTCGGTGCTGGTGGCCGGCGCCGGGCGCAGCGGGGCCGCCGCGGCCCGCGCGCTGCGCGAGCGCGGGGCGCGGGTCACGGTCGCCGAGGCCAGCGACGAGCGGGCCGAGCCGCTGCGTGCCGACGGCTTCGCGGTGCACGACCTGGCCACGCCGCCGCCCGGCACCGACCTGGTCGTGACCTCGCCCGGCTGGCGGCCGGACAGCCCGCTGCTCGTCGCCGCGGCGCAGACCGGCCTGCCGGTGCTCGGCGACGTCGAGCTGGCCTGGCGGCTGCGCGACCCGGCGGTGCCGTGGCTGGCCGTCACCGGCACCAACGGCAAGACCACCACCGTCAAGATGCTGGAGGCGGTCCTGCGCGCGGCCGGCCGTCGCGCGGTCGCCGCCGGCAACGTCGGGCTCCCGGTGATCGAGGCGCTCGCGGGCGGCTACGACGTGCTCGCGGTGGAGCTGTCCAGCTTCCAGCTGCACTGGAGCTCCACGGTCCGCCCGGCCGCCGGCGCCGTGCTCAACGTCGCCGACGACCACACCGACTGGCACGGCTCGTTCCAGGAGTACGCGCTGGCCAAGGCCCGCATCCTGGACGCCGACACGAGCATCGGCAACGCCGACGACGAGGTCAGCCGCACCCTGCTCAACCGGGCCCGCGGGCAGCGGGTGACCTTCACGCTGCAGGCCCCGCGCGCCGGCGAGCTGGGCCTGGTGGAGGGCCTGCTCGTCGACCGGGCGTTCCCGGACGTCCCGGGCGAGGCCACCGAGCTGGCCTCGGTGGCCGACCTGGCCGGCCCCGAGCCGCACAACGTCGCGAACGCCCTCGCCGCCGCGGCGCTCGCCCGGTCGGCCGGGGTGCCCGCCGACGCCGTCCGGGCGGGGCTCGCCGCCTTCCGTGCCGAGCCGCACCGCAACGCGCTCGTCGCGGTCTCCGGCGGGGTCGCCTGGGTCGACGACAGCAAGGCCACCAACCCGCACGCCGCCGCGGCCAGCCTCGCGTCGTACGCACCGGTGGTCTGGCTGGCGGGCGGGCTGCTGAAGGGCGCGGACGTCGAGGACCTGGTCCGCCGGGCGGCGCCGCGGCTGCGTGCGGCGGTGCTGCTCGGCACCGACCGGGACGTGCTCGCCGACGCCCTGGCGCGACACGCGCCGCAGCTTCCCGTCGTCCGCGTCGATCGGCTCGACACTGGGGCCATGCTCGAGGCCGTCACCGCCGCCCGCCGGTTCGCCGTCGCCGGCGACACCGTTCTGCTCGCCCCCGCCGCCGCGTCGATGGACTGCTTCCGCGACTACGCCGAGCGCGGCCGGCTGTTCGCCGACGCCGTCCGGGACGGCGCATGAGCCTGTCCGGGGGCGTCCTGCCCCGGCCGGGCGGCAGCCGCGCCGGCGGTGAGCCGGACGCCGACCCGACGCCCGCGCTGCACCGCCCGCTGGCCAGCTACCACCTGCTGCTGGGCAGCACGCTGCTGCTGGTCTGCCTCGGGCTGGTCATGGTGTTCTCCGCCAGCAGCGTCAAGGCCTACGCCGAGACGGGTTCGTCGTACGCCATCGCGGTGAAGCAGGCGATCTACATCACGATGGGCCTGCCCCTGATGTTCGGGGCCTCGCGGGTGCCGCCCCGGGTGTGGCGGATGGCCGGCTACCCGCTGCTGCTGCTGTCGTTCTTCCTGCTGGTGCTGGTGCTCATCCCGGGGGTGGGGCGCAACGTCGACGGCGCGGTCCGGTGGATCGCGCTGCCCGGCGGGTTCAACATCCAGCCGAGCGAGCTGGCGAAGTTCGCCCTGGCGCTGTGGGGCGCCGACCTGCTGGTGCGCAAGCGCCGGCTGCTGGGCGACTGGCGACACCTGTTCGTCCCGCTGCTGCCGGTCACCGTCGCGGTGCTGGCGCTGATCATGCTCGAGCCGGACATGGGCACGACGCTCGCGACGACGACCGTCGTCGTCGCGCTGCTGTGGGTGGTCGGCACCCCGCTGCGCTACTTCACCGGGCTGGTCGGCACGCTCATCGGCCTGTCGGCGGTGCTCGCGGTGGCCGAGCCGTACCGGCTGGCCCGGGTGGTGTCCTTCATCGACCCGTGCAGCGAGCAGCACCGGCTGGAGGGCGGCTTCCAGGCCTGCCAGGGCCTGCTCGCGATGGGCTCCGGCGGGCTGTTCGGGCTCGGTCTCGGGGCGAGCCGGGAGAAGTGGGCCGGTGGCCTGCCCAACGCGCACACCGACTTCGTGTTCGCCATCATCGGCGAGGAGCTGGGGCTGCTCGGCAGCCTCACGGTCCTGCTGCTGTTCGCCACGCTCATCTACGGCGGCGTGCGGATCGCCAAGCGCACCGCGGACCCGTTCGCCCGGCTGGCGACCTCCGGGGTGACCGCCTGGCTCGGGGTGCAGGCCAGCATCAACATCGCCGCGGTGGTCGGCTTCGTGCCGATCACCGGCATCCCGCTGCCGCTGGTGAGCTACGGCGGCTCCGCGCTGCTGCTGACGCTCGTCGCGATCGGCATGATGCTGTCGTTCGCGCGGTGCGAGCCGGGCGCCCCTGAGGCGATCGCCGAGCGGCGCGGCGCGCGGCGTCGACTGCTCGGACGCCGGTGAGCCTCTCCGTCGTCGTGGCCGGTGGAGGCACGGCGGGCCACGTCGAGCCGGCCCTCGCGCTGGCCGACGCCGTCCGCCGGCTCGACCCGACCGTGCAGGTGACCGCGCTGGGCACCGCCACCGGGCTGGAGGCGCGGCTGGTGCCGGAGCGGGGCTACCCGCTGGCCGAGGTGCCGCGGGTGCCCTTGCCGCGCCGCCTGACGCCCGAGCTGCTGCGCGTCCCGACGCGGGCCGCGGGCGCGGTCCGGCAGACCCGGGCGCACCTGGACCGGCTGGAGGCCGACGTCGTCGTCGGCTTCGGCGGCTACGTCGCGTTCCCGGCGTACCTGGCCGCCCGGCGACGGCGCACGCCGATCGTCGTGCACGAGGCCAACGCCCGGGCCGGGCTCGCCAACCGGGTGGGCGCCCGCCTGACCCGGCACGTGGCGGCAGCCACGCCGGGAACCGGCCTGCGGGGGGCTCAGGTCCTCGGCATCCCGCTGCGCCGGCAGATCGCCGAGCTGGACCGGGCCGGGACACGGGACCGGGCGCGCGAGCACTTCGGGCTCGAGCCCGGTCCGGTGCTGCTGGTCACCGGAGGTTCGCAGGGCGCGGCCCGGGTCAACGGCGCGGTCGTGTCCGCCGCCCCGGCGCTGGCGGAGGCGGGGGTGCAGGTGCTGCACGTGACCGGGGCCGCGCAGGCCGACAGCGTCCGGGAGGCGGTCGCCGCCCTGCCCGGTCACACCGTCCTGGGCTACTGCGACCGGATGGACCTCGCGTACGCCGCCGCCGACCTGGCGCTGTGCCGGTCCGGCGCGATGACCTGCGCCGAGCTCGCCGCGGTCGGCCTGCCCGCGGTGTACGTCCCGCTGCCGATCGGCAACGGGGAGCAGGCGCTCAACGCGCGCCCCACCGTCGAGGCGGGCGGCGGGGTGCTGGTCGCCGACGCCGACCTGGACGGCGCGGCGGTCGAGGCCACGGTGCTGCCGCTGCTGCGCGACGCCGGTCGGCTCGCCGCGATGGCGCGGGCCGCCGCCGGGCTCGGCCACCGGGACGCGGACGTGGCCCTGGCCCGGATGGTGCTGGCCGCCGCCGGGCAGGCCCCGTCGTGACCGCCGCGCGGCCCGTCTCCGAGCTCGGTCGGGTGCACCTGGTGGGGATCGGCGGCGCCGGCATGAGCGGGATCGCCCGGGTGCTGCTGGCCCGCGGCGTGCCGGTCTCCGGCAGCGACGCCAAGGACTCGCGCGCGGTCGCCGAGCTGCGGGTGCTCGGCGCGCAGGTGCACGTCGGGCACGCCGCCGAGCACCTCGGCGACGCGGACACCGTGGTGGTGTCGAGCGCCATCCGGGAGAGCAACGCCGAGCTCGCCGAGGCGCGCCGGCGCGACCTGCGGGTGCTGCTGCGGGCCGAGGCGCTGGCCTCGCTGATGGTCGGCAGGCGGGGCGTCGCGGTCGCCGGCACGCACGGCAAGACGACGACGACGTCGATGCTGACGGTGGCGGCCTTCCACTGCGGCGTCGACCCCTCGTTCGCCATCGGCGGTGACCTCAACGAGGCGGCCAGCAACGCCCACCACGGCAGCGGCGACCTGTTCGTCATCGAGGCCGACGAGAGCGACGGCTCGTTCCTGGCGCTACGCCCCGTACGCCGCGGTCGTGACGAACGTCGAGGCGGACCACCTGGACCACTACGCCGACGAGGCAGCGGTCTTCCGGGCCTTCGAGGACTTCGTGGCGACCCTGCCCGCCGACGGGTTCCTGGTCGCCTGCGCCGACGACCCGGGCGCCGCCCGCCTGGCGGCGGTCGCCCGCGGCCGCGGCGTGGACGTGCGCACCTACGGCACCGCCGAGGCCGCCGACCTGCGGCTGGAGAACGTGACGGTGAGCGGGACGACCAGCTCCTGGACGCCGGTGCTGCGCGGCCGCCGGCTGCCCCGGGTGGCCCTGGCGGTGCCCGGCCGGCACCTCGCCCTGAACAGCGCCGGCGCGCTGCTCACCGGGATCGGCCTGGGCCTGCCGGAGGCGCTGCTCGTCGAGGGACTCGGCGGCTACACCGGGGTGCGCCGCCGGATGGAGCTCAAGGGCACCGCGGCCGGCGTGCGGGTCTACGACGACTACGCCCACCACCCGACCGAGGTGGACGCCCAGCTCCGGGCGGCCCGGGAGGTCGTCGGGCAGGGCCGTCTGGTCGTCGCCTTCCAGCCGCACCGCTACAGCCGGACGCTGGCCTTCGCCGAGGGCTTCGGCACCGCCCTCGGCCTGGCCGACGAGGTCGTCGTCATGGAGGTGTACGCGGCCGGGGAGGACCCGATCCCAGGCGCCACCGGGGCCAGCGTCGCCGCGCACGTGCCGCTGCCGCCGGGCCGGGTGCACGCCGAGACGAGCTGGTCGGCGGTGCCGGGCGAGCTCGCGCGGCGGGCCCGCCCGGGGGACCTGGTGCTGACCCTGGGCGCGGGCGATGTGACGCAGGTGGGGCCCGAGGTGCTGCGGCTGCTGGAGGAACGATGACGACCACCCTGCACCCGCCGTCGCGACGGCAGGCCGGCGGGCGGGCCCGGGCCTGGACGGCCGGCGCGCGCCGGCTCGCCGCGCGCGGGCTGGCCGGGCGCCGGGGCGTCGGAGGCGGGCGGCCGCGGTCCGGCGGCTCGGGGCGGCGGGGCCGGTCCTGGCTCCCGCGCGCGGCGCTGCGCAGGCTGTCGCTCGCCGCGCTGGCGGCCGCGCTCGTCCTGGTCCTGGTCTGGGCGCTGCTGGCCTCGTCCCTGCTGTCGGTCCGGACGGTCCAGGTCGTCGGTGCGGACCGCACCACCCCGCAGGCCGTCCTGGCTGCCGCGGCCGTCCCGGAGGGCGCTCCGGTGGCCCGGGTCGACACCCGGGCGGCGGCCGCCCGGGTCGCGGCGCTCGGACCGGTGGACCGGGTACGGGTCGAACGGGCCTGGCCCACCGGCATCCGGGTCGTCGTGGCCGAGCGGGTGCCGCTCGCGTCGGTCCGCCAGGCGGACGGCACGTACGCGCTGGTGGACGCCGAGGCCGTCCGCTTCGCCCCGGCGGCGACGGTGCCGGACGGAGTGCCCGAGCTGCAGGTCGCCGGCCCCGTCGAGCCGGCCCTGCAGGTGCTCGCCGCCCTTCCGGAGCAGGTCGCCGGGAAGGTCCGGGCCGTGCAGAGCCCGAAGCCCGACGAGGTGGTGCTGCTCCTCGAGGGCGGGCGCCGGGTGCTGTGGGGGGGCGCCGACACGCTGGAGCGCAAGGCGGAGATCGTCGGGGCGCTGCTCGGGCAGCCGGGATCGGTGATCGACGTCAGCAGCCCGCGCGTCGCCGTGGTCCGCTGATCGGGTGAACAGCAGCGCGGGAGGCGTGGTGCCGGGCGGACCGGGAACAGACCGATGAACCCGAAGCCGGAGGTTCCGCTGACCCCCCCCACCGCGCGCGCCACGCCCGCCCGCGCGCGCGCCGCCCGTCGCACCATGGACGTCGTCTCCCACCAGGTCGACGTCTGGGAGGACTTCTTCGACAACGTCCGGATCGGTCTGGCGCTGGCCGACCTGACGACCCGGTACATGCGGATCAACACCACGTACGCCGGGCTGCTCGGCAAAGCGCCCGAGGACCTGGTCGGGGTGCCGTTCGGGACGGCGATGGGGACGCCGAGCGCCGAGGCCGAGGCCCAGCTCGAGCAGGTGCTCAGCGGTCGGCGGGACGCGATGACCGTCGAGGCGGAGTACGTCAGCCCGTCGGGCCGCCGGCTCTGGCTGCTGCACGGGGTCTCCGTGGTGCTCGGTGCGGACGGCCGGCCCGGCTGGTTCGCGGTCAGCGCTCAGGACGTCACCGAGCGGCATCGGGCCGAGGAGGAGCTGCGGGACCTGACCGAGTCCCTGACCGAGCGGGCGGTCCGGGACCCGCTCACCGGCCTGGCGAACCGCTCGCTCGTCGAGGAGCGGCTGCGCGGCGTGCTGGCCCGGGACGCACGTACCGGCGGGACGACCGGCCTGCTGTTCCTCGACCTGAACGGCTTCAAGGCCGTCAACGACCGGCACGGTCACGCGGTCGGCGACGCCGTGCTCAAGACCGTCGCGGCCCGGCTGGCGCACTGCGTGCGGCCGTCCGACACGGTGGCCCGGCTCGGCGGTGACGAGTTCGTGGTGCTCGCCGAGGGCGTCACGCGCGAGGGCCTGCTGCCGCTGGTCGGGCGGCTGCAGGCCGCGGTGGCCGAGCCCGTGGTGGCCGCCGGTCTCACCCTCAACGTGGGGGTGAGCATCGGCATGGCGGTGAGCACCGGGGGCGAGGCCGACCCGGCCGGGCTGATGAGCGCCGCGGACAAGGACATGTACGCCGTCAAGCGCGCCGAGAGCCCGCAGCGCTGATCGTCGACGGGCCCGGCCGGACCCGTCGGCGGACGCCCCGGAGCCGCGGCCGGGAGCGTGGTGGACCAACCGGACACGACGACACGCCGGGGTCAGGTTGACCCCGGCGTCGACGCCCCCGTACCGTGCCGATCCAGTCGCAGTGCACAGCCGGGCCAACCGTCTACCTGAGACTGAGAGTAGAGCACAACCTCGACGTCCGCTCCAGAGTCCGGAGCGGGGGTGTCGGGGGCGGACCGCGCCCCTGGCCCGTCGGGGCCGTCCGTTCCAGCACCGACCCTCCTGGCCCCACCGGCGACCGCCGGTGGCCGGTCGCAGACCCGAGAGGCCCCCCACACCGTGGCAGCACCGCAGAACTACCTCGCCGTGATCAAGGTGGTCGGCATCGGCGGCGGTGGCGTCAACGCCATCAACCGCATGATCGAGGTGGGCCTCAAGGGCGTCGAGTTCATCGCGATCAACACAGATGCGCAGGCGCTGCTGATGAGCGACGCCGACGTCAAGCTCGACGTCGGCCGCGAGCTCACCCGCGGGCTCGGCGCCGGCGCGGCCCCCGAGGTGGGCCGGCAGGCGGCCGAGGACCACCGCGCGGAGATCGAGGAGGTGCTCAAGGGCGCCGACATGGTCTTCGTCACGGCCGGCGAGGGCGGCGGCACCGGGACCGGCGGAGCGCCGGTCGTGGCCAGCGTCGCCCGCTCGCTGGGCGCGCTGACGATCGGCGTGGTGACCCGGCCGTTCTCCTTCGAGGGCCGCCGCCGGGCCACCTCGGCCGAGTCGGGCATCGAGGCGCTCCGCCAGGAGGTCGACACCCTCATCGTCATCCCCAACGACCGGCTGCTGTCCATCAGCGACAAGCAGGTCAGCGTGATGGACGCGTTCAAGAGCGCGGACCAGGTGCTGCTGTCCGGCGTGCAGGGCATCACCGACCTGATCACCACGCCGGGTCTGATCAACCTGGACTTCGCCGACGTGAAGAGCGTGATGAGCCAGGCCGGCAGCGCCCTGATGGGCATCGGCAGCGCCCGTGGCGAGGACCGGGCCGTGCTCGCCGCCGAGGCCGCGATCGCCAGCCCGCTGCTCGAGGCCAGCATGGACGGCGCGCACGGCGTGCTGCTGTCCATCTCCGGCGGCAGCGACCTCGGCCTGTTCGAGATCAACGAGGCGGCGCAGCTGGTCGCGGACGCCGCCCACCAGGACGCCAACATCATCTTCGGTGCCGTGATCGACGACGCGCTCGGTGACGAGGTGCGGGTGACCGTGATCGCCGCCGGGTTCGACGCCGGCGCGCCGTCCCCGATGCGCCGGGTCGAGCCGGCCCGGCGGGCCCCGGAGCCGGTCGCTGCGCCGTCGCCGGCGGCCCGGCCCGTGGCGCCGCCCGTCGAGCCCCGCCGGGCCCCGCAGCCGCCGCCGGCCCGCCCGCAGCGGACCGTGGTCTTCGAGGACGACCTCGACGTGCCGGACTTCCTCAAGTAGCTCCCGGGCAGCCGCTGCGCGGCACCGGCGTCCGACAGGCCCGTCCGCTCGCGCGGGCGGGCCTGCGGCGTGTCCGGGGGCAGGGCCAGGCGCCTGGCCGGGACGGCCCGGGCCCGATGAGGCACGCTGCGGGGATGGTCAGACCCGCCGCCGGTGAGCACCGGCGTCCCGACCCGGCAGGCGGGCTCGCCCTGCTCCCTGCCGGCCTGCCGCTCCCGGCGGCCGGCGCGTTCACCAGCCGGGCGGGCGGCGTCAGCGCGGCGCCGTGGGACGCCCTCGACCTGGCGCTGCACGTCGGCGACGACCCCGACCGGGTCGCGACCAACCGTCGCCGGCTGGCCGCGGCCCTGGACGTCCCGGCCGTGGTGTTCGCCGAGCAGGTGCACGGTGCCGAGGTCGCGGTGGTCGACGGCGCCGCGACCCCCGACGGCGGCGTCCCGGGGGTCGACGCCCTGGTCACCGGCACGCCCGGGGTGGCGCTGGCCGTGCTGGCCGCCGACTGCCTGCCGGTGCTGCTGGCCGACCCCGGTGCGGGGGTCGTCGCGGCCGTGCACGCCGGACGGGCCGGGCTCGCGGCCGGCGTCCTGCAGCGCGCGCTGGAGGCGATGGCCGGGCTCGGCGCCACGCCGACCGGCACGACCGCGGTGATCGGGCCGGCGATCTGCGGGCTCTGCTACGAGCTGCCGGCCGCGCTCGCCGACGAGGTCGCCGGGCAGGTGCCGGGTGCCCGCGGCAGGACCCGGCTGGGCACGCCGTCGCTCGACCTGGCCGCCGGGGCGCACGGGCTGCTGTCGCGGGCCGGCGTCGGCGTGCGGCGCACCGGCGGCTGCACCGCCGAGCAGCCCGCCCGGTTCTTCAGCTACCGGCGCGACGGGCGGACCGGGCGGCACGCCGGCGTGGTCCGGCTGCTGCCATGACCCGGCGCGAGGAGCTCGCCGGTCGGCTCGCCGCGCTCGAGGAGCGCATCGTCGGGGCCTGCGCGGCGGCCGGGCGGTCCCGCGACGAGGTGACCCTGGTCGCGGTGACGAAGACCTGGCCGGTCCCGGACCTGCTGCTGCTGCGCGACCTCGGCGTCCGGGACCTCGGCGAGAACAAGGACGCCGAGGCCGCGGAGAAGGCCGCCGCGGTGCCCGGCGTGCGGTGGCACTTCGTCGGGCAGCTCCAGACCAACAAGGCCCGCTCGGTCGCCTCGTACGCCGACCTCGTGCACTCCCTGGACCGTCCCCGGCTGGCGGCGGCCCTGGCCGAGGGCGCCCGCCGCGCCGACCGGCGGCTGGACGTCCTCGTGCAGGTCAGCCTGGACGGCGACCCGCAGCGCGGCGGCGCGCTGCCGGCCGACGTCCCGTTGCTCGCCTCGCTCGCGGCCGGCCTCGGCGCGCTCCGGGTGGCCGGTGTGATGGCCGTCGCGCCGCTCGGCGGCGACCCGCGGCCGGCGTTCGACCGGCTGCTGCAGGTGTCGCGCCGGCTGCGCGCCGAGCACCCGGACGCGGCTGTCGTCAGCGCCGGGATGAGCGCGGACCTCGAGGCCGCGGTCGCCGCCGGCGCGACTCACCTGCGTGTCGGCACGGCGTTGCTCGGCCACCGCGCGGCTGTCCTCCGGTAGCGTCGGGGCGTCCGCACCCCCCACACGAGGAGCCCGAATGCCCGGCGCCATGCGTAAGTTGGGGCTCTACCTCGGGCTGGTCGAGGACGACGAGGAGCGCTATGACGCGCACGGCTACGGCCCCGACGACTACGACGAGCCCGAACAGGCCCCCCGCGGTCGAGACCGCTCCCGCGACGTCGCCGAGCCGGTGCTCGTCCGTCGCGCCGACGAGTCCCGTCGGGGCGCGCTGGCGCTCGACCCCCACGTCCGGCCGGTCCCGGTGACCGCCCAGGACGACCCGTACCGCATCACCACGCTGCACCCGCGGACGTACAACGAGGCCCGCACCATCGGGGAGCACTTCCGCGACGGCACCCCGGTGATCATGAACCTGACCGAGATGGACGACACCGACGCCAAGCGCCTGGTCGACTTCGCCGCGGGCCTGTCGTTCGGGCTGCGCGGCCGCATCGAGCGCGTGACGAACAAGGTCTTCCTGCTGTCCCCGGAGCACGTCGAGGTGACCGCAGAGGACAAGGCGCGGATCGCCGAGGGCGGCTTCTTCAACCAGTCCTAGGAGCCGAGTTCCGTGGTCGTCGCGGCCGTTCTGTACTACCTGCTGACCGTCTTCCTGATCCTGCTGTTCCTCCGCCTGATCTTCGAGTACGTCTTCCTGTTCGCGCGGAACTTCAAGCCCAGCGGCGCCCTCGCCATGGCCCTGGAGCTCATCTACAGCGCGACGGACCCGCCGCTCAAGGCGCTCCGCAAGGTGCTGCCGCCGCTGCGTCTGGGCGGGGTCTCTCTGGACCTCGCGTTCCTGGTGCTGTTCATTCTGGTGAGCATCCTGCGCTCGGTCACCGGCAGCGCCGCGGTCTGACCGACGGACGGCCTCCAGGGGGTTCCCGTGCCACTCTCCGCCATCGACGTCGCGGACAAGGTCTTCACCCGGACGTTCCCGGGCTACGCGCGGAACGAGGTGGACGCGTTCCTGGACGACGTCCAGGGCGAGCTCGCCCGGCTGAGTCGGGACAACGCCGAGCTGCGCGCGCTGCTCGAGCAGCGCGTCGCCGGGACCGGGCCGGTGCCCGGGCAGGCGCTGCGCACGCTGGAGCTGGCCCAGCGCACCGCGGACGAGGCCATCGCGGCCGCCACCGCCGAGGCGGAGAGCCTGCTGGCGGCGGCGGAGGCGGATGCCCGGGACGCCCGGGATGAGGCGGAGGCGACCCGTCTCGCGACCTCGGCCGAGACCGAGACGGCGCTGACCGCGGCGCGGGCCGAGGCGGACCGGCTGGAGACCTCGGCCCGGGAGCGGGCCGAGGCCCAGGAGGCCCAGGCCGCGAGCCGCCTGGAAGAGCTGCGAGAGGCCGTCGAGCAGGAGCGGGCCGCGCTCGAGGCGTCCGTGGCACACCTGAGGGCGTTCGAGCGCGAGTACCGCGACCGGCTGCGGAGCTACCTGCAGGCGCAGCTGCGCGAGCTCGGTGCGACCGGCCCGCAGCGGCACACCGCCGGCGCGGACGGCCAGGCCGCGTTCGGCTGAGGCTCGCGACGTCCCCTCGGTACGATCCCGCCGCGGCGCCTGCCCGCCTCCTCCGTCGAAGGGCCCGCCGATGATCGTGGTCAGCGCTGCACTGGTGGTCGTCGCGGTGCTGCTGCTGGTCCTCGGGCTCGCGGCGGGCCTGGCGTTCGTCTACGCCTCGATCGTGGCCAGCCTGCTCGCCGTCGGGGCGCTCGCCGTCGGCGTCGTCCAGCGGCACACCGGCGCGCGGGACGGCGGTGGCGGGGCCGCCGCCCCGTGGGCTCCGGGTGCGGGGCCGCCCCCGGCGGCTGCCCGGCCGGGCGCCTCGCCGGCAGTCCCGGAGACCGACCCGCCGGGAGCCCGGGAGGCCGGCGGCGAGGACGCGGGGCACGTGCGGCCCGCCACGCCCGGTCCCGGGGACGGCCTCGCCGAGCCCGTGCCCGTCGTCCACGTCGTCGCCGGCCGGCCCCGGTACCACCTGCCGGAGTGCCGCTACCTGCAGGGCCGAGACGCGGAGCAGCTCCCGGCCGGGCAGGCCCGCGCCCGGGGCTTCACCCCGTGCGGCATCTGCCACCCCGAGCGCGCGCTCGGCCCGGCGGCGACGGCCGGCCCGGTGCCGGTGCCGGACGGCTGGGAGGCCGAGTCGGCCCGGCCGGCCGCGTCGGTCGTCGTGCCGTCCGCCGACGGCCAGCTGCACCGGCCGACCTGCTCGCTGGTCGTGGGCGCGCTGGCCACCGAGGCCCGGACCCGCGACGAGGCCGTCGGCGACGGTTCGTCGCCGTGCCCGCTGTGCCGCCCCTGACCGGCGCGCCGTTGTCCGCCGGCCCGGCCGTCAGGTCCCGGCGACCCGCAACCAGAACACCAGCCCGAGCTCGTCGACCGGGTGCGGCGCCAGCTTGGCGGTCGGGTGCCCCTCGGTCGAGCTGACCGCGAGCACCTCCTCGGCCAGCCGGTCGCGCACCCTCGCGCAGCGCCTCGGCCACCTCGTCGCCGGCCTGCCACCACAGCTCGATGCGGTCGCTGACCTCCAGGCCGCCCTGCTTGCGGGCGTCCTGGACGAGCCGGACCACGTCACGGACCAGACCGGCCCGGCGCAGCTCCGGGGTGACCGTCAGGTCGAGGGCAACGGTCTCGCCGCCGGCGGTCGACACGGCCCAGCCCTCGCGCGGCGTCTCCGTGACGATCAGCTCCTCCGCCTGCAGCTGGACGGTCTCGCCGTCCACCTGGACCGAGCGCCCGGCCACCAGAGCAGCCGGGTCGGCGGCGGCGACGGCGGCGGCGACGGTCGCCGTCCGCTTGCCGAAGCGCTTGCCGAGCGCCCGGAAGTTCGCCTTGACGGTCACGTCCACCAGGGTCCCCGGCGAGCGGCTCCAGCGTGCCGACGTTGAGCTCGGTGGCGACCAGGCCGCGGAGCTCGTCCGGGCAGGGCGTGCCAGCCCGGGGCCGACACCAGCGCACGGCCCAGCGGCTGCCGGGTCTTCACCTTCGACCCGGCGCGCGCCGCCCTGCCGAGGTCCACCAGCCGCCGCACCAGCGCCACCTGCGTCGGCCAGCGCGGCGTCGAGCAGCTGCGGCCGGGCGGCCGGCCACGGCGCCAGGTGGACCGAGTCGGGGGCGCCGTCCTCGCCGGCGAACAGCGCGTCCCACACCTCGTCGGTGACGAACGGGACGAACGGCGCCATCAGCAGGGTCAGCTGGCGCAGGCAGGTGTGCAGGGTCGCGAGCGCCGCCGGGTCGCCGTCCCAGAAGCGCCGCCGGGACCCGCGGACGTAGAAGTTCGACAGGTCGTCGATGAGCGCCGACAGCCGCCGGCCGGCGCGCAGGGAGTCGAAGTCCTCCAGCGCCGTCGGTCACCTCCGCGACCGCGGCGTGCACCTCCGACAGCGCCCACCGGTCCAGAGCCGGCCGGTCGGCCGGTGCCGGCGCGGCGGTGCCCGGCGTCCAGCCGTTCGCGCGGGCGTACAGGGTGTGGAAGCGAGGCGGTGTTCCAGTAGGTCAGCAGGACCTTGCGGACCACCTCGCCGACCTGCTCGGAGCCGACCCGCCGGGCCGACCACGGGCTGCCGCCGCAGAGCATGTACCAGCGCAGCGCGTCGGCGCCGTGCCGCTCGAACATCAGAAAGGGGTCCAGCACGTTGCCCAGGTGCTTGCTCATCTTGCGGCCGTCGCCGTCGAGGATGTGCCCCAGGCACAGCACCGTCTCGTACGACGAGCGGTCGAACACCAGGGTGCCGACCGCCATCAGCGTGTAGAACCAGCCGCGGGTCTGGTCGATCGCCTCGCAGATGAACTGCGCCGGGTAGGCCGGCTCGACGCCGCTGTGCGGGTAGCCGACCTGGGCGAACGGCATCGAGCCGGAGTCGTACCAGCCGTCGATGACCTCCGGGACCCGGGAGGCCGGCTCGCCGCAGCGCTCGCACGGGACGACCACGTCGTCGACGTAGGGGCGGTGCGGGTCGAGCGCGGACAGCTCGCGGCCGGCGGCCTTGCCCAGCTCGGCCAGCGAGGCGTACGCCTGCCAGTGCCCGCTGTCGACGGAGCAGCGCCAGACCGGCAGCGGGGTGCCCCAGTAGCGGTTGCGGGACAGCGCCCAGTCGATGTTGTTCACCAGCCAGTCGCCGTACCGGCCGTCCCGGATCGTCGCGGGGTGCCAGTCGGTCCTGGCGTTCTCCTCCAGCAGCCGGTCCTTCACCGCGGTGGTGCGGATGTACCAGCTGGGCAGGGCGTAGTAGAGCAGCGCGGTGTCGCACCGCCAGCAGTGCGGGTAGCTGTGCTCGTACGCCAGCTCGCGCCAGAGCAGCCCGCGTCGCTCGAGGTCCTCGACCAGCGGTCGGTCGGCGGCCTTGAAGAACTGGCCGCCGACCAGCGGCAGGTGCTCCTCGAAGGTGCCGTCCGGGCGGACCGGGTTGACCACCGGCAGGCCGTACCGCCGGGCGACGGCGAGGTCGTCGGCGCCGAAGGCGGGGGACTGGTGCACCAGGCCGGTCCCGGAGTCGGTCGTGACGTACTCGGCGGTGCCGACGAAGTGCGCCGCCGGGGCCTCGTCGGGGAAGTCCAGCAGCTCGAAGGGCCGGGCGTACGGCGTGTGCTCCAGCGCCGCGCCGGGGAAGCGGTCGAGGACCTCGGCGTCCTCGCCGAGCAGCGCGAGCAGCGGCTCGGCGACCACGAGCACCTCGCCGGCCGGTGCGGGCCGCGACGTAGGTCACCGCCGGGTGCACCGCGACCGCCGTGTTGGAGACCAGCGTCCAGGGCGTCGTGGTCCAGACCAGCAGCGCCGCGCCGAGCTCGGCCAGCGGGCCGGCGGTGACCGGGAAGCGGACGTACACGCTCGGGTCCACCACGTCCTGGTAGCCCTGCGCCACCTCGTGGTCGGACAGCGCCGTGCCGCAGCGCGGGCAGTACGGCGCGACCCGGTGGTCCTCGACCAGCAGCCCCCGATCGGCGATCTGCTTGAGGCTCCACCAGACGCTCTCGATGTAGGACGCGTCCATCGTGCGGTAGGCCTGCGACATGTCGACCCAGTAGCCCATCCGGGTCGTCAGCCGCTCGAACTCGTCGACGTGCCGCAGCACGCTCTCGCGGCAGCGGTCGTTGAAGGCCGCGATGCCGTAGCGCTCGATGTCGGGCTTCCCGGTGAAGCCCAGCTCCTTCTCGACGGCCAGCTCGACCGGCAGCCCGTGGCAGTCCCAGCCGGCCTTGCGGGGCACGTGCCGGCCCTGCATGGTCTTGAACCTGGGGAACAGGTCCTTGAAGACCCGGGCCTCGACGTGGTGCGTGCCGGGCTTGCCGTTGGCGGTCGGCGGGCCCTCGTAGAAGACCCAGGGCTCGCCGTCGGCGGTCTGCTCCAGGCTGCGCGGGAAGACCTTGCTGGCGTCCCAGCGGGCGAGGACGTCGTGCTCCAGCGCGGGCAGGTCCACCTGGGCGGGCAGCGGACGCATCGGGCGGGTCACGCGGGTCTCCTCCGTCGAACGGGCCTCGACGGAGGGACGAGGCGGCCGGACGTCCGGGCCCCGCGGTACCACCCTCCTTGGGGCCCGCGGGCCCCCGCTCTTGCCGTGCCGTGCCGCGCTGTTCGGCGTTCCGCAGGGGCTGATGTTCACGGACGCGCTGGCCCCCGGGCTCGCACCAACCCCGGCTCGCTCCTGGCTGCACACGCCGCTACTGGTCCCCGTCAGCGCAGCCCGGTCAGCGTAGCGGCACGTAGCCTGCATCCGTGGTCGATGACGAGGTCGTGGCGCGCCGGACGGACCGCGCCGGGCCCGGTCGGCCCGCGCGCCCACAGGCGGGCGTGCTGCTGGCCGTCGCCGCCGGGGTGCTGGCGCTGGACGTCCTCACCAAGGTGCTGGTCGTCGCGCAGCTCGAGGGGCAGCGGACGGTCGAGCTGCTCGGGGGGCGGCTGCTGCTGCGGGTCACCCGCAACAGCGGTGCGGCGTTCTCGTTCGCCGAGGGGGCCACGGTGGTGTTCACCGCGGTGGCCGTGACGGTCGTCGTGATCATCCTGCGGACGGCGCGACGGCTGCGGTCGCTGCGGTGGGCGCTGGCGCTGGGGCTGCTGCTCGGCGGTGCCTCGGGCAACCTCGTGGACCGGCTGCTGCGCGCGCCGGGCGTCGGCCGCGGTGCGGTCGTGGACTTCATCGACTTCCTGGTCTGGCCGAGCTTCAACGTCGCGGACAGCGGGATCGTGGTCGGCGGGATCCTGGCGGTCGTCCTGTCCTTCCGCGGTGTCGAGCTGGACGGCAGCCGGCGGGCCGGCGCGGCGCCGGACGCCTGACCCGCCAGCCCGCGACCGCCGTCAGGGCCGGGCCGACGCGTCCAGCAGTGCCAGCAGCCGGCGCGGACCGAGGACCTCGGCGCCGCGTGCCGTCGCCCGCGCCGCGAGGGCGCGGTCCGCGGTGACGAGCACCGTGCCCGGCCCGGCCAGCGCCGCGAGCTCGTCGTCCCCGCTTCCGGGGGCGTGCCGGACGTCGAGCCCGGCGCTGCCGCCGACCGGGACGCCCGCGCGGGCCGCGCCCTCCAGGACGACGACGACGCGCAGCACCCGGCGGGGTCCGCCGTCCGGGCCCGGGAACGCCGCGGGGAGCTCGGTTCCGGGCAGCCGTCGCAGCCGTGCGACGAGGCGGGCGGCCGCCGCGGCCCGGTCCCGCCACCAGCCGTCCGGCCGGGAGCCGACGACGTTGGCCGCGTCGACCAGCAGGACGACGTCGGGCGCAGCGGTCACCGCGCCAGTCTCGCGCCCAGCGGCCCAGCGGCCCAGCGGCCCAGCGGCGCCGAGCCGTGCGGCTGACAGACTGGGCGGATGACCCAGTACCGCTCGTTGCCCGTCCCCGAGGGCCTGGACGGCCTGCGCCTGGACGCGGCGCTGTCGCGGCTGTTCGGCCTGTCGCGCAGCGTGGCGGTCGAGGTCATCGAGACCGGCGGTGCCTCGCTCGACGGCCGGGTGCGGGGCAAGGGGGATCGGGTGCTGGCCGGCAGCGTGCTCGAGGTGGCCCTGCCCGAGCCGGACCGCTCGCCGCTGCCGCCGCCCGAGGTCGTCGAGGGTCTGCACGTCGTGCACGAGGACGACGACATCCTCGTCGTGGACAAGCCGGTGGGCGTGGCCGCGCACCCCAGCCCGGGCTGGGAGGGCCCCACCGTGATCGGCGGGCTGGCCGCCGCCGGGCACCGGGTGAGCACCAGCGGCGCGGAGGAACGGCAGGGTGTGGTGCACCGGCTGGACGTCGGCACGACCGGGCTGATGGTGGTCGCCAAGAGCGAGCGGGCGTACACCGTGCTCAAGGACGCGTTCCGCGAGCGCACCGTCGACAAGCGGTACCACACGCTCGTCCAGGGCCATCCCGACCCGCTGACCGGCACGGTCGACGCCCCGATCGACCGGCACCCCACGGCGTCGTACAAGTTCGCGGTGGTCGCGGCGGGACGGCCGAGCGTCACGCACTACGAGACGATCGAGGCGTTCCGGCACGCCAGCCTGCTCGAGATCCACCTCGAGACCGGCCGGACCCACCAGATCCGCGTGCACATGAGCGCGCTGCGGCACCCCTGCGTCGGGGACGTGCAGTACGGCGCCGACCCGACGCTGGCCGCCCGGCTCGGCCTGGGCCGGCAGTGGCTGCACGCGGTGCGGCTGTCGTTCGCGCACCCGGACGACGGCCGGTGGGTGAGCTACGAGAGCCCGTACCCGGCCGACCTGCAGGCGGCGCTGGACCGCGTCTCGGCGGCGTCGTGAGGATCCTGGACCGGCTCAAGGCCGTCGACGACCGCCTGGTCCCGGGCTGGGCGTCCCGGGCGCAGCGGCTGCGCGACGCGGTGTCGCACGTCCGGCACGCCGGCCGACCGCGCCGGGTGGTCCGGCTCGCCGGGCCGGCCGACCTGCCGGCGGTGTACGCCCTGCGCCACGAGGTCTTCGTCGTCGGCCAGGCCGTGCCCGAGGACATGGAGCGCGACGAGCACGACGACCGGTGCGACCACGCGGTCGCGCTGGTCGCCGGGCAGGTCGTCGGCACCGGCCGGCTGCTGGCCCCCGAGCTGCTCGGCCGGTCCGACGGGGTCGGCGTGGTGGGGCGGATGGCGGTCGCCGAGCCGGCTCGTCGGACCGGCACCGGTGCGGCGGTGCTGACCCTGCTGGAGGGGCGGGCCCGCGAGCGCGGTCTGGCGGCCGTCGAGCTGCACGCCCAGCTGCACGCCCGGGGCTTCTACGAGCGGGCCGGCTACACGGCCTTCGGGGAGCCGTACGACGAGGCCGGCATCCCGCACGTGAGCATGCGCAAGCCGCTGGCCACGGACGCCCCCACCGCCGTCGACTAGCCCCAATGGGCGCTCGGCCCGCCGGCGGGGCACGCCGAGAACGAGGACGTGCACCCTCTTCCTGCGGTCCCCGGCGGGCGGCTGGCTGCCCCGCTGCGGGGCCGGCTGGTCGACGTCGCCGTCGTCGTGGCCGGCGCCGGGGTGCTGCTGGCCGCGGCGGTCGCCGGCCTGAGCGGACCGCCGGCCGACCTGCCCTGGTCCGGGCTCGCCGGCCTGCTGCTGGGCGTCCCGGTCACCGCGTTCCTGGCCAGCCGCGGGCTGGCCCTGAGCCGGCCCGGCGGCGCGGTGCACGTCGCGCTGGACAGCGCGGTGCTGGTGTTCCTCGCCTGGACCGTGCCCGCTCCGATCGCGCTGGTGACCTGGCTCGCCGGCGTGATGCTCGGCGAGCTGCTCACCCCGGAGCGGCTGTGGTCCTCCCGGGCCTTCAACCTCGCGCTGGCCGCGCTGGCCGGCGGCACGCTGCTCACCGTCCTGGACCTGCTGCGGGACCTGCACTCGTTCGGACCGGCGGACGTGCTGGCGCTGGCAGCGGGCACGGTGGGCTACCTGACGGTCGACCTGCTGCTCACCGCGGTGTCCGTCGGCTCGGGCGACCGCGGTCCGGTGCGCAGCGTCCTCACCGACGAGAGCACCCCGGTGGTGAGCGTCGCGGTGCTCGCCGTGAACGGGGTCGGCCTGCTCGCCGCGCTGCTCACCGCGCTCGTCCCGTGGGCGGTCGTGCTGCTCGTACCGGTCCTGCTGGCGCCGGTCTACGCGGCCCGGGCGACCGCGGCCGCGAACATCGACCGGTTGCGGACGACGGTGCTGTTCGACGCCGCCGCGCAGACCCAGGCGGCCCGGGACCGCGCCCAGCTGGCGGACGGCATCACCGCGGCGGCCAGCCGGCTGACCGGGGGCGCGACCGCGCGGCTGTCCGCCGGGCCGCCCGGGGACGGTGACGTCGCCGCCCGGGTCGGTGTCGACGACCGGCACGGGCTGTGGCTGGCCGTCGAGCGCCGCCGGGTCGGGCCGCGGCACACCGGGCAGGACCAGGCGGCGCTGCAGGTGCTCGCGGCGCTCGCCGCGCAGGCCCTGGACCGCCTGGAGCTGCTGGCGGCGATGAGCCAGGCGGCCAGCAGCGACGCGCTCACCGGGCTGGCGAACCGCCGCGAGGTCGAGCGGGCGCTCGAGCAGGCCGTCACGGACGCCCGGGCCGGCGGCGCCGCGCGACCCGGCCTGCTCTACCTGGACCTCGACGGCTTCAAGGCGGTCAACGACGCGCACGGCCACGCGGTGGGCGACGAGCTGCTCGTCGCGGTCAGCCGGCGGCTGGCCGCCTCGGTGCGCGAGGCCGACGTCGTCGGGCGCTGGGGAGGCGACGAGTTCGTCGTGCTGCTGCGCGACACCGACGACGAGCACGCCCGGCGGACGGCCGAGCGGCTGCGGGCGGCGGTGGCGGGCGCGGTGTCGCTGGCCGGGACCTCCGGGGTCGTGCTGCAGGTGTCGGCCAGCGTGGGGGTCGCCCTGCTCGAGCCCGGTGGCTCCCCGCAAGGGCTGCTCGCGGCCGCGGACGCGGCCATGTACGCCGTGAAGCAGCGGCGCTGACCGGGCCGGTCAGCGCCGCAGCACGTCCGGCGCCCGGACCGGGTCGTCCGCCGCGGCCTGCCGCAGCACCAGCACCTCCGGGCGGCCGCCCTCCGGCACGACGGTCACCTCGTCGGCGGTGAGCAGCAGCGGTCGGGCGAACCCGCGCTCGGCCGCGGCGGTGGCGGCGGCGGCGGCCGGTCCGAACGCGGGGTCCACCAGGCCGAGCCGGGTCCAGCCGCGCCGGCGCATCGGGACGACCGCCGGCACCATCCCGCCGTGCGGACCGGCCAGCGCGCGGCGCAGGCTGCGCGCGCCGAGCAGCGTCACGGCGTCGCAGTCGCCGACCGGCCGGAGCCGCCCCGAGCCCTCCCGGGCGAGCAGGTCCGCGGCGAGGGCGCCGAGCTCCTCCAGCCGGTCGCGGGCCGCCCGCCAGGCGGCCGCGGCGTCGATGCCGGCCTGCTCGAGCGCCGGTCGGGGGAGCAGCACGACCGTCGTCCGGGTCGTCGGGGTCGAGGTCGACCGCGCCGAGCCCCAGGTCCAGCGCGTCGCCGAGCACCCGCTCGTGCACCCAGTCCAGCCCGGGGTGCAGCAGGTGGTCGACGGGAAGGCCGACCGGCCGCAGCCGCGCGGCCAGCTCGGCCGGCGGCAGCAGGGCCGCCCAGCGCCGTGCCTGCAGCCAGTCGCGGAGGCGCCGCCGTCCCGGCTCGCTCTCCGGGCCGTGGCCGGCCAGCGCCCGGCGGCACTCGGTCCAGGACACCTCCACCGGCGGTACGCCCGGCAGGACGATCCCGGCCTCACCGGGGATCACGTCCACGTCGCACAGCACGGACACCGCGAGCACCCCGCGGCGCAGCTCGACCGGCCCCGGAACCGGCGTCGGCTGGTGTGCCTCAGTCATGATCGGACGCTACCCAGGCCGGGTGGCCCCCAGGCGGGCCCGAACGGGTGACGGCCACGCGGGCGGCGGACCGGCTAGCGTCGCGGCCGTGCGGGTGCTGGTCGTCGAGGACGAGGTGCCGCTCGCCGACGCGGTCGCCCGGGGCCTGCGGCGCGAGGGCATGGCCGTCGACGTCGCCTACGACGGGGAGAGCGGCCTGGAGAAGGCCCTGATGACCCGGTACGACGTCCTGGTCCTCGACCGCGACCTGCCGCTGCGCTCCGGTGACGACGTGCTGCGGCACCTCGCGGCCGACGGGGCGCTCACCCGGGTGCTGCTGCTGACCGCGGCCCGCGGCCTGGCGGACCGGGTGGCCGGCCTGGAGCTGGGGGCCGACGACTACCTGGGCAAGCCGTTCGCCTTCGAGGAGCTGGTCGCCCGGGTGCGGGCGCTCGGCCGGCGGGCCACGCCGGCGGCTCCGCCGGTGCTGCGCGGGGCCGGCGGCGTCGAGCTGGACCCCGCGCGGCGCACCGCGACCCGCAACGGGGTCGACCTGGAGCTGACCCGCAAGGAGTTCGGCGTCCTGCAGGCGCTGCTGCGGGCCGGCGGGGCCGTCGTCAGCAGCGAGGAGCTGCTGGAGCGGGTCTGGGACGAGCACGCCGACCCGTTCACCACGACCGTCCGGGTGACCGTGATGACGCTGCGCAAGAAGCTGGGCGACCCGCCCGTGGTGCAGACCGTGGTGGGGTCGGGCTACCGGCTGGCCGCGGGGTGAGCACCCCGCCGGTCCCGCGCCGACCGGCCGGTGGGCGCACCACGCTGCGCTGGCGGCTCACCCTGGTGTACGGCGCGGTCGCCGTCGGGGTCGGCCTGCTGCTGCTGCTGCTCAGCATCCTGCTGGTGGACCGGGCGACCCGGGCCGGCGCGCTGAACGTCCCGAGCGTGGGCGTGCTGCTGCCGGACGGCCGGTTCGTCACGGTCGCGCAGATCCAGGACGAGCTGCGCTCGCAGGCGCTGCGCCAGCTCTACCAGCAGGGGCTGCTGGCTCTGCTGGCGCTCGGCGCGCTCGGCGTCGGCCTGTCCTACGCGCTGGCCGGGCGGGTGCTCGCGCCGCTGCAGCGGATCACCACCACGGCGCGCCGGTTGTCGGCCGAGCAGCTCGACGAGCGGATCGACCTGCCCGGTCCGCACGACGAGCTCAAGGAGCTGGCGGACGTCTTCGACGCGATGCTGGCCCGGCTGCAGGCCTCCTTCGAGGCGCAGCGCCGGTTCGTCGCGGACGCCAGCCACGAGCTGCGTACGCCGCTGGCGGTGATGCGCACCGAGGTCGACGTGGCGCTGGCGGACCCGCACGCCAGCGTCGCGGAGCTGCGGGCCTCGGCCGAGGTGGTGCGGGACGCGACCGACCGGGCGGACCGGCTGGTGGACAGCCTGCTGCTGCTCGCCCGCAGCGACCGGCTGTCGCTGGACGGCCTGCCGATGACCGAGCGGGTCGAGCTGTCGGCGGTGACGGCTGCCGGGTTGGCGGCGGTCCGTGCCGAGATCGCGGCGGCGGGTCTGAGCATCCAGGTCGACTGGGGGCACGCGGCGGTTCGCGGCGACCCGGCACTGCTGGAGCGGCTCGCGGGCAACCTGGTGGAGAACGCCGTCCGGCACAACGTCGCGGGGGGCAGCGTGCTGGCCACCACCGGAACCACCGGTGACGTCGCCTGGCTGGAGATCGCGAACACCGGGACGGTCATCCCGCAGGGCGAGGTCGAGTCGCTGTTCGAGCCGTTCCGGCGGCACGGATCGGCCCGGACGGCCCGGCGGGGCGCCGGGCTGGGGCTGTCCATCGTGCGTGCCGTCGCCGCGGCGCACGGCGGTGCCGTGCGCGCGGTGCCCCGACCCGAGGGAGGGCTGGCCGTCCGGCTGACGCTGCCGGCCGCGACGGCGGCCCCTGGTCTGATCAGGTCGGGCTGATCAGCCCGGGCCACCACATCTGGTCCTTCCGGGTCCTTTTGACCGGGAACGGGTGCGCTCGTCGGGCATCCACGGCAGGGTGGGGCCCATCCGCTGCGGCGGGTGGCGGGCAGGCCCCCGGGGGAGGGCTGCGTCCGGGAGGTGCGGGTCCTGCTCGCGAGGGGGGAGCAGGAACCGCAGCGCGGCCGCCGGGCACCGGTGGCCGCGCCACTCCCTCGCCCCTCCGGCAGGGTCAGGCGGCCGGAGGGACGGACGCCGGGGTCAGGCGGCGCCGGGATCGGGTGCTGCCGGGGTCAGGCGGCGGCAGGTCAGGCAGGCGGCGGAGCCCGCCAGGGCCGCGGTCTCGTCGTGCAGGTCGGCGCCGGCCCCGATCAGGGCCGGGCGCAGCGCTGCGCCGTGGTGGCCGCAGAACAGCAGCGCGGAGCCGGACGGCAGGGTGGCCCGTACGTAGGCACGGGAGCCGCACCGGTCGCAGCGGTCGGTGAGGGTCAGCGGGGCGGGTGCGTCGGCGGTACGGGTCGGCGCAGTCACAGCGTTCTCCTTCGCTCGGCGCGGGTGTGATGCCCCGTCACCGGAGCCGGCACGCCGCAGGCGCGGCGTGCGTCCGGACACAGTCTGGTCACGGCGGGGGACGCCGGAGGTCAGCGCGGGGCGCCGGTGTCCCGCTGCAGCTGGGAGAAGGGCCGGGGAGGGGCGGCCAGGGAGGCCCGCGGGCAGTCGGCGAGGGTCAGCCCGGCGTGCTGGAACGCGTCGTCGCAGAGCGAGGCGGTGGTCCACCCCTCGCGCAGGCCGTACGAGGTCATCGACACCCGGAAGACCGTCACGCAGTACCGGGCGGGGCTGTCGTAGACGCAGCTGATGGTGCCGACGTGCATGGCGTCCCCGGGCTCGTCGGCGCCCGGCGCCCACGGGGAGGCGTAGCGCCGCCAGGTGCCGACCCGGGTCCACCAGTGACCGCCGGCGCGTACGTCGTCGCCGGCCAGGCCCTGCAGGATCTGGCGCGCGTGCACCTCGGACAGCACCGCGGCCGGGCGGATGACCTCCTGGGACGCGAACTCCACGGTGGTGTGCGGCACGGTCATGCTCCTCGCCGTTCGAAGGGCGGCCCGGAGCGGGCCGGGGACGGGGGACGGGTGGGGACGGGGACGCGGACGGCCAGCGGGACCGGCGCGCCGAACAGGAAGCCCTGACCGTGCGAGCAGCCGAGCTCGCGCAGCAGAGCCAGCTGCTCGGGCGTCTCGATGCCCTCCGCGACGGTCGGGAGCTCCAGGTCCCGGCACATCCCGAGCACGGCCTTGACGATGGCCACGGCGCTGCGGTCGTGCAGGACCGGTTCCACGAAGCTCCGGTCGATCTTGACGAGGTCGACCGGGAACTGGCGCAGCAGTGACAGCGAGGAGTAGCCGGTGCCGAAGTCGTCCAGCGCGATCCGCACGCCCATCGCGGACAGGTCGCGCAGCTCGGTGACCAGGGTCTCGCTCGCCGTGATCAGGGCGGTCTCGGTGATCTCCAGGTGCAGGCGGGAGGGGGCGAGGCCGGACACCTCCAGGGCCGCGGCCACGTCGGCGGCGACCCCGGGACGGGCCAGCTGGCTGGGCGAGGCGTTGACCGCCACCCAGCCGGCCGGCGACAGCCCGCCGGTGCCGCGGGCGGCGTCCTGGCAGGCCTGCGCCAGCATCCACCAGCCCAGCGGCCGGATGAGGCCGCTGCTCTCGGCCAGGTCGAGGAAGCGCACCGGGGGCAGCAGCCCGTGCTCGGGGTGCTGCCAGCGGACGAGCGCCTCGTGCCCGATGACGGCGAGGTCGTCCAGGGCGACGATCGGCTGGTAGTAGGCCCGCAGCTCGTCGGACTCCAGCGACATCCGCAGGTCGTCCTCGAGCTGCAGGTCGGCGCGGGTGGCGACGCGGTCCTGCTCGCTGTCGAACGCGACGTAGCGCGCCCGGCCGAGCCGCTTGGCCCGCAGCAGGGCCATGTCGGCCCGCATCAGCACGTCGTCGGCGGTCTCGGGGTGGCTGCCGAGGGCGCCTCCGACGCTGAGGGTCACGGCGTGCCGGTGCCCGCCCAGGGAGAACGGCTCGTCGAGGGCGGCGGCGAGGCGTGCCGCGATCTCCGCCAGCTCGGCCGGCGTCTGCACCCCCTCCATCACCATGACGAACTCGTCACCGCCGACCCGGCCGAGCAGGTCCTCCGGCCGCAGCGGGCCGCGCAGCCGCTCGGCGACCTGGGCGAGCAGGCTGTCGCCCGCGCCGTGCCCGAGGCTGTCGTTGACGACCTTGAAGCGGTCCAGGTCGCAGTACAGCACCCCGACCTGGCCGCCCGGCCGGTCCTCGAGGGCGCTGGCCAGCCACTGCCGGGTGAGGAACCGGTTCGGGGCGCTGGTCAGGTTGTCGTGCAGGGCCCGGTTGGCCAGCTCGAGCTCTGCCTCGCGGCGTCCCGTGATGTCCTCGAACTGCATGATCACTCGTCCCGGGGCGGTCGGCGAGGTGACCGTGGCGGCGGTGAGCCGGCTCCAGACCTGCCGGCCGTCGGCGGTGCGCAGCATCCGGTCGGCGCTGGAGCTGGGCTGCTCGCCCGAGGCCAGGGCGTCCCACCAGTCCGTCCACGACAGCCCGCCGTGCGTCTCGACGACGTCGGTGACGTCCATCCTGGTCAGCTCGTGCTCGCCCCGGCCCAGCAGCCGGCACAGCGCGGCGTTGACGACCAGGATCTCGCCGTGCCGGTCGAGCAGCGCACCACCGATGGGGGAGTGCTCGAACGCCACCCGCCACTGCAGCTCCGACGCGGCCAGCTGGCTGGCGGCCACCAGGTCCTCGCTGACGTCCCGGGCGCTGACGTGCACCGGCAGGCCCGGGACGTCGAGCAGCTGCTTGGCCGCCACGTCGACCCAGGTCGTGCCCGTGGCACCGGAGATCTGCAGGGTCGTCCGCGCGCCGCCGTCCCGGAGCACCTGCCTCATCAGCGCCGAGATCGCGGCCCGCTGTCCCTCGTCGTGCACGGCGGCCCACAGGCCGTGGTGCGCGCAGGCCTGCAGGTCCCAGCCGAGGACGTCGGCGACCGTGTCGCTGGCCGCCAGCAGTCGCCCGCCGGGGGTCAGCCGCAGCACGAAGTCCGCGTCGGTGGCGGTCAGCCGGGGCACGGGAGCGACGGCGACCCGAAGGGCGGTGCCAGAGCGGTGCCAGGTCATGGGGCAGTTGTCGGCACGGTCACCGCTGCCTTGAACCGCCCGAACGGGGGCTCGGGCCGAGCGGCTGCAGGACGGGCTACCGCACGGCGTCAGCGAGGTAGCGGTGCCGGATGCGCGACGCGGCGTGCTCGAGACCGAGCAGGTGCTCGACCCGCGGGTCGCGGGTGCCGTCCACGGTGCCGGCCAGCAGGCGCAGCGCGGCGTTGATGTCGGGCTGCGACACCTCGCAGCGCCGCAGGCGCATGCACCGACCGTCGTCGGTGTGCAGGCACAGCACTCCGCCGTGCGGGCTCGGCCGCAGCTCGAGGTGCCGGACGTGGTCGGCGGTGGCGATGTGGAAGCGCCCCACCTGACGCACGGCGACGTAGCCGTCGCCGACGAGCACGCGCCGGGCCCACAGCAGGTACCCGGCCACCAGGAGGGCGGCGGCCGCGGTGACCGGTACCCAGGCCGCGCCCTGCGTCCAGACCGCGACCGGAACGAACAGCAGCGCGACGACGAACAGGCTGGCGAGTGCCTCGGAGAGCGGCACGCGCGCGCTGGCGCGTACCGGGCCGGGCATGCCGCCGCGGGTCCAGGAGCGACCGGTGGTCGGCGGGACGGTCCGGCGCAGGGCCCGCGCGGCCTCGCGCTGGGTGGGCTCCGGGGCCCGACGGGGGCGGCGGGGGCGGCTGGCGAGCGGCGGCTGGAGCGGGGCGACGGTCATGGCGATCTCCCTCAGCGGTGCGCGAATGGCGGGCCCGTACCCGGACCCCCCGGCGTCAACCGCTTCAGGAGTTGTTCAACTGCAGTCAGCAGACGTGTCGACCCCGCGGGCGCGGCCGCCCCGGGACCGCCCGGACCAGGCGCAGGTACGGCGGGTGCGAGCCGGACTCGGAAAACCCGAGGCGGGCCAGCAGCCTCAGGGAGGCCTCGTTGCCGGGCAGCACCTCGGCGGTCACCAGCCGCACGCCGGGTTGCTGCTCCGCCCAGGCGGCGAGCAGCGCCACCGCCTCGGTGCCGTACCCCTGCCGCCGGGACCCGGCCGCCAGCCCGTACCCGAGAGTGACGGTCCCCTCTCCGTCCGGCGCCCCGAGCCAGCCGCAGTCGCCGACGACGACGCCGTCCACGACGACCAGCCAGCTGCCCAGGTCGCCCGGGACGCCGTACTCGGCGAGCGGCCGCAGCGCGTCGGCGCTGTCCGCGTGCGGCCAGCCGGGCGCGGCACGCAGGCCGCACGCCGCGAGCGCCGGCCCGGTCGGAGCGCCGTCGGCGACGGCCACAGCGACCGGGTGCGGGGTCGGGACGAGCCCCACCCGGGGTCCGCTGATCCTGCGGGGACCGCCGGGTCCCGCCGGGCTCACGCGGGCGGAGGAGCGGCCGTCGGTCGGGTCGCCCGCCGGCGCGGGCGACGGGCGACCGGGTCGGCAGCCGGGGTCGCCGGCGCGGGCGGGGTCGCGCCGGGCCGCCCGGACCGGCCGGCCGGTGTCCGGGTCGGCTCGGACCGGGCTGCGACGGCTGCGGCTCCGACGGGTCGGTCGCGGTCAGCGCGCCGGCCAGCTGCTCGGCCAGCAGCCCGACCTGCCAGGCGCGGGCTCCGCTCGCCCGGAGGGCGGCAGCGACCGTGTCGGCGCTGACCGTCGGCCGGTGGTGTCCAGGCCAGACGGCGCACCGCGTCGGGCTGCAGCAGGTTCTCCGGGGGCATGGACAGCGACGTGGAGACCGCCGTGACCACGGCTCGGGCGCGGGCCAGCCGCGCAGCGGCCACCGGGTCCCGCTCCGCCCACCGGTTCTGCGGGGGTGGGCCGTCCCCGGTGGCCGTCGTGGCGGGCAGCGCGCTGTCCGCCAGGGCGGTCGCGGAGGCGAGCGCTCCGAACCAGGTGTCGACGTGCCGACGGGTCGAGCGTCCGCCGAACACCGGCAGCGCGAGCAGCTCGTCGGGCGTGGTCGGGTTGGCCGTGACGGCCCCGACGATGGCCGCATCGGGCAGCACGCGCCCCGGCGCGGTGTCGCGGCGCCGCGCCATCGCGTCGCGCGCCTCCCACAGCGCCCGGACCGCCGCCAGCTGGCGGCGGGTCCGCAGCCGGTGCAGCCCGGACGTGCGTCGCCACGGCTCGGCCCGCGGGGGCGGCGGTGGCGCGAGCCGGACGGCCTCGAACTCCTCGTGCGCCCACGCCAGCTTGCCCTGCGAGGCCAGCTCGGCCTCCAGCGCGTCGCGGAGCTCCACCAGCACCTCGACGTCGAGGGCCGCGTAGACCAGCCAGGACTCCGGCAGCGGCCGGGTCGACCAGTCGGCCGCCGAGTGGCCCTTCTCCAGCCGCAGGCCGAGGACGTTCTCGACCATGGCGCCGAGTCCGACCCGCTCGAAGCCGGCCAGCCGGCCGCCGAGCTCGGTGTCGAACACCGCGGAGGGCACGAGGCCGACCTCCGCGAGGCACGGGAGGTCCTGGCTGGCGGCGTGCAGCACCCACTCGACCCCGGACAGCGCCCCGGACAGTCCCGACAGGTCGGGGCAGGCGATCGGGTCGATCAGGGCGGTGCCGGCGCCCCGGCGCGGCGCAGCTGCACGAGGTACGCCCGCTGGCTGTAGCGGTAGCCCGAGGCGCGCTCGGCGTCGACGGCGACCGGGCCGGTGCCGGCGGCGAAGCGCGCCGACGACGTCGGCCAGCGCAGCGGCCGACTCCACGACCGGTGGAACGCCGTCGCGGGGGACCAGCAGAGCGGTCGCCTCGGGCGAGCCGGTGTCCTCGGGCGCGCCGGTGTCCGCGGGCGGGCCGGCATCGTCACCCTGCGGCCCCGGCAGGGTCGTCATCACCCGGCAAGCCTACGGCGGCGCGCCGGGACCGATGCCCCGACGCGCCGCAGCCGCTACCGGATGACGCCCGCCCGCATGGCCAGCGCCACCATCTCGGCACGGTCGCCGGTGCCCAGCTTGCGGGCGATCCGGGCCAGGTGGCTCTTCACGGTCAGCGACGACAGCCCGAGGTCCTCGCCGATCTCCTTGTTGCTCTGGCCGTCGACACCAGGCGCAGCACCTCGACCTCGCGCCCGGACAGCTCGCTGACGCCGCTGTCCGACCGGACCGCCGCCGCGCAGCCCGGCGGCGAGCAGCGAGGCGACCGACGGGTCGGCGTACACGCCGCCGTCGAGGACGCGGCGCACGCCGTCGGCGACGACGAGCGGCGAGGCGGTCTTGAGCAGGTAGCCCTGGGCGCCGGCCACGAAGGCCGAGCGGACGGAGTGCGGGTCGTCGGCTGCGGACAGCACGACCAGCCGCGGCCAGCCGGCGCCGCGCAGGTCGGCCAGCAGCTCCAGCCCGGAGCCGTCGGGCAGGCCCAGGTCCAGCACGCACAGGTCGCGCGGTCCGGAGGCCTGGGCGCGCGCCCGGGCCTCGCCGATCGTGGCGGCCTCGACCACCTCACGGGCGCCCATCTGGCGCAGCCGGTTGATCATGGAGTCGCGCACCAGCGGATGGTCGTCGACGACCATCGCGGTGAAGCTCGTCCGCCCGGCCGCGCCGGCTTGGTCGGGGATGCTGTTCAGCGTGCTGTCGAGGCCGGTGGCCACTGGGTCCTCCTGGTGATGCGGGTACCTGGATCGGCACCGCGGTTCGCTCCGTCTGCGTCTGTTTCGGTCACGCAGAGCGACTGCTGTAGGTGCGTGACGCGGCTCCTCCGATCGGCCCAGCGCCACTGCGCCGATCAGGTGCTCTTCGCCCCGCGCCGTCACCTGGCGGTCCGGCGCTGCCGAACGCAGTGGGGCGTCCTACCAGGAGGAACCCATGCCGCAGCTGCGCCTCGTCCCACTCGCCGTCCTGTCCGCCACAGCCGCCGCCGCGGTCGTCGCCGGACCCGCCACGCTCGCGTTCGCCGCGCAGGCCCCGGCACCCAGCGTGACCGTGGTTCCCAGCTGGTCGGACGAGACCGTCGGCTCGGTCCCGCTGTCGCGGGTGCCGAGGCCGCGCGCCCCGAAGCCGGCCAACTCCTGGTCGGTGCCCGGCGCGGCCAACTCCTGGTCGGTGCCGGGCGCGGCCAACTCCTGGTCGGTGTCCGGCGCGGCCAACTCCTGGTCGGCACCGGGCGCGTGACCCCCCGCCGGCATCCGCTGGCCGCCGTACAGCTGCTCTCCGCGCTCTGCGCGCTGCTCGCCACCGCCGTCGCTGTCGGGACCGGCTGGGGGCACGCGCCCTGGTGGGGCGTGGTCGTCCTGGCCGCCGGCGTCGCGTGCGCCGAGGTGGCGCTCGTGCACCTGCAGTTCGGGCGGCAGCGCTGGACGCTGTCGCTCACCGAGGCGGTGCTGGGGGCCGCTCTGGTCTGCGCGGTCGGCGGCTGGGCGGTGCTCGGCGTCGCGCTCGGCGTCGCCGTGGCCCAGCGGGTGCGCCGCCTGCCGCGGCTCAAGCGGCAGTACAACGTGGCGCAGTTCTCGGTGGCGGCCGCGCTCGGTCAGCTGGTCGCCGGGCTGGCCGGCGGCGGGGTGCTCGGCGCGAGCGCCGGCCTGGCGGTCTTCTGGGCGGTCAACTACCTGCTGGTCGCGCTCGTGGTCGCCGTCACCTCGCAGCGCAGCCTCCGCTCGCTCATCTCCTCCAGCGCGCCGCTGTCGGCGGTGCACACGGCCGGCAACTCCTCGATCGGCCTGCTCGCGGCACACCTCGTCCAGACCGCCCCGATCGGGCTGCTCGGCCTGCTGGTGCCGCTGGCGCTGCTCTGGACGTCGTACGACCAGTCGGCGCGGCGCAAGGCGGAGGCCGAGCTGTACGCCGAGCTGGCCCGTGGTCAGGAGCAGGCGACGTCGCGGTCCACCGACGTGTCGGCGCAGGTCGTGCTGACCACCGCGGCCCGGCTGCTGGGCGGGGCCGAGGTCGAGATGGTGCTGCTCGCTGCGGAGGGGCCGGTGCGCTACGCCGGGGACGAGTCCGGCTCGTCCCGCCGGCTGCGGGTGGACCAGGACGCGTTCGACGAGCCGTGGGTGCTGCGGGCGCTGGGGGCCGGCCGGGTGGCGGTCGGCACCGAAGGGGGTCGGCCGTGGTGCTCGGCGGTGCTCGGGGAGCCCGGTGCGCCGCTGGCGGTGCTGGTGGCCCGGCGGCCGGCCGGTGCGCCGGTCTTCGGCCGGTCCGACACCCGGCTGGCGGAGGTGCTCGCCGGGCAGGCCGAGACCTGGCTGTCGGTCTCCGACCTCACCGCGCGGCACCGCGCGGCGGCCCAGCAGGTCGAGGCGGCCGGCGGCGCCGCCCGCGCGCTCGGCGACCTCGGTGCGCGGACCACGCCGGCCCTGACCGTGCTGCGGGACAGCGCCGGACGGCTGGCCCGGCTCGCCGACACCGCTGGCGGCGTCGACGACATCGTCGAGGAGCTGCACCTGGTCGAACGGGCGGTCGCCTCGCTGCTGGGCGCGGTCGCGCTGGCCGCGGAGCCGGACCTGCTCGGCGTCGGTCCGGGCCCGGGCCTGGCTGCGCCGACCCGGCCGGCGGAGGACTGGACGACCACGGGCGTGCTGCGGTGACCCGGGCCGGCGCAACCGGGGCCCGGCGGTGACCGGGAGGTCGCTGCCGCTGCCGGTCTGGGTGGGCGCCTGCACGGTCGGGGCGGTCGCGGCGACGGTCGCGGTCACCGCCGCGGCGCTGGCCGCGGGAGGCGCGCTCTCGGCGGTGGCGCTGCGCGCCCTGGCGCTCGGCGCCGCGCCAGGGTCGGCGCTCGCGCTGCTCGGGATGCTCGCCGCGGCCCGGCTGACGGGCGTGCTGCGCGCGCTGCGCTCGCAGGCCCTCCGGCGGCTGCAGGAGCCGTCCGGGCCGCTGGATCGCGGCCCGCGCCCCGCGGCGGTCCGGCTGAGCAGCGAGGTCGCCGAGCTGGCCGCGGTGCTCGAGGCCCTGCACCTGCGGGTCCGGCTCGGCGACCAGGTGGGGGAGCGGCACCGCCGGGAGGCCGAGACGGCCGGGGCGGGGGTCTTCGAGCTGCTCTCCGGGCTGGTCGCCGCCGAGGAGGGCGCCCGCGGCCAGCTGGCGGCCGAGCTGCACGACACCGTCGCCCAGTCGCTGATGATCGCGCGCGGGCTGCTCGCCGCGGGCCCGCTGGACCCGCGGGACTGGGACCGGGTCCGCGACCACGTCGAGGACGCCGAGGAGCAGGTCCGCGCCGTCATGGCCCGGACCCGTCCGCCGGCGCTGCGCGACGGCGACCTCGCGACAGCCGTCGGCAACCTGCGGCTGGACATGCAGGCCCGCTACGGGCTGGGCATCGAGGTCGTCTGGCCGGCCTCGCCGTACCCGCTGCCGCTGGCCAGCGCCGTGACGGTGTACCGCTTCTTCCAGGAGGCGCTCCTCAACGTCGTCAAGCACGCCGACGTCGACGAGGCGGTGGTGGAGCTGGACGTCGGCCCCGACCTGGTGCGCGCGTCCGTCAGCGACCGGGGTCCGGGGTTCGACCCGGCCCAGGTCCGCCCGGACCGCGGCCGGCACGTCGGGCTGGGGCTGCTGCGCGAACGCGCCCGGCTGTCCGGTGGCGGCCTGACCGTCACGAGCGTCCGCGGCAGCGGGACGACCCTCACCCTCGAGCTGCCGCGCCCGGCCGGTCCGGCGTGCGCGACCCCCGCGGCGGACCGGCAGCTCGCGGGCCGCTGACCCGGCCGGTCGGTCGGCCGGCTCAGCGAGCGACGCGCCGCGCCCGGTCCGCCAGCTGCACGACACCCTCGGGTGGCAGCCCCGCCGTGGAGCACAGCAGGTCGCACCACGCCAGCAGGTGACTGCCGAGGTCGAGGTCGGCAGCCCCCGGCACCGGGCTCCAGGACGCGCGGATCTCGACCTCGCTGTCGTCCAGGTCGTCGTCCTCGAGCCGTCCGAACCGCTTGCTGACGGTCCGGGTGACCGTGCCGGCAGCGCCGATGTGCCGCGCGTCGTGCGCCTGCAGCGCCTCCAGCAGCCATGACCAGCCGACGTCGGCCAGTGCCGGGTCGGCGGCCATCTCGGCCTCCACCTGGGCCTCGACGAGCGACACGATGCGGGTGTCGCCGTGCCAGCCGTCCTGGCCCGCCGGGTCGTGCAGCACGACGAAGCGGCCGCTGGCGACGTCCTCGCCGTCCCGGTCGACCTCGGCCGCGACGGCCAGGCAGAACGGCGCCATCTTCTTCGGCGCGGGTGCGGCGGTCAGCGTCAGTCCGCGGCGCAACGGGCCGTCGAGCACGGCCTGCAGCGCGGCGCGACCGGCGGCGAAGGCCGCGGGCGTCGCCGCCGGTTCGCGCGACGGGGTCACCTCGCGAGGGTAGGTCCGCGGGGGCCTGCCGGGCCGCACCTACGCTCGCCGCGTGTCGGCTCTCCTCGCCCTGCTCTCCAGCCTGCTGTGGGGCGCCTCGGACTTCCTCGGCGGCACGCTCAGCCGGGCGGCCCCGGCGTCCAGCGTGCTGGGCCTGTCGCAGCTGGTGGCGCTCGTCGGGCTGGTGCCGGTCGCGGTCGTCACCGGCGAGCTCAGCGCGGACCGCGCGTACCTGCTGCCGGCCGCCGCCGCGGGACTGCTCGGCATGTCGGCGCTGGGGGCGTTCTACCGGGCGCTGGCGATCGGGACGATGGGGGTGGTCGCCCCGGTCGCCTCGCTCGGGGTGGTCGTACCGGTGGCGTTCGGACTGCTGACCGGGGAAGCGCCGTCGGCGGTCCAGCTGGTCGGCATCGCGGTGGCGGTGACGGGCGTGGTCCTGGCGAGTGGCCCGGAGCTGCGCGGCGAGGGCACGGGCGGTGCGGCCGCTCTGCTGCTGGCGGGCTACGCAGCCTTCGGGTTCGGCGTGGTGCTGGTCCTGATCGCCGAGGGCGCGACGAGCAGCGTGGTGATGACGCTGCTGACGATGCGCCTGACGGCGGTGCTCACCCTCACCGTCCTGCTGCTCGCGCTGCTGCCGCGCCGCGGCGCGGACCTGGGGCTGCGCCGCGCGGCGCTGCCGCTGGTCGCCGCGGTCGGCGCCGGTGACGTGCTGGCGAACGGCGCCTTCGCGCTGGCCTCCAGCACGGCCGGCGCGCTGGTCAGCGTGACCGCCGTCCTGGCGTCGCTGTACCCGGTCGTCACGGTGCTGCTCGCCCGGCAGGTGCACGGCGAGCGGCTGCGCCGGATCCAGGCGGCCGGCGTGACCGGTGCGCTCGCGGGGGTGGCGCTGCTGGCCGGCGGCTGAGCAGGTGCCTCGCGGTCAGGCCGCGGCGCGCTGCTCGGCCTGGTCGGCGGCGGGCAGCCACAGGCCGACCACGACGGCGTGCCCGCACTCGACGCAGGCCAGGTCGAGGCAGTCCTCGCCGTGCCCGTCCTCACAGGGCGGGACCTCGAAGAGCTGCGTGCCGCCGCACGGGGCGCACCAGCGCAGCAGAGCGCCGGCGGTCGTCGGAAACGGGTCGTACGTGAGCTGGTCGGGCATGTCGACCTCCTTCGACGGCGACGGTGCCACGACCCTCTGACAAGACCGGGCAGGCGCGCCGGACGGGCGGGCGTGGGACGCTGGCCGGGATGAGCACCGTCGCGCGTACCCCTGCCGAGACCGTCCGCCAGCGCACCGCCGACTCGGCCTTCGTCCGAGCCTGCCGTCGCGAGCCGGTGCCGCACACCCCGGTGTGGTTCATGCGCCAGGCCGGCCGGGCGCTGCCGGAGTACCGCGCGCTGCGCGCGGGCACCGCGATGCTGGACGCCTGCGCCGACCCGGCGATGATCACCGAGATCACGCTGCAGCCGATCCGCCGGTTCGGCACCGACGCGGCGATCTTCTTCTCCGACATCGTGGTGCCGCTCAAGGCCGTCGGCGTCGACCTCGACATCGTGCCCGGCGTCGGCCCGGTCGTCGCCCGGCCGGTCCGCACCCGCGCCGACCTCGACCGGCTTCCCGCGCTGACGCCCGAGCACGTCCCGTACGTCTCCGAGGCGGTCGCCGCGCTCACCGCCGAGCTGGGGCCGACCCCGCTGATCGGCTTCGCCGGTGCGCCGTTCACCCTGGCCAGCTACCTCGTCGAGGGCGGCCCCAGCAAGAACCACGCCGCGACCAAGGCGCTGATGCACTCCGACCCGCGGCTGTGGTCGGACCTGCTCGACCGGCTCGCCACCATCACGCTGGGGTTCCTGCGGGTGCAGATCGACGCGGGAGCCAGCGCCGTGCAGCTGTTCGACTCCTGGGTCGGGGCGCTGCCCGCCGCCGACTACCGGCGGTTCGTCGCGCCGCACAGCGCCCGGGTGCTGGCGGGCGTCGCCGACGTGCCCCGCATCCACTTCGGGGTGGGAACCGGCGAGCTGCTCCGGGACATGGGCGAGGTGGGCGCCGACGTCGTCGGGGTGGACTGGCGGGTGCCGCTCGACGAGGCCGCGAAGCGGGTCGGTCCGGGCCGGGCGCTGCAGGGCAACCTCGACCCGACGCTGGTGTTCGCGCCGACCGAGGTGGTCCGGGCCGAGACGGAGCGGATCCTCGCCGAGGGCCGGGCCGCCGAGGGCCACGTGTTCAACCTCGGGCACGGGGTGCTGCCCGAGACCGACCCCGACGTGCTCACCCGGGTCGTCGCGCACGTCCACGAGGCCAGCGCGCGGTAGCGGCGGCAGCGGTCAGCCGGGCACGCCGGTCCGCGCCCGGCGCAGCAGCCGGAAGCAGGGCACCGCGGCGAGCAGCAGCGCCGCCGCGGTGGCGGCCAGGGCCACCCGCACCGACGAGACGTACGACGCGGAGAACAGCTCGGTCAGGTCCAGCAGCAGGAACGGGCTGATCGCGCCGTCGGAGGCGGCGAGCAGGTCCTCGGTCCGCGTGCTGCCGCCGAGCAGGACGTCCACGACCCGGCTCGCGGCGTCGGCCGGGGCGCCGCCGGCCTGCAGCCGCGCCACGGCGTCCGCACCGAGCCGGGAGACCACCACCGCGCCGAGCCCGGCCACGGCGACGACGCCGCCGAGCTCGCGGGCGACGCTGACGACGGCGCCGGCCGCGCCCGACCGGTCGCTGCGCAGCGCCTCGAGAGAGGCGCCGATCGCCGGTGCCGTGGTCAGTCCGAGGCCGACGCCGACGACGAGCAGCAGGCCGAGCAGCTCGCCGGTGCCGAGCGCCGGGTCGAGGCGGGCCGCCAGGCCGGCCAGGCCGGCAGCGGCGACCGCCAGCCCGGCGGCGACCGGCCCGGCCGGCCCGCGCGCCGCCGCCCAGCGCGCGGCCGGAACGGCCACCGCCACCAGGGCCGCCGGCAGCGGCATCAGCCGCAGCGCGGTGCCGAGCGCGCTCTGCTCCTGCACGAGCTGCAGGAACAGGCTGAGGAACACCAGCAGCACGAACACCGCGACGCTGCTGACGAAGGCGCTCAGCGCCGCGCCGCGCAGCGCCGGGTCGCCGGTCGCGCCGCGCGGCAGCAGGGGGTCCTCGCTCCGCCGCTCCACCGCGACGAGCAGCGCGCCGGCCAGCACGGCCGCCGCGACGGCGGCGAGCCCGGACGTCAGGTGCCCGCCGCGGCCCAGCAGCACCACCCCGAAGGCGGCGGCAGCGAGCGCGAGGGCGGCGAGCAGCTGGCCGGGCAGGTCCAGCCGTCGCCCTCCGGCCGCCGGCACCTGCGGCACGGCGAACAGCGCGAGACCGACCGCCAGCGACAGCGGGACGTTGACCCAGAACACCGCCGGCCAGCCGTACGCCGCGACCAGCAGGCCGCCGACCATCGGACCGGCCACCAGCGCCAGCGCGGCGGAGGCCGCCCACACCCCGACCGCGCGGGCCCGCTCGGGGCCCTCGGCGGTGACCGAGACGAGCACGGCCAGCGAGGCCGGCAGGACCAGGGCGGCGCCGGCGCCCTGCACCGCACGCCAGGCGATCAGCGCGACCGGCGAGCCGGCCAGCGCGCAGCCCACCGAGGCCGCCGCGAACACCGCGAGGCCGGCGGCCAGCACCCGGCGGCGGCCGAGCACGTCGGTGAGCGCGCCGCCGGTGAGCAGCAGCGCGGCCAGCGCGACGGTGTACGCCGTGACGACGCCCTGCAGCTCGGCGACGCCGGCCGACAGGTCCACCTGCAGATCGCGCAGCGCGACGGCGACGACGGTGTTGTCGAGCGTCGCGGTGAAGGCGGCCAGCCACGGCGCTCCGAGCAGCAGCAGGCGGCGGCCGGTCACCGCGACCGGCCGGGGTGCCGGCACGGCGCCGGGCGGGTCAGCGACATGCCCGGACCGTACGGGCAGCGGGCGGCCCGGGCAGGCGCGCCCCGCCGCCGACCTAGGCTGCCCCGGTGACCGAGCCGCCCGTCGTCGCCGTGGTCGGCGGTGGCATCGCCGGGCTCGCCGCCGCGCTGGAGGCCGGCCGGGCCGGGGCGCGGGTCGTCGTGCTGGAGAGCTCGGACCGGGTCGGCGGCAAGGTGCGGGTCGGCGAGGTCGGCGGGCTCGCGGTCGACGAGGGCGCCGACGCGATGCTGGCCCGGACGCCGGCCGGCGTGCAGCTGGCCCGCGACGCCGGGCTCGGCGACGAGCTCGTCGCGCCGGCCGCCGGCTCGGCCTCGCTCTGGAGCCGCGGCCGGCTGCGGCCGCTGCCGTCCGGCACGCTGCTCGGCGTGCCGGGGGACCTGCGGGCGCTGGCCACCAGCGGCGCGCTCAGCCCGGCCGGTCTGGGCCGGGTGCTGCTCGACCCGGTCCTGCCGGGGCGGCCGGTGCCGGGCGACGTGAGCGTCGGCGAGCTGGTCGGCCGGCGGCTGGGCCGGGAGGTCGTGGAGCGCCTCGTCGACCCGCTGCTCGGCGGGGTGTACGCCGGGCGGGCCGACCTGCTGAGCCTGCACGCCACGCTGCCGCAGCTGGCCGGCCCGGTCGCCGGGCAGCGCAGCCTGCTCGCCGCGACCCGGCGGGCGCGGGCGGCCGCGACACCGTGGACCGGGCCGCTGTTCCGCGGGCTGCCCGGGGGGCTCGGCCGGCTGCCGGGCGCGGTCGCCCGGGCCAGCGGCGCGCAGGTCCGCACCGGCACGACCGTGCGGGGGCTGACCCGGACGGCCGGCGGCTGGCGGCTGGAGGTGGGCTCGGCCGCCGCCCCCGCGTTCCTGGACGCCGACGCGGTGGTGCTGGCGGTGCCGGCCGCCCCGGCCGCGCGGCTGCTGCGCGACCTCGCGCCGTCGGCGGCGCAGGAGCTCGGCGCGGTGGAGTACGCGAGCGTCGCGCTCGTCACGCTCGTGCTGGACGGCCCGACCCCCGGCACCGGCAGCGGGTACCTGGTCCCGGCGGTGGAGGGGCGCAGCACCAAGGCGGTCACCTTCACCAGCCGCAAGTGGGCGCACCACCCGGCCGGCCGGGCGGTGCTGCGGGCCAGCGTCGGGCGGTACGGCGACGCCGCCGACCTGCAGCGCGACGACGCCGAGCTGGTCGCCGTCGTGCTCGCCGAGCTCCGCGCGGCCGTCGGCCCGGTCGGCCGGGTGGTCGACAGCCGGGTGGTGCGCTGGGGCGGCGGGCTGCCGCAGTACGCGGTCGGGCACCTGGACGTGGTGGCCCGGGTCCGCGCGGCGGTCGCCCGGCACCCGCGGCTGGCGGTCGCCGGCGCGGCGTACGGCGGGGTGGGCGTGCCCGCGGTCGCGGCCGGCGGGCGCGAGGCCGCCCGGCAGGTGCTGGCCGGGGAGGCAGCCCGCACAATGGAGGCATGACCGAGACCCGGCCCGAGGCGGCCAAGGCCCGCGAGCTCAACGACCAGCTGCTCTACACGATGTACGCGGTGTTCCGCGCGACCACCCCGCTGCCGCAGGACCGCACCGCGCTCACCGACGAGGCGACGGGCTTCCTGGAGGCCGCGCTCGGCAAGGACGTCTACACCCGCGGGACGTACGACGTCGCGGGCTTCAAGGGTGACGCCGAGCTGCTGGTCTGGTGGACCTGCCCGGACGTCGACGTGCTGCAGGACACCTACAACCGGTTCCGGCAGACCGGGCTGGGCCGGCACCTGGCGCCGGTCTGGTCCAGCATCGGCCTGCACCGGCCCGCCGAGTTCAACCGCAACCACATCCCCGCGTACGTGCGCCGCGAGGACCCTCGCAAGTACGTCTGCGTCTACCCGTTCAACCGCTCGCTGGACTGGTACCTGCTGCCGGACTACGAGCGCCGCGGCATGCTGTCCGAGCACGGCATCATGGGCCGCGACTTCGAGGACGTGCGGGCCAACACGGTCGCGGCGTTCGGGCTGGGCGACTACGAGTGGCTGCTGGCCTTCGAGGCCGACGACCTGCACCGGATCACCGACTGCCTGCGGCACCTGCGGACGTCCCGGGCGCGGCTGTTCACCAAGCTCGAGACGCCGTTCTACAGCGGTGTCCGGAAGAACCTGTCCGACGTGGTCGCCGGCCTGCCGTAGCCGGGCCGGCGACCGGCCGGGTCAGGAGGACGGCTCGAGCCGCAGGCTGACGCTGTTCATGCAGAACCGGTCGCCGGTCGGGGTCTGCGGCGCGTCCTCGAACACGTGCCCCAGGTGCGAGCCGCACCGCGCGCAGCGCACCTCGGTGCGCCGCATCCCCAGGCTGCGGTCCTCGACGAGCTCGACGTTGCCGCCGTCGCTCGGCGCCCAGAAGCTCGGCCAGCCGCAGTGCGAGTCGAACTTGGTGTCGGAGCGGAACAGCTCGTGCCCGCAGGCCCGGCAGGAGTACACGCCCTCGGTCGTCGTGTCGTTGTACTCGCCGGTGAACGGCCGCTCGGTCCCGGCCTGGCGCAGGACGGCGTACTCCTGCGGGCTCAGCTCGGCGCGCCACTGCTCGTCGGTCTTGGTCACCTCGTAGGTCATGGCAGGAGCAGCGACGCCGCGGGCCGCCGCATTCCGGCCGCCCCGGGCCTGCCGGACGGCGGTACGGTCCGCTCCATGGCCAGCCCGTTCGTGGAACTCGTCGTCGACACCCCGACCGGGGAGCGCACGATCAAGGTGACCAACCCGGACAAGACCTACTTCTCCGGGCTGCCGGAGGGCCGGGGCCGCAAGCTCGACCTGGTCGAGTACTACCTGGCGGTCGGCGACGGGATCGTCCGGGCGCTGCACGAGCGGCCGACGGTGCTCAAGCGTCACCCCGGCGGCGCAGAGACGCCGGCGATCTACCAGAAGCGGGTGCCGGACAACCGGCCGCCGTGGATGGAGACCGTGACGGTGCAGCTTCCCGAGCGGGCGCAGCGCCACGGAGCTGTGTCCGGTCGACGTCGCCCACGTCGCCTGGGCCGCCAACAGCGGCGCCTGGACTTCCACCCCTGGCCCACGCGCGCGGACCACGTCGAGAGCCCCGACGAGCTGCGGATCGACCTCGACCCGATGCCGGGCACCGGCTGGGAGGACGTCGTCGGAGATCGCGCTCGAGCTGCAGGCGCTGCTTCGACGAGCTCGGGATCATCAGCTTTCCGAAGACCAGCGGCAGCAAGGGGATCCACGTCTACGTCCGGGTCCGCCCGGACTGGACGTTCACCGAGGTGCGGCACTGCGCGGTCGCCGTCGCCCGCGAGCTGGAGCGCCGCCGGCCCGAGCTCGCCACCGCGCAGTGGTGGAAGGAGGAGCGGGGCGAGCGGGTCTTCGTCGACTTCAACCGGATGGCGCGGGACCAGACCATCGCGTCGGCCTACAGCGTCCGGGCCCGCCCGCAGGCGACGGTCGGCGCCCCGCTGACGTGGGCCGAGGTGCCGCGTCGTGGAGATCGAGGACTTCGACATCTGGACGATGCGCGAGCGCTTCGCCGAGCTCGGCGACGTGCACGCCGCGATCGACGACGTCCACCACGACCTGGCGCCGCTGCTCGAGCTGTACGAGCGGCAGGGCGAGGGCGAGGCGCCGTACCCGCCGCAGTTCGCCAAGCAGGAGGGCGAGCCGCTGCGCAGCCGTCCCTCCGTGGCCGGACCGGCCGCCGCCAAGCGGGCGCGACCGCGACGCCAAGCAGCGGGCCGAGGCCGACGCCGACCGGGACCGGACGCCGTCGCGACCGCGGGCGCCCAGGGCCGGGGGCGAGGATCGCCGAGGGCGGTCGTCCGGCAGCCTCGGGCGACGGCAGAACGCGTGGCAGGAGGCAGGGCAGCACCACCGGCGGCTCCTCGTCGGGGTGCAGCGGGCGGAGCAGCTCGGCCTCGAGCGCGTGCAGCGCCACCGGGTCCGGCCAGCCGGGCCGACGGGTCGAGAGGGGTCGGTACCGGGTGGTGCGGTCCACCTCGACGCGCTGACCGGCCGGGCGATCCACAGCGTCCGTCGTCGACGGTGTCGCGGCCGGTCCGTCCGGCGTGCTTCAGGACGCGCGTGCGGCGGGACCGGACGCGCAGGTACCAGGCAGCCGTCGGTCGCCGTCCGGGGAGGTCGGACGTGGTCGAGGTCGGTGCGGCTGGCGGGGACCTGGGTCTGGGTGGGCCCATCGCAGAACCGGTCTCGGACCGCGACGAACTCCCGCAGCGCGTCGGAGGGGTCGTGCTCCCACTCGGTGCGCCAGGTCTTGTCGGTGATCGTGAAGGCCCGGGTGGCCATCCGCACGAGGGCTTCGCCGCGCAGCCTCGGGCGTCGGGCTCGGCCGCTCCGCCCGGTCGGCCAGGTCGATCACCTGGCCGTCGCGGGTGACGCAGACCTGGCGGAGCTCAGCGATCGGCAGCAGCTGGCGCACCCGTGGTGCGCTGATCCAGCCGATGCCGTCCATCCAACCGGGCTCGTTGCCCAGCCCGAGCAGCCGTCTCGACCGGCACGTGCACCAGGAGCTGGACCGGCCGGCGCAGCCGGCAGTCGGCGAACTGCTCGGGCTCAGCGGTGAGGCCCGCCGGAGCAACGGCACCGGCCGGGGGAGTACTGGCCATCGCCAGGTCGAAGCGAAGAGCGCTGAGGTTCGTCGTCGTCGGTCGCGGGTCCCCGGCTGCCCGCTGTCGGCGCGCCGCGGCGTCGAGCTGCGCCCACCAGGCGGCGATCGCCACCGCTGGGCCGGTCATGGTCACCATCGCCTGGTCGTCGCGCAGCGGCACCACCTCGACGTCGCGCTCCGCGGCGGCCTTCGCCGAAGCTGCGGCCGCCGCGTCGGCATCGAGGCGCAGGAGGCTCGCGCGTCGACCTCGTTGCGGAGCTTCCAGGCAGGGAGGGTGCAGGCGCGCTGGGCGATCGCCGCGTCGATCGCGCCGGCGACGGCAGGGTCGGCAGTCGGCGGTCTGCTCAGCGATGACCCTGGCCTGCGCCACCGGGAGCCGCCCCTCCTGCAGGAGCCGAGAAGGACTGCGGGAGCCGACGCACCAGCGAGGCGGCCACCCCCACCTCGGCGATCGCGGCGCGGTCGGTGATCCGGCGGGCCAGGGCGACCTCGCGCAGGAAGGACGTCCACGGCGTGCCGCCGCGGTGGTCGTTCAGCGACCGCGGGATCCGGTCGGCTCGAGCCCGGCCAGCCGCAGCGCCCGGTCGGCGACGCAGGCGCGCGGCGGACTCCTCGAAGGAGGACTCGGCCAGGTCAGACAGCTCCGAGCGCAGGTCAGGGCACTGGAAGAGGTCCGCCTCTGCCACTGCCACCGTCATGCGTGCCGATGTCTGCTCGAACTGGTGTTCGAACGCAAGGGGTGTGGACAGACTCCGTTGTCAACCATGGTCGGGGCGGCCGGGACGGTTTCCGGTCGAGGCGTACGGGCTTGGGCTTCCCACGATCATGTCCGCGGGCGAGAGGCCGCCGCCGTGGACGGGCGTGTCCTACGACGGCGCCCCGGCCCCCCTAGCGCGGGGTGCGGAGCAGCCCCTCCTGCACGACGCTCACGGCCAGCGTGCCGTCCCGGGTGTAGATGCTGCCGCGCGACAGGCCTCGCGCGGCGCCGGTCCACGGCGACTCCTGGTCGTAGAGCCACCACTCGTCGGCGCGGAACGGCCGGTGGAACCACATCGCGTGGTCCAGCGAGGCACCGAGCACGTCTCCGGTGCCCCAGGCGCAGGCCGTGGTTGAGCAGCGTGGAGTCCAGCAGCGTCATGTCGCTGGCGAAGGTGACCGCGCAGACGTGCAGGAGCGGGTCGTCGGGGAGCGTGCCGTCGGCCCGCATCCACACCTGGGAGCTCGGCTGCCGGCAGCCGCTGTCCTTCGCGATCCGCGGCGGGTCGCCGACGTAGCGCACGTCGATCGGCCGCGGCCGGGCGTACCAGCCGCCCATCTCCTCGGCGTACGGTGCATCCGCTCGGACAGCGTCGTGCAGGCCCTCGGGGCCGGGCACGTCCGGCATCGTCGACTGGTGCTCGACGCCCTGCTCGACGACGCTGGAAGGACGCCGAGAGGTTGAAGATCGGCTTGCCGTGCTGGATGCCGACGACGCGGCGGGTCGTGAAGCTGCGGCCGTCGCGGATCCGGTCGACCTCGTAGACGATCGGGATGCTCGGGTCTCCCGGGCGCAGGAAGTAGGCGTGCAGGCTGTGCACCGGCCGGTCGGCGGGGACGGTGCGGCCCGCGGCGACCAGCGCCTGGCCGGCGACCTGGCCGCCGAAGACGCGCTGCAGCGACTCCGTCGGCTGCTTGCCGCGGAAGATGTCGACCTCGATCGTCTCGAGGTCGAGCAGGTCCACCAGCCGGTCGAGCGGGGTCGGTCGCCCTGGGTCGTGTTCACCGCGGCAGTCTTCCAGGGACGGCTCGCGCTCAGGTGGCAGTCGCACCGTCTCGGGTCACGGCCGGACCGCCTCGAGCAGCCGCCGGTCGTGGGTGACGAGCAGCAGCGTCCCGTCGTACGCCTCCAGCGCCGCCTCGAGCTGCTCGATGGCCGGGCAGGTCGAGGTGGTTGGTCGGCTCGTCGAGGACGAGGCAGGTTCACCCCGACCGCCTGCAGCAGCGCCAGGCGGCGCGGGTCCGCTCCCCGGGGACAGCGAGGACGCCGGGCGGGCGCGTGGTCGGCCTGGAGCCCGTACTTGGCGAGCAGCGTCCTGCACTGCGAGGCCGGCCACTCGGTGCCCTCCTCCAGCGACCGCCACGACGGTGACGTCCCGGTGAAACCGGGCCCGCGCCTGGTCGACCTCGCCGACCAGCACCCCGGAGCCGAGCGCCGCCCGGCCGGACGTCAGCGGCAGCCGGCCGAGCAGGGCGTGCAGCAGCGTGGTCTTGCCCGCGCCGTTCGGTCCGACGAGCGCGATCCGGTCGCCGTAGGAGACCTGCAGGGTCACCGGGCCGAGCCGGAAGCCGCCGCGCTCGGACGAGCGCCTCGCGACAGCGTGGCGACGACCTCGCCGGAGCGCGGCGCCGCGGCGATCGTCAGCTGCAGCTGCCACTCCTTGCGCGGCTCCTCGACGACGTCGAGCCGGTCGATCTGCGCACTCGATGGTCCTCACCCGGCCGGCCGCGTGCGTCGCCGCCTCGACCCGGGCGCCGCGGGCGGCCCGGTCGTTGTCGGGCATCTTGCGCTTGGCCCGCAGCGCCCCGCGGACCGACTGCTCGCGCTGCCGCTGCGCCTGGGCGACCAGCGCCGGAGCGCTTGTCGTCGTACTCCTCGAAGGCGTCGCGGTGCTGCTGGCGAGCCCGCGTCCGCTCGTCGAGGTAGGCCTCCCAGCCGCCGCCGAACAGCCGGGCAGTCCGCAGCGGCCCGTCGATGTCGAGCACGCTGGTGACCGTCCGGGCGAGGAACTCGCGGTCGTGGCTGACGACGACCAGCCCGGCGGACAGGCCCAGCACGAACTCCTCGAGCCGTTCCAGGCCGGCGAAGTCCAGGTCGTTCGTCGGCTCGTCGAGCAGGAAGACGTCGTAGCGCGACAGCAGCACGCTGGCCAGCGACGCCCGTGCCGCCTGCCCGCCGGACAGCGTTACCGTCTGCGCGTCCAGCAGGTCCGGCGACAGCCCCAGGTCGGCGCAGACCTGCTCGGCGCGCACCTCCAGGTCGGCGCCGCCCAGGTCGAGCCAGCGGGTCAGCGCCTCGTCGTAGTCCGGGCCGTCCGCGCCGGTGCTGATCGCCTCGGTCGCGGCGTCCAGCTCGGCCTGGGCGGCGGCCACCCCGGTGCGCCGGGCCAGGAACGCCGCCAGCGTCTCGCCCGGCCGGCGGTCCGGCTCCTGCGGCAGCAGCCCGACGTTGGCGCTGCGCGGCGACAGCGCGACGGACCCGGCGTCGGGGGAGAGCTGCCCGGCCAGGGTCGACAGCAGGGTGGACTTGCCGGCGCCGTTCGGCCCGACGACCCCGATCCGCGAGCCGGGGGCGACGGTGAGCGAGACCTCGGACAGCACGAGGACGGGCCCGCGGACGACGGTGACGCCGGCGGCGACGAGGGTGGCGGACACCCCGCGACGCTAGCCGCTCAGACGAAGGCGCTCAGCCCGGTGATCGCCCGGCCCGACGATGAGGGTGTTGATCTCCCGGGTGCCCTCGTAGGAGTACAGCGCCTCGGCGTCGTTGAAGAACCGGCGACGTCGTTCTCCAGCAGGATCCCGTTGCCGCCCGAGCACCTCGCGGGCCGTACGCGACGGTCTCGCGCATCCGGCTGGTGCAGTAGGCCTTGGCCAGCGCCGCCTGCGCGTCGGTGCAGGTCGCCGGCCTCCTGCAGCTCGGCGACCCGCACCATCATGCCCAGCGAGGCGGTGATGTTGCCGAGCATCTTGACCAGCAGGTCCTGGATCGAGCTGGAAGCCGCCGATCGGCTGGCCGAACTGCTCGCGCTCCTTGGCGTAGCGCGAGCGCCGCCTCGTACGCGCCCATCTGGCAGCCGACCGAGTTCCAGGCGACCCCGCCGCGGGTGAGCTGCGAGCACCTTGCCGGTGTCCTTGAACGTGTTGCGCCCTCGGCCAGCCGGTCGGCCTCCGGCACCCGGCAGTCGGTGCAGCACGATGTCGGCGTTCTGCACGCGTGCGCAGCGCGAGCTTGCCCTCCATCTTCGTGGCGGTGAAGCCCGGGGTTGTCCTGCTCGCACGACGAAGCCCTTGACCGCGTCGTCGGCCACGTCCCGGGCCCAGACGACGACGTGGTCGGCGAAGGTGGCGTTGCCGATCCAGCGCTTGGCGCCGTCCAGCACCCACTCGTCGCCGTCGCGACGGGCGGTGGTCTCGCAGCCCGCCGGCGACGTCCGAGCCGCCCTCGGCTCGGTGAGCGCGAAGGCCCCGATCTTGCTCGCATGCGCGAACATGTCGGGGAGCCAGCGCTCCCGCTGCTCGTCCGAGCCGCAGCAGCACGATGCTGCCCATCGCCAGGCCGCTGTGCACGCCGAAGAAGGTGGCCATCGAGGTGTCCACCCGGGACAGCTCCAGGGTGACGAAGCTGGTCAGCAGCCGGCTGGCCGCCGGGCCGGCCGGGCCGGTCGTAGCCGAGGCCGATCGACGCCGAGCTCGCCCAGCGGGGCACGAGGTGGTGCGGGAACTCCGCCTCGCGACCACTGGTCGTTGGCGATCGGCGCGACCTCGCGCTGCAGCCACTCGCGCAGCCGCAGCAGCACCTGCTGGTCCTCGGCCGGCAGCATCTGCTCGTAGCCGTACAGGTCACCGAGCAGCCGCGCCAGCACGGCCGGCCCGGTCGGCTCGGGGGTGCGCGTCGCCGTCCGGGAGTCGTCCGGGGTCGCCGTCGAGGTCATGGCCGGGCTCCTGCCTGCACCGGGGCGGCCTGCCCGCCCAGGCGTTGCATGCTGGCACAGCGGCCCGACAGTCTCCGGTCAGGCGCCGAGCACCTCGGCGAGGTCGAACAGCACCGGCCGGTCGAGCTGGGCGTAGCCGCACGACGCCGGCTCCCGGTCCGGCCGCCAGCGCTGGAACTGCGCGGTGTGCCGGAAGCGGGCGCCCTCCATGTGGTCGTACGCCACCTCCACCACCAGCTCCGGCCGCAGCAGCACGACGCTGGTGTCCTTGTCGCGGTTCCACCGGCTCGGCTCGCCGCCCGGCCGCCGCTCCGAGCCGTTCTCGCCGACCCACGGGTGGTCGGCTCCGTCGGGCAGCAGGTACGGCGCGAGCTCGTCGACCAGCGTCGCCCGCCGGGCCATCGGGAAGCTGGCGGCCACCCCCACGTGCTGCAGCCGGCCCTGCTCGTCGTGCAGCCCGAGCACCAGCGACCCGACCACCGGCCCGCTCTTGTGCCACCGGTAGGCACCCACGACGCAGTCCACCGTGCGCAGGTGCTTCACCTTCAGCATCGTGCGCTTGTCCTGGGCGTACGGCCCGCCGGACGGCTTGGCGACCACGCCGTCCAGCCCGGCTCCCTCGAACACCTCGAACCACTCCCGGGCGACCGCGCTGTCGGTGGTCACCGGGGTGAGGTGCACCGGCGGCCGGGCGGTGGCCAGCGCCTGCTCGAGCAGGGCACGGCGCTCGGCGAACGGCCGGCCGGTGAGGTCCTCGTCCCCGAGCGCCAGCAGGTCGAAGGCGACGAACGAGGCCGGGGTGCTGCCCGCCAGCAGGTCGACCCGGGAGGCCGCCGGGTGGATGCGCTGCAGCAGCGCCTCGAAGTCCAGGCCGGCGCCGGCCGCGATGACGATCTCACCGTCCACGACGCACCGCTGCGGGAGGTTGTCGCGGACCGCGGCGACCACCTCCGGGAAGTACCGGGTGAGCGGCTTCTCGTTGCGGCTGCCGAGCTCCACCTCCTCGCCGTCCCGGAAGACCAGGCAGCGGAAGCCGTCCCACTTCGGCTCGTAGAGGTAGTCGCCCTCGGGCACGGACGGCACGGACTTGGCGAGCATCGGCTTGACGGGGGGCATCACGGGCAGCTGCACCCCCGCAGTGTGCCCCCGGGTCGCGCTCGGCACCCGGGTCCGCCGGTTCGCCGGCGGCGGGCCGGGGGAGGGTCCAGGCGTGCCGGCGACGTCGAGGGTCGGCCGGTGGCGGACCGCCTCGCCGTACCTGCTGGCCGCGCTGCTCGCCGGGGCCGGGACCCTGCACCTGGTGCTGCCGGGCCCGTACGACGCGATCGTGCCGTCGTTCCTGCCGGCCCCGCGGCTGTGGACGCTGGCCAGCGGGGTCGTCGAGCTGGCCTGCGCGGCGGCCGTCGCCACACCGGCGACCCGGCGCGCCGGCGCCCTCGCGACCGCGGCGCTGTTCGTCGCGGTGCTCCCGGCGAACCTGCAGATGGCGCTGGACGCCTCAGGCGGGCTCGACCGCGCGCTGGCGTACGCCCGGCTGCCGTTGCAGGTGCCGCTCGTGCTGTGGGCGCTGCAGGTGCGCCGGGCGGCCTCAGGGCAGCGCGTCGACGCCTGACACGTGCAGACCGTCGGCCAGGTGCAGCACCTTCACCGCCGGGGCGTGCTCGCGCAGCAGGTCCCGGCAGGCCGGGCACGGCGGGCTGACCCGGGTGGTGTCGGCGTCGACGTGCCGGACGGCCGCGAGCACCGCCACCCGCTCGCCGAGCGCCAGCGCGGCGCCGACCGCGACCGGCTCGGGGCAGCGGTTGCCGAGCCCCAGGCCGGTGACGACCCGGCCGCTCGCGGTGCGCACCGCCGCCGCCGCCGGGTGCAGCGGGGGCCCCAGGCCGCGGCGCAGGGAACGGACGGCCTCGCCGAGCAGCTCGAGGTCGGCCGGCCCGGCGCGCACTAGCGCAGCGTGCCGTCCGCGAGGGTCGCCCGGCCCATCTCGACCAGCGGAGCGATCCGGCCCTCGATGCCGTCGAAGCCGTCGCCGACCATCGCCCCGCCGCGGACCCGCGCGACGATCCCGGCGCAGACCACGGCCAGCTTGAAGAACCCGAAGGCCTCGCACCAGGGCAGGTCCGTCAGGTCCGCGCCGGTCCGGGCCGCGTACAGCTCGGCGACCTCGGCGCGGGTCGGGAAGCCGGGCAGCACCGTCGCGGCGGGGATCACCGCGGTGTTGTCGCGGTCGCCGCTGTCGTCGGCCTGCGACCAGTAGACGAGCAGGATGCCGAGGTCGGCCATCGGGTCGCCCAGGGTGGACATCTCCCAGTCCAGGACGGCCGCGACCCGGCCGACCTCGGTCGGGTGCAGCAGCGTGTTGTCCAGCCGGTAGTCGCCGTGCACGATGCCGGTCCTGGTGCTCGCCGGGATGCTGGCGGCCAGCTCCTGCGCCAGCACGTCGAGCTCCTCGTGGCCCTCGATCCGGGTCGCGTTCCACTGCTTGCCCCAGCGGGCGACCTGCCGCGTCAGGTAGCCGTCCGGTCGGCCGAAGCCGCCGAGACCGACCTGCTCCGGGTCGACGGCGTGCAGGTCGGCCAGGACCGCCACCAGGCCCTCGCCGATGGCCCGGCGCTGCTCGGGCCGGTCGGCGTACCCCGGCGGCAGGCTGTTGCGGCAGACGTGGCCCTCGACGAGCTCCATCACGTAGAACGGCTGGCCGAGCACCTCCGGGTCGGTGCACTGGTGCAGCATCCGGGGCACCGGCACCGGGGTGCCCTGCAGCGCCGCCATCACGGTGTACTCACGGCCCATGTCGTGCGCGGTCGGCAGCACGTGACCCAGCGGCGGCCGGCGCAGCACCACCGAGCCGCTCTTGCCGTCGACGCGGTACGTGAGGTTGCTCTTTCCACCGGCGATCAGGGTGACCTCGGGCTGCTCCCATGCCGCGTCGTCGAGGACGCGGGCCAGGTACGGCCCGACGATCGAGGGGTCGGCTCCTGCCACGGGTGTCGTCATGACGTGGACCCTAGGGCCGACCCCCGAGGCGTCGGTGACAGGCTGCCTCCGGGAACCGGTGGAGGGGGGCGGGGGTGGCACGGCGACGTGGGCTGCGGCCCGTCCCGCTGCGGGCCGACAGCGCGGTGGTGCTGCCCCGCGACGTGCGCGGCCCGGTGCGCAGCGTCCTGCGCCGGCTGCTGATCGCGCTGCTCACGCTGGTCGCCGTCGCGCTGGTGGTCTGGACCGGACGGGCCGGCTACCGGGACTCCTTCGACGGCTCCGTCGACCTGCTCGACGCGTTCTACTACGCGACGGTCAGCCTCTCCACGACCGGCTACGGGGACATCGTCCCGGCCAGCGACCAGGCCCGCCTGGTGAACATCCTGCTGGTCACGCCGCTGCGCATCCTGTTCCTGATCATCCTGGTGGGGACCACGCTGGAGGTCCTCACCGAACGCACCCGCGAGCAGCTGCGGCAGAGCCGTTGGAGATGGTCGTTGACCGAGCACACCGTCGTCGTCGGGTACGGGACCAAGGGCCGCAGCGCGGTGCGCGCGCTGCTGGAGGGCGGGCTGGACCCCAAGGACGTCGTCGTCATCGACCCCGATGCCGGGCGGATCGAGGACGCCAGGTCGGACGGCCTCGCCGCCGTGCACGGGGACGGCACCCGCGGAGAGGTGCTCGCCAAGGCCGAGGTGGGCTCGGCGCGGTCCGTGCTGGTCGCGGTGCCCCGCGACGACACGGCGGTGCTGGTGACCCTGACGGTCCGGGCGGCCAACCACGGCGCGCACGTGGTCGCGGCCGTGCGGGAGGCGGAGAACGCGCCGCTGGTACGCCGCAGCGGGGCCGACCGGGTGGTGCTCAGCAGCGAGGCCGCCGGTCGCCTGCTGGGGGTCGCCGCCTCCTCACCGGACACCGTCGCGGTGCTGGCGGACCTGCTCGAGCCCGGTACCGGTCTGGGCCTGGCGACCCGGCCGGTGACCGAGGCCGAGGTCGGGGCGAGCTGCCGGGACCTGCCCGAGTCGGTGCTGGCCGTGGTCCGCGGCGGGCACACCCTGCCGTTCACGTCGCCGGAGGTGGAGCCGCTGCGCCGCGGCGACGTCGTGGTGGTCGTCCAGTCGGTCGAGCGGGACGGTCGTTGAACCGGCCGTCCTGCGGGGTAGGAGCGCAGGCATGACCGACTCGCAGCCCGACCCCGCCCTGGAAGGTGCCGGCCTGTCCGCCACCGGCAAGACCGCCGACGAGTTCAGCCCGGGGGACGACAGCCCGGGCACGACGTACGCCGACCCGGGTGGCACCGCCACCGCCGCGAAGGAGTCCGTCGACGCCGACCCGGACGCCGACGTCGGGCAGGACACCGAAGGGGAGTCCGGGAGCGGCTGAGCCCGCGTCCTAGCCTGCCGGACGTGCCGATCTCGCTGACCGACCGCTCCCCGGAGGTCCCGCCCGACACGCTCGTGTCCGGGCTGGTACCGCCGCCGCGCTTCGACGACGTCCGGTTCGGGACCTACCTGCCGGACCCCGAGCAACCCTCGCAGGCGCAGGCGGTGGCGGCGCTGCAGGACTTCGCGGGCACGCTCGCGCCGCCGCCCCGCCGGTGGTTCGGGCGGGCCGCGGTCGAACGGCCCCGCCGGGGTCTACCTCGACGGCGGGTACGGGGTCGGCAAGACGCACCTGCTGGCGTCGCTGTGGCACGCGGCGCCGGAGCCGCGGGCGTACGGCACGTTCGTCGAGCTGACCCACCTGGTCGGGGCGCTGGGCTTCGGCCGGACGGTCGAGGCGCTGTCGGGTCACCGGCTGCTCGCCATCGACGAGTTCGAGCTCGACGACCCGGGCGACACCGTGCTGGTGTCGACGCTGCTCGGCAAGCTCGTCGACGCCGGGGTCAAGGTGGCCGCCACCTCCAACACCCTGCCCGGGTCGCTGGGGGAGGGGCGGTTCGCCGCTGCCGACTTCCTGCGGGAGATCCAGGGCCTGTCGGCGCACTTCGCGCCGCTGCGGATCGACGGGGAGGACTACCGGCACCGCGGGCTGCCGGCCGCGCCGCCCCCGGTCGACGAGGACGAGCTGGAGCGGCGCGCGCAGGCCCCCGGCGCGTCGTACGACCGCTTCGACGACGTGCTCGCGCACCTGTCGTCGCTGCACCCGAGCCGGTACGGCGCCCTCGTCGACGGCGTCGAGCTGGTCTGCCTGGCGGGCGTGCACCCGGTGAGCGACCAGAGCGCCGCGCTGCGGCTGGTGGTGCTGGCCGACCGGCTCTACGACCGGGACGTGCCGGTGGTGACCAGCGGCGTCGCGCTCGACGCCCTGTTCCCGGACGAGCTGCTGTCCGGCGGGTACCGCAAGAAGTACCTGCGGGCGGTGTCGCGGCTGACCGCGCTGGCACGGCAGGCCGAGCCGGCCTGAGCCGGGCCGGGGTGGCGGCGGGCTGCTTCGTCCGCAGAGCAGCGGCTGATCCGGTCGTTCCGTCGTCCTCCACAGCCCCTGGTGGCGTCCACAACCTCCCGATCGCGCCCGGTCGGGACGGCCGCGGCTCCCTAGTCTCGAACGCGTGTTCGATTCGACTGCTTCTCCTTCCCACGGCGAGTGGGCCGCGCCCGGGGTGAACGGCCCGGGCCGGTGAGCCCGCTGGCGCTGCCCGCCGAGCTGCTGGCCCTGCGGGCGGCGCTGCCGGCGGTGCGGCGGTGGCAGCCGGGCGGGCTGGACGGGGAGCAGGTGCTGGCGGCGGTCCGCGTGCTGCTGGAGGCCGAGCAGGTCCTGCAGGCCGTCCTCATCCGGACGGTCGCCGAGGTCGAGGCTCGCGGGCTGCACCGGGAGGCCGGGGCCCGGTCGACCGGGTCGTGGCTGCGGGAGCAGGAGCTCGACCTGTCGGCGTCGCACCTTGCGGTGGCCCGTCGGCTGGCCGGCTCGCCGGTCGTGGCCGGGGAGCTGGCGGCCGGCCGGCTCGGTCCGGCGGCGGTGGGTCGGGTGCAGGCGGCACTGAGCCGGCTGCGGCCGTACGTGGACCGCTGCCGCCGCGGAGCGGCGCGCGCAGAGTCTGGAGCCGTTCGACCCGGACGCCGAGCTGTCCTCGTGCACCCGGCCCCGCAGCCGCGCCGAGCGGTGGCACGACGCGCTGTCCGGCGCCCTGAGCCGGTACCTGTCCGCCGGCCTGGGTGGGCTGCGGGACAAGCCGGTCCAGATCCTGATCACCGTCCCGGCCGCCACCCTGGAGGGCCGGCCCGGGTCGCTGCCGGCCCGCGGCGCGTCCGGCGCGAGCCTGCCGGTCGAGCTGGTCCGCCGGCAGGGCTGCGCGGCCGCGATTCACCGGCTGGTCCTGAGCCTCGGCGGCCGGGTCCTGGAGACCAGCCACACCGCCCGGACCCTGAAGGCCCACGAACGCCGGGCCCTGTACGCCCAGACCGGCGGGCACTGCCAGGCCGCCGGCTGCACCCGCTCCAGCCGGGATCCCGGCGCGGTGCTGCATCCCCACCACGCCACCCCGTGGAGCCGGGCCGGCACCACCCGGCTGGACGACACCGTCCTGCTCTGCTCCGCCAGCCACGCCGACCTGCACGACGGCGGCCGCACGATCCGCCTCAAGGACGGCCGCCGCCTCGGACCGGACGGATGGGTCTCATGAGCGCGACCTCCGGATCAGCCGGGTCCGGCCCGCCCGGCCGGTCAGCCCTCCAGGCAGGCCGTCAGCGCGCGCGACCATCAGCGGGACGTCCGCGGCCGAGGCCAGCTCGCGGCACCGAGTGCATCGCCAGCTGCGGCGCGCCGACGTCGACCGTCGACGAGGCCCAGCCGGGTCGCGGTCAGCGGGCCGATGGTGCGAGCCGCACGGCAGGTCGGCGCGGGTGACGAAGTGCTGGACCGGCACCCCGGCGTCGTCGCACCGCTCGGTGAACCAGCCGCCGCTCACCGCGTCCGTCGCGTAGGCCTGGTTGGCGTTCAGCTTGAGCACCGGCCCGCCGCCCAGCACGGGCTGGTGCGCGGGCTCGTGCCGGTCGGACCGGGTCGGGTGCACGGCGTGCGCCATGTCGGCGCAGACCAGCCGGACGCGGGCGATCGTCCGGGCGACGGCCTGCGGCTCGGGTCGCCGCCGCCAGCCGGCCGATGACGTCCTCCAGGAACGACCCCGCGCGCCCCCGACGCCGAGCCGCTGCCGACCTCCTCGTGGTCGTTGCAGACCAGCACCTGGGTGTGCCGCGCCACCGTCGGCACGCCAGCAGCGCCAGCAGCCCGGAGTGGCAGCAGGCCAGGTCGTCCAGCCGGGGCGCGGCGATCCAGCTGCCGTCGGCCCCGGCCGCGCGCGGCCGGCTGGGTGTCGGCGAGCACCAGGTCGTGGCCCACGACGTCGCCGGCGGCGACGCCGGCCGCGGCCGCGAGCGCCTCGCAGCAGGCCCGGCTCGGTGCCCAGGTCCGAGCCCCACACCGGCCGCAGGTGACGCTGCGGGTCCAGGGTCAGGCCCTCCCGCACCGAGCGGTCCAGGTGGATCGCCAGCGACGGCAGCCGCAGCGGCGCACCGGGCAGCCGGACCAGCGCCGTCGTCCCACCGCGCAGCGCGAGCCGGCCGGCGACCGTCAGCTCGCGGTCCAGCCAGGTGTGCCACAGCCCGCCGCCGTACGGCTCGACCCCGACCAGCCGGTAGCCGGCCTGCCGGACGTCGAAGCGCGGGCGCACCTTGAACGTGGGGGAGTCGGTGTGCGCGCCGACCATCCGCAGCCCCGCCTCGGGCGACCGGCTCCGATGCCCACCCGGAACGGCCACCACGCTGCCGCCGTCGCGCACGCGCGAAGCGCGCGTCGCCCGGGGCCAGCGTCCCAGCAGTCCGCTCGTCCAGCTCGCGGAAGCCCGCCGGCCGCCAGCCGCCGGGCGATCTCCGCCGACCGCGTGCGACGGGGAGGGCGAGGCGTCGACGAAGGCGCGCAGGTCGTCACCGAGGGAGAGCGGGTCGGTCATGCGAGCGACGCTACGGCGGTCGTGGCAGGCTCGTCGGGTGAGGGTCCTGGTCACCGGCGGCGCCGGCTTCATCGGCGGCGGCGGTCGTCGCGGCCCTGCTCGACGCCGGCCACGAGGTGCGCGTCCTCGACGCGCCTGCTCCCCGAGGTGCACCCCGGCGGCTGGCCGGCGCACCTCGACCCCCGGGCCGAGCGGGTCCTGGGCGACGTGCGGGAGCTGCCCGCCGGGGTGCTCGACGGGGTCGACGCGGTCTGCCACCAGGCCGCGATCGTCGGGCTGGGGCTGGACCTGCAGGACCTGCCGCTGCTACGTCGGGATCAACGACCTCGGCACCGCCGCGCTGCTGGCCGCGATGGACCGCGCCGGGATCGACCGGCTCGTGCTCGCCAGCTCGATGGTCGTCTACGGGGAGGGTCGTTACGCTGCGCCGAGCACGGCGACGTCCGCCCGCGCCCGCGCGCCGAGGACGACCTCGCGGCGGGCGGCTTCGAGCCACCCTGCCCGGCGCTGCGGCCGGGACCTGGCGTGGGGGCTGGTTCCCGAGGACGCGCCGCTGGACCCGCGCAGCGTCTACGCCGCGACCAAGGTGGCGCAGGAGCACCTCGCCGCGGCCTGGGCGCGGCCGCCGGCGGCAGCGCGGTGGCGCTGCGCTACCACAACGTGTACGGCCCGTACATGCCGAAGGACACGCCGTACGCCGGGGTGGCGTCGCCTGTTCCGCAGCGCCGCTCGAGCGCGGCGAGCGCGCCGCGGGTGTTCGAGGACGGCGGCCAGCAGCGCGACTTCGTGCACGTCGCGCGACGTGGCCCGGGCCAACCTGCTGGCGCTCGGCGCCGGGCACGGCCGGCGCGCGCTGACGGCGTACAACGTGGCGAGCGGGACCCCGCACACCATCGCCGACGTGGCCAGCCGCTGATCGCCGCGCGACGGGCCGGCACCGGTGGTCACCGGGCAGTACCGGCTCGGCGACGTGCGGCACGTCGTCGCCGTCGCCGCAGCGGGCGCGCGACGAGCTCGGCTTCACGGCGCAGGTCGACTTCGCGGAGGGGATGCGCGACTTCGCCACGGCGCCGCTGCGGGCCGCCGGTGCCTGACGTCGTCCTGCCGACGCTGGACGAGGCGGCGGCGCTGCCCTGGGTGCTGTCCCGGCTGCCGCCCGGCTACCGGGCGGTCGTGGCCGACAACGGCAGCAGCGACGGCTCGGCGGACGTGGCCCGCGAGCACGGCGCGCTCGTCGTCGACGCCTCTCCGCGCGGCTTCGGGGCGGCCTGCCACGCCGGCCTGCTGGCCGCCGACCCGGCGGACGACGTGGTCTGCTTCCTCGACGCCGACGGCTCGCTCGACCCGCGGGACCTGCCGCGGGTCGCCGACCCGGTGCTGGCCGGGGAGCTGGACCTGGTGCTCGGCCGGCGCCGCCCGACCACGCTCGGCGCCTGGCCGCCGCACGCCCGGGCGGGCAACGCCGTGCTGGCCCGGGCGCTGCGTCGGCGCACCCCGTACGTGCTGCGCGACCTCGGCCCGATGCGGGCCGCGCGGCGCAGCGCGCTGCTCGCCCTGGACCTGCAGGACCGCCGGTTCGGCTACCCCCTGGAGATGGTGCTGGCGGCGGGCCGCGCCGGTTGGCGGGTGCGGGAGGTCGACGTGCCCTACCTGCCGCGGACCGGGCGCTCGAAGGTCACCGGGACGGTCCGCGGGACGCTGCGGGCGGTCCGGGACATGCGCCGGGTGCTGGACGACGTCGACCGGGCGCGCAGCGGCTCAGGGCCCGGGGCGCCGGCCACGTAGCGCGTACAGCACCGCCGACACGAGGAACAGCGTGCCGCTGATCGCCAGCCAGCGGCCCAGGTAGGGATCCTGGTCGAGCCCGGTGGCCGCGCCGTACGCCGGCTCGGACCGCTGGAGGATGACCGGCGAGAAGACCAGCAGCAGCAGCCCGGACAGCAGCGCCGGCACCCGGACGTAGTTGACCGAGCCCGGCGCCGGGCGGCGCCGCCGGTGCAGCAGGCTGCCGGCGCTGCGGTCGAGCAGCGCGTACAGCGGGAACAGCACCAGGTCGTGCGCGATCGCCGCGCCGACGAACCAGGCCGCGTAGCGCAGCCGGCAGCGGGTCGTCGGACACCTGCAGGGCGGCGGCCCCGGCCAGGCCGAAGCAGCCCAGCAGGGCGAGCAGGTGCAGCGGCCCGGCGCCGTACGCGCGGCGGAACCCGGTCATGCCCGCAGCTCGATCTCGCGGACCCACTTGGTGTTGTGCACGCCGGGCGCGGCCGGGACGATGACGCGGGCCGGGAAGCCGTGGTCCGGCGACAGGTCGACCCCGTTGACCTGCAGCGCCAGCAGCGAGTCCGGGGCGGACAGCTGGCCGCGGGACAGCGTCGCGCGGGAGAACGCCCCCTGCGGCTCGAGCGAGCGGACCGTGCCGGACGCCGGGTCGGGCAGCCCGGCCAGGGCCACCAGGTCGCGCAGCCGGACGCCGGTCCAGGTCTGCACCGTCGACCAGCCCTCCACGCACGCGATCGGCAGCTCCGCGGTGTGCAGCGGCATGCGCCAGCAGCTGCGCCCGGTCCAGGACGACCGTCTCCGGTCCGCCGCGCAGGCGTCAGCGTCCAGCCCTCGACGAGCGCCGGGGTGATCTGCGCGGCCCGGGCGGTCCGGTTGACCTGGAAGTCGGTCGGCCCGTCCCCGTACGACTGGCCGCGCGGGGAGAGCAGCGCCGTCGCCGCGCACGCCGACCGTCTGGCCGAGGCTGACCAGGGTGATCACGGCGCTGCCGCCGCCGACCAGGGCGAGCGCGCCCCGCCGGCTGATCGTCGGGGCGGCGGGGTCGGGGGACACCAGGCCGTGCTCGTCCGGCGGCTCGGGCTCGGTGCGCGCCAGCGGGGTGCGCAGCTCGGCCCGCAGCGACCGGCTCCGCAGCGACCGCCGCATCGTCGGGAGCTTCAGCCCGACGTGCAGCGCGAAGGACGCCGAGGAACACCCACGCCCCGTAGTAGTGCGCGGTGTAGAAGTCGAAGCCGGAACACGTACCAGTACTGGATGTTCAGCACGCCGGTGGCGAGCTCGAACAGGATGCTGCCGACCAGCAGCAGCAGGCTGGCCCGCTCGAGCGCCTGGGCCGCCGAGCGGGCCGGCGGCCACGCGAACAGCTTCGGCATGACCGACCAGAGCTTGGCCAGCACGACCGGCACCAGGGCCAGCCCGAGCCCGACGTGCAGGCCCTGGTTCAGCCGGTACAGCCACGCCGGGCGACGTCGGCCAGGCGAAGTAGGGCAGCCGCAGCAGGCCGGGGTCGGCGGGGAACGCGTTGCCGGGGAACCGCGGCTCGTAGGCCGCATAGCTCAGCAACCCGGTGACGAGCAGGATCGGCAGCCCGACGAGCAGGACCGCGGCGAACACCGAGGTCAGCCACGGGCCGCGCAGCGGGCTGCGGAACAGCGAGCCCCGGAACAGCGGCCCCGGAGGCCGGGCCCGCTCCACGGCCTGCCAGAGCCGGGCGGGTGCTCCGTGGCGGACCGCCGTCGCGCGGTCGTCGGCGCTCATCCGTCGGCCCCGCCGAGACCCTGCAGCCGGGCGAACCAGCGGCCGGCGAGCTGCCAGAGCTCCGGGGTGCCCAGACCGGCCTCGGCGGCGACCGCGCCGATGTCGTCGACGCCGACGTGCGCCCACGGGAACCAGCTGCTGGTACGGCCGCGGCTCGACTCGATCCGAACCCGCACCGTCCGGGTGGGCCTGCCGGGCGGGTCCAGCTCGACGAGCACCTGCCCGGCCGGCAGCAGCAGGCCCCGGCAGCGGCGCAGCAGCGCGACGGCGTCCCCGCCGATGCCGATGTTGCCGTCGGCGAGCAGCACCGTGGCCCACCGGGTGTCGTCCAGGACGGCGTCGAAGGCCGAGGCGTGCAGCACCGGCATGCCGCCGGTCCGGGCCAGCGCCACGGCGACCGGCGCCATGTCGACGCCCAGGCAGGACCGGCCCCGCCCGACGAGCGCCCGGGTCAGCCGGCCCGGCCCGCAGCCGAGGTCGAGCGTCGGGTCGGTGCAGCGGTCCAGCAGCGCCGCGTCGGCGGCGTCCGGCGCCTGCGTCCAGCGGGGGAGGTCCAACAGCTGCGCCCGGCCGTCCTGCTCGCGCAGCCAGGTTCGCGGCGGCGCTTCCGGACACCGCGTGCAGCAGGTCCTCGCCGTACACGTCCAGCGGGCTGCAGGCGTCCAGTGCGCCGGTCCCGGGAAGCTCGGCGACCTCCGGCGGGCTGGTCACGCCGCGCTCCGGTCGAGACCGGCGACCAGCAGGGCGACCCGGGCGGTGGCCGGCTGCAGGGCGGCGACGGCGTGCAGGTCGGCGATCTCGTCGAGATCGCGCAGCGCCGGCAGGGGAGTCGGCGTCAGTCCGAGGGCCCGCATCCGGTCAGCCTGCGCCGCGCCGGTCCGGTCGGTCGACATCGGTACCCCGTCGAACAGCCCGGCCCGTGGCCGGCGCAGGCCCAGCGCCCACCAGCCGCCGTCCTCGGCCGGACCGAGGACCGCGTCCGCGCCGGGCGCGAGCAGGGCGGACAGGGCCGCCTCCAGCATGTCGGGACGCACCTGGGGGGTGTCCATGCCGATCAGCAGCATCGGCAGCGGCCGGGCGTCCCAGGCCGCGTCGAAGGCCGCCGCCAGGCGCGCGCCGAGCGGTCCGCCGGACTGCGGCAGCACCGCGAAGCCGGCCGGGACGAGCCCGTCGGGGCGGCCGTCCAGGACGATGGTGCGCGCGACGCCCGAGACCGCAGCGACCGCGTCCAGCGTGTCGAGCAGCGCCGCCCGGGCGACCGCCGCCGCGCCCTCGGGTCCCAGGGCAGGGCTGAGCCGGGTCTTGGCCCGGCCGGGCAGCGGTTGCTTGGCCAGGACCAGCAGCTGGGCGCGCACGGCACTCCTTGCGGATCGGCCGGTCGCGACAGGTCGCCGGCGGCGGGCCGTTGGGCCCATGGTCAGTGTCCTCGGGGCACGCGGCGCCCGCTGTCCCGGAGGTCTCGCTGTCCCGGCGGTGCCGGGACGACGCAGGGCGCGGTCGGGAGTCCCCGGCCGCGCCCTGCGTTCGGCGTACGACTAGCTGGTCGCGACAGCGATCTTCGCGACGCCGATCGGGAAGCCCTCGGTGAAGGCGGTGACGCCGAAGACCTTGTTCAGGGCGGCGGCCGCGCCGGCGGTCAGCTTGACCTCGGTGCCCTCGAGGATGGCGTTGTTGCCCTCGGTGGTCGGCGGGTAGTTGAGGTTGGTGCCGTCCGCGATGAAGGTCGGGACGTCGTCGCCGAACGTCGCGCCGTCGACGGAGATGTCGGTGCGGATCTCGGACTTGCCGGCGTCCACGTCGAAGTTCTTCAGCTCGACGGTCTTGCCGCCCGCGGCCAGCGTGATGCCCTGGCCGTCGTGCTTGATGACGCCGACGATGAACGGGCCGGAGCCGGTGGTGCCCTGCTTGTACAGGGTGGCCGAGCCGCCGGTGATCGGGAAGATGAGCTTGCCGTCGGTCAGCTTGGTCTCGCCGACGACGCCCGGGGTGACCTGCAGGTCGGTGATGCCCTTGAGGAAGGCCGGGTCGAGGGTGACGGTGGTGCTCTCGCCCTTCGACAGGTCCTTGAGGTCCGCGAGGACGACGGGGCTGCTCGAGGCGGCCGGCGCGGAGGACGTGGTCTCCGCGGTGGTCGGGGTGGCGGTGCCGGTCTCGGCGTCGTTGCTGCCGCAGGCGGCGAGCGACAGGGCGAGGACGCTGCCGAGGACGGCGGCGTTGAGCTTGGTGGAAGCCATGGGGGTGGTTCCTTCCGGGGTCGGGGGATTCGGGTCGTTCTTACCCAGGCCTTCGTGCCAGCGGCCTGATCGGATGGGTCGGTTGCTGTGACCTGAGTCACGGGGCGAGACGAACCGTCACGTTCGGTGCCGGTTCGGCGGCCTAGGCTTCCGGGGTCGGGACCGGCCGGGCGCCCGTCGGGAGGGAGCGCCGTGACGACGCGTTCCCGGTTCGCCCTCGCCGGCCTGCTGCTGGCCGGGCTCGTCGAGACCTGGCTCGCCGCCCGCACCGCACTGCCCGGCGGCATCCTCGAGCGGCGCTGGCTGCTGTTCACCGAGGTGGCCGGGATGTGGGTCGCCTACGCGGCGGCGCTGGCCTGCGTCTGGGCGCTGCCGCGACGGGTCGCCGTCGTCACGGTGCTCGCGCTGGCCGTGCTCCTGCGGCTCGGGTCGATCTCGGAGAAGGCGCCGCTCTCGGACGACCTGTACCGCTACGCCTGGGACGGGGTCGTGCAGTCCGCCGGGATCGACCCCTACCGCTACCCGCCCGAGGCGGACGAGCTGCGGTTCCTGCGCGATCCCTGGCTGTGGCCGGCCGAGCTCGCCGGGGAGCCGCGCGAGACGCTGCTGAACCGCGCGAACGTGCCCACGATCTACCCGCCGGTGGCCGAGGCCTGGTTCTGGCTGGAGCACCAGGTGGTCCCGATGTCCGCGCAGGACCGGGGGTACGCGCTCGCCGGCCTGGGGCTGGACCTGGCGGTGCTCGCCGCGCTGCTGGCGCTGCTGCGCCGGGCCGGCCGCGACCCGCGGGCGGTGGCCGTCTACGCGCTCGCCCCGGTCGCGGTGCTGGAGGCCGTGCAGAACGCCCACGTCGACGTGCTCGCGGTGCTGCTGGTCCTCGGGGCGGTCGCGGCCGGGGAGCGCCGGCCCGGGTGGTCCGCGGCCGGCCTGGCGGCCGCCGCGCTGGTCAAGATCTACCCGGGCCTGCTGCTGGCGCTGCTGCTGCGCCACCGCGGCGCGTGGTGGCGGGTGGTCGGGGTGGCCGGGGCGCTCGCCGGGCTGGCCTACCTGCCGCACGTGCTGGCCGTCGGCGTGCAGGTGCTCGGGTACCTGCCGGGCTACCTGCAGGAGGAGCGGTACGGCGAGGGCACCCGGTACCTGCTGGTCGGGATGCTGGGGCTGTCCGGGACCGCGGCGACGGTGGTCGCCGGGCTCGCGCTGGCAGCGCTGCTGGTCCGGCTGCTGCGCCGTCCGCTGCCGCTGCCGCACGCCGGGGTCCGGCTGCTGGCCGGCGTCCTGCTGCTGGCCACGCCGGTGCAGCCCTGGTACGCCCTGCTGCTGCTGGCGCTGCTGGTGCTCACCGGCGACTGGTGGGCCCTGCCGCTGACCGCCGCGGCCTACCCGCTGTTCTTCGCGACCATCCTGGACGGCCCGGCGGTCGCCGTCGGACGCCTGTCGTACGGGCTGGCGGCGCTCGTCGTCGCAGGCGCCGCGCTGCGGAGCCGGCTGTCCGGGAGCCGTCCGGTCGGTGCGCGGGCGGCTCAGCCGGACGCGTCGGCGGGCGCGTCGTAGCGGACGACGTCCTGCTGCTCGGCGTACCGGCCGTTCCGGCTGGAGATGAGCACGCCCTCGCCGCGCAGGCTCTCCAGCACGCGGGCGACCTGCTCGCACTGCCGCCCGAGCGTGAGGTAGCCGCCGGCGCTGACCAGCCAGACGGCGCCGTCGGTGCGCCCGGCCAGCTCGCGCGCGAACGCGCTCGGTGACGCGGCGGCGTTGCGCTCGCCGTAGTCGACCCAGTCGACGAGCTCGGGCGGGGCGAAGCTCGGGTAGACGACCTGGTCCGTGCCGGGTGGCAGCAGCCGGCTGACCGCCGGTCCCAGCTGGTCCGGGCAGTACGCCACGACGTCGCCCGGCGCCAGCGCGCGGCGCACCGCCGCCGCGGTGACGGCGGCCTGCGTGCGGCCCGTGTCGGTCAGCTGCGGCAGGGCGTTGAGCAGCCCGGCGACCGAGGCCAGCGCCAGCACCGTGGCCCGGCCACGTGGCGGCAGGGCCCGGATGCCGAGCGCCGCCAGCAGCAGGCCGGGCACCAGGGCGACCGAGCTGTAGCGGACCGCGAACCCGGCGCCGACCAGCACGGCAGCGACCAGCCCGAGCAGCACGGTGCCGAGCGACACGGCGAGCAGCGCCAGCGCCGTGCGGTCGGGTCGGCCGGTCAGGAGCACCGCGCTGCCGGTGCGGCGGCCGAGCAGCGCCAGCACGACGAGGCCGGCCAGCAGCAGGGTGAGCACGACGGCGGCGCCGTTCCCGCCGCCGGACCAGCCGGTCAGGGTGTACCAGGCGTCCACGAGCACCGGGGCCGGCGCCCAGGGGTCCCGGTGCGCTGCACCTGGAAGGCGAACGTCGGCAGCCAGGGCAGGAACAGCACGCCGCCGCCGAGGAGCGCGACCAGGGTGCGGGCCGCCGGGGTGCGGGCCGCCGGCCCCGGCCCGCGGGTGGCGAGCAGCAGCAGCAGGGCCGCGCCCGCAGCCAGCAGGAACAGCGCCCAGTAGTGGCTCAGCGCCAGCAGCCCGGCGAGCAGCGACACCGGCAGCAGCCGGGTGACCGTCGGGCGCTCCAGCGCCCGGAGCACCGCCAGCACCCCGGCGACGGCGAGCAGCTGCACCAGCGCGTACATCCGCGCCTCGGTGGCGTACCGGACGGCGAACGGGCTGACCGCCAGCAGCAGCAGCGCCGCCCGGCCGGCCGCGGCTCCGCCGAGCCGGCGCCCGGCCAGCCAGGCGGCCGGCAGCGCGGCCAGCGAGAAGGCCGTCGACAGGGACCGGACCGCCAGGTCCCCGCTGCCGACCAGCCCGGCCCAGGCGTGCAGCAGCAGGTAGTACAGCGGCGGCGAGCCGTCCGACCGCAGCGCCGAGAGCAGCTCCGGCACCGGCCGGGTGGCGATCCCGACCGACAGCGCCTCGTCCAGCCACAGGGCGCTGGGGGAGTACAGCCGCGCCAGCACCCCCAGGGCGACCCCGACCGCGACCAGCACGGCGCCCGGCCGCAGGCGCCGCGCCGCGCGCAGGGCCGCGGGACTCGCCGGTGGCCGGGTCGGCGTGATCTGCCCGGTGCTCATACGCTGCCATGATGCCCGTCTCGGCCGCGCCGCGCCCGTACCGGCCCGCGGCGACCGCGCCGTGGACCGGCACACCGGCGCGTCTGCGGGCCGGGCTCAGGGCTCAGCCGTGGCGGCCGGTGCTGCTGTCCTGGCTGGCGGCGCGGGTCGTGGTGCTGCTGGCCCTGGGCCTGGCCCAGGTGCTGCACGCCGCCGACGGCGACCTGCGCACCGAGGGGCTGCTCGGCTGGGACGCCAAGTGGTACCTGCGGATCGCCGAGCGCGGGTACGCCGACCTCCCGGCCGAGGCGCTCCGGTTCTTCCCGCTGCTCCCGCTGCTCGCCCGGGTCCTGGCCCCGTTCCCCGGTGCGGCCGGTGTGGCGCTGCTGGTGCTCGCCAACGCGGGGGCGTTGGTGTTCGCGCTGCTTCTTCACCGCCTGGTGCTGCGCGAGGGGTTCGGCCAGGCGGTCGCCGACCGTGCGGTGTGGGCGGCCGCCCTGGCGCCCGCCGCGTTCGTGAACGTGATGGGCTACACCGAGCCGCTGTACGGCGCCCTGGTGTGCGCGCTGCTGCTGGCCGCCCGCGACCGCCGCTGGACGTGGGTGGCAGGCCTGGGCCTGCTGGTGGGCGCCCTGCGCCCGCCCGGGGTCGTGGTCGCAGCGGTGGTGCTCGCCGAGGCGGCCCGGGGCTGCCCGGGGTGGGTCGTGCCGAGCTGGCCGCCCGGGCCGCCGCCGTCGTCGCCCCGGTCGTCGGACTCGCCGGCTACCTGGGCTGGGTGGGCCTGCGGTTCGGCGACCCGCTGCTGCCGTTCTCGGCGCAGGTCGACCCGACGCTGCGGGGTGGGACCTTCGTCGACCCGGTCCCCGGCGTCCTCGCCGCCGCCCGGGGGCTGGCCGCCGGCGACCTGCAGGGGTCCGGCCTGCACGTGCTGTGGGCCGCGCTGGCCCTGGGGCTGTCGGTCGTGGTCTGGCGGCTGGTCGCCTCCGGTCGGCTGCCCCTGTCGTGGGGGGTGCTGACGGCCGCGACGCTGCTGCTGGCCCTGACCGCCCGTGACATGACCAGCTTCGAGCGGTACACCGGCGTCGCCGTCCCGCTGCTGCTCGGTGCGGCAATCGTCACAGGGCTGTCACGACTGCGCTCCATTACCATGGTCGTGGCCCCCTTGGTGCTGGGTGCGTACGCCACGATGGCGTTCCTGCACCTGTACGTCCCCTGACCGGGGACGCACCGGAGGTTGGCGGGCCCGGGATCGGGAAGCCGTCCTCGGAGCCCCTACAGACTGGAGCGTGCGTGTCGAGCCCGGAGCCCGTCGTCGTCATCGGCGCCGGCCCGGCCGGCCTGACCGCCGCCTACGAGCTCGGCAAGGCGGGTGTTCCGGCCGTCGTGCTGGAGGCCACCGACGTCGTCGGCGGCATCAGCCGCACCGTCGAGCGCGACGGCTGGCGCTTCGACATCGGCGGTCACCGCTTCTTCACCAAGGTGCCCGAGGTCGAGGCGCTGTGGCACGAGATCCTGCCGGACGACGAGTTCCTGCTGCGGCCGCGGATGAGCCGCATCTACTACCGCGGCAAGCTGTTCGACTACCCGCTCAAGGCCAGCAACGCGCTCGGCAACCTCGGGCATCCTCGAGGCGCGTGCGCTGCGTGCTGTCCTACGTCCTGGTGCGGGTGCGCCCGCCCAAGGACCAGACGCAACTTCGAGGGCTGGGTCGCGGCGCGCTTCGGCTGGCGGCTGTACCGGATCTTCTTCAAGACCTACACCGAGAAGGTGTGGGGCGTGCCGGCGACCGAGATCCAGGCCGACTGGGCCGCGCAGCGGATCAAGAACCTGTCGCTGCTCAGCGCCGTGCTCAACGCGCTGCTGCCCAAGCGCAACCAGAAGGAGATCGCCAGCCTCATCGAGGAGTTCCAGTACCCCAAGTTCGGTCCCGGGCCTGATGTGGGAGCGGTGCGGCCGAGCACGTCACCGGCCATGGGCGGCGCGGTGCATGATGGACGTCCGGTCCACCGGATCGAGCGCGACGGCGAGCGGCGCCACCGGCCTGGTGGCCCGCACCCCCGACGGCGCGCTCCGCGCTGTCCGAGGCCGACGACGTCGTGTCGTCGATGCCGATCTGCGCAGCCTGGTCCGGGCGATGGACCCGCCGGCGCCCGGCGCGAGGTGCTGGCGGCGGCGGACGACCTGCGCTACCGCGACTTCCTGACCGTCGCGCTGGTCGTCCCGGAGAGCTTCAGCTTCCCGGACAACTGGATCTACATCCACTCGCCCGGAGCGTCCGGGTCGGCCGGATCCAGAACTTCGGCTCCTGGTCGCCGTTCCTGGTCAAGGACGGCCGGACCTGCCTGGGCCTGGAGTACTTCGTCAACGAGGGCGACGACCTCTGGGACTGCCAGCGACGAGGAGCTCATCGCGCTGGCGCAGAAGGAGATCACGCGAACTCGGGCCTGGTCACCGGCGACGTCGTTCGAGGCCGGCTACGTCGTGCGGATGCCGAAGGCCTACCCGGTCTACGACGAGTACTACAAGCGCAACGTCGACGTCATCCGCGGCGTGGCTCGCCGAGGCCGTGCCGAACGTCCACCCGGTCGGGCGCAACGGCATGCACCGCTACAACAACGCCGACCACAGCATGATGACCGCCATGCTCACCGGCGCAGAACATCCTCGGCGCACAGCCCGGCCGCACGACGTCTGGGACGTCAACGTGGAGGAGGACTACCACGAGGAGCAGCGCGACGCCGCAGGGCGGGACGCCGGCCGGCACCGGCCGCGACGCCCCGGTGCTGCCGCGCCGGGTGGCCTGACCGCCGCTCCAGCCGGCCGGCGACCGCCGGCCCGCGCCCTCCCGTCGGGAAACGGCCGGTCCCCGCGGGGGCCGGCCGTTGCGCGTACCGGCCGGCAGCCTCAGCCGGTCCGGCCGGAGCCCGGCACCAGCGCCCGAGCCGCCTCGCGCAGCCGGGCGATCCCGCGGGCCCGGGGCCGCAGCACCGGGGCTGCCGCGCCCCGCCCCGCGGCCATCGCCTCCAGCGTCGCCCGCAGCGCGTCGTCGGCCCGGTGCCGCGGCACCCAGCCGAGGTCGCGGCGGGCCCGGGTCGGGTCCATCAGCGGCAGCGCGACGGCGAGGTCGACCCAGCCCGGCTCGGTCGGCTGCGCGTGCAGCCGCCACGTCAGGTCGACGAGGGCGCGGACCAGCGAGCGCGGAACCGGGACAGCGCGGGCCCGCAGCACGCGGGCGAGCGTCGGGACCGTCCAGCACCGGCTCGGCCGCGATGTTGAAGGCGCCGGAGACCGGGCGCAGGCACGCCAGCACGTACGCCCTGGCCATGTCCTCGGCGTGCACCGCCTGGATCGCCAGCCCGAAGTCGGGCACCACCGGCACCAGGTCGGGCCGGACCAGGCGCTGCGGCACGAACGGGCCGAGGAAGTACCGGGCGAGCTCGCTGGCGGCGTCGGGCTGCAGCACGATCCCGGGGCGCAGCCGCACGATCCGCAGGGCCGGCGCGGCGCCCTGCAACGCGTCGAGCAGCGCCTCCGACCTCGGCCTTGTGCCGGCTGTAGACCGACGAGGAGATGCCGGTCGCCGGGTGCTGCTCGCTGACCGGGGGCGTCCGGTCCGGGGGCGTACGTCCCGACCGACGAGGCGTGCACCAGCGCCGGCACGCCCTCGACCCGGACCGCCTCGAGCACCCGCCGCGAGCCGACGACGTTGACCCGGCGCATCTCGTCCGGGTCGTGCGCCGGGACCAGCAGCCAGGCGAGGTGGACCACGACGTCCGCGCCGCGCAGCAGGGGCCGCAGGTCGTCCTCGGCGATGTCGACGCTGTGCCACTCGACCCGGGGGTCGCTGTCCTGCGGTGGTCGTCGGGCCAGGGCCACGACCGAGCTGACCTCGGGGGTGTCCAGCAGCTGGGGGAGCAGCCGGGAGCCGACGTTGCCGCTGGCGCCCGTCACGACGATCCGCATGGCCGGTTCCCTGCCCGGGCCGGCGGACCGGCACACCGGCAGCGGCCGGGCGGCCGGGCGGCCCTGCCCGGCCTCGCCCGGCGGCCTCAAGTCCGGCGCCGGGCCGCCGATCCAGGTCGCACCGCCGCCGGACCGCCGGCCGACCGCAGAGGAGAGGAGGAGCCGTGGACGACGGACCCTGGGACGACTGAGTCCCGCTCCGCGCCCGGACGGCGCCCGGTCAGCCCGCCAGCTCCAGGACGACCACCGACTCGCCCTCGGTCTCGACCTGGCCGGCGCCCAGGACGACGCCGGGAGCGCTGGCCAGCAGGACCGCCTGCGGCGCGCCGGGCACCGGCAGGGTGCCGCCGCCCGCCGGCCAGGTTGCAGGCCACGACGACCCGGCCGCGGCGCACCACGACCCAGCGGGCGTCCTCGTCGTAGGTCACCTGCACCCGGTCACGGCGCCCGTCGGCGAGCTCCGGGCGGCCGCGGCGCAGCGCGCAGCAGGTCGCGCGTGCCAGGCCAGCAGCGCCTGCTGCCCGCTCGCCCTCGCGCTCCGACCAGTCCAGCTTGGACGCCAGGAACGTCGACTCGGCCTGCGGGTCCGGGACGTCCTCGGTGTTCCAGCCGTGCGTCGCGAACTCGGCCCGGCGGCCCTTGCTCACGGCCTCGCCGAGCTCGGCGTCGTGGTCGGAGAAGAACTGCCAGGGCGTGCGCGCCCCCCACTCCTCGCCCATCCACAGCATCGGGGTGAACGGCGGAGGTCAGCACCAGCGCCGCGCCGACCTTCAGCAGCCCGTCGGAGAGGGTGGCGGCGATCCGGTCACCGGTCGCCCGGTTGCCGACCTGGTCGTGGTCCTGCAGGTACACCACGAAGCGCGAGCCCGGCACCGTCGGCGGGACGGGCCGGCCGTGCCGGCGCTCGCGGAAGCTCGACCAGCTGCCGTCGTGGACGAACACACCGGTCAGCGCCTTGGCGAGGGTCGGCAGCGCTGCCGAAGTCGCCGTAGTAGCCGGACCGCTCGCCGGTGAGCAGGGCGTGCAGCGCGTGGTGGACGTCGTCGGCCCACTGGCCGTCCAGGCCGTAGCCGCCGGCCTCGCGCGAGCTGCACCAGCCGGGCGTCGTTGAGGTCGCTCTCGGCGACCAGCCACAGCGGCTTGCGCAGCTGGGCGCCGAGCGCGTCGACCTCGACGGCGAGCTCCTCCAGCAGGTGGGTGGCCCGCTCGTCGACCAGCGCGTGCACGGCGTCCAGCCGCAGCCCGTCGACGTGGTAGTCGCGCAGCCAGCTCAGCGCGTTGTCCAGGACGTAGCGGCGGACCTCCTCCGAGCCGGGCATGTCCAGGTTGACCGCCGAGCCCCACGGGGTGCTGTGCGCGTCGGTGAGGTACGGGCCGAACTCCGGCAGGTAGTTCCCGGCCGGCCCGAGGTGGTTGTAGACCGACGTCCATCACGACGCCGAGCCCGCGGGCGTGGGCGGCGTCCACGAAGCGCTTGAGCCCCTCCGGGCCGCCGTACGGGTCGTGCACGGCGAACCAGGCGACCCCGTCGTAGCCCCAGCCCCACCGGCCGGCGAAGGCGTTGCACCGGCAGCAGCTCGACCGCGTCGACCCCGAGGTCGACGAGGTCGTCCAGCCGGTCGATGGCGGCGTCGAAGGTGCCCTCCGGCGTGAACGTGCCGACGTGCAGCTCGTAGAGCACGGCTCCGGCCAGCGGCAGCCCGCGCCACGCGGCGTCGGTCCAGGCGAACGCCGCGTGGTCGACCAGCCGGGACGCGCCGTGCACGCCGTGCGGCTGCCAGGCGCTGCGCGGGTCCGGGCGCGGGTCCCCGCCGTCCACGCCGGAACGCGTAGTCGGTGCCCGGCCGGGCGGCCGGCACGTCGACCTGCCACCAGCCGCCCGGCGGTCGCCGTCATCGGGTGCCGCTGGCCGGCCACCTCCGCCTCGACCCGGTCCTTGCCGGGGGCCCACACACGCAGCATCGTCATGCGCTCTGCCCTGCCCCGGGCGCGAACCGCGTGAACGTGACGTTCGTCGACCGCGACAGGAGTGCGGAACCCGGCCGCGGGCCGGGTTCCGCACTCCCCTCCGGGCACCCTCGGTCGGGCACCGTCAGTCGCGCACCAGCAGTGCCGGGCCGTCGGCGAGCAGGTCGGCCAGCCGGACCGTCCCCGTCGCACGTGCCGCCGCCGAGCCGGTCGGTCCAGGAGCCGTCGGGCAGGCTCACGGCGTCGTCCCCCCAGCCGGACCGCTGCACCGTCAGCGCCCGGGTCGGCGCGACGGTCACCACCCGGCCGGAGCGGCTGAACGCCAGCGCCCGCGGCCCGGCGTCGAGCGGCTCGTACGTCGCGTCGGCCAGGAACCACTCGGGGTGGTCCCGGCGCAGCCGCAGCGCGGCGGCGGTGAGCCGCAGCTTCGCCGGTGCCGCGGCCAGGTCCGCCAGGCCGGCGCGGCGGGCCTCGTAGTCGACCGGCCGGCGGTTGTCCGGGTCGACCAGCGACAGGTCCGGCAGCTCGGTGCCCTGGTAGGTGTCGGCCACCCCGGGCATCGTGAGCTGGACGAGCTTCTGCGCCAGCAGCGTGGTCTCCCACGCCGGCCGCAGCCGCTCCGCGAACGCCGTCAGCTCGCCGGACAGCGCGTCGTCGGCCAGCACGCCCCGGACGAACGCCTGCACGGCCTCGTCGAACTCGGGCACCGGGTCCACCCACGACGTCCGGGCCTTGGCCTCCCGGGTGGCCTTCTCCACGTACGCCACCGCCCGGTCGGCCGAGATCGGCCAGGCACCCGAGCAGGCTCTGCCAGACCAGCATCTCGGTGGCCCGGTCCGGGCCGGCCGCCGAGCGGTGCCGCGCGGCCAGCGCCGACCAGCGCACGACCGCCTCGCCCCACTCGCGCGGGCACTGGGCGAGCAGCACCAGCCGGGCGCGGACGTCCTCGCTGCGCTTGGTGTCGTGCGTCGACAGGGTGGTCTGCGACAGCGGCCAGTCGGCCTGCTGGGCGGCGCAGGCCCGGTGGAACTCCGCCACCGGCAGCCCGAACTGGCCGGGGTCGCCGCCGACCTCGTTGAGAGCCGCGAAGCGCAGGTAGCGGTAGAACGCGGTGTCCTCCACCCCCTTGGCCATCACCGGCCCGCAGGTCTGCTGGAACCGGGTGACGAACTCCTGCGCGGCCGGCCCGGGCGGCGCCCTCGGCCAGCGCCAGCCGGCCGAGCAGCGCGATCTCGGCGGCCCGCTGCGGCACCCGGGCGCCGGCCGCGGCCACCGCCGCCTCGACGTGCCCGCGGGCGTCGGCGTCGGCCGGCCCGGTCGGCGGGAGGTAGGCCCGGTAGACGCCGAACGAGGCGAGCAGCTCGACCAGCGCGGCCCGCAGCACCCGGCGGGAGGTGTCGCGCAGCGCCGGGTCGGTCCGGCAGACGGCGACGGCGAGCTCGGTGAGGCGGTTGACCTCGGCCACCAGCACGCCGTCCAGCACCAGGTGCTTGGTGGTGTCGACGACCGAGGAGTAGTCCGCCCGCGAGCCGGTCTCGGAGGTCCACAGCGTCGGTGAGCGGCTGCTCGCCGGCGGGGTCGACGACAGACCCCGAGCACCCGGTTGAGCGCGTCGTAGCCGGTGGTGCCGGCGGTCTGCCAGCCGGCCGGCAGCTGCTCGCCGGGCTCGAGGATCTTCTCCACGACGACCCAGGAGCCGCCGGTCGCCTCGGCGAGCCGGGCCAGGTACCCCTCCGGGTCGGCCAGGCCGTCCGGGTGGTCGATCCGCAGGCCGTCCAGCACCCCGTCGCGGACCTGCTCGAGGATCAGCGCGTGCGTCGCGGTCGAACACCTCCGGGTCCTCGACCCGGACGCCGGCCAGCGTCGTGACGTCGAAGAACCGCCGGTAGTTCAGCTCGTCGACGGCCACCCGCCAGGAGCACAGCCGGTAGTGCTGGCCTGCCAGGGTGGCGAGCACGTCGCCGTCGACCCGGGTGCCCGGGGCGATCGGCACCTCGTGGTCGTAGTAGCGGATCCGGTCGTCGAGCATCTCCAGGTCGTCGACGACCTCGCCCAGGGGGGCGCCGAGCACCGGCACCAGCACCTGGCCGGGGTTGTCGGGGGAGTCCCAGTCGATGTCGAACCAGGCGGCGTACTGGCCGACGTCCGCCCGTCGCGCAGCACCGCCCACCAGGCGGCGTTCTGCGACTCCGGCTCGCTGACACCGCCATGTGGTTGGGCACCACGTCGAGCACGATGCCCGAGCCCGGCGGCCCGGCAGGCGTCCGACCAGCCGGCCGAAGGCCTGCTCGCCGCCCAGCTCGGCGTTGAGCCGGCTGTGGTCGACGACGTCGTAGCCGTGCTGCCGAGCCCGGCGCCGCCTGCAGGTACGGCGAGCAGTACAGGTGCGTGACGCCGAGGTCGGCGAGGTAGGGCACGACCGCCGCCGCGTCGTCGAACGCCGAAGTCGACGCGGGTGCAGCTGCACCCGGTAGGTCGAGACCGGCACGGGGCGCCCGGAGCCGGCAGGTGCGCGCTGGGCGCACCTGCCGGGGACGCCGGCACTAGAAGACCCTCTTGAGGACGAGCACCGAGCGCGCCTCGACCGCGACCGGCTCGCCCGGTCTTGAACGTCCGCTCCTCGGCCACGTCGAGCAGCGGCGCGGCGGTGTCGATGACGACCTCCCAGCGCTCGCCGGCGCCGAGGTCGGGCAGCGTGAAGTCCATCGGCTCGTGGTGGCCGTTGAACAGCAGGAAGAACGAGTCGTCGGTGACCGCCTCGCCCCGCGCGTCGGGCTCGCGGATGCGCCTGCCCGTTGAGGAAGACCGCGACCGACCGGGCGAAGCCGGAGTCCCAGTCCTCGTCGGTCATCCACTCGCCGGCCGGGGTGAACCAGCCGATGTCCTCGATCGTCGAGCCCTTGACGACCCGCCCGCGGAAGTACCGCCGGCGCCGGAAGACCGGGTGGTCGTGCCGCAGCCTGGCCAGCCGGGCGGTGAACTCGGTCAGGACCTCGAAGTCCTTGGCCCGCTCCCAGTCGATCCAGGCCAGCTCGTTGTCCTGCGCGTAGACGTTGTTGTTGCCCGACTGCGTGCGGCCGAGCTCGTCGCCGTGCAGCAGCATCGGCACGCCCTGGCGACAGGAACAGCGTCGTGAGGAAGTTGCGCTTCTGCTGCTCGCGCAGCGCGACGACGTCGAGGTCGTCGGTCTCGCCCTCGACGCCGCAGTTCCAGGAGCGGTTGTGGCTCTCGCCGTCGCCGCCGCCCTCGCCGTTGGCCTCGTTGTGCTTGTCGTTGTACGAGACCAGGTCGTGCAGGGTGAAGCCGTCGTGCGCGGTGACGAAGTTGATCGACGCGAACGGCCGGCGGCCGTCGCTGCTCGTACAGGTCGGCGGAGCCGGTGAGCCGGGAGGCGAACTCGGCCAGCGTCGCGTCCTCGCCGCGCCAGAAGTCGCGGACCGTGTCGCGGTACTTGCCGTTCCACTCGGTCCACAGCGGCGGGAAGCCGCCGACGTTGTAGCCGCCCTCGCCGACGTCCCACGGCTCGGCGATGAGCTTGGCCTGGCTGACCACCGGGTCCTGCTGCACCAGGTCGAAGAAGGCCGACAGCCGGTCCACCTCGTGGAACTGGCGGGCCAGGCTGCAGGCCAGGTCGAAGCGGAAGCCGTCGACGTGCATCTCGGTCACCCAGTAGCGCAGCGAGTCCATGATCAGCTGCAGCGACGTGCGGGTGCTTCATGAGCAGCGTGTTGCCGGTGCCGGTGGTGTCGTAGTAGTGCTTGGCGTCGTCGTCGACCAGCCGGTAGTAGGCCGCGTTGTCGATGCCGCGGAAGCGACAGCGTCGGGCCCAGCTGGTTGCCCTCGGCGGTGTGGTTGTAGACCACGTCGAGGATGACCTCGATGCCCTCGGCGTGCAGCGCCTTGACCATCGCCTTGAACTCCTGCACCTGCTGGCCGCGCTGGCCGTCGGCCGCGTAGTCGTTGTGCGGGGCGAAGAAGCCGATGGTGTTGTAGCCCCAGTAGTTGCGCAGGCCGCGGTCGGCGAGGTGGCTGTCGTGCACGAACTGGTGCACCGGCATGAGCTCGACGGCGGTGATCGCCGAGCTTCTTGTAGTGCTCGATCATCACCGGGTGGGCGAGCGCGGCGTAGGTGCCGCGGATCTCCTCGGGGATGCCCGGGTGCGTCTTGGTCAGGCCCTTGACGTGCGCCTCGTAGATCACCGTCTCGTTGTACGGCGTGCGCGGGCTGCGGTCGTTGTCCCAGTCGAAGTACGGGCTGATCACCACCGACTTGCTCATGTGCGGGGCGGAGTCCTCGTCGTTGAACGAGTCCTCGTCGCCCCAGGTGTAGGAGAAGCAGGCCTGGTCCCAGTCGATGTCGCCGTCGACGGCCTTGGCGTACGGGTCGAGCAGCAGCTTGCTGGGGTTGCAGCGGTGGCCGTGCTCCGGGTCGTACGGCCCGTGCACCCGGTAGCCGTAGCGCTGGCCGGGGCCGACCCCCGGCAGGTAGCCGTGCCAGACGAAGGCGTCGCGCTCGGGCAGCGGGATGCGGGTCTCGGTGCCGGCGTCGTCGAACAGGCACAGCTCGACGCGCTCGGCGACCTCGGAGAACAGCGCGAAGTTGGTGCCGGTGCCGTCGTAGGTGGCGCCGAGCGGGTAGGCGGTGCCGGGCCAGGCCTTCATCAGTGCTGCACCTCGTTGCGAGCAGGGACGGGGCTGCTGACAGCGACGGCGCCGCCCGAAGGGGCGGGTCGCAGGTCGCGCGGGTAGATCATGGAGCCCTCTTTCATGGGGTCGGCGGGCGGGTCGACGGTGGCCGCCCCGGCGCCGAGCCGGACAGGCTCGGGGAACAACAGTGTCGCGCCCGCTGATGCGGGCGCGAGGGCAGGCGGGTGCACGTGCGGGGCCTCCGGAGGCAGGACTGGTCTGCCTCTCCTTCCCCCGCCGACCGTCGGTCTACGCCTGTGCGGTGGGGCTCCCGGCCGCCGTCACGGGAGCGGGGACGCCCGGGGTGGCCGCGACGGGAGCGGGTGCGGCCGGCGCGCCGGCCGGCGGGGCCGCCCGGCAGGCGTCGGCCTGCGCGATCCCGGCCGGGTTCAGGGCGGCCGTGAAGATCCGCACGAGCTCGTCGACCACCGGGGCGAGGTCGGGGCGCGGGTGCGGCGTCGCCACCCAGTCCACGAGCACCTCGGTCATCGCCCCCGCGACCGCCATGGCCAGGGTGCGGCGCTGCTCGGGCCGGGACGGGTAGGACCAGCCTCTCAGGTTGGTCTCGAACAGCTCGGTGAACCCGACGATGGTGCGCTGCCGGTGCTCCTCCAGCGAGCCGACCCGGCGCAGCTCGCGGTGGACGACCTGGGCGCGCCGGGGGTCGCTGGTGACGTAGCGCACGTAGGTGCGGGTGGCCGCCTCGATCCGCTCGTGCACCGGCCCGTCCGTGGAGTCCAGGGCGAGGACGATCTCGGCACGGGCGCCGGCCAGGACGGTGTCGTAGACCGCCTTCAGCAGGGACTCGCGGTTGGGGAACTCCTCGTAGAAGGACCGGGTGGCCACCGAGGCGCTCGCGCACAGCCGCTCGATGCTCGCGGCCTGCCAGCCCTCGGTGCCGAAGATCTGCAGGCCGGCGTCGATCAGGCGGGCGCGACGCTCCGCCCGGCGCTGGGACTCGGAACGACCGGCGTAGACACGGCCATCTGGTGACACGCGCCGAACCCTACGTTCCGGGTCAGAAAGATCGCCATACCCGCGGAATGAGGAATCGCTCACCTGATCATTTCGTGCGCCCGAAGGCCCGGGTCGGCCTTGTCGCCACAGCGGAACGGCACCGGCAGGCGGCAGGTCACCGACCGGCGCGGCTCCTCACAGCTGCGCGGGCACCCAGCGCGCCGGGCGCTTCTCCGCGAACGCCGCGATGCCCTCCTGGCCCTCGGCCGACGCGAAGTGCCGGGCGGACAGCTCGGTGGCCGCCGCCAGGGTCTCGCCGAACGGCTCGGCGTCGCCGGCGTTGAGCAGCAGCTTCGTGGCCGCCAGGGCCTCCGGCCCGCCGAGCGCCAGCATCCGGGCGTACCGGCGGACCTCGGCGTCGAGCTCATCGGCCGGTACGGCCCGGTTGAGCAGCCCGATGCCGACCGCGCGGGCCGCGTCGAAGACCTCGCCGGTGAGGAAGAGCTCGTGCGCCGCGCGGGCCTGCAGCCGGGGCAGCACGGGCACCGAGATGACCGCCGGCACCACCCCGAGCCGCACCTCGGAGAAGGCGTACGTCGTCGTGTCGGCGGCGATCGCCACGTCGCAGGCCGCCACCAGCCCGATCCCGCCGGCCCGGGCCGGGCCGGCGAGCCGGGCGATCGACGGCTTGGGGGAGGTCCAGAGCGCCTCGAGCAGCCCCGGGAACTCGTTGATGCCCTGCTGCGAGGCGTCGCCGCCGCGGGCCTCCCGCAGATCCATGCCCGAGCAGAACACCGGGCCGGTGTGGGTGAGCACGAGCACCCGGACGTCCGGGTCGGCGACGGCGCGCTCCAGCCGGTCGCCGAGCTCGGCCCGCAGCTGCCGGGACAGGGCGTTGCGGTTGGCGGGGGAGTCCAGGGTGACGGTGGCGACGCCGGCCTCGACCGCGAGGTGGACCAGCTCGGCCGGCCCGGTCATGCCGCCTCGGCCAGCGCCACCCGCAGCTCGGCACCGGTGGCCGCCCGGACGTCGTCGACGGTGACGCCCGGGCGCCGTCTCGCGCAGCACCAGGCCGTCCGGCTCGACGTCGATCACGGCGAGGTCGGTGATGATGCGCTGGACGCACGCCCGGCCGGTGAGCGGCAGCGTGCACTCCTGCAGGATCTTGTGGCGCGCCGTCGCGGGCGACGTGCTCCATCATCACGATCACCCGCTTGGCGCCGTGGACGAGGTCCATCGCGCCGCCCATCCCCTTGACCATCTTCCCGGGGATCATCCAGTTGGCCAGGTCGCCGTGCTCGCGACGACCTGCATCGCGCCGAGCACGGCGACGTCGATGTGGCCGCCGCGGATCATCCCGAACGACGCGGCGCGAGTCGAAGTACGACGCGCCCGGCAGCACGCGTGACGGTCTCCTTGCCGGCGTTGATGAGGTCGGGGTCGACCTCGTCCTCGGCCGGGTAGGGGCCGACGCCGAGCACGCCGTTCTCCGACTGCAGGACGACGTGCACGCCGTCGGGCACGAAGTTCGGCACCAGCGTCGGCAGCCCGATGCCGAGGTTGACGTACTGGCCGTCGTCGAGCTCCCGGGCCACGCGGGCGGCGAGCTCGTCACGGGTGAGCGGCACGTCAGGCTCGTCTCGTCGCCGGCGCGGCCGGCGCGCGTCGGCGGTGCGCACGGTGCGCTTCTCGATGCGCTTCTCGACGTCCGGGACGTGCACGACGCGCTGCACGAAGATCCCGGGCGTGTGCACCAGCGCCGGGTCGAGCTCGCCGGGCTCGACGAGCTCCTCGACCTCGGCGATCGTGATCCGGCCGGCGGTCGCGCACAGCGGGTTGAAGTTCGCGCGCCGACTTCTGCGTAGACGAGGTTGCCGTGCCGGTCGCCGTACCGGGCGTGCACCAGCGCGAAGTCGGTGCGGATCGCGCGCTCGAGCACGTACGTCGCGCCGTCGAACGTCGCGCACCTCCTTGGGCTCGCTGGCCAGCGCGACGCCGCCGTCGCCGTCGTAGCGCAGCGGCAGGCCGCCGTCGGCGACCTGGGTGCCGACGCCGGCCGGGGTGAAGAACGCCGGGATGCCGGCGCCGCCGGCGCGCAGCCGCTCGGCGAGCGTGCCCTGCGGGACCAGCTCGACCTCGAGCTCACCGGCGAGGAACTGCCGCTCGAACTCCTTGTTCTCCCCGACGTAGGAGCCGGTCGTGCGGCGGATCCGCTTGGCGCCGAGCAGCGATCCCGAGGCCCCACTCGTCGACGCCGCAGTTGTTGCTGACCGTCTCGCAGGTCGTCGACGCCGCTGTCGAGCAGCGCCTCGATCAGCGCCTGCGGGATGCCGCACAGGCCGAAGCCGCCGACGGCGAGCGACGCGCCGTCGGCGATGTCGGCGACCGCCTCGGCGGCGGTCGCGACGACCTTGTCCACGGTTTACCGGTTCTCCTTGCGCAGGGTCGGGCGGGCGGTCACAGGCCGAGCTCGCGGGCGATGAGCATGAGCTGCACCTCGGTGGTGCCCTCGCCCACCTCGAGGATCTTGCTGTCACGGTAGTGCCGGGCCACCGGGTACTCGTTCATGAACCCGTACCCGCCGTGCACCTGGGTGGCGTCGCGCGCGTTGTCCATCGCCGCCTCGCCGGCGACGAGCTTGGCGACGGCGGCCTCCTTCTTGAACGGCAGGCCGGCCAGCATCCGGGCGGCGGCGTCGTAGTAGGCGGTGCGGGCGGCGTGCGCCCGGGCCTCCATCCGCGCGATCTTGAAGGCGATGGCCTGGTTCGCCCCGATCGGCCGGCCGAACGCCTCCCGCTCGCGGGCGTACTTCACGCTCTCGTCGACGCAGCCCTGGGCCGCGCCGACGGCCAGCGCCGCGATCGCGATCCGGCCCTCGTCGAGGATCCGCAGGAAGTTCGCGTAGCCGCGGCCGCGCTCGCCGAGCAGGTTCTCCTCCGGAACGCGCACGTCGTCGAAGGTCAGCGGGTGCGTGTCGGAGGCGTGCCAGCCGACCTTGCTGTACGCCGGTTCGGCGGTGAACCCGGGGGTCGGCACCGGCACCAGGATCGAGCTGATCTCCTTCTTGCCGCCCGACGACGTCCCGGTGACGGCGGTGACCGTCACCAGGCTCGTGATGTCGGTGCCCGAGTTCGTGATGAACGCCTTGTTGCCGTTGATCACCCACGATCCGTCCTGCAGCACCGCGGTGGTGCGGGTGCCACCGGCGTCGCTGCCGGCGCCCGGCTCGGTCAGCCCGAACGCGCCGAGCGTCTCGGCCGGAGCACAGCTGGGGGAGCCACTGCTCCTTCTGCGCCTCGCTGCCGAAGCGGTAGATCGGCATGGCGCCCAGCGACACCCCGGCCTCCAGGGTGATGGCGACGCTCTGGTCGACCCGGCCGAGCTCCTCCAGGGCCAGGCAGAGCGTGAAGTAGTCGCCACCCATGCCGCCGTGCTGCTCGGGGAAGGGCAGCCCGAACAGCCCCATCTCGCCCATCTGACGGACCACCTCGTACGGGAAGGTCTTGGTCTCGTCGTGGTGCGCCGCGACCGGGGCGACCACCTCGCGGGCGAACGCCTCCACGGTCTTCTTGAGCTGGGTCTGCTCCTCGGTGAGCCGGGTGTCGAGCATCTAGGACTCCTTGGGGGACGCGGGGGCGAGGGCGGTCAGGGTCCGCGACGGGCTGGGACGGCCGAGCCGGTCGGCCATCCACAGGCTGGTCGCGACGAGCGCGTCGAGGTCGACGCCGGTCTCGATGCCGAGGCCGTGCAGCTGCCAGACGAGGTCCTCGGTGGCGAGGTTGCCGGTGGCCGAGCCGGCGTACGGGCAGCCGCCGAGCCCGCCGGCGGAGGCGTCCACCACGGTCACCCCGGCCTGCAGCGCGGCGAGCGTGTTGGCCAGCGCCTGGCCGTACGTGTCGTGGAAGTGCACGGCGAGCCGGTCGGGCGCCAGGCCCCGCTCGCCGAGCAGGCCGATCAGCCGGGCCACCTGGCCGGGGGTGCCGACGCCGATGGTGTCGCCGAGGCTGACCTCGGTGCAGCCCAGCTCGGCCAGGCGCAGCGCGACGCCGGCGACCTGCTCCAGCGGGACCGGGCCCTCCCAGGGGTCGCCGAAGCACATCGAGACGTAGCCGCGGACCGGCAGGCCCGCGCTGCGGGCACCGGCGACGACGGGGGCGAACATCTCCAGGGAGGCGGCGACCGTGCGGTTGAGGTTGCGCTGGGCGAAGGCCTCGGTCGCGCTGGCGAAGACCGCGACCTCGCGGACGCCGCTGGCCAGGGCGCGCTCCAGGCCCCGGGCGTTCGGGACCAGCACCGGCGCGCGCGGCGGCTGCTCGTCGAGCAGCGCGAGCAGCTGCTCGGCGTCGCCGAGCTGCGGCACCCAGGACGCGGGGACGAAGCTGGTCAGCTCGACGCTGCGCAGCCCCGCCCCGACCAGCCGACGGATGAACTCCGCCTTCACCTCGACCGGGACGACCGCCGACTCGTTCTGCAGCCCGTCCCGCGGCCCCACCTCGTAGATCTCGACCCGCTCGGGCAGGCCGGGCAGCCGCTCGGGCGTCATGCCGGGACCTCCTCGTCCGCGTCGACCTCGACGACCCCAGCGTGGACCGTCGCCACCTGCTGGTCCACGACCACCTGGTCGCCCGGGCGGACGTGCACCTCGACGCTGCCGGCCAGCGGCGCCCGGAGCACGTGCTCCATCTTCATCGCCTCGACGGCGAGCAGCGGGGCGCCGGCCTCGACCACGTCGCCGGTGGCGACGTGGACCGCGACGACCGCGCCGGGCATCGGGCTGCGGACCACCGCGTCGGCGGCGCTGTCGTCGGCGCGCACCCGCAGCGGCGGGGCCTCGACCACCGCCCAGGTGCCGCCGTCCGCGGCGACCCAGGTGGTCGCGCCGTCGGTCCGGGTGAGGACCGAGACCGTCCGGCCGTCCAGCGTCAGCAGCAGCCCGTCGGGCAGCACGCGGGCCGACGCCCGGTGCACGGACCCGCCGACCCGGACCTCGCCGTCGTCCACGGCGCCCTCGTGCACGGTGCCGCTGACCGACACCGGCTCGCGCTCGCCGTCCGCCCCGAGCAGGTCCCAGCGCAGCGGTGACCGGCCGAGCAGCCGCCAGCCGGTCAGCGAGGTCCACGGCGTTCCCGGCTGCGGCAGGGCCAGCAGCCGGTGCAGGGCGGCGGCGACCAGCGCCAGGTCGGGCAGGCCGGTCGGGACCAGCTCGTCCAGCGAGCGCTCCAGCAGCCCGGTGTCGAGCCGGCCGGCCTGCACGTCGGGGTGTGCCAGCAGGGCCCGCAGGAAGGTGGTGTTGGTGCCGACGCCGAGCAGGACGGTCCCGGCCAGCGCGCGGTCGAGCCGGGCCAGCGCGGTCGGGCGGTCCGGCCCCCACGCGACGACCTTGCTCAGCATCGGGTCGTACGTCGTGCCGACCGGCTCGCCCTCGAGCAGCGAGCTGTCGACGCGGACACCCTCGCCGGTCGGCTCGCGCAGCAGCAGGGCCCGCCCGCCGGTCGGCAGGAAGCCGCGGGCCGGGTCCTCGGCGTACACCCGCGCCTCGACGGCGTGCCCGGTCAGCCGGACGTCGTCCTGCCCGAAGCTCAGCGGCTCGCCGGCCGCGACCCGCAGCTGCTGCTCGACGAGGTCGATGCCGGTGACCAGCTCGGTGACCGGGTGCTCGACCTGCAGCCGGGTGTTCATCTCCATGAAGAACGGCTCGTCGGCGCTGTCCCCGGGGACGATGAACTCGACGGTGCCGGCCCCGACGTAGCCGACCGCCTTCGCGGTGGCGACCGCCAGCGCCCCGTAGCGGGCCCGCTGCTCGGCGGTGAGCAGCGCCGACGGTGCCTCCTCGATGACCTTCTGGTGCCGGCGCTGCAGCGAGCACTCGCGCTCGCCGAGGTGCACGGTGGTGCCGGCGCGTCGGCCGAGCACCTGCACCTCGATGTGCCGCGGCCGCTGCACGAACCGCTCGAGGAACAGGGTGTCGTCGCCGAAGCTGGCCGCGGCCTCGCGGCGGGCGCTGCGCAGCGCCTCGGCGAGCTCGGCCGGGTCCTCGACCAGCCGCATGCCCTTGCCGCCGCCACCGGCCGACGGCTTGACCAGCACCGGGTAGCCGACCTCCGCCGGCGGCCGCGACCAGGTCGTCGTCGGTCATCCCCAGGTCGGTACGGCCCGGGACGACGGGGACGCCGGCGGCGCTCACGGTCTGCTTGGCGCGGATCTTGTCGCCCATGATCTCGATCGGCGCCGGGCGGCGGCCCGATAAAGACGATGCCGGCCTGCTCGCAGGCCCGCGCGAAGCCGGCGTTCTCGGAGAGGAACCCGTAACCGGGGTGGATCGCCTGCGCGCCGGTGGCCCGCGCGGCAGCGAGCACCCGTTCGCCGTCGAGGTAGGACTCGCGGGCCGCGGCCGGGCCGAGCCGGACGGCGACGTCGGCGGCGCGTACGTGCCGCGCCCCGGCGTCGGCGTCGCTGTAGACGGCGACGGAGCGCACGCCGAGCCGGCGCAGGGTGGAGATCACGCGGACGGCGATCTCCCCGCGGTTGGCGACGAGGACGGTGCTGAACATGTTCCTCACATCCGGAAGACGCCGTAGGAGACCGGCTCGAGGGGGGCCTGCGCGCAGGCGGACAGGGCCAGCCCGAGGGCGTCCCGGGTCGCGAGCGGGTCGAGGACGCCGTCGTCCCACAACCGCGCGGTCGAGTAGTACGGGTTGCCCTGGTCCTCGTACTGCTGCCGGACAGGGGCCTTGAAGGCCTCCTCGTCCTGCTCGGACCAGTCGTCGCCGAGCTGCTCACGGCGCACCGTGGCGAGCACCGACGCTGCCTGCTCACCGCCCATCACCGAGATCCGCGAGCCCGGCCACATCCACAGGAAGCGGGGGGAGTACGCCCGGCCGCACATCGAGTAGTTCCCGGCCCCGAAGCTGCCGCCGATGACGACGGTGAGCTTGGGCACGCGGGCGCAGGCCACCGCGGTGACCATCTTCGCCCCGTGCTTGGCGATGCCGCCCGCCTCGTACTCCCGCCCGACCATGAAGCCGGTGATGTTCTGCAGGAACAGCAGCGGGATGGAGCGCTTGTCGCACAGCTCGATGAAGTGCGCGCCCTTCTGGGCGCTCTCGCCGAACAGCACGCCGTTGTTCGCGACGATCCCCACCGGGTGGCCGTGCACGTGCGCGAACCCGGTCACCAGCGTCGTGCCGTACTCCGCCTTGAACTCGGCGAACCGGCTGCCGTCGACGATCCGGGCGATCACCTCGCGCACGTCGTACGGCGTGCGGGGGTCGGCCGGCAGCACGCCGTAGAGCTCGGCCGGGTCGACGGCCGGCGCCTCCACCTCCTGCACCTCCCACGGCGGGTCGGTGCGCGGCCCGAGGGTCGCCACGATCCGCCGCACCCTGCGCAGCGCGTCGGCGTCGTCGTCGGCGAGGTGGTCGGTGACCCCGGAGACCCGGCTGTGCAGCGCGCCGCCGCCGAGGTCCTCGGCCGACACCACCTCGCCGGTGGCCGCCTTCACCAGCGGCGGGCCGCCCAGGAAGATCGTTCCCTGGTCGCGGACGATGACGGCCTCGTCGCTCATCGCCGGGACGTACGCGCCGCCGGCGGTGCACGAGCCGAGCACCGCGGCCACCTGGGCGATGCCCCGGGCGCTCATCGTCGCCTGGTTGAAGAAGATCCGGCCGAAGTGCTCGCGGTCGGGGAAGACCTCGTCCTGCCGCGGCAGGAAGGCGCCGCCGGAGTCCACGAGGTAGACGCACGGCAACCGGTTCTGCAGCGCCACCTCCTGCGCCCGCAGGTGCTTCTTCACGGTCATCGGGTAGTACGTGCCGCCCTTGACGGTCGCGTCGTTGGCGACCACGACGCACTCCCGGCCGGCGACCCGGCCGATGCCGGTGATGACGCCGGCGCCGGGCGCCTCGTCGTCGTACATGCCGGTCGCGGCGAGCGGGCTCAGCTCCAGGAAGGGGCTGCCCGCGTCGAGCAGCGCGTCGACCCGCTCGCGGGGGAGCAGCTTGCCGCGGGAGACGTGCCGCAGCCGGGAGCGCTCGGGCCCGCCGAGGGCCGCGGTCGCCTGCCGGCTCCGCAGGTCGTCGACGAGCTCCCGCTGCACGGCCTCGTTGCGGGCGAAGGCGTCGCTGCGAGCGTCGACGGTGGTGGTCAGCCGAGGCGCGAGCACCGGCACCTCCTCGATCTTGGTTAGCCGACAGTAACCTGCCGGAGGCGAGGTTAGGCTGTGTTCACCACCGTGTCCAGCACCTCAGCCTCTCAGCCCGGACCCGACCTCCCGGCTGATCCCGGGCTGAGAGGCCGCGCCGGCCCGTGGTCACACAGCGTCCCGACCGTCCGAGGAGGCAGGGCAGTGGAGGCAGCGGGAGGGGAGGCCGGGCCAGTGGAGCCAGGGGCAGCGGGGCCAGGGGCAGCGGAGCCAGGGGCAGTGGCAGCCGCGCCGAGGACCCGCGACCGCGTGCTGCGCGAGGCCGCGCGGCTGTTCGCCCGGCGGGGCTTCCACGGCACGACGATGGAGGACCTGGGCGCGGCCTGCGGGATCTCCGGGCCGGCGCTGTACAAGCACTTCGCCAGCAAGGACGACGTGCTGGCCCGGCTGCTCGTCGGGATCAGCGAGCAGCTGCTCGAGGGCGGCCGTGCGGTCGTCGACGGCGCGCCCGACCCGGACGCCGCGGTCGCCGGGCTGGTCGCCTTCCACGCCGACTTCGCCACCTCCGAGCCCGACCTCATCCGGGTGCAGGACCGCGACCTCGCCAGCCTGTCGGCGCCGCAGGCCGAGCGGGTGCGCTCGCTGCAGCGCTCCTACGTCGAGGTCTGGGTGGACGAGCTGCGCCGGGTCCGGCCGGGCCTGACCGCACGGCACGCCCGCACCGAGGTGCACGCGCTGTTCGGGCTGCTCAACTCCACCCCGCACAGCGGCGCGACGCAGGAGGCCCGTGAGCACCTGGCCGCGATGGCGCTGCGCGCGCTGGGCGCCACCGCGCGGCAGCCGGCGTGACCGCCCGGCGGCGACCGGAACCCCCGGGGTGACGGCGTGACCGCCCGGCGGCTCGTGCAGCTCTACGCCGGCCTGCTGGTGTACGGCGTCTCGCTCGCCCTGATGGTCCGGGCCGGGGTCGGCCTCGACCCCTGGAACGCCTTCCACCAGGGCCTGGCCCGGCTGCTCGGCTGGAGCCTGGGCAGCGTGCTCATCGCGGTCGGGGTCGCGGTGATGCTCGCCTGGGTGCCGCTGCGGCTGCGCCCCGGCATCGGGACGCTGAGCAACGTCGTGGTCATCGGCCTGGTGGTCGACGCCGTGCTCCCGCTCGTCCCGCAGCTCGACCCGCTGCCGGCCCGGCTGGCGCTGCTGCTCGCCGGCATCGCCCTCAACGCCGTCGCGACCGCGGCCTACCTCGGCGCCGGCCTGGGCGCCGGTCCCCGCGACGGGCTGATGACCGGGCTGGTCGCCCGGACCGGGTGGTCGGTGCGGGTGGTGCGCACCGGCATCGAGGTCTCGGTGCTCACCGCCGGGCTGGCGCTCGGCGGCGACGTCGGGATCGGCACGGTCCTGTACGCGGTCGGCATCGGCCCGCTGGTGCACGTCCTGCTCCCGCCGCTGCGGGCCGTGCCGGTCCCCGAGCCGGCCCCGCCGCTGGCCGCCTGAGCTCAGGACCAGGCGCCGCGTTCCTGCAGCACCCGCTTGAGCACGGCCGGCTGGTCGGTCATGACGCCGTCCACGCCGCGCTCCAGCGCAGCGGTCATGTCGGCCGGGTCGTCGAGCGTCCAGACGTGCACCGCCAGCCCCTGCCGTTGCGCGAGCCGGATCACCGAGGCCGGCAACGTGCGCCCGCCCCCCAGCGACCAGGGCAGCTGCGCCACCCGGGCCGCCCCGCGCCAGGGCAGCCGGGTCAGCCCTGCCGCCAGCAGACCGGCGACGCCGCCGACGCCGAGGCCGGTGCACACCCCGTTCCCGAGCGACCGCCGGGCCTGGCGCACCCGTCGCTCCGAGAACGAGGTGACGCAGACCCGGTCGACGGCTCCGGTGCGCCGCAGCACCTCGGGCACCCGGGACACCCCGCCGGCGTCCTTCAGGTCGAGGTTGAAGCGCAGCCCGGGGAAGCACCCGAGCGCCTGCTCGAGGGTGGCGATGCGCTCGCCCCCGGCGAGCGCGAGCGCCTGGACCTCGCGCAGGGGGAGGTCGCCCAGGCGACCGGGCGAGCCGGTGAGCCGCGTGGTGTCCTCGTCGTGGAAGACCACCGGGACGCCGTCCGCGGTGGTGCGGATGTCGGTCTCGACGTACCGGTAGCCCAGCGCCTCGACGGCGGCGAACGACGACAGCGCGTTCTCCACGCCTGCCGCCGCGCCGCCGCGGTGGGCGAAGGCGAGCGGCCAGGGGGCGTCGAGGTAGGCGGGACGGGAGGTCACCCCCCGAGCCTGCCGCACGCCCGGCTGCGGCGCGGGTCGGGCGCGGTCAGGCGACGACGGCCTTCCGGGGCAGCGCGGCGGGACCGGGCGCCGGGCCGGAGCCGGGCGCCCGGCGCAGCAGGCGGCCGGCCAGGCGGGCCGGCGCGGAGCGGCAGTGCACGTGCACCAGCACCGCCGCGCCCAGCAGGATGAGGACGTCGCCGGGGCTGATGACGTTGCGGAACGGCAGGAACGCCGGGGTGGCCGCGATGTCGCCGAGCCAGGGCAGCACCGGGTCGGCGAGGACCCCGCTGTTGGCGAAGCGCTCGGGCCCGGAGGACCAGCCGGCCGCCTCCAGGGCGCCCGCCGACGCCGGCAGGGTCCCGCCGTTGAGGCTGATGACCAGCAGGTTCAACGCGGCGCCGGCGCCGAGCAGCAGCAGCCCCGGCAGAGCGCGGTTGGCCCACAGCGCCACGGCCACGGTGGCGTACGAGCCGAGGTGCAGCACGACCAGGACCGGGCGGGGGGCTCCTGCCACGACCTCGGTCATCAGCACCTGCGCGCCGAGCGCCAGCGCCATCAGCCCGGTGCGCTGCAGCCGCAGGCCGGCCAGCAGCGCGAGCCGCCCGCCGAGCAGGGGCACCGACGCGACGATCAGTACGGACAGGAAGGTCATGAACATTCGAGGACGTCCTGGGTCGGGAGGAGGGGGAGCACCGGGGCGGGCGCCGCCCCGACGACGAGCGAGAGCTGCGGCCGGCGGGGGTCGGGCGCCGGCACCCGCGGCGGGCGCGGCGCCATGTCGCAGACCGCGCCGGACACGCCGAGCAGCGACGGGGGGAGCGCGGCGGCCGCGACCGGCCGGCCGATGAAGTAGCCCTGCAGCAGGTCGCAGCCCATTCCGGCGAGCTGGGCGGCGGCCTCGCGGTCCTCCACGCCCTCGGCCACCACGCGCAGCCCGAGGTTGTGGCCCAGCTCGATCGTGCTCCGGACGATGGTGGCGTTGCCCGGCTCGTGCAGGCCGATGGTGAAGCTCTTGTCGATCTTGATCTCGTCGACCGCCAGGCGCTGCAGGTAGGCCAGCGAGGAGTAGCCGGTGCCGAAGTCGTCGACCGACACCCCGACGCCCATCGCGTGCAGCTCGCTCAGGATCGCGGCGCTGCGTTCCGGGTCGCTCATCAGCCGGCTCTCGGTGACCTCGAGCACCAGCCGGTCGGCGCCCAGCCCGAACCGGGCGAGCAGCTCGGCGACGGTCGCCGGCAGCGACAGGTCGCTGAGCTGGCGGGCCGACAGGTTCACGCTCGCGGTCAGTCGCAGGCCGCAGCGGTCCCACTCGGCCAGCTGCGCGAGGGACTGCAGGAGGACCCGGCGCAGCAGCAGGTCGGTCAGCGAGGTGTTCTCCGCGATCGGGATGAACGTGTCCGGGGTCAGGTCACCGAGCTCGGGGTGCCGCCAGCGCACCAGGCACTCCACCGAGCTGACGGTGCCGGCATGCAGGTCGTACTGCGGCTGGTAGGCGACCCACAGCTGCTGGTCCGCCTCGTCCTCCAGCGCGGCCCGCAGGTCGGCCTGCAGACCCAGCAGGGCCACCGAGTGCCGGTCGCCGTGCTTGTCGTAGACCGCGAACGTGCCCCGGGTGACCTTCGCGGTGTACAGCGCGACGTCGGCGCAGCGCAGCAGCCCTTCCACCGTGTCGGCGTGCTCGGGGCCGATGCCGATGCCGATCGAGCACCCCACCGTGAGCGTGACGCCCTGCACGTGGAACGGCTGGCGCACGGCGCTGCCCAGCCGGTCGGCCAGCTCGTGCGCCGAGTCGCGGCTCCCGGTGCCGCGGGCCAGCACGACGAACTCGTCACCGCCGAGCCGGGCGACCAGGTCGCCGGGGCCCGCCTCGGCGCGCAGCCGCTCGGCGACCGACACCAGCAGCCGGTCGCCGACGGCGTGCCCGAGCGTGTCGTTGATGTCCTTGAAGTGGTCCAGGTCGAGCAGCAGCATGGCGGTCGAGCCCGATCCGCTCTGCAGCGCCCGCTCCGCCGCTGCGGCGAGCATCGTGCGGTTCGCCAGCCCGGTCAGGCCGTCCCGCAGCGCCTCCTGCTCGCGGCGCATCGCCACGCTCCCGCTGCGGTGCAGGGCGACGATCGGCAGCAGCAGCAGCACGACCGACACCGGGGTCCAGCTCGCGGCGTGCGCGGCCAGCGGCCCCAGCCCCAGCAGCGGCGCCGACGTCGTGATCTGCCAGCTCAGGTCGTCGCGCAGCACCCGGCCCAGGCGCACCTGGAGCGTCGAGGCGATCGCCACACCGACCAGGGTGTTGTTGAGCAGCAGGAACGTGGCGGCGGCCACGGCGGCCGGGCCCAGCTGCGGGGTGACGAGCCCGGGCGGCGGGGTGAACGCCTCTCCGGCGGTCCACGCGTAGACCCCGCGCGCCGCGCCGAACGCCAGCACGTACTGGGCGATGTTGAACGGGAGCCGGTGCCAGGCGCGCCCGCGCAGCCGCCAGTCCAGGCCCAGCGCGACCGCCTGGGCGATGATCGGCACGAAGACCGGGGCGACCAGCAGCAGGGCGAAGCCGAAGGTGCTCGACACGGTGATCTCGTCGCCGGCCTCCTGGCCGCGGGCGACCGGGATCGGCCACATCTCACCCAGGACCAGGACCAGGCAGAACAGGGCGACGGCGAGGCCGCCGCGTCCGGCGAGCGTCGCCCAGCCGTGCGCCCAGGCCTGCTCTGCGGTGACCACGAGCAGGGGGATCGCCAGGGCGGTGACCGTCCACATGTACAGGAGCAGGCCGCGGCTGTCCTTCGCGCGCACGATCTCCCCCCTCCTGCGGTCCGTGCTCGTCGGTGCGGCCCCGGACCACGTCCGGGGCCGCACCGACGGGTTCAGCCGAACTTGTGGCCGATCCCCGCCGCGGCGAGGTGGGACGTCAGGCTCTGGCGCTTCATCGGTCGCCCTCAGCCGAACTTGACGCCGGCACCGACGACGGTGACCAGGAGGCTGACGGTGGTGGCGGTGACGACGCCGGCGGTGACGGAGCGGACGAGCTTCATGAGGTCTCCTTCGAGCGCCGCTCCCGGTGAGCGGCTGACCTTCCAGGTGTCGGCCGGGACGGGGCCGGAGCGGCTGCGCCGAACGGCCCCACCTGGCGGGCGGGCGCTGCTCCGTCCGGAGCACGCGACCGCTGCGTCAGGCCTCGACGGCCAGGACGGCACCCGGGACGGGATGCCCGGAACCGGCCCGTACGGCCGCCCGTACGGCCGCTCCGCTGACCGGCCGCCCGGTGTGCCACCCCTGCACGGCGTCGCAGCCGACAGCCGCCAGGGCCCGCAGGGTGGCGCCGTCCTCCACGCCCTCGGCGACGACCCGCAGTCGCAGGTCGTGGGCGAGCGTCACGGTGGAGGCGACGATCACCGCGCAGTCCGGGTCGGTGAGCAGCTCGCGGACGAAGGAGCGGTCGATCTTCAGCTCGTCGACCGGGAGCTGCCGGAGGTAGCTCAGGCTCGACAGGCCGGTGCCGTAGTCGTCGAGGGACAGCCCGACGCCCATCGCCCGCAGCGCCTGCAGGGTGGCGAGGATCGGCTCCGGGTCGCTCATCACGACGGTCTCGGTGACCTCCAGGCGCAGGGCGCGGGCCGGCACCCCCGCGTCGGCCAGCAGGCGGGCCACCACGCCGGGCAGGTCGAGGCCGAGCAGGTCCGGGGCGCCCAGGTTGACAGCGATGTGCACCGCGTGTCCCCGGCCGCGCAGCTCGGCGAGCAGGGCCACGGCCTGCTGCAGCACCGCCAGCGTGAGGTCGGGGAGCCGGCCGGCCTGCTCGGCCAGCTCCAGGAAGGCGGCCGGCAGCAGCAGCCCGCGGGTCGGGTGCTGCCAGCGCACGAGCGCCTCGTAGCCGACCACCAGGCCGGTCCGGGGGTCGCACGTGGGCTGGAACCACGCCTGGATCTGGTGCGGGTCTCCCAACGCCGACCGCAGGTCGCCCAGCAGCTGCAACCGGTCCCGGGAGTGCTCGTCGAGGCCCGGGTCCCAGGTGGCGCAGCCGAGGTGCGCCCGCTTGGCGCGGTACAGCGCGACGTCGGCCCGGCGCAGCAGCTCACCGGCGTCGGGGCCGGCCGGCTCGGACCGGCCCACCGCCGCGTGCCCGATGCTGGCGGCCACGACGACCCGGGTGCCGGCGACGAGGACCGGGCGACTGACGGCGGCGAGCAGCTCGCCGGCCAGGCCGGGCGCGTCGGGCACCGCGCCGCCGGCGCCGGGCGCCGGCAGCAGGACGGCGAACTCGTCCCCTCCGAGCCGGGCGACCAGGCAGCCCGGGGCAGCCGCGCGCAGCTGCTGCCCGAGCAGCACCAGCAGCCCGTCGCCGGCGGCGTGCCCGAGGCTGTCGTTGATCTCCTTGAACCCGTCCAGGTCGAGCAGCAGCAGCTCCACGACGCCGCCGGGCGCCGCTGTCCCGGTCCGCTCGCGCACCGCCTCCAGCAGGGCCCGGCGGTTCGCGAGGCCGGTGAGCTCGTCGGTGCGGGCCTGCGCCCGGCTGCGCTCGAGCGCGCGTCCCTGGGCGAACAGCTGCGAGGTCCGCGCGACGGCGAGGACGACGCACGACGCGGCGCACCAGACGGCCAGGTCAGGCACGCGCCGGCCGGTGCCGGCCACCAGGACGGCGAGGGCGGTCAGCGTGGCCAGGGCCGGCAGGGCCGACGCGGCGCGCCACTGCCGGGCGGCAGCGGTCCCGACCCTCGGGGCGACCGTCGCGGCGACCGCGACGAACACCGGCCCGGCCGTGTACAGCGGGTCCAGGTACGTGCCGTAGCGGAACGTCCCGGCGACCGCGGCCAGGCCGTACAGGGCGTCACCGACCGTCATGAGGGCGAAGCCGGCCAGCAGCAGCAGCCACACCGGGTCGGCCCGGCTCCCGCTGAGCGACAGCCCGGTCAGCGTCACGATGAGCAGGGTGAACCCGCCGACCGGGTACGCCAGGGCGTACACGACGTGCAGGACGCTGCCGTCCAGCAGGCTGGGGTACGCCAGCGCGACCCCGGCGACCGCGACGGCGGCGGCGCCGGTGAAGACCATGCCGCCCTCGAGCAGCGATCCGGTGTCCCGCCGCCCGGCCCGCCGGCGCGACAGCACCAGGAGGCCGGCGTCGGCGAGCGGGTACAGCAGCAGCGCCGAGCAGTCCGACAGGTTGAGCCCACCCGGGCCGCCCTGCTCACCGGCGGTCACCCAGAACTGGATGGCGAAGCCACCGGCGTAGCCGAGCAGACCGAGACCGAGCAGCACCCAGACCGCGGAGTCGGCGCGGGTTCGCGCGGCGGCGACGAGCGTGACGGCGGCGGCGAGCGCGGTGACCATCGCGACGGCGAACCGCTGCACCGGCTCGGCGGCCGGGCCCTCCGCCGCGGCCGCGACCGCCACCAGCAGCCAGGCACCCAGCACCAGGGATGCGGCGGGGGGAAGCCGCCGATGCCCGCGGAGCCGGCTCATGCTGAGCGTGTCGGCGCCCGCGGCAGGCGGCTGGCTAGCCCGTTCGGGTCGGTCGTCCGCCGGGGTCGGGGCTCACCCCTCGGCCTGGACCACCCCGACCAGGTGACCCTCGGGGTCGGTGAACATGCCGATGAGCACGCCCTCCATGACCTCCTCCGGGCCGTAGGTGCGGGTCCCGCCGAGCTCGCCGGCGCGGACCAGGGCCGCCTCGACGTCGGGGACCGCCACGTAGAAGGTCAGGTAACCGGGCGTACCGGCCGGCAGGGCGCCGATGCCGCCGCCGATGCCCGTGCCGTCGGCGGCCGTGTTGCCCTCCCTCGGGACGAGGCCGTACCCCGGCGGGCTGTCGCCGGCCTCCCATTCGAACAGGTCCCGGTAGTACTGCTGCAGCTTCTCCGCGTCGCTGCCCATGATCTCGAAGTGCACGACCGGTCGGCCCATGGCCGTCCCCTCTCCGGGCGCACGGAGCACCGGGGCGGGTCGCGCCGGGCGGCCGTGCGCGCACAGCCCCACAGCAGTCCGCGGGGGTCGCGGTGTCAAGACGGGCCGCCCGCCCGGCGTGTCCGGGGCGGCCACCGGGGCAGGGACCCGGGCGGAGGAAAGGGGACGCCGGTGTTCTACGACGACGCGACCGGCCTGCTTCGGGTTGTCGTGGTGGGGGTCTGCGCCTACGTCGCGCTGCTGGCCCTGCTGCGGGTGTCCGGCAGCCGCGGGCTGGCCAAGCTCAACGCGTTCGACCTGGTGGTCACCGTCGCCATCGGCTCGACCCTCGCCACCGTGCTGCTCTCCTCCGACATCGCGCTGGCGGAGGGCGTCACGGCCTTCGCGACGCTGCTCGGCCTGCAGTACGCGGTGTCCTGGGCGTCCAGCCGCAGCCGGCGGGTGGAGCGGCTGGTGAAGACCGAGCCGGTCCTGCTCTACCGGCACGGGGCGATCCCGCAGGCGATGCGGGCCGCCAGGGTCACCTCGGACGAGCTGCGACAGGTCGCCCGGGCGCAGGGCCACGCCGACCTGTCGTCGGTCGCGGCCGTGGTGCTCGAGACCGACGGCACCCTGAGCGTGCTGACCGAGGCCCCGGCCGACCTCGGCGACCCGCAGCCGCGCTGACGGGCCCGGCCGGCACGTCGGCCCCGTGCGACCAGCCCGCTGTCAGGAGGCGACGTCGGAGTCGCTCCACCGCCCGGCCAGCGCCGCGGTCACCTGCTCGGTGAGCGCGGCGATGCGCTCGCGCTCGGCCGGGTCGAAGTCCTGCGCGGCGGCGGTGACCCGCAGCCGGGCGAGCTGGTCGGCGACCGCCCGTCGGTCGAGCGGACGATGCACGCACCAGGCCACCTCGCGCAGGAGCTGGGCGATCCGGGTGAGCACGAACGCGTCCGCGGCCCCGTAGCGGCGTGGCTGGGCCAGCGCCAGCTCCAGCAGAACGGGCAGGTCGGGGCGGCGCAGCACCACCCGGACCCGGCCGTCCTCGTCGCGCAGCAGCTGTGGACCGAGGTCGCGTCGCGCCAGCTCGCACAGCAGGGCCGCCGAGTGGGCCAGCGCGTGGACGGCCGTCGTCGGGTCGTTGATGCCCGGTGACAGGGCCTTGTTCGTGACGTCGGCGAGCTGCCGGAGTCCGAACGCGACGTCCTGCGCCCCGGTCCGCTCGAAACCGGCGGTGAGCGCCGCCGAGACGCACGTCTGGAGCTGCTCGCCCTGCTCACGGGCGAGCGGCCCGCCGTCGTGCCGCCAGCTGGCACCGACCGGCACCCCGACGATGAGCGAGCTGCCGGGGTGCCGCTCGATCACCACCACGGCGTCGCAGTCGACCGCCGCCGCCAGGATCGCGTCCTCGTCGACGTGCACCAGGAAGCCCGACGCGCCCGCCAGCAGCGGGGAGCTGTCCAGTGGGGGGACCGGCCCCCGGTCGACCTCGTCGGGCGAGTCCGGGTCCAGCTCGGGCAGGACGCGACGCAGCGTGGCGCTCGCGTCCGCGTGCACCGTGCGCAGCATCGTCTCGACCCGGATCTCCTGGGCCAGGTGGGCCAGGAAGAGCACGAGGGCGAGCACGCTGGCCAGCGCCAGCAGGTACGCCACCGTGACCGAGATCTTCGGCACGAACGCGCCGCCGCCGTCGGACGGGTCGCGGACGCTGCGGAGCACGGTGAGGGCGTAGGTGAACGTCGAGAGGAACAGAGCCAGCGTGAGATGGACGAAGCGGTCGCGGGTGAAGGTCCGCAGCAGCCGGGGGGAGAACTGGCTGCTCGCCAGCTGCAGCGTCACGACCGTCAGCGAGAACGTCAGGGAGGTGACCGTGATCAGCGAGCTGGCCACCGCGTCGAGCACCGTCCGGGCGGCCCCGGCGCCGCCGCCGAAGATGTACGCCGACACCCATCCGGGCAGGTCCTCGTCGACGCGGGCGTCCAGCCGGGGGAGCAGCACGCCGAGCGCCACGCCCAGGACGAGCCCGATCGTGGGCAGCGGCCACAGCTGCGTGCGGGTGGCGTCGGCGAGCACGGTCAGAGCGCTTCGCGCCCGGGAGAGGGCCACGCGGAGCTCCCTTCTTCGCGCCTGCTCGCGCATGGACGTTGCCGACGTCTGCCGCCGGTGATGCGGTGCACTAGCAGTACCGCACATTCGCGGCAGGAGCACGTAGCGGCTCGCGCCTGGGGTAGGACGGACGGGGTGCGCAGCCGCAGGCCCAGCCGGTAGCGTGCACGACGGTGCGCCGGGAAGTCTGGTCGGCAACGTCTCACCCGTTCCCGCACGCGGAACGGCTCCCCGAAGACCAGGAGCCCTCGTGACACCCGGCCCTCCGCCTACGACCGCAGCGCGGCTGTTCGACCGCGGCACCTGGCCCGAGGCCCGGCGCATCGCCGAGGTGCTCCGCAAGGAGACGGTCGGCGGCGCGCTGCTGCTGCTGGCGACCGTCGTGGCGCTGGTCTGGGCCAACTCGCCGGTCGGCGGGGCGTACGAGGCGCTCCGGGACACCGAGCTCGGCTCGAAGGCCCTGCACCTGGAGCTGACTCTCGGCCAGTGGGCCGCCGACGGCCTGCTCGCGATCTTCTTCTTCGTGGCCGGGCTGGAGCTCAAGCGGGAGTTCGTCGCGGGCGACCTGCGCGATCCGCGGCGGGCCGCGCTGCCGGTCGCGGCGGCCGTCGGCGGCATGGTCGTGCCGGCGCTGGTCTACGTGGTGCTGAACCTCGGATCCGGCGGCGCGGCGCTGCAGGGCTGGGCGATCCCGACCGCGACCGACATCGCGTTCGCGCTGGCCGTGCTGGCGGTGATCAGCAGCCACCTGCCGACGGCGCTGCGGACCTTCCTGCTCACCCTCGCGGTGGTGGACGACCTGTTCGCCATCACGATCATCGCAGTCTTCTTCACGTCCGACCTGAGCCCGGTGCCGCTGCTGCTGGCGCTGCTGCCGCTGGCCGCGTTCACGCTGGCCGTGCAGAAGCGCAAGCGCTCGTGGTGGCTGCTGCTGCCCCTGGCGGCCGCGACCTGGGTGCTGGTCCACGAGTCCGGCGTGCACGCCACCGTGGCGGGCGTGCTGCTCGGCTTCGCCGTACCGGTCGTCCGCAGCCAGGCCGCCGGCGGCCCGGAGGCCGGCCCGGGCCTCGCCGAGCACTTCGAGCACCGCTTCCGGCCGATCTCGGCCGGGGTGGCGGTGCCGGTCTTCGCGTTCTTCTCGGCCGGTGTCGCGGTCGGTGGCCTCGACGGCCTCGGCGCGGCCCTGCGTGACCCGATCACGCTCGGCATCATCCTGGGGCTCGTGGTCGGCAAGGCGATCGGGATCTTCGGGGCGACGTTCGCGGTCTCGCACCTCACCCGGGCCGACCTCGACGACGACCTGGCCTGGATCGACGTGCTGGGCCTGTCGCTGCTCGGCGGTGTCGGCTTCACCGTCTCGCTGCTCATCGGCGAGCTCGCCTTCGGGGCGGGCAGCGAGCAGGACGAGCACGTCAAGGTCGGCGTGCTGATCGGCAGCCTCGTCGCCGCGCTGCTCGCGGCGGTGCTGCTCCGGGCGCGCAACCGCACCTACCGGCGGCTGCACGAGGAGGAGACCGTGGACAGCAACGCCGACGGGATCCCGGACGCCTACCAGGACCTGTCGGCGCCGTCGGCGTCCTGAGCCTGCGCCGCTGCGGGCACCACGTGCCGGCTACGGCGTGGGTGTCGGGGCCGGCCCCGGCGGGGCGGGGGTCGGCGCTCCGCCGTTCCCCGCGCCGGGCAGGGCGGCGCCCGGCGCGGGGGACGGGGATCCCGCCGGCGGTGACCCGGTGCCGGCGACCGCCGTCAGGTCCTCCCCGCCGACGACCTGCCGGCGGATCCGGGCGTCGCTCAACCCGAGCCCGCCCAGCGTGATCTCGTCGTAGGCCTGGAGAGCCCCGGTCGCGCGGTCCACGTACAGCACCGTCATCTGCACCGGTGTCGGGGTGTCGCCCTCCAGGGCGCGCAGGCCGGCGCCCCCGGTGGACCCCTGCACCATCAGGCGCGTGCCGTCCTCCACGGAGACCTTGCGGTCGTGGGTGTGGCCGGCGAGCACCAGCGGCACCGCGCCGAGCAACGGCACCGCCGACTTCGGGTCGTGCACGGCCACCAGGTCCGGCGGGCGGTCCTGCAGCCGGGCGACGGCCCGCAGGTGCCGGCCGACGTCGAGCAGGACCTCCGGCGAGACCGTGTCGTCCCGGGTGCGCTTGTCCGGCGTGAACCGCGGGTCGGCCTGGCCCATCACCGTGAGGCCGGCGACCGTCACCGGCAGGCCGTCGTCGAGCACCACCGCGTTCGGCTGGCTGCGCACCGCGGTCTCGGTGCCCACCGAGTCGTGGTTGCCGCGCACGTAGACGTACGGCAGGGGCAGCTCGCCGATCCCGGTGACGTAGGCGTCCTCGGCCGCCGAGCCGTGGTCGGCGATGTCGCCCGTGTCGAGCACGAAGTCGACGGAGAACTGCTCGGCGACGCTCCCGATGATCCGGTACGCCGAGGGGCTGAGGTGCAGGTCGCTGACGTGCAGCACGCGGACCGTCCCGGGGGTCGCCCGGTAGCTGGGCAGGGTGCTGGCTGCGGCGTACAGCGTGGACACGTTGGTCACGAGCCGGCCCAGCTGCTGGCTGTAGTCGTTCAACCGGGCGACGACGTTGCGGGTGTCACCGATCACCGCCGGTGCGTACGCCAGCACGCCGGTGAACTCGGGTTCGGCCAGCGCGGTGGTGCGGAACGTGGTGGCCGCGACCCCCGACGTGACGAGCAGCAGCCCGACGGCGACCGCCCCGGCCTGCACGGCCCGTCGGCGGCTCCGGAGCACCACGAAACCGCCGAGGGAGGCGCCGGCCACGGCGAGTGCGGCGTCGCGGCCGAGCAGCAGCAGCACCGCCCGGCGCAGGTCGTCGCGGACCTGCGTGCCCAGGGCGTCGAGGTCGGGGTCGTCCGCGATGTTCTGGACCGCCCGGGGCCGCACCTCCTCGAGCCGGACCTGCAGGCCGACCGGTCCGGCGTGGGTGGCGAACTGCAGGTCGCCCAGGGGTGGGACCTTCAGCGAGCTCCCGCCGGACAGGCTCGGGGTCAGCGACAGGCGGGCGTCGAACGGCCCGACGGGTTGCGAGGTCGGACCGGCCAGGGCGAGAGCCGTCACCGCGCTCCCGGTGGCGACGGCCGTCACCAGCAGGCCGGTCGCGCAACGGCGTCCGAACCTGGCCCGGCGGGCGCTCACCGCGGGGCCCCGGGCGCCGCCAGCAGGCTCGCGTAGTCGGCGGCAGTGACGGGTCCGGCGCTGAGCGCGCCGTCGGCGCGCGGCACCGGCAGCGTCTGGCCGGCGCGCAGGAACTGCACGGCGTCCACCTCGTCGAGCCCGGTGAGCGTCAGCACCACCTGCGCCAGGGCGAGCACCTGGTCGCTGCGACCGCTGTCGAGCAGCTCACCGTCGACGGCCACCGACGCGAGGCCGTCGGTGACCACGACCTCGCCGACCTGCACCCCGCTCGGCAGCGCCGTCGTCAGCCCGACCATGCGCTCCTGAGCCGACGGGCCGGCGAACAGGTCCGAGAGCACGGATCGGGGCGTCACCTGCACAGCCTGCCTGGTCACCGGGACCAGCTGCGAGTCGCGGACGAACAGCAGGCTCTCCGAGCGGGCTCCGGGCGGCTGGGCCGCCTGGGTGGCGGGCGCCAGCAGACCGAACGGCGCCTCGCCGGCCTGCAGCGGCCGGGCGTCGTGCTCCGCGGGGACGCCGCAGCCGGCCAGCGCCGCCGCCAGCAGCGACCCCGCCAGCAGGGCCGGCGCCGACAGCGACGGAGCCGGCCAGGAGCAAGCCGGCCAGGAGCGTGCCGGCAGCCGGTTCACGCCGACCCCGGGAACGTGCTGCCGACCAGCCCGGGTCCCGCCGGGTCGGGCCCGGCCGCCGGCAGCGTGACGCGGAAGCGCGCACCACCGCCCGGCCGGTCGCTGATCGTGACGGCCCCGCCGTGCGCCGCGACGTGCTGGGCGACCAGGGCGAGCCCGAGCCCGGTGCCCTCGTTGCTGCCGCGGGTGCCGGCGGAGCCGCCCCGGCCGAACCGGTCGAACACCAGGGCGCGCTCGGCCGGCGGGACCCCGGGGCCGGCGTCGTCGACCTCCAGCACCGCGGTGTCGCCGCTGTGGACCGCCCGTACGGCGACGGCGCCTCCGCCGTGCCGCTCGGCGTTGTCCAGCAGGTTCACCAGCACCTGGCGCAGCCGGCGGACGTCGGCCCGGACCACCAGCGGCCCGTCGGTCCGGACCGGGACGCCGCGCTCGGTCGCCAGGCTCTCCAGGAGCGCGGCGACGTCGACCGGAGCCAGCACCGGCGGCCGGTCGCTGGTGGACAGCTCCAGCAGGTCGGTGACGAGCTGCTGGAACCGCCCGACCTCCTTGACCAGCAGCCCGAGTGCCGCCGAGGAGCGGGGGTCCAGGGTGTCCCGTCGCCGGTCGAGGAACTCGGCGGCGGTGGACAGCGTCTGCAGGGGTGAGCGCAGCTCGTGGCTGACGTCGGCGGCGAAGCGCTGGTCGCGCTGCAGCCGTTCGGACAGCGCGTCCACCATCGCGTTGAACGACAGGGTGAGCCGGCGGAGGTCCGGCTCGTGCCCGGCGTCGAGGCGGGCCGACAGGTCGCCCTGGGAGATCCGGGTCGCGGCCGCCTCGACGGCCGCCAGCGGGCGCACGACCCGGCGGCTCGCCCAGCCGCCCAGCCCGGCGCCGGCACCCGCGGTGACCAGCGCCGCGAGGACCAGCGACGTGGCCAGCGACGACAGGGTGCTCTGCAGCTCCCGCAGGTTGTTGAGCTCGTAGTACGTCGCCCCGACCTGCGGCAGCGGGACCGCGACGACCAGCACCGGCCTGCCCTGGAGCCGGGTGCGCTGCACGCCGGGCCGCCCCGAGGACGCGAGCTCCTGCAGTGAGGCCGGGATCGCCTCGGTGATCCCGACGTCGGCGGTGCGGGCGAACCACGTCCCGTCCCGGCGGATGACCGGGCTGCGCGCGGAGCCGGTGTCGATGCTGCGCAGGACGGCGACGAGGTCCGGGGTGTCGGCCCGCAGCCCGGCCTGCACCGCTGCCGCGTCGTAGTAGGCCGAGCGCACCGCGGTCCGCTCGCGCTCGGCGACCAGCGCCGACCGGGTCAGCTGGTACGCGGCCCCGGCCAGCGCGGCGCAGACGCCGAGCGCCCCGAGCGCGAACAGCGCGCTGATCCGGCTGCGCAGCCCCGGCCGGACGAGCGCGGACAGCGCCACGCTCACCGCTGCAGCTTGTACCCGAGGCCCCGCACGGTCACCAGGTGCCGGGGCTCGGACGGGTCGGCCTCGATCTTGCGACGGAGCCTGCCGACGTGGACGTCCACCAGCCGCTCGTCGCCGAAGTCGTACTCCCAGACGCGGGTCAGCAGCTGGCCGCGCGAGAGCACCTTGCCGATCTGCCCGCCCAGCTCGCAGAGCAGCCGGAACTCGGTACGGGTGAGCGCCACCGGCTCCCCGTCGAGCAGCACCTCGCCGGCGGACGGACGGATCTGCAGCGGTCCCACGACGACGGAGGAGTCCTCGTCGGCGGGCGTCGAGCGGGTGCGGCGGCGCAGGGCCCGCAGCCGGGCCGCCAGCTCCTTGACCGCCACCGGCTTGACGACGTAGTCGTCGGCGCCGGCCTCCAGCGCCGCGACGATGTCATGGGTGTCGTTGCGGGCGCTGACGACGACGATGGGGACGTCGCTGCTGCGGCGCAGCGCGCGGATCAGGTCGTAGCCATCCATCCCAGGCAGGGTGAGGTCGACGAGCACCGCGTCCGGTGGGGACGCGGCGCAGGCGTCGAGCCCGGCCTCGGCGCTGCCGACGCCGACGACCTCGTGCCCCTCGTCCTCCAGCGCGAGCGTCAGGGACAGCCGGATGCCGTCGTCGTCCTCCACCACCAGCAGCGAGCTCATGCCCGCCATGGTGCACCGGCCGCGGGTCGGGACGCTCGACGACAGGCAGGCTCGGGACTGACACGGACTCGTCATCGCGGCGCGTCCCGCTCGCCACGTCCACCGGGAAGCCTGGCGCATGCCCCGAGGAGGTGCGCATGACCGTTCTGCAGACGCGGAGCCGCACGTCGCAGGTCCCGCTCGTCGTCGTGGTCGTCACCGACCCGCAGCTGCACGCCGACGCCACGGCCCGCTTGCAGTCACAGCTGGAGGAGGTCCTGCGGGTGCGGCCGGCGCGGATCGTCGTGGACATGTCCCGCTGCGCCACCGTGGACGCCGCGTCGCTGCGGATCCTGCTGGACGTGCACTGCCGACTCCGGCGCGTCGACGCCACGCTGACGCTGCGCGGCGTCTGCGAGCGGGTCCGCCGGGTCATCGGCCTGTGCGGGCTGACCGCCGTCTTCGCGATCGAGGAGTCCTCGTGAGCCCGGCCGGCGGCGGCAACAGCCGCTGGGTGGCGATGGACGACGAGACCCGCCGCCGGGTCCTGCTGCTGCGGGCCCGGCGGGCGACGCTCGCCGGCCGCCGGGCGGCCCTGTCCCGGGCGCTGCGCGACTGAACGTCGGACCCTCCGCGCCCGCGCGCCTCCCCGTCGCCCGCCCGCGCGCTGCCACGATGCGCGCCATGCGCCTGGCCGTGTGCTCGTCCAAGGGTGGTGTCGGCAAGACCGCCACCGCCGCCAACCTCGCGGCCACGCTCGCCACCCGGGGCCGGACCCTGGCCGTCGACGTCGACCCGCAGGACAGCCTGGGCCGGGCGTTCGGCGTGGTCGCGAAGTCCGCCGACGACTCGCTCGCCGCGTTGCTCGACGGCAGCCTGGCCGATCCGCGCGCGGTCGTCGGGCGACGTCGCCCCCGGTCTCGACCTCATCCCGGCTTCCCCGGCGCTGGAGCACGTCGCGGCCCAGCTCGCCGCGCAGGGCGGTCTGACCGGCAGCCTGCGCCGGGCGCTGCGCCCGCTGCTGGCGGACTACGAGCACGTGGTGCTCGACACGCACGGCGACCTGGGCCACCTGACCCTGGCGGCGGTCTGCGCGGCCGACGCCGTGCTGACGGTGTTCACCAGCGACCCCGGCTCGGCGCTGGGCGCGGTGCGGGTGGCCGCGTTCGTGGACCAGCACCGGGACTTCGAGAACACCTCCGCCCGCCTGGTCGGGGTGGCCTGCTCGGCGTGGGACCGCGAGGGCAAGGCCGCCCGCGAGGTCGGCGAGCGCGCTGGAGGGAACGGCCCTGCCGCTGCTCGCGACCCGCATCCCGCTCTCGCGCCGGGTCCCCAGCGCGGCGCTGGCCAAGCGCCCCGTCGTGCTGTCCGCGCCGGCCAGCCCGGTCGCCCGGGCCTACGTCGCCCTCACCGACGAGGTGCTCGCTGCACACCGAGGAGCTTGCGCATGACCCGACCGACCGGCGCGCCGGGCTCGGACCTGCTCGCCGACCTGCACACCGACCTGCAGGGCCGCCGCCCGGCCGGTCCCGGTCCCGGCGCCGGCCCCCGGCGCCCGAGCCGGGCCCTGACCCGGCGATCGGGCGGGCGGGCGGGGTGGTGGCGCGGGGCCGCACGCCCGGTCTGGAGCTGCGGGTCACCCCGTTCACCTGGGCCTGGCCGGCCCTGCGCCGGGCGCCGGGCGGCATCGTCCTGTGCGGCGGACCGGTCCGGCTGACGCTGGGCGCGACCCGCGTCTGAGGCCGGACGGCCACCCGGCTGGGGTTCCCGTGCGCCCGCTGGGAACAGTCCGCGCCGCCCGCCGGTGGGGGCCGGTCGCGAGCACACCCGGGTGTTGACGACCCGGCCACCCGCGCGGACCGTGAGCACGAGCGGACTCGGCAGGCGGGGATACGGACGAGGCTGGTGGACACGCAGGAGCGGCTGTGCGCCGAGCTGGACGCGGCGGTGTCGGGTGCCGACAGCGCACTCGGTGCGGCCGACCGCCTGTGCCTGGCCTGCGTGGAGCTGCTGGAGGTCGACGGGGTCTCGCTGTCGCTGACGTTGGACGGGTCCAACCGGGGGACGTTCGGCGCGAGCAGTGCGCTGAGCCGGCGGCTGGACGCGCTGCAGTTCACCGCCGGTGAGGGCCCGTGCCTGGACGCGGTCGCCAGCGGGAGGCCGGTCCTGGTCGCCGACCTCGACGACGCGGCCGAGCGGCGCTGGCCGGGGTTCACCGGGGCGGTCCTGGCCGCCGGGGTCCGGGCGGTCTTCGCGCTGCCGGTGTCCCTGTCCCGCCAGCGCGTCGGGGCACTGGACCTGTACCGGATTCAGTCCGGCGCTCTCACCCCGCGGGCCCTGACCGGCGGGCTGCTCGCCGCTGAGCTCGCCGCGCTGCCGCTGCTGGACCTGATCGCCGAGCACGCCGCGGCCGCCGGAGTCGGCGAGCAGGACCAGGACGCCCAGCGGGCGGCTCGCCTCCCTGGAGCGGGTCGAGGTGTACCAGGCCACCGGCATGCTCATCGGGGCGCTCGGCGTCGATCCGGTCGAGGCGCTGGTCCGGCTCCGCGCGCACGCCTTCACCCGGGGACTGACCGCCGGCGAGCTCGCCTGGGAGATCGTCGAGCAGCGGGTCGACCTGGGCTCGCCGGACTGGCGTGAGCCGGGCCACCGGAGTAGGCGGACCGGGTGAGTCGTAGCGAGGGTGACGTCAACCGGGCCTTCGTGGCGTTGGCCGGCGGTCTGGTCGGCGGGACCGACGTCGTGGACCTCGTCAGCGAGCTCACCGCGGAGTGCGCACGGCTGCTCGACGTCGCCTCGGCGGGGTTGCTGCTCGCCGATCAGCGGGGCCTGTTGCACGTGATGGCGGCGTCCTCGGAGCGCACTCGCGAGCTGGAGGTGTTCCAGGTCCAGCGCCAGGACGGCCCGTGTCGGGACAGCTACCGGCTGGGCGTGCCGGTCAGCGTGCCGGATCTGGCGCAGGCGGCCGACCGCTGGCCGCTGTTCGCGCCGCACGCCCTCGCCGCCGGGTTCGCGAGCGTGCACGCACTGCCGATGCGACTGCGGCAGGTCCGGCTGGGCACCCTCGGGCTGTTCGGCACGACGGTCGGCGACCTCAGCGCGGACGACCTGAGCCTGGGCCAGGCACTCGCCGACGTCGCGAGCGTCGCGATCGTGCAGGACCGCACCGCCAACGACCGAGCGGAGATCAACGCGCAGCTGCAGACGGCACTGACCAGCCGGGTCGTGATCGAGCAGGCCAAGGGTGTGCTGGCGCAGCAGGGCGGGCTGGAGATGTCGGACGCCTTCGCGGTCCTGCGCAGGTACGCCCGTGACCACAACCTGCGCCTGACCGACGTCGCGCAGGCCGTCGTGATCCGGCAGCTACCCGCCCGGCAGCTCCTCGAGCACGCCGCGGGCAGGACGGCCGGCAGGAGCTGACCCGGCCGTGGCCCGCTGACCCGACCAGAGGGTCCGGGCCCTCGGCGCCTGCGCGGCTGCTCGGCACCGACACCGCTTCCGCCGGCGCCGGGCAGGGGGTTGGCGGATGCGGGAGCCAGGCCTAGGCTCGACGCGTTGCTCCGGATCTCTGGCGACGCCCACCCTCCGTGCGCGTCAGGAGCAGCCGTGGCACCACCATCCAGCCCCAGCGCGACCGCAGCCCTTCCTCGTCCGGTCGGCGCGAGGCCTGACGACCCGTCACGGTTGACGATCACGGCGCTCCGGTCCGCAGGACAGCACGTCGTGGTCGTGGTCGGCGAGGCCGACCTGAACACGGCGGGGCAGCTCGGCGCGCGGCTGATCGACGCCCTGGGGGCGGAGCCGACATCGCTCGTCGTCGAGCTCGGCGCCCTGGACTTCTGCGACCTGTCCGGTCTGGACGCCCTGCACGACGCCGCCCGTACCGCCTCCGAGGCGGGGGTGAGCCTGACCTTCCGCGGGATGTCACCGCAGCTGGCCTGGCTGCACGCCACGTTCCCGCCCCGGAACGCCCGGCCCGGGCCCGTGCCCCTGCTCGCGTCCGTGCCGGACGCGGGGACCAGCGGGCCCCCTGAAGCTCCGACGTCGCCTGACCTCGGCTGCCCGGCCCGCATCCCGCCCCTGGCGGCCCGCAGCCCACGGAGCTGATCGAGCTCGAACCCGACAGCGGCGGGGCCGGCGTCCGAGGACGGGCCGCGGTCCCGGCAGCGTGTCGTCCAACGGGGGGAGGCCCTTTCCCGGGTCCCTTCCAGGTGGGCGATACAGGACTTGAACCTGTGACCTCTTCCGTGTCAAGGAAGCGCGCTACCAGACTGCGCCAATCGCCCGTGCTGTGCGGTTGTGGACGTGCGGGCCTGCGAGGCCGGGGCGGGAATCGAACCCGCGTACAGGGATTTGCAGTCCCTTGCCTAAGCCACTCGGCCACCCGGCCGGAGCCGGAGAACGGCCCGGCGAGGCGCCGGAAGGCGCCTGAACCGAGCGGACGACGGGATTCGAACCCGCGACCCTCACCTTGGCAAGGTGATGCTCTACCACTGAGCCACGTCCGCGTGCACTGCGACCGGAGCCGCGGGGTGCGAGAGAAAACCTAGCAGGCCCGCGGCCCGAGGGGAGGGGCGCGGGGGCGTCGGTCAGGCGCCGCCGCCGCCCCACAGCAGCAGCGCCAGCTCGGCGTCCACGTCGAGGTGGTCGCTCTCGGTGCCGGACGGCACCGAGACGAACGTCTGGGTCAGGAACTCCACCAGGCCGGAGAGGGGGACCTCGAACAGCGCCCGGCCGGACGGCGAGGACAGCGACAGGCACACCAGCGGGTGGCCGTCCGCGGTGGACGGCCAGACCTGCACGTCGCCGTCGCCGACCGCCGAGGAGACCCCCTCGGAGAGCAGGGTCCGGGCGAACGTCCACTCGACCACGTCGCCGTCCGCGCCGGCGCCGGTGTGGAACGAGACCTGGACGGCGTACGGGTCGTCGATCGAGTAGCGCAGTCCGGCACGGACCGGCACGGGAGCCGCCCCCGCAAGGACCAGGCGCATCTGGATGTCGGCCTGGACGCAGGTGGGCTGGGGCATGCGGACCTCCGACGGGTTCCGGTGGGGACGGCTACGGCGTCAAGAGGGTGCGCCTGCTCCGCCGCACCGTCTCGTCGCAGCCAGGTTTCCCGCTCCGCCGGGACCGAACCCCGCATCCGGGCGACGGCATTGCCGGTTGGCTCTGGCCGTCGCCGGTCGACCGGCCGTGGCGCCGATGGCGCAACGCGTCGGGCCGACGCAGGTACGGTCGGGCGAGCCGCCGACGTCCCCGACCGGGCCCCCATCCGATCGGGGCCGTGCTGCGAACGTCTTGTCATGAGGACCGCGATGACGCTGCCCCGGAGCCGCCCCTCCGGCTCCGGCGCGTCCGAGACCGGTCCGTCCGCGGGCGAGGCTCCGCTCGAGGACCGGGACCTGGTCGGGCAGGTCGCCGCCGGGGACGGGGCTGCTCTCGAGGCGTTGTACGCGCGCTACGGCCGTTCCTGCTACGGGCTCGCCCGGCGGATCCTGGCCGACGACCAGTTCGCCCAGGACTGCGTGCAGGAGGTCTTCCTGACGCTGTGGCGCGACGCCTCGCGGTTCGACGCCTCGCGGGGGGCGTTCTCGACCTGGCTGCTGTCGATGACCCACCACAAGGCGGTCGACGCCGTCCGGCGCGAGGAGAACGTGCGCAAGCGCCGGACCGGCGCCGACGCGCTCGAGACGCGGGAGAGCGACGCACCGGCCGTGGACGACGAGGTCTGGTCGTCCTTGAAGAGCGGCGTCGTCCGCGACGCGCTGCTCACGCTGCCCCAGCCGCAGCGGGAGGCCCTCACCCTGGCCTACTTCGGCGGCTACACCCAGCGCGAGATCGCCGGGCTGACCCGGACCCCCTGGGGACCGTCAAGACCCGCATGCTCACCGGCATGCGCCGCATGCGGGGCAGCCTCGACGGCGTGTCCCGGGCCAGCGAGCGCGGCGACGGCCCCGCCACTCCGGCCGCCGGGAACGACCGATGAACGCCCTGTCGCACGAGGCGTACGAGGAGCTCGTGGCCGGCTTCGCGCTGTCCGCCCTCGAGCCCGAGGACGAGCAGCACGTGGCCCGGCACCTGCAGGCCTGCCCGGGCTGCCGCACCGACCTCGAGGCGTACCGCACCACGCTGGCGCGTCTGGTCGAGGACGACGCCGTCGCGGCACCGCCGACGGTCTGGGACGCCATCCGGCGCGGCATCGAGGGCGACGTTCCGGCGTCGTCGCGCCCGTCCCGGGCCCACTCCGCCGAGCCGCCGGCCGGCGGTCGGGCAGCGGCGCCGGTCGTCGACCTGGCCGCCGCCCGGGCAGCCCGACCACGGTCCCGCCGCGCGACGGCCTGGGCCTCGGTCGCGGCCGCCGTCGTGCTCGTCGCCGGTGGCGGGCTCGTCCTGCAGGTGCAGCGTGACCGGGAGCAGCTCGGCGTCGTCTCCGACCGGCTCGCCGCGGCCGTCCGCACCGTGTCGAGCGGGCCGGCCGTCACCGTGCCGCTGTCGACCCAGCGGGGCCAGGTCACCGCGGTCGCCGTGGTCCACGACGACCGGCTGAGCCTGCTCGTGGACGGCCTGGCCGCCAACGACCCGTCCTCGTCGGTGTACGTGCTGTGGGGCCAGAGCGGCGCCGAGCCGGCCCGGGCACTGGCCACCTTCGACGTGCCCGGCTCCGGCGTCCACGTCGTCGAGGGGCTGCCGCCGGTGCCCGGCGCGGGGCTGACGGTGCCCGAGCTGTTCGTGATCACCGAGGAGCCGGGGCGGACCGCCCCCGAGGTCTCCTCGCAGCCGGCTGTCGCGACCGGCCGGGCGGCCTAGGGTGGAGGTCATGGCGCGCCGGCAGCCCGATGACTCCCGGGTCGCCGGCCGCGCGGCTGCGCCCGTCGGACTGAGCCGGGTCCGGGCCTGGCGCGACCGGGTTCGTCGCACGCCCGGCGGGGCGCTGCTGCTGCGTGCCGTCGTGCTGGTCGTCGGCGTCAGCTTCATCGCGCTGGGCCTGGCGCTGATCGTCCTGCCCGGGCCGTTGACGATCCCGCCGATCCTGCTGGGGCTGTACATCCTGTCGCTGGAGTTCGCCTGGGCCGAGCGCCTGCTCGACCGGGCGAAGGAGAGCGCCAGGGAGGCCTGGGAGCAGGTCCGCGCCAAGCCGGTGACGTCGGCGCTGGTCACCGTCGGCGGGCTGGTCGCCGCCGGCGGCGTCCTGTGGGCGGTCGCGCGCTACCAGGTGGTCGACCGCGTCCTGCAGGTCGTCGGGGTCTGACCGCCCGGGCCCCGGCTGCGGTAGTGTCGCCGCCGCACCGGGGCGTATAGCTCAGTTGGTTAGAGCGCACGCTTCACACGCGTGAGGTCACAGGTTCGAGTCCTGTTACGCCCACCCGCACCGCCCGCAGGACCGGCCCCGCCAGGCCGGTCCTGCGGTCTGTCGGGACGGGTTCGGCGGACCCGGGAATGACCGGGGCGGGGCGGGGATTGCTTCCGTGCACGTGTTCCCTGACCCCTGGAGTAGCGATGCCCACGCGTACCGCCCGTACCGCCTGGAACGGCACCCTCGAGACCGGTTCCGGCCAGGTCGAGCTCAGCAGCAGCAAGGTCGGCACCTATGACGTGTCCTTCCCCAAGCGGGCGGCCGACGAGGCCGGCGGGACCACCAGCCCGGAGGAGCTCATCGCCGCGGCGCACTCGGCCTGCTTCGCGATGCAGCTGTCCGCCAACATCGCCGAGGCCGGCGGCACCCCGCAGAGCCTCGAGGTGACCGCGGACGTCGCGCTCGGCCCGGACCCGGCCGGCGGCTTCCACCTGTCCGGCATCACCCTGAAGGTCGTCGGTGAGGTCGAGGGGCTCGACGAGGACGGCTTCCGCAAGGCCGCCGAGGCCGCGAAGGCCGGCTGCCCGGTGTCGAAGGCCCTCACCGGCGTCGAGATCACGCTGGACGCCTCGCTCGCCTGATCCACCCCGCTCCCGTCGGCCGGCCCCGCGCACGCGGAGCCGGCCGACGCGCGTCCGGAGCGGGCCGCGCAGCCGCGGTCGCTAGGGTCGGCGCATGCCTGACGCGCCGCCCGCCTCCCTGACCGTCTCCAGCGAGCAGGCCGGGCAGACCGCCGGGGAGCTGCTGCGCGCCGCGGGCGTGCAGGACACCGCCGTCGCGCGGGTCGCGGGCGAGCTGCGCGACCTGGCCCACCCGGTGGCCGAGGGCGACGTGGTCGAGGCCGTGCCGTACGGCAGCGCGGACGGGCGCGCGGTGCTGCGGCACTCGGCGGCCCACGTGCTGGCGCAGGCCGTGCAGGAGCTGTTCCCCGGCACCCGGCTGGGCATCGGCCCGCCCGTCAAGGACGGCTTCTACTACGACTTCCTGCCGGAGCGGCCGTTCACGCCGGACGACCTGACGGCTCTCGAGAAGAAGATGAGCGACATCGTGCGGCAGCGGCAGCGGTTCTCGCGCCGGGTCGTCACGGACGCCGACGCGCGGGCCGAGCTGGCCGACGAGCCGTTCAAGCTCGAGCTGATCGGCCTGAAGGGCGCCAGCTCGGACGACGACGGCAGCAGCGTCGAGGTCGGCGGCGGCGAGCTGACGATGTACGACAACCTGCGCGGCGACGAGCGGGCCTGGACCGACCTGTGCCGCGGGCCGCACCTGCCGACCACCCGGGACATTCCGGCGTACAAGCTGATGCGCACCGCGTCGGCGTACTGGCGGGGGAGCGAGAAGAACCCGCAGCTGCAGCGGATCTACGGCACCGCGTGGGAGAGCAGGGACGCGCTCAAGGAGCACCTGCGGCTGCTCGAGGAGGCCGAGAAGCGCGACCACCGGCGGCTCGGCGCGGAGCTGGACCTGTTCAGCTTCCCGGACGAGATCGGCTCCGGTCTGGCGGTGTTCCATCCCAAGGGCGGCGCCGTCCGGCGGGTGATGGAGGACTACTCGCGGCGCAAGCACGAGGAGGCCGGCTACTCCTTCGTCAACACCCCGCACATCACCAAGGAGGACCTGTTCCTCACCTCCGGGCACCTGCCGTACTACGCGGACACGATGTTCCCGCCGATGCAGTTCGAGGGCACCGACTACTACCTCAAGCCGATGAACTGCCCGTTCCACATCCTGGTGTTCAAGAGCCGGGGTCGCAGCTACCGGGAGCTGCCGCAGCGGTTCTTCGAGTTCGGCACGGTCTACCGCTACGAGAAGTCCGGCGTGGTGCACGGCCTCACCCGGGTCCGCGGGCTGACCATGGACGACGCGCACATCTTCACGACCCGGGAGGGGATGGGCGCCGAGATCCAGGGCGTCCTGGACTTCGTGCTCGGGCTGCTGCGCGACTACGGCCTCACCGACTTCTTCCTCGAGCTGTCCACCCGCGACGACAGCGACAAGTTCATCGGCGACGCGGCGCAGTGGGCCGAGGCGACGGCCGCGCTGCAGGCGGCCGCCGACGCCTCCGGTCTGGAGCTCGTGCCGGACCCGGGTGGCGCCGCCTTCTACGGCCCGAAGATCTCGGTCCAGGCCCGCGACGCGATCGGCCGGTCCTGGCAGATGTCGACCATCCAGGTGGACTTCAACCTGCCGGAGCGCTTCGACGTCGAGTACCAGGCCGGCGACGGCACCCGGCAGCGACCGGTGATGATCCACCGCGCGCTGTTCGGGTCGATCGAGCGGTTCTTCGGCGTCCTGCTGGAGCACTACGCCGGGGCGTTCCCGGCCTGGCTGGCGCCCGTGCAGGTCGTCGGCATCCCGATCACCAGCGAGCACGACGCCTACCTGGCCGGAGTCGCCGACCGGCTGCGCGCCGAGGGCATCCGGGTCGAGGTGGACACCTCCGACGACCGCATGCAGAAGAAGATCCGCACCGCGCAGAAGTCGAAGGTGCCGTTCATGCTGCTGGCCGGGGACGAGGACGTGAGCAAGGGGGCGGTGTCGTTCCGGCTGCGGGACGGCAGCCAGGACAACGGCGTGCCGGTCGACGAGGCGGTGGCGCGGATCGTCGAGACGGTGCGGGAGCGGCGGTGAGGGGGGAGCCGTTCCGGGACGGCTCGCAGGAGCAACGCGGGGCGGGCCTGCCGGACGCCTTCGCCCGGCTCTACACGCCGCACCGGATGGCCTACATCCGCGGCGAGGGCAAGCCGCACGGGGACGGCTGCCCGTTCTGCGAGATCCCGGCGCTGCCGGACGGCGAGGGCCTGGTCGTCGCCCGCGGCGGGCTGGCCTACGTCGTGCTCAACCTCTACCCGTACAACCCGGGGCACCTGATGGTCGTGCCGCTGCGGCACGTCGCCGGCTACGACGAGCTCACCGGCGCCGAGACCGCCGAGATCGCGGACCTGACGCAGCACGCGTTGCGGGCGCTGCGGCACGCCAGCGCCGCCCAGGGCTTCAACGTCGGGATGAACCTCGGCGTGGTCGGGGGCGCGGGAATCGCGGCCCACCTGCACCAGCACGTCATCCCCCGGTGGGGCGGCGACACGAACTTCATGCCGGTGGTCGGCGGGACGCGGGTGCTGCCGCAGCTGCTGCCGGACACCCGGGACCTGCTGGCCCAGGCCTGGTCGGAGGTCTGAGCCGCCGACGCACCGTGCCGCGTCGGCCCGCCGGGGCCGGCGGTGTGACGTCGGCCACGTCGTGCCAGGATCGGGGCGAACCGGGCGGCCGACGCCCGGCCGGCCCGTCACCTGGAGGCACCGCATGCGCGGCCGCACCGCACTCCCGCTCCTCGCCCTGGTCGGCGCCGCCGCGCTGGCCGGCGGTGCCGGCTCGGCCGCGGCCGCCGGCCCGGTGCACTGCCCCAACGCCGGGCTGCTCAGCGTGCCGGGAGCCGCCCAGCAGGACGGCACGCGCTGCCTGTCCGATCTCACGACCCCCGGGCTGATCGCCACCGGCAACACCGATGCCAGTGACTGGGCGACGCTCACCTCGGCCCGGACGGCGCCGCAGCCGGCGACCCCCGGCATGCAGGTCGACGGCTACTTCCCGGACGACTCGACGACCAACACCACCCGGGGCAAGAACCACGACGCGCAGTTCGTGATGCGCCTGCCGGACGCCTGGAACGGCAAGCTGCTGATCACCGGGGCTCCGGGGGTGCGCAAGCAGTACGCGCTGGACCGGGCGATCTCGGACTGGGCGGTGGCGCACGGGTACGCGTTCGCCTCGACCGACAAGGGCAACACCGGGACGGCGTTCTACGACAACGGCCCCACCCGGACCGCTCCGGGTGACGCCGTCGTGGAGTGGCACCAGCGGGTGACCGAGCTGACGAAGGCCGCGCAGGCCGTCGTGCAGCAGGCGTACGGCGCGCCGGCCCGCCGGACGTACATGACGGGCATCAGCAACGGTGGCTACCTGACCCGGTACGCGCTGGAGAACTCCCCGAAGCTCTACGACGGTGGCGTGGACTGGGAGGGCACCCTGTTCACGCCGGAGACCAACCTGTTCACGTTCCTGCCGGCGGCGCTGCAGCACTACCCGGCGGCGCAGGTCAGCCCGGCCGCCCACGACGCGATGATCGCCGCCGGGTACGCGCCGGGCTCGGAGCCGCTGTGGGGTCACCACTACGCGGTCTACTGGGACCTCACCCAGCGGGTGTACCGCGAGGAGTTCGACCCGACCTTCGACGGCGCCACTCAGGCGGGCACCCCGTACTGCCAGGGCGGCCCGGGCTGCGACACGTTCTACGACTACGCCTCGCGCCCGCAGGCGGTGAAGGACGCCGTCGCCCGCGTCTCGCTGACCGGCAAGATCGGCAAGCCGATGCTGACGCTGCACGGCACGCTGGACACGCTGCTGCCGATCTCCCAGGACAGCGACCTGTACGACCGCATGATCGACAAGGCCGGCCGGGGTGCGAAGCACCGGTACTACGTCATCGAGGACGGCAACCACGTCGACCAGCTCTCCGACCTGCTGCCGACGGTGACCCGGCCGATGCTGCCCTGCTACTACGACGCGCTGGTCGCGCTGGACGCCTGGGTCGAGGGGGGCAGCACCCCGCCGCCGGACGGCTTCGTGGCCCGGCCGACGTCCGGCGACGAGGCCAACACCTGCCGGCTGCCGGGGCGCTGAGCCGCCCGGCGGCGCGACGTCAGCGCCGGAACGTCCCGGTGCCCGCGCTGGCGCGCGCCAGGGCGAGGGCGTAGCCGGGGAGCTCGGCCGGCGGCAGCTCGGCGACCAGCTCGACCCCCGCCGGGTCCTCCCGCACCTCGGACACCCGGCCGCCCCTGGCCAGCACGTCGCTGCGGACCGGCCGCTCGGCCCACGCCGGGACCGACACGGTCACCCGGACCGGCCGTGCGCCGGGCGGCAGGCGCACCGGGGCGGACGGCAGGCCGTCGAGCAGCGCCTCGGCGTGCTCCGGCCCGTACGTCCACAGCAGCAGCTGGCCGGTCCGCGGCTCGACCTCCAGCCGGGCGACCGGGTCCTGCCGCACCCGCTCGGCCAGGTCCGGGTCCGCGGGCACCCCCACCGGGAACTGCGCCGCCGGCGCGGACCACGGCTCCAGGGTCAGCGGCAGCTCGCCGACCGGGTCGCCCGGCGCGCCGCCGAGCTCCACCGCGACGAGCTCGCCCGGGCCGGCCGGCGGCCCGTCGTATCGGCACGCCCGCCCGCCGACGAGCAGGTCGGCCCCGGGCCGCAGCCGGCCCGCCCAGACCCGCACCAGGCCGGTCCGCACGACCTCGGCGACCAGCGGCGCGTCCGGCCCGTCGCCCACGTGCAGCGGCGCGCCGTCGACGGTCGCGGCCGGCCGGTGCTGGCCGGCGGCCCGGGGGGAGACGGCGGCCAGGACGGCGCCGAGCTCGCGCAGCCCCACCGCCCGGCGGGGCGCCGCGACGAGCACCGGCTGCAGGTCGCCGCGGACGACCGCGGCGGCGAGCTCGCGGTCCAGCACGCTCCCGGGCGGCTCCTGGTCGTCGAGGAAGCGGGTGAACACCGCGTCGTCGGCGCTGCCGGTGAGCACCGCCTCGACCAGCTCGCCCCGCAGGTCCGCGACGAGCTGGACGTGCTCGGGATCGGCGGCGCGCCGCTCGCCGTCCTGCGACACCGTCAGGTGCAGCAGGTCCAGCAGCCCGCCGACGCCGCCGTCGTCGTCGTGCAGCGGCACGTGCAGCGGCTGCACCCCCTCGCCCAGCACCCTGCGGCAGACCGCGACGGCCTCGTCGGCGTCGGCGCCGGGGCGGTCCAGCTGGGTCAGCACCAGCACCCGGGGGAGCCGTTCCAGCGCCTCCCACAGGGCGACGGTGCGCGGGTCGACGCCCTGCACGGGCGAGACGACGAACAGCGCGCAGCCGGCCACCCGCAGCGCGCTGTGCAGCGCGCCGGCCAGGTCCGGGGACCCGGGTGGGTCGAGCAGCGGCACGACCGCGTCCCCGACCGCCAGCGCACCGGCGTTCAGGGCCCCGGCTCCCGGGCCCGGGCCGGGCGGCCCGGACAGGGGCGGTGCGCCGTACGCCCTCAACAGCGCGGCGGCCAGCGCGCTCTTGCCCGAACCGGGCGCGCCGACCAGCACCACCGGGGCGAGCGGGGTCGGTCCGGCCGGGTCCTCGCCGGGTGCGCTCTGCGTGTCCACGTCGACCAGCCTGCCGCACGGCCGCCTCGCTAGGCTCTGGCCCTTCGACCCCGAGGAGACGGAACCGGATGCTCAATGCTCTCCGCCCGGCGATCGGGCGGGTGGCCAGGCCGGTGGCCTTGCGCCTGCTCCGCGCCGGGGTCTCGCCCGATGCGGTGACGGTGCTCGGCGCCGTCGGGGTGGTGGCCGGCAGCCTGGGCTTCCTCGCCCGCGGCATGTTCTTCCTCGGCACGCTCGTCGCCGTGCTCTCGGTCCTCACCGACATGCTCGACGGGGCGATGGCCCGCGAGCGCGGCCGGCCGTCGGCGTTCGGCGCCTGGCTCGACTCCACCTGCGACCGGGTCGCCGACGCGGCCGTCTTCGTGGCGCTGGCCTGGTGGTTCACCGGCGAGGGCGACGACCGGGTGCTCGCCGGCGTGGCGCTGTACTGCCTGGTCGCCGGCGTCGTCGTGTCGTACGCCAAGGCCCGGGCGGAGGGCCTCGGGCTGAGCTGCGACGTCGGCATCGCCGAGCGCTCGGAGCGGCTCGTGCTGGTCTTCGCCGGAACGGCGCTGGTGGGCTTCGGGGCGCCGGTCGTGGTGCTCGCCGTGCTGCTGTGGCTGCTCGCCGTCGTGAGCACCGTGACCGTCTGGCAGCGGGCGGCCGAGGTGCGGCGGCAGGCCGCGACGCAGGCGTGAGCCGGCTGCAGGGGCGGCTGACCGACGCCGCGTACGCCGCCGGCTGGGCGCTGGTGCGGGCCCTGCCCGAGCGGGTCGCGCAGCGTGGCTTCCGGGCCGCGGCCGATGTCGCGGCCCGCCGCGACGGACGGGGGGTGCAGCAGCTGCGCCGCAACCTCGAGCGGGTCGCGCCGGGGCAGGACCTGCTGCAGCCGGCCCTGCGCTCCTACGCGCGCTACTGGTGCGAGGTCTTCCGGCTGCCGGTGACCTCCCGCGAGCGGCTCCTGTCCGGCATGACGACGACGGGGGAGGAGCGCTTCCGGGCGGCCGTGGCCGCCCCCACCGGCACCGTCATGGCGTTGCCGCACAGCGGCAACTGGGACCACGCCGGGGCCTGGTGCACCGCCAACGGCGTGCCGTTCACGACGGTCGCCGAGCGGCTGCGCCCGGAGTCGTTGTACGACCGGTTCGTGGCCTTCCGGGAGTCGCTGGGGATGGAGGTGCTGCCGCTGACCGGCGGCCCCCGCCCGGCCTACCGGGTGCTCGTGGAGCGGTTGCGGGAGGGCGGGACGCTCTGCCTGCTCGCCGACCGCGACCTGTCCAGCCGCGGGATCGACGTGACCTTCTTCGGCGAGCCGGCCCGGATGCCGGCCGGCCCGGCGCGGCTCGCGCTGGCGACCGGCGCGGTGCTGCTGCCGGTCAGCCTGTCGTTCACCCCGACCGGCTGGCACGTGCACTGGCACGAGGCGGTGCCGCACAGCGACGTGACGACCATGACGCAGGCCGTGGCCGACGCCTTCGAGGCAGGCATCCGGGCGCACCCGGCCGACTGGCACATGCTGCAGCGGCTCTGGCTCGCCGACCTGCCGGCCGACGACCCCCGCCGGGCCCGCACGTGAGGGTGGGACTGGTCTGCCCGTACACCTGGGACGTGCCGGGCGGCGTGCAGGCGCACGTCCGTGACCTCGCCGAGAACCTGCTGCTGCTCGGCCACGAGGTCTCGGTGCTGGCGCCGGTCGACGACCCGGACGACCCGGGCCTGGAGCCGTACGTCGTGCCGGCCGGCCGGGCGGTGCCGGTGCCGTACAACGGGTCGGTGGCCCGGCTGTGCTTCGGGCCGCTCTCGCTCGGCCGGACCCGGCGCTGGGTCCGGCAGGGCCGGTTCGACGTGCTGCACCTGCACGAGCCGACCGTGCCGTCGGTGTCGATGCTGGCGATGTGGACGGCGCAGGGCGCGCTGGTGGCGACCTTCCACACGTCCACCCCGCGCAGCCGGGCGCTGCAGGTCTTCGGCACGGTGCTGCAGCCGGGGCTGGAGAAGCTGACCGGTCGGATCGCGGTCTCACCGGCCGCCCGGCGGGTGATCATGGAGCACCTGGGGGGTGACGCCGTCCTGGTGCCCAACGGGGTGCAGATCTCGCGCTTCGCCGGCGCGACGCCGCTGCCCGGCCGCCCGGCCGGGCCGACGGTGGTCTTCCTCGGCCGCATCGACGAGCCGCGCAAGGGCCTGGCCGTGCTGCTGGAGGCGCTCCCGGAGCTGGTCGACCGGGTGCCGGGCGTCCGGCTGCTCGTCGCCGGCCCGGGCGACGGCGACGCGGTGCGCAGGAGCGTGCCCGCGGCGCTGCGGGACCGGGTCGAGCTGCTCGGCCGGGTCAGCGACGCCGACAAGGCGCGCGCCTACGCCAGCGGCGACGTGTACTGCGCGCCGAACACGCACGGCGAGTCCTTCGGCATCGTGCTGCTGGAGGCGATGGCGACCGGGACCCCGGTGGTGGCCAGCGACCTCGAGGCGTTCCGCCGGGTGCTCGACGACGGCCGCTACGGCGTGCTGTTCCCGGTCCGCGACGCCGCCGCCCTCGCCGTGGCGCTGGCCGACCTGCTGACCGACCCGGCCCGGCGGGCCGCGCTGGCCACCCGCGGTCGCGCGGCGGTGCGGACGTACGACTGGCCGGCGGTGACCGCGCAGGTGGTGGCGGTCTACGAGACCGTCGTGGCGGCGACGCCGGTCGCGTTGGAGGAGCAGCTGGACGACGAGCCGGACGCCGACGACGCCGAGGACGACCCGTCGGCGCTGCGCCGCCTGCTGGGCCAGCTGCGGGGGCGCGGGTGACCGAGCTCGTCTGGTTCCTCGTCGCGTTCGCGGTGGCGTTCCTGGCGGTGTACGTGAGCTGGACGGCCGGGCGGCTGGACCGCCTGCACGCGCGGGTCGACGCCGGCTGGGCAGGCCTGGACGCCGCGCTGGCCCGGCGGGCGGCGGCGGCGCGGGCGGTCGCGGCGCACCTGCCGCCGGGCACCCCGGAGGCGGCCGCCCTGGAGCGGGCCGCCGCGGCCGCGCTGGTGGGCGGCCCGGTCGCCCGCGAGGCGACCGAGAACGACCTGTCGGCGGCCCTGCGGGCGGCGCTGCCGCTGCTGCCCGCGTCCGCCGGCGGGGCCGCCCGGGCCGAGCTGCAGGCGGCCGCCCGGCGGGTGGGGCTGGCCCGCTCGTTCCACAACAGCGCCGTCGCGAACGCCCGCGCGCAGCGCGGCAAGCGGGTGCCCCGGCTGCTGCGGCTGGCCGGTCACCGGGCGATGCCGCAGCACTTCGACATCGACGACACCGCGGTGCCCCAGCCGACCGCGACCCGGCCCGGCGAGCCGTCCTGACCTAGGATGGGAGCCTCTTCCCCGACGATCGCGAGGCCCCGCCGTGTCCGCCGACGCCACTCCCGTCCCCTCGAGCGCCACCCCCGCCGCGTCCGCCGTCACCGGCACGCCGGTCGTCAAGCGCGGCATGGCCGAGATGCTCAAGGGCGGCGTCATCATGGACGTCGTCGACCCGGCGCAGGCGCGCATCGCCGAGGACGCCGGAGCCGTGGCGGTGATGGCCCTGGAGCGGGTGCCGGCCGACATCCGCCGGGACGGCGGCGTCGCCCGGATGAGTGACCCGGACATGATCGACGGCATCCGGGCCGAGGTGTCCATCCCGGTGATGGCGAAGGCCCGGATCGGGCACTTCGTCGAGGCGCAGGTGCTGCAGGCGATCGGCTGCGACTACATCGACGAGTCCGAGGTGCTCACGCCGGCGGACTACGCCCACCACATCGACAAGCGCGCCTTCACCGTGCCGTTCGTCTGCGGCGCCACCAACCTGGGGGAGGCGCTGCGCCGGATCGCCGAGGGCGCGGCGATGATCCGGTCCAAGGGCGAGGCCGGCACCGGCGACGTGTCGCAGGCCACCCGGCACATCCGGACGATCCTCGGCGAGATCAAGCGCCTGACCGTGATGGACGACGCCGAGATCTTCGAGGCCGCCAAGCTGATGAGCGCGCCGGTCGACCTGGTCCGCCAGACCGCCGAGCTCGGGCGGCTGCCGGTGGTGCTGTTCACCGCCGGCGGGGTCGCCACCCCGGCGGACGCGGCGATGATGATGCAGCTCGGTGCGGACGGCGTCTTCATCGGCAGCGGGATCTTCAAGTCGGGCGACCCGGCGCAGCGCGCCCGGGCCTGCGTGGAGGCGACCGCGTACTTCCGTGACGCGGACCGCATCGCCAAGGTCAGCCGCGGGCTGGGCGAGGCGATGGTGGGGATCGCCGCCGACCAGCTCGGCGCCGGCGAGCTGCTCGCCACCCGGGGCTGGTGACCGCGACGGCGCCGCTGATCGGCGTCCTCGCCCTGCAGGGCGACGTCCGCGAGCACCTCCGGGCGCTGGAGAGCGCCGGCGCCCGGGTCCGGCAGGTCCGCACCGCCGGGGACCTGGCCGACCTCGACGGCATCGTCGTGCCCGGCGGGGAGTCGACGACGATCGGCCGGCTGCTGGACCTGTTCGAGCTGCTCGAGCCGCTCCGCGACCGGCTGCGGGCGGGGCTGCCGGCCTACGGCTCCTGCGCCGGGATGGTGCTGCTGGCCGCGGAGGTCGTCGGCGGGCTGCCCGGGCAGCCGCTGCTGGGCGGCCTCGACGTGACGGTGCGGCGCAACGCCTTCGGCGGCCAGGTGCACAGCTTCGAGGCCGACCTCGGCCTGCGCGGCCTCGACGGGCCGGTGCACGGCGTCTTCATCCGGGCGCCCTGGGTCGAGCGGACCGGCGAGCACGTCGAGGTGCTGGCCGAGCTCGACGGGCACCCGGTCGCCGTGCGGCAGGGGTCGGTGCTGGCGACCGCGTTCCACCCCGAGCTGACCGGTGACGCGCGGGTGCACGCGCTGTTCGTGGACCTGGTCCGCACTAGCATGGCCAGCCGGACGACAGGAGGAGCACCGTGAGCGGCCACTCCAAGTGGGCGACGACGAAGCACAAGAAGGCGGTCGTCGACGCCAAGCGCGGCAAGCTGTTCGCCAAGCTCATCAAGACGATCGAGGTGGCGGCCCGGACCGGCGGCGGCGACCCGGCCGGCAACCCGACGCTCGCCGACGCGATCGCCAAGGCCAAGGGCCAGTCGGTGCCGAACGACAACATCGACCGGGCCGTCAAGCGGGGCAGCGGCGAGCTCGGCGACGCCGCGGCGTACGAGGAGATCACCTACGAGGCGTACGGGCCGGGCGGGGTGGCGGTCCTGGTCGAGTGCCTGACCGACAACCGCAACCGCGCCGCCGCGGAGGTCCGCACCGCCATCACCCGCAACGGCGGCAACCCGGCGGACCCGGGATCGGTGTCCTACCTGTTCGGCCGCAAGGGCGTCGTCCTGCTCACCAAGACCGAGGGGCTCTCCGAGGACGACGTCCTGCTCGCCGTGATGGAGGCCGGGGCCGAGGACGTCAACGACCTGGACGAGGCCTTCGAGGTGATCGCCGACGCCACCGACACGCACGCCGTGCGGGTCGCGGCCGCCGACGCCGGGTTGACGGTCGAGTCGGCGGACATCGCCTGGCTGCCCAGCGTCAGCGTGCCGCTGGAGGACGACGTCGCCCGCAAGGTCCTCAAGCTGGTCGACGCCCTCGAGGACCTCGACGACGTGCAGAACGTCTGGGCGAACTTCGACGTCAGCGACGAGGTGCTGGCCTCCGTCTGACGCCGCCGCACGCGTCCGCCGGTGTACGTTCGGACACGACCGGCGGCGCCGCCCCAGATCCCGGGCCCCGGCCTGGAGGTGGTGCGCGTGGAGCCGCTCGTGCCCGAACAGACGCGCTGGGAGCTGACGCAGCTGCAGCTGGACGGGATGCGTACGTTCCACGAGCGGCGCCGGGCCCGGCTGGCGTCGGTCGAGCTCGCCGCCCGGACCCGCGAGCAGCGCCTGGACGCCGCCCGGGTCCTGCACTCGTTGCGGGAGCAGCAGCGCGCCCTGGTCGCCCAGGCCGCTGCCCGGCTGGCCGACGGGGCCGACCTGCTGGACCGGTTCGACCGGCCCCGGATCGTGGTGGCGCACCGGCAGGACTGGTTCGTCGCCCGGCTGCGGTCGGCACTGGGCGCGACCGCCTGGCAATGGGTCGCCCGGCCGTCGAACGGGGCGGAGGCGGTCGGTGTCGTGGTGGCCGAGCAGCCGGACGTCGTCTTCCTGGAGGACCGCCTGCCGCTGCTGACCGGGTGCGCCGTGATCTGCGAGATCGTGGCCTGCGCGCCGAGGAGCCTGGTGGCGGTCCAGGTGGCCGACGACCGCGACCTCGGCGCGGTGCTGGACGCCGGGGCGCAGGCGGTGTACGCCCGGCGGATGCCGCCGGCGGACGTGGCGCGGTCCCTCGACGAGCTCGTGGCCGCCGGGCGGTCCGGGCGGTGAGGGCTGATGCCGCCCTGCTGAGCCGGGCGCAGGCGGCCTGCGACCGGGCCCGGGTGCTGTGCGACTCCGGCCTCCGGCTGGTGGAGAGCGCCTGCCGTTCCACCCGTCCGGACCCTGACGGCTTCGTCGTCTCCGGTCGGCTCGACGGCCGCGTCGTGCAGGTGCGCTGCCGTCACGGGGTGCTCGTCGCGGACCCGGACGTGCGGGCCCGGCTGCACCTGGTGGTCAGCCTCGCCGACCGCGAGGGTGCGCCGCCGGTGCCGTCGCTGACCGGGAGTCGGGCAGAGCGGCTGGTAGCCGTGCTGCGCGCGCTGGACAGGGTGGACAGCGTCACGCTCGCCGTGCCTGGCGCCCCGGCGCCGTGAGCACCGGCAGCGCGGTAGCGCTGCCGATCGTCGGCATCGCCGCGTCGGCCGGCGGGGTCGACGCCCTGCAGGTGGTCGTCGCGGCGCTGCCGGAGGATCTACCGGCCGCCGTCCTGGTCGCGCTGCACCTGCCGTACGGCGGGCGGAGCATGCTGGCGCACATCCTGGACCGGGCCGGCCCGCTTCCGGTGTCGGTGGCCGAGCCGGGGCTCGCGCTGCTGCCGGGCCGGGTGGTGGTCGCGGTGCCCGACCGGCACCTGCTCGTCCGGCAGGACCGGGTCGTGCTGGGCACCGGGCCGCGCGAGAACGGCCACCGGCCCGCGCACGACGCGATGCTGCGCTCGATCGCGCTGGCGGCCGGGTCGTCCGCGGTCGGTGTCGTCCTGACCGGGCTGCTGGACGACGGGCGGCCGGGCTGCGGGCGGTCCGCCGCCGGGGCGGGACGTGCCTCGTGCAGTACCCCGACGAGGCCGAGTTCCCGTCGATGCCGCAGGCCGCGCTGCACGCGGTGCCCGACGCGCTGTCGGTGCCGCTGTCCGGGCTGGGGACGGCGATCGCCGCCGCGGTCGCCGGCGTCGGCTGTCGCGGGGACGACCCGTCGACCGACCCGGCCGCCGGCGAGCGCGCCCTGACCGACGCCGAGGTGCGCAGCGCCGAGCAGGGAGTGCCGTCCGGGCCGGACCGCAGCGCCTTCGGCCTGCCGTCGCCGTTCGCCTGCCCGGACTGCTCGGGTGTGCTGCACGCCGTCCCGGACGACGGGGTGCCGCGCTTCCGGTGCCGGACCGGGCACGCCTGGGGGGCCGAGAGCCTCGTCGCGCGGCAGGCGGAGCAGACCGAGGCGGCGCTGTGGGTGGCGCTGCGGGTCCTCGAGGAGCGCGCGGAGCTCAGCCGGACGCTGGCCGGGCAGGCGCGCGACAGCCGCCGGGCGTGGGCGGCAGACCACTTCCGCACCCGGGCCGAGGAGGCCGACCGGTCCGTGCTGCTCATCCGCCGGGTGCTGAACGACGCCGCGGCGGTGGACGCGCCCGAGCCGGGGCCCGCTGGGCCGTAACCTGCCCCCGGTCCTGAACCCCCGCAGTCCGCCCGATCGAGCGAGCCCCCGAGGAAAGAGGACCGCGTGCCCGACGAACCGCGCGACGAGGCGTTCGAGGAGCTGCTGGCGTTCCTGCGCGACTCGCGGGGGACCGACTTCACCGGCTACAAGCGGCCCAGCCTGCGACGCCTGGTGGTGCGGCGGATGCGCAGCCTCGGGCTGGAGGACTTCTCCGGCTACCGCGACCTGCTCCAGGTCGAGACCGGCGAGATGACAGCGCTGCTGGACGCCCTGCTCATCAACGTCACGGCGATGTTCCGTGACCCGGAGGCCTGGCAGGCCCTGCGCGAGGAGCTGCTGCCGGAGATGCTGCGCGCGCTGCCCGCCGACGCGCCGATCCGGGCCTGGAGCGCCGCCTGCGCCACCGGCGAGGAGGCGTACAGCCTGGCCATCGTGCTGCACGAGCTCCTCGGCGACGAGGGCTTCCACCGGCGGGTCAAGATCTACGCCACCGACATCGACGACAAGGCGCTGACCGTCGCCCGGGCCGGGGTGTACTCCGACGCCGCGCTCGAGCCGCTCGACGCCACCCGGCTCGAGACGTACTTCGAGTCCGTGCCGGGCGGGCGGCGGTTCCGCCAGGACCTGCGACCGGCCCTCATCTTCGGCCGGCACGACCTGCAGCAGGACGCCCCGATCTCCCGGGTCACCCTGCTGTCCTGCCGCAACGCGCTGATGTACTTCACCGCGGACCGGCAGACCCAGGTGCTGGAGCGGTTCTCGTTCGCGCTGCAGCCGCACGGCCTGCTGCTGCTCGGCCGGGCCGAGATGCTGCTGACCCAGTCGCAGCTGTTCGTCCCGGTGTCGCTGCAGCACCGGGTCTTCCGCGCGCGCCGGGCGGCGACCGGCTCCCGGCTGGCGGCGCTGGCCGTCGGCGGCCACGGCGGGGAGCCGGCCCGCCGCAGGTTCGCGGACGCCGCGTTCAACGCGGCCCCCGCGGCGCAGATCGTGCTCGACGAGCAGGGGCTGGTGGCGCTCGTCAACGACCGCGCGCAGCGGTACCTCCCGCTGTCGGAGGCCGACCTCGGCCGGCCGTTCCTGCAGCTCGATCTGGCGTCCTCCCCGGCGGAGCTGCGCGGCACGGTCGCCGCGGTGCAGATCGGCCGTGAGCCGCTGGAGCTGCGTGACGTCGACGGCGTGCCGTCGTCCTCGCCGGGCACCCGCTGGGACATCCGGGTCGCGCCGTTGCTGGAGGCGGACGAGCTGCTCGGCGTCCACCTGGTGTTCGAGGACGTCAGCGAGCGGCACGACCTGCGGGCCCGCCTCGACACCGTGCACAACGAGCTGCGCACGGCCTACGAGGAGCTGCAGAGCTCCAGCGAGGAGCTGGAGACCACGAACGAGGAGCTGCAGAGCGCCGTCGAGGAGCTCGAGACGACGAACGAGGAACTGCAGAGCACCAACGAGGAGCTCGAGACGATGAACGAGGAGCTGCAGAGCACCAACGAGGAGCTGCAGACCCTCAACGACGAGCTGCGCGAGCGCACCAACGAGGTGGCGGACAGCAACGCGTTCCTGCAGGGGATCGTCGAGGGGCTCGAGCTCGCCGTGGCCGTGGTTGACGTGGACGGGCGCGTCCAGCTGTGGAACGCCGGCGCCGAGCGGCTCACCGGGCTGCGCAACTTCGAGGCGGAGGGGCTGCGGGTCGTGGACGTGCGGCTGGACCTGCCCGTCGAAAGCCTGCGGGAGGTGCTGCGCGACGTGATCGGGCGGGGCCAGCCGCGGGCCGAGCTCGAGGCGACCGTCACCAACCGGTTCGGTCGGCGGCACGTCCGGCGGCTGCTGGTGCACCCGCTGCGCAAGCGGCAGGGCGACGTGCAGGGCGCCGTGCTGACCGTCGTCGACGAGCCCCTGGACCTGGACTGACCGGTGGCCGGGGTGCAGCGGCGGGGCACGGAGGCCGGGCGGCCTCAGTCCTGCAGGACCACCCAGACCGTCTTGCCGTCGGGCAGCCGCTCGATGCCCCAGCGGCTGCTGAGGGCGTCGAGCAGGACCAGGCCGCGCCCCTGCGTGCTCGGCCCGCCGACCGGCACGTGCCGCACCGGCGGCCGGGTGCTCGTGTCGGTGACCCGGATCTCCAGCTCACCCCCGGAGAGCCGCACCTCCAGGTCGGAGTCCGTGCCGGCGTGCAGCACCGCGTTCGTGATGAGCTCGCTGACGACGACCAGGGCGTCCTGAAGCACCGAGTCGGGGACCAGAGCGCCCACCGTCTCCCGCACGAACACTCGGGCAGGCCGGACCGAACTCACGTCCCCGACCAGGTGCAGGACTCGGGACAGTGTCATCGGTCGTGGCCTACCCCGCGGGTCGCGACCGAACCGCCAGCGGCGCGCCTGCCGGCGCGGTCGGTTCCGGGCACGTACCGTCCCGAACGGCTGTTCGAACGGGAGGGGGCTGGACATGCGGGTGATGGGGGTCGATCCCGGCCTGACCCGGTGCGGCCTGGGGGTCGTGGACGGGGTGCCCGGGCGGGCCGCGCTGGTCGCCGTCGGGGTCGCGCGCACCGCGGCCGACGCACCGCTGGGGGAGCGTCTGGTCGCCCTCGAGCGCGCGATCGAGCAGTGGCTGGACCAGCACCAGCCGGACGCCGTGGCGGTGGAGCGGGTGTTCGCGCAGGCGAACGTCCGTACCGTGATGGGGACGGCGCAGGCCGGGGCCGTGGCGGTGGTCTGCGCAGCGCGTCGCGGCCTTCCGGTCGCGCTGCACACCCCGTCGGAGGTCAAGGCTGCGGTCACCGGCTCGGGCCGCGCGGACAAGGAGCAGGTCGGGATGATGGTCGCCCGGTTGCTGCGGCTGGACTCGCCTCCGCGTCCGGCCGACGCCGCGGACGCCCTCGCCCTGGCGCTGTGCCACCTGTGGCGCGGGCCGGCGCTGGCCCGGCTGGCCGCCGCGGCGGGACGATGATCGCCAGCGTCTGCGGGACCGTCGTCGGCGCGCACGCCGGCGGGATCGTCCTGAGGGTCGGCGGGGTCGGTCTGGCGCTGCACACCACCGCCGGGACCCGCGCCCGGCTGCGGGTCGGGGACGAGGCCGAGCTCGCGACCACGCTCGTCGTGCGTGAGGACAGCCTGACCCTGTACGGCTTCGGCGACGCCGACGAGCGCGACCTGTTCGAACTGCTGCAGACCAGCTCGGGGGTCGGCCCCCGCCTGGCGCAGGCGGTGCTGACCGTGCACGAGCCCGACGCGGTCCGCCGGGCACTGCAGACCGAGGACCTGGTGGCGCTCTGCCTGGTACCGGGCATCGGGCGCAAGGGCGCGCAGCGGATGGTGCTGGAGCTCAAGGACAAGGTCGGGGCGGCCGCGCCGGGCGCGGCTCCGGCCGGCCCCGGCTGGGGTGACACCCTGTCCGACGCGCTCGTCGGGCTCGGCTGGCAGCAGGCCCAGGCCTCGGACACCGTCCAGCGGCTGGCCGAGGCGCACCCGCGGGCCGGGGCGGCCGACGTCCCGGCGCTGCTGCGCGAGGCGCTGGCGATGCTCAGCCGCGGCCGGTGAGCGGGCCGGACCGGCACGAGGCGTCCGAGCTCGCCGAGCTCGCCCGCCGGGCCGCCGGGCTGGCCCGGCCCGAGGCCGTCACCGACGAGCAGCAGGTCGAGGCCGCGCTACGACCGCGGCGGCTCGAGGAGTTCGTCGGCCAGGAGCGGGTCCGCGAGCAGCTCTCGCTGCTGCTCGACAGCGCGCAGCGACGGGGCCGGCCGCCGGACCACGTGCTGCTGTCCGGCGCGCCCGGGCTGGGCAAGACCTCACTGGCCATGATCATCGCCGCGGAGCTGGGGACCGGGATCCGGGTCACCAGCGGCCCGGCGATGGAACGGGCCGGTGACCTGGTGGCGCTCGTCACCTCGCTGGGGGAGGGCGAGGTGCTGTTCATCGACGAGATCCACCGGATCGCCCGGCCGGCCGAGGAGCTGCTGTACATGGCGATGGAGGACTTCCGGATCGACGTGGTCGTCGGCAAGGGCCCCGGGTCCACCGCCATCCCGCTCGACGTCCCGCCCTTCACGCTGGTCGGCGCCACGACGCGGTCGGGGCTGCTCACCGGACCGCTGCGGGACCGGTTCGGCTTCACGGCCCACATGGAGCCGTACACCGCGCGCGAGCTCGAGCAGGTCCTGGTCCGCAGCGCCGGACTGCTCGGGGTGGCCCTGCGGCCGGACGGGGCGCAGGAGATCGCCGGCCGGTCCCGCGGCACCCCCCGGGTCGCGAACCGGCTGCTGCGCAGGGTCCGCGACTACGCCGAGGTGCGGGCCGACGGCGTGGTGGACCGGGGCGTGGCCCGGGAGGCCCTGCACGTCTACGACGTCGACGAGCTGGGCCTGGACCGGCTGGACCGGGCCGTGCTCGACGCGCTGGTCCGTCGCTTCGGTGGCGGTCCGGTCGGGCTGTCCACGCTGGCCGTGGCGGTGAGCGAGGAGCGCGAGACCGTCGAGGACGTCGCCGAGCCGTTCCTGGTCCGGTCCGGCCTGGTGGTCCGGACGCCGCGCGGCCGGGTGGCGACCCCGGCGGCCTGGCAGCACCTGGGGCTGGCGCCGCCCGCGCCCGGCGACGTGCTGCCGCTGGACCTGCCCGGGACCGGGCGCTGAGGACCGGCGACGCGGCGCGCAGCCGCAGATCCCGTTATCGGCGGCAGACGCTGCGTATGCTCGGGCCGGTCCGGCGGCGCACGCCGCGGTGCGACGACGGGGAGGACGGGCGTGGGATCCGAAGGAGCCACCCAGCTGATCCTGCTGGTCGGGCTGGTCGCGGTCTTCTACTTCCTCGTGCTCCGTCCGCAGCGCCAGCGCCTCCGCGCCGCGCAGCAGCTGCGCGCCGCGCTGGCCCCCGGTGACCGGATCATGACCACGTCCGGCCTGTACGCCGCCCTGGTGTCCCTGGACGGCGACGTCGCCACGCTGGAGATCGCCCCGGGCGTCCGGGTGGCCTGGGCGACCGCCGCCATCGCGCGCATCCTCGAGCCGTCGGGGACCGCGACCTCCGCCTCCTGACCGCGCCCTCCGACGCGTCCCGGACGCGCCGACCGGCGTACCGACCGACGACAAGGACTCCTCTTCGTGGCACGACCCGCGCCCACCTCCCGGGGCCACCTGCACGTCGGCCGCTACCTCGGGGCCCTGCTCGCTCTCACCGTCGCGCTGTACGCCGTGGTCTTCCTGGCCGGGCCGGGCAGCAAGCCGCTGACCCCGACGCTGGCGCTGGACCTGCAGGGCGGCGCGAGCGTCATCCTGGAGGCCCGGCCGGAGAGCGGCGCGTCCGCGTCGGCCGACCAGCTCGCCACCGCCGTGGAGATCATCCGGCAGCGCGTCAACGGCGCCGGGGTCTCCGAGGCCGAGGTCGTCGTGCAGGGCCAGAACATCGTCGTGAGCGTGCCGGGCGGCAACCGGTCGTCGATCCGGAACGTCACGCAGACCGCGCAGCTGCGCTTCCGCGAGGTGCTGGAGAGCGCGGCCGGCTCGCCGACCCCGGCGGGCGGACCGGAGCTGCTGACCCCGCCGCCGGCCGCGCCGGACGCCGCTCCGGAGGCGGCGCCGGAGCCGGGCCCCAGCGGGCTGCCGCAGGGTCGGGCGCTGACCCGCGCCCTGGTCGACCCCACCCCGGCTCCGGCTGACGGCCCCGCACCGGCGCCGACCCCTGCGCCCGCCGACACGCCCGAGCCGACCGACAGCGCCCCGGTCACCGAGCGGCAGCCGGGCCAGGTGCTCACCGGCGACCCGGCCACCGACGAGAACTTCGCCGCCCTGGACTGCTCCAACGAGGCCAACCGCCGGGGCGTCGGCGCCAACGACCGGCCCGACCAGCAGATCGTCGCCTGCGACAAGGACGGCACGGTCAAGTACAAGCTCGACGTCGCCAAGGTCGTCGGCACCGACGTCAAGGGCGCGAGCGCCAGCCCGATCTCGCAGGGCACCGGCGGCTGGCAGGTGCTGGTGCAGTTCACCGGCGAGGGCCAGGACACGTTCACCGAGCTGACCCGCAACACGGTCGGCAGGCAGGTCGCCGTCGTCCTCGACGGCGTCGTGCAGAGCGCGCCGACCATCAACCAGCGGATCGACTCGGACGCCCAGATCACCGGCAGCTTCACGCAGGGCAGCGCCACCGAGCTCGCCAACGTGCTGAAGTTCGGCGCGCTGCCGCTCACCTTCGTGGCGCAGGAGGAGCAGACGATCTCCCCCACGCTGGGCACCGACCAGCTGCGCAGCGGACTGCTGGCCGGCGGCATCGGCCTGATCGCGGTCGTCCTGTACTCCCTGCTGTACTACCGCGCGCTCGGGTTCGTGACGATCCTGAGCCTGCTGGTGTCCGGCGTGCTGACCTACGCCGCCGTCGTCATCCTGGGCAAGCAGATCGGCTTCGCGCTGTCCCTGGCGGGCATCGCCGGCTTCATCGTCGCGGTCGGCATCACCGCCGACTCGTTCGTCGTGTACTTCGAACGGCTCAAGGACGAGATCAAGGAGGGGCGCACCCCGCGCAGCGCGGTGGACCGCGCCTGGGTCCGGGCGCGACGCACCATCCTGTCGGCCGACACGGTCTCCTTCCTCGCCGCGGTGATCCTGTACTTCGTCTCGGTCGGCAGCGTGCGGGGCTTCGCGTTCACGCTCGGCCTGTCCACCCTGCTGGACGTCGTCGTGGTGTTCCTGTTCACCCGGCCCCTGGTGTCGTTCCTGTCCCGCTTCTCGTGGTTCAGCCGCAGCGGCCCGACCGGCTTCTTCGGTCCGGGCGGCGGCCAGCCGGTGACCACGCCACGGGCTCCGGTGGTCCGGCGTCGCGCCCCCGCGGCGGCCGGCGCCGCCGCCACCTCCACCGCCCGAGAGGCCTGAGATGAACCTGGTCAACCGGCTGTACCGCGGCGAGACGGCCTTCCCGCTGATCCAGCGCCGCCGGCGGTTCTACTGGGTCTCCGTCGGGCTGGTGACGCTGGCGCTGCTCAGCATGGTGTTCCAGCAGTTCAACCTGGGCGTGGAGTTCAAGGGCGGGACGACCTTCCAGTTCCCGGCCAACAGCCGGACGGTGGCCGACGCGCGCACCACCTTCGAGCGGCTGAACGTCGGGGAGGTGATCGTCCAGGAGCTCGGCCGGCCCGGCACCGGCGACACGGACCTGCGGGTGCAGGCCGAGCCGCTGTCGCCGGAGCAGGTGGACGAGGCGGTCGCCGCGATCCAGCGGGACTTCGACATCGCCGACGAGAACCTCGTCAACCCGTCGTCGATCGGGCCGGCCTGGGGCAGTCAGGTGACCACCAAGGCCCTGCAGGGCCTGGTCGTCTTCCTCATCGCCGTCGTCATCTACATCTCGATCCGGTTCGAGCCGAAGATGGCGGTCGCTGCCATCGTGGCGCTCGTCCACGACCTGGTGCTCACCGCGGGGATCTACTCGCTGACCCAGTTCGTGGTGACCCCGTCGACGGTGATCGCCCTGCTGACGGTCCTGGGCTACTCGCTCTACGACACCATCGTGGTGTTCGACAAGGTCGAGGAGAACACCCGTGGCCTGGCCGGGGGCACCCGGTCGACCTACAGCGAGGCCGCCGAGCTCGCGGTCAACCAGACCTTCATGCGCTCGATCAACACCTCGCTCATCGCGCTGCTGCCGGTCTCCGGCCTGCTGTTCGTCGGCGCGTTCCTGCTCGGCGCCGGCACCCTCAAGGACCTGGCACTGGCGCTGTTCGTCGGGATCGCCTCCGGGGCGTACTCCTCGCTGTTCCTGGCCACGCCGCTGCTGGCCGATCTCAAGGAGCGCGAGCCGCAGTACCGGGCGCTGTCGGCCCGGGTGCTGGCCAAGCGCTCGGGCACCGGGCGGGCGGGGCTGCGCAGCCGGGCCGGCGCGCCGGTCGCGGCCGGGGCGCTGACCGGCGACGGACCGCCCGCCGCCGACCCGGCTGTGCCCGTCGACGGCCCGGACGAGGCGGCGCCCGACGAGCGCCCCGCGCCCGCCGGGCGCCGGCCGGGCGGCTCGGCGCAGGCCAAGCGGCGCACCGGACGGCCGACCGGGAAGCGGCGGCGCTGACGTGGCACTCGACCTCGAGGCGCTGCTGCGCTCGCGCATCACCGACGTGCCGGACTTCCCGGAGCCCGGCGTCACCTTCAAGGACATCAGCCCGCTGCTGGCCGACCACGTCGCGTTCGCCGGCGTGGTCGACGCGGTCGTCTCGCACTTCGGCCGCGGCACGGTCGACAAGGTCGCCGGCATCGAGGCCCGCGGCTTCCTGCTCGGCGCCCCGGTGGCCTACCACTTCGGCGCGGGCTTCGTCCCGGTCCGCAAGAAGGGCAAGCTGCCGCGGTCGACCTTCGGCGAGGCCTACGACCTGGAGTACGGCGCCGCCGAGATCGAGGTGCACCAGGACGCCTTCCACCCCGGCGAGCGGGTGCTCGTCGTCGACGACGTGCTGGCGACCGGCGGCACCGCCGTGGCGGCGCTGGCCCTGGTCGCGCAGGCCGGTGCCGTGCCGGTCGGGCTGTCGGTGCTCATGGAGCTGGCCTTCCTCGGCGGTCGCAAGCGGCTGATCGACGCCGCGCCGGACGTCGAGGTGGACGCGCTGCTGGTCTACTGAGCCCGGGTCCCGGCAGCGGCCCGGGCCGCGGGGGACTCACGGCCGTCCGGCTCCTACACTGAGGTCGACCGTGAAGGAGCCGCCCGTGGCGACGGACACCCCGCCGACCCGCCTGACGGGTCCTGGCGCGCCTGCTGCGGCCCCCGGCACGACCGGCCCGGACACCGGTCCGCCGACCGGACGTCGGGTCCGGGCCCGGCTCGCCCGGTTCACCTCCCCCCGGCCCGGCACCGTACCGCGGTCCTCGAACCGCTGGTGAGCACCGTGCGGGCCGCCACCCCAAGGCCGACCTGCGCGACGTGCAGCGGGCCTACGACATCGCCGAGGCCGCGCACCCGGGCCAGTACCGGCGCAGTCCGGCGACCCGTACATCACCCATCCGCTGGCGGTGGCGACCATCCTGGCCAACCTGGGCATGGACACCACCACGCTGGTCGCGGCGCTGCTGCACGACACGATCGAGGACACCGACTACACCCTCGAGCAGATGCGCACCGACTTCGGCGCCGAGGTCGCGCTGCTCGTCGACGGCGTGACCAAGCTCGACAAGGTCAAGCTGCGGCGACGCGGCCAAGGCGGAGACGATCCGCAAGATGGTCGTGGCGATGGCCAAGGACCCGCGGGTGCTGGTCATCAAGCTGGCCGACCGGCTGCACAACATGCGCACGCTGACCTTCCTGCCGCCGCGCCAAGCAGGAGCAGAAGGCCAAGGAGACGCTGGAGATCCTGGCCCCGCTGGCGCACCGGCTCGGCATGAACACGATCAAGTGGGAGCTGGAGGACCTGGCCTTCGGCACCCTGTTCCCGAAGCGGTACGAGGAGATCAACCGGCTGATCGGCGAGCACCAGCCGCAGCGCGAGGCGCTGCTGCGCCAGGTCACCGAGCGAGGTCAGCGCCGACCTGCAAGGCCGCCAAGATCAAGGCCGAGACGACCGGCCGGCCGAAGCACCTCTACTCGATCTACCAGAAGATGATCGTCCGGGGCCGCGACTTCAACGACATCTACGACCTGGTCGGCGTGCGGATCCTGGTCGACACGGTGCGGGACTGCTACGCGGCGCTCGGCGTGATCCACGCGCAACTGGCAGCCGGTGCCGGGCCGGTTCAAGGACTACATCGCGATGCCGAAGTTCAACATGTACCAGTCGCTGCACACGACGGTGATCGGCCCGACCGGCAAGCCGGTCGAGATGCAGATCCGCACCGTGCGCGATGCACCGCACCGCCGAGTACGGCATCGCCGCGCACTGGAAGTACAAGGAGCAGAAGGGCGCGCCGATCGTCGGCCCGCCGGCGCACATCGACGAGATGACCTGGCTGCGGCAGCTGCTGGACTGGCAGCGGGAGGCGGCGACCCGAGCGAGTTCCTCGACGCGCTGCGCTTCGACCTGTCCAGCCAGGAGGTGTACGTCTTCACCCCCAAGGGCGACGTCATCCCGCTGCCGACCGGGTCGACGCCGGTCGACTTCGCCTACGCGGTGCACACCGAGGTCGGGCACAAGTGCATCGGCGCGCGGGTCAACGGCAAGCTGGTGCCGCTGGAGTCGACGCTCGTCCAACGGCGACGTGATCGAGATCTTCACCTCGAAGTCGGAGACGCGCCGGCCCGACGCAGGACTGGCTGGGCTTCGTCAAGAGCCCGCGGGCCCGCACCAAGATCCGGCAGTACTTCAACAAGGAGCGCCGCGAGGAGGCGATCGAGGCCGGCAAGGAGGCGATCGCCAAGGCGATGCGCAAGCAGGGCCTGCCGCTGCAGCGGATGCTCGACCTCCGACGGCGCTGATGACGATCGCCCGCGACCTGCACCTGGCCGACGTCGCGTCGCTGTACGCCGCGGTCGGCGAGCAGCCAGGTGTCGGCGCAGTCGGTGGTGCAGAAGCTCATGGCCGGCGTACGGCGGCGAGGAGGGCGCGGTCGAGGACATCGCCGAGACCGCCGTCGCCGACCCGGCCGCCGCGCAGCCCGCGCGGCCAGCAGCGACCCCGGGGTCGTGGTCAAGGGCGTCACCGACGTCTGGATCAAGCTGGCCCGGTGCTGCACGCCCGGTGCCCGGCGACGCGATCTTCGGCTTCGTCACCCGCTCCGGCGGGGTCAGCGTGCACCGCGAGCGACTGCGCCAACGCCGAGGACCTGCGCGCGCCAGCGGCGAGCGGGTGGTCGAGGTGAGCTGGAAGCCGACCCCCGGCTCGACGTTCCTGGTGGCGATCCAGGTGGAGGCGCTCGACCGGCACAAGCTGCTGGCCGACGTCACCCGGGTGCTGTCCGAGGAGCGGGTCAACATCCTGTCGGCGACGGTCACGACCACCCGGGACCGGGTGGCGGTCAGCCGGTTCACCTTCGAGATGGCCGACCCGAAGCACCTCGGGCACCTGCTGCGGCGGTCCGCAAGGTCGACGGCGTCTTCGACGCCTACCGCGTCACCAGCTGACGCGGCAGGCGCCCGCGGAGGCCAGGCGGGCGGTCAGGCCGGCGCGGTCGTCAGGTCCTCGATGGTGACCGGGAGCTTCGGGGCGGTGTTGCCGCTGGCCGGGTCTGGCGGGCTCGGCGCCGCCGGCGGCGACCGCGTCCAGGACGTCCAGCCCGGCGGTGATCGTGCCGACCGGGGTGTACTGCGGCGGCAGCTCGCTGTCCTGGTAGACCAGGAAGAACTGGCTGCCCGTGGTGCCCGGCGCCGACGTCTTGGCCATCGCGACGGTGCCGCGCGGGTAGCTGGCGCCCTCGAGGTTCTCCTCGGCGAACTCGTACCCCGGGCCACCGGAGCCGGTGCCGGTCGGGTCGCCGCACTGCAGGACGAAGATCCCCTCGGTCGTCAGCCGGTGGCAGGGGGTGTCGTCGAAGAAGTCCTGGGACGCCAGCGAGATGATGCTGCCGCTGGCGCACGGCGCCGCGTCGGTGGCCAGGCTCCAGGTGATCACGCCGCGGTCGGTGGTCATCGTCGCGGTGACCGGCCCGGTGGCGGTCGGCGTCGCGGGCGGCGGGGTCACCGGGCGGCTGGCCTCGCCGCTGGGCTGGTACGAGCAGGTCCCGGCGGCGGTCGACGGCGACGCGGAGGGGTCGGCCGGCTCGTCGCCGTTGTTGCGCAGCGCGATCGCGCCCACCCCGACGGCGACGACCGCGACGGCGACGGTGCCGGCGACGACGGCGTTGCGGCGGCGACGCTTGGCGGCGTCCGCCTCCCGGCGGGCCGCCTGACGCTCGGCCCGCAGACGGGCCAGCTCCTTCTCGCGCCGGGTGCTGGCCACGGGTCGTCCTCCTGGCGGTCGTCGGTCGGTCGACGCCGGAGTCTAGGGAGATTTCCGGCCGGGACGGGTCCGGCCACGCCGGTAGGGTCGGGACGCCCCCTGTCCCGTCAGCGAGAGGACGTCCGTGCTCGTCCGCGGGTTCCCGGCCGGTTCGTTCGGCACCAACTGCTACGTCGTCGCACCGTCCGCCGGCAGCGAGTGCGTCGTCATCGACCCCGGCCAGGACGCCGTCCCGGGCCTGGAGGACCTGCTGCGCGAGCACCGCCTGCAGCCCGTCGCGGTCCTGCTGACGCACGGCCACATCGACCACATGTGGTCCGTCGTGCCGGTCTGCGGGGCGCACGACGTCCCGGCGTACGTCCACCCGGCCGACCGCGCGCTGCTGTCCGACCCGGGCCGGGGGCTGTCGCTGGCCGTCGGGCAGCAGCTGTTCGGCGGGCTGACCTTCACCGAGCCGGACGACGTCGTCGAGCTGCCCGAGGCCGGCCCGCTGGAGCTGGCCGGGATGCGCTTCCAGGTCGACCTCGCTCCCGGGCACACCCCCGGTTCGATCATGTTCCGGATGCCGGGGGAGGAGAGCGGCGGCGAGGCGGGCGCGCCGGTGCTGTTCGCCGGCGACGTGCTGTTCGCCGGCTCGATCGGGCGCACCGACCTGCCCGGCGGGGACCGGGCCGAGATGATGCGCTCGCTCGAGCGGGCCGTCCTGCCGCTCGCCGACGCCACCGTGGTGCTCCCCGGGCACGGCCCGTCGACCACGATCGGCCGGGAGCGCGCCAGCAACCCGTTCCTGCAGGACCTCGCGCCGCCGCCGCCCTCCCGGGGCCTGTAGTGGGCCTGCTCCAGGCGCCGAAGGGCACGTACGACGTGCTGCCCGGCTCGGCCTTCCTCCCGGTCCGCGACGCCCTGCTCGCCCCGGCGGCGCTGGCCGGCTACGACTACGTCGAGGCGCCGGTCTTCGAGGACACCGAGCTGTTCGTGCGCGGCGTGGGGGCGTCCACCGACGTCGTGGCGAAGGAGATGTTCACCTTCACCGACCGCGGCGGGCGCTCGCTGACGCTGCGCCCGGAGGGGACGGCCGGGGTGCTGCGGGCGGGTCTGCAGGCCGGGCTGCAGCACGGCCAGCTGCCGGTGAAGCTGCGCTACGCCGGTCCGATGTTCCGGGCCGAGCGGCCGCAGGCCGGGCGCTTCCGGCAGTTCCAGCAGGTCGGCATCGAGGCGCTCGGCACGCAGGACCCGGCGCTGGACGCCGAGGTCGTGCACCTCGCGGCGACCGCCTACCGCGATCTCGGGCTGACCGGGGTGCGGGTGCTGCTCACCTCGCTGGGTGACGAGCAGTGCCGGCCGGCCTACCGCGAGCGGCTGCAGCAGTTCCTCGCCGGGCTGGACCTGGACGCCGACACCCGGCGCCGGGCCGGGCTGAACCCGCTGCGGGTGCTCGACGACAAGCGGCCCGAGGTGCAGGCGCAGCTCGACGACGCGCCGCTGATGGTCGACGCGCTGTGCGCCGCCTGCCGCGACCACCACGAGGTCGTGCTCGCCACCCTGGCCGACCTCGGAGTGGGCGTCGAGGCCGCGCCCCGGCTGGTCCGCGGGCTGGACTACTACACCCGCACCACGTTCGAGTTCCAGCACGACGGGCTCGGTGCGCAGTCCGCCGTCGGCGGTGGCGGCCGGTACGACGGGCTGTCCCAGGAGATCGGCGGCCCGCCGCTGCCCGGCATCGGCTGGGCGCTCGGCATCGAGCGGACCCTGCTCGCCCTGGAGGCCGAGGGCGTGGCGCCGCCGGTCGCCGGCCGGGTCGGGGTCTTCCTGGTCCCGCTCGGCGCGGCCGCCAAGCGACGCTGCGTGCAGCTCGCCGCGCAGCTGCGCGCCGCCGGGGTCGCCACCGACCTCGCCTACGGCGACCGCGGCCTGAAGGGCGCGATGAAGGCCGCGGACCGCAGCGGCGCGACGTACGCGGTCGTGCTCGGCGACCGGGACCTCGACGCCGGGCAGGTCCCGGTGAAGGACCTGCGGACCGGCGAGCAGACCCCCGTGGCGCTGGACGCGCTGACCCCCACCCTCAAGGAGCTCCTCCCGTGATGCGCACCCACTCCGCCGGCACGCTGCGCGAGGAGCACGCCGGCACTCCGGTCACCCTGGCCGGCTGGGTCGCCCGGCGCCGCGACCACGGCGGGGTGGCCTTCCTGGACCTGCGGGACGCCTCCGGCGTGGCGCAGGTCGTCGTGCGGGAGAGCGACGTCGCCCACGACCTGCGCGCCGAGTTCTGCGTCCTGGTGCGCGGGGAGGTCCGGCTGCGCCCCGAGGGCAACCGCAACGACGCGTTGCCGACCGGAGCGATCGAGGTCGCCGCCGCCTCGGTGGAGGTGCTGTCGGCAGCCGCGGCGCTGCCCTTCCAGCTCGACGACGACCTGCACGTGTCCGACGAGGTGCGCCTGAGGTACCGCTACCTCGACCTGCGGCGCACCGGGCCCGCCGCCGCGCTGCGGACCCGCTCGGCGGTGACCAGCGCGATCCGCCGGGTGATGGACGAGCGCGGCTTCCTCGACATCGAGACCCCGACGCTGACCCGCAGCACGCCCGAGGGGGCCCGCGACTTCCTCGTCCCGGTCCGCCTGCAGCCCGGGCACTGGTACGCCCTGCCGCAGTCGCCGCAGCTGTTCAAGCAGCTGCTGATGGTCGCCGGGATGGAGCGGTACTACCAGATCGCCCGCTGCTACCGCGACGAGGACTTCCGGGCCGACCGCCAGCCCGAGTTCACCCAGCTCGACATCGAGATGAGCTTCCCTGACGAGGAGGACCTCTACGAGCTGACCGAGGCGCTGATGGGGCGGATCTGGGGGGACGTGCTGGGCGTGCAGCTGCCGTCGACCTTCCCGCGGATCCCCTACGACGAGGCGATGCGCCGGTACGGGGTGGACCGGCCGGACGTCCGGTTCGGCTGCGAGCTCGTCGACCTGACCGACTACTTCCGGGACACGCCGTTCCGGGTCTTCCAGGCCCCGCACGTCGGCGCCGTGGTGATGGCCGGCGGCGCCTCGCAGGCCCGCAAGGTGTTCGACGCCTGGCAGGAGTGGGCCCGCCAGCGCGGCGCCCGGGGCCTGGCGTACGTGACGTTCGGCGAGGACGGCACGCTCGGCGGCCCGGTCGCGAAGAACCTGTCCGACGGCGAGCGCGAGGGGCTGCGCGAGGCGGTCGGTGCGGCGCCCGGGGACTGCGCCTTCTTCGCCGCCGGACCGCGCCCGGACGCCCTGGCGCTGCTCGGCGCCACCCGGCTGGAGATCGGCAAGCGGCTCGGACTGCTCGACGACTCCCGCTGGGAGTTCGTCTGGGTGACCGACTTCCCGATGTTCGAGCCGACCGAGACCGGTGGCTGGACCGCGGTGCACCACCCGTTCACCGCTCCCGCGACGTCGCACCTGGAGCGCTTCGCCACCGACCCGGCCGACGTGCCGGCCCGGGCGTACGACCTGGTGCTCAACGGCGCCGAGCTCGGCGGCGGCTCGATCCGGATCCACTCCAGCGACGTGCAGCGCCGGGTCTTCGACGTCATCGGGCTCACCCCCGAGCAGGCCCAGGAGCAGTTCGGGTTCCTGCTCGAGGCGTTCAGCTACGGCCCGCCGCCGCACGGCGGCATCGCCTTCGGCATCGACCGGATCGTCGCCATGGTCACCGGGTCCGAGTCGATCCGGGACGTCATCGCGTTCCCCAAGACCGGCGGCGGCGGCGACCCGCTGACCGGCGCGCCGACACCGATCACCGCGGAGCAGCGCAAGGAGGCCGGCGTCGACGCCGACCCGGGGAACGCGGGCTGAGGCCGGCGCGCGGGGGCGGGGGTCGGGGTTCCCCTTCGGCAGGTCGGTTCCCCTGAGGAGCGGGTGTGCTTCCCCTTGCGTAGGTGCGGGTTTCCCCTTGCCTAGGTCGGCTCCCCTTCGGTACGCCTCTGTCGGGGGGCCCTGAAGGGTCGTACGGCAGGGGAGGGGTCCTGCGGCAGGGGAGCCGGCGTGTGCCGGCGCGTGCCTCCCCTTGGTACGCCTCTGTGCGGGGGCTCTGGAGGGTCGTACGGCAGGGGAGGCGCCCTGCGGCAGGGGAGCCGGTAGGTGCCGGCGCGTGCCTCCCCTTCCGTACGCCTCTGTGCGGGGGCTCTGGAGGGTCGTACGGCAGGGGAGGCGCCCTGCGGCAGGGGAGCAGCGGGTGCCGGCGCGTGCCTCCCCTTCCGTACGCCTCCCCACGGCCCCTCGCGAGTGACGTAGGCAAGGGGAAGCGACCCACCGAAGGGGAACCCCCGACCCACCGAAGGGGAACCCCCCGCCGCAGCGCAAGCCCCGCACCCCCGCGGGCACTAGCGTCCGCGACGTGACCCCCACCGCGCTGACGTCGGCCGCCGAGGTGCTGGTGGCGACCGGCCACGACGCGTTCGCCCGCGCGTCGCTGCGCCGGCCGCTGGTCCGCGGCTGGGTGGTGGAGGGAGCCACCGCCTGGATCGGCGTCGACCAGGACGACCGGGCCAACTACCTGTCGGCGCTCGGCGATCCCGGGGTCGTGGGGGAGCTGCTCGGCGAGCTGCTCCCCGAGCTGCCGCCGCGCCAGCGGGTCACCTTGCCGCGCGGCACGCCGGCCCGGTTGCCGGCGTGGGTGGGGCTGGACGGCACGCACTGGGACTTCCGCGCGACCACCGTCGCCCCGGCGGTCCAGCGGGGCGAGGAGCGGGTCGTCGAGGTCGGCGACACCGACGAGCTGCGGGCGCTGCTGGAGCAGGCCAGCCCGACGGCGAGCGCGCTGCCCGACGACCCGCGGGTGCAGCGCTGGGTCGGTGTCCGGGACGGCGGCCGCCTGGTTGCCTGCGCCGCGGACACCAGCGCCGAGGGCCCGGTGGGCCACCTGTCGTCCATCGCGGTGCACCCGCAGGCGCGCGGGCAGGGCCTCGGCCGGGCGGTCACGGCGGCGCTGACCCGGCGGCTGCTCGCCGGCGGCTGCGACCTCGTGACGCTCGGCATGTACGCCTCCAACACCGCCGGCCGGGGGATGTACGACGCGCTGGGGTTCAGCGACGCGCACCGGTTCACCAGCGGCCGGCTGGACATCCGCAGCCGCTGGTAGCCCCCGGCCGTAGGGTCTGCGCATGGACGGCGAGACGCTCTTCGACGCCGGCACGCGCGCCGCCGAGGAGCGGGTCGCGCCGCTGGCCGTACGGATGCGGCCCCGCACCCTCGACGAGGTCGTCGGCCAGTCCCACCTGCTCGGCCCGGGGGCACCGCTGCGCCGGCTGGTGGAGGGCGACGCGCCGCTGAGCGCGGTGCTGTGGGGCCCGCCGGGAACCGGCAAGACGACGCTGGCGATGGTCATCGCCCGGAGCACCCGGCGGCGGTTCCGCGAGCTGTCCGCGGTGACCGCCGGCGTCAAGGACGTGCGTCAGGTGGTCGACGAGGCGCGCCGGGCGCTCGGCGACACCGGTGCGCAGACGGTGCTGTTCGTCGACGAGGTGCACCGGTTCACCAAGACGCAGCAGGACGCGCTGCTGCCGAGCGTGGAGAACCGGTGGGTCACGCTGGTCGCCGCGACCACCGAGAACCCGTTCTTCTCGGTGATCAGCCCGCTGCTCAGCCGCAGCCTGCTGCTCCGGCTCGAGCCGCTGACCGACGACGACGTGCGGGCCGTCGTCCGGCGGGCGCTGGCCGACGAGCGCGGCTTCGGCGGGCAGGTCCGGGTCGATCCCGACGCCGAGGACTTCCTGGTCCGGCTGGCCGGTGGGGACGCGCGGCGCGCGCTGACCGCGCTCGAGGCGGCCGCGGTGGCCGACGTCGTGACGCTGCCGCTGCTGGAGCAGGCCGTCGACCGGGTCGCCGTGCGCTACGACCGGGACGGCGACCAGCACTACGACGTCATCAGCGCGTTCATCAAGAGCATCCGGGGCTCCGACGTCGACGCCGCGCTGCACTACCTGGCCCGGATGCTCGAGGCCGGTGAGGACCCGCGGTTCGTGGCCCGCCGGCTGGTGGTCAGCGCCAGCGAGGACATCGGGATGGCCGATCCCGGCAGCCTGCAGGTCGCCGTCGCGGCCGCGCAGGCGCTCGAGCTGATCGGGATGCCCGAGGCACGGATCAACCTGGCGCAGGCGACGGTCCACCTGAGCCTGGCTCCGAAGAGCAACGCGGTGCTGGCCGGGATCGACACGGCGATCGCCGACGTCCGGGCCGGGCTCACCGGCTCCGTCCCGCCGCACCTGCGCGACGCCCACTACGCCGGTGCCGCTCAGGCCGGGGTCGGCGGGCTACCGCTACCCTCACGACTTCCCGGGCAGGGTCGTCGCGCAGCAGTACGCGCCCGACCCGGTCGCAGGGCGGGAGTACTACTCGCCCGGTGACCTGGGGGTCGAGCGCGTCGCCTCGGAGCGGCTCGCGGGACTGCGCGAAGTGCTGCGCGGTCGCCGCGGGGTGGTCGCCGAGGACGCCGCGTCCGGCTTCCGCCCGCGGTGCCGGCCCGCACCACCGACCCGCGAGGAGCTCCTCGCACTGAAGAAGGAGCAGTAGTGCTGACTGGCGGACAGGCCGCAGGGCTGATCGCGGCGGTCGCCTTCGCGATCCTGATGCTGGCGTTGAGCTTCGTGGTGATCAAGCTCAGCCGTACGGTCCAGGAGACTGCAGCGGCTCGTCTCCGGCGTCACCGACCAGACCGTGCCGCTGCTCGGTGAGGTGACGACGTCGGTGGTGCACGTCAACCAGGAGCTCACCCGGGTCGACGCCATCACGGCCAACGTGCAGTCGATGACCGGCAACCTGTCCAGCCTGACCAGCCTGTTCGCGGCGACGCTCGGCAGCCCGGTCATCAAGGTCGCCGCCTTCTCGTACGGCGTGCGCCGGGCCGCCAGCAAGCGCGACTCCGACGACATGACCAAGCGCGTCAAGGCCGAGCTCAGGCCGAGAAGGGGAGCGCCGATGAGCCGCCGGCTCGTCTACATCTCCTTCGGCGCCGTCGCCGGCGTGCTGGCGGTACGCCGCGCCAGCGCAGGCCGCGCAGCGCTACACCCCGGCCGGGGTCCAGCGACCGGGTCTCGGACTCGGTGGGCTCGTTCGGCGAGACCGTCCGCGGTCTTCCTCGAGGACGTCCGCGTCGCGATGCACGAGCGCGAGGACGAGCTGCGCACCGCGCTCGGGCCTGGACGGCACGCACGACGCGGTCGACGCCGGGCTGTGACCGCTCCCGCTCCGCTGTCCTCGGCCGACATCCGCGCGCGCTTCCTGGACCACTTCACCGCCCGCGGGCACACCCTGGTGCCGTCGGCGAGCCTGATCGCCGACGACCCGACGCTGCTGCTCGTCAACGCGGGCATGGTGCCGTTCAAGCCGTACTTCCTCGGCGAGTCGCCGGCGCCGTACCGGCGGGCGACCAGCGTGCAGAAGTGCGTGCGCACGCTCGACATCGAGGAGGTCGGCAAGACCACCCGGCACGGCTCGTTCTTCCAGATGGCCGGCAACTTCAGCTTCGGCGACTACTTCAAGGCCGGCGCGGTCGACCTGGCCTGGGAGCTCGTCACGCGCAGCCAGGCCGACGGCGGCTACGGCCTGGACGAGGACCGGCTCTGGGTCGACGGTCTACCTCGACGACGACGAGGCCGAGCGAGCTCTGGCGCGAGATCGGCGTCTCGCCGTCCCGGATCCAGCGGCTCGGCAAGGCCGACAACTTCTGGTCGATGGGCGTGCCCGGTCCGTGCGGCCCGTGCTCGGAGATCAACTACGACCGCGGCCCGGCGTACGGCGCCGACGGCGGCCCGGCGGTCAACGGCGAGCGCTACCTGGAGATCTGGAACCTCGTCTTCATGCAGTACGAGCGCGGCGCGGGCACCGGCAAGGACGACTACCCGATCCTCGGCGAGCTGCCGCAGCAGAACATCGACACCGGCATGGGCATGGAGCGGATGGCCGCCGCTGCTGCAGGGCGTCGACAACCTCTACGAGATCGACACCAGCCGGGCGATCCTCGACCGCGCGGCCGAGCTGACCGGCGTGCGGTACGGCGCCGACCCGGCGTCCGACGTGCGGCTGCGGGTCGTCGCCGACCACGCCCGCACCGCGGTGATGCTCATCGGCGACGGCGTCACGCCCGTCCAACGAGGGCCGCGGCTACGTGCTGCGCCGGATCATGCGCCGGGCGATCCGGTCGATGCGGCTGCTCGGCGCGCAGGACCCGGTCGATCGCGGCGCTGGTCGAGGCGAGCATCGGCGCGATGGGCCCGCAGTACCCCGAGCTGGTCGCCGACGCCGGCCGGATCACCACGGTCGCGCGTGGCCGAGGAGGGCGTCGTTCCTCGAGACGCTGCGCACCGGCGCGCCAGGTCTTCGACACCGCCGTGCCCGCGGCCCGCGCCGCCGGCGGCGTGCTCTCCGGCGACAAGGCGTTCGCGCTGCACGACACGTACGGCTTCCCGATCGACCTGACCCTGGAGATGGCGGCCGAGCAGGGGCTGCAGGTCGACGAGGAGGGCTTCCGCCGGCTGATGGCCGAGCAGCGCCGCCGGGCCAAGGCCGACAGCGCGCGCGCGCAAGACCCGCGGCGCCGACACCGTCGGCCTACCGGGCGCTGCTCGACGCCGCCGGGGCGTCGACGTTCACCGGCTACGCCGAGGTGCCGCAGCGAGGCGGTGCGTCCGCGGTCTGCTGCTCGACGGCGAGCTCGCCGCGGCCGCCGCCCGAGGGCGCCAGCGTGTCAGGTCGTGCTGGACCGCACGCCGTTCTACGCCGAGGCGCGGCGGGCAGCTCGCCGACACCGGCCGGCTGGTGCTGGCCGACGGCGACCGAGCTCGAGGTCAGCGACGTGCAGCGGGCGCTGCCGGACCTGGTCGTGCACACCGCGCGGGTCGTCCGCGGCGAGGCGCGCGACCGGGGCCGCCGTGCTGGCCGAGGTCGACGTCGAGCGCCGCCGCTCGATCTCGCGCGCGCACACCGCGACCCACCTGGTGCACAAGGCGCTGCGCGACGCGCTCGGCGAGTCCGCGACCCAGGCGGGCTCGCTGAACGCGCCCGGCCGCTTCCGGTTCGACTTCGCCTCGCCCGGGCGCCGTGCCCGCCGCCGTGCTGCGCCGACGTCGAGCAGCAGATCAACGAGGTCGCGCTGGCCGACCTCGAGGTCCGCGCGTTCGTCACGTCGCAGGACGAGGCGCCGCCGGATCGGCGCGATGGCGCTGTTCGGCGAGAAGTACGGCGACGAGGTGCGGGTCGTCGAGGTCGGCGACTACGCGCGCGAGCTGTGCGGCGGCACGCACGCCGCGCGCTCGGGCCAGCTCGGCGTGGTCAAGCTGCTCGGCGAGGCGTCGATCGGCTCCGGCATCCGCCGGGTCGAGGGGCTCGTCGGGCTGGACGCCTACCGCTACCTCGCCCAGGAGCACGTGCTGCTGGCCCAGCTGGCCGAGACGTTCAAGGTGCCCGCCGAGGAGGTGCCCGACCGGGTCGCGGCGACCGTCGCCCAGCTGCGCGACGCCGAGAAGGAGCTGGACCGGCTGCAGGCGCAGGCAGGTGCTCGCGCGGGCCGGCGAGCTCGCCGCGGCGGCGCACGGACGTCTTCGGCGTCGCGTACGTCGGCACCGAGGCGCCGGCGGGCACGCCCGGCGACCGGTGCGCACGCTGGCGCTCGACGTCCGCGGCCGGCTCGAGCGGCGACCGCCCCGGCGCGGTCGTCGTCGCGGCCGGCGGCGACCGGGTGACGCTGGTCGCCGCGGTCAACGACGCCGGCCGGGCCCGCGGGCTGTCGGCCGAACGCGCTGCTGCAGCGAGGCGGCTCGCGGCGGTCGGCGGCAAGGGCGGCGGCAAGGACGACGTGGCGCAGGGCGGCGGCAGCGACGCGACCGGCATCGCCGAGGCGCTGCGGCTGGCCGAGTACCTGGTCGGCCGGGTCGCGACCACGTGACCGCCGGCCGGCCCCGCGGCCGCGATGGCGGCCGGGGTGGTGCTGGCCGTCGACGTCGGCACGGTGCGGGTCGGCGTCGCGGCCAGCGACCCGCACCGGGTGCTGGCCAGCCCGGTCGAGACGCGTGCCGGCGCCCGGCCTGGCGAGGGTCGCCGCGCTCGTGCGCCGAGCGCGAGGCGGTGCTGGTGGTCGTCGGCCTGCCCACCTCGCTGTCCGGCCGCTCGGCCTCGGCGTCGGCCGACATGGCCCGCGCGTTCGCCGACGCGCTGCGCGGCCGCTGATCGCCCCGGTGCCGGTCGAGCTGGTCGACGAGCGGCTCACCACGGTGACCGCCACGGCGGCACTGCGGGCCTCCGGACGCACCGGCCGCAAGGCCCGCGCGGTCGTCGACCAGGCCGCCGCCGTCGCGCTGCTCCAGTCGGTGCTGGACCGGTCGTGACCGAGCCCGCGCCGCGGCCGGCAGCCGGCTGGCTCGCCGCGGCCGGCAGTCGGCTGGCTAAGGTGACGGCGTGACCGACCTCGACGCGCGGCCGCGCGCGCCGCGCCGCCGCGGCCGGCGGATCGCCGTGCTGGCCTTCGTCGTCGTGCTCCTCGCCCTGCTGGTCGGCGCCGTCGTCGGCGGGCGGGCGGTGGTCGACGCGCTGCGGCCCGCGAGCGTCCCGGACTACCCGGGGCCCGGCACCGGCGAGGTGCTCGTGCAGGTGCAGCCCGGCGACACCGCCGCCCGGATCGGCGCCACGCTGCGGGAGGCGGACGTGGTCAAGAGCGTGACGGCCTTCACCCGCGCCGCCGTCGCGGACGAGCGCTCCCGCTCGGTGCAGCCCGGCTTCTACCGCCTCCGGGTCCAGATGAGCGGCGAGGGCGCCGTCGAGCTGCTGCTCGACCCGGACTCCCGGGCGCGCAGCCGGGTGGCGCTGCCCGAGGGGCTGACGCTCGCCGAGTCCCTGGAGCGGATCGCCGAGCAGACCACCGTGCCGCTCGAGGACCTGACCGCCGCGGCCCGGGACGCCGGCACGCTCGGCCTGCCGGGCTAGGCCGGCAACAACGCCGAGGGCTTCCTGTTCCCGGCGACGTACGACGTCGAGCCGGGCACCCGGCCGCCGAGGTGCTGCGGAGCATGGTCGCCCGGTTCGGCCAGGCCGCCGACGCGGTCGACCTGGTCGGCGGCGCCGGCCGGCTCGGCCGCACGCCGTACGAGGTGCTCATCACCGCCAGCCTCGTGGAGAAGGAGACCGCGTTCCCGGCGGACCGCGCCAAGGTCGCCCGGGTCGTCTACAACCGGCTGAAGGCCGGCATGCCGCTGCAGTTCGACTCGACCGTCAACTACTCGCGCACGGACAAGAAGCTCCGGCTGAGCCTGTCGGACCTCGAGCAGGACTCGGCCTACAACACCTACCGGAGCACCGGGCTGCCGCCGACCCCGATCGACTCCCCCGGTCGGGCGTCGCTGGAGGCGGCGCTGCAGCCCGAGCCGGGTGACTTCCTCTACTTCGTCGCGACCGGGCGGGACGGGTCGTCGCTGTTCACCAGCGACTACCACGCGTTCCTCGCCGCCAAGGCGAAGGCGCAGGCCGAGGGCATCTACTGACCGGCTCCGGGCGCCGGGCGGCCGTGCTCGGCTCGCCCGTCGCGCACAGCCTCTCGCCGGCGCTGCACACCGCGGCCTACGACGCGCTCGGCCTGGACTGGACGTACACCGCGGTCGAGGTGCGTCGGACCGACCTGCCGGGCTTCCTCGCCGGCCTCGGCCCGGAGTGGGCCGGCCTGTCGCTGACCATGCCGCTCAAGCAGGACGTCCTCCCGCTGCTGGACAGCGCCGGCGACCTGGTGGTGGCGACGGGCGCCGCCAACACGGTGCTGCTGGGCGACGACGGGCGGCGCGGCGAGAACACCGACGTCGCCGGGATCGTCGCAGCGCTGCGCGAGGCCGGCCTGCAGCGGGCCGGGCGCGCGGTCGTGCTCGGCGCCGGCGCGACCGCGGCGTCCGCCCTGGCCGCGCTGGCCGAGCTCGGCGACCGGGCGCCGCAGGTCCTGGTGCGCAGCCTCGACCGGGTCGCCGGCCTGCGGGCGGCCGCCGCGCGGCTCGGCGGCACCCCCCGGTTCGGGCTGCTCGACCCGGCGGCACTGGCCGACGCCGACGTCGTGGTCAGCACCCTGCCGCACGGGGCGGCCGACCCGCTGGCGCAGCGGCTGCCGCCCTGCCGCGGCGTGCTGCTCGACGTGGGGTACGACCCCTGGCCGTCAGCGCTGGCGCAGGCCTGGTCCGGGCCGGTGGTCGGCGGCGCGGTCATGCTGCTGCACCAGGCGGCCCGCCAGGTCGAGCTGATGACCGGCCGGCCGGCTCCCCTGACGGCGATGCGGCGGGCACTGCCGCCGGGCCTGCTGCCGACCGGCTGAGGCCGGCGTCCGGCCTGACCGGCGGGGTGGCGCGCCCGGGCTCAAGCGGGACCCCGCGCCGGCCGACATCCCGGTCGGGTCCTGCCTGTCGGCAGCGGCACGCCGCGACGGACAGGATGCCGATGAGGTTCGAGGGGACGCTCGACGCGTTCAGCCTGGCGGACATCTTCCACCTGTTGAGCTGGACCCGGAAGACCGGCACGCTGCACGTGCGGGGCGACGGCGGGCACGGCGCCATCCACCTGCGCGAGGGCGCGGTCACCGGCGGCCGGTCCGACGTGAGCCGGCAGGCGCTCGGCCGGCGCCTCGTCGGCGCAGGGCTGGTGGACGACGACACGCTCGCCGCCGCAGCCGTCGCGCTCTCCTCCCAGCCCGGCCGCGGGCTCGCCCGGGTGCTCGTCGAGCAGGCCGGCGTCGACGCCGAGCTGGCCCGCGGGCTCGCGGGCGAGCAGGCGGCGGACGCGGTGTTCGACCTGATGCGCTGGCCGGACGGCGAGTTCGCGTTCGTCCTCGACGAGCCGGACCCCGACGACGTCGGTGCCAGCCTCGACGCGGAAGGACTGGTCGAGGAGGGCCGACGGCGCCTGGAGCGCTGGGCGGAGCTGGTGCGCGCCGTCCCGGCGCGCGACGCGGTGGTGTCGTTCGCCCCGGTGCCCGCCGCACCGCCGGAGCTGTCGCTGCCGGAGTGGCACCTGCTGGCGTACGTCGACGGCCGCCGGACCGTCGCCGACCTCGTCACGCTCTCCGGCGGCGGCGAGTTCGCCGTCGTGGGCGCGCTGGCCGGCCTGGTCGGGCGCGGGCTGCTCGTCGTGCGGGACGGCGCGGACGGGCAGCGCAGCCAGCAGCTGCTGGCGGCCCTGGAGGGCCGGGCCGCGCGCGCCGCCGGTCGCGGCGCCGCCGGTCGCCGTGCCGCAGCCGGCGGCCGAGCCGCCGCCGGTCGCGGCGCCTCCGGTCGCGGTGCCGCCGCCGGCGCCCGAGCCGGCGGCCGAGCCTCCGCCGGTCGCGGCGCCGCCGGCGCCCGGCCCCGGGCTGGACCGGGCGCTGGCCCAGCGCCTGCTCGCCGGCATGCGGGCGGCGTGATGGACCAGCAGCGTGACGGGGTCACCTCCGTGACGGTCCTGGTCACCGGGACGGCCGCGTCCCGGACCTCCGACTTCCTGCACGCCATCAGCGAGTTCACCGTGCAGTCGGAGCCGCCGCCGGGCAGCGACCGGCCGGCCCGCGACCTCGGCCGACTCGCGCTGGACCGGGACCTGCTGCTGTGGCTGCTCGCAGCGCCGGGGGCCGCCGCGGTCGAGGAGCCGGCCGCGGAGCGGGAGGCCGGCCTGATCGGCGCGGTGCTGCTGGTCGCGCCGGACCGGCCGGAGGAGCTGCCGGAGCTGCGCGAGGTGCTGCAGGCGCTGTTCCGGCGCACGCCAGGCCCGTACGTCGTGGCCGTCGACGGCCCCGGATCGGACTCCGAGCAGGTCCGGTCCGCCCTCGGCCTGGACCCGCACGTCCCGGTGCTGGCCTGCGACGCGGCTGACCGGAGCTCGGTCAAGGCGGCGCTGCTCGCGCTGCTCGAGGAGCTGCTCCGCAGGTTCCCGCGCACCGACTGACCGTGCCGCGCCCGACGGGCAGGCCGGGAGCGTTCAGACCTGGCCGCCGGCGGCCGATGCCGCAGGAGCACCCCTCCGCGGCGAAAGGCACCTGGTGAAGCAGCTCGGCGACATCCTGCTCGAGGGCGGGCTGCTCACGGCCGAGCAGCTGGCGGACGGCGGTCGAGGAGCAGCGCCGGCTCGGCCGCAGCCTCGGCCGGGTGCTCGTCGACCTCGGCGCGCTGAGCGAGGGCCAGCTCGTCGCCGCGCTCGCCGAGCAGATCGGCCTGCGGTTCGTCGACCTCACCGACGCCCCGGTCGACGGCACCGCGGTCTCGCCGGGTCCCGGCGGCGGTCTGCCGGCGGCACACCGCGCTGCCGATCGGCTACGAGGACGGCCGCCTGGTCGTGGCCATGGCCGACCCGGCCAACGTCTTCGCCGTCGACGACATCCGCTCGATGACCGGGCTCGAGGTCAAGGCCGGTCGTCGCGACCAAGCCCGACGTGCTCGCCGCGATCGACCGCTACCACCGCGGCGAGGCCGAGCTCGACGACCTCACGCTGCGCGATCGAGGTCGGCCGACGAGAGACGACGACCTCTCCGGCGTCAAGGAGATCGTCGAGGACGCCCCGATCGTCAAGTTCGTCAACCTGCTCATCACCCAGGCGATCCAGGACCGCGCCTCCGACATCCACATCGAGCCGGCCGAGCGGGACCTGCGGGTCCGGTTCCGCATCGACGGCGTGCTGCACGAGGTCATGCGCTCGCCGAAGATCGATCACCTCCGGCGTCACCAGCCGCCTCAAGATCATGGCCGACATCAACATCGCCGAGCGGCGCATCCCGCAGGACGGCCGGCTGTCGGTCACCGCCAACGGCAAGAAGATCGACCTGCGCGTCGCGACCCTGCCGACGGTGTGGGGCGAGAAGATCGTCATGCGGATCCTGGACAACTCGACCGCGATGCTGACCCTCGCCGACCTCGGCTTCGCCGACGAGAACTACGACGTCTACGTCGCGCAGCTTCGTCAAGCCGTACGGGATGATCCTGGTGACCGGGCCGACCGGGTCGGGCAAGTCGACGACGCTCTACGCCACGCTGAACATCGTCAGCCGGCCCGAGGTCAACGTCATCACCGTCGAGGACCCGGTCGAGTACCGGCTGCCCGGCATCAACCAGGTGCAGACCAACGCCAAGGCCGGGCTGACCTTCGCCGCCGCGCTGCGCTCGATCCTGCGCTCGGACCCCGACATCGTGCTGCTCGGCGAGATCCGCGACCACGAGACGGCGCAGATCGCGGTCGAGGCCGCGCTCACCGGCCACCTGGTGCTGTCGACGCTGCACACCAACGACGCGCCGTCGGCGATCGTCCGGCTGACCGAGATGGGCATCGAGCCGTTCCTGGTCGGCTCCGCGCTGGACTGCGTGCTCGCCCAGCGCCTCGCCCGCCGGCTGTGCACCAAGTGCAAGGAGCCGTACACCCCGACCCGGGAGAGCCTGGTCGAGACGCGCTTCCCGTGGCTCGCCGGACGAGCCGCTGCCCACGCTGTACCGGCCGGTCGGCTGCAGCGCCTGCGCCAAGACCGGCTACAAGGGCCGGCTGGCCCTGCACGAGGTGATGGCGGTGAGCGAGGAGATCGAGCGGCTGGCCGTCGAGCACGCCTCGGCGCTGGCGATCGGCAGGGTGGCCCGCGAGCAGGGGATGATCACGCTGCGCGACGACGGCCTGCGCAAGGTCGGCCGGCGTCACCTCGATCGAGGAGATCCTCCGCGTCGTCGTCTGAGGGCCCGGCGACCTCAAGCGCGCGGCCCGTCGGGGCCGATGCCTGGAGGGAGCACCGCCGGGCGCACCGGTGGCGGGGAGGGACTGCACGTGGACCAGCAGACCGCCTGGCATGGACGGCTACTTCGGCGCAGCCCCGGCGGCCCCGCGCGCCGTCCCGGCCCCGCTCGTCGCAGCCGCCCCGGCCGGCCGGCGGCCCGGTCGCGCCGGCTCCCGGTGCCGGCCGGCGGCACCGCTCGTGCCGAGCCGTCCGCCCCGGTGCCCTCGCTCGCCCCGCTCCGGCCGGTCGGCGTGCTCGCCCAGGCGCCGCCGCCGGTCGTCCCGACCCGGGCGGTCGCCGACCCCGCTGTCACCGGTGGTCGCCCCGGCAGCCGGCCGCGCGGAGCGACGCCGTGGCCGAGCACGCGTCCGGGTGGGCGGCGAGGACACCAGCCAGGACAGCCAGCTTCCTGGCCGACCTGCTCGGCACGGTGCTCGACCAGGGCTGCTCGGACCTGCACCTGACCGTCGGCGCGCCGCCCGACGGTGCGCCGGCACGGCCGGCTGGTGCCGCTGGACGACTCCCGGCACGCTGTCACCGCAGAGCGTCCAGAAGACGCTCTACGCGATCCTCACCCAGAAGCAGCGCGAGAAGTTCGAGGAGAACCTCGAGCTCGACTTCGCCTACAGCCTGCCGGGCCAGGCCCGCTTCCGCGTCAACCTCTACCGCCAGCGGGACGCGCTCGGCGCGGCGTTCCGCCTCATCCCGTACGAGATCAAGCCGCTGGAGGAGCTCGGCGTCCCGCCGGCGGTGCGCGCGACTTCGCCACGCTGCCGCGCGGCTTCGTGCTCGTCACCGGGCCCGACCGGCTCGGGCAAGTCGACGACGCTCGCCTGCGGTCGTCGACCTGGCCAACCGCACCCGGCACGACCACATCATGACCGTCGAGGACCCGATCGAGTTCCTCCACGAGCACAAGAGCTGCCTGGTCAACCAGCGCGAGGTGGGGGAGGACACCTGGTCGTTCAAGAACGCGCTCAAGCACGTGCTGCGCCAGGACCCCGACATCATCCTGGTCGGTGAGATGCGCGACCTCGAGACGATCGAGATCGCCCTGACCGCGGCCGAGACCGGCCACCTGGTCATGGCGACGCTGCACACGCAGGACGCCGCGCAGACCATCGACCGCGTCATCGACGTCTTCCCGCCGGACCAGCAGCAGCAGGTCCGCGTGCAGCTCGCCGGCGCGCTGCAGGGCGTGCGTCTGCCAGCAGCTGCTCAAGACCGCCGACGGCAAGGGCCGCGTCGTGGCCACCGAGGTCATGGTCGCGACCCCGGCGATCCGCAACCTCATCCGCGAGGGCAAGACCCACCAGATCTACTCGGCGCTGCAGGCCGGCGCCAAGCACGGCATGCAGACGATGGACAGCCACCTCGCGGAGCTGGTCAAGCGCGGCCGGATCACCTACGACGCGGCGCTGGAGAAGTGCCACCACGTCGAGGACTTCAACCGGCTCTGCGGCCGGGCCTGAGAGGCGGCACGACGCATGGCCACGGCGACGTACGAGTACAAGGTCCGCGACCGCGCGGGCAAGCTGAAGACCGGCAAGCTCGAGGCCGAGACGCCGGCCCAGGTCGCCGGCAAGCTCAAGGCGATGGGCTACGCCCCGGTCAGCATCACGCAGGCCAACACCGGCCTGAACAAGGAGATCACGATCCCCGGCCTGGGGACGAAGAAGGTCAAGCTCAAGGACCTCGCGGTCTTCTCCCGGCAGTTCGCCACGATGATCAACAGTGGGCTGTCGCTGCTGCGCGCGCTGAACATCCTCACCGAGCAGACCGAGAACAAGGAGCTCGGCCGCGTCCTCGGCGAGGTGCGCAGCGACATCGAGACCGGCAGCTCGCTGTCCGGCGTCGCATCGCCAAGCACCCGCAGGTCTTCCCGCCGCTCATGGTCAACATGTGCAAGGCCGGCGAGGTCGGCGGCTTCCTCGACATGGTGCTGCTGCAGATCGCCGAGAACTACGAGGCCGAGGTCAAGCTGCGCGGCAAGGTCAAGGCGGCGATGACCTACCCGGTCGTCGTCTTCGTCATCGCCATCCTCGCCGTGCATCGGGATGCTGCTGTTCATCGTGCCGGTGTTCGCCGGGATGTTCGCCGGCTTCGGCGCCGAGCTGCCGGCGCCGACGCGGTTCCTGGTCTTCCTGTCCGGCCTGATGAAGATCGCTCGCCCCGCTGGTCGTGTGGCGTGATCGCCTTCGTCGTCACCTGGCCGAAGGTGCGGATGCGGCCGCAGGTCCGCAACGTCGTCGACCCGCTCAAGCTGCAGGTGCCGGTGTTCGGCAACCTGTTCCGCAAGATCGCGCTGACCCGCTTCGCCCGCAACCTCGGCACGATGATGAAGAGCGGCGTGCCGATCCTGCAGAGCCTCGACATCGTGGCCGACGACCACCGGCAACGTCGTGCTCGAGCGTGCGCTGCGGGACGTGCAGGACAGCGTCCGGCACGGGCGAGTCGCTCGCCGCGCCGCTCACCGAGCACCCGGTCTTCCCGCCGATGGTCGTGCAGATGATGGCGGTCGGGGAGGACACCGGCGCGCTCGACACCATGCTGCACAAGATCTCGGACTTCTACGACCAGGAGGTCGAGGCGACGACCGAGGCGCTCACCGCGCTCATCGAGCCGCTGATGATCGTCGTCCTCGGCGGCATCGTCGGCGCGATGATCGTCGCGCTCTACATGCCGATCTTCTCCCTCATGAACGTCATCAAGTAGCCGCTTGAGCAATCGAGCCCGAAGTCGGACTGTACTCCTGAGCATCAGGCGAGTTGCACGATCTGAGCGTGCGCGCCAGTCGACGTTGCAGTGGCGCGCGTTGTGGTGGCTGGGGTCGACGTCGCTCTGCTTGGCGTGAACGAGGGTGCCGGCGGGGAGTCGGCCCCGTTGGGGGTAGGGCCCGGCTGCTGGGTGGCCGGGCCACAGGTCTGCGGGCCGCGGTGCGCCCGAGGTCGCTGTGCGACCTGCACCTGGGCCGGGAAACGCTGAGCGGCAGCAGCTCCCAGTCGCAGGACGCTGAGCCTGGCGCGCTGATACGAACCTTCGTTCTGCTGTTCAGCCTGCGCTACAGGTCGAGCGTGTGCCGCTTGCCAGGTGTACGTACCGGGGCGGTTGGCGACGAAGGCTTCCGCGCGGAGCAGGTCGCGGGCCGCGGGTGACGATGTCGCGACACGAAACGCTTGTCTCTGACCGCCACGACTCGGTCCGCCCTGCTGAACGAAAGCGCACGCGGATGGCCCGACTGGCCTTGTCCACCGTCGACACCTTCGCCCAGCCGCGTCGCACCTGCCGGAACTGACCAACTGGCAGGTCGCGAGCCGTTGGACGCGTCGATCTCGACGATCGGAACCTCGTTCGGTGCCCAGTGCTGCATGCAGCCGGGCCGAACGGGCTCTGGCCCTGGCAGCCTGGACCCGGGCAGGTGGCCTCGAGCGTCGGCGGCGTCGAGGCCACCGAGCTGGTTCCGGGGTCTGGTGTCCCCGAGGCCCGGTGCCGGGCGTTCCCGGGCCCGACGGTGCCGGCGCGGGGCGTTGGGGCCGTGGGGGTGCTGCTGGTGATGGTGGTGGTGGAGCGGTGGTGGTGGTGGGGCTGCCGTCGCCTTTGGAGTGGTTGTCACGCCGTGGGAGCGTAGGCTGGCGGGACGGTTCTGGGTTGGCTGGTCCATCTTCCTCGGCGTCCGAGCTGTGCTGCTCGCCAGCGTTGCGGAGGGTCAGCGGGTCCACGCCGTCGCTGCCGAGTCCGGTACTCACCGAGACCCACCGCGAGCAGGACACCAGCCTGAAGGCCTGGCGCACAAGCGCAGCCGTTGGTAGCGGTGACCGGCCGGCCTGTTCGCACTGGCTGCGGCAGCTGGAGGGCAACGGGGTGTTGCGACCCCTTGGCTGCGTGCGGCCTCTCGTGCCCAGCGGCTGTGCAGCGCTCAGGGCCGGCAGGCCGCTCAGACCCGGCACTCAGGCCGTAAGTACCGTGGAGACCGGCGCCGCGTCCGGCGTACTGGCGGTCGTCGAGGCAGACTGCTGCAGCACGCGGCGCAGTTCCTCGGTCGGGAGCGAGGGGTAGGGCTCCGGAGACCCACTAGGGATCGTGCCCGCGAGCGCCTGGGCGTTCCGTCAGCGATGGCTGGCGGCCGACGAGCATCTCGACCAGGACCAGCCCCAGCGCGTAGACGTCGCCCGCCTGGCTGGTGATCGGGGTGCGTAGGCAGGTGCGGGGGCTGCGGCGACGCCGCCGGTACGGCCCCTCGCGAGGATCGTGGCGTAGCCGAGTCGGGCGACCTCGAAGCGTCACCGCTTCTGTTCCTGTGTCAGGAGCAGGTTCGCGGGTTCGATGTTGCCGTGATGACGGCCGGGGCGCGCTGCATGGCGACCTGCGTGGTGGGCCGCGGCCAGTCCAGTCGCTGCATGTGCCGCCAGTTGGCATGCTTCTGCGGTCGCCGGCCTTCGTCCGCGAGGCGGCTGGCCAGGTCGTCCGCCGGGCACGATTCATGACGATGGCCGCCGTCGAGCTCTTCACGACGAAGTCGGTGACGGTGACGATGTTCGGGTGTCCATGGATGATCTTCGGCAGGGCGAACCCCTCCTGCACGAAGGTGACCCGCAGGGCCGGGTTCCCCTCGAGGAGCTCAGGGTGGACCTTCTTCACCGCGACGGGGGCGTTCGCGACCAGGTCCGTGCCGAGCCAGACGCCGAGGTGGCACTGCTTCCGAGGATCCGACGCACGGTCACCGGCTTCCGAAGGCGCCCACCCTCCGGCCCATCCGAAGACGCTTCGTTGCCCACTAGTCCTCCTGACCAGGCTGATTGCCACATGCGCCAGCTCGTACCGCTTCACGTTCCTGTTCCGTTGCCTGGATCCGAACTTCCGGGACAGATTCAGCGAGATGGTCCGGAACAGCCACCGGACTCATGCTCAGTGCGACCGCGATCTTCGGACGACGGAGGCCGGAGCCCGCCTCGTCAAGCACCGGCAGGCAAGAAGGCCCCAGACGCGCTCCGGCAATCGTGAGCTGGCACGAGGGCCTTCGTCAGCGGTGCCCCGGCGCGGTGGTCCTGTCCTTGTCGACTGGCGTCGCGCTCCAGAAGGTCAGACTCGTCCTGCCGATCGTGATCACGTCGTCGTGCGCGACGCGGCGCCGGAACGACCGTCGCCGCTTCGACGAAGGTCCCGTCGAACAGGCCGTCGTTGGTGAGCTGGTCCAGGTCGAGCCGGCGGGGGCAAAGCTCGCGTGCACGCGCGGGTACCTGCTGTCGCAGTCGATGATCAGGTCGTAGTTCGTGCTGCGCCCGATGAGCCGACGTCCTGGAACCGGGCGGAGGCAGGGAGCGACACTCGGCCCGGCCGGCTGGAAGTTCAGCCACTACTACGGCAAGCTTGTCGCGGTCAGGCGGCGTCGTCCGTCGAAGGCACCGCTCCTTCGGGTCGTCGCGGCGCTCCGCCAACGATCCACCCCTGTGAAGCACCCATCAAGTCAGCATTACACCCAGAGATCCTGTTCGACGTCCTCACGGCCAACCTCACCTTGTCCGCCCGGCCCGACAGGGGACGGGACGAAACAAGGAGAGCGACATGACGATGAGGGAGTTGCAACCGGGGCCGGTCCTGCTCGACGGCGGCCGGTGCGGTGATCATGGTTGGGACGCCGTCCGGGCCACGTGCCACGAGGTGCGCACGCACGGCGCGCCGCTGATCGTGCGGGAGACGCCGCCGGGCGGGACACTGGCGACCGGCTGGACAGCGGCCGCAAGATCACTATCGACTGCCAGACGCAGGGCAAGCTGGTCACGGGCGGCTACTTCAGCGACTCGGACCTGTGGGACATGATCGCGCCGGACCGGTTCGTGAGCGACGTGGACGTGGCCACGGTCGACGGGCCATGGTGGCGAGGCAGGGCGCCGGCCGAGGAGACCGGTCGGGCGACGGTCGCTACGCCGCCGCCGCACTGCTACACGCAGGTCGCGCGTCGGCTGGTCCGCGTACCTTGCGCACAACAAGCTCATGGAGACGAACCTGTACCTGCAGTGGTGCGTCGAGACGGTTCATCGTGTCCGCCAAGGCGCTCAACGAGCCCGCGGCGACGATGGTCGACAACTCCTCGCGACGGACCTGAGCAGCGCCCGGACGCAGGTGATCGTCGCTGACGAGATGCCGGTCGACGGTCCACGTCTGGGCCACCGGGGAGGCCGCAGGCGGATCGGTCCGGGCCTGAAGTTGCGGGGGCGCGAAGGGCAGGGGCGTGCAGGTCGAGGGTGGCGCAGACGACTGCTAGATGGGGGCACCATTGTGATGCACCTGGCGATCGTGTGGACCGGGATGGAGCGACGATCGGGCGCTGTCGGGCGGGCGCGCGCAACGCGCGTCCCGGCCCTACTCCGCGAACAGCCCACGCGCTCCTGGGGCGCGGCGTCAGTGCCTGCCCTCCCAGCCACGGGTTCCGCCTCGCTCGCCGTCTCGATGCGCTCGGCGGGGTCGTCGTGGGGATGCGCCCCACGCCCCGCTGCTGCGGCTTGTGCCAGGGCTGCAGGCAGAACACTGGTGCAGGCGTCCGGCCAGAGAACCCGCGGCGGCAGCGGCAGAGAGGCGGAGCTGGAGCCGCTTCCGCTGCCGAGCGGGCCGCAGGGTGACGCCGGGCGCCCAGCACGGCGGCCAACGGAGCACTCGGCGGCGGATGCTCGGGCATGCTCTTCGTGGCTGGGGCGGCGACGGTTGACGAGGGAAGCGACCTGGGGGGTGCGCGAATCCTGGCTGCAACCCACAGACGCCTCGGTTCGCCGCCGGACTGCTCCTCACACCGATCGGCCGCGGTGGGAGTCTGCTAGAGGGGCGGGGCTGGGGGACGGCGGGGCCGGGAAGCCCAAGCCGGTCGAGTTCGGCTGTCCGTGCTCCGAGGCAAGGCGGGGCGAGGCGGGGCCAGGGTCAGCCGCACGTGTTCGGCGTGCCGGTGGTCGCGGCCGGTGCCGACGAGGACGGTCGGGATGCTGATCATGGTGGCGCGGAGCGTGGCGAGCGCGTGCCGTCGGGGCGTCGGGTTGTTGCCGCGGACGCCGGCGTCGGCGGTGGCCGAGGCGAACCGGTCGAGGTGGAGGCCGGCGGCCAGGCGGCGTGCCGGTGCCGGAGGTCGACCATCGGTTGGGTCGGTGTCGAACAGTTCGGCGGCGAGCCGGGGCGACTGGCGCGGTGAGCGCCTGGTCGTCCTCCGGCCGCGCGGACCTTCCCGGTCCAGTGGCCGGGGTTGGTGCTGCGGGCGGTCGCGTGGCCGAGGGCTTCGGTGGCCCGGGCCCAGGTGCCGCCGGCGAGGTGCCGGGAGAGGCACAGGGCGACGAGGGTGCCGTCCTGGTGGTCGGGCAGGGACGAGCCGGGCGCACCGTTTCGGTGTAGATGCCGGGCCAGAGCCAGGCGGGGAGTGCGCGGATCACGGCGGCGGCCCGGTCGGGGTGCGGGGCGCCGGGCCGGGCGGGCAGGGGGAGGGCCGCGTTGGCCCCGGGCGGGGAGGGTCCGGGCGGCGAGGGCGCGCAGGGCCGGGCTGACCGTGTCGGCGCCCTTCGGGTGCCGTTGGGGCGGGCGCGGAGCGACGCGGCGGCGTCCCGGAACGCCGCCGAGGCGTCGCTGTTGCCGCTGGCGGCGGCGCGGAGCGCGGGGACGGCGACGGTCAGCGCGGCGGCGACTGCGCCGGGGTCGTCGGTGAGCGCGTCGTACCGGTAGCTGCCCGCCGTCCTTCTCGGCTGCCCTGGCGTCGCGCGCGTCGGTGTGCGCGGTGAATGCCTCGAGGACCGGGGTCGGCAGGCCGGCGGGAGCAGGCCGGGCTCCCACAGGCGCAGGACGGCGGCGGTGAGCGTGCGGAGCTCGCGGGCGACGGTGCCGAGCGGCCACGGTCGTCGCCGTAGCGGACCACCCCGGCCGGTCGTGGCGGCCGGCTGTGCCGGTCCACGCGTGCAGGCCGCCGAGGACGCCGGCCAGCGGCCCCGGGCGGGACTGAGTGTGGGCGCGCTGCGCAGGTCGTGATGGCATGCGGCGGCGGCGCCGGGCGTGTGCACGGGCGCCGCAGGCGCCGGGTCCGGGGACGGGGTCGTGCAGGCGGGCTTGTAATGTTGCTGCCCTCGGCGCGGGCGCGGGCGGCGGGGGTCCTGCTGCAGCCGGGGCACGTGCCACCAGCAGCAGCCGGCGCCGGGGCAGTCGGGCAGGAGCCCGAGCCGCCAGACGAGGCGCCACTGCCCGTCCTCGTCCAGGCAGGCGGGACATGCTCGATCAGCCGGGACAGCTGGCGCCCAGTCTCCGTGGCCGACCGCCCGGCGTCGGCCGGGTCGAGCGGGTCGTTACTGGGCCGGGTGTCGAGCAGCCTGCTCGGCGAGCCACCACAGCAGGGTCGCGGCGAACCGCGCCGGTTCTGCTGGGCGGTCGCGGCGGCGCGGTCGAGGACGGCGGGCGGGCAGGCCAGGCCGTGGCCGGCGAGGGCCGGGCGGGTCGCGGTCCCGCTGTCGGCCGGGTCTGGTGAGGCCGAGCCGAGCGAGCAGGGCGTGCAGGGGCCAGCCGTGGTGGCGGGCGAGGCGGTCGGTCCAGGACGCGACGCTCCGCCCGGGCCGGGCGCGACCGGCATCGGGAAGCCGTTCAGGGCCGTGTACCGGGCGGTGGCGACCGGCGGGCCGTCCCACGGGCAGGTCCCATGGGCCGGGCGCGTCCCACCATGCGCCGCTGCCTGGGGCCGTGCCGGCCGGGGAGGGCTGTGGTCACGGGCGGCGTTCATGATGCGGTCGGGCGCGGCTCGGCGGGTGTGGCTGGCGCTGCCGGGCCGCTGGTTCCGGCCCGGTGCCTTCCCCACCGCCCGGACCGGGGTCAGCGGCGTTCCGCGGGACACCTTCGCGGCGACGCCCACGGCCCGGCTTCCGCCCCGCAGGATGCTCTGGCTGTGCTCGGCCGGGTCGGTCATGTCCAGGATGCGCCGGTCGATCCGTTCGACGCCGGACAGTATCGTGTTCGGCGGCGTTCGCCACGAGGTTCGCGGTGATCCCGAGGGGCTTGCCGCCGGACGCCTCGTGGATCCGGTCCGCGAGCGCGACCCACAGGTCGCCGGGTGCGCGTTCACGAGCAGGAGCCGTTCCTCGATCGACAGCAGGACGCCGCCAGGCCGCCCGGCTGGGTTGGCCGGCCAGCGGGAACCGGCCCAGGGTGATCCGGCGAACCGCTCGGTGAACTGGGACTCGTTCAGCAGGCAGCCCCGGTCCATGTCCTTGCCGAGGAAGTGGTAGTGGGCGACGCCGCTTCGTTCCGCGATCGTCTCAGGTGGTCGGTGACCTCCAGGTCCTTCTTCTCGCCGACCTTGAGCCGGTCGGCGTCGTCCACGATGATCATGGAGGTGCGGCAGCGACGGATCGCGTCGAGGAGCATGGTGGTCATCGCGCTCAGGCGGCCGCAGGCGCTGCGGGAGCTGGTGGCCGTACGCGGTGAGCGCGACGTCGAGGCCGCCCAGGTTGATCCTGCTGGGTACAGGGTCAGGAAGATCGCCGCCCGGTAGTCGTAGCCCTCCGGGGTCTCGCCGAGGGCGGCGTGCGGGCGAGCCGGTGCATCCGGGAGTCCGCGCCCGGCCGATCTCTCCTGGCCAAGCCACGACTTCCCGGAGTTCGGCGGGCCGGTCAGGACGACCCCGGGTTCACGCCGGCCCTGTTCTTCAGGTCGCACCCCATCTGACGCGCGCGGTGCGCAAGCACCTGCCGGAACACCGGGGACTCGATCGGGCCCGGCGAGCGTCTCGGTACCGGCGGCGGGCGTGCCGGTAACACGAGCCTGTCCGTCGGGCTCATCGCGGCCCATGCCGCCGGCGTCGGCACGGCGGGCGCCGGCATGACGGGCATCTTATCCACGCGTTCCAGTCGTGCCGGTCCGACAGGTCCAGGCGGCGCTCGAGGTCCTCGTCGCGGCTGCTCGTGGACGCGGCGGCTTCCTCGTTGGTGCCGTGCGGGTCGCTGTGGTGCGGGTTGGTGCTGTGTGGGTGGGCGTCGTCGCGGGTGCGGTCGGGCCGCTGGCGCGCGGTCACGGTCTCCTCGGGTCGGCGCGGGTCAGGAAACGCGCCGCACGGGTTGTACGGGGTTGTCTGGGTCGTCGGCGTCCTGGGGTCGCTGGCGCGCGGCGTCCGTGGTGCACCCGGGCGGGCGGCGGCGGCGGCTGGCCGTCGTCGGCGCCGTCCACGGCGGGGGCGTCCTGCGACGGGCCGTCGGGCCAGCCGTCGTCGGGCGGCTGCAGCGGGTAGGTCCTCGTCGAGCCGTCGGCCGGTCCGTCGCCGGGTCCCGCCGTCGGGGTCTGCCTCGTCGGGCCGGGCGTCGGGGGCGTCGTCGTGCGGCCAGCCGGTGCCCTCCGGCTGGTCGGGGCGCTGGTCGTGGTGGCGTCCGGGTCCGCGTCGAGCAGCGCGAGCAGCTCGGGGTCGTCCTGGGGCAGCGGGCCGACGGGCCGTCGCGCCCGGGGTAGGCGGTCAGCGCCTCCAGCGGGAGCGGCGCGGTGGTCTCGGTCCGCGCCGGGCTCGTGGTCGATGAACCTGGCGCGGACGGCCGTTCCGCGGGCGCTGGTGTCCTGGTCGCGGTCGAGGTCGAGCCGCGCGGTCTGGGTATGCAGCAGCCGCCTCGCGGCCTGCTTCGCTGGTCGTGAGGCCGTCCACGGCCTGGTCGAGTCGCGGATCTGCTTCTGTGCCGTGTCTGGATGGAGCCGGCGGTTCGGCTCGACGCCGCGCGCGAGGAACTCCGCCTTCACGCGCCGAAAGACCAGCAGTTCCAGGGGGCCGCTCGTCCGGCATGCTGACCTCGTGGAGGGTGAGCGACGGCCGGTCGTCCTTGAGGATGTCCTGGAAATACGCCCGGCCGGGTCGCTGGTCCTTGGTGGACCGGCGATCCGCCGCCGGGCCAGGGGGAGGTGCCCTGGTAGTGGACGAGCTGTTCGTCCGGGGCTCCAGGTGCTGCAGCCGATCTGGACGCGGTCGCCGTGGACCTGCTCGGAAACCGTGGGGCACGCCTCGCAGTACTGTTCTCGATGTCGACCGGGAGCCGGAGCACCCGGCGGCGGCGATGGAGTCCGTGAGCGCCTGGTCCTGGGCTGATCCTGCGGGCCGGCAGCGTCGGGACCTTCAGCCGCTGTGGTCCTGCCGGTGGTAGACGGTGACGACCCAGAACCACAGGAGCTGCTCGAGCTCGGCGATCGTCCAGACGCTCGGCCTCCGGCGTCCTCGGGCCGTTCCAGGATGTTCTTGCCCTTGTAGCGGAGAACTCGACAGGAACGCGTTGGTCAGCGTCAGGAACATGTGTTCGACCTGGGGCTTGTCGGTGGGCGTCGCCGGCCGCGACACGTCGATGCCGATCGAGTACCGGGCGCACAGCCTGCGGAAGCCGTGCGACAGCCAGATGGACCCGCGGTCGACGATGCCCGTCTGGAACCAGCGGCGGTCGATGCCGTCGCCGCCCCGCGAGCCCGTCAGCGTCGATGAGGACGGCGCCGGGGAGCGGGCTGACGGGCGGACGGGGAGCCGGTCGAACGCCGGGCGCGGCCCACGGGACGGTGCGGAGGGCGTCGAGCAACACCAGGTTCCGCGTCGATGGTCTTCGGGCCGACGGGGCTCAGGCGCAGTGCCCTGACCTGTCGGGGCTTCAGCGACAGGGCGAAGCGCTAGCTCGACCCGGTACCTGAGTCCCTCGTCTGGTCGTCGAGGGCGAACACGTCCAGCGGGCGCTGTCGAACAGGACCGCGTCGTCGTCCATCGTGCGTACTGGGGCCGCTGCAGGCGGACCTGGGCGTTGCCCCGGGACCGTGGTTGGCGCGGAACGACCTCCGGGTCGATCCCGATCTGCCGGCCTCGTCCAGGATCCGGAGCCAGGTCGTGTGCGTACTGGGGCAGGTCGCGTCGGCCGGCATCCGTTCGCGGACCCGGGCGATCAGCTGTCGTCGGGTGCGTCGGCGGTGAACGTGGTCCGCGAGCACCTCCGGAACCGCCTCGCGCAGGGCCGGCTTCGTCCAGCCAATCTCGCCCGCCCTTCAGCGGGCGAGCGCGAGCACGTCCCGGTCGTTGCGTTCGCCGGTGACCGGGTCGGCGGCGCCGAAGTACTTCTTCGCCGAGTGCCAGACGATGCGGTTGCCGACCAGTTCCGCCTTCGGTGGCGTACTGGTACCGACCGGTCGCGCACGGCCGGGGTCCTGACCGGGGTCGGGCTCTCGCCGTCGGAGCCGGGCGTCCTGCTCGGCGCCCGGGTTGGGGCCTCGAGCAGGTGCTCGGCCTTCTGGAAGCGCCTCGTTGCGTCGCTGTCGCGGAGCAGCGCCCACTGGGCGGTCCGCTCCTGGTCCATCGCGCGCACTCTGACGGCCCGCCGGTGAGGGTCGGCGTGCCGGCGCGCTCCGGCAGCCTGCTGGGCGCGGTCGCCGGCCCGCCCGTCGGGGACGCGCGACGGGAGGGTCAGGTCGAGCAGTCCGACGCGGCCCAGGTGTGCGTCAGGACCTTCCTGTTGTTCTGCACCTGCACGTGGTGCGGCGATAGGCGAGCACCCGGTACGACCGGTCCTTGACGAGGACGACGGTCCCGACCTGCACGCGGGAGCGCGAAGCGGGGTCGGCGCCGGCATCCGCGCCCGGCCGTTGGTCCCGGCCGGGCCGGCGACGTCGGCGCCGGTCACGGCCTCGTCGGCCCAGGAAGGTCCTGGTGGGACTGACCTGGTCGGTCCAGACCGACCTGGCGCCGTCCGGCCCGGGCAGGAGCAGGTGGGCGCGGCTGAGGGAGTCGACGTTGGTCCCTGCGAGCGACCGGCTGCCGCGCGCGCACGGAACGCTGCGAGGACGTCGTCCGGGTCGGGGTCCGGCCCGAGCGCGTCCCGTAGGCCGTCCGGGCCGGGCCCGGGGTCCAGGGCCACGATCGGTGCCACAGCAGGTGCATCAGGGCGGGCAGCGCCAGCGCCGGGTGGACGTGCCCGGCGGCGGCCTGGAGCACGTCCCTGACTGGCCTGCCGTCGGCGGCGGCGTCCGGGAACAGGTCGTGGCAGCTCGACGCCCTCGGTTTGCGGCGGTACGCGCCGAGCCACCGCAGCCGGTGCTCGACCTCGGGCCGGGACGAGCCCGAGACCCGGTACTGCGAGCGGCGCGCCTCGGCACCTTCCGGACGCGTCGTGCGCGTCCCGCGGGTCCGTGCGCCGTGCGGCGTGGCGACGTCGACGACGATGATGCCGAGCAATACGACGAGCGAAGACGAACATA
>CAWDYD010000002.1:0-128894 GCA_963806415.1 uncultured Actinomycetota bacterium
AAACCCAGCCGCATCCGAAGACACGCACCAGGCCTCCCGCCCAAGCAACCAGCCCCGGCAACCCCCAACGGGGGCCGCCAGCTCCGGTCCCTCAGGACCCAACAGCGTGCCAGGACCCCCACCCCACCAGAACCCCTCGTTCCCACCGGCAAGCCGGCTGTACTAGAGAGACCCCCGCGACGCGGACATCCAAGTCAGTGTTCCACCCTCGAGCACCACCCCGGAAGCGAACGTTCCGGACCTGGCTGCCATGGACCGCGCCCCGAAGGACCCGGCCAGCTGCTCCTTAGAAAGGAGGTGATCCAGCCGCACCTTCCGGTACGGCTACCTTGTTACGACTTCGTCCCAATCGCCGATCCCACCTTCGACAGCTCCCCCCCTTACGGGTTGGGCCACTGGCTTCGGGTGTTACCGACTTTCGTGACGTGACGGGCGGTGTGTACAAGGCCCGGGAACGTATTCACCGCAGCGTTGCTGATCTGCGATTACTAGCAACTCCGACTTCATGGGGTCGAGTTGCAGACCCCAATCCGAACTGAGACCGGCTTTTTGGGATTCGCTCCACCTCGCGGCTTAGCAGCCCTTTGTACCGGCCATTGTAGCATGTGTGCAGCCCAAGACATAAGGGGCATGATGATTTGACGTCGTCCCCACCTTCCTCCGAGTTGACCCCGGCAGTCTCCTATGAGTCCCCGGCCGAACCGCTGGCAACATAGAACGAGGGTTGCGCTCGTTGCGGGACTTAACCCAACATCTCACGACACGAGCTGACGACAACCATGCACCACCTGTGCAGGACCCTTGCGGACCCCCCATCTCTGGAGGATTTCCCTGCATGTCAAGCCTTGGTAAGGTTCTTCGCGTTGCGTCGAATTAAGCCACATGCTCCGCTGCTTGTGCGGGCCCCCGTCAATTCCTTTGAGTTTTAGCCTTGCGGCCGTACTCCCCAGGCGGGGTGCTTAATGCGTTAGCTGCGGCACAGACGGCGTGGAATACCGCCTACACCTAGCACCCACCGTTTACGGCGTGGACTACCAGGGTATCTAATCCTGTTTGCTCCCCACGCTTTCGCTCCTCAGCGTCAGTTACGGCCCAGAGACCCGCCTTCGCCACCGGTGTTCCTCCTGATATCTGCGCATTTCACCGCTACACCAGGAATTCCAGTCTCCCCTACCGCACTCTAGTCTGCCCGTATCGACTGCAGGCTTGGGGTTGAGCCCCAAGTTTTCACAGCCGACGCGACAGACCGCCTACGAGCTCTTTACGCCCAATAATTCCGGACAACGCTTGCACCCTACGTATTACCGCGGCTGCTGGCACGTAGTTGGCCGGTGCTTCTTCTGCAGGTACCGTCTGAATTCGTCCCTGCTGAAAGAGGTTTACAACCCGAAGGCCTTCATCCCCCACGCGGCGTCGCTGCGTCAGGCTTTCGCCCATTGCGCAATATTCCCCACTGCTGCCTCCCGTAGGAGTCTGGGCCGTGTCTCAGTCCCAGTGTGGCCGATCGCCCTCTCAGGCCGGCTACCCGTCGTCGCCTTGGTAGGCCTTCACCCCACCAACAAGCTGATAGGCCGCGGGCCCATCCCTAGCCGAAAAACTTTCCACGACAGACCATGCGGTCCGACGTCGTATCCGGTATTAGCCCCGGTTTCCCGGAGTTATCCCAGAGCTAGGGGCAGGTTGCCCACGTGTTACTCACCCGTTCGCCGCTCCGTCACCCGAAGGCGCGTCGCTCGACTTGCATGTGTTAAGCACGCCGCCAGCGTTCGTCCTGAGCCAGGATCAAACTCTCCAAAGATGAACTACGCAGCACGAACCCGAACCGTTCCCGGCCCGGACACGCACCACAGAAGAGTCGCTGCCACCCTGACGGTGGACAGCTATAGACCTCTGATTCACAACACTGACAAAACTGTCCAGCCTTGCTCACCAAAGACGACCCCCGACCCGCAGCACCACCCCCAGACGGGAACAGCCACTCCGAACCGGAAATCAGTAAATGGCACTGACTTTCAGCACGCTGTTGAGTTCTCAAGGACCAGACGCACACCATCTCCGGTCTTCCGACCGTTCCCGGGGCAACTCGCCTAATCTAGCCTGCGCGCTCCGCGGTGTCAAACCCGCTTCCCGCTCCCGATGCGCCACATGTTGCCGTGTCGCGGTGGGACCAGAGCGCCTCCGTCGGCGTCTGTCGTACCGCCGCCGGCTGTGCGCTCCGGGGTTCAGGACCATAGGAGGCGTCGAGGCCCGCCGTCAAACGAGCTCGGCGCGTCGCGTCCGGCTGGACCGGTCCCGCTCGGTCATCGGGCGTGTCGGCACTCGGGGGTGGGCGGCGCCCAGTGGCGCCCAAGCGAGCGTGCCGCGGCAGGCGCCGGCGACGATCTGACTCACCGAGGGGCACGCGGGAGGAGCGTGGGCCGGTCCGCCGGGGCGTCGCCGGTCGCCGCCAGCCAGGCGACGACCGCGGCCACCCGCCGGTGCACGGTCGGCTCCCCGGTCAGACCGAGCTTGGTGAAGATGGCGTTGATGTGCTTCTCCACGGCAGAGACCGTCAGGTGCAGCGCGGTCGCGACCGCGGCGTTCGTGCGCCCCTCGGCCATGAGCTGCAGAACCGCCCGCTCACGGTCGCTGAGCTGGTCCAGGACGCACGCGCGGGTGCGCCGACCGACCAGCGCCTGCACGACGACGGGGTCGACGACGCTGCGCCCGGCCGCCGTCTCCCGCACGGCGCGAAGCAGCTCGTCCCGATCGCCGACCCGGTCCTTGAGCAAGTAGGACAGCCCGTCCGTGCCGTCGCAGAACAGCTCGAGGGCGTAGGCGTCGTCCGCGTGCGCGGACAGCACCACGACGCCGGTCCGCGGGTGGGACCGGCGCACCGCGTGCGCGGCCTCGATCCCCTCCATGCGGTGCGTCGGCGGCATCCGGATGTCGGTGACCACGACGTCCGGTCGCGTCCGGTCGACGGCATCGAGCAGCCCGGGCAGGTCGGCGGCGGACGCGACCACCAGCACTTCCCCGTCCAGCTCGAGCAGCTGCCGGGTCCCCTCGCGGACCAGGTAGTGGTCGTCGGCCAGCACGACGCGCAGCGGGGTCTCAGGCACGGACGACCTCGGGGACCGGGAAGCTCGCGGTGACCGTCGTGCCGGCCCCGACGGCCGACCGCACGTCCAGGACGCCCCCGAGCGCGGCGACCCGGTCGCGCAGGCCGGCCAGGCCGGTGCCGGCCTCGGTGCCCGCCGCGAAGCCGCGTCCCTGGTCGGCGACGGCGACCGTGAGACGCCCGTTCGTCGGCGACAACACGACGCGTGCCCCTGAGGCACCGGAGTGCTTGAGCACGTTCGTGAGCGCTTCGAGCACGACGAAGTAGGCCGCGCTCTCCACCTCCGGCGGGAAGCGCACCCCGTCGATCCGGGGGTCGACATCGACCGTCACCGGGACGGCGAGCACGTCCGCGCGGGCGCGCACGGCTGGGACGAGCCCCTGGTCGCCGAGCAACGCGGGGTGGATGCCGCGCACGAGCTCGCGCAGGTCGGTGAGCGCGCCGAGCGCGAGGTTCCGCGCCGCGGCGACCGTCTCGCCCTCGCGACCGTCTCCGGGCAGCGTCGCGCGCAGCAGCTCCAGGCGGGCGAGCAGGGCGACCAGGTGCTGCTGCACCCCGTCGTGCAGGTCGCGCTCGAGCCGGCGACGGGTCTGCTCCTCGACGCGCACGAGGCGCCTGCGCGAGGCGACGAGCTCGTCGACCTGCCGCTCGAGCTGCCGGGTGAGCCGGTCGTGCGCGAGCGCCAAGGCGACGTGCCGGGCGAGCGCCTCGACGAGCTGCACGTCGGGTTCGGCCCAGCCCCCGTGCCGCGGCCCGCACTCGAGCCGACCGAGCGGCTCCCCGGCGGCGACCAGCGGCTGGGTCAGCGTCGGCGGGTCCGCCCCGGGCTCGCCCGCTACCTCGAGCCGGTCGTCCACGGCCAGCCGTACCCAGGCGACGTCCAGGCCGTCCCGGACGGCGTCGACGGCACGCCGGGCGACCGTGTCAGGCTCCCCGTCGGCGAGCGACTCGGTGAGGTGCCGGACGACGCCGCTGCGGTGCACGCGGCTGCCGGTGATGAACCGGTCGGCGAGCCGCTCGAGCCACCGCCGCAACCGCTCGCCGGTGGCGGCGGCGAGCACCGCGACGACCACGGGGACCGCCAGCGGGAAGCGCTGTCCGGCCACCGAGGCGGCCAGGGCGTAGGCGCTCATGACCCCGACCGACAGCACCCCGTAGGACAGCGTCCGGGTGACGTAGACGTCGACGGACAGCAGGCGGTAGCGCACCAGCCCGGCGAGCAGCGCGAACGGCACGGCGCCGGCGACGGCGACGAAGAGCAGGGCCCAGGGGACCGGTCCGAGCACGTGCACACCGGCGGGCGTGCCGAGCGCGAGCAGCGCCAGCAGGGCCCCCGCCCCGCCGGTCCAGGTCATCGCCCGTCGCTCCTCGCCCTGGCTGCGCCGGCCGGAGCGCACCAGCAGCACCACGCCCCAGACGACCAGCAGCAGAAGCGCAGGAGAGGGGTCGACGGCCACGGGTCCGACCGGCAACGGCGCGGGGCGGGCACGCTCGTGCGCGGCCCGTCGACCGCCAGCACGAGGTCGGCGGAGGTCAGCGCCGGCAGCAGGGCGGCGGCCGGGACGGCGAGGAACGTCGTACGGAGCAGCAGCCGCTGACCGTTCGTACGGGCGCGACCGAGCGGGTAGAGGCCGAGGGCCAGCGCGAGCGCGCCGAACCCGACGGCGAACGCGAGGTTGCCCAGCGCCCCGGCCGCCCACGGCAGCCAGCCGGTGCCGGTCGTCACGGTCACCGGGGCGGAGACGGCGAAGGCGAGCAGGTGTGCGGCACCGACCGCGAGAAGGAGCTGCGGCTGCGGGTGGTCCGGGCGGGCCCGGGCGGCGATCCACCCGGCCAGCCACCACGACGCCGCGAGGGCGACGGCGAGCAGGCCGAGGGATTGCCCGGTCGCAACGACGACGCTCGCCGCCGTCACCGCGCCGACCGCCCCGGTGACCGTCATGGCGGCCGTCGCGCCAGCGCTCGGACGGGCGGACGCCGCTGGCTGCCCGGGGGACGACACGGGCGCAGTGTGACGCGGGCGCGGCTGCGGCGCACTGAGGCTGGCCACAGCTCGGGGTTGCGGATCGCGCCGCCGAGGACGGCGGTCTCCCGGGTGGTCCGAGGGCCGGAAAGCTCCCTAGCGTCCGGCTTACCCGTCGTCCCGAGGAGAGCCGCCCATGACCGCCGTCCAGTCGACCCACCCTGAGACCGCCCGACCGGCCCGCCGGCACTGGGTGCCGTTCGTCGTCGTCAACGCTCTCATCGTCTTCTTCGGCCTGAGCTACGCCTTCTTCCCGATGGGTACCGTCGAGGCCGACGGCAACCAGACCACCGGGCTGCTGCGCGTGCCCCGGGAGGTGTGGGGCGCGTACCTGGTCGTGTCGGCGCTGGCGATGCTCGTCGTGGCGGTCACCGCGTTCCGCGAGGGACGGCCATGGGCCCGCTCTGCGCTCGGCTACGAGTTCCTGTTCCTGCTCGCCGTCGCGGCGATCGAGCCCGACCCGGTCGTGCCGACGCTGTTCGCCGTCATCCTCGGCGTCGCGCTGTGGTGCTCGACGCGCGCGGGCCGGACCGCCACGGCCTGACCGCGAGGGCACGCGCAGGTGCGCACGCTGTCCGTGAGGGCACGGTCCACGGGCCGCGGGCGGACGGGTGCGGCCGGACTCGACGTCGCCGCGCTCGAGGTGGCGCTCGGGTCCGTCGCCGCGCTGTGCGCATCGGGCTCTGGCAGCGGTGCTTCGGGGTGACGGCCCGAACCGCGACGCGGGCCGAGCGCTGCCCGTCGATGACCGCTCTGGGCTGAGAACGGCACCGATGGAGACGACGCTGGGCGCCCCCCTCGGAAGGAGAACGCCCAGGTCGTACGGGGTGGAGCTGAGGGGACTCGAACCCCTGACCCCCACACTGCCAGTGTGGTGCGCTACCAGCTGCGCCACAGCCCCGCGTGCGGTCAGTACCTTACAGGCTCCGCATCCGGGGGCGTCGGCGGCCAGGACGCGGGGTCGCTCAGCGCCGTCGGGCCGACCCCGTGACGCTCCAGCCGCCAGCCGTTCGGGTGCTCGACGAGCACGCTCCAGCAGGTGTTCCCCAGCGCCGCGATGCGCCACCAGCGCGCCGGCTCCACGTCGAGCAGCACCCCCAGCGCGCCCTTGGCGGTGCCCCCGTGGGTGACCGCGACGAGCACTCCCCCGGCCGGCAGGCCGGTCAGCGACTCCCGCAGGCAGGCGACCGCCCGTTCCCCCGCCGCGCGATAGGTCTCGCCGCCCCCGCGGGCGACGTCCTGCCCCGCGCGCCAGGCCGCGTGCTCGTCCGGAAAGCGCTGACGCGCCTCGTCCCCGGTCAGCCCCTGCCAGGCGCCCAGGTCCAGCTCGCGCAGTCGCGGGTCCAGCCGCAGCGGTACGCCGGAGGCCTCGGCCAGCGGCGTCGCGGTCTCCCGGGCCCGGGACAGGTCCGAGCTCAGGACGATCTGCGGCCGGGCCGCCGCGAGCAGCGGCGCCACCGCGGCCGCCTGCGCGCGGCCGACGTCGTCGAGCGGGGTGTCGCGCTGGCCCTGGATCCGCCCGTCGGCGTTGTCGCCGGTCTGCCCGTGCCGCAGCAGGACCACGCGACGCCCGAGGCTCAGGGCGCGACCTGCTGGCGGCCGACCGCCCGCTCGGCGTCGCGGTCGACGAACGGGATCACCGGGCAGTCCTTCCAGAGGCGCTCGAGGGCGTAGAAGACCCGCTCCTCCTCGTGCTGCACGTGGATGACGACCTCGGCGAAGTCGAGCAGCACCCAGCGCGCCTCCTCGGTGCCCTCGCGCCGGACGGGCTTGGCCCCGAGCTCGCGCAGCCGGTCCTCCACCTCGTCGACGATCGCCTTGACCTGCCGGTCGGTGGGGGCGCTGGCCAGCACGAACACGTCGGTGATGACGAGCTGCTCGCTGACGTCGAGCAGCAGGATGTCGCTGGCGAGCTTGTCGGCGGCCGCCTGTGCAGCGGCCAGCCCCAGCTCGACGGCGCGCTCGGAGGCGGGCACGGGGTTCCTCTCGCAGGCGGTTGGTCCCGCCAGCCTAGTTGCCGGCCGGCCGCGCCCCAGCCGGACCGGCAGGCGGCGGCAAGGACCCGAGCCGGCTACCGCCCGGGGTCGACCGGTCGGTACAGGTGCCGCTTCTCGATGTACTGCACGACACCGTCCGGCACCAGGTACCAGACCGGGTGCCCCCGGGCGACCCGGGCGCGGCAGTCCGTGGAGGAGATCGCCAGCGCCGGCACCTGGACGAGCGTGACCGCGCCGTCCGGGAAGTCCGCCAGGTCGGCGGGCGCGTACCCCGGCCGGCTGACGCCGACGAAGTGCGCCATGCCGAACAGCTCGCCGGCGTCGCGCCACCCGAGGATCGCGGTCAGGGCGTCCGCCCCGGTGATGAAGAACAGCTCGCTGTCCTCGCCGTACGCCGCCCGCAGGTCGCGCAGGGTGTCGACGGTGTAGGTCGGACCGGGCCGGTCGATGTCGATGCGGCTGACCGAGAACCGCGGGTTCGACGCGGTCGCGATGACCGTCAGCAGGTAGCGGTCCTCGGCCGGGCTGACCTGCCGGTGCGCCTTCTGCCACGGCTGACCGGTCGGCACGAAGACCACCTCGTCGAGGTCGAAGATCGTGGCCACCTCGTTCGCCGCGGACAGGTGCCCGTGGTGCACGGGGTCGAAGGTGCCACCCATCACCCCGATCCGACGACCTCCCACGCGCGGGCTGCCGCTACTGCGGCAGCAGGCGCTGCACGAAGTCCTCGAGCTGCACGGCGTTGCGCACCTCGACCATCTCGACCGACCTCGCCGTACTGCGTCACCGCGCTGTCCCCGCGCCCCAGTAGGCCCGCGGCTCCGGGTTGAGCCAGTAGGTGTGCCGGGCCTGGCGCCGCCAGCTGCCGCAGCGTCGCCACCCCGGTGGCCCGGTAGTTGTTGCGGGCGTCGCCGAGGATCAGCAGCGACGTGCGCGGCCCGACCGCGTCGGGGTAGCGGGTCGCGAACTCCTCGAGCGAGTGGCCGTAGTCGCTGTGCCCGTCGAACCAGACCAGGTTCGGCCTCCGACGACATCCGGGCCAGCGCGTCGGCGACGTCCGCCGCCGGGGGTGAAGAAGCGGGTCACCTCGTCGACGGTGTCGATGAAGGCGAACGCCCGCACCTTGGTGAACTGCTCGCGCAGCGCGTAGGCGAGCATCAGCGTGAAGTGCGCGAAGCCGGCGACCGACCCGGACACGTCGCAGAGCACGACGAGCTCGGGCTTGTGCGGCTTGTGCGGCCGGTGGTGGGTGACGAGCGGCACGCCGCCGGTCGCCAGCGAGGCCCGCACCGTGCGGCGGAAGTCCAGCCGGCCGCTGCGGCCGAGCCGGCGGCGGGCGGTCAGCCGGGTGGCCAGCCGGCGGGCCAGCGGGAAGACCTGCCGGCGCAGCTCGGCCATGTCGTCGCCGGCTGGCCCGCAGGAAGTCGACCTGCTCGGCGAGCGGCTGCACCACCGTCCGGCTGACCTGCTCGACGCCGCGGTCCTCGGCCAGCCGGCGGCGCACCTCGGCCTCGACCATCTCCTGGAACTGCCGGATCCGCTCGCTGCACGGTCTGCCGGGCGACCCGCTCGGCGAGCCCGCCGCGCTCCTGGCCCTGCCAGCAGCCGCTCGAGCAGCGAGGCGATCAGCGTCTCGGGCGACAGGGCCCGCAGCACCCGGTAGGAGAACCAGTTCTGCCGGCCCGGCGAGGCGTCCGCCCGTCCGAGGTCGGTCACCACCTCCCGGGCGAACCGCCGCAGCGCGTCCTCGTCGCCCTGCAGCAGCAGGTCGCGCAGGGCCTCGCGCAGCGCCTCCGGATCGGCCGGACCGTCGCCCTCGCCGCCGGCGCCCTCACCCTCGCCGTCGCCGTCGGCGCTCCCGGCCCGGGACGGGTCCCCGGTGACCGCCGGCCACCACAGGTCGAACAGCCGGTCGTAGGTCGGCCGGTGGTTCGGCCGCTTCACCGCGGTCGCGGCGAACGCCTGGCGCAGCGCCTCGCGGTCGAGCAGGTCGATCGCGCCCATCGCCCGGGTCGCGTCGATCACCTCCGACAGCGCCACCGGCACGCCGGCCTCGCGCAGCGCGTCGAAGAACGCGATCTCCCGGCCGAGCAGGCCGCCCTCGGTGCGGGTCATGCGCGTCCCTCGGGCGCGGGCGGCCGCGCCCGGCGCGGGTCGGGGCCCCGGCGGGCATCAGTTCAGCTTCAGCGCGGTGGCCGCGCGCGTGTGGTCGCTGGCGTGCTTGAGGACGACCCCGAGGGTGTCGGCGACCGCCTTCTCGTCGAGGGTGTCCAGGCCGAGCGCGACGAGGGTGCGGGCCCAGTCGATGGACTCGGCGATGCTCGGCGACTTCTTCAGCTCCAGGGCGCGCAGCGCGCGCACGGTCTGCACGAGCTGCTCGGCCAGCGCCTCGCTGACCTCCGGCACCCGGGACAGCACGATCGCCTTCTCGCGGTGCGGCGTCCGGGTAGTCCAGGTGCAGGTACAGGCAGCGCCGCTTGAGCGCCTCGGACAGCTCGCGGGTCGCGTTGGAGGTGAGGAACACGATCGGCCGGCGGGCCGCGGTGATGGTGCCGAGCTCCGGGATGGTGACCTGGAAGTCGCTGAGCACCTCCAGCAGCAGGCCCTCGACCTCGACGTCGGCCTTGTCGGTCTCGTCGATGAGCAGCACGGTCGGCTCGGTCCGCCGGATCGCGGTGAGCAGCGGCCGGGAGAGCAGGAACTCCTCGGCGAAGACGTCGTCGTGGATGTCGTCCCACGCGTCGTCGTCCTTGGACGCCTGGATGCGCAGCAGCTGCTTCTTGTAGTTCCACTCGTACAGCGCGCGGGCCTCGTCCAGGCCCTCGTAGCACTGCAGCCGGATCAGCTCGGAGCCCGGTCGCGGCGGCCACCGCCTTGGCCAGCTCGGTCTTGCCGACGCCGGCCGGGCCCTCGACGAGCAGCGGCTTGCCGAGCCGGTCGGCGAGGAAGACCGTCGTGGCGATGGCGTGGTCGGTGAGGTAGCCGGCCGCGGACAGCCGCTCCCGTACGTCGTCGACGGACGCGAAGGACGGCTGTAGCACGATGCACTCCCGGGACGAGGAGGCGTGGGACTCTCGGACGCCATTCGCGGCACGCCGCGCGGCCCGCACGACGACGGGCGCCCGGTCGACCCGCAGGAGGTCGGACCGTCGGGCCGGGCGCCGACTGCTACGGGGTCGGCACCATCCAGCCGAGCACCGGACTCGACTGCAGGACGACGATCAGGCACATGAACAGCAGGAGCACCAGGCTCCAGCCGATGACCTTGCGGAAGATCTCGCCCTCCTGGCCGGACATCCCGACCGCGGAGGCGGCGATCGCCAGGTTCTGCGGGCTGACCATCTTGCCCATGACGCCGCCGGAGGAGTTGGCCGCGGCCAGCAGCACCGGGTCGAGCCCGGCCTGCGCCGCGGTCTGCACCTGCAGCGCACCGAACAGGGCGTTCGCCGAGGTGTCCGAGCCGGTGACGGCCACGCCGATCCAGCCCAGGATCGGGCGAGAGGAAGGCGAAGAACGCGCCGGTGCCGGCCAGGAAGTCGCCGAGCGTGCGCGGTCTGGCCGGACTGGTTCATGACGTACGCGAGGCCGAGGACGGCCATCACGGTGAGGATCGCGAAGCGCAGCTCGTATAGCGTCTCGCCGTACGTCTTCAGCGCCTGCGCCGGGCTGATCTTCAGGACCAGCATCGTGACGATGACCGGCCAGGATCATCGAGCGAGCCCGCAGCGGCGAACCAGTTGAGCGTGAAGGTCGCGCTCGACTGCGGCGCTTGCCGGCGGCGGTGAGCACGTCCAGCCCGGGCCACGGGAACTTGACGGTCCACGGCTCCTTCGCCAGCGCCGCCTTGACGCCGGCCAGGTTCGCGACGGAGAAGATCGCGATGATGATCAGGTACGGGGCGTACGCCTTGGCGACGTCGCTGCCGGAGTGCGTGCACCGACTTGGTCGGTCGTCGCCGGCCGCGACGGCGACGGAGGTGCCGTCCGCGCACCGTCGACGCCGTCCGTGCCGTCGGTCGTGCCGCCGCGTCGCCCTCGGTGCCGGCGCGCCGGGCCACGCCCTCGGGACGCGCGTGACCGGCCGCGATGATCTCGACCGGCTGCCAGACGCGCAGCAGGCCGACGACCGCAGGCGGCCGCCACGAGCGAGGCGACGATGTCGGTGAGCGGGACCGAGATGTAGTTGGCGGTGATGAACTGCGCGATGCCGAAGGTCACGCCGGCGACCAGCGCGGGCAGCCAGGTCTGCCGCAGGCCGCGCTTGCCGTCGACGACGTAGACGAGCACCAGCGGCACGACCGCCGCCAGGATCGGCGTCTGCCGCCCGGCCATCGCGCCGAGGTTGTCGACGGTGAGGCCGGGCGCCTGGGAGACGCCGGAGGTCACGGCCGCCAGCGTGATGATCGGGGTGGCCAGCGCACCGAACGCGACCGGAGCGGTGTTGGCGATCAGCGCGATGACCGCCGACTTCACCGGCGTCGAGACCCGAGCCCCATGAGCATGACGACGCTGATCGCCACCGGCGTGCCGAAGCCGGCGAGCGCCTCGAGCAGCCCGCCGAAGCAGAAGGCGATGATGACGGCCATGATCCGCAGGTCGGCGCTGACCTTCTCGAACGACCGCCGCAGCACGTCGAAGTGCCCGGTGTGGACGGTGAGGTTGTAGACCCAGATCGCGTTGATGACGACCCAGAGGATCGGGAAGAAGCCGAAGGCGGCGCCCTCGGACGCCGACAGCAGGCCCTGCGAGACCGGCATGCCGTAGACGACGATCGCGACGACGAGCGCGACCAGCAGCGAGATGAGCCCGGCGGCCCAGGCCTTCATGCGCAGCCCGCCGAGCAGGATGAACAGGGTGACCAGCGGCAGGACAGCGAAGATCGAGGAGAGCCCGAGGCTGTCGCCGACCGGGTCCGTGTTCTGCTGGTAGGGGGCGGCGAGCAGCATGTGGCGCCCTTTCAGGACGTCGAGGAGGACGAGCGCCGCGGCACGGGTCCGGGTGCCGGAGAGGGTGTGACGGTCACGTGCAGGTGCGGGGACTCAGGTGCGGGCGGGGGCGGACGTGCCAGAGGAGACGACGGTGCCGGGCCCGTCGAGGGCGGATGCGAGCGAGACGCGCCACAGGAGTGCCTGCGATCGACGCGTCGAGCACCTGCACGGTGTGGGCGACCGGCATCCGCTCGCCCATGCGGGCGAGGCGTCGTCGCGACCTGCATCCAGCAGCCGGGGTTGGCCGTCACCATGACGTCCGGCGCCGGTGGCGAGCACCGCGCGGGCCTTGCGCTCGCCGAGCTCGCGGGCGGGCTCGGGGTGCAGCAGGTTGTAGGTGCCGGCGCTGCCGCAGCAGATCTCGGCCTCGGTCAGCTCGCGCAGCTCGACGCCCGGGATGCCGCGCAGCAGCCGGCGCGGCTGCTCGCGCACCCCCTGCGCGTGCGCGAGGTGGCAGGCGTCCTGGTAGGCGACCGTGCATCGGCAGCGGGTGCCGCTCGGCGCCACCGGCCCGAGCTCGTCGAGCAGCTCGGTGACGTCGCGGACCTTGGCGGCCAGCGCCTCCGCGCGGGCGGCCCAGCCGCGGCTCGTCGCGCAGCTGGTGGCCGTACTCCTTGAGGTTGGAGCCGCAGCCGGCGGCGTTGACGACGACCGTGTCGACCCCGGCCCGCTCGAAGACCTCGATGACCTGCTTGGCGAAGGCGATCGCCTCGTCCTCGCGGCCGCCGTGCGCGGACAGCGCACCGCAGCAGCCCTGGCCGCTCGGGGACGACGACCTCGCAGCCCTCGGCGGCGAGCACCCGCACCGTCGCGGCGTTGACGTCGGGGAAGAAGGTGCCCTGGACGCAGCCGGTGAGCAGCCCGACGGTGCGCCGCCTCGTGCCGCGCGCCGGGGTGCGCTCGGCAGCCTCTCGACCGTGCCGAGCCTCGGGCGCCAGCGACTCCATCGCCTGCAGGCCCGCGGGCAGCCGGGCCATCAGCCCGCTGCGGGCGAGCACCCGACCGAGCCCGCTGGCCTGGTAGGCGCGCAGCGGGCCGCGCAGCACCTTCAGCCGCTTCGGGTACGGGAACAGCCGGTAGATCGCCTCCCGCAGCAGCCGCTCGGCCCGCGGGCCGCTCGACGCGGCGCTCGAGCTGCGCGCGGGTGGCCTCGATGAGCTTGTCGTACTGCACGCCGGACGGGCAGGCGGTCACGCAGGCCATGCAGCCCAGGCACTGGTCGAGGTGCCGGACCGGCGGCGGCGTCGAGCGGCGTCGCCCTCGAGCCCGCTCTTCATGATGTCGATGCGACCGCGCGGGCTGTCCATCTCCTCGCCCCACAGCACGTACGTGGGGCAGGTCGGCAGGCAGAAGCCGCAGTGCACGCAGTCGCCGACCAGGGCGGCGTCCGGCGGGTGGTGCTCGTCGAAGGCCGGCGTCAGCGGCGCGCCCGACCCGCGGGAGGCCCAGGCCGACCGTGGCGCCCGCGGCGCTCGCCGCGATGGGACCGCCCTGACCGAGGTCGAGCGGGCGGCGCGCGCCGACCACCTCGGCCGCGGCCTGGTCGGTGGCCCGCGCGCGCCGGTCGGCGCCCCGGCAGTGCAGGTCGTCCCGGTCGGATCGCGCCGGCGGCGAGCTGGGGGTCGGGCCGTCAGTCAGAGTCCTCCGAGCAGGCGGCCGGGCGACAGCCGCCGCTCGGGGTCGAAGCGGTCCTTGACCCGCTGCATCAGCGCGAAGGCGTCGGGCACCGGGCCCCAGTGGTCGAGGCCCGTCGCGCACGGCGGCGCGGCGCCGGAGCACGACCGCGGAGCCGTCGTACGGCGCGAGCGCCCGCGCGCAGCGCGGCCAGCCCGGCGACGCCGCCTCGGCGCGGGCAGCGCGGCGTACGCGACGCCGGTGCCGGTGGAGGCGGTGACGTCCGCCGCCGGCCGGCAGCGCGTCGAGCACGGCGGGCAGCGCGGCCGGCTCGTACGCCAGGCGCAGCGACGAGGTCGTCCGGGCCGCCGGGGCGCGTGCCGAACCAGTCGGGGGCACCGTCGTCCGCGCGCCGCCGCCGCCGAGCAGCGCGACCGGCCGCCGCGGACTGCGCCTCGACCGACGCGGGGATCGACTCGAACAGCACGACGAGCTGCCAGCTGCCCGCCGTCCCGACGGCCAGCTCGGTCGCGGACGGCGTGAGGGTCGAGCGGACGACCAGCGGGGCGAGCCGGCCGGCCTCGGCGCGTCGCGGCACCGGCACCACGACGGCGCCGGCGGCCGGCGGCAGCGGGTGCAGCCGCCAGGTGGTGGACACGACGACGCCGAGGCTGCCGTGCGCGCCGGTGTAGAGCTTGCCGAGGTCGTAGCCGGCGACGTTCTTGACGACCTTGCCGCCGGACCTTGGCGGTGGTGCCGTCGGCCAGCACGACGGTGACGCCGATGAGCAGGTCCCGGACGGTGCCGTAGCGCAGCCGGCGCGGGCCCGGAGGCGTTGGCGCTGACGATGCCGCCGAGCGTGGCGCCCGGCTCCGGCGGGTCGAGGGCGAGCATCTGACCGGCGCTCGGCGAGCTGCGGACTGCAGCGTCCGCGAGCCGTACGCCGGCCTCGGCGACGACGACCAGGTCACCCGCGGTGTGCTCGACGACCCGGTCGAGCCCGGTCAGGTCGAGCAGCAGGTCGCAGCGAGGTCGGCGGAGCGGCCCAGCCGGTCTTGCTGCGGCCGCCCACCGGCACGACGGTGCGTCCCTGCGCGGCGGCCTCGCGCAGCACGTGCGGCGACCTCCTCGACGGTCGCGGGGCGGACGACCTCGCGACGGGGCGACCCCGCCGACGGCGTCGCTCGGCGGTGCCCGGCCGTGCTCGACGGTCGCGGTCGACACGTCAGAACACCTCGCCGCAGCGCCGGATCGCGGGTGTCGGCAGCGGTGCGGATGCCGGGACGCTCGCCGCACAGGCGCGGCGTCGGGAAGACCTTGCCGGGGTTGGAGATCCCGTCGGGGTCGAAGGCGCACCGCACGAGCTGCATGGTGTCGAGGTCGTCGGCGCTGAACTGCCGCGCCATCTTCGCCTTCTTCTCGTGGCCGACGCCGTGCTCGCCGGTGATGGAGCCGCCCGCGTCGACGCACAGGTCGAGGATGGCGCCGGCCAGCTCCTCGGCGTCGTGCGGCCGCGCCGTCGACGGCGTCGTCGAACAGGACCAGCGGGTGCAGGTTGCCGTCGCCGGCGTGGAAGACGTTGGCGACGCGCAGCCCGACGTCGCGCGGCCATCGCGGTCGATCGTCGCCGAGCACCTCGGGCGAGCTGGGTGCGCGGGATGACGCCGTCCTGCACGAAGTAGGCCGGGCTGATGCGGCCGACGGCGGCGAAGGCGGACTTGCGGCCCTTCCACATGAGCGCCCGCTCGGCGGCGTCCTGCGCGATGCGCGTCTCGAACGCCGTCGCGCGCCGGCGACGAGCTCGCTCGACCTGGCGGAACTGCGCGTCGACCTCGACCTGCGGCCCGTCGAGCTCGATGACGAGCACCGCGACGGCGCCGTCGGGGTAGCCGCACTGCACGGCCGCCTCGGCGGCCTCGATGGCGAGCGCGTCCATCATCTCGATGGCGGCCGGCAGGATGCCGGCGGCGATGATGTCGCTGACCGCGCCGCCGGCGTCCTCGACGGTGCGGAAGCCGACGAGCATCGTCTGCACGGACTCCGGCACCCGGATCGTGCGCACCGTCACCTCGGTCGCGACGCCGAGCGTGCCCTCGCTGCCGACGAAGGCGCCGAGCAGGTCGCAGGCCGGGGTGCTCCGGCGCGGTGCCCCCGAGGTGCACGACCTCGCCGTCGGGCAGCACGACCTCGGCGCCCATGACGTGGTTGACGGTGAAGCCGTACTTCAGGCAGTGCGCGCCGCCGGCGTTCTCGGCGAGGTTGCCGCCGATGCTGCAGACCTGCTGCGAGGACGGGTCCGGCGCGTAGGCCTGGGAGTGCGGCGTGACCTCGCGGGTCACCCAGAGGTTGATGACGCCGGGCTCGACGACGACGCGCTGCGTTGTCGGGGTCCACGCGCAGGACCTGCCGCAGCCGGGACAGCACGATCAGCACGCCGTCGGCGACGGGCAGCGCGCCGCCGGACAGCCCGGTGCCGGAACCGCGTGCCACGAACGGGATGCCGGCGCTCCGCGCAGAGCCGCACGGTCTGCGACGACGTCCTCGCGCGTGCGCGGCCAGCACGACGACGCCGGGGCGGACGCGGAAGTTCGGCCAGGCCGTCGCACTCGTAGGTGCGCAGCTGCGCCGGGTCGGTGAGGACCTTGTCGGCGCCGATGCGCGGGCCGCCAGTCGCTCGGCGAGCTGCGGGACCGCGGCCGGCGCCTCGGCAGCGCCTGGACAGCGCGGCCGTCATCAGCCGATCCGCTCGTAGGCCGGCAGGGTCAGGAACTCCTCGAAGTCGTCGGCCAGCGCGACCTGCTCGAACAGCTCGCGCGCCTCGGCGTACCGCCGGCGGTGAAGCGCGTCGTCGCCGACGCGACTGCGCGGATCTTCTCCAGCTCCTCGTCCTCGACCTGGCGGACCCACTCCGGCGTGATCGGCGGTGCCCTCGGCGGTCTCGACGCCGTTGTGCACCCACTGCCAGATCTGCGAGCGGCTGATCTCGGCGGTGGCCGCGTCCTCCATGAGGTTGAAGATGGCGACGGCGCCGCCGCCGCGCAGCCACGACTCCAGGTACTGGATGCCGACGCTGACGTTGTTGCGCACGCCGGCCTCGGTGACGTCGCCCGGCGTCGCCTTGGCGTCGAGCAGCTGGGCCGCGGTGACCTGAACGTCGTCGCGGCGGCGGTCGAGCTGGTTCGGCCGGTCGCCGAGCTCGGCGTCGAAGACCTCGAGCGCGACCGGCACGAGGTCGGGGTGGGCCACCCAGGAGCCGTCGAAGCCGTCGTCGGCCTCGCGGCTCTTGTCGGCCCGGACCGCGGCCAGCGCCGCGTCGTTGACCTCGGCGTCCTTGCGGTTGGGGATGAAGGCCGCCATGCCGCCGATCGCGTGGGCGCCGTGGCGTGTGGCAGGTCTTCACCAGGAGCTCGGTGTAGGCGCGCATGAACGGCACCGTCATCTTGACCTCGGACCGGTCCGGCAGCAGGAACTCCTCGCCGCGGGTCCGGAACTTCTTGATCATCGAGAAGATGTAGTCCCAGCGGCCGGCGTTGAGGCCCGACGAGTGCTCGCGCAGCTCGTAGAGGATCTCCTCCATCTCGAACGCGCCGAGGATCGTCTCGATCAGGCAGGTCGCGCGGATGGTGCCGCGCGGGATGCCGAGCGCCTCCTGCGCCGGCGACGAAGACGTCGTTCCAGAGCCGGGCCTCGAGGTGGCTCTCCATCTTGGGCAGGTAGAAGTACGGCCCGAAGCCCTTGTCGAGGGCGATCCGGGCGCTCGTGGTCATGTACATCGCAGAAGTCGAACAGGCTGCCGGACACCGGCTCGCCGTCGACGAGCACGTGCCGCTCGGGCAGGTGCCAGCCGCGGTTGCGCACGACCAGCGTCGCGACCGTCGTCCTTCAGCGCGTAGCGACTTGCCCTCGGCGCTGGTGAAGTCGATCTGCCGCAGCCAGGCGTTGCGCAGGTTCAGCTGGCCCTGCACGAGGTTGTCGAAGGTCGGCGTGTTGCTGTCCTCGAAGTCGGCCATGAAGACCTTCGCGCCGCAGTTCAGCGCGTTGATCACCATCTTGCGGTCGGTCGGGCCGGTGATCTCGACGCGCCGGTCGACCAGGCCCGGCGCGGGCTCGGCGCGACCGTCCAGTCGCCACCGCGGACGTCGGCGGTCTCGGGCAGGAAGTCCGGCAGCGCGCCGGCCGCGAGCTCGGCGTCGCGCCGGGCCCGGGCCTGCAGCAGCTCCAGCCGGCGGGGCCCGAACTCGCGCTGCAGGCGGGCGAGCAGGCTCCAGCGACTCGTCGGTCAGCACCTGCTCGTAGCCGTCCCGCCACTCACCTGCGACCTCGACGCCGTGCACCTGCGGGGCACTGCTCATGTGGGCATCTCCTGAGAGGGGTGCGCGCTCGTCGAGCGCGAGTCGCGGACAGAGTGGTACAGGTCACCGAGATGTAGCAAACGTCTTCGGAAGTCACTTCCGCAGCGCGGAAACAGTGTCGCTCCCCCGCAGCCAGGTCTCGAGGTCGGCCGACACGTCGAGCATGGTGACGACGAGGTCAGGGCTGTCGCGGGCCAGCCGGCTGGCGGGGCCGGACACCGACAGGGCGGCCACCGCCGTCGGGCCCGGTCCGACCGGCACCGCCAGGCATCGCACACCCTCCTCCTCCTCCTCGTCGTCGACGGCCCACCCGGTACGGCGGACCTCGGCGAGCTCGGCGAGGAACGCGGCGGGCTCGGTGATGCTGCGGGTCGTGCGCGCCGGCAGGCCGAGCCGGGCCAGGACGCGACGCACCTGGGCCTCGTCCTGCCAGGCCAGCAGGACCTTGCCGACCGCCGTCGTGTGCGGGAGCACCCGCCGGCCGACCTCGGTGAACATCCTCATCCGGTGCCGGCCCGGGGCCTGCGCCAGGTAGACGATCCGGTCGTCCTCCAGCACGGCCAGGTTCGCGGTCTCCCCGCTCGCCTCGACCAGGCGCACCAGGTACGGCTGCGCCCAGGCGCCCAGCAGCCGGGTCGCGGCGTCGCCCAGCGGCAGCAGCGCGGTGCCCAGGGCGTACCGCCGGTCGCCGTCCTGGCGGACGTACCCGGCGGCGGCCAACGTCGCGAGCAGCCGGTGCACCGTCCCGAGCGGCAGCCCGGAACGGGTCGCCAGCTCCGACAGCGGCAGCCGGCCCCCGCCGCGTGCCAGCGTCTCGAGCAGTCCCAGCGCGCGCTCGACGGACTGCACGCCGGCCGGCTGCCGTGCTGCCGGACGGCCGGGCTCGGAGGGGTCCACCGGGCCGCCTCAGCCCCGCACGTGGCCGTCGCCGGTCACGACGTACGTCGTGCTGGTCAGCTCGGGCAGGCCCATCGGGCCGCGGGCGTGCAGCTTCTGGGTGGAGATGCCGATCTCCGCACCGAACCCGAACTCCCCGCCGTCGGTGAACCGGGTCGACGCGTTCACCATCACCGCGGCGCTGTCCAGCCGGCGGACGAACTCCCGCGCCGCGCTCTGCGAGCGCGTGACGACCGCCTCGGTGTGCCCGCTCCCCCACCGGCGGATGTGGTCGGTGGCCGCCTCCAGCGAGTCCACGACGCCGACCGCCAGGTCCAGCGAGAGGTACTCGGCGGCCCAGTCCTCGTCGCCGGCCGGGACGCTGTCGGCCAGCAGCGCCGCGGCCCGCGCGTCGGCGTGCAGCCGGACCCCCTCGAGCGCCTTCTCGACGCGGGGCAGGAACTCCGCGGCCACCGCCTCGTGCACCAGCAGCGTCTCGGCGGCGTTGCAGACCGACGGCCGGCTGGTCTTGGCGTCGACGACGATCGCCACGGCCATGTCGAGGTCGGCCTCGGCGTCGACGTAGACGGTGCAGTTGCCGACCCCGGTCTCGATCACCGGCACCAGCGAGCCCTCGACGACGGCCGAGATGAGCCCCGCGCCGCCACGCGGGATGAGCACGTCGACGTGCCCGCGGGCCCGCATCAGCTCGCGGACGCTCTCCCGGTCCGTGCCCGGGACGAGCTGCACGCTGTGCCGCGGCAGGCCGGCGAGCTCGGCGGCCCGGCTCAGCACCTCGACCAGCGCCTCGTTGGAGCGGTACGCGCTGGCGCTGCCGCGCAGCAGCACGGCGTTGCCGCTCTTGACGCACAGCCCGGCGGCGTCCGCGGTGACGTTCGGACGGGCCTCGTAGACGATGCCGACGACGCCGAGCGGCACCCGGACCTGCCGCAGCTCCAGGCCGTTGGGCAGCCGCGAGCCGCGCAGCACCTCACCGACCGGGTCGGGCAGCCCGGCCACGTGCCGCAGCCCGTCGGCCATCGCCGCGACCCGGTCCGGGGTCAGCGCCAGCCGGTCGACCTGGGCCTCCGCGGTGCCGGCCTCCCGGGCGGCCCGGACGTCCTCGGCGTTCGCGGCGAGCACGGCGTCCTGCCCGGCGACCAGCGCGTCCGCCATCGCCAGCAGCGCCGCGTCCTTCACCCCGCGGGGTAGCGGCGCCAGCCCGGCGGCGGCGGTACGGGCACGTCGGGCGACCTCGAGGACCTCGCTCATGCCCGCGAGCGTACGACCGGTCAGCCGCCGCGGTTGTCCTGCGCGGTCGCCACGCCCTGCACGGCGATCAGGGCCCGCTCCTGGTCGGGGGCCCGGGTCGGCCCGTCCACGTCGGGCAGCTCCGGCATCAGGCCGGGGTCGACGGTGCCCAGCCAGGTGCAGGCACCGTCCACCGAGCCCACCTCCACGCGGTTCCCGCTGCGTCGCAGCAGGAAGTCGCCGTTCCCCGCGTCGGGGGCGGTGTCGGAGCCGGCAGGGACGATCCACACGGTAGCCATGCGGGCGCCCCTACCCCGTCTGATGCCGGTCCGACCGTCCGGCGGTCGATCGGGCCCGGGGAGCCAGCAGCACCAGGTCGTCGCGGTGCACGACCTCGCGCAGGCCCAGCTCGCGGGTCGAGCGGCCGAGCAGCTCCGGCAGCTCGACGGCGTCGTAGGCGACCAGGCCGCGGGCGACGGCGGTACCGGCCGGGTCGCACAGCTCGACCGGGTCGCCGGCGGCGAAGCCGCCCTCCACCCCGGTGACCCCGGCGGCCAGCAGCGAGCTGCGGCGCTCCACGACGGCCCGGACGGCGCCCGCGTCGAGCAGCAGCCGGCCGCGCCGGGGTGGAGGCGTGCGCGAGCCACAGCAGCCGCGCGCTGCGCCGCGAGCCGGTCGCCCAGAAGTACGTGCCGCTGCGGCCGGCCAGCACGTCGGCGGCCTCGGCGGCCGAGCGCCAGCAGCACCGGGACACCGGCTGCGGTGGCGATCCGGGCGGCGTCGACCTTGCTGGCCATCCCGCCGCTGCCCAGGCCCGCCGCCCCGGTGCCGCCCGCCGCGACCCCGTCGAGGTCGTGCTCGACCCCGCACGTCGGCGACCAGCCGCGGCCCCGGGCTGCCGGGGGTCGCCGTCGTACAGGCCGTCGACGTCGGACAGGAGCACGAGCGCGTCGGCCCGGACCAGGTGGGCGACCAGGGCGGCCAGCCGGTCGTTGTCGCCGAAGCGGATCTCCTCGGTGGCGACGGTGTCGTTCTCGTTGACCACCGGCAGCACGCCGAGGGCCAGCAGCCGCTCCAGGGTGGTCTGGGCGTTGCGGTAGTGGGCCCGCCGCACCACGTCGTCGACGGTGAGCAGCACCTGGCCGACCGTGCGCCCGTGCCGGCCGAACGCGGCGGCGTACCGCTGCACCAGCAGGGACTGCCCGACGCTGGCGGCGGCCTGCTGGGTGGCCAGGTCGCGCGGCCGCCGGGCCAGGCCCAGCGGCGCCAGGCCGGCGGCGATCGCCCCCGAGGAGACGAGGACGACCTGGCCGCCGCGCGCCGCCAGCACGTCGACGAGGGCGTCGAGCCGCTCCCCCGCCAGACCGCCGGCGGCGGTCGTCAGCGAGGACGAGCCGACCTTGACGACGACGCGACGCGCGTCGCGGACCGCGGAGCGGCTCAGCTGCCCGGCGGGGGGCGGGTCCTGCGGCAGGCCGTCCAGGTCCAGGTCGAGGCCGAGCCGCTCGGCGCGGCGCAGGTTCTTGGCGAACCGCCGCTCGTCGGCGCGCGGCCGGGTGTCCTGTCGAGCCGGTCGTCGGTGCCGCGGGAGGTCGAGACGAAGTCCTCCAGCTGCGCCGGGTGCCACTCGAAGCCGACCGGCCCGATGCGTGACCGCAGGCGCCCGGCTCGCACCGGCTCGGCCAGCGCCTTCTCGACGCCGAGCCGGTCCAGCCGGTCGGCCAGGTAGCCGACCGCCTCGTCGTTGTCGAAGTCGGTCTGCTGCACCCAGCGCTCCGGCTTGGCGCCGCGGACGACGAACGACGCCGGCTCCTCGGGTCGCGGCTCGACGGTGAAGCCGACGTCGTCGACGGCCGTCGGGCGCAGCACGATCCGGGTGGCCTCGCTCGACCGGCCGGGCCGGCGCGGTCGGCCGCGACCAGCCCGGCCAGCGCGAAGGTCAGCTCGCGCAGCCCCTCGCGGGTCGCGGCGGAGATCTCGATGCACCTCCAGTCCGCGCGCCTCGAGCTCGGGCCGGACCAGCTCGGCCAGCTCGCGGCCGTCCGGGACGTCGACCTTGTTCAGCACGACGAGCCGCGGCCGGTCCGAGCAGCGAGGCTGCTCGTACTGCGCCAGCTCGGCCTCGAGCACGTCGAGGTCGCTGAGCGGGTCGCGGTCGGGCTCGAGGGTCGCGCAGTCGAGCGACGTGCACGCAGCACCGCGCAGCGCTCGACGTGCCGCAGGAACTCCAGGCCCAGCCCCTTGCCCTGCGCCGCGCCCGGGATGAGCCCGGGCACGTCGGCGACGGTGAAGACCGTGCCGCCGGCGCTCGACCACCCCGAGGTTGGGCACCAGGGTGGTGAACGGGTAGTCGGCGATCTTCGGCCGGGCCGCGGAGATCGCCGCGATCAGGCTGGACTTGCCGGCGCTGGGGAAGCCGACCAGCGCCGACGTCGGCCACGCTCTTGAGCTCCAGCACGACGTCGACGGACCTCGCCCGGCTCGCCGAGCAGCGCGAAGCCGGGCGCCTTGCGCTGGGTCGTGGCCAGGCGGCGTTGCCGAGGCCGCCGCGGCCACCGCGGGCGACCACGTAGCGGCTGCCCGCGCCGACCAGGTCGGCCAGCTGCTCGCCGCCGGCGTCCAGCACGACGGTGCCGTCGGGCACCGGCAGCACCAGGTCGTCGCCGCTGGCCCCGTTGCGCAGGTCGCCCTGCCCGGCCTTGCCGCTGGTCGCCTTCTGGTGCGGGTGGAAGTGGTAGTCGAGCAGGGTCGTGGCTGTGGGTCCACGACGAGCACGACGTCGCCGCCGTGGCCGCCGTCGCCGCCGTCCGGGCCGCCGAGGGGCTTGAACTTCTCGCGCCGGATGCACGCGCAGCCGTGCCCGCCGTCGCCCGCGGCGACGTGGAGCACGACGCGGTCGACGAAGGTGGTCACGCGGGTCCTCTCTTCAGGCACGAAGGGCGGGTCCGGCAAGCCGGCCCGCCCTGTCGTGCGCTGGTGCGGTCGGCTAGCCGACCGGAACGATGTTGACGGTCTTGCGGCCACGCTTGAGGCCGAACAGCACCGCGCCGGCAGCGAGGGCGAACAGCGTGTCGTCGCCGCCACGGCCGACCAGGTCGCCCGGGTGGAAGTGGGTGCCGCGCTGGCGCACGATGATCTCGCCGGCGTTGACGACCTGGCCGCCGAAGCGCTTGACGCCGAGGCGCTGGGCGTTGGAGTCGCGACCGTTGCGGGAGGAGATCGCGCCCTTCTTGTGAGCCATGGCTCTACTTCCTTCGCGGTCTCGATGCCGGTGACCCGGACCTGCGGTCAGCTGCTGACGGTGGCCGATGCGCTTGTGGTAGCCGGTCTTGTTCTTGTACTTGAGGATCCGGATCTTCGGGCCCTTGATCTGGGCGAGCGATCTCGGCGCTGACCGTGACGCCGGCCAGCGCGGCCGCGTCGGTGGTCACGGTCTCGCCGTCGACGAGCAGCAGCGCGGGCAGCGCGACGCTGGCCCCGGGGCCAGTCCGAGCTTCTCGACCTCGACGACGTCACCGACGGCGACCTTGTACTGCTTGCCGCCGGTCTTGACGATGGCGTACACGGGTGAGTTCACTCCTGGCACGGCTGCGGGCTGGTACAGGATCCTGCGGGTCGAGCTGGTCACCTGCGGCGCCCGAGGGCGGGCGCTCGAGGGCTCCGACCGGGCACGTCGCGGACGTGACCACACGACTCTACCGGCACCCACGGCCGGCTGCGGGCCGCCGTGCAGGGCGCCGTACGGGCCGGCCTGCGGAGCCGGCTCCCGTGCGGACGCGTGCGACAGGCGGCAGGCCGGCGGGCCGGCCGGCCGGCTCGCCGCGCGCCGCCGACGACGCGGGGCGGCTGCCGGCCTGCGGCTCCGCGTGCTCGGGCTGCGGCTCCATCGGGGCGTCCGGCTGCTCGGCCGCCGGCTGGTCCGCCGCCGGGCTGGCCGGCCGCCGGCTGGTCCGCCGCGGGCTGGCCGGTCCGGCCGCCGGCTCGTCGGCCGCCGGCTGGTCCGGCTGCGGCCTGCGTCGGCCGCCGGCTCGTCGCGCCGCCGGCTCGTCCGGCGCGGCCTGGTCGGCTCGGGTCGTCCGGCGCGGGCTGGTCGGCCGCGGGCTCGTCCGCCGCGGGCTGGTCGGCCGTCGGCCGGCGCGGAGGCCGCGCCGGCGCCGCGGCCGCCGCGACGGCGGCGGGACCGGCCGGCGACCGGCTCGCTCGCGTCGGATGGACGCCTGCCGCGAGGGCCTCGCACGGCCGTCGGCGGCGGCGCATCGGTGGGCGCTGCGTCGGCGACCCGGGACGGCGCGGGCGTCGAGGCGCCGTTCGCGCCCTTGGCGGCGGCCGCGGCCGCGCCGGGCCTCCCGGCCGCGCTTGCGCTCCCGCGACCCGCGCTGCTCGTCGCGCTCCGGCCGGCGCTCGACCGGCGCGCTGTGCACGACCACACCGCGGCCGTTGCAGGCCGCGCAGGGCTCGCTGAAGCCTCCAGCAGTCCCTGGCCGACCCGCTTGCGGGTCATCTGCACCAGGCCGAGCGAGGTCACCTCGGCGACCTGGTGCTTGGTGCGGTCCCGACCCAGGCACTCGGTCGAGCCGCCGCAGCGACCAGGTCGCGGTTGCTCTCCAGCACCATGTCGATGAAGTCGATGACGATGATGCCGCCGATGTCGCGCAGCCGGAGCTGGCGGACGATCTCCTCGGCCGCTTCGAGGTTGTTGCGGGTGACGGTCTCCTCGAGGTTGCCGCCCTTGCCGGTGTACTTGCCGGTGTTGACGTCGACGACGGTCATCGCCTCGGTGCGGTCGATCACCAGCGAGCCGCCGGAGGGCAGCCACACCTTGCGGTCCAGCGCCTTGGCCAGCTGCTCGTCGACCCGGTAGCGCGGCGAACAGGTCGACGTCGCCCGTCGTGCCGCGACAGCCGCGGCGGCGAGGTCGGGGGCGACGTCGCTCGACGTAGTCGCGGATGGTGCTCGCACTCGCTGCCGCCCTGCGACGACGAGCGTGGTGAAGTCCTCGTTGAAGACGTCGCGGACCACCCGGATGACCAGGTCGGGCTCGGCGTGCAGCAGGACCGGCGCCGACTGCCCGCGGCGGCCTTGGTGCTGGATGACCTCCCACTGCGCCTTCAGGCGGCTCGACGTCGCGGGTGAGCTCCTCCTCGCGAGGCGCCCTCGGCCGCGGTGCGGACGATGACGCCGGCGTCGTCGGGGACGACCTTCTTGAGGATCGCCTTGAGCCGGCTGCGCTCGGTGTCGGGCAGCTTGCGGCTGATGCCGGTCATCGAGCCGCTCGGGGACGTAGACCACGTACCGGCCGGGCAGGGAGATCTGGCTGGTCAGCCGGGCGCCCTTGTGGCCGATCGGGTCCTTGGTGACCTGCACGAGCACGTCCTGGCCGCTCTTGAGCGCCTTCTCGATCGTGCGCGGCCCGCCGTGCGCCCTGAGCGTCGTAGTTGACCTCGCCGGCGTAGAGCACGCCGTTGCGGCCCTTGCCGATGTCGACGAACGCCGCCTCCATCGACGGCAGGACGTTCTGCACGCGGCCGAGGTAGACGTTGCCGGCGTACGACGTGGCGCTCGCCTTGGTGACGTAGTGCTCGACGAGGACGCCGTCCTCGAGCACGGCGATCTGGGTGCGGTCGCCCGACTGGCGGACGACCATCATGCGGTCGACCGCCTCGCGGCGGGCGAGGAACTCGGCCTCGGTCAGGATCGGCGGGCGGCGCCGGCCGGAGTCGCGGCCGTCCTGGCGGCGGGCCGCTTGGCGGCCATCCGCGTCGACCCGGTGATGCCGCGGACACCGTCCTCGTCGGCGGCGCTCGCCCCGCGGACCCGGGCGGCCACGCGGCTCGCGGACGTGCACCACGGTGCGGGCGGGTCGTCCGGCGCGCTCGTCCCCGGCGCCGCCGGCGCGCGACGCCGCCGGCGCCGACGGCGGGTGCCCTCGGCAGTCCGAGGCCGCCTCGTCGCCGTCGTCGCCTCACCGGTCTCGTCGGCCGGCTCCGTCGGCTGCCCGGCGGTCGTCGTCCTCGGGCTCCTCGCCGGAGGCCTGCGTCCCCTCGTCGTCGTCACGGCGCGGCCCGCGGCCCCGTCGACCGCGCCGGCGCCGGCGCGCGACGGTCCTCGTCGTCGCCCTCGTCCGGCCCTCGCGGCCTGGTCCGGCGCCCTGCGTCCGTCGGCTCCTCGGCGGGAACCGGCTCGGGCTCGAGCGGGTCGGGATCAGCGCGGTCGCCGGGAGGGCACCGCGTCGATCCCGGTCCGGCGGCGGCGGCGCGGCGCGCGCGCCGGCCTCGGCGTCGGCGCCTCGTCCGCGGGGCCGTCGGCCGGCCGGAGTCGGCGCCGGGGCCTGGAACGGTGACGGTCGCCGGGGCGCGGCGGCGGCGGCGTACGCCGGAGCGGGCTCCTCGGCGGCCGGCGCCTGCTCGGCCGGGCTGCGCTCGGCTGCGGCCTCTCGGCGGGCGCCTCCTCGGCCGGGGTGTCGACGTCCTCGGCAGGCGGTCTCCTCGGCCGTCCGTCCGTCGGCAGCGGTCCACCAGCGCCTGCCGGCACGACGTCGGCGCGATCGACTGGGCGACGGCGGCGTCGGCCTCGACGGCCTCGCGACGGGCTCGCCCGGCGTGGCCAGCGCCGTCGGCGGCGACCTCGTCCGTCGCGGGAGCTGCGTCCGCCGCGGGAGCCTTCGGGGTCCGCTGCGCGGGGCGGCCTTCTTCGCGGGGGCCTTGCGGACCCGCTTCGCCGGCGCCGGGGTGGCCTCGGTGCCGTCGGCCGGTGCCGCTCCGCCGTCCTGGCTGTAGCCGGGCGTCTCGCCGGCGGCGCTCACCCCGCCCTCCAGCGTCCGGCGGGGCGGACCCGGGGCGGCGGGCTCCGTCGGCCGCGAGCTGCCGGGCCGCGGCCTTCGCGGCGCGGCCTCGGCCGCGGGGCGGCCGCGCTTGCGGCTCGCCCGCCGGCGCGTACCGCCGCGGCGGGCGGTGCCGTCGGCGGTGTCGGTCGCGTCGGTTCTGCTCGTCGTCGGGCACGGTGCTCCGTCCGGCCGCGAGCGGTGACGCGGCGCTCGACCCGGGGGCTGAGTCGTGCGGGCCGGCCGGGTGGCCGACACCGGAAGTCAGCGGTTGCGTCGCTGCCTCGTCGAGCAGTGGCGCCGGTCGGCGTCCCGCGAGGTCTGCGACCTGTCGCGTTTCGCCGCTCGGCGCCGACAGCGCCGGTCGGTGCCCAGCGGGTCACCGACCTCGCCCGTCTCGTCAAGGGGCCCTGCGCCAGCCGCGGGTCGCCGCAGGCGGCACCGGCGGCGTCGAGCTCGGTCGACGAGCACGGAGCCCGGACAGGACGTCGTCGGGTCGCACGGCCGGTGTCACGTGCCGTACGACCAGTGCAGTATCGCACAGGGCTGCTCACCGTCCGTCGGGGTCCGCCACCACCTCGGCACCACGAGCGGGCGCGCGCGTCGAGGCGTGCGGACGCCGTCCTTGGTCAGCCGCTCGCACGAGGACCTCGTCGGCGGCGAGGAAGCCTGCGACGCGCGCCGGCCGCCGTCGGCCGGCTCCACCGGGCAGCCGGATCTCCCACGGCGAGGCCTGGAGCGGTCGGCCAGCGACGGCCCGGCCGGCGCCTCGACGCACCTCGCAGCGACGTCGATACCGTCGGGCAGGCAGGCGTCGAGGGCCGCGCGCACGCAGCTCGGGCTCGCAGCCCGGTCGGCGAGCGCGATCTCGACGTACTCCGCCTCGCTGGCGACCCCGGTCGGCGCCGCACCGACCCAGGAGATCTTCGGGTGCGGGCGAGAAGCCGGCGCTGTAGGCCATCGGCACGCCGGCGCGGCGCAGCGCGCGCTCGAAGGCGCGGGCGAAGTCCCGGTGGGAGGAGAAGCGGAGCCGGCCGCGCTTGGCGTAGCGCAGCCGCAGCCGCTGGACCGCCGGGGGCGGGGGCGGGCCGTCGGGGGTGCGCTTGGCCATCCGGCTCGCGACGACCGAGAGCGGCAGCAGGGTCTTGCCGGTCGGCCCGACCTGGATGTCGGTGCCCATGCTCGGGCAGACCCCGCAGTCGAAGCAGGGGATCCACCGGCAGTCGTCGAGCTCCTGCCTCGTCGCAGCGCGTCCTGCCAGTCGGCCCAGAGCCACTCCTTGTCCAGCCCGGAGTCGAGGTGGTCCCACGGCAGCACCTCGGCCTCGCTCGCGCTCGCGGGTGGTGTACCAGTCGACGTCGACGCCGACCTGCTCGGCCGCCGCGCATCCAGCGGTCGTAGGAGAAGTGCTCGCTCCAGCCGTCGAAGCGCGCCGCCGTCGCGCCACGACCTGTCGATGACCGCGCCGACCCGGCGGTCACCGCGCGAGAGCAGGCCCTCGACGATGCCGGGCTTGCCGTCGTGGTAGCGGAAGCCGATGGCGCCGAGGGTGCGGTCGCGCCGATCGCGTCGCGGAGCAGCTTCAGCCGCCGGTCGGTCGTCTCGTGGTCGGCCTGCGCGGCCCACTGGAACGGGGTGTGCGGCTTGGGCACGAAGCCGCCGATCGACACGGTGCAGCGGATGTCGCTCGAGCCCGGTGGCCTGCCGGCCGGCCCGGATGACGTCCTGGGCCATCTCGGCGATCTCGAGGACGTCCTCGTCGGTCTCGGTCGGGCAGCCCGCACATGAAGTAGAGCTTCACCTGGCGCCAGCCGGCGGCGTAGGCCGCGGCGACGGTGCGGATCAGGTCGTCCTTGCTGACCATCTTGTTGATGACCCGGCGCAGCCGCTCGCAGCCGCCCTCCGGGGCGAAGGTCAGCCCGGAGCGCCGGCCGTTGCGCGAGAGCTCGTGGGCCAGGTCGATGTTGAAGGCGTCGACCCGGGTGGAGGGCAGCGACAGCGAGGTCTGGGTGCCCTCGTACCGGTCGGCCAGGCCCTTGGTCGATGTCGGCGATCTCGGAGTGGTCGGCGCTGGACAGCGACGAGCAGGCCGACCTCCTCGTAGCCGGTGGCGGCCAGGCCGCGCTCGACCATCTCGCCGATCCCGGTGATCGAGCGCTCGCGCACCGGGCGGGTGATCATGCCGGCCTGGCAGAACCGGCAGCCGCGGGTGCAGCCGCGGAAGATCTCCACGCTCATCCGCTCGTGCACGGTCTCGGCGAGCGGCACCAGCGGCGTCTTCGGGTACGGCCACTCGTCGAGGTCCATGACGGTGCGCTTGCTGCACCCGGAACGGCACGTCCGGGCGGTTCGGCACCACCCGGCGCGATCCGGCCGTCGGCGAGGTAGTCGACGTCGTAGAAGCGCGGGCACGTAGACCCCGCCGGTGCGCGGCCAGCCGCAGCAGCAGCTCCTCGCGCGCCCGCCCGGCGGCCCTCTCGGCCTGCCGGATGACCTCGGTGATCTCCAGCACCGCCTGCTCGCCGTCGCCGAGCACGGCGGCGTCGAGGAACTCGCGCGATCGGCTCGGGGTTGAACGCGGCGTGCCCGCCGGCGAGCACGAGCGGGTGCTCGTCGGTGCGGTCCGCCGCGTAGCAGCGGGATGCCGGCCAGGTCGAGCGCGCTCGAGCATGTTGGTGTAGCCGAGCTCGGTGGAGAAGCTGACGCCCGAGCACGTCGAAGGCCGCCACCGGGCGGTGCCCGTCGACGGTGAACTGCGGGCACGCCCTCCTCGCGCATCGAGCGCCGCCAGGTCCGGCCAGACGCGTAGGTGCGCTCGGCCAGCACGCCGGGCCGCTCGTTGAGCACCTCGTACAGGATCATGACGCCCTGGTTGGGCAGCCCGACCTCGTAGGCGTCGGGGTACATCAGCGCCCAGCGGACGTCGGCGCTCCTCCCACGGCTTGACGCTGGAGTTGAGCTCACCGCCGACGTACTGGATCGGCTTCTGCACCTGGGGCAGGAACGGCTCGAGCCGGGGGAAGACGCTCTGTCCGGGCATGCCCCCAGGCTACGTCGCGGTCCGCGGCGCCCGGAGCCGGCCCGGGTCGTCAGGGCGCCGAGCTGCGCGAGCGTGCGACGTTCTGCAGCAGCCCGACCGCCAGCAGGTTCGCGAACATCGCCGATCCGCCGTAGGAGACGAACGGCAGCGGCAGCCCGGTCACCGGCATGATCCCGAGCGTCATCCCGATGTTGACGAAGCTCTGGAAGGCGAACCAGCACACCACCCCGGAGGCCACGAGCCGGCCGAAGCCGTCGCTCGGCGTCGGGCGGCGATCCGCAGCCCGCGCCAGAGCACGACGCGCGAGCAGCAGGATCACGGCCCGCCGCCGACGCAGGCCGAGCTCCTCCCCGGCGACGGTGAAGACGAAGTCGGTCTGCTGCTCGGGGATGAACCGGCCGCTGGTCTGGGTGCCCTCGAACAGCCCGGTGCCGGTCAGGCCGCCGGAGCCGATCGCGATCCGCGCCTGGTTGGTGTTGTAGCCGACCCCGCGCGGGTCGGTCGGGGGTTGGCGAACGCCGCGAAGCGGTCCACCTGGTAGTCGTTGAGCACGCCCAGGTGCACGGCGCCGACGCCGACCGAGACCGCCCGCGCACCAGCAGCCCGACGATCCACCGGCGCGGCGCCGCCGGCGACCGCGAGCACGCCCGAGCACGACGGACACCAGCACCAGCGTCGTCCCGAGGTCGGGCTGCAGCAGGACCAGCGCCATCGGCACCGCGGCGAGCGCCAGCACGAGCAGCACGTCGCCGTCGCGCGGGCCGTCCTCGCCGTCGCGGCGTCTCCCCGAGCAGCATCGCCATGCCGACCACGAGCGCGACCTTGGCGAACTCCGACGGCTGGATCTGGAAGCCGGCGCCGCAGCACGATCCACGAGTGCGCGCCGTTGATCGTCGAGCCGAGCGGGGACAGCACCGCGACCAGCCCGACGCAGGACAGCAGGTAGACGACCGGGGCGTACGCCCGCAGCGACCCGGTAGTCCACCAGCGCGGCGCCGATCGCCAGCACCAGGCCGAGCACGGTGTTGAGCAGGTGCCGGGTGAGGAAGGCCTGCGGGTCGAGGCCGGCCGCCACCAGCCGGCTGCGGGTCGCCGACCAGACCAGCAGCGCGCCGAGGCCGCCAGCGACCGACGACGGCCGAGGCGAGGAGCCAGGTCCAGCCGACGCAGCGGCGACTGCGGCGCACGCGCCCGGTCGCCGCAGGCCGGCGCTGCGCGGCCGCAGCCGGCACCGGCGCCGCGCGCGGGGTCAGCGATCTCGGTCACGGGGCGCTCCCCGGCGGGGCGAGGGTGCCGGCGGCGCGGCACCAGGTCGGGGCCGAGCGACCGGCAGCGGCAGCGCGCCCGCCACCGCAGGGCCGGCACGGGCGAGCCGCCGAGCCCGAAGAGCCCTCGTAGACCTCGCGGACAGCGGCGCGGCGGTCGAGCGAGCCGGTGCCGCCCTGCTCGACCATGACGACCACGACGACCGTACTCCGGGGCGTCGGCGGGCGCGAAGGACGCGAACCAGGAGGTGTCCTGCTTGCCGATCACCTGCGCCGGTGCCGGTCTTGCCGGCGACCGAGCGGCCGAGCGGGAAGCCCGGCGAAGGCGCCGCGGCGCCGTGCCGCCGGGCTGGACGTCACCCCGTGCGAGCGCGTCGCGCAGTACGCGCCAGGACCTCCGGCCGGACCGGCGCCGTGCCGGTGACGGTCGGCGCGATCTCGCGGACCGGCCCGCCGCCGGCCGGTACGAACGCCTGGCGACGGTCGGCTGCAGGATCGTCGCCGCCGTTGGCGATCGTGGCGTACACACCGCCAGCTGCAGCGGCGTCACCAGCAGTCTCGCCCTGGCCGATCGCGAGGTTGGTCGCCTCACCGCCGCGGAACCGGAACGCCGTCGACGCAGTTCTCGACCCGGTTGCTGGGCAGGCCGGCCGGCGCGGCGTCGACCTCCGGGTAGCTCTTCGCGCCCGGCGCAGTAGGTCGTCCTTCTGCGACTCCCAGCGCTGCTGCTTGAACGCCCGGTCGGCGATCCGGCCCGGGCTGCTCCGCCGGGCAGGTCGATCGCCGGTGCGCACTGCCGAGGCCGAACGCGCGCCGCCATCGACTGGGTGGGGTCGCCGGCGCTCGGCGCGGTCGGTTGCCGCCGTCGGCGAGCCAGGCGTCGAAGGCGAACTTGTAGAAGATGGTGTCGCAGGACTGCACGAGCGCCGAGCGCAGGCTCAGCGACCCGAGGTCCGCGCGGCGTCGAAGTTGGTATGCCCGGTCGCCCGGGCACCGACGCCCGGGCAGGCGTAGACCGTGCCGAGGTGGTCTGCCCGTTCTCCACCGCGGCGGCCGCCGTGACCATCTTGAAGGTCGAGCCGGCGCGTAGACCCCCTGGATGGCGCGCGGAACAGCAGCGGCGACGCCGTTCGCCTCGTCGGTCAGCGCGGCGAAGTCCCGGCTGCGATGCCGCCGACGAACACCCCCGGGTCGTACGTCGGGTAGCTCGCCAGCGCGACGACCCGGCCGGTGCGCGCCTCCATCACCACGACCGCACCCGAGTCGGCGACGGTAGCGGCCGCCGCGGTAGTACGGCCGCTGCCGGGCCGCCAGCACCGCCCGCTCCAGCTCCTGCTCGACCAGCCCGCTGGACCTCGGCGTCGACGCTCAGGACGAGGTCGTCGCCGGGCACCGGCGCGGTGGTACCGGCGGTCCCGGTCACCGCCGCCGTCCGGGTCGACGAGCAGCTCGCTGCACGCCCGTCCACGCCGCGCAGGTCCCGCTCGTACGTCTGCTCCACCCCGCCCCGGCCGACCAGCGCGGTGTCCTGGACGCCGGCGTACGGCGTCCCGGCCGACCTCCTCCCGGCTGACCGGCCCGAGGTAGCCCGAGCACGTGCGCCGCCGAGCGCCCCTGCGGGTGGTCGCGGACGGCGCTGAAGCGCCGCCTCGACGCCCGGGAAGTCCTCGGCGTGCTCCTGGATCGGCAGCACCCGGCGCAGCGCCTGCTCGTCGGCGGGTCGACGGTGACCACCGGCACCGGCTGGTAGGGCGAACCGGGCCAGCAGTCGTCGGCGGCGCGGGCGATGCTGCCGTCGGCGCGCCGGGTGCCGCACGGGGTGATCCGGTCGGAGACCTGCGCCGGGGTCAGCCCGACCAGCGGCGCCAACCGGGCCAGCACGTCGGCGCCCCGGCCCGGCTCCCGCTGCAGCAGCGCCCGGTTCACCGACACGGTCAGCGCGGGCCGGTCGGTGAGCAACGGCCGTCCCTGCGACGTCGTAGACGACCCCGCGGGGCGCCGTCGTGACGACCTCGCGGACCCGGTTGGCGTCCGCGGCGGCCTCGTAGCCCGGCCCGTCGACGACCTGCAGCACGACCAGCCGGCCGAGCAGCGTCGCGAGCAGCGCCACCACCAGCACCCGCAGCACGAACAGCCGCGGCTGGGAGCGGGCACTCATCGGCGGGCCCTCCTGCCGGGCGGGCGGCGCCGGCGGTCCCGGTCGGGCTCGGCCCGCCGGAGCAGCCGGCCCACGGTGGGGACGACGAACGGCACGAGGACGACACCGTACGGGACCGAGCTGGTCAGGCCACGCCACAACGCCGAGAGCGACGCGCGGGGGTCGCCGAGCAGCACGCCCTGCGCCGCGTACAGCACCAGGGCCAGGGCGGCGCCGCCGCCGACCGCCAGGAACGGCCGCAGCGCCGAGCGCTCCCGGTCGCGGGCTCCCAGCCCGACCAGGTACGCCGCCAGCGACGTACGGCAGGGCGAGCCGGCCCAGCGCGTGGTCGGCCTGCAGGTCGGCCAGCAGGCCGGCCGCGAAGCCGGCCGTCATGCCGGGCTGCGGACCGCGGGCCAGGGCGATCGCGAGCACGACGACGAGGACGAGGTCGGGCGGGCGCCGGGCAGCGGCAGCCGGGCGACGACCGTCGGCTGCAGGACCAGGGCGGCGAGGAGCAGCAGCGCCCCGAGGACACGCCGGGCGGTCACGAGCCGGGGGGAACGGACGGCCGGGGAGCGGTGCGCGGGCCGCTGAGCAGCACCTGCACCAGGTCGAGCGTGCCCAGGTCGACGACCGGCGCGACCTCCGCGGTCGGCACCACCCCGCGCCCGGCCGGGCTGACGGCGGTGACCCGGCCGACCGGGACTCCCGGCACGAAGGTGTCCGAGCCGGCGGTGACGAGCACGTCGCCGGGCTGCAGGACGCTGCCGTCGGCCTGCTGCACCAGCGACAGCCGCAGACCGCCCCGGCCGTCGCCGACCGCCAGCCCGAACGCCCTGGGGGCCTCGTTGCGGCGGACGCCGATCCCGACGGTCGGGTCGGTGAGCCAGCAGCGACCACGCTGCTGGCCGGGCCGACCCGCACGGTCCGGCCGACCAGCCCGGCGCCGGCGGTCACGGTCTGGCCGACGGCGCACCCCGTCGCGGCTGCCGGCGTCGAGCGTGACGGTGGACTCGAACGGCGTCGACGCGCCGTACCCGATCACCCGCGCCAGCACCGCGGTGGCGCCGGTCTCGTCGGCCAGCCGCAGCAGCCGGGCCAGCTCCTCGGCCGAGGCCTGCGCCCCCTGCAGGTCGATCAGCCGGCGCCGGAGCGCCTCGTTCTCTGCGCGCAGCGCCTCGACGTCGGCGCTGCTCCCGCCCGGGAGCGCCCGCACGGCCGCGGCCGCACCGCGCTGCAGCGGGCCCAGCACGGCGTCGGCGCCGCGTCGCAGCACCTCGAACGGCGACCCCGAGCCGGCCCGGACGTCGACCGCGGTGAGGGTGAAGGCGGTGAGCACGAGCAGCACGAGCAGCAGGCGCCGCCGGGGAGCGCGCACGCGTCCGGCTAGCGGCGGGGTTCGGAGGACAGGACCTGCTGCAGCTCCTCGAACTCCTCGACGCACCGGCCGGAACCGAGGACCACGCGAGTGCAGCGGGTTGTCGGCGATGTGCACCGGCATGCCGGTCTCGTGCCGCAGCCGCTCGTCCAGCCCGCGCAGCAGCGCCCCGCCGCCGGTGAGCATGATGCCGCGGTCCATGATGTCGCCGGACAGCTCCGGCGGGCACCGGTCCAGGGTGGCCTTGACCGCGTCGACGATCGCGTTCACCGGCTCCTCGATCGCCTTGCGGATCTCCTCGGCGGTCACCACGATCGTCTTGGGCAGGCCGGCTGACGAGGTCGCGGCCCCGGATCTCGGCGTGCGGCTCGTCCGGGCTCGGGAACGCCGAGCCGATCAGCATCTTGATCTCCTCGGCGGTGCGCTCGCCGAGCATCAGCGAGTACTCCTTCTTCACGTACGCGATGATCGGCGGTGTCGAGCTCGTCGCCGCCGATCCGGATGCTCTGCTGGTCACGATGCCGCCCAGCGAGATGACCGCCACCTCGGTGGTGCCGCCGCCGATGTCGACGACCATGTTGCCGGTCGGCTCGGCGACCGGCAGGCCGGCGCCGATCGCGGCCGCCATCGGCTCCTCGATGATGTAGCACCTGGCGGGCGCCGGCCTGGTAGCCGGCGTCCTTGACGGCCCGGCGCTCGACGCCGGTGATGCCGGACGGCACGCAGATCACGAGCCGCGGCTTGGCCAGGTGCCGCCGGCTGTGCACCTTCTGGATGAAGTAGCGCAGCATGCGCTCGGTCGTCTCGAAGTCGGCGATCACGCCGTCCTTGAGCGGCCGGATGGCGACGATGTTGGCCGGCGTGCGGCCGATCATCCGCTTGGCGTCGGTGCCGACCGCGACCATCGCGCCGGTGTCGCGGTGCACCGCCACCACGGACGGCTCGTTGAGCACGACCCCGCGCCCGCGGACGTAGACGAGGGTGTTGGCGGTCCCGAGGTCGACCGCCATGTCGCGGCCGAGGAAGGACAGGGACGAGGACGAGGCCATGAGCCGTGCGGACCTTCCGGCGGGCGGGAGCGGGTGGGGTCCTTCAACCGCGCGTGAGCGGCCCCCGCCCGCCCGGCAGGGCGGCGGGGACCGCCGGTCGCGTCAGAGGGACGGGAAGAACAGCGCGACCTCGCGCGCGGCGCTCTCGGGCGAGTCCGAGCCGTGCACGAGGTTCTCACCGATCTCGAGCGCGAAGTCGCCGCGGATCGAGCCGGGCGTGGCGTCGACGGGGTTGGTGACACCCATCAGGCGGCGGGTGCCGGCGACCGCGTTCGGGCCCTCGACGACCAGCGCCACGAGCGGCCCGCCGGTGATGAACTCGACGAGCTCACCGAAGAACGGCCGCTCGCGGTGCTCGCCGTAGTGCTCCTCGGCGGTGGCGCGGTCCAGCGTCCGCAGCTCCATCGCGACGAGCGCCAGCCCCTTGCGCTCCAGGCGACCGATCACCTCGCCGGCGAGGCCGCGGCGGACGCCGTCAGGCTTGACGAGGACGAGGGTGCGCTCGGTGGCCACGGTGCAGGGCTCCTGGGGTTCACGGAATGGGGTACCGGCCACGCTACCGGGCGGCTCGGACATCCGGCCCGGAGAGCGTCAGCCGCGCCGCAGCAGGGTCCGGGCCTCCCCCGCGGTGACCACCGAACCGGTCACCAGCACCCCACCACCGCCGTACTCCCCGCCCTCCTCGGCCCGGCGCACGGCCGTGTCGAGCGCGTCGTCGAGGGCGTCCTCGACGTCGACCCGGTCCTCGTCGAACACCTCCAGGGCCAGCTCGCGCAGCGCGTCGGCGGACAGCGCCCGCGGCGAGGAGTTCGTCGTCACGACGATCGAGCTGACCGCCGGTTCGAGCACCGCCAGCATCGCCCGGACGTCCTTGTCGGCCAGGCACGCGACGACCGCCACCAGCGACGTGAAGGCGAAGGCGTCGCCGAGCGCCGCGACCGTCGCCGCCATCCCGTCGGGGTTGTGGGCTGCGTCGACGAGCACCGTCGGGCTGGTCCGCAGCACCTCCAGCCGGCCCGGGCTCTCGGCCTGCGCGAAGCCCTGCCGGACGAGCTCGACGTCCAGCCGCCCGCCGCCGAGGAAGGCCTCGACCGCCGCCAGCGCCGCCGCGGCGTTGGCCGCCTGGTGCGGGCCGTGCAGCGGCAGGAAGACCTCGTCGTAGGTGCCGGTGAGGCCCTGCAGGGCCAGCAGCTGCCCGCCGACCGCGGTGCGCCGGTCCAGCACGCCGAACTCCAGGCCCTCCCGCGCGACCGTCGCGCCGACCTCCACGCAGCGCCGCAGCAGCACCTCGGCCGCCTCCGGGGGCTGCGCCGCCATCACCACCTGCGCGCCCTCGAAGACGATCCCGGCCTTCTCGGTGGCGATCTCGGCCAGCGTCGTGCCCAGCAGCGGCACGTGGTCCAGCCCGACCGGGAGCAGGACGCAGGTCCCGGCCTGCACGACGTTGGTGGCGTCCCAGCTGCCGCCCAGCCCGACCTCGAGCACGGCCACGTCCACCGGCGCGTCGGCGAACGCGGCGAAGGCCATCCCGGTGAGCACCTCGAAGAACGTCATCGGCACCGACGAGCGCGCGTCCACCAGCTGCACCAGCGGCAGCACCTCGTCGAAGACCGCAGCGAAGCGCTCCTCGGTCAGCGGGACGCCGTCGACGGCGATCCGCTCGTTCGGGGTGTGCAGGTGCGGGCTGGTGTACCGGCCGGTCCGCAGCCCGAAGACCCGCAGCAGGCCGTCGACCATCCGGGCGGTGCTGGTCTTGCCGTTCGTGCCGGTGAGGTGGATCGCCGGATAGGCCCGCTGCGGGTTGCCGAGCAGGTCGGTGAGCAGCGTGATGCGCTCCAGGTCCGGCGCCATCGCGTCCTCGCTGGGGAACCGGGTCGCCAGCGCCGCCATCACCCGCTGCAGGCCCGGCTCGGGCGTCACGCGGGCACCGGTGCGAGCACGACCTCCACGCGGAGCTCGCCGCCCTCGCCGAGGTGCAGCTCCTCGACGACCCCGGCGTTGACCAGGTCGGTGCGGACCCCGTCCAGCAGCGCCACCGACGCCGCGTCGGCGACGACCGACACCCGGCTGGCGGTGGCCCGCATGGACAGCTTCGCCGTGCTCTTGGCCTTGCGGATCTCGGCGAGCACGCCGGCCGCGAGCGGCAGCACGGCCGGGTCGTCCCCGGCACCGGCTGCGCGGATCTCCTCGACCGTCGGCCACGCCTGGCGGTGCACCGAGCCCTCGTGCTGCCACGACCAGACCTCCTCGGTCGCGAACGGCAGCACCGGCGCGAACAGCCGCAGCAGCACGTCGAGCGCGACCCGCAGCGCGCGCAGCGCCGACGCCGCCTGCGGCCCCTCGCCGTACGCCCGGCCCTTCACCAGCTCGATGTAGTCGTCGCAGAACGTCCAGAAGAACGCCTCGGTGCGCTCCAGGGCGCGGGCGTAGTCGTGGCTCTCGAACGCCGCGGTCGCGTCGGCGACCACCTCGGCCAGCCGCGCCAGCAGCGCGCGGTCCAGCGGCTCGGTGGCCGGGCCGGGGTCGGCGGCCGGGAAGGCCAGCGCGAACTTGCTGGCGTTGAGCAGCTTCACCGCCAGCCGGCGACCGTTCTTCATCTGCCCGAAGTCGACCGCGGTGTCGGTGCCGGGACGGCCGCTGCACGCCCAGTAGCGCACGCCGTCGGCGCCGTACTGCTCGAGCAGCGGCAGCGGCGTGACGACGTTGCCCTTGGACTTGCTCATCTTCTTGCGGTCCGGGTCGAGCACCCAGCCGTTGATGGTCGTGTCGTGCCAGGGCAGCTCGCCGTGCTCGAGGTGCGCCCGGACCACCGTGGCGAACAGCCAGGTCCGGATGATCTCCGGGCCCTGCGGGCGCAGGTCCATCGGGAAGACCCGGGCGAACAGGTCCGGGTCGTCCTCCCAGCGGCCGGCGATCTGCGGGGTGAGCGAGGAGGTCGCCCAGGTGTCCATGACGTCCGGGTCGCCGGCGAAGCCACCGGGCACGCCGCGCTGCTGCTCGGTGTAGCCGTCCGGCACGTCGCTGCTCGGGTCGATCGGCAGCGCCGACTCGGGCGGCACCAGCGGGGCGTCGTAGCGCGGCTCACCGGCCTCGTCCAGCGGGTACCACAGCGGGATCGGCACGCCGAAGAAGCGCTGCCGGCTGACCAGCCAGTCGCCGTTCAGCCCGCCGACCCAGTTGTCGTACCGGGCCTGCATGTGCGCCGGGTGCCAGGTGAGCTCCTTGCCGCGGGCCATCAGCTCGGCGCGCAGGGTCTCGTCACGGCCGCCGTTGCGGATGTACCACTGCCGGCTGGTGACGATCTCCAGCGGCCGGTCGCCCTTCTCGAAGAACTTCACCGGGTGGGTGATCGGCCTCGGCTCGCCCACCAGGTCGCCGGACTCGGCGAGCAGCTCCACGATCCGGCGCTGCGCCTGCTTGACGGTCCTGCCGGCCAGCTCGGCGTACGGCCCGCCGACGCCGTCCGGCGCGGTCGGCAGCAGCCGGCCGTCCCGGCCGACGACGCTGCGCACCGGCAGGTCCAGCTCGCGCCACCAGATGACGTCGGTGGTGTCGCCGAACGTGCAGATCATCGCGATGCCGGAGCCCTTCTCGGGGTCGGCCAGCGGATGGGCGTGCACCGGCACCTCGACACCGAACAGCGGCGTGGTCACGGTGCTGCCGAACAGCGGCTGGTAGCGCGCGTCGTCCGGGTGCGCCACCAGCGCGACGCAGGCCGGCAGCAGCTCCGGCCGCGTGGTCTCGATGAAGACCGACTCGCCGTCCGGGCGCGCGAAGCCGATCCGGTGGTAGGCGGCGGGCTGCTCGCGGTCCTCGAGCTCGGCCTGCGCGACGGCGGTCCGGAAGTCCGACGTCCCACAGCGTCGGCGCCTCCTGCGCGTACGCCTCGTCCCGGGCCAGGTTGCGCAGGAAGGCCCGCTGCGAGGCCCGCTGGCTCTCCGGGCCGATCGTCGTGTAGGTCTGCGCCCAGTCCACCGACAGGCCGAGCGTGCGCCAGAGCTGCTCGAAGGCCTTCTCGTCCTCCGCGGTCAGCCGCAGGCACAGCTCGACGAAGGTCCGCCGGCCGATGCTCACCGGGTCCTTCGGCGGGCTGTCCGGCGGCACGAACGCCGGGTCGTACGGCAGCGCGGGGTCGCAGCGCACCCCGTAGTAGTTCTGCACCCGGCGCTCGGTCGGCAGGCCGTTGTCGTCCCAGCCCATCGGGTAGAACAGCGTCTTGCCGAGCATCCGCTGGTAGCGGGCGATGCTGTCGGTCTGGGCGTAGCCGAACACCGACCCCATGTGCAGCGAGCCGCTGACCGTCGGCGGCGGGGTGTCGATCGCGTACACCTGCGCCCGCTCGGCGGTCCGGTCGAACGCGTACGTGCCCTGCTCCGTCCAGACGCGGTCCCACTTGTCCTCGAGGCCGTCGAGGGCGGGGCGCTCCGGGATGCTCATGGCGTCGAGTCTAGGGAGCCTCGGTCCCGAGCCCTGTCCGCCCGGTCGCTACTGTCGCCCTCCGTGAACGCCGCCGGAACCGCCGCCTCGACCGCTCCGACCGCGCCGGGGTCCGCTGCCCCGGGGTCTTCCGCCGCCCCGGGGTCTTCCGCCGCCCCGGGGTCTGACGTGCCGCCCGCCGTGCCGGGGTCCGCCGCGCCGGCGCAGCCGGACGGCGAGGCGACCGACGGCCGGGCCCCTCGCGCGGCCGGGCCGCTCCCGGCCGTACCGCTGGAGCTGGACCGCACCTGGACGTACGGGCCGGACGTGCAGCACGGTGGCCACCTGCTGCAGCGGGTCGCCGAGGCCGCGCTGTCCGGGCTGGCCCACGCCGACCCGCTGGCGGTGAGCTCACACTTCCTGTCGGCTCCCCGGCTCGGGCCGGTCACCGTCGAGCGTCGGCTGCTGCGCACCGGTCGCTCCGTCAGCACGGTCAGCGCCCGGCTGGTGCAGGGTGGACGGACCTGCCTGGACGTGGTGGTGACCGCCGGGTCGCTGGGCGCGCCCGGCCCGGCGCGCTACGCCACCGGCGCACCGCCGGTTCTCCCGCCGGTCGAGGAGTGCGTGCGCAACACCGCGCAGCCCGGCGAGCCGCGCAACGGCATCGCCGAGCAGCTCGACCTGCGCCTGGACCCTGTCGCGGCCGGCTGGTTGTCGACGCCGTCCGGGGTGGCGGAGGTGCGCGGCTGGATGCGGTACGCGGACGGCCGCCCGGTCGACCCGCTCGCGCTGCTGTGCCTCGCGGACGCGCTGCCGCCGGTGACCTTCGCGCTCGGGCTGACCGGCTGGGTGCCGACCGTGGAGCTGACCGTGCACGTCCGGGCCCGGCCGGTGCCGGGCTGGCTGCGGGTCGTCCAGCGGGCGCAGGTGATCGCGGACGGCTGGCTGGACGAGACCTGCGAGATCTGGGACAGCTCCGACCGGCTCGTCGCGCAAGCGGTCCAGCTGGCCGGCTACCGGGAGCGCTGACCGCCGGAGGTCGGTGAGGCGCGATCAGCTGTGGCGGGGGCCGAGCCTGCACCCGGCGCCCAGCGCGATCAGCTGTGGCGACAGCCGCGCCCACGCGCGGCGCCCCGGCCCCACAGCCGATCACCAGCCCGTCCGAGCCCGGGCCCGCCGCCGTCAGCACGATCGGCTGTGCCGACGGCCGCGCCCGCGCCCGGGCGCCCGAGCCCCACAGCCGATCACCAGCCCGTCCGAGCCCCGGCGCGCCGGCCCCCAGCACGATCAGCCGTGGCGACCGCCGAGCCCGCACCCGGCGCCCCGACCCCACAGCCGATCACCAGCCCGTACGAATCCCGGCCCGCCGCCGTCAGCACGATCGGCTGTGGCGACAGCCGCGCGCACGCGCGGCGCGCCCGAGCCCCACAGCCGATCACCAGCCCGTACGAACCCCGGGTGCACCGCCCCACGATCGGCTGTGGCGCGCAGAGCCATGGCGCGAGCCGCCGCCACCGCGACCCCGGCCGTCACCCCAGGGCGACGGCTGCCGCACGCCGTGACGGTCCGGTCAGGCCGTCTTGTCGCGGCGCTCGCGGCTGCGGGTCGGGGTCGCCGCGTCGCGCGGCACCAGCGTCGGGTTGACGTGCTCGAGCACGACCTCGCGGGTGATGACGACCGTCGCCACGTCGCCGCGGCTCGGGATGTCGTACATCACCGACTGCAGGACCTCCTCGAGGATGGCCCGGAGCCCACGGGCACCCGTCCCGCGCAGGATGGCCTGGTCGGCGATGGCCTCGAGCGCCTCGTCGCTGAACTCCAGCTCGACGCCGTCGAGCTCGAACAGCCGGCGGTACTGGCGGACCAGCGCGTTCTTCGGCTCGGTGAGGATCTGGATGAGCGCGTCCCGGTCGAGGTTGTGCACGCTGGTCAGCACCGGGAGGCGCCCGATGAACTCCGGGATCATCCCGTACTTGAGCAGGTCCTCGGGCATGACGTCACCGAACACGTCGTTGCCGTCCACCTCGTGCTTGCTGTGCAGCACGGCACCGAAACCGACGGCCTTCTTGCCGATCCGCTGCTCGATGACCTTGTCGAGCCCGGCGAACGCACCGCCGACGATGAACAGCACGTTGGTGGTGTCGATCTGGATGAACTCCTGGTGCGGGTGCTTGCGCCCGCCCTGCGGCGGCACCGAGGCGGTGGTCCCCTCGAGGATCTTCAGCAGCGCCTGCTGGACGCCCTCGCCGGAGACGTCGCGGGTGATCGACGGGTTCTCGCTCTTGCGAGCGATCTTGTCGACCTCGTCGATGTAGATGATGCCGGTCTCGGCCTTCTTGACGTCGTAGTCAGCGGCCTGGATCAGCTTGAGCAGGATGTTCTCGACGTCCTCGCCGACGTAGCCGGCCTCGGTGAGCGCGGTCGCGTCGGCGATCGCGAACGGCACGTTGAGCATCTTGGCCAGGGTCTGTGCGAGCAGGGTCTTGCCGCAGCCGGTCGGCCCGAGCAGCAGGATGTTGCTCTTCTGCAGCTCGACCGGGTCCTTGTCGTTCGCGGCGGACTGCACCCGCTTGTAGTGGTTGTAGACCGCGACGGCCAGCGAGCGCTTGGCGCTGTCCTGCCCGATGACGTAGCCGTCGAGGAAGTCGTAGATCTCGCGAGGCTTGGGCAGCTCGTCGAACTTGAGCTCCGAGCTCTCGCTGAGCTCCTCCTCGATGATCTCGTTGCACAGGTCGATGCACTCGTCGCAGATGTACACGCCCGGACCCGCGATGAGCTTCTTGACCTGCTTCTGCGACTTGCCGCAGAACGAGCACTTCAGCAGGTCGCCGCCGTCACCGATGCGTGCCACCGCTCACCCTCGTCCCTGTTCGTCCCGACCGCGAGGGCCGTTGACCGTGTCTCGACGGTACCGCCTGAGACCCCTTCGCCACACTGTCTTGTCGGATTGCCGGCGCGGCGCCAGGCGCCTCGCGGCCGGACCGGCCGGCCCGCGGAGGGCGGCCTAGCGTCCGGCCGCGGTGATCGCCGCGCTCTTGCGGGTGCTCACGACCTCGTCGATGAGGCCGTACTCGACGGCCTCCGCGGCGGTGAGGATCTTGTCGCGCTCGATGTCCTTGCGGATGTCCTCGACCGCCTTGCCGCTGTGGTTGGCCAGCATCTGCTCGAGCAGGTCGCGCATGCGCAGGATCTCGCGGGCCTGGATCTCGATGTCGCTGGACTGGCCCTCGCCGCCGCCGGACGGCTGGTGGATGAGCACCCGGGCGTGCTGCAGCGCGAGCCGCTTGCCCTTCGTCCCGGCGGCCAGCAGCACCGCGGCCGCGGAGGCCGCCTGGCCCATGCAGATCGTCTGGATCTCGGGCCGGACGAACTGCATCGTGTCGTAGATGGCCGTCAGCGCGGTGAACGAGCCGCCCGGCGAGTTGATGTAGATGGAGATGTCGCGATCCGGGTCCTCGGACTCCAGGTGCAGCAGCTGCGCCATCACGACGTTGGCGACACCGTCGTCGATCGGCGTGCCCAGGAAGATGATGCGCTCCTTGAGCAGCCGGCTGTAGATGTCGAACGAGCGCTCGCCGCGCGAGGTCTGCTCGATGACGATCGGGATCGTGTAGTTGGTGGGGTCCTGGAAGCTGCTCATGGTGGTTCCCTCTCCCTAGGACCGGGTGCCGGCGCCGGACGGGACGTCCTTGGCCCCGGTGATGACGTGGTCGATGAAGCCGTACTCCTTGGCCTCCTCGGCCGAGAACCAGCGGTCGCGGTCGGAGTCCTTCTCGATCTGCTCCGGGCTCTGGCCGGTGTGGAAGGAGATGCGCTCCGCCATCTGGCGCTTCACGTAGAGCATCTGCTCCGCCTGGATGGCGATGTCGGCCGCGGTGCCGCCGATCCCGCCGGACGGCTGGTGCATCATGATCCGCGCGTGCGGGGTGGCGTAGCGCTTGCCCTTGGTGCCCGCGCAGAGCAGGAACTGCCCCATCGAGGCGGCCAGCCCGAGGCCGACGGTGGCCACGTCGTTCGCGACGAACTGCATCGTGTCGTAGATCGCCATGCCCGCCGAGATCGACCCGCCCGGGCTGTTGATGTAGAGGAAGATGTCGCGGTCGGGGTCCTCCGCGGCGAGCAGCAGCAGCTGTGCGCAGATCGCGTTGGCCATGTCGTCCATGACCGGTGAGCCGAGGAAGATGATGCGCTCGCGCAGCAGCCGGTTGAAGACCTGGGCGTCCAGGCCCATGTCGGCGCCGCCCGGCGAGCGCAGCGTCGGCGGGAGGGGGCTCGCGCTGCCCGACGCGCCCTGCACAGCGGGCGCTCCGGGAACGACGAGGGAGGGGTGGGAGCTCACAGCGGACCTGCCTCGGGCTTCTGGCGTGGTCGTCCACGCACGTCGTCGTGCCTGTCGTGGACAGTAACGCCGCCCTCCGACAGGTCAGTCCGCCCCGCCCCGCGTTCCGCTCACAGCGCAGCCGGGGGCCGGACGCGCACCGGCGGGCACGGGGGCACTCCCCCGTGCCCGCCGTGGGGCGCGCTGCTGCCTACTGCTCGTCGAGGTAGTGCACCGCGCCGTCGGCGTGCACGTGGAACGGCCGGCCGTCGTCGTCGGTCTCGACGTCGGACGCGCCGGGCGCGCTCTCGTCGCGCAGCGCCTCGAGGTCGATCGCCTCCCCGGCCGTGTCCTGGATGGTCGCCGCCTCCATCACCGTGGCGAGCGCCTTGCCGCGGCGCACCTCGCTGACGAGCATCGGCAGCTGCCCGCCGGACACCAGCTGCTGGGCGAGCTGGTCCGGCGAGACGCCGGAGCGCTGCGCCCGACGGACGACCTGCTCGCTGAGCTCGGCATCGGTGACACCGAGCTGCTCGGCGTCGGCCACGGCGTCCAGCACCAGCTGGGCCTTGACGGCCTCGGACGCGCCCTCGGCGAGCTCGGTCTCGAACTCCTCAGCCGTCTTTCCCTCCGACTCCAGATAGCCCTCCATCGTCAGGCCGCCCTGGGTGAGCTGCTCCTGCGCGCTGCGCCGGCGCCACTCGACCTCGGAGGCCACGACGGACTCGGGCAGCGGCACCTCGACCTGGGCGAGCAGCGCCTCGAGGACCTTGTCGCGGGCCTCGACGCCCTGCTGCATGCGCTTCGCGCGGTCGATCCGGGCGCGGACGTCGGCGCGGAACTCCTCGGCGGTCTCGAACCCGGTCGTGTCGCTGGCCCACTGGTCGTCGACCTCGGGCAGCTCGCGCTCGTTGACCGCGCGGACCGTGACAGCCACGTCGGCGGTCTGGCCGGCCAGCTCACCGGCCACGAGCGGGGTGGAGAAGGTGCGGGCCTCGCCGGCGGACGCGCCCGCCAGGGCCTCGTCGATGCCGGCGAGCATCTCGCCGCTGCCGAGCTGGTAGCTCAGGCCCTGCGCGGTGCCGCCCGGGACCTCGGCGCCGTCGACGGTGGCCTCCAGGTCCAGGGTGAGGAAGTCGCCGTCCTCAGCGGCCCGCTCCACCGGCACGAGCCGGCCGAACCGCTCGCGCAGCGCCTGGACCTGCTCGTCGACCTCCTCCTCGCTGACCTCGACGGGGTCGACGGTGACCGACAGCCCGTCGTAGGCCGGCAGGGTGATCTCCGGCCGGATGTCGACCTCGGCGGTGAAGGCCAGCTCGACGCCGTCCTCGAGCTTGGTCACGTCGACCTGGGGCGGGGCGACCGGGGTGACACCGGTCTGCTCGACCGCCTCGCCGTACAGCCGCGGGACGGCCTCGTTGAGCGCCTCCTCCAGGACGGCGCCGCGGCCCACCCGCTGGTCGAGGATCCGGGCCGGCACCTTGCCCGGCCGGAAGCCCTGCACCCGGACCTGGCTGCCGATCTTCTTGTACGCGCTGTCCAGCTCGGGCTTGAGCTCGTCGAAGGGAACCTCCACCGTCAGGCGGACCCGCGTCGGGCTCAGGGTCTCGACAGCGCTCTGCACAGGGGTTGTCCTCTTCTACGACGGGGGCGGGGGAACGCGCGGTCGGGGCGGGGAGAGTCGAACTCCCGATCTCCTGCTCCCAAAGCAGGCGCGCTGGCCACTACGCTACGCCCCGCGTGGCCGTCCCAGCCTACGGGGCAGTCCGCGTGCGGGCGTAGCTCAATGGCAGAGCCTCAGTCTTCCAAACTGACTACGCGGGTTCGATTCCCGTCGCCCGCTCCCTCGCCGACCGGCACTCCAGGGCCCACCGCATCGCGGTGGGCCCTGGAGGCCGTTCGGGGCCGGAGGTCAGTTGGTCGCGACCGGGCCCGTCGTCCCGCCCAGGTTCGACTCGACCCAGATCGAGCCGGGGTTCGGCCGCGGGACCTGCCCGTTGCGCAGCCGCAGCTCCCAGTCGGCGCCGGTCTCCGGGGCCACCGCTGCGACGGTCACCGCCGTCCCGATGACCGGCCCGGTCGGGCCGTCGACGTGCACCGTGACGGTGGCGCCCGCGGTCGTTCCGGTGCCGCGGATCCGCATGTCGCGGGCGCGGTACCGCACGCTGGACACCGCGATCTCGTCCGGCTGCGGGGTCACCAGCACCTCGTCGGTGCGGGTCACCCCGTCCACCGTGACCGTGAGCCGGAAGCGCAGCGGGTCGTTGGTCATCGGCGAGGCGAAGACCGGCAGGGTGAACGTCGGGGCGAGCGTGTCGGCGCTGGTCAGCGTCACCGCGTCCGGGTCGCCCGGGTCGGCGAGCACCTGCTCCCACAGGTACGTGGCGCCGGACGCGGTCGACCCGCTGCCGTCGAGCGTGACCTCGGTCGGCGTGGTCTGCCGGACCACGGTCTGGTCCGCCCCGGCGGCCGCGACGACGGCGCCCTGCGGCGTCAGCGGCCCGACCTGTGCCGAGGACGTCTCGCCGTTCGCGTTGCCCGCCACGACGGCGAACCAGTACGGCGTGCCCTCGGTCAGCCCCGTCACGATGGTGGGTGACCCGTCCGTGGCCTCCTCCCGGAGGACCGGCCCGGCCGGGTCGTCGAAGACCCGCACCGCGAACGTGTCGTCGGCGGCGTCGCCCGGCTGCCAGGTGAGGGTCACCGAACCCGTACCGACGCTCGACCCGGTGATCCGCGGCGCGGCCGGCAGCGGCGTGTCGGTGATCCGGTAGGCGAACTCACCGCGTGCGGCGTTGCCGGCCGGGTCGAACGCGACGTAGCGCAGCACCGGCGTGTCGGCGGTGATCTCGATCGGCCCGGCGTACGGCAGCGCCTCCGGTGCGGGGTCGGCGCCGCTCGTCGGGTCGGAGCCGTCGACGGTGTAGTAGATGTCGGTGCCCGGCTCGTTGGACGCGAGCGTCACCTGCTGCGCGGTCCGGTACTCACCGGGCCCGGGCGAGGCTGTGATCACCGGGTCGGTCGTGTCGGTCTCCACCTGCACGACCACCGGCGGCACGGTCCGGCCCGCGCTGCTGATCGACACCACCTCGATGTCGTACGTCTCGTCGGGCGACAGCCCGGTCAGGGTCGTCCCGCTCGCGGCCTGGCCGCGGATCCGCATGCCGGACGTGACCGACTGCCCGTCGACGACGGTGCGACCCGCAGCGGTCACCTCGTAGCCGTCGATCGGCGGCGTGCCGGCGATCCGGGTGGCCGGCGTCCAGGTCACCCGCACGCCGCCGGCGACCGTCACCGCGCGGACGTCGGTCGGGGCGCTCGGACCGGCCTCCAGCGGCCCGTTCGGGCAGCCGCCGAAGCCAGGTCCGCCGGACTCGCCGAACTCGGCGATGGTCAGCCCCTGGCGGTTGGCGTCGTTGTCGGTGGCCTGCCAGGACAGCAGCCGCTCGAAGGACGCGGCGTCGGCGATCGCCGCGACCTGCGGGTCGGCGAAGACGTACGTGGCGGTGAAGGTGTCGCCGCTGAAGGTGAGCGCGGAGGTGTAGGCGCCGCTGTCGTCGGCGACCGGACCGCCTGGCAACGCCCGGATGTCGCGCCGCCCGACGGCGGTGTCCTTGAGGGCCGGCTCGACGATCCGCTGCTCGGTGAAGGCGGGATTGACGCTGCCGCTGAGGTGGCCGGTCACGGTGAGCGTCCGGCCGTCGGCGGCGAGCTCGCTGCCGTCCGTGACGTAGCCGTCCTGCACGACCGTGTCGGCGACCGCCTGCCCGTCGAAGTGCAGCGTCACGACGTCCCCGGGCCGGATGTCCGGGGTGACCGCGGGCCCCACGCCCGCCCCCCAGCACGCGCCGCCGGGGTGGTTGACCTCGAAGGCCACGTCGGTGCCGGACACCGTGGCGGTGGTCGCGCCGATCCGGCCCTCCCCCGCCCGGTCGACGGTCAGCAGGGCTTTCTGGCCGGCCCGGGCCGAATACCCCTCCACCGAGACGAAGTCACGGTCGGGGAAGACGACGAGGTTGTCGGGGAACGTCGGTGGCGCCGCCGAGGCCGGCTCGGCCGACAGCACCACCCCGACGGTGGCGACGGCGACGGCCCCGGCGACGAGCGCCGGGAGCCCCCGCCGGCGGCGTCGGTGCGGAGATGGGTGAGCGAGAGCGTTCCGATCCAAGGACATGCGACCCCCCGGTCCAGTGGTCCGCACCGGGGGTCCGGTCCGTGCGTCGTGCTCTGCCCGAACCCAGGCCCGCGTGCGGTCGGTTCGGGCACCGTTGCGCAGAACGACCGGACGGGTCGCCACCTTCACGGAACTGTCATGTCCGAGTGCGCAGGGGCGGCCCGGCGGGTCACCGCCGGACCCAGGTCCGGCGGGGACAGCACGTCCGCACGGCCCGGGACGGCCGAGGGCCCGTCGCGGTCGCGACGGGCCCTCGGGGACGGGCAGGGAGCTAGCTGACCGGGAACGGGCCGGTCGTGCCACCAGCGGTGGACTCGAGCCAGATCTGGCCCGGGTTGCTGGCCGGGGCCGCGCCGTTGCGCAGCCGCAGGTTGATGTCGCCGCCGGTGGCCGGCGCCACCGCCGCCGTCGAGACCGTCTGGCCGAGCACCAGACCGGTCGGGCTGCCGGAGTGCACCCGGACGGTGGCGCCGACGACGGTGTTGACACCGACGACCCGGAAGTCCCCGGCCTTCCACCGGGCCGTGGTGACGGCCAGCTGGTCCGGCTCGATGGTGATCGTGACCTCGTCGGTCCTCTTGTTGGTGCCCACCGTGACGGAGAGCTGGAAGGTCAGCGGGTTGTTGGTGGACCCGTTGGCGCTGCTGAACACCGGCAGCCGCGCCGTCGTCGACGCCACCGTCCGGCCGCCGGGGAAGGTCACCGGGTCGCCGGACAGCTGCGTCCAGCGGTAGGTCGCCCCCGCCGTGGACCCCGAACCGTCCAGCGTGATGGTCGTCGGGCCGGCCTGCCGGGCGACGGTCTGGTCGGGTCCGGCGTTGGCCACCACGGCGCCCTGCGGGCCGGCCGGGCCCACCTTGTTCGACTCCGGGCTGTCGCCGTTGGCGTTCCTGGCGAGGACGGTGTAGCGGTACGCCGTGTCGGGCGTCAGGTCGGTGATGGTCATCGTCGTGGTCGCGGCGTCAGCGGTGGTCCGCAGCGCGCCGACCGGGGTGCTGCCGGCCGCGTCGTACACCTGCACACCGAAGCTCGTCGCGAGGCTGTCCGCCGGGGTCCAGCTCAGCGCGACGGTGCCCTGGCCGACGGTGGGCGGCGCGAGGGTCGGCGCCGCCGGGACGGGCGTGTTGGTGATCGTGTAGGTCTGCTGCCCGCTGCCGACGTTCCCGGCCGGGTCGTAACCCACGTACTTGAGCACCGTGTTCGCGGTGATGTCGACCGGACCGGTGTAGCGGACCGCGGTGTCGCTCAGCGTGTCGTTGACGATGAGGTCGGAGCCGTCGGTCGAGTAGTACAGGTCCGTGCCCGCCTCGTTGGAGGACAGCGTGACGCGCTGCGCGACGGCGAACGACCCGCCGGCCGGGCTGGCGCTGAGAACGGGCGCGGTGACGTCGGTCTCCACGTGCACCGTGACCGGCGGGAAGGTCTGCCCGACGTCACTGACGGAGACGACCTCGATGTCGTAGGTCTCCCCGGCCGCCAGGCCGGTCAGCGTCGTCCCGGTGGCCGGCTGGCCGCTGATCCGGCGGCCGATCTCGGCCCGCTCGTTGTTGGTCGTGGTCTGCGCGACCGCGGTCACCCGGTAGCCGGTGATCGGCCGCGTGCCCGGAACGGCCACCGCGGGTGTCCAGGTGAGCCTGGCCCCGCCGCTGACCGCCACCGCGCGGATGTCGGTCGGGGCCGGCGGCCCGGACTGCAGCGGCCCGTTCGGGCAGCCGCCCATGCCGGGGCCGCCGGGCTCGCCGGCCTCCGCGATGGTCACGCCCTGCCGGTTGGCCGCGGCATCGGTGAGCTGCCAGGACAGCAGCCGCTCCCCGAGGCTGGCGCCGGCTGCCACCCGCGCGACGGCGGGGTCGTCGAAGACGTACGTCGCGGTGAAGGTGTCGCCGTTGAAGGCCAGGTCGGAGGTGTAGCTGTTGTTGGCGTCGCGGGCCGGCGGGCCGGGCACGGCCCGGATGTCCCGCCGGGCGACCGCGGTGTTGCGCAGCTCCGGCTCGATGATCCGCTGCTCGGTGTTGCCCCGGATCACGTCGGATCCGATGTGCCCGGTCACCGTCAGCGTCGTGTCACCCGCCGACAGCGTGGCGCGCCCCTGGTCGGTCACGAAGGCGTCCTGCACGGTGGTGTCGCCGGCGGGCGTCCCGCCGAAGCTGATCGACACCTTGTCGCCCGGCCGGATGTCCGGGGTCACCTGAACGTTGGTGCCATTGCCCCAGCAGACGCCGCCCGGGTGGTTCACCTCGAACGCCACGTCGCCGCCGGACACGACCCCCTGCGCAGAGCCGATCACGCCCGCGTTCGGCCGCTCGACGGTCACGGTGGCGGTCTGGCCGGCGTGCCCGGCGAAGCCCTCGACGGTCACGAAGTCCCGGTTGGGGAAGACCAGCAGGTTGTCGGGGAAGGTGGGTACGGCGGCGGAGGCGGTGCCCGCGGTCAGCACCACCGCCACGCTCGACACGGCGACGATCCCGGCCAGCAGTGCCGGCAGGCCGCGCCGGTCCCGCCAGTCCGGACGAGAGCGCGTGGGCGGTTCGCTCGACGGATATGCGGACATGGGACCCCCGGTCGGTTGGTCCGCTGTCGCGCGGCGGGGACGTCACGACGAGCCTGTCGGCTCGACAAGCAAGCCACGCCGCGCGCTCCAGCGGTTACCAGGCGACGCTCTCAAGCCGACCTCGGGATTTCCTCGGGATCACCCGGACGGGGGCAGATCCGGCGCGACCTGCGGTCGCGAGAAGGCCGCGGGCGTCCGGACGGCCGGGACGTCCGTGGCCGCAGCGGCCCTCCCCCGGCCCGCCGCCAGGCCGCCGGCGTGCGGTCAGGAGGCCGGCCCGGTCGTGCCCCGCGCCCGGCTGACGAGGGTGACCACGAGCACCACGACGGCGCCGACCGCGAGGCCGACGGCGGCGCTGGCCAGTGTCTCGACCAGCCACGCCACGAGCCCGCCGAGCGCGGCGAGAGCCTCACCGACCGCTTCCGCGGCGGAGTGCACCAGGTCGTAGGGAGCGTGCCAGCCGAGCTCGTCGACACCGAGCAGCAGGATGTGCCCGCCGACCCAGAGCATCGCGGCGGTGCCGACGACGGCGAGCGCCGCCAGCAGCGTGGGCATCCCCGCGACCAGGCCGCGGCCCAGCCGGGCGAGGCCGGCGGAGGGGCGCTGGGCCAGGGCCAGGCCGAGGTCGTCCATCTTCACGATCAGGCCGACAGCGCCGTAGACCAGCGCAGTGATGGCCACCGCGACCACCGCGAGGATCGCCGCCCGGGCCGGCAACGGCTGGTCGGTGACCGTGTCGAGCGCGATGACCATGATCTCGGCCGAGAGGATGAAGTCGGTGCGGACGGCGCCGGAGACGACCGCGTCCTCGTCCGGAAGGGCCGGCTCGGTCGCGCCGGCGGGCCCGCCGTGGCCCGCCGCCGCGTCGCCCCCGTGGCCGCCGCCGACCTTCTCCCACACCTTGTGCGCGCCCTCGTAGCACAGGTAGGTGCCCCCGAGCATGAGGACGGGCGTGAGCACCACGGGCAGCACCTGACTGAGCAGCAGGGCCACCGGCAGGATCACCAGCAGCTTGTTGCGCAGCGAGCCGACCGCGATCCGGCGGATGATCGGCAGCTCGCGCTCGGCGGCCAGGCCGCGGACGTACTGCGGCGTCACCGCGGCGTCGTCGACGACCACGCCGGCGGCCTTCGTGCTCGCCCGGCCGGCGGCCGCGCCGATGTCGTCGAGCGAGGCCGCGGCCGCCCTGGCGAGAACGGCCACGTCGTCGAGCAAGGCGACCAGGCCGACGCTCATGTCTGCTCCTGAGGGCGTGACGCCGGAGCGTCGGGGTCGGGCGGGCGGCCCCGGGCGGTCGGCCCGCGGCGGCCGGGGTGATGGGCCGCAGTCTGCCCGACACGGCCGGGCGGTTGCGACGCCGGCGTCCGGGCGTCAGGACGGCCGGGACGTCCGCGGCCGCAGCGGCGCGAGGGTGCGTCCGGTCAGGCACCCCCGCCAGACCCCGGCCGCGTACGCCAGGTCGTCGACGAGCCGCAGCAGCGCCCACCGGGCCGGTCCGACGGCGGGCCGTCGCTGCTGCCACTCGACCAGCGGCGGGACGAGCAGCGCCGCCGCGGCCGCCGCCCGGCAGCGCCGGCTCCCGAGCAGCCCCAGCAGCACCGGCCCGGTCAGGACGGTCCCCGCGCCGCCGAGCCCCGCCGCGGTCGACAGCACGCCGCGGGCGGTGGCCGACCCGGCGACCCGGGCGCAGGTGGCCGCCGGCAGCCCGGTGCGGCGCAGCGTGCGGTGCAGCCGGACCGCCGGGACGGCCCCGGCCAGCAGCGCCGGCAGCGGCCGGCGGGACAGCAGCAGCAGCCAGCAGGCCGTCGGCCAGGGCGGGACGACCAGCGGCGCCAGCCGCGCGCCGTGCCGTGCCGACAGCGGCGCCGACGACGTGCCGTAGCGGTAGCGGCGGACCAGCCAGGGCCACCACCGGTCCGGCTCGGCGTGCGGCACCCGGGTCCGCGGGTCGTAGCGCACCTGCCAGCCCGCGTCGTGCAGCCGCCAGACGAGGTCGACGTCCTCGCCGTACCGCAGCGACGGGTCGAACGCCGACGCCGCCCAGCGCGGCCCGGCGCACCACGAGCACCGCGGTCGGCACGTACGGCACCCGCCCGCCGGGGCGGACCCGGGCCTCCCGCGGGCCCATGTCCAGCGGGCCCCGGGCCGCGGCGTACCGCCCGAGCAGCCCGCCGTGGCCGGCGTCGCCCCGCGACCCGGGGGGCCACCGCCGCCACCACCGGGTCGGCGAAGTGCCCGGTCAGGGCGCCCAGCCAGCCCGGACCCGGGCGGCAGTCGCTGTCGACGAACGCCACCAGCGGGCTCGACGTGGCGGCCAGCCCGGCGTTGCGCGCCGCGCCGGGCCCGCCGTTGACCGCCAGCGGCAGCACCCGCGCGCCGTGCCGGGCGGCCACCGCCGCGACCGCCGCCGGATCGCGCGAGCCGTCGTCGACCACCAGCACCGGCACCTGCCGGCCCAGCGCGCCGAGGCAGCGGTCCAGCTCCGCCGCCCGGTCCCGGACCGGCACGACCACCGTGACGTCCCCGGCCGGGCCGGGCTGGGGACGCGGGTGCGCCAGGCCCCCGTCGAGCAGCGTCCGGGCCAGCCGGCGGACGGCCGGCGGGCGCTCCGCGGCGCCGGCCAGCTGCGCCAGCGCGCCCGCCCCGTGCGGGCTCAGCCGGACCATCCGCCCCGGGTCCCCGCCGAGCAGCACCCGGCCGCCGTCCAGCAGCCGGACGTCCCGGTCCAGCGCCACCGGCCCGTCCGGCCGGGCACCGTCGGGCGCCGGCGCGGACGTCACAGCGCGAGCCCGCCGTCCACCGGCAGCACCGCACCGGTGACCGCCCCGCTGCCCTCCCCCGCCAGCCAGACCAGCGCCCGGGCCACCTCGGCCGGCTCGAGCAGCCGGGCAAGCGGCTGCTGCCCGGCGAACTCGGCGGCGCCGGACAGGCCGTACAGCCGGGCGCTCTCGGCCAGCACCGGCGTGTCGGTCGAGCCCGGGCTGACCGCGTTCGCGGTGACGCCGGTCCCGCCGAGCTCCACGGCGAGCGCCCGGACCAGCCCGGTCACCCCGGCCTTCGCCGCGCAGTAGGCGGCCAGCATCGGCAGCCCGCGGACGGCGGCCGCCGACGCCACCGCCAGGAAGCGCCCGGACCGCGGCGCCGGCCGCGCCAGCAGCGCCGGCACCGCGACCCGGGCGAGCGTCACCACGGCCGTCAGGTCGACCTGCAGCACGGCCTCGACCTGCGCGGCGTCCTGCTCCCACAGCGGTACGCCGCCGGCCACGACGCCGGCGACCGCCATCGCGGCGTCCAGCCCGCCGAACCGCTCGACGGCGAGCCCGACCGCACCGGCCAGCACGTCGGCGTCGCAGGCGTCCCCGGCCACGGCCAGCACCCGGCCGGGTGCGCACCGCCGCGACCGCGTCCAGCTCCGCGCGGGTGCCGAGGGCGTACGGCAGCCGCGGGTCGTCGGCGCACCGGTCCAGCGCGACCACCTGCCAGCCGTCGGCGGCCAGCGCCCGGACGGTGGCCGCGCCGATCCCGCGGGCCGCGCCGGTCACCAGCGCGACCCGGCTCACCCCGGCCCACCCGTCGAGCAGCGCGGCGAGCTCGGCGGCGGCGGCCGTCCAGCAGCCGGCTGCCCTCGCCGGCGTGCGCGCCGGCGGGGTCGCCGAGCACCCCGTTCGGGCTGACCGCCCGGACGCCGTCCCGGCGCAGCGCCGGCAGCAGCGTCGGCGAGCGGTGCGGTGGCCCCGGCGGCAGCGTGCCGCGAGCCGGACCCGCGCCGGCGCCAGCGCGAGCTGCACCGAGGTCTCGGTCCGCCCGGCGTGCGGGTCACCGGGCCAGCGCGGGGAGAACGTCCGCACGTCGCGGGACTCGGCGCGCAGCAGGGCGACCGCCCGGCCCAGCGGTGCGACGTTGCCGCCGTGCCCGTTCAGCAGCAGCACGCGGCCGAAGGTGTCGGTGGCCGACCGGACCAGCTCGACGAGCAGCAGCTCGAGCGCCGCCTGACCGATCGACAGCGTGCCGGCGAAGCCGCGGTGCTCACCGCTGGCGCCGTACGCGACCGCCGGCGCGAGCACCACGTCGCCGCGCCCGGACACCCGGGCGGCCAGCGCCGAGGCGATGTCGGTGTCGGTGGACAGCGGCAGGTGCGGGCCGTGCTGCTCGGTGGCGCCCACCGGCACCACCAGCACGCAGGCGCGGTGCTGCGCCGCCTCCGGCCAGGTCAGGTCGACCAGCCGGCTCACCGGGCCGTCACGGCGTCGCGGGCTCGGCCGCTCCCAGCCGGCGCTCGAAGCCCTCCGGGATGAGGACGTCGTCGCGGGTGAGCGTCGCGCACCGAGGCCCGGCCCAGGCCGAGCAGCGCCGAGTCGATGCCGCTGCGCAGGATGTCCAGCACGTTCTCGACGCCGGCCTGGCCGTTCGCGGCGAGCCCCCAGAGGTAGGCGCGGCCGATCATCACGGCCCGGGCACCGAGCGCGACGGCCTTGACCACGTCGCTGCCGCGGCGGATCCCGCCGTCCAGCAGCACCTCGACCTGGTCGCCGACGGCGTCGACGACCGCGGGCAGCGCCCGGATCGACGCCGGCGTGCCGTCGAGGTTGTTGCCGCCGTGGTTGGACACCGAGATCGCGTCGACGCCGGTGTCGACGGCCCGCCGGGCGTCGTCGATCCGCATGACGCCCTTGAGCATGAGCGGGCCGTCCCACTGCTCCCGCAGCCAGCGCAGGTCCTCCCAGGTCGGCAGCGGGGTCTGCATCCACTCGCCGTACGCGCCGAAGAACGTCGGGGCCGGCGTGCCGGGCGGCGCCATGTTCGGGACGGTGAGGTCGGGCAGCGCCCCGCTGCGGGCCCAGCGCAGCGCCCAGCGCCGGCCGGCGCAGCGCCTCCGGCGCGAACCGCGCCATCGTCTTCAGGTCGAGCTGCTCGGGGATGTGCGGGCTGCCCCAGTCGCGGCCCTGGGAGAACGACCAGTCCAGCGTGACGATGATGCCCGGCGACCCCGGCCGCCTGCGCCCGCTCGATGCGGCCTGCGATGACGTCCTTGCGAGCCCGACCAGTACAGCTGGAAGAAGGTCTTCGGGTTGGCGGCGACGACCTCCTCCACCGACTTGCTGGCGAAGGAGCGACAGGCCCAGCGCCGGTGCCCCGCGCGGCCGCGGCCCGGGCCACGGCCACCTCCCCGTCCGGGTGCACGGCCTGCACGCCGGTCGGCGAGATCAGCACCGGCAGCGCGAGCTCCTGCCCCAGCACGGTCGTCGACAGGTCCCGCGAGCGTGGACAGCCCGGCGACGTGCGGGGCGAACCCGAGCTCGCTGAACGCCTCGCAGTTGTCCCGCAGGGTCCGCCCGCGCTCGGAGCCGGCGACCAGCGCCATGTAGACCGACGGCGGCAGCGCCTTCTTGGCGCGGCGCTGCGCCTCGGCGACGGTCTCGAACCAGGCCTGGGCCATGCGGCGTTCCTCTCGGGAGACGTTCGGGGGTCAGAGCGAGAGGCCGGCGAGCGGGCTCTCGTCGCAGGCCTTGTCCGGCCGGCGGACCGACAGGGTCAGCGGGACCGGCCCGCCCTTGACGCCACCGCGGTGCGAGTGGTCCAGCGACGGCTTCGGCGCCGCCCCGGGGGTGACCTTGCTCAGGGCCAGCTCGCCGTAGCCCTTGACGCACTCCGGGTCCGGCCCGTCCAGGGGCAGCCCGGTGAAGAACTTCGCGGCCATGCAGCCGCCGCGGCAGGCGTCGTAGGCGCTGCAGCCGGCGCACGCGCCGCCGCTCTGCGGCTCGCGCAGCTCCAGGAACAGCTCGCTCTCCCGCCAGACGCGGGCGAAGCCCCCCTCGGCCCGGACGTTGCCGGCGTGGAACTGGTCGTGGATGGCGAACGGGCAGGCGTAGACGTCGCCCACCGGGTCGATGAGGCAGACCACCCGGCCGGCGCCGCACAGGTTCAGCCCCGGCAGCGCCTCGCCGTAGGCCGCCAGGTGGAAGAACGAGTCCCCGGTCAGCACGCCCTCGCCGTGCAGCACGCAGCCAGTCGTAGAGCTCGCGCTGCTGCGCCTGCGTCGGGTGCAGGTCGTCCCAGACGTCGGCGCCGCGACCCGACGGCCGCAGCCGGGTCAGCCGCAGCTGCGCGCCGAACCGGTCGGCGATCGCCTTGAACTGGTCGAGCTGGCCGATGTTGTAGCGGGTGCAGACGACCGACAGCTTGGCCTGCACGCCCACGTCGGACAGGTGCTGCAGCGCCCGCACGGCCGTGTCGTACGAGCCCTCGCCGCGCACCGCGTCGTTGACCTCGGGGGTCGCCCCGTCGATCGAGATCTGGATGTCCACGTAGGAGTTGGCGGCGATCCGACGGGCCGCCTCGGCGTCGATCTTGATGCCGTTCGTGGAGAACTTCACGCCGACGTCGTGGGCGGTCGCGTAGTCGAGCAGCTCCCAGAAGTCGCTGCGCACGGTCGGCTCGCCGCCGCCGATGTTGACGTAGAAGACCTGCATGCGCTGCAGCTCGTCGATCACCGCCTTGCACTCCGCGGTGCTCAGCTCACGCGGGTCGCGCCGCCCCGAGCTCGACAGGCAGTGCGAGCAGGCCAGGTTGCAGGCGTAGGTGAGCTCCCAGGTCAGGCAGATCGGCGCGTCGAGGCCGAGCGCGAAGTGGTCGACGAGCGGGACGGCGGTCGTGGTCACGGGCGCTCCTGAGGCCGGGATCGCGGGCAGATCATGTCGGTGGCGGCGAGCTGCGCCAGCGCCTTCTCGTAGGCGGGCAGGTCCGCCGGCTCGAGGCCGGCCGCGGCGCAGGCCTCCCGGGCGGTGGCCGCCTCGGGGAGCCGCTGCACCACGTCGAGCAGCCGCCGGTCCTTGAGGAACGACAGCCGCCGGGTGCCGAAGTGGTACAGCAGCGCGCCGAAGGACTCCGGCCGCACCGACACCTGCGGGTGCACGTCCCAGGCGGCGTCCAGCACGGTCGCGGAGGTCATGAGGACGGGGTGCGGCGGGCTAGTAGACGCCGCACATGCCGTCGATCGACACGTCCTCCACCAGCAGGTCCTGCTCCACGGCGGCCTCGGCCGGGGCGTCCTCGACGCGGGTCGGCTCGACGGTGGCGGTGCTGTCCATGCATCCTCCTGTGGACGGGCCGGTCGTTGTGACCGGCGTCACGAGGGGACACAGTAACGGCACCGAGTGCCGCTGCCTACCCCTCCGTTCGGACGGGCGAAGGAGGGCCGTGCTGCACGACGACCTCACCGCTCGCCCCGGACGTCCCGCGGCCACCTCCCGCGAGGAGCTCGAGCACGTCGCCCGGGAGCTGTTCGCGGCCCGCGGCTTCGAGGCGACGACGGTCGACGACATCGCGTCCGCGGCCGGCATCGGGCGCCGCACCTTCTTCCGCTACTTCGCCTCCAAGAACGACGTGCTGTGGGGCGACTTCGACGACGGGCTGCGCGCGCTGCGCGACCGGCTCGCCGCGACCGACCCCGGCCAGCCGCTGCTCGACGCCCTGCGCGAGGCCGTGCTGGCCTTCAACGCGCTGCCGCCCGGCGGGGTGGACTGGCACCGCGACCGGATGACGCTGATCCTCACGGTGCCGGCGCTGCAGGCGCACAGCACGCTGCGGTACGCGGCCTGGCGCTCGGTGATCGCCGAGTTCGCGGCCGGCCGGCTCGGCCGGGACCCCGGCGAGCTGCTGCCCCAGCTCGTCGGGCACCTCTACCTCGGAGCGGCGCTGACGGCGTACGAGCAGTGGCTGTCGGACCCGCAGGCCGACCTGTCCGCGCTGCTGGACGCGGCGCTGCGCGCGCTGGACGGGTCCTGGGCGGACTGAGGCGCCGGGCTGTCCGATCGGACAGGCCGGTCCCCCGGCCGTTGCGGCGCAGTGCGCGGCGTACCGGTCAGGGTTGGCCGCGGGGGCTGTCCAGCGGCGCGGCGCCTGCCTAGCGTCCGGCTCTGGCCCGCCGGGCCAGACCCAGAGAGGACGTCGCCATGCAGGTCGAAGAGCTGCTCAAGCCCTTCCCCATCAAGGAGTTCCACGCCTTCCCGAAGGCCCTCATGGGTCCGGGCGCCCACGAGCTGATCGGGCCGGAGGCCATCAAGCTCGGCTTCTCCAAGCCGCTGGTGATGACCTCCGGGCTGCGCGGTACCGACATCGTCCACAAGATCGTCGAGTCGTTGAAGTACCACGGGCTCGACCCGGTCCTGTACGACCAGGTCGAGTCCAACCCCAAGGACTACAACGTCATGGACGCCGTGGCGCTCTACCAGAAGAACACGTGCGACAGCTTCGTCTCGATCGGCGGCGGCTCGAGCCACGACGCCTGCAAGGGCGCCCGCGTCTCGGTCGCGCACGACGGCCGCAACGTCAACGAGTTCGAGGGCTTCAACAAGTCCGAGAACATGAAGAACCCGCCGCACATCGCCGTCTCGACGACGGCCGGCACCGGCTCGGAGACGTCGTGGGCCTACGTCATCACCGACACCACGACCGACCCCGACAACCCGCACAAGTACGTCGCCTTCGACGACGCCGCGATCGCGACGCTCGCCATCGACGACCCGGTGCTCTACTTCGACTGCCCGGTCGACTACACCGCGCAGTGCGGCTTCGACGTGCTGGCGCACGCCTCCGAGCCGTACGTCTCGCGGCTCAACTTCGAGCCCTCGCTCGGCAACGCGATCCGGGCCATCAAGCTCACGATCGGAGAACCTGCGCGAGGCGGTCTGGAACGGCCAGGACCTCAAGGGCCGCGAGGGGATGATGTACGCGCAGTACATCGCCGCGCAGGCCTTCAACTCCGGCGGCCTCGGCATCATCCACTCGATCTCGCACGCGGTGTCGGCCTTCTACGACACCCACCACGGGCTGAACAACGCGATCGCGCTGCCCCGCGTGTGGGCGTTCAACATGCCGGCCGCCTACGGGCGCTTCGCCGACATCGCCGAGGCGATGGGCGTCGACACGCACGGCATGACCAAGGTCAGGCGGCCGACGCGGCGCTAAGGCCGCCGCGGTCCGGCTGCTGCGCGACGTGGGCATCCCGGAGCGCTTCGTCGACGTCACCCAGGACAGCTACAGCAAGAACCGCCTGGGCGTCGGGCCGACGCAGTACTACGCCAACGCCGCGGTCATCAAGGGCGACGACCCCGACGTCGACCGCATCACCTACCACGTGCTCGGCGACGCCTGCACGCCGGGCAACGCCAAGGAGTGCACGTTCGACAACGTCCGGCCGGTCATCGACCACTGCATGAACGGCTCGCTGGACGACTTCCTGTAGCGAGCCCGGAGGGGGAGGCCGGCCGCGCCCGGGCCCTCCCCCTCCGCGCACTGCCGTCACCCGCCTGCCCCGCAGGAGCGCCGTCGACCGCGATCGGAGAACCGCCTGACCCCCTGGAAGACCGTCCGGCGACGCCGACGTGGCCCGCAGTTCGCCGACGTCGACGACGTGGTGCGCGCGCTCGGCGAGCACGGCTACCTCGCCGACGAGCGGCTGGCCACCAGCGTCTTCCTGATGTCGCGGCTGGACAAGCCGCTGCTGCTCGAGGGGCCGGCCGGCGTCGGCAAGACCGAGCTGGCCAAGACGCTGGCCCTGGCGACCGGGCGGCGGCTGGTGCGCCTGCAGTGCTACGAGGGCCAGGACGAGACCAAGGCGCTGTACGACTGGGACTACGGCAAGCAGCTGCTGTACACCCAGATCCTGCGCGACAAGATCGCCGAGCTGCTCGGCGAGGCGCACGACCTCGCCGAGGCCGTCGACGCCGTCAGCCGCCCAGGAGAGCCTGTTCTTCTCCGAGCGCTTCCTGGCGGCCCGGCCGCTGCTCGACGCCATCCGGTCCCCGGAGCCGGTGGTGCTGCTCATCGACGAGGTCGACCGCGCCGACGAGGCGCTCGAGGCCGTGCTGCTCGAGCTGCTCGCCGAGTTCCAGGTCTCGGTCCCCGAGATCGGCACGTTCACCGCCGTGTCGCAGCCGTACGTCCTGCTGACCAGCAACAACACCCGCGACCTGTCGTCGGCGCTCAAGCGACGGTGCCTGCACCTGACGCTGGAGTACCCGGGCCGCGAGCGCGAGCTCGACATCATCGCCAGCAAGAACACCGGGCTCGACCGAGGCGCTGGTGCGCGGACCTGGTCGACGTCGCTGCACGAGCTGCGCGGCCTCGACCTGCGCAAGTCCCCGAGCATCTCCGAGGCCGTCGACTGGGCCCGCACCCTCGCGGTGCTGAACGCCGAGACGCTCGACCCGGCGGTGCTGTCGCGGACGATCTCCGTCGTCCTGAAGTACGAGAAGGACGTCGGCACCGCGCTGTCCAAGGTGCGCGCCCTGCACGACCCGAACCGGGCCGCCGGCCGTCGCCCGGCCGGTGGGAGACCCGGCCCGGCACGGTCACGGGGCGCACGACCACGGCGAGCACGGGCCACGGGCCGCACCACGACTCCGACCTCCCGCACGCGCCGGGCCCGGGACCACGCCGGCCGCCCCCGGGTGCGCCCGGCCGCCGAGCGCACGCAGGAGGGCGTCACCGCCCGGGCCGAGAAGGACCGCGCCGGCCGGCACGGCAACTACTACGGCGGCCGCTCCGCCTTCAACAGGCGCTAGCGGCCGGTGGACGAGACCGTCCTGCGCTTCGCGTCCGTGCTGCGCGAGCGCGGGGTCCGGCTGTCGGTCGCCGAGGTCGAGGACGCCGCGCGCGCGCTGGCCGCCGTCGGCCTGACCCGGCGCGACCCGGTCCGGCATGGCGCTGGAGGCCGCCCTGGTCAAGGAGTCCCGCGACCTGGCGGTGTTCGCGGAGCTGTTCGACCTGTTCTTCCGGCTGCAGCCGGTCGCCGCCGGACGAGCGGGGCACGGGCACGACCACGCGCACGACGACCTGCAGGACACCGGCGCAGCTGCACGACTTCACGCTGTCCGAGCAGCCCAGCCCGGAGCCGCAGACCGGGCACAACCACGACGAGCCGGTGGACATCCGGGAGTACTTCGACGAGGAGGACCTCGCGTCGTCGTACAACCTGCACCAGGAGGCGAACAAGATCGACCTCGCCTCGATGACCGACGAGATCGTGCTCAACGCCGACCAGACGCGCCGAGAAGGACGGCCTGGCCGGGGTGCAGCTGGAGACCACGCCGGCTGCACAACGCGGGCGCCGCCAAGGACCTCGCACCCGCGTCGGCGACCTCCGTCGACGCCGAGCTGTCGGTGGCCGAGGGGATGGCGCTGCAGGAGCTGCTGGCCGCGCAGGACGACACCCCGGTGCCCGAGCACCTGCGCGGGGTCGACCTCGAGGGCCTGGTGGCCGACCTGCCCGAGCTGCTCAAGCGGCATCTGGAGCGCTTCCTGGCCCTCGGCCTGGAGGTGGACACCGCCGACGGGACCCCGGTGTTCCGCGAGCGGATCAGCGAGCGGGAGCGGCGTGACCTCGAGGAGGTGCTGGCCCGGCTCGGCCGGTCGGTGAAGGGCGCCCTGACGCACCGCAAGCGCCCCGCGGCGACCGGCCGGATCGACGTCAGCCGGACGATGGCCCGCAACATGCGCTTCGACGGGGTGCCGTTCCTGCCGGTCACCACCTCGCGCAAGGAGGACAAGCCCCGCCTGGTGGTGCTGGCCGACGCCAGCATGTCCGTGCGCAACAGCGCCCGCTTCACCTTCCACCTGGTGCACGGCCTGCAGCGGTTGTTCCCCCGGGTCCGCACGTACGCCTTCGTCGACACGCTCACCGACGTGACGGCGCCGTTCGAGACGCACGGGCTGGAGGAGGCGCTCGGCCTGGTCTTCGGGTCCGAGCTGCTCGACGTCGACGCGTCGTCGGACTACGGCGCGGTCTTCTCCGCCTTCGCCGAGGAGCACCTGTCGGCGCTGACCCGGCGCACCACGCTGATCGTGCTCGGCGACGGCCGCAACGGCGGCCGGGACCCGGGGCTGGAGGCCTTCGAGCAGATGCGCCGGCAGAGCCGCCGGGTCGTCTGGCTCTCCCCCGAGCCCCGGTACTCCTGGGACCTCGGCTCCTGCGACATGGCCGCCTACAGCAGGCTCTGCGACCGGGTCGAGGTGGTCCGCGACCTGCAGGGGCTGGACAGCACGGTGCGCACGCTGACCGACGTCCTCACGTGACCGCCTCGCCGGGACTGCTCGACGTCGACCTGGCCGACGCCCTGGTCGCCGGCCGGCACGGCCCCCCGCCCGGGGACCTGGTCGCCTTCGAGCGGGCCTTCGTCGCACTCGTCGAGGCCGGCCACCCGACCGGGACACCGCCTGGGACCGCTTCTACGACGCCACCCTGGCCCGGATCGAGTCCGGACGGGCGGCCGTCGGCGACAGCGCGCCGCCCGGGGCCGGCACGCTCGCCTGCTTCCGGCGCATCTGGCGGCAGGCGCAGGCGTTGTCCTGCGGGCCGAGCGTGCTCGACGTCGGTACCTGCTTCGGCTTCCTCCCGCTCAGCTGGGCGGCCCAGCCGGGCGCACCGCTGCTCGCCGCGCGACCTGTCGTGCGTCGGCCGGGCTGCTGGCCCGCCAGGCCCGCCGGCTCGACCGGGCCGTCGAGGTGGTGTGCGCCGACGGCGGCTGCCCTGCCGCTGGCCGACCGCGCGGTCGGCACGGTGCTGCTGGTGCACGTGCTGGAGCACCTGCCCGGCGCCGGCTCGGACGCCGTGCTGGCCGAGGCGCTGCGGGTCGCCGAGCGGCGGGTGGTGGTCGCGGTGCCGGTCGAGCCCGTCCCGGACCCGGTCTTCGGCCACCTGCAGACCTTCGACGAGCCGCGCCTGCGGGAGCTGGGCCGCCGCACCGGCTGGCGGACGGCGGTGCGGGCCGGTGACGGCGCCTGGCTCGTCCTGGACCGGCCCGGCGGTTCCGCGCCGCCCCCGCGCCGCCGGCCCGGCTGAGCCCGCCTCCCTGTCCGGACGTGCGGGGGTCGGCGCTGCGCCGTCCCCGACATCCGAACCCGACGGGCCAGCCGTGCGGGACGAGCCCGGGAAACGCCAGGCCCGCGCGGGCAGCGCCCCGGCGCGAACACGACAAAACCTGATCTTCCCTCCCCAAGGTTTTCCCGAGGTCGTTTATTCACTTTAACGCCGTTCACTCCCGACGCGGAAAACGCGGAGGAAGTGCAGCCCGGACATCAGGACGGGAGCCGACCCGGCTCCGTTCCTCGAACACTTTCCCTCTGCGATGACCCGTGACCTCGCCGTCGCACCCACGCACTCGGAGGTTCGCATGTCTCAACGGTCCTGCTCGCGGGCACCCGGTGGCCCCGGCCGTCGTCCGGTAGCGGCCCTGGCTGCCGCGGTCACGGTCCTGGCGGCGCTCGCCGCCGTCGCCCCGGGGCAGGCCTCGGCGGCGCTCCCGGCAGACGGCGTCGGCGCCGTCGACCCGGGGAGCCACTTCCCCAGCTACTACCAGGACGCCAACGGCCTGGCCCTGGGACTGTGCCAGGACGGCCTGCCCCACTGCCTCGCCGGCCCGGACCCGATCCAGGACGTCCACGCCGCCGGCGGCGACGCCGAGGCGTTCTACTTCCACGCCAGCGCCACCCTCGGGGACTTCACGCTGGAGGCGGCCCTGGAGGCGGCCTACGCCGGCGCCGGCGCCGGGCAGGAGGTCACGTTCATGCGCAGGCAGGCGATCGCCACCGGGGTGCGAGCCGGCGGAACGTACCGGTTCACCGATCCGTACGGCAGCTACACCTGCACCGCCGACGCGGCCGGCCGCGTGCAGCCGGCGAAGGGCTGCCGTCTCGAGACGACTCCCGTGCCGGGCAACTTCACCGCTGCCCTGAACGGGCCGATCGGCCCCTTCCTCACCTGGGACACGTTCGGCAGCCCGGCGGGCGCCCCGCCGGCCGGCTTCATCGGCGACAACACCACGCCGCACACCGTGGTCGGCTCACCCAACGACTTCAACAAGATGCGGGTCGAGGGCCCCGGCATCGTCGGCACCTGCACCAACGTCGACGGCAGCACGGTCCCCACGTGCCGCGAGACCGACAGGCTGATCCTGCAGGGCAAGACGTTCGACACCGGCCAGCCGACCGCCGCGGTCAGTGCCGGCGCCCTCAACTTCGGCGACGTCCCGGGCAGCCCAGCGGTGACCAGGACGCTGACCTACGCCAACACCGGCAGGTTCCCGGTCCAGATCAGCGCCATCACCGTGGCCGGGGCGAACGCCGAGGCGTTCAGCCGGACGACCACGTGCCCCGTCGCGGCCCCCCTCGACGCCGGGGCGCGGTGCACCATCGACGTGACGTTCACCCCGCAGGCCGGGAGGAGCTCGGCGGCCACGTTGACGATCACCGACGACACCCCGGTCGCCACGCGGACCGTCGCCCTGCAGGGCTCCAACCTGCCCGTCATGGTCGTCGCGGACCCGGCCCCGCCGACCGCCCTGGCCTTCGGCAGCCAGTCGACGGCCACGCCCTCGGCCGAGAGCAACGTCGTGCTGCACAACACCGGCAACGGCCCGTTGACCGTCGCGTCGGTGGCGCTCACCGGCCCCAGCGCCGGCTCCTACCGGCTCGGGCCGAACAACACGTGCACGACGCCGGTGCTCCCGGACGGTGGGTGCGAGCTCGGTGTCGTCTTCGCGCCGTCCACGACGGGCGGCAAGACGGCGAACCTGCGGGTGACCGACTCCAACGGCAAGGTCGTCAACGTGCCGCTGACCGGCACCGGCATCGTGCCGCCTGCGGACACGACCGCTCCGTCGGCCCCGACGCTGTCGGGCTCGTTGGCGGGCAGCACGGCGAACCTGACCTGGACGGCGGCGAGGGACAACGTCGGCGTCACGGGCTACCAGGTGTTCCGCGGTGGCACCCAGGTCGGGGCGCTGGCCGGCACCGTCACGTCCTTCAGCCAGAGCGGTCTGGCCGCCGGGACGCACAGCTTCACGGTTCGGGCGCTGGACGCCGCCGGCAACACGTCGGCCGCGAGCAACGCGGTGGCCCTGACCGTGCCGGCGCCCAACGCGGCGCCGACCGTCACGGCGAGGACCCCTGCGGTCAACGCCACCTCGGTCGGGGTGGCCGCGAATCTCACGGCGACCTTCAGCGAGGCGGTCGACGGGGTCGGTACCGGCACCTTCCAGGTCAAGGACCCCGCCGGGACCGTGGTCGCGGGCAGTGTCACGAAGAGCGCGACCAGCAACCGGTGGACCCTCAACCCGACGGCGAGCCTGTCGCCGGACACCCGCTACACCGTCACCCTGACCGGCGGGACCACCGCGATCCGTGACCTCGCAGGTGCTCCTCTGGCGACCACGACCTGGTCGTTCACCACGGGGCCGGCGCCGACGGTCACCGCACGGACCCCGGCGACGGGCGCCCTGGGTGTGCGCCGCAACGCGAACGTGACCGCGACCTTCAGCGAGCCGGTGTCCGGGGTCGCGGGTGCAACGGTGACCCTGCGGAACGCGTCGACCGGCGCTCAGGTGCCGGCGGTGGTGAGCTACAACGCGACCACGCGGGTCGCCACGGTGAACCCGAATGCTGCCCTCGCGGCCAGCACGCGGTACCAGGTCAACCTCATCGGAGGAGCGACCAGCATCCGGGACCTCGCCGGCAACCCGCTGGCGAGCGTGACCTGGACCTTCACCACCGGCACAGCGCTCTAGCAGCTCAGCACTCCCAGAGGCGGTGCCCCTTGCGCGAGCAGGGGCACCGCCTCTCGGCGTGCGCTGCGGACCCCGGCGGGCGACGGCGGACGGCGGGCGGGAACCCGCGCCGGCCGCCCGGCCGAACCGGCCCACCTGTCCGGACGTGCAGGTCCGCCGGCCCCCGTCCCCTGCGGGTGGGCAGGACCGCAGCGCCAGCGGGGTGCCTAGCGTGAGCACGGTCGGGCCGCCCCGGCCCCGGATGGAGGACCCCCGTGCCGCAGTTCGTGATCGAACGCTCCCTGCCCGGTGCCGGCGACCTGACCGACGAGCAGGTCCACGACATCGCCAAGACCTCCAACGAGGTGCTCGACTCGATGCCGGACGTGCAGTGGCAGGAGTCCTACGTCACCGGCGACAAGATCTACTGCGTGTACGTCGCGCCGGACGCCGAGTCGCTGCGCGAGCACGCCCGGCGGGGCGGCTTCCCGGCGGACAGCGTCGAGCAGGTGCGTCGCCGGATCGACCCGACGACCGGCGGCCGCTGAGCCGCGGCGGTCACATCCGCAGCAGGCCCAGCTGCCCGGAGCGGTAGACGACCTCGGCGCGGCGCTTGACGCCGAGCTTGGCCATCACGTTGTGGACGTGGAACTTCACGGTCGTCTCGCTGATGTACAGCGACTGCCCGATCTGGCGGTTCGACAGGCCGTTCGCCAGCAGCTGCACGACCTCGGCCTCCCGCGCGGTGAAGACGACCTGGCGGTCGGCCGGGGCCTCTCCGGACAGGCTGCGGACGACCACCGCCGCGGCGTGGCTGTCGAAGGCGCTCTCCCCCGCCCGCACGGCGCGGATGCTGCGCACCAGCTCCTCGGCGTCGACGTCCTTGAGCACGTAGCCCTTGGCGCCGCTGCGGATCGCCTCCACGACCAGCCGCTCGTTCAGGAAGGTCGTGAGGACGAGGACGCGGACGGACGGGTCGTCGGCGGTGAGCTGGCGGCACACCGACAGCCCTGCGTCGTCGTCCTCGCCCAGCTTGAGGTCGAGCAGCACGACGTCCGGCCGGTGCGTCCGCACCGCCTCGCGGGCCTCGGCGGCGGTGCCCGCCTCGCCGACCACGGCCAGCCCGTCGTCCCGCTCCAGCATCGTCCGCAGGCCGGAGCGGATGATGGCGTGGTCGTCGACGATCACCAGCCGCACCGGGGCGGCCACCTCCGGCGCGGCCGTCGTCATGCCCCCTCCCGCAGCGGGACGACGACCTGCAGGCAGATCCCGCCGCCGGGCACGTCGGTCACGGTCAGCGTGCCGCCGACCTGCCCGACGCGGTCCTCGGCGTTCGCCAGCCCCCGGTGGTAGCCGTCGGTGTCCCCCTGCGGGTCCGCGCCAGGCTCCGCACCAGCTCGCCGGCCCGACCGCAGCCGTCGTCGGTGACCTCCATCCGGACCTGCCGGTCCGTCGTGGTGAGCCGCACGCTGGCCCGAGTGGCCTCGGCGTGCAGCACCGTGTTGAACAGCGCCTCCTTGACGACCATGAACAGCGTCCGCACGACGGTCGGCGGCAGAGGGCCGGTCGAGGCCGCCGGCAGCTCCACGTCCACCTCCAGGCCGTGCACCCCGTACTGGCTCGCCAGGTGCCGCAGCGCCGCCTCCAGCCCGCCGCCCTGCAGCTCGTCCGAGCTGCTCAGCTCGAAGATCGCCGACCGGATGCCCTCGACCGTCGCCCGGGCCATCGCCTTGACCTCGGTGAGCCGCGCCACCACCACCGGCTCCGAGCTGGTGGTCCGGCACCACTCGACCTGCATGCCCATCGACAGCACCTGCTGGGCGACGCTGTCGTGCAGGTCGCGGGCGATGCGCTGGCGGTCCTCGGCCAGCAGCTGGCGCTCACGGGCGCCGGCCAGCTCGTACCGGGTCTGCCGGAGCAGCTCGTTGCGGGTGGCGAGCGCGCGGGCCTGCCGGTCCGCTGCCTGCAGGGCGTCGGCGGCCGCCTGCCGGGAGGCCTCGGACACCGCCAGCCGCCAGCTGCTCTCGATCGCCCCGGCGAGCTGGTTGCTCAGCGTGCCGAGGATGGCCAGGCCGTTGCTGTCGGGCCCGGAGGCCTGCGGGACCAGGGCGGCGACGTAGCCCGCCCCGCGGCCGCCGCGCGGCAGCGGCGCCAGCATGAGCACCCCCCCGAGCTGCGGCAGCAGCCGCAGCGTCCCGCCGTCCGGGCAGCCGGTCAGCGCCGCGTCGGCCTGCGTGATGAGCGCGGCCGCGGCCCTCTCGTCGACCGGCGCGCCGCCCGGCGCGGCGGGCAGGCGCACCCGCGAACCCCCCAGTCCGGGGTGGTCGCAGACCAGCACGAGCACCTGCGCGCCCAGCAGGTCGGCCAGCACCGGCAGGGTGCCGTCGACCAGGGTGCGGGCGTTCCCGGGCGCCTCCGCGAGCACCCAGGACATCGCGTTGACCGCCTGCAGCGCCCGCTGCAGGTCCTGCGCGCTGTGCCGGTACTCGCTGTAGTAGCGCCCCTTCGAGGACCGCACGCCCAGCAGGTCGTCGACCGTCGGCGTTCCCGGGGCGCCCGGAGCAGGCACGGCCGGCTCCCCGGTGCGACGGCTCAGAGCGCGGCCCGGAGGATGTCGGCGACGTCCTGCTCGCGGACCGGCCGCGGGTTCGTGGTCAGGCAGGCGTCCGCGAGGGTCTGCCGGGCCAGCGCCGGCAGGTCCCGGTCGTGGACGCCGACCTCGCGCAGCGTCTTCGGTGCGCCGACCGCGACGGCCAGCGCGGCGATCTCCCGGGCCAGCGCGTCCCCCACCTCGTCGTCCGGCAGCCGGCCGGCGTCGGGCACGCCGAGTGCCTCGGCGAGCGGCCGGAAGCGGGTCGGGTCGCCGCCGGCGTTGAAGCGGACGACGTGCGGCAGCAGGACGGCGTTGAGCATGCCGTGCGGCAGGTCGAGCATCCCGCCGATCTGGTGGCTGATCGCGTGCGCCGCCCCCAGGATGGCGTTGGTGAACGCCAGCCCGGCCGACAGGCTGGCCCGGGCCATCCCGGTCTGGGCCCCGGCGTCGGCCGGGTCCTGCACGCTGCGCACCAGGTGCCGCCCGACCAGCGCGACCGCCGACAGGGCGTGCTCGTCGGTGAGGAAGCTCGCCGCCCGGCTGACGTAGGCCTCGACGCCGTGCGTGAGCGCGTCCAGCCCGGTGGTGGCGCCCAGCCAGTCCGGCATCGTCACGAGCAGCTGCGGGTCGGTCAGCGAGATGTCCGGCACCAGGGTCTTGCCGATCAGCGTCGCCTTCAACCCCCGCGCCGTGTCGGTGATCACCGCGAACTGCGAGACGTCGGCGCCGGTGCCGGCCGTCGTCGGAGCCGCGACCAGCGGCGGGATGGGCCGCGGGATCCGGTCGATGCCCTCGTAGTCGAAGATGCCGCCGCCGTTGCTCACCAGGACGGCGATGGCCTTGGCGGCGTCGATGGCGCTCCCGCCGCCGACCGCCACCAGCACGTCGCAGCCGCCGGCCAGGTACGCCGCACGCGCCGTCCACGACCTCGTGGTCCTTCGGGTTCGGCGTGACCGCGCTCCACATCCGCGGGGCCAGTCCGGCCTCGCGCAGGGTGGCCAGGGCCCGGCCGCCCCAGCCGGCCGCCAGGACCCCCTCGTCGGTGACCAGCAGCGGACGCACCGCACCGAGCCGCAGCGCCGCGTGGCCGATCTCGGCGAGCACCCCGGCCCCGAAGACGATCTCCGGGACGAGGTACTTCGTCACGCCACCTGGCCAGGTCCGTGACGGCGCGATCGGGCCGGGCGCGGGCGGGTGCGGCAGGACCCGGGACAGAGGAGCCGCCGGTGCGGCGAGCGCGGCCATCGGCACGGCGACCTCTCGGTTGTGGTGCGGGTCACACCAGACTACGTTTGCCCGGCGACGGCGGTCCAGCGCAACGCCCGGGCGGTGGCCCGTGCGCGAGGCTTCCGAGCCGACGACGGCCGGCTGGGCGAGAATGGCGCATGGGCTCCCGTACCTCGACGCTGCTGCTGGTCGCCGTCGGCATCGCGACCGTCGGCGCGTACGTGACGATGTTCCTGCTGGACACCACCCGGGACCGCCCGGACACCCTGGACCTGGAGCCGACCCGGGACGCCGCCTCGGTCGCCTGCACCACCCTGCGCACCGGGCTGGACAACCTGCCGGTCCTGGCGCCGACCGCGTCGCAGGCGGATCGGCTGGCCCGCCTGCAGGTGCAGCAGGACGCCGTCGCCGAGCTGGTCCGGACGGTCCGCGCGGTCGGCCCCGACGCGCTGGCGCGGGACGTCCCGGCCGAGCAGTGGCTGGCGGACTGGGCCGCGCTGGCGCAGGCCCGCGAGGCCTACGCCGCCGCCGGCGCGACCGGGCCGTTCTCCCCGCCCGTCGCGGACGGCCGGCCGATCTCGGACCGGATGACCAGGATCGGCGTGCCGGCCTGCGTCGTCCCGCAGTCGCTGCTCGTGGCCCCGTGACCGCGGCCGGTCCCGGCCCCGCGTGAGCGGCCCCGACCGGCGGTGAGCCGGCTCCCGCCGAGCAGCCCGGAGGAGTTCTTCGCCGGGCTGGACGTCGCCGGCGCGCCCCGCGAGCTGGTCGCGCTCGGCGGCACGCTGGACCCGCCCACCCTGGTGGCGGCCTACCGGGCGGGGTGCTTCCCGTGGCCGCCGTCCGGCCCGCAGACCGCCGCGCTGGACCGGTCCACCCGGCGGCTGGCCCGCAGCGGGCGGGTGCCGGTGCTGCCGGGGGCCGACGGGCTCGTCCCCTGGTGCTCGCCGGAGCCGCGGGCGGTGCTGCTGCCCGGCTCGTTCGGTCTCGCGCTCGCTGCGCCGGCGGCTGCGCACCTGCGGCTGGCAGACCAGCCTGGACGAGGCGTTCGAGGAGGTGGTGGCGGGCTGCGCCGCCCGCGACGAGACCTGGATCACCGGCCGGATGCGGGCCGGCTACGCGGCGCTGCACGCCGACGGCGGCGCCCACAGCATCGAGGTGTGGGACGGCGACCGGCTCGTCGGCGGCCTGTACGGCGTGCTCACCGGCCGGGTGTTCAGCGGCGAGTCGATGTTCCACCGGGAGACGGACGCCTCCAAGGTCGCGCTCGTCGACCTGGTGGCCCGGTTGCGCGTCGCCGGCGTCGCGGTTCTGGACACCCAGCAGGCGACCGGGCACCTGGCCTCGCTCGGCCAGGTGCTCGTCCGGCGGGCGGACTACCTGGCCGCGCTCCGGGTGCTGCGCGACGAGCCGGCCGTGCTGCCGCGCGGCCGGCGGGACGCGTCAGCCCTGGCTGCGCCAGATCAGGACGAGCCCCCGGTCGTCGGGTGAGGCTCCGGCGACCCGGGACACCAGGACGTCGGCGCCACCGGTGAACCCGCGGGGCACCAGCCGCTCCGCCTCGCCGAGCAGCTTGTCGGTGCCGACCGACAGGTCACGGCCGGGGATCTCGACCAGGCCGTCGGTGTAGAGCACCAGCGCGTCGCCGGGGTCGAGCCGGCCACGGACCGCCTCGTACGTCATGCCCGGGAGCAGGCCCAGCACGACACCGTCGGTCTCGGCGAGGCTCCACCGTCCGCTGCCGGCGTCGAAGTGCGCCACCGGCGGGTGCCCCGCCGAGCCGATCGCGTACTCGCCGGTCGCGAGGTCCAGGGCCAGGTGCACCGCGGTCGCGAAGCCCTCGTCCCACTCCTGTCGGGTGAGGTAGTCGTTCGCCGACGACAGGAACACCTGCGGGTCGCCGCTGCCGAGCAGACCGCCGAGCGCGCCGGACAGCAGCAGCGCGCGGGTGCCCGCGTCGACGCCCTTGCCCGACACGTCGACGAGGGCGACCTCGAGGCGACGGGCCTGCCCGCACAGCGCGCTGACGACGAAGTCGCCGGAGAACGGCGCGCCGCCGGCGGGCCGGACCACCGCCTCCGCGTTCCACCCCCGGGGCAGCTGCGGCAGCCTGCCCTGCTGCTGCAGCCGACGCCTCAGCTCGACGAGCACCGAGTCGCCGCGCATGCCGCCGAGCCCGGTCTCGTCGCGCGACCGGGCGGCGTCCCAGGAGAAGACGACCGCGGCCAGCACCACCGCGATCGCGCCCGGTGCGGCCTGGTCGGCGCCCAGCACGACGTACGTGGCGACCAGGCACAGCGTCACGACCGCCACCAGCCGCCGCAGCGCCCGGCGACCGAGCAGCATCCCGCCGGCCAGCACGGGCAGGGCCTGCGCGCCCGGGGTGACGGCCCGCACGTCCACCCACAGGCTGCCGTACAGCACCAGCAGGGCCAGCCCGACGAGGGCGAGCAGGCTCAGCTCCTCGCGCGGCGGGTAGCGCCGGAGCCGGTCGACGGCGCCCGGCAGCCACGACCGGGCCGGGCGGGCCGGAACGCGCCGGTGCGCGCGGGACGGGCTGATCATGGTCCCGGACAGGCTAGCCGCGCGCCGTCAGATCGGCTGGCAGGTCGGGCACCAGAAGAGGTTCCGGCCCGCATCGGCTCGGTCAGCACCCGGCGTGCCGCAGCGCCGGCAGGGCAGCCCGCGCGCGCCGGTAGACGTAGTGCGCGTCGGCCCGGGTCGGCGTTCCCGAGCGGCGCTCGCGGTCGGCCGGCAGGGTCGTGATGATGCGGCGCTGCCGCACCCCGGCCCGCATCAGCACCCGCAGGTCGGCCCAGAGCGCGTCGCACGCCTCGCGCGGCAGCCGGCTGCCGGGCAGGTACGGCGACAGGCCGGCCGGAACAGCACCTCGGCGCGGTAGACGTTGCCGACCCCGCACAGCACCGACTGGTCCATCAGCAGCTCGCCGACCGGCGCCGGCTGCGGGACAGCCGCGCCCACGCCCGCTCCGGGTCGGCGTCGCGGCGCAGCGGGTCCGGCCCGAGCCGGGCCAGCACGGCGTCCCGCTCGTGCGGCGCGAGCACCTCGCAGGCCGTCGGGCCCGCGCAGGTCCAGCGCAGGCCTGCGAGCTCGTCATCCGCAGCCGCAGCGCCCCGCGCGGCCGCGGGCGGCTCGCCGGTGCCGCTCGAGCCAGTTGCCGTACAGGCCGAGGTGGACGTGCAGCAGCAGCGTCGCCGTCGAAGCGCGTAGAACAGGTGCTTGCCGTACGGGTCGACGCCGCTCGACGACCCGCCCGGTCGAGCAGCGCCGCGCCGTCGGCGAACCGGCCCTGCGGGCTGGTCAGCGCCACCGGCCGGCCCGACGAGCAGCGGGCTGTGGTCCCGGGCGAGCCGGTGGATGGTGTGGCCCTCAGGCACGGCGCGGTCTCGCACGGGTGCATGCGCCGATCCTCGCGCTCACGGCAGGCGCGGGCAGCACCCCGGTGCGCCTCGTACGTCCGACAGCATCGCGATCCGCCGGGTGTGCCGCTCGTCGCCGCTGAACGGCGTCCGCGAGGAACGCCTCGACGAGCGCCAGCGCCGTCGCCTCGTCGTGCATCCGCGCGCCGACGCTGACGACGCTGGCGTCGTTGTGCTCGCCGGCCGAGCCGCGCGGTCTGCTCGCTCCAGGCGAGCGCGCAGCGCACCCCCGCGGACCTTGTTGGCGGCGATCGCCTCGCCGTTGCCGCTGCCGCCGAGGACGACGCCGAGCGCTGCCCGGGTCGTCGGCCACGGCCGCGGCGGCGCGCAGGACGTACGGCGGGTAGTCGTCGGACGGGTCGTAGGGACCGCGGGGCCGTGGTCGACCGCCTCGTGGCCGAGCTCGCCGAGCCGGCGCGACGAGGGCCGGCTTGAGGTCGTAGCCGGCGTGGTCGGAGCCGAGGTGGACGCGCATGTGCTCCAGTCTCGCTCATGACCGTCGCGACACCGCCCGTGCTCGGCGCCGACGGTTTCCCGGGCGGCTGGGTGGTCGCCGAGGTGCCCGGGTCGGCCGGCCCCGGGCGGTCGCCGGTGCGCTGGCACGCGGTCGCCGACGCGGCCGGCCTGCTGGCGCTCGCGGACCGGGTCGGCGCCGCGGTGCTGGCGGCGGACGTGCCGATCGGGCTGCCGGACCGCGGGACCCGGCGCTGCGACGTCGAGGCACGACGCCGGCTGTCGGGCGGCCGGGCGTCCTCGGTGTTCGCCGCGCCGCACCGCCCGGCGCTGGCCTTCACGCGGTACGCCGACGCCCGGGCCGACCTGCCGTCCCTGTCGGCGCAGTCCTTCGCCCTGGTGGCCCGGATCCGCGACGTGGACACCGCCCTGCGGGCAGCCGGGCCGGGCGTGCACGACCGGGTCGTGGAGTGCCACCCGGAGGTGAGCCTGCGGGCGCTGACCGGCCGGGTGCTGCCGCGCAAGAAGTCGGCGGCCGGCGCGCTGCTGCGGCTGCAGGCGCTGACCGCCGCCCTCGGCGAGGTGCCGCCGGACGCGCCCGCGCAGGCCGGGCTCGACGACGCGCTCGATGCCCTGGCCTGCGCCTGGACCGCCCGGCGCTTCCTGGCCGGGACGGCCGAGGTGCTGGGCGGCGACCCCGACGGCACCGGCGCGCCGATGCGGATCGTCGTCTGAGCCGGCCGGCCGCTCAGTCGAAGCGCGGGCCCTCGGTACGGGTGCGCTTGAGCTCGTAGAAGTGCGGGAGGCCGGCGAGCAGGACGGCGCCGTCGAAGACCCGGCCGGCCTGCCTCGCCCCGCGGGATCCGCGACATCACCGGGCCGAAGAACGCCATGCCGTCGACGTGCAGGACCGGCGTGCCGACGTCCTCGCCGACCGGGTCCATGCCGTCGTGGTGGCTCTTCGCGCAGCGCCTCGTCGTACTCGGTGGAGTCGGCGGCCTCGGCCAGCTCGGCGCGGCAGGCCGACCTCGTCCAGCGCCGGGCTCGACCAGGGCCGGGTCGTCCAGGGCCACTTCGTCGTGGTGGATGCGGGTGCCCATCGCGGTGTAGAGTCGGCAGCAGGACCTCGTCGCCGTGCTGCTGCGCGGCGGCGATGCAGACGCGCACCGGGCCCCACGCCTGCGCCATCATCTCGTCGTAGCTCCGGGGACAGGTCCCGGCCCTCGTTGAGCACCGCCAGGCTCATCACGTGCCAGTGCACGTCGAGGTCGCGGACCTTCTCCACCTCGAGCACCCAGCGGCTGGTCATCCAGGCCCAGGGGCACAGCGGGTCGAACCAGAAGTCCAGGGTGGTGGCAGCCACGGCTGGTTCTTGCCCGCGCAACCACGCGGTGCAACCTCCGTGCGCAGGGTGGCAGGATGCCGGGGTGAAGACCGACGCCACCGCCGCCAGCAACCTGACCCGCGACGAGGCCCGGGAGCGCGCCGCCCTGCTGACGGTGGCCGGGTACGACCTGCACGCTCGACGTCACCGACGGCGCCGGCACCCGGCGAGCGGACGTTCCGGTCGACGACGACGGTCCGCTTCCGCTGCGCCCGAGCCGGGCGCAGCGCACGTTCGTCGACCTGATCGCGCGGCCCGGTGCACTCGGCCACGCTCAACGGCGGCGCCGGTCGACCTGGACGGCTTCGCCGGCGAGCGGCTGCGCGCTGACCGGGCCTGGCCGCCGAGAACGAGCTCGTCGTCGACGCCGACTGCCGCGTACATGCGCACCGGCGAGGGCCTGCACCGCTTCGTCGACCCGGTCGACGACGCGGTCTACCTCTACTCGCAGTTCGAGACCGGCCGACGCCAAGCGGATGTTCGCCTGCTTCGACCAGCCCGACCTCAAGGCGACGTTCACGGTGCACGTCGACCGCGCCCGCCGACTGGCAGGTCGTCGTCGAGCGGCGGCGCGGCGTCGAGCGCCGCCGACGGGCCAGGCCGGGCCAGCTGGCGCACTTCGCACCGACCGCGGATCTCCACCTACCTCATCGCGCTGGTCGCCGGCCCCTACCACGAGGTCCCCGACACGCACGACGGCATCCCGCTCGGGCTGTACTGCCGGGCCTCGCTGGCCGAGCACCTCGACGCCGGCCGAGCTGTTCGCGGTCACCAAGCAGGGCTTCGACTTCTACCACCGGGTCTTCGACTACCCCTACCCGTTCGACAAGTACGACCAGCTCTTCGTGCCCGGAGTTCAACGCCGGGGCGATGGAGAACGCCGGCTGCGTGACCTTCCTGGAGGACTACGTCTTCCGCTCGCAGGTCACCGACGCGGCGCTACGAGCGGCGCGCCGAGACGATCCTGCACGAGCTGGCGCACATGTGGTTCGGCGACCTGGTGACCATGCGCTGGTGGGACGACCTGTGGCTCAACGAGTCCTTCGCCACCTACATGTCGCGTGCTGTGCCAGGCCGAGGCGACACGCGGTGGCACGAACGCCTGGACGACGTTCGCCAACACCGAGAAGACCTGGGCCTACCGCCAGGACCAGCTGCCCTCCACCCACCCGATCGCCGCGGACATCCCCGACGTCGACGGCGTCGAGGTCAACTTCGACGGCATCACCTACGCCAAGGGCGCCTCGGTCCTCAAGCAGCTCGTCGCCTACGTCGGCCAGGACGCGTTCCTCGCCGGCGCTGCGGCGGTACTTCCCGACGCACGAGTACGGCAACACCACGCTCGCCGACCTGCTGGTCGAGCTCGAGCGGGCCACCGGCCGCGACCTGTCCGCCTGGTCCGAGCAGTGGCTGCAGACCGCCGGGTCAACACGCTGCGGCCCGAGCTCGAGCACCGCGACGACGGCGGCTACACCTCCTTCGCGATCGAGCAGGACGCGCCGGCCGAGCACCCGACGCTGCGCGACCACCGGGTCGCCGTCGGCCTGCTACGACCGGGTGGACGGCGCGCTGGTCCGCACGGCCCGCGTCGAGCTCGACGTCGTCGGGGCGCCCGGACCGAGGTGCCCGAGCTCGTCGGGCGCCCGCCGCCCGACCTGGTGCTGGTCAACGACGACGACCTGACCTACGCCAAGCTCCGGCTCGACGAGCGCTCACTGGCCACCGTGGTCGCGCACATCGGCGAGATCGAGGAGTCCCTGCCGCGGGCGCTGTGCTGGTCGGCGGCCTGGGACATGACCCGCGACGCCGAGCTGCCGGCCCGCGACTACGTGCGCCTGGTGCTCGCCGGGATCACCCGAGAGCGACATCGGGGTGGTGCAGTCGTTGCTGCGCCAGGCGCAGGGCACGTTGACGCTGTACGCCGACCCCGCGTGGGCCCCGGTGGGCCGCGCGGAGCTCGCGGCCCGGGCGCACGCCGAGGCGCTCGCGGCCGCGCCGGGCAGCGACCTGCAGCTGGCCTGGACCCGCGCGCTCGGCACGCTGGCGGCGACCCCCGAGCAGACCGACCTGCTGCGCGGCCTGCTCGCCGGCACCGTCACGGTGCCCGGGCTGGCGATGGACCCGGACCTGCGCTGGCACCTGCTGATGCGGCTCGTGGTGCTCGGCGCGGCCGGGCGGACCGAGATCGACGCCGAGCTGGCGAGGGACCGGACGGCCGCCGGGGAGCGCAACGCCGCAACCGCGCGGGCGGCGCGGCCCACCGCGGAGGCCAAGGCCGAGGCCTGGCGGCTCGCGGTCGAGGACGACGACGCTGCCCAACGCCGTGCAGTCCGCCGTCATCGCCGGCTTCCAGCAGGCCGAGCAGACCTCGCTGCTGGAGGAGTACGTCGAGGTGTACTTCGCCGCGATCGGCGACGTCTGGCGCACCCGGACCGCCGAGATGGCGCAGAGCGTCGTGGTCGGGCTGTACCCGGCGCTGCTGGTGTCACCGCTGGTCGTGGAGCGGACCGACGCCTACCTCGCCGAGCACACCGTGCCGCCCGCGCTGCGCCGGCTGCTGCTCGAGGGCCGCGACGGCGTGCTGCGCGCGCTGCGGGCCCGGGAGTGCGACACCGCGGCCGGGTGATCCTCCGGGCCGGCGGACGACCGCGCCCGGGAGCTGCGCCGGCCGGGCCGGCGACAGCCGTCGCAGGCCCGGCGCCGGACGGCTCGGCTAGTGCGAGCCGGCGCTGTGCGCGCCGGAGTGCTGCGCGCCGGTGCCGGGGGCGGCCGCGCTGCCGTGCACCCCGTCGGAGCGCACGCTCAGCTCACCGCTCTTGGCCTCGGCGGGCGGCAGGGCCTCCCGCCGGCCGGCGCTGTCGGCCAGCTGGCGCAGCCCCTCCACGATGCCGCCACCCAGGTCGCCGCCGCCGAACGAGGTGGTCATCGACAGCACCGCGAGCGCGCAGACCCGGTCCGGCACCCGGCCGCGCACGCCGTCGCCGGTCACGACCTCGACCTTGCGCTGTCCCGGCGCGACGACGACCAGGACGGCGTCGTGCCCCCGCGGGCCCAGCGCGGCGTGCAGCCGCTCCGCGCCGGCCCGGAACTGGCTGCGGTCCTCCAGGTGCAGGTCACCGACGACGACCGAGACGTCCAGCCCGTTGTCGTCCCGGATCTTCTGCAAGGTGGCCTCGATGCGCTCCTGCGCACGGGCCGGCAGGCCTGCGCTACCAGCTGCCACTGGCCCCACCCTTTCCGGTCTGGACGGCCTCGGCCGTCTCGACGGCGGCCACCGGGTCCGGCGGTCCGGCGAACCACACCGGGGCGGCCGACCAGCCGCGCTGCGGCCGGTAGCGGTCCGCCTTGATCATGCCCGGCAGCCACACCAGGGCGGCGATCGCGAACAGGATCACGGCCGGCAGCACCACGAACAGCAGGAACGCCTGGCTGTAGGAGATCTCCGCGCTGAGGTCGGCGCCCTCGCAGCGGTGCCAGGTCGTCGTTGGCGGCGAGCGCGGGGCTCGCCGTCAGGAGCACGGTCAGCAGCACACTGCCGGTGCAGGCGGCGAGGGCTCGTCGGCGGCTCACGGGGTCCTTCCGTTCCGGGGGGTCGGCGGGCGGGGATCGGGAACTGGCCCAGAACCTACCGTCGGGCCCGCAGGCCACTGTCGAGCAGGTGCGCCAGTCGCGCGACGCCGGGCGCCGCCAGCAGCTCCTCGAGCCCCAGCGGCCGTCCCGCGCCGTCCGCGACCGGCAGCCGCCAGTTGGGGTACTCGTCGACGGTGCCCGGCAGGTTGGGCTGCCGCAGGTCGCCGACGGCGTCGCCGAGCGCCGCCAGCACCACCCGGCACGGCGACGCGACGAGCGCGGCGTGCATGGCCATCACCGGGTCGCCGTCGCAGGCGGCCAGCAGGCCCTCCTGCTCGAGCATCGTCAGCAGGGCGGCCCGCTCGGCCCGGGTGCGTGCCCGCTCCTGCTCGACCGGGACGCCCAGCTGGCCGAGCTCGTCCCGGACCCGGACGTGCTCCTCGGCGAGGAAGCCGGCGGCGGTCGGCAGGTCATGGGTCGTGACGCTGGCCATCGCCAGCTCCCGCCACTGGGACGGCGGGACGAACGCGTCCTCCTCGGTCTCGAACCACAGCACCGCGCTGCCCAGCACGCCTGCGGAGTCCAACGACGTGCGCACGCGGTCCTCGACCGTCCCGAGGTCCTCGCCGACGACCAGCGCCCCGGCGCGCACCGCCTCCAGCGCGAGCACCCCGATCATCGCGTCGGCGTCGTACGAGACGTACGTGCCCTCGGCGGCGCCGGCGCCGGCCGGCACCCACCACAGCCGGAACAGCCCCATGACGTGGTCGATGCGCACCCCGCCGGCATGCCGGAGCACGCCGCGGACCAGCTCGCGGTACGGCGCGTACCCCATCTCGCGCAGGCGGTCGGGGCGCCACGGCGGCAGCCCCCAGTCCTGGCCCTGCTGGTTGAACGAGTCGGGCGGCGCGCCGACCGTCGTGCCGAGGGCGAGCGCGTCCTGCAGCGCCCACGCGTCGGCGCCACCGGCGTCCACGCCGACCGCGAGGTCGTGCACCACCCCGAGCGGCATCGGCTCGGCGGCCCGGGCGACCGCCGCCAGCTGCTCGTCGACCAGCAGCTGCACCCAGCACCAGAACGCCACCCGGTCGGCGAGCTCGGTCCGGGCCGCGGCGACCGCGGGTCCGTCCGGGCGCCGCAGCTCCTCCGGCCACTCCTGCCACGGCGAGCCGTGCCGCTCCGCGAGCGCGCAGAACAGCGCGAAGCCCTCCAGCGGCTCGCCCAGCTCGCTGCGGAACGCGGCGAGCCGGTCGGCCCGGGCGCCCGGCCACAGCAGCTCCAGCCCGGCGAGCTTGGCCTGCCACGCGACGTCGCGGTCGACCCGCTCGGGGTCGGTCCGCGGACGCAGCGCGTCGACCCGGGCGCGCAGCTCGGCAGGCGCGGCGGCGTACTCGGCGACGTCCTCCAGCCGCAGCCAGATCGGCGACCGGAACCGCCGGCTGGACGGGCTGTACGGCGACGGGTGAACCGGCCCGACCGGCGTCTCGGCGTGCAGCGGGTTCGCCAGCACCACCCCGCCGCCCTGCTCGGCGGTCGCCTGCACGACGGTCCGCAGGTCGGCGTAGTCCCCGACCGCCCACGAGCCGGCGCTGCGCAGCGCGTACAGCTGCACCATCCAGCCCCAGGCGCGGTCCAGGTCCGGCGGCAGGGCGATCCGGGCCGGCGCGACGACCACCACGCACTCCTCGACCGGCGCCGACACCCCCGGTGCGGCGCGCAGCCGGTGCCAGCCGAGCGGGAGCTCGGGCAGCGTCACCCGGCGCAGCGCGACCCCGTCGCGGCGCGCGACCACCGGCCCGCCGACCGGCAGCTCGGTGACGGAGCCGTCCTCGCGGACGAGCTGCAGGGCGCTCTCGCCGCGGACCTCGACCTCGACGGTCGTGCCGAGCCGCAGCACCACGCTGTGCGGGACGGCGCGCCGCCAGGGCGCCGCGTCGAGCTCCTCGCGGGCCGCGGCCAGCTCCGCCGGTGACTCGGCCCGCACCCCGAGCGCGGTCAGCGCGGCCAGGACGGCAGCCCGCCCGACCTGCACCGGCCGGCCGGCCCAGTCCTCGTAGGACGTCGCGACCCCGCAGGCGGCGGCGAGCTCGGCGAGGGCAGGGTCAAGATCGGTCACGGCGCTGACCTGCCCGCCTGCGGCGGGAGTTACCCGTCGGTCCGCAGCCGGGCGTAGGACACCAGGTCGTGGAAGGCCCCGCAGCGCCACTGCGCCCCGCGCAGGGTGCCTTCCCGGCGGAACCCGGCGCGCTCCAGCGCGCGCTGCTCGGCGAGGTTGTGCACGTCCGTGGAGGCCTCGACGCGGTGCACCGGGAAGGCCGTGAACAGGTACTCGGCGAGCAGGCGCTGCGCGCGGCTGCCGTGCCCCAGGCCGCGGGCGGGTGGGCGCAGCGAGATGCCGATGTTCAGCGCCGTCGAGCCGGTGCTCGGGCCGTACTGCACCTCGTGCCAGCTCACCGTCCCGAGCGGCGCGTCGCTCGCGCCGTCGGCGACCAGCAGGTGGCCGAGCGCCGGCGGCGGCCCGGCCGGGGCGTCGCGGCGGCCGGGAGCGGGCCCGCCGGTGAAGTCCTCGTACTCCGACGCCGGGTCCTCGCGCCAGCGGGCGACCAGCACCGCCTCCTGCGGCGTCGCCGGGCGCAGCCGGGTGGTGGCGCTCACCCCCACAGCGCCGGGTGGCGGTGCGACCACGGCCGGGCCTGCTCCAGCTGGGCCGACAGGGACAGCAGGGTGAGCTCGTCGGCGGGGCGCCCGACCAGCATCACGCCGATCGGCAGCCCGGCCGGCGACACGTGCAGCGGCAGGCTCACAGCCGGCTGCCCGGAGGCGTTGAACAGCGCGGTGAACGGCGTCCAGCGCTTCATCCGCTCGAACTCCTCGGCCGGGTCGGCGGCCTCCCGGAACCAGCCCACCGGCGCCGGCGGCTGCGCCAGCGTCGGCAGCAGCAGCACGTCGTAGCCGGCGGTGGCCCGCACCCCGGCCCGGGTGGCCGCCTGCACCGCTGCCAGCGCCGCGGTGAACCGCACCGCCGGGGTCGCCCGGCCGCGCTCGCGCAGCCAGCGGGTGAGCGGCAGCAGCAGCTCCTCGGACCCTTCCGGCACCGGCACGCCGGCCGCGCTCACCGACCAGAGCACCTCGAAGGACGGCACCACCTCCGGCCCGTACGGCGGGGCGATGTCCTCGACCTCGTGGCCGAGCTCGACGAGCAGCTCGGTCGCGGCGTCGTAGGCCTGCACGACGTGCGGGTGCACGACCGCGCCCTCCACGACCGGCGTACGGGTCCGGCCGATCCGCAGCCGGCCGGGCGGCGCGTCGCAGGCCGACAGGAAGCTGCGCGCCGGCGGCGGCGCCCAGTGCGGGTCGCCGGGCATCGGCCCGGCCATCACGTCGAGCAGCGCGGCCGCGTCCCGGACCGTCCGGGCCAGCGGCCCGTTGCCGGCCAGCCCGGTGAGGTCGCCGAGCACCGGGCCGTTGCTGATCCGGCCGCGGGCGGTCTTCAGCCCGACCAGGCCGGTGACGCTGCCCGGGATGCGCAGCGAACCGCCGCCGTCCGAGCCCTGCGCCACCGCGACGAGCCCGCCGGCGACCGCGGCGGCCGCCCCGCCGCTGCTGCCCCCGGCCGACAGCGACAGGTCCCACGGGTTGCGGGTCGGCGGCGCGACGTCGGACTCGGTGTAGCAGGGCAGCCCGAACTCCGGCGTCGCGGTCTTGCCCAGGCTCAGCGTCCCGGCCTCGTGCAGCCGCTCGACGACGTGGTCCGACAGCGTCGCCACGAACCCGGTCATCGACCGCGACCCGTAGCCGGTCGGCACCCCGGCCACCAGGTTGAGGTCCTTGACCGCGACCGGCACCCCCGCCAGCGGGCCGGCCGGCAGCGGCCCGGCGGCCTGCGCGCGGGCCGCGTCGAGGGTGAGGTGGACGAAGGCGCCGAGCCGGCCGTCGAGCCGGGCGATCCGCTCGGCGTAGTGCTCCACGAGCTCGAGCGCCGACACCTCCCCGGCCCGCACGGCAGCGCCCTGCTCCAGAGCGGTCAGGTCGTGCAGCTGCGCCATGCCCGGACCGTACCGGCGGTCAGGCCGGCTCCTCGAGGTCCTCCAGGTCGGGCAGGCCGTCCAGGTACGGCCGCCAGCGCGGGTCGAGCCGGGCGCTGCCGACGACCCGCCACGCGGCCCCCGTCGGCGCGACGGGCTGGCGGCGCAGCCGCCAGCCCATCTCCGAGACCGCCCGGTCGGCTTTCACGTGGTTGCAGCGCCCGCAGGCCGACACGACGTTGTCCCAGGCGTGCGCGCCGCCCCGGCTGCGCGGCACGACGTGGTCCAGGCTGGTGGCCGTGGCGCCGCAGTAGACGCAGCGGCCGCCGTCCCGGGCGAACACCGCCTTGCGGGTCAGCGGCACCGTCGCGCGGTAGGGCACCCGGACGTACCGGGCGAGGCGGACCACGGCCGGCACGGCCAGCTCGGTCCGCGCGCTGTGCAGGACGTCGTCGGTCGTCGTCACGGCGAACGCCTTGTCCGTCAGGACGAGCACCACGGCGCGCCGACCCGGCACGACGCACAGCGGTTCGTACGTCGCGTTGAGCACCAGGGCCTCGACCATCCCGCCTCCCGAGCGGATTCTGACCGACAAGGCCGGGATGCGCCACGGGCGCCGCGACGACAGGATGCCCCGGTGCTCCTGCTCGCCGTGCACCTGCTGGCCGTCGGCTACCTCACCGGCGTCGTCTGGCTGGTCCAGCTGGTGGTCTACCCGTCGTTCCGCCGGGTCGGCCCGACGCCCGCCTGGCCGGCGTTCCACGACGCGCACAGCCGCGGGATGGCGGCCTGCGTGGCCCTGCCGTGGGCGGTGCAGGGCGGCACGCTGGCCGTCCTGCTGCTCGACCGGCCGGCCGGCGTGCCGCTGTCCGTCGTCGTGCTCGCCGCCGCGCTGGGCGCGACCACGGTGGCGGTCACGCTGCTCAGCTCGGTGCCGCTGCACCAGCAGCTGCAGCCGTACGACGAGCGCCGGGCGGCCCGCCTGCTGGCGACGAACCGGCTGCGCACCGCGGCCTGGACCGCGGGAACCGGGTGCGCCCTGGCGATGCTGCTGCTCGCCGCCCGGACCGCGCCCGGCGGCGCCTGACCCCGCGACTGTCGGCGTCTCCTAGCGTGGCCGGGTGCCCGCCTACCCCGACGCCCCGCGCACCGACCTCGTCGAGGAGCTGCACGGCCGGCTGGTCGCCGACCCGTACCGCGAGCTGGAGGACCCCGCCGCGCCGGCGACCGTCGCCTGGCGGCAGGCGCAGGACGCGCTCTGCGCGGAGCAGCTGGCGGCCCTGCCGGGCCGGGAGGGGCTGCGGGCGCGGCTGACCGCGCTGCTGTCGGCCGGTGCGGTCGGCGCCCCGGCCTGGCGGGCGGGCCGTCCGTTCTGGACCCGCCGCGAGCCGGGACAGGAGCACGCCGTGCTGTGGACCCGCGACCCGGACGGGCGCTCGCGCGCGCTCGTCGACGTGACGGCGCTGGACGCCGCCGGCACCACGACGCTGGACGCCTGGGCGCCCAGCAAGGAGGGCGCGCTGCTGGCCTACCAGCTCTCGGTCGGCGGCGACGAGGAGTCGCTGCTGCGCGTGCTCGACGTGACGACCGGCGAGGTGGTCGACGGCCCGATCGACCGCTGCCGGTACTCCCCGGTCGCGTGGGAGCCCGGCGGGCAGGCGTTCTTCTACGTCCGCAGGCTGGCCCCGGACGCCGTCCCGGCCGGCGAGGAGCAGTTCCACCGGCGGGTCTACCGGCACCGCGTCGGGACCCCGGTCGACACCGACGCCGAGGTGTGGGGCGCCGGCCTGGACCTCACCAACTACTACGGCTGCTCGGTGTCGCGGGACGGCCGGTCCCTGGTGGTCAGCGCCAGCGCCGGGACCGCGCCGCGCGACGACGTGTGGCTGTTCGACCTGCGACGCGGGCGGCCCGCCCGCGCCGGTGCAGGTCGGGGTGGACGCCCGCTGCGGCGCCTGGGTCGGGCACGACGGGCGGCTCTGGCTGCTCACCGACGCCGACGCGCCGCGCGGCCGGCTGTGCGTCGCCGACCGGGACAGCCCGTCGGACTGGACGACGGTGGTCCCGGAGGACCCCGAGGCCGTGCTGGAGGACGTGGAGCTGCTGGCGGACGGCCGGCTGGCGGTGCTGCGCAGCCGGCACGCGGTCAGCGAGCTCAGCCTGCGCTCTGGAGCCGGGAGACGGCGGTGCCGCTGCCCGGGCTGGGCAGCGTGAGCGGGCTGTCCGGCCACCCGGAGGGCGGCAGCGAGGTGTGGCTGGGCTGGACCGACACGGTCAGCCCGCCGCGGGTGCACCGGCTCGACGCGACCACCGCCGAGCTGTCGCTGTGGGAGGACGCCCCGGGCCGGGTCGAGCTGCCGGCGGCACGCGCCACCCTGATCGAGGTGACCTCGGCCGACGGCACGACCGTGCGGGCCCAGGTGCTGTCCCCCACCGGCGAGCCGGACGGCCCGCGCCCCACCGTGCTGTACGGCTACGGCGGCTTCTCGGTGCCGCTGACCCCGGCCTACACGGCCTCCGCGCTCGCCTGGGTCGCGGCCGGCGGCGTCTGGGTGGTGGCGAACCTGCGCGGTGGCGCCGAGGAGGGCGAGGCGTGGCACCGCGCCGGCATGCGCGAGCACAAGCAGAACGTCTTCGACGACTTCGCCGCGGTCGCCGACGCGCTGGTCGACGGCGGCTGGACCACCCCGGAGCGGCTCGGCATCTACGGCGGCAGCAACGGCGGGCTGCTGGTCGGGGCGGCGCTCACCCAGCGGCCGTCGGCGTACGCCGCGGTGGTCTGCTCGGCACCGCTGCTCGACATGGTGCGGTACGAGCTGTTCGGGCTGGGCCGGACCTGGTCGCAGGAGTACGGCACCGCCTCGGACCCCGAGCAGCTGGGCTGGCTGCTGTCGTACTCGCCCTACCACCGCGTGCAGCCCGGCACGGCCTACCCGGCCGTGCTGTTCACCGTCTTCGACGGCGACTCCCGGGTCGACCCGCTGCACGCCCGCAAGCTCTGCGCCGCGCTGCAGCACGCGACGTCCTCGGACGCGCCGGTGCTGCTGCGCGACGAGCGGGACGTCGGCCACGGCGCCCGCTCGGTCAGCCGGACGGTCGGCCTGTCGGTGGACCTGCTGGCCTTCCTCGCCCGGCACACCGGGCTGTCGCTGCCTGCGGACGCCCCGGTCGGCTGACTCCCGGGGACGGCACGGTCCGCACCACGCGCGGCGCGGCGGGAGGGCGCACCGGGCCGGTCAGTGGCCCGCCGGGTGCGGCTCGTGGCCGGCGGTGAGCAGGAACCGGTCGCGCCAGGAGACGTGCTCGGGCAGCGGCATCGGGTCGCGGAAGTAGCCGAGCGCACGCCAGCGTGCGGCGTCGGCAGCGGTCAGCTCGCACAGCGGACGGGCGAGCTCCTCCGGCAGCGGGCACGCGGGAGACCCCAGGTGGGCCGCGACGTAGTGCGCGAGCAGGGAGCGCTCGACGGTGGCCCGCAGCAGGTGGTCCCAGGCGGGCAGCTCCCCGTCGACGCTGCGCACGACGGCCTCGCGCTCCCCGACCGCCCGGGCCGCGGCGCAGGCGGCGACCGCCAGGGCGGGGACGTCGGCGCCGCCGGGCGTCGGGCCGGCCGGCGGCGCGTCCCGGCCGGTGAGCTCGCGGACCAGCCGGGCGTCGGCGAGGGCGTGCTGCTCGACGGCCCGGGCCATCGTTCCGGGCCGGGACCCGGGATACCGGGACGTCGCGTGCGGGGCGGCCCCGTCCAGGAACGTCGGCAGACCGATGTCCGCATCCTGCTCGCGGATGCGGCCGAGGACCTCGACGAGCATCTCCTCGGCTCTGACGAACAGCTCTGCCTCGGGCAGCACCGGAGTCCTCCGTCAGGTCGCGGGTGGCGACACCCTACGGTCGGTCGGGCCGCCGGACGCCCCCGCCGGCGCGGGCCGCGAGCCAGTCGGCCGCCCGGCGCCGGGACGCCTGGGCCAGCCACGCGTCCTGCACCACCTCGGCCAGCTCCTGCCGGGAGAGCTCCGCGACCCGGGCGGCGCGCAGCAGGACCGAGGGGTGGCCGGCGAAGTGCGGGGTGGTGAAGAACGGCGAGTCCGGGTCCTGGACCAGGGCCTGCTTGTCCGCCTCGGACGCCACCCAGAACACGATCACGTCGGGGTAGCGCTCGCCCGTGACGGGGTCGGTGGCGTCCGGCCGGGGGGTCCGGAAGAACACGAAGGACTTCCCCCCGACCTGGTAGACCGGGTTGCCGCTCGCCCCCCGGACGACCGTGACGTGCGGCATCCCGAGCGCCAGCTCGTGCACGTCCGCCACGCTCGCCGAGGTCGGCTGCCCAGCCATGCCGGCAGGGTAGGGCGCGCGGGCGGGGGCGGCGGTCGTTTCGGGCCGTGCGCCTGGTCCGGCCGGACGACCCGGCCTGCCCGACACTGGAGACATGACGCTGACCGTGCTCGTCACCGGTGCGACCGGCTACATCGGCGGGCGGCTGGCCCCGCGGCTGCTGGCCGAGGGGTACGCGGTGCGCTGCATGACCCGCAGCGCCGGGCGGCTGCGGGACGTCCCCTGGGCCGACGACGTCGAGGTCGTCGAGGCGGACGCGCTGGAGCCGGGCACCCTCGGTGCCGCGCTGCGGGGCGTCGACGTCGCCTACTACCTTCTCCCCTCGATCGGCGACGGCGGCGAGGAGACCGACCGGCGGGCCGCCGAGGCCTTCGCGGCGGCCGCCGCCGAGGCCGGGGTGCGGCGGATCGTCTACCTGGGCGGGCTCGTGCCGGACTCGGAGGAGCTCAGCCCCCACCTGCGCTCGCGGCGCGAGGTCGGCCGGGTGCTGCTGGACAGCGGCGTCCCGACGGCGGTGCTGCAGGCGGCGGTGATCCTGGGCAGCGGGTCGGCGTCGTTCGAGATGCTGCGCCACCTCACCGAGCGGCTCCCGGCGATGGTGACCCCGAAGTGGGTGGACACCCGGATCCAGCCGATCGCCGTCCGGGACGTGCTGCGCTACCTGGTCGGCGCGGCCACCCTGCCCGCGCACGTCTCGCGGCGCTTCGACCTCGGCGGCGACGAGGTGCTCACCTACCGGCAGATGATGCAGCGCTACGCCGCGGTCGCCGGGCTGCGCCGACGGGTCCTCGTCCCGGTGCCGCTGCTGACCCCGCGGCTGTCCGGGCACTGGGTGAACATCGTGACGCCGGTGCCGGCGGCGCTGGCCCGGCCCCTGGTGCTGTCGCTGGTTCACGAAGCGGTCTGCTCCGAGCGCGACATCCGCGACCACGTCCCCGACCCGCCCGAGGGGCTGCTGCCCTTCGACGAGGCCGTCCGGCTGGCCCTGCAGCGGGTGCGCGAGGCGGCGGTGGAGACCCGCTGGTCGTCGGCGACCTGGCCGGGCGCGCCGTCCGACCCGCTGCCGACCGACCCGGAGTGGTCCGGCGGGTCGCTGTACCAGGACGACCGCCGGCGGGAGGTGCGCGCCGACGGGCTGGACCTGTGGCGGGTGATCGAGGGCATCGGCGGCCAGAACGGCTGGTACTCGTTCCCGCTGGCGTGGAGCGTGCGCGGCCTGGCGGACCGGCTGGTCGGCGGCGTCGGCCTGCGGCGCGGGCGACGCGACCCGCACACGCTGTACGTCGGGGAGTCGCTCGACTGGTGGCGGGTCGAGGAGATCGAACCGGGCCGGCTGCTCCGGCTGCGGGCCGAGATGAAGGTGCCCGGCTCGGCCTGGCTGGAGCTGTCGGTGGAAGAGCGGGAGGGGGGCACGGTGTTCCATCAGCGAGCCGTGTTCGTCCCCCGCGGCCTGGCGGGCCACGCCTACTGGTGGTCGGTCGCGCCGTTCCACGGCGTCGTCTTCGGGGGCATGATGCGCAACATCACCGGGGCCGCCGAGCGGGCCCGGTCGTCCCGGGAGGCGGAGTCCTGAGCGAGCAGCAGTCCCTGTACGAGCTGGTCGGCGGCGAGCCGGTCTTCCGCCGGCTGGTCGACGTGTTCTACGAGGGCGTCGCCGACGACCCGGTGCTGCGCCCGCTGTACGACGGCGAGGACCTGGAGCCGGCCAAGCGCCGCCTGCAGATGTTCCTGGAGCAGTACTGGGGCGGGCCGACGACGTACTCGCAGGAACGCGGGCACCCGCGGCTGCGGATGCGCCACGTGACCTGGCAGATCGGCGAGCGCGAGCGGGACGCCTGGCTCGCCCGCATGCGGACCGCCGTCGCCGGGCTCGACATCGACGAGCGGGCCCGGGCGGCGATCTGGGACCACCTGGAGCGGGCGGCGCACACCCTGGTCAACGTCCCCCGCTGACCCGGGCCCTCCGGGAAGGCCGCCGGGTGGCGAGCAGCCAGCCGGCACCCGTGCCGACCAGGTCCGCGACGACGTCCAGGACGTCGCCGTGCCGGCCGGGCAGCAGGCCGGCCTGCACGAGCTCGCTGAGCGGCGCGTACGCGGCCACCGCGGCGAGCACGCCGGGCCGGGCGCCGAACCGCCACCGGGCGGTGCCGGCCAGCAGCGCGAACAGCGTCGCGTGGACCAGCTTGTCGGACTGCGGGAACGCCGTCACGCCCCCGTCGCTCGGCGCGAACAGCACGACCAGGCTGAGCAGCACGACGGCCCCGAAGGCCGCCGAGGCCAGCGGGGACGCCGTGCCGGGTCGCACGCTCAGTCGCGGGTGAGCTTGCGGTAGGTCACCCGGTGCGGGCGGGCGGCGTCCTGGCCCATCCGCTCGACCTTGTTCTTCTCGTACGACTCGAAGTTGCCCTCGAACCAGTACCACTGCGACGGGTTCTCGTCGGTGCCCTCCCACGCCAGGATGTGCGTGGCGACCCGGTCCAGGAACCACCGGTCGTGGCTGATGACCACGGCGCAGCCGGGGAACTCCAGGAGCGCGTTCTCCAGCGACCCGAGGGTCTCCACGTCCAGGTCGTTGGTCGGCTCGTCCAGCAGCAGGACGTTGCCGCCCTGCTTGAGGGTCATCGCCAGGTTGAGCCGGTTGCGCTCGCCGCCGCTCAGCACCCCGGCCTTCTTCTGCTGGTCCGGGCCCTTGAAGCCGAAGGCGCCGATGTAGGCCCGGCTCGGCATCTCCTGGTTGCCGACCTGGATGTGGTCGAGCCCGTCGGACACCGTCTCCCAGACCGACTTGCTGCCGTCCAGGCCGGAGCGGTCCTGGTCGACGTAGGACAGCTGCACCGTCTCGCCGACCCGCACGTCGCCGGCGTCGGCCTGCTCCAGTCCGACGATGGTCTTGAACAGGGTGGTCTTGCCGACCCCGTTCGGCCCGATGATCCCGACGATGCCGCCGCGGGGCAGGCTGAACGACAGGTCGTCGATGAGGACCCGGTCGCCGAAGCCCTTGCGCAGCTTGCTGGCCTCGATGACCACCGAGCCCAGCCGCGGCCCGGCCGGGATCTGGATCTCCTCGAAGTCCAGCCGGCGGTTCTTCTCGGCCTCGGCCGCCATCTCCTCGTACCGCGCCAGCCGGCTCTTGCTCTTGGTCTGCCGGCCCTTGGCGTTCTGCCGGACCCACTCGAGCTCGTCGCGGAGGCGCTTGGCGAGCTTGGCGTCCTTCTTGCCCTGGACCGCCAGCCGCTCCTGCTTCTTCTCCAGGTACGTCGAGTAGTTGCCCTCGTACGGGTAGGCGCGGCCCCGGTCGAGCTCGAGGATCCACTGCGCGACGTTGTCCAGGAAGTAGCGGTCGTGGGTGACGGCCAGGACGGCGCCGGCGTAGCGCGACAGGTGGTTCTCCAGCCACTCCACGCTCTCCGCGTCGAGGTGGTTGGTCGGCTCGTCCAGCAGCAGCAGGTCGGGGGCCTCGAGCAGCAGCTTGCACAGCGCGACCCGGCGGCGCTCGCCGCCGGACAGGTGCGTGACCGGCTCGTCCGGCGGCGGGCAGCGCAGCGCGTCCATCGCCTGCTCGATCTGGCTGTCGAGCTCCCAGGCGTTGGCCGCCTCGATCGCGTCGAGCAGCGGCGCCTGCTCCTCGAGGATCTTCTCGAAGTCGGCGTCCGGGGCGCCCATCTTCTCGTTGAGCTCCTCGTAGCGGACCATCACGTCCCGGATGGCCTTCACGCCGTCCTCGACGTTCTCCCGCACGGTCTTGGTCTCGTCGAGCGGCGGCTCCTGCAGCAGGATGCCGACCGAGAAGCCGGGCGTGAGCTTGGCGTCACCGTTCGACGGGTGGTCCAGGCCGGCCATCATCTTCAGCACGGTCGACTTGCCGGCGCCGTTCGGGCCGACCACACCGATCTTCGCGCCGGGCAGGAACGACAGGGTGACGTCGTCCAGGATCACCTTGTCGCCGACAGCCTTGCGGACCTTCTGCATCGAGTACACGAACTGCGCCATGCCGCCAGCCTACGGGCGGGGTCCGTGCGCCCGGCCGGGCCGCCGGGCTCAGGCCGCCGCCCCGACCTCCTCGTCGGGCTCCGGTGCCCCGGGGGCCGCCCCCTCCCCCGGGAGCGCGGCGGGCACCTCGCCGGTCAGCGCGTCGACCCGGCCGCTCGAGCTCCACGCCTCGTCCCGGTCGGTCTGCAGCGGCTCCTGCCGGAGGTAGCCGGCCGCGCCGCGGGACAGCTCCAGGCCCACGCTCGTCGCGTCGATCTCCAGCCCGGTCCGTCGCTCGCCCCCCTCGCCGTCCCAGCTGCGGGTGGTCAGGCGGCCGGACACCACGACCCGGTCACCGCGGTGCAACGACGCCGCGCAGTGCTCACCGAGCGAGCGCCAGGCCGTCACGCCGAACCAGGTGGTCTCCCCGTCCGACCAGGTGCCGCTGGCCCGGTCCAGCTTGCGCGGCGTCGCGGCGATCCGGAAGTCGGCGACCGCGACGCCGTTCGGGGTGGTCCGCTGGCGGGGCGGGGCGGCGACGTTGCCGACGACGGTGACGGTGGGCTCGTGCACGGGGGCCTCCGCGGGCTCGGGCCGGTGGCGGTCCACCGGCGCCCCGCCAACCTGCGGCCGGACCGGCTGCCGCAGGGCGCCGGCCGGCGAGCTGTGGACGCGCCGGCGGCCTGTGGACGGCCGGGCCGGACGCCGCCGGCGTCAGCCCGTCAGGACGTCGGGTCGGAGGCGGCGCGCACGGCGTTGCGGCCGGCCCGCTTCGCGGCGTACGCCGCGGCGTCGGCGGCCGCCAGCAGGGCGTCGGGCTGCTGGTACGGCGGCGAGGTGGCCACGCCGATGCTCATCGTCGGGACGAGCGTGCTGCCGGCGACGGGGAACGGCTGCTGCACCGCCTCGCGCACCCGCTCCCCCAGCCGCATGGCCTCCTCCGCGTCCGGCAGCTCCTCGCAGACCACGACGAACTCGTCGCCGGCGAAGCGGGCGAGGCTGTCGGCGGGACGCAGCACCGAGGAGACCTGCCGGGCGACGTGGCGCAGCAGCTCGTCGCCGGCGGCGTGGCCCAGCCGGTCGTTGACCGCCTTGAGGTCGTCGACGTCGCAGAACAGCACCGCCACCACCCCCGCCGAGCGCCGGGACAGGGCGTGCTCCAGGCGGTCGGCCAGCGTGACGCGGTTCGCGACGCCGGTCACCAGGTCGGTGCGGGCCGCGGCCTCCAACCGCCGCTCGGTGGCCTTGTGCAGGCTGATGTCGGTGAGCACCGCGACGGTGCCGAGGAACGAGCCGTCGTCGCCGTGCATCGGGCTGCTGGACACCAGCAGCCAGACCGGCTCGCGGGCGGCGTCCAGGACGCGCAGCTCGTACCGCTCCGCCTCCCCGGCGGCACGCCGGGCGAGCTTGCCCTCCAGCAGGTCGGCCGTCGTCGGGTCGAGCAGCTCGCGCAGGCTCACACCGGGCCGGAGCGGCGCGCCGAACAGCCGCGTGCAGGCCGCGTTCGCCGAGCTCACGCGCCCCTGCGGGTCGATGACGATGATCGCTTCCTGGGCGGCCTCGATGACCCCCCGCAGCCGGGCGTCACCCTGCGACCTCGCCTGCTCGGCCAGCACCTGGTTGGTGATGTCGAGGGAGACCGACACCACCCCGGCCGGCCGGCCGCCCCGGTGCAGCGGCCGGTACTCGGTCTGCCAGTGCCGACCGCCCCACGCCACGACGGCGCTGCTGTGCTCCCCGGCGAGCGCCTGCACCAGCCGGGCCCGCTCCTCCGGCGACTCCGACAGGTCGAGCAGGGACCGCCCGACGAGCGTCGCGGGGTCGAGGAGGAGCGTCGCTCCGGCGGCGAACTGCACGACCCCCTGCGAGTCGCACACGACCAGGGCGACGGGTGCCTGCGCCACGACCTGGTCGAGCATCTCCACCGGGTGCGGCAGGCCGGGCTCCGGCGGCTCCTGCCCGGCCGGGTCGGCCTCGAGCAGCCGCAGCTGCAGCGCCCCGATGACGGGGTCGGCCAGCCGGTTGTCGGCCTCGACGAAGACCGTCCGCCATCCGCCGCCGGCCCAGCGCATCCGGACCGTGCCGAGCGCCCGCCACCCGGGCGCCGCGGTCAGGCCGCGCTGGACGGCGTTCCGCAGCCGGTCCCGGTCGGGCTCGGAGACGAGCGCGAGCAGCTCGGACAGGTCGGCCACCGGGCGCCCCAGACGGCCGTTGTCGTCGACCACCCGCAGGTGCCCGTCCAGCAGCAGGACGGCGTCGCGCTGCAGGGCGAACAGCGCCGCCCGGCGTGCGTCGTCCCGACCGTCCTGCCCCGTCACTGCTCTCCCTGTCTGGTCGGCTGTTCCGGCGGAGCCGCCCGGGATGTCTTATCGGTCGGTCCTGACAACATGTGCCTGAACAACCAAGGCGTACCCGATCGGGTGCTCAAGCCCAGGCTCGCAGGTGCGGGCCCGGGCGGACAGGAGACCGCTGTGCAGCGACAGGCTCCCCGCTGGTCCGAGCTCCGCGAGCTGCTGCGACCCCGCCCGGCGGGTTCCCGGGTGGACCGGGCCGCCAGCATCGCCGACCTGCGGGCGCTGGCCCGGCGGCGCGCACCGCGGGCGGTCTTCGACTACACCGACGGCGGCGCGGGCCAGGAGGTCAGCCTGCGCCGGTCCCGGGAGGCCTTCGACCGGGTGGAGTTCCGCCCGAGCGTGCTGCGGGACGTCTCGCACGGTCGACACCGTCGTCGAGGTGCTCGGGCCGGCCGGCCGCGCTGCCGTTCGGCTTCGCGCCGACCGGCTTCACCCGGCTGATGCACGCCGAGGGCGAGCCGGCGGTCGCCCGGGTCGCCGCGCGGGCCGGCGTCCCGTACGCGCTGTCGACGATGGGCACGACCTCGCTGGAGGCGCTGGCGGAGGCGGCGCCCGGCGGCCCGCCGGTGGTTCCAGCTCTACCTGTGGCGCGACCGCGAGGCGAGCGGGGACTTCGTCCGGCGGGCGCGCGGCCGCCGGGCTACGAGGCGCTGGTGCTGACCGTGGACACCCCGGTCGCCGGGTCGCGGCTGCGCGACGTGCGCAACGGCCTGACGCATCCCGCCGGCGCTCACCCTGCGGACCGTCGCCGACGCGTCCCTGCACCCGGCCTGGTGGTTCGACCTGCTGACGCACCGCGCCGCTGGAGTTCGCCTCGCTGCGCATCTGGGGCGGCACCGTCGCCGAGCTGGCGGACCGGGTCTTCGACCCGGCCGCGACGCTGGCCGACGTCGCGGCGCTGCGCGACGGCCTGGCCGCGGCGCCCTGGTGGTCAAGGGGGTGCAGTCCGCCGACGACGCCCGCGCCGTGGTCGACGCCGGCGCCGACGCGGTCGTGGTCTCCAACCACGGCGGCCGGCAGCTCGACCGCGCCCCGACTCCGCTCGAGCAGCTGCCGGCGGTGGTCGCCGCGGTCGGCGACCGGGCCGAGGTCTACCTCGACGGCGGCGTCCTGGACGGCGCGGACGTCGTCGCCGCGGTCGCCCTGGGCGCCCGCACCTGCCTGGTCGGCCGGGCGTACCTCTACGGGCTGATGGCCGGCGGCGAGCGCGGCGTGCAGCGGGCCGCCGACATCCTGGCCGGCGAGGTGCGCCGGACGCTGCAGCTGCTCGGCGTCACGCTCGGTGGCCGAGCTGACCCCGGACCGCGTGCGGCTGCGCTGACCGCGCGGACCCGCGTCTGGCGCGGTGAGGTCGGTCAGCTCCTAGGGTGCCGCGATGGACGTCGTGGAGTTCATCCCCAGCTTCGAGCAGTACGCGTTCACCTTCGGCGGGGTCGCCCCCGTCTCGGCGGGTGCCGCCCGGCACAGCGCTGCGGCTGTGGTCCGACGACGCGTTCTGCGGGGCGCTGCGCTCGGCCACCGACCTGTCGAGCGAGAAGGTCGACCTGCGCTACGTCAACCCGCAGACCGGCCCGTTCTACGTCGAGGGCGCCGAGCCGGGCGACACGCTGGCGCTGCACCTGGTCAGCCTGGAGCCGGCCCGCGACTGGGGTGCCTCGGCGGCACATCCCGTTCTTCGGCGGGATGACCGGCACCGACCGGGTGGTGACGCTGCAGGACGCCGCTGCCGGACCTCACCTGGATCTACGAGCTGGACCGGGCGCGGAACACCGTCACCTTCGCCGCCAAGCACGGCGACCTGCGGGTGGACCTGCCGGTCGAGCCGATGCTCGGGCACGGTCGGCGTCGCCCCGGCCGGCCGCGAGGTGCGCAGCTCGCTGGTGCCCGACCGGTTCGGCGGCAACATGGACACCCCGCAGATGCGCGCCGGCGCCACCTGCTACCTCGGCGTCAACGTCGAGGGCGCGCTGTTCTCGCGTCGGCGACGGGCACTACCGCCAGGGCGAGGGCGAGGCCTGCGGCACCGCGGTCGAGGGCGCGATGACCAGCACGGTGATCGTCGAGCTGATCAAGGGCGGCGCGCCGGCGTGGCCGCGGATCGAGGACGACACGCACTGGATGACCGTCGGGTCAGCAGCCGGCCGCTCGAGGACGCCTGGCGGATCGGGCAGGTCGAGCTGGTGCACTGGTTCGGCGAGCTGTACGGCCTGCACGCGATGGACGCCTACCAGCTGCTGTCGCAGATCACCGAGGTGCCGATCGCCAACGTCGTCGACGTCAACTACAGCGCCGTCGTCAAGGCCCGCAAGTCGCTGCTGCCCGACGGCCTCGGCGTACGGCGGGCTGCACGCCGACCTGCGGGCCCGCGCCGCCACCCTGCTCTGACCACCGCACCCCGGAGGACTCCCCATGGACCTGCAGCTCGACCGGACGTCGCGCGTGCTCGTCACCGGCGGCACCCGCGGCATCGGCCGGGCCATCGTGCGAGGCGTTCCTGGCCGAGGAGGGCGTCGCGGTGTCCTTCTGCGCCCGGGACACCGTCGAGATCGCGGCCACCGAGCAGGCCCTCGCCGGCCTGCCGGGCCCGGTCAGCGGCACGCAGGTCGACGTCGCGGACGGCCCGGCGCTCGCCGCGTGGGTGACCGACTCGGCCGAGCGGCTGGGCGGCCTCGACATCGTGGTGTCCAACGTCAGCGCCCTGGCGATCCCGGACAGCGAGGAGAGCTGGCGGGCCTCGTTCGAGGTCGACCTGCTGCGGCGCGGTGCGGCTGGTCGACCGCCGCGCTGCCGCACCTGCAGGCCAGCGACGCCGCGTCGATCGTCGCGGTCTCCAGCGTCTCGGGGCGCGAGATCGACTTCGCCGCCGGGCCGTACGGGACGATGAAGGCCGCGCTCGTGCACTACGTGTCGGGCCTGGCCTACCAGCTCGCGGCACAGGGCGTGCGGGCCAACACCGTCTCGCCCGGCAACACCTTCTTCGAGGGCGGCGTCTGGGACCAGATCCAGACCGGCAACCCGGAGCTGTACGCCACCGCGCTCGGGCTCAACCCGACCGGCCGGATGGGGACGCCGCGAGGAGATGGCCGACGCGGTGGTGTTCCTGGCCAGCCCGCGGTCGAGCTTCACCTCGGGGACGAACCTGGTCGTGGACGGTGCGCTGACCCGCGGCGTGCAGCTGTAGGGCACGCGGGCGTGCCGGGGCCGCCGGCACGCCCGCGGCGTCCTAGAGGGGCGGCGTCCGGGTGTGGAAGCCGGTGACCGCCTGGAAGGCCGCGCCGACCCGGAACAGGGTCGCCTCGTCGAACGGCCGGCCGATGAGCTGCATGCCGATCGGCAGGCCGTCGTCGTCGAAGCCGCACGGCACGGCGAGCGAGGGCAGCCCGGTCAGCGACGGCACCCCGGTGAACTGCATGATCGCGGACAGCATGTCCTCCGGGGCGCCCTGCTCGATCTCGACCAGGGTCTCGCCGACCTTCGTGGCGGTGAACGGCAGCGTGGGGCAGACGAACACGTCGACGCTCTCGAAGGCCTCCAGGAAGCGCGCCCGCAGCACCGCCCGGTAGCGCTGGGCCTGCAGGTAGTGCGTGGCGAGGTGCAGCTCCCCGACCTCGAGCAGCAGCCGGACGTCGTCGCCGTAGTCCTGCGGGCGCTCCCGCAGCCAGCGCTGGTGGTAGGTGCTCGGCTCGCACGACTCGATGGTCAGCTGCGCGGAGATGTTGCCGTGGATCCCGTCGACCTCGACGTCGCGGACCCGGGCACCCAGCGTGGTGAACGTCTCCAGCGCCGCGGACACCGCGGCGTGCACCGGCTGCTGCAGGTGCGCGAAGAAGTAGTCCGGGATGACACCGATCCGCAGGCCGTCCACGCCGCGGGACAGCCCGCCGGTGTAGTCCGACAGCGGCACGTGCATGCTGCCCGGGTCGGCCAGGTCGTGCCCGGCGATGGTGCCGAACATCAGCGCGCAGTCCTCCACCGTCCGGGCCATCGGCCCGACGGTGTCCATGCTCCAGGCGAGCGGCACGACGCCCGCGTTGCTCACCCGGCCGATCGTGGGCCGCAGCCCGACGATGCCGTTCACCGCCGACGGCAGCCGGATCGAGCCGCCGGTGTCGGTGCCGAGCGCCCCGAAGCACGCGCGGGCCGCCACCGCGGCGCCGGACCCGCCGCTGGAGCCGGCCGGGAAGCGGTCGAGGTCCCAGGGGTTGCGCACCGAGCCGTAGTGCGGGTTGGCGGAGGTGCCGCCCCAGGCGAACTCGTGCATGTTGGTCTTGCCGACCAGGACGGCCCCGGCGCTCTTCAGCCGGGCGGCCACGGTCGCGTCGACCTCGGGCCGCCAGTCCGCGAGCACCTTGCTGCCGGCGGTCGTGACGAGCCCGGCGAGGCCGATGTTGTCCTTCAGGGCCAGCGGGATGCCGTGCAGCGGACCCAGCCGGTGACCGGCCTGGATCATCGCCTCGGCAGCGGCCGCCACCCGCCGGGCCGACTCGGCGTACACGTCGATGAAGGCGTGCAGCTTGTCGTCGACCGCGGCGATCCGGTTCAGGGACGCCTCGGTCAGCTCGACCGGTGAGACCGTCCCGGCCGCCACGGCCCGTCCCGCCTCGGCGAGGGACAGCTGCAGGATCTCCTCGGTCACGGGTCACTCCGTCCGGTCGGTCGGGCCCGAGGCCACCACGGTCAGGGGCATCGTCGTCTGGTGCTCCGGGGCGCTCATGGCGGCGCTCAGGGCGTTCGCCGCCGGCAGCCACTGCCCGAGCAGGCCGGTCACCGCCGCGACCCGGTCGTCCGGCAGCGGCAGGGCGGCCGCCCGGGCCAGCGCGCGGACGCCGTCGGCGTCTCCCGGCGCCGGTGCGCTTGCGGTCGGTTCGGTCATGACGGCCTCCGGGGTCGGCGGGTGGCGGGCACGGTCACACGCCCATGTACTCGTGCTGCAGGTCCCGGTCGGCGAGCACGTCGGCGCAGGGCATGCTCCGGACGACCTGGCCCTTGTCCATCAGGTGCGCCCGGGTGGCGACCCGGGTGGCGAACTCGAGGTTCTGCTCGACGAGGACCACGGTGATCCCGTGCCGCTCGTTGACCTCCCGGACGTGCTCGGCGATGGCGCTGACGATGGACGGCTGGATGCCCTCGGAGGGCTCGTCCAGCAGCAGCAGCCGCGGCCGGGTCATCAGCGCCCGGCCGAGCGCCAGGATCTGCTGCTGCCCTCCGCTCAGGCCGGCGCCGGGCAGGTCGGCCTTCTCGCGCAGCACGGGGAACTGGTCGAGCACCTCGTCCAGCAGCGCCTTCACGTCGCGCCGCCGGGTGCCGTACGCCGCCACCCGCAGGTTGTCGAGCACCGTCAGCCCCGGGAAGATGTCGCGCCCCTGCGGCACGTACGCCATCCCCCGGCGGGCCCGCTCGTGGGCCGGCAGCCGGGACACGTCCTGGCCGTCGAAGGAGATCGTCCCGGCCATCAGCGGCCGCTCGCCGACCAGGGCGCGCAGCAGCGTCGACTTGCCGACGCCGTTGCGGCCCAGCACCGCCACCCGGTCCCCCTCCGCCACCGCGAGGTCCAGGTCCTGCAGGACCGGGGTGGTGCCGTAGCCGGCCCGCAGCCCCTCAGCGCGCAGCATCAGGAGTCGCCGTCCGTCCCAGGTAGATGTCCAGCACGCGGTCGTCCGCCCGCAGCTCCTCGATGCTGCCGCGGGCGAAGACGGCGCCCTCGTGGAACATGGTGACCGGCGCGTCGAGCTGCCGGACGAACTCCATGTCGTGCTCGACGACGACGACCGTCGCCTCGGCGCCGAGCTCGCGCACCAGCTCGACCGTGCGCAGCGTCTCCTCGCGGCTCATGCCCGCGGTGGGCTCGTCGAGCAGCACGACGACCGGTTCCCCGGCCACCACCATCCCGATCTCCAGCCACTGGTGCTCGCCGTGCGAGAGCTCACCGGCCGCGGTCCCGGCGCGCCCGGCGAGGCCGAACCGCGCGAGCACGTCGGTGGCCCGCCGGTCCGCGGCCGCCACGCTGCCCAGCCGGGCGTACGCCGCCAGCCAGACGTTCTCGAAGGCGGTGAGCGGGGCGTAGTAGCTCGGGACCTGCAGCTTGATGCCGACCCCCAGCCGGGCCCGCTGGTCGGGCCGCAGCCGGGTGATGTCGACGTCGCCGAGCCGGATCCGCCCGCTGGTGGGCTCGTACCGGCCGGAGAGCAGGTTGAAGCAGGTGCTCTTGCCGGCGCCGTTCGGGCCGATCAGGCACTGCACGGTCCGGGCCGGCAGCAGCAGGGAGGCGCCGCGCAGCGCCTGCACGCCGCCGAAGGACTTGTGCAGGTCGACGGCCTCCAGCGCCACGGGCTCCCGGGCCTGCCGCTCGGCGACCTCGGACGGCAGGGCCCGCGCGGCCGCGGTCGGCCCGGCGCCCGACCCGACCGCGGCCAGGGAGGGGGCGAACCGGCGGACGAGACCGCCGACCGCCGGGACCAGGCCGGCGGGGACCGCCAGCACGACGGCGATGAGGACGCCGCCGAGCACGATCGGGGTCGCCGAGCCGGCGCTGCCGCCCAGCGTCGAGGACAGCCCCTGCACCAGGGCCACCCCGAGGAACGCGCCGAGGATCGAGTCGCGACCACCGACCAGGACCCAGATCGCGACCAGCGCGGCCTGCTGCAGCCCGAAGACCGCCGGGTTGATGAACAGCCCCCAGGCGGCGTAGAGGCCGCCCGCGAGGCCCGCGACACCTCCGCTGAGCACGAACGCGCCGAGCTTGTACCGGCGGATGTCGTACCCGAGCAGGGAGGTCCGCAGCTCGTTCTCGCGCACCCCGGCGACCACCCGCCCGAACGGGCGGCGGCGCAGGACGCTGAGCAGCACGGCGACGACGACGGCGACCGCGACGCAGGCCGCCAGCAGGGCGTTGCTGCCGAGCAGGACCGGGCCGTCCGCTCCCGGCAGCATCAGCGGCGGCACGCCGACCAGGCCGTTGTAGCCGCCGAGCGCGGCGGACCCGATGTGGTACTTCGGGTCTGCGGTGCTGGACATCACCGTCAGCAGCACCAGGGTGACCGCCAGCGTGATGATGGCGACGTACACGTCGCCGACGTTGCCGTAGAAGATGAAGTACCCGAGGACCGCCGCGAACAGCGCCGCCACCAGCGCGGCGGCGAGCAGGGCGGTGAGCGTCTCGTTCGTCGTCAGCGACAGGTTGATCCCGGTCACCCCGTACGCGTAGCCGCCGACCCCGAAGAACGCCGCCTGGCCGAAGCTGAAGATCCCGGCGTGCCCCCAGACGAAGGTGAAGCTCAGCGCGAGCAGGCCGTAGATGACCCAGAGCGACCACTCCTGCGCGCGGTAGTCCGGCGCGGCGCCGGCCAGCACGAGCCCGGCGAGCAGCAGGACCGCGCCGAGCCCGACGTCCCGGCGGGTCGGCGTCAGGCCGCGCCGCGGCGCGGCCGGCGCCGCCGCCTGCGGGGCGCTCACAGCTGCCTGCGCAGCCGGCCGGAGATGCCGGTCGGCAGCAGGCGCAGCAGCACGATCGCGACGACCAGCAGCGCCGCGGTCCCCAGGAAGGAGCTGAAGACGTTCGACACGAAGGAGTCGACGCTGCCGAGCAGCCCGGCCGCCGACAGCGTGCCGGTGAGCACGCCGGGGCCGCCGACGACGACGGTCATGAACGCCCGGCCGACGTACGCCTGGCCCATGTTCGGCACCACCCCGGCGACCGGCGCGAGCAGCGCCCCGCCGGCCCCGGCCAGCGCCGCCCCGAACGCGAACGTCAGCATGTTGATCCGCCGGGCGTTGATGCCGACCGCCGCCGCCATGTGCGGCAGCTGGGTCGCGGCCCGGGCCATCGTGCCGTAGCGCGTCCGGGTGAAGACCAGCCAGACCACCGCGAGCAGCAGCACCGCCGCGGCGATGAGCACCAGGTTGTACTGCGACAGCGAGAAGCGGCCGATCCGGGTGCTGCCGAGCGGCGTGGAGATCCCCTGGGTGGCCGGGCCGTAGACCAGCACCACCACCTGGATGAGGATCAGGCTCAGCCCCCAGGTGGCGAGCATCGTCGCGGCGAGCCTGCCGTACAGGAACTGGATGAGCAGCCGCTCCACGACCAGGCCGACCACCCCGACGGCGAGCGCGGCGACGACCATCGCCACCCACACGTTGAGCCCGCTCCGCACGCCGGTGAGCGTGAAGAACGCCCCCAGCATGAGGAACTCACCGTGCGCCAGGTTGATGACACCCATCATCCCGAAGATGACGGCCAGGCCGAGGGACACCAGGACGAGCAGCGCGACGCTCGTCAGCAGCGAGGCCGACAGGTTCGTCAGCTGGTCGAGCCGCACGTCAGGGGGTGAACTGCTTGTTGGTGTCCGGCTTGGCGACCAGGTCGCAGACGCCCTGCTCGAACGACGGCGGCACGGCCTGCTCGGTCGTGAGGACCGTGAAGCCGTCGGAGGAGTCGGTCTCGCCGATGCTGACGTTCTGGGTGACGTGGTGGGACGCGCCGTCCATCGTCACCTTCCCGCTGGGCGCGTCGATGCTGACGCCGTCCTCGAGCGCCGCGATGACCTTCTCGCGCTCGACGCTGCCGGCCTGATTCGCGGCCTCGGCCCACAGGTGCCAGCCGTTCCAGGCCGTCACCGCGGAGTCGGTGATGTAGGGGTAGTCGGCGCCGTACTCGGCGTGCCACAGGTCGACGAAGCGCTTGTTCTCGGGGTTGTCCAGCGACTGGATGTACGGGGTCGCGATGACGATCCCCTTGTCCTCCGCGCCGGAGAGCACGACCTGCTCGTTGCCGAGGCCGAAGGTCGCCGAGACGAGCGGCAGGGTCGAGCTCAGCCCGGTCGAGGCGAACTGCCGGTAGAAGGCGATGTGGTTGCCGCCGACCAGCAGCGAGACCACCACGTCCGGCCGGGCCGCCTGCAGGTTGTTGATGACCGCGCCGAAGTCGCTGCTCTCCAGCGGGATGAACTCGCTCTTGACGACCGTGCCGCCGCCCTCGGTGGTGTACTTCTCCACCCACTGGGCCGAGATCCGCCCGTAGTTGTAGTCGGCCGCGATGACGTACACCTTCTTGCCGTACTTCTCCAGCGCGTACGGCACCAGGGCGGCGAGCTGCTGCGACGGCACCACGCCGGTGTTGAACGTGTTCTTGTCGCAGACCCCTCCCTCGTACTGCTCGTTGTAGAAGTACAGCGTCTTCGTACGGCCCAGGATCGGCCGCACCGCCTCCCGGGAGGCGCTGGTGATGCCGCCCATGACGACCGCGACCTTGTCCTTCTGGGCCAGCTGGGTCGCGTACTGGGTGTACTTGGCGTTGTCGGACTGGGCGTCGTAGGAGACCAGCTCGAGCGGCCGGCCGTTCACGCCGCCCTTGGCGTTGATGTCCTTGATGGCGAGCTTGGTGGCGTCCGCCATCGCCGACCCGTAGATGTTGAGCGGGCCGGTCTCGTCGAGCATGCTGCCGACCTTGATCGGCCCGCCTCCCCCGGCGGTGCCCCCCGGGGCGGGCGTGCCGCTGGACGTGCCCGAGCCGCCGCCGCAGGCGGTCAACGCGAGCAGGGCGGTGCCGAGGGCCGCCGTGGCGCGGCGGGAGCGGCGGAGGCGACGTGCGGAGCCGGTCATGGGGGTCCTGTCGACGAGGGCGTGCCGGAAGGGGCGGAGCAGGGTGGACGGGCGGTCGCGGAGGGCGTCAGGCGGAGGCGGGAGGGCTGGGGAACCCGCCCACGAGCTCCTCGTACGCACGGGCGAAGCGCAGGACGGTCGACTCGTCGAAGTGACAGCCGACGATCATCATGCCGACCGGCAGGCCGCCGTCGACCTCGGCCGGGACGCTGATCGCCGGGTGGCCGGTGACGTCGAACGGCGCGGTGTTGCCGATCATCTCCAGCGCCCGGACGACGTACTCGTCCATCGGGGCGTCGGCGGCCGGGATCGCCGTGGCGCGCATCGGGTGGGTCGGCAGGACCAGCACGTCGACTCCGGCCAGCGCGTCGTCGTAGGCGGCCCGGATCTGCAGCGAGAGGTTCTGCGCCTTGGCGTAGTGCGTGCCGTGGTAGCGGTCGAGCATGTGCTGACCGGCCAGCGCCACCATCTTCACCGTCGCCGAGACCTCGTCGAAGCGCTCCGCGAGGCCGCGGCCGTAGTGCTCCATGAGCTCCGGGCTGTACTGGCCCCGGTAGTTGTAGCCGTAGGCGTTGCCGCGCAGCATCTGCCAGGTCGCGCCATCGGTGGCGATGACGTTCCAGACGTGCACCGCGTCGAGGTGCTCGGGCACCGAGACCTCCACGACCTCGGCGCCGAGCTCGGTGAAGCGCTGTGCGGCGCGCCGCACCGCCTCGTCCACCTCGGGCTCGCTGAGGCCCTCGAAGCCGAAGCCCTCCCGCAGGATGCCGACCCGCTTGCCCCGCACGCCGTCGTTGAGCCCGGCGGTGTAGTCGACCTCGCTCGGGGCGCCGGCCTGCCGCGGGTCGCAGCCGTCCGGCCCCCCGAGGACCGTGAGCATCACCGCCGCGTCGGTCACCGTCCGGGTCATCGGCCCGAGGTGGTCCAGCGTCAGCTCGATCGGGAAGGCGCCGGTGTAGGGCACCAGGCCGTGCGTGGCCTTCAGGCCGACGATCCCGCACCACGACGCCGGCATCCGCACCGAGCCGCCCTGGTCGCCGCCGATCGCCATGTCCACCGCCCCGGAGGCGACCAGCGCCGCGCTGCCCGAGCTGGAGCCCCCGGTCGAGCGCGAGGTGTCCCAGGGGTTGAGCACCGGGCCGTTCGCCGAGGTGTGGCTGCCGCCGGAGAAGCACAGGTCCTCGCAGACCGCCTTGCCGGCGACGATCCCGCCGGCCTCCAGGACGCGGCGCACCACGGTGGCGTCCTCGACCGGCACGAAGCCCTCGACCGACCGCGACCCGTTCATCATCGGCAGGCCGGCGACCATGATGTTGTCCTTGACGGCGATCCGCTTGCCGGCCAGCGGCCCGCTGTCCGCGCCGCGGATCTCCGAGGTGACGTACCAGCCGTTCAGCGGGTTGTCGGCGGGCTCGGCGTACTGCCGCTCGGCGGGTGCCGGGCGGTCGCGCTCGGCCAGCGCGTCCACGACGTCGTACGAGGCCAGGGCGCCGGTGACCAGCGACTCCATCGTGGCCAGGGAGTCGTCGTCGAAGGTCAGCCCGAAGGAGCTGGCGAGCGTCTGCAGCTCGTCCCGACTGGGGGGCTGAACGGGCATGAAGGCCTCTTCCTCGGCGCCGCTCCGGCTGCCTGGTCCGGCGGCCGTCCGGCGGGCCGCGTGGCGCGGAGTCGATCACCAACTTGTCGACGCGTCAAGACATATCGACATGTTGCAGACGCAAGCACCTCTCAGGCGTGGTCCAGGATGGCGAACCCGCCGGCCACCGACTCGGCCAGGTACAGCGGCTGCTCCAGGGAGACCGGGCCGGCCATCTGCACCGTCCCGCGGGGCCCGTCGAAGCGGGCCGTCGCGAGCGCCCGCCCCACGGCGCGCGGCTCGGTGCTCCCGGTGGCCCGCACCGCGGCGGCGTACAGGTGCACCGCCTCGTACATGGACTCCGAGATGCTCGACACCGGCGGCACGCACGTCCCGGAGAAGGCCCGGTAGCGGTCCAGGAACGCGGCGTTCTCGGCCCCCGGCAGCTGCTGGAAGTACCCGAACACCGTCCACAGACCGGCCGCCGCGTCGTCGCCCACGTGCTCGCGGGTGGCCTCGTCCAGGGCCAGAGCCAGGGTGCGGCAGCGCGACCGCAGGCCGGCGGCGTGGAACTGGCGCTCGAAGGCGACCTCGTCGGCGCCGACCAGCGACGACACCACGAGCTCGGCACCGGAGCGGGAGATCCGCTCGAGCAACGGGCTGAAGTCGCGCGTCCCGAGCGGCGCGTACCACTCGCCGGCCACCGTCCCGTTCGCCCGGTCGATGGCCACCCGCGCCGCCGCATGGGTGGCCCGCGGCCAGCAGTAGTCGCTGCCGACCAGCGCCCACCGCCGGGCGCCGGTCTCCCGCATCAGCCGGGGCACCGCGCGCTTGGTCTGCTCGGCCGGCCGCTCGCCGAGCCGCAGGACGCGGTCGCTCCCCCGGCCGCCCTCGTTCACCGGGGTGTGCACGACGAGCGCGCCGGAGGCCTCCGCCGCGCGCTGCACGGCCACGAAGCTCTCCGACGTGACGTTGGTCAGGATGACGGAGCAGCCGTCCACCTCGACCAGCCGGCGCACCTCCGCCCCGGCGGTGGCCGGGTCGGTACGGTCGTCGGCGAGCGCGACGTGCACGTCCTGCCCGCACAGCCCGCCCTCGGCGTTGATCTCCTGGACGGCGAGCCGCACCAGGCTGCCGCTGGCGGCGGTGTAGATGCACGCCGGCCCGGACTGGCTGATCAGCGCGCCGACCATGACGGCGCCGGCCTCGCGACGGCTCGGCGTCCGGACTCCGCGCTCGCGCAGCAGCCACTCGATCGCGTCCTCGTCGATCTCCGCGACGACCCGCACGCGGGTGCCGGTGCCGTCCGCGGACAGGGTGCACACGATCCGGCCCGGCCAGGGCGACTCGTGTCGGATGACGATCCGGGAGTCCCGTTCCACCGCCGAGATGCGACCGGTCGCCGGGACGCCGCCGGGCAGGCTGAAGCGGACGACCGCGCCGGGTTCGATCCGGTCGCAGCTGGCACCGAACAGCCAGCCGGCGTCGCTGCGCGCCGAGCCGAACAGGGCGAAGACCGTGGCGGGGGACGAGGCCAGGTGCTCCTCGTCGACCAGCACGACCGTGCCCATCGGCTACCGCCCCTCGCCGGTTCCGGCTTGCTCGAGCCCGCGCTTGAGGTCGGCCAGCGACGTCCGGTAGAGCTGGGCGAGGAAGTCCACGACCTCCTCGACCGGCTGGGCCTGCAGGGAGTACAGCCGGCGCCGGCCGTCGCGGCGCTCGGCGACCAGGCCGGCCGTCCGCAGCACCCGCAGGTGGTTCGACACCGCCGTCCGGCTGAGCGCGTCGATGCCCGCCGCGAGCTCACCGGCCGAGGTCTCGCCCTCGGCCGCCAGCAGGGTGAGGATGGTCCGCCGGGTGGGGTCGGCCAAGGCCTCGAACGCCAGGGCGCTGGACATGGCACACCCCCTCGGACCGCGTACGGGCCGTCAGGATGGCACAAGATCGGCGCTGCCGGGCGGGCCGGTGCCGACTCGGACGGCGCGGGCCGGTCAGCCGACCGCCGACGCCACGACCGCGTTCGGCGCGAGCCGCAGGGTCACCACAGCCTCGTGCGTCGTCTCGACGAAGCGGAACCCGTCGCTGAGGAACGTCGCGACCGTCACCACCGCCGGCCCGGACCGGAAGGCCCGCGCGCCGCGCGGGTCGACGGCCACCGACCACGCGGTGCGCCCTCTCGCGCAGTCGGCCGAGACGAGCCCGTTCCCCCGGGCGACGAAGGCGCCGAGTCGCTGGCTCACCGTCACCTCCAGGAACGAGGCGGCGGGGTTCGTGCAGCGCACCGTGCCCGACAGCAGCGCCCGGCCGGACACGTCGCCGGCCGCGGTGTCCAGCACGACCGTCCGGACCGCCAGCGGCTCCGGCCGGTAGAGCTGCAGCACCCCCCGGCCGCCGGTCGTGCTGGTCGGGTCGCAGCAGCCGCTGAGCGCGATCCAGTACGTCGTCCCGGCCCGCACCCGCAGCTCGACCGCGGCACCGACCGCGGAGTCGTCGCTGCAGGTCAGCGGGGTGAGCCGCTGCGGCGTGCCGGTGAAGACCCCGAGCATCGTGTCGAAGTCGCTGCCCCGGGTGACGGCCCGGACCGTGCCGGTCACGGTCGGTGCGAAGCGGAACCAGACGCTGCGGCCGCCCATGCACGGGTAGTCGCCGACGTCGGTCGCCGGGGTGGTCGTCGCCCGGCTGGTGTCGACGACGAACCGGGTCGGCACGTCGGCGATCACCCGGGCGTCGGCGATCCGGTCGCCCTGCGGCCCGGCGGCCTGCGCGGTCGGCACCCCGAGGCCGGCGACGAGCAGCACGCCGGCCAGCAGCGCCAGGCACCTGCGGCGAGTCCTGGACATCACAACCACCCCCCGGGCCTGTCCACGACGGCGCTGCCGCAGGCGGGCCGGGGTCAGGCTGCTCGCCGTCGTCCGACCCGGTCAAGAGCCCTTCCGGGCCGGCCCGGAAGGGCGTGGTGCGCACCGGCGCGGGAGGTCGGCTGCCGCGTTCCACCCGATCGGGCAGACTCGCAGTCGGAGCACCGACGGGCCGCGCACGGGAGCGGGCTGCCGGGTCTCGCGCTCGTAGCTCAGCTGGACAGAGCAGCCGCCTTCTAAGCGGCAGGTCGCAGGTTCGAACCCTGCCGGGCGCGCCACCGGGGTCCCCCGTTCCGCCGGCGGGCGTTGACGCCGAGGCCCGGCCCCGACAGCATGCGCGGCCCCGCCCCCGGCGAAAGCAGGCCGACATGTCCGAGATGCCCCCCACGCCCACCGACCTCGACCGGGCGGCGCTGAGCCGGCGGCAGGCCCTGGCGGCCGGCGGCGGCCTGGCCGTGGCTCTCGCGGCCGGCTCGGTCGCCACGGCCGGCGCCGCCGCGGCGGCCTCCGGCAGCAGCAGCGACCTGAGCCCGCAGCCGCTGCTCTCGTTGAGCCTGGCGCAGGCGCAGGCGGTCGTCCGGGGGGCCGAGCGCGAGGCCCGCCGCCTCAAGCTCTCGGTCTACATCGTGGTGGTCGACGCCTGCGGGGACGTCAAGGCCTCCGCCCGCCAGGACGGCAACAGCCGGGCCAGCCTGGACCTGGCGCCGCCGAAGGCGAAGACCGCGCTGGCGTTCCGGACCGCCACGTCCACCCTCGCGGCCAACGCCACCGACCCGCTCCGGGCGCAGTCCTTCCTCGCCGCCGGGTTCAGCCTGCTCGGCGGCGGCGTGCCGATCGCCGCCGCCGACGGCACGGTGATCGGTGCCGTCGCGGTCGGCGGTGGCAGCCCGGAGCAGGACGAGCAGATCGCCCTGGCCGGGGTCGCCGCGCTGTCCTGAGCTGCAGCCCCGTCCGCCGGCCCGCGCCGGCGGACGGGGCAGCCGCCGTCACCAGGTGTGCGCGACGTCGACGACCACCCGGGAGCCGCATCCCGGTCCGGGCAGCGTGAAGACCCGGAACGGGAGCCGCGCGCGCACCCCGACGCCGTAGGTGTCGTAGCCCTCGAAGCCCTCGGCGGAGGCGACCTGGCGCAGCGTCCGCCAGCCGCGGACGTCGACCAGCTCGCGCCGGTCGGCGGGCCGGTACCCGGGCACGCCGGCGTCCGGCGGGGTCGCCACCCCGCGGAGCACGATGTGCAGGAACGCGCCGCCGCGCAGCGGCACCGGGTCGCCGCTGGCGTCGCCGGTGACGGCCGGCACGTACCGGACCGAGGTGGCCGGCGTGCCGGCGTGCATGTCGAACACCAGGCGGTCGTAGCAGGCGTGCCGGCCGGCCCGGACGTTCGTCACCAGCGTCGGGTCCAGCGGGCCCGACCCGCCGGCGACCGTACGGTCCAGCGACCCCCAGGTGACCCGGCAGCCCGAGGTGGCCTGCGCCGCCTGTGGCACCGCCAACCCGGCCGCGGCCAGCGCCAGCGCCAGCAGCGCGACCCGTCCTCGCTTCATGTCCGTTCTCCCTCCGTCCGCCGGGGCCCGGGCGGCCCCCGCGCGACGAACGCTGCGCCGGTGCGGGGCGCTCCGGCAGCCCCCCTGGGGGTGGCGGTCCTCCCCCCTGCCGGCGCCGTTGACGGTCGCGGCCGACGGGCGCATCATCCGCCCGAGGAGCGCCGTGAGCGAGCTGTCGGGAAGCGTGGCCACCCCGTCGCCGGGCAGCGTCCCGGACGCGCCCTACCTGGCCAGGTGGGAGGCGTCCGGGGCGCTGCGGTGCTGGCCGCTGACCGGCCCGCTGGTGACCGTCGGGCGGGCGGCGTACGCCGACGTGGTGCTGGCCGACGACCCGCGGGTCTCCCGGGTGCACCTGACCCTGGAGCGGATCGGCGGGGTGTGGGTGGCGGCCGACAACGGGCTGTCCCGCAACGGCACGTTCCTCAACGGCCGGCGGGTCGTCGGCCGGGTCCCGCTGCAGGACCGCGACCAGCTGCTGGTCGGCGGCACGCGGCTGACCTACTGCTCGCCCGGCGCGTGCGCCGAGCCGGGCACCCTGGCCGGCGAGCCGCTGGCCGCGACCGCCCGGATCACCCCGGCGCAGCGCGCGGTGCTCACCGCGCTGTGCCGGCCCTGCGCCGACGGCTCGGGCACCCCCGCCACGAACCAGGCGATCGCCGAGGAGCTGGTGCTCAGCGTCGACGCGGTCAAGACGCACCTGCGGGCGCTGTGCCACGGGCTCGGCATCGAGGCGCTGCCGCAGAACCGGAAGCGGGCGCGGCTCGCCGAGATCGCCCTGCGCTGCGGCCTGGTCGTGCCGCCCGGCCGCTGAGCCGCGCACCGGGTCAGGCGTCGGGTCGACGCTCGCCGGCCGCCCGCCGGTCATCCCGGTGGCGCGTCCAGCCCGGCCTCCCAGCGGGCGCGGCGCTCGTCCTCGCTCTGCTCCCACCACGGCGTGCCGCGCTCGCCCAGCGCGGTCTTGGCACGCTGCACCGCCGCCCGGGCCGCCTTCTCGGCTCCCGGGTCCTGGGCCTTCAGCGCCGCCCCGACGGCCCGCCGGGCGCTCATCAGCTGCCGGCGCAGCGCGGCGGCGACGTCCTCGGGCAGGGCCGGGTCGGTGGCCCGCCACCGCCGCCCGTCGATCACCACGTAGCGGCCGTCCGGGGTGCGCTCCACCCGGCGGCGCTACCCGCCCGCGCCCGCCGTCACGCCGGGTGCAGCCGGACCGGCAGCGACCCCCACGCGCGCAGCGTGTTGTTGTGGTGCCGCCGGGTCGGGCCGGTCAGCTCGATCCGGCGCACCCGGGCGACCAGCGCCGACAGCAGCGCCTCGGCCTCGAGCCGGGCGATGTGCTGGCCCACGCACTGGTGGATGCCCATCCCGAACCCGACGTGACCCGACGGCGTTGCGCCGGATGTCGAAGGCGTCCGGGTCGGCCCAGCGCCGCGGGTCCCGGTTCGCCGCCGCCAGGAACATCAGGATCTTCCTGCCCTCGGGGACCACCGCGCCCTCCACCTCGACGTCGCGGGTCGCGGTCCGGAAGAAGGTCTGCACCGGCGACTCCAGCCGGACGGCCTCCTCGAACGCGAACCGGGCGAGCCCCGGCTCGGCCCGCAGCAGGTCCCACTGGTCGGGGTGCTCGGCGAACGCGTACAGCACCGCGGCCAGGCCGTTCACCGTCGTGTCGACGCCCGCCGACAGCAGCGACCGCACCACGAGCGGCGCCTGCTCGAGCGCGATCTCGCCGGCCTCGGCGGCCGCCCAGATCGCCGCGCCCAGCCCGTCGCGGGTCAGCACGTCGCGGGAGCACTGCGCGTTCACCCAGGTCGACAGCTCGCCCATCCGGGAGATCGTCGACTCGAACAGGTGGTTGCGCGGGCCGAAGGCGTTGAAGAGCATGTCGCCGTACGGCAGCAGGTTCTCCCGGCCGTCCCGCTGCACCCCCACGGCGTCCGGGAACACCCGCAGCGGGAACGCCTCGGCCAGGTCGGGAACCGCGTCCACCTCCCCGCGCGCCAGCACCGCGTCGACCAGCGCCTCGGCGTCGGCGAACCACTGCTCGCGCAGCCGGGCCAGCACCCGCGGGCTGAGCAGCCGGGCCAGCACCGCCCGCGGCGCGTCGTGCTGCGGCGGGTCGGCCTCGAGCAGCAGGCTCGGCGGCCGCCACGGCTTCTCCCGCCGGAAGTCGCTCATCCCGACCCCCGCGCCGGACTGGAAGCCCTCCCAGTCGTGCAGCGCGGCGTGCACGGAGCTGTACCGGCCCATCGCGTACACGTCGTAGGTGCTCAGGAGCACGACCGGCCCGGCCTCGCGCAGCGCGGCGTGGAACGGGTGCGGGTCCTCCAGCACCTCGGGGCTGAACGGGTCGACGTCGGAGACGGGCAGCTCCAGCGTCGCGTCGGTGGGGGCGGTCACGGCGGTCTCCCGGCGGTCGAGGGGCGGGGCTCAGCGGGCGATGGGCTCAGCGGTCGAGCACGAGACGGGGCGAGCAGGACCGGGACACGCAGACGTACATCGTGTCGCCGGCCTCGCGCTGCGAGGCGTCCAGGATCGAGTCGCGGTGGTCCGGGACCCCGGCCAGCACCCGGGTCTCGCAGGTCCCGCAGGTCCCCTGCCGGCAGGACGAGAGCACCGGCACGCCGGCCTCGTCGAGCGCGTCCAGCACGGAGGTGCCCGGCTCGACGGTCAGGGTCCGCCCGGAGCGGCGCAGCTCGACCTCGAAGGCCTCGGCCCGGACCGGGGAGCCCACCTCGCGCGGGGTGAACCGCTCCAGGTGCAGCGTGTCGACCGGCCACATCACGCACTCGTCCTCGACCGCGTCGAGCAGCGGCCCGGGGCCGCAGCAGTAGACCTTGGTGTCGCCGCGCGGCTCGCGCAGCCAGTCCCGCAGCGGCAGCAGGCCGGACTCGTCCTGCGGCCACAGCGTGACCCGGTCGCCGTACGCCGCGAGCTCGTCGAGGAACGCCATCGAGGCGCGGCTGCGGCCGCCGTACAGCAGCCGCCAGTCGGCGCCGGCCCGCTGCGCGGCGGCGAGCATCGGCAGGATGGGAGTGATCCCGATGCCGCCGGCGACGAAGACGTACCGGGCCGCGGGCACCAGCGCGAAGTGGTTGCGCGGGCCCTGCACGGTGAGCTCGGCGTCGTCCGCGCAGGCGTCGTGCACCCAGGCCGAGCCGCCCCTGCCGGCCGGCTCGCGCAGCACCCCGAGCCGGTACGTGGGGTCGGCCGGGTCCCCGCACAGCGAGTACTGCCGGGTCAGGCCGCCGGGCAGGTGCAGGTCGACGTGCGCCCCGGGCTCCCAGGCGGGCAGCGCCGAGCCGTCAAGCTGCTGCAGGGTCAGCGTCAGGACGCCGTCGGCCGCCCGCGCCCTGCCCACCACGCGCACCTGGGCGCGGAGCGCCTCGACCGGGTCCATGCCGCCTCCGAGCTGTAGGTGCCCGCAGCGTCGTCGGGCGACGTCCGGCGGCCTAGCCGGGTTCTCATTGGGTGGGAGGCAGATCCGCTCCGGGGTCGGCCTCCGGCGCGCCGAGCGAGCGGGACAGCCCGCGGGCGGCGTAGCGCAGCAGCGGCAGGCAGCTGCGGGCCGAGGCGTCGTTCGGCACCACCACCGACAGCGCGGCCTGGACCGTGCCGGACCGGCCGCGGACCGGCACGGCCAGCCCGGTGGCGTCCGGGTGCACGTACCCCGGGGCGACGACGGCGCCGTCGCGGCGGACCTGCGCCAGCAGCCGGCGCAGCGCCGCCGGGTCGGTGACCGTCGCCGGGGTGTACGCCTCCAGGGGCCCGGCCAGCACGCTCTCCTGCAGCTCGGCGGGGGCGTGCGCGAGCAGGACCAGCCCGGCCGAGGAGACGTGCAGCGGCAGCCGCCCGGCGATGCGGGTGAAGTTGACGACGGACCCGCGGGCGGTCAGCCGCTCCAGGAACAGCACCTGCCGGTCCTCGAGCACGCCGAGCTGGGTGTGCTGCCGGACGACCGCGTGCAGGTCCTCCATGTACGGCATGGCGGCCTCGCGCAGGTCGAGCGCCGGCGAGGCCCGGGACGCCAGCTCCCACATCCGCAGGCCCACCCGCACCCGGCGGTCCGGCTCGCGCTCCAGCAGCCCGTGCCGGACCAGCTCGGCGACCAGCCGCGACGCGGTCGCCAGCGGCAGCCCGGCCCGCCGGGCCAGCTCCGAGACTCCCAGCACGGGGCTGTCCGGGCCGAACGCCTCCAGCACCCGTACCGCCCGGCTGAGCACCGACTCCCCCGCCGCCGAGCGCGCCACCGGCCCAGTGTGCCCGCCCGCCCGCCCCGCTCCGCCCGCCCCGCTCCCTCGGCGATCATGGAGTTGCTGTACGCGGGCCGAGCGTGCGCCCGGGCACCAACTCCATGATCGCGGGGGACTGGCGCAGAGAGGGGCGCGGGCTCAGCCGCGGCCGAGCTCGCGGAGCACCTCCTGGGCGACGGCGAAGCCGCGGTTGGCGGCGGGCACGCCGGCGTAGACGGCGGTGTGCAGCAGCACCTCGCCGATCTCGTCGTCGGTCAGCCCGTTGGTGACGGCCGCGCGCACGTGCAGCGCGAGCTCGTCCTCGTGCCGAGGGCGGTGAGCAGCGCCAGGGTCAGCATGCTGCGGGTGCGCCGGTCCAGGCCGGGCCGCTGACCACACGTCGCCCCAGGCGTACGCGGGTGATGAAGTCCTGGAACGGCGCGGTGAGCGGCGTCGTGCCGCGCGACCGCCCGGTCGACGTGCGCGTCGCCGAGCACCGCGCCGGCGCACCGGCCATGCCCCGCGCGTGCCGGCGGCGGTCGCTCGGGCCGGCCGGTCCAGGTGGGCCAGCAGCGCGGCGGTGACCGCGGCCGGCTGCTCGACGTTGGCCAGGTGCGCCGCCGGCGGCAGCGACGAGCAGGCGCGCGCCCGGGATGCCGTCGGCGATGGCCCGCAGGTGCTCCGGCGGGCGTGGCCGGGTCGTCCGCGCCGGCGATCACCAGCGTCGGCGCGGCGATGCGCGCGCAGGTCGGCGCGCAGGTCCATCGCCGCCGATCGCCTCGCAGCAGGCGGCGTAGCCCTCGTCGGCGGTCGCCGGCGATCATCGCCTCGCAGTGCGGGCGACCAGCTCCGGGTCGGCCGCCGCGCAGGCCGGCGGTGAACCAGCGGCTCGACGACCGCGTCGGCGAGCGCGCCGGTGCCCCCGGCGCGGACGGTCGCGGCCCGCTCGGTCCAGGCGCCGGCGTCGGGCCGAGCTGCGCCGAGCGTGCACAGCAGCGCCAGCCGGTCGACCCGGTGCGGCTCGCGGGCGGCCAGCCGCATCGCGGTCATCCCGCCGAGCGACAGCCCGACGACGTGCGCCCGCTGCGACCCCGAGCCGGTCCAGCAGCGCGACCGCGTCGTCGACGAGGTCGTCGAGGGCGTACGGCCCGGGCGGCACCGGCGAGCGGCCGTGCCCGCGGGTGTCGTAGCGCGACCACCCGGAACCGCTCGGCGAGCGCGGGCACCTGCGGGTCCCACATCTCCAGGGTGCTGCCGAGCGAGCCGAGCAGCAGGACGACGACCGGCGCGTCCGGCCGGCCCCTCGACGACGGCGTGCGACGTCGACGGCGGTCACGGGGTCCCTCGCTCCGGGTCGCGTGGTCGGCCAGCGCCCGGTCGACCGAGCGCGCGGCCTCGCCGACGTCGCGGTGCGCGGTCGAGCAGCGCGTCGAGCGTCGGCCTCGGCAGCGCGCCGGCGACGGCCGGCTCGGCGAGCGGGCGGCCCGTCGCGGCCGCCGCCGGCCGCGACGGCCCGGCGCGACGAGGTCGTGCGCCGCGGCCGCGGCCGAGCGGGCCGGCCAGCGCGTCGGCGACGGCCTCGGCGCCGAGCGCCGGCGCCGGCCGGCCGCCAGGTCGCCGCGCATCCGGCCGGTGTCGACCGCAGCGCCGCCCAGGCAGTCGGCGCAGCCAGGCGGCGGCCGCGCCGACGCGTGCGCAGCAGGTCGGACAGCGTCGGCCACTCGGCGTGCCAGGCGCCGGCGGCCCGCTCGTGCTCCTGCTCCATCGCCGCGAGCAGCGTGGCGACCAGGCCCGGGCGCCCGGCGGGCCGCGGCCCGCGCCGAGATCGCGGCGACCGGGTTGCGCTTGTGCGGCATCGCCGAGGACCCGCCGCGGCCCGGCGCCGCCCTCGGCGACCTCGCCGACCTCGGTCTGGGCCAGCAGCACGACGTCGAGCGGCGATCTTGCCGAGCACGCCCGGCGGCGGCGCCCAGGGCGCCGGCCAGGTCGGCGACCGGCAGCCGGACGGTGTGCCAGGGCAGCGGCGGTGTCGGCCAGGCCGAGCTCGTCGGCGAGCGCGCGCCGCGAGCGTCGGCGCCGCGGCCCGGCGGCGCGGCCAGCGTGCCGACCGCCCCGCCGACTGCACCGGCAGGCGCGGCGCGACGACCTCGGCCAGCCGGCGCCGCGGCGCCGTCCAGCGCCGGCCAGCCAGCCGGCGGCCTTCAGCCCGAACGTCGTCGGCAGCGCCTGCTGCAGCAGGGTGCGGCCGCCATGACGACGTCGTCCCGGTGCGCGCGCGGCCAGGCCGGGCGGCGGCGTCGGCCGCGGCGGCGAGGTCGGCGTCGAGCGCGGCGAGCGCGCCGCCGGGCGAGCAGCACCAGCGCGGTGTCCAGGACGTCCTGGCTGGTCGCGCCCGACGGTGCACGGCGGCCGCGGCGTCGCGGCCCGACCGCGTCGCTCGAGCACCCGCACCAGCGGCGACGACCGGGTTGCCGGCGTCGGCGGCCGCGCGCGACCGACGCGCGGCCAGGTCGAGCGCGCCGGGTCGGCGCAGACCGCGCGCGACCGCGTCGGCGGCCGTCGTCGGCGACCAGCCCGAGCCGCGGCGGCGGCCCGGGCGAGCGCCGCCTCGACGTCGAGCAGCGCGCGCAGCCAGGCCTCGTCGGTCGACCGCGGCGGCCGCACCGCCCGCGCGCGAACGTGCCGTCGAACAGCCCGTCGCCGTCGTCCGGCCGAGCGCTCAGACCGCGAAGAAGACGGTCTCGCGCGTCGCCCTGCAGGCACGATGTCGAGCCGGTAGCCGTCCGTCGGTCGGCTCGCGCGAGCAGCGTGCCGCGCGCCGGTCGTCCGGCAGCGCCGCGCAGCACCGGGTCCTCGGCGTTGGCCTCGGCCTCGTCGGCGAAGTAGATCCGGGTGACGACCCGGTCGAGCAGGCCGCGGGCGAACACCGACACGTCGACGTGCGGCGCCTGCAGCCCGCCGTCGCCGTCCGGGCACCCGGCCCGGCTTGACGGTGCAGGACGGCGTACTCGCCGTCGACGGTCTCCGAGCGGCCGAAGCCGCGGAAGCCCGGGCGTCGGCGGCACGGCGCCGCGCGGGTCGTCGGGGTGGTCGAAGCGGCCCGTCGGGGTCGGCCTGCCAGGTCTCGACCAGCGCGTCGGGCACCGGCTGCGCCGGCGCCGTCGAGCACCCGGCCGCGCAGCCAGACCGCGCCCGGGCGTGCCCTCGGGCCACGGCGTACGGGCCGTCCGGCCAGCGCAGCGCGATCGCCAGGTACGGGCCCGACGCGTCTGCGACGGGCGTCAGCGCCGCTCACGCTCATGCCACGTCCTCGTCGTCGTCGGTCTCGAACGGCGTCGCGTCGCCGGCCGCGCAGCACGATGTCGCACTCGTAGGCCAGCGCCCAGGCCGGCACGGTGTCGCTCGAGCGAGAACCGGCTGACCAGCCGCTGCCGCGGCCCGCTCCGGGACGCGCCGAAGATCGGGTCCTGGCCGAACAGCGGGTCGTCCGGGAAGTACATCTGGGTGACCAGCCGCTGGGTGAAGGCCCGGCCGAACAGCGAGAAGTGGATGTGCGCCGGCCGCCAGGCGTTGTGGTGGTTGCCCCACGGGTAGGCGCCGGGCTTGACGGTGGTGAACTCGGTAGCGGCCCTGCGCGTCGGTGAGCACCCGGCCGACGCCCGTCGAAGTGCGGGTCCAGCGGCGCCGGCCAGCTGTCGCCGACGTGCCGGTAGCGGCCGGCGGCGTTGGCCTGCCAGACCTCGACCAGCGCGTGCGGGCACCGGCCGGCCGTCGCTGTCGCAGCACCCGGCCCGTGCACGACGATCCGCTGGCCCTGCGGCTCGCCGTCGTGCTGCGCGCGTCAGGTCGGCGTCGCCGCGGCGCCACCCGGCCCTCGCCGAGCAGCGGGCCGGTGACCTCGGTGAGCCGCTGCGGCAGGTCGACCGGCGTGCGCAGCGGGGCCCGGCAGCGCCGGTGCGAGCGGTAGTCCGGGAAGCCGACGCGGCGTGCGCATGCTCGGCGTCCTCGCGCAGGTACCGCGGCAGGCGCAGCCGCTGCCGCGATGTGGTCCCGGTCATGCCCGGAACCGTACGGCCGGCCCGGCTACGCCTCGGCACGCCGGACTTCCGCTGAGCGGAAGGAGGAGGCGCGATGGCCGGCGGCAGCCCGGCGCCGGGCCGGTCGGTGACCTCCCGCGCGCTGCGCCGTGCTGGACGCCTTCGACGGCGACCACCCGCGGCTGACGCTGTCCGAGATCGCCGAGCCGCGTCGGGCACGCCGCTGACGCACCGCGCACCGGCTGCTCGGCGAGCTGGCCGCCTGGGGGGCGCTGGCCCGGCGCACCGACGGCCGGTACGAGATCGGCCGCAGGCTCTGGGACCTCGGCCTGCTCGCCCCGGTGCAGCTGCGAGCTGCGCGCAGGTGGCCGCGCCGTTCCTGCTCGACGTGCACACCGCCACCCGCGACACCGTCCACCTGGCCGTCCGGGACGGGCTCGACGCGCGCTCTACGTCGAGCGGATCTCCGGCCGCGAGTCGGTGCCGGTGCGTCAGCCAGGTCGGCAGCCGGCTGCCGCTGCACGCGACCGGCGTCGGCAAGGTGCTGCTGGCCGCCGCCGCCGGACGACGTGCGTGCGAGCAGGTGCTGCGCGTCGCTGACCCGGCAGACCCGGCACACCGTCGTCGAGCCCGGCCCGGCTGGCGCCGCGAGCTCGCCGAGGTCCGCCGCCGCGGGTACGCCCGGACGTCGGAGGAGATGTCGCCGGGCGCCGCCTCGGTCGCCGTCCCGGTGCAGGTCGAGCCGGGGCGCCGGCCGGTCGTGGTCGCCGCGCTGGGCATCGTCGTCCCGACGCACCGGCCGCGACCTGGCCCGGCTGGTCGCCGGTCCTGGAGGTCGCCGCCCGCGGCATCGGCCGCGAGCTGGCCCGCACCCGCGACTTCCGCTGAGCGGAAGGCACCGGTCTCGCCGGTTCCGCCGTCACCGGTCGGTCACACTCCGGCATGCGCACCCAGGTGGGGATCATCGGGGCCGGCCCGGCCGGGCTGCTGCTCTCGCGGCTGCTCGCGGTCCAGGGCATCGACGTCCGTCGTCGCTGGAGAACCGGTCGCGGGACTACGTCGAGGCCCGGATCCGGGCCGGCATCCTCGAGCAGCACACCGTCGACACCCTCGCGCGAGGTCGGCGTGGGCGACCGGCTGCGCCGCGAGGGCCTGCGAGCACGACGGCATCTACCTGCAGTACCCGGGCGACCCGGCACAAGCTGGACTTCCCCGAGCTGTGCGGCCGCACCGTGTGGGTCTACGGCCAGACCGAGGTGGTCAAGGACCTGATCGCCGCCCAGCTGGACGACGGCCCGCCGCTGCTGTTCGACGTCTCCGACGTCGCCGCTCCGCGACGTCGACACCGACCCCCCGCGGCATCGCGTTCACCGACGCCGACGGCGCCCCGCAGGTGCTGGACTGCGACGTCGTCGCCGGCACCGACGGCTTCCACGGCGTCTCCCGGCCGGTCGTCACCGCGGCCACCGGCGGGCAGGCTGTGGGAGCGCACCTACCCCTACGCCTGGCTGGGCATCCTGGCCGACGTCGCCGCCCTCGCACCGACGAGCTGATCTACGCCTGGCACCCCGACGGCTTCGCGCATGCACTCGATGCGCTCGCCGAGCGTCTCGCCGGCTGTACCTGCAGGTCGACCCGGACGAGAAGATCGAGGACTGGTCCGACGACCGGATCTGGGAGGAGCTGGCCACCCGGTTCGCGCTGCGACGGCTGGGAGCTGCAGACCGGGCCGATGCTGACCGAGAAGTCGATCCTGCCGATGCGCTCGTTCGTCAGCACCCCGATGCGGCACGGCCGGCTGTTCCTGGCCGGGGACGCCGCGCACATCGTCCCGCCGACCGGCGCCAAGGGCCTGAACCTCGCCGTCGCCGACGTGACGCTGCTGGCCGCGGCGCTGGTCGCGGCTGCTGCGCGAGGAGCAGACCGACCTGGTCGACACCTACTCGGACACGCGCGCTGCGCCCGGGTCTGGCGCTGCACGCACTTCTCCTGGTGGATGACCTCGATGCTGCACACGCTCGGGCGACGACGTTCGACGCCCAGCTGCAGCTCTCGCAGCTGCGCGGGTCGTGCTCCTCGGAGGCGGCCGCGCCGCGAGCTGGCCGAGAACTACGTGGGGCTGCCGATCGGCTGAGCGGGCCGGCTCACTTCCAGACGGCCGGGCGCTTCTCCAGGAACGCCGCCACGCCCTCCCGGGCGTCCGGCAGCTGGCTGGTCGCCGCCATCACCTCGACGGCGTGGGTGTACGCCCGGTGCTCGTCCAGCGACATCTGGGCGTACATCGTCTGCTTGCCGAGGCCCTTGCTCACGGCGCTGCCGCGGGTGACCCGGGCGACCAGGGCGTCGACCGCCTCGTCCAGCTCCCCGTCCGGCACGACCGCGTTGACCAGCCCCCAGTCCAGCGCGGTCGCCGCGTCGATGACGTCACCGGACAGCGCCAGCTCCATCGCCCGCTTGCGGCCGACGTTGCGGGCGATCGCCACCATCGGGGTGTGGCAGAACCAGCCGCCCTTGCCGCCCGGGGCGGCGAACCCGGCGCTCTCGGCGGCCACCGCGAGGTCGGCCGCCGCGACCAGCTGGCAGCCCGCCGCGGTCGCCAGGCCGTGCACCCGCGCCACCACCGGCTGCGGGACCTGCTGCATCAGCAGCATCAGCCGGGTGCAGACCTCGAGCATCTGCTTGACCTCGAGCAGGTCCGCCCCGGCCACGTCGGAGAAGTCGTGGCCGGCGCTGAAGACCTTGCCCGACCCGGCCAGCACGATGCCGCGGGCGTCGCTGTCCCCCGCCTCGGTGAACGCGGACACCAGCTCGCGCAGGTGCGCGGTGGACAGCGCGTTGCGCTGGTCCGGCCGGTTCATCGTGATGCGGACCAGGTCCGCCTCGCGGTCGACGCGTACGAAGTCGTAGATCATGTGCCGCATCCTCTGCCGCCGGGCCGGGGCCTGGCAAGCACTCAGCGGACCAGCGTGGCGGCCTCGACGTGCGCGGCGATCTCCATCAGCACCCGGTCGGCGTCCTCGTGCGCCACCTGGCAGGTGCCGGCCGCGACGTGGCCGCCACCGCCGTAGGACAGCATCAGCGCGCCGATGTCCAGCGGCGAGGTGCGGTTGACGATCGACTTGCCGACCGCCAGGACGGTGTTCTGCTGCTGCTTGCCCCACAGCACGTGCGCCGAGATCGTGCAGCCCGGGTTGTCCGCGTAGATCATGAACCGGTTGCCGGCGTGGATGGTGTCCTCCTCGCGCAGGTCCAGCGCGACGAACTGCCCCATCACGCTCGAGCAGCGCCGCAGCTGGGCGAGGAACGCCTCCTGCTCCGACCAGTACAGGTCGACCCGCTCGGCCACGTCCGGCAGCGCGAGGACCTGCTCGGCGGTCCGCCCCGGCACCTGCTCGATGAGCAGCATCATCAGGTCGTAGTTGGAGATCGTGAACGTCCGGTAGCGGCCCAGCCCGGTCCGGCTGTCCATCAGGAAGTTCAGCAGCGTCCAGCCGGTCGGCCGGACGATGTCCTCCACCGAGTACTGCGCCGAGTCGGCCTGGTCGACCGCCGCCATCAGCTCGGCGGACACCCCCGGGAAGTGCTCGGCCCCGCCGAAGTGGTCGAACACGACCCGGGCCGCGGACGGCGCCGACACCTGCAGGACGTGGTTCGGCCGCGGCGTGCCGTTGCGCAGCGCCTCGCTGGAGTGGTGGTCGAAGACCAGGAACGCCTCCGGCACGTACGGCAGGTTGGTGAGGATGTCGTTGCGGCCGACCGCGATCTTGCCGTCCTGCACGTCCTTGGGGTGCACGAACAGGATCTCGTCGACGAGCCCGAGCTCGCGCAGCAGCACCGCGCAGACCAGGCCGTCGAAGTCGCTGCGGGTGACGAGGCGGTGGGGGGCGGGCACGCGGACTCCTGGGGTGCGAAGGGCTTCACGGGTCCATCGGCAGGATCGGCCGCGGCTTGACGCCCCGGTCGGCGGGGCTGCCGGACCGTCGCCGGCGGGCCGGCGCCGGCGCCGCGCCCCTACCGTCGTGTCGTGACGTCCGCCCCCGTGCTGCTGCCCGCTCCGCAGGACCGGGCCCGGCTGCGCCGGGCGAAGCGCGGCGCGACCGGGCTGCTCGCCGGGACCGCCGGGGTGTTCCTGGCGACGTTCGCCCTGCCGGACAGCACCGCGGTCGGCTTCCTGCGGGCCGCCGCCGAGGCCGGCACCGTCGGCGGCCTGGCCGACTGGTTCGCCGTCACCGCGCTGTTCCGGCACCCGCTGCGGGTGCCGGTCCCGCACACCGCGCTGGTGCCGCGCAAGAAGGACGAGCTGGCCACCAAGCTCGGCGAGTTCGTGACCGGCAACTTCCTCACCGCCGACGTCGTCGCCGGACAGCTCGTCGAGACCCGGGTGGTGTCCCGGGTCGCCGGCCGGCTGGCGGAGCCCGGCGCGGCCCGGCTGGTCGCGCACGAGCTGGCGACCGCCGTCACCGCCGGGCTGGACCTGCTCGACGAGCCGCGGCTCACCGCGTACGTGCTGGAGCTGGCCCGGCGCGACCTGGCCCGCCGCTCCTACGCCCCGGTGCTCGGTGCGTTCCTGGCCCGCGCGGTCGAGGGGCGGGCGCAGCGCCCGCTGGTCGACGTGCTGGTCTCCCGGGCCCGACGGCACCTCGAGCGCAACCGTGAGGTCGCACACGAGCAGCTCAAGCACTTCCTGGAGGAGCAGGGGCTGCTGCTGGCGCTGCTCGCCACCGACCGCCGGGTGGCACGGCTGCTGGAGGTCACGACCGAGACGCTGCGCGAGGTCGAGCAGGACCCGGCGCACCCGCTGCGCGGCTGGGTCGACGAGCTGCTCGAGGGGATCGTGGCGGACCTGCGCTACAACCCGCGGACCGCCCGCGACGTGGACGCCAAGCTGCGCGCCCTGGTGGAGGACCCTTCGCTGCAGGACCTGCTGCAGGCGCTGCTCGCCGACACCCGGGCCTCGGTACGGGCCTCGCTCACGCAGACCGACGGCGACCTCGCCGACCGGCTGGCGGACCTGGTGCAGAGCGCCGCGCAGCGGGTGCTCGACGACCCCGACCTCGAGCGGCGCCTGGAGGGCCGGCTGGTCGCCGCGGTCCGCTACCTGGTGGAGCACTACGGCGACGGGGCGGTGCTGCTGATCCGGCGGACCGTCGCGGCCTGGGACGCCCAGGACGCCTCGGAGCGGATCGAGACCGCCGTCGGGCGCGACCTGCAGTTCATCCGGATCAACGGGACGGTCGTCGGGGCGCTGGCCGGGCTGGGCCTGCACCTGATCGCGGTCACGTTCGGCTGATCTCGCCGCCGGCCGTTCCGGCCGGACCCGGAGGGTCCGGCGGGTGCGGAACGCGGCGGCCTGGCATCCTGCCGGACGACGACGTCTCCCGGAGGTTCCCGTGCTGGCTGCCCTGTACCGCTCCCCCGGCTCCGCCGACGTGCTCACCATCGAGGAGGTGGAGACCCCGTCGCCCGGCCCGGGTGAGGTGCGCGTGCGGCTGCGGGTCGCCGGGGTGAACCCGACCGACGGCAAGTCCCGGCTGCGCGTGCCGCCGGACGGCTTCCAGGTGCCCGGCCAGGACGGTGCCGGCGACATCGTCGAGGTCGGCGAGGGCGTCGACCCCGGCCGGGTCGGGGAGCGGGTCTGGGTGTGGTTCGCCGCCGCCCGCGGCCGCCGCTGGGGCACCGACGCGCAGGAGACCGTCGTGCCGTCCCGGCAGGCGGTGGCGCTGCCCGACGGCGTGTCGTACGACGTGGGGGCCGGGCTCGGCATCCCGGCGATGACGGCCTGGCACTGCCTGTACGCCGACGGCCCGCTGGACGGCCGGACGGTGCTCGTCGCCGGCGGCGGCGGTGCGGTCGGCAACGCCGCGGTGGCGCTCGCCCGGCGCGGCGGCGCGAAGGTCGTGACGACCTGCAGCCCGGCGAAGGCCGGGCTGGCCGAGGCGGCCGGGGCGCACGTCGTGCTCGACCGGCGCGCCGACGACCTCGCCGAGCAGGTCCGCCGGGCGGCCCCCGACGGCGTGCACCGGATCGTCGAGGTGGCGCTCGGCGCGAACCTGGCGCTCGACCTGGCGGTGCTCGCGCCGCGCAGCGTCATCTCGACGTACGCCGACGACCCGCTGCGCGACGTGCCGGTCCGCGACCTGATGGTGGCGAACGCGACGCTCGCCTTCGTGATGATCTACTGGGTGGCCGACGAGGCGCTCGACGCCGCGGTCGCCGGGGTCTCGGAGGCGCTCGCCGCCGGGGACCTGCCGGCGCTGCCGGTGGTCCGCTACCCGCTCGAGCAGGTCGGCGCGGCGCAGGACGCGGTGCTCGCGGGGGCGGACGCGAAGGTGCTGCTCGACATTCCGTAGCGACGGCGAATCACCACAGCCGATCACCCGCGGCGCCGATCGGCTCCCCACAGCCGATCACGGCGGCGGTCCGCCCGATCAGCTGTGCGGGTCTGGCGCCGGCCGTACGCGCGCCGTCCACCACGGCCGATCACCCGAGGTGGCGGCCGTGCCCGGCGCGGCGCTCGCTGAGATCAGCTGTGGGAACGAGGCGCCGGCCGTACGCGAAGGATCCGCCACAGCCGATCACCCGCGGCGGCCGGTCTGATCGGCTGTGGGGACGAAGAGCCAGCCGTACGCACGCCATCCGCCACAGCCGATCACCCAAGGCGATGGCCGTGCCCGGCGCGGCGCCACCTGTGATCAGCTGTGGGGACGAGGCGCCATCCGTACGCACGCGATCCGCCACAGCCGACCACCGCGGCGGCCGGTCCGATCGGCTGTGGGGGCTCAGGGCTCAGCGCCGCCCAGCGGCACGACGGCGCCGCCGCCTCAGACCGCCAGGCGTAGCGCCCAGCCGCGGTCGCGGACGTTGCGGAACAGGTCCAGTCCGGTCCGCGCCCGCAGCCGGCACAGCTGCACGTCGACCCGTCGCGACGGCCGGTCGTCGCCCCAGCACACCCAGTGCAGCTGGTCCCGGCTCCACACGCGTCGGGGCGCGGCAAGGAACAGCGCCAGCAACTCGACCTGCCGGGGCGACAGGTCCAGCTCGACCGAGCCGAGCGACGCGGCGTACCGCGCCAGGTCGACCGTGAGATCGCCGGCCCGGAGCGGGCCGGTCACGTCCACCCCGGCAGCGGCGGCGCGGACCGGGTACTCGCCGGCAGGGGCCAGGTTCGTCGTCGTCACGGTTCCTCCGAGGCGGCCGGGGTCGGCTGCCGCGGACGCTAGGCAGTCGCGGTTTCCGGCCGGGATCGGCGGTGTTTCCGGCCCGTTCCGTCCTCGGCGGGGTCGGGGTCACCAGCTCCCGGAGGTGCGCCGTCGGCGCGGTGCGCGCCGCCGGCGCGACGCCGTCCCGAACAGCGAGCGGCTGATCTCCCGGCCGGCCGCGCTGGCGGCCGATCGGGCGAAGCTGCGGAACACGCTCGAGCCGAGCACGCTCGCCAGCACCCCCGGCCCCTCGGGCTCGTCGCGCCGCGGCTCGGGCTCGTCGCGCCGCGGCTCCGGCTCGTCGCGCCGCGGCTCAGCCGGCTCCCGCTCCGGTTCCGGCTCCGGCGCCACCCGCGCCAGCAGCCGCTCGTACGCCGAGTCCCGGTCGACCGGGGTGCCGTACTCCTCGAGCAGCTCGGAGCGGTCCGACGGCGGCCTGCAGCACGGCCGGGTCGAGCTGCGCCATCAGCGAGGCCGGCGGCCGCAGCCGGGTCCAGGCGATCGGCGTCGGCGTGCCGCGCTCGGACAGCACCGTGACGACCGCCTCGCCGATCCCGAGCGCCGGCAGCAGCTCCGTCAGGTCGTACAGGCGTGGAGGTCGGGAACGTGCCGACGGTGGCCCGCAGCGCCTTCGCGTCGTCGGGGGTGAACGCGCGCAGCGCGTGCTGCACCCGGTTGCCGAGCTGGGCCAGCACGGCGGCCGGTACGTCGGTCGGCGCCTGGGTGACGAAGACGATCCCGACGCCCTTGGAGCGGATCAGCCGGACCGTCCGGGTGATCGCGTCGAGGAAGTCCCGGCTGGCGTCGGCGAACAGCAGGTGCGCCTCGTCGAAGAAGAACACCAGCTTGGGCTGGTCCAGGTCGCCGACCTCGGGCAGGTCCTGGAACAGGTCGGCGAGCAGCCACATCAGGAAGGTGGAGAACAGCCGCGGGTTCTCCTGGACCGCCGCCAGCCCCATCACCGACAGCACCCCCCGGCCCTCGGGGGTGGTGCGCAGCAGGTCGGCGGTGTCGAACTCCGGCTCGCCGAAGAACGCGTCGCCGCCGGCGCTCTCCAGGCCGATGAGCTCGCGCAGGATCACCCCGGCGGTGGCCGACGACAGGCCGCCGAGGCCCTTCAGGTCGTCCTTGCCCTCGGCGCTGACCAGGTACGACACGACGGCCCGCAGGTCCTTGAGGTCGAGCAGCGGCAGCCCGGCCCGGTCGGCGTAGTGGAACACCAGCCCGAGGCTGGACTCCTGGGTGTCGTTGAGCCCCAGCACCTTGCTGAGCAGCAGCGGGCCGAAGGCGGTGACGGTCGCCCGGACCGGGATCCCGGCGCCGCGGCCGCCCAGCGACAGGAACTCGCACGGGAAGCCGCGCGGCTGCCAGTCGGTGCCGGTGTCGGCGGCCCGGGTGGTGATCCGCTCGCTGGCCGAGCCGGCCGCGCCGAGCCCCGAGACGTCACCCTTGATGTCGGCGAGGAAGACCGGCACGCCGGCGTCGGACAGCTGCTCGGCCATCAGCTGCAGGGTCTTGGTCTTGCCGGTGCCGGTGGCCCCGGCGACCAGGCCGTGCCGGTTGAGCATCGCCAGCGGCAGCCGGACCGGCACGTCGGGGTGCGCGGCGCCGTCGACCACCGCCGCGCCGAGCTCCAGAGCCGGCCCGGGGGTGGCGTACGCGGTGCGGATGCTGTCGACGGAGTCGCCCATCCCCGGACCCTAGTGGCGGGTCCGGCTACCCTCGCGCTGGTGAATGACCGAGCTGACCGCCTCGTCTGGGTCGACTGCGAGATGACCGGCCTCGAGCTGGGGTCCGACCTGCTCATCGAGGTGGCGGCGGTGGTCACCGACAGCGAGCTGAACATCCTCGGCGACGGCGTCGACGTGGTGATCGGCGCGACCGCCGAGCAGCTCGCCGGCATGCTGCCGGTGGTCCGCGACATGCACGCCGCGTCCGGGCTCACCGAGGAGGTGCTGGCCTCGACGGTCACCCTGCAGGAGGCCGAGCAGCAGGTCCTGGCGTACATCCGCGAGCACGTGCCGGAGTCCGGCAAGGCGCCGCTGTGCGGCAACTCGATCGCCACCGACCGCGGCTTCCTGGCCCGCGACATGCCCGAGCTCGACGGCTGGCTGCACTACCGGATGGTCGACGTCTCCTCGATCAAGGAGCTGGCCCGCCGCTGGTACCCGCGGGCGTACTACCAGTCACCCAAGAAGGGCGGCGGCCACCGGGCGCTCGCCGACATCCGCGAGTCGGTGCGGGAGCTGGCGTACTACCGCGAGGCGATCCTCGTGCCGCAGCCCGGGCCGAGCACCGAGCGGGCCGCCGAGATCAGCGCCGCGGTCGTGCAGGGCGTCTCCCGGCTGCCGCAGGCCTCGGAGCAGGTCCCGGACTGATTCCGGTACGCTGCACGACGCACCATGGTGGGTGTAGCTCAGTTGGCAGAGCACCGGGTTGTGATCCCGGTTGTCGCGGGTTCGACCCCCGTCACTCACCCCACAGAAATCGCAGGTCAGCGGCCCTTTCTCGCGTCGCTGACCTGCGGTCTCGCGGGACGCTCCCGAACATCATCGTGGGGCAGATATGGGGCAGGACTCCACCGACACTCGACGCGTGCCGGGCACCGCCGGGCCTCGGCAGGACCGGCCGGACTCGTCGCTCGCCGTCGTCGGCCGCCGCCGTCGCCGGCGGCGTCCGGTCCGCGTGGCGTCGGCGCCGCCTGTGCGGTCCGCAGGGGGGCGGCGATGAGCTGGGTGGAGAAGTACCGACGGCAGCCGGTACCGGGCGGTGTACCGCGACGACGCCGGCCACCGGCACTCCAGGTGTTCGTCAAGCAAGGCCGACGCCAAGGTCTGGCTCGCCGCGGCCGACACCGACCGGGCCCGCGGGCTGTGGGTCGACCCGCGCGGCGGCGCGCTGCTGTTCCGGGACTGGGCCGCGACCTGGTTCGCCACCCGCACCGTCCGCCCGACCACCAGCGCCAACGACCTCGGCCGGTACGCCAACCACCTGGCGCCGGCGTTCGGGGACCTGCCGCTGAAGGACCTCACGCCGATGCGGATCCGGACGTTCGTCGCCGAGCTGTCCGGACCGCCGGGCGCCGCGACGGTGCCGGCACGTGCACGCGCTGCTGTCGACGATGCTGCGCGACGCGGTCGAGGAGGGGCTGCTGCTGTCAACCCGTGCCGCAAGACGGCGCTGCCCCCGACGCCCGCGCTACGACGCGGTGTACCTGTCCCCGCGCAGCCCTGCAGACCGCTGCTGGACGCGGTCGACCCGCTCTACCGACTGCCTGGTGCTGACCGCGGCCGGCACCGGGATGCGCTGGGGCGAGCTGACCGGGCTGCGCCGCGACCGCCTGGACCTGCCCGCGCACGACGGCTGCACGTCGACCAGACCCTGGTCGACGTCAACGGCGCGCTCAGCGTCGGCCAGCCCAAGACCCGCGGGTCGCGGCGCACCGTCGTCGCTGCCGCAGCCGGTGCTCGCCGCGCTCGACGCCGCACCTGGCCGACCGCCCGGGCGAGCTGGTGTTCACCTCGCCGGACGGTCAGCCGCTGCGCCGCAGCAACTTCCACGCGCCGAGTCTGGACGCCGGCGGTCCGCAGCCGCCGGCCTGGTGCCGCCGCCGCGCTTCCACGACC
>CAWDYD010000003.1:0-74623 GCA_963806415.1 uncultured Actinomycetota bacterium
CTGGTCCGGCCGGCGTCGAACCGCATCACTTCGGTGGTGCAGGCGGCGGGTTCTGGTCGGGGCCGCCCGTTTCTTGAGAACTGCACAGTGGACGCGAGCATCTTTGTGGCCAAGTTAGTAAGGGCGCACGGTGGATGCCTTGGCACCAGGAGCCGATGAAGGACGTAGGAGGCTGCGATAAGCCTCGGGGAGCTGCCAACCGAGCTGTGATCCGGGGATGTCCGAATGGGGAAACCCGGCAGGAGTCATGTCCTGTCACCCGCACCTGAATATATAGGGTGTGTGGAGGGAACGTGGGGAAGTGAAACATCTCATTACCCACAGGAAGAGAAAGCAACCGCGATTCCGTGAGTAGTGGCGAGCGAAAGCGGAAGAGGCTAAACCGATCACGCGTGATAGCCGGCAGGCGTTGCGTGGTCGGGGTCGTGGGACCACTTGGTCCAGTCTGCCGACTGGGCAGGGAGTGACAAAGCAGGGCGTTAGTCGAAGCACGTGGGAGAGTGCACCGCAGAGGGTGAGAGTCCCGTAGACGAAAGCGACCTTGTCTCCCGAGTGGGATCCCAAGTAGCACGGAGCCCGTGAAATTCCGTGTGAATCCGGGGGGACCACCCCCTAAGCCTGAATACTCCCTGGTGACCGATAGCGGACAAGTACCGTGAGGGAAAGGTGAAAAGTACCCCGGGAGGGGAGTGAAAGAGTACCTGAAACCGTGTGCCTACAAGCCGTCGGAGCCTTTCGGGGTGACGGCGTGCCTTTTGAAGAATGAGCCTGCGAGTTAGCGTTGTGTGGCGAGGTTAACCCGTGTGGGGGAGCCGTAGCGAAAGCGAGTCCTAATAGGGCGTCTGAGTCGCACGATCTAGACCCGAAGCCGAGTGATCTACCCATGGCCAGGTTGAAGCGCGGGTAAGACCGCGTGGAGGACCGAACCCACTTCGGTTGAAAACGGAGGGGATGAGCTGTGGGTAGGGGTGAAAGGCCAATCAAACTCGGTGATAGCTGGTTCTCCCCGAAATGCATTTAGGTGCAGCGTCACGTGTTTCTTGCCGGAGGTAGAGCACTGGATGGTCTAGGGGGCCCAAAAGCTTACCGAAATCAGCCAAACTCCGAATGCCGGTAAGTGAGAGCGTGGCAGTGAGACTGCGGGGGATAAGCTCCGTAGTCGAGAGGGAAACAGCCCAGAACACCGGCTAAGGCCCCTAAGCGTGTGCTAAGTGGGAAAGGATGTGGAGTCGCACAGACAACCAGGAGGTTGGCTTAGAAGCAGCCACCCTTTAAAGAGTGCGTAATAGCTCACTGGTCAAGTGATTCCGCGCCGACAATGTAGCGGGGCTCAAGCACACCGCCGAAGCCGTGTCATTCACACATTACTCTGCGGTTCGCCGCCAGGGGTGTGGATGGGTAGGGGAGCGTCGTGTGGCCGGTGAAGCGGCGGGGGAACCCAGCCGTGGAGGCCACACGAGTGAGAATGCAGGCATGAGTAGCGAATGACGGGTGAGAAACCCGTCCGCCGGATGACCAAGGGTTCCTGGGGCAGGCTAATCCGCCCAGGGTAAGTCGGGACCTAAGGCGAGGCCGACAGGCGTAGTCGATGGACAACGGGTTGATATTCCCGTACCCGCTTTGGTTCGCCCATGCTGAGCCCAGGAGTGCTAAGAGCCGTGAGCCGACGAGACCTTCGGGTGGAGTCGGGGAGCCGCTCGACCCCTGCTGGTAGTAGGCAAGCGATGGGATGACGCAGGAAGGTAGTCCAGCCCAGGCGTTGGTTGTCCTGGGGTAAGGGTGTAGGGCGAGTCGTAGGCAAATCCGCGACTCATACAGCCTGAGACCTGATGCCGAGCCGTTCGAGGCGAAGTGGATGATCCTATGCTGCCGAGAAAAGTCTCTAGCGAGAACCATGGCGGCCCGTACCCCAAACCGACTCAGGTGGTCAGGTAGAGAATACCAAGGCGATCGAGCGAACTATGGTTAAGGAACTCGGCAAAATACCTCCGTAACTTCGGGAGAAGGAGGGCCAGTGGCTGTGTAGGGGCTTGCCCCCGAAGCGGTTGTTGGTCGCAGAGACCAGCGAGAAGCGACTGTTTACTAAAAACACAGGTCCGTGCGAAGTCGCAAGACGATGTATACGGACTGACGCCTGCCCGGTGCTGGAACGTTAAGGGGACGGGTGAGCTCTTCGGGGCGAAGCTCAGAACTCAAGCGCCAGTAAACGGCGGTGGTAACTATAACCATCCTAAGGTAGCGAAATTCCTTGTCGGGTAAGTTCCGACCTGCACGAATGGCGTAACGACTTCTCGACTGTCTCAACCATAGGCTCGGCGAAATTGCACTACGAGTAAAGATGCTCGTTACGCGCGGCAGGACGGAAAGACCCCGGGACCTTCACTACAACTTGATATTGGTGCTCGGTTCGGCTTGTGTAGGATAGGTGGGAGACTGTGAAGCTGGCACGCCAGTGCTGGTGGAGTCGACGTTGAAATACCACTCTGGTCGAATTGGGTGTCTAACCTCGGTCCGTGATCCGGATCAGGGACAGTGTCAGGCGGGTAGTTTAACTGGGGCGGTTGCCTCCCAAAATGTAACGGAGGCGCCCAAAGGTTCCCTCAGCCTGGTTGGCAATCAGGTGTCGAGTGCAAGTGCACAAGGGAGCTTGACTGTGAGACAGACATGTCGAGCAGGGACGAAAGTCGGGACTAGTGATCCGGCACTGGCTTGTGGAAGCGGTGTCGCTCAACGGATAAAAGGTACCCCGGGGATAACAGGCTGATCTTGCCCAAGAGTCCATATCGACGGCAAGGTTTGGCACCTCGATGTCGGCTCGTCGCATCCTGGGGCTGGAGTAGGTCCCAAGGGTTGGGCTGTTCGCCCATTAAAGCGGCACGCGAGCTGGGTTTAGAACGTCGTGAGACAGTTCGGTCCCTATCCGCCGCGCGCGCAGGAGACTTGAGAAGAGCTGTCCCTAGTACGAGAGGACCGGGACGGACGAACCTCTGGTGTGACAGTTGTCCTGCCAAGGGCACGGCTGTTTAGCTACGTTCGGCAGGGATAACCGCTGAAAGCATCTAAGCGGGAAGCTCGCTTCAAGATGAGGTCTCCCACAGGGTTAACCTGGTAAGGCCCCCCACGAGACCATGGGGTTGATAGGCCGGAAGTGGAAGCCGAGCAATCGGTGCAGCTGACCGGTACTAATAGGCCGAGGGCTTGACCACAAACTGCTGTCGCTTCCGGGTAACCGGGGGCACAACGCGTCCACTGTGCGGTTCCCGAGACACGGTCGGGACCCTTCCGACTCCGGTGTGCCGGGGTCGGGCCGATCACATCTCCATAGAGTTACGGCGGTCATAGCGAGAGGGAAACGCCCGGCTCCATTCCGAACCCGGAAGCTAAGCCTTTCAGCGCCGATGGTACTGCACGGGAGACTGTGTGGGAGAGTAGGACGCCGCCGGACACATTGTTCACGACGAGGGTCATCCGTTTTCCGGATGACCCTCGTCGTGCTTTCTGGGTTCAGGTGCCCTCCGGCGGCTGGCACCCGCACGGCCGGGTCGGCCGTGAGTTGCGCGGCCCCGGCGACACCCTGCGGACCATCACCTCGGGCGGTCGCGCCGGACTGATTCTGCCAAGGTCGTAGCGCGCCGGCCCGGGCGAGGCCGGGTGACGACGTGCCTTGCGGCTGCACGCGCGAGACCGCCCCGTCGGCGGATCTGATCGGCGCCGCGGGACGACCCGCTGCGCAGCCGGCCCCGGAGCGGCGGTAGGCGGTGCTGCCCAGGGCCGCGGGCGGTCCCGGGCGCTCTCCGGCGCCCGGCCTGTCCGGCCCCGCCGCCGGGCGTCGGGACGGGGTGGCCGTCGCCGGGCGGCTGCACGAGACCCGACACGCGGCACCGTGCGTTCAGGGCCTGCCGTCAGGCGCCGGAGCGGAGCTGGTCCGCTCGTCGCCTGCGGCGCCGGTCGAGGCGGGGGAGCAGGACCCCGACGGCGGTGACGGCCGCGACGGCGTACGCCCAGCCGATCAGGACGTCGACGACGTAGTGCTCACCGCCGTACACCAGCGTGAAGGTCATGGCGGCCAGGTACCCCACGAGCAGGGTGCGGCCCAGGCGACGGCAGTACGGCCAGGCCAGCAGCACGATGAGCATCGGGACGGCGCTGTGCAGGGACGGGATGGCGGCGACCGGGTTGGCGTAGGCCTCGCCCCGTTGCAGGGCGTTGTGGATCGTGGGGATGCCACTGACCTGCAGGGTGTGCGGCGTGACCCGCTCGACGAACGGCAGCAGGTCGGTCGTGCGGCTGGTCAGCCAGGGCGGCGCCGCGGGAAAGGCGGCGTAGGTGGCCAGAGTGGCGCCGGTCAGCACCACCAGGCTCCACACGTAATTCCGGAACCGTGCGTACGAGACCGCCCACAGTCCGGCGGCGACAGCCGTCGGCACGAGAAAGTGGCTCATGTAGACGGGAACGATGACGTAGTCGTACCAGGCGGGATCCGGTGTGTAGAGCCGCTCCTGCAGCCAGACCGTCGGCACTGTGCCGCCGAACAGGATCTCGTCCGCCCGCAGCTGGGGCAGGACGTGGGCGCGGGCCGACAGCTCGTCGGCGAAGCCGCGCAGCGTGTCGTAGCCGAACAGCACGGCGAGCAACGGGGCCCAGTCGTGCAGCACCGCCCGGCGCCAGGCGGCGGCGTTGCCACCCACGACGGCGTACAGCAGGAAGAGCAGCCAGGCGGTCACCACCTCCCGGCCGGTGGGGAACCCGAAGAACGCCGAGACGCCCAGAAAGGCCACCCCACCGCCGAGGAGCAGGCGCCGCCGGCGGACCGGGGCGCCGCTGCCGACAGCCCACGGCGACACCCGGGGCACTGCCGGGGCGGCCGGCTCCAGCAGGTCGGTCACGCCGTCGAGCGTAGGCGGCCGGCGGGCGGACACGCCCGCGTAGGATCGGCGGGTGGGCCGGTAGGCGCCGGGCGGTCGCGGGCGCCGGGCGGCGCCCCGGTTGGACCGGGCGGCCCGCGCTCCCGGACCGGTGTGCCCGCTGCTGTGGAAGGACGACTGTGACCGAGGCTCCGGCCGAGAAGGACGAGCGCTCCTACGACCCGCATGCGGTCCAGGAACGCTGGTTGCCGGTCTGGGACCGGCTCGACCTCTACCGCGCGGGCCGCCGCGAGGGGGCGCCGAAGAAGTACGTGCTGGACATGTTCCCGTACCCCAGCGGCGACCTGCACATGGGCCATGCCGAGGCGTACGGCCTGTGTGACGTCCTGGCGCGCTACTGGATGCGGCGCGGGTTCGACGTCCTGCACCCGATCGGCTGGGACTCCTTCGGGCTGCCGGCCGAGAACGCCGCGATCAAGCGGAACGAGCACCCGGCGACCTACACCTACGCCAACATCGAGACGCAGGCCGAGTCCTTCCGGCGGTACGCCATCAGCTTCGACTGGTCGCGGCGCCTGCACACCAGCGACCCGGAGTACTACCGCTGGACCCAGTGGCTGTTCCTGCGCTTCCGCGAGCAGGGCCTGGCGTACCGCAAGAGCAGCGCCGTCAACTGGTGCCCGAAGGACCAGACGGTGCTCGCGAACGAGCAGGTCGTGCAGGGCGCCTGCGAACGGTGCGGCACGCAGGTCACCAAGCGCGAGCTGACGCAGTGGTTCTTCAAGGTGACGGACTACGCCGACCGCCTGCTGGACGACATGGAGCAGCTGCGGGGCACCTGGCCCGACCGGGTCCTGCTCATGCAGAAGAACTGGATCGGCCGTTCGCAGGGAGCGCACGTCGACTTCCGCATCGACGGCCGGGACGTCACCGTGTTCACGACCCGGCCGGACACGCTCTACGGCGCGACGTTCTTCGTCGTGGCCGCAGACGCCCCGCTCGCCATGGAGCTGTGCGCGCCGGACCGGCGCGAGGCCCTCGCGACGTACCGCGAGCAGGTCCGGATGCTCTCCGACATCGACCGGCAGTCCACCGACCGGGAGAAGACCGGCGTCGACCTCGGCGTCACGGCCCTGAACCCGGTGAACGGCGAGCGGCTGCCGGTCTTCGCGGCCGACTACGTCCTCGCCGACTACGGCACCGGCGCCATCATGGCCGTGCCCGCGCACGACCAGCGCGACCTGGACTTCGCCCGCGCCTTCGACCTGCCGGTCCGCGTCGTGGTCGACACCGGCGCGGACGACCCGGCAGCCACCGGGCTGGCGACCGCCGGCGATGGCGTGCTGGTCAACAGCGGACCGTACGACGGTCTCCGCAAGGACGAGGCCATCGCCCGGGTCGTCGCCGACCTGGAGCAGCGCGGCGGTGGGAAGGGCGCCATCAACTACCGCCTGCGGGACTGGCTGCTGTCCCGGCAGCGGTTCTGGGGCACCCCGATCCCGATCGTGCACTGCCCGTCCTGCGGGGAGGTGGCGGTCCCGGACGACCAGCTGCCCGTGCAGCTGCCCGACCTGCGTGGCGCCGCGCTGAAGCCCGCCGGCACGTCGCCCCTCGGCGCGGCGACGGACTGGGTGCAGACGAGCTGCCCGTCCTGTGGCGGCGACGCGACCCGCGACACCGACACGATGGACACGTTCGTCGACTCCTCCTGGTACTACCTGCGCTACTGCTCGCCGGACTACCAGGACGGCCCGTTCGACCCGCAGGCCGTGCGCTCGTGGATGCCCGTGGCGCAGTACGTCGGCGGCGTCGAGCACGCGATCCTGCACCTGCTCTACAGCCGGTTCTTCACCAAGGTGCTGCACGACCTCGGCATGATCGACGCCGTCGAGCCGTTCGCGGCGCTGATGAACCAGGGCCAGGTCATCAACCAGGGCAAGGCGATGAGCAAGTCGCTGGGCAACGGCGTGGACCTGGGCGAGCAGCTGTCGGCGTACGGCGTGGACGCGGTGCGCCTGACGGTCGTGTTCGCCGGACCGCCCGAGGACGACATCGACTGGGCCGACGTCTCGCCGTCGGGGGCGGTGAAGTACCTCAGCCGGGTGCTCCGGCTGGCGGGTGACGTCGCCGCGCTGCCCGTGACCGAGGACCGGGACGAGGCCGTCGACCGCGCCGTCGCCCGGTCGGTCGACGAGGTCACCCGCCTGGTGGAGGGGCAGCGCCTCAACGTCGGCATCGCCCGGCTGATGGAGCTCACCACCGCCCTGCGTCGCGGCCTGGACGGGGCGGCCCCGGCGGCGGCCTCGTTGCGTGCCGGCGTCGAGGCGCTCGCCACGATGCTGGGCTGCTACGTGCCGTACACGGCCGAGGAGGTCTGGTCGCGGCTGGGCCACGACGTCGAGGCCGGGGACTCGGTGCACGACAGCGACTGGCCGACCGCGGACCCGGCGCTGCTGGTCGAGGCGTCGGTCACCTGCGTCGTGCAGGTGGCCGGCAAGGTGCGGGACCGGCTCGACGTGCCGCCGGCCATCGCCCCGGCCGACCTGGAGGCGCTCGCTCTCGCCTCGGACGCGGTGAAACGCGCCCTGGACGGTCGGGACGTGCGGACCGTCATCGTCCGCGCACCCAAGCTCGTCAACGTCGTGCCCGCCTGAGGGAGCCCGGTGCCGCACTCCGAGCCCGACGCGGGTGGGCGGGTCGCCGTCGTCACCGACAGCACGGCCTACCTGCCGGAGGGCGAAGCGGAACGGCGGTCGATCACCGTCGTGCCGCTGCACGTGGTGCTTGGCAGGCGCACCGGCGCCGAGGGGGTCCAGGTGCGACCCGCCGACGTGGCACGCGCGCTCGCGGAACGACGCGTCGAGGTCAGCACGTCCCGCCCCACGCCCGCGGAGCTCACCGCGGCCTACCGAGCCACCGGCGCCACGCAGATCGTCTCGGTGCACCTGTCGTCGGCGCTGTCCGGAACCGTCGACGCGGCCCGGCTGGCCGCGTCGACGGTCGCAGCCGACGGACTGGCGGTCCGGGTGCTCGACTCCCGCACGCTCGCCATGGGGCTGGGCTTCGCCGTGCTCGCCGCCGCTCGTTCCGCCGGTGCCGGTGCCGGGCTGGACGACGTCGCCGCGGCGGCCCGCGAGACCGCACGGCGCACGACCCTGCTGTTCTACGTCGACACGCTGGAGCACCTGCGGCGCGGAGGCCGGATCGGTGCCGCGGCGGCGATGGTCGGGACCGCGCTGGCCGTCAAGCCGCTGCTGCTCGTCGAGGACGGCACGATCCGTCCGCTCGAGCGGGTGCGGACGGCGTCCCGTGCCCTCTCGCGCCTGGAGGAACGGGCCGTGGAGGCGGCCCAGGACGGCCCGGTCGACGTCGCGGTGCACCACCTCGCCGCGCCGGAGGCTGCGCTCGCGATGGCGGAGCGCCTGCGCCCCCTCCTGCCGAGGCTGGGATCGCTGTACGTCTCGGAGATCGGCGCCGTCGTGGGGGCTCATGTCGGGCCCGGGGCGCTCGGCGTCGTCGTGGCGCGACGATGAACGGCCTGCTGCTGGCCGCGGCGGCCGTCGGCTACCTGACCGGCTCGGTCTCGCCGGCGATCCTGGTGACCCGGGCCCGCGGCATCGACCTGCGGGGAGTCGGCTCGGGCAACCCGGGCGCCGCCAACACCGGTCGCGCGCTGGGACGGCGCTGGGGGGTGCTGGTCGCGCTGCTGGACGCCGTCAAGGGACTGCTGCCGGCGGCCCTGTTCGGTCTCGCCGGGCACGACGCGGGCCTGGTCGCCGGCGCCGCTGCGGTGCTCGGGCACGTCACGTCCCCCCTGCTGCGGGGGCGGGGCGGCAAGGGGGTGGCCACCGCGGCGGGAGCCGTGCTCGGTTCGCACCCGCTGTGGTTCCCCGTCATGCTGCTCAGCTGGCTGATCGTGCTGGGGGCGTCGCGCTGGATCGCGCTGGCGTCGGTCAGCGCCGCGCTCGTCCTGGTCGCCCTGGCAGTGGTCACCGGGGAGGACCGGCTGTGGGCCGGCGTGCTCTTCGCCGTCATCGCTGTTCGTCACCGCCGCAACTTCGCGCGACGGGCTGCCGGCTGACGTTCGGCGCCCACAGCAGCCGTCGTCGTCCACAGCTTTCCCGGGCCGCTCCGCCGGGCCCCACCTGGTGCCCCACGGTCGGCGCATGCCCGCTCTGCGCCGCCCCGTCCCGGCCGACCCCCTGGTCCTGGCGCGGTTCGCCGCGCTGACACCGCCCCCTCGGGGCTGGGTGCCTCCGCAACCGGACCTCGGCGCACCCGCCTTCCCGCCCGGCGACGGCCCGCCGTCCGCCCCGCCACACCCGGTGCCTCCCCAGCCGTGGCCCGACGACCCCGCCCACCCTGACGACCCGCGCGCGGAGACGACGACGCCATGGCACGAGCCCTCCGGCGACGGCGACGGCGAGACGACACCGGCCGCGCCCGAGGCGGCCGGCGCGTGGGTGCACTGGCGGGGCAGCCGTCTCGACCCGGGCCGGCGCGGGGTGGCCGCCCTGCTGCTGGTCGCGGTGCTCGCCGCCGCGCTGTCGGCCGGCGTCGTGCTGCGGTCCCGGCCGCAGGCGGTGACAGCACCACCGGTGGTGACCGCTGACCCGCTGCTGCCCGGCGACCCGCTGCTGCCCGGCGGCGGTCCCGCACCGCAGTCCGCCGAGGTCGTGGTGTCGGTGGCCGGGAAGGTCGCCTCGCCCGCCGTGCTGCGACTACCGCCCGGCAGCCGCGTCGAGGACGCGCTGCGGGCGGCCGGTGGGGCGCTGCCCGGAGCGGACCTGACCGGCCTGAACCCCGCCCGCCGCGTGGTCGACGGCGAGCAGGTGCTGGTGGGGATCCCCCAGCCGACCGGCGCCGGGGCGGCGGCCGGCGGGCTGCTGGATCTCAACACCGCGACCGCCGAGCAGCTCGACGCCCTGCCGGGCATCGGCCCGGTGCTCGCGACGCGCATCGTCGACTGGCGCGTGGAGCACGGCCCGTTCCGCAGTGTCGAGCAGCTGCGGGAGGTCGGTGGGATCGGCGCGAGCAAGTTCGGCCAGCTCCGGGCCAAGGTGCGGGTGTGACACCGGCCGCGGGGGGACCGCCGGACCTGCGGTTGGCGCTGCCCGCGACCGCCGCCTGGCTGGTGGCGTGGCAGGGCCGGCTGCTGTCGGTACCCCTCCTGGTGGGTCTCAGCCTGGGAGCCGCCGTCGCGGTCACCGGGCTGGTCTGGAGAGGTCGGCACCGACCGTGGGCGCTGGTCGCCGCGGCCACCCTGCTGTGCGCCGCTGCGGCAGGACTCGTCACCGCCGCGCACGGTCAGGTACGCAGCGCGGAACCGCTGCGCTCCCTGGCCGAGCGGCGGGCCGCCGTCCGGGTGCTGGCGGTCCTCACCGACGACCCCCGGCTCGCCCAGGGCCGCGCCGGCCGGGACCCGCTGGTGGTGGTTCGGGTGCGGGTCCAACGCGTCGAGGCCGGCGCACGGACCGTCCACCTGCGGGCTCCGCTGCTGGTGCTCTCGTCGGACCCGGCGTGGCTGGCGCTCCTGCCCTCGCAGGACGTGCAGGTGAGCGGGCGGCTGCAGAGGGCCGAGCGGGGCGACGACGTGGCCGCGGTGCTGTCCGGACGCGGACCGCCCGAGGTGCTGACGGCACCGAGCCCGGTGCAGGCGGTGGCCGGGCACCTGCGCGCCGGCCTGCGGGCTGCCGTGCGTCCGCTGCCCGCCGCCGAGCGGGGGTTGCTACCGGGCCTGGTCGTGGGGGACACCAGCCGGCTGACGGACGACGTCCGGCGGAACTTCCGCACCGTCGGGCTGACCCACCTCACGGCCGTGTCCGGCACGAACGTCGCCATCGTGGTGGCGGCGGCCCTCGCGCTCGCCACCCGCGCCGGGCTGGGCCTGCGCTGGCGGCCATTGCTGGCCGCGCTGGCGCTTGCCGGCTTCGTCGTGCTGGCACGCCCCAGCCCGAGCGTCCTGCGGGCCGCCCTGATGGGGGTGATCGGCCTGCTGGCCCTGCTGACGGGGGGTCGGCGGCACGCGGTCGCCAGCCTGTCCGCGGCCGTGCTGGTCCTGGTGCTGCTGTCTCCCGGGCTCGCTGCCAGCCCCGGCTTCGCGCTGTCGGTGCTGGCGACCGCCGGACTGCTCGTGCTCGCGCCGCCGTGGCGCGCCGGCCTGTCCCGCTGGCTCCCGGTCTGGCTGGCCGAGGCGGTCGCGGTACCCGCCGCCGCGCAGGCGGCGTGCGGTCCGATCGTGGTGGCGCTGGCGGGGACGCTGGGGCTGCTGTCGGTGCCGGCGAACCTGCTGGCCGTCCCCGCCGTCGCGCCCGCCACGGTTCTCGGCGTGCTCGCGGCCCTGCTCGCGCCGGTGAGCCTTCCGCTCGCGCAGGGGGTCGCCTGGCTGGCCTACCCGCCGACGGCCTGGCTCGTGCTGGTCTCGCGGACCGGGGCGACGCTGCCCCTGGCAGAGCTGCCGTGGCCCGACGGCAGCGCCGGGGCAGCGCTGCTGGCGGCCCTCACCGTCGCGGCCGTGCCGCTGCTGAGGCGTCGGGCCGGCCGTCGGGTCGCGCTCGCGGGTGCGCTCGGCGCGGTCAGCGCGGCCGCCACGCTGACCGCGCTGACGCCGTCCTGGCCACCGCGGGGATGGCTGGTCACCATGTGCGACGTCGGTCAGGGCGACGCGCTGGCCGTCCGGACCGGACCGGACGCGGCGCTGGTCGTCGACGCCGGACCCGATCCGGAGGCTGTCGACCGTTGCCTGCGGCGGCTCGGCGTGCGCCGGGTCCCGCTCGTGGTGCTCACCCACCCGCATGCCGACCATGTGGCAGGCCTGCCCGGGGTCCTGCGCGGGCGCCGCGTCGGTGCCGTCGAGGTCGGGCCCGGCGCCGAACCGGCGGAGCAGCTCGCCCGGGTGGCGTCCTCGTCGCGGACCGCCGGTGTGCCACTGCGGCGGGCGGTCGTGGGCCAGACCCGCGAGGCGGGCCCCGTCCGGTGGTCGGTGCTCGGCCCTCGGAGCGTGCATCGGGGGACCAGGTCGGATCCCAACAACGACAGCATCGTCCTGCGGGTCGAGACCGGCGGGATGGCGCTGCTGCTCAGCGGGGACGTCGAACCCGAGGCGCAGGCCGAGCTGGTGTCGAGCGGCGTCGTGCTGCGGGCCGACGTGCTCAAGGTCCCGCACCACGGCAGCGCGCATCAGCACCCGGCGTTCCTGGCGGCCGTCGCCGCCCGGGTCGGGTTGACCAGCGTGGGGGCCGGCAACACGTACGGCCATCCGGCGGCGACGACGATGAGAGCGCTGCAGGCACGTGGCGCCGCGCTCTACCGCACCGACCTGCACGGGGACGTGGCCCTGACGACCCGGCACGGCGCGGTGGTCGTGGTCCCGCAGAAGGGACGGCTCACCGGGGCGCGGTCGCCGCCCGCCGTGCGTGGGACGATGGGGTCGTGGCAGCCACCTCTCCCCCCACGCTGACGCTGGTCGTGGGGGAGGAGGACCTGCTCGTCGGACGGGCGGTCGGAGCCGTGCTGCAGGCGGCGCGGTCGACCGATCCACAGGTCGACGTCCGGGACCTGCCCGCTGTCGAGCTGCAGCCCGGAGACCTCCCGGAGCTGGTCAGCCCGTCGCTGTTCGGCGAGCGCCGGGTGCTCGTCGTGCGGGCGGCGCAGGACCTGTCCGAGCCGGTGGCCCGCGAGCTGCTGGCGTACGCCGAGCACCTGCTGCCCGAGATCAGCCTCGTCGTCTGCCACGCCGGCGGCGCGAAGGGCAAGAAGCTGCTGACCGCGCTGGGCGCGCTGGGTGCGGAGCGGGTCGAGGCGCCGAAGATGACCCGGCTGTCGGACCGGCGTGACTTCCTCCGCCGGGAGCTGCGCAGCGGAGGACGGCGGGTGACCGAGGGCGCGGTGACGATGCTGCTGGACTCCGTCGGCAGCGACCTGCGGGAGCTGTGCTCGGCGGCCGGGCAGCTGCTGGCCGACACGACCGGCCCGCTGGACGAGGACGTCGTCGGCCGCTACCACCGGGGCCGGGCCGAGCTCACCGGCTTCGCCGTCGCCGACCGGACCATCGACGGCGACCTGGCCGGCGCCCTCGAGCTCGCCCGGTACGGCGAGACCACGGGCCTGGCGCCCGTCCTCGTCACGAGCGCTCTCGCCGGGTCGCTCCGCTCGATCGCGCTGGTGCGGTCCTCCGGCGGCGCGCCGGCCGGCCAGATCGCCGCCGACCTGAAGATGCCGCCCTGGCGGGTCGACAAGGTCCGCCGGCAGGGCCACGGCTGGGGGCCGGTGGGACTGTCAGAGGCCCTGCGGCTGGTCGCCGCCGCGGACGCCGAGGTCAAGGGCGCTGCCGCCGACGCCCAGTACGCGCTCGAGCGGGCGCTCCTGGGCGTCGTCCAGGCGCGACACGGCCGGTGACCCGCCCATGACCCGGCGCCCGCTGTCGGCGCGGGTGCTCGGTCTCAAGCACCTGCCGTGGGCGCCGTGGCAGCGAGCGCTGCTGCTGGACGGCCCGCTGGTCATCGCCGTCCTGCTCGTGCTGGCCGACCTGGCCAGCGCCTGGGTCCTGGTCGTCCTGCCGCTGGCCGTCGCCGTCGTGGTCAAGGCGAACGACGTCCTGGCGGGTCGGCTGCACGCTTCCCGGCACCCGCCGACCGGGACCCGGTCAGCCGACCAGCCGGCGGGGGCTGCACTTCCCGGCCCGGCCGACGCACGCGAGGACAGCATCGCCCAGCCCGCCGTTCCCACCCAACCCCCGGGCCTCGACCAGCCAACCGGCCCCGAGCAGCCGGGCTCTCCCGGCCCGGACCCCGAGGCCCCGGCCGGCCCGCCCGCCCGGTGAGACGCGCCCGGGCGGGCGAGCACCCGACCGGCGGCCCCGGCTCGGAACGCCGAACGGCGCCGACCCGCAGGGGTCGACGCCGTCGGGTGTGCGGTCGATCAGGCCGAGGGAGAGGTCTCCGCGAGCTTGGCGGTCCGCTGGGCCATCGCCGACTTGCGGTTGGCGGCCTGGTTCGCGTGGATGACGCCCTTGCTCGCGGCCTTGTCGAGCTGCGCGGCTCGCGGCCTGCATCTGCGTGGTCGCCGTGCCGACGTCGCCGGCGTCGGCGGCCTCGCGGAACTTGCGGATGGCGGTCTTGAGCGAGCTCTTGACCGACTTGTTGCGCAGGCGGGCCTTCTCGTTCGTCTTGATCCGCTTGATCTGGGACTTGATGTTGGCCACGCGCGAGGGTCCTCGTCAGTTCGGTGTCAGCAGGCGTGCGGCAGCGCGGCACGCGGTCCCAGCGAGCCTAGCAGCCGTCGTCCCGGCCCCTGCTCCGGGCGGCCGCGCCGGGCCGGTGCGCGGGGCCGGACCGCCCAGGCCGCGGCCGCCACCGGTCCCCGATCCGCGCCCCCACAGGCGGAAACCTGCACGGAACCGTTCTGACACGGGCAGGGCGTACGTTCCGCCCGTGGGCGACCTCTTCGACGGCTACCAGCTCGACAGCGGCGGTGCCTACGACGAGGTCTTCGACCGCAGCGGGCGCCCGCACGAGGCCAGCGCCGCCCTGCACGCCGCGCTCCAGCAGCTCTCGACGACCGACCTCGACAGCCGCACCGCCGCGCTCGCGCGGGCCTTCCGCGACCAGGGCGTCACCTTCAGCCTGTCCGGTGAGGAGCGGCCGTTCCCGCTCGACCTCGTGCCCCGGGTCGTCGCCGCCGACGGAGTGGGACGGTCGTCGAGCGCGGCGTCGCGCCAGCGGGTCCGCGCGCTCGAGGCGTTCCTCGCCGACGTGTACGGCGCGCAGGCAGGTCCTGCGGCGACGGGGTCGTGCCGCGCCGCGTCGTGCGTCAGCAGCACGCGCCCACACCCGCGGCGGCGCTACGGCATCGCAGCCGCCCAACGGCGTGCGCGTCCACGTCACCGGCATCGACCTGATCCGCGACGAGCAGGGCCGCGTTCCGGGTGCTCGAGGACAACCTGCGCACGCCCAGTCGGGCGTCAGCTACGTGCATGGAGAACCGCCGGGCGATGACGCGGGTGTTCCCGGAGCTGTTCGCCACGCACCGGGTCCGGCCGGTCGCCGACTACCCGGCCCGGCTGCTGCGCGGCGCTGCAGGCGGCGGCCCCGGCCGGCGTCGACGACCCGACCGTCGTCGTGCTCACCCCGGGCGTCTACAACAGCGCCTACTTCGAGCACTCGCTGCTGGCCCGGCTGATGGGCGTCGAGCTCGTCGAGGGCCGCGACCTGGTCTGCCGCGACGGCACCGTCTGGATGCGCACCACCGAGGGCGAGCGCCGCGTCGACGTCGTCTACCGGCGGATCGACGACGAGTTCCTCGACCCGCTGCACTTCCGCCCCGACTCGCTGGTCGGCTGCCCGGGCCTGCTCAACGCCGCCCGGGCCGGCCGGCGTCACGATCGCCAACGCGGTCGGCAACGGCGTCGCCGACGACAAGCTGCTCTACACCTACGTCCCGGAGCTCGATCCGCTACTACCTGGGCGAGGAGCCGGTGCTGCCGAACGTCGACACCTACCGCCTGCGAGGACCCCGACGCAGCTGGCCTAGGTGCTCGACCGCCTCGACGAGCTGGTGCTCAAGCCCGTCGACGGCTCCGGCGGCAAGGGCCTGGTCATCGGACCGCAGGCCACCGACGAGCGAGCTGGCGCGCGCTGCGCGCCGCGGTCGCAGGCCGACCCGCGCGGCTGGATCGCGCAGCGGGTGGTGCGCCTGTCGACCGGCCCGACCCAGATCGGCGACCGGCTCGCGCCGCGCCACGTCGACCTGCGCCCGTTCGCGGTGAACGACGGCGAGCGACGTCTGGGTGCTGCCCGGGCGGGCTGACCCGGGTGGCGCTGCCGGAGGGCTCGCTGGTCGTCAACTCCAGCCAGGGCGGCGGCACCAAGGACACCTGGGTGCTGGCCGACGGCGAGCGCCGACGCCGAGAGCGCGCGCCGGGCGGCCGCCGCTGCTGCCGCGGCCCGGCCCGGCGCCGGCACGCCGCTCGACGCCGGCCGCCGGCGCTGGCCGGCCAGCAGCAGCAGCAGCAGCAGCACGGAGGGACCGCCGTGCTGAGCCGGGTCGCCGAGTCGCTGTACTGGATCGGGCGCTACGTCGAGCGGGCCGAGGACACCGCCCGCCTGCTCGACGTGCACGTGCACGCGCTGCTCGAGGACCCGTGGGTCGACGAGGCAGCAGGCCTGCCGCGACGCTGCTCCGGGTCATGGGGCGAGCCGGTGCCCGAGGGCCGCTCGACGCCCGCGGCACCGACCGAGCTGCTGGCGCTTCGCCGCGCAGCGAGCCGAGCACGATCGTCGGCGCGCTGGCCGCGGCCCGGGAGAACGCCCGCGGGGTCCGCGAGGCGCTGTCCAGCGAGCTGTGGGAGTGCCTCAACACCACGTACCACGCCCTGCCGGCGCAGGAGGTCGGCCGCGAGCGCGCTCGGCCCGCACGGCTTCTTCCGCTACGTGCGCGAGCGCGGCGGCGGTGGTCGCCGGGCCTGCTCGACGCCACGATGCCGCGCGACGACGGCTGGCGGTTCCTCGTGCTGGGCCGCTCGCTGGAGCGGGTCGACATGACCGCCCGGCTGCTGCGGCTCGCGGGTCGGCCGGTCCAGCGCCAGCGCCGGCTGGGTGGACGCTGCTCAAGCGCTGCAGCGCGCACGAGGCCTACCTGCGCACCTACCGGGCGGCGGTCGAGCCGGACCGGGTCGTCGAGTTCCTCGTGCTGGACCGGCTGTTCCCGCGCTCGGTCTACGCGGCGCTGGTCGCAGGCCGAGACCGTGCCTGGACGAGCTGGACCCCGAGCGCCGGCCGCGCCGGGCGTCGACGACGCGGCCCGCCGGCTGCTCGGCCGGGCCCGCACCGACCTGGAGTTCCGGACCCGCGACGAGCTGCTCGCCGACCTGCCGTCGCAGCTGGACATGCTGCAGCGCACCGTGCTCGCGAGGCCGGCGACGCGCGTCGGCCGCGCTACTTCCGCGCGCGGCACGGCGCTGGCCTGGACCGCGGAGGCGCAGGCGTGACCTGGCGGCTGCAGGTCCGGCACACCACCGGCTACCGCTACGACAGCGCGGTGACCGCCTCCTACAACGAGGCCCGGCTGACGCCGCAGACCGACGCCGGCGCAGCTCACCCTCGAGTCGACGGTCGTCACCACCCCGTCGGCGCGCCAGCAGCGCTACTGGGACTACTGGGGCACCCAGGTCACGTCCTTCGACGTGCACGCGCCGCACACCGAGCTCGAGGTCACCGCGACCTCGGTCGTCGAGACGGCCGACGCCGAGCCGCCGCCGCAGGACGCGACCGGCTGGGACGCTGCTCGCGCTCGGCGACGGTGCGCGACCGCTACGTCGAGCTGCTGTCGCCGACGCGGCCGGCACCGCCCGGACGCCGACCTGCTGGCGGTGGCGCGCGCAGGTCGCCGGCGCCCTGCCGCCGTACGAGCGGCCGTGCGCGCGCTCGTGCGACCGGGTCGCACGACACGGTCGCCTACCGGCCGGGCACCACCGGCGTGCCGACCAGCGCCGTGGAGGCCTGGCGGCTCGGCGCCGGGCGTCTGCCAGGACATCGCGCACGTCAGCCTCGCGCTGCTGCGGGCCGCCGGACGTGCCGGCCCGCTACGTCTCCGGCTACCTGCACCCCGGCGGGCCGGACGCCGCCGATCGGCGAGCTGGTCCGCGGCGAGAGCCACGCCTGGGTCGAGGTGTGGCTGGGCCGGTGGTGGGCCTACGACCCGACCAACGCCGAGCCCGGCCGGGCAGCGGCACGTCGTCGTGGCGCGCGGCCGCGACTACGGCGACGTCCCGCCGCTCAAGGGCGTCTACGCCGGCGGCGGCTCGCAGTCGCTGGGCGTGGTGGTCGAGGTGACCCGCCTGGCGTAGCCGTCGGGCGCCGCGCCGCCGGCTCCGTACGATGGGGCGTGCCCACGACGGACCCGGCGGTCATCCGGAACTTCTGCATCATCGCCCACATCGACCACGGCAAGTCGACGCTGGCCGACCGGATGCTGCAGCTCACGGGTGTCGTCGACGCCCGGGCCATGCGGGCGCAGTACCTCGACAAGATGGACATCGAGCGCGAGCGCGGCATCACCATCAAGGCGCAGAACGTGCGGATGCCGTGGACGGCCGACGACGGCCGCGACTACGTCCTCAACATGATCGACACGCCCGGGCACGTCGACTTCACCTACGAGGTGTGCCGCAGTCGCTGGCCGCCTGCGAGGGCACGGTGCTGCTCGTCGACGCCGCGCAGGGCATCGAGGCGCAGACGCTGGCCAACCTCTACCTGGCGCTCGAGAACGACCTGCACATCATCCCGGTGCTCAACAAGATCGACCTGCCCGCGGCGCAGCCCGAGAAGTACGCCGAGGAGGTCGCGAAGATCATCGGCTGCGAGCCGGACGACGTGCTGCGGATCAGCGCCAAGACCGGGGAGGGCGTCGAGGACGTGCTGAACGCGATCGTGCCGCGACGTGCCCGCGCCGATCGGCGACGTCGACGCCCCCGCCCGGGCGATGATCTTCGACTCGGTCTACGACACCTACCGCGGCGTCATCACCTACGTCCGGGTGTTCGACGGCCAGCTGACCACCAAGGACCGCGGCCTGATGATGTCGCACCCGGAACGCCCACGAGATCCTCGAGGTCGGCGTCATCTCCCCGGAGATGATGCCCACCGAGGGCTCTCGGCCGGCGAGGTCGGCTACCTCATCCCCGGCGTGAAGAACGTCCGCCAGGCCCGGGTCGGCGACACCGCTCACCACGGTCCGCAACGCCGCGACCGCCTCGCTCGGCGGCTACCGCGACCCCCGGCCGATGGTGTTCTCCGGCCTGTACCCGCTCGACGGCACCGACTACCCGGCGCTGCGCGAGGCCCTGGACAAGCTGCAGCTCAACGACGCCGCGCTGGTCTACGAGCCGGAGACCTCCGCCGCGCTCGGCTTCGGCTTCCGCGTCGGCTTCCTCGGCCTGCTGCACCTGGAGATCGTCCGGGAGCGCCTCGAGCGCGAGCACGGCCTGTCGCTGATCTCGACCGCGCCCAACGTGGTCTACCGGGTGACGCTGGAGTCCGGCGAGGAGGTGGTCGTCACCAACCCGAGCGACTGGCCGACCGGCGGCAAGATCGCGGAGATCTCCGAGCCGGTGGTCAAGGCGATGCTGCTGCTGCCGAGCGACTTCGTCGGCGCCGTGATGGAGCTGTGCCAGGGCCGCCGCGGCGTGCTGCAGGGCATGGACTACCTGTCCGAGGACCGGGTCGAGCTGCGCTACACGCTGCCGCTCGGCGAGATCATCTTCGACTTCTTCGACCAGCTGAAGTCCCGGACCCGCGGCTACGCCAGCCTGGACTACGAGCCGGCCGGCGACCAGGTCAGCGACCTCGTCAAGGTCGACATCCTGCTGCAGGGCGAGGCGGTCGACGCGTTCAGCGCGATCGTGCACAAGGACAAGGCGTACGCCTACGGCACGTCGATGGCGACCAAGCTGCGCGAGCTCATCCCACGCCAGCAGTTCGAGGTGCCGATCCAGGCCGCCATCGGCGCCCGGGTCATCGCCCGCGAGAACATCCGCGCGATCCGCAAGGACGTGCTCGCGAAGTGCTACGGCGGTGACATCACCCGCAAGCGCAAGCTGCTGGAGAAGCAGAAGGAGGGCAAGAAGCGGATGAAGATGGTCGGCCGGGTCGAGGTGCCGCAGGAGGCCTTCATCGCCGCGCTGTCCACCGGTGAGGGCGGCCCGTCCTGACCGCCGTGCGGTAGGCACGGGGCGTGACGACCCCCTTCGCCGATCTCGACACCTACCTCGCGCTGCCCCGGCTGTCCGGCCTGGCGCTGAGCCCGGACGGCCGCCGGCTGGTGACCTCGGTGGCGACGCTGCGCCCCGACGGCACCCGGTACGTCAGCGCCCTGTGGGAGGTCGACCCGGCCGGCGAGCGGCCGGCCCGCCGGCTCACCCGCAGCCGCGACGGCGAGACCGCTGCCGGTGTTCGCCGCCGACGGCGCGCTGCTGTTCACCTCCCGGCGGGCCGACCCCGACGCCGACACCGGCGACGCGGCAGCGGTCGCTGCGCTGTGGCACCTGCCCGACGGCGGCGAGGCCCGGGTGGTCGGCACCCGGCCCGGCGGGGTCGGCGCGGTGGTGGCGGCCCGGACCGGCGGCACGGTCGTCGCGCTGTCACCCACGCTGCCCGGCTCGGGCACCGGGGACGACGACGGCGAGCGGCGCGGGCGCCGCACTCGGCGCGGCGTCACCGCCGTGCTGCACGAGGGCTACCCGGTCCGGCACTGGGACGCCGACCTCGGCCCGGCGCAGCCGCGGCTGCTGGCGGCCGACCTGACGGCCGACCTGACGGCGGAGGCGTCCGCGGTCTGGCGGGACCTGACCCCGGCCCCCGGCCGGGCGCTCGACGAGGCGGCGCTCGACCTGACGCCCGACGGGTCGACGGCCGTGAGCACCTGGCGCACCCCGGACGCCGCCGGAGCGCTGCGCACCGGGCTGGTCGCCGTCGACACCGCCACCGGCGCACGCCGGGTGCTCGACGACGGCGCCGCCGGGGACGCGAGCGAGCCGCAGGTGTCGCCGGACGGGCGGACGGTCGCCTTCGTCCGGGAGCTGCGCGCCGGCCCGGACGAGCCGGTCGACCTGCGGCTGTGCCTGGTCCCGCTGGACGGCGCGGCGGCCCCCGCGGAGCTCGCCGCCGGCTGGGACCGCTGGCCCGCGGGCCCGCGCTGGACGCCGGACGGCTCGGCGGTGCTGGTGACCGCCGACGAGCAGGGTGCCCGGCCGGTGTTCCGGGTCGACGTGCGGACCGGCGAGGTGCGCCGGCTGACCGGGGACCGCGGGCACTACACGGACCTGCTGGTGGGCCCCGACGGCACCCTGTACGCGCTGCGCGACGCCGTGGACGCCCCGCCGGCCCCGGTGCGGCTGTCGCCGGACGCCGCCGACCAGCGACCTGTCGCGCTGCCCGGGCCGACCGCCGACCCGGAGCTGCCCGGCACGCTGGCCGAGGTCCGGACCCGCGCCGCGGACGGCACGTCGCTGCGCGCGTGGCTGGTGCTGCCCGAGGGCGACGGCCCGCACCCGCTGCTGCTGTGGGCGCACGGCGGCCCGCTGGGCTCGTGGAACGGCTGGTCCTGGCGATGGCAGCCGTGGCGGCTCGCCGCGCAGGGCTACGCCGTGCTGCTGCCCGACCCGGCGCTGTCGACCGGCTACGGCCGGCAGATGGTCCGCCGCGGCTGGGGGGACTGGGGCGGCGCACCGTACGACGACGTGCTGGCGCTGCTCGACGCGGCGCTGCAGCGGTCCGACCTCGACGCCGGGCGGACCGCCGCGATGGGCGGTTCCTACGGCGGCTACCTCGTCAACTGGATCGCCGGGCACACCGACCGGTTCCGGGCCATCGTCAGCCACGCCGGGCTCTGGGACCTGACGCAGTTCCGCGGCACCACCGACGTGTCGTACTACTGGGTCCGCGAGATGACCCCGGAGCGGGCCCGGGCGTGCTCCCCGAGCGCTCACGCCGACGCCGTCCGGACGCCGATGCTCGTCGTGCACGGCGACAAGGACTACCGGGTGCCGGTCGGCGAGGGGCTGCGGCTGTGGTGGGACCTGGTCTCCCGGCACCGGGACGGCGACCTGCCGCACCGCTTCCTGCTGTTCCCGGACGAGGGGCACTGGGTGCTGTCCCCGCAGAACGCTCGGACCTGGTACGAGACCGTCGAGGCCTTCCTCGCCTGGCACGTGCTCGGCGAGCCGTGGGCCGTTCCGGACGTGCTGCGCTGACCGCCCGGGGTCAGCGGGTGTCGACGACCTGGTACCCCTCGGCGAGCCGGCCCTCGGGCAGGCCGTGCTCGCGCGCGGTCCGTCCCAGGAAGTCGCGCAGCTCCTCCTCGACGCTGCGCTGCAGCATCGGGGTCTGGCTGCCGTGCGCCGCACATGCCTTGACCTTGGCGTCGAACACGTCGGTGACGTCGAAGGCGGTGTTGTCCGCGGGGCCGCCGAACAGCCAGACCTGCGGCACCTCCCACGGCGGCAGCTCCAGCTCGTCCGGCGGGAAGGCGAACGCGTTGCGGGCGTCCGGGTAGACCGCCGCCAGCACCGCGGCGCCGGTCGCCAGGTGGTCCGGGTGGTACAGGTAGACGAAGCGCAGGTCGCGGTCGGGGGAGTGGGTGACCACCGCCTCCGGGCGCACCTCCCGCAGGACGCGGGCCAGGTCGCGGCGCAGGTCCCGGTCCACGGTCACCCAGCCGTCCGGGCGGCCCAGGAAGCGCACGTCGTGCACCCCCAGCGCGTCGGCGGCGGCGCGCTGCTCGTCCCGGCGGATGCCGGGGACGTCGGCGCGGGCGACGTCGGCGTCGAACCCGCCGCTGTCGCCGTCGGTGACGCAGACGATGGTGACCGCGCAGCCCGCGGCCGCCCAGGCGGCGACCAGGCCGCCCGCGCCGAAGTCGACGTCGTCGGGGTGCGCGCCGATGACGACGGCTCGGGTCGGGGTGCTCATGACCGCGGTGTGCCCAGAAGCGAGCGCACGTGACCGGTCTCGTTCAGACTGATCACGCCGCGCCGGCCGTCCCGGGCCGCCCCGACCCGGGACAGCGAGCAGTACGCCGGCGCGAACCAGATCGCCCGGTCCTGCCCCAGCAGGTGCCCGAGGTAGGCGTTGCAGGCGCCGGCGTGGGTGAACAGCACCGCCCTGCCGCCCGGGTGCGCCGCCGCGACCGCCTCGACCGCCGCGACGACCCGGCGCCGGAAGGCGTCCGGGTCGACCCCCGGTGCGTACAGCTCGCCCCGTTGCAGCGCGTGCCAACGCGGGTCGTCCGCCGCCCGCAGCTCCTCGACCGGGACGTAGGAGGACTCGCCGCTGTCGAACTCGGCCAGCCCGTCCGCGACGACGGGCGTCAGGCCTCGCGCGTCGGCGAGCGGCTGCGCGGTCTGCCGGGCGCGGGCCAGCGGGGAGGTGTAGACGGCCGTCACGTCCTCGCCGGCCAGCGCCGCGACCACCGCCCGGGCCTGCTCGACGCCGCGCGGCGCGAGACCCGGGTCGGCGGGGCCGGCGTGCGGGCCGTCGCCCGCGTCGATGCGCAGCGGAAGGGCGTGCCGGACGAGGACGAGCTCCATCCGGGCGACCCTAGGCGAGCCGGTGCCCGACACTGGAGCGTGCCCAGTGCCCTGCCCTCCGGCGAACCCGTCCCGGCCGACGGCGCGCTGCCCGACGGCGTGCGGGTGAGCCAGCCGTTCGGGATGTACGTCCACGTGCCGTTCTGTGCCAGCCGCTGCGGCTACTGCGACTTCAACACCTACACCGGGCTGGACGCGCTGCACGGCTCGTGGGCCGACGCGGCGGTGCGGGAGGTCCGCCTCGCCCGGGCGGTGCTCGGGCCGACGCCGGTGCAGACCGTGTTCGTCGGCGGCGGCACCCCGACGCTGCTGCCCCCGGCCGACCTGGTGCGGGTGCTGCAAGAGATCGACGCCTGCTTCGGGCTCGCCCCCGGCGCCGAGGTGACCACCGAGGCCAACCCCGACTCGGTCGACCCGGCGTCGCTCGCGGCGCTGCGCGAGGGCGGCTTCACCCGCGTCTCGTTCGGGATGCAGTCGGCGGCGGCGCACGTGCTGCAGGTGCTGGACCGCACGCACACCCCGGGCCGGCCGCAGGCGGCCGCCCGGGAGGCGCTGCAGGCCGGCTTCGACGAGGTCTCGCTCGACCTCATCTACGGCACGCCGGGCGAGACCGACGACGACTGGAAGCGGTCGCTGGCCGCCGCCCGACAGGCCGGGCCGACGCACGTCTCGGCGTACGCGCTGATCGTCGAGGACGGCACCGCGCTCGGCCGGGCGGTCGCCCGCGGCGCGCTCCCCGCCCCCGACGACGACGTGCTCGCCGACCGGTACCTGCTCGCCGAGGCGGCGCTCGGCGACCTCGGCTGGTACGAGGTGAGCAACTGGGGCCGGCCGTGCCGGCACAACCTGGGCTACTGGCGCGGGGCCGACTGGTGGGGGATCGGCCCGGGGGCGCACAGCCACGTCGGCGGGGTCCGCTGGTGGAACGCCAAGCACCCGACGACCTGGGCGGCCGCGCTGGAGGACGGCTCACCCGGCGCCGGCCGGGAGCTGCTGACCGCCGAGGACCGCCGGGTCGAGCGGGTGCTGCTGGAGGTCCGGCTGCGGGAGGGCCTGGCGCTGGACGTCCTGCGGCCGGCCGGCCGGACGGCCGCGCAGCGCTTCGCCGCCGAGGGGCTGCTGGAGGCCGGCGCGCTGGCCGCCGGTCGGGCGGTGCTGACCCTGCGGGGGCGGCTGCTGGCCGACGCCGTGGTGCGCGACCTCGTCGACTGAACCGCCGGCCTCAGCGCAGCAGGTGCAGCGTCAGCGGGTAGCGGAACGGCCGGCCCTGCCAGGCGGCCACCGCCGCCAGGACGCTGGCGACGAGGAAGAACACGCCCAGCAGCGGGAGCAGCACGAACCCGATCAGCACGAGCAGCAGCAGCGCCGAGATGAAGGCGTAGACCGCCGTCGTGAGGTGGAAGTTCAGCGCCTCGGCGGCGTGCGCCCGGACGAAGGGGCGGTCCGCGCGCAGCAGGTAGACGATCAGCGGGACGAGGATGGGCAGGCCCACCACCCAGGACAGGTGGCCGATCAGCGCCAGCACGGTGTCCTCGGAGCGCTCGGCCTGCGTCATGGCCGCAGCGTAGGGACGGCAGGTCCGGCTGCCAACCGGTCCGTCGCCGTCGCGGACCGTGACCGAGGGCACACCCCCGGCCGACGCCCGGTGGCGATGCGGCCGCTAGACTGAGCCGTCGACGGCCCGTGGTGCCGTCCACTCCCGCGGGCGAGCCGCCCGTCGGTCGTTGCGTACGCGCTCCTCCTCCGGCTTCCACCGGTCAGGCCCTCGCGCTGCAGCACTCGTCGCGACCCCTGAACTGTGATGGAGCCTTTCTGTGCCTGCCCCCCGGCAGCCCCGCCCGTACTCCGGGCGCCCCTCCCGCGGCGCGTCCTCGCGCCGCCCCGCCGGCCCTGCCGTCAAGAACGAGCTCGAGCTCGCCCTGGACGCGGCCGCGGAGATCCCTGCCCCCGAGGTCGTCCCCACCTTCGCCGAGCTCGGCCTGCCCGACGCCCTCGTCACCACGCTGGCCCGGCGCGGCATGTCCGCGCCGTTCGCCATCCAGGTCCGCGCGCTGCCCGACGCCCTCGCGGGCCGGGACGTGCTGGGCCGCGGCCAGACCGGCTCGGGCAAGACGCTGGCCTTCGGCCTCCCGCTGCTGACCCGCCTGGTCGGCGGGCGCCGCGCCCCCGGTCGCCCGCGCGCCCTGGTGCTGGTGCCGACCCGTGAGCTCGCCCAGCAGGTGCACGACGCGCTCGCCCCGCTCAGCCAGCCGCTGGACCTGAAGATGTGCACCGTGTACGGCGGCGCCTCGATGGGCCGCCAGATCGACCAGCTGCGCCGCGGCATCGACGTCGTCGTCGCCACCCCGGGCCGCCTGCAGGACCTCATCGACCAGGGCGAGTGCGACCTCGGCCAGATCGAGATCACCGTGCTGGACGAGGCCGACCACATGGCCGACCTGGGCTTCCTGCCGGCCGTCACCGCCCTGCTGGACCGCACCCCCGCCGACAGCCAGCGGCTGCTGTTCTCGGCCACCCTGGACCGCGGCGTCGACCGGCTGGTGCGCACCTTCCTGCGCGACCCGGCGATGCACGCCGTCGCGTCCTCGGCCTCCCCGGTGGACGCGATGGACCACCAGGTCTTCGCCGTCACGCACTCCGCCAAGACCGACATCGCCGCGGAGATCGCCACCCGGCCGGCCCGCACGCTGTTCTTCGTGCGCACCAAGCACGGCGCCGACCGGCTCGCCACGCAGCTGCGGATGATGGGCGTCGAGGCGGCCGCGATCCACGGCAACCTCACCCAGGGCGCCCGCAAGAAGGCCCTCGACGACTTCAGCACCGGGCACGCCCGGGTGCTGGTCGCCACCGACGTGGCGGCCCGGGGCATCCACGTCGACGACGTCGACCTGGTCGTGCACTACGACCCGCCGGCCGACCACAAGGACTACCTGCACCGCTCGGGGCGGACCGCCCGCGCCGGCAACACCGGCACGGTCATCTCCTTCGTGCTGTCCGACCAGGTCCGCGACCACCAGCGGATGCGCGAGCGCGCCGGTGTCGAGGCCAACGCCGTCGCCGTCGTGCCCGGCCACCCGGCGGTCCGCGCGGTCGCCGAGTCCGGCGAGCCGATCGTCGTGCTGCCGCGGATCCACAGCCCGCGCGGCCGGTCCGGCGGCGGACGGCCGCGCCGTCCCGGCACCGGGCGCCCGGCGGGCTCGTACGCCGGCCGCTCGAGCAGCGCCGCCCGCTAGTCCCCGTCCGGGCGTCCCGTGCGCGGGACGCCCGGGCTGGCAGGGTGGCGGGCATGACCGGCCCGCTGTCCCTGCGCCTGCCGCCCGAGCTCGCCGAGCGGCTCGTCCAGCAGCTCCCGTCGCTCGCCGACGAGGTCGTCGCCGCGATCGCCGGTGAGGTCCCGGCGTACGCCCGGCCGCTCGAGGGCGGCTTCGGCGCCGGCGTCCGGCGGGGCGTGCAGCTCGCGCTGGCCCGCTTCCTGGCCCTGGCGGGCGAGGAGCCCGGCTCCGACGAGGCCCGGGCGGCCCGTGGGCGTGAGGTCTACATCGAGCTGGGCCGCGGCGAGGCCCGGGTCGGGCGCTCGCTGGACGCGCTGCTCGGCGCCTACCGGACCGGCGCGCGCGTCGCCTGGGCGCGGCTCGCCCAGATGGGCCTGGACGCCGGGCTGCCCGCCGACGCGCTGGTGCAGCTGGCGGCGGCGGTCTTCGCCTACATCGACGAGCTGTCGGCGGCCAGCGCCGAGGGCTTCACCGCCGAGCAGTCCGCGCTGGCCGGGGACCGCGAGCGCCGCCAGCGCACGCTCGCCCAGCTGCTGCTCACCGAGGTGCCGGCCTGGCAGGTCGAGGAGGCCGCGACGGTCGCCGGCTGGCCGCCCCCGGCCACGCTGACAGCGGTGCTGGTCCCGGTGCGGGCCGGTCGCGAGGTGGCCGCCCGGTGGGACGCCCGGACGCTGCTCGCCGCCGAGGACGACCGCTCCGGCACCGCCCTGCTGCTGCTGCCCGACGTGGACGGCCCGGGCCAGCGGGACCGGCTCTCCCGCCTGCTGGCCGGCCGCCCGTCGGTGGTGGGCCTGCCCCGGCCGTGGCTGGAGGCCCGCTTGTCGGTCGCGCTGGTCCGCCGCGCCGTCGCCGGCGCGGAGCCCACGGGCGTGCAGCGGGTCGAGGACCGGCTGGCCGCGCTCGTCGTGACCGCCGACCCGTTGGCCCTGGCCGAGCTCACCGCCCGCCGGCTGGCGCCGTTCGCGGACCTCACGCCGCGCAGCCGGGAGCGTCTGCTGGACACCCTGCGCGTCTGGCTGGCGCACCACGGGGACCGGCAGGCCGTCGCGGCCGAGCTGGCGATCCACCCGCAGACCGTGCGCTACCGCGTCGGGCTGCTCCGGGACCTGCTCGGCGACGACCTCGCCGACCCGCTGCGCCGGTTCGAGCTGACGCTGGTCCTGCACTCCCGGCCGAGCGGCTGAGAGCGCCCGGTCAGGTGGCGCAGGCGGCGGCCGGTTCGGCTCGCGCGTCGAGCCGGCGCATCACCGGCCCCGCCGTCACGCCGTGCAGGACCACCGAGCCCGCGAGCGCCAGCCCCACCACCGCCCACACGGTGTCGGCGCCGGGGAAGGGCGCCTCGTTGAGCGCGTAGGCCACGTAGAACACCGAGCCGATTCCGCGGACGCCGAAGAACGCCATCGCCGAGCGCTGCCCCTGCGTGCCGCAGGAGCCGCGCAACGCGAGCCCGCCGGACAGCGGCCGGACCACCAGCAGCAGCAGCGCGGCGACGGCCAGCTCCCGCCAGCCCACCCGGGCCAGCAGGCCGTCGGTGAGCGCCATCCCGAGCAGCAGCAGCACCAGCACGGTGAGCAGCCGCTCGACCTGCTCGACGAAGTGGTGCAGCTCGCGGTGGTAGTCGTGGAAGCGCTCGGAGCCGCGGACCACGACCGCGGCGACGAACACCGCAAGGAAGCCGTAGCCGTGCAGCACCTCGCCGACCCCGTACGCCAGGAAGGTCGCGGCGATCGCGACGAACCCCTCGCGGTGCTCCGACAGCCGCAGGCTGCGCGACGTGGCCGAGAAGACCAGCTTGCCGAGCAGCCAGCCGACGGCCACCCCGACCAGGAGGCCGACGGCGATCTTGTACGCGACGTCGACGGCGAGCCAGGAGCCGACCCAGCCGCCGACCCCGGGGCCCTCGGTGGCCATCAGCACCGCTGCTCCGACGAAGGGGAAGGCGAGCGCGTCGTTGAGGCCGGCCTCGCTGGTCAGCCCGAAGCGCACCTCGTCCTCGGCCGCGTCCAGCTCGGCGCCGTCCAGCGGCTCGGTGGCCGGCTCGCCGACCTGCACCTCGCCGGCCAGCACCGGGTCGGTGGGGGCCAGCGCGGCGCCGAGCAGCAGGGCGGTGGCCGGCGCCAGGCCGAGCAGCAGGTCGCCGAGAACGGCGACCGACGCGATGGTCAGCGGCATCGTGATGCCGAGCAGCCGCCACGTGGTGGCCCAGCGCCGCAGGCCGGGCGGCCGGTCGAGGCCGAGCCCCGCGCCCATCAGCGCCACCAGCACGGTCATCTCGGCGAGGTGCTCGACGACGACCGGGTGCCGGGCCGGGATCGCCTCGAACGGCAGGCCGGGCAGCAGGCCGAGCAGGGCGCCGGATCCCAGGAAGATCATCGGTAGCGACAGCGGCCGACCGGTGAGCAGCCGGGGGAGCAGGGCGGCGAGCAGCGCCCCGGCGCCGACGACGAGGAAGACGACGTCGGTCAGGCTCAGGGTCACGGGGGCGCGATGCCCGCTCCCGATCCCGCTCAAGCCGGCCCGGGGTGGCGGCTGTGGGTCAGAGCGCTGCGTACAGGGCCGTCTCGAGGTCGACGTAGACCTGGTAGACCTCCGGCGTCACGAACGGCAGCGTCTGGGTGTACACCGAGCAGGTGACCCCGGTCGTCCGGTCGACCCAGAAGTGCGTGTTGCACAGCCCGGCCCAGGCCCCGCTGCCGGCCCGGCGCCGGCCGGGTACGTCCGCGGTGTTGAGCAGCAGCCCGTAGCCCCAGGTGTGCCCGGGGCCGGCGGCGAAGTCGTGCGAGGAGGCCGGGTCGGCGGTGCGGATCAGCGGGGGGAACTCCAGCGGGGCGATCTGGTCGGAGAAGGCCGCCTCGACCGTCTCCTCGGACAGGACCCGGGTGCCGTCCAGCTCGCCACCCCCGAGCAGCGCCCGCTGGAACCGCAGGTAGTCCCGTGGGGTCGAGTGCAGGCCGTGGCCGGCCGCCCAGTACTCCGGGTCGACGCGGAGCTCGACCTCGCTGGGCGCCCACGTGCCGTCCTCGCCCCGCAGGTGGACGGGCACCAGGTCGGCGCGCTGCGCGTCGCTCGGGGCGAACTCGGTCTCGCCCATCCCGAGCGGTCCGGTGACGCCCTCCTTGATCACGACGTCCAGCGTCGTCCCGGCGACGGCCTCGACCACCTGGCCGAGCCAGTCGGTGTTGGTGCCGTAGACGAAGGCGGTGCCGGGGTCGGCGACCAGCGGCGCGGTGAAGATCACCTTGGAGCCGGACAGGACGTTGGGGGTGCCGGTGACCGCCTCGAAGCGCCCCAGGTCGGCGTTCCAGAACCAGTAGCCCAGCCCGGCGGTGTGCGTCACGAGCTGCTTCACGGTGGCCCTGCTCGCCGGCGGCCGCAGCCGGGGGGTGTCGCCGTCGAAGCCGTCGAGCACCTGCAGGTCGGCGAAGGACGGGCAGTACTGCTCGATCGGGGCGTCGAGGTCGAGCCGGCCCTGCTCGACCTGCTGCAGCGCGGCGACGGTCGCCACCATCTTCGTCATCGACATGATGCGGAAGTGGCTGTCCGGGGTCACCGGCTCGGGGGAGCCGACGGCGCGCGGACCGGCAGCGCCCTCGTAGATCACCCCGGAGCGGTCGGCCGCGACGGCGACGGCGTTGGGCACCGCGCCGCTGTCGACGGCGTCCTGCAGCACACGGTCCAGCGCAGCGGTGTCCATCGGGGCTCCCAGGGGGTCAGGTCGGCGGGGCACCGAGACTCCTCTGCGGCCCAGGCCGCGTCAACGAGTGCCGACCCGGGCGAACCGGGCCCGTTCCCCGTACACTTGGCACTCCCGTGGAGAGAGTGCCAGGAGGAGGTGCCCGTGCTGGAAGACCGCAAGCTCGAGGTCCTCCGGGCGATCGTCACGGACTTCGTCTCCAACAACGAGCCGGTCGGCAGCAAGGCGCTGGCCGAGCGCCATGCCCTCGGGGTCAGCCCGGCCACCGTGCGCAACGACATGGCCGCCCTGGAGGACGAGGGGTACATCACCCACCCGCACACCAGCGCGGGCCGGATCCCCACCGACAAGGGCTACCGGCTGTTCGTGGACCGGCTGTCGCAGGTCAAGCCGCTGTCGCAGGCCGAGCGGCGGGCCATCCAGAGCTTCCTGGAGGGCGCCGTCGACCTCGACGACGTCGTCCGGCGCACCGTCCGGCTGCTCGCCCAGCTCACCCATCAGGTGGCGATGGTGCAGTACCCGAGCCTGTCGCGCAGCGCCGTCCGGCACCTCGAGATCGTGCACCTGGCGCCGAACCGGCTGCTCATCGTGCTGATCACCGACACCGGGCGGGTCGAGCAGCGGGTGCTCGAGCTGCCGGCCGTGCTGACCGACGACGACGTCGCCCACCTGCGGGTGGCGTTCGGCGCGCGGCTGCACGGCGCCCGGCTGATGGACGCGCCGGCGGCGCTGTCCGACCTGCCGGACGCCGCCCCGGTGGCCATCCGCCCGGTCCTGACCAGCATCATGGCGGTGGTCCTGGAGACGCTCGTCGAGAAGCCCGAGGAGCGCATCGCGCTGGGCGGCACCGCGAACCTGACCCGGCACGCGATGGACTTCCCGCGGACCCTGCGGCCGGTCCTCGAGTCCCTCGAGGAGCAGGTCGTCCTGCTCAAGCTCATGGGCGAGGTCAACGACCCGGCCACCGTGCACGTGAAGATCGGCGAGGAGAACAGCGTGGAGGGCCTGCGATCCACCTCGGTGGTGACGGTCGGCTACGGCCCCGAGGACGGCGCGTACGCCGGGCTCGGTGTCGTCGGACCGACCCGGATGGACTACGCGGGGAACATCAGCAGCGTGCGGGCGGTCGCCCGGTACGTCGGCGACCTGCTCGCGGGCAGCTGACCGGATGGACATCTGATGGCGGACTACTACGACGTGCTCGGCGTCGGGCGCAGCGCGACCGACGACGAGATCAAGAAGGCCTACCGCAAGCTGGCCCGCCAGCTGCACCCGGACGTCAACCCCGATCCGGAGGCGCAGGAGCGCTTCAAGGCGGTGACCGCGGCGTACGAGGTGCTGTCGGACCCGCAGAAGCGCCAGGTCGTCGACCTCGGCGGCGACCCGCTCTCGTCCGGGCCGGGCAGCGCCGGCTCCCCGTTCGCGCAGGGCTTCGGCGGCCTGGGCGACATCATGGACGCGTTCTTCGGCGGAGGCACCGGGCGCGGGCCGCGCAGCCGGGTCCAGCAGGGCGCCGACGCGCTCATCCGCATCGAGTGCGACCTGTCCGAGACCGTCTTCGGGACCACCCGCGAGCTCAGCGTCGACACCGCCGTGGTGTGCCCGGTCTGCACCGGCGCGGGCACCGCGAACGGCACGCACCCCCAGGTCTGCGACACCTGCCGCGGCGCCGGCGAGGTGCAGCAGGTGCAGCGCAGCTTCCTCGGCCAGGTGATGACCACCCGGGCCTGCCCGCGCTGCCACGGCACCGGCTCGGTCATCGCCCACCCGTGCCGCGAGTGCGACGGCGACGGCCGGGTGCGGACCCGCCGCACGCTCACCGTGAAGGTGCCTCCGGGCATCGAGAGCGGCATGCGGATCCGGCTCACCGGCGAGGGCGAGGTCGGGCCCGGTGGCGGGCCGGCCGGCGACCTGTTCGTCGAGGTGCACGAGCGGGCCCACCCGGTGTTCACCCGGGACGGCGACGACCTGCACTGCCGGATGCCGGTGCCGATGACCGCCGCGGCGCTCGGCACCACCGTCAAGCTGGAGACCCTGGACGGCGAGGAGCAGATCGACATCGCGGCCGGCACCCAGCCCGACGAGGTGCTGACGCTGCGGGCCCGCGGTGTGCCGCACCTGCGCGGCACCGGCCGCGGGGACCTGCACGTGCACCTGCAGGTCCAGGTCCCGACCAAGCTGGACGCCGAGCAGGAGCGGCTGCTGCGTGAGCTGGCGGCGCTGCGCGGCGAGGAGCGGCCGGGGTCGTCCGGCAAGGGCTCCGGCCTGTTCGGTCGCCGCCGCCGGTGAGCCGGCCGGTCTTCCTCGCGGACGACCTCGAGGACGACCGCATCCGGCTCGCCGGGGCCGAGGGGCGCCATGCCGCCGGTGCGCGGCGGCTGCAGCCCGGGGAGGCCGTGGACCTCGTCGACGGCCGTGGCACCCGGGCGGACTGCCGGGTGCTGACCAGCGGCCGCGACGAGCTGCTGCTGGAGGTGCTCGGCCGGACCGTCGAGCCGGAGCCGGCCCCCCGGCTGGTCCTCGTCCAGGCGCTGCCCAAGGGCGATCGCGGTGAGCTGGCGGTCGAGCTCGCCACCGAGGTCGGCGTCGACGCCGTCATCCCGTGGGCGGCCGCCCGTTGCGTCATGCAGTGGAAGGGCGAACGCGGGGAGCGCCAGCGCGAGCGCTGGCAGGCGACCGCCCGGGAGGCGGCCAAGCAGTCCCGCCGGGCCTGGGTGCCGCAGGTCTCCGCGCTGCACAGCACGGCCGCCCTGCGCACCCGGCTGGCCGATGCCACCGTGCTCGTCCTGCACGAGCAGGCCTCAAGGCCGCTCACCGCCGTCGACCTGCCGGGATCGGGGGAGCTGGCCGTCGTCGTGGGCCCGGAGGGGGGCCTGACGGTGGAGGAGCTCGACGCGCTCGGCGGCACCGCCGTCCGGCTCGGGCCCACCGTGCTGCGCACCTCGACCGCCGGAGCCGCGGCCGCCGCCGTGCTGTCCGCCCGTACCGGTCGCTGGTGACCGCACCGGGGCTGCGGTGCGTCGCACCGTCGCGCGACGTACGGCGTCCTACGCTCCGGCCGTGACCGCTTCGCCCCGCCCCGGCACCGGCCGCCGGTCGGTCGGAGCCGGCCTGCTCGCCCTGTGCCTCGCGCCGGTGCTGCTGTCCGCCTCGCCGGTGGCAGCCGCTCCGACCCCGCGCCCGACGGCGACCACGACGGGCACGCCCACGGCGGGCGCCGGCCGTGTCGAAGGCGCCGGCCGGGACGAAGGCGCCGGCCGGGACGACGGCGCCGGCGACCGGGACGCCGACCCCGGCGCCGACCCCGGCGCCGGCGGTCGCCCCGGCCCCGGTGCCGGCCGCGGCCCGGGCCGCCCCGGCCGACCCGCCGCTCGCCGGCATCGAGCTCGCGCTGCTGGGTACGGCGGCGCTGCTCGCCGTCGGCGGCGGTGCGGGACTGTGGCGGACACGGACCTCGAGAGGGAGCTGAGATGGCGAACTGCCTGTTCTGCCGTGTGGTGGCCGGCGAGGTGCCGGCCGAGGTCGTGGCCGAGACCGAGCGCACGGTCGCGTTCCGCGACATCACGCCGCAGGCCCCGGTGCACGTGCTGGTCGTCCCGCGCGCGCACCACCCGGACGTCGCGGCGGCGGTGGCCGCCGATCCCGCACTGGTGGCTGACGTGCTCGCCGCAGCGGTCGACGTGGCCCGGTCCGAGGAGCTGGCCGACGGCTACCGGCTGGTGCTCAACACCGGGCCGGACGGCGGGCAGACCGTGCACCACCTGCACGTGCACGTCCTGGGCGGCCGCGGGATGCGCTGGCCACCCGGCTGATCGGCGCCGCGCGGGTAGGCTGAGCAGGCCCCGACATCCCGGAGAGAGCAGGCGACGACCCGCATCGTGCCCGACATTCCCGCCACTCCCGCGTCCGGCAGCGGGGCGCCCGCGTCCAGGAACGTGACGACCCGGATCGTCGTCCCGGGCGGCCACTCGATGGTGAGCCTGCTCGGCAGCGGCGACGCCCTGCTGCGCGTCGTCGAGGGGCTGGTCCGCAGCGACGTCCACGTCCGGGGCAACGAGATCACCCTGACCGGTGCGCCGGCCGACAACGCCCTGGCGGCGGGCCTGTTCGAGCAGCTCCTGCTGCTGCTCGACCGCGGCGAGGTGCTCACCGCGGACGCCGTGGAGCGCAGCCTGGCGATGCTCACCAAGGACGACGGCGACAAGCCGGCCGACGTGCTCACCCTGAACATCCTGTCGAACCGCGGCCGCACGATCCGGCCGAAGACCGTCAACCAGAAGCGGTACGTCGAGGCGATCGACCGGCACACGATCGTGTTCGGGATCGGGCCGGCCGGTACCGGCAAGACCTACCTGGCGATGGCGAAGGCCGTGCAGGCGCTGCAGGCCAAGCAGGTCAACCGGCTGATCCTCACCCGGCCGGCGGTGGAGGCGGGGGAGAAGCTCGGGTTCCTGCCCGGCACCCTGTACGACAAGATCGACCCGTACCTGCGGCCGTTGTACGACGCGCTGCACGACATGCTCGACCCGGAGTCGATTCCGCGGCTGATGGCGGCGGGCACGATCGAGGTGGCCCCGCTGGCGTACATGCGCGGCCGCACCCTCAACGACGCCTTCATCATCCTGGACGAGGCCCAGAACACCTCGGCCGAGCAGATGAAGATGTTCCTGACCCGGCTGGGCTTCGGCAGCAAGATCGTCGTCACCGGGGACGTCACGCAGGTCGACCTGCCGAGCGGCACGACCAGCGGGCTGCGCGTCGTCCGGGACATCCTGGAGGACGTCGAGGACGTGCACTTCGCCACTCTGACCAGCACCGACGTGGTGCGGCACAAGCTGGTCAGCCGGATCGTCGACGCCTACGACCAGTACGACGCCGAGCAGGACTCGCTGCGCCCGCAGTCCCGCGCCGCCGGTCGCCGCGACGACGCCAAGCGCGGTCCCCGGTGAGCGTCGAGGTCGCCAACGAGAGCGGCACCGAGGTCGACGAGTCCTCGCTCGTCGCGGTCGCCCGCCACGTGCTGGACCGGCTGGGCGTCTCGCCGCTGGCCGACCTGTCGCTGCTGCTCGTCGACGTCGTGGCGATGGAGGAGCTGCACGTCCGGTGGATGTCCGAGCCGGGCCCGACCGACGTCCTGGCCTTCCCGATGGACGAGCTGGACCTGCGCGGTTCGCGCGGCGTCGGACCGGACGGCTCCGACGAGCCGGACGACGGCACCCCGGTGGTCCTCGGCGACGTCGTGCTCTGCCCCGAGGTCGCGGCCCGCCAGGCGGTCGAGGCCGGGCACTCGCCCGAGGCGGAGCTGCACCTGCTGTGCACGCACGGCGTGCTGCACCTGCTGGGCTACGACCACGGCGAGCCGGCGGAGCACGCCGAGATGTTCGGCCTGCAGGCCGAGCTGCTGTCGTCCTGGCGCGAGGCGCGTGCTGCCGGCTCGTGACCCGTACTGATATCGGACCGCTGCTGGTCGCCGCCCTGTTCGTCCTGGGCGCCGGCCTGCTCGCCGGCGTCGAGGTGGCGCTGGCCCGGGTCAGCCGTGTCCGCGTCGAGGAGCTGGTCCGGGAGGGCCGGGCCGGCGCGGGGCGCCTGCAGCGCGTGCTCGCCGACCCGCCGCGCACCCTCAACCTGCTGCTGCTGCTGCGGCTCACCGCCGAGCTGGCCGCCGCCGGCATCGTCACCTCCTACGCCGTGGACCGGATCAGCGGCTCGAAGGCGGTCGCCCTCGCGGTGCTCGTCATGGTGCTCGTCAGCTACGTGCTCATCGGGGTCGCGCCCCGCACGGTGGGGCGGCAGCAGGCCGAGCGCATCGCGCTGCTGGGGGCGCCGCTCGCGCTCGGGCTCACCCGGGTCTTCGGGCCGGTGCCGAAGCTGCTCATCCTGCTCGGGAACGCCCTCACCCCCGGGCGCGGGCTGCGCGAGGGGCCGTTCGCCTCCGAGGCCGAGCTGCGTGACCTCGTCGACCTCGCCCAGGAGCGGGGCGTCGTCGAGGAGGCCGAGCGCGACATGATCGACAACGTCTTCGACCTCGGCGACACGATCGCGCGCGAGGTGATGGTCCCGCGCACCGACATGGTGGTCATCGAGCACAGCAAGACCGTCCGGCAGGCGCTGAACCTGGCGCTGCGCAGCGGCTTCAGCCGGGTCCCGGTGGTCGGCGACAGCACCGACGACATCCTCGGTGTGGCCTACCTCAAGGACCTGGTGCTCGCCGAGCGCGCCCCGGGCGGGGCGGACCGGCCGGTCGAGCGGGTGATGCGGGCACCGGTGTTCGTGCCGGACAGCAAGCCGGTCGACGACCTGCTGCGGGAGATGCAGGCCTCGCTCGGCCACATCGCCGTCGTCGTGGACGAGTACGGCGGCACGGCCGGCCTGGTGACGATGGAGGACGTGATCGAGGAGATCGTCGGCGAGATCGTCGACGAGTACGACCAGGAGCGCCCACCGGTCGAGCAGCTGGACGAGGACACGTACCGGGTGACCGCCCGGCTCCCGGTCGAGGACCTCGAGGAGCTCTTCGAGGTCGAGCTGGGTCATGACGACGTGGAGACCGTCGGCGGCCTGCTCGCCAGCGCCCTGGGGCGCGTCCCGATCCCAGGGGCCACCGCGACCCTGGCGGGTGTCACGCTCGTCGCCGAGACGGCGGCCGGTCGGCGCAACCAGATCACGACGGTGCTGGCCAGCCGCACCGGAGAGCAGGAGGAGTAGGCGTGGACCCCGAGGACACCAAGATCGTGACCCTGGCGCGGGGAGCCCGGCTGCGGGCGCACGCCCCGCACACCGGGTTGCGCGAGGGCGCGGCGGTCCGCGACACCGACGGCCGGACGTACGCCGCCGGGACGGTGGAGAACCGGGACCCGGCGCTCACGACGTCGGCGCTGCGGGCGGCCGTGGCCGCCGGGGCGTCCAGCGGGGTGCGCACCTTCGAGGCGGCCGCGCTGGTCACCGAGGGCCTGGTCTCGACGGCCGACCTCGCGGTGCTCCGGGAGTTCGGGGTCGGGGTGCCGGTGCACGTCGCCGGCACCGACGGCGTGGTGCGGGAGACCCTGCGCACCTGACCGCACCCGGCCCGAGTCGACCGTCCGGCAGACTGGTCGCACCATGACTGCCACCTCCGGGCCCGCCGCGGCCGGTTTCCGTTCCGGGTTCGCCTGCTTCGTCGGCCGGCCGAACGCGGGCAAGTCCACCCTCACCAACGCCCTGACCGGCGCCAAGGTGGCGATCACGAGCAGCCGGCCGCAGACCACCCGGCACGCGGTGCGCGGCATCGTGCACCGGCCGGACGCCCAGCTCGTGCTGGTCGACACCCCCGGTCTGCACAAGCCGCGCACGCTGCTCGGCCAGCGCCTCAACGACCTCGTCCGGGAGACCTACGCCGGCGTCGACCTGATCTGCTTCTGCGTCACCGCTGACGACAAGGTCGGTCCGGGGGACCGGTTCATCGCCGCCGAGCTCGCGCAGGTGAGCACCCCCGTGATCGCGGTGCTCACCAAGACCGACGCGGCGAGCAAGCAGCAGATCGGCGAGCAGCTGCTGGCGCTCGACCGGCTCGGCGACTGGGCGGAGATCGTGCCGGTCAGCGCGGTGGCCGGCACGCAGGTGGAGCTGCTGGCGGACCTGCTGGTCGCGCGGCTGCCGGAGGGGCCGGCGCTCTACCCCGACGGCGAGCTGACCGACGAGCCGGAGCAGGTGCTGGTCGGCGAGATGATCCGGGAGGCCGCCCTGGAGGGCGTCCGGGACGAGCTGCCGCACTCGATCGCGGTGACCATCGAGGAGATGCAGCCGCGCGAGGACCGGCCGGCCGACCGACCGCTGCTGGACGTCTACGCGACCTTGTGGGTCGAGCGGGACAGCCAGAAGGCCATCGTGCTGGGCATCGGTGGCGCCCGGCTGCGCGGGGTGGGCACGCAGGCGCGTCGGCAGATCGAGACGCTGCTCGGAACCCAGGTGTACCTCGACCTCAGGGTGACGGTCGCGAAGGACTGGCAGCGCGACCCGAAGCAGCTGCGCAAGCTCGGTTTCTGAACGGCCGGGCGGCACGCGACGCCGACCGGCTGCGGCCTAGGATCGGCGCGTGGCGCTCTACCGCGACGAGGGCGTCGTCCTCCGGGTGCACAAGCTCGGCGAGGCCGATCGGATCATCACCGTGCTCACCCGTACCCACGGCCGGGTGCGGGCCGTCGCCAAGGGCGTCCGGCGGACCCGGTCGCGCTTCGGTGCCTCCGTCGAGCCGTTCAGCCACGTGGACCTGCAGCTGTGGGAGGGCCGCGGCGGCCTCGACACGGTCACCCAGGCCGACAGCCTCACCGCGTACGGCCGGGACATCGTCGCGGACTACGGCCGCTACACCGCCGGCACCGCCGTGCTGGAGACCGCCGAGCGGCTGACCGCCGAGGAGCGTGAGCCGTCGCTGCGGCTGTTCCTGCTGCTGGTCGGGGCGCTGCGCGCGCTGGTGGGCGGTCCGGAGGTGCCGGCCCGCGACCCGGGCCTGGTGCTGGACGCGTTCCTGCTCCGGGCGATGACCGTCGGCGGGTACGCCCCGGCGCTGGACGACTGCGCCCGGTGCGGGGCACCCGGGCCGCACCGGGCGTTCTCGGTCCCGGCCGGCGGCACGGTCTGCCCGGTCTGCCGTCCGGCCGGGGCGGCCTCGCCGTCGCCGGCCGCGCTGGCGCTGATGACCGACCTGCTGCAGGGCTCCTGGCAGCCCGCCGAGGCGAGCGAGCCGTACACCCGGCGGGAGGCCAGCGGGCTGGTCGCGGCGCACCTGCAGTGGCACCTGGAGCGCGGGCTGCGCAGCCTGCCGCTGGTGGAGCGCACGTGAGGCCGGCGCGCGGATGAGGCGACGCTCGACCCCCGTCCCGCCGGTCCCCGACCGGCCCGCCGGCGTGCGCCCGCCCAGCCCGCACCCGTCCGGCGCGGTCCCGCCGCCGATCCCGGCCGACCTCGTCCCCCGGCACGTGGCGGTCGTCATGGACGGCAACGGGCGGTGGGCCCAGGAGCGCGGGCTGCCCCGCACGGCCGGGCACGAGGCGGGCGAGAGCTCGCTGTTCGACCTGGTCGAGGGGGCCATCGAGCTGGGCGTCGGCTGGGTGTCGGCCTACGCCTTCTCGACCGAGAACTGGAAGCGCTCGCCCGACGAGGTGCGCTTCCTGATGGGCTTCAACCGCGACGTCATCCGGCGCCGCCGGGACGAGATGCACGCCCTCGGGGTGCGGGTGCGCTGGGCCGGCCGGCGGCCGCGGCTGTGGCCGTCGGTGGTGCGCGAGCTCGAGGCGGCCGAGGAGCTCACCCGCGGCAACACCGTCTGCACGCTGACCATGTGCGTGAACTACGGGGGGCGGGCGGAGATCGCCGACGCCGCCCGGCTGCTCGCGCTGGACGTCGCGGCCGGCCGGGTCGACCCCCGCCGCGTCGACGAGCGGGTACTGGCCCGCTACCTCGACGAGCCCGACATGCCGGACGTCGACCTGTTCCTGCGTACCTCGGGGGAGCAGCGGACCAGCAACTTCCTGCTCTGGCAGTCGGCCTACGCCGAGCTGGTCTTCCTCGACACGCTCTGGCCCGACGTCGACCGGCGGCACCTGTGGCAGGCCTGCCAGACGTACGCCGCCCGCGACCGCCGCTACGGCGGCGCGCTGCCCAACCCCGTGCCGGTACCCGCCCTGCAGGAGGAGCCGTGAGGCTGCACCACGTCCAGGTGGTCGTCGCGCCCGGCCGTACCGAGGCCGTCGTCGGCTTCTACGAGCTGCTCGGCCTGACCCGGGTCGCCAAGCCGGCCGAGGGGGTCACCGCCAGCGGCGCCTGGTTCGACCTGCCGGACGGACGCACCCAGCTGCACGTCTCGGAGCGGCACGGCGCCCGGCACCCCGAGCAGCACTTCGCGCTCGCCGTCGACGACCTCGACGCGCTGGTCGTCGCGCTGACGGCCGCCGGGCACCGGTGGGCGGCTCGGCCGTCGATCGAGGGCGCCCGGCGGGGGATGACCGCCGATCCCGAGGGCAACGCGGTCGAGCTGGTGGAGGCCGTCGGCCGCTTCCGCTGAGCCGTCCCCGGGTCCGCCTGCCTGGGTTGGCACGCCCGCCCCGCCCCCCGTAGCGTCGGCCCGGTGGATCGACTCGCCCGCACCGTCCTGCACCACCGCCGGCTGGTCTACGGCATCTGGCTGGTGCTGTTCCTGGCCGGTGCGGCCGCCGCGAGCACCGTCACCAACCGACTGACCTTCGACTTCTCGCTGCCCGGCCAGCCCGGGTTCGAGGCCGAGCAGCAGCTGGTCGCCGAGTTCGGGGCGGGCACCTTCGACACGCTCGTGCCGGTCGTCACGGTGCCGCCGGGCCAGAGCGCGACGGCCCGGGCCGACGACATCCAGGCCGTGTTCGACGCGGTCCGCGTGCAGGTGCCGCAGGCCCGCATCGTCGGCCCGGCGACCGGCGGGACGGCCGGCGGGCTCGCTCCGGCCTTCCTCACCGACGACGGGCGCAGCGCCTTCGCGCTCGTGCAGGGACCGCAGCCGGCGGGCTTCGGGCCGGGGATCGAGGCGGTCGTCGGGCCGGCCCTGGAGCAGGCTGCGGCGCAGACCGGCCTGGAGGCCGGCCTCACCTCGTACGGGCTGCTGTCGGCGGGTGGCGACACCGAGGGCCCGAGCGTGCTCGCCGAGACCCTGCTCGGCGCCACCGGCGCGCTCGCGGTGCTCGCCTTCGTCTTCGCCTCGTTGCTCGCCCTGGTGCCGCTGCTGATCGCCGCGGTCTCGATCCTGACGACCTTCCTGCTCGTGCTGGGCCTGACCTACGTCACCGACGTCAGCTTCGTCGTGCAGTTCCTCATCTCGCTGGTCGGTCTCGGCGTCGCGATCGACTACTCGCTGCTGCTGGTGTCCCGCTGGCGGGAGGAGCGCGCGCACGGCCGCCGCCAACGAGGAGGCGGTGGTCGTGGCGATGCAGACCGCCGGGCACGCCGTGCTGGCCTCCGGGGTGACCGTCGCGATCAGCCTGGTCGCGCTGGTCGTCGTGCCGGTGCCGTTCCTGCGCAGCATGGGCCTCGGCGGCATGCTCATCCCGCTGGTCAGCGTCGCGGTGGTCCTCACGCTGCTGCCGGCGCTGCTCGCCGGGATCGGCCCGCGCGTCGACTGGCCGCGGCTGCGCAAGGAGGGCGTCGCCGCGCGTGGGTGGTCGGCCTGGGCCCGCGCCATCGTCGGGCACCGCTGGATCGCCGCCGGCGTCGCGCTGCTGCTGCTCGGGCTGCTGGTCGCCCCGGTCGCCGGGCTGAAGATCGGGCAGTCCGACACCACGTCGCTGGCCCGCAGCGGACCGCCGTTCGAGGCGCTGGCGCAGCTGCAGGAGGCGGGGTGTCGGCACCGGCGTGCTCACCCCCATCGAGGTGCTCGTGCCGGCCGGGCAGGCGGCCGCCGCCGCGCAGGCCGCCGCCGGGGTGGACGGCGTCCGCACCGCGGTCGTCGGGGGCGTGAGCGACAGCGCGGCCGTCATCGACGTCATCCCGCTGCGCCGAGACGGTCGACAGCGAGAGCAACCGGGTGGTCGAGCAGGTCCGGGCGGCGGTCGAGGGGGCGGTCGAGGGCCCGGTCGGGATCACCGGCGCCGGCGCCGTCGTCGAGGACTACTTCGGTGCGGTCTACAGCAACTTCCCGTACGTGCTGGCGCTCATCGCCTGGCATCACGTTCCTGCTGCTCGTGCGGACGTTCCGCTCGCTGCTGCTGCCGATCAAGGCGGTGCTGCTCAACCTCGTCTCGCTGGCGGCGGTCTTCGGCGCGGTCGTCTTCTTCTGGCAGCAGGGCAACGGCTCGGACGCGGTCTTCGGGGTCGTCGGCGACCGGCGCCATCACGTTCTGGCTACCGGTGGTGATCTTCGCCTTCCTGTTCGGGCTGTCGATGGACTACGAGGTGTTCATCCTGGCCCGGATGCGCGAGGAGTACGACGCGACCGGCTCCACCGCGCAGGCCGTCGTCACCGGGCTCGGCCGCACCGGACGGCTGGTCACCTCCGCCGCGCTCATCCTGTTCTTCGCGTTCGCGGCGCTGGCCTCCGCGCCGGGCACCGACATCAAGGTGCTCGGCACCGCGCTCGGCGTCGGCATCCTCATCGACGCCACGATCGTGCGGGCCCTGCTGGTGCCGGCCCTGGTCAGCCTGTTCGGGCGGTGGAACTGGTGGCTGCCGGCCGGGCTGGCCCGGGTGCTGCGGGTGGAGCCCTCACCGGTGGCGCCGGCCGGCAGCGAGCCGCCGCTGCCGGCCCGGGAACCGGTGGCCGCGGCGCGCTAGCCGGCGCCGTCAGCCGTTCAGCGACTGCGCGCCCAGCACCGCCAGCAGGGCCAGGCTCGCCAGCCGGAGCAGCTTGCCGCGGCCGTCGACGACCGGCCACGACAGGTAGGACAGCCAGCCGAGCAGCGCGAGCAGCGCGGCGAGGCAGCCGGCCGCGACCGGCGCCGGCGCGAAGACCACCGCGGCCAGCAGCAGGGCCGAGACCAGCGGCAGCGTCCAGCGCGGCCGCCGCGACAGCGCGCGCAGCGCCGGGGCGCTGCGGGTCTCGACGGCCGACCGCAGCGGGCTCGGGGCGGGGCGGGCGCTCATGCGCACTAGCGTGCCAGCCATGCTGGTCGTGACGAGGTTCGACGTGCCGGAGAGCGAGTCGGCTGCCTTCCTGCTGCAGGCGCGGGCGGCGCTGGCCGCGTTCGCGGCCCGGCCCGGCTACCTGCGCGGCCGGGTCGGGCGGGCCGCCGACGACCCGACCGCCTGGGTGCTGACGACCGAGTGGGAGGGCGTGGGCGCCTACCGCCGGTCGCTCGGGGCGTACGAGGTCAAGGTCGACGCGGCGCCGCTGCTGGCCCGCGGCCGGGACGAGCCGAGCGCGTTCGAGGTGCTGCTGTCCGAGGACGGCACGCTGCCGTCGCGCCGGGCCGCCGACGCGGCGCGCACCGCCGTCGGCGAGTCCTCCGGGCCCGCGCGCACCGACCTGCCCTGACGGCGGCGGGTAGCGTTCGGGCCTCACCCGACAGCCAGCCGGACACCAGGAGAGCAGCCATGGCCAGCAAGCCCGACCGCATGGACACCATCGTCAGCCTCGCCAAGCGACGCGGCCTGGTGTTCCCGTCCTCGGAGATCTACGGCGGTCTGCGGGCGTCCTGGGACTACGGCCCGCTCGGCGTGGAGCTGAAGAACAACGTCAAGCGGCAGTGGTGGCGCTCGATGGTGCAGGAGCGCGAGGACGTCGTCGGGCTGGACAGCTGCGTCATCCTCGCCCGCGAGGTGTGGGAGACCAGCGGCCACGTCGCCACCTTCGTCGACCCGCTGGTCGAGTGCACCTCGTGCCACAAGCGGTTCCGGGCCGACCACCTCGAGGAGGGCGCCGGCAAGCCGCTCGCCGAGCTGGCCTGCCCGAACTGCGGCAACCGCGGCACCTGGACCGAGCCCAAGGACTTCAACGGGCTGCTGAAGACCTCGCTGGGCCCGGTCGACGACGGCACCGGGCTGGCGTACCTGCGCCCGGAGACCGCCCAGGGCATCTTCATCAACTACCTCAACGTGCAGCAGAGCTCGCGCAAGAAGCCGCCGTTCGGCATCGGCCAGATCGGCAAGAGCTTCCGCAACGAGATCACTCCGGGCAACTTCATCTTCCGGACCCGCGAGTTCGAGCAGATGGAGATGGAGTTCTTCGTCAAGCCCGGCGAGGACGCCGAGTGGCACTCGTACTGGATCGACGAGCGGATGCGCTGGTACACCGACCTCGGCATCGCCCCGGACGCGCTGCGGCTGTTCGAGCACCCGAAGGAGAAGCTCAGCCACTACTCGACCCGCACCGTGGACATCGAGTACCGGTTCGGCTTCCCGGGCAGCGAGTGGGGCGAGCTCGAGGGCATCGCGAACCGGACCGACTACGACCTCACGGTGCACAGCAAGGCCTCCGGCACGTCGCTGGACTACTTCGACCAGGAGTCCGGCGAGCGCTGGACGCCGTACGTCATCGAGCCGGCGGCCGGCGTCGACCGGGCCGCCCTGACGTTCCTGCTCGACGCCTACAGCGAGGACGAGGCCCCGAACGCCAAGGGCGGCGTCGACAAGCGGGTCGTGCTGCGGCTGGACCCGCGGCTGGCGCCGGTCAAGGCCGCCGTGCTGCCGCTGTCGCGCAACGCCGACCTGTCGCCGGTGGCCCGCTCGCTCGCGGCCGCGCTGCGCAAGCGCTTCCCGACCGACTTCGACGACGCCGGCGCGATCGGCCGCCGCTACCGCCGGCAGGACGAGGTCGGGACGCCGTTCTGCGTCACGGTCGACTTCGACAGCCTGCAGGACCAGGCCGTCACCGTCCGCTCGCGCGACGAGATGACCCAGGAGCGGGTCGGGCTCGACGCGGTGGAGCGCTACCTCAGCGACAAGCTCGGCCCGCTGTAGGCGGCGCCTACCGCACGAAGATGTCGCTGGTCCCGTTCGTGTCGCGAGGCACGAGGTTGCTGGCGTCGGAGTAGAAGCCGACCGCGCCGGTCGTGCTCACCGTGGCGTTCCCGGCGTCCAGGACGGCCGCGCTCGGCCCGTTGGCCTGCACACCGGCCGGGCCGACGCTGCTGCGCAGCAGCGTGCCGGTCTGCCGGTCGAGCCGGAACACGTCCATCACGCCGTTCGTGTCGCCCGCGACCAGGTTCGACGCCGTCGAGGAGTACGCCAGGTAGCGGCCGTCCGCGCTGAACGCCGGCATCAGGCTGCGGCCGTTCGTCGCACCGCCCGCGGCCGAGCGGCTGACCTGGGTCGTCGTGCCGGTCGTCCGGTCGTGCAGGTAGATGTCGTCGTTGGCCTTGCCGTCGGTGGCCGCGAGCCTGCCCTTGGAGGAGAACGCCACGAGGCGGCCGTCACCGCTCAGCGTCGGACCGAAGCTGGGGCCGGTGGACTGCGCACCGGTCGAGGACACGCTGACCCGCTGCGTGGTCGCGGTGCCGAGGTCGTGCACGAACACGTCGGAGACCCCGTTCGTGTCGCCGTCGACCAGGTCCGGCGCCAGCGAGTAGAAGGTGACGACGCGGCCGTCGGCGCTGATCCAGGGGGAGTGGCTGTCGCCCCGGCCCTCCCGGCCCGCGCTGGACACGCTGACCCGCACGGTCGTGCCGGTGAGCGTGTCGTGCACGAAGGTGTCGGGCTGGCTGTTGCGGTCGTTCGGCACCAGCGTCGTGGCGTGCGAGGAGTAGGCCACGTACCGGCCGTCCGCGCTCAGCGACGCCTGGCTCGAGTACTTGTCGGTCTCGGCGCCCGTGCTGCTGACGGTGGCCCGGACCGTCGTGCCGGTGCTGCGGTCGTGCACGAAGACGTCCGACTGCCCGTTGCGGTCGCCCTCGACGAGGTTGGTGGCGTACGAGCTGTAGGCGACGAACCGGCCGTCGGCGCTGAGCGACGGCGAGAAGCTGGCCCGGTCGGCCTGCCGGCCCTGCGGCCCGACGCTGACCCGTTCCAGGGCGCCGGTCTGCAGGTCGCGCACGAAGATGTCGAACAGGCCGTTGGTGTCGCCCGGGACGAGGGTGCTCGCCCCGGAGCCGAAGGCGAGGAACCGGCCGTCGGCCGAGATCGCCGGCCGGGTGCTCTTGGCGTTGGCCTGCGCTCCCGCAGCGGACTCGCTGGCCCGGACGGTCTCCGGCTCGACAGCGCCGGCCGGGGTCGCGCCGAGCAGCAGCCCGACCGTCACGGCCCCGACGCCGTACCGCCGCCACGTACGGGTCTGCTCGCTGGCCATGGGCTCTCCTCGGGTCGGTGGCGGCGCCGCCGCCGGCCGGGTGCTCGCCCGTGCCGGCGGCAGCATGGCCCGGGGAGGAGGGGTGCGTCCGACAATCGGGCGTTCTCGAGTGCGTGCGCCGGGGCGGCGCGGCCGCGCGCGTCGCGCCCGCGGTGCGCGTCGCGCCGCGGTGCGCGTCGCTGTGCGCCGGTCGCTGTGCGTGCGAGTCCTCGCGCTTGTCTGCCCGCACCGTGCCTTCCGGGGCGGATTCGTGACGGTGGAGGCAGACAAGCGCGCCCGGGCCAGCGCCGGATCCGGGTTGCTGCTGGGGACGGGGCCGCCCTCCTGTGGGCGGTCGGCGCACGTCCTGCCGGCGACGGTCACCCTCGCCCCGTGCCCGACGTCGTCTCCCGCGCCCAGGCCGTCGAGGCCGGGTACGGGCCGCGTGCCATCGACGAGCTGGTCCGGTCCGGCCGGTGGCGTGCGCTCCGGCGCGGCACCTACCTCACCGGTCCGTCGCTGCCGACGGATGCGGCGGAGCACGAGGCCGTGCGGGTGAGGGCGGCTGTCCTGGCCACCGGGGTGCCCTGCGTGGGCAGCCACGAGTCCGCTGCCCTCGTCCACCGGCTGCCGCTCGTCGTTCCGTACGCAGGACCGCCGGTCCTCACCAGGATCAGGCACCCGGGCGGGCCGCGGGCCGCGGCCCGGCGGGGCGCGCCGCTCGTGGCGCAGGTGCCGCCGGAGCACCGGGTGCGGGTTCTCGGGGCCGAGGTCACCGGCCCGGCACGGACGGCGGTGGACCTGGCGCGCGTCCGGTCCGACCTGGCCGGCGTCGCCGCCCTGGACGCCGTCCTGCGTCGCGGAGTGCGCGCGCACGGAGCTGCTGGCTGTCCTCGACGCGCAGCGCGGGTGGCCCGGCGTGGCCCGGGCCCGGTCGCGCGTCCGGTTCGCCGACGGTCGCGCCGAGTCGGCCCTCGAGTCCGTCGGCCGGCTGCGCTTCCACCAGCTGGGCCTGCCGGCGCCGACCCTGCAGGCGGTGCTGGGCGACGCCGGCGGCCCGGTCGGCCGGGTCGACTTCTACTGGCCGGACGTCCGCACGGTCGGCGAGGCCGACGGGCGCGGCCAAGTACCTCACCCGGCACGACCTGCTGGCCGAGAAGGACCGGGAGGACCGGCTCCGGGACGCGGGCTTCGAGGTCTTCCGGTTCGGCTGGCACGAGGCCGTGCACGACCCGGCGGTGCTGGGCGCCCGCGCGCTACGGGCCTTCGCGCGCGGGCGCCGACGCTCGTAGGCCGCGCCGCGGCGGCCGGGCTCGTCTGCCGCGGCCGCTGCCGCTGCCGCGGCCGGCGCCCGCCCGCTTGTCTGCCGGTGCCGCGCCACGGCGGCAGCTCTGCCGCGGCCCGCTGCCGCGGCCCGCAGCCCGCGTCCGGCGGCCGCGCTTGTCTGCCGGTAACGGGTCGCAGGGGGCCGCGCGGCGTGCGTACGGGCAGACAAGCGCCCGAACTCAGGGGAGCGCCCGGCGGTCCGCCCCCGCTGCGCTGCGCCTGGCGCGGGCTTGTCTGCCGGTACCGGGTCGCAGAGGGCCGCGCGGCGGGCGTACGGGCAGACATGCGCCCGAAGCCAGGGGAGCGCCGGCGGTCCCGCCGCACGAACTAAGGGGAACCGCACGAACAAAGGGGAGGAGGAGGGGAGAGGAGGAGGGGGGAGGAGGAGGAGCCACCCCCGGACGGTCAGCGGTCCAGCGCCGCCGTCGGCAGGTCGGACGGGCTGCTGGTGCTCGGCGCCCCGGTCGCCCGGCGCTGCAGCAGGCGCATGACCCGGTAGGTCACGACCGCAGCGAGGGAGCCGATCGAGATGCCCTCGAAGGACAGCTCGCCGGCCTCGAAGGAGTAGTTCGCCGCCCCGATGATGACGGCGATCGCGGCGGTCACCAGGTTGACCGGGTCGCGGAAGTCGATCCGGGACTCGATCCAGATCCGGGCGCCGAGGACGGCGATGAGGCCGTACAGCACGGTGGTGACCCCGCCGAGCACGCCCACCGGGATGGCGGCGACGACCGCGCCGACCTTGGGGGACAGGCCGAGCAGGATCGCGAACACCCCGGCGACGTAGTACGGCGCGGTGGAGTAGACGCGGGTGGCGGCCATCACCCCGATGTTCTCGGCGTACGTCGTGGTGCCCGAGCCGCCGCCGAACCCGGCGACGACGGTGGCCAGGCCGTCGCCGATGTACGCCCGGCCCATCGTGTCGTCGAGCGACCGCTCGGTCATCGACGCGACGGCCTTGACGTGCCCGGTGTTCTCGGCGACGAGCACCAGCACCACCGGCAGGACGAGCACGACCGCGTGCAGCGTGAAGGTCGGCGTCGTGAACTCCGGCAGGCCGACCCAGCCGGCCTCGCGCACCGCGTCGAACGACACGTCGCCGCGCAGCGCGGTCAGCAGGTACCCGACCACGACTCCGAGCACGATCGACAGGCGCCCGAGCAGCCCGCGGGACGCGACCGTGACCACGACGACCACGAGCAGCGTGACGAGCGCGACGAACGGGTCCTCGGCGAAGTTCGCCTTCGCGACCGGCGCCAGGTTCAGGCCGATGAGCAGCACGATCGCGCCGGTGACGACGGGCGGCAGCAGCCACTCCACCGGCCCGGTGCCGACCGCCTGCACGAGCACCCCGACCAGGGCCAGCAGCGCGCCGGCGGCGACGATCCCGCCGAGCGCCTCGGCCATCCCGCCGTCGGCCTGCGCCGCGGTGACCGGCGCGATGAACGCGAAGCTCGAGCCGAGGTAGCTGGGCAGCCGGTTGCGGGTCACCAGCAGGAACAGCAGCGTCCCGATCCCGGAGAACAGCAGCGTCGTGCTCGGCGGGAACCCGGTGAGCACCGGCACCAGGAAGGTCGCCCCGAACATCGCCACGACGTGCTGCAGCCCGATCCCGATCGTGTACGGCCAGGCGAGGCGCTCGTCCGGGCGCACGACGGCGTCCGGCGCGACGGTCCGGCCGTCGCCGTGCAGGGTCCAGGGGGACACGGTGCTCCTCATGCGCAGGGGAAGGGCGCGCGAGAGGGTAGCGGCGCGGACCGCTCGCCCCGGATTCCCCGAGGTGGCGGGGCCGGAGCGGGCGCGGGCCCGAGGTGGCCGGGCCCGAGGTGGCGGGGGCTAGCGTCGGGCAGGTGCGCACCCTCGTCGTCGACCACCCGCTCGTCGCCCACAAGCTGACCGCGCTGCGCGATGTCCGGACCGACTCGCCGACCTTCCGCCGGCTGGCCGACGAGCTCGTGACGCTGCTGGCGTACGAGGCGACCCGGGCGATCCGCACCGAGCCGGTCGAGGTGAGCACCCCGGTCGCTCCGGCCGCCGGGGTGCGCCTGGCCCGGCCGCTGCCGCTGGTGGTGCCGGTGCTGCGGGCCGGTCTCGGCATGCTCGACGGGATGACCCGGCTGCTGCCGACCGCCGAGGTGGGCTTCCTCGGGATGGTGCGGGACGAGGGCTCGCTGGTCGCCACGACCTACGCCACCCGGCTGCCCGAGGACCTGTCCCGGCGGGAGGTGTTCGTGCTCGACCCCATGCTCGCCACCGGCGGCACCCTGGTGGCGACCATCGACCTGCTGGTGCAGCGCGGTGCCAGCAGCGTCACGGCGATCTGCCTGCTGGCAGCCCCCGAGGGCCTGGCCCGGGTCGACGAGGCCTTCCGGGACGACGCGGGCTGCCCGGTGACGGTGGTCACGGCCGGGGTCGACGAGCGGCTCGACGAGCGGGGCTACATCACGCCCGGTCTCGGCGACGCCGGCGACCGGTTGTACGGCGTGGTCTGACCCCCGGCGGGGGGCTCTCGCGTGACCCGGTAGGCGCCGGTAGCCTCCTGAAACTTTCCCTGTCGCCCCAGGAGGCACGCGATGAGCAAGCTCGTGTACGACTTCTCCGAGGGCGGGAAGGACATGAAGGACCTGCTCGGCGGCAAGGGTGCGAACCTGGCCGAGATGACCGGCCTGGGGCTGCCGGTCCCGCCCGGGTTCATCATCACCACCGAGGCGTGCCGGGCGTACCTGGACAGCGGCGACGTGCCGCCGGCGCTGGAGGCCGAGGTCGACGAGCACCTCGCGGCCCTGGAGCAGAAGATGGGCAAGCGGCTCGGTGACCCCGACGACCCGCTGCTCGTCAGCGTCCGGTCCGGCGCCAAGTTCTCGATGCCCGGGATGATGGACACCGTCCTGAACATCGGGCTCAACGACGCCTCCGTCGAGGGGCTGGCCCGGCAGGCGGGCAGCGAGCGCTTCGCCTGGGACTCCTACCGCCGGCTCCTGCAGATGTTCGGCAAGACCGTCCTCGGCGTGGAGGGGTTCGACCACCTGCTGGACAGGGCCAAGCAGGCCAAGGGCACCAAGAACGACCTCGACCTCGACGAGAACGACCTGCGGGCGCTGGTCGGGCAGTTCGCCGCGCTCGTGCAGGACAAGACCGGCGAGCCGTTCCCGCAGGACCCCCGGGTGCAGCTCGAGCTGGCGGTCCGTGCGGTGTTCGACTCCTGGAACGGCGAGCGGGCCCGGCTCTACCGCCGGCAGGAGCGCATCCCGGCCGACCTGGGCACCGCCGTCAACATCTGCTCGATGGTCTTCGGCAACCTCGGCATGGACTCCGGCACCGGGGTCGCCTTCACCCGCGACCCGGGCTCGGGCGCGCAGGGCGTGTACGGCGACTACCTGCAGAACGCCCAGGGCGAGGACGTCGTCGCCGGCATCCGCAACGCCCTGCCGCTGGCCGACCTCGAGGGCTTCGACAAGCCGTCGTACGACGAGCTGATGGGCACGATGCGCACGCTCGAGGAGCACTACCGCGACCTGTGCGACATCGAGTTCACCATCGAGCGCGGCAAGCTGTGGATGCTGCAGACCCGGGTCGGCAAGCGCACCGCCGGCGCGGCCTTCCGGATCGCCACCCAGCTCGTCGACGAGGGGCTGATCACCGAGGACGAGGCGCTCGACCGGGTCACCGGCGCGCAGCTGGCCCGGCTGATGTTCCCGGCGTTCGGTGCCGACGACGACGCCACGAAGGGCCAGGCGGTCTTCGGCCGCGGGATGGGCGCCTCGCCCGGAGCCGCGGTCGGCCGGGTCGTCTTCGACAGCCGTACCGCGGTCGCGTGGGCTGCCCGGGGTGAGGACGTCGTGCTGGTCCGGCGGGAGACCAACCCCGACGACCTGGCCGGCATGATCGCCGCGCAGGGCATCCTCACCAGCCGTGGCGGCAAGACCAGCCACGCCGCGGTGGTGGCCCGCGGGATGGGCAAGACCTGCGTCTGCGGCGCGGAGGACCTCGACGTCGACCTGGAGGCCAGGACGGTCACCTCGCCGGACGGGACGGTGGTCGCCGAGGGCGACGTGCTGTCCATCGACGGCACCAGCGGCGTGGTGTTCCTCGGTGCCGTGCCGGTGCGGCCCAGCCCGGTGGTGCAGTACTTCGAGGGCGAGCTGGCGCCGGAGGACGGCGACGACCTGGTGCGCGGCGGTGCACCGGCTGGTCGCGCACGCCGACGACGCCCGCCGGTTGGGCGTGCGCGCCAACGCCGACACCGCCGAGGACGCCGAGCGGGCCCGCCGGTTCGGCGCCGCCGGCATCGGGCTGTGCCGGACCGAGCACATGTTCCTGGGTGACCGTCGGCAGCTGGTCGAGGACCTGGTGCTGGCCACCGGGACCTCGGAGCAGGAGGCGGCGCTGGCCGCGCTGCTCCCGCTGCAGCGCGACGACTTCACCGGAGATCCTGCGGGCGATGGACGGGCTGCCGGTGACCGTGCGGCTGCTCGACCCGCCGCTGCACGAGTTCCTGCCCGACCTCACCGAGCTGTCCGTGGAGATCGCGGTGGCCGAGGCCACCGGCAAGGAGGTGGACGCCAAGCGGCACGCGCTGCTGGACGCGGTCCGCCGGCTGCACGAGAGCAACCCGATGATCGGGCTGCGCGGGGTGCGGCTCGGCCTGGTCATCCCGGGGCTGTTCGAGATGCAGGTCCGGGCGCTGGCCGAGGCGGCCCGGGCGCTGCGGGAGGAGGGGCTGGACCCCCGCCCGGAGGTGATGGTGCCGCTGGTCGGTGCGGTGCAGGAGCTCGAGGCGGTCCGCGAGGAGGCCCTGGCGATCCTGGCCGAGGTGGGGGTCGAGGCGCCGGTCGGCACGATGATCGAGGTGCCGCGGGCGGCGCTGACCGCGGGGCAGGTCGCCGAGGCGGCCGACTTCTTCTCCTTCGGCACCAACGACCTCACCCAGATGAGCTGGGGCTTCAGCCGCGACGACGTCGAGGCGTCGTTCTTCTCGCGCTACCTCGACCTCGGGATCTTCGGGGTCAGCCCGTTCGAGTCGATCGACACCGGCGGGGTGGGCCGGCTGGTCCGGCTGGCCGTCGACGAGGGCCGGGCGGCCCGGCCCGAGCTGAAGATCGGGGTCTGCGGGGAGCACGGCGGCGACCCGGACAGCGTGCACTTCTTCCACACCGCCGGGCTGGACTACGTCTCCTGCTCGCCGTTCCGGGTGCCGGTCGCCCGGCTGGAGGCGGGTCGCGCCGCTGTCGCGGCCCGCAACGGTGACACTGGGTAGGTGTTGCTGCTCTCTCTGTCCAAGACTCTGCGCCGGCTCGTCGCGCTGGTCGTGCTGGCCGGCCTCCTGCTCGTCGGCGGGACGGCCGGCGCGGTCTGGTGGGTGGCCCGGCAGGACGACCGGGCGGCCAGCGACGTGATCGCGGTGCTGGGCGCCAGCCAGTTCGACGGCCGGCCCAGCTCGGTGCTGGAGGCGCGGCTGGAGCACGCCAGGACGCTGTTCCGGGCCGGCGTCGCGCCCCGGGTGGTCACGCTCGGCGGGTCGGCGCCGGGCGACCGGTTCACCGAGGCCGACGCCGGGGCGCGCTACCTGCGGGACCGCGACGTCGGTGCGGTCGTCGGGGTCGGCGAGGGCCGGGACACCCTGCACAGCCTGCAGGCCCTGCAGCGCGAGATGGCCGACCGCGGCTGGCGGACCGCGGTGCTGGTCACCGACCCGTGGCACATGATGCGCTCGCTGCGGATGGCGAGCGACCTCGGCATCGACGCGGTGGGCTCACCGACCCGGCGCGGGCCGTCGGTGCGCACCCGCGCGACGGAGGTGCGCTACATCGCCCGCGAGACCGCCGGCTACCTGTACTACCGCGTGTTCGGACACGGCAGCGGCGGCGGGCCGAGCGCTGTCTGACCCCGCCCCTATCTTGGGCGGCGTGACCGACCGACAGGCCCGCGGGACCGGCGGCGACGGCTACCGCACCGCCGACCGCGCCCGGCTGGTCGGCGGCGAGGAGCGCGACGGACGCAGCTCCTTCCAGCGCGACCGCGCCCGCGTGCTGCACTCCGGCGCGCTGCGCCGGCTCGCCGGCAAGACCCAGGTCGTCGAGCCGATCACGCCGTCCCCGGCGGCGCCGCGGACCCGGCTGACGCACTCGCTGGAGTGCGCGCAGGTGGGTCGCGAGCTGGGCGCCGCGCTCGGCTGCGACCCGGACCTGGTCGACGCCGCCTGCCTGGCCCACGACCTCGGGCACCCGCCGTACGGGCACAACGGCGAGGCGGCGCTGGACGAGGCGGCGCAGGGCTGCGGCGGGTTCGAGGGCAACGCGCAGTCGCTGCGGGTGCTCACCCGGCTGGAGGTCAAGGTGCCCGGGGCGGGCCTGGACCTGACCCGGGCGGCGCTGGACGCCGCCACCAAGTACCCCTGGCCGCGGCGGGACGGCAGCGCCAAGTTCGGCGTGTACGACGACGACCTGCCGGTCTTCCAGTGGTTGCGCGCCGGGGCGCCGGCCGGGGAGCGCTGCCTGGAGTCGCAGGTGATGGACTGGGCCGACGACGTCGCCTACTCGGTGCACGACCTGGAGGACGGCGTGCTGGCCGGGCTGGTCCGGCTGGAGGACGTCCGGTCCGAGCCCGAGCGCGAGGAGCTGGCCGAGCTCGCCGCGCAGGTGTACAGCCCGGAGAGCGCGGCCGACCTGCGCACGGTGCTGGACGACCTGCTCGCCCGGCCCTCCTGGCCGGCCGGCTACGACGGCGGGTCGGCGACCACGGCGGACCTCAAGGCCGCGGCGAGCGAGCTGATCGGGCGGTTCTGCGTCGCCGCGGAGGACGCCACCCGCGCCCGCTACGGCGACGGCCCGCTCACCCGGTACGCCGCCTCGCTCGTCGTGCCCCGCACCGAGCGCGCCGAGTGCGCGCTGCTCAAGGCGGTCGCCGCCCGGTACGTCATGGCCCGGGCGGGGGCCCGGGACGCGCAGGCCCGGGAGCGCTCGGTCGTGCGGACGCTCGTCGAGAGGCTCTGCGCGCGGCCCGAGGAGCTGGGCCCGCTGGCCCGGGAGGCCTACGACGCCGCCGGCGACGACGCCGGCCGTCTGCGGTCCGTCGTCGACCAGGTGGCCAGCCTCACCGACGCGTCCGCCCTGCACCTGCACGCCCGGCTCACGGCCTCCTGACGGCCGCCCGGGGCGAGTGTGCAGGACGCCCTGACAGACGGCGTCCCGGCCGTACAGTGGGCGCGGCAGCCCCCGGCCCCGGCGAGCCGCGGTCCGGCACGGGAACGGCCCGAGCGAGGCAGGACGGGGTGGACGATGGCGGGACGGATCCGTGACGCGGACGTCGTCCTCGTCCGCGAGCGCGCCCGCATCGACGAGGTCATCGGGGAGCGCCTGCAGCTGCGGCCGGCCGGCGGCGGCCGGCTCAAGGGGCTGTGCCCCTTTCACGACGAGAAGTCGCCGTCGTTCAACGTCAACCCGACGCTCGGCTTCTACCACTGCTTCGGCTGCGGGGTCTCCGGCGACGTCATCACCTTCCTGCGCGAGTCCGAGCACCTGAGCTTCGTCGAGGCCGTCGAGATGCTCGCCGGCCGGTACGCGATCACCCTCACCTACGAGCAGGGGTCGGCGGCGCCCGGTCGGCAGAGCAGCCAGCGGACCCGGCTGGTCGAGGCCAACCGCGCCGCCGCGGCGTTCTTCGCCGAGCAGCTCTCCGGGCCGGCCGCCGGGACCGCCCGCACCTTCCTCGCCGAGCGCGGCTTCGACCGCGACGCCGCGGGAGCGTACGGGCTGGGCTACGCCCCCGAGGGCTGGGACGTGCTGGTCAAGCACCTGCGGGCCAAGGGCTTCTCCGGGGAGGAGCTGCTGGCGGTCGGGCTGGCCAGCGCCGGCAGGCAGGGGCCGATCGACCGGTTCCGCAACCGGCTGGTCTGGCCGATCCGTGACCTCACCGGCGAGGTGGTGGGCTTCGGTGCCCGCAAGCTGGCGACCGACCCCCGCGACGACAGCCCCAAGTACCTCAACACCCCGGAGACCCCGCTCTACAAGAAGAGCGCGGTGCTGTACGGCCTGGAGGCCGCCAAGAAGGAGATCGCCAAGCGACGGCAGGCGGTGGTGGTCGAGGGCTACACCGACGTGATGGCCTGCCACCTGGCCGGGGTCCCGACCGCGGTCGCCACCTGCGGGACGGCCTTCGGCAGCGAGCACATCGGGGTCCTGCGCCGGCTGCTGATGGACTCCGGCGAGCTGCGCGGCGAGGTGGTGTTCCTGTTCGACGGCGACGCGGCCGGCCAGAAGGCCGCGCTCAAGGCCTTCGACAGCGACCAGGAGTTCGTCACGCAGACGTTCATCGCGGTCAGCCCGGGCGGCAGCGACCCGTGCGAGCTCCGGCTGGCCCGGGGCGACGCGGCGGTCCGCGACCTGGTGGCGAGCCGCGTGCCGCTGGTGGAGTTCGCGCTGCGCAAGGCGCTGGAGCGCTACGACCTGGAGACGGCGGAGGGGCGGGTCGGCGCGCTGGCCGCGGCGGCGCCGCTGGTCGCCAAGATCAAGGACCGCGCGCTGCGTCCCGAGTACGCCCGCCGCCTGGCCGGCTGGCTCGGCATGGACGTGGAGACCGTGCTGGGCCGGGTCTCCGAGCTCAGCGGGGACTCCGCCGGCCGGGGCCCGCGCCGGCCGGCGGCGCCCCGACCGGCCGCCGACGCGGCGGCGCTGGCGGTCGAGCGCGAGGCGGTCAAGCTCGCCGTCCAGCTGCCCGTCCTGGCCGGTCCGGTCTTCGACGGGATCGACGAGCAGGCCTGGACCGACCCGGGCCTGCGGGCCGTCCGGGCTCTGATCGCCAAGGCGGGCGGCGCGTCGGGCACGGCGGGCGGCGAGGCCTGGGTCGCGGCGCTGCGGGAAGCGGCCGACGACTCGGCGGTGCGCACGCTCGTCACCGTGCTGGCGGTCGAGTCGCTGCGCAGCGACGCGGCCGCCGACGAGCGGTACGCCGCGGCGGTGCTCAGCCGGCTGCAGGAGTTCGCGCTGAGCCGGCGGATCGCCGAGCTGAAGCCGCAGCTGCAACGGATCAACCCGGTGGAGGATCCCGAGCGGTACGGCCGGGCGTTCGCCGAACTGGTTCAGCTCGAGCAGAGCGTGCGAGCGCTCCGGGAGCGGGGGGCGGGGCAGCTGTGAGTCCGGAGCAGGCAGGGTCCGTCGTGCAGACCTCCTCCCCGCCTGCTCCGGACGACCTGTTCACCGCACCCGGGCTGCGGGAGCTGCTCGCCCGCGGCCGGGCGGCCGGGTCGTTGCGCACCGAGGAGATCGCACTCGCCGTCGGCGCCGCGGAGCTCCCGCTCGACCAGCTCGACGTCGTCCTGCGGGCGATCGCCGACGCCGGGGTCGAGGTGCTGGACGGTGAGCCGGACGAGCCGGGGGGAGGGTCGTCGCCCGACCCCGAGGAGGAGGCGCGGGACGCCCAGCTGGCCCGGCAGGAGGAGGCGGAGGCGCGCGCCGCGCCCACCAGCGACCCGGTGCGGCTGTACCTCAAGGAGATCGGCAAGGTCGCGCTGCTCACCGCCGAGCAGGAGGTCGACCTCGCCAAGCGCATCGAGGCCGGGCTGTTCGCCGCGGAGAAGCTGACCAACGGCGACGTGCTGGCGGCGGCGATGCGCCGCGACCTGGCCGCGGTCGAGTGGGACGGCGCCATCGCCAAGCGGCAGCTGGTCGAGGCGAACCTGCGGCTGGTGGTCAGCATCGCCAAGCGCTACGTCGGTCGCGGCATGCTGTTCCTCGACCTCATCCAGGAGGGCAACCTGGGGCTGATCCGGGCGGTCGAGAAGTTCGACTACACCAAGGGCTTCAAGTTCTCCACGTACGCGACCTGGTGGATCCGCCAGGCGATCACCCGGGCCATCGCCGACCAGGCCCGGACGATCCGGATCCCGGTGCACATGGTCGAGACCATCAACAAGCTGGTCCGGCTGCAGCGCCAGATGCTGCAGGAGCTGGGCCGGGAGCCGACTCCGGAGGAGCTCGGCGCGGCGCTGGAGCTGACCCCGCAGAAGGTGCTGGAGATCCAGAAGCTGGCCCAGGAGCCGGTGTCGCTGGACACCCCGATCGGCACCGAGGAGGACTCCCACCTGGGGGACTTCATCGAGGACAGCGACGCGGTCGTGCCGGCCGACGCGGCGTCGTTCATCCTGCTGCAGGAGCAGCTGGAGAGGGTGCTGCACAGCCTGTCCGAGCGCGAGCAGAAGGTCATCTCGCTGCGCTTCGGGCTCGACGACGGGCATCCGCGCACGCTGGAGGAGGTCGGCCGGGAGTTCGGTGTCACCCGCGAGCGGATCCGGCAGATCGAGAGCAAGACGCTGTCCAAGCTGCGGCACCCGTCGCGGTCGGACAAGCTGCGCGACTACCTGGACGAGTGATCGGCTCTAGGCTCGGCCCATGCGCCTGCTGCGTCGTCGTGCCCTGCCGGACGCCGTCCGGAGCGTCCGGCTGCCGCCGGGTGAGCGCCGGGTCGCCTGGGCGGTGACCGCCGCGGGGGAGGGCGTCGTCGCCACCGACTGGGCGCTCGTGCTGCCCGGGACGGGCCGGCTGGAGTGGGCGCAGGTGGAGCGGGCGTCCTGGCAGCCGCCCCGGATGACCGTGCGGGAGGTCGCCGAGACCGACGGCGCCGGGGTGGCGCACGTGCTGGAGCTGGCTCAGGAGGGGGACCTGCCGGCGGCGGTCCGGGCCCGGGTGACCGGCAGCGTGGCCTGGTCGGCGCACGAGCGGCTCCCCTCGGGCGGCGGTGTGCGCATCGTCGGGCGCCGGGTGCTGGGCCAGGAGCTGCTCAGCTGGCAGCTGGTCTTCGACGCCGGTACCGACCCCGCGGACCCGGCAGCCCGGGAGCAGGCGCAGGCGCTGCTGGAGGCGGCCCGCCGGTCGGTGGGCTGAGCCGGGCCGCGGGTTCAGCCGGCCAGCAGCGCGGCCGGGCCGGCCAGGCTGGCCGGCGCCGCGGGACCGGCCAGGCCGATCGGTGCGGCTGCGTCGGCCGGTGCGCGCAGCAGCCGCAGCACGGCCGCCTCCAGGGTGCCCTGGACCGCCGGCTGCCCGAAGACGGTGTCCAGTCCCAGGTCGGGCAGCTCGTCGGCCACGGTGACGCCGTGCTCGTACAGGTCGAGAACCCGGGGGTCGATGTAGGAGGCCCGGCAGACCGCCGGGGTGTTGCCCAGGTAGCGCGCCACCTCCTGCACCACCCGGGTGACGGCGCGCCTGCGGGCGGTGGGGCTGGTGGCCTCGGTGGACACCGCCAGCCCCACCGCGGCGAAGACGGTGGCGTTCCAGGTGCGGAAGTCCTTCGCCGTGTACTCGCCCGCCGGTCACCGCCTGCAGGTGGGCGTTGATGTCGTTGCTCTTCACGTCGACCCAGCGGTCGCCGTCCTTCCACGCCAGCAGCTCCTCGTCGCCGCCACGCCGGCGCTTCATCGCCGTCACCACCCGGACGACGTCGGCGTCGGCGACGGCCTGCACCCGGTGCTTGCCGCTCTTGGCGGTGTAGTCGAACGTGATCACCCCGGCACGGGACACCGTCACGTGCTCGCGGCGCAGCGTCGCGAGGCCGAAGGTGCCGTTCTGCTCGGCGTACTGCTCGCTGCCGACCCGGAAGAAGCCCAGGTCCAGCAGCCGGACCGCGCAGGCCAGCACGCGCCGCCGGGTGAGCTGCCGGTCGGCGAGGTGCTCGGCGATCTGCGCACGCGCCGCGGGCAGGGCGGTCGCGAAGTCCAGGATGCGCTCGTGCTTGGCGAGGTCGCGGGTGACCCGCCACTGGTCGTGGTAGCGGTACTGCCGGCGGCCGCGGGCATCCACTCCGGTGGCCTGGATGTGGCCCGAGGCGGTCGGGCAGATCCACACGTCCTGCCAGGCCGGCGGCAGCACCAGCGCCTCGATGCGGGCGAGCACGGCCGGGTCGGTGACCCGCCGACCGGCCGCGTCGACGTACGCGAACCCGCTGCCGAGGCGTCGTCGGGCCAGGCCCGGCCCGGAGCAGCTGACGCGGGTGAGGCGGGGCACGGCCGGCGTGTACCCGCTTCCGGACGCGCCGACGCCCCCGACCGCGGGGGTCGGGGGCGTCGGGGGCGCCAGGGGCCGGGAGGTCAGGCCTCCGGCTCGAGGTGCATCGCGGACTCCTCGGCGCTGTAGCCGCCGAGGTCGGTGCCGACGTCCGCTGCGACGAGGTCGCTCTCGGTGTCACTGCGGCTGCCCTCGTCGGGCTCGACGATCCGGCCGACGCCCTGGCCGGCCCGCTCGTCGAAGGGGGTGTCGGTACCGGCCGACTCGTCCGCCGGGACGGCGGCCTCGTCGAGCACGTCCGGCTGCTCCCGGGCGAGCCGGGTGTCCAGGGACTCGCCGTCGTGCTGCTCCTGGGCGGTGGTGCCCACGTCGTCGACGGCGAGAGCGGTGTCGTGCGGCGGCTCCTCGCCGTAGCCGGCGCCCGCCTCCCCGGTGGCGTCCTGGCCGGGCCCGGTCTCGCCCGGGTCCGGCAGGCCCTCGGCCTCGAACTCCGAGGGTCGTTCCGGGATGCGGGATGTCATCTGGTGGTCCTTCCGTGGGGGACGCGAGCGGTCAGTAGCTGGCGGCCGGCGGCGTCGCGGACTCGATGGTGGTCTTGAAGGCCTCCAGCGCGCGCTCGACCTTGTCCTGCGGGTCGGCGAACAGCGAGGCGACCGCGTCACCCAGGACGCCGCCGGGCGGGTCGTACTGCAGGCTGACCTCGACCCCGGTGCTGGCTCCGTGGTCGTCGAAGCGGACGGCGCCGGCGTTCTTGACGTCCAGGCCGCTGCTGTCCTCGGTCGCCCAGGCGATCCGGGTGTTCTCGACGTCCTCCACGATCCGCGCGTCCCACTCCACGGTCTTGCCGAGCGGACCACGCACCTTCCAGTGCGTGACCGCCGTGCTGCCGCCGTGCGCCTCGACGGACTCCACGTCCGGCAGGATCTGGGGCAGGTTCGTCAGGCCCCGCCACCACGCGTAGCACTGCGCGGCGGAAGCGTTGACCTCGAGGTAGTGCGCGACGGTTCCCATGCTGTCCTCTCGATGGATGTACGGGGGCGTGCGGGTCCCGCCGGCAGGCGACCTGCCGGCGGGACCGGGGTGTCCTGCGGGGGCTACGGGTTGGGGGCCGTGGCGCTCGGCGCCGCGCCGACGATCGGACCGGTCGGGGTGCCCGACGTCGTGCCGGTCGGCGTGCTGCCGGGGGCCCCGGCCGTGGTGCCGCCGACCGCCCCTGCCGCCGTGCCGCCCGACGCCGTGCCGCCGGACGCCGCGCCGCCGGAGCCGGCCGCCTCGCGGGCCTTGTCCGAGGCCTCGTCGACCTTGTCCGCCACCGCGCTCACCGTCTCGTTGACCGACGCCTTCGCGTCCGCGGCGGCGGCCCTGGCCTTGTCGGCCGCCACCTCCGCGGTCGAGCTGGCCCGGTCGGTGAGGTCACGGACTGCGGGCTTGCCCATCAGCTGACGCGCCTGGCGCTCGATCTGGGCGTAGCGCTCCTTGCCGGCCCGCGCGCCGAGGACGTAGCCGGCGGCGAAGCCGATGCCGAGAGTGAGCTTGCGAATCACGCTGTCCTCCTGAGGTGGGTGGATCGTCGACGGGCCCCTACCCCACGCCCGCCCGCACTCACCCGTTCCGGGCAGCCGGTGCCGGTGCGCTAGTCTGGCGCGGCCCGCCGGGGAACCGGCGACCGTCCCGCGTAGCTCAATTGGCAGAGCATGCGACTGTTAATCGCAGGGTTCCTGGTTCAAGTCCAGGCGCGGGAGCTCGAATGGCCCGGACCCGGCCGCGGTCCGTCGGTCGGCCGGTCGGCGCTGTGCTGCCGGGCCGCGGAGCCGGACGCTCCGGGAGCCGGCAGGTGACGACGTGCAGCTCGGCGGCGTGGTTCAGCCGCACGCCGGGCGGAGCCGGTCCGGCCGTGGTTCGGGCAGGTCGCAGGGGGCGGCCGGGTCGTCCTTGACGACTGAATGAACGACATACAAACTCCGGGGATGGCAGCCCCGCAGCCCCGGCACGCGGCCCGGGCCAGCCGGAACGAGGGCCGGGCCCGGCGCGCGGCGCTGCTCGACGCCGGCGCCGAGCTGTTCGCCCGTCGCGGGCTGTCCGGCGTCGCGCTCACCGACATCGCCGCGGCGGCCGACGCGTTCCCCAGCCAGGTGACGTACTACTTCGGCGGCAAGGAGCAGCTGTTCGTCGAGGTGGCCTGCCGGGAGCTGCTCCGGGTCGCCCGGACCGTCGAGCAGGCAGGCGCGGCCGCCGAGACCCCCGAGGAGTACGTCCGAGCCCTGGTCGGCGCCGCGGTCGGCGCGCCCGGCCTGCTCACCTTCGTCGAGGCGATGCTGCTCGCCCGCCGCCGCCGGGACCTGGCACCGACGATCGTGGCCACCTTCGCGCGCCTGCACGCCGAAGGGGAGCGGGCCGTGGCCGAGACGCTGGTCCGCCGCGGCTGGGCGCTGCGCACCTCGCCGGCCGTGGAGGCGCGGGCGTTCTGGGCCACCGTCCTCGGCGTCGCCCTCGAACGGGCCGTCACCGGTGAGGACAGCACCGAGACCGCCGAGGCCGCCGTCCTGCTCGTCCTGAACCTGCACCCGACTCCCACCGGAGGAGCCCGATGACCACGCCCAGCCGCCCGCGCCCTGGAGCGCCCGTCTACCCCGACTTCTCGCTCGACGGCACCGGCAGCCCCAGTCGCTACCGGGCGTACGAGTCCGGGCGCGGGCTCAACTACTACACCGCCGACCCGGACCTCGCGGACACCCTGGACACCTACCTCGACCCGACCACCCGCGCCTGGGCGCAGGAGGTGCTCGTCGAGCTCGGCGAGCGGGCCGGCACCGAGCTGGTCCGGCGGGCCGACGTCTACGACGCGGCGGGGCACGAGCTGGAGCGCTACGACCGGCTCGGCCGCGACGTCAGCCGGGTCGCCTACCACCCCGACTGGCTGACCAGCCTGGACGAGGTGTTCGACTTCGGGCTGGTCGGCTGGAACCACGACCCGGACCGGCTGGCGCGCTACGGGGCGGCGCCCACCACGCTGCTCACCGCCTTCGACTACCTCGTCGGGCAGGCCGACATGGCGCTGTGCTGCCCGCTGGAGCTGGCGCACGGCACGGTCGTGGTGCTCGAGCAGTTCGCCACCCCCGAGCAGCGCGACCGGTTCCTGCCTGCGGTGGTGGCGACCGACGCCGCGCGGCGCCTGCAGGTCGCGCAGGTGGCCACCGAGATCACCGGCGGCAGCGACGTCGGCGCCACCCGCACCGAGGCGGTGCGCACCGCCGACGGCGGCTGGGAGCTGACCGGCGAGAAGTGGTTCGCCTCCAACGTCGGCGCCGACCTCATCGTGACGATGGGCCGGGTCGACGCGGACGTCGCCGGGACCCGCGGGCTCGCGCTGTTCGTCGTCCCGCGCACCCGCGCCGACGGCACGCCGAACGGCGTGAGCATCCGCCGGCTCAAGGACAAGATGGGCACCATCGGCGTCCCGACCGGCGAGCTGATCCTGACCGGGGCCGAGGCGCACCTGGTCGGCGAGGCCGACAGCGGCTTCCGCTACATGGCCGAGATGCTCAACCACACCCGCTACTGGAACGCCGTCGGCTCGGTGGGGATCATGCGCCGGGCGTACCTGGAGGCGGCGACGTACACCTCCCGGCGGGCCAGCTTCGGCACCACCCTCGACGCCTTCCCGATGATGCGCGAGCGCCTGGTCTGGCTGCAGGTCGACCTGGCCGCGACGACCGCGCTGATGTTCCACACCGGGGCGGCGCTGGACGCGTACCGCGACGGCGGGGACGACCGGGACGCGCTGCGGTTCCGGACCCTGGCCCCGGTGATCAAGTACCGGGCGGGGGAGCAGAACGTCGACTTCGCGCGGGCCGCCGTCGAGATGCTCGGCGCCAACGGCTACATCAACACCTTCGGCACGCCGCGGCTCTACCGCGACGCACAGGTCAACCCGATCTGGGAGGGCACCAGCAACATCTGCGCGCTGGACCTGTGGCGCGCGGTGTCCAAGCAGCGCGGCGCCGAGCCGGTGCTGGCGGCCTGCGAGGCGATCGTCGCGGCGCTGCAGACCGAGCCGGCCCGCCGGCTGGGCGAGGCGGCGCTGGCCGGCGGCAAGGACGTCCGGGAGGCGATCGGGGCGCTGGCGGACGCGCCGCGGGCGCGGCAGGACCAGCAGGTACGCCGGCTCGCCGACCTGGTCGGCGACGTCGTGGCGCTCGCGGCGCTGGCCGCCGAGGTGGACACCGACGTACGGCTGCGCGGCGACCACCGGCGGGCCCTGCTCGCCGAGCTGCACGCCCGGCGGCTGACCCAGGCGCACACCCGGCTCGGGGCGGTGCTGGACGCCGGCGTCGGCGTGCCGGAGCTCTACCCGCTGCTGGTCGGCGAGGCGCCGGTCGACGCGGCCGCGTACGCGTCGGCGCTGGCCTCGCTCGGCTGACCGCCGGCGGGCGGTTAGGGCCGTCCTGGGCGGAGAGAGCCGGGGAGTGCCCGATCCCCGCCCGTCCTGGCTCGCCGGCGCCGCGCTGCCGGTCACGGCCGCGACGGTCGGGCCGCTGCTGCGCGCGGCCAGGGCGGCCGGCGCGCTCGACCTGCCGCTGCCCGGCTCCGGCCGGCACGCTGCAGCGCTGGCGACGCGCTGGCCGAGCTGTCGGCCGTCGACCTCGTCGCTCGGACCGGCTCGCCGAGGCGCACGCCGACGCGGTCGCGATCCTGGCCGAGCTCGGCGGTCCGGCGCCCGACGGGGCTGTGGGGGGTGTGGGCCGCCGAGCCGCCGTCGGCCCGGGTCGAGGCGCGGCGCACCGACGGCGGCTGGACGCTGACCGGGCGCAAGGCGCTGGTGCTCGGGCGCCCGGCGTGCTCGACCGCGGCGCTCGTCACGGCGCACGCCGACGACGGCCGGCGGCTGTTCGCCGTCGACCTCGCCGACGTCGGAGACCGCGCCCGGGCACCTGGCCGGCCGTCGGGATGGCCGCCAGCGACTCGCGTCGACCGTCGAGCTCGCCGGCGTCCCGGCCGCGCCGGTCGGCGGCGCCCGGCGCGCTACCTCGACCGGCCCGGCTTCTGGCACGGCGGAGCGGGCGTGGCGGCCTGCTGGTACGGCGGCGCGCTCGGCGCGGCGCGGGTCCTGCTCGCGGCGGTGCGCGCCGGCGCCGCCGACCCGCACGCACTGGCCCACCTCGGCGCGGTGGACGCGCGCTCGTCGCGGGGCTCGGCGCCGCACCTCGCCGTCGCGGCCGCGCGAGGTCGACGCCGACCCGGCCGGCGACCGGCGCGCGGCTGCCGCGCGCCGCGGCTGCGCGCGCGGGTCGAGGCCGGCGCCACCGAGGTCCTCGACCGGGTCGGCCGGGCGCTCGGCGCCGGGCCGCTCTGCCTCGACCCGGTGCAGGCCCAGCGCGCCGCCGACCTGCCGGTCTACCTGCGCCAGTCGCACGCCGAGCGCGACCTCGCCGGCTGCTCGGCGCGCTGGCCGCGCTCGAGGCGCGCCGTGGTGACCGCGATCGACGGCGGACCGGGACGCCCGAGACGCGCCTGGCTGCCGTTCCTGGCCGGCTCGGACTGCCCGCCCTGGTCCTGGACCCGGCGCCGCACCGCGCGGTCGTCGTCGCGCCGCACCCCGACGACGAGGTGCTCGGCGTCGGCGGCCTGCTGGCGCTGCTGGCCGCGGCCGGCACGCGCGTCGCAGGTGCGTCGCCGTGACCGACGGCGAGGCGAGCCACCCCGGCGGCTCGGTGCCGGCCCGGCCGAGCTCGCGCCGCGCCGGGTCGCCGAGACCGCGCGCGGCCCTCGCCGCCCTGGGCCTGCCGCCGGCCGTCACGCCGGCTCGGCCTGCCCGACGGCGGCCGCGCCGCGCTGCGAGGCGCCGGTGCGCGGAGGCGCTCGCCGCGCTGGACCCCGGCAGCTGGCTGCTCGGGCCGTGGTCCGGCGACGGTCACCCGGACCACGAGGCGGTCGGCCGGGCCTGCGTCGAGGCGGCGGCCCGGACCGGGGCGCCGGCTGCTCGCGTACCCGGTGTGGGCCTGGCACTGGGCCCGGCCCGGACGACCCGCGGGTGCCGTGGCGCCGGGCGCGGGCGGTGCCGCTGCCGGCGCCGGTGCGCGCGGCCAAGGCGCCGCGCGGTCGCCGGCCTTCGCGCACCCAGGTGGCGCCGCTCGGGCCGGGGCCGGCCGACGCGCCGGTGCTGCCGCCGACGCGTGCTCGCCCGCTTCGCCCGGCCCTACGAGGTGGTGTTCGCGTGAGCCTGCCGCCGGACTACTTCGACCGGATGTACGCGGCGGACGCCGACCCGTGGGGCTTCGCCAGCCGCTGGTACGAGCAGCGCAAGTACGCCCTGACGCTCGCCGCGCTGCCGCGCGCCGCGCTTCGCCGCCGGCGCTCGAGGTGGGCTGCTCGATCGGCGTGCTCACCGCCGCGCTGGCCGCGGCGCTGCGCCGCGCTGATCGCGCTCGACCCGAGCCGGGCGGCGCTGGAGGCCGCCCGCGGACCGCGTCCCGCCGTCGCGTCCGGCTGGTCCAGGGGTCGGTGCCGGACGGACTGGCCGGCCGGGCGCGTACGACCTCGTGGTGCTGTCCGAGGTGGGCTACTACCTCGACGCCGCCGACCTGGACCGGCTGCTCGGGCTGGTCGAGCGCGACCTGGCGCCGGGCGGCGACGGTCGTGGCCTGCCACTGGCGGCACCCGGTCGCGGACTACCCGCTGACCGGCGACGCGGTGCACGCGGCGCTGGCGCGCTGGCCGCGGCTGAGCCGGGTCGAGGAGGAGGACTTCCTGCTCGACGTGCTGGTGCCGGGCGGCGCCGTCAGCGTGGCCCGGCGGAGGGGCTGCTCTGACGACGCCGGGCCGGCGCCCGACGGTGCGGCGCGGTCGGCGTCGTGGTGCCCGCGCACGACGAGCGGCTGCTGCTGCCGGCCTGCCTCGCCGCGCTCGCGGGTCGCCGCGGCGCACCCGGCGCTGCGCGGCCTCGCGGTGCACGTGGTGCCGGTGCTGGACGCGTGCAGCGACGACAGCGGCGAGGTCGCCCCGGGAGCGCTGGAGGTCACGGCCCGCAACGTCGGGATCGCCCGGGCGGCGGGCTTCGCCGAGGTGCTGCGGCGCGAGGCCGGCCGGCCGCCGGGCGAGCTGTGGCTCGCCACGACCGACGCCGACTCGACGGTGCCCGCCGACTGGCTCGCCGAGCAGCTGCGGCTGGCCCGGGGCGGGGCCGAGGTCGTCGCGGGCACGGTGCGGGTCGCGGACTGGTCCGAGCAGCCCGGCCGCGGTCCGGGCGCGGTTCGCCGCGCACGCTACGGCGCGCCGGGGGCCGGGCACGTGCACGTGCACGGCGCGAACCTGGGCCTGTCCGCGGCGGCGTACCTCGACGCCGGCGGCGTGCCGCCGCTGGCGCTGGCCGAGGACCAGGCGCTGGTGGACACGCTGCGCGCCCGGGCGAGGCGGCTGGTCGCGACCGGGCGGATCCCGGTCACCACCAGCGCCCGGCGGGAGAGCCGCACGACCGGGGGGTTCGCCGACCACCTGCGCGCGCTGCACTGACCCGGCGGGGCTTCCCCTTGGTTGCGTCGGGGCCTCCCCATTGTTGCGACGGGAGCCTCGGCCTGCTGCGCGCCCGGTGCCGGCTCGGCCCGCACCCGGCCCGGTCCCAGCCGCACATCCGGCTCCCGCCCGCTGCGCGCCCGCATGCTCGCGGGGTTTCGGCGTCCACCTCACGCCTGCTCCGAGACGGTCACGCTGCGGCCGCGCCTTCGCCGCCGGGGTGGACGCCGAGACCACCAGCTCGGCGACACGGGCACGAGCCGGGTCGCCGGTGGCCGGGCCGAGCTCGCCGGCGGTCACGCTTCACGCCCCGCGGGGGCCGCCCGGGCACCCCTAGTGGTCGCGGCGTCCGCCGTCCGGCCCCTGGGTCATGCCGTCAGCGTGACCGGGGCACCCGCGCCCCGAGGTGGACGTCGACACCACTGGAGGGGACGGCGGCCCGGCCCGAACCGGGGCGAACCGCACCTCGGCCCGGACCGGCCGTGGACACGTCCAGCCCTGCCTGGCCCGCCGAATGACCGGCGCGCGCCGCCGGGCGTGGGATCATCTGCTCCGCAACGGGGTCGAGGCGAGGAGACCGGGGTGAGGGGACCAGCGGACTGGTGGCGCTCGTTCCGGCTGCCCTGGGCCGGCGCCGGCCGGCACGACCCCCGGGTGCACGCCGAGGCAGTCCTCCGCGAGACCCGGCAGTTCTACATCGCGCTCGACGAGGACGGCGTCGTACGGGCCTGGAACCAGGCGGCCACCCGGATCTTCGGCTGGACGCAGGAGCAGGCGCTCGGCGTCGACCTGGAGTCGCTGGTGGTGCCACCCGAGCACCGGCCGGCGCACTCGGACGGCATCCGCGCGTTCGTCCGGACCGGCCGGGGTCGTGGCATCGACGGGCCGGTGCAGGTCACCGCGCGCCGTGCCGACGGCGTACGCATCCCGGTCGAGCTGACCATCTGGGCCCAGCGGACGCGGCACGGCTACTTCTTCCACGCGCTCGGGCTCGACCTGAGCGAGCGCCGGGCGCACGAGCAGGTGCTGCAGGTCCTGGCCGAGCACCGGCGAGGGCTGCTGCACACCGACCGTCCGGACGAGGCGCGCCGCCTGCTCTGCACCACGGTGCGCCGGGCCACCGGCAGCGACGGCGCCTGGCTCTACGCCTCGGTCGGCGCGGGCCGGCTGGTGCTGACCGCGACGTCGTCCGTCGAGGGCATCGCCTTGCCGGCGGAGCTGCGTGCCGCCGACGACGGCCGGCTGGCGGTGGCCGCGTCGCAGTTCGTCCCGGACACCGGCGACGCGGGGATGTTCGCCGGCGCCGGGCTGCGCAGCGTCGCGCTGGAGCCCGTCGACGGCGCCGACCAGCGGGCAGGGGTGCTCATCGTCGGTTGGGCGCAGCCGCGGCGGGTGCTGGAGCCGGGCACCTGCGAGCTGCTCTCGCTGCTGGCCGCCGAGGCGGCGGTGGTGGCCGAGCGGCTCGAGCTGCAGGACCGGCTGGCGGCCGCCGCGCGCACCGACAGCCTCACCAGCCTGCCGAACCGGCGGGCGTTCGACGAGGCCCTGCTGCACGAGCTACGGCGCGCCCAGCGCAACGGCCAGCCGCTCAGCCTGGTGCTGCTCGACCTCAACCACTTCAAGGCCTACAACGACACGTACGGGCATCCGGCCGGCGACGCGCTCCTGCAGGACACGGCCCGGGCCTGGGCCGAGCACGTGCGCGCCCCCGACCTGCTGGCCCGGATCGGCGGCGACGAGTTCGCCCTGGTCCTGCCGGACGCCGGGGAGCGCGCCGCGGCCGGCACGATCGCCCGGCTGCGTACGGTCACACCGGCCGGTACGTCGTTGTGCGCGGGGGTCGCACAGCGCCGCCCGGACGACGACGTCCGCAGCTTCCTGCAGCGGGCCGACGCGGACCTGTACCGGGGCAAGCGGAGCCGACCGCTGACGCAGCAGCGCGTCGCGGCTCCCGACGTACCGCCTACGCTGCCCGCGCAAGGGGCGGTAGCTCAGCCGGTCAGAGCAGGGGACTCATAATCCCTCGGTCGTGGGTTCGAGCCCCACCCGCCCCACCGCGTTCGGGCCGCCGGTGTCCGCCCGCACAGGACCGTCGGCCCGGAGCGCCCGCCAGCAGACGCCCTCGCTGGAACGGCGAACCTGCTGCTCGCCGTCGCCAGGAGGGTCGGCTGTTCCGCTGTCGCCGGCGGACACCGCGCGCAGAGCCGGTCGTCGGCGACCGCGCCCAGGAACGCGGGGTCACGTCCTCGCCCGCCAGCTCGGTGCCGGGGCCTGTGCGACGAGGCGTCGGGAACGCCGCAGGGTCCTGGCGGTCATCGCCGTGCGGGGCCCTGCGTGCGCTCGGGGATCCCTGGCTGGTCGCTCTCGGCCCAGGGCCCGGTCCGGTGAGTGCTACCGCCGCCCCATCCGTGGACAGGCGGTGCCGGACGGGTGTGACCACCCCCACTGCTTGCAGGGCGCTTGCTGCAGCGAGCGGCGGGCATGACGGTCCACGCAATCCGAGTTGCTCCACCCCCACCTGCATGACCCCAGAACGGGACGACGCGCCACGGCGCGTCCCCGTCACCGTCGAGAGGCAGTCCCACACATGGCTCAGTCCAAGCCCATCAAGCGCACCGGTGCGGCCGATGTCGAGACCGTCACGGTGGTCGACACGGTCGTGGAGACCGTCGACATCGCGATCCCTGCGGGCGCGCGTGGCCCGAAGGGCGTGACCGGCCCCGTCGGTGCGCCCGGCGAGCCGGGCGACAAGGGCCCCAAGGGCCCGGTCGGTCCCCTCGGCCCGGTCGGCGACCGTGGCGACAAGGGCCTCAAGGGCCCGGTCGGCGAGCAGGGCGAGAAGGGTGACAAGGGCGTCAAGGGCCCGGTCGGGCCCGAGGGCCAGCAGGGCGACAAGGGCCTCACCGGCCCCGTCGGCCCGGTGGGTCGGCAGGGCCTCGAGGGCCCGACCGGCGAGCAGGGCGACAAGGGCCTTCCGGGCTCGACCGGCCTGCCCGGCGAGCAGGGCGAGACGGGCCCCCAGGGCCTGACCGGTCCGGTGGGCGAGGTCGGCCCGCAGGGCCTGCGCGGCGAGCAGGGCCCCGTCGGCATCCTGGGCCTGCCGGGCGAGCAGGGCCCCCGCGGCGTTGCCGGCCCGGTGGGCGAGCGCGGCGAGCAGGGTGCCAAGGGCCTGTCCGGCGAGCAGGGCGTCAAGGGCGAGCAGGGCGACAAGGGCCTCATCGGCCCGCTGGGCGAGCAGGGCCCGCAGGGCGTCCAGGGCCTGCCCGGCGGCCAGGGCCAGCGCGGCGTCATCGGGGAGACCGGCGAGCAGGGTCCCCGCGGGCTCCAGGGCCTGCAGGGCGAGCGCGGCGAGACCGGCCTGCCCGGGCTGCCCGGCCTGCAGGGCGCGCAGGGCCCGCAGGGCGCTGCCGGTGTCGCCGGCCCGGCCGGCCTTCCCGGCGTCCAGGGCCCGCAGGGCGCCTCCGGCCCCGCGTGGCTGTACCAGCCCACCGCGGGTGAGCTCGTCGCCAAGGTGAAGGAGGCGGCGCTCGACGTCTCCCCCCGCACGTTCGTCGACCCGCGCGTCGGCTACCGCTACCTCACCGCCGTTGCATCGCGCGTGGTCAAGCTCCAGGGCGGCCTGTTCCTGCGCGCCGTCGTGACCACGGACGCCGCGGTCGCGCCCGCCCAGGTCGACCTGTCGAACGTGCGCAGCATCGCGTAGCACCAGCACCAAGCACCACTCGACGGCGCCCCTCCCGCACCCGCGGGAGGGGCGCCGTCGTGAGAACGCCACGTCCGTCCACCACGAGGAGCACCTGTGTCGAACGCATCGCCGTCCGAGGAGGCCCGCTCGGGTCTGCTGGCCGCTGTGACCGGCAAGGCCAAGGTCGTCGCCGGCGCCGTGCTGGGCAACGACTCGCTGGCTGCCGAGGGGCAGCTGCAGCAGGCCGAGGCGCAGGCCCGTTCAGAGGCCGGCACCACCCAGGCCCTGGCGGACGCCTAGGCCGCGGAGGCTGCAGCGCAGATCGAGCGCGAGCAGGCCGCCGCCGACGCGCGCACCGGGGCGCGGAGCGCGCGCTGCGGTGCGCCGGGCGCAGGTCCGCGACAGGCCGCCGCCGAGCAGGCCACGCTGCGGTGGCGATCGAGCGACCGGAGGCCGCCGCCGAGGCAGCTGTCGAGGCCTGCGCCGACCGCGAGCAGCAGCAGGCCGCCGACGACGACCGGACGCTCGCGCAGCTGTCCGCCGCCGAGCGGGCCGCCCGCAAGGGCTGACCGCGGCCTCCTCCGCTCCTGCTGGACGGCCCGCACCGAGCGACTCGAGGCGGGCCGTCCGGGGTCCGCCGGTGGGGGACGACGTCGAACCGGCCGAGGGCGCGGGCGACCCGGCGCAGCGGGTCGCTCTCGCCGACACCGTCGGCGCCGCTCTGCAGGTCGTGCTGGACCGGCTGGCCCCGGCCGTACGGCCCTCGACGGCGGCCTCGGTGACACGGATCGCGTTCCGCGCCGAGCCGGCGGTCCTGGCCGGCACGCAGCTTCGCAGGGGTGACGAGGCCGGAGACCGGGGCGCACCCGACTGAGGCGGGCGCACCCCGGTCGGGCTCAGGCCCCGGGCAGGTCCGCGAACGCCTTCTTGGCGTTCCGGTACCAGCCCATCGACCGGACCGGGTGCCGCCAACGGCCCTTCATCTCCTCGTGGGCCGGCTCGTGGTCGGTGGCACCTGCCCGGACCGCCTCGCGCAGGTGGCGGTCCTGGGCCTGAATGACCTCGTCGGCCGTCTCCCCGCTCAGCTCGAGGTCGCACGGCCCGCCCAGCTGGCGGCACGTCATGGTCTTCATCGGGACTCTCCTCGGGGGATCGGGATCTCGTCCGTGCCCTGATGACGCATCCGGCGGGCGATGTGTGACCGAGCGGGGCTGCTGTCGCGGGCACCGCTGCGGCCGGGGCCGCCACGTGGCCGGGCTCGTCCTGCCGGACGCCGGGGAGCGCGCCGCGACCGGCACGATCGCCCGGCTGCGTACGGTCACGCCGACCGGCACGTCGTTGTGCGCGGGGGTCGCACAGCGCCGCCCGGACGACGACGTCCGCAGCTCCCTGCAGCGGGCCGACGCGGACCTGTACCGGGGCAAGCGGAGCCGACCGCTGACGCAGCAGGGCGCCGCGCCACCGGACGGACGGCCTACGCTGCCGGCGCGGGGGCGGTAGCTCAGCCGGTCAGAGCAGGGGACGTCACCATCCCTCGGTCGTGGGTTCGAGCCCACCCGCCCCACCGCGTTCGGGCGGCCGGCCGAGCAGAAGGAGCGCAGCAGATGACACGGACCCGCATCCACAACCTCTCCGTCTCGCTGGACGGGTTCGCGGCCGGTGAGGGCCAGGCAGCCGAGACCCCGATGGGCCACGCCGGCACACGGCTGCACGAGTGGATGTTGGCCACCCGCTTCGGCGCCCCGATCCTGGGACGCACGGGCGGCACGGCCGGCATCGACGACGCGTTCGCCCAGCAGCACGAGCCGGGCATCGGCGCCGAGATCATGGGGTCGGGCAAGTTCGGCCCCCCGGGCTGGCAGGACGACCCCGGCTGGAAGGGGTGGTGGGGCCCGAACCCGCCGTTCCGCACGCCGACCTTCGTGCTCACCTCCCGGCCGCGGCCGTCGATCGAGATGGCGGGCGGGACGACGTTCCGCTTCCTCGACGCCCCGCCGGCCGAGGCCCTGGACGTCGCCCGCGAGGCGGCAGCCGGCCGGGACGTCCGGATCGGCGGCGGTCCGAGGACCGCCCGCGACTTCCTCGCGGCGGGGCTCGTGGACCACCTTCACGTGGTCCTGGTGCCGATCGTGCTCGGCCGGGGGGTACGGCTGTGGGACGGCCTGGAGGCGCTCGAGACGGGCTACGACGTCGAGGCGGTCTCGACGCCCAGCGGCGTCACCCACCTCACGTTCACCCGTTCGTGACGGCGCGGGGCGAGGATGCGGCGTGACCCTGCCGGCGAGGGGCGCCTGACTGAGACCGACCTGTACGAGGCCGAACGGCCTCGGCTGGTCCGCCTCGCGGCGACGGATGCTCAGCGACGAGGCCGAGGCCGAGGACATCGCGCAGCAGGCGTGGCTGCGCCTGCAGAGCACCGACCGGGACGTCGAGAACCTGCCCGGTTGGCTGACCACGGTGACGACCCGGCTGTGCCTGGACCGGCTCCGCGCCCGAATCCCCGTGCCGGTGCAGGACGACGTCGAGGTGGCCGGGCTCGCGGGCGACCCGGCGGAGGAGATCGCCCTCGCCGACACCGTCGGCGTTGCTCTGCAGGTCGTGCTGGACCGGCTGACCCCCGCCGAACGGGTCGCCTTCGTGCTGCACGACAGCTTCGGTTTCGACTTCGCCACCATCGCCGCGACGTTGGACGTCTCGCCTGCGGCTGCGCGCAAGCTCGCCTCCCGGGCCCGGGCCAAGGTGGGGCAGCCGACGACCGAGGACGAGCTGGCCGACTGGGAGGTGGTCGACGCGTTCCTCGCGGCCGCTCGGGGCGGTGACGTCACCCGGCTGCTGGACCTGCTGGCTCCGGACGTGGTCGTCACCGGGGACGTCGCGGCGGTGGCGCTGGGGACCCCCGAACGTATGGCCGGGCAGCAGGAGGTCGCGCAGTTCTTCGACGGGGCCGCCAAGGCTGCGCTGCCCGTCTTCGTCGAGGGCCGCCCTGGCGCGGCGTGGGTCCACCTCGGTCGGACGCGGGTGGCCTTCGACTTCAGCCTCGACGGCGGCCTGGTGACACGGATCGCGTTCCGCGCCGATCCGGCGGTCCTGGCCGGCACCCGGCTTCGCAGGGGTGACGAGGCCGGAGACCGGGGCGCACCCGACTGAGGCGGGCGCACCCCGGTCGGGCTCAGGCCCCGGGCAGGTCCGCGAACGCCTTCTTGGCGTTCCGGTACCAGCCCATCGACCGGACCGGGTGCCGCCAACGGCCCTTCATCTCCTCGTGGGCCGGCTCGTGGTCGGTGGCACCTGCCCGGACCGCCTCGCGCAGGTGGCGGTCCTGGGCCTGAATGACCTCGTCGGCCGTCTCCCCGCTCAGCTCGAGGTCGCACGGCCCGCCCAGCTGGCGGCACGTCATGGTCTTCATCGGGACTCTCCTCGGGGGTCGGGATCTCGTCCGTGCCCTGATGACGCATCCGGCGGGCGATGTGTGACCGAGCGGGGCGCTGTCGCGGGCACCGCTGCGGGCCGGGGCCGCCACGAGGCCCGGCTCGTCAGGGCCGGCCCAGCCGTTCGCCGTGCGCGAGCGGCAGCACCCAGCGGAACGTGCTCAGCACCGGCCGCCGGCACCAGCAGCCGGGTACGCACCCGCACCGGCTGACCCACCCGGCCGCCTCGGCGCCGCGGGTCGCGAGCGCGGCCGCCAGGTACAGCCCGCCGACCAGCGGGAGAGCCCGTCGCACGCGCCCGACGCTACGCCGTCCGGGAGGGGCTGCGGATCGCGTCAGGCCTGCCGGGTCGAGACCGGCACCTCGCCGCACTGCACGACGACGAAGCCCCCGGCGCCCTGCATCTTCATCTGGAACGCCTCGCCGGAGCCGCGCCCGATCAGGGCGCCCGCCTTGAAGGTCGACACGATCTCGGTACGCACCGGCGAGGTCCAGGCCACCGCGGCCTGGGCGTCGACGTACACCGGCTCGTCGGTCGGCAGCACCAGCGGGGTGCCCAGGCAGGTCACCGCGACCTGACCGCTGCCGGTCACCTCGGTCTGGAACAGGCCGCCGGCGGCCATCGCGCCGATCCCGCCGGAGGTCTTCCGGATCTGGTAGCCCATGCCCTGGCCGAGGACGAGCAGGTTGCGGCCGTTCACGACGAGCCGGTCGTTCTCCAGGCTGAACAGCGAGATGTGGGCGCCGTTGTCGGCGAACCAGACCCGGCCCCGGCCGGTGACCTTCATGAGCTCCTGGCCCTCGCCGGTCACCGCCTTGCGGACGAACCCGCCCAGACCGGCGCCCTTGTAGGCGAAGTCGATGCTCCCCGTGTACGCGACCATGGCGCCCTGCTTGGCGAGCACCTCCCCGTCGACGGCGGCCCGCACCATCCGGTCGCCCTCCTCCAGCACGAACGGCAGCTCAGCCATGACGGCGACGCTACTGGGTGGCCGGGGCGACCGCGCGCCGATCGCGGGAGGGCAGCGGCTGCCCCGGGCAGGTCTGCAGGATCCCGGCCAGCGCCTGCTGC
>CAWDYD010000004.1:0-53419 GCA_963806415.1 uncultured Actinomycetota bacterium
TGCCCGGCGGCGTCTACCGCTGGCCGCAGCGGCTCCGCAGCACCGCGACCGACGGGAGCCGCCTGGTCACCGACGATCACCGGACAGGTCTACCTGGTCCCGACCGCAGCCCCGACGCGCCGGTCGTCGCGCCGGGCGCCCCTCCAGCGTGGCGGCCCGGCGGACGCCGAACTAGGAGTCCTGTTCATGAGCGACCCTCCGTTCCCGCCGAGCCGTCGGCGGGTGTCCTGGAGACTCCCCGCTAAGGTGCTGGCCGGCGCGCTGGCCGTGACGCTGCTCGCCGCCGGCGGGCTTCCTGCTGCTGGGTGGTCCGAAGCGCCACCGAGGACCTGCTGCTGCCGCCGTCGCCGGTGCCGTCCCGCAACCCCTCCTGTCCTGGCCTCGTTCGCCCCTGGCCGTTCGACCTGGACGCGTCGGGACCGGAGCCGGCCGTCCTGGCGCCGGTGGACGCCGAGGCCGGCGGCGTGCGCCGTCCGGGCGCAACCCCTTCCGGGCGCTGGTGGTGGCGCCGGCGGCCGGCCGGCGGCCGGCGGCGTGCTCGCCGCCGCCGCGCTCGGCGCCCGCACCGACCTCGCCGACCGAGGCTGCGACGACCGACCTCGCCGGCAGCGGCCGCCGCGGCCTTCGTCCCGGCGGCGTCGTCGGCGACGACGACGGCCTCGTCGACGAGCAGCCGCGGCGGCGCAGCGGTACCTGCTGAAGCTGGTGTCGACGACCTCGACGACCGCGACGCTGGTGGTCGACGGGAAGCAGCGCCACGGTCCGGTCCGGCGGGGCCTTCGGCCGGACCGGGAGCTGGTCCTGGTCTCCGTGCACCCGGACGACGTCCACGTCACCGTCGCCGGCGGTGCGGCGCGCTCCGTGAAGGTCGGTGCGACCGTCCAGGTGGCCTGACAGGCCCGCCGCCGCGCCGTGCGGGTCCGACAGACTGGTCGCATGCTGCGCTGGTTGACCGCCGGCGAGTTCCGACGGCGCCCTGGTGGCGGTGCTCGAGGGGCTGCCCGCCGGGCGTCGCACGTCCACCGCCGACATCGGCCGACGAGCTCGCCCGGCGCCGGCTCGGCCACGGCCGCGGCGCCCGGATGGCGTTCGAGCGCGACGAGGTCGAGTTCACTCGGCGGCGTCCGGCACGGGCTCACGCATGGGCGGCCCGGTCGCCGTCCGGGTCGGCAACACCGAGTGGCCCAAGTGGGAGACGGTGATGGCCGCCGACCCGGTCGACCGCCGAGGAGCTCGCCGGGCAGGCCCGCAACGCGCCGCTGACCCGCCCGCGGCCCGGGTCACGCCGACCTGGTCGGCATGCAGAAGTACGGCTTCGACGACGCCCGCCCGGTGCTCGAGCGGGCCAGCGCGCGGGAGACCGCCGCCCGGGTCGCGCTCGGCACCGTCGCCAAGGCGCTTCCTGCGCCAGGCGTACGGCGTCGAGGTGCTCAGCCACGTCGTGTCGATCGGCGCCGGTCGCGGTCGGCCCGGACGCCGCTGCCCGCGCCGGACGACCTGCCGGCGATCGACGCCGAGCCCGGTGCGCGGCGCTCGACCCCGACGCCAGCGCCGCGCATGGTCGCCGAGGTCGACGCCGCCAAGAAGGACGGCGACACGCTCGGCGGCGTCGTCGAGGTCGCTGGCGTACGGCCTGCCGCCGGGCCTGGGCAGCCACGTGCACTGGGACCGCCGCTCGACGCCCGGCTGGCCGCCGCGCTGATGGGCATCCAGGCGATCAAGGGCGTCGAGGTCGGCGACGGCTTCGACGCTGGCCCGCCGCCGCGGCAGCGCAGGCGATGGACGAGATCGTGCCGCGAGGACGGGCGTGCTGACGCCGCAGCAGCGGCCGGCTCGGCGGCACCGAGGGCGGCATGACCACCGGCGAGGTGCTGCGGGTCCGGGCCGCGATGAAGCCGATCAGCACCGTCCCGCGGGCGCTGCGCACCGTCGACACCGCGACCGGCGAGGCGGCGGTGGCGCATCAACCAGCGCAGCGACGTCTGCGCGGTGCCGGCGGCGGGGGTGGTCGCCGAGGCGATGGTGGCGCTGGTGCTGGCCGACGCGGCGCTGGAGAAGTTCGGCGGCGACAGCGTCGACGAGACCCGCCGCAACGTCCGAGGGCTACCTGAAGAGCCTGACCATCCGGTGACCCGCCCGCGCCGGTCGTCGTGCTCGTCGGGCCGCCCGGCGCCGGCAAGACCACCGTCGGCCGGGCTGCTCGCCGCACGCCTCGGGGTGGCCTTCCGCGACACCGACGCCGACGTCGAGCGCGCCGCCGGCAAGCGAGATCGCCGAGATCTTCGTCGGCGACGGCGAGGAGCACTTCCGGGCGCTCGAGCGCGCGGCGGTCGCCGGCGCGCTCGCCGAGCACGACGGGGTGCTGTCGCCTCGGCGGCGGCGCGGTGCTCGCCGCGGAGACCCGCGGCGCTGCTGCGCGGCCACGCCGTCGTGCTGCTCGAGGTCGGCCTGTCGGCCGCCGCCCAGCGCGTCGGGCTGAACCGCGACCGGCCGGTGCTGGCGCTCAACCCGCGCGCGCAGCTGCGCGACGCTGCTCGACGCAGCGGCTGCCGCTGTACCGCCGAGGTCGCCACCCGCACGGTCGTCACCGACGGCCGGACGCCCGGCCGAGGTCGCCGACGAGGTGCTCGCCGGACTGCGCTGGGACGGCGACCGGGCGTGAGCGGCGCCGCCCGGGACGCGGTGGCCAGGGCCGTGCAGCCCACGCGCCTGCCGGCGACGGTTCCCGTACGACGTCGTCGTGGGCAGCGGGCTGCTCGGCGAGCTGGCGCCGGCCTGCTCGCCGGCGCCGACCGGGTCGCCGTCGTGCACCCGGCCGCCCTGCGCGGCCACCGCCGAGGCCGTCCGCGAGGACCTCGCCGCGCAGGGCTTCGAGGCGCACGCGGTCGAGGTGCCGGACGGCGAGGACGAGCAAGGACCTGCCGGTCGCGGCCTACCTCTGGGACGTCCTCGGCCAGGTCGGCGCTGACCCGCGTCGGACGCCGTCGTCGCGGTCGGCGGCGGGGCGACCACCGACCTCGCCGGCTTCGTCGGCCGCCACCTGGCTGCGCGGGGTCCGCGTGGTGCACGTGCCGACCACGCTGCTCGGCATGGTCGACGCGGCGGTCGGCGGCAAGACCGGCGATCAACACCGCCGCGGGCAAGAACCTGGTCGGCGCCTTCCACCCGCCGGCCGGCGTGCTGTGCGACCTCGACCGCGCTCGAGACGGTGCCGCGGCACGACTACGTCGCCGGGCTGGCCGAGGTCGATCAAGGTGCGGGTTCACCGCACGACCCGCGGATCCTCGAGCTGGTCGAGGCCGACCCGCAGGGCGCGACGTCGCCGGCCGGGCCCGCACACCCGCGAGCTGGTCGAGCGGGCGGTCGCGGTCAAGGCCGCGGGTGGTCGGCGACGACCTCACCGAGCAGGGCGCGCCGCGAGTTCCTCAACTACGGCCACACGCTCGGGCACGCCATCGAGAAGGTCGAGGACTACCGCTGGCGGCACGGCGCCGCGGTGTCGGTCGGGCTGGTGTTCGCCGCCGAGCTCGGCCGCCTGGCCGGCCGGCTCGACGACGCCACCGCCGACCGGCACCGCGCGGTCCTGCAGAGCGTCGGGCTGCCCACGTCAGTACGCCGGGGACTGGGCCAGGCTGCACGCCGTGATGCCGGTCGACAAGAAGTCCCGCGGCAGCCGGCTGCGCTTCGTCGTGCTCGACGGGCTGGCCCGGGTGCGGATGCTCGAGGACCCCGACCCGTCGCTGCTCGTCGCGGCGTACGAGGAGGTCCGCGCAGGACCGCGACCCCGGGCTGGTCACCTGCAGGCGCGTCTAGCGCCGGTAGGCTGCCCGGCCCATGGCCTCCACGAACGACCTCAAGAACGGCATGGTGCTGCAGCTCGACAACGGGCTGTGGGCCGTCAACGAGTTCCAGCACGTCAAGCCCGGCAAGGGCGGCGCCTTCGTGCGCACCACGCTGAAGAACGTCGTGACCGGCAAGGTCGTCGACAAGACCTTCAACGCCGGCACCAAGGTCGAGGTGGCGACCGTCGACAAGCGCGACATGACGTTCCTGTACCGCGAGGGCACCGACTTCGTCTTCATGGACAAGGACACCTTCGACCAGCTGTACGTGCCGGCGAGCACCGTCGGCGACGCGGCCGGACTACATGCTCGAGAACACCGACGCCATGGTCGCGGTGCACGAGGGCGAGGCGCTCTACGTCGAGCTGCCCACCTCGCGTCGAGCTGGTCGTGCAGCACACCGACCCGGGCCTGCAGGGCGACCGCTCCACCGGCGGCACCAAGCCCGCGACGCTCGAGACCGGCGCCGAGATCCAGGTCCCGCTGTTCCTCACCACCGGCGAGAAGATCAAGGTCGACACCCGTGACGGGCGCTACCTCGGCCGCGATCAACGACAAGTAGGTGGGCGCCCGCAGCAAGGCGCGCAAGCGCGCGCTCGACGTGCTGTACGAGGCCGGCCAGCGCGACGGCGACCCGGTCGCGACGCTGCGCGACCGCCTGGCGCTCGCCGACCCGCCCGTGCCGGAGTACGCGGTGGAGCTGGTCGAGGGCGTCGACGCGCACCGCGAGCGCATCGACGAGCTGCTCGCGACGTACGCCGAGGACTGGACGCTGGAGCGGATGCCGCCGGTCGACCTCAACGTGCTGCGGATCGGCGTCTACGAGCTGCTGTGGTGCGACGACGTGCCCGACGAGGTCGCGCTCAGCGAGGCCGTCGAGCTGGCGACCAGCCTGTCGACCGACGAGAGCCCGCGGTTCGTCAACGGGCTGCTGGCCCGGCTGCGCTCCCTCAAGCCCAGCCTCACCGTCTAGCCGGCCCGGGTCCGGCCCGGCCGGTCAGGCGTCGACGGCGCGGCGCGCCTCGGGGGACAGCACGCCCCAGCCGATGAGCTGCTCGGTGAGCCCGCTCGGGGAGGCGTCGTAGATGACCGCGAGCGAGCGCAGGTCCTCGTGCCGGATCGACAGCACCCGGCCGTTGTAGTCGCCGCGCTGGCTCTGGATGGTCGCGGCGTAGCGGGCCAGCGGCGCCGCCTGGTCGACGGGCACCTGCTGCAGCTGCTCGAGGTCGATGACGATGCCGGGCAGCCGGCTCGGCTGGTGCCGGCCGACAGGCCCTCGGGCAGCAGCTCGGCCGACCGGCACGCCGTAGAAGTCGGCGAGCTCGGACAGCCGCTGCACGGTCACGGCCCGGTCGCCGCGCTCGTACGAGCCGACGACGACGGCCTTCCAGCGGCCCTGCGACTTGTCCTCCACGCCGTGCAGGGACAGGCCCTGCTGCTGGCCGGATGGCGCGCAGCTTGGCGCCCAGGGCCTTGGCGTACTCGGTCAGGTGTCCCCCGTCGTGCGCGCGGCATGCGCCGCTGGCCGTGGGCGCCGGTCTCACCACTGGCTCACCCGGAGGGTCGTCCCGGCCGGGGCCGGGACGAGGGTGACCGAAGTACCCTCCGGGGTCGTCGCCTCGCCACATCTGTCGCTCTGTCGTCACTCGCGGCGTCAGTCACGCTCAACGGGAGGAACCCGACGAACCTGTTGACTACGCGCCGTGACGGTAGGCGCGGGGCGGGGCGTGGTCAAGCGCATCCAGCACGTGACCATCGGGAGAGTCGGACTCCGGCCGGAGGCAGACGATAACGGACACCGAGTGACCGGCTTCTCCCCTCGACGGGTGACGGCAGTCCGGCGCCCGCCGGGTGCAGTAGCGTCGTCGGCGTTCCCTCCACCGAGCCCGTCCCGTGAGGCGGGGAAGGAGGACGGCCGGTGACGGCTGCCCCACCCGCGCGACGGGCCGCACCCGCCCGGCCCGTACCGGCGACCCCGAGGCCGCCCGACCCGGTGCTCAGTCGGCCGCCGAGGTGGCCCGGGTCGTCGACCGGATGGCGCACGAGCTGCTCGAGAAGACCGGCGGCGGCAGCGACGTCGTCCTGCTGGGCATCCCCACCCGCGGGATCACGCTGGCGCGCCGGCTGGCCGCCCGGGTGCGACGCCTTCGAGGGCGTGACGGCTGCCGACCGGCAGCCTCGACATCACGCTGTACCGCGACGACCTGCGGCTGCAAGGGACCCCGGCGCGCTCGAGGAGACCGACGTGCCCGAGCGACGGCATCGACGGCAGCGCGCGTGGTGCTCGTCGACGACGTGCTGTTCTCCGGCCGGACCGTCCGGGCGGCGCTCGACGCCCTCGCCGACCTCGGCCGGCCGCGGGCCGTGCAGCTCGCGGTGCTCGTCGACCGCGGCCACCGCGAGCTGCCGATCCGGGCCGACTACGTCGGCAAGAACATCCCGACCTCGCTGCGCGAGACGGTGCACGTGCATGCTCACCGAGCACGACGGGCGTCGACGCGGTGCTGCTCGGCCCGGCCGGCCCGCCCCGGCTCGACGCCCCGGTCGGGCAGGGAGCCCGGTGAAGCGGCACCTGCTGTCGGCGGCCGACCTGACCCGCGACGACGCGCTGCTGGTGCTGGACACGGCCGAGGAGCTGGCCGCCGTCGCCGCCCGCAGCACCGTCAAGAAGCTGCCGACGCTGCGCGGACGCACCGTGGTCAACCTGTTCTTCGAGGACTCGACCCGGACCAAGGATCAGCTTCGAGCTCGCCGCCAAGCGGCTGTCCGCCGACGTCATCAACTTCTCCGCCAAGGGCTCCAGCGTGTCCAAGGGCGAGACGCTCAAGGACACCGCGCTCACCCTGGAGGCGATGGGCGCCGACGCCGTCGTCATCCGGCACTCCTGGAGCGGCGCGCCGGTCAACCTGGCCGCGCTGGGTGCGCGGCGCGGTCGTCAACGCCGGGGACGGCACGCACGAGCACCCGACCCAGGCGCTGCTCGACGCGCTACACGATGCGCCAGCGCCTGGGCCGCCTCGAGGGCCTGCAGGGTGACGATCGTCGGCGACGTGCTGCACAGCCGGGTGGCCCGCAGCAACGTGCTGCTGCTGCGCACGCTCGGCGCCGAGGTCACCCTGGTCGCGCCGCCGACCCTGCTGCCGGTGGGCGTCGAGACCTGGCCGTGCGCAGGTGTCGTACGACCTCGACGCGGTGCTGCCCAAGAGCGACGTCGTGATGATGCTGCGGGTGCAGCGCGAGCGGATGGGCGTGGCCTACTTCCCCGAGCAGCCGGGAGTACTCGCCGCCGCTACGGCCTCGACGTCCGCCGGGCCGCCGGGCTGCAGGAGCACGACCATCGTCATGCACCCCGGGCCGATGAACCGCGGCATGGAGATCGCCTCCGAGGTCGCCGACGGCCACCGCTCGACCATCGTCGAGCAGGTCGCCAACGGCGTCACCGTGCGCATGGCCGTGCTCTACCTGCTGCTCGGCGGCGCCGCGCCGGCGATCGGCACGACTCCGGAGGTCGGCCTTGCCTGATCTGTCCCCGCCCGCCCCGTCCCGCGACGCGCCCGTGACCCGGCAACGGGTGGCTGCTGCAGGGCGTCCTGCTGTACGGCGAGGGCCGGCCGGTCGACGTGCGGCTCGCCGGCGGCACGATCGCCGAGATCGGCGAGGCGCTCCCGGTCGGCGACGAGCCGGCCGCTGCCGGCTGCCGGGCAGGTGCTGCTCCCCGGCCTGGTCGACCTGCACACGCACCTGCGCGAGCCCGGCCGCGAGGACGCCGAGACGGTCGAGACCGGCACGCGGGCCGCCGCCCGCGGCGGGTTCACCGCGGTGCACGCGATGGCCAACACCGACCCGGTCGCCGACAACGCCGGTGTCGTCGAGCAGGTCTGGCGGCTCGGCCGGGAGGCGGGGCACTGCGACGTGGCGCCGGTCGGCGCGGTCACCGTCGGGCTCGCCGGCGAGCAGCTCGCCGAGCTCGGCACGATGGCCGACAGCGCCGCCCGCGTCCGGGTGTTCTCCGACGACGGGCACTGCGTCAGCGACGCCTCCGCTCATGCGCCGGGCGCTGGAGTACGTCAAGGCCTTCGACGGCGTGATCGCCCAGCACGCGCAGGAGCCGCGGCTGACCGTCGGCGTCGCAGATGCACGAGGGCGTCGTCAGCGCCGGGCTCGGGCTGACCGGCTGGCCGTCGGTCGCGGAGGAGGCGATCATCGCGCGCGACGTGCTGCTGGCGCGGCACGTCGGGAGCCGGCTGCACGTCTGCCACGTCAGCACGGCCGGCTCGGTGGAGATCCTGCGCGCGGCCAAGGCGCAGGGCGTCGACGGTGACCGCCGAGGTCACCCCGCACCACCTGGTGCTCACCGACGACCTGGCCTCGACCTACGACCCGACCTTCAAGGTGAACCCGCCGCTGCGGACCGCCGACGACGTCGCAGGCGCTGCGCGCGGGCCTGGCCGACGGCACCGTCGACTGCGTCGCCACCGACCACGCGCCGCACACGCCGGAGGACAAGGAGACCGAGTGGGGTGCGGCCAAGCCCGGGATGACCGGACTGGAGACCGCGCTGGCGATCGTCGCCGAGACGATGGTGCTGCCCGGCCGGCTGAGCTGGCGGCAGGTCGCCGACCGGCTGTCCGAGCGCCCCGCGGGGATCGGCCGGCTGGCCGGCCACGGCCGTCCGCTCGCGGTCGGCGAGCCGGCCAACCTGTGCCTGGTCGACCCCGGGGCACCGTGGACGGTCGACCCGGCCGCGCTGGCCAGCCGCAGCCGCAACACCCCGTTCGCCGGCCGCCGGCTGCCGGTCTCGCGTCGTCGCCACCTTCCTGCGCGGGAGCGCCGACCGTCCTCGCCGGCGAGCCGGCCGTGCCGTCGGGGAACGCATGAGCGACCGGGTCCTGCTGACCGTCGCGACGCTGCTGTTCGCGCTGGCGGTGTACGCCCTGATGCTACCGCGGCTGGCGCGTCCCGGCAGCGCCGGCAGTCCGACCTGCCGGCGCCGGCGGCGGCGCCGGCCGACCGGGGGCGGGTGCTCGTCGGTGCGACGCCCGGGGCTGTTCGTGGGCACGACGACCGACGGGGACTGGCTCGACCGGATCGCCGTGCACGGGCTGTCGGACCGGGCCACCGGCTGGGTGAGCGTCTCCGACACCGGTGTGGTCGTCGAGCGGGAGGGACTGCCCGACCTGTTCCTGCAGTTCGACCCCACCCGGGGCGACCCGGTCGTCGACGCGGCGACCGGCGACGCCCTCGCCGGCAAGGTCGTCGGCCGGGACGGGCTGCTGCTGCTGACCTGGCGGCTGGGCAGCCGCACGCTGCGGTCCGGGTTCCGCGCCGACGACCACGCCGCGCACCGCCGGCATCGCCGACGCTGGTCCGCGCACCACCTGCCCGTCGAAGGAGAGCGCATGACAGCCCCCGCCCTGCTCGTGCTCGAGGACGGCCGGACCTTCCGCGGCCAGGCCTACGGCGCCGTCGGCGAGACGTTCGGCGAGGCCGTCTTCAACACCGGGATGACCGGCTACCAGGAGACCCTCACCGACCCGAGCTACCACCGCCAGGTCGTCGTGATGACCGCCCCGCAGATCGGCAACACCGGCGTCAACGACGAGGACGCCGAGTCCGCGCGGATCTGGGTCTCCGGCTTCGTCGTGCGGGACCCCTCGCCGGGTGCTCCTCGTCCTGGCGCAGCCGTCGCTCGCTGGACGACGAGCTGGTCGAGCAGGGCGTCGTCGGGATCACCGGCATCGACACCCGGGCGCTCACCCGGCACCTGCGCGAGCGCGGCGCCATGCGCGTCGGGGTGTTCTCCGGCGACGCGCTCGGCGACGTCGACGCGCTGGTCGAGCGGGTGCTCGCCAGCCCGCAGATGGTCGGCGCCGACCTGGCGCACGAGGTCACCACCGCGCAGCCGTACGTCGTGCCGGCGGTGGGGGAGCGGCGCTTCACCGTCGCCGCGCTCGACCTCGGCATCAAGGCCGCCACGCCGCGCTACCTCGCCGCGCAGGGCTGCGAGGTGCACGTGCTGCCGGCCACGACCAGCCGCGCAGGACCTGCTCGCCGCTGGGCGCCGACGGGGTGTTCCTGTCCAACGGCCCCGGGCGACCCGGCGACCACCGACGGGCCGGTCGCCGCGGCGCAGGCCGTGCTCGCGGCCGACGTGCCGCTGTTCGGCATCTGCTTCGGCAACCAGATCCTCGGCCGGGCGCTCGGCCTCGGCACCTACAAGCTGCGGTACGGCCACCGCGGCGTGAACCAGCCGGTGCAGGAGCGGGCCAGCGGCCGGGTGCACGTCACCAGCCACAACCACGGCTTCGCGGTCGAGGCGCCGACCGACGGCAGCCCGGTCCGAGACGCCGTACGGCCGGGTCGCGGTCAGCCACGTCGACCTCAACGACGACGTCGTGGAGGGGCTGCGCTGCCTCGACGCCCGGGCCTTCAGCGTGCAGTACCACCCCGAGGCCGCGCCCGGCCCGCACGACGCCACCGGGCTGTTCCGGCAGTTCGCCGCACCTGATGGAGGGCCTGACGTGCCGCAGCGCGACGACCTGCAGCACGTCCTGGTCATCGGCTCCGGCCCGATCCTCATCGGCCAGGCCGCCGAGTTCGACTACTCCGGCACGCAGGCCTGCCGGGTGCTGCGCGAGGAGGGCCTGCGGGTCACCCTCATCAACTCCAACCCGGCGACGATCATGACGGACCCGGAGTTCGCCGACGCGACCTACGTCGAGCCGATCACGCCGGAGTTCGTCACCAAGGTCATCGAGAAGGAGCGGCCCGACGCGCTGCTCGCCACGCTCGGCGGGCCAGACCGCGCTGAACGCGGCGATGGCGCTGCACGCGGACGGCGTGCTCGAGCGCGCTACGGCGTGGAGCTGATCGGCGCCGACGTCGACGCGATCCGCCGCGGCGAGGACCGCCAGGAGTTCAAGACGATCGTCGAGTCGATCGGCGCGCGAGAGCGCCCGCAGCGCGGTCTGCCACACGATGGACGAGTGCCTGGCCGCGGTCGAGGACCTCGGCTACCCGGTCGTCGTCCGGCCCAGCTTCACGATGGGCGGCAGCGGGTCGGGCGTCGCCCACGACGAGGCGGACCTGCGCCGGATCGCCGGCGGCGGCCTGCACGCCAGCCCGACCAGCGAGGTGCTGCTCGAGGAGTCGATCCTGGGCTGGAAGGAGTACGAGCTCGAGCTGATGCGCGACCGCAGCGGACAACGTGGTGGTCATCTGCTCGATCGAGAACCTCGACCCGATGGGCGTGCACACCGGCGACTCGGTGACCGTGGCGCCGGCGATGACGCTCACCGACCGCGAGTACCAGCGGATGCGCGACCTGGCGATCGACGTCATCCGCGCGGTCGGGGTGGACACCGGCGGCTGCAACATCCAGTTCGCGGTCGACCCGCCGACCGGCCGGATCATCGTCATCGAGATGAACCCGCGGGTCTCGCGCTCCTCCGCGCTGGCGTCCAAGGCCACCGGCTTCCCGATCGCCAAGATCGCCGCGAAGCTGGCCGTCGGCTACACCCTCGACGAGATCCCCAACGACATCACCCGGGAGACCCCGGCCGCTTCGAGCCGTCGCTCGACTACGTCGTGGTGAAGATCCCGCGGTTCGCCTTCGAGAAGTTCCCCGGCTCCGACCCCGAGCTGACCACGACGATGAAGAGCGTCGGCGAGGCGATGGCGCATGGGCCGGTACTTCGTCGAGGCGCTGCAGAAGGCGATGCGCTCGCTGGAGCAGACGCCGGCGGCGTTCTGGACGGCGGCCGGACCCGGACGGGCACCGCCGAGGACGCGCTCGACGCGGCCCGCACGCCGCACGACGGCCGGCTGCACGCCGTCGAGCGGGCGCTGCGGCTCGGTGCGACGGCCGAGCAGGTGCACGAGGCGACCGGCATCGACCCGTGGTTCGTCGACCAGCTGCTGCAGGTCGTCGAGCTGCGGGCCGCGCTCGAGGCGCCGGCTCGGAGCTCGACGAGGCGCTGCTGCGCCGGGCCAAGCGGCACGGGCTGTCAGCGACCGGCAGATCGCGCGCGTGCGCCGGGCTGGCCAGCGAGGAGGACGTCCGCGACGCTGCGCGGGCGGCTCGGCGTCCGGCCGGTCTACAAGACCGTCGACACCTGCGCCGCGGAGTTCGCCGCGCAGACGCCGTACCACTACTCCTCCTACGACGAGGAGACCGAGGTCGCGCCGTCCGGCCGGGACAAGGTGCTCATCCTCGGCAGCGGGCCCAACCGGATCGGCCAGGGCATCGAGTTCGACTACTCCTGCGTGCACGCCTCGTTCGCCCTGCCGGACGCCGGCTTCGAGACGGTGATGGTCAACTGCAACCCGGAGACCGTCACCACCGACTACGACACCACCGACCGGCTGTACTTCGAGCCGCTCACCGTCGAGGACGTGCTCGAGGTCGTCGCACGCCGAGCAGGCGTCCGCGCAGGCCGGTGGCGGCCGGCTGGTCGGGGTCGTCTGCAGCTCGGCGGGCAGACCCCGCTGCGCCTGGCGCAGGAGCTCAAGGACTGCCGGCGTGCCGGTGCTCGGCACCTCGCCCGGAGGCGATCCACCTCGCCGAGGACCGCGGCGCGTTCGGCGGGGTGCTGGCCGACGCCGGGCTGCCGGCGCCCGAAGCACGGCACCGCCACCGTCGTACGACGAGGCCCGCGCGATCGCCGACGCGATCGGCTACCCGGTGCTGGTGCGCCCGTCGTACGTGCTCGGCGGGCGCGGCATGGAGATCGTCTACAGCGACGACATGCTCGTCGACTACGTCTCGCCGGTCGACCGCTGATCGGCCCCGACCACCCGGTGCTGGTCGACCGGTTCCTCGAGGACGCCGTCGAGATCGACGTCGACGCGCTGTACGACGGCACCGACCTCTACCTGGGCGGGGTCATGGAGCACATCGAGGAGGCCGGCATCCACTCCGGCGACTCGGCGTGCGCGCTGCCGCCGATCACGCTCGGCCGCGCCGACCTGCTGCGGATCCGCGCCTCCACCGAGGCGATCGCCGCGCGGCGTCGGCGTGCGCGGGCTGCTGAACGTGCAGTACGCGCTCAAGGACGACGTGCTCTACGTGCTGGAGGCCAACCCGCGGGCCAGCCGCACCGTGCCGTTCGTCTCCAAGGCGACCGCGGTGCCGCTGGCCAAGGCCGCGGCCCGGATCATGCTCGGGGCGACCGATCGCCGAGCTGCGCGCCGAGGGGCTGCTGCCGGCCGACCGGCGACGGCGCCGACGCTGCCGCACGACGCGCCGATCGCGGTCAAGGAGGCGGTGCTGCCGTTCGACCGGTTCCGCACCGTCGACGGCCACGGCGTCGACACCGTGCTCGGCCCGGAGATGAAGTCCACCGGCGAGGTGATGGGCATCGACGCGGTCTTCGGCACGGCGTTCGCCAAGTCGCCAGGCCGCGGCCTACGGCGTCGCTGCCCACCAAGGGCACGGTGTTCGTCTCGCGTGGCCAACCGGGACAAGCGGTCGATGATCTTCCCGGTGAAGCGGCTGGCCGACCTGGGCTTCGACGGTGCTGGCCACGGTCGGCACCGCCCAGGTGCTGCGCCGCAACGGGGTGCCGGCCACGGTGGTCGGCAAGTACAGCGACGGGCCGGCGACGACGTCGTGCCGCGGCATCCTCGCCGGCGACGTCGACCTGGTCGTCAACACCCCGTTCGGGCGTCGGGCAACCGGCCCGGCTGGACGGCTACGAGATCCGCACGGCCGCGGTCGCCCGCCGGCATCCCGTGCATCACCACCGTCCAGGGCGCCGCGGCCGCGTGCAGGGCATCGAGGCGCTGCGCCGCGGCGACATCGGCGTGCGCGTCCTGCAGGAGCACCACCGCGGCACTGCGCGAGTCCGGCGCGAGGCGACGCCGCGCGACCGCGCGAGCAGCGAGCAGCTGAGTGCCGCGTCCAGGTGCAGCGGGCGAGGTCGCTGGCGGTCCGCACGGTCGGGCGCGCTACCACCGTCGACTGACGGTGGTCGCGCCGGGCATCGCCGAGCTGACCCAGCCCGGGGCAGTTCGTCGCCGTCGCGGTCGGCGGCCGGAGTCCGGCGATGCTGCTGCGCCGGTCGTTCGCGATCTACGGCGTGCGGCCGACCGGGCTGTACGGCGGCACCGTCGAGTTCGTCGTCGCGCGTGCACGGGCCGGGCACGACGTGGCTGGCCGAGCCGCGGCCCGGCAGGACCGGCTCGACGTCGTCGGCCCGCTCGGCACGCCCTTCCCGCTGCCGCGCGAGGCGGTCACCGCGCTGCTGGTCGGCGGCGGCTACGGCAGCGCGCCCGCTGCTGCCGCTGGCGACCGCGCTGCGCGCCCGCGGGCTGCGAGGTGCGACGATGGTCGCTGGGCGCGGCCGGCGCCGACCGGCTGTTCGGCGCGCTGGAGGCCCGCGCGGCTGGCCGCGCTCGTTCGCGGTCACCACCGACGACGGCATCGGCGGGCGGAGCGCGGCCGGGTCACCGACGTGCTGCCGGCGGTGATCGAGCGCACCGGCACCGAGGTCGTCTACGCCTGCGGCCCGATGGGGATGCTGCGCGCGGTCGCCGCGCAGGCCACCGAGCGCCGGGATCGCCGTCGCAGGTCGCCGTCGAGGAGTCGATGGCCTGCGGCATCGGGGTCTGCATGACCTGCGTGCTGCCGGTGGTCGGCGACGACGGCGGTCACCCGCTTCGTCCGCTCCTGCGTGGAGGGGCCGGTCTTCGCTCGGCGACCGGGTGCGCTTCGCCGACGTCGGCACGCTGCCCGCCGGACGCCGTCGGCGCCGACGCGATGGGCCGGCGATGCCGCGGCGCCGGCCGTGGGCCGGCCGATGACGGACCTGCGGACCGAGCTGGCCGGCGGTGCAGCTGTCCCGAACCCGGTGCTCACCGCCTCGGGCTGCGCCGCCGTCCGGCCAGGAGCTGGACCAGTTCTTCGACCTCGACCGCGCTCGGCGGCGGTCGTCACCAAGTCGATCAGCTGCGCGCCGCGGTCGGGCCGGGCGACCCCGCGGATGGCCGAGACGCCGAGCGGGATGCTCAACTCGATCGGCCTGCAGGGCCCGGGCATCGACGGGTTGCTGGCCGAGGACCTGCCGTGGCTGGCCGAGCGCGGGCGCCCGGGCGGTCGTGTCGATCGCCGGCGGCACGCGTCGAGGACTTCGCCGAGCTGGCCGACCGGCTGCGCGGCGCGCCCGGCGTGCTGCGTGATCGAGGTCAACATCACCTGCCCGAACGTCGAGAGCCGCGGCGCAGGTGTTCGCCTGCGACCCGACGCCGCCGGCCGACGTGGTCGCGGCCGTCCGGCGCGGCGGCCGACCCGGCGTACCCGGTGTACGCCAAGCTCGTCCCCGGACGTCACCGACATCGCGCCGATCGCCCGGGCCGTGCGTCGACGCCGGCGCCGACGGGCTGTCGATGATCAACACGCTGCTCGGGCATGGTGATCGACACCGACCACGATGCGGCCGGTGCTCGGCGGGGTCACCGGCGGGCTGTCCGGGCCGGCGATCCGGCCGGTGGCGCTGCGCTGCGTCTGGCAGGTGCACCAGGCGCTGCCGCGACGTGCCGATCCTCGGGCATGGGCGGCATCCGGACCGGCCTGGACGCGCTGCGAGTTCGTGCTGGCCGGCGCCGGCGCGGTCTCGGTCGGGCACCGCGGTGTTCGACGACCCGACCGCGCCGGCTCCGGGTGCTGCGCCGAGCTGGCCGCCGCGCTCGGGGAGCGCGGCTTCGCGCGGCTGTCCGACGCGGTCGGGCTCGCGCACCGTCCGCCGGACGTCGCGGCCGCCGAGGCGGCGGGCGGGGACCGGGCCGCCGACGCCGGCCCGGACCTGCTCGGGTCGCTGCCGGAGGGCCCGGACCCGGTCGCGGGACGTGGCGCCGTGACCGGGCCGACCCGGTCCGCGGCGGCGCCGGTCGCCGTGGCGCTGGACGCGCCGGACGCCGCGACGGCGGCCCGCTGGGCGGCGGCCGTGGCGCCGCACGTGCAGGTGCTCAAGGTCGGCCTGGAGCTGTTCTGCGCGGCCGGCCCGCGGGGTCGTCGAGCAGGTCCGGCTGCGGCCGGGACGTGCTTCCTCGACCTCAAGCTGCACGACATCCCGAACACGGTCGCCGGAGCGGCCCGGGCGGTCGCGCCGCTGCGGCCGCGCTTCCTCACGGTGCACGCCGGCCGGCGGCGGCGGCGATGGTCGCGGGCCGGCCGTCGAGGCCGCCCCGGAGGTCACCGGTCACGGCGATCACCGTGCTCACCTCGCCTCGACCGACGCGGCGACCTCGGCGGCCGATCGCGGCTGCGCCGGGCCAGCCGCTGGACGCCGTACGCCGGCTCGCCGGCGCTGGCCGTCGGCGGCCGGGCGCCGGCGCGCTGGTGTGCTCGCCGCGCGGAGGTGGCGCGCCGGTGCGCGGCCGAGGTCGGCCCGGACGTCGTGCTGGTCACCCCCGGCGGTGCGGCCCCGCCGGCGCGCGCGCTCGGCGACCAGGCCCGGGTGGCGACCCCGCAGCAGGCGCTCGCCGACGGCGCGGACCTGCTCGGTGATCGGCCGCCCGGTCACCGGGGCGGCGCGACCCTGCCGAGGCGGCCGCCGGGATCGCCGCCGGCCTGCGCTGACCGCCGCCCTGCGCCGATCATGGCGTTGCTGCCCGCGACGCGCCGCTGGGGCGGGCACCACTTCCACGGTCGGCGGCAGGCGTGCCGGGGGCGCCGGACCCCCGCGATGATCAGGGCCGCGTCGCCCCGCGGGACGGGAACCCCGCTAGCGTCGCGCCGTCCGACCGCGACGCCCAGCCGGCGTATCCGCCGACGTGCCGAGGCGACCCGATGCGTGGCCCGTGCCGCCTCCTCACCCCCGAGCAGCGCGCCGCCGCGCTCGAGAAGGCCGCTGCCGCCCGCAAGGCCCGCGCCGAGCTGCGAGGCAGCTCAAGAGCAAGGGCACCAGCCGGTCGCGACGTCCTCAGGCAGGGCGAGACCGACGAGGTCGATCGGCAAGATGCGCGTCTCGGCGGTCCTGGAGTCGCTGCCCGGCGTCGGGCAAGATCCGGGCTGCCCAGATCATGGAGCGGCTGGAGATCTCCCCGACCCGGCGGGTCCGCGGGCTCGGCGCCAACCAGCGCAAGGCGCTGGAGGGCGAGTTCGCCGGCGAGCAGCGCGAGCGCCGCCACGCCGGGACGCGAGTGAGCGCCCGGCTCGGTCACGTGCTGTCCGGGCCCTCCGGGGTCGGCAAGGGCACCGTGGTCGCCGAGGTCCGGCGGCGGCACCCGGACGTGTGGGTGTCGTGTCGGTCACCACCCGGCCGCCCCGGCCGGGTGAGGTCGACGGCGTGCACTACCACTTCGTCGACGCCGCGGAGTTCGACCGGCTGGTCGCGGCCGACGGCCTGCTCGAGTGGGCCGAGTACGCCGGCAACCGCTACGGCACCCCGCGCGCCCCGGTCGACGCAGCAGCTCGCCGTCCGGCGCGCCGGCGCTGCTGGAGATCGAGCTGCAGGGCGCCCGCCAGGTCCGGGCCAGGCCATGCCGGAGGCGCAGCTGGTCTTCCTGGCCCCGCCGTCGTGGGAGGAGCTGGTCCGCCGGCTGACCGGCCGCGGCACCGAGACCGCCGGAGGTCGTCGCAGCGCCGGCTGGCCCTCGCGCCGGCGGAGCTGGCCGCCGCGGCGGAGTTCGACGTGGTCGTCGTCAACGACGACGTCGAGCGGGCCGCCGACGGGCTGGTAGCGTCGATGCGGACTCCCGCAGGACTGACCGCCGGCCCGCGAGCACGACGCACCGCGCCCCGCGCCGCCCGTCCTCCCGCCAGCAGAGGAGCACCCGCCCGTGTCCGGAGCCGCACCTGCCCCCGAGGGCATCACCAACCCGCCGATCGACGAGCTGCTCGAGCGCACCGAGCCGCAAGTACGGCCTGGTGATCTTCGCCGCCAAGCGGGCCCGCCAGATCAACGCCTACTACAGCCAGCTCGGCGAGGGCCTGCTGGAGTACGTCGGCCCGCTGGTCGACACCGCGCCGCAGGAGAAGCCGCTGTCGATCGCGCTGCGCGAGATCAACGCGGGCCTGCTGACTCGCACGAGCAGGTCGCCGACCCCGCGTAGCCGACTCCCGCCCTCCCGACCGACCGCCCGGACCTCCCGGTCGTGCCCGCGCCCACCGGGGTCGATCGGCCGCCGCCGCGCGTCGTGCTGGGCGTGTCGCGGCGGCATCGCCGCCTACAAGGCGTGCGAGCTGCTGCGGCGCTCACCGAGACCGGGCACGACGTCCGCGTCGTCCCGACCGCGCCGCGCGCTGCGGTTCGTCGGCGCAGCCACCTTCGCGGCGCTGTCCGGCCACCCGGTCACCACCGAGCGTCTGGGACGACGTGCACGAGGTGCCGCACGTGCGGATCGGCCAGCACCGCCGACCTCGTCGTCGTCGCCCCGGCCACCGCCGACCTGCTGGCCCGGGCCGCGCACGGCCGGGCCGACGACCTGCTCACCAACACGCTGCTGACCGCGCGCTGCCCGGTGGTGCTTCGCGCCCGGCGATGCACACCGAGATGTGGGAGCACCCGGCCACCCGAGGACAACGTCGCCACGCTGCGCCGCCGCGGCGTCGCTCGTGCTCGAGCCCGCCGTCGGCCGGCTGACCGGCGCGGACACCGGCACGGGCCGGCTGCCCGAGCCCGCGGAGATCGCCGCGGTCTGCCGGCGTGGTGCTGGCCGCGCGGCGCCGCCGCGCCGCGACCTGGCCGGCCGCCGGGTGCGTGGTCACCGCCGGCGGCACCCGCGAGCCGCTCGACCCGGTCCGCTTCCTCGGCAACCGCTCCTCGGGCCGGCAGGGCTACGCCCTGGCCCGGGCCGCCGCCGCCCGCGGCGCCGAGGTCGTCCTCGTCGCCGCCAACGTCGGGCTGCCCGACGCCGGCCGGCGCCGACGTCGTCCCGGTCGGCACCAGCCGAGGAGCTGCGCGCGGCCGCGACCGTCGCGCACGCCGCCGCCGCCGACGTCGTCGTGATGGCCGCCGCGGTCGCCGACTTCCGGCCGGCCGAGCGCGCTGGCCGCCAAGCTGCAAGAAGAGCGCGGCGACGAGCCGACCGTCGCGCTCGGTGCAGCAACCCCGGACGTGCTCGCCGAGCTGGTCGGGCGCGCGCCGACGGCGCGGAGCCGGGCGCAGGCTAGGTCGTGGTCGGCTTCGCCGCCGAGACCGGCGACGCCGACGGCGACGTGCTCGCCCACGCCCGGGCCAAGCTCGCCCGCAAGGGCTGCGACCTGCTGGTGGTCAACGACGTCGGTCCGCCGGCCACCGGTCGTTCGGCCGACCCGACAACGCCGCCGTCGTGCTGGCCGCCGACGGCGCCGGCGCGACGGTCCCGCGGGCAGCAAGGACGCGCTGGCCGCCGCGGTCTGGGACGCGTCGTCGCCGGTCGCGGCCTGCCGGTGCCTCGCCGTCGGGCGGCGCTCGACGTAGGCTGGCCCGCCGAGAGCCTGCGCGCACGCCGGACGCCGTCAGCCCTAGCCGCAGGGAGCCCCGTGTGTCACGCCGCCTGTTCACGTCCGAGTCGGTCACCGAGGGCCACCCGGACAAGATCGCCGACCAGATCAGCGACGCGCATCCTCGACGCGCTGCTCACCGCAGGACCCGCGCAGCCGGGTCGCGGTCGAGACGCTGATCACCACCGGCCAGGTGCACATCGCCGGCGAGGTCACCACCCAGGCGTACGTCGACATCCCGACGATCGTCCGCGAGACCATCCTCGGATCGGCTACGACTCCTCGCGAAGGGCTTCGACGGCGCGTCCTGCGGCGTCAGCGTCTCGATCGGCGCGCAGTCGCCCGGACATCGCCCAGGGCGTCGACACCGCCTACGAGGCGCGCGTCGACGGGCGACCGAGGACGCGCTCGACCGCGCAGGGCGCCGGCGACCAGGGCCTGATGTTCGGCTTCGCCTGCGACGAGACCCCCGAGCTGATGCCGCTGCCGATCGCGCTGGCGCACCGGCTGGCCCGCCGGCTGTCCGCGGTCCGCAAGGACGGCCCGGTGCCCTACCTGCGCCCGGACGGCAAGACCCAGGTCACCATCGAGTACGACGGACGACCGGCCGGTCCGGCTCGACACCGTCGTGGTGTCGTCCCAGCACGCCGAGGACATCTCCATCGAGACGCTGCTCACCCCGGACATCCGCGAGCACGTCGTCGCGCCGGAGCTCGACGGGCCTCGGCCTGCGACACCGAGGGCTACCGGCTGCTGGTCAACCCGACCGGCAAGTTCGTCATCGGCGGCCCGATGGGCGACGCCGGCCTCACCGGCCGCAAGATCATCGTCGACACCTACGGCGGCATCGCCCGGCACGGCGGCGGCGCGTTCTCCGGCAAGGACCCGTCCAAGGTCGACCGCTCCGGCGCCTACGCGATGCGCTGGGTGGCCAAGAACGTCGTCGCCGCCGGCCTGGCCGAGCCGCTGCGAGGTGCAGGTCGCCTACGCGATCGGCAAGGCCGAGCCCGGTCGGCCTGTTCGTCGAGACCTTCGGCACCGAGACGGTGCCCGACGAGCGTCGCTGGAGAAGGCGATCAACGAGGTCTTCGACCTGCGGCCCGCGCGCGATCATCCGCGACCTGGACCTGCTGCGCCCGATCTACCGGCAGACCGCCGCCTACGGCCACTTCGGCCGCGAGCTGCCGGACCTGCCCTGGGAGCGCACCGACCGCGCCGACGCGCTGCGCAAGGCCGCCGGGGTCTGAGCTCGCGCGTCGCGCCGCGCCGTCCACAGGCGGCCCGGCCGGCTGTCGGTGCGCTCGCCAGCCTGCCGGGATGACCGGCAGCCCGCCTGCCGGTCGCCCGGGTCGCCGTCGACGTCGCCGCTGGCGCACCTGGACCGGCCCTTCGACTACGTCGTGCCCGCCGACGCTGCCGACGCGGCCGTCGCCGGCTGCCGGGTCCGGGTGCGGTTCGCCGGCCGGCTGGTCGACGGGTGGTGCTGGAGCGGGTCGACGGCACCGACCACCCCGGCGCCGCTGGCGCCGCTGGCGGAGCTGGTCGTCCGCCGAGCCGGTGCTGACCCCCGAGGTCGCCGCGCTGGCCCGGGCGGTCGCCGACCGGTACGCCGGGACGCTCTGGCCGACGTGCTGCGGCTGGCCCTGCCGCCCCGGCACGCCCCGGTCGAAGCCGAGCCGCGGCCGCTGAGCCCGCTCGCGCTGCCCGGCCGCGCCCGACCCGGCCGGCTTCGGCCGCGCTACCCGGCCGGGCCGGCGCTGCTGCAGGCGCTCGCGGCGGGCCGGCCGCCGCGGGCGGTCTGGTCGGCGCTGCCCGGGCGAGGACTGGCCGGCCCGGCTCGCCGAGCGGTGCCGGGCCGCGCTGTCCGGCGGCCGGGGCGCGCTGGTCGTCGTCCCCGACGCCCGGGACCTCGACCGGCTGACCGCGGCGCTGCCGGCGGCTGCCTCGGACGTCGGTCGCGGTGCTGCGCGCCGACTCTGCGCCCGGCCCGGCGCTACCGGCGCGTTCCTGCGCGGCCCGGCGCGGCGACGGTCCAGGTGGTGCTCGGCACCCGGGCGGCGATGTTCGCCCCGGTGCGCCGACCTCGGCCTGGTGGTGGTCTGGGACGACGGCGACGACCTGCACGCCGAGCCGCGCGCGCCCTACCCGCACGCCCGCGACGTGCTGGTGCAGCGGGCGCACCTGGCCGGCGCCGCGGCGCTGGTCGGCGGGCACGCCCGGACCGCCGAGGCGGCGCTGCTGGTCGAGTCCGGCTGGGCGCACGAGCTGGTCGCCGACCGGGCGGTGCTGCGGGCGCGCGCCCCGCGGGTCGCAGGCGCTCGGCGACGACTCCGAGCTGGCCCGCGACCCGGCCGCGCGCACGCCGCCCGGCTGCCCAGCGCTGGCCTTCGGCGCGGCCCGCGAGGCGCTGGCCGCCGGCGCCCCGGTGCTGGTCCAGGTGCCCCGGCGCGGGCTACGCGCCGGCGCTGGCCTGCGCCCGCGTGCCGGACCCCGGCCCGCTGCCGGCACTGCGCCGGCCCGCTCGGCGCGCGGCCGGCCGGCGGGCGCGGGCCGCCGCCTGCCGCTGGTGCGGCGCGGCCGCCGGCGACGTTCGCGCTGCCCGCACTGCGACGGCGGCGCGCTGCGGGCCGTCGTGGTCGGGGCCCGGCGCACCGCCGAGGAGCTGGGCCGGGCGTTCCCGGGCGCGCCGGTGCGGACCTCCGGCCGGGACGAGGTGCTGGCGACGGCGCCGGCCGGCGCCGGCGCTGGTGGTCGCCACCCCGGGCGCCGAGCCGGTCGCCGAGGGCGGCTACGGCGCGGCGCTGCTGCTGGACTCGCTGGGCGCTGCTCGGCCGGGCCGACCTGCGGGCCGGCGGAGGAGACGCTGCGCCGCTGGCTGAACGCGGCCGCGCTGGCCCGCCCGGCGGCGACGGCGGCCAGGTGGTCGTGGTCGCCGACGCCGGCGCTGCCCGGCGGTGCAGGCGCTGGTCCGCTGGGACCCGGCCGGCGCGGCCGCCCGCGAGCTGGCCGACCGCGCGAGCTGGGCTTCCCGCCGGCCAGCCGGATGGCCGCCGTCGACGGCCCGGCCGCCGCGCTCGCCGAGTTCCTCGCGGCCGGCTGCCCGACGACGCGAGCGTGCTCGGACCCGCCGCCGGAGCTGCTCGGCCCGGTGCCCGGCACGGGAACGGCGAGCGCCTGCTCGTGCGCGGGCCGGCCGGGCCGACGGGCGCCGGCTGGCGCGCCGCGCTGGCCGCCGGTGCAGGCCGTCCGGAGCGCCCGCAAGGCCGAGCCGGTGCGGGTGCAGCTCGACCCGCAGGCCCTCGGCTGACCCGCCGACCCTAGACTGATCGCCGCGTGGCCACCCGACCGATCCGGCTGTTCGGCGACCCCGTGCTGCGCACCCCGGCCGAGCCCGTCGTCGACTTCGACACCGAGCTGCGCAACGCTCGTCGCCGACCTGACCGACACCATGCATCGACGCCGGCGGCGCCGGCCTGGCCGCGCCGCAGCTCGGCGTCGGCCTGCGGGTCTTCACCTGCGACGTCGACGACGAGGTCGGCCACCTGGTCAACCCGGTGCTGCACTTCCCCGGCGAGGAGGACCAGGACGGCGCCGGAGGGCTGCCTGTCCATCCCCGGCCTGTCCTTCGACTGCCGCCGCCAGCTGCACGTCGTGGCCACGGGCTGGAACATGCACGGCGACCCGGTGCACGGTCGAGGGCTCGCGACCTGCTGGCCCGCTGCGTCCAGCACGAGACCGACCACCTCGACGGCGTGCTGTTCGTCGACCGGCTCGACGCCGAGGCGCCGCAAGGCCGCGATGCAGGCGATCCGCGAGGCCGAGTGGGCCGGCGAGCCGACCGGTCACGGTCAAGGCCAGCCCGCACCCGCTGTTCGGCTCGGCACGGTGAGACCGGCACGGTGAGGCTCGTCTTCGCCGGCACCCCCGCCGCCGCGCTGCCCGCGCCTGCGAGGCGCTGCTGGCGCAGCGGCCACGAGGTCGTCGCCGTGCTGACCCGCCCCGACGCGCCCGCCGGCCGCGGCCGCGCCGCTGCGGCCGTCCCCGGTCGCGCGAGCTGGGCCGACGAGCGCCGGCATCGCCGGTGCTCACGCCCCGCTCGCCGCGCGAGCCGGAGTTCCTGCGACCGGCTGCGCGGAGCTGCGCCGGACTGCGTGCCCGGTGGTCGCCTACGGCGCGCTGGTGCCCCCGGCCGCGCTGGCCGTCCCGCCGGCACGGCTGGGTCAACCTGCACTTCTCGCTGCTGCCCGCCTGGCGCGGCGCCGCGCCGGTGCAGCACGCGGTGCTGGCCGGCGACGAGGTCACCGGCGCGTCGACGTTCCTGCTGGAGGAGGGCCTCGACACCGGCCCGGTGCTACGGCGTGGTCACCGAGCCGGTCCGGCCCGCGCGACACCGCCGGCGACCTGCTCGACCGGCTCGCCGTCGGCCGGCGCCGGGCTGCTCGTCGCCACCCTGGACGGCATCGACGACCGGCGCGCTGCGGCCGCGCCCGCAGCCGGCCGACGGGCGTCTCGCTCGCCCCGAAGATCACCGCGGACGACGCCCGGGTCGACTGGTCGGCCGCCGGCGTCCGCGGTGGACCGCCGGGTCCGGGCCTGCACCCCGGCGCCCGGCGCCTGGACGACGTGGCGCGGACGACCGGCTCAAGCTCGGCCCGGTGCGAGCCGGCCGGGCGACGGCGCTGGCCGCCCGGCGAGCTGTCGGTCGGCCGACGGGTGCTGGTCGGCACCGGGCACGACCGCGGTCCGGCTCGGCGAGGTCCAGCCGGCGGGCAAGGCCGATGATGCCGGCCGCCGACTGGGCGCGCGGCGCGCGCCCGGCTGCGGGCGAGACGCTGGGATGAGGAGCCGATGACCGGTCAGCACCGCCCCCGCCGCGCCCCGTGGCGGGCCCCGGCCGCCGGCCGGCGGCCGACCGGCCGGGCACCCGGCGCCGCCGGGCCGAAGCCGCCGAAGGCGCCGCGGCTGCGTGCCCCGGCGTCCGACCCGGCCCGGCTGACCGCCTACGACGTGCTCGCCGGCCGTCCGGCGAGCGCGACGCCTACGCCAACCTGCGTGCTGCCCGGCCTGCTGCGCGAGCGCCGGCTGGACCGGCCGGGACGCCGCGCTTCGCCACCGAGCTCGCCTACGGCACGCTGCGCGCGCAGGGCACCCTCGACGCGGTGCTCGCCGGCCTGCGTCGACCGGCCGCTGGACCGAGCTGGACCCGCCGGTGCTGGACCTGCTGCGGCTCGGCGCCTACCAGCTGCTGCGCACCCGGGTCCCGACGCACGCCGCGGTCGGCACCACCGTCGACCTGGCCCGGCCGGGTGCGACCGCCGGGCCGGCCGGGCTTCGTCAACGCGGTGCTGCGCAAGGTCGCCGCCCGCGACCTGGAGGGCTGGCTGCGCCGAGCTGGCGCCGGGCCGACCCGCTCGAGCAGGCTGGCGCTGGCCACCAACCACCCGCAGTGGATCGTCGGGCGCTTCGCGCGACGCGCTCGGCGGCGACCTCGAGCGAGACCCGGGCCGCGCTGCTGGCCGACGACGACCGCGCCCGAGGTGCACCTGGTGGCCCGGCCGGATCGACCGCGGGACGAGCTGGTCGCGGCGCTCCGGCGGCACCGCCGGGCCCGTGGTCGCCGTACGCCGTCCGGCTGGCCGGCGGCGACCCCGGCGACGCTGGCCGCCGGTGCGGGACGGCCGCGCCGGCGTGCAGGACGAGGGCAGCCAGCTCGTCGCGCTGGCGCTGGCCGCGCGCGCCGCTCGAGGGCCCCGACGCGGCGTGGCTCGACCTGTGCGCCGGCCCGGGCGGCAAGGCCGCGCTGCTCGGCGGCGCTCGCCGCCGGCCGCGGCGCCCGGCTGACCGGCGCTGGAGGTGCGCCGCACCGGGCCCGGCTGGTCCGCTCGGGCTGCCGGGGCTGCGACGTCGAGGTGCGTGGACGGCCGACGCGCCGCACCCGCCCGGTCGCCGACGGCAGCGCTTCGACCGGGTGCTGCTCGACGCGCCGTGCACCGGCCTGGGCGCGCTGCGCCGCCGGCCCGAGGCGCGCTGGCGCCGGCAGCCCAGCGGACCTGCCGCCGCTGGCCGAGCTGCAGCGCGAGCTGCTGGCGGCCGGCGCTCGCGGCGGTCCGGCCGGGCGGCGTGGTCGCCTACGTGACCTGCTCGCCGCACCTGGCCGAGACCGTCGTGCCGGTGTCGGACGCGCTGCGCCGCACTCCGGGACGTGCGAGCTGCTCGACGCCCGGCCGCTGCTGCCCGGCGTGCCCGACCTCGGCGCCGGGCCCGACCGTGCAGCTGTGGCCGCACCGGCACGGCACCGACGCGATGTTCCTCGCGCTGCTGCGCCGGCCGGCCTGACGCCCGCCGTAGGCTCGGCCGGGTGTCCCGAGCGCTGATCAGCCCCAGCATCCTGTCCGCCGACTTCGCCCGGCTCGCCGACGAGGCCGCGCCGGGTCGAGGGGCACGCCGACTGGCTGCACGTCGACGTGATGGACAACCACTTCGTGCCCGAACCTGACGCTGGGCCTGCCGGTGGTCGCGCTCGCTGCTGGCCGCCACCCCGACCCCGGTCGACTGCCACCTCATGATCGAGGACCCGGACCGCTGGGCGCCGCAGCTACGCCGAGGCCGGGGCCGACAGCGTGACCTTCCACGTCGAGGCGGCCGGCGGCCCCGGTCGAGCTGGCCCGCACGCTGCGGCGGCCGGGGCCCGGGCCGGGCATGGCGCTGCGGCCGGCCACCCCGGTCGAGCCGTACGTCGACCTGCTCCCCGAGCTCGACATGCTGCTGGTCATGACGGTGGAGCCGGGCTTCGGCGGGCAGGGGTTCCTCGACGAGGTGCTGCCCAAGGTGCGGCGCTGCCGGCGCGGCGATCCGGGGCACCGGCCTGGACGTGTGGCTGCAGGTCGACGGCGGGATCGGCGCCGACACGATCGAGCGGTGCGCCGAGGCCGGCGCGGACGTGTTCGTGGCCGGCAGCGCCGTGTACGGCGCGCAGGACCCGGCCGGCGCCGTCGACGCCCTGCGGGCCGCCGCCCTGTCGGCGGCCGCTCCCCGGGTCGGATGAGCGCCGGGGTGCTGCTCGTCGACGCCGACCCGGCGGTCGGGCGGCACCTGCGCGCCGTGCTCGAGGCGGAGGTGCTGGACGTGACGGTGGTGGCCGACGTGCCCGCCGCGCTGGCGTCGGCGGCCCGGCGCGTCCCGGACCTGGTCGTCGTGGACGACGAGGTCCCGCCGGACGGCGGCCTGGCGCTGCTGCGGCTGCTGCGCTCGGCGCCGTCGACCGCGGCGGTCCCGGTGGTGCTGCTCAGCGCGGCCGGCGGCGCCGCCGACCGCTCGGTCGCCCTGGCGTCCGGCGCGGACGACCACCTGGCCAAGCCGTTCGACACCTTCGAGCTCGTCGCGCGGCTGCGCGCGACGCTGCGCCGCACCGCCGACGCCCGGGCGGCCTCGCCGCTCACCGGGCTGCCGGGCAACGCCCGCATCGACCGGGAGGTCGCCGAGCGGGCGGCGCGGGGCCGGCCGTACGCGGTCTGCCACGTCGACCTCGACGAGTTCAAGAGCTTCAACGACGCGTACGGCTTCCAGCGGGGCGACGGCCTGCTGCTGCTGGCCGCCTCCCGGCTGCAGCTCGCCGCGGCGACGGCGGGGGCGCCGGCGCCGTTCGTCGGGCACGTCGGCGGCGACGACTTCGTCGTCGTGTGCACCCCCGAGCAGGCCGAGCCGCTGTGCGCGCGGGCGGCCGCGGCCTTCGACGACGCGGTGGCGGCGCTGTACGACCCGGCGCACGCCGCCGCCGGCGGGCTGGAGGCCGTCGACCGCCGCGGGGTGCTGCGGCGCCACCCGCTGGTGTCGGTGAGCATCGGCGTGGCGCTGGCGGACGGCTCGCCGCGCGACCACCGGGCCGTCGTGGCGGCGGCCGGCGAGATGAAGACGGTGGCGAAGGGCACACCCGGCTCGACGGTCGCGGTGGACCGGCGCGGCTGAGCCGCGTGCGAGGATGGGCCGGACAGTCACGCGCGCACCGGGACCTGTGCAAGTCAGGACCGGCGGTGACAGTCCGCGACCCGCCGGCAGCCAGCCGGCGGTGGACCCGGTGGAACTCCGGGACCGACGGTGAGAGTCCGGAGGAGAGGGAGCGCGCGGGGTGGGCGCACCTGCCTGCCTCCTCCCGGTGCGCCCGTGCGGCGACGGAGGAGGTGCGGGTGGACGAGCGCGAGGCGATGCGCGCGGCGCTGGCCGCGTCCGCCGGCGTGCTCGGCACCACCAGCCCCAACCCGCCGGTCGGCGCCGTCGTGCTGGACGCCCGCGGCGAGCTCGCCGGGACCGGCGCGACCGCACCGCCCGGCGGTCCGCACGCGGAGGTCCTCGCGCTGGCCGCGGCCGGGCCGCGGGCCCGCGGCGGGACCGTCGTGGTCACCCTGGAGCCGTGCCGGCACACCGGCCGGACCGGGCCGTGTACCCGCGCGCTGACCGAGGCGGGGGTGGCCCGGGTGGTGGTCGCCTGCGCCGACCCGACGGCGGCCGCCGGCGGCGGTGCCGACGAGCTGCGGGCCGCGGGCGTCGACGTGCAGGTCGGGCTGCTGGCCGACGAGGTGGCCGTCGGCCCGCTGGAGGCCTGGCTGACCGCGCAGCGCACCGGGCGGCCGCACGTCACCTGGAAGTACGCGGCGACCCTGGACGGGCGCTCGGCCGCCGCGGACGGCAGCAGCCGGTGGATCACCGGGCCGGTGGCCCGCGCCGACGTGCACCGGCTGCGCGCCGAGGCCGACGCCGTGCTGGTCGGGGTGGGCACCGTGCTCGCCGACGACCCGCGCGCTGACCGTGCGCCCCGACCCGGGTCGCCAGCCGCTGCGGGTCGTGCTGGACCGGACCGGCCGGACCCCGCCCGGCGCCCGGGTGCGCCCGGCGCTGGTGCTCGCCGACGCCCCGGCCGAGGCGCTGGCCGCGCTGGCGGCCCGGGGCGTCGTCGGCGTGCTGCTGGAGGGCGGGCCGACGCTCGCCGGGGCGTTCCTGCGCGGCCGGGCTGGTCGACCGGGTGGTCGGCTACGTCGCCCCGACCCTGCTGGGCGCCGGGCCGGCCGCGCTGGCCGGCGCGGGCGTGGGAACGATCACCGAGGCGCGTCCGGTTGCGACTGGACGACGTCACACGGCTCGGCGACGACGTACGGCTGGTGCTGCGCCCGCACGGGGCGCCCGACCGGCCCGACTCCAGGAGGATCTGAGTGTTCACGGCATCGTCGAGGAGCTCGGCGAGGTGGTCGGCTGGGAGGACCGGCCGACGCGGCGCGGATCACGGTGCGCCGGCCCGACGTGACGTCGGACGCGTCGCACGGCGACTCGATCGCGGTCAACGGGGTCTGCCTGACCGTGGTCGACAGCGCCGACGGCACGTTCACCGCGGACGTGATGCGCGAGACGCTGCAGCGCTCGTGCCTGGGGGCGCTCGGCGTCGGCAGCCGGGTCAACCTGGAGCGGGCGGTCCGGCTCGTCGACCGGCTCGGCGGGCACGTCGTGCCGGGCCACGTCGACGGCATCGGCGTCGGTGCTCGACAGGCGCCCCGACGAGCACTGGACGGTCGTCCGGCTCGCGCTGCCCGCCGGGCTCGACCGGTACGTCGTCGAGAAGGGCTCGATCACCGTCGACGGCGTCTCGCTGACCGTGACCGCGGTCGAGCCGGGCTGGTTCGAGGTCAGCCTCATCCCGACCACGCTCGGTCTGACCACCCTGGGCGCGAAGACCCTCGGGGACCCCGTCAACCTCGAGGTCGACGTGCTCGCCAAGTACGTCGAGAAGCTCCTGCTGGCCGGGGTCGTCCCGGCCGGCCCGTCCGCAGCGAAGGGCACGACGTGACACCCGAGCAGGCCGCCGGCATCGAGCAGGCGATCGACGACATCCGGGCCGGCCGGCCGGTCGTGGTCGTCGACGACGAGGACCGGGAGAACGAGGGCGACATCGTCTTCGCGGCCGAGCTGGCCACCCCCGAGCTGGTGGCGTTCACGATGACGCACTGCCGGGGCCTGCTCTGCGTGCCGCTGGAGGAGGAGGCCCTGGACCACCTCGAGCTCGGCCAGATGGCGCCGCACAACACCGAGCGGATGCAGACCGCGTTCACCGTCAGCGTCGACGCCCGCGAGGGCGTCACGACCGGCATCACCGCCGCCGACCGGGCCCGGACCATCCGGATGCTCGCCGACCCGGCCACCACCGCCTACGACCTGGTCCGCCCGGGTCACGTCTTCCCGCTGCGCGCCAAGCCGGGCGGCGTGCTGCGCCGGCCCGGCCACACCGAGGCGGCCGTCGACCTGGCGCGGCTGGCCGGCCTGCGCCCGGCCGGGGTGATCTGCGAGATCGTCGCAGGAGGACGGCACGATGGCGCGGCTGCCGCGAGCTGCAGGTCTTCGCCGACGAGCACGGCCTGCGGATCATCTCGATCGCCGACCTGATCGCCTACCGCCGGCGCTACGAGAAGCAGGTCGCAGCGGGTCGCCGAGGCGCGCATCCCGACCGAGCACGGCGACTTCCGGGCCGTCGGCTACCGACTCGGTCATCGACGGCATCGAGCACGTCGCGCTGGTGCGCGGCGAGATCGGCGACGGCGAGGACGTGCTGGTGCGGGTGCACTCCGAGTGCCTGACCGGGGACGTGTTCGGCTCGCTGCGCTGCGACTGCGGTCCGCAGCTGTCGGCGGCGCTGGCGGCCGTCGCGCGAGGACGGCCGCGGTGTCGTGCTGTACGTCCGCGGCCACGAGGGCCGCGGCATCGGCCTGATGCACAAGCTGCAGGCCTACCAGCTCCAGGACGACGGCGCGGACACGGTCGACGCCAACCTCGAGCTGGGGCTGCCGGCCGACGCCCGGGACTACGGCACCGGCGCGCAGATCCTGGCCGACCTCGGGGTGCGCAGCGATGCGCCTGCTGACCAACAACCCCGACCAAGCGCGCCGGCCTCGAGGGCTACGGCCTGGAGATCATCGGCCGGGTGCCGCTGCCCACCCTCGCGACGCCGGAGAACCTGCGCTACCTCAAGACCAAGCGCGACCGGATGGGCCACGACCTGCCGGGGCTGGCCGCGTTCGAGGACGAGGCCACCGAGGCCGTGGCCGACGCGCTGCCGACCGCGACGGAGGTGTCGTGAGCGGCGCCGGCGCCCCCGCGGCCCGGCCGGTGGACGCGCACGGCCTGTCGCTGGCGGTGGTCGCGACGCGCTGGCACGAGCAGGTCACCGAGGCGCTGCTCGCCTCGGCGCTGCGGACCGCGCAGGACTGCGGGGTCGACGAGCCGACCGTGGTGCGGGTCAGCGGCGCCGTCGAGCTGCCGGTGGTCGCCCAGGCGCTCGCGGTGCACCACGACGCGGTGGTGGCGCTGGGCGTGGTGGTGCGCGGTGGCACCCCCCACTTCGAGTACGTCTGCGACGCCGTCACCATGGGTCTGACGCGGGTCTCGCTGGACTGCCGCACCCCGGTCGGCAACGGCGTCCTGACCTGCGACACCGAGCAGCAGGCCCTGGACCGGGCCGGGCTGCCGGGCTCCGCCGAGGACAAGGGGCGCGAGGCCACCCTCGCCGCTCTGGACACCGCCCGCACGCTGCGCGCCCTGCGCACCGGCGCCTGAGACCCGCGCCGGACCACCTCCCGATCCGAAGGGCCCTTCGTTGCTCGCCGTCGTCCTGCCCAAGGGCAGCCTCGAGAAGCAGGTTCTCGAGCTGTTCAGCTCCGCCGACCTGACCGTCGTCCGGGGGTCCGACCGCGACTACCACGCGCGGATCGCCGACCCGCGGATCGGCAAGGTCCGGTTCCTGCGCCCGCAGGAGATCCCGACCTACGTCGAGCAGGGGATCTTCGACCTGGGCATCAGCGGCCGCGACTGGGTGACCGAGACCGGCGCCGACGTCGTCAGCCTCGGTGAGATCGGCGGCGGCCGGGCCGGCGAGGCGGTCGTGAAGGTGGTGCTCGCGGTGCCGAAGGAGTCGCCCTGGGAGTCCCCGGCCGACCTGCCGGACGGGGTGCGGATCTCCACCGAGATGCCCGAGACGACCCGGCGCTACCTCGAGGAGCACGGCGTCAAGGCCAAGGTCTTCACCAGCCACGGGGCCACCGAGGCCAAGATCCCGGACATCGTGGACGCGATCGTCGACCTGACCGAGACCGGCTCGTCGCTGCGCAAGGCCGGCCTGAAGGTGATCGCCACGCTGCTGACCAGCCGCACCGAGCTGCTCGCCAACCGGGAGGCGTACGAGGACCCCGACAAGCGCGCCGCGATGGACGACGTGGTCCTGCTCCTGCAGGGCGCGCTGCGGGCGCGCGGTCACGTGCTGCTCAAGCTCAACGTCGACATCGACCGGCTGGACGCGGTCCTGGCGGTGCTGCCGGCGATGGGCTCGCCGACGGTGATGAGCCTGGCCAGCGGCGAGGCCCGGGCGCTGGAGACCGTGGTGCCCAAGCTCGGCGTGAACGAGCTCATCCCGGCGCTGCGCAGCGCGGGCGCGCGGGACATCCTCGAGCTGCCGATCTCGAAGATCGTCGAGTAGTGCCCGCGCCTGCGGCCGGACCGTTCGCGGTCCGGCTCGCGCTGCTGGCCGCCGCGGGTGCCGGTGCCGCGCTGGCCGGGCAGCAGCGGCTCAACGCCGGCCTGCAGGAGTCCCTCGGGGACGCGCTCGTCGTGGCCGCGCTCTCCTTCGGCACCGGCCTGGCCTGCCTGGTCGTCGTCGTCGCGACCCGCCCGCGCTCGCGCCGCGCCCTGGCGGCCCTGCCCGGCACCCGCTGGTGGGAGCGGCTCGGCGGGCTCGGCGGCGCGGCGCTGGTCGCGGTCGGCGCGGCCGCCGCGCCGGTGCTCGGCGTGGCGCTGCTGTCGGTCGGGCTGGTGGCCGGGCAGACCAGCGGCGCGCTGGCCACCGACCGGGCCGGGCTGGGCCCGGCCGGGCGGCTCCGGCTGACCGGGCCGCGGCTGGCCGGCGCGGCGCTGTGCCTGCTCGCGGTGGCCGTCAGCCTGCTGGGCTCCGGAGCCCGCCAGGTCGCGCCGCTGCTGCTGGTGCTGGTCGTCGCCGCCGGCGTGGGCTCGGCGGTGCAGCAGGCGCTGAACGGCCGGGTCCGCAGCGTCACCGGGGACGCCGCGGTCGCCGGCGCCGTCAACTTCACGGTCGGCCTGGCCGCGCTCTGCGTCGGGCTGCTGGCCCGGGCGGCCGCCGGTGGCCTGGACGTCGGCGCGGTCCCGGGGCTCGCCCAGTGGTACCTCTACCTCGGTGGCCCGATGGGGGCGGTCTCCGTCGCGGTCGCCGCGGCCGTCGTCGGCACCCTCGGGGTGCTGCGCCTGGGCCTCGCGGTGGTCGCCGGGCAGCTCGGCACCGGCGTGCTGCTGGACGTGGCGGCGCCGCCGCCGAACGCCGCCCTGTCGCCGTACACGGTGCTCGGCGCGGTGCTGACGATGGTCGCCGTCGGGATCAGCGGACTTCCGGGCCGGCCGGCCCGCGGCCTCGCCACGAGCCCGCGGTGAGCGCCCCGGTGGTCATCCGGCCGATCCGGCTGGTGCGGGTCGCCTGGTTCGCCGCGGTGCTGCTCGTGGCCGTGTTCAGCGTCGTCGCGGTCGCGCTGCGGACCGGCGGGGACGCGCAGGTCTTCGGCCTGGCCGACCAGGTCGCGATGGTCGTCTTCGGCCTGCTGGCCGCCGGAGCCGTCCTGGGCTTCACCCGGGCCCGCGTCTGCGCGGACGCCTCCGTCGTGCGGGTCCGGAACGTGCTGGGCGAGCGGGTGCTGCCCTGGCAGGTCGTCCGCGCGGTCCGGCTCGACGCCGGCTCGCCGTGGGCCAGCCTGGAGCTGCAGGACGACGACACCGTCGCGCTGCTCGCGGTGCAGGCCAACGACAAGGAGCACGCGGTCCGGGCGGTCCTGGCGCTGCGCGAGCTGCTCGCGGCGTCCCGGGCGTCGTGAGCCGCCCGCTGCCGGGCGCCGGCCGGGCCGCCGACGACGGGCGCCCGGACGCCCGGCTGACCGCGGCGCTCGCCGCCGACGACGGCTCGCCGGCGCGGCGCAGCGAGGTGCACGCCGCCCTGGCCGGGGCCCGGGTGTTCCTGCCGCTGGCCGCGGCCGCGCTCGACACGCGGCCGTCCGCGGTCGCCGGGCTGCGCGAGGAGTCTTCCGCGGAGATGACGCTGCTGAGCCTGGTGTCGTCCCGGGGGGACCGGGCGCTGCCGGCCTTCCTGGACGGCCACGAGGTGCAGCGCTGGCGACCGGAGGCCCGCCCGGTGCCGGTCGCCGGGCCGCTGGCGTGTCGTACCGCCCTGGACGACGGGGCGCGCGCGCTGCTGCTGGACCCGACCGGCCGGGCCCTGGCGGTGACCGGCCCGGTGCTGGTCGAGCTCGCGGCGGGCCGGGTGCCGGTGGCCGGCGCCGCGCTGTCGACCCGGGCCGCGCCCGTCGAGCTGGTCGCCGGCCCGGCCGTCCCGCCGGCGCTGCTGGCGGCGCTGGGCCGGGCCCTGACCGGGGAGCCGGTCCGCGCTGCCCGGCTGCTGGTCGGGCCGGACGGACCGGTGCTGGGCCTGGTGACCGACCTGGGGGCGGCCGAGCTGGCCGGTCTGGCCGAGCGGGTGCGGACCCGGCTCGGCGACGCCCTGCCGGCCGCCGGGCTGGACCTGGCGGCCGTCTCGGCGGACGGGCCCGGCCAGCCGGTGCCGGTCCCGGCCCCGGGACGGCGGTGGTGGAGCCGGCGGTGAGCCCCACGCAGCCCGGGGCGGGTCGGCGCGCGGGTCGCCGCGGGTCAGCGCGGGCGGACCAGCCGCTCGCCGGGGCCCTCGCCGGGCGCGTCGGGCTCGGGGGAGGCCTCCCGGAACGCCGCCTGCAGGGCCTGGAGCGCCGTCCAGCAGCGGGGCGGCGTGGATGCCGAGGTCGGGGCGCGCGGCGGCGACCAGGCCGGCCAGCGCCCCGATGAGCTTGCGGGCCTCGTCGAGGTCGCGCGCGCCGGGGCCCTCCTCGGCGAGGCCGCACTTCACGGCGGCGGCGCTCATCAGGTGCACGGCCGCGGCGGCGACGACCTCGGCGGCCGGGACCTCGGCCAGGTCGCGCTCCGGGGTGCGGCCGGCGGACTGCGGGCGGTCGGGGGACTGCGGGCGGTCGGCCTCGGAGGGGGTGCTCACCCTGCTAGTCTTGCAGGGCGACCCGGTACGAGCCTGTTCGCGCGACCGAGCTCCGGCCCGGTGCGCGGCGGGCGAGCACCGCGAAAGCGGAGGTCCCACCTCCCACCCGATCGCCCCGGTCCGCCGGCGGTGACGGGTCCGGTCGGCCCGACGGCTCCCCGGAGCCCGGGCCGTCCCCGCCTCGCAGCGGGGGAGTGGGCCCTGCGCGTCGCGCGGGGCCCTTCGTCGTGTCGGGCCCCTGCAGCGCACACACCCAGGAGGCCCCATCAGCGCTGAACCCCGCATCAACGACCGGATCCGCGTCCCCGAGGTGCGCCTGGTCGGTCCGAACGGTGAGCAGGTCGGCATCGTCGCCATCGGCGAGGCGCTCAAGCTCGCCCAGGACAGCGATCTCGACCTCGTCGAAGTCGCTCCGATGGCCCGACCCGCCGGTCTGCAAGCTCATGGACTACGGGAAGTTCAAGTACGAGGCGGCGCAGAAGGCCCGTGAGAGCCGCAAGAACCAGGTGCTCACGGTCATCAAGGAGATGAAGCTCCGCCCCAAGATCGACCCGCACGACTACGAGACCAAGAAGGGCCACGTCGTCCGCTTCCTCAAGCAGGGCGACAAGGTCAAGATCACGATCATGTTCCGGGGGCGCGAGCAGTCGCGGCCCGAGCTCGGCTACCGGCTGCTGCAGCGGCTCGGCGAGGACGTCCAGGACCTCGGCTTCGTCGAGGCGGCTCCCAAGCAGGACGGCCGCAACATGATCATGGTTCTCGCGCCGCACAAGAACGCCGCCGACCTGAAGAAGGCCGAGGCGGCCGGCAAGGCCGACGAGCGCAAGGCCGACGTGGCCTCGTCCGAGTCGGCCTGACGCTGCCCCGCAGCGCACCCCCGCCACCGCCCGCACGGGCGCCCGAGCACAGCGAACGAGAGAGACGACGGCCCACCCCATGCCCAAGCAGAAGACGCACAGCGGCGCCAAGAAGCGCTTCAAGGTGACCGGCAGCGGCAAGCTGCTCTTCCAGCGCGCCGGCAAGCGGCACCTGCTCGAGCACAAGAGCAGCCAGGTCACGCGGCGCCTGTCCGGCACCTCCGAGGTGGCCCCGGCCGACCGCGCGACCGTCAAGAAGCTGCTCGGCCGCTAGCCCTCCCACCCGACGCCAGACCTGACGAGAGAACGGAACCCCCGTGGCACGCGTGAAGAGGGCTGTCAACGCCCACAAGAAGCGTCGCGAGACGCTCGAGCTGGCCAGCGGCTACCGCGGTCAGCGCAGCCGCCTGTACCGCAAGGCCAAGGAGCAGGTGCTCCACTCGGCCACCTACCAGTACCGCGACCGCAAGAAGCGCAAGGGTGACTTCCGCCAGCTGTGGATCCAGCGCATCAACGCTGCCGCCCGGCTGAACGGCATGACGTACAACCGCTTCATGCAGGGCCTGAAGATCGCCGGCGATCGAGGTGGACCGCAAGGTCCTGGCCGACCTGGCCGTCACCGACGCGCCGGCCTTCGCCGCGCTCGTCGAGCTGCCCGCGGCCGCCCTGCCGGCCGACGCGCAGGCGCAGGCCGACCGGGACGTCGCCTGAGCCAGCCCGGTCCGACCTCGACCCGCTCCCCGCGGGTCCAGGCCGTACGACGACTGCACCGCCGCTCGGCCCGCGTGGCCGAGCGGCGGTTCGTCGTCGAGGGCCCGCAGGCGGTGCGCGAGGCGCTCGCCGCCGGCGGGCTGCACGAGCTGTTCAGCCCGCACGCCGCCGGCGAGCTCCAGGACGCCGCCCGCGCCGCGGGCACGCCGGTGACGGTCGTGCCCGGAGGCGGTGCTCGCGGCGATGGCCGAGACGGTCTCGCCGCAGGGCGTGCTGGGCGTCGCCGCCGCTGCTCGACGACCTCGCCGGACCGGCTGCCCGACCGGCCGCGCCTGGTCGCGGTGCTCGACGCGGTCGAACGACCCCGGCAACGCCGGGACGGTGCTGCGCACCGCCGACGCCGCCGGCGCCGACGCGGTGGTGTTCACCGAGGGCTCGACCGACCCGCACGGCGGCAAGTGCGTCCGGGCCTCGGCCGGCAGCCTGTGGCACCTGCCGGTCGTGACCGCACTGGCCGGCGCTGGACGCGGTCGCCGCGCTGCGGCCGCGCGGGCGTGGCCGTGCTGGCCACCAGCGGCGCGCGGCGAGGACGACCTCGACGACCTGCGTCGACGCCGGGGCGCTCGCCGGCCCCACCGCCTGGGTGTTCGGCACCGAGGCGCACGGCCTGCCGTCCGAGGTCCTCGCGGCCGCCGACCGGCGGGTCCGGGTCCCGCTCCACGGCCGCGCCGAGTCGCTCAACCTGCCGGCCGCCGCCGCGGTCTGCCTGTACGCCTCGGCCCGAGCCCAGCGGCGCTGACGCCGCCGGCCGCGCACGGCCGGGCCGCCCGAAACGGTCGAACGGGACGCGGGACCTGTTCCCGGGGTCCGTCAGGTCGTACTGTTCCGGGTAGTCGATCACGAGCGGGGGAGTCCCGTCGCCGACGGAGGTGCGGTGCTCGAGAAACCGAACTACGACGAACTGCCGGACGGTGTGCGTCGTCGCCGACGACCGCGGCCAGGTCGTGCAGCCGTGAACGCGGCGGCCGAGCGCGTTCTCGACGTGTCCGCCGACGTGGCCGTCGGCCGGGACCTATCGGACGTGCTGCCGCTGTCGGACGAGCAGGGCCGCGACTGGTGGGCCTGCACCGACCCGTACGGCGGGCTGCGGTCGCGGACCCGCCAGCCCGAGCGCCGGCTGTGCCTGCCCGGACGGCACGGGTCGTGCACGTCACCGCGACGTACGTGCGCGGGCCGGACCGCGCCCTGGAGCGGCTCGTGGTGGGTCTGCGCGACGACCGCAGCCGGGAGCGCAGCGAGCGCAGCAGCGCCGACCTGGTCAGCACCGTGTCGCACGAGCTGCGCACCCCGCTCACCAGCGTGAAGGGCTTCACCGCCACGCTGCTCGCCCGCTGGGACCGGTTCACCGACGAGCAGAAGAAGGTGATGCTGCAGACCGTCAACGCCGACGCGGACCGGGTCACCCGGCTGCTCACCGAGCTGCTCGACGTCAGCCGCATCGACGCCGGCCGGCTGGAGGTCCGCAGGCAGGTGGTCGACGTGCCGGCCGCGGTCCGCCGCGCGGTCGCCGGCCAGGTCGCCTCCGGCGTGCCCGCCGAGCGCTTCGTCACCGAGGTCGCGGCCGGCCTGCCCGAGGTGTGGGCCGACCCGGACAAGCTCGACCAGGTGCTGGGCAACCTCGTCGAGAACGGTCTGCGGCACGGCGCGGGGACCCTGACGCTGCAGCGTCGCGCCCTGGGACGACGGGGTCGAGGTGGTCGTCTCCGACGAGGGCGAGGGCATCCCCGCCGAGGTCGCCTCCCGGGTGTTCCGGCGGTTCTGGCGCGGCAGCCGGCGGGCCGGCACCGGACTGGGCCTGTACATCGTCAAGGGGCTGGTCGAGGCGCACGGCGGCTCCGTCGAGGTGCGCCGGGCGGCCTCCGGCGGCGCGGCGTTCCGGTTCGTGCTGCCCGCGGGGACGCCGTCGTTCATGTAGGCCCGGACGCGGCGCCGCGCTCCGGCGGCGACGCCTGCGAGACTGGCGCCGACGCCGTTCTCTCGTGCTTGGAGCTCCCGTCCCGTGTCCGACCTGCTCACACCCGAGGCCCTCGAGCGCGCCCGCGCCGAGGCGCTCGACCGGTACGCCGCCGCGCCGGACCTGCCGGCCCTGGCCGCCGCCCGGACCGGCACGCTGGGCGACCGCAGCCCGGTCGCGCTGGCCCGCCGGGAGCTGGGCTCCCTGCCGCCCGGGGACCGCGCGGAGGCCGGTCGTCGGGTGAACGTGGTGCTCGCCGCCGTCCGGGAGGCGTACGACGCACGCCGGGTCGAGCTGGAGACCGAGCGCGACGAGCGGGCCCTGGTCGCCGAGGCGGTGGACGTCAGCGCCCTGCCGGGCCGGCTCCCGACGGGCGCGCGGCACCCGCTCACGACGCTGCAGGAGCGGGCCGTCGACGTGTTCGTGGCGATGGGCTGGGAGGTGGCCGAGGGACCCGAGGTCGAGCACGAGTGGTTCAACTTCGACGCGCTCAACTTCCCGCCCGACCACCCCGCCCGCGAGATGCAGGACACCCTGTTCGTGGCTCCGGAGGGGAGCGGGCTGGTGCTGCGCACGCACACCAGCCCGGTGCAGGTGCGCTCGCTGCTCGACCGGGACCTGCCGGTCTACGTCGTCTGCCCGGGCCGGGTGTTCCGGGCCGACGCGCTGGACGCCACCCACTCACCGGTCTTCGCGCAGCTCGAGGGGCTGGCGGTCGACGAGGGGCTGACGATGGCGCACCTGCGCGGCACGCTGGACGCGTTCGCGTCGGAGATGTTCGGTGCCGGCCTCGCGACCCGGTTGCGACCGGCGTACTTCCCGTTCACCGAGCCCAGCGCCGAGCTCGACGTGCAGTGCTTCGCCTGCCGCGGCGCGTCCGCGACGCCGGGCGGCGAGCCGTGCCGGGTCTGCTCCAGCGAGGGCTGGATCGAGGTCGGCGGCTGCGGGATGGTTCACCCGGCCGTGCTGGTGGCCTGCGGCGTCGACCCCGAGCGGTACAGCGGGTTCGCCTTCGGGATGGGCCTGGACCGGACCCTGATGTTCCGGCACGGCATCACCGACATCCGTGACTTCTACGAGGGTGACCAGCGGTTCACCCTCCCGTTCGGGCTGGAGGCCTGACGTGCGCGTCCCCGTGTCCTGGCTGCGCACCCTCGTGCCGGGGTTGACCGCGCCCGCGACCGAGCTGGCCACGGCGCTGGTCCGGGCCGGGCTGGAGGTCGAGCAGGTGCACCGGGTCGGCCACGACGTCTCCGGCGTCGTCGTCGGCCGGGTGCTCGACGTCCAGGAGCTGGACGGCTTCAAGAAGCCGATCCGGTACTGCCACGTCGACGTCGGCGCGCGCGCCCACGAGGTGGTGTGCGGGGCGACGAACTTCGCCCCCGGCAACCGGGTGGCGTTCGCCCAGCCCGGGGCGCTGCTGCCCGGGGGGTTCGCGATCGCGACCCGGACGACGTACGGCCACACCTCGGACGGGATGATCTGCTCGGCCGCCGAGCTGGGCCTGTCCGGCGACAGCGACGGCATCCTGGTGCTGGACGACGACGCGCCGCTCGGCGCCGACGTGGTCGAGCTGCTCGCGCTGCGCGACGAGGTGCTCGACATCGCGGTGACCCCGGACCGCGGCTACGTGCTGTCCGTGCGCGGGGTCGCCCGCGAGGCGGCCACCGCGTACGGGCTGGCGCTGGCCGACCCGGGACTGCGGGAGGTGCCGGCGGCGCCGGACGGGCACCCGGTGCGGGTGGCCGACCCGGCCGGCTGCGACCGGTTCGTGGCCCGGACGGTGACCGGGGTCGACGTCTCGGCGGCGTCGCCGGCGTGGCTGCAGCGCCGGCTCGTGCTGGCCGGGATGCGCTCGATCAGCCTGGCCGTCGACGTCACCAACCACGTGATGCTCGAGCTGGGGCAGCCGCTGCACGCCTACGACCGGAGCCGGCTGCAGGGCGGCATCACCGTCCGGCGGGCCGAGCCGGGCGAGAAGCTCACGACGCTCGACGGGGTCGACCGGCTGCTCGACCCCGAGGACCTGGTGATCGCCGACGACTCCGGCGCGATCGGCATCGCCGGCGTGATGGGCGGCGCGAGCACCGAGGTCGGCGACACCACCAGCGACATCGTCGTCGAGGCGGCGCACTTCGCGCCGGTGACGGTGGCCCGCAGCGCGCGGCGGCACCGGCTGCCGAGCGAGGCGAGCAAGCGGTTCGAGCGCGGCGTGGACACCGCGCTCGCCGAGGCCGCGGCGGAGGCGGCGGTGCGGCTGCTCGCCGAGCTGGGCGGCGGGGTGCCCGGCGGGCGCACCGACGTCGACTCCCGGCCGCCGGCCGCCGCGCTGCGGATGCCGGTCAGCCTGCCGGGCCGGGTCGCCGGCCGGGCGTACGCGCCGCAGGTGGTGCTGGCCCGGTTGCGCGACGTGGGCTGCCTGGTCGAGCCGGCCGGGGAGCCGACCCGGCCGGCGGCGACGTGCTCAGCGTGCGCCCACCGAGCTGGCGGCCGGACCTCACGGCGCCGATCGACCTGGTCGAGGAGGTCGTCCGGCTGGAGGGCTACGACACCGTGCCGGTGGCGCTGCCCGCCGCTCCGGCCGGCCGCGGCCTCACGCCGCAGCAGCGGCTGCGCCGCACCGCCTCCCGGGTGCTGGCCGGGGCCGGGCTGCTCGAGGTGGTGAGCCCGCCGTTCGTCTCCCCGGAGCGGCTGGCCGCGCTCGGCGGGGCGCCGGAGGCGCCGCGGCTGCTCAACCCGCTGTCGGAGGCCGAGGCGCTGCTGCGGCCGCTGCTGCTCCCCGGGCTGGTGACCGCCGCGCTGCGCAACGTCGCCCGCGGGCTGCCGGACGTGGCGCTGTTCGAGATCGGCCAGGTCTTCCGCGGCACCGGCAGCCTCGCCGACCGACCCCGGGGGTGGCCGGCCGGCCGACCGCCGAGGAGCTGGCTGCGCTGGACGCCGCGCTGCCCGCGCAGCCCCGGCACGCCGGCGTCCTGCTGGCGGGGCGCCGGCAGGGCCGTCCGGCGGACTGGGCCGACGCCGTCGAGGCGCTGCTCGCGCTCGGCCGGGGGCTGGGCGTGCCGCTGGAGGTGGTCCGCGGCAGCGAGCCCGGCTGGCACCCGGGCCGGTGCGCGGAGCTGCGGCTGGACGGCCGCCGGGTCGGCGTGGCGGGTGAGCTGCACCCCCGCGCGGTCGCCGCGACCGGCCTGCCGGAGCGCGCGGTCGCCGGCGAGCTGGACCTGGACGCGCTGCTCGCGGCCGCCGCGGCGGCGCCGCCGGTGCCCGCCCCGCTCGTGTCGCACTACCCGCCGGCCTCGGTCGACGTGGCGCTGGTGGTCGACGAGCGCGTCGCCGCCGCCGACGTCGAGCACGCGCTGCGGGCCGGTGCCGGTCCGCTGCTCGAGGCGGTGCAGCTGTTCGACGTCTACACCGGACCGCAGGTGGGGGAGGGCAGGCGCTCGCTCGCCTTCGGGCTGCGGCTGCGCGCGCCCGACCGCACGCTGCAGGATCACGAGGTGCTCGGTGCCCGCGACGCCGCGGTGGCGGAGGCCGGCCGCCGGGTCGGCGCCGTGCTGCGCGGCGCATGACCCGCGTCGCGCTCGTCACCGGCGGCGGCCGCGGCCTGGGCCGCGACATCGCGCTGGCGCTGGCGGCGGCGGGCTGGTCGGTGGCCGTCACCGGACGGGCCCCGGGGCCGCTCGACGAGGTCGTCGCGGCGGGCGCCGCGCTGGCGCTGCCCGGGGACGCGACCGAGCCCGCCGCCGTCCGGGCGGCGGTGCAGGACACCGAGGAGCGGCTCGGGCCGCTGGGCCTGGTGGTGGCGAACGCCGGCCGGTTCGCCACCGGCGGCCCGGTCTGGCAGACCGCGCCGGACGACTGGTGGCGTGACGTCGAGGTGAACCTGCGCGGCGTGCAGCTCGCGCTGTGGGCGGCGCTGCCGGGGATGGTCGCCCGCGGGGCCGGCCGCTTCGTCGCGCTGGGCAGTGGCTTCGGCAACGCCCCGACCCCGTCCGGGTCGGCGTACGGCGTCAGCAAGACCGCCGTCCACCGGCTGGTCGAGACCGCGGCCGCCGAGCTGGCCGGCACCGGCGTCGTGGCGCTGTCGGTCAGCCCCGGGCGGGCCCGGACGGACATGACGACCGGCTTCCCGGCCGGCTTCACCGCGGCGCACCCCGACATGCTGGCGCCGCCGGCCGACGGCTGGGCCCCGGCCGGGGCGGTCGCCGGGCTGGTCGTGCGGATCGGCGACGGCGAGCTCGACGCGCTGAGCGGACGGTTCGTCCGGCCGCAGACCGACGTGGCCGCGATGGCCGCCGGGCCGCCCGAGGCGGGCACCCTGCGGCTGGTCGCCGGCGACTGACCTCCCTGCCGCACCTGCAACCTGTCGCACGTGTCGCCGCCGCATGCACAGCCAGCCTTCCGTGTAGTCATGCAGCGGTGTGTATGGTGACCGGGTGGTCCTGACAGCAGCAGTCGCCGGCGCCAGCGGGTACGCGGGCGGCGAGCTGCTCCGCCTGCTGCTCGCCCATCCCGACCTCGAGCTCGGGCCGGTCGCCGCCGGCAGCAGCGCCGGCGCGCCGGTGACCGACGTGCACCCCAGCCTGCCGCAGCTCGTCGACCGGGCGTTCGTCGCCACCGACCCGGCCACGGCTGGCCGAGGCCGACGTCGTCTTCCTGGCCCTGCCGCACGGCCAGTCGGCGGCGCTGGCCGCCGCGCTGCCGGCCGACCTGCCGGTCGTCGACCTCGGCGCGGACCACCGGCTGGCCGAGCGCCGCGGACTGGGCGCGCTTCTACGACACGCCGTACGCCGGGCAGCTGGCCGTACGGCCTGCCGGAGCTGTTCCGCGCCGAGCTGGCCGGTGCCCGGCGGATCGCCGGCCCCGGCTGCTACGCCGACCGCCATGACGCTGGCGCTGGCGCCCGCTGCTGGCCGCCGGGCTCGTCGAGCCGTCCGACCTCGTCGTCGTCGACCGCCAGCGGCACCAGCGGGGCGGGCCGGGCCCCCACGCCCGGGCTGCTCGGCAGCGAGGTGATGGGCGACCTGTCGGCGTACAAGGTCGGCGAGCCACCAGCACACCCCCGAGATCCGGCAGAACCTCGGGCGGCTGGCCGGGGCGCCGGTGACGCTGTCGTTCACCCCGGTGCTCGCGCCGATGCCGCGCGGCATCCTGGCGACCTGCACCGCCCGCTACGTCCGGCGTCCGCCGACGCGCTGCGCGAGGCGCTGCGCGGCGGCGTACGACGCCGAGCCGTTCGTGCACCTGCTGCCGGCCGGCCGGTGGCCGCACACCGCCGCGACCGCCGGCTCGAACGCCTGCCAGCTGCAGGTCGCGGTCGACACCGACGCCGGCCGGGCGGTCGTCGTGGCGCGCTCGACAACCTCGGCAAGGGCGCCGCCGGCCAGGCGCTGCAGTGCGCGAACCTGCGCTCGGCCTGGCCGAGACCGCCGGGCTGTCGGCCAGCGGCGTCGCGCCGTGAGCGCCACCGCCGCCCGGGGCTTCCGGGCCGCCGGCGGTCACCGCCGGGCTCAAGGCCAGCGGCGCGCCCGACGTCGCGCTGGTGGTCAACGACGGCCCGCTGGCGGCCGGCGCCGGCGTGTTCACCGGCAACCGGGTGCAAGGCCGCGCCGGTGCTGTGGACCGAGCAGGTCGTCGCCGGCGGCCGGGTCGAGCGCCGTGGTGCTCAACTCCGGCGGCGCGAACGCCTGCACCGGGCCGGACGGCTTCGCCGACACCCACGCCACCGCCGAGCGCGTGGCCGCCGCGCTCGGCACCGGCGCCGCCCGGCGTCGCGGTCTGCTCGACCGGCCTGATCGGCGTGCGGCTGCCGATGGACCGGCTGCTGCCGGGCGTCGACCGCGGCCGCCGCCGCGCTGTCCGCGCGACGGCGGGCCGGCCGCCGCCGAGGCGATCCGGACCACCGACACCGTCGCCAAGACCGCGGTGGCGTACCGGCGACGGCTGGACGGTCGGCGGGATGGCCAAGGGCGCCGGCGATGCTGGCCCCGGCGCTCGCCACGATGCTTGCGGTCGCTCACCACCGACGCGGTCGCCGACAGCGCGCTGCTCGACGAGGCGCTGCGGGCGGCCACCCGGGTCACGCTTCGACCGGGTCGACTCCGACGGCTGCATGTCGACCAACGACACCGTGCTGCTGCTGGCCAGCGGGGCGAGCGGCGTGACCCCGGACCGCGCCGCGCTGCACGACGCCGTGACGGCCGTCTGCGCCGACCTGGCCCGGCAGCTGGTCGCCGACGCCGAGGGCGCGACCAAGGACATCGCCATCGAGGTGGTCGGCGCCGCCGACGAGGACGACGCGCGTGGAGGTCGCCCGGGCGGTCGCGCCGCAGCAACCTGCTCAAGTGCGCGCTGTACGGCCACGACCCGAACTGGGGCCGGGTGCTCGCCGCCGTCGGCACGACCCGGGCCGCCTTCGAGCCCGACGCCGTCGACGTCGCGATCAACGGGGTGCAGGTCTGCCGGGGCGGCGCGCCGGGCGACGACCGCGACCAGGTGGACCTGTCCGGCCGGGAGGTGCACGATCGTCGTCGACCTGCACGCCGGCCCCGCCACCGCGACGCTCTGGACCAACGACCTGACCGCCGCGTACGTCCACGAGAACTCGGCGTACTCGACGTGAGCACCGCACCGCGGCCCGGGGGCACGTGGCGCTGCCCAAGGCCGCCACCCTCGTCGAGGCGCTGCCCTGGCTCAAGGCGTTCTCCGGTCGCACCGTCGTCGTGAAGTACGGCGGCAACGCGATGACCGAGCCCGGCGCTGCAGCGGGCCTTCGCCGAGGACGTCGTGTTCCTGCGCTACGCCGGTGTCAAGGTCGTCGTCGTGCACGGCGGCGGCCCGCAGATCACCGCGCACCTGGACCGGCTCGGCGTCGACAGCGAGTTCCGCGGCGGGCTGCGGGTGACCACCGCCGAGACGATGCAGGTCGTCCGGATGGTGCTCGTCGGGCAGGTCAACCGCGACGTCGTGGCGCTGGTCAACGAGCACGGCCCGTTCGCGGTCGGCCTGTCCGGCGAGGACGCCCACCTGTTCACCGCCGAGCGGCGCGACGCGCTGGTCGACGGCGAGCCGGTCGACGTCGGGCTGGTCGGCGACGTCGTCGACGTGCAGCCGCGATCGTCCGGGCGCTGCTCGACGACGGCCAGATCCCGGTCGTCGCGACGGTCGCCCGGGGCCGGGACGGCGAGCTGTACAACGTCAACGCCGACACCGCCGCGGCGGCGCTGGCGGTCGCGCTCGGCGCCGAGAAGCTGGTCGTGCTCACCGACGTCGAGGGCCTGTACGCCGACTGGCCGACCAGCGCCGACGTGATCAGCGAGATCAGCGCCGACGCGCTGGCGGCGCTGCTGCCGAGCCTGTCCAGCGGGATGGTCCCGAAGATGGAGGCCTGCCTGCGGGCGGTGCGCGGCGGCGTGCCGCGGGCGCACGTGCTCGACGGCCGGGTCGCGCACAGCCTGCTGCTCGAGCTCTTCACCGACGAGGGGGTCGGCACGATGGTGGTTCCCGGATGACCGCGCCCGCCGACCCCGCCGCTGCCAGCCGCGCCTGGCAGCGGCGCTGGGACGACGCGCTGATGGACAACTACGGCACGCCCGCCGTCGCGCTCGCCCGCGGGCGAGGGCGCGACGGTCTGGGACGTCGACGGCCGCAGCTACCTCGACCTGTACGCCGGGATCGCCGTGAACGCGCTCGGGCACGCGCACCCGGCGATCGGGGAGGCCGTCGACCCGGCAGGTCGCCACGCTCGGCCACGTCTGCAACTTCGCGATCAGCGAGCCGGTGCTGCGCTCGCCGAGCGGCTGCCGGCCCTGACCGGCCAGCGAGCGGGTGCTGTTCACCAACTCCGGCGCCGAGGCCAACGAGGCCGCTCTCAAGATCGCCCGGCGGCTGCGGCCCGGCGGCGGGCTGGGTCGCCTGCGACGGGGCCTTCCACGGCCGCACCCTCGGCGCGCTGGCGGTCACCGGCCAGCCGGCCAAGCGGGCCCCGTTCGAGCCGCTGCCCGGACCGGTCACGTTCGTGCCGTACGGCGACGCGGCGGCGCTCGACGCGGCCGTCGACGCGCGCACCGCCAGCGTGGTCCTGGAGCCGGTGCTCGGCGAGGCCGGCGTCGTCGTCCCGCCGGCCGGGTACCTCGCGGCGGCCCGCGCGACCTGCGACCGGGCCGGCGCGCTGCTGGACCTGGACGAGGTGCAGGGCGGCGTCGGCCGGACCGGCACCTGGCTGTCGGCGCAGGCGGTCGCCGCCGGGCGTGCAGGCGCGACGTCGTCACGCTGGCCAAGGGCCTCGGCGGCGGGCTGCCGATCGGCGCGGTGCTCGCCATCGGCCCGGCGGCCACGGCGTTGCAGCCGGGCGACCACGGCACCACGTTCGGCGGCAACCCGGTGGTCTGCGCCGCCGCGCTGGCGGTGCTCGACACGGTCGAGCGCGACGGGCTGCTGCGGCCGCCGGCCGGCTCGGCGGGCGGCTCCGGCGCGGCATCGAGGCGCTCGGCCACCCGCTGGTCGGCGAGGTGCGCGGGGTCGGGCTGTGGCTCGGCGTCGTGCTGACCGCGCCGGTCGCCGCCGACGTCGAGGCGGCGGCGCGGCACGCCGGCTTCCTGGTCAACGTGCCGGCGCCGGACGTGCTGCGGCTCGCGCCGCCGCTGGTCCTCACCGAGGCGCAGGTGGACGCGTTCCTGGCCGCGCTGCCCGCGGTCCTGGACGCCGTCGCGGCGGCCGGAGGCACGCCGTGACCGGCCCGGTCGTGCCTGGTCGTCGAGGACGACCCGAGCGTGCGCGGCCTGCTGGACACGCTGCTGCGTGCCGAGGGCTACGACGTCGCGACCGCCTCGGACGGCCTGGGCGGGCTCGGCCAGGCCACCGCGGCGCACCCGGCGCTCATCCTGCTGGACCTCAACATGCCCGACCTCGGCGGCGGGCGGGTGATCGAGGAGCTGCACGAGGACCCGGCGCTCAGCGGGATCCCGGTGATCGTCGTGACCGGGCAGGTCGACGCCCTGGACAGCGCCCGGGACCTGGTCGGCGACGACCGGGTGTTCGCCAAGCCGTTCGCCGTCGCGGACCTGCTGGCCCGGGTCGCCGAGCTCACCGCGGAGGACCTTCGTGACCCGCCACTTCCTCGCCGACGACGACCTCACGCCGGCCGAGCAGGCGCAGGTGCTGGACCTGGCGGCGGCGTTCAAGGCCGACCGGTACGCCACCCGGGACGCGCTCGCCGGCCGGTCCGTCGCGGTCGTCTTCGAGAAGCCCAGCACCCGGACCCGGCTGTCGTTCGAGATCGGCGTCGCCGAGCTCGGCGCGCACCCGGTGGTCCTCGACGCCGCCAGCACCCAGCTCGGCCGCGGCGAGACGATCGAGGACACCGCCCGGGTGCTGCAGCCGCTACGTCAGCGCGATCGTGCTGCGCACGTTCGGCCAGGAGCGGATCGAGGCCCTGGCCGCGGCGAGCACCGTGCCGGTGGTCAACGCGCTCACCGACGCTGTTCCACCCCTGCCAGGTGCTCGCCGACCTGCAGACGGTCCGGGAGCGCCGGGGCGGCACCGCAGGGCCAGGCGCTGGCCTACCTCGGCGACGGCGCCAACAACATGGCGCACAGCCTGCTGGTCGGCGGCGCGATGGCCGGCATGCACGTGCGGGTCGGCGCCCCGGAGGGCTACCTGCCCGACCCCGCCGTCGTGGAGCGCGGCCCGCAGCGCACGGCACCGACGGTCGTCGTCACCACCGACCCGCGCGAGGCGGCCGACGGCGCCGACGTGCTCTCCACCGACGTCTGGGTGTCGATGGGCGAGGCGGACGCGGCCGAGCGGCGCCGCGACGCTCACGCCCGTACGCGCTGGACGAGACGGCGCTCCAGCGCGGCCGCGCCGGACGCCGTCGTGCTGCACTGCCTGCCCGCCCACCGCGGCGAGGAGATCGCCGCGTGCGGTGATCGACGGGCCGCAGTCGGCGGTCTGGGACCAGGCGGAGAACCGGCTGCACGCGCAGAAGGCGCTGCTGGCGTTCCTGCTGCCGGACGCACCGCGGGGCAGCGGTGAGCGGCCCGGCCGCCGCGCCGCTGCCGCCCGCCCCGCTGACCAAGGCCGCCCGGCAGGCCCGGATCGCGCGAGCTGCTCGACGCCCGGCCGGTCGCCAGCCAGACCGAGCTCGGCCGGCTGCTCGCCGACGACGGGGTGCTGGTCACCCAGGCCACCTGTCGCCGCGACCTGGAGGACCTCGGCGCGGTCAAGGTCCGCACCCCGGACGGCATGGCGTACGCGCTCGTTCCCGAAGGCCAGCCCGCGGCCCGGGACCGCCGGCGCCGTGGACGCCCGGCTCGCCCGGCTGCTCGAGGAGCTGCTGCGTCGTCCGCCGAGGCCACCGGCAACCTCGTCGTGCTCCGCACCCCGCCCGGCGGCGGCGCACCTGCTCGGCGCGGCGCTCGACCGCGCCGGGCTGCCCGAGGTCGCCGGCACCGTCGCCGGCGACGACACCGTCCTGCTCGTCTCCCGCGACCCCGGCCACGCCGGGCGCCGGCGCCCTCGCCGGCCGGCTGCTGCGGCTCGCCGAGGGCCGCCCGGTGAGCCCAGCGGCTGACCCGCACCGGCTCGCCCCCGACCTCGTACCTCCCCCTGCAGATGAAGGACAGCGCATGACCGACCGGATCGTCCTCGCCTACTCCGGCGGGCTCGACACCTCCGTGGCCATCGGCTGGATCGCCGCCGAGACCGGCGCCGAGGTGATCGCCGTCGCCGCCGACGTCGGCCAGGGCGGCGAGGACCTCGAGGTCATCCGCCAGCGGGCGCTGGACTGCGGCGCGGTCGAGGCGGTCGTCGCCGACGTCCGCGACGAGTTCGCCGACGAGTACTGCCTGCCGGCGCTGCAGGCCAACGCGCTCTACATGGACCGCTACCCGCTGGTGTCGGCGCTGTCCCGGCCGCTGATCGTCAAGCACCTGGTCGCGGCCGCCCGGCAGCACGGCGCGACCGACGGTGGCGCACGGCTGCACCGGCAAGGGCAACGACCAGGTCCGCTTCGAGGTCGGCATCGGCGCGCTCGCGCCCGAGCTGCGCGTGCATCGCGCCGGTCCGCGACTCGGGCATGACCCGCGACAAGGCGATCGCCTTCGCCGAGGAGCAGCGGCCTGCCGATCGACGTCAACAAGAAGTCGCCGTACTCGATCGACCAGAACGTCTGGGGCCGCGCGGTGGAGACCGGCTTCCTCGAGGACATCTGGAACGGCCCGATCGAGGACGTCTACTGCTACACCTCGGCCCCGGCGCACCGCGCGACGCCCCGACGAGGTGGTGCATCACCTTCACCGCCGGCGTGCCGATCGCGATCGACGGCCGGCCGGTGACCATGCTGCAGGCGATCGAGGAGCTCAACCGCGCGGGCCGGCGCGCAGGGCGTCGGCCGGCTCGACATGGTCGAGGACCGGCTGGTCGGCATCAAGAGCCGCGAGGTGTACGAGGCGCCCGGGCGCGCATCGCCCTGATCACCGCCCACCAGGAGCTGGAGAACGTCACCGTCGAGCGCGACCTCGCCCGGTTCAAGCGCGGCGTCGAGCAGCGCTGGAGCCGAGCTGGTCTACGACGGGCTGTGGTTCTCGCCCGCTCAAGCGGGCGCTGGACGCGTTCGTCGCCGAGCTCGCAGGAGCACGTCACCGGCGACGTCCGGGTCGTGCTGCTGCACGGCGGCCGTGCGATCGTCACCGGCCGGCGCAGCGCGGCCTCGCTGTACGACTTCGAGCTGGCCACCTACGACGCCGGGCGACACCTTCGACCAGTCGCTGGCCAAGGGCTTCGTCGAGCTGTGGGGGCTGCCGAGCAAGCTGGCCGCGGCCCGCGACCAGCCGGCTCGCAGCGGTGACCGACGCCGGCGACCGGGCGAGCCGCACGCTGCGGCTGTGGGGCGGCCGCTTCGCCGGCGGCCCCGCGGAGGCGCTGGCCCGGCTGTCGGTGAGCGTGCACTTCGACTGGCGGCTCGCGCCGTACGACCTGCCGGCATCGCCGGGCGCACGCCCGGGTGCTGCACCGGGCCGGGCTGCTCGACCGCCGACGAGCTCGACGCGGATGCTCGGCGCGCTCGACGACCTCGGCCGGCGAGGTCGCCGCCGGCACCTTCCGGCCCACGTCGAGGACGAGGACGTGCACACCGCGCTGGAGCGCGGGCTGCTCGAGCGGCTCGGCGCGCTCGGCGGCAAGCTGCGGGCCGGCCGGTCGCGCAACGACCAGGTCGCCACCGACCTGCGGCTCTACCTGCGCGACCACGCCCGGCTGCTGGTCGCCCGGGTCGCCGAGCTCGAGCAGGCGCTGCTGGAGCAGGCCGAGCGGCACCTGGACACCCCGGCGCCCGGGATGACGCACCTGCAGCACGCCCAGCCGGTGCTGTTCGCCCACCAGCTGCTGGCGCACGTGCAGCCGCTGGTGCGCGACGTGGCACCGGCTGCGCGACTGGGACGTCCGGACGTCGGTCAGCCCGCTCGGCTCGGGCGCGCTGGCGGGCTCGTCGCTGCCGCTCGACCCGGTCGCGATCGCCGCCGAGCTGGGGTTCGCCTCGGCCGCCGCCAACTCGATGGACGCCGTCTCGCGACCGCGACTTCGTGGCGGAGTTCCTGTTCTGCGCGGCGCTGCTCGGCGTGCACCTGTCCCGGCTCGGCGAGGAGGTGGTGCTGTGGAACACCACCGAGTTCGGCTGGGTGACGCTCGACGACGCCTTCTCGACCGGTTCGTCGATCATGCCGCAGAAGAAGAACCCCGACATCGCCGAGCTGGCCCGCGGCAAGGCGGGCCGGCTGATCGGGCACGTGACCGGGTCGCTGACGATGCTCAAGGGCCTGCCGCTGACCTACGACCGGGACATGCAGGAGGACAAGGAGCCCGTGCTTCGACGCCGTCGAGACGCTGCTGCTGGTGCTGCCGGCGATGACCGGCATGGTCGCGACGATGACGGTGCACGCCGACGTGCTGGAGGCGGCCGCGCCGCTCGGCTTCGCGCTGGCCACCGACGTCGCCGAGTGGCTGGTCCGGGACGGCGTGCCGTTCCGGGAGGCCCACGAGGCGGTCGGCCACCTGGTCGTCTGGTGCACCGTGAACGGCAAGGACCTGCACGAGGCGTCCGACGCCGAGCTGGCGCACGTCAGCCCGCACCTGACCCCGGACGTACGCAGCGTCCTGGACGTGCGCGGCGCGGTGGCGAGCCGGTCCGGCTTCGGCGGGACCTCGCCGGACCGGGTCGCCGAGCAGCTGGCGGCGCTGCGCACCGAGATCGGGAGCCAGCGGCAGTGGGCGGCGCGCACCGGCTCCTGACCGGGCCGGTCGCCGACGTCGCCCCCCGGCTGCTCGGGGCGCACGTCGTCGCCGGCGGGGTCACCGTGCGCCTCACCGAGGTCGAGGCGTACGCCGGGGAGGACGACCCCGGCTCGCACGCCCGGCGCGGCCGCACCCCGCGCACCGCGGTGATGTTCGGCCCGCCGGGCCGGGCGTACGTCTACCTCAGCTACGGCATGCACTGGTGCTGCAACGTCGTGACCGGGCCGGAGGGGCGCGCCTCGGCGGTGCTGCTGCGGGCCGGGACGGTGGTCGGGGGGCTGGAGCTCGCCCGGGCGCGCCGGCCCGGCGCCGGCGACCGGGACCTGTGCCGCGGCCCGGCCCGGCTGACCCGGGCGCTGGGCATCGACGGCCGGTACGACGGCGTCGACCTGCTCGGGCCCGACGCGCAGCCGCGCCTCGAGCTGCCCGCTGCCGACGCCGGCGGCGGCATGGTGCGCTGCGGCCCCCGCGTCGGGGTGTCCGGGGCCGGAGCGGGGACGCCCTGGCGCTTCTGGCTGGACGGCGAGCCGAGCGTCTCGGCGTACCGGCCGGCCGTGGCCCGGCGCCGGCCGGCGCCGCAGGCCTGACCGGTCCGCCCCCGGCGCCCGTCGCCCCCGGGCCCCAGCGCGCCGGGGCGGGGGCCGGGAGCGGCGTGCGCGAGGATCAGCGGGTGACCAGCCCCTCCGCCGCCCCGCCGCCCGACCTCGCGGACCTGCCGACGGTCGCCCCCGTCGACGACGTCCTGGACGACCTGTCCTGGCGCGGCCTGCTCGCCCAGACCACCGACCGGGACGCGCTGCAGGCGGAGCTCGCGGCCGGGCCGATGACGCTCTACTGCGGCTTCGACCCGACCGCCGACAGCCTGCACATCGGCAACCTGGTGCCGCTGTTCGCGCTGCGCCGGTTCCAGCTGGGCGGGCACCGTCCCATCGCGCTGGCCGGCGGCGCGACCGGGTTCATCGGTGACCCCAGCGGCAGGTCCGCGGAGCGCTCGATGCTCGACGCCCCGACCCTGGCCCGCAGGGTCGGGGTCCTCGCCGGTCAGATGCGGCGCTTCCTGGACTTCGGCGACGGCCCGACGGACGCGCTGCTCGCCGACAACCTCGACTGGACGGCCGACCTCACGGTGATCGACTTCCTGCGGGACGTGGGCAAGCACTTCCCGGTCAACCAGATGCTCGCCCGCGAGTCGGTGAGCGCCCGGCTCGAGGGCGGCGGGCTGTCCTTCACGGAGTTCAGCTACCAGCTCCTGCAGTCGCTGGACTTCGTCGAGCTGCACCGCCGGCACCGCTGCCGGCTGCAGGTCGGCGGCAACGACCAGTGGGGGAACATCACCGCCGGGCTGGACCTGCTGCGGCGCACCGACGGCGTGAGCGCGCACGCGCTGACCTTCCCGCTGGTGACCGACGCCGCCGGCAACAAGATCGGCAAGAGCACCGGTGGCGGCAACGTCTGGGTGGACCCGGCGATGACCTCGCCCTACGCGCTGTACCAGTTCCTGCTCAACGTCGACGACCGGGACGTGGGCAGCTACCTGCGGCTGCTGACCTTCCTGGGCCGCGAGGACGTCGAGGCGCTGGAGGAGGCCACGGCCACCCGCCCGCAGGCCCGCGAGGCGCAGCGCCGGCTGGCGCAGGAGCTCGTGGCCCTGGTGCACGGCGCCGACGAGGTACGCCGGGTGCAGGACGCCAGCGCAGCGCTGTTCGGCGGCGGGGAGCTGGCGGCGCTGGACGAGCAGGTGCTGGCGGCCGCGCTCGCGGAGGCGCCCTCGGTGCAGGTCGGCAGGGAGGTGCCGCCGTTGGTCGAGCTGCTCGCCGACGGTCTCGGGCTGAGCCGCTCGCAGGCCCGCCGGGCGGTGCGTGAGGGCGGGGCCTACCTGAACAACGCGCGCCTGACGGACGAGGCCGCGGCCGCCTCGGAGCAGGACTGGCTGCACGGCCGGTACCTGGTGCTGCGCAAGGGCAGGCGCAGCGTCCTGCTCGTCCAGCGGGCCGCCCCGGAGACGGTCGCCTTGACGCCGACCCGGTAGCGCCGTAGTGTCCTACCTCGCCCCGGGGGGCCGGACGACAGCGACGCTGGAGGACGGACCGGGGCCACCCGAGCAGACCAGGTCTTCTTTCCTGTGTCCGCTTGTGGGCCGGAGACGTCGAGCTTGACGGAAGCCGGAAAGAGAACGTA
>CAWDYD010000005.1:0-2420498 GCA_963806415.1 uncultured Actinomycetota bacterium
TGACCACCAGCACCCGGCCGGTCACCGGCGCGCCGTCCGCAGCACGGCGCCCAGGCCGAGCAGCGCGAGCAGCCACTCGGGCCCGGCGCCGACCCGGGTCGCGAGCGTCAGCGCGTCCCGCCGGGGCACCTCGGCGAGCAGCACGCCCGGGTGAAGATCCCGGACCGCGCCAGCACGGCGCCGTCCGGGGCGATCACCGCGCTGATGCCGCTGGTCGCGGCGACCAGCACGGTCCGGCCGTGCTCGACGGCGCGCAGCCGGCCCATCGCCAGCTGCTGCGCGGTCTCGCGCGCTGCGGCCGAAGGTCGCGTTGTTGGTCTGCACGACGAGCAGCCTGCCGCCGGCCCGGACCGCGTCGCGCACCAGGTCGTCGTAGGCGACCTCGAAGCAGATGACGTCGCCGACGCGCGGCCGGCCCGACCTGCAGCAGCGCCGGTCTCGGTCGCCGGCGGCGAAGTCGCGCGGCACGAGGTCGACCTTGTCGGTGACCCGGCGCAGCAGCGTCGCGGAACGGGCATGTACTCGCCGAACGGGACCGGGTGCTGCTTGACGTAGCGTCGCCCCCGGGCCGGTCACGCGGGTCCCAGACGATGCCGGTGTTGCTCACCTGGTCGCCCGGGCCCGTCGCACGACGGCGCCCGACGAGCACCGGCACGCCGACGTCCCGGACCGCCCCGTCGATGAGCGGCGTACGCCGCGGGGTCGCGGAAGGGGTCGAGGTCGGAGGCGTTCTCCGGCCAGACCACGAGGTCGGGCGCGGCGCCGTGCCCGGCCCGGACGTCGGCGGCCAGCTCGCGGGTCGCGTCGACGTGGTTGCGCAGCACGGCCGCGCGCTGGCGTGAAGGCCGACAGCCCGAGCCGCGGCACGTTGCCCTGCACCACGGCGACCCGCGTCGGTCGGGCCGTCGGTCGGCGTCGGCACGAGCAGCGCGCCGCCGAGCGACGGCCAGCGCCGGCGACCGCGCCGCCGGCGGCAGCCCGCGCGCGCGTCGGGCCGCAGGGCAGCAGCGCCGCCAGCAGCGCCGCCGAGCAGCGCCACGACGAAGGTCACCAGCGGCGCGCCGCCGAGCGCCGCCAGCGGCGTCGAGCGCGCTGTCGCCCTGGCTGAAGGCGAGCCGCCCCCACGGGAAGCCGCCGAACGGGCAGCCGGTCGCGCAGCGCCTCCTGACCGCACCCACAGCGCCGCGGCCCACACGCGGCCAGCCCGGCAGCCGCGCGGTCGACCGCGCAGCGCGGCGCCGAGCGGGGCCAGGAAGGCGGCCTGCAGCAGCGCCAGCGCGACCAGCGCGGCCGGGCCGGCGACGGCGCCGGACCACTCGCAGCAGCGGCAGGAACAGCGCCGAGCCCGGCGACCAGGCCGAGCGAGCGCGCCCGCGCGCGGCCGGGCGCCGCGGCACGGCCAGCGCGAGGGCGGCGACGCCGAGGACGGCGGCGGGCGCGAGGGCCGACGCGGCGGGAAGGCAGGTACGAGCAGCAGCCCGGCGACGAGCGCGCCAGCAGCAGCCGCGCAGGCTGCTCCGGCGCGGCCGGGCGCGCCGGGCGCCGGCGACCGCCGGCGGCGCGGGAGCTCGCGCAGGACGCTCGTCACGCCGTCCAGTCTGCCTGCTCGCCGCGGCGGCCCGCCGACGCGCGCGGCGACCGGGTCTGCCGGGACGGGCCGGCGGCCCTTCGGTCCGACGCGACGGCGGCAGGGTGCCGCCGCCGCGCCGTTGTCTAGGGGGCCGCCGGACGCCGCCGGCGGTGGACCGCACGTGACCGTACCGGCGCACCTGCCGGGGCTGTCAACCCGTCGCCTGACCTGCGACGATGCGCGCAGTCGCCGCAGGTCAGGCGGGTGCTGTCGGCCGCCTCGACAGACTCGACACGTCCGCGCGACCACCGTGCGCAGGCACGCGCGGGTCCGGGCGCGTCGAGGTCGGGCAGCCCGGCGACGCCCGCCCGCGGGTCGGTCGACCAGCCGGCGACCCGGTCGTCCGGCGTCTGCACGACCAGCTCGCCGGGCACGTCCCAGACGGCGAAGGTCGCCGGCGCGCCCGGGCACGAGCTCGCCGACGCCGTCGACGCGGGCGGCCCGCCAGCCGCCGCGGGTGTGCGCGGAGAAGGCGGCCCGGGCCGACAGCCCGCTGCCCGGCGTGCGGTGCGCGACCGCGGCCCGCACCGTCGCCCCACGGGTCCAGCGGCGGTCACCGGGCTGTCCGAGCCGAGGGCCAGCGCCACGCCCGGCGGCGGCCAGCGCGGCGTACGGGTTGATGCCGCGCGGCCCGCTCGGCGCCGAGCCGCGTCGGCGTACATGCCCGTCCGCGGCCGCCCCAGCGGGCGTCGAAGACCGGCTGCACGCTGGCGACCACGCCGTAGCGCGGCCATGCGCCGCGATGTGCGCCGGCGTCGAGCATCTCGGCGTGCTCGACCCGGTGCCGGGCGGCGCGCAGCGCCGGCAGCCCGACCTGCTCGGCGGCAGCCGGCGACGCCCGTCCAGCACCGCCGTCAGCGCGCGCGTCGCCGATGGCGTGGAAGCCGGCCTGCAGCCCGGCGCGGGTGCACGTCGACGACGTGCCGCGGCGACCTGCCTCGGCCGTCGAGGTAGGCGTCGCCGCGCGTCGGCGCGTCGGCGTACGGCTCGGACAGCGCAGGCGGTGTGGCTGCCGAGCGAGCCGTCGGCGAACAGGTCGCCGCCCGGCGCCGACCGCGCCGAGCTCGCGGGCCCGCTCGACGCCGTCGAGCTCGCCCCAGTAGCCGAGCCCGGTCGCACGCCGTGCTCGAGCGCGAGCAGCGCGCGGAAGTCGTCCTCGCCGCCGATGTCCGGGCCGCCGCACTCGTGGACGCAGGCGATGCCGAGCGCGGCCGCCCGGTCGAGCGGCGGCCCGCTGGGCCGCCGCGCCGCTGCGCCGGGCTGACGGCGCTGCGTACGCGGCGCGCGCGCACGACGTGGTGGGCCTCCTGGCGGACCAGCCCGTCGGCCAGGAAGCCGGGCAGCGCCGCGGGCCTCGGGGCCGCGGCGAGCAGCGCGCTGCGAGGCGACCGCGCTGTGCACGTCGGTGCGGGCGAGGTAGACCACGCCGCCGTACGACGCCCGGTCGAGCTCGGCGGCCGTCGGCGGGCGCCGCTCGGGCCAGGCCGTGTCGTCCCAGCCGGTGCCCGAGCACCACGCCCCCGCGCGCCGCCCGGGCGGCCGCGGCGACCCGGTCCAGCGCGACCGCCAGCGACGGCGCGCCGGTGAGGTCGAGGCCGGTGAGCGCGAGCCCGGTGGCGGTCGCGTGCACGTGCGCGTCGACGAAGGCCGGCGCCAGCCAGGCGTCGTCGAGGTCCACGACGACGTCGGCGCTGCATCGCGTCGGCGGCGCCCTCGCGACCCGACCCAGGCGACGGTCGTCGCCGTCGACGAGCAGGGCGGTGGCGAACGGGTCGGCGGGCGAGCGCACCCGGCCCCGGCGGTACAGCGTCGTGGTCACGCCGCGCGAGCCTAGGAGCCGCGCCGATCCCGCGGCCGCACGGGCAGGAGTGCCGGACGATCGCCCGTCGAGGGTGCTGTCCCGACCGGACGGTCCTGCCCGCTACCGTGCCGTCATGACCACTCTCCTCCGGCGCAGCCCCTGGTCGCCCGGCCGACGTCCACGCCGTCCTCGGCCGCACGCTGCTCGTCGACGGCTTCGACCTGGTCCTCGACCTCGAGGCCAGTCGCGCGGCTCCCGCCTGGTCGACGCCCGCGACGGCACGCGCCTACCTCGACCTGTTCACCTTCTTCGCCAGCAGCGCGCTCGGGATGAACCACCCGGCGCTCGTCGAGGACCCGGTGTTCCGCGAGCGAGCTGCTCGACGGCGGCGCTGAACAAGCCGACCAACTCCGACGTCTACAGCGTGCCGATGGCCCGCTTCGTCGAGACCTTCGCCCGGGTGCTCGGCGACCCGGCGCCTGCCGCACCTGTTCTTCGTCGAGGGCGGCGCGCTCGCGGTCGAGAACGCCCTCAAGGTGGCGTTCGACTGGAAGTCGCGCTGGAACGAGGCGCACGGCCGCGACCCGCGCGCTCGGCACCAAGGTGCTGCACCTGCGCGACGCCTTCCACGGCCGCAGCGGCTACACGATGTCGCTGACCAACACCGACCCGGTCAAGATCGGCGCGCTTCCCGACAGTTCGACTGGCCGCGCATCCCGTCGCCGTACCTGTCCAGCGACCACGGCCGACGTCGCGCGGCGCGAGCGCGCAGGCGCTCGCCGCCGCCCGCGCGGCCTTCGCGCAGCACCCGCACGACATCGCCTGCTTCGTCGTCGAGCCGATCCAGGGCGAGGGCGGCGACCACCACTTCCGGCCGGAGTTCCTGCAGGCGATGCAGGCGCTGTGCCGCGAGCACGACGCGCTGTTCGTGCTCGACGAGGTGCAGACCGGCTGCGGCCTGACCGGCACGGCCTGGGCCTACCAGCAGCTCGGCGTGCAGCCCGACGTCGTCGCGTTCGGCAAGAAGACCCAGGTCTGCGGCGTCATGGCCGGCGGCCGCGTCGACGAGGTGCCCGACAACGTCTTCGCCGTCGTCCTCGCGGATCAACTCCACCTGGGGCGGCAGCCTGACCGACATGGTCCGCGCCCGCCGCATCCTCGAGGTCATCGAGGCCGAGGGGCTGATCGACCGGGCCGCCGCCGCTCGGCGAGCACCTGCTCGACCTGCTGCGCGGCCTGGCCGCGCGCGCACCCGGAGGTCACCGACGTCCGCGGCCGCGGCCTGATGTGCGCCTTCACGCTGCCCGACGCCGAGCCTGCGCGACGCCGTGCTCGCCGCCGCTGCGCGACGAGGAGCGCGTGCTCCTGCTCGGCTGCGGCACCGCGTAGCGTCCGCTTCCGCCCCGCCCTCACCGTCACCGACGACGACCTCGACGGCCGGCGTCGCCGCCCTCGACCGCGTCCTCACCCGCCTGACCGCCGCCGAGCGGACCCGCTGGACGACCTCGCGTCGACTCGCTCCGTCGCCGGCGGCGCCGTCGACGGCGCCGCCGGCACGCGCCGACCTCGCACCAACCCCGCCCGGCTCGACGACGTCGTCGCCGAGGTCTAGCTCGCCGACGCCGACCAGCTCGTCGAGGCGTTCCGCGCCGCGCAGGCCGCCCAGCCGGCGTGGGCGCGCGACGCCGGCGCCGGTCCGCGGCCGGGTCATCGCCGCAGATCGGCCGGCTGGTCGAGGCCAACGCCGAGGCGCTGGCGCGGCTCGTCGCCCGCGAGGTCGGCAAGCCGATCGCCGAGGCGCGCGGCGAGGTGCAGGAGATCGTCGACACCTGCGACTTCTTCCTCGGCGAGGGCCGGCGGCTCTACGGCCAGACCGTGCCGAGCGAGATGCGCGACAAGCAGCTGTTCACCTTCCGCGTGCCGGTCGGCGTCGCCGGCGATCATCACCGCCGGCAACTTCCCGGTCGCCGTGCCGTCCTGGTACCTCGTGCCGGCGCTGCTGTGCGGCAACGCCGTCGTCTGGAAGCCGGCCGACTACGCCGCCGCGCTCGGCGACGCGCTGACCCGGCTGTTCGTCGCCGGCGGCCTGCCGCCGGGCGTGCTCAACACCGTGCACGCCGACGGCCCGACGACCTTCGACGGCCTGCGAGCGGCGCTGGACGCAGGGCCTGGTGCGACAAGGTCGGCTTCACCGGCTCCTCCGAGGTCGGCGCCCGGATCGGCGAGCTGTGCCGGGCGCCACCTGCAGAGCGCGTGCCTCGAGCTCGGCGGCAAGAACCCGCTGGTCGTCATGCCCGACGCCGACCTCGACCTGGCCGCCGAGGGCGCGCTGTTCTCCGGCTTCGGCACCGCCGGGCAGCGCTGCACCTCGCTCGGCGTCGCGATCGTCCACGACGACGTCCACGACGCGTTCCTGCGAGCAGCTCCTCGCCCGGCGTGGCGCAGGCCGCGGGTCGGCGACCCGACGCGAGGACGTGCTGTACGGCCCGATGCTCGTCCGAGCGCTTCCTCGCCGGGCTTCGAGAAGTGGCTCGGCGAGATGCAGCCGCACCACACGGTGCACGGCGCCACCGGCCGGATCACCTCCGACAACCCGCGCGAGGGCTTCGTCGGCGACCCGGACGCCGGGCGTGTTCGCCCACCCGGTCGTCGTCAGCGGGGTGCGGCCGCGAGCGACGCGCTGTACCGCCACGAGACCTTCGGCCCGCTCGTGCCGGTGATGCGCTTCCGCACGCTTCGACGAGGCCGTCGAGCTGGCCAACGGCCACGGCTACGGCCTGTCCGCGCGCCATCTACACCCGCGACGCGGCCGACGGCGTTCCGCTTCCGCGAGCGGGTGTCGGCCGGGATGCTGTCGGTCAACAACTCGACCTCCGGCGCCGAGGCGCACCTGCCGTTCGGCGGCAACGGCAAGAGCGGCAACGGCTCGCGCCAGTCCGGCGTGTGGGTGCTCGACCAGTTCACCCGCTGGCAGTCGATGAACTGGGACTACGCCGGCAGGCTGCAGAAGGCGCAGATGGACGTCGAGCAGGGCACGTCGGGCGCGCTCCACGACCCCGACCTCCGGCTGTAGGAACTGGTCCTGCCGGGCGAGCAACCCGCCCGGCAGGACCGGCGCTCCTGTGCACCTGACACGATCGATGTCGCGCAGGAGAGACCATGAAGCGCACCGCCGCCCTGCTCGCCGCCGTCGCCACCGCCGGCACCCTCACCGCCACCACCCTCGCCGCGACCCCGTCGGCGGCCGCCGGTCCCTCGCCGCTGCGTCCTGCAGCGTCGACCTGGGGCTCGCTCGACAAGCGGCGGGCGACCTGTCCGAGCGGCCACAGCTCACCGACATCCGCGCCGGTCGGCACGCCTGCTACGACCGGCTGGTCGTCGACCTCGAGCGGCAAGGTCGCCGGCTACAGCGCCGGGTACGGCGCCGTCGTCGAGCCCTCCGGCACGCGCGTCCCCCTGCGCGGCACCGATCTGCACGTCGAGGTCCTCGCGCCGGCTCACGACGGCAACTACCGACCCACCTACAGCCCGGCCGACCGGCGCGAGGCCGTCGACGTCAGCGGCTTCCGCACGTTCCGCGCAGGTCGCGTGGGTCGGCTCCTTCGAGGGCCAGAGCACGATCGGCCTGGGCGTCCGCGCGCGGCTGCCGTGCCCGGGTGCAGATCGTCGACGGCCCCGGCACCGGCTCGCGCCTGGTCGTCGACGTGGCGCACTCCTGGTAGGTCCCGCGTCCTCCGGCCCGGCCGCCCCTGCACCCGGCGGCCGGGCCGCCGCACGCCTCAGGCCAGCGCGCGGTACCAGCTCGGGGAGGTGTTGGGCGGCGGCGTGTACGCGGCCTTCACCACCAGCAGGTTCGGCTCGCCGCTCGCGATCCCCTCGGCGACGGCCGCGGCCAGCTCGGTCACCGCGACCTCGCGGGCGGGCACCCGGAACGCCGCCGCCAGCGCCACGAAGTCCGGCGGCTCGAGGTCGCAGCCGACGGGCGCGTCCCCGTCCTTGGTGAAGTCGTAGCGCGAGCATCCCGTAGCCGCCGTCGTCGACCAGCACGACCGTCAGCGGCAGCCGCTCCTGCGCCGCCGTCGCGAGGTCGCCGCAGGCGAACAGGAAGCCGCCGTCGCCGACCAGCGCGACCGCCGGCCGGCCGGACAGCGCCGCGCCCAGGCCGGCGGGGAAGCCGAAGCCGAGCGTCCCCCAGCCGACCGGGTAGGCCAGCCCGCGCGGCCGGGCGACCCGGCCGTAGCCGCCGTACCAGTAGCCGGCGACGCACATGTCGGCCACCACGCACCGCGTCCTCGGGCAGCGCCGGCCTCGAGCGCGTCCAGGAACGCGGCCTCCGGGCCCGGGTCGCAGCGCCCGCTCCGGCCGGCGTGCCACCACGGCGCCCGGGCGCGCGGCCCGGCGGCGTCCAGCAGCCGGCGCAGCGCCGTCGCGCACGTCGCAGCGCCAGCCACACGTCGGGCGCGCAGGTTGACCGGCTCGGCCAGGTCGACGGTGACGACGCCGCGGCGGCCGCGGCTGGCGGAAGCCCTGGGTGTTCATGGCGTCGAGGTCGCTGCCGAGCACGACGACGAGGTCGGCGGCGTCCCACAGCGCCCCGGCCGGCGGGCTCGTGCGGCGGCAGCGGCACCAGGCAGCGGGTGCTCCGGGGGCAGCAGCCCGCGACCGCCGTACGACGTACAGCACCGGCGCGCCGAGCCGCTCGGCGAGCGGCGGCGACCGGCGCGCCCGGCGTCGGCCGCGGTGGCCCCGCCGCCGGCCCACAGCAGCGGCCGCCGGGCGGCGGCGAGCAGCGCGGCGAGCGCCGTCGGCGACGTCGGGCAGCGCGGCGGGGCGCGGCTGCCGGCCGGCACGCCGCGGCACCGCGGTCGGCGCCGACAGCAGGTCGGTCGGGCACCTCGACGTACACCGGCCGGCGCGGGTGCTGCAGCGCGAGCCGTCCGGCGCGCACGCACGGTCGTCGTGCAGGTCGTCGGCGGACTCGACCCGCAGCTGCGCCTTGGTGACCGGGCGGAAGAAGGACGCCTGGTCGGTCGTCTCGTGCAGCACGCCGCGGTACGCGCCCGGGCCGGCGCACGGTCGGTCGGGATGTCGGTGGCGATGCACGAGCAGCGGGCGAGTGCGCGGCCCACGCCTCGCCGGTCGCGGCGACGACGTTGGCGGCGCCCGGCCCGGTCGTCGTCAGCGCGACGCCGAGCCGGCCGGTCGCCCGGGCGTAGCCGTCGGCGGCGTAGCCGGCGGTCTGCTCGTGCCGCACGCCGACCAGCCGGACGCCGGAGCCGGGGAACGCCTTCCAGGCGGCCAGGTTGTGCACCCCCGGCAGCCCGAAGGCCACCTCGACGTCCAGGCGCGCAGCGCGGCGACCAGCGCCTCACCTCCGGTCGGCACCGGTCACCTCCTCGATCTGCCGCGCCGACAGGCCGAGCGCCGGCGAGCACCTCGACGGTGTGCTGGCCGAGCAGCGGCGGGGCCCGCCGCACGCGCGGTCGCACCCCGTCCAGCCGGTACGGCGAGCCGACCACGCGGACGTCCCCGGCCGGGTGCGGCGACCGTCTGCGAGCTGGCCGTTCGCCAGCATCTGCGGGTCGTCCGGGAGCATGCCGAGGTCCTGCACGGGCGCGCGACGGCACGCCCGCCGCAGCCAGCAGCGGCACCCACTCCCGGGCCGGCCGGGTCCCGAACACGTCGGCGAGCGCGGCCGACAGCGCGGCCCGGTCGGCGACCCGGCCGGCGTTGGTGGCCCAGCGCGGCGGCGGGACCAGGCCCACCGCCCGGCACAGCTGCGCGAACTGGGCGTCGTTGCCGGCGCCCACGACGAGCGCGGTGTCCGCGCAGGCGACCGGGCCGTACGGGGCCAGGTTGGGGTGGTCGTTGCCGGTCGGCCCGGGGACCACGCCCGCCGACCAGGGCGTTGGACGCCTGGTTGACGAGCATCGACACGGCCGCCTCCAGCAGCCCCACCTCGACCCGCAGCGCCGGCCGGCCGGTCCGGCCGGCGAGCAGGCCGGCCAGCGCGCCGACCGCGGCGTACAGCCCGCTGACGACGTCGACGACGGCGACACCGACCTTGGTCGGCGCGCTCGTCGCCGTTGACCGACATCAGGCCGCTGCGTGCCTGCGCCATCACGTCGTAGCCCGGCTGGTCGCCCGCCGGGCCGTCGCCGCCGGCGCCCCGCACCGACACCCAGACCGCGGTCGAGGTCGCCCGCAGCTCCTCCAGGCCCGAGCCGGGCGAGGTGGCGGGGCAGGAAGTTCTCCACCACGACGTCGGCGGTGGCGACCAGCCGCCCCACGACCGCCCGGCCGGCCTCGGTGGTCAGGTCCAGGGCGACCGAGCGCCGGTCGCGGTTGACCGAGAAGAAGTACGCCGCGTCGTCGCCGTGGAACGGCGGCCCCCACCGCCGGGTGTCGTCACCGGCTCCCGGTCGCTCCACCTTGAGCACGTCGGCGCCGAGGTCGGCGAGCACCAGGCAGCAGTACGGGCCGGCGAGCACCCGGGACAGGTCGAGGACCCGGACCCCGGCCAGCGGACCGGTCGGCGGCGTGGGGTCCGCAGGCCAGCCGGGCCCGGCCTGCAGCGTCTCGGTCAGCCCGGCCGGCGCCGCGGATTGGGGGGCATCGGGTCCGGAAACGGTCACGGAGCAGACCTTTTCACAAGTGTCATCGACAGCGTGATCAACCCGAGATGACGGGAGTGCTTCAAGTCACAAGTCGTGGGAAGGTGCAGGTGGCCCGCAAGGCGGCGGGCCAGATGGCCGTGGAGGTCCCTGATGCGACGATCGACCGGACTGCTCCTGGCAGCCCTGGTGGCCGCCCCACTGGCAGGGTGTGGGGGCAGTGCCGACACCGGTGCCGGCGGGGCCCGCCATCGTCAACTGGTACATCGGTAACGAGAGCTGGCTGCCGGACGTCGATCGAGGCCTGCAACGCGCAGGCCGACGGGGCGTACGAGCTGCGGGCGGAGAGCCTGCCGACGAACCCGGACTCCCAGCGCGAGCAGCTCGTGCGCCGCCTTGCCGCGAAGGACTCGTCGATCGACCTGATCGGGATGGACGTCATCTGGACCGGCGAGTTCGCCCAGGCCGGCTGGATCACGCCGTTCGAGGCCGGGTGAGCTGGCGAACGTCGGCTCGAAGGACCAGGTGCTGCAGGGGCCGTACGACAGCTCCCTCATCGACGGTGAGCAGTACGGGGCGCCGCTGAACAGCAACACCCGGCTGCTCTGGTACCGCAAGAGCGTGCTCGGCGACCGGCCGGTGCCGCAGACCTGGGACGAGCTGCTGGACACCGCCGAGCAGCTCGGCATCAAGCTGCAGGAGACCGGCAAGCGGGCCGAGAGCCTGGTCGTCTTCTTCAACGCGCTCGTGGAGAGCGCCGGCGGCTCGATCGTGCAGACCGGCGAGGACGGCAAGGCCGAGATCTCGCTGGAGCGAGGAACCGACGGTGAAGGCGCTGGAGATCCTGAAGCGGTACGCGTCCTCCAGCGCCGCCCCGACGGCCCTGTCGACCAGCGCCGAGGACGACAACCGGCTGGCGTTCCAGAGCACCGACAGCGACAGCGCCTTCATGGTCAACTGGCCGTACGTCTTCCCGAGCGTCCTGGAGGCCGACCCGCAGCTGGCCGAGGACTACGGCGTGCGCCGGCTACCCGCAGGTCGACCCGGGCACGCCGGCCCGGGCCCCGCTCGGCGGCTACAACCTCGGCATCGGCACCTTCACCAACGACCGGGACGCGGCGGTCGCCGCGATCAACTGCCTCACCGAGCCGGCGCAGCAGCGCACGATCGCCACCACCGGCGGTCAGCCGTCGGTGCTCCGCTCGCTGGCCGACGACGCGGAGATCAAGGACACCCTGCCGTTCCTGCCGCTGATGACCCAGCAGCTGGAGAACGCCGCACCCCGTCCGGTCACGCCGAACTACAACGACATCTCGCTGGCGGTCCGTCAGGTCCTGCACCCGCTGCAGCGTCGATCGAACCGGAGAAGACCTATGAGGAGCTGCGCGACCTGCTGCGAGCGCGCCCTGGACTGCCAGGCGGTGCTGTAGATGACCACGAGCGCACCGGCGACCGACACCGCCAAGGGCGGCCGCTCCGGCAACGGCAAGCCCACGAAGCACACCGACCGGGCGCGTCGCCGAGCGCAGGCTCGGGCTCAAGCTGGCCGCCCCGGCCGCGATCATCATGCTGCTGGTGACCGCGTACCCGATCGTCTACGCGATCTACCTGAGCCTGTTCCGGTACGACCTGCGGGTGCCCGACCAGAATGCGTTCATCGGCCTCGACAACTACATCCTGGTGCTCACCAGCAGCGTGTGGTGGCAGGCCGTGTTCGCCACCACGGTCATCACCGTCGTTCTCGGTGCTCATCGAGCTGGTCATCGGGACTGGCGTTCGCCCTGGTCATGCACCGGGCGATCTTCGGGCGGCGCACGGTCCGCACGTCGATCCTCATCCCGTACGGGATCATCACCGTCATCGCGGCGTTCGCGTTCCGGTTCGCGGTGCAGCCCGACACCGGCTTCCTGCGGCGACCTCAACCCGCTCGGCGGTCAGTTCGGCTCCTTCGTCACCATCATCCTCACCGAGGTCTGGAAGACGACGCCGTTCATGACGCCTGCTGCTGCTGGCCGGCCTCGCGACCGTGCCGGAGGAGATGCAGGAGGCGGCCAAGGTCGACGGGGCCACCGCCTGGCAGCGGCTGGTCAAGGTGACGCTGCCGAACATGAAGGGCGCGATCCTCGTCGCGCTGCTGTTCCGCACGCTCGACGCCTTCCGCATCTTCGACACGGTGTTCGTGCAGACCGCCGGTGCGCCGGACACCCAGACCATCAGCGGGCTGGGCTACAACGCGCTGATCAGCCGGGTGAACCTGGGCCTCGGCTCGGCCATCTCGATCCTGCTGTTCCTGTTCATCATCGTGATCGCCTTCATCTTCGTGAAGGGCTTCAAGACCAACCTGGGCACCGTGAAGGGTGAGGGCTGATGACCGCGAGCACCGTGGGGGCCGAGAAGATCGGCGTCGACCGGGACCGCAACCGGCCGCAAGCCAGCGCGCCGAGCGGCCCGCGGCCGGGAGCAGCCTCGGCTGGAAGATCGGCATGGTGTTCATCGTCGCGTACGCGATGTTCCCGGTGCTGTGGATCGCCTCGCTGTCGCTCAAGAGCGCGGCCGACGTCGGTGACGGCAAGCTCTGGCCGTCCTCGCCGACGCTGGACAACTACGGCGACATCTTCACCAGCGGGGAGTTCGTCCGGCCGCTCATCAACTCGATCGGCATCTCGCTGATCACCACGTCGATCGCCGTCGTGCTGGCCGCCTTCGCGGCCTACGCGATCGCCCGGCTGGCGTTCCCCGGGCAAGGCGCTGCTGCTGTCCGGCGCGCTGGCCATCGCGATGTTCCCGCCGGTCTCGATCATCGGGCCGCTGTTCGACATCTGGCGCACCACCGGCCTGTACGACACCTGGCCCGGGCTGATCCTGCCGTACATGACCTTCGCCCTGCCGCTGGCGATCTGGACCCTCGCGGCGTTCTTCCGCGAGATCCCCTGGGACCTCGAGCAGGCCGCGCAGGTCGACGGCGCCACCCCGTTCCAGGCGTTCCGGCGGGTCATCCTCCCGCTCGCGCTGCCCGGCGTGTTCACCAGCGCGATCATCGTGTTCATCTTCTGCTGGAACGACTTCCTGTTCGCGATCTCGCTGACCTCGACGAACTCGGCGCGCACCGTCCCGGCAGCGACCGCGTTCTTCACCGCAAGCAGCAACTTCATCAACCCGACCGGGCAGATCGCCGCCGCGGCCATCGTCGTCACCGTCCCGATCATCGTCATGGTGCTGGTCTTCCAGCGCCGCATCGTCGCCGGCCTCACCGCCGGTGCAGTGAAGGGCTGAGAGCACCGATGGCTGCCATCACCATGCGCGGGATCACCAAGCGCTACCCGGACGGCACCGAGGCGGTCACCAACGTCGACCTGGACATCGCCGACGGCGAGTTCGTCATCCTGGTCGGGCCGTCCGGCTGCGGGAAGTCCACCCTGCTGCGGATGATCGTCGGCCTGGAGGACATCTCGGACGGCGAGATGCGTCATCGGGGACGAGATCGTCAACGACCGGGCCCCGAAGGACCGGGACCTGGCGATGGTCTTCCAGAACTACGCGCTCTACCCGCACCTGACGGTGCGCGAGAACATGGCGTTCCCGCTGCGCCTCGCCAAGGTCGACGAGAGCGAGATCGACCAAGCGGGTCAACGAGGCCGCGAAGGTGCTGGAGCTGAGCGAGCACCTCGACCGCAAGCCCGCCAACCTGTCCGGCGGCCAGCGCCAGCGGGTGGCGATGGGCCGGGCCATCGTCCGCGACCCGAAGGCGTTCCTGTTCGACGAGCCGCTGTCCAACCTCGACGCCAAGCTGCGCGTGCAGATGCGCACCGAGATCGCCCGCATCCAGAAGAAGTACGGCACCACGACGGTCTACGTCACGCACGACCAGACCGAGGCGATGACCCTGGGCGACCGGGTCGCTGTGCTGCGCAAGGGCGTCATCCAGCAGGTGGACACCCCTCGCAACCTCTACAACGACCCGGCGAACCTGTTCGTGGCCGGCTTCATCGGCTCGCCGTCGATGAACCTGCTGCCCGGGACGCTGCGCGACGGCCGGCTCACCCTGCCGTTCACCGAGATGACGCTGCCGGCGGAGGTGGCCGAGCGGCTCGACGGCGCCGGCGGCAAGGAGCGCAAGGTGATCGTCGGCATCCGGCCCGAGCACTTCGAGGACGCCGACCTGGTGACCGAGGAGGACCAGGCGCAAGGGGGCGGTGTTCTCCAGCCGGATCTCCTCCATCGAGTGGATGGGGGCCGAGCTCTACGCCTACCTGCCGTACGAGCCGGACCAGGGCCTGGCCGGTCAGCTGGACGCGCTCGCCGCCGACCTGGAGCTGGAGCAGATGGGCGGCGACGAGGGCCAGATCGTGGCCCGGCTCGACGCGACCAGCCGGGTCGACGAGGACCGCGAGGCGTCGATCTGGCTGGACGCCCGCAAGATCCACCTGTTCGACCCGGAGACCGGTGAGGCGCTGACCCGCAAGGGCGCCGCGACCCCCGCTCCCCGCTAGGCCGCAGTCGAGGGCCGGGCGGCGCGCCGTCCGGCCCTCGACGCTGCCCGGTCCCTTGCCCCGACCCGCTCGACGGCGGAGTCGGGCCAGGTCAGAGTCCGGCCCGCAGCCGCAGCCGGCTGATCACGTCGTCGTCCCACCGGTGCGTGCGTAGCACCAGGTAGCGCTCGCGGGACAGCCGCAGGTACACCCGGGCGTCCTGCCCGCCGTCACCCGGGTGCAGGCCCGCCTCGCGCAGCGCCGCGAGCACCGGCTCGTACTCCTCGGTGAACCAGGCGAGCGCGATCGTCGCCCGGTCGGCGAACTCGCGGCGGTCCTGCATCCAGCGCATCCCCCAGGCCTCCACGCCCTCGGCCAGCAGCGCGTAGTCGTCGGGATCGTCCAGCAGCACCCGGGGCACCAGCGCCGGGGGCAGCGGCACCCGCTCGGCGAACAGCCGCGCGTGCCCCTTGAGCGGCAGGTCCGCCAGGCGCAGGTCCGTACCGACGGTCACCTCGGTGTGGATCCGGGTCACCCGGGCCTCGATGAGCTCCCGGCCGAGCGCCCGGTGCACCGCCACCCGGTGGTGGCCGTCGCGGACGAAGTAGACGTCCCCCACCTGCAGCAGGTCCACCGGAGGCACCTGCTCGCCCCGCCGCAGCGCCTTGGCGAGCCGCTCGAAGCGCTGCCGGGTGACGTCGCTGGTCGGGCGGAACCGGCGGTCGAAGCCGGTCACCCGGTCGGTCGAGCCGACGATCCGGTCCAGGTCCACCATGTGCCGGCCGAGCTGCGTCTCCCCCCGCCGGCCCAGCGCCGCCACCACCTCGTCGAACGGAAGCAGCACGTCGAGGTCACCGGAGCGCATGCGCAGCCGCGCCGCGAGCCGGGACAGCGTGGCGTTGCGCCGCGCCCGCGCGAAGTCGTCCCGCGAGTCGGCCGCCGAGAAGCCGGTGTCCACCCGGTGATAGTCCCCCACCGGCCCGGACACGCACAGCGGTAGCCGGGGCCGTCCGGCCGTCGGAGGCGGGTGCGGCGGCTGCTCGCTAGCCTGCCGGCGTGGCCCTGGACCCGTACGCCCTGCCGGAGGAGGTCCTCGGCTTCCTCGCCGAGCGGCACCTCGCGACGCTCACCACGCTGCGCCCGGACGGCACCCCGCACGTCGTGGCGGTGGGCTTCACCTGGGACGACGCGGCGCGGCTGGTACGGGTGATCACGAACGGCTCGTCGCGCAAGGCCGCCCACGTGCGGTCGGGATCGCCGCGGGCGGTCGTCGCGCAGGTGGACGGGGCGCGGTGGCTGGCGCTGGAAGGCGTGCCGACGGTGAGCGACGACCCGGACCGGGTCGCCGAGGCCGTCCGGCGCTACGGCTCCCGGTACCGGGTCCCCGGGGTCAACCCGGCCCGCGTCGTCATCGAGATCGCGGTCGACCGGGTGCTCGGCCGGGGCTGAGCTCGGCCGGACACGCGTCAGGGCAGCGCGGTGCGGTCCTCCCACGGCGTGCTCAGCACCACCGTGGTCCGGGTCTGCACGCCGGCCGAGGACCGGATCTCCGACAGCAGGGCCTCGAGCGCCGCGGGGCTGGCCACCCGCACCTTGAGGATCCAGCTCTCGGTGCCCGCGACGCTGTGGCAGGCCTCCACGGCGGGCAGGTGCCGCAGGCGGTCCGGAGCGTCGTCCGGAGCGGCCGGGTCGATCGGCGTGACCGACACGAACGCGGTCAGCGGCAGGCCGGCCAGCACCGGGTCGACCCGGGCGGTGTACCCGGAGATCACCCCGCGCTGCTCGAGCCGGCGGACCCGCTGGTGCACCGCGCTGGTCGACAGGCCGGTGTCGCGGGCCAGATCGGTGTAGCTGCGCCGGCCGTCCGCGACCAGCAGGCGCAGGAGCTGCCTGTCGAGCTCGTCGAGCTCGTTCATCCGGACGCGCCGGTGTCGGCGAGGAACACGGGGCCTCCGCGGGACGGGGGCCCGAGCCTACGACCCCTGCCCTCCCCCAGGTGCGAGAGTCGGGGGGTGACCTCCCGCCTCACGCTGCTGGACAGCCCGTCGCTGTGGTACCGCGCCTTCCACGCCGTGCCGGACTCCGTGGTGGCGCCGGACGGCTCACCCGTCGGCGCGGTGCGAGGGTTCCTGGACCTGGTCGGCCGGGTCGTCCGGGACACCCGACCGACCGAGCTGGTCGCCACCCTCGACCTGGACTGGCGGCCCGCGTTCCGGGTCGAGGCGGTGCCGTCGTACAAGCTGCACCGCACCGCCGAGGGCGGCGCGCAGGAGGAGCCGCCGGCCCTCGCGCCGCAGGTCGAGGTGCTGCTCGAGGTGCTGGACGCGCTCGGGGTGCCGGCCGTCGGCGTCGAGGGGATGGAGGCCGACGACGTGATCGGCACGCTCGCCGACCGGGCCGCCGGCGCGGTCGACGTGGTCAGCGGCGACCGGGACATGTTCCAGCTGGTCCGCGACGACGGGCCGGTCCGCGTGCTGTACGCGGTCGAGAAGATGAAGCCGTACGGTCCGGCCGACGTCGCTGCCAAGTACGGCATCCCCGGCACCGCCTACGCCGAGTACGCGGTGCTGCGCGGGGACCCCAGCGACGGCCTGCCCGGCGTGAAGGGGGTCGGGGACAAGACCGCCGCAGCCCTGGTCAGCCGGTTCGGCACCGTGGAGGCAGATCCTCGCCGCCCTGGACGCCGGGGAGCAGGACGGCTTCCCGGCCGGCGCACGGGCGAAGCTGGCGGCGGCGCGCGACTACCTCGCGGTGGCCCCGGCGGTGACCCGGGTGGTCCGCGACCTGCCGCTGCCCGCGCTGGACGCCGCGCTGCCACGCAGCCCCCGCGACCCCGCTCGGCTGCTGGAGCTGTCCGACCGCTGGGGGCTGGACGAGCCCGCTGGAGCGCTTCCTCCAGGCGCTGCGAGATCGCCCACGCCGGCTGAGCGCGAGCGGGCGGGCCTCGTGGCGTTCGAGCGGTTCGCCGGGCGCTGGAGCGGTCCGCGGGGCGTGCCTGCTCGCGCTTCCCCTTGCGTACGGCACCGCTTCCCCTTCTGGGTGGCACGGCGTCCCCTTCCGTACGGCACCGCTTCCCCTTCCGTCCGGCACTCCCCCTGCGTAGAGGCACTCCAGAGGGCCTCTGCAGAGGCGTTACGCAGGGGAAGCGCGGCCGGGCCGACCTCGGCGGAGGCGTTACGCAGGGGAGGGACGGCCGGGCCGACCTCGGCGGAGGCGTTACGCAGGGGAAGCGCGGCCTGGCCGACCTCGGCGGGGACGTTGCGCAGGGGAAGCGCGGCGGGGCCCGCGCCGGCGAGCTGGGTCGGCCGTGACCGGCGGGACGCGGGCATCCGCGGGTTACGCGGACGGTCCTGCGGAGTGGGTTGGGCGTCCACGTCGACGACAGGGCCGGACCACGTGCGCGCGGACCCGGGCGCCGCAGGGTCAGGTGGACGACGGGACCACTGGGAGACACGCCCCGGCGCCCCTGGCGCCCCGAGCCCTGGCGCCCCGGCGCCCCTGGCGCCCTGGCGCCGCCCCGGAGCCCTGACCGCCCCGGAGCCCTGACCGCCCCGGCGCCCCGGCCCCCCGGCGCCCCGGGCGACGCCGCACCGCGCGCAACCCGCACGAGGGCACTCGCCGCACCCGCCACGTTCCGCCGCCACGACCTGCCGGCCCGCCGCGCGGTGGCAGACTGCTACCCGTGAGTAGCCCACCCTTCTCGGTACGGACCCGCGCGGCCGACCTCGACGAGGCGGTCGAGCACGGCGTCGACGTGCTCGTGGTCGGGATGGGCGCCACCGGCGCGGGGGTGGCGCTCGACGCGGCCAGCCGCGGCCTGCGGGTACTGGTCGTCGACAAGGGCGACCTGGCCAGCGGCACCAGCAGCAAGAGCAGCAAGCTCGTGCACGGTGGCCTCCGCTACCTGGAGAACTACGAGTTCGGCCTGGTCCGGGAGGGCGTGCAGGAGCGGCAGCTGCTGATGCGGCTCGCGCCGCACCTGGTCCGCCCGATGGACTTCCTGTACCCGGTGTGGCCCGACACCGCCAAGCGCCGGCTGCTCGGGCTGGGGCTGTCGACGTACGACGTCTTCGCGATGGTGACCGGCGGTGACGTGCGCCGGCACGAGCGGATCACCGCCGAACGGGCCGTCGAGCTGGCGCCCGCGCTGCGCGACAGCGACCTGGCCTACTCCTACCTGTACGGCGACAGCGCCACCGACGACGCCCGGCTGGTGCTGGCCGTGGTGCAGGCGGCCCGCCGGTTCGGGGCGCTCGTCGTGTCGTACGCCGAGGCGGTCGGGCTGCACACCGACGCCGACGGCCGGGTGAGCGGCGCCACGCTGCGAGACGTCCTCGGCGGCGCGAGCGTGGACGTGACGGCCCGGCACGTGGTCAACGCCACCGGCGTCTGGGTCGACCGGCTGCAGGGGCTGGAGGAGCCGGGCCGCCCCGAGGTGGTGCAGCCCAGCAAGGGCGTGCACGTGGTGGTCCCGCACGAGCGGCTGCCGCTGCACGAGGCGAGCGTGCTGCTGCCCAGCAAGCAGGGTGACGGCCGTTCGATGTTCGCGATCCCGTGGGGGCGGCAGACGATCCTCGGCACCACCGACACGCCGTACGACGGTGACCTCGAGGAGCTCAGCCTCACCGCCGGTGACCTGGAGTACGTGCTGGCCGCCGGCAACGCGGTGTTCCGCGCCGGCCTCGCCGCGAGCGACGTGCTCGGGGCCTGGGCCGGGGTGCGGCCGCTGATCCGCGCCGAGGGCTCGGCCAGCATGAGCGACATCAGCCGCCGGCACACCCTGGTCGAAGGCGCAGCCGGCCTGCTGACGATCACCGGCGGGAAGCTGACCACCTACCGGCGGATGGCCAAGGACGTGGTGGACCGGATCGTCGCCCGGGACGGCCGGCGGGCCCGGTGCCGGACCGACGAGATCCCGCTGACCGGCGCGCGCAGTCCCGAGGTGCTGACCGCCGAGGTGGTGCGGACGGCCGGTGAGCTGGGCCTGACCGCGGAGGTTGCCGGCTCGCTGGTCCGGCAGGCCGGGGAGCACGCGGCGGACGTGCTGTCGCTGGTGGCCGGCGACCCGTCGCTCGCCGCACGGCTCACCCCGCACTCCCCGCACCTGGCCGCCGAGGTGGTGCACGCGGCCCGGGCCGAGGGCGCCGCGACGCTCGACGACGTGTACAGCCGCCGGATGCGGCTGTCGCTGCGCGAGCGGGACGCCGGGCTGCCGGGGGCCCCGGCGGCGGCCCGGTTGCTGGCGGCCGAGCTGGGCCGGGACGCCGCCTGGGCAGCCGCCCAGGTGACGGCGTACGCCGAGGCGGTCCGTGCCGAGCGCGGGGTGCTGGGCCTGGACCGGCCTGCGGCGGCCTGAGACCCGGCCGGCGGCGGCCTGGGGCCCGGTCGGCGCTCACCCGACACCGCCGGTCAGGCCGTCAGCGAGTACGCCACCACCCCGCGCCGCACCGCGTCGATCGCCTGCGCGGGCGGTCCGGCGCACCGGCGACCTGCGCCATCGCCGCGACGTCGGCCGACCTGCCCGAGCAGGTCGACGAGCTGCTTGCAGCAGCGGACGAAGTCGCCGGCGGTCATCTCCGGCGTCGTCGTCGAGCACCTGCTCGAGCCGCGCGCCGGACGCCCAGCGCCAGGCCGCCCAGGCGAAGCCGGGGTCGGGCTCGCGCAGGAACGCACAGCCGCTGGTCGGCTCTCGGCCTGCGCCAGCCGCGCCCACAGCCGGCCCATCTCGGTGCAGCGCGCGCCTGCACCGGCGCCGGCCGGCACCGGCGGGCTCGACGTCGTCGGCGCGCCGGGTCTCGTAGACCAGCGCGGAGACGACCGCGGCGAGCTCGGCCGGGCGTCAGCGCGTCCCACAGCCCGGCGCGCAGGCACTCGACGACGAGCAGGTCGGACTCGCTGTAGACCCGGGCGAGCTGCCGCCCGGCCGTCGGTGACCTGCGTCGCCGTCGAGGTAGCCCAGCGCCGTCGAGCACCAGCGCAGACCCGGTCGAAGGTGCGCGCGATCGAGTGCGTCTTGCCCTCGACCCTGCGCTCGAGCGCGTCGGTCTCGCGCGCGCAGCCGGGCCCAGCGCTCGGCCCAGCGCAGGTGCGCCTCGCGGTCGTCGCAGCCGTGCACCGGGTGGCGGCGCAGCGCCGCCGCGCAGCGCCGGCCAGCTCGCTCGTCGTCGGCCGCCGCCGAGCGGCGGCGCCGGCGCCGGCCGGCCGGGCGACCGTCGAGCTGCGCGCAGCGAGGCGGCGAGGTCGCGGCGGTCCTGCGGCGGAGCGCGGGTTGAAGTCGCGCGGCACCCGCACCCGGCCGAGCGGCTCGACGGCGGACGGGAAGTCGGCCGAGCGACAGCCGGCCGGCCCAGCGGTCCTCGGTGACGCACCAGCGGGTGCGCCTCGCCGTCGCTGCCGACCCCGGGGTCGACCACGACGGCCAGCCCGGAGCGGCGGCCGGTCGGCACGCGGATGACGTCGCCGGGCTTGAGCTGCTCCAGCGAGCGCGGCGGCCTCGGCCCGGCGCGTGCGCCGCGCCCTGCGCGGGCCAGGTCGCTCTCGCGGCGCTTGAGCTCGGCCCGCAGCCGGGCGTACTCCTGCAGCGTCGCCGAGGTGGCAGGTCATCGACTCGCGGTAGCCGTCGAGCGCCTCGAGGTTGCGGCTGACCTGGCGGGCGAGGCCGACGACCGACGCGGTCGGCCTGGAACTGCGCGAACGAGCTCTCCAGCAGCGCGCGGGCCGACTCGCGGCCGACCGCGCCGACCAGGTTGACCGCCATGTTGTACGAGGGCCGGAAGCTCGACCGCAGCGGGTAGGTGCGGGTCGAGGCGAGCCCGGCGAGCTGTGCGCGGGTCGAAGCCCGGGCTGCCACAGCACGACGGCGTGGCCCTCGACGTCGATGCCGCGGCGGCCGGCCCGGCCGGTGAGCTGGGTGTACTCCCCCGGCGTCACGTCGGCGTGCGTCTCGCCGTTCCACTTGACGAGCTTCTCGAGCACCACCGAGCGGGCCGGCATGTTGATGCCGAGCGCGAGCGTCTCGGTGGCGAAGACCGCCTTGACCAGGCCGCGGGTGAACAGCTCCTCGACGACCTCCTTGAAGGTCGGCAGCATCCCGGCGTGGTGCGCGGCGAAGCCCGCGCTGCAGGCCCTCCAGCCACTCCCAGTAGCCCAGCACCCGCAGGTCCTCGCGCGGGAGGTCGCGGGTGCGCTGCTCGACGTGCCGCGCGGACGCGCTCGGCCTCCTCGGCGCGTGTTGAGCCGCAGCCCGGAGCGCAGGCACTGCTCGACGGCCGCTGCGCAGCCGGCCCGGCTGAAGATGAAGGTGATGGCGGGCAGCAGCCCCTCGCGGTCGAGCCGCGTCGAGGACGTCCGGGCCGGCTGACGACCGGAGCCGGCGCGGCGGGCGGCCGCCGCGCTCGGCCGCCGCGGCGCCGCAGCGCGCTCCTCGTCGCGGGCCAGCCGCTCGAGCTCGCGGGTTGAGCACGTCCTGCTCGCCCTGGGCGACGAACAGGTCGTACAGCCGCGTGCCGACCAGCACGTGCTGCCACAGCGGGACCGGCCGGTGCTCCTCGACGACGACCTCGGTGTCGCCGCGCACGGTGACCAGCCAGTCGCCGAACTCCTCGGCGTTGCTCACCGTCGCCGACAGCGAGCACCAGCGCCACGTCGTCCGGCAGGTGGATGATCACCTCCTCCCAGACGGCGCCGCGCGCGCGGTCGGCGAGGTAGTGCACCTCGTCCATCACCACGTGCGACAGGCCCGCGCAGCGCGCCGCTGCCGCCCGAGGCCGCGGGCGTACAGCATGTTGCGCAGCACCTCGGTGGTCATGACGACGACGTCGGCGTCGCCGTTGACCGCGTTGTCGCCGGTGAGCAGGCCGACGCGCTCCGGCGCCGTACCGCGCGACGAGGTCGCTTGTACTTCTGGTTCGACAGCGCCTTGATCGGCGTCGTGTAGAAGCACTTGCGGCCCTCGCGCAGCGCGAGGTGGACGGCGAACTCGCCGACGACGGTCTTGCCGGCGCCGGTCGGCGCGGCGACGAGCACGCCGCGGCCCGCCTCGAGCGCGGCGCAGGCGGTCCGCTGGAAGGCGTCGAGGCCGAACGGGTAGCCGACCTCGAACTCCGCCAGGTGCCGGCCCGGCCTGGGTGCGGCGGAAGGCCGCGTACCGCTCCGCCGGGCTGAGGCTCCGCGGCGGCAGCGGTCACCTCCCGAGGCTACGTCGCAGGCCGGCGGTCGGCCCGGCTACAGCGCCGACGGCCGGTCGTCGACGTAGGAGGTCGTCGTCGTCGTCGAGCGCTCGAGCGCCTGCGCTCCGGGCTCGACCGCGCGGCGGCGGCGCAGCGCCCGCTCGCGCAGCCGGGCGATGACGATGCAGCCCTCGTACAGGCGCGTACAGCGGCAGGGCCATCGCCATGAAGGTGAACGGGTCCTGCGAGGGCGTCAGCACCGCGCGAGGCGACGGCGATGCCGACCACCATGCCGCGCCGCCAGGCGCGCATCCTGGTCGGCGGGCAGCAGCCCGACGAAGTTGAGGAACAGCACGATGACCGGGAACAGGAACGCGACGCCGAAGGCGAGCAGCGTCAGCGTGACGAACGACAGGTAGCTCTGGATCGAGGGCAGCGTGACGATGCCGTCGCCGCCGACGCTGAGCAGGAACTGCAGGCCGCGGTCGATGGTGAGGTAGGCGAAGACGCAGCCGGTCGGCGAACAGCACCGAGCGCGGCGACCAGGAACGCGGCGGCGTAGCGCTTCTCCTTGCGGTGCAGCGCCGGGGTGATGAACGCGCCGAGCTGGTAGAGCCACACCGGCGCGGAGAGCGACGACGCCGGCGATGAACGAGACACCGCAGCCGAGACCGCGAACTGCTCGAAGCGGCCCGAAGGCGTACAGCTGCACTGCAGCCGGCGTCGACGGCCGCCGCGACCTCGGTCTGGCAGTAGGGCTGCTTGAAGCAGTCGAAGATCGGCTCGCCAGAAAGAACGCGAGCGACGACGCAGACCGCGAGCGCGAGCAGCGACATGCCGAGCCGGTTGCGCAGCTCGCGCAGGTGCTCGACGAGCGGCCATGCGGCCGTCGGCGGCGCGCGGACCGGCTCATCGGACGGGCGCGCCCTAGCCCGGCGCGCCGCGCCGGCAGCGGCACCAGGGCTGGCGCGGGTCGGTGCCACCGGCGCTGGGCGGCGTAGCAGCCGGCGGCGGCTGCCGCGGCACGGGCGGGACCGGCGGCTGCCGGCGGCGATCGGCGCGGTCGTAGACCGTCGCGGTCGTGGGCCGTCGCGGGTCGTAGCGGCGGCCTTGTCGTCGTCGCGCAGGCCCTTGGTCTCGGCCTTGAAGATGCGCAGCGAGCGGCCGAGCGACGCGGGCCGCGTCGGGCAGCCGCTTGGCGCCGAACAGCACCATGATGACGAGCACGACCAGGACGAGCTCCCAGCCACCGGGCAGGTTCACGACGGGCTCCTCCTAGGGGCGACCGGTTCGAGGCTACGCCGCGGCGCCGGCGTGCTCGGTGCGCCTGCGAGCGTGCCCCGCCGAGGCTGGCGACGGGCGGCGGTGCGGGCGGGCGCTCGCGGCCGCCGTCCCGCGGCCGCCAGGAGCGTCCGCCGGCGCGACCGCTCGCCGGCCGTCGCCGACGGCGGCGGACAGGGCCTTGACCGTGTCGCCAGAGCCCCAGCCCGGCACCGACGAGCAGGCCGAGCGCGACCAGGGCGAGCGCGACGTCGAGCAGGATCCAGCGCACGCCGCCGACCGTAGCCGGCCGGCCGCCGTCCGGGGCCGGACGGCAGCGGCTCAGGTCGCGGACGCGGGCTCCGGCGGCCTCGGCCAGCAGGTCGGTGGTGCCGAGGTGCAGGGCGAAGTCGAGCAGGTCGTCGTAGGTCAGCCGCGGGCCGGTGCGCTGCCTCGAGCGCCTCGGCGGGCAGGTCCCAGACCTGCGCCGGGACGCCGCCGCTGACGAGCAGCGACGACGACGTGGTCGTCGGCGGGCTTGCGCACCTCGTCCGGCGCAGCGTCGGGCAGGTCGAAGGCGTAGTAGGACAGCGGCGCGTGGCTGCAGACCATGAGCGAGACGTCGGCGGGGGTCAGCTCGACCTCCCCGCACGTCGGGCAGGACGCCTTGATCGTGGTCATGCCCGGGTCCTCTCGCGTCGTGCCGTCCTGCGCGGCGACACGAGCGGCATCGGCAGGCGCCCGGCTGCACTGGAGGGCCGATCGCCGGACAGCCGCGCGCGGACGTCCGGTCAGGTCGCGTCGTACGCCGCGAGCGCGCGCCGGGCGTCGGCGCGGACCTGCGTCGGCGAGCTCGGCGGGCTCAGCACCCGGCCCTGCGTCGCCGAGCCGCAGCGCCAGCCGGCGCACCCAGCCGGTGTCCGGCGTGCGCAGCCGGACGACGCAGCTCGCCGTCGTCGCTGCTCGCACCACCGACTCGCACGGGTGGTAGTCGGCGACCCAGGCCGCGGCCGGCCGCAGGGCCAGCGTCGACGAGCGGCGTCCTCGGGCGACGGCTGGAACAGCCCCTGCGACAGGTCGCGGGACTCGACGTCCGGCGGCGGCTCGGCCGGCTCGTCGAGCACCTGCGACGTCGGCCACCCGGTCGAGGCGGAACAGCCGGACGCCCTCGGCCCGGCGGCACCAGGCCTCGAGGTAGGTGCGGCCCTCGCACGAGCAGCAGCCGCATCGGGTCGACGTCGCGCTCGGTGGTCTCGTCGCGGCCGGGGACGTAGTAGCGCAGGTGCAGCCGGCGGCCGCTCGCGCAGGGCGCTGCTCGCACGACCGGCAGCACCGCGCGTCCTCGCCCTCGACCGGCGACCTCGACCCGGCCGGCCGGTCCGGCCGCGGCGCCCGGCGACCCGCTCGACCTTGGCCAGCGCCCGGTCGACGCGCGTCGCGCTCGACCAGCCCGGGCGTCTCGGCGAGCGCCCGCAGCGCGACGACCAGCGCCAGCGCCTCGTCGACGGTCAGCCGCAGCGGCCGGGTGACGCCGGCGGGCTCGAGCAGCGTGATGGTGTCGCCCTCGAACTCGACGTCGATGAGGTCGCCGGGGCCGTGCCCCGGCAGGCCGCACACCCAGAGCAGGTCGAGGTCCTTGCGCAGCCGGTCCTCGGTGACGCCGAAGATCGCGGCGACCTCGCGCGACCCGGACGCCGGGCCGGGCGAGCAGGTACGGCACGAGCGCGAGCAGGCGGGGCAGCTGGTCGACGGCGCGCGGGCGGTCACGCGGCGGCCCCCGCCGCCGGCGCCGCAGGCGGCGCACGACGGCGTCGCGCGCCTCGGCGGGCGCCAGCGACGACGGCGTCGGCGCCGTAGCCGGCGACCCGGTCGGCGAGCCGCTCGGGGTCGGTGAAGCCGACGTCGAGCACGTCCCAGCCCTCGCGGTCCGGGTCGCGGCCGTGGCGGTGGCCTCGCGGCGCAGCTCCCAGCCGGCGCCGGGCCGCAGGCCGCACGCGGGCCGTCGTCGCGCGGCTCGCTCGCCGGCCATCCGCGCCGACCAGCGCCGCGCAGGTCGACGTCGGCGGGCACGCACGACCGCGCCGGCCGGCCCGACCGGCGCGCAGCTCGCCGACGACCCGCGACAGCCGGAACACCCGGCTCGGCGCCGCGGTCGGCGTCGTGGCCGACGAGGTACCAGCGGCCGTGCCAGGACACGACGCCCCACGGCTCGACGCGCGCGCTCCTGCGGGCGCGGCGCGCCCGGCGGTGCGGTAGGCGAAGCGTGACGGCGCGGCCGTCGCGGACCGCGGCCAGGCAGCGCGCGAAGGCCGGCTCGCTGGCGCCGACCCGCGGCTCGAGCGCCGCCGGTGCCGGCGCGGGCGTCGACGCCGGCGGCCTGCAGCTTGAGCAGCGCGCTGCCGGTCGCGCCGGCCAGCGGCGCCGACTGCCACAGCCGGGCGGCCAGCCCGAGCGCGGCCGCCTCGTCGGGCTCGAGGACGATCTCGGGCAGCTCGTAGTCGCGCCGGGCGATGCGGTAGCCGGGCTCGTCGTCGTGGACGTGCGCTGTCGGTGCCGGTCTCGAGCGGGATGCCGAGCTCGCGCAGCTCCTCCTTGTCGCGCTCGAACATCCGGCGGAACGCCTCCTCGGTGCCCGACTCGTAGCCGGGCACGGCGGCGCGGATCTCCTGCACGGTCAGGTGACCGGCGGGTCGCCAGCAGGCAGATCACCAGGTTGAGCAGCCGCTCGGTCTTCTTGGCCGACACGCCGCCGACGCTAGCGCGCCGCCGTCGCAGGTCAGGGCGATCGGCGCCGGCCGCGCCGGGGCGCCTGCCGGCCGTCCCGCAGCGGGCGGGCAGGTTCGGCCGGTCGCGTCCCGTCCGGTTCCGGTGCGGCGTCGTCCGCGGATCCCGGCGGGCCCTCCGGGCGCACGCCGTGGGCCAGCAGCATCAGGCCGGTGTCCGGGTTCAGGGGTGTCCGTACCGCCTGTCCGCATTGAGGGCAGAACATCTCGGATGCCAGGGCACTGCGTGTCACCACTACTCTCGTCTCAGTGACAGGTACGGTGACTGCACCACAGGATCTACACAGTGCGCGCACGTAGGTTGACTCCGGGTGAACTCCGGTGCGACCGGGGGATCGTGCCCGCAGGAACCGGACCAGTCGGCGCACGACCCCGGCCAGCGGCCGGGTGCGTCCCGGTCCGTCCGTTCCGCTGTCACCGCTGACAGCCCCTGTGCTGGCCACCTCTGCTCCCGACGTCGACCCCCGGCACCCGCCCCTTCTCGGTGTGTCTCGACAACTCCACTCCCGAACCTGACGTTCCGCCGTCCGCGCCCGCACCCCTCGGGCGCCGGTGCGTCCCGGCCTGCCCGCGGCAGGCCGTCGTTTCCGAAAGGAACCCCTGTGTCCCCCTCCTCGCTCGTGTCCCGGGTGCTCCCGCGCGCCGGTCGCCGACGCCTCGCGGCCGGCCTGGTCGCGCTCAGCTCGGTGGCCCTCGTGCTGGCCCCACCGGCCTCCGCCGCCTCGGTCATCCCCGGCTTCGAGGTGTTCTGCTTCTTCAGCCACTCGGCGAAGGACGACCCGATCACCCACCCCGGGGTGGTCGGTGGAGCGGCGCACCTGCACGACTTCGCCGGCAGCACGGCGGTGAGCGCGACGTCGAAGGCGTGGCAGCTGCGCCGCTCCGGTACCAACTGCGAGCACTCCGCCGACACCGCGGCGTACTGGACCCCGGCGCTGTACAGCCACGGCCGGAAGGTCGACCCCGACCGGCTGCACTCCTACTACCGGTGGGGCAACGTCAAGAACGTGCAGGACATCCAGCCCGTCCCGGCCGGGCTGCGCATCATCGCCGGCGACGGCGCCGCCACCGCTCCGCAGAGCACCAGCGTCATCGGCTGGAACTGCGGGGTCCAGGGCCAGACGCTCTACGACCGGCCGATCTCCTGCTCCCCGGGCCAGAAGATCGTGCTGCACGTGTTCTTCCCGAACTGCTGGGACGGCAAGAACCTGGACTCACCGGACCACAAGAGCCACATGGCCTACAGCAAGTTCGGCGCCTGCCCGGTCACCCACCCGGTGATCATCCCCCGGCTGTCGGAGGACTACGGCTACCCGATCCTGGACGGAACGGGGATCACCCTGGCGTCAGGCAGCACCGACACCGCGCACGCGGACTACTGGAACACCTGGAAGCAGTCCGCGATGGTCGACCTGACCCGGCGGTGCATCAACGTCGGCAAGCAGTGCGGCCCCGTGCGGGACTGAGCCCCGGCGCGGCGGCGACGTCGCATGGCGCCGCCGACGGCGGCCCGCCCCCGAGGGGTGTGGGCCGCCGTCGGCCTCTCAGGAGCAGCGGTCCGAGCCCCGGTCGGCCAGCGTCGAGCCGGGGGTGCCGACGAACTCCCAGTCGTAGCCGTCCGGGTGCAGCTCCAGGCGCAGCACCCCGAACGACCCGCTCTCGGCGACTTCGCTGTTGGCGGCGCGGTCGCGGCGCACGTCCCGCTCGCGCTTCCCGCCGGTACCCACGACGAACTGACGCAGGCCCTGCGGGTCGGCCCGACCGGCCGGGTCCTGCCGGGCGAACCGCTCGTAGTTGTGGTCGTGGCCGTTCAGCACCAGGTCGGCCCCGGCCGCGTACAGGGCGTCCCAGAACGGCGCCACCTCGCGGGCCCCGCGGTGCGAGCCCGAGGAGAACCGCGGCTCGTGCCACAGCGCCAGCACGCACCGGTTCCGGTGCTCGGCCAGGTCCTGCCGCAGCCAGCGCAGCTGCGGCGAGTCCGGGCCGCAGCCCACGTCGGAGCAGTTGGAGTTCAGCGACACGACGTGCCAGCTGCCGATGTCCCGGCTGTACCAGCCCTCGCCGCGCCGGCCGGCCGCCGGGCCGAAGTAGTCGAAGTAGCCGCGCGCACCCGGCGACTGGTACTCGTGGTTGCCCGGAGCCGGCAGCGTGATCTCCCGGAACCGCCCCCAGCTGGCGTCGTAGGAGTCCAGGAACTGGCTCAGCGTGCCGCGCTCGTACTGCAGGTCGCCCAGCGCCAGCACGGCGGTCGGCGCCAGCCGCTCCACCACCGAGGCCGTGTCGTCCTGGCGGCAGTCACCGGGAGACGGGGGGTCCTTGAGCAGCGCGCAGGAGATGTCGCCCGCCGCCACCACCACCGGGTCGCCGCCGGCCGGCCGCGGCCCGGTCTCGGCGTAGTAGACGAGCTCGCCCGCTTCGCCCGGGGCCGCCCCCGAACCCGGCAGGAACAGCGTCACGAGGACGGCCGGGGCGCCGGAGGGGGCGCGCAGCGAGGTGACCGTGGGGTTGGCGAACGCCGTGCTGCCACCGGCGGTCCGGATCTGCAGCGGGGTGAGGCGCCGCTGCACCGGGTCGTACAGCAGGGTGCTCCACGGCCCGTCGACGGTGCGGCGCGCCTCCAGCAGCACCTGCCTGCGCCCGCCGAGCTGCACGCTGTCGCGGTCGCCGATGTGGCCGGCGAAGCCCGCGGACGTCAGCACCGCGTCGACCTCCGGCTCCGGCCACGCCGTCCAGCTGTGAAAGTCGGTGAGCACGCCGCGCGCCTGCCGGTCGACGCCGCCGTCCGACAGGTAGTGGAACGCCACCTCGACCGAGGACGACGCCAGGTCGGGGCTGAGCCGGACGTGCGTGATCTCGGGGGTCCCCTCGGCGCCGCTCGCCTCCGGCACCTGGGTGTGCGGAACGTCGAAGCTGCGGTCCGGCCGGCCGGCCAGCAGGGCGGCGACGTCGGGGTAGTGCCGCAGCCGCAGCCAGGTGCGCGGCGCGGGCGACCCGTTCGTGTCGGCCTCCAGGGCGACCAGCACCCCACCGTCGCCCAGCACCTGCAGCGTGGGCTGGGAGGCGTGCTCGTCCAGGACCGCCCGGCGGGTCCAGGTGAGCAGGTCGTCGCTGGTCGCGACCCGCGCCACCAGCAGCCCGTCCGAGTCGGTGTGGTAGGCGCCGAGGTAGCCGCCGCCGGGCGCCGACACCACCTTCAGTCCGTCCATGGACCCGCCGGCGTCGTCCCGGACGCCGTACCGCGCGGCCGTCGCGCCGGGCACGTCCTCCACGATCGCCCGCAGGTCGGGCGACGGCACCGTGGGCCGCAGCTCCGGGCCTTCCCGCAGTGCCAGCTCCGGCCCCTGCCTGCCCTCGCGGCTCTGCACCGCGACCGTCTTGTCGCTGGCCGAGGCCAGCGCGAGCTGCACCACCGTGCGGCCCTGGGCGAGCGTGGTGACGTCCAGGGTCACCCAGCCGTTCTGCACGTCGGGCAGCGCCTCGATCGGCGCGCCGAGCCGGGGGGCGATGCGTGAGGTCACCCGTCCCTCGTGCCACGAGCCGCCGACCACCGGCCGCACCCGCAGCGTGGCGCCGTCGCCGGAGACCAGCCTGAGCCGCACCGCCGCCGACTGCACCTCCCGCGGGGGGTTGCCGAGCTCGAAGCGCAGCAGGCCGACCAGCTGCGGCTTGCGGTCCATCCGCAGGACACTCGCCTCGCCGTAGTTGGTGTCGGCGTGCGCCGTCGAGACGTACGCGTCCGCGGCGGCCGGGACCAGCCGGTTGCGCGCGGCGTCCGGTGCGGACGGGCGCCACGCCACCACGGCCGCCAGGACGAGCAACGGCACCAGCACGGCCGCGACCGGCCCCAGCCGGCGGGCGTCGGGCCACATCTACAGGACCACCTGGAAGGAGCGCTGCAGCACGGCGACCTTGCCCTCGACCTCGACGTACAGCGCCGCGCGGTAGCTGCCCGGGCGGTAGAGCGCCACCACGTCCATCGTGGCCGCACCGAGGGCGTTCGTCGCCTTGGCCGCCCACCCCACCGGGTCCCCGTCCGCGGGCGCGACCTCCAGCCACAGGTGGGCCAGCGCCACCGGCTGGGGGGAGTCGACGCCGCGGCGGGTCACGGTCACACCGAGCGGGAACGCCTGGCCGACCCGCACGGTCTCGCCCAGCTCCACCGCCACGTCGACGGAGGGCTCGGTCGGGCCGGCCGGCAGCAGCGGACCGTCCACCGGCTGCAGCTCCCAGGTCGGGTGCAGCTGGAGCCGACCCGCGGCGTTGCGGTTGCGCACCCAGGCCCCGGAGGCCGCGACCCGCTCCCCCGTCCGGGGCAGGGTCACTTCGGCCACGTCGGACGGGATCAGCCGGACGTCGACCGGTTGCGACGGGTCCGGCACGACCCGGCCGTCGGTGCCGTCGAGGGTGAGCTCGACCCGCCAGTCGCCGTCGGTCGGCTGCCAGCTGACGGACCCGACGGTGCCGTGCAGCGTGGCGCACGGCGTCACGACCTCGAGCCGGGTCGGATGGTGCACGTGCGCCAGGGTGTCGGACCGGCAGGGCACCGTCCCGGCGTACGCCGGGACGACCAGCCCGGAGGCCTGGCCGCCGCTCCCCGACAGCGCCGTCACCGACAGCACCAGCAGGGTGGCCAGCACGGCTCCCGCCGCAGCGACGACGCCGCGCCGGGCCCGCAGCGCCCGCCAGCTCGGGCGAGCCATCACGAGCCGGAGAGCCGGGACGTGGTGGCGGTGTAGCCGGCGCCGTCGGTGGCCCGCAGCCGGTAGTCGGCCCGGACGGACCGGGGCACCGGGAAGCTCGCGCGGAACGCGCCGGCCGCATCGGTCCGCGCGCTCGCGACCGGCAGCCCGTGGTACGTCAGCGTGACGGGCCGGTCGGCTCCGAAGCCCGCCCCGGTGGCCGTGACGGTGCCGCGGCCCGTGGCCGCCTGCAGCGTCGGCGTCGGCAGCTGGGTGAGCGTGACGGTGTTGCCGGCACCGTCCGCCAGCAGGAGCCGGTACCGCGGCCGGGTCCCGATCGGCAGCGCGAAGGACATCGTCAGCTCCCCCGCGCGGTCGGCGACGGCGTCGCCGTGCCGGGCGCCGCGGTAGGTCGCCGAGACCTTCGCGCCCGGGGTGAAGCCCGTCGCCTGCACCAGCACCGTCCCGTCCTGGACCACGAAGCTCCCCTCCGGGCGGGGCAGCCCGGTGAGCGACAGGTACCGGCCGGACTCGTCGGTGGCCACCAGGCGGTAGCGCTCGGCGGTGCCGGAGGGCAGCGGGAACGCGGCCTCCAGCGCGCCGGTGTCGTCGCTGCGCGCGGTCGCGACGCTCTCGCCCCGGTAGCGGATGTCGACGGCGGAGTTGCGCAGGAAGCCGACGGCGGACAGCTTGCACGACCTCGTCCTGGACGGTGTACGTGCCGGTCGGCCGCGGCTGCGAGCGGCCCACCTCGTAGATCCAGGCGGTCGGCTCGCGACCCTGCCGGACGGTGTGCACCAGGGTGCCGCCGTACGCGGCGATGAGCTTCTGGAAGCGCCGCTGGGTGGAGGTCGCGACGATCGGGTCGACGGTGACCGGGTCCTCCTGCTGCGGGGTGAGCCCGGCCAGCTTGTTGTTGTAGTACGTGAGGTAGCGGACGTTGCCGTCCTGCAGCATCCGGGCCGGCTGGGTCGTCACCCAGTCGCGCGGGGTGCCGCCGAGCGGGTCCGGGCGCGGTGTCACGACCTCCGGGCCGGGCAGCACGGTCGCGAGCTGGAACCGGCCGTACGGGTAGGCGTCGTGGTGGCCGTAGAACGCGAAGACGTACTGCGCGGAACCGTGCGACAGCGTCATCACCCCGTCGCCGGGCGCCGCGTGCGTGCTCAGCCAGGCCGCCGCCTCGCGCAGGCCCGCTGCGGTGTTGTCCTTCAGCACGGCCTGCAGGTGCGGCACGGCGACCAGCAGCACCACGAACCCGGCCAGCGGGTTGAGGGCCCAGGCCGGGACCAGCCCGGCGCGCGGCACGTGCCGTTCCAGCCGGGCGAACGGCAGGCGCAGCTCGGCCAGCGCCCGGCCGGCCAGCAGGCACAGCGGCGGCACGGCCACCAGCGCGTAGTTGAAGGCCTTCAGCGGCCACGCCTGGAAGAACAGGCCGACGACGAACAGCGTCAGCAGCGGGAGCAGGTCGGCGCGCCGCCGGCGCACCAGGGCGTAGCCGATGCCACCCAGCCACAGCAGGAGGAACGGCAGGCCCTCGTAGGTGTGCAGCACCCGCAGGTAGTAGAACCACGGGACCGAGCTGCGGCGTTGCAGGCTCGAGCCGAGGAAGGCGACGACCTCGTCCCCGCGGGTCGCGAGCTGCAGCGCGGCCGGCGCCAGGCAGACCACGAACGCGCCGGCGGCGAGCCCTGCGGTCCGCCAGCCGATCCGCCGCCCGTCGCCGGTCACCGCCAGGTGCAGGGCGAGCACGGCCAGCAGCAGCACCCCGACCACCTTGGCCTGCACGGCCAGCGAGCACACCGCGGCGAACGCGACCAGCCACTGCGGACGACGGGTGGTGTCCCAGGACACCAGGCAGAGCAGGCCGACCGCGAACAGCAGCGCCAGCAGCGGGTCGAGCAGAGCCAGCCGGCCCAGGCTCAGGGCGTACGCGCTGACGGCGAGCAGAGCGGCCCCGAGCACCCCGGCCAGCCGGCCGTACAGGCGACGGCCGATCAGGAAGACCACCAGGACGGTGGCGGTGCTGAGCGAGGCCGCCACCAGCCGCGCCGCGATGTCGCTGACACCGACGACCCGGTACACCAGCGACAGCAGCGCCTGGAACAGCAGGAAGTTGGAGTTCCCGCGCGAGGAGAGCAGGAAGTGCCGCTCGTAGCCCGGCGCGTCGGCGAGGACCGCCGCCTGCCCCGCGTACACCGCCTCGTCCCCGCGAAGCCCGGTGCGGTCCAGCTGCCACACGTGCAGCACCGCCGACGCCAGCAGTACCAGCCCGACGGCTGCCCAGGTGAGCAGGTCCGGCCGGGAAGCGAGGCCGCGGAGTCGCTCCGCCGCCGTGCGGGCGGCGGTCGGCACGCGGCCGTTCCGGGTGGGCTCCGGGATCATGCGGCTGGTCCTCCTGTGCGTGCGGCGTGTGCGGGGTCAGGTCGGCGTACCTGCCGGACGCCGGCGCCGGACCTGACGGGCCGGTGCCGGCGTCGCGGTCAGCCGACCCGCTGGCGAGGCGCCCGGTCCTGCTCCTCGCGCAGCAGCCGCGGGATCTCGTCGGCCCAGCCGAAGTCCGGCGACGCCAGGCGGCGCACCCGGATGCTCCGCAGCGCCGCGGCGAGCACGTCCCGCTCCCGGTCGCGCAGGGTGTCGTAGTCGTCCCTGCCCAGGACCAGTGCCGGCGCGAAGTAGCGGAACGGCGGGAAGCCGTAGGCGTCGTCGGTGTTCTCCACCAGCTCGGAAGCGCCTCGTCGACGGGATGTCGGTCAGGCACCGGCCGGCCCGCGCTCGATCACGAACAGGTTCTCGCACCCGGCGGACGGGATGACGTCTGCACTCCACCAGCCGGTCGACGTTGTACTTCGGCGGCGGCACGATCCTCTGGGTCAGGGAGTTGATGCCCATGATCGGGATGTTGAGCCCGGCCAGCACCAGGCCGAAGTGGCGGCCCTCCTTGGAGTGCAGCCTGCTCTGCAGCTTCAGCCGCCGCCACTCGGCCGGCGGTCAGGTCACCGGCCTGCACCGCCCGCAGGGTGTGGTGGCTGATCGTCAGCGGCTTGGGGAAGCAGGTGGCGTGTCCGTCGGGGTGCAGGATCGTCATGTCGTCGGACAGGAACCGCGCCGCGTGCTCGCGCAGCAGCCGGAGCACGCTGCCGGTCTTGCCGGTGTCGGTGCGGGCCGACAGCAGCAGGCCGTGGCCGTCGAGCTCCAGGCAGGCCGAGTGCAGCAGGATCCGGCCCTCGGGACACCACGATGAATCGCAGCAACGCCTCGATCACGTTGGTGTAGAGCACGTGCGGCGAGCGCGCCAGCGTCGGCGAGCAGGTGACCTCGATCCGCGTCCCCGATCTGGACCCGGAAGTTCGCGCCGAGCCGGCCGAGGTGCTCTCGGACCGTAGCTGACACCGGCCGGGGCGACGTGCTGAGTCATCAGGGCCCGGGTCCGGGCCCGGCGTCCCGACCTGGTCGATGCGGATGCTCGAGGTCGACGTCGTTGCCCAGCCACTGGGCACGGAAGTACTCCAGCTCGTTCAGCGGCACCTGCGACCCGACGCTGAGCAGCGCCGTCGATGGAGTAGCGGTAGGGCAGGTAGCCCGTGCCGCGCCGGGCTGCGGCCGGTGGCGCGTCGAGCAGGTCCAGGACGACGTCCACCGGCGGCCGGCGCGGCGCCCGGAGGGCGCGGTCCGTCTCGACGGCAGGCGGCGGCGGCTGCGACGGCACCAGCGGGAGGGCGGGTGCGACCGGTCCCCGACCCTCCACGACCGGCGCGGGCACGACCTGTGCGGGCACGACCTGTGTCGGCAGGTCCTGCGAACCCGGCGCCGCGGCGACCGCTTCGGGTCCGCCGGCGGCCTGGTCAGGTCCGGGCGAGTTCAACGTCATGGCGGGGACCTCTTCGCGGTAGATGTGCCGGTCGACGACCCGGAACCGGGTCAGGAATGCCAGGGCCAGCGTCAGCGCATTGGCAGCCAGGTAATTCATCTGGAGGGCGCTCACGAGCACCGCCAGAAGGGGCAGGCGGAGCAGCAGCACCACGTTGTTCAGGGCGGCGAAAGCCACCAGCCGTCGCAGCAGGGACCCGGACCGCCGGCCGCGGAACACCGCGACCTCGGTGAGCGCGAAGTTCCACAGCGTCGAGGCCTGGGTGGCCAGCGCCGCTGCCAGCAGGTGCTGCATCGCCAGCGTGGACGGGTCCGCGAGCACCCACAGCACGCCGAGGTTCACCGCGACGCCGCTCAGCCCGACGGACCCGAAACCCGCGGCCCGGCCCAGCGTGGCCCGGGAGGACGCCGGCAGGGACAGGCGCAAGGACGTGACGTGCCTGCCGAACCGCAGCCCCTCGCGCAGCCCCGCCTTGCTCCGGCCGGCGTGCCGTGCGGCGAAGGTGAACGGCACCTCGGCCACGCGCAGCCGAGGTCCGCGCAGCAGGATCTCCAGCAGGATCTTGAACCCGTGCGGGTGCAGCGCCTCGACGTCGACGCAGCCGCGCCGGACCGCGAAGAAGCCGCTCATCGGGTCGGTCACCGGCCGCAGCCGCCGGGGGAACAGCGCTCGGGCTCCCCAGGTCGCGGCGTGCGAGACCCACGAGCGGCTCCGTCCCGCGAGACCCTGCCGCGCCGCCCTGCGCGGTGTACCGGCTGGCGACCACCACGTCCGCCCCGGTGGCGGCCGCCGTGTCGAGCAACGCCGCCACGACCTCCGGCGGGTGCTGCAGGTCGCCGTCCATCACGACGACCCAGGACCCCTTGGCCACGGTGAGGCCGGCGGCGACGGCCCCGCCCAGGCCGTGCGTGCGCTCGGCCGGCGGCCGGTGCAGCAGGCCGACCCGGTGCCGGGACGACGCGGCCGCCCGCCGGATCGCCTCGGGGGTGTCGTCGTCGCTGTCGTCGACGAACAGCACCTCCGCCTCACGGCGGAGGCCGGTGCCCAGCCGCTGCACCAGCTCGGCCACGTTGCCGGCCTCGTTGCGGGTGGGGACGATGACGGTGACCTCGGGGCGTGGCCGAAGCGGGCGGGCCGCGGCGGCGTCGGCCGCCACGGCGACCGGCCCGGGGTGCGGGTCGGCTGACCGGCCGCCGTCGCGCGGGCCGGCCTCGCCGGCGTCCACCGCGGGCACGCGTCGCTTGCTCAGAGTCGGTCGCACACAGGCCCCCCCGGTCCCGATCCCACCGTCCGTTCCTGCGACAGCGTGTCAACGTGGGTCCGTGTCGGCAAAGAAACCGTGAAAACTGGTCGGCCCGGCGGGAGACTTTGACTGACCGTCGGGACGGCAGGACGGTGAGTGGCTGCAACACCTACTCAGGGGAAAGCGGTCAAGACTGTGCGTGACCTTCGGGGATCTCCTTTCCGGCGTCGCCAGAAATGGGGGACATCGTCTGTGAGAGGTGCGATTTACCCCGAAAGGGAAGCCGAAAGGGCCCGGTCGCACCGTCACGACCCGGACCGCCGGCCGACGCCGATGGTGCGGCCCGGTGTGCGAGCGCGAGCACTAGCCTCGACGGCGTGATCACCTGGCGGCGCGGGACGGTCGCCGCCCTGCGGCCGGCATGGCCCGGCGCCGTCGAGGTCGACGTCGACGTGGCCGGCGCGGCGGTCCGGGCGCTGGCCTACCCGCACGCTGGTCGGCAGCCCCGAGGTCGGCGACGTCGTGCTGCTCAACGTCACGGCGCTGCACCTGGGACTCGGCACCGGCGGGTACGCGCTGGTGGTCGCCCTGCCGGACCGGCTGCCGCCCGACCGGTCCGGCCCGGGCCACCTGGTCAAGGCCCGCTACACCCCGCTGCAGGCGGTGGTGCTCGGCGCCGACGAGCAGGACAGCCCGCACCACGCGGCGCTCCGTGCGCGACGCGCTGCCCGCGCCCGGCATGCCGGTCGTCGTCGCGGACCTGCACAGCTCGCTGCCCGCTGTCGTCGCCGGCGCTGCTCGCCGACCGTCCCGGCACGCGGATCGCGTACGTGATGACCGACGGCGGCGCGCTGCCGCTGTGGTTCTCCCGCACCGTGGCGGCGCTCGCGCCCCGGCTGGTCGGCACGGTCACGGTCGGCCAGGCGTTCGGCGGCGACGTCGAGGCGGTGACCCTGCACTCCGGGCTGCTGGCCGCCGCGCCGCGTGCTGCGGCGCGGAGGTCGCGGTGGTCAGCGCAGGGGCCCGGGCAATCTCGGCACCGGCACGACCTGGGGGTTCTCCGGGCGTCGCGGGCGGCGAGGCCGTCAACGCCGCGGCCGCGGTGGGCGGCCGTCCGGTGGCGGTGCTGCGGATGTGCGCAGGCCGACCCGCGGGAGCGCCACCGCGGGGTGTCCCACCACAGCCGGACGGCGTACGGCCGGGTGGCGCTGGCCACGGCCGACGTCGTCGTGCCCGCGTCCGGCGCGGTCGCTCGCCGGGCCGCTGCCCGAGCTGGCCGGCACCGGCTCGTCGAGGTCGTGGACGGCGACCGGCTGGTCGAGGTGCTGCGCGACAGCGGCCTGGCGCTGTCGACGATGGGCCGCGGGCTGGCCGACGACCCGGTGGCGTTCGTGGCCGCCGCCGCGGCCGGCCGGCACGCGGCGGCCCTGCTCGCGGGCTCGCGGCGCGCACCGGCTGCCGCGGACTAGCGGACGCCGAGCAGGTCGACGACGAACACCAGCGTCTCGCCGCCCTTGATGTCGCCGCCGGCGCCGCGGGCGCCGTAGCCCAGCTCCGGCGGGATCGTCAGCCGGCGGCGGCCGCCGACCTTCATGCCGGCGACGCCCTGGTCCCAGCCGCCGATGACCATGCCGGCGCCGAGCGGAAGGTGAACGGCTGGCCGCGGTCCCAGGAGGCGTCGAACTGCTTGCCGGTGGACCAGGTGTGGCCGACGTACTGCATCGTGCAGGTGGTGCCGGAGGCGGCCTCGGGGCCGTCGCCGACCGTCGAGGTCCTCGACTGACGAGCTCGGTCGGGGGCGGGCCGTCGGGGATCTCGACGGTGGGCTTGCTCGGGCTCGTCATGCGGCCATCCTGCCGCACCGGCGCTCGGGCCTCACATGCAGGCGATGAGCTTGTCGACCCGGTCGTCGACCGACGCGGAACGGGTCCTTGCACAGGACGGTGCGCTGCGCCTGGTCGTTGAGCTTGAGGTGCACCCAGTCGACGGTGAAGTCGCGCCGCTTGCTCCTGCGCCCTCTTGATGAACTCCCCGCGCAGCCGGGCGCGGGTCGTCTGCGGCGGCACCGACTTGGCCTCGAAGACCGCGAGGTCGGTGGTCGCCCGGGCGACCGAGCCCCTTGCGCTCGAGCAGGTAGTACAGGCCGCGGTGGCGGTTGACGTCGTGGTAGGCGAGGTCGAGCTGGGCGACCCGCGGGCTGGACAGCGGCAGGTCGTGCTTGGCCCGGTAGCGCTCGATGCAGCTGGTACTTGGTCACCCAGTCGATCTCGCGGTCGACCAGCGACAGGTCGCCGGTCTCGACGGCCGTGCAGCGTGCGACCCCACAGGTCGAGCACCCGGTCGGACGGTCGCGTCGCCGCCGCGCCGGTCGATGAAGTCGATGGCCTTGGCGAGGTACTCGCGCTGGATCTCCAGCGCGCTGGCCTCGCGGCCGTTGGCGAGCTTGACCTTGCGCCGGCCGGTGACGTCGTGGCTGATCTCGCGGATCGCCCGGATCGGGTTCTCCAGCGTCAGGTCGCGCATCACCACGCCGGCCTCGATCATCCGCAGCACCAGGTCGGTGGCGCCGATCTTGAGCAGCGTCGTGCGTCTCGTTCATGTTGCTGTCGCCGACGATGACGTGCAGCCGGCGGAAGCGCTCGGCGTCGGCGTGCGGCTCGTCGCGGGTGTTGATGATCGGCCGGCTGCGGGTGGTGGCGCTGGTGACGCCCTCCCAGATGTGCTCGGCCCGCTGGCTGACGCAGTAGACGGCGCCGCGCGGGGTCTGCAGCACCTTGCCGGCGCCGACGATGATCTGCCGGCTGACCAGGAACGGGATGAGCACGTCGGCCAGCCGGCTGAACTCGCCGTGCCGGCCGACCAGGTAGTTCTCGTGGCAGCCGTAGGAGTTGCCGGCCGAGTCGGTGTTGTTCTTGAACAGGTAGATGTCGCCGGCGATGCCCTCCTCGCGCAGCCGCCGCTCGGCGTCCACGAGCAGGCCCTCGAGGATCCGCTCGCCGGCCTTGTCGTGGGTGACGAGGTCGACCGCGCCGTCGCACTCCGGGGTGGCGTACTCGGGGTGGCTGCCGACGTCGAGGTAGAGCCGGGCGCCGTTGCGCAGGAAGACGTTGCAGCTGCGGCCCCAGGAGACGACCCGGCGGAACAGGTAGCGGGCGACCTCGTCCGGCGACAGCCGGCGCTGGCCGCGGAACGTGCAGGTGACGCCGTACTCGTTCTCGATCCCCAGAATTCGACGCTCGATCTCGTCCAGCCCCCTGTCCGTACGGTCCGTGGCCGAGACCACGGAGCCGTCGCTGGCGACGGGAGCGATCCCGACGTGATCCTGACACGCCGGAGCGACGGACGCCCGCTCCCACCGGGTACCGGCCGGGGGCGTCGGCCGGATCGCGGCCGACGCCTACCCGACCGGGTCCCGGGTCACGGGCGGCGGATGGCGAGGCCGGCCTTCTCCGCGTGGTCGTACTCGTCGTCGATGTGCACGACCTCGTGCTCGGCGCGGTCCAGCAGGCTCGCGGCGATGCTGGCCCGGAAGCCGCTGGCGCAGTGCACCCAGACCCGCCCGGCGGGGACGTCGCCGAGCCGGTCGGCCAGCTCGTTGAGCGGGATGTGCACCGAGCCCTCGATGTAGCCCTGGGCGCGCTCGTCGTGGCGCCGGACGTCCAGGACCTGCGCCCCCGGCTCGGCGGCGACCTCCGCGAAGTCGGCCACCGGGTAGGACCGCAGCGCGATGCCGTCCGCCAGCGACTCCAGCTCGCCGGTGGCAGCGCCGGCCGGCCGGTCGATGCCGATCCGCACCAGCTGGCGCTGGGCGTCGGCGATCTGCTCGGGGCTCTCGCCGATGAGGGTGACCGGCTCGCCCCACGGGACGATCCACCCGACGTAGGTCGAGAACTGGGTGCCCATGGCCACCGACACCGTGCCGGCCAGGTGGCGGCCCGCGTACGTCGAGCGGTCCCGCAGGTCGACGACCCACTCCCCCGCCCGGATGCGCGCGGCGAGCTCGGTCGGGTCGACCGGCGTGGCCGGCGACAGGTCGGCCGCGTCCGGGCCCTCCGCGTTGCGAGGGCCCATGTAGGCGTAGTAGGTGGGGTAGCCGGTCAGCCCGGCCACCAGGCGGTCGACGAAGGCCTGCTCGTCAGCCTCGGTGAGCGCGTCGTTGCGCTGCTTCTCCTGACCGATGGTGCTGTCGCTGCCACCGCTGGCGCTCCCGGAGGAGCAGAAGCTGCCGAAGCCGTGCGTGGGGTAGACCGGCGTCTCGTCCGGGAGCGCCTCGGCCAGGCGGCGGGCGGAGCGCCACTGCTTGCGCGTCAGGTCGTCGGTGCGGTCCTCGCCGAGCAGGTCCGTGCGGCCGACGCTGCCGTAGAGCAGCGAGCCGCCGGTGAACACCGCGGACGGACCGGTGCCGTCGCTGAGGACGTAGGCGAGATGGGTGTCGGTGTGCCCCGGGGTCTCGAGCACCCGGACCGTCATGCTGCCGGCGGAGAGCTCGTCACCGTCGTTGCACGGAGCAGCGCTCGAACGCCACCTGGTCGCGCCCGGCGACGACGTAGGTCGCGCCGGTCCTGCGGGCGAGCGCGAGCCCGCCGGTCACGTAGTCGTTGTGCAGGTGCGTCTCGAGCACGAGGGTCACCGGGACCCCGAGCGTCGGCGAGCAGGGCCTCCACCCGGTCGAGGTCGCGCTGCGGGTCCACGACGACGGCACAGGACCCGTCGCTGACGACGTAGCTGCGGTCCCCCAGGTCGGGGGTCTCGATCACGTCGACGCGCATGCTGCCTCCTACATGGGCTGGCCTGGTTGTCCGTACATTAGGGTGCTCCGAGTCAACCCGCAAGACGCGGGGCAGGAGTTCGCGCACGGCTTCGTCCGGCGTGGGAGCGAGGAGCAGCGTGGCAGCGTCCGGGATGTCCGACACCCCAGCCGAGCCCGGGCGCAGCCCGTCCTCGCCGAAGCGCGGGGGCCTGGCGTCGGTGCTGCGTGCCCGGCCGCCGATCGTCGGATGGGTGAAGGGCTACCGGCGTGAGCTCCTGCGCAGCGACGTGCCCGCCGGGCTCACCGTGGCCGTCCTGCTGATCCCGCAGTCCATGGCGTACGCCAGCCTCGCCGGCATGCCGCCGGAGGCGGGCCTGTACTCGGCGATCGTGTCGCTGCTCGTCTACGCCGTCCTCGGCACGAGCAGCTTCATCTCGGTGGCGCCGGTGGCCATCGACTCCCTGCTGGTGGCCGCCGCGGTGGGCCCGATCGCGAACGGCGACACCGGCCTGTACGTGGCGGCCGCGGGTGTGCTCGCGGTGATGACCGGGCTCGTCCAGCTCGCGCTCGGGGACGCTGCGTCTCGGCGCGCTGGTGAACTTCCTGTCCGTGCCGGTGATCAGCGGCTTCACCTCCGCGGCCGCTCTCACCATCGGTGCCAGCCAGGTCAAGGACCTGCTCGGTCTGGAGGTGCCCAAGGGCCAGGGCAGCAGCTTCCTGGACACGGCACGCGCGACGCTGGCCGCGGCCGACACGCTGCACCTGCTGACCATCGTCATCGCGGCCGCGTCCCTCGCCGTGCTCATCGGAGCTCGGCGGGTCGCGCCCAAGGTGCCCGCGGCCCTGGTCGTCGTCGTCCTGACCACCGCGGTCGTCGCCGTCCTGCGCCTGGACCTCGACGGGGTGCGGATCCTGCGCGACGTGCCGGCGGGCCTGCCGAGCCTGGTGTGGCCCTCCTTCGACAGCGGCCTGGTCCGCCAGCTCGCGCCGGCCGCCGTCACCATCGCCGTCATCTCCTACATGGAGAGCATCAGCACGGCCAAGGCGTTCGCGACCCGGACCCGCCAGCGGGTGCAGCCGAACCAGGAGCTGCTCGCGGTGGGTGCGGCCAACGTCGCCGCGGGCCTGTTCCGCGGCTTCTCCGTCGCGGGAGGGTTCTCGCGCGGCGCGGTGAACTTCCGGGCGGGGGCCAAGACCCAGCTCTCCGGGGTGGTCGCCGCGGTGGTGCTGCTGGTCGCCGTCGCCTTCCTCACGCCGCTGTTCTTCTACCTGCCGAAGGCGGTGCTCGCCGCCGTCATCGTCGTCGCGGTGGCGTCGCTGGTCGACGTCCGCGGGGCGCGGCGCATCCTGCGGGTCCAGCGGGCGGACGGCATCGGGCTGGTCGTGACCTTTCTCGCCACCCTGTTCGTCGGGGTGGCCCAGGGGCTGGCCGTCGGCGTCGCGGTGAGCCTGGTCGTGTTCATCGCCCGGACGGCCCGCCCGCACGTCGTGGAGGTGGGCCGGGTCGAGGGGACCTCCCGCTACCGCAACGTGGAGCGCTGGACCACCTGCACCGACGACCGGATCGCGCTGCTGCGCATGGACGGCCCGCTGTACTTCGCCAACGCGCGCTTCTTCGAGCAGCGGGCGCAGGCGCTGGTCAGCGACCGGCCGCACGTCGAGCACCTGGTCGTCGTCGCGAGCGCGATCAGCGACATCGACGCGAGCGGCACCGAGCAGCTCATCGAGCTCGACGAGGAGCTGCGGGAGGGCGGGGTGCACCTGCACCTGGTCACCGTCCGCGGCCCGGTCCGGGACACCCTCGACAACAGCGGCCTCTGGGAGCAGCTGGTGGCCTCCGGGCGCGTCCACACCACGGTGGAGGCAGCGGTGCGCAGCGATCGCCGGCCCGGGCGGGTCGCCGCTGATCGAGCCGGACGACGACGACGCGCCGGCCCCTGCGGACCTGGTCTGACGCCGCGCCCGAACCCGCCGACCGACCCACTCGCGAGGAGACCGCCGTGACCGTGCCACCCGGAGCAGAGCGCCCGACCGATGCCCGCCCGTCCCCCGCGTGCCGACGGCGACTGCGCGCAGCGCCTCGGACGCCTCCCGGCCGGTGCCGTCGAGGGCGTCTTCGCGGTGGCTCTGAACTGCATCGACGGCCGGGTCCAGGGAGCGCTCGCGGACTGGGTGCGCACGCGGTACTCCGTCGACTACGCCGACGTGGTCACCGAACCGGGGATCGACGCCGTCCTGGCCCTGGGCGACCCGGCCACCCGCGAGTCGCTGCTCGACAAGGTCTGCGTCTCCCGGCTCGCCCACCTCGCCGGCCACCTCGTGGTCGCCGGCCACCACGACTGCGCCGCGAACCCGGTGCCCCGGTCGGTGCACGAGGAGCACATCCGCGCGGCCGTCGGGCACGTCCGGGCCGCGCTGCCGGGCTTCCAGGTGACCGGGGTCTACATCGACGAGACGTGGACCCCGCGCGTGGTGGACGACGCCTCAGGCCTGACCGTGGGTGGCGGAGGCTGACCCGCGGGTGACGGAACGGCATGCCGGCGAAAGGTCCGGACAACTCTTGCGCAACCCGTCGTCTACCCCTAGCGTCCGGCCGCAGCAGGCCGCGCCGCTCGAAGGGATCGTCGATGCACCCGACACCGCAGCAGGACCGTCCCGTCCGCTGGTTGAAGGTGCTCGACCAGACGAAGTGCATCGGCTGCCACGCCTGCACGACGGCCTGCAAGAGCGAGAACGAGGTGCCGGTCGGCGTCACCCGGACCTACGTCAAGTCCGTCGACGTGGGGACCTTCCCCCAGGTCCGCCGCGCGTTCCAGGTGACACGGTGCAACCAGTGCACCGACGCGCCCTGCGTCACCGCCTGTCCCACCCAGGCGATGTATCAGCGGCCCGACGGCATCGTCGACTTCGACAAGGACATCTGCATCGGCTGCAAGGCGTGCATGGCCGCCTGCCCGTACGACGCCATCTTCATCAACCCCGAGGACCACTCGGCGGAGAAGTGCAACCTGTGCGCGCACCGCATCGACGTCGGCCTCGAGCCGGCCTGCGTGACGGTGTGCCCGACCGAGGCCATCCTCGTCGGCGACCTGAACGACCCGTCGTCGAAGGTGGCCCAGGCCGTGCAGCGCCGGCCGGCCCTCGTCCGGCGCCCGGAGAAGGAGACCGGCCCCGGGCTGTTCTACCTGGGCGCGCACCAGGCGACCCTGGACCCCCTCGGCTCCACCCGCCCGGACGGTGGGCTGTACGCCTGGGCCACCCAGGGCCGGCCGGGGCCCGCAGCTGGTGCCGTCCGGGCACCCCGACCGGGCTCGTTCCTCGGCAGCCGCCCTGCTCTCCTACGACGTCCCGCACTTCGCCCCGTGGGGCTGGCGGGTCAGCCTCTACACCTGGACCAAGAGCATCGCTGCCGGTGTCTTCCTGGTCGCCGTCGTCCTGGCGCTGACCGGGCTCCTGGGCTTCCACGGACGACACCGTCCGCTACGCCGCCCCGCTGCTGTCGCTGGTCTTCCTCGGCGTCACGGGCGCGCTGCTGATCTGGGACCTCAAGCACCCCACGCGCTTCTACCTGATCTTCACGCGGCACCACTGGAAGAGCTGGCTGGTGCGCGGGTCGTTCCTCCTCGGCGCCTACGGCGGGTTGGTCGTGGCCTACCTGGGCGCGTCGCTGCTCGACCTGCGCCTGGGCCAGCAGGTCACCGGCGTCCTCGGGGCGGTCGCTGCGGTCGGCACCGCCGTGTACACGGCCTACCTGTTCGCGCAGGCCAAGGCCCGCGACCTGTGGCAGAGCCCCCTGCTGCCGGCCCACCTGGCCGTCCAGGCCGTGCTCGCCGGCTCAGCCTCCCTGCTGCCCTTCGCGGCGGCGCTGTCCCCCGAGCGGGGCGTCTCCGCCCTCGAGGTCGTCCTCGCGGTCTCGGCGGCGACGCACCTGCTGCTGATCTGGACCGAGACCACCCTCCCGCACGTCACCGCGCACGCCCACCTCGCGAGTCGCGAGATGACCCGGGGGCGCTTCGCCAGGTACTTCCGCGTCGGCGTGGTCGCCGTCGCGATCGCGGTCGCCGCCCCGTGGATCGGCGTCCTCGCGGTCCCGTTCGCCCTGATCGGTCTGCTGGCGCACGAGCACGCCTACGTGCAGGCCGGCCAGTCCGTCCCGCTGGCCTGAGAGGTCGTCCATGGCTGCCAAGAAGTCGTTGCGGTCGCGTCTGTCGCTGGCTGCCCGCGGCGAGCGCGTGTCCGCCGCCCGCCGGGACGTCGAGAGCCGCGGCGAGACCTTCTACCAGGGAGCCAGCGGGATCCACCTGTCGGCGTTCCCGCCCAAGGAGCGCTGGGACGACTGGGTCGAGCTGGACTCGCGGGCGTGGCCACGCCGCGAGGAGCACCACTACATGCTGGTGCCCACGACGTGCTTCAACTGCGAGTCGGCGTGCGGGCTGCTGGCCTACGTCGACCGCGAGGACCTGCACGTCCGCAAGTTCGAGGGCAACCCCGAGCACCCCGGCTCGCGGGGGCGCAACTGCGCGAAGGGGCCGTCGACCCTCAACCAGGTCACCGACCCCGACCGCATCCTCTACCCGCTTCGGCGGGTCGGGCCGCGCGGCAGCGGCGAGTGGGAGCGCATCAGCTGGGACGAGGCGCTCGACGGGATCGCCGCGCGGCTGCGGGCGGCGATCGTCGAGCAGCGCCAGAACGAGATCATGGTGCACATCGGCCGGCCCGGTGAGGACGGCTTCACCGAGCGGGTGCTGGCCAGCTGGGGCGTCGACGGGCACAACTCGCACACCAACGTCTGCTCCGCGGCAGGCCGCACCGGCTACCAGTTCTGGATGGGCGCCGACCGCCCCAGCCCCGACCACGGCAACGCCAAGGTGATCTACCTGATCAGCTCGCACCTGGAGGCCGGTCACTACTTCAACCCGCACGCACAGCGCATCACCGAGGCCCGGGCGAACGGCGCCACGCTCATCGTCCTGGACACCCGGCTGTCCAACACGGCCACGCACGCCGACTACTGGCTGTCCCCGCAGCCGGGCAGCGAAGCGGCGATCAACCTGGCGGTCGCCAGGCACCTGATTCACCACCGGCCGGTACAACCGCGAGTTCGTGCGCCAGTGGTGGAACTGGGAGGAGTACCTGCAGGCCTGCCGTCCGGACCTGCCCCCGACCTTCGAGTCCTTCGAGGCCGAGCTCGCCACGCTGTACGACGAGTTCACCTTCGACTACGCCGCCGCCGAGTCGGGCATCGACGCCGCGACCCTGCGGGAGGTCGCGGAGACCGTGGCCGGGGCGGGTACGCGCTTCTCGTCGCACTCCTGGCGCTCGGCCGCCGCCAGCAACCTCGGCGGCTGGCAGGTGACCCGCACGCTGGTGCTGCTCTCGGCGCTGCTCGGGTCGATCGGCACCGAGGGCGGTCTGTTCGCCAACTCCTGGAACAAGTTCGTGCCTCAGCCCATCCACACCCCGCCGCACCCGGGGGTGTGGCAGGAGCTCAGCTGGCCGCTGGAGTACCCGCTGGCGCAGAACGAGCTGTCGTTCCTGCTCCCGCAGTTCCTCAAGGACGGCCGTGGCAGGCTCGACACCTACTTCATCCGGGTCTACAACCCGGTCTGGACCAACCCCGACGGGATGTCGTGGATGGAGGTCCTGTCCGACCCGGAGAAGGTCGGCTGCTTCGTCGCGCTGACGCCGACCTGGAACGAGTCGGCCTACCTGGCCGACTACGTGCTGCCGATGGGCCACGGCTCGGAGCGCCACGACACCCACTCCTACGAGCAGTACGACGGACAGTGGCTGGGCTTCCGCCAGCCCGTGCTGCGCGCGGCCCGCGAGCGGCTCGGCGAGACGGTGACCGACACCCGCGAGGTCAACCCCGGTGAGGTGTGGGAGGAGAACGAGTGGTGGATCGAGCTCTCCTGGCGCATCGACCCTGACGGCAGCCTCGGGATCCGCCAGCACCACGAGTCCAGGGCCGAGCCGGGTACCCGGCTCGGCGTCGACGAGTACTACGGCTGGATGTTCGAGAACTCCGTGCCGGGCCTGCCGGAGCGGGCGGCCGCGGAGGGGCTCACGCCGCTGCAGTTCATGCGGCGGTACGGCGCCTTCGAGATCACCAAGGGCCTCGGGGCCCAGCACGCGTTCGAGGTACCGGACGAGGAGCTGGCCGACGTGAGCGTCAGCCCGCTCGGGCGGGTCTACACGTCGACGGCCAAGCCGGCGAACCCCAACATCGTCCCGATGGGCGCACCGGTCCCGGACGAGGCCGGCCGCCGGGCGGTGGGCATCGAGGTCGACGGGGTGGTGCGCCGCGGCTTCCCGACCCCGTCGGGCAAGCTGGAGTTCTACTCCTCCACGCTGGCCAGCTGGGGCTGGCCCGAGCACGCCATCCCCGGCTACATTCAGAGCCACGTGCACCCGGACCGGATGGCGCCCGACCAGATGGTGCTGCTGTCGACCTTCCGGCTCCCGACACAGATCCACACCCGCTCGGCGAACTCCAAGTGGCTGGACGAGCTCGCACACACCAACCCGGTCTGGATCCACCCGTCGGACGCCGGGCGGCTCGGCGTGGCCCGCACCGGGGACCTGGTGCGCGTCACGACCGACATCGGGTACTTCGTCGCGAAGGTGTGGATCACCGAGGGGATCCGGCCCGGCGTGGTCGCCTGCAGCCACCACATGGGCCGCTGGCGCCCGACGAACCAGGACGACGGCCAGCGCCAGATGATGGCGACGGTCGACATCACCTCGGACGGCGACCAGTGGGCCCTGCACAAGGTGCGGAGCGTCGGGCCGTACGCGAGCAGCGACCCGGACACGCAGCGCATCTGGTGGAGCGACACCGGCGTGCACCAGAACCTCACCTTCCCGGTGCACCCCGACCCGATCTCCGGGATGCACTGCTGGCACCAGGCCGTACGGGTGACGCCGGCCGGCCCCGGCGACAAGCAGGGGGACATCGCCGTGGACACCGCGCGGGCCCGGGAGGTCTACCGGGAGTGGATGCGCATGACGCGGCCGGCCGGCTCGATCTCGCCGGACGGGCTGCGCCGGCCGACCTGGCTGATGCGGCCGCTCAAGCCCCACCCGGACACCTTCGTCCTGCCGAGGGGCTGACCGTGCCGACCGCCTCCCGACAGGCCCGCGGGCCGGAGCCCGCCGACGACACGACCCGCTGGGAGCTGCTGCGCGCGCTCGGCGCCGCCGTCCTGACCCCTCCGCCGGGCAACGCCGGGCCGTGCGAGGCCCTGGGGCTGCCGGCGCAGACGGCCGCGCAGCACACCCAGGTCTTCGTCCTCAGCGCGCCGCCGCACGCCGCCATCCACCTGGGGCCGGAGGGCAAGCTCGGCGGCGAGGGGCTGGACCGCATCCGCGGCTTCTGGCGCGCGCTGGGTCTGCGCGCCCCGGAGGACGCCGACCACCTCGGCGCCCTGCTCCTGCTCTACGCCGAGCTGGGTGAGGCCGAGACGGGCGCCGGCGCGGAGCGGGTCGCCGGCCAGATGCGGCAGGCCCGCACGGCGTTGCTGCACGAGCACCTGTGGAGCTGGGCGCCGGGGTACCTGACAGCGGTGCGCGGGCTGGGCGTCGCCGCCGTTCGGGAGTGGGCCGAGGTCGTCGAGCAGGCGCTGCGCATCGAGCTCGCGGAGGCGGGGCCGGCGACGATGCCCGCCCTGGCGCTGCGCGAGGCGCCCGCCGGGCTCGACGCCGCCGACTCCTTCGACGAGACCCTGGACGCGCTGGTGGCACCGGTCCGTACCGGCATGATCCTCACCTACCCGGACCTGGAGGCGGCCGCGGCCTCCGCCGGTCTGGGCCTGCGGCGCGGTGAGCGGCGCTACGCGCTGCGGGCGATGTTCGAGCAGGACGCCTGCGCGACCCTGCGGTGGCTGGCCGCCCATGCCGACCGCTGGTCGGCGCTGCACGCGGCGCTCGCGAACGGCGGGGCGCACGACCCCTGCGCGTGGTGGTCGGCGCGCGCCGCCCGCACGTCGACGGTCCTCGCCGAGCTTGCGGACTCGGCCTGCGCGCCCGGGCCGGCGTCATGACCAGGCCGGCCCAGGGGCCGCCCGCGCCATCGGTGGCCCCGTGTTCGGCGTGAACCGCGACACCGCCGCCGCCCTGCGGGAGGCCGTCGGCGCCGTGCCGGACCCCGAGCTCCACCAGTCCCTGGCCGAGCTCGGCATGCTGCGCGACGTCCGCGTCTCGCGCAACGGTCGGGCCGAGGTGGAGATCGCCCTGACCACCGCCGGCTGCCCGATGACCTCCCGGCTGACCCGAGAGGTGACCGCGGCCGCCGTCACCGTGGCCGGCGTCAGCCAGGTCGAGGTGCGCTTCACGGTGATGTCGGAGCCGGAGCAGGCGCGCCCTGGCCGAACGCTTCCTCGCGACCCGGCGCCCGCCTCGGCAGGCGCCTGCGCGGGAGGTCTACGCGGTGGCCAGCGGCAAGGGCGGGGTCGGCAAGTCCAGCGTCGCGGCGAACCTCGCCGTCAGCCTGGCCCAGCAGGGCAAGCGGGTCGGGCTGCTCGACGCCGACGTCTGGGGCTACTCGGTGCCCCAGCTGTTCGGCGCGCGGCACAGCCCGATCGCGATGTACGAGCTGATGCTGCCCGTGCAGGCGCACGGGGTCAGCCTGATGTCGCTGGGGTTCCTGGTGGAGGACGAGACCCCGATCGTCTGGCGCGGCCCGATGCTGCACAAGGCGCTGACCCAGTTCGTGCAGGACGTGCACTGGGGCGACCTCGACGTGCTGCTGCTGGACCTGCCGCCCGGGACCGGGGACGTGACCCTGTCGGTCCTGGAGCTCCTGCCGACCGCGTCGCTGATCGTCGTGACCACCCCGCAGCAGGCGGCCCGGGGGGTGGCCAGCCGGGTCGGCGTGATGGCCCGCGACGTGCACATGCCGATCGCCGGGGTGGTCGAGAACATGAGCGAGCTGGTCTGCTCCCGGTGCGGCGACAGCACGCCGCTGTTCGGCGCCGGCGGTGGCCGACAGCTCGCCGACGAGCTCGGCGTCCCGCTGCTGGGTCAGGTGCCGCTCGACGCGGCGCTGCGCCAGGCAGGCGACGACGGGGTGCCGGTCGTGGTCGGCGCGCCGCTCAGCGCCTCGGCGGTGGCGCTGACCGCGATCGCCGCGGCGGTCCGGCCGGTGCGGCGCTCTCTCGTCGGGCTGTCGCTCGGCCTGGAGCCGGTGTAGCCCAGGCAGGCGGGTCGGACTCCGAGGAGTGCTGGACGTCGAGCCGGTAGCCCGACCGCCTGGACCACTCGGACGACACGGCGAAGCGGTCGCCGCGCAGGATCGTCGACCGCCACTCCACCGGGCGGTCGTCGACCAGCGCGGTGCGCTCGATGCGCAGGACGCCCACCCCGTCCGGGAGCGCCAGGAGCTTCTCGTCCTCACCCGACGGGACGACGGCCGTGATCGTCTCCCGCCCGCCGGTCAGCCGGATGCCGGCGCGCGCATCCAGCTCGTCGTACAGACCGGCGTGCGTGAAGTCCACCTCCAGCAGCGGCGCCGCCAGGCTCATCGGCAGCCACGTCCGGTCGACGGCGAGCGGTTCGTCGTCGGCGTACCGCAGCCGGGCGAGGTGCAGCAGCGGGTCGTCGTCGTCCAGACCGAGCCGGCGCGCGACAGCCGGCGCGAGCATCTGCTCGCGTGCGAGCACCTCGCTGCGCTGCGACATCCCGCGCGCCTCGACCTCCCGGAACAGGCTGTAGAGCGCACCGAGGGGCTGCTCGATGCGGTCACGCCGCACCCTGGTCGTCCGGCCCCGTCCGCTGTCCAGGACGCCGCGGTCACGCAGCCGCCGCAGCGCCTCGCGGACCGTGTGCCGGCTGACGTCGTACTCCCGGCAGAGCTCGTGCTCCCCCGGGAACGCGGCGTCGAACTCGCCCGACTGCAGCCTGCGCTCGCAGTCGTCGATGAGCTGGACCCAGAGCGGTACCGAGGACGTGCGGTCCAGGCGCGAGGAGAGCGCACCGCCGGCCGCCGTCATGGACCTGAAGTTAGCAGCGCGGGGCCGTCGGAGCCGCCCCGGCGAGAGCGTCTGGCGACCGGCCCCGGCGCCGGCGCCGGCGGGCGGGTCAACCCGTTCCGACGCCCGGGTCGCCGAGGACGACCTCCATCAGGCGGGCGGCCTGGGGCGAGGCGCCCTGCAGGCGGACCTGCGTGCCGGAACCCCGCAGGTGCTCGACGAAGGACTGCAGGACCAGCGCCCCGGTCGCGTCCAGCCTGCCCACCCGTTCCAGGTGCAGCACGACGCACCGGACGTGGTCGTCGGTCGCCACCAGCCGGACGACCTGGGCCTCCAGAGCCGGAGCCGACCCGAAGTACAGCACCCCCTGCGGGCGCACGTGCAGCGTCTCGCCCTCGGGCCAGGTCTCCACGCTGATGTCGAGCTCGCGCCACAGGTGCACCGCCAGCGACAGGCCCACGCCGACCAGCACGCCCCGCTCCACCCGCGGCGCGAACGCGAGCGTCGCGAGGAAGGTCAGCATCGCGACGAAGAACTGCGGGCGGGACAGCCGCCACGCCTGGACGAACGGCCGGACCTGGACCAGCGGCAGGACCGACGCGACGACCAGCCCGGCGAGCGCGGCCCTGGGCAGGTCGGACAGCACGGCGGCGACCGGCATGAAGGCGAGCACCATTCCCCCGGTCAGGACCCCGCTCCACCGGCTCCGGGCGCCGGACAGCCGGTTGAGCGAGGAGCGCGAGAACGAGCCACCCGCGGGGTAGCCGGAGAAGGCCCCGGCCGCGAGGTTGGCCAGCCCCTGCCCGACGAACTCGCGGTCCGGGTCCCAGGTCTCGCGGTCCTCGGTGGCGTAGCGCCGCGAGATGCTCGCCGCCTCGGCGAAGCCGACCAGCGCGATCACCGCGCCCGGGACGAGGAGCCGGGGCAGGTCGCTCCACGGCAGGTCGAGCCGCAGCGGCGGCACCCCGCTGGGCACCGGTCCGACCTCGGGAACCGAGACGATCCCCGCCAGGCTGAGCAGCAGGGCGCCGAGGCCACCCACCAGGGCGCCCGGGAAGCGGGGGCTCCACCGGCGGCCCAGCAGGATGACCGCGACCATGGCGATGCCGACACCGACGGCGACGAGGTGCCACTCGCCCGGCCTGGACAGCGCGTCCCCGGCGGCCACGACCGGGCTCCTGGCTCGCCCCGGAGCGCCGAGGAAGGAGGGCACCTGCGAGGTCAGGATGAGCAGGGACGCGGCGACGGTGAAGGACGCGACGACGGGCTGGCTCATCAGGTAGGCGACGAACCCCCACCGCATCAGTCCGAGCAGCACGCGGACCGCCCCGACGACGACGGCCAGCAGGGCGGCCTTGCCGACGTAGTCCTCGGAGCCCACCTCGGCCAGGGTGGTCAGCGCGCCGAGGGTGAGCAGGCTGGTCAGGGCCACCGGCCCGGTCTGCAGGTAGCGGGAGGACCCGACCAGCCCAGCGGCGATGGTGGCGGTCACGGCCGTGTAGAGGCCGGTGACGATCGGCATGCCGGCCAGCTCGGCGTAGGCCAGGGACTGCGGGACGAGCACCAGCGCGACGGTGGCCGCCGCGGTCACGTCGCCGCGTCCGGGCGGGACCCACCGGCGCGGGTGCTGCGGCGCACGACCCACCGGGACTCCCCTGGAAGGCTCAGGTCCGGCGGATGGTCCGGACATTCTGTGCCGGACGATAGAGTACGCGGCGCGACGGCACGCCCGCCGTTTCCGCAGCCGTCGACGGAGCCCCCATGAAGCCGTTCGCCTCCCGCCGGAAGCCGCCGTTGCGCGAGGTGGGGAGCGACCCGGACTACCGGTTCACGCTGGCCAACGAGCGGACCTTCCTGGCGTGGATCCGCACGTCCCTCGCCCTGATCGCCGCGGGCGCCGCGGTGACCAGCCTGCTGCCCAGGCTGGGCACCCGCGGCCCGCGCTCGGCGCTCGGGGTGGGCCTGCTGCTGCTCGGCATGACCGTGGCGGGCACGAGCTACCGGCGGTGGGACCGCAACGAGCGTGCGCTCCGGCTGGGTACGGCGCTGCCCCCGACCTCGCTGACCCTGCTGATCGCCGCCGGGGTCGTCCTGCTGACGATGGCCCTGGTCGTCCTGGTCCTGCTCGGACAGCCCTGAGGTGCCGGCCTCAGCGCCGCTGCTGGACGTCGGGGCGCAGGCCGAGCGGACCGCCCTGGCCTGGCAGCGCACCGGGCTCGCGCTGCTCGGTGTCGGCGCCGTCCTGCTGCACGTGGGCGACGGCGGGCCGACGACGGTGTCCCTGGTCGTCGGGGTGCTCGACATGGTCACCGGCGCCGTCCTCGGAGCCGTCGTCGCGCCCGTCCGGTACCGGCGGACGCTGCACCGGGTCGGCCGAGCTCAGACGCCGCTGGCCCGGCGCAGCTGCTGGGCGGTCACGGCGTGCGCCCTCGCCACCGCGCTGACCGCAGGGGTCGACCTGGTGACGGCGGTCTGAGTCCCGGGGCCGTCCCCCGGCAGGTCGGCAGCCGGGCGCTCAGGAGCGGGCCCGGGCGGTCTCGCGCCGGTTGGCCCTGTCGAGCGCCTCGACGAGCTCGTCCTTGCTCATCGTCGAGCGGCCCGGCGACGTCGAGCCGCTGCGCCAGCTCGTACAGGTGCTTCTTGCTGGCGTTGGCGTCGACGCCGCCGGCGGTGTCGCGGCGGCCCCGGCGAGCCGGACGCGGTGGCGCTGCGCGGCCTGCGCGTCGCTCGGGCCCTGCTCGTCCTTGGGCTCCCAGTGGTCGCCGACCTTCTCGTAGCGAGTGCTTGACCGCGGCGAAGGCCGTGCGGTGCGCCCGCTCGCCCTCGCCGTAGCGTCTCGACGGCGGAGTCGTGGTCTTGGCGCAGGTCGCCTGCGCCGTGTCGTCGGAGCGCTGCAGCGTCGACGGGCAGCTCGTCCTGCTTCGGCGTCCCGGCTTCGTCGTCTTCGGCATGCCGCGGGTCCTACCCCGCGGGCGGGGTCGACCTCCACCAGGTCGACGACGAAGACGAGCGTGGCGTCGGCGGGATGGCCGGCGGGCGAGCCCTGCTGCGCCGTAGCCGAACTCCGCCGGGATGGTGATCTGGCGGCGGCCGCCGACCTTCATGCCGGTCGGGCCGACCGCGAAGCCGGGGACGACGCCCGGCGCGGCAGATGCGTGAACGGGAAGCGTCTCCTCGGGGCCGCGGCTCCAGGACGAGTCGAACTCCTTGCCGGTCTCGTAGATCGCGCCGACGTACTTCACCGTCGACCTGGTCGCCGGTCGTGGCCTCGTCGCCGTCGCCCTCGACGATGTCGGCGTACTGCAGCTCGGTCGGCGCCGGCGCCGTGCGCCGGCGCGATCGACGGGCTTGTCGGCCAGGTCGGTGGTGGCGCCCGCCGGGCGCCGCGACCTCCGTCGGCCTTGATCGGGCAGGTCGCGCGGCGCGGACGGGCGTGGCGCCGGAGCGGCGGCGTCGGGGTCGCGCTGCCGCGGCCGCCGGTCGTCGCCGCCGCCGCAGCCGGCGAGGCGAGGCGAGCGCGCCGGCGGCAGGCGTTCCGAGCTGGTCAGCGGGGGCGGCGGGCGGGCGGGGCGTGGCGGCTCATGGCGGCGGGTCGGCGGGGGTCGTCCGTGGCCGAGCAGGCGCTCGAGTCGGGGGCCGACGAGGCGCGAGAACGCCCGTCGCGGGCGGGTGCGGTCGAGGACCGCGGCCTCGAGGTCGTCGGCGGCGATGCGTGCGCGGCGCGCCGTCGCCGGGCCGGTCTGGCCGAGCGCCTCGACGCCCAGCCGCAGCGGCCTGCTCGAGCGGCAGGTCGGTCGCGGTGCTCGCGCACGCAGCAGCGCCGCGAGCGGCTCGCTGTTGCCGCCCATGACGACGTGCCCGTGCTCCTCGGCGACCGAGCCGTCGTAGGTGAGGCGGTAGAGCTGGTCGTCGCCGGCGCGCTCCGCCCGACCTCGGCGACGACGATCTCGACCTCGTACGGCTTGCCGGACTCGGTGAAGATCGTGCCGAGCGTCTGGGCGTACGCGTTGGCGAGGCCCGCGGCTGGTGACGTCGCGGCGGTCGTACTGGTAGCCGCGCAGGTCGGCGTAGCGCACGCCGGCGAGGCGCAGGTTCTCGAACTCGTTGTACTTGCCGACGGCGGCGAAGGCGATCCGGTCGTAGATCTCGCTGATCTTGTGCAGCGCGTTGCTGGGGTTCTCGCCGACGAACAGGATGCCGTCGGCGTAGGTCAGCGTCAGGACCGAGCGGCCGCGCGCGATGCCCTTGCGCGCGTAGTCGCTCTTGTCCTTCATGAGCTGCTCGGGCGAGACGTAGAACGGCGTGCGTCATCGGGGTCGGCTCTCTCGGGGTCGAGGCGGTGCGGGACGGGCGGCGGGAGTCGGCGCTCAGCCGCCCGGGTTGGTCATGCGCTCGTCGACGACGGCCTGCACGACCGCGCCGACCTCGCGCTCGGGCAGCCGGCGAGCGCCCTCGTCGGTGACGCTCGATGACGACCGGCCAGATGCGGCGGGTGAGGTCGGGACCGCCGGTGGCCGAGTCGTCGTCGGCGGCGTCGTAGAGCGCGTCGACGGCGAGCTCGCACGGCGCCGGCCTCGTCGACGTCGTCGCGGTAGCGCTTCTTGAGCGCGCTGCGGGCGAAGAGCGCTGCCGGAGCCGACCGAGTGGAAGGAGTGCTCCTCGTAGCGGCCGCCGGTGACGTCGTAGGAGAAGATCCGGCCGACGGCGCCGCTCGAGGTCGTAGCCGGCGAACAGCGGGACGACGGCCAGGCCCTGCATGGCCATGCCGAGGTTGCCGCGGATCATGGTCGAGAGGCGGTTGGCCTTGCCGTCGAGGGACAGCACGTGCGCCCTCGATCTTCTCGTAGTGCTCGAGCTCGACCTGGAACAGCCGCACCATCTCGACGGCGAGCCCGGCCGTGCCGGCGATGCCGACGACGCAGTAGTCGTCGGCCGGGAAGACCTTCTCGATGTCGCGCTGCGCGATGACGTTGCCCATCGTGGCGCGGCGGTCGCCGGCCATGAGGACGCCGCCGGTGTGCGTCGACGGCGACGATCGTCGTGCCGTGCGGCGCGTCGACGACGCCGGGCGGCAGCTCGCGGCGGGACGGCAGCAGGTCGGGCGCGACGCCGAGGAAGTCGCGAACGAGGAGCTGCCGGGGCGGTGAAGTGGCCGGGAGGCGGCCGTGCAGGCCGGGGTCGGCGGCCATGGGGGATCTCCAGGCGCGTGGCGGGCGGGCCGGCAGCGCCGCTGCGGCAACCCGACGCGCGTGAGTCCGCCCGGACAGCGGGCCCCGGCGCCAGGCAGCGCCGGGCCCGAGCCGGTCACCGGTGAGCGGGCAGCCAGGTGTTGGCGGCGTCGGGTCGCGAGCCGATCGCGCGCGGTCGCCGCTGGTGAGGCCGCCGCCTGTCGCGATGCGGACCGCGTGCGCGGTAGGTACCGCCGGCCCGTGCGCGGCGTTCAGGCCGACCGTGGCGGCAGCAGCGCGGGCCGCGCAGCGCCCGGCCGCCCTGAGCGGAGTGCCCGCGACGTCGGCATGGCGATGCGTAGTCGGAAGACGCTGCCGACCGTCTGCGACGGCCGCTTGCTCGTGGTCTTCGTAGCCGGGTGCCCCCGTGCGTGTTCAGCCTGGCGGCGAGGCCCTGCCGAGCATCGTGCCGTCGCGGCCGCGGACCATCGCGGCTCGCGCCGCTGCGTTCCTCGCTCCGCTCGCGGCGCCCGTCGCTGCGCCCGTGCAGTTCGGGACCGCAGGGCCCGGCAGCCGAAGGTGCGACCCGTCCGGTCATCCGGGTGCCCGCCGCGCGTCCCGGACGGCGCTCCAGCGCTGTCCGGTCGCTGCCGGGCGCGGCGACGCGGGCCGCCAGTGGTCACTCACCGCCCTTCTGGACGTAGCCCTCACGAAGTCCTCGGCGTTCTCCTCGAGCACGTCGTCGATCTCGTCGAGCAGCGCGTCGACGTCGTCGGTCAGCTTGCCGACGCGCTCCTGCACGTCGGACGTCGCCTCGGCCTGGACCTCCTCGACGTCCTCGGGCGCTTGCCGCCCGGTCCTGTCCGCCGCTGTCCCTGGTCGCCATGACTGTCCCCGTCGGCCTCGCCCGAAATACCGCCGGGGCGCATCCGCGCTCAGTCGTCGACGACGAGTCGCCCGCCGCGCCGCTCACCGCCGGCCGCAGCACGAGGAACCTGCCGTACGCCTGCACAGCTGCGTGTAGCCCGGCGTCCGCCGACGTACGAGGATGCCCTTGGGCCCTCGACCATGGCGCCGCTGTCGAGGTCGTACTCGCGCCGTGCCACGGGCAGACCAGGCAGCCGTCCTGTCCGGGACCCTTGGACAGGTCGGCAGCTGGTGGCGGCAGCGCGAGGACACCGCCTACCGCCGCCGCGGTTGGCCGCGTCCACGGGCCGGCCGGCCGACGGCGCGGGAGGGCGACTCGGCAGGACGCTGGTCGGCACGGAGCTCCGGGGCCGGGTCGGTCCCCGCCCCTACCCCGGCGTGCGCTGCCGGACACTGCCCGGTGGACCTGTACGCCTGCGCCGGAGGACTTCACGGCCGCCCGCGACGCCGAGGTCAAGGCCGCCCGGCAGGCGGCGACGGGCGCGAGGCCGGCGCTGCGCCGCCGACCGCGTCGCGCACGCGTCAACGCGCTCGTCCGGGCCGAGCCGCGCTGGTGAGCAGCTGTCGACCTCGGCGGCAGCTCGGCGAGGCGCAGGCGCGGCAGCGTCGAGCCCTGCGCGAGCTCGGCGAGCAGCGCCGCCGCTCGTCGAGGCGGTGCCGACCGACGGCAGGTCGGCGGCCGACCGCCGCGTCGGGCCGAGGTGACGCGACGCTCGAGGCCGCGCTCGCCGACCCCGCGTCGGCGGAGGCCGTGCGGTCGGGCCGGCTGGTGCGGGCGCTGTCGTACGCCGGGTTCGGCGGGGTCGACCTCGACGGGCGCGGTGGCGCCGGCCGTGGCCGGCGCGCCGGCCTCCGGCGCGCCGGCGCCGCGAGCGGCCGGCGCCGCGGCCGGGCGCCGGGGCGCGGGCGCTCGCCTGGCGCGCGCGCCGCCCGCAGGACGCGCGGGCGCGCTCGACGACGCCGTGCGGGCGGCCGAGCGCGCCGAGCAGGCCGAGCGGCCGCCGGCGCACGAGGCCGAGCGCGCCGGCAGGCCGCGGCCGGCGGCGAGGCCGCGGGACGCAGCAGGCCGCGCGCAGGCCGAGCAGGAGGCCCGGGAGGCCGCCGACGAGGCAGCCCGCGAGCCGCGCGACCGGGCTCGCGGGCCGAGCGGCGCGCAGGCCGCAGCATGGAGCGCGCGCAGCGAGCAGGCCGCCGCGGCCGCGAGGCGCGAGCAGGCCCGAGCGCGGCAGCTGCGCGAGCGGCACGCGCGCGGTGGCCGGCCGCGCAGCTGGCCGCCGAGCAGGCGCGCGCACGCGCGCTCGCCGGCTGCCGGGACCGGCGAGGGCTGAGGCGCGGCCACGGGACGGTCAGCCGTCCGGTCGGCGGGCTCAGCGCCGCCCGGCGAGCCGGTCGAGCAGCTCGAGCGCGGTGTCGCACTCGTCGAGCAGCGCCCCGACGTGCGCCTCGCGTCCCGCGCAGCGGCTCGAGCGTCGGCACCCGCTGCAGCGACTCGCGGCCGACGTCGAAGATCACCGAGTCCCAGGACGCGGCGGCGACCTCGGTCGGGTACTTCGCCAGGCACCGGCCGCGGAAGTACGCGCGGGTGTCGTCCGGCGGCTCGACGACCGCGCGCTGCACCTCGTCCTCGGTCACCAGCGTGGTCATCCGGCCGCGCGCGACCAGCCGGTTGTACAGGCCCCTTGTCCTGCCGCACGTCGGAGTACTGCAGGTCGACCAGGTGCAGCTTGGCGGCGTCCCAGGCCAGGCCCTCGCGCTCGCGGTAGCCCTCGAGCAGCGGCAGCTTGGCGACCCAGTCGAGCTCGCCGGCGAGCGACATCGGGTCGGTCTCGAGCCGGTCGAGCACCGACTCCCAGCGGGCCAGCACGTCGAGGGTCTGCTCGTCGGCGTCGCTCCCCCAGCGGTCCTCGACGAACTTGCGGGCCTGCTCGAGGTACTCCATCTGCAGCTGCACGGCCGTCAGCCGGCGCCCGTCGCGCAGCGTGAGCAGCTGGCGCGCAGGCGCCGGGTCGTGCGAGACCGCGCGCAGCGCCGCCGACCGGCCCGTCGACGCCGAGGTCGATGCCGTGCTCGGTGAGCCAGCGCTGCTCGATCATCGCCAGCACCAGCGCGGTGGTGCCGACCTTGAGGTAGGTGGCGACCTCGGCCAGGTTGGCGTCGCCGATGATCACGTGCAGCCGCCGGTAGCTTGCTCCGGGTCGGCGTGCGGCTCGTCGCGGGTGTTGATGATCGGCCGCTTGAGGGTGGTCTCGAGGCCGACCTCGACCTCGAAGAAGTCGGCCCGCTGGGCGAGCTGGAAGCCCGTCGCCGCGGCCGTCCTGGCCGATCCCGACCCGGCCGGCGCCGGTGACGACCTGCCGCGAGACGAAGAACGGGGTCAGGTGGCGGACGAGCTCGGCGAACGGCGTCTGCCGCGCCACCAGGTAGTTCTCGTGCGTGCCGTACGACGCGCCCTTGCCGTCGGTGTTGTTCTTGTACAGCTGGATCGGCGGCGGTGCCCGGCACGCGCAGGGCGCGCTCGGCGCGCCAGCGCCATGACCCGCTCGCCGGCCTTGTCCCACAGCACCGCGTCGCGCGGGTCGGTGACCTCCGGCGAGGAGTACTCGGGGTGGGCGTGGTCGACGTACAGCCGCGCGCCGTTGGTCAGGATCACGTTGGCCAGGCCGAGGTCCTCGTCGGGCTCGCCCGGGCAGGTGGTCGCTGGCGCCGACGCCGACGTCGAACCCGCGCGCGTCGCGCAGCGGGTTCTCCTCCTCGAAGTCCCAGCGGGTGCGGCCGGTTCCGCGGCCGGCCTGCGCGCCGACGTAGCCGTTGACGACCTGGCTCGAGGCGACCATCGCGTTCGTCGCCGGCTGCGCCGGGCACGGACGACGCCGTACTCGGTCTCGATGCCCATGACCCGTCGCACGCCCATGGGTCGAGGGTAGGCCGCGGCTAGAGGTACTGCCCGGTGTTGGCGACCGTGTCGATGGACCGGCCGGTCTCCGACCCCTTGTTGCTGGTGACGAGGGTGCGGATGTAGACGATCCGCTCGCCCTTCTTGCCCGAGATGCGGGCCCAGTCGTCCGGGTTGGTGGTGTTGGGCAGGTCCTCGTTCTCCTTGAACTCGTCGATGCAGGCGGTCATCAGGTGCGACAGCCGCAGCCCCTTGCCGCCGGTCTCGAGGAAGTCCTTGATGGCCATCTTCTTGGCCCGCGCGACGATGTTCTCGATCATCGCGCCGGAGTTGAAGTCCTTGAAGTACAGGACCTCCTTGTCCCCGTTGGCGTAGGTGACCTCGAGGAACCGGTTCTCCTCGGCCTCGGTGTAGATCCGCTCGACGACGCGCTGGATCATGGCCGCGACGGTGGCCTCCCGCGACTGCCGCCGTTGCTCGGCCACGTCGTCCTCGTGCAGCGGCAGGTCGGTACGGATGTACTTGCCGAAGATGTCACGTGGCGGCCTCGGCGTCCGGCCGCTCGATCTTGATCTTCACGTCCAGCCGGCCGGGCCGCAGGATCGCCGGGTCGATCATGTCCTCGCGGTTGGACGCGCCGATGACGATGACGTTCTCGAGCCCCTCGACGCCGTCGATCTCGCTGAGCAGCTGCGGGACGATCGTCGTCTCGACGTCCGAGCTGACGCCGGAGCCCCGGGTCCGGAAGATCGAGTCCATCTCGTCGAAGAAGACGATGACCGGGGTGCCCTCGGAGGCCTTCTCGCGGGCCCGCTGGAAGATCAGCCGGATGTGCCGCTCGGTCTCCCCGACGTACTTGTTCAGCAGCTCCGGACCCTTGATGTTGAGGAAGAACGAGCGTCCCTCGGGCCGGCCGGTCACCTCCGCGACCTTCTTGGCCAGGCTGTTCGCGACGGCCTTGGCGATCAGGGTCTTGCCGCAGCCGGGCGGGCCGTACAGCAGGACGCCCTTCGGCGGTCGCAGCTGGTGCTCCTGGAAGAGCTCCTTGTGCAGGAACGGCAGCTCGACGGCGTCGCGGATCTGCTCGATCTGGCTGGCCAGGCCACCGATGTTGGTGTAGTCGATGTCCGGGACCTCTTCGAGGACGAGCTCCTCGACCTCGCTCTTCGGGATCCGCTCGTACACGTAGCCGCTGCGGCTCTCCAGCAGCAGCGAGTCGCCGGGCTTGAGCGGCTCCCCGGACAGCGAGTCGGCGAGCAGCACGACCCGCTCCTCGTCGGTGTGGTTGAGCACCAGCGCGCGGTCGCCGGACAGCAGCTCCTTGAGCATGACGACGTCGCCGTGCCGCTCGAAGGCGAGCGCGCGCACCACGTTCATGGCCTCGTTGAGCATGAGCTCCTGGCCGCGGCGCAGGCTCTCCGGCTCGATGTCGGGCGACAGCGCGACCCGCAGCTTGCGTCCGCCGGTGAACACGTCGATCGTGCCGTCCTCGTGGGCGGACAGGTAGACGCCGTAGCCGCTGGGAGGCTGGGCCAGCCGCTCGACCTCCTCCTTGAGCGCCACGATCTGGTCGCGGGCCTCGCGCAGCGTCCCGACCAGGCGGTCGTTCTGCCCCAGGGCCCCGGCGAGGCTGGCCTGCGTCTCGTTCAGGCGCTGCTCCAGCGCGCGCACCTGGCGCGGCGAGTCGGCCAGCTTGCGCCGCAGCACCGCGATCTCCTCCTCGAGGAAGCTGACCTGGGCCACGAGCTCCCCGGCCCGGCCGCCCTCACCGGCGTTTCCGCGTCCTGCCACGTGCCTCACCTCCGGGTCTGCTCGCATCCTATGTAGGTCGGCCGCGTTCCGCTGCGCCTGAGCCCGGCGCGCCTCACCGGGCGCCGCGACACCCCGGGAGGCCGAGCCGGACCTGCGCCGACGCCGGCCGGGAGAACAGGAACCCCTGCAGCAGGTCGACACCGAGGTCGCGCAGCGCCCGGGCCTGCTCCGGCTCCTCCACCCCCTCGGCCACGACGGAGATGCCCAGCTCGCGGCAGGCCTGCACCACGTGCGCCACGACCGCCCGCCGGGGCGGGGAGCAGTGCACGTCGTGCACCAGGCGGGCGTCCAGCTTGAGCGCCGAGACCGGCAGGTCGACGACGTAGGTCAGCGAGGACCAGCCGGTGCCGAAGTCGTCGATGGCCACCGTCAGCCCGCGCCCGGCGCACTCCCGCAGGCCGGTGCGCGCGTCCCGGTCCACCAGCTCCCGCTCGGTCACCTCGACGACGAGCGCGCTCGTCGGCACGCCGGCGACCGCCAGCCGGGCGAGCAACCGGTCGGCGAAACCGGGGCGCAGCGCGACGGCGGGCAGGTTCACGCCGCAGCGCACCTGCTCGCCGGCGGCGTGCCAGTCCGCCAGCTGGCGGATGGCCAGGTCCAGCACCGCGTCGGTGAGCGCCACCATCAGGCCGGCCTGCTCGGCCAGCGGCAGGAACGCGCCCGGGAGCAGCAGCCGGTCGCCCCGCCGCCAGCGGACCAGCGCCTCGACCCGGCGCACCGGAGCGGTCGACCCGTCCGCCGGGACCAGCTCCTGGTAGTGCAGCTCCAGGCCGCGGCGCTCGATGACCGCGGCGAGCTCCGCGACGTCGCGCAGCCGCGACACCGCAGCCGCGTCCAGGTGCTCGTCGTACAGCAGCCGGCCGGCGCCGGTCCGCTTGGCGCGGTACATCGCCAGGTCCGCCCGCTGCAGCAGCACGTCGGCCAGGTCCGGGTCACCGGTGCTGCGCTGGGTGGCGACGCCGACACTGGCGCGCACCGGAGCCGCCAGCCCCAGCACCCGCAGGTCGCCCTGCGAGGCGGCCACCACCTCGTCGCCCACCGCGAGCGCCCGCTCGGGCGTGGTGCGGGGCAGCAGGACCGCGAACTCGTCCCCGCCGGTGCGGGCCAGCAGCGTGTCGCCGAGCGCGGAGCGCAGCCGGTGCGCCACCTGGATGAGCACCGCGTCGCCGGCGGCGTGGCCGAACCCGTCGTTGACGGACTTGAACCCGTCCAGGTCCAGCACCAGGACGGCGACCTCCTCGCCGGGCCGCGTGGGAGCGGTCAGCGCCGCCCGCAGGGCGTTCTGCAGGGCCCGCCGGTTCGGCAGCCCGGTGAGGTCGTCGCTGAGCGAGAGCCGCTCGGCGGACCGGGTCGCCTCCCGGGCCTGCTCCAGCAGCCGCGCGTTGTCCAGGGTGAGGGCCAGCAGGCCGGCCAGCTGGCGGACGTGCAGCACGTCGGCGTCGTCGTACGGCGGGGCGCCGGCCGGCCGGGCCAGGCCGAGCGCCGCGAGCGGCGTGCCGCGGACCCGGACCGGGGCGACGATCATCCCGGCCACGCCGTGCCGGGCGAAGAACTCGCGGTAGGCCGGGTCCATCAGCGGCAGCAGGCCGGGCACCTCCTCGGCGCCGACCCGCAGCACCTCGCCGGTGCCCAGCACCCGGCCGATCAGCCCCTCGGGCCGGTTCACGATGCCGGGCGCCAGCCGGTCCATGTCCGCCAGCGCGGCCGGGTCCGGGTGGGCGTACGCCACCTCGCGGGAGCCGCCGCTGCCGTCCGCGAGCCACAGCACGGCAGCCGAGCCGAGCATCCTCGCGACCTCGACGACCGCCCGCCGGCGCACGTCCGCGTAGCTCTCGGGTCCGCCGTCCGCCTCGACCTGGCTCAACCGGTCGAGCAGATCGAGCAGAGCCGACACGCGATCCTGCGGGTCGTCCGGCACAGCGCTCCTGCTTCGCCTCGTGCCGCCCGCGGGCGGGCGGGCTGCGAACCCTACGGCAGCACAGGGCGGAACGGCTCGCCGGCGGAGTCGCGGCGGCCCGCCGTCGGCGGCAGCGCCTCGCCGTACGCCCCCTTGCTCGGGCGGCGCCGTCGCAGCGGCGGCTCGACCCCGTCGGCCAGCCGCCGGCTGGTGCACAGGAAGCCGGTGTGCCCGACCATCCGGTGCTCCGGGCGCACCGCCAGGCCCTCGACGTGCCACCCGCGCACCATCGACTCCCAGGACTGCGGCTCGGTGAACGCCCCGTGCGCCCGCAGCGCCTCGACCGTCGTGGACAGCTGCGTGGTCGTGGCGACGTAGCAGCAGACCAGGCCACCCGGACGCAGCGCCCGGGCCACGGCGTCGAGCGTCTCCCACGGCGCGAGCATGTCCAGCACCACGCGGTCGACGTCGGTCTCGTCGAGCCGGTCCTGCAGGTCGCCCACGGTCACCGACCAGGCCGGGTGCGGCCCGCCGAAGAAGCGCTCGACGTTGCCCCGGGCCATCTCGGCGAAGTCCGCGCGCCGCTCGTAGGAGGACAGCCGGCCGGTGTCCCCGACGGCGCGCAGCAGCGACATCGACAGCGCCCCGCTGCCGACTCCGGCCTCCACGACGTGCGCGCCGGGGAAGATGTCGGCCATCTGGACGACCTGGCCGGCGTCCTTGGGGTAGACGACCTGGGCGCCGCGCGGCATCGACAGCACGAAGTCGCTGAGCAGCGGCCGCAGCGCCAGGTAGGCCGTCGTACCGATGTTCACCACGACGCCCTCCGGGCCGCCGAGCAGCGCGTCGTGCTCGAGGATCCCCTTGTGGGTGTGGAACTGCTTGCCCGCCTCGAGGGTGATGGTGTGCATCCGGCCCTTCGGGTCGGTCAGCTGCACCTGGTCCCCGGCCCGCAGGTCCCCGCGCCGCCGGTCGGCACCGGTGGGAGTCGGAGCGGTGGTCGTCGTGGAGGGGGTCACGAGCAGGCGAGCCTAGGCGACCGCCGGCTCCGCCCCGCCGGCCGCGCCGCGCCAGGTCGTGCGCCACGAGCACCCGCGGCGGTGTCGTCGCCACGACGTACTCGGTCGCCGGCGACCGCCGCACCGCCTCGACCAGGTCGGCGCCGGTCAGCTCGGGACGCAGCAGCAGCCCGTCCTCGAGGGGCCGCGCGACGTCGCCCACGGTCATCCACGGGCGCCGGTGCGGCGGGACGGCCTGCACGGCCACCTCGCTCACCACGGCGGCCGGTCGGCCGGCGTCGTCGACGACCACGACGGCGTACAGCCGGGCCTCGTGCGCCCGTCGCAGCAGCTCGTCGAGCGGCAGGGACGCCGGGACCGCGCAGGGCGGGTCGGGACAGCGTCCCGGCGTCGAGCCCGCGCAGGCGTCGCTCGGCCCGGGCGGCGCGCAGCGAGGAGGTCGCGCCGGCGTACAGGAAGACGGCCACGACGGCGCTGATCACGAGCCCGACCGGGCTGAGCCGCACCCCGGTGGCGGGCAGCGACCAGCGCGGTGAGCGGCAGGACCGCCAGCGCGAGCACCCGCCCGGCGTGCGCGCTCACCACGGTGCCGGTGGACGGGTCGCCGCTGATTCGCCACACCAGCGCCCGCAGCAGGCCGCCGCCGTCCAGCGGCAGCCCGGGGAGCAGGTTGAACACGGCGAGCCCGGCGTTGCTCAGCGCGAACAGCCCGACCACGGTGCGGGTCGTGGAGCCCACGTCCGGGAGCAGCGCGAGACCCGCGAAGCCGGCGGCGGCCAGCAGCACCGACACCAGCGGACCGGCCCCGGACACCGCGAAGGCCCGGCCCGGGGTCGGCGGCGGGTCCGTGATCTCGGTGAGCCCGGCCAGGAACGACACCGTGATGCGCCGGACCCGCAGCCGCAGCAGCCGGGCCGCCACGCAGTGCCCCACCTCGTGCAGCAGGACGCTGCCGAGCAGCAGCACCGCGAAGGCCGCGGCGGCGAGGTAGCCCCCGACGCTGCCGTCGCGCTCGCCGAGGGTGGGCCCGTACAGGACGACGACGAGGCCGAAGAACAGCAACCAGGACGGGGCGATGTCGACGGGGACGCCGAGCACCCGCCCGAGGGGCAGCGTGCGCGCCGCGGGTCTCGCAGTCGGGGTCACCAGCAGACCCTACGGTCGTCCGCGGGGGCCCGCCGGACGCCGCGGCGCGGCCTGTCGGCCGGGAACTGTCACAGCCCCGACGTACCGTCGCCGACATGACCGCCGTCGACGTCGACCTCCCCGTCCTCGGGTCGCTGTCGCCCTCGCGGGCCGGCGACTTCATGACCTGCCCGCTGCTGTTCCGCTTCCGGACGATCGACCGGCTGCCGCAGGCGCCGTCCGCGGCGGCCACCCGCGGCACGCTGGTGCACGCCGTCCTCGAGCGGCTGTTCGACCTGCCGGCCGCGGAGCGGACCGTGGAGGGCGCGGCGGCGCTGCTGCGGCCGGAGTGGGAGCGCGCTGGCCGAGGCCGAGCCCGACGTCGCCGGCGCTGTTCGAGGACGAGGCGTCCTGTCGGCGCTGGCTGGCGACGGCCCGGGCCCTGCTGGACGGCTACTTCACGCCTGGAGGACCCCACGCGGCTCGAGCCCGCGCGCGCGCGAGGAGCACGTCGAGGTGGTCCTGCCCGGCGGCCTGCGGCTGCGCGGCATCGTCGACCGGGTCGACGTGCGCCCCGGGCGGCGCGGTGCGGGTCGTGGACTACAAGACCGGGCGGGCGCCGCGGCGAGGCGTTCGAGGGCAAGGCGCTGTTCCAGATGAAGTTCTACGCGCTGGTGCTGTGGCGCACGACCGGGCGTCGTGCCGACGCTGCTGCAGCTGATGTACCTCGGCGACCGCGAGGTCCTGCGCTACTCCCCCGACGAGGCCGACCTGCAGGCCACCGAGCGCAAGCTGCTGGCGCTGTGGGAGGCGATCGAGCGGGCGACGCAGGCGCCGCGACTTCCGGCCGCAGCCCGAGCCGGCTGTGCGACTGGTGCGACCACCAGGCGCTCTGCCCGTCGTTCGGCGGGACGCCGCCGCCGTTCCCGGCCGTGCTCCCGGGGCCGGACGCCTCCAGCCGACCGGTGCCGCGGCAGTCCCTCGGGGTGTGAGCCCGGCGACGCTCGGCTGCTTGTGCCGGTCGGCCCTTGGCAGGCTCCGGCCGGATGCCCCAGGGTCGGGACATGGCTGAGCCGTCTCGCACCCCGTCCACCGGCCCGTCCGCCGAGGCCGGCACCGCCGCGCCGGACGCCGAGCGGCCGGCCGCGGCCCGCGCCGCCGGTCTGGGCAAGCGCTTCGGCGCCGGCGAGACCAGCGTGCAGGCCCTGCAGGACGTCACGGTCGAGTTCCGCTCCGGCGAGTTCACCGCGATCATGGGTCCGTCCGGGTCCGGCAAGTCGACCCTGATGCACGTGATGGCCGGGCTGGACGGGCCGACCGAGGGCGAGGTCTGGATCGGCGGCACGGCCCTGGCCGGCCTGAAGGACAAGGCCCTGACCGCGCTGCGCCGAGACGCCGTGGGCTTCGTGTTCCAGCAGTTCAACCTGCTGCCGACGCTCACCGCGCGCGAGAACATCACCCTGCCGCTGGACATCGCCGGCCGGTCCCCGAGCCCGGGTGGCTCGAGGAGGTCATCGAGGCGGTCCGGCTCGGGGACCGGCTCGGCCACCGCCCGTCCGAGCTGTCCGGGGGCCAGCAGCAGCGGGTGGCCTGCGCACGCGCCCTGGTCAGCCGGCCCGCGGTGGTCTTCGCCGACGAGCCCACCGGCAACCTCGACTCCAAGGCGGGCGCCGAGGTGCTCGCGCTGCTGCAGCGCTCGGTGCGCGAGCTCGGCCAGACCGTCGTGATGGTCACCCACGACCCGGTCGCGGCCGCGTACGCCGACCGGGTGGTCTTCCTGGCCGACGGGCGCCTCGTCGGGGAGCTGCTCGACCCGACTGCCGAACGGGTGCTGGACCGGATCAAGACCCTCGAGGTCCGGCCCGGAGAGCGCTGATGCTGCGGGTCACGTTCCGCAGCCTGCTGGCCCGCAAGCTGCGCCTGCTGCTGTCGGCGACCGCCATCGTGCTGGGCGTGTCGTTCGTGTCCGGCGCGCTCACCCTGACCGACACGCTCGGCCGGGTCTTCGACACCCTGTTCGTCAGCGTCAACGCCAAGACCGACGTCGAGGTGCGCGGGCCCGAGATCTTCACCGGCGGTGGAGAGCTTCGTGCCGCGCGAGCCGGTGTCGGAGGCGTTGCGCTCCCGGGTCGCGGACGTCCCCGGGGTCGCCCGGGCCGTCGGCGGACGTGTCCGGCTACGCCCAGCTGCTCGACCGGGACGGGCAGGCCTACACCACCGGCGGAGCGCCGCAGTTCGGGATCAACTTCGACGAGGACCCGCGGACCTCGACCTTCACCGTGGTGGCCGGCCGGCCGCCGAGCGGCGCGGACGAGGTGGCCGTGGACGTCGCCACGGCCGAGCGGATCGGGTATCGCGCCCGGCGACGCGGTGCGCATCCAGCTGACGTCCGGGCTGCAGGACTTCACGATGACCGGGACGTTCGGCTTCGGGACCAGCGACAGCGTCGGCGGCGCGGCGATCGTCGCGTTCGACCCGGAGACCGCGCAGCAGCTGGTCGGCCGCCCCGGGGAGTACGACCTGGTGCGGGTCGCCGGGGACGACGGGACCGACCCGTCGGTGCTGCGCGAGCGGGTGGCGGGGGTGCTGCCGGCCGGCTACGAGGCGGTGCCCGGTGAGCAGAGCGCCCAGAGAGCGCCGACGCCATCAAGGAGCGCCTGGGCTTCTTCACGATCTTCCTGCTCGTCTTCGCGGGACCGTGGCGCTGTTCGTCGGCGCCTTTCTCATCTTCAACACCTTCACGATCCTGGTCGCCCAGCGGCAGCGCGAGCTCGCCCTGCTGCGCGCGCTCGGCGCGAGCCGGCGGCAGGTGACCACCAGCGTCGTGGTCGAGGCGCTGGTCGTCGGCGGCATCGCCTCGCTGCTGGGGCTCGGGCTCGGCGTGCTGGTCGCGATCGGGCTGCGCGGGCTGGTCAACAGCTTCGGCGGCGAGCTGCCCGTCGGGTCCGCTGGTGGTGTCCACGCGCACCGTGCTCGCCGGTCTGACCGTCGGCCTGGTCGTCACCGTGCTGGCGGCGCTGCTGCCGGCGCGCCGGGCCTCGGCGGTCCCGCCGGTCGCGGCCATGCGGGACGCCAGCGTGCCGGACACCTCGCTGCGCCGCTCGACGCTGTCGGGTGTCGTCCTGCTCGCCGCCGGCGTCGCTCTGGTCGCCGTCGGGCTGACCGGTGAGCTGGCGCTGCTCGGCGTCGGCGCGCTGCTGTCCTTCCTCGGGGTCGCGGCCCTGTCGCCGCTGCTGACCCGGCCGGCCGCCCGGCTGCTGGGCGCCCCGCTGTCCCGCCGGCTGCCGGGCCGGCTCGGCCGGCTCAACGCCATGCGCAACCCCCGGCGGACCGCGTCGACCGCCGCCGCCCTGATGGTCGGGCTGGCGCTGGTCAGCGCGGTCAGCATCGTCGGCGAGTCGGTCAAGGCCTCGGTGAGCAAGATCGTGCTCGGCGCGGTCGGTGCCGACCTGATCGTCGCCCAGCAGGGCGGCGGCGGAGGAGGCCAGAACGGCCTCAGCCCCGCGATCGGCGAGGCCCTGGCCGGGCGACCGGAGATCGGCAGGCTCGACCGGCTGCACTTCGACGCCGCGCAGCTCGGGGACCGGGTCGAGTTCGTCACCGCGGTCTCGCCCGGCGCGCTCGGCACGACGGTGGGGCTCATCCCGCGCTCCGGCGAGCTGCGCCTGGAGCCCACGGCGGTCCTGCTCTCCGAGGGCGCCGCGACCGATCTGGGCCTGGCCCCCGGCGACGAGCTGACCGTCCGCTTCACGCGCGGCGAGCCGCGTCCGTACACCGTCGCCGGCACCTTCGCCGACAACCAGCTCGTCGGGGGCTACCTGTTCGACGAGTCGGTGTCGCAGGACTTCGTGACCTCGCTGATCGGCGTCGTGCTCGTCGACGCGGCGCCCGGGGTGTCCCGGCAGGCGCTGCGCTCGGCGGTGGAGGCCGTCACGGCCGACTTCCCGACCGTGGAGGTGCTGAACCGCGAGGAGTTCACCGCCCAGGCCGCCGGCCAGGTCGACGTGGTCATCAACATCATCAACGTGCTGCTGCTGCTGTCCATCCTCATCGCCGTGCTCGGCATCGTGAACACCCTGGCGCTCGCCGTCCTGGAGCGCACCCGGGAGCTGGGGATGCTGCGCGCCGTCGGCCTGTCCCGCGCCCAGACCCGCCGGATGGTGACCGTGGAGGCGGTGCTGGTCGCGGTGTTCGGCGCGCTGCTGGGGGTCGCCGTCGGCACCGCGTACGGCGTCGTGCTCCAGCGCTCCCTGGCCTCCGAGGGGATCACCGAGCTGGTCGTCCCGGGCGGCCGGCTGCTGCTGTTCGTCCTCGTCGCCGCGCTGGCCGGGGTGCTCGCCGCCGCGCTGCCGGCGCGGCGGGCCGCGCGGCTCGACGTGCTGCAGGCCCTGGCGGCCACCTGACGGCGTCGTGGGAGTCGGCCGGGACCGCCCCGGCCGACTCCCGAGGAGCCGGGCCGGGTGCAGACTGGGGCCGGAGCGACGCGCCGGCCGGGCCGTCCCGACCACGCCGAGGAGGCACCGTGACGACGACCGAGGACCGGACGGCCCGGGAGCACGCGAACGAGCTGGTGACCGCCGCGGTCGACGAGGCGCCGCCGAGCCGGCAGCTGAGGCTACCTGCCGTTGCCGCCGACCTTCGAGACGGTCGAGCAGGAGCGGGCGCACCGCAAGACCACGCTCGCCGCGGCCTTCCGGATGTTCAGCCGGGCCGGGCTCGACGAGGGCGTGGCCGGGCACATCACCGTGCGCGACCCGGGCGAGCCCGGACACGTTCTGGGTCAACCCGTTCGGGATGCACTTCTCGATGATCCGCAGCAGCGACCTCATCCGGGTGGACGAGGCGGGCGAGGTCGATCGAGGGCGACCGCGCGGTCAACGGCGCCGCCGTCGCCATCCACTGCGCCGTGCACGCCGCCCGGCCCGACGTCGTCGCCGCGGCGCACGCCCACGGCCCGTACGGCAAGACGCTGTCGGCGCTGGACATGACCGTCGAGCCGCTGACCCAGGACGCCTGCGCCTTCTACGAGGACATCGGCAAGTACGACGACGTACACCGGCGTGGTGCTCGACCCGGAGGAGGGCCGGCGGATCGGCGAGGCGCTCGGCGACAAGAAGGCCGTCATCCTCGCGCAACCACGGCATGCTCACGGTCGGCGAGACGGTCGACAGCGCCGCCTGGTGGTTCCTCACCCTGGAGCGGACCTGCCAGAGCCAGCTGATGGCGTACGCCGCCCGGCACGCCGCGGCTGATCGGGCACGAGGAGGCGACGCAGACCCGCGGCCAGGTCGGCTACGAGCTGGCCGGCTGGTTCCAGTTCCAGCCGATCATGGAGCGGATCCGGCGCGACAACCCGGACATCGCCGACTGACGGCTGCGTCGGGCGCTTCCGGGCGCGCCGCGGCGAGGGGCGGGGCGGCGGGGGGCCGCCGCCGCCGCCCCCGGCACCGCCGCGCGCTTGTCTGCCGCAGCCACCGTCGGCGGGCCGTATGCGCACGGTCCGGGCAGACAAGCCGCGACGGACCCGCGGCCCGGGCTCGTACGCCCGCGCCCGCGCTTGTCTGCCCAGCCACGGTCGGCGGGCCGTATGCGCACGGTCCGGCAGACAAGCCGCGACGGACCCGCGGTCCCGCGCTTGTCTGCCCGCAGCCACGGTCGGCGGGCCGTATGCGCACGTCCCGGGCAGACAAGCCGCGACGGACCCGCGGTCCCGGGCTCGTACGCCCCCGCGCCCGCGCTTGTCTGCCCGCAGCCACCGTCGGCGGGCCGTACGCGCACGGTCCGGGCAGACAAGCCGCGACGGACCCGCGGTCCCGGGCAGACGAGCCCGTACCGAGCGGTGCAGAGAAGCCGCGTCAGGACGCCGGCGGCAGGATCTTGCGGTCCATGAGCGTGCGCAGCCAGTACCGGAAGCTCTCCTCGGTGTCGTAGACCCCGCAGAAGCCGGCCTGCTTGATCTTGACCGTGCTCACGAACGACGGCGGGTACGGCTCGGTGGCGCCGTAGCCGAAGCAGAAGTCCGCGTAGTAGTGCGACTCCCCCACCAGCTCGGACATCCGGACCGGGCGCAGCTCGTGCTTGGCCACGATCCGGTCCCACACCTCGGCGTGCTCGGGCAGGAACGTCGCCAGGCACGTGGGGTCGTCCGGGCCCGCCTCGACGCCCAGCGTCTCGGCCATCCGGGGCCACAGGTCGCGCCACTCGAACACCTCGCCGTTGGTGAGGTTGAACGTCTCGCCGGCGGCCTGCGGCGCGCCCGCGCCCCCACACCAGCGCGTCGGCGACCAGCCGGGTGTCGACCGCCTCCCAGACCCACGACGGGCCGCCCGGGAAGCCGAACGGCCGGTCCAGCTCCCGGCAGATCGCCGCGTACGCGCCGATGATCGGCGGCAGGTTCATCACCACGCCGTGGTTCGGGCCGACGACCAGCTGCGGGCGCCAGATCGAGAACGACCAGCCCTGCCGGGCCGACGCCTCGCGGACGTAGTCCTCCTGCAGCCAGTAGAAGTTGTCGTGCTGGTCGCGGGGGAAGCGCTCGCGGGCCGGGATCGGCATCGGGTGCACGTGCACCCCGTACGCCTTCGTGCCCTGCAGCAGGCTCACGTGCTGCAGCCCGGCAGCCGCCGCCGACAGCGGCTCCAGCACGTTCCGGAGCATCGTCAGGTTGGTGTCCATCTGGTCCGCCTCGGTCCACCCCGCGATCAGCCCGGGCTTCTCGAAGACCGCGGTGTAGACGACGTGCGTGACCTGGGTCAGGTCCCCGAACGCCGCCCGGCAGGCGGCGCCGTCGCGCAGGTCGACAGGCAGGTGCTGGTACGGCCGGTCGGTCTCGACCTCCGGCCGTCGTCTCGAGCTGGCGACGACGTCCCAGCCCGCGGCGAGGAAGGCCTCCACGGCCGCCGTCCCGACCAGTCCGCTCGCTCCGACGACCAGCACCGTGTCCATGAAGACCCCCTCATCTGTGGGCGGACACCGTCGTCCCGGGAACGGATCTTCGTCAAGACCGTCAGGCGAAGCGGTCCGGGTCCCCCGCGCCGACCCGCAGCACCTCGGGAGACCCCTCGGACCAGTCCACGACCGTGCTGGGCACGGTGCCGCACTCCCCCGCGTCCAGCACCGCGTCGATCTCCGGGCCGAGCCGCTCCGAGATGCTCCACCCGTCGGTGAGCGGCTCCTGGTCGCCCGGCAGCAGGAGCGTGCTCGACAGCAGCGGGGCCCCGAGCTCGCGCAGCAGCGCCTGGACGACGGCCGACCGCGGGATGCGGACGCCGATGGTGCGCTTCTTGGGGTGCGACAGGCGCTTGGGCACCTCGCGGGTGGCCGGCAGGATGAACGTGTACGGGCCGGGGGTCGCCGCCTTGATGCTGCGGAACGCCGCGTTGTCGATCTGCACGAACCGCCCCAGCTGCCCGAACTCGGCACACACCAGCGTGAGGTGGTGCTTGGCGTCCAGCCCGCGGATCCGCCGGATCCGGTCGGCGCCGCCGGGGCTGTCCAGCGAGCAGCCCAGCGCGTAGCAGGAGTCGGTGGGGTAGGCGATGACGCCGCCGTCCCGCAGCAGCGCGACGGTCTGCGCGATGGCCCGGGGCTGCGGGTTGTCCGGGTGGAGGTCGACGAAGCGGGCCATGTCGGCGAGCCTAGGGACGGCCGACGAGCCGGCGCAGGTCGTCGACGGCGACCTGCTTGAGGCTGTCCACCACCCACCGCCGGGGTCCCGGCGCCGGGGTCACGCCGGGCACGCTCGGCACGGCGACGACGGCGCAGCCGGCCGCCTCGGCGCTGCTGGATCCCGGCCGGGCTGTCCTCGAGCACCACCGCCCCACCGGGCGCGGCACCCAGCCCGGCGCAGGCCGTCGTGTACGGCTCCGGGTGCGGCTTGGCGTGCCGCACCTCGTCCCCGGCCAGCACCAGGTCGAACCGGACGTCGAGCTGCGCCAGCACGGCGTCCACGAGCACCCGGTAGGACGACGACACCAGCGCGAGGGGCACTCCCTCGGCCCGCAGCGCGGCGAGCAGGTCGAGGGCGCCGGGCATCGGCGCGAGGTCCTCGGCGAACAGCTCGACCATCCGCGGCGAGCAGGCGCTGCGCGGTGGCCTCGACCAGCGACGCGCTCGGCACGTGGCCCAGCGCGGTGAGGATCGTCGGGACGGCCGTCTCCAGGCGGGTGCCGACGACCGACGGCCTTGATCTCGTCGGTCCAGGTGCCGCCCGAGCAGCGCGGCGAGCTCGACCTCGGCGACGGTCCAGGTCGGCTCGGTGTCGACGAGCAGCCCGTCCATGTCGAACAGGACGGCGGTCAGCGGCGGGGCAGGCACGCGACAGCGTGCCAGGCGCCGGTCGCGGCCGGCGACCCGGTCGCCCGGTGCAGCCGCCAGGCTCAGTACGCGCCCGTTGCGGCTGCAGCACCGCGAAGACCGTCTTCCAGATGATCATGACGTCGAGCGCCAGCGACCAGTTCTCGACGTAGTGCAGGTCGAGGCGCACCGACTCGTCCCAGGACAGGTCCGAGCGGCCGCTGATCTGCCACAGCCCGGTCAGGCCGGGCCGGACCAGCAGCCGGCGGCGGACGTCGTCGCCGTACTGCGTCGACCTCGCGCGGCAGCGGCGGCCGCGGCCCGACCAGCGACATGTCGCCGCGCGACGACGTTGAGCAGCTGCGGCAGCTCGTCGAGCGAGAAGCGGCGCAGCCAGCTGCCCGACCGGCGTGACGCGCGGGTCGTCGCGCATCTTGAACAGCAGGCCGTCGGCGTTCTCGTTCTGCGCCTGCAGGTCGGCCAGCCGCTCCTCGGCGTCGACGTACATGCTGCGGAACTTGTACATCGTGAAGGCTGCGGCCGTCGGCGCCGACCCGCACCTGGCGGAACAGCGCGCCGGCCCGCGGCTGGTGAGCGCGCACGACGAGGGCGAGCGCCGAGCAGCAGCGGGCTGCAGCGACCAGCAGCACGAGCAGCGCCAGCGACCCGGTCGAGGCGTGCCCTTGAGCAGCCGGCGGCCGCCGCTGAACTCCGGCTGCTCGACGTGCAGCAGCGGCAGGCCGGCGACCGGGCGGATGTGGATGCGCGGGCCGGCGATGTCGGTGAGCGACGGCGCGACGACCAGGTCGACGCCGGAGCCCTCGAGCTCCCAGGACAGCCGGCGCAGGTCGGCCTGGCTGAGGTCGGACCACGCACCGACGGCGACCGTGTCGGCCCCGGTCTGCTCGCAGCGCCTCGATGACCGTGCGTGGACGTGCCGACGACCGGGACGCCCTCGACCGTCGGGCCCTGGCGTGCGGTCGATGCAGGCGCCGACGACGGAGAAGCCGGCGTACGGCTCGCGGCGCAGCTGGCGGACCAGCTCGGCGCAGGAGCGCTCGCGGCCGACGACGACGACCCGGTGCAGGCAGCGGCCGGCGGCGCGCCGCGGTGCAGGCCTGCCGCGCGGCGTAGCGCAGCAGCAGCGTCAGCGCGACCGTCGAGCGGGAAGAGCGACGAGCACGTACGTGCGGGCCAGCTCGACCTTGAGGCCGAGCGCAGCGAGGGCCGCCGTCGCGCGAGCAGCCGCACGCCGGCGTCGAAGACCCGCCGGAACTCCTCGCTGCCGGTGCCGAGGAAGCGCAGCTCGTACGAGCGGGTGGAGGCGCAGTCGAGCAGCCACAGCGGCGGGAAGAGCACGCGTGCGCGCACGACGTAGCGCAGGTGCCGCGACCGCTGGCGCCGAACCGCGACGGGCAGCAGCGCGACGACGGCCGCGATGGTCGCGGCCAGCAGCGTCCAGGCCGAGCAGCAGGAGCGGACCAGCCGGCGCTGCCAGCGGTGGCGTCCGGGCGGGAAGGACTGGTCGACGGCCCGGACGACCGGCGGCTCGTCCAGGGACCGTCCGAGCAGCGGCCAGCGGCCGTTCGCGACCGTCGGCAGGGCCGCCGCCGAGCGCAGGATGCTGCGCACCCAGGGCGCGCGGCCGCTGGTCCGGCGTTCGCAGCGCGTTCGGCGCTGGCGCCTCCTGGGCGCAGCGTCCGCGCCGGTCGGCCGTGGTCCGGCCTGCTCGTCCGAAGTGTCACCGGGCCACCGTACGTCACCTGGTGTCCGCCACGTCAGGCAGTCCGGGACGGAATCGCCCGTTCCGGGGCATCCCTCGCGCTAGTGCCTCCAGCCCGGTGCCGAGACCTGCCGAGGGCTGCCGGGGGAGCCCGGCGGCCACACGGGGAGTGCCCGCGATGGGCCTGGTGCTCGACGAGGCCGTTCCGCTCGGCGACCGCTGGACCGGATGAGCCCGCGCTGGTGCGCGCTGGCCGAGCTGCGGGCGCGGGAGCTGGAGCCGCCGCCGGCGTTCCGCGGACGCTGCCTCGAGCCGGCCTACCTCGACGCCGTCGCGTCGCGGGACCTGGTCGGTCGACGACGAGGCCGCTGCTGGCCCGCCTGGCAGGAGCGGCTGGAGAGCGTGGCGATGGCGCAGGGTGCGCCGGCTGGACCGGCGCGGGCTGCGGGCCGTGCTGCGCGGCACCCTGCTCGCCCTGGTGACCGACCGGGTGCAGGTGCCGGGCTGGGCGGACCGGCGCCGCGACCTGCTGCGCACCTGGGAGGCCGTCGTCGGTCCGGTCGCTGCGGCCCCTCGGAGCACCCCGGACCGCCTCGCCGCGCCTGCCGAGGCCGGGGAGCCCCTGCCCCGCTGAGCCGCGCCGGACCTGGCGACGTCGACCGCCGGCCCGCCTGTGCGGGGCGTCGCTCAGCGAGCGGCGAAGTACTTCGCCTCGGGGTGGTGCGACGACGATCGCCGACGTGGACTGCTCCGGCGTGAGCTGGTGCTCCTCGGAGAGCTCGACGCCGATCCGCTGCCACTCGCAGCAGCGCCTCGAGCTGCACCTGGTCCTCGATGTTCGGGCAGGCCGGGTAGCCGAAGGAGTAGCGGCTCCCGCGGTAGGCCTGCTTGCGACAGCATGGCCTGCAGGTCCGGCGGCGTCCTCGTCGCCGAAGCCGAGCTCGGCGCGCATCCGGGCGTGCCAGTGCTCGGCCAGCGCCTCGGTGAGCTGCACGGACAGGCCGTGCAGCTCCATGTACTCGCGGTAGGCGTTGCGGGCGAACAGCTCGTTGGCCACCTCGCAGACGTGCGCGCCCATCGTCACGACCTGGAAGGCCACGACGTCGGGCTCGCCGGACTCGGCGCTGCGGAAGAAGTCGGCCAGGCACAGCCGCCGGTCGCGGCGCTGCCGCGGGAAGGTGAAGCGGCACCGCTCGGAGCCCGAGTCGGGGTCGAGCACGACGAGGTCGTCGCCCTTGCTGACCGCCGGGTAGTAGCCGTGCACCACGGCGGCCTGCACGATCCCCTCGGTCTGCACCCGGGACAGCAGCTCGCGCAGCCGCGGCCGGCCCTCGGTCTCGACCAGCTCCTCGTACGTCGGGCCGCTGCCGCCGCGCGAGCCGCGCAGCCCCCACTGGCCGAGGAACAGCGCGCGCTCGTCGAGCCAGGCGGCGTAGTCGGCCAGCGCGATGCCCTTGGTGATGCGGCTGCCCCAGAACGGCGGCTCGGGCACGCGGTTGTCGGTGGCGACGTCGGAGCGGCCGACCGGCTCGGGCTCCTCGCTCGCCGGCCCGCCGCGCCTCGGCGATGGCGCCGCGACCGGGCGTGCCGGGCGCTTGCGCTCGGCCTCCTTGGCCGGCCTGCTCGGCGGCCTGCTCCGGCGCGACCTCGCCGCGCTTGACGGCCATCAGCTCGTCCATCAGCCGCAGGCCCTCGAAGGCGTCGCGCGCGTAGCGCACGTCGCCGTCGTAGACCTCGGCCGAGGTCCTGCTCGACGTAGGCGCGGGTCAGCGCGGCGCCGCCGAGGATGACCGGGAAGCGGCCGGCCATCCCGCGCGCGTTCATCTCGAGCAGGTTCTCCTTCATGACCACGGTGCTCTTGACCAGCAGCCCGCTCATGCCGATCGACGTCGGCGTCGTGCTCGCTCCGCGGCGTCGAGGATGGCGGTGACCGGCTGCTTGATGCCGAGGTTGACGACCGTGTAGCCGTTGTTGGACAGGATGATGTCGACCAGGTTCTTGCCGATGTCGTGGACGTCGCCCTTGACGGTCGCCAGCACGATCGTGCCCTTGCCGGCCGGCCCTCGACCTTCTCCATGTGCGGCTCGAGGTGGGCGACGGCGGTCTTCATCACCTCGGCGCTCTGCAGCACGAACGGCAGCTGCATCTCGCCGGCGCCGAACAGCTCGCCGACCGTCTTCATCCCGCCGAGCAGCGTCTCGTTGACGATCTCCAGCGGCGCGTCGCCCGGCGGCCATCGCCTCGTCGAGGTCGGCCTCGAGGCCGTTCTTCTCGCCGTCGACGATCCGCCGCTCGAGCCGCTCGTCGAGCGGCAGCTGCATCAGCGCCTCGGCCCGCGACAGGCCGCCGGCTGTCGGCCTCGACGCCCTCGAACAGGTCGAGGAACGCCGTCAGCGGGTCGTAGCCCTCGCGCCGCCGGTCGTAGACCAGGTCGAGCGCGACCTCGCGCTGCTCGTCCGGGATCCGGTTCATCGGCAGGATCTTGCTGGCGTGCACGATCGCGCTGGTCAGCCCGGCCTTCTGGCACTCGGACAGGAACACCGAGTTGAGCACCACGCGCGCGGCCGGCTTGAGGCCGAACGAGATGTTGGACAGCCCGAGCGTCGTCCCGACCGCGGGGCGGCGCTGCTTGAGCAGCCGGATCGCCTCGATCGTCTCGAGGCCGTCGCGGCGCGACTCCTCCTGCCCGGTGCCCAGGGTGAAGGTGAGCGCAGTCGACGAGGATGTCGCCCTCGCGCATGCCCCACTGCGCCGGTGAGCGTGTCGATCGAGCCGCTCGGCGACGCGCACCTTCCACTCGGCGGTGCGGGCCTGGCCCTCCTCGTCGATGCGTCAGCGCGACGACGGCCGCGCCGTGCTCGCGCACGATCGGCATGACCCGCGCGAAGCGGCTGTCCGGCCCCTCGCCGTCCTCGAAGTTGACGCAGTTGATGACCGCGCGGCCGCCGAGGCACTCCAGGCCGGCCTCGATCACCGGCGGCTCGGTCGAGTCGAGCATGATCGGCAGCGTGCGTGGCGGTCGCCAGGCGGGACGCCGCCTCGCGCATGTCGACGGCGCCGTCGCGGCCGACGTAGTCGACGCACAGGTCGATCAGGTGCGCGCCCTCGCGGACGGCCTCGCGGCCGATGTCGACGACCTTCTCCCAGTCGCCGGCGAGCATCGCCTCGCGGAACGCCTTGCTGCCGTTGGTGTTGGTGCGCTCGCCGACCATCAGCACGCCGGCGTCCTGCGCGAACGGCACGGCGGAGTACAGCGAGGCCGCGGCCGGCTCGACGACCGGGGTGCGCGCCGGGACCGCGCGGCCGCGGACCGCCTCGACCACCTGGCGCAGGTGCTCGGGCGTCGTGCCGCAGCAGCCGCCGACCAGGCCGACGCCGTACTCGTCGACGAAGCGACGCCAGCGCCTCGGCCAGCTCGGCCGGGCTGCAGCGGGTACTCCGCGCCGTGCGGCCGAGCACCGGCAGGCCGGCGTTGGGCATCACCGACAGCGGGACGCGGGCGTGCTGGGACAGGTAGCGCAGGTGCTCGCCCATCTCGGCCGGACCGGTGGCGCAGTTCATGCCGATCACGTCGATGCCGAGCGGCTCGAGCGCGGTCAGCGCGGCGCCGATCTCCGAGCCGAGCAGCATCGTGCCGGTCAGCTCCACGGTGACCTGGGCGATGCACCGGGACCTCGCGGCCGGCGGCGGCCATCGCCCGCCGGGCCCCGACGACCGCGGCCTTGACCTGCAGCAGGTCCTGCGCGGTCTCGACGAGCACGGCGTCGACGCCGCCCTCGAGCATCGCCTCGACCTGCTCCTGGTAGGCGTCGCGCAGCACGGCGTACGGCGCGTGCCCGAGCGTCGGCAGCTTGGTGCCCGGCCCGACCGAGCCGATCACCCAGCGCGGGCGGTCCGGCGTCGACCAGGCGTCGGCGGCCTCGCGGGCGATCCGGGCGCCGGCCAGCGCGGTCTCGCGGATCCGGTCGGCGATGCCGTACTCCGCCGAGCGCCGCGCAGTTGGAGCCGAAGGTGTTGGTCTCGACGGCGTCGCAGCCGACCGCGAAGTACGCGTCGTGCACGGCCCGGACGACGTCCGGCCGGGTGACGTTGAGGATCTCGTTGCAGCCCTCGTGGCCCTCGAAGTCGCCCTCGATGTCCAGGTCGTGCGCCTGCAGCATCGTGCCCATCGCGCCGTCGGCGACGACGACGCGCTCGCGCAGGGCGGGAGCAGAGCGGGTGTCGACACCCGCTCCAGCCTAGTCGGGCACCCCCGGCCCGCGCGGCCCCGCGCCGCGTGGCCGCGCAGGCCGGCAGCGGTAACGTGCCGGAACGGCCCCCTCGCGCGGCGAGGGGCCCCGCACCGCTAGGAGTCCCGTGACCAGCCTCGTCCCGCACCGCGCCGGCCGCGTGAGCACGCCGCTCGGTCGGCGCCCGCCGGTCGCCGGGGGCCTCGACCTGGACCTGCCCGGCGTCGGGATCCGGCTGCGGGCGACCCGCTGGCCCGGCGCCGGCGTGCCGGTGCTGCTGCTGCACGGGCTGGCGTCGACCCGCCGCTTCTGGGACCTCGTCGTGCCCCGGCCTGGCCGGGCTGCCCGTGCGTCGCGCTCGACCAGCGCGGGCACGGCGACAGCGACCGCCCGGACGGCCCGTACGACGGCGGCGACCGTCGGCGCGCGACGCCCTGACCGCGCTCGACGCCCTCGGGCCTGTCGCGGGCCGTCGTCGTCGGGCACTCCTGGGGCGCCTCGACGGCGCTGCGCCTCGCCGCCGACGGCGCCCGAGCGGGTGCTCGCGGTCGTCGCCGTCGACGGCGGGCTCGGCTCCGCCGCTGGAGCCGGCGGCCGACCGGGCCGCAGGCGCGCGCCCGGCTCGAGCCGCCGCGGACCGCGCTGCCCGCCGAGCGAGCTGCGCGCGCGTGCTGCGCCGGCGGGCCGCTCGGCCCCGTGGTGGGGCCCCGAGGTCGAGGCCGCGCGTGCTGCCGATCTTCGAGGTCGGCGCCGACGGCCTGGCCCGGGCCCGGCTGCCGTTCGCGCGGCACATGGCGCATCGTCGACGACCTGCTCGACGGCGACCCGGCGGCGCTGCTCGCGCGGATCTCCTGCCCGACCTGGCTGGTCTCGTGCGAGCCGGTCGGCGGCGACGCCTGGGGCGAGCGCAAGGCCGCCGCGCTGCGAGCGCGCGGCGCGGCCTGCTCGCCCAGCCGCGGCTGCTGCGCTGGGCGCGGCGCCGCTGCACGACGTCCCGCTGCAGTGGCCCGCGCTCGTCGCCGGGCTGGTCGCGCTGCGGCCGTCGAGGAGGTCGGCCGCAGTGAGCCTGCCCCGCCGCCCCGAGGGCGTCGGCCCGCTGCACGACGCGGTGCTCGTCGCCGCCTTCGAGGGCTGGAACGACGCCGGCGACGCCGCGACCGGCGCCGTCGAGCACCTCGAGGAGGTCTGGGAGGCCCGGGCGGTCGTCGAGCGTCGACCCCGACGAGTACTACGACTTCCAGGTCAACCGGCCCGACGCGTGTCGCTCGTCGACGGCGCGACCCGGCGGATCACCTGGCCGACGACGCCGGTTCTCGGTCTGCCGCCCGCCGGGCGCCTCCCGCGACGTCGTGCTGGTCCGCGGGCTCGAGCCGAACATGCGCTGGCGCGGCGTTCTGCGAGGAGCTGCTCGGCGATCACCCGCGAGCTCGGCGTCGAGACCGTCGTCACCCTCGGCGCGCTGCTCGCCGACAGCCCGCACACCCGGCCGGTCCCGGTCAACGGCACGGCCTCCGACCCGGCGACCGCCGCGGGCGCTGGGCCTCGAGCGCAGCCGGTACGAGGGGCCGACCGGCATCGTCGGGGTCTTCCAGGACGCCTGCGCCACCGGCCGGCCTGCCGGCGCTGTCGTTCTGGGCGGCCGTGCCGCACTACGTCTCGCCGCCGCCCGTGCCCCAAGGCGACGGTCGCGCTGCTGCGCCGGGTCGAGGACCTGCTCGACATCGCCGGTCCCGCTCGTCGACCTGCCCGAGCGCGCCCGGCAGCTGGGAGCGGCAGGTCGACGAGCTCGCCGCCGAGGACAGCGAGATCGCCGAGTACATCGCCACGCTCGAGGAGCGCGAGCCGGAGACCGACCTGCCGCGAGGCCTCCGGCGAGGCGATCGCCAAGGAGTTCGAGCGCTACCTGCGCGGCGGCGGCGACGAGGCTGACCGGACTGCAGCTCAGCCGGCTCAGCGCAGGTCGACGCCGAGCAGGGCGTCGACCAGCGTCGCGCGACCAGCGCCGGGCGCGTCGGCGTCGTCGCCCGTCGGCGGCCGCACCAGGCGTCGACGGCGGCCAGCGCCGCGGGCGCGTCGAGGTCGTCGGCCAGCGCGGCGCGCACCGCGGCCGAGCAGCGCGGTCGCCGTCCGGGCCGCCCGGCCGCGGCCACCGGCGGCCCGCCAGCGCGGCCAGCCGCTCGCTCGCCCGCGGCCAGCAGCGCCGTCGGTCCACTCGCGGTCGGTGCGGTAGTGCTGCGACGAGCAGCGCGAGGCGCAGCGCGCCCGGGTCGGTGCCCGTCCGCGCGCAGCCGCGGACACGAACACCAGGTTGCCGCGCGACTTGCTCATCTTCTCGCCGTCGAGGCCGACCATGCCGGCGTGCACGGACGCGCGCGGCGAACGGCCAGCTGCCCGGTCAGCACCTCGGCGTGCGACCGCTGACATGCTCGTGGTGCGGGAAGGCCAGGTCGGAGCCGCCGCCCTGCACGTCGAGCCGCGCGCCGAGCCGGTTGAGCGGCGATCGCCGTGCACTCGACGTGCCAGCCGGGCCGACCGCGGCCCGAGCGGGCTGACTCCCAGGCCGGCTCGCCCGGCCGCTCGGCGCGCCACAGCAGCGGGTCCAGCGGGTCCTTCTTGCCGGGCCGGTCGGGGTCGCCGCCGCGCTCGGCGGACGAGCGCCGGCATCACCGTCGCGGCGTCGCAGCGCCGGCGACCGCGCCGAAGTGCGGGGCGGCCGCGACCGGGAAGTAGACGTCGTCGTCGACCCGGTACGCCGCGCCCGGCCTCGAGCAGCCGCAGCGACGACGGCGGCGATCTCGTCCATCGCCTCGACGGCACCGACGTAGTGCGTCGGGCGGCAGCACCCGCAGCGCGGTCATGTCCTCGCGGAACAGCGCGGTCTCGCGCTCGGCCACGGCCGTCCAGTCCTCGCCGTCGCGGGCGGCCCGCTCGAGCAGCGGGTCGTCGATGTCGGTGACGTTCTGGACGTACTCGCACGTCGAGCCCGGCGTCGCGCCAGACCCGCACGAGCGTGTCGAAGGCCAGGTAGGTGGCCGCGTGGCCCGAGGTGCGTCGCGTCGTACGGGGTGATCCCGCAGACGTACAGGCGGGCGGTGCCTCTGCGGGGCGACCGCCGACGAGCCCGCGGGCGCTGTCGTGCAGCCGCAGCGGCCCGGGCGTCCCGGCAGGGCGGGGACCGGGGCCGCGGGCCAGGACTGCATGGCGCCGAGCCTAGGTGACCGCGGCGGCGCTGCCGGACCCGCGACCCTCAGAACGGCGGCCAGGGGATCGCCGGCCAGTCCGGCGACGGCTGCGGGTGACGGCGGGTGGTGAGCAGCCGGTCGACGCCGCTCGACGGTCGCGGCGCACCTCGCGGCGCGTCAGCAGCGCTCGTGCAGGCGCTCCGCCGAGCGCGCCCTCGAGCTCGGCGCGCAGCGCCGACAGCACCTCGACGGCCTCGTCGGTGAGCGGCAGGCCCGCGCCACTGCCACAGCAGCGTGCGCAGCTTGTCCTCGGCCGAGAAGCAGATGCCGTGGTCGACGCCCTGCACGCGGCCGTCCGGCGCGCGGCAGCAGGTGGCCGCCCTTGCGGTCGGCGTTGTTGACGACGGCGTCGAAGACCGCCATCCGCCGCAGGTCCGGGTGGTCGCTGCGGGCCAGCTCGGACAGGTCGACGGTCTCGTCGACGTCGACCCACAGCTGGCACATGCCCGGGCCGAACGGCCCGTCGCGCAGCACCGTCGGCGGCACGACGTCCCAGCCGGTGGCCTGCGCTGACCAGGTACGCCGACGACCTCGCGGCCGGCGAGCGTGCCGTCCGGGAAGTCCCACAGCGGGCGCTCGCCGCGCACCGGCTTGTAGACGCAGGCCGCCGTGACGCCCGTCGAGGCGTGACGGCGCAGTACAGCGTGGCGTTGCGAGGCGTCGACCAGCCGGCCCTCGATCGACAGCTCGCCCTCGCGCAGCAGGCGCAGGGCGTCCGCGAGCTCGAGCGTGTCGTCACCGGCCCAGGTCGGTATCGGGCGAGGCCGTCGCTCGCGCCGCGGCCGACTGCCGGCGCACGGCCGCACGTCGCCCCAGCGGCGCCGGAGCGTCAGCGGCGGTGGCCGTTCTGGCCGCGGGCAGACGTGCCCCTCGGGGTCGAGCGGCAGGCCGCACAGCGGGCACGGCGGCCGGCCGGCGGCCACGACCCGCTGGGCGCGGGCGACGAAGGCGCGGCGCGGCGCTCGGCGGTCAGGCGCACGCGCAGCGCGTCCGGGCCCTCGTCGGCGTCGCTGAGCGGCTCGACCTCGGCCTCCTCCGCCTCGGCGGTCTGCGCCAGCGCCTCGACGACGACCCGCTCGCGCTCGCCGTCCCAGGCCAGGCCCATCGTGCCGACCCGGAACTCCTCCTCGACCGGCGCGTCGAGCGGGGCGGTGTCCTCGAGCTCGCGCGGACGGCACCGGCGGGCACGTCGGCGCCGGCCGCGGCGGGCCGTCGTCGAGCAGCTCCTCGAGCCGCTCGGCGAGCACCTGCACCTGCACCTTCTCCAGCGCGACGCGACACCGTCCGGCCGCCGCCGCTGGCCTGCAGGTAGAAGGTGCGGTCGCCGGGCTGGCCGACGGTGCCGGCGACGAAGCGGTCCGGCGGGTCGAAGACGAAGACGCGTACGAGGCACGGACTCGACCCTACGCGGCCGGCGCCGCGCGCCGCCGCCGACCACCGCGTCGGAGCTGGCCTTGCGGCGCCGGCCCTTCTTCGGGCGGCAGCAGGTCGGCGACCCCGCCGCCGGTGTCGTTGACGCGGACGACGAACGGCCGCAGCTCGGTGTAGCGGATCACGGTCACCGAGCACGGGTCGATCGGCGATCCGCTGGAACTGGTCGAGGTGCAGGCCCATCGCGTCGGCGACGACCGCCTTGATGACGTCGCCGTGCGAGCAGGCCAGCCAGGTGGCGTCCGGGCCCGAGCCGGGCGTTCCAGTCGCGGACCGCGGCGACCGCGCGGTTCTGCGTCTCGCGCAGCGGCTCGCCCTCCGGGCCGGGGAAGATGACCGCCGACGGGTGGTTCTGCACGACCTTCCACAGCGGGTCCTTGGCCAGCTCCTTGAGCGGCCGGCCGGTCCAGTCGCCGTACCGGCACTCCCCCAGCCGGTCGTCGACCTGCACGCTCGCTGCTCCCGACCCTGCGGCGACGGCGCCGGCGGTGTCCAGGCAGCGGTCGAGCGGGCTGCGACACGATCGCGCGCGAACGGCACCGGGCCGCAGCCGCTCGGCGACGGCGGCGGCCTGCGCCTCGCCCGCGCTCGTCGAGGTGCAGGCCGGGTGTCCAGCCGGCGAGGACCGGCCCGGTCATCGCGGTCAGGCCGTGCCGGACGAGGACGACGGTGGTCACCGCGCGACCCTAGGCGGCGCACCGGCCTGCACGCCCGGCGTCAGGCGCCTGCACGCCCAGCACGGCGAGCACGACGACGCCGAGCGCGACGCGGTACGGCACGAAGGCGACGATCGAGTGGCCGGCGACGAAGCGCAGCAGGAAGGCGATCGAGGCGAGCGCGACGACGAACGACACGACGCGTGCCCACGACGACCGGCAGCGAGCCCGACGCCCTCGCCGAGCGCGCGTCGGCAGCTCGAGCAGACCCGGCGGCGGTCAGCGCCGGGCACGGACAGGAAGAACGACAGCCGGGTCGCGGTGACCCGGTCGAGCCCGAGCAGCAGCCCGGCCGAGATGGTCGCGCCCGAGCGGGAGACGCCGGGCACGAGCGCGATGCACTGCGCCAGGCCGATGACCAGCGTCGTCGCGCACGGTCACGTCGCGCTCGCCGCGGGCCTGCGTCGCCCGCCGCTCGGCGAGCACCATGACGGCGCTCCAGGCGATCAGCGCGATGCCGACGGTGACCAGCGAGCGCAGCACCGGCGCCCTTGATGACGTCGCGCAGGCCAGGCCGACGACGCCGATCGGCAGCGAGCCCGACGATCACGACCAGCGCCAGCCGGAAGCGCCAGTCGTCGGTGCGCCGGCTCGGCCGAGCGCGCAGCCCGGCGACGAAGTCGCGGACGAAGCGCGGCGATGTCCCTGGCGAAGTAGAGCAGCACCGCGAGCGATCGCGCCGACCTGGATGACCGCGGTGAAGGCGGTGACCGACGGGTCGTCGACCTCGAGGCCGAGCAGCCCCTCGGCGATCGTCAGGTGGCCCGGTGCTGCTGACACCGGCAGGAACTCGGTGAGCCCCTCGACGACCCCCAGCACGACGGCGTCGACGATGCCCAGGCTCACGCGCGGTCCCTCCTGCGCGCGGCTGCCGGGCGACCACCGCGGCGAGCGCCAGACGGTAGACGGCGGCGGCCGAGCAGCGACCGCCCGCCGCGCGGCGTCGAGACCGACGACACGCCGTCGCAGCCGGCGACCGCCGCGGCGGCGGCGCCCGGCGCGAGCGGCCCGCGAGCGGCGCGCAGGGCGCCGGGCTCGGCGCGCGGCCAGCGTCAGCGCCGCCGCGCCCGGCGGTGACCGGCAGCGACATGCAGCAGCGCGAAGCGCTCGGCGTCGCGCTCGCGGTCGACGCCGGCGGCGCGCAGCGCGGTCAGCGCCGCCCCGGACCGCGAGACGCCCGGGGCGAGGGCGGCGACCTGCGCGAGCGCGGCGCAGCGCCGCCGCGCGGGCGTCCGACGGCCGCGGGCCTGCGGCCGCGCGGTCGGCGCAGCCACAGCAGCGCCCGGCCGACGGCCGAGCAGCGCCGCCGACCTGCGCGCGGCCGGCCGAGCCGCGCCTCGACGGCGTCGGCCGCGAGCAGCCCGGCGACCGCCGCGGGCACGGCGTGCGCCACGGCGAGCAGCGCCGGTGCGCGCGGTCCGCGGCGCAGGTCGGCCGCAGCGCCCAGCGCGATGCCCGGCGCAGGAGCCGGCGTGCAGGCCCGGCGGCGAAGGTGGTGCCGGTCGCCGGCGGCTCGGCCAGCCGCAGCAGCCACGGCACGAGCGACCAGGTGCGCCGAGCTGAGCGACCGGCACGACCTCGGTGACGCCCTGCACGACGCCGAGCAGCAGCGCCCGCCGCTAGCGCGCGGCGGCCTCAGTCGCCGACGCCCGGCCAGCTCGAGCGCCTCGACGGCGGTGCGCAGCGCCGCCTTGCCGCTCGTCCAGCGAGCCGGCGAACGGCGACAGCGGTCAGCGTCGTGACGCCGCTGCGCGGCCAGGTCCTGCATCTTCTCGGCGATCCGCTCCTTGGGCCCGAGCAGCGCGGTCGCGTCGAGGAACTCGAACGGCACCGCCGCGGCGGCCGCGTCGTAGTCTCGCGCGACAGGTAGAGGTCCTGCACCTGCCGCGGCGGCCTCGTCGAAGCCCATCCGGACGGCGAGCTGGTTGTAGAAGTTCTTCTCGCGGCTGCCCATGCCGCCGACGTAGAGCGCGGCGTACCGCGGATCGGGTCGGCGCAGGCCTGCGGGTCGTCGCCGACGACGATCGGCACGGTCGGCACGACGTCGAAGCCGTCCAGCGTCTTGCCGACCTTCGCCCGGCCGGCGGCGATGCTGCGCGAGCTGGCTCCTGCGCGAAGCTCCGGCGAGTAGAAGATCGCCAGCCAGCCGTCGAACAGCTCGCCGGAGAGCTCGAGGTTCTTCGGCCCGACCGCCGCGAGGTAGATCGGGATGTGCTCGCGCACCGGGTGCACGGTCAGCTGCAGCGCCTTGCCGGGGCCGTCCGGCAGCGGCAGCACGTAGTGCTCGCCCGTCGTAGCGGACCTTCTGCCGGCGACAGCGCGAGCTTGACGATGTCGCTGTACTCGCGGGTGCGGGCCAGCGGCTTGTCGAAGCGCGACGCCGTGCCAGCCCTCGGACACCTGCGGCCCGGAGACGCCGAGGCCGAGCCGGAAGCGGCCGCCGGACAGCGTGTCGAGGGTGGCCGCGGTCATCGCGCAGTTCGCCGGGGTGCGGCCGGGGATCTGGAAGATCGCCGAGCCGACGTCGATCCGCTCGGTCTGCGCGGCGACGAACGCGAGCACCGTCGGCGCGTCGGAGCCGTACGCCTCCGCGACCCAGGCGACCGAGAAGCCGAGCGCGTCGGCCTCCTGGCCAGCGCGAGGTTGTCCGCGTCGTTGCCGCGCGCCCCAGTAGCCGAGGTTCAGTCCGAGCTTCATGGGCCGGACGCGTAGCGCGGACCGGCCGCCTCGGCTAGCGTCCTGCCCGCGTGAAGCAGCGACACCTCGGACGCAGCGGCCTGGTCGTCTCCCGGCTGGCTCTCGGCACGATGACCTGGGGCGCGCGACACCGACGAGGACGACGCCGCGGCGCAGCTCGTCGCCTTCTGCGAGGCCGGCGGCACGCTCGTCGACACGGCCGACGTGTACGCCGGCGGGCGAGAGCGAGCGGCGTGCTCGGCCGGCTGCTCGCCGACGTCGTGCCGCGCGACGAGGTGCTCGTCGCCACCAAGGCGTACGGCGCCACCGGGCCGCGGGCCGATGCAGCGCGGCACCAGCCGCGGCCACCTGCTGTCCGCGCTCGACGCCTCGCTGCGCCGGCTGCAGGCTCGACCACGTCGACCTGTGGCAGCTGCACGCCTGGGACCCGGTGACGCCGTGGGAGGAGACGCTGGCGGCGCTCGACGCGGCCGTCGCCTCCGGCAAGGTGCGCTACGCCGGCGTCTCCAACTACAGCGGCTGGCAGCTCGGCGCGACCGCCGCCCACCAGCGGGCCTGGCCGGGCCGCGCGCCGCTGGTCAGCGACCAGGTGGAGTACTCGCTGCTCGAGCGCGGCGTCGAGCGCGAGGTCGTGCCCGGCGGCGCAGGAGCTCGGGCGTCGGGCTGCTGCCCTGGTCGCCGCTCGGCCGCGGCGTGCTCACCGGCAAGTACCGCAGCGGCTCCCCGGCCGACAGCCGCGGCGCCGAGCGAGCGCTTCGCCGGCTTCGTCGAGCCGTACCTGCACGACGGCGCCGCGCTCGGTGGTGGACGCGGTCGTGACCGCGGCCGACGGGCTGGGCGTCTCCCCCGTCGCCGTGGCGCTGGCCTGGGTGCGCGACCGGCCGGGCGTCGTCGCCCCGGTCGTCGGCGCGCGCACCGCCGCGCAGCTGCAGGCGTCGCTGGCCGCCGAGGAGGTGACGCTGCCCGACGAGATCCGCGCGGCGCTGGACGACGTGTCGGCCGCCGGCCGTCGGCTACCCGGAGTCGATGGCCCGCTGGTCGTCCGACGACCTCGAGGACTGAGCGCTGGACCTGTTCGGCACGCCGGAGGCGCCCGACGACGCGGTCGTCGCGGCCGAGCCGCGGGCGTCGACGCCCGACCCGGTCTTCGCCGCCTTCGCCGAGGCCGGCCTGTGGCCCGGGCTCGGCCGCACCACGGCCGCGGCGCTGCCGGCCGCCGGCGTGGTGTGCCCGGCCGACGTGTCGGTCGCCGGGCTGCGCCGGGTGCCCCAGATGCTCGGCAGCCGCGCCGAGCGCCTCGTCACGTCCTTCTTCGCCGCGCAGGAGGCGTACGACGTCGCGGCCCTGCTGCGTGCCCGCCGGCCTGCCGGCCCGGCTCGCCGGCCCTGCCGTGCGCCTCCTCGGCGCCGGCACCGCCGCGGCGCTCGGGCACGACCCGTGGCGGCTGCTCGAGCTGGCCGGACGTGCAGCTGCGCGACGCCGACGTGCTCGCCCGGGCGCTGCTGCCCGACGCCCGGCCCGACGACCCGCGGCGCGGCCGGGCGCTCGTCGCGCACGTGCTCGTCCGGGCCGCCCGCGACGGCCACACCTGCCTGCCCGCCGAGGACGTCGCCGCCGCTGTGCGGGCCGAGGGCGCCCCCGACCCGGACGCGGCGCTGGCCGCCGCGCTCGACGACGAGCGGGTGCACGGCGAGGACGGCCTGCTGTCGCTGGCGCGGTACGCCGTCGGCCGAGCAGGCCGTCGCCGACGGCGTCGCCCGGCTGCTCGCCGTCGCGGAGCCGGTCGCCGACGCCGTCGGCCGTCCGGGCGGTGGGCCAGGAGCTCGACGAGGCGCAGCGCCGGGCGGTCGCGGCCGCGCTCGAGCACGGCGTGTCGCGTGCTGACCGGCGGGCCCGGGCACCGGCAAGAGCCGGACCGTCGCCGCGCTGGTCCGGCTCGCGTCCGCCCGCGGGCAGTCCGTCGCGCTCGCCGCGCCGACCGGGCGCGCCGCGAAGCGGCTCGAGGAGCTGTGCGACGCAGCCGGCGACGACGCTGCACCGGCTGCTCGGCGCGCAGGGGCTGGCGACCGGGCGGAGGCCGGGGGTTCCAGCGCGACGCCGACTGGCCGCTCGACGAGGACGTCGTCGTCGTCGACGAGGCGTCCATGCTCGACGCCGAGCTGGCCGCCGCGCTGCTCGAGGCGTGCGCCGACGGCTGCCACCTGCTGCTCGTCGGCGACCCCGCGCAGCTGCCCTCGATCGGCGCCGGCCGGGTGCTCGGCGACCTCGTCGACAGCGGCGCCGTCCCGGTGACCGAGCTGACGACGCTGTACCGGCAGGCCGAGGGCGGCGCGATCGCGCGGCTGGCGACCGCGGTGCGCGGCGGCGAGCTGCCCGCCGGTCGAGCCGGACCGGCGGCACGAGGTCGTCGTCGTCCCGGCCCGCGAGGCGGGCGAGGCGGCGCACCGGACGGTGCAGCTGGTCTGCGACTCGATCCCGCGGGCGCTCGGCATCGCGTCGGCCGAGGTGCAGGTGGTGACGCCCGTGCACCGCGGGCCCGGCCGGGCACGGTCGCGCTGAACGCCGCGCTCAAGGCCCGGCTCAACCCGGGCGACCGGCGAGGTCGGCGGCTTCGACGTCGGCGACCGGGTCGTCGCGACGGCCAACCACCTCGACGAGGGCTTCGCCAACGGCGAGGTCGGCGTCGTCACCGCGGCCCGCGACGCGCGGCGCTGGTGGTGTCCTTCGCCGGCGCCGGGCCGGTCGAGGTGTCGGCCCGCGTCGGTCGGCGACCTCGCGCACGGCTGGGCCGTGACCGTGCACCGGGCGCAGGGGTCGGAGTTCCCGGCGGTCGTCGCGGTGCTGCCGCGCCGAGGCCGGCGGGCTGCTGTCGCGGCCGCTGGTCTACACCGCGCTTCACCCGCGCGCAGCGCGCACCTGTCGGTCGTGCACGCCGCCGGGCCCGGCGCTCGCCCGGGCGGTGCGCGACGGTCGGCGCGCCGGCCCCGCCGGACCCGGCTCGCCGCGCTGCTGCGCGAGGTCGGTCGACGGCCGTCCGGGCGGGTGAACGTCGCCTCCGGCGCTCGGTACCGTGGGCCCGGCGTGGCCGAGTACGAGTACCGCGCGGTGAGCATCCCCGCGGACGCCGACCGGGCGAAGACCAAGGAGCTGCTGGCAGATCCACGCCGAGTACGGCGAGTGGGAGCTGGCGCGGCACACCTGTGGGCGGACGGCCGGCGCCAGGTGACCGTCCGGCGCCGGGTCCAGCCGCACCTGCCGCCGCTGCCGACCTGACCGCCGGCGCGCTCAGCCGCGCCCGACGTACGGCATGGTCGTGGCGAGCACGGTCAGCGAGGCGACGTTCGCCTCCGGCGGCAGCCCGGCCATCAGCACGACCGCGCGGGCCACGTCCTCGACCGACATCCGCGGCTCCGGCCGGACGCTTCCGTCTGCCTGCGGCACCCCGGCCGTCATCGCCTCGGTCATGTCGGTCGCGGCGTTGCCCACGTCGATCTGCCCGCAGGCGATGCCGTACGGCCGGCCGTCGAGCGAGGTCGACTTGGTCAGCCCGGTGACGGCGTGCTTGGTCGCGGTGTACGCCGCCGCCATCGGGCGCGGCACCTGCGCGGAGATCGAGCCGTTGTTGATGATCCGGCCACCCTGCGGCTGCTGGGCCCGCATCACCCGGAACGCCTCCCGCGAGCACAGGAACACCCCGGTGAGGTTGACGTCGACCGCGGCCCGCCAGTCCGCCAGCGAGACCTCGTCCAGCCGGCGGGCCGGCGAGAACGTCCCGGCGTTGTTGAACAGCAGGTCGACCCGGCCGTGCGCGTCCACCGTCTCGTCGAACAGGCCGCGCACCGACGCCTCGTCCGTCACGTCGGTGACCCGCGGGTGCAGCCGCCCGGTCGGGTCGCGGTCGGCGACGTCCTGCAGCGCCGCCGCCCGGCGGCCGGCCAGCACGACCTGCCATCCCTGCGCGGCGAGGGCGCGGGCGGTGGCGGCACCGATGCCGCTCCCGCCCCCGGTGACGACGGCTGTTCCGGGCACGGGACCTCCTGCGGGACGGGCTGGCCATCCTGCCCTCCGGCGTGCCAGCGTGTCCGCCGTGCTGTCCTCCGGGGTCCGTTTCGACGTCAACCTGTCGATCCTGTTCGGCGACCTGCCGCTGACCGACCGGCCGGCCGCCGCGCGCCGGGCCGGCTTCACCGCGGTCGAGTCGTGGTGGCCGTTCGACGCGGCGGTGCCGGCGGACCGGGAGGTCGAGGCGTTCGTCCGCGCCGTCCGGGACGCCGGCGTGCGGCTCGTGCTGCTCAACGCCTACGGCGGGGACCTCGCCGCCGGGGACCGCGGGATCGCCGCGCTGCCGGGCCGGGAGGCGGAGTTCCGCGACAACCTGGACGCGGCGGTCGGGCTGCTCGACGCGCTGGACTGCCCGACGCTGCACGTGCTGCACGGCGCCGGCGGCCGGCCGGAGCTCGCGGTGGAGCACCTCGACCTGGCCGCCCGCGCCGCCGCGGAGGTCGGCGCGCAGGTCGTCGTCGAGGCGCTCAGCGGCACCGACGGCTACCCGTTGCGCACGGCCGACGACGTCTTCGGCGTGCTCGACGCGCTGGCGGCGCAGTCCGACGGGCCCGGCGCCCGGCTGCTCTGCGACGTGTACCACCTCGCGGTCAACGGCGACGACGTCGCGGCCGTGCTCCGCGACGAGGTCGGGCGGATCGGGCACGTGCAGCTCGCCGACGCGCCGGGTCGCGGCCGGCCGGGCAGCGGCACGCTCGATCTCGCCGGGTACCTCGACCTGCTCCCCCGGGTGGGCTACGACGGCTGGGTGGGGCTGGAGTACCTGCCGGGGACGGGCGACCCGTTCGGCTGGCTGCCACCCGCGCAGCGCCGCAGCTGACCGGAATCCGGACGGCCGGCTCCGGGTTGTCGAGCGGCATGACACCCACTCCCCGTACCTGGCTGATCACCGGCGCCTCGCGCGGGCTCGGCCGCGCCTTCGCCGAGGTCGCCCTGGAGGCCGGCGACGCGGTCGTCGCGACCGTCCGCAAGCCCGACGCGCTCGACGACCTGGTCACGGCGCACCCCGACCGGGCGCTCGCCCTGGCGCTGGACGTCACCGACCGCGCCGCGGTGTTCGCCGCCGTCGAGCAGGCCCGGTCGTTCACCGGCCGGATCGACGTGCTCGTCAACAACGCCGGCTACGGGCTGGCCGGCGGCGTCGAGGAGGCCTCCGAGCAGGAGGTCCGCGACCAGTTCGAGGTCAACGTCTTCGGGGCGCTGTGGGCGACCCAGGCGGTCCTGCCGGTGATGCGGGAGCAGGGCGCGGGCCACCTGTTCCAGATCTCCAGCATCGGCGGGGTGGCGGGCTTCCTCAACACCGGCATCTACCACGCCAGCAAGTGGGCGCTCGAGGGGTTCTCGGAGTCGCTCGCCCAGGAGGTCGAGCCGTTCGGGATCGGCGTGACGATCGTCGAGCCGGGCCCGTTCCGCACCGACTGGAACGGCAGCAGCATGACCCGGGCTACCCCGATGGCCGCGTACGACGACATCCTCGGCGCCCGCCGCGAGGCGATGTCCGGCGCGCAGGCGGGCACCCAGCCCGGCGACCCCCGGCGGGCCGGTGAGGCGCTGCTCCGGGTGCTCGAGGCCGACGCGCCGCCGCGCCGGCTGCTGCTCGGCAGCATGGCCGCCGACATCGGACCGGCGACGTACGCCGATCGGCTGCGCGAGTGGGAGCAGTGGGACGCGGTGGCCCGGGGCGCGGACTTCCCGAGCTGAGGCTCGGCGGGGGCGCGGACTCGGCCGGGCCGCGCGCCGGGCGCCTCCCCTTCGGCCGGGCCCGTCCCCTGCCGAACGCCCCCGTACCGCCGGCTTGTCTGCTCCGGCCGGGCACACCGGGCCCGATCCGTGTGGCCGGCGGCAGACAAGCCGGCGGGTCGACGGGGGGGCGCGTCGACGCGCGGGCCCCGGGTCGCCGGGCGCTGTTCCCGGACGCTCGTACGGCCTCAGACGGAGGCGCTCGACTGCGTGGCCCCCTGCGACGCGGCCCGCTGCGCCGGGACCCCGAGCAGCGCGTTCATCTGCGCGGTGTCGTAGTGCTCCGTCCCGGACGTGATCTTGCCGTCGCGGACGGTGAACACGTCGACGAACGGGAGGTCGAGCGCGTTGCCGGACAGCGTGCGGCCGAGGAAGCGTCCGAGCACGACAACGGTGGCGCCCTGCTCCAGCACGGTCTCCGCGACCGGTGTGATCTCGCTGTAGTGCTCGGGCAGGCGGCTCCAGCTCTCCAGGACGGACGTCGGCGCCGCGGTGCGTCCCGCCGAGCGGGACGTGCGGCGACTCCGTCCAGACGAGGTCGTCGGCGAGCAGCTGCCGGAGCGCGGGAATGTCGCCGCGGGCGAACGCCTCGTACCCGGCCTTGACGATCGCGGCGCCCGAGCCTTCGTCCGCCAGCATGCTGCGGATCCCGTCCCGCAGCTCCGCCGACTCGGCGTGCCCGTGCGCGCTGATCGCGTGCTCCACGGCGGTGCGCAGGACCTCGTCCTGTTCGCCGCTGATCGTCAACGTGCAGTTGCTCTCGCTCGGCATCAGCCGGCAGTCCGCCACCTTGCGCATGGCGTCCCTCCTCCGGGTGGCGTCGCCGTGCGCGTGCGGCGGTCGCCCGTGCCGCGGCGTCCCCGCGGACCAGCGTCGTCCCGGCCGGGCCGGGCTTCCATGGTCCGAACGGGTCAGCCGGCCGGCGGCGCGCCCGGCGCCGCTCCCCGCCCGCTCGTCTGCTCGTACCGGCGCCGACGCGCTCCGCAGCCGTCGGTGCCGGCAGACAAGGCGCCGGGAGGCAGACCCCGGCCCGCTTGTCTGCCCGTACCGGCTGCGGAACGCCCCCCGGACGTCGGTGCCGGCAGACAAGCGCACCACCTCAGGGGAGGGACCCCCGGCGCGCAGCCTCAGCAGTCGTCCAGGAAGCGGTCGAGCACCCGGACGCCGAACCGCAGCGCGTCCAGCGGCACCCGCTCGTCGACCCCGTGGAACATCCCGGAGAAGTCCAGGTCGGCCGGGAGCCGCAGCGGCGAGAAGCCGAACCCGCGGATGCCGAGCCGGCTGAAGCTCTTGGCGTCGGTCCCGCCGGACAGGGCGTACGGCACCGGCCGGGCGCCCGGGTCCTCGGCCTTGAGCGCCGCCGACCATCGCCTCGACCAGCGCGCCCTCGAACTCGGTCTCCAGCGCGATGTCGTAGTGCGTGTACTCGCGGCGTGATCTTCGGGCCGAGCACCTCGTCGAGCTCGCGCTCCCAGTCGTCCTCGAAGCCGGGCAGGAAGCGACCGTCGACCATCGCGTGCGCGCGTGCCGGGGATGACGTTGTGCTTGTACCCGGCGTCGAGCATCGTCGGGTTGGCGGTGTTGCGCAGCGTCGCGCCGACGATCCGGGCCATCGGCCCGAGCACGGCGTGGATCTGCTCCGGGTCGTTCGGGTCGAGCTCGACGCCGTACGCGTCGCTGACCTCGGCGAGGAACCGCCGGACGGTCTTGGTCAGGTGCATCGGGAACTGGTGGCGGCCCAGCCGGGCCACCGCCTCGCACAGCTCGGTGACCGCGTTGTCGCTGGACAGCATCGAGCCGTGCCCGGCGGCGCCCTCGGCGGTGAGCCGCATCCAGCCCATCCCCTTCTGCGCCGTCTCGATCATGTACAGCCGGACGTCGTCGTTGACCGACAGGCTGAAGCCGCCGACCTCGCTGATCGCCTCGGTGCAGCCCTCGAACAGCTCCGGGTGGTTGTCGACGAGCCAGCTCGCGCCGAACGTGCCGCCGGCCTCCTCGTCGGCGACGAAGGCCAGCACCACGTCGCGCGGCGGCTTGCGGCCGGTGCGCATCCGGTCCCGGACGACCGACAGCACCATCGCGTCCATGTCCAGCATGTCGACGGCGCCGCGGCCCCACACGCAGCCGTCGGCGACCTCGGCGGCGAACGGGTCGTACGTCCACTGCCTTGGGCTCGGCCGGCACCACGTCGAGGTGGCCGTGGATGAGCAGCGCGTCGCGACCCGGGTCCTCCCCCGCCATCCGGGCGACGACGCTGGCCCGTCCCGGCGCCGACTCGAAGATCTCCGGCTCGCAGGCCGACCTCGCTGAGCTTGCCGGCGACGTACTCGGCGGCCTGCGCGCTCGCCCTTGCCGCGCCCGGTGCCGTCGTTGACGCTGGCGAAGCGGATGAGGTCGCGGCAGATCTCGACGACCTCGTCCTGGGCGTCCGGCATGGGGGCTCCTCGGGTCGCTGGGTGTCTCGCACGCTAGCCCGCGAGGCGCCCGGGCGCCCGACCACCCCCCGCGGGGTCGGCGACCTGTTCGCGGCCCTACGGCCGGGCCGGGCCCAGCAGGTGCCGCATGGACCGGCCGACGAGGTCGAGCCATCCGCGTCCGGTTGAGTCCCTCGGCGCCGAACCCCAGCAGCACGGTGTCCGCGGTCGTCACGCCCGCGCCCTCGTCGAACGCGGAGTCGGTCCGGGCCCAGTCGTTGGCGTTGCCGGGCGACCCGGGCGGCGGGCCGGGGACGGTGAAGCCGGCCAGGTCACCGTCGGTCTCGAAGGACGTCTGCGCGACCGTGGCTCCGTCGACGTGGAGGGCGAGGTCGTCCAGGAAGATCCCCAGGCCTTGCACCCCGGGATCGCTGGCGCTCGTGATCGACACCTCGACCTGCTTGCCGGCGAACCCGGACAGGTCGATCGACCAGGCCTCGTAGCCGTCGGAGCTGCCGGTCGCCGCGTGCCACTCGCCCGTGGTGCCGGTGGCGGCGCAGCCGGGCGCCGGCCCCTGGTAGTGGAGCAGCTGCGGGTGGATCGTCGTCCAGTTCACGTCGGCGCAGGCCAGTCCGGGGCTGGTGCCGGTGTGCCCGTTGGCGTCCGGAAGCGTCGTCCAGCGGTCGGTGCCGACCTCACGGGCCTCGACGAACACGAAGTCGTAGTCCGGCTCGAGGCGGCGGGACATCTGGAAGCTCAGCGCGCCGGTGGACGCTCCGGTCAGGTCGACCGTCCTGCTGAAGCGCTTGTACGCCGAGTCGGCTCGCCCGCTGTAGAGGTAGAAGTCGCCGGTCAGCGGGTCGTACGGGGAGCCGCCGAGCCGGTCCCACTCGAGCGGCGCGGCGCTGGCGAACTGCGGGAACTGCGCCGGCGGCAGGAAGCTCGAGGTGGTGAGGAACGACGCGGTGTGGTCCTGGTTCCGGGCCGAGCCGCCCTTGTCGAGGTCGGCGGAGAACCCGCGGAACGGCGGGCCGCTGCCCCGCACGGGGAGCGGCCGGCCGGTCTCGGCCGTGCCGGCGCCGTCGACGTACTCGTAGGCGCCGAGCCAGTACTGCAGGAAGTCGTTGAGCAGCGGCAGGCACGGGTAGAGGCCGGGCGTCGTGCACTCGCCCTGCTGCTCCTGGAACGGGTTGTAGAAGTACGCGCCGTCCGCGCCCTGGGCGAACTGGGCGTACTTGCCGGTGTGCAGCAGCTTGCCGCCCTCGTTGAGGTAGTCGCGGACGGACAGCTCGAGATCGAGCGCCAGCTCGGCGGCCGTGCCCGGAACCTGTCCGGCCTTCCGGGGGATCACGTCGTCGCCGGTCTCCCAGACCACCGCGGCGTAGTGCGACAGCACGCCCAGCGGGTGCGGGGCGGTACGGGCGTTCGCATCGACGTCGTACACGTCGGAGGTGTAACCCGCCTCTTCCAGCGCCTGCACGTAACGGTCCACGTAGCGGGAGCGCGGTGGCACCTGCTCAGGGGAGAGGCCGGTGGCGTCCTCGGCAGCCAGCACCAGCACCCGCCCGTCGATGTCGTCGGCCACCCGGTAGGTGAAGTGCTCGCTCTCGACGGGTCGCGCGCCGCCCCCGGACGGTCCCTCATCGGCCCTGCGCCCGGTGAACCACACCTCGACCCGGTCGCCGGGCCGGGTGCCCCGCACGGTCCCGCGGAACTCGCCGTAGTAGATGTCCCGCCCGTCGCCGTAGCGCGTGCCACCGGCCCACTCCGGGGCCGCGCCTGTGCGGACCGGGCCGCCGTCGACGCGGTAGTGCATCCGGAGCTGCTGGACCGTGCGCTTGGCGAGAACCGCGACCGGCTGCTGACGGCCGTACGACACCGCGAACGGGTCGATCCGGAAGTCCGGGGTCGTGCCGTCGACGACCGAGACCGGTTCCGAGGGGTTCGCGGCGGACCGGGCCAGCGACAGCGCGAACGGGACGTTCTTGCGGAACTCCGCCTCGATGAGCGTCTCGTCGTCCGGGAAGTTGAAGACGCTCTCGCAGTCCTCAGCCCGCCACGGGTCGTCCGGGACGGCGTCGCTGACGGTCTGGCAGGTCGACATCTCCGGGGTGAAGCTCAGCGTCCGGTGCGCACGGTGCATGTGCTCGTCCGTGTCGCCGTTCGTGGTGTACAGCTCGGCGGACAGGTCCGGGTCGTAACCGGGCACCGCTGGGCGGGCGTCGGTGCCGGCCAGCGCCTCGTACACCAGGTCGTCCGGGGTCGGCGTGTTCACCTGGAATCCGGTCCCGTACAGCAGCAGCTCGGCCGCGGAGTGGTAGTTCACGTGGAAGGCGAAGCCCACCCGCTCGGCGAGGCCGTCCAGGGCGCGGGTCTCCGGCTCGGACGCCGGACGGGGTCCGCGGTAGGTCTGGCCCGACGGCTCCGGCGACGAGCCCTCGTTGTCGAAGCCCCAGTCGGTCGGGAAGTTCCGGTTGGGGTCGACCCCGTCGACGGTGGTGATGCGGCCGTCGGCGTCGTTGTCGCGCAGGTTCTTGCGCCAGAGGCGGTTGCCCTCGGTGAAGGTGAAGTCGTAACCGTCGGGGTTCGCCACCGGCAGGAACCACAGCTCGTTGGCGTCCACCAACCGGCGCAGGGACGGGTCCGTGGCGTAGCCGTCGAGAACGTGGTGAAGGAGGCGGCGGACCATCTCCGGGGTGATCCACTCCCGGGCGTGCTGCGCCCCGTTGTAGAGCACAGCCGGCCGTGAGCCGTCCTCGACCGTGTGGGCGTCCTTGGTGACCCGCACCGCGAGGATCGGCTTCCCCTGGCGCGAGTGCCCGATACGCACCAGCTCGGCGATCTCGGCGTGGTCGCGCGCGGCGCGGACGAGCTCGTCGCGGATGCCGCCCGGCTCGCTGTAGCTGCGGAACACCCCCTCACCGGTCGCCCGCAGCGCCGGATCCTGGGGCGGGAGCTGCTTGCGGGTGGCCGTGACGCCCTGGCCCCGCAGCGCTGCTGCGGTGCGCTGCGTCATGACGGCTTCGAAGGCGACCATGCCCTCCCGGGGCGCGGCGAAGGAGACGTCCTCGTGGTCGAGCCCCGCCGCTCGGAACACCCCGATCCGCTCGGCGGGCACCTCGCCCACGAAGACGCCGAGGCCGCTGGCGGAGGGTGACGTCGCGACCGGTGCCGCGGCCACCGGCGTGACCGGCAGGCTCGTTCCGGTCAGCGTCAGGGCCGCAGCGACCGCAACCAGCAGGCGCTTCCTGCGACGGGACATCGGGCCTCCACGGGCGGCGCTGGGCAGTGCGGGGGAACTTCCTCGTGACCATGAACGCTGTCAACCCCCGCGTCGGCCCGCGACCCCGGACCCGGGCCGCGACGTCTGTATGCTGATCCGCGTCCGGCCGTACGCGGCCGGCCACTCGTCCGGGTGGCGGAATTGGCAGACGCGCTAGCTTGAGGTGCTAGTTCCCTTTACGGGGAATGGGGGTTCAAGTCCCCCCTCGGACACTGGGGAACCCAGCAGTCCCGTCCACCCGGGTCCGCGGAGGACCGCTCGGACGGATCGCCCTGAGATCAGCTCGCAGCACCGACGTCCGCATTGAGCAGCGGAACGTACAGCTCGTCGGCGGTCAGCGCGCCGTGGTGCCCGCGCAGCCGCGCCATCTGCTGCTCGGCCTGGGACCGGACGACGGCGACGCCGCCGGTGGCGATCGCCAGGACGTCGCCGATCCGAGACCAGGCAGCCGGGCCCACCCGCGGCCCGAACAGCCCCGCCTCGATCGCGTCGGTGCCCCGGCCGACCCACATCCGGTCGCCGAGCTCGCCGCGCCAGGCGGCCAGCACGTCCTCGACCGCGCCGGGGCGGCAGTGCACGTGCCGGACCCGGGGCTCCCCGGCGAGCGCCCGTACGCCGTCCTGCAGAGCCGGCAGGCTGTCGGCATCCACCCGGTCCTGCTCGTCGACGTCGACCATCCCGTGGTCGGCGGTCACCAGCAGCGTCGTCCCCGGCGGCAGCCGCGTCGCGAGCTCTTCGGCGAACCGGTCGACCAGGCGCAGCTGGCTTCGCCACGCCTCGCTCCGCACCCCCCGGACGTGGCCGGTCAGGTCCAGGTCCGCGGTGTAGCAGTACACCAGGCTGCGGTCCGGGCGGCTGCCCTCGACCGCCGCCGCGACCGCGTCACCGGGGCTGACGCTGCCGCGGTACCGCCCGCCGCGCAGCACCGCCCGGGTCAGGCCCGACCCGCGGAAGACGGCGGGAGCGGCCACGGTCACTGCGACCCCGGCGCGCTCCGCCCGCTCGAAGGCGGTGAGGGCGGGTTGCACGGCCTCCGGAACGAGCCGTTCTCGCAGGTCCGCTCCCCCCGCGCCGGTCCAGGTCAGCCAGCCGACGACGTCGTCGAGCTCCGGGACGTACGACGTGTAGCCGGTCATGCCGTGCTCCCCGGGTGCCAGCCCGGTGCCCAGCGAGGCCAGGCTGGTGGCGGTGGTGCTCGGAAAGCCCGCGGTGAGCACGCGCCGTTCCATCGAACGCAGGAAGGGCGCGTGCTCGGCGTACCGGTCCAGCAGCTCGGCGCCGAGGCCGTCGACGAGCAGCAGCACGCAGCGCCGCATCGGTGGCAGGTCGAGGGTGGCCGGCTCGCCGGGCACGCCCAGCGCGGCGAGCACTGACGGCAGCAGGTCGCTCAGCGCGGCGCGGCCGTACGCCGGAAGCGGCAGGCCGTCGGGTCCGGGCACGGCGCGACGGTACCGGCGGCGCGGGCGCGGGCCGGGCGCGGGGCGGGGCGGCGGGGCGTGGCCGGCTCGGGCGGGTCCGCCCCGATGCTTCCCCTTCGCAACGCCTCTGCGAGAGGCCCCGCCAGTGCCCTGCGGAGGGGAGGCGCTCCAACGAAGGGGACGCCCGTCGCCGGCTGCGCCGCTTCCCCTTCGGTACGCCTCTGCGAGACCCCTCACGAGTGCCCTTACGCAGGGGACGCGCCCCCACGAAGGGGAAGCCGCGCGCCGGCGCCGCCGCCTCCCCTTCGCAACGCCTCTCAGGGACCCCCCGAGAGTGCCCCTGCGAAGGGGAAGCGCCGCAACGAAGGGGAGGCCGGACGCCAAGGCCGCCGGAGCCGCACGCCTCGGCCCGGTCAGGCGTCGACCAGCCCCGCCCGCACCCGCTCCCGGCACCGCTCCCGCGCGACCGCCAGCAGCGCCGTCCCGCCGGCGACGGCGAGCATTCCGGCCGTCCCACGGAAGGGGAAGACGTGGTGCGCCCGGACGACCTCCGCGCCCAGGGCGAGCACGACTCCGCCGACCGGCGCCTCCCAGGAGCCCCGACGGGCCAGCAGCACCGCGGTCAGCGCGCCCGCCAGCAGCAGCGACCGGGCGCCGAGGACCCCGAGCCGGTCACCGATCTCGTACAGGTCGCCGAGCGGCGGGAACGGCTCGGCCCGCTCGGCCGTCCCGAGCACCTGCTGCGCCGCGCCGATCCCGGCGATCGCGTCGAGCGCCCCGTACAGCACCGCCCAGCCGTACGCCAGCACGCGCGCCACCCAGGCCAGCGGGTTCCGCTCACCCCGCAGCAGCCACACCAGCGCCAGACCGACCAGCGGGAACAGCGGCAGCAGCAGCAGGTGCCCCAGCCGCCACGCGCCGGCGGTCTGGGGGGTCAGGAAGACCGGGTGGCTCAGACCGACCGCGGCGCACAGCAGCGCGGGCGCGGCCGGGAGCACGACACGCAGGGCTGGCATCTCGCGACCCTAGGTCCGGCCCGGGCGACCCGCACCCCACGGAGCTCTGCGCCGAACCGGGCGGTGCCACGCCCCTGGGCGGCCTAGCGTGGGCGGATGGCGGTCGACGAGGACCTGGTAGAGCGCGTACGCGAGGTGCTCGCCCCGGAGGGCGTGCCCGAGCGGCGGATGTTCGGCGGCCTGGCGTTCCTGGTCGGCGGACACATGAGCGTCGCCGCCTCCGGCCAGGGCGGGCTGATGGTGCGGGTCGACCCGGCGCAGACCGAGGCGCTGCTGCGCGAGCCGGGCGCCGCGCCGATGGAGATGGGCGGTCGGGGCCCGAGCCGGGGCTGGGTGGTCGTGGCCGCCGAGGCGCTCGCCGACGACGAGGTGCTGCGCGGCTGGGTGGAGCGTGGTGTGGCGTACGCGAGGTCGCTGCCGCCCAAGCACTGACCGGCCGGGCCGCCGGCTCCGACGGTCGGTGCTGCTCACGCCCAGCCGTGCTCCTTGCGCAGCGCCGCCGCGACGAGGTCGAACCTCCGCCGGTCGAGCACCGCCCCCTCGCGGCGGATGCCGTCCTCGTCGACCTCGAGCACCCGGTCGAGCCGCACCCAGCTCGGCCGGTGCTCCCGGTCCCACTCGCCGGGCCCGAGCGCGAGCCACCCCCGCTGGCCGTCACGGCCATCCTGGCTCGACAGCATCAGGCCGGACAGCGTCCGGCCCGACCGGCCGACGACCAGGACCGGGCGGTCCTTGCCGCGCGACGCGTCCTCCTCGTACGGCACCCAGGTCCACACCACCTCGCCGGGGTCGGCGCGACCGTCCGGCTGCGGGGCGTAGACGAGCCGGCGGCCGTCGGGGCCTCCGGCGGCGCTGCGCCCACGCTGCGCCGGGCCGCCGGCGGCCCGGCGCCCGCGCTGCACCTCGCGCAGCACCCGGGGGCCTTCGCGGACGGCGACCCGCGCGAAGCGGCCGAGCAGGTCGCGCCAGCCGGTTGCCATGCCGGAACCGTACGTCCCGTCGCGGGCGTCGGGCACACACTGGGGCTCGGTTCCGTCGCCGGGAGGCCGCCATGGCGCAGCCCTGGATCGCCACGCAGATCCTCGTCGTCAGCGACCTGCGTCACTCCGTCGCGTTCTGGACGGAGGTGCTGGGTGCCGACCTCGATCGTGAGTACGGCGGGACCAGCGCGGTGCTGCGCTTCGGCGGCAGCTGGCTGCTGCTCGTGACCGGCGGCGGACCGACGGCCGACAAGCCGACCGTGACGCTGGCGCCGCCGGCCGACCCCGACCGGGTCAGCGCCCTGATCACGGTCCGGGTCGCGGACTGCCGTGCCGAGCACGATCGCCTGGTCGGCCTCGGCGCGACGTTCCTCACCGCGCCGGTGGACTCCGGGGCGGAGGTCCGGTGCTTCCTGCGCGACCCCGACGGGCACCTCGTCGAGCTCAGCCAGGCAGGTTGACGCTTCGGCCGTGGCACCCGTTCCAAACTGAGACGGCGCTGACGAGCCCGGCTCGCGATGATCGGCTCGGTGCTGCAGTGAGCTGCCCGGCGTGACGTCGCAGGGCGACTGCGGCGGCCGCGCCGCGCACCCGGCCCGGCGTGCTCCGACCTGACCCAGGAGGACGGCATGGATGTGGCCGCACCGGACGCTGCCGCGGGCGAGACCTTCCGGCTGATCTACCGCAGCCGGAACCGGATACCGGAGCCGGACCGCCGGGTGGCGCTCGGCGAGCTGTTCAGCCAGGCGCGCGCCAACAACAAGCAGCTCCAGCTCACCGGGGCGCTGCTGCTCGCGGACGACTGGTTCGTCCAGACGCTCGAGGGCGACGAGCAGGTGGTCCGCGACCTGTTCGCCCGGATCGGCGCCGACCGGCGACACGACGGCGTGGAGGTGCTGGAGGCCGGAGCCGTTCCCGGCCGGGTCTTCGCCCGGTGGGCGATGGCAGAGGTCGCGGACGACGGCGAGCCCGACATCCCGCTGATCGCCCACGTCGAGGGCATCTCGCCCGCGGCGCCGCGGGCGCCCGTCACGCCGGACCAGGAGGGCGTCCTCACGGTCATGCGGGAGGCGACCCGCGACTGACCCGGCGCCCGGTCGCGAAGCGGGGCGACGAGCCCGCCGACAGGCGGGCTCGTCGCCCTCAGGTCAGCGGTCAGGGCTCTCCGGTCCCCTGCGCCGGCGGCGCGTCCGGCGCGCCGCCGGCGGACCGGAGCCTCGCGACCGCGAGCACCAGCCCGGCCAGCCCGGCGGCCACGACGACCGCCGCCGCGGCAGCCGCACCGTCGATCGAGGCGCCGGCGCGGTCGAGCAGCACCAGCCCCGAGAAGATCAGGGCGAGCAGGCCGGTGGTCAGGGACACCAGGTCGAGTCGGCGCTCAGCCACGGCGCACCTCCACCTGACCGGTGCCGACCCGCAGGTCCAGGCGGACCTGCGGCGCGCCGGGTGGTCCTAGCGCGGTCTGCCGGGTCACGTTCTGCCCGTCGGCGCTCTCGCCCAGTACCAGCACGTCGCCGAGCGCGGCGCGGGCGTCGAGGCGGACCCGCAGGTCGTCCGGGACCAGCACGAGCAGATGCCCCACGTCGACCCGGGCGGACAGATCAACGGGCCCGTCCCCGGCGACCGCCAGGCTGCGCAGGTCGAGCGTGGCCTCGCCCACCCCGAGCCGGAACTCGGCGCTGTCTCCCGGGCGCCAGGTGCGCTCGCCGATCCCGTGCTCGACCACCGGCCGCACAGCCAGCGTCACGGCGAGCGCGAGCCCGAGCAGGACCGCGACGACCACCAGCCCCGTCGCGCGACCCCGCGACGATCCCGCGACGAGACCGAGGCCGACGACCGCCAGCGCGCCCGCCAGCACCACGTCGGCGGGCACGCTGCTGACTCCGGCTCCGACCAGCAGCAGGACGCCGACCACCACGGCCGCCAGGCTCAGCGTCACCCCGGTCAGCGGCGAGCGGGGAGGCTGGGACGGCGGGACGTACCAGGTCGGCGGCGGGGCGTCGGGAGGCGGTGCGGCCGCCGACCCGGCCGCCTCCGCCACCGGCGCGGCCCCGGACGCCGGGCGGCCGCGTAGCCAGAGCAGCGCCAGGCCGCCGATCACGGCGCCCGCGACGAGCCCGTCGGCCTGGCTGAGCAGCCCGGCGAGCGCGAGGATGAGCAGCACCACGGCGAGAAGCTGGCGTCCGGTCAGCCGCCGGTCGGGCCCGCGCAGCAGCTGCTCGGCGATCGACTGCTGCCGGCCCTCCGCGCGGATGGTGACGACGCCGACCAGGTAGAGGACGATGCCGAGGCCGTCGAAGAACGCCAGGACCACCACCAGCACCCGCCACAGGACGGGGTTGGTGCCGGTCGTACGGGCGAGGGCGGTGCACACTCCCGCAACGGGCGCGTCCCGAGGCCGCTCCAGCGGGGGGGACGCGAGGGTCGTCGATGTCATGCCGGCAGGCTCCGTCGTGGGGCCGCCCGGCGCATCGGGCGGCGACCCTGGTTGTCGTCCCAGGGTCGCACCCTGAGGACAACGGGGGCCGGGGCGGGCAGGCTGGCGGGGTGGTCGCCCCGAGCCCGCCCGCTCAGCCGCCGCTGGCGCGCGCCGTGGACGGCCGGGTGGTCGCCGGCGTCGCGGCCGGCCTCGCCGCCGTCCTGGGAGTGCCCGCGGTGGCGCTGCGGGTCGGTTTCCTGCTGCTGGCCGCGGCCGGTGGCGCCGGCCTCGCTGCGTACGCCGTGTTCTGGCTGTTCCTGCCGCAGGCGGACGGCACCACCGTGCGGACGGACCGCCGCCAGCTCGCGCTGCTCGGGCTGCTGATCGTCGTCGCCGTGGCGGTGCTGGTCGTCCTGGGCGCCGTACCCGGCGGCGGGACGTCCGCGCCGCTGCTCGCGGTGCTGGCCGGGATCGCGCTGGTGTGGCAGCAGGCGGACGTCGCCCAGCGCGACCGGTGGCGTGCCTCGGCGACCGGCAGCCGGGGCGCGGTGGTCCGCTTCGGCCTGGGGGGCGTGCTGCTCGTCGGCGGGCTGGTCGGGTTCCTGGCCTCGCGCGGGCAGCTGGCCGTCGCCCGCGCCGGCCTGCTCTCCACGGTCGTCGTGGTGCTGGGGCTGGTGCTGCTCTCCTCCCCCTGGTGGGTGGCGATGGCGTCCGAGCTGCGGGAGGAGCGGCGGGCCAGGATCCGCTCGCAGGAGCGCGCCGAGGTGGCCGCGCACCTGCACGACTCCGTCCTGCAGACGCTGGCGCTGATCCAGCGGTCGGCAGGCTCGCCCGGCGAGGTGACCCGGCTGGCGCGGGCGCAGGAGCGCGAGCTGCGCGGTTGGCTGTACGACGGCGGCGCGCAGGAGGGCACCCTCGGCGGTGCGCTCCGCGGGCTGGCGGACGAGGTCGAGCAGGCGCACGGCGTGCCCGTCGAGGTCGTCGTGGTCGGCGACGTCGACCTCGACGAGCGGGTGGCCGCGCTGGTCGCCGCGAGCCGGGAGGCGGTCGTCAACGCCGCCCGGCACTCGCAGGCGGCGGTCGTCGACGTGTACGCCGAGGCGGAGACCGACGCGGTGCACGTCTACGTGCGCGACCGGGGCACAGGCTTCGTCCCGGACGACGTGCCCGCCGACCGGCACGGCCTGAGCGGGTCGGTCGCCGGCCGGATGACCCGGCACGGCGGCACGTCCGCGGTCCGGTCGGCGCCCGGCGAGGGCACCGAGGTGCACCTGGCGCTCCCCCGTGGCTGAGCCCACCCCGACGCCGGTCACCGTGGTGCTGGTGGACGACCACCGGATGTTCCGCTCCGGGGTCCGGGTCGAGCTCGGACCGTCCGTCGACGTGCTCGGGGAGGCGTCCAGCGTCGCCGAGGCGGTCGAGGTGATCCGGCAGCAGGTGCCCCAGGTCGTGCTGCTGGACGTCCACCTGCCGGACGGCCGCGGCTCGGCGGTGATCCACGGCGTCGGGGCGACCGCGTCGCGGTTCCTGGCGCTGTCGGTGTCCGACGCCGCGGAGGACGTCATCGACGCGATCCGGGCCGGCGCCCGGGGCTACGTCACCAAGAGCATCGGCGCCGCGGAGCTCGCCGACGCCGTCCGCCGGGTCGCCGACGGCGATGTCGTCTTCTCGCCCCGGCTGGCGGGGTTCGTGCTGGACGCGTTCCGCTCCCAGGCGCCGGTGGCCGACGAGGAGCTGGACCGGCTCACCGCCCGCGAACGCGACACGCTGCGACTGCTGGCCCGGGGCTACACCTACCGCGAGATCGCCGCCGAGCTGGTCATCAGCGTCAAGACGGTGGAGACGCACGCCTCCGCCGTCCTGCGCAAGCTCCAGGTGTCGAACCGTCGCGAGCTCGCGCGCTGGGCGCAGGGCCGGGCCCTGGGCTGACCGGCCATCACAGACGGCAGACGCCGCAGGGCGCCCGCCGGTCGGCGGGCGCCCTGCGGGAAGCCGGCTAGTTCCGGATGACCGCGTCGATGTCGAAGCGCCCGGAGGTCACGACCACCTTGAGCTCGTGCTGCGACGTGCCCTTGAAGTACGTCTGGTAGCCGATCACCCGGTTGGTCTTCGTGGCGCTCTGCGCGTTGATCGTGGCCTTCTTCTTGCCGTCGACGTAGACGTCGGCGGTGCCGCGGTCAGGCGCGTAGTTCGTCACCAGGGCGATGGCGTTGGACCCCGAGTAGGTGTACGTCGCGGACGCTCCGACCCGGGTCGACTTGAACACCGCGAAGTCGGAGAAGCACCGGCACGCGCTGGTGGCCCAGCCGGGGCCCATCCGCAGGCTGGTCTCCTGGACGACGGTCGGGTTGTAGACGTAGCGCGAGGAGCTGGCGGCGTTGCCGGCGCAGTCCTGCGTGCGGACGGTCAGCTGGAAGTAGTAGTAGTCGTCCCGGTCCGCCGTGAAGCCCACGGTGCCGGTGCCGACCGCGCCTGACTGAGAGCTGCTGGCGACCGAGACCCACCCGATGCCCGGTCGGTAGCCGATCAGGCTGCCCGTCGTCGTGCCGCAGATCCCGCTGCCGGTGTCGAACTGACGCCACGAGATGCTCGCCGGCACCCCCGGCGTGGCCGTGCTGTCGGTCAGGACGCCGCCCTGCACCAGGCGGGGCGCGCTGTCGATCTGAATGGTGGGGGCCGTGACGTCGATCGCGGCCTGGGCGGGGGTGCCCACGGCGAGGACCGGGGCGGCCACGGCCGCCAGGACGAGGGCAGGAAAGAGACGCGCGCGAATCCGCATGAGGGGTTCTCCAGGACAGCGCGGCCCGTCGCCGCGCAACGCCGGAACCTTGACACCCGGGGCCGCCCGTTGTGTCCGTAAAAAGGCACTTAGTCAGAACTATGACGCTGAGTGCGGTTTACATGACGGAACGGCGTTCTCCCGAACCAGGGACGGGACGGGTCGCCGGTCGACGTCCGGAGGCCTCAGGCCAGCGGCGCCGCGTAGGTCCAGCGGCGGCGGTCGCTGGCCGTCTGCTTCCCGCCGTCGATCACCCGCCGGCTGTACGCGATCCGGAACCCACCGTCGGGCCGCGGCTCGGCGACCCCCGTCTCCGAGACCACCAGGCGGTCGCCGGTGTGGCCGTACAGCGTCACGGTCACCGACGACGGGGTCGTGGAGGCGCGGACCAGCACCGGTGCGCCGGTGTCGTTCCGCCACCGGTTGTCGATGACCCGCCAGTACAGCGTCGCCTCCCGGCCCGGCGGGTACCGGGCGATGTACCGGCTGTGCGGCTGGTGCTCCAGCACCGGCAGCCCGGCGAACCAGACCGCGTTGTACAGCGTGGTGGAGAACTGGCTGACGCCGCCGCCGACCTCGTCGACCAGCTCGCCGTCCACGATCGCCCCGTCGGCGACGAAGCCGCGCGCGCGGGTCCGCTCGCCCGCGACGGCGTTGAGCGAGAACGCCTCCCCCGGTGCCACGACCGTGCCGTCCACCAGCTCGGCCATCCGGGCGATGTTCGTCGCCCGCGGGCGGCAGCACGGGTAGCCGGTGGTGAAGCTGCCGATGACCTGGTCGATCCCGGCGTACGCCGAGGTCGGGACCGCCGGCGCGAGCACCTGCACGGGCAGCACGGCCGCGCTCGACCCGGAGCCCACCGCGCCCTGCAGCGCCTGCACGGCCGCGGCGGTGTCGACGGCGAGGCCGTCCCGCGCGGGCCGCAGCTCCGCCGGCGCGGGCCGGGCCCGGAAGCGTGCGTCGCCCTGGTCGGTGAGCAGCGGGGTGGCTGCCGGAACGGTCAGGGCGGCGTTCGTGGCCGGCCGGCGGACCGCGTCGAGCAGCGGCTCCAGCACCGCGGCCGCGGCCTGCGCGTCGACGCCGAGGGACAGGCCGGCGTCGTCGACCAGGTCCGTGCGCAGCAGCCCGGCGAGCGCCGGGGCGGGCACCGCCACCGAGGCGCCGCCGCCCTCCAGCAGCACCGGTCCGGACAGCAGCCGCTCGGCGGTGGCGGCGAGCGCGGCCACCCGCTCCGGCGTCGCCCGCGTCGCGACCGTGCGGACGGGCAGGTCGACGTTCAGCACGCCGGGCGCGAGCAGGGCGCGGCGCAGCGCGGCGGTCGCCGCCGGCGTGTCCAGCGCACGGCCCGGCCGCGGCGCGAGCGGGTGAACGGCGAGCGAGGCCGGGTCGACCTGCAGGCCTCCCGGGAAGGCCGGCTCGGCGACCGAGGCCGCCAGCGCGGCGACCCGTTCGGCGAGCGCACCGTCGTCCAGGGTGACGACCGGGGCGACCTGCCGGTCCCGGCCGAGCAGCGCCGCGATGCGCTCGGGAACCGAGCCGCGGCCGGCCGCCAGCGCGCGCCGGGCCGTCGCCTCGACGTCCAGCCGCACGCCCAGCGCGACCGGGTCGACGAGCGCGGTGCTGCCGGTCTGCGCGAGCACCCCGAGCCGGTAGGCGGGAGCCAGCCGGGCCGTCAGGTCGGCCTGCAGGTCCTGGCTCCCGAGGCCGCCCGCCGCGACCGGACCGACCCGTACGCCCGGCAGCGCCTCGTCGCGCTGGACCGCCACCAGCGCGCCGAGCACTCCCGCCGCCACGGCCAGGGCCAGCAGCACGACGAGGAGGGCCGGACCGCCCGGACGGGCGCGCAGTCGGGACAGATCGGGTCGGTGCACTTCGACACGCTGCCCGGTCCGCCCCGGCCAGGGCAAAGCCCGGGGCGCACTGACACCGGATCGTCACGCTCCGGCGGACGCGCGTCGCACCGGTGCGGCATGGCTCCGCAGGAGGCGGGCAGGCCGCTCCCCGTGACCCCTTCCGTCGACGCCGTCGTCATCGGGGCCGGCCCGAACGGCCTGGTCGCCGCCAACCTGCTCGCCGACGCCGGCTGGGAGGTGCTGGTCCTGGAGGCGCAGGACCGGCCGGGCGGGGCGGTGCAGAGCGCGGAGGTCGACCGCTCCGGGCTTCGTCAACGACCTGTACAGCTCCTTCTACCCCCTGGCGCTCGGCTCGCCGGTGCTGCGCGACCTGCACCTGGAGGAGCACGGCCTGTCGTGGCGGCACGCGCCGGCCGTGCTCGCGCACCCGCTCGACGACGGGCGCACAGCCGTGCTGAGCCGGGACCTCGCGACGACGACCGCGTCGGTCGGGGCGTTCGACCGCCGCGACGCCGGCGCCTGGCAGGAGCTCGTCGACCGCTGGCGGCACCTCGACCCGCTGCTGGTCGAGACGCTGATGACGCCGTTCCCGCCCGGTCCGCTCGGCGGCGGCGCTGGCCCGCCGGCTGGGACCGGCCGAGGCGCTGCGCTTCGCCCGGTTCGCGGTGCTGCCGGTGCGGCGCTTCGCGCGAGGAGCAGTTCCGTGGCGAGGGCGCCACGCTGCTGCTGGCCGGCAACGCCCTGCACACCGACCTGGCGCCCGAGGCGCCCGCCAGCGCCCTGTTCGGCTGGCTGCTGGCGATGCTCGGCCAGGAGGTCGGCTTCCCGGTGCCGCGAGGGAGGCGCCGGCGAGCTGACCCGGGCCCTGGTGACCCGGCTGACCGCCGCCGGCGGGCGGCTGGAGTGCGCCGCGCCGGTGGCGGGCGTCGTCGTCCGGGACGGCCGGGCGGTCGGCGTGCGGACCGCCGACGGGCGCACCGTCGGGGTGCGGCGGGCGGTGCTGGCCGACGTCGCCGCGCCGTCGCTGTACCGGGACCTGCTCGACCCCGACCAGCTCCCGGCACGGCTGCGGGACGACCTCACCCGGTTCGACTGGGACGACGGCACGGTCAAGGTCGACTGGGCGCTGTCCGGTCCGGTCCCGTGGCGCAACGACGGGGTGGCCGGCGCCGGCACCGTGCACCTCGCCGGCGACCTGGACGCGATCTCCCGGTTCGGCCACGAGCTCGCCGTCGGCCGGCTGCCCGCCGAGCCCTTCCTGCTGTTCGGCCAGATGACGACGGCGGACCCGAGCCGCTCCCCGGCCGGCACCGAGTCCGCCTGGGCGTACACGCACGTGCCGTCTCCGCCCCGCGGCGACGCGGCGGGCGAGCTGACCGGCGACTGGCGGGACGCCAGGCAGCGCCGCGGCTTCGTCGAGCGCATCGAGCGCCAGGTGGACCGGTTCGCGCCGGGGTTCCGCGACCTGGTGCTCGGCCGGCACGTGCAGTTCCCCGGCGACCTGCACGCCGCGGACGCGCAACCTGGTCGGCGGGGCGCTGAACGGTGGCACCAGCGCCCTGCACCAGCAGCTGTTCCTGCGGCCCACCCCGGGGCTCGGCCGCCCGGAGACGCACGTCGCCGGGCTGTACCTGGCGTCGGCGTCGGCCCACCCGGGCGGCGGCGTGCACGGTGCCTGCGGCGCCAACGCCGCCCGGGCGGCACTGCGCGCGCGGACGACGGGACGGCTGGTCCTCGCCGCCACCCGGGCGCTCTCCGGGCCGTCGCCGACCCGCTGAGCGGGCCGACCGGCCCGGCTCAGCCGAGCAGGTCGCGGCCGCCCTGCCCCAGGTGGCCGTCGACGGCCTCGCCGGCCGGCACCGCCGCCAGCACGTTGCCGGCCGTCGGCGGCTGCGGCCCCGGCCGGGTCCCGGTCAGCCGGAACAGCGGGCCGACGAGGGCGTCGAACAGCCGGGGGGCGAGGGAGAAGCCGGCCCGCATCAGCGGGTTGGCGAACCCCACCCCGACCCGGTCGCGCGGCCGGTCCAGCACCCCCACCAGGGCGTGCGCCACCCGGCCGGCGGAGTAGACCGGAGCGGGCGGGCGGCCCGGCCGGCCCAGGTAGTTGGCGGCCTGCCGGTAGATCGGGGTGTCGACGCCGCCCGGAGACAGCACGCTGATCCGGACGTCCGGCAGGTCCCGGTTCTCCAGCGCCAGCTGGCGACCGAGGCTGCGCACGGCGTACTTGCTGACGACGTAGGACGTCATGTGCGGGACGGCGATGTGACCGAGCACCGAGCCGACCAGCACCAGGGTGCCGCGGCGCTGCCGCCGGAGCACCGGCAGCACCGCCCGGGCGACGTTCGCCGCACCGAGCACGTTGGTGGCCAGCACCGCGTCGAAGACCTCGGCGGGCACGTCCTCGAACCGCCCGTACGCCACGACGCCCGCGCTGTGCAGCACCGCGTCCAGCCGGCCGTGCTCGCCGACCACCCGGTCGACGGCCCGCTGCACCGCGTCGCCGTCGCGCACGTCGCAGACGCACACCCCGACCGCCGGGCGCCGGCCTCCCGGCACTCCTGCGCCGTGCGCTCCAGGGCGGCCGCGCCCCGCGCCAGCAGCACCACCGTGTCGCCGGCCTCGGCCAGCTCGTGCGCGGCGGCACGGCCGATCCCGCTGGACCCGCCGACGACCAGGACGACCCGGCCGCTCACGGCTTCAGGACGACCTTGACGCAGCCGTCCTCCTTCTTCTGGAACATCTCGTACGCCGCCGGCGCGTCCTCCAGCGGCAGCCGGTGGGTCGCGAACGACTCCAGGCCGAGCGGGTCGTCCGTCGGCCGCGACGCACCGGCAGCAGGTCGTCGATCCAGCGGTGCACGTGGCACTGGCCCATCCGCAGCTGGATGCCGCGGTCGAACATCTCCATCATCGGCATCGGGTCGATCTCGCCGCCGTAGACGCCGCTGACCGAGACCGTGCCGCCGCGACGGACCGCCTTGATCGCGGTGTGCAGCGCGTCCAGCCGGTCGACCGCCATCTTGTCGACCATCGGCTTGGCGAGGGCGTCGGGCAGCAGCCCGACGGCGGCGTGCGCGAGCTTGCCGCGCGGCGAGCCGTGCGCCTCCATGCCGACCGCCTCGACGACCGCGTCCGGGCCGCGCCCGCCGGTCAGCTCGAGCAGCGCCTCGGCGATGTCGTCGACGCCGCCGAGGTCGACCGTCTCGACCCCCCACTGCCGGGCCAGCGCCAGCCGCTCCGGGACGACGTCGACGCCGATCACCCGCTCCACCCCGAGGTGCCGGGCGATCCGGGCGGCCATCTGGCCGATCGGTCCGAGCCCGAGGACGGCGAGCGTGCCGCCGGCCGGGACGTCGGCGTACGCCACCGCCTGCCAGGCGGTCGGCAGGATGTCCGAGAGGTACAGGAAGCGCTCGTCCGGCACGCCCTCGGGCACCTGGATCGGGCCGAAGTGCGCCTGCGGGACCCGCAGGTACTCGGCCTGGCCGCCGGGCACCGAGCCGTACAGCGAGGTGTAGCCGAACAGCGACGCGCCCTTGCCGGTGTCCCGGTTCTGCGTCGTCTCGCACTGCGCGTACAGCCCGCGCGAGCACATCCAGCACGAGCCGCAGGAGATGTTGAACGGGACGACGACGCGGTCGCCGGGCGTGAGATGGGTGACCTGCGGGCCGACCTCCTCGACGACGCCCATCGGCTCGTGGCCGAGCACGTCCCCGGGGGTGAGGTACGGGCCGAGCACCTCGTACAGGTGCAGGTCGGACCCGCAGATCGCGGTCGACGTCACCTGGATGATCGCGTCGGTCGGCTGCTCGATCGTCGGGTCCGGGACGTCGTCGACCCGGACGTCCCGCTTGCCCTGCCAGGTCAGTGCTCGCACGTCTCGCTCCTCCTCGCGCGCCGGCCGGTGCCGGCTGCCCGGGGTACGGCTACCCCCGCAGCCGGCCACCGAACGGGGCCCGGCCGGCGAGCCCTCAGAGACCGACGACCTGCAGGCTGGGCGCCCGGCCGGGGTGGGCCGCGACGCAGGCCAGCACCTGGGCCGGCAGCACCGGGCGGCTGATGTGGTAGCCCTGCACCAGGTCGCAGCCGAGCCGGCGGAGCAGGTCGACGGTGCCGGCGTCCTCGGCCCCCTCGGCGACCACCGCGTGCCCGAGCCCGGCAGCGAGGCTGACGATGCTCTTGACCAGCACCGTGCTGCGCCCGCCGTCGGTGAGCAGCCCGCTCACGAACGACCGGTCGACCTTGACCTCCCGGACGGGCAGGCGCTGCAGGTACGACAGGCTCGAGTAGCCGGTGCCGAAGTCGTCCAGCGACAGCGTGACGCCGATCGCCGCGATCCGCTCCAGGATCGGGACGGCGCGGTCGGGGTCCTCCATGACGGAGCCCTCGGTGATCTCCAGGACCAGCCGGGAGGCCGGCACCCCGGCGTGCAGCAGCGCCGCGCTGATCATCTCGGGCAGGCCGGGCTCGTGCACCGTCCGGGCCGACAGGTTCACCGCGACCGACAGGTCGGTGCCCTGCGCCCGCCAGGCGGCGGCACTGCTCCAGGGCCTCCTGCAGCACGATCCGGGTCAGCCGGACGATCAGGCCGTTCGACTCGGCCAGCGGGACGAAGGCGTCCGGGCCGAGCAGCCCCAGGCGCGGGTGCTGCCACCGGACCAGGGCCTCGACGCCGGTGACCCGGTCGGTCCGCAGGTCGAGCTTGGGCTGGTAGCGCAGCTCGAGCTCGTCGCGGTCCAGCGCCAGGTGCAGGTCGGCGAGCAGCGCGAGGCGCTCGGCGCGGCCCCGGTCCATCTCCGGCCTGGTAGACGACCGGGCCGTCTGCGGCGGCCTTCGCGGCATACATCGCGGTGTCGGCGTGCCGCAGCAGGTCCGCCTCGGTGCACCCCGGGGCGTCCAGCGCCACACCGATGCTGGACCGGGCGCTGAGCAGCCCCTCGGGCAGCGCGACCGGCACCGCCAGCGCCTCCGCCAGGACCCCGGCCAGCCGGTACGCCTCCGCCTCCCCGCCGCCGGACAGCGGCAGCAGCACGGCGAACTCGTCGCCGCCCGAGCCGCACGACCGTCGCCGTCGGCGGGAGCACCTCGACGATCCGGGTGGCGACCGCGCAGAGCAGGGCGTCGCCGACGTGGTGGCCGAGCGTGTCGTTGACCTCCTTGAACCGGTCGAGGTCCAGCAGCAGGACGGCGCTGTCGCCGGGCGCCGGCGCCGGCCAGGCGGTCGCGCAGCGCGTCCCGCAGCAGCGAGCGGTTGCCCAGGCCGGTCAGCGCGTCGTGGGTGGCGTCGAAGCGGAGCCGGTCGAGCAGCCGGCTGCTGGACAGCGCGACCGACATGTGACCGGCGAGGGTCTGCAGCAGGGCTTGGTCCTGCCCGTGGAACGAGCCGGTGTCGCCCAGCCGGTCGAGCACCACCAGCACGCCGTCGCCGGCGCTGCGCGGCAGCGGCACGAGCACCGCGTCACGGGCGCCGTACCGGGCGAGCCAGGCCCGCTGGTCGGGGTCCCGGGTGCCGAACGGCAGGAGCGCGGGGATCCCCAGCTCGCGGGTCCGGCGCACGAGGAGGTCGGTGCCCGCCCACCCGTCCGGCCGGCGGGTGAGGGTGTCGTCCTCGGCGTCGACCAGCGCCAGGTCCTCGTCGACCAGCAGCAGCTCCGCCGAGCCGGCCCGCATCAGCGTGCGGACCTGGCGCAGCATCCGGGCGGCCAGCTCCTGGGCCGTGCCGCTCCCGTTGTCCAGGCCGACGAACTGGTGCAGGTGCGCCAGCGACTCGTGCCGGCGGTGCAGCACCTGGAAGCCGCGGTAGGCGGTGGCGGCCGCCGCCGCGAACACGGTCACCAGGATCGCCCCGACCGCACCGTGCCCGGCCAGCACGACCAGGCCGTACGCGCAGGTCGTGGCGAGCAGCCCGGTCAGCAGCGCCGGGGCGTACACCGCCGCGAGCCGCCGTTCGACGAGCCGGCCCTGGTGCCAGCTGATCACCCGCAGCACCAGCCAGGACATCAGGGCGTCGACGGCGAGCACGACGACGTAGCACCCCACGGCGACGCTCACGGTCAGCTCCTGCGCCCGGTCCACCAGCGCGTGCAGGAGCAGCACGTCGAGGGCGGCCTCGGCGGCGTACGCCGCCAGGTTGTACGACGCCTTGCTGGCCGGGGCGCGCTGGGCGGCGAAGGCCGTCGCGGAGCCGAGCACCCGGGCCACCACGACGACGGCGGGCTCGCCGAGCAGCACGCCGAGCACGAGCGGGACCCCGGCCAGGGTCACCGAGTAGGCCTGCCGGCGGATCTCGACGTGCAGCAGGCAGAGCTCCGCGAGGCAGAACCCGACGGCCAGCCCGACCAGCAGCGTCGGCGTCGCGACCGGGACCGGGCTGGGCAGCAGCGCCGAGTCGGGCCCGACCGCCACGGCCGCGGCCGCGAACGACGCCAGGGCTGCGGTCAGCAGCAACGTCGCCCGCGCCGGGTCGCGGCGGGCTCCAGCCGGGGTCACCGTCAGGCCCAGTCGTCCGAGGACCAGCGCGCCGAGGACCAGGAGGCGCCGCTCCAGCGCGCCGACTCCCACTGCGCGTCGCTCCACCGCGCCGACGACCAGCGCGCCGAGGACCAGCGGGCCGAGGACCAGCGGGCGGAGTCCCAGGCGTCGCTGCTCCACCGGGCGGACTCCCAGCCGGTGCCGGTCCAGGCCGCGCCGTTCCAGACCCCGCCGGACCAGGCCCGGCCGGCGGCGGACTCGGCCATCCAGGTGGCCGGCACGAAGGGCAGGCCCTGCACGTCGAGCTCCCCCGACAGCAGCAGGCTGAGGTCGCCGAGCAGCGGGGTGGCGCCGCGCGCCGCGTCCAGCGTGCCGAGGCCGGTGGCCCGCGGGTGCGTCTGCACGACCTTCGGCGAGGTCGCCGACAGCTCCGCCGGCAGGTTGCGGGCGAGGGCCACGGCGGCCTTCACGTCGATCTGGCCGGCGCCCTGGTAGACGGGGCTGACCCCGGGAACGGGCACCGCGGTCCGGGTGAGGATGGCCTTGACCTGGTCCGGGGTGAGCGACGGGTTGGCCTGCAGCATCAGCGCGGCCGCGCCGCTCACCACCGCGGCGGCCTGCGAGGTGCCGCTGCCGCGGAACAGCCGGCCGGTGCTGTCGCCCGCCACCCGGCCCTCCGGGTGCTGCGCGTCGATGTAGGACCCAGGGGTGCGCAGCGAGGTGATCGACCGGCCCGGGGCGAGCACGTCGGCATGCCGCGCGGTCGTGCCGCTGTTGCTGAAGGCGGCCACCTTGGGGTTGCGCCAGCCGTCGAGCCGCAGGTCGCCGTCGGAGGCGCCGACCGCGAGGACGTACGGGTCGATCGCGGGGTTGGTGAGCCGGCCGGCCTGCTGCCCGGCGTTCCCGCCCGAGACGACGACCACGATGCCGCGCCGCCAGGCGTTCTCGGCGGCGGCCGCCAGCGGGTCGAGCTGGTAGGACTGCAGCGAGTCGGAGCCGAAGGCCAGGTTGACCACCCGGGCGTTGACGCCGGGGTCGCGACCGTGCTGGCTCACCCAGTCCAACGCGGCGATGACCTGGCTGACGTCGGTGCTCCCGTTCGCGGTCGCGAGCTTGAGCGGCATCAGCCGCGCGCCGGGGGCGAGGCCGAGCTGGTCGGCCGCCCGGGAGCCGCGCGGCACGTCGGTGCTGCGGTCGACGGTCCGGGCGTCCTGGCCGGCGATGATGGCGCCCAGGTGGGTGCCGTGGCCGAAGGTGTCGAGCCCGCGCAGCTGCTCGGCGTTCACCTCGGGGGTCAGGTCCGGGCCCTGCAGCACCTTGCCCGGGAGGTCGAGCCCGGCGACCGGGGCGAGCCCGGAGTCCAGCACGGCCACCGTGACGCCCTGGCCGGTGATCGCCCGGCCCGCGGCGTCGCGCTGACCCCAGGCGTCGCGGGCGCCCAGCGCCCGGGTCACCGTGTAGAGCGAGCCCGGGTCCTTGGCGGCGTCGTAGCTCCCGCCGGTCCCCTGGGACACCGTGTCGGCGCGGGCGTCACCCCACGGCAGGACGGTCGTGATGGTGTCGGTCAGCGACCCCAGGCCGAGGTCCAGCGCCTGTGCGGGGGCGACCGCGCCCGGGACGACGACGAGACCGGCGCCGGCGGCCGCCAGCAGCCTGCGGGTGCGCACCCATCGCGATGAGGCTCGCGCCATGCCGGAGCTCCTCTGCTCGTGTGATGTCCTGCAGAGGAGGTGTCGGCGCGTTCCGGGGGAACCCGTTGCTCCCAACGGCCGCACTTCCGGGGCGGACGGAGCAGCGGGCCCGTGCTGTCGCTCAGATGCCCGTGACGGTGGTCCGGGCGACCCCCAGCTGGCGCCCGGTGATCCAGTGCAGGTACTCGACCGTGACCACCGACGTCCCCTTCCGGAGCGGGCTGAGCAGCAGGTCGTAGCGCTCGGCCGCGGTCGTCTCGAGCGGCCCGCGCAGGTGGAACGGCCGGGCGAAGTGCGGCGGCTTGCCGTCCAGCGGTCGGCCGTCGGCCGAGATGACCTGCACGGCCAGGCTGCCGTCGGCGATGCCGGAGAACGTCACCCGCTGGCGGGTGTAGGACGTGTTCCCGTACCGGACGAAGATCGGCAGGCCACCGACCTCCCCGACTGCCGCCACGCGCGGGTCCTCGATCACGGCGGTCGGGTCGACCCGGCCGCGGCGCATCGGCTGGAAGACGCCGGTGAGGTCGAAGTAGACCGGGTGGAAGTCGTTCAGGCCCACGTCCTCGCCGTCGACGCCGGCGGCGTGCCCGAGCCGGTGCCACTCCGGGTCGACGTCGCCCGCGCCCCAGCCGCGCTCCTGCGCGGGGTCGTACCGCGGCCCCTGGTGGAACGCCGTGCCGGGCCCCTCCACCGGATCGACGAACAGCCCGCCGTACATCCCCATCTGGAAGTGCAGGGTGGTGTTGACGTGGCAGTGGTAGAAGAACGTCCCCGCGCCGCGGGTCTGCGGCACCCCGCCGCGCAGCGGGCGGAACGGGGCGCCGGCCCGGAACTGGTAGGTGTACCGCCCGGTCACCTCGAACGAGGTGTGTCCCACCCCGTCGTTGTAGGTGTCGATCTCGATGCCGTGCAGGTGGATGGTGTGCTGCCGCTTCTTCGCGTGCAGGGTGACGTGCACGATGTCGCCCTCGACGACGCGCAGCGGCGACGAGGGGCGCACCACCGGCCGGCCGTCGGCGGGCGGGTGCAGCCGGTCCTCGAAGCCCCAGAACTCGACGTCCCGCCCGTCCGGCATGGTCAGCGAGCGGTTGAAGAAGTCCAGCTCGAAGGCCTTGTCCGGACGGACCCGGCCGGGGGTGTCCGGGTTGCCGAGCACGGGCGTGGTCCGCTGGTAGAACAGCGGGTCGCTGAACGAGGCGTGCCCGCCGCCGCCTCCGTGGCTCCTGGGACCGCTCACCGCTGGACCTTCCAGTCCGTCAGCAGGCCCTGCGGGTACAGACCGCCGCCGGCGGTCTGCGACATCTCCACGTGGCAGTGCATCGGCCAGCTGCCCTCCATGTCCGTGCCGTGCAGCTCCTGCAGCAGGCGCCGCCCGGAGGCGGGCGGCGGGTGGTGCACCGCGTTGGGCGGGATCTCGAACGGCAGCAGCACGTCGACCCGGTCCTCGGGCATGACCCGCACCGTGTCCTTGGACAGCACCGGCGACGCCAGGGCGGCGTTCCGCAGCAGCGGGTACACGTGGTTGCCGTGGAAGTGCGGCCCGTGCATGGCCACGCCCGCGTTGACCATCCGGATGAGAGCCGGGTTGCCGATCCGGTCGTGCACGACGGTGTCCGGCGCGGTCTCCTCGTGCGCCGCGAGGCTGCCGGTGCGGCCGTTCAGCGTGAAGTAGCGCGGCCGGAACGTGGCGAGGAGCTCGGCCGGGTCGATCGGCGAGTTCGCCTGCGCCCGCGCGTGCCAGACCGGGTCGATGTCGGCGAACACCCACACCCACTGCGTGACGAACGTCCAGTACCGGGCGTCGAGGGCGGGCGAGGCGCGCAGCGTCCGGTCCGCGGGCATGACGACGAGCACGCCGTGCAGGCCCAGGGTGCGGTTCACCGGCCGGTTGAGGCCGTCCTGGTAGAGGTAGGTGCCGGGCGCCGGAGCGGCGAAGGCCAGGGACCGGGTCTGCCCCGGAGCGAGAACGCCGCTGTCGACCACCCCGTCGATGACGAAGCTGTGGTCCTCGTCGAGGCTGTTGTGCACCGACAGCCGGACCGGTTCACCGCTGTAGGCCCACAGGACCGGGCCCGGCACGTGCAGGGCGTCCCGGCGGTCCACTCCACCGCTGCGGAAGCCCCAGCCCCAGGAGTACACCGGCGTCCCGTCGATCATGGTCTGGACGCCGTCCCGGACCACCAGCTCGACCGTGTCGGACAGCCACGGGGTCGGCGCGCCTGCGGCCGCGGCCGAGGCCCGCCGGCTCGGCAGGACGACCAGACCGGCCGAGCCGAGCGCGATCCCGGCCGCCCCGGCTGCGCCGAACCGGAGCAGCTCGCGCTTGCTCAGCGCCGGTACCGGGGGCGGCGCCGGTGCCGGGGTCGCCGGCGGGTCCGGCGCACCGCCTCGCGCCCGGGCCGGTGCGCGGCCCGCGCACCAGAGCACCAGCAGCGCTCCGGGCAGGACGACGGCCGCGTCCCGGGCGGCGCCGGCCGTCGCCCGGCCCCAGCCCCAGCCCGTTCCGCCGGCGTCGAGCAGGTAGCCGGCGCCCGGAGCCGTCTGCCGCGGTGCGCCCGGGTCGGCGACGGCGCGTCCGGCGGCCAGGACCGGGACGAGCAGCGCGCAGAACATCGCCGCGGTGGCGACAGCCCTGCGGCGGTGACCGCCCTCGAGGCCGTCCGGCCCCGAGCCCCGCAGCGCCCGCTGCCGCCCCGCCTCGACCGCCACGGCCGCCGGCCCCAGCACGAGAGCGAGGTTCCGGACGACGGCTCCGGCCTCGGCCGGCTGCCCGCTCTCCAGGACCTGCAGCACCCACAGCTGCGTCGCGGCTCCGACTGCCAGCGCCAGCACGACAGCGCCGGTCCGGTTACGACCCATCATGATCCCCCACCGCCGCGTGCGCCGCCCCACGACGATGCCCGTCGCCGAAACGCTCGTGGCGCCTGTCTAGCGGCCCGAGATCTGCGCGCCATGGCCCAGAAGGACTGGTCAGAGCCGATATACGGGCAGAACGGCCACCATGCCGGGCGGGTCGGCCGCGGCCTACACTCCGCCCGTGGACCCGAACGCGGTGCAGTCGCTCGTCCGGCGCTACTGGGACGGGGTGTGGCGCGACCGGGACCTGTCGGTCCTCGACGACCTGCTCACCGACCCGTACGTCCGGCACTCCTCGGCCGGCACGTCGGTGCTGCGCCACGAGGACGTCAAGCGGGAGATCGCCGCCTCGTGGGAGCTGCTGCACGGCGCGACGACGACCATCGACGACCAGGCCTTCGCCGGGCGACCGGGTCTGGACGCGGGCCACCATGCGGGGTGTGAACCTGCAGACCGGCGAGGCCTCGGTGCTCACCTGGCTGATCGTCCACCGGGTCGAGGGCGACCGCTTCGCCGAGTCGTGGAGCGCCTCGCTGTACGGCGTCGACTGGAGCTGACGCCGCCGGTCACCCCAGGTCGCCGAGCCGGGTCTGCTGCCAGAAGCGCCGGCTCGCGACCAGGAAGGCGGCCGTGACGACGAGCACGGCGACCCCCATCCCGGCGAGCGTCTCGCGCAGGCCGACGGCGTCGGCGAGCACGCCCAGCGGGAGCGCGGCGATGCCGAACCCGCCGAAGCCGAGCATCACCAGGCCCTGGATCCGGCCGTGGAAGGCCAGGTCGCTGAGCGCCATCAGCAACGACTGCGTCATGGTCTGGAACACCAGCAGCCCGGCCCCGAGCGGGACCAGCACCGCCATCGCGACCGGGAAGGACGGCGCGCCGGCCAGCACCACCAGGCAGACGCCGAACACCGCGGCCGCCAGGACGGTCAGCCGCCACGGCCCGACCGCGGCGCGCAGCCGCCCGACGACCAGGCCGGCGGCGACCGCGCCGACCGCCGAGCTGGCGGACAGCGCGCCGTACCCGGCCGACCCGACGGAGAACAGCCCGTCCGCGACGGCCGGCAGGAACGCCAGGTAGGGCAGGCCGCTCATCACCACGCCGAGCGTGCACACCAGCAGCAGCACCAACGGCCGCCGGCCCGCGACGTACCGCAGCCCGTCACGCAGCTCGAGCAGCGGCGAGCGGGGCGGACCGGTGCGCCGCGGCCGGCCGGGCGGCAGCCCGATGCCTGCGAGCATCCCGCCGGCGAAGAGCACCGCGCAGGCGAGGAAGACCGCCTGGACGCCGTACGACACCCCGCCGATCACCAGCCCGGCCAGCGCCGGTCCGGCCACCCGGCTCGCCTCGACGTTGATGAGCATGAGGGTGACGGCCTCCGGCACGTCGTCGGGCGGCACGAGCTCGGTGATGAAGGCCATCCGGGCCGGGTTGTACAACGCGAAGGCGACGGCCTGCAGCGCCCCGGCCACCAGCAGCATCCAGTAGGCGATCACGTCGAAGACGACCGCCAGACCGATCCAGGCGCTCGTCAGGACCAGCATCGCGACGGCGACCTGCAGCACGGCCCGCTTGGGCAGCCGGTCCCCGGCGACCCCGCCGAACGGCGTGGCGAGCACCAGGGCCAGGCCGAAGGCGAGCAGCACGCCACCGAGCGCGGCGTTGCTGCCGGTCAGCTCGAAGGCCAGCCAGCTGCGCGCGATGCTCTGCGCCATCACCCCGAGGAACACCACGCCCGAGCCGAGCCACAGCCGCAGGTACGGCCCGATCCGCAGCGCGGCGAACGCGCCGGAGGGCGGTGCGGGGTGGCCGACGTGCCCGGCCGAGTCGACGGGTTGCGTCATCCCGGAGCGCCGTCGGCCACGGCGTCACGGTAGGGCCTGGTCCCGGCCGGACACCCGGCGGGCGACCTCCCCACCCCGGCCGGGCGCGGCCCGGCGGGCCGGGTCAGCTCGGCGCCCGGTTCCGGCAGACGTCGCCCAGCCGGGCGGTCTCGCCGCGGGCCACGACGACCCGGCGCACGGCCGCCACCGTGCCGTCCGGTCGCTCGCAGGACAGGACCCAGGGCTCGGTCTGCTCGGAAGCCGGTGGCGGCGGGCCGTCGAAGGTCACCCGCCCGGCCCGCCAGTCGCTGGTGGCCCCGCCGGAGAAGTTGACCACCACCGCCCGGTAGCGCCCGGGCGGCGGATCGACGAGCACCGCCGACTCCGACGTCGTCGCGCCCGCGGCCGACACGGCCACCACCTCGTCGGCGTCGTTCACGACGTAGAGGTCCCAGTCGGCGGTCGGCCGGTCCCAGGTGATGCCCACCTCCAACCGGCCGTTGTCGGCCGCCGGGGGGCCCAGGACGTGAAACGGCACCGTCTCGCGCGGCCCGGCCAGGGGGTCCCCGGTCCACGGCGCCGGAAGCCCCGGCGGGTTGGCCAACGGCACCGGGCGCTGGGCGGGGGCGAGCGGCGCGCGTCCGGCCTGCTGCGCCACGTACGGGCGGGTGGAGGGGTTCACCGCCCAGCGGAACGCCCCGCCGGCGGAGGCGTAGCTGCTGTCCAGGACGTCCCGGTAGCGCCGGGGCGGGCCGGCGCTGCCGTCGACCCGCTCGACCGGAGACGTGGGCGTCGTGAACTCCTTGTGCACCCGCAGCGTCCAGCCGGCCGGCGCGAAACCGGCCAGCGTGGCGTGCAGCGAGGTGTCCGCGGTCGCCTCCAGCATCGTCAGGTAGGCCTCCCGCTGCCCGCCGGCGCCGGCGCCGGCGGCCGGATCACGCCCGAGGTACTCCGCGACGACGGCGTCGGCGAAGGCCGGGTGGAAGTCCGTGCCGCCGATCTCGAAGGTGAACGCCAGCCCGCCGGTGTTCCAGTAGCTCCAGTCCTCGGTCGCCCCGGAGGTCTCGTACAGCAGGTGGCTGGGCTGGCTGGTGTAGCCGAGCGGGGCGGCCAGCCGGGCACCGAGGCCCCGGTACACCTGCTCGTCGACCGGCTCTCGCGTCTCGAGCGCTGCCCGGCGGCCGCAGCACGACGTTGCCGAACGTGTGGTTGCTGACCAGCGTGGTGACCTGCCGCCCGGAGACGAGGTCGCGCACGTTGCGGGTCTCGGGCTCGGTGAACGGGCCGGCTCCCCGGAAGGTGTCGGCGAACCACTGCGGGCTGGCCCCGGGGCCGCCCCAGAAGCCCCCGTAGTTGCGGTTGAGGTCGGTGCCGCGCAGCCGGCCGATCGGGTTGTCGCCGCAGGCCCCGGTGCGGTACTCCGGCGGGGCCTGCGTCGGGTCGCAGTTCTTGCGCTTGCTCTCGTAGTCGAACAGCGAGCCGTCCCCCAGCTCCGGAGCCTCGCGGGACACCGTGAAGCCGTCCGGGTTGACGACCGGCACGACGATCGTGCGTGCGGCGTCGACCAGGCCGCGGGTGCGCGCCGACGTGCCGTACGAGGACAGCAGGTCGTGCGCGAGCTCCAGGGCGAGCTCGCCGGACGGCCACTCCCGGGCGTGGTGCAGGCCCATCAGGAGGAACACCGGCTTGCCGTCCGCCACCCGGTCGGCCTCGCGGGTGATCTCCAGGCCGGAGACGTCCCGCCCGAGCACCGTGGGGTGCGCAAGGGTCAGCCGGCGGACCAGCCCGGGGTACCGCGCCGCCAGCTGCTTCATCTCCAGCTCGTAGTCGGCGAGCCGGCGGTAGCCGGTCCGGCCGCTCGGCAGCTCGGACCGCGCGGTGGCCCGCGCGTAGGCCGCGTCCTGCGCCCGCTGCTGCCGGGCCCGTGCGGCCAGGTCCGGCACCACCACCTCGAACGCCAGCCCGGCGTCCTGCAGGGCCTGCCGGTCGGCCGGGCCGCGGACCACCACGTCGACGCTGCCACGGGTGGCCCGTTCGGTGAGGTCCAGGCCGAGGCGCTGCAGCCGGCGCTTGTCCTCGGGGCCGGGCGTGCTCACGGTGACCAGGGCGGCCGGCACCGACGGGTCGGCGGGGGTCGCGAGCACCGACGTGGACAGCGCCGCCGAGCGGGCCGACCCCGCGTACCGGCAGGCCTGGACCACCAGCTGCTGACCGCGCGTGACGAAGCCCTCGGCGAGCTCCCGGGTGCGGAACCCGGCGGACGCGGCGACCACGGCTCCGCTGCCCGCGTCGAAGACCCCGAGGTCCCAGTCGCCGCCGCCGGTCAGCCGCACCTGCAGCAGCCCGGTCCGCTCGGCGCGGACCCGACGGGTGGCGACGCCGTCGGCGGCCGGCAGCTGCGCGGCCCAGCAGGACCGGGCGACCGGCCGGTCCGCCGTCACGAGGCCGGGAGCGGCGACGGCCGGGCTGCCGGGTGCGGCGACGAGCCCGCCGGCGACGAGCCCGGCGACGAGCAGCCCGGCGGCCGCCGGGCGCCGGCGCGGCCGGGTCCTCACGCGACCTGCCGCGGCAGCGGGAGGGCGAAGGTGAACACGCTGCCCGCGCCCGGGGCGCTGTCCACCCACACCCGGCCGCCGTGCGCGACCGCCACCTCACGGCAGATCGCCAGGCCGAGCCCGGTCCCGTCCGCGGTCGCCGCGCTGCCGCGGTAGAAGCGGTCGAAGACGTGCTCGGCGTGCTCGGGCGCCACCCCGGGCCCGTCGTCGACGACCGTCACGCCGACCTCCTCCTCGCTGCACCAGGTGCCCACTCGCACGGTCCCCCCCGAAGGCGTGTACTTGACCGCATTGTCGACCAGATTGGTGAACGCCAGGCGAAGACGCCGGGAATCGGCCTGGACCTGGTACGGCTCCCCCTCCAGGACCATCCGGACCTGTTTGAGCGCGGCCAGCGTGGCGAACGGCCGGGCCGCGTCCTGCAGGGTCTGCCACAGGTCGGTCGGCGCGGGCAGCAGCGCCAGCCGCTGCTCCTCCACCTCGGCGAGGGTGAGCAGGTTCTCCACCGTGCGCGCCATCCGGTCGACCTCGTCGCGGGTGCTCAGCAGCACCTCACGAGCCACCCCCGGCAGGTCCGGCTCACGCAGGCTCACGTCGAGCTCGGTGCGCATCACCGCGAGCGGCGTGCGCAGCTCGTGCGAGGCGTCCGCGACGAGCCGGCGGCGGGCCAGCACGCCCTGCTCGATCCGCTCCAGCATGGCGTTCAGGGTCATGGCCAGCCGCCCCACCTCGTCGGAGCTGCGGGGCACCGCCAGCCGCTCGTGCAGGCGCTCGGTCACGATGCTGCCGGCGTCCGCGGTCATCTGCTCGACGGGCTGCAGGCCACGCCGCGCCAGGGCGTACGCCCCGAGCGCCGTGCCGCCCAGCAGGAACGGCCCGGCGGCGGCCAGCAGCAGCAGCACCTCGGTGCCGGCGTCCTCGACCCGGGAGAGGTTGGCCCCGACGGCGACGACGGCGGGCCGGCCGTCCGGCAGGGTCAGCGTCGCCCCGGCGACCCGGTAGGCGTCGTCGTCGCCGGGCAGCGTCGAGGTGAACGGTCCGGGCGGCCTCCCGCCGGGCGGCAGGGCGGGAAGCATCGGCGTGTCGTCACGCGCCAGGCCGTAGCTGTGCAGCGGGACGCCGTCGGCGTCGAGCAGCTGCGCACCGGACGTGACCGGCGGCAGCACCACGCCGGCGGCGTCGGCGAAGTCCTGCGCCAGCGAGATCGCCGGCGCCGCCGGGTCGACCTCCGTGAGCTCGCGGGCGATGCCCGCCGCGGTCGCGCGGACCTCGGTGTCGAGGGCCTCGAGCAGGTTGTCCTGCAGCTGGGACACGAGGAAGGCGCCGAGCGCGAGCACGGTCAGGCTGAGCAGCGACGTGTACCAGAGGGTGAGGCGCGCCCGGATCGACAGCCTCACCCGGGCTCCAGCACGAAGCCCCGCCCCCGCACGGTGCGGATGAGCGGCTGCGCGCCGGGCAGCTCCAGCTTGCGGCGCAGCTGCCCGACGTACACGTCCGCGATGTTCGCGGAGGTGGGGACGTCGTGCCACACCTGGGAGACCAGCTCGACGCGGGCGACGAGCCGGCCGGGCACGCGCGCGAGCACCTCCAGCACCTCGTACTCACGGGCGGTCAGCGCGATCCTCCGCCCGGCCCGGGTCACCGTCGACGTGGCGGCGTCCATGCCCAGGCCGCCGACCTGGCGCACCTGCGCCCGCGGCGCCGGCCCGCGCTGGACCAGCACGCGCAGCCGGGCCAGCAGCTCACCCAGGTCGAAGGGCTTGACCAGGTAGTCGTCGGCGCCCTCGTCCAGCCCGCGGATCCGCTCGGCGACCTCGGCACGGGCGGTGAGGAACAGCAGCGGCACCCAGCGCTCGGCCGCACGCAGCCGGCGACAGACGGTGAACCCGTCCGGACCAGGCAGCATGACGTCGAGAACTATCGCGTCGTAGTCCGTCGTCAATGCGCAGGAAAGGCCGTCCTGGCCCGAACGGGCTATGTCGACGGCATAGCCCTCCTGACCGAGCCCCCTTTCCAGCGCTCGGCACAGCTTGTCGTCGTCCTCGACGACCAGGATTCGCATGGCCCACTGAGAGTGGCACGACCCGAGGGTTGACACCACGGGCTGCTCGGGCGCAGTTTCCGAGGCGCGTCTAAGGGCTTCTTAAGGGGTCCCGGGCGCACCGACAACGCATTTCCCGGTTGCGGTTCCAGCCTGTCCGTTATTTCGGTGAAATGCCGCCTGTGTAGCGGTTCGTCCAGCGAATCGGGTCGCGCCCCGGCGCAGTCCCGAGAGGAAGTGATGACGTTGAGTGCGCTCCATGCGTGGGCCCTGCGCTTTCGCCTGCTGATCCTGGCCGTCGCGGCCGGCGTCCTGGCCGCCGGGATCGTCCAGCTCCGGGAGGCGCCGGTCGACGTGCTGCCCGAGTTCACCCCGCCGTACGCCGAGATCCAGACCGAGGCACTCGGCCTGTCGGCGCAGGAGGTCGAGCAGCTGATCACGGTGCCGCTCGAGGCCGACCTGCTCAACGGGGTCGAGGGCGTGCGCGTCATCCGGTCCGAGTCGGTGCCCGGCCTGTCGTCCATCGTCATGGTCTTCGAGCCGGGCACGAACGTCTACCGCGCCCGACAGCTCGTCGAGGAGCGGCTGACGCAGGCGCACGCGCTGCCGAACGTCTCGAAGCCGCCGGCACTGCTGCAGCCCCTCTCGTCGTCCAGCCGGGTCCTGATGATCGGCCTGTCCGGCAGCGAGCTCACCCCGATCGAGCAGTCCGTCGTCGCCCGGTGGACGATCCGGCCCCGCCTGATGGGTGTGCCGGGTGTTGCCAACGTCGCGGTCTGGGGCATGCGCGACCAGCAGCTGCAGGTGCAGGTCGACCCGGCAACGCTGCGGGACCGCAACGTCACGTTGAGCCAGGTCGTCAGCACCGCCGGCAACGCCCAGGTGGTCTCCCCGCTCAGCTTCCTGGAGGCCTCGACGCCGGGAACCGGCGGGTTCCTCGAGACCCCCCAGCAGCGTCTGCAGGTCCGGCACCTGCTGGAGAAGATCGCCGACCCCGCCGAGCTGGCGAAGGTGCCGCTGGACGGGACCGAGGGCACGATGCGGCTCGGTGACGTCGCCACCCTCACCGTGGACCACCAGCCGCTCATCGGTGACGCCTCGATCGCGGGCGAGCCGGCGCTGCTGCTCGTCGTGGAGAAGTTCCCGGGCGCCAGCACGACCGAGGTCACCCGCGGCGTGGAGGAGGCCCTGGAGACGCTGCGGCCCGGCCTGACCGGGATGACCACGGACACGTCGCTGTTCCGGCCGGCGAACTACCTCGACGATGCGCTGGGCACCCTCGGCGTCGCGCTCCTGGCCGGGTTCGCCCTCCTGCTGGCCGCCCTGCTCGCGCTGCGGCTGTCCTGGCGCTCGGTCCTGGTCGCGGCGCTCGTCATCCCGCTGTCGGTGCTCGTCCGCCGTCGTCCTGCTCGGGCTGCTGGGCCAGCCGCTGAACGCCCTGGTCCTCGGCGGCCTCGCCGCCGCGGTGACGATCGTCGTCGACGACGCGGTCGCCGCCGGCGACCGGGTGACCCGCGGGCTGCGCCGCCGGAGCGGCTCGGCGGACCAGCCGGTCGGCACCGTGGTGCAGCAGGCCTCGAGCGGCCTGCGCCGGCCGCTGGTGTACGCCTCGCTCCTGGCGGGCCTGGTCGCGCTGCCGGTGGTGGCGGTCCAGGGACGACCGGGCGCGTTCCTCGCCCCGATGGTCCTCGCGCTACGGGCTCGCGGTCGCCGCGGCCCTGGTCGTCGCGGTCACCGCCACGCCCGCGCTGCAGAGCCTGGTCTACGCCGGCTGGCAGCCGGCGGCGCCCGCTCAGCAGGGGCTGTCCGCGCGCCTGTCCGACCGGTACCGCACCGGTCTGCGCCGGTTCAGCGCCGGCCGCCGGCCGGTCGTGCTCACCGCGCTCGCGCTCGCCCTGGTCGGCCTGGCCGTCCTGCCCTTCCTCAACGCGTCGCTGGTCCCGAGCTTCCAGGACCGCAACCTCCTGGTGCGGCTGGACGCCCCGGCCGGCACCTCGGCGCCCCGGATGACCGAGATCGCCAACGGCGTGAGCCGCGACCTGCAGGCGGTTCCCGGCGTGGCCGCGGTCGCCGCCACCGTCGGCCGGGCCGTCTCCGGCGACCGGGTGGTCAACGTCAACAGCAGCGACGTCTGGGTGGCCCTGGAGAGCGACGCCGACCACGACCGGACGGCCGCCGCGATCCGCGAGGCCGTCGCCGACACCGGCGACGTCCGGTCCGAGGTCAGCAGCTACACGGCCACCAAGATGCGTGACGTCGGGTCGCTGCTCCGCGGCGAGAACGCGGTGCGCGGGGACAGCCTGTCGCTGCTGACCGGCCTGGACCAGCCGCTCGCCGTCCGGCTCTTCGGCCAGGACCCGGAGATCCTGCGCCGCGAGGCCGACCGGATCCGGCAGACCATGTCCAGGGTCGACGGGGTGGTCTCCCCGACCGTGCAGCTGCCGCCCGTGCAGCCGACCGTCGAGATCGAGGTGGACCTGGCCAAGGCGCAGGCGGTCGGGCTGACGCCCGGTGACGTCCGGCGCGCCGAGGCGACCCTGCTGCAGGGCATCCAGGTGGGCAGCGTCTTCGAGCAGCAGCGGGTCTTCGACGTCGTCGTGCAGGGCACCCCGCAGACCCGTCAGGACCTCGACAGCATCCGCTCGATGCTCATCGACCGGCCCGGCGGGGGCCACGTGGCCCTCGGCGAGGTCGCCGACGTCCGCCTCGCGGAGGCACCCGCCGTGATCAGCCGGGACGCCGTCTCGCGCCGGATCGACATCACGGCCGGGCTCGACGGGCGCAGCGCCGGCGCGGTGGCGCAGGACCTGCGCATCGCGCTGGCCGCGGTGGACCTGCCGCTGGAGTACCACGCCGAGGTCGTCCTGGGCAGCACGGCGGAGGAGATGGGCCTGGGCTGGGTGGCCGGCGTCGCCGGCGCCTGCCTGGTCGCCGCGTTCCTGCTGCTGCAGGCTGCCTTCGGCAGCTGGCGGCTCGCCGGCGCTCGTCGCGGCCCTGCTCCCGCTGAGCCTGGTGGGGGGCCTGGTGGCGGCCGGCCTGGTCGGCCTCGACCTGACCCTGGGCGCGCTGCTCGGGCTGGTGGCCGTCCTGGCGCTGGCCGTCCGGACCACTACCGTGCTGGTGTCCGACGTCCAGGCGACCGACCTGACCGACCCGACCGACGGACCCGGACGGGTGGCCCGGGTCACGGGCGCCGCCTCCGACCGGCTGCGGCCGGTCCTGGCCACCAGCGCAGCGCTCGCCGCGCTGCTGCTGCCGGCGGCGCTGCTCGGCAACCGGGCGGGCCTGGAGCTGCTCCACCCGTTCGCCGTGGTGGTGCTCGGCGGCCTGGTGAGCACCGCGCTCGTCACCCTGCTGCTGCTGCCGGCGCTCTACCTGGTCGTGCTGCCGCGCGCGGAGCAGCCACCGGCGGAGCAGCCGCCGGCTGCCCCACCGAGCGACGTCCCGCACCCGCGGGCGTACGCCGGGCCGGTGGACGCCAGCGGGAACGGGCGGCACGACCGGCGCCGCAGCCCCGCGTCGGTGGGCCACCCGGACGGGCCGCCGCCCGGGACGCCGGAGCGCCGGGTCGCACCGCGCACGGAGCAGGCGTGAGCCCGGCCCGGGTCCGGTCCTCCCGGGCTGCGGTGGCCCTGCTGGTCCTGGGGCTGAGCCTGTCCGCCTGCAGCGGGGCCAAGGAGCAGGCCGCGGAGGCGTACTCCCCGGCCGAGCTCGGCACCGCGAACGCGGCCGGCGTCAAGCCGGTGACCTTCACCGAGGACGGCGCCGCGCGGGTCGGACTGCGCACCGCCGAGGTGCTCGCCGGCGGAGGACTGACCGAGGTCCCGTACGAGGCCCTGCTCTACGACCGGGTCGGCAAGACCTGGGTCTACACGGTCCCCGCAGCCGCTGCGGTTCGTCCGCGAACCCGTGGTGGTGGACCGGATCGAGGGGAACCGGGTGTTCCTGACCGGCGGTCCGCCGGCCGGCACCCCGGTCGTGACCACCGGGATGGCCGAGGTGTGGGGCGCCGAGCTCAACATCTCGGGCGCCCACTGACGGCGGCGAGATCGCCAGAACGACCAGGAAGGTGCGCTGATGCGATTCATCGTCAGCCGGAGCTTGCGCTTCCGGTGGCTCGTCGTCTTTCTCGCGGCCGCCATGCTCGCGTTCGGCTTCGCCGAGATCCCGCGGACCAAGGTGGACGTGTTCCCCGAGTTCGCGCCGCCGCGGGTGGAGATCCAGACGATCGCGCTGGGCAACTCCTCGAACGAGGTGGAGGAGCTCATCACGGTGCCGATCGAGGACCAGCTCAACGGCATCGAGGGGCTGGAGGCGCTGCGATCCAAGTCGGTGGCCCAGCTGTCGTCGATCCAGCTCATCTTCGAGCGCGGCACCGACGAGCTGCGCGCCCGACAGCTGGTCTCCGAGCGGATCTCGCAGGTCACCGCGACCCTGCCGACCTGGGCCAGCCCGCCGTTCATGATGCCGGCGCTGTCGTCGACCAGCCGGATCATGAAGATCGGGATGAGCTCCGACACCGTCGACCTGATCGACATGTCGACGATCGCCTACTGGAAGGTCCGGGCCCGGCTGCTGCGGGTGCCCGGTGTCGCCCAGGTCGCGATCTGGGGCGAGCGGCTGCCTCAGCGGCACGTGCAGGTCGACCCGCAGAAGCTGGCCCAGAACGACGTGACGCTGCAGCAGGTGATGGACGCCGGCGCGGACGCGCTGGATGCCGGGCTGCTGCGCTACTCCGACGGCGCGGTCGTCGGCACCGGCGGCTTCGTCGAGACCGCCGGCCAGCGGTTCAACGTCCAGCACGTCCAGCCGATCGTCGGGCCCGAGCAGCTCGGGCAGGTGCCGGTGGTCGAGCGGGACGGCCGGGTCCTGCGGATGTCCGACCTGGGCGAGGTGCTCGTCGACCCCGGCCCGCTGTGGGGCGACGCCGTCATCAACGACGGCCCGGGCATCATGCTGGTGGTCCAGAAGTACCGCGGCGCGAACACCATGGACGTGACCAACGGGGTGGACGCAGGCCCTGGCGGAGATGGCCCCCGGCCTGCGCGGCATCGAGATCGACACGACGATCTTCCGGCCGGCCACGTTCATCGAGCAGTCCATCGACAACCTGACCCGGGCGATGCTCGTCGGCGTCCTGCTCGTCGTCCTCATCATCGTGGCGTTCCTGTTCGAGTGGCGCACCGCCTTCATCCGCCTGGTGGCCATCCCGCTCTCGCTGGTGGCAGCGCTGCTGGTGCTCGACGCGACGGGCACGACGGTCAACGTCATGGTGCTCGCCGGGCTGGTCGTCGCCATCGGGGTGGTGGTCGACGACGCCATCATCGACGTGGAGAACATCGTCCGGCGGCTGCGCCAGGCCCGCGCGCAGGGCAGCCCCAGCTCGACGTTCCGGATCGTGCTGGACGCCTCCGTCGAGGTCCGCTCCGCGATCACGTACGCCACCGTCATCAACGTCGTCGCGGTCGTGCCGGTGCTGTTCCTCGAGGGCCTGTCGGGCTCGTTCTTCCGGCCACTGGTCCTGTCGTACGGGCTCGCCGTGCTCGTCTCGATGGTCGTGGCGCTGACGGTCACCCCGGCCCTGTGCCTGGTGATGCTCAATCGGGGGGACGCTCACGCCGCGCGAGCCCGCCGCTGCTGCGCGTGCTCAAGCGCGGGCTACCGGGCGGTCGCTCGCGCCGGTGCTGCGCCGACCGAGCCCGGCGGTGGCCGGCGCGCTCGCGCGTCACGCTGGCCGGCGCTGCTCGCCGCCCCGACGCTGGGCAGCCAGCTGCTGCCGAACTTCAAGGAGCGCGACTTCCTCATGCACTGGCTGACCCAGCCGGGCACGTCGGTCACCGAGGAGTACCGGATCTCGGTCGCCGCCTGCAAGGACCTGCAGCAAGATCGCCGGGCGTGCGCAACTGCGGCGCGCACATCGGCCAGGCCCTGCTCGCCGACGAGGTCTACGGCGTCGACTTCGGCGAGAACTGGATCAGCGTCGACCCCGCCGTGGACTACGACGACCGCCCTGGCGGACGTGCAGCACACCGTCGAGGCCTACCCGGGCCTGTACCGCGACGTGCAGACCTACCTGCGGGAGCGGATCAAGGAGGTCCTCACCGGGTCCAGCGAGTCGATCGTCGTGCGCATCTACGGGCCCGACCTCGCGGTGCTGCGCGAGAAGGCGAAGGAGATCGAGGGCAGGATCGCCGGCATCCCGGGCGATCGTCGACGCGCACGCCTCGCTGCAGACCGACCTGCCGCACATCGAGGTCGAGCCGGACCTCGAGGCGGCCCGCCGCGCACGGCCTGACCCCCGGCGACATCCGGCGGCAGTCCTCGACGATGATCGCCAGCGAGGAGGTCAGCGACATCTACGCCGGCGGCCGGGCGTACGACGTGCACGTCACGTCCATCCCCTCGGCGCGCGACAGCGTGACGGACGTGGAGAACATGCAGCTCGACACGCCGCAGGGCACCCGCGTGCGGCTGCGCCGACGTCGCCGACGGTGCGGATGGCGCCGACGCCGAACGCGATCGAGCGCGAGCAGCAGTCCCGCCGCATCGACGTCGGCGCCAACGTCCAGGCCGGCGACCTGGGCGCGGTGGTCGACGAGGTCACCGACGCCGTGGACAGCCGTCGAGTTCCCGCACCGGCTACCACGTCGAGGTGCTCGGCGAGTCGACCGAGCTGCAGGCGGCGCAGGACCGGCTGCTGCTGTTCGGCGCGGCCGCGCTGCTGACCATCGTCCTGCTCGCTGCAGGCGGCGTTCGGCAGCCTGCGCCTCGCGGTGCTGACGTTCCTGCTGCTGCCGATGGCACTGGTCGGCGGCGTGCTGGCGGTCTGGCTCGGCGGACGGCGTGCTGTCCCTCGGCTCGCTGGTCGGCTTCCTCGCCGTCTTCGGGATCGCCGCCCGCAACGGCATCCTCATGATCAGCCACTTCCAGCGGCTGGAGCACGAGGAGGGGATGGCCTTCGGGCCCGAGCTGGTGCTGCGGGGGGCGATGGAGCGGCTCGCGCCGATCCTCATGACCGCGCTCGCCACCGGCCTGGCGCTCGTGCCGCTGGCGGTCGCCGGCAGCATCCCCGGTCACGAGATCGAGCACCCGATGGCGATCGTCATCCTGGGCGGGCTGATCACCTCGACGCTGCTCAACCTGTTCGTGCTGCCGTCGCTGTACCTGCGGTTCGGCCGCAGCCGCCGGCAGCGGTCCGAGGCGACGGCGGCGCTCGCGGCCTGACCGGAGGACGACGAGGTGCCCGGCCCTCTCGGGGCCGGGCACCTTCGTCGTGCGGTTCGGACTAGGCGGGCAGCGCCGGGTAGTCGGTGTAGCCCTCGGCGCCGCCGCCGTAGAAGGTCGCCGGGTCGGGCTCGGCGAGCGGCGCGCCGCTGCGCAGCCGCTCGACCAGGTCCGGGTTGGCGACAAACGCCCGGCCCAGGCTGAACAGGTCGGTCGCCCCGCTGTCGACCGCGCCCTGGGCGGCCGCCAGGCTGGAGACCCCGGTGAAGCCGGTGTTGAGGACGAACGGACCGCTCCAGCGCTTGCGCAGGCCCTCGGCGTAGTCGGTCTCCGGCCCCTCGACGACGTGCAGGTAGAGCAGCCCGAGCGGGTCGAGGCCCTCCAGGAGCGCCCAGTAGGTCGCCTCGGTGTCGGTCTCGGCGATGTCGTTGAACGTGCCGGCCGGCGAGATGCGGATGCCGACGCGCTCCGGGCCGATCTCCGCGGCCACCGCGGTGGCGACCTCGATGACGAACCGGGCCCGGTTCTGCGCCGACCCGCCGTACGCGTCGGTCCGGGCGTTGGTGCTGTCGGACAGGAACTGCTGCAGCAGGTAGCCGTTGGCGGCGTGCAGCTCCACCCCGTCCAGCCCGGCGGCGACGGCGCGCCGGGCCGCGTCGACGAACTCGGCCACGATCCCGGGCAGCTCGTCGGTGTCCAGGGCACGCGGCGCGGTGAACGGCTCCATGCCCGAGCCGGTGAAGACCTCACCGGCCGGGGTCACGGCGGACGGCGCGACCGGCTGCAGGCCGGCCACGTCCGGGTGTCCGATCCGGCCCACGTGCATGAGCTGGGCGACCACCCGGCCTCCCGCCGCGTGCACGGCGTCGGCGACGAGTCGCCAGCCCCGCACCTGCTCGTCGGTGTGCAGGCCCGGGGTGTGCGGGTAGCCCTGGCCGACCGCGGACGGCTGGACGCCCTCGGTGACGATCAGCCCGGCGGAGGCGCGCTGCGCGTAGTACTCCGCCATCAGCGCCGTCGGGACCTGTCCCTCGCCGGCGCGGTTGCGGGTCATCGGTGCCATCACGAAGCGGTTGGCCAGCGTCAGCGGGCCGAGTCGGAAGGGGGAGAACAGGTCGGTCACGGGGAAACTCCATCTCGCGGACTGGGTTGTTGCGCTGGCAACTACCTTCCCGGCTGGACGGGTGCCAGACCGGATGTGAGCGAGGTCATGCCGGTCGGCCCGGGGACCCTTGGCAGGCCCGGCTTCTCGGAGCACTGTCGGACGCGGCGGGCACACCGCAGGGGTGCGGCCCGCGCATCCCAGCGAGAGGAGCTGGTGGAGATGTACGCACGATCCACCGCGATCCGGGCCGAGAAGGACCGGCTGGACGACGCGATCGCCTACATCCGGGACGACGTGATGAACCCGGTGCTGGAGATGGACGGCTGCATCGGGCTGTCCTGCCTGGTCGACCGGGAGTCCGGGAGCTGCATCGTCACGACCGCCTGGCGCGACCTGCCGTCCCTGGAGGCCAGCGACGCCGGGGTGCGCCCGCTCCGGGACCGGGCGGCTGAGCTGTTCGGCGGCACCCCGACGATCGACGTGTGGGAGATCGCCGCCATGCACCGGGCGCACGAGGCGCCCGCGACCGCGTGCGCGCGGGTCACCTGGGTGAAGGTCGACCCGAGCGGCCTGTCCAAGACGATGGAGTTCTTCAGCTCCACCCTGCTGCCGGCCTGGGAGCAGCTGCCCGGGTTCTGCAGCGGCAGCATGTTCGTCGACCGGGCGACCGGCCGCGCGGTCGGCTCGGTCACCTTCGACAGCCGGGCCGAGCTGGAGGCCACCCGCGAGTTCGCCCAGGAGATGCGCCGCACGGCGGTGCAGGAGAACGACATGCAGATCCTGGACATGGGCGAGTTCGACCTCGCGCTGGCCCACCTGCGGGTGCCCGAGACGGTCTGACCCCGACGGCCGGCCACCGGAACCGTCGGCCCAGGCCCGGCCGTTCCGGTGGTCGCCCACCGGCCGGCCGGTCAGACGCCGAGCTGGGCCAGCACCCGCCGCAGGAACGTCTGCCGCGCGTCGGACAGCTCACGCGGGGTGGGCTCGGTCAGCAGTGACCCGGCCCGGGACAGCCGGTCGGCGATGTCGACCGCGGTGGCGAAGTCCCGCACCGACTCCGCGTCGATACGCGTGATGTCCAGGGTGATGTCCATGCGCGTCAGCCGGCCGCGCACCCCCGCCACCAGCTGCCGCTTGACCTCGGTGCGCATCTCCTCCACCGCGGAGGCGGCCGAGACCACCCGCTCGGCCGCCTGCAGCTGGGAGACGGGAGCGGAACTGGCCAGCCCCAGCAGTGACAGCTCGCGCAGCAGGGCCTCCACGTGCGCCTCGGCCCGGGCCAGCAACCGGGTGTCGACGTTCGTGACCACGACGGTGACGACCTCGGCGGCCGGGTCGGCCAGGTCGTCGGCCCAGGCCGCCAGCAGCGCCTCGACGTCGACGTCGTCGGCGACCGGGACCGGGCCGAACTCGACCCAGACCGTCTTGCCCGACGCCGTCGGCTCGACCCCCCAGCGGTCCGCGTTGGAGGCCACGAGCAGCATCCCGCGACCGGTGAGCGCCGTCGGGTCGAGGACGCCGAACGACGGGCTCACGGGGCTGGCGTCCCGGACCTCGACGCGCAGCCGCTCGGCGCCGAGCGACAGGACGACGGTCAGCGGCGACCGACCGTGCAGGACCGCGTTCGAGACGAGCTCCGAGAGCACGAGGACGGCGGCGTCGCCGCGGGCCGCGAGCGGGCTGCCGACCAGCATCGTGCGCAGCGCCCGGCGGGCCGTCGGGGCCGCCACCGGGGCGGCCTCGAGCTCGAGCTCCTGCACCCGGTCCGTGTGCTGCGTCCCGTCGCTCCGCTGCGCCCCTTCGGTGCGCGAGTCACGCCGTCCGCCCATGCCACCCCACCCCGGTGCCGCCGGTTCGCCACCGGTCTCCTCGCCGCGCGCACATTATCTGCATCGTCGGGCGAGCGAAAGCCCGGGGCGCCTCCGGTCGCGCAGGTGTCGTGCGGGACCGTCGTGGACAGGCCGGATCCGGACGAGCCGGGGCGGGACACGAGGGAGCGGGCAGATGGAGAGGGACTTCGCGGGGCGGGTGGCCCTGATCACCGGTGCGACCCGGGGCATCGGCCTGGCCATCGCCCAGGAGGTCGTCGACCGCGGCGGCTCGGTGGTCATCACCGCCCGCAAGCAGGACGAGCTCGACGCGGCCGTGGCGGGCCTGGGCCCGGAGGTCGCCCTGGGCGTCCGGGGCAGCGCGGACGACCGGGCCCATCAGGAGTCCGCGGTGAGCGAGGCGATGTCCCGCTTCGGCCGGCTCGACCACCTCGTCAACAACGCCGCCGTCAACCCGCAGTACGGGCCGCTGGTCGACGCCGACCTCGACGCGGTCGCCAAGGTCTTCGAGGTCAACTGCACCGCGGTGCTCGGCTGGACGCAGCAGGTGTGGCGGGCGGGGATGTCCGAGCGCGGGGGCAGCATCCTCAACGTGGCGAGCGTCGGCGGGCTCCGCGCGGGCTCCCCGATCGGGGCGTACAACGCCAGCAAGGCCGCCCTGCTTCACCTGACCCGGCAGCTCGCCGTGGAGCTCGGCCCGGTCGCCCGGGTCAACGCCATCGCCCCGGCCGTCGTCAAGACCTCCTTCGCCCGGGCGCTGTACGAGGGGCGCGAGGACGAGGTCGCAGCGGCCTACCCGATGCGCCGGCTCGGCGTGCCGACCGACACCGCCAAGGCCGCCGCCTTCCTGCTCTCCGACGACGCCAGCTGGATCACCGGCGAGACGCTGGTCGTCGACGGCGGGGTGTCGATCGCGCGCTGACCCGCCGGGTGCGCGAGCGCTGCGACCCCTGCGGGAAGCCGGGCGGTCCGGGTCCGGATCGAACCGGTAGGAGACGAAAGGTGGCGGTTCGGCTACCGTGGTCGCGCCATGCCGGACATGGCATCTCCACGCACCGCGGCAACGCCGAGCCCTGTCTCGCCGCGACTCGCGCTGACGCACTGCCAGAGACAGGGGCGGGGGAACCACTCTCGACCGGACCGGTCGCCACGACCGGTCCTGGGGTGAAGTCGCGCGTGCGCGACCGGGGCACCAGCTCCGAACCCGACAGCTAACTCCGCAGGCGCCTGGGAAGGGAACCTGCTTGTCCGCGGAGTCCGCACCGATCTCCCGCGCGCGCGTTTTCATCGCCGCGCTCCTGCTCGCTCTCGTCGCGGCGCCGCTGGCGTCCGCACTGCGCCCGACCGCCGCGTCCGCGGCGACGTACGGGCAGCTCATCGTCGACACCGCCGCCAAGGAGTACGGCAAGGCCTACTCCTACGGCTCGACCGGCCCGAGCACGTTCGACTGCTCCGGCTTCACCAGCCACGTGTTCCGCCAGTTCGGCGTGAACCTGCCGCGGGTCTCGCGCGACCAGTACGCCGCGATCCCGCACGTCGCCCAGGACCAGAAGCAGGTCGGCGACCTGATCTTCACCTACGACTCGGGTGGCATCTACCACGTCGGCATCTACGCCGGTGGCAACCAGATGTGGGCGGCCACCAAGACCGGTGACATCGTCCGCCCGCAGACGATCTGGACCTCGGCCTACGTCGTCGGCCGTCCGGACCTCGGCGGCGCGATCGGCGACAAGTGGGAGGCCCTCGGCGGCGCGAACAGCCCGCTCGGCCAGGCGATCGTCCGGGAGCACGCGGTGCCCGGTGCGCAGAAGGTGGACTTCCAGCGCGGCGACATCTACTGGACCCCGCCGACCGGCGCCCGCGAGGTGCACGGCGGCATCAACGAGAAGTACGACGCCCTCGGCGGCCCCAGCTCGGCGCTCGGCGTGCCGGTCACCGACGAGTACGGCGTCGCCGGCGGTCGGAGCAACCGGTTCGCGAACGGCTCGATCTACTGGTCACCCGCCACCGGCGCCCGCGAGGTGCACGGCGGCATCAACCAGAAGTACGACGCGCTCGGCGGGCCGGCCTCGCCGCTCGGCATGCCGACCTCGGACGAGTCCGACACCCCCGGCGGGCGGGTGTCCTCCTTCACCGCCGGCGCGATCTACTGGTCGGCGGGCACCGGGACCGTCGAGGTGCACGGCGCGATCCTGCAGCGCTACCGCGAGCTCGGCGGCTCGGGGGGCTCCCTGGGGCTGCCGGTCTCGGACGAGCGGGCCGCGCCCGGCGGCCGGGAGAGCGTCTTCCAGCGCGGCACCCTGCGCTGGAACGCCGCGACCGGCGCCGTGACGGTCGTGAAGTAGCCCGTCCCCTCAGCACACCGAGGAGCCCCGGTCCGCAGCTGCGGCCGGGCCCCTCCGTGTCCGGCGTCAGGCCGTCTGCACCGAGTCGGCGTCCTGCAGCCCGAGCATCGTCGACGGCCCGCTCGCGCATCTCGACCTTGCGGACCTTGCCGGTGACGGTCATCGGGAAGTCCTCGTCCGGCCCGAGGACGTGCACGTAGCGCGGCACCTTGAAGTGCGCCAGCCGGCCCGGTGGCGAACTCCCGCACGGCCTCGGCGGTCAGCGGCTCGGCCCCCTCGCGCAGCTTCACCCAGGCCATCAGCTCCTCGCCGTACCGCACGTCCGGCACGCCGACCACCTGCACGTCGACGACGTCCGGGTGGGTGTAGAGGAACTCCTCGACCTCGCGCGGGTAGACGTTCTCGCCGCCGCGGATGACCAGGTCCTTGATCCGCCCGACGATCCGACAGGTAGCCCTGCTCGTCCATGACCGCGAGGTCGCCGGTGTGCATCCAGCCGCTCGGCGTCGACGCCTCGGCGGTCTTGCTCCGGCTCGCTCCCAGTAGCCGAGCATCACCGAGTAGCCGCGGGTGCACAGCTCGCCCGCCTGCCCGCGCGGCACGACCTCGGCCGGTCACCGGGTCGACGACCTGCACCTCGACGTGCGGGTGCACCCGCCCGACCGTGGACACCCGCCGCTCGAGGTCGTCGTCCGCGCGGGTCTGCGTCGAGACCGGCGAGGTCTCGGTCATGCCGTAGCAGATGGTCACCTCGGTCATGCCCATCTCGCCGACGACCCGCTTCATCACCTCGACCGGGCACGGCGAGCCGGCCATGATCCCGGTGCGCAGCGACGACAGGTCGTACGACGCGAAGTCGGGCAGGCCGAGCTCGGCGATGAACATCGTGGGCACGCCGTACAGCGACGTGCAGCGCTCGTCCTGCACCGCCTGCAGCGTCGCCGCCGGGTCGAACGCGGGCGCCGGGATGACCATGCAGGCGCCGTGCGAGGTGCAGGCGAGGTTGCCCATCACCATGCCGAAGCAGTGGTAGAAGGGCACCGGGATGCAGACCCGGTCCTGCTCGGTGTAGCCGCACAGCTCGCCGACGAAGAAGCCGTTGTTGAGGATGTTGCGGTGCGACAGCGTCGCGCCCTTGGGGAAGCCCGGTCGTCCCGGACGTGTACTGGATGTTGATCGGGTCGTCCGGCCGACAGCCGCGCCGACCGCTCGCGCAACGGCCTCGACCGGCACCGCGCTGCCGCCGGCGAGCAGGTCGTCCCAGTCGCGGGTGCCGAGCAGGACGACGTGCTCCAGCGCCGGGCAGTCGGGGCGCACCTCGCTCGACCATCGCGCGGTAGTCGCTGGTCCTGAAGCGCTCGGCCGCCACGAGCAGCCGGGTGCCGGACTGCTGCAGCGCGTACGCCAGCTCGTGCGTGCGGTACGCCGGGTTGACGGTGACGAGCACCGCGCCGACCTTCGCGGTCGCGTACTGCAGCAGCGTCCACTCCGCGCAGTTCGGCGCCCAGATGCCGACCCGGTCCCCCGCCTGCGAGCCCGAGGCGCGAGCAGCCCGCGCGCCACGTCGTCGACGTCGGCGTCGAGCTCGGCGTAGGTCCACCGCCGGCCGGTCGCGCACTCGACGAGCGCCTCGCGGTCGCCGTGCAGGGCGACGGTCCGCTCGAGGTCGGCGCCGATCGTGCGGTCGAGCAGCGGCGGGGACGGAGCTCGCCGGCGGCGTACGAGAGGGAGGTCACGCGCCAGGAGACGCCGGCGGCCGCTGCTGTCCAGCCCCCGCGCGCCGACAGCTCCAGCGCGACGGTCGTCATGTGCGGGACGGTGAGCCCGAGCACGGCGGCGAACGCGTTGTCGCTGGCGTGCCGCGGGTCGCGGGCGGCGAGCAGGGCGGCGGCGACCAGGCCGACCCCGGCGGCCCACGCGCTGCGCCGGGCCAGCACCGCGACCGCGGGGCCAGGCCGGGCTGCTCGGGCAGCTCGCCGCGGGCGACGAGGGCGTCGACGACCCGGGCGGTGTGGCGCAGGGCGTGCCAGCCGCCGAAGTACGCCGGCGAACGCCGTCGCGGGCGGCGCGACGAGGTCGAGCGCGGTCAGCAGCGCGGTGTCGGCCGCGGCCTCCGGTCGCCGCGGGCGAGCAGCAGGCCCGCGCCGCCGAGGGCCAGCCCCGCGAGGCCGCGCACCGCGGCGGGCGCGCCCGAGCAGCGCCAGCCCGCGGGGCTCCCCCGTCGCCCGGTCGGGCAGGTCGCCGAGCGCGCCGGTGACGCCGACCTCGGGGGCAGCGGTGGGCGGCGCCGACCGCGGCGGGCAGCGCGACGGTGGTGGTGGCGGCGGCGAGCGCGCGCAGCAGCGACGCCCGCGGCGTCCGCCGGCCGGGTGCGCCAGCAGGCCAGCTCGCCCTCGGCGAAGTGCGCCGCGCTGCCGACCAGCACGAGCCGGTCGACGGCCGGGCCGCCGCGGGACACGACGGCGGTCGCCGCCGCCGCCAGCGCGGCGTAGCCGCCGACCAGCGCGGCGTGCCGGCGCCGGTCGCCGTGCGCCGCGGACCGCAGCAGCTCGGTGTCGGCGGCGCCGTGCGGCATGCCGAGCGCCAGCGCCCCGAGCACGAGCCCCTGCTGGGCGGCGCGGCCGCCCGAGCCGGGCGCCCAGCGGCTGCAGCGCGGCGCTGGCGAGCACGCGCGCCGAGCCGCGACCGCCCGCGAGGCGCGCCGGGCGCGGGGCAGCAGCGGCGGCACGGCCGGCTCAGGCGAGCCGGCTGGCGAACGGCGGTCTCGAGCGCCGGACCGGGGACGGCGCTTCTCGACGGTCAGCAGCGCGCGGCGGCCGTCGAGGTCGAGGGTGGCGACCTCGTTGCCGAACGCCGGGCCGCCGCTGACCTGCCAGGCCATCTCGGGCGGGGCCACCCGCACCGAGCGCGCGAGCGCCCGGCCGATCCGGTCGGCCACCCGCGAGCAGGCGAACCGCTGGCCGACGCTCACCACGCGGCGGCAGCGGGTTGCGCAGCGGGCTGCACACGGCCTGGTAGACCCGGGTCGTCACCTCCGGCCGGGCCGGGAACCGGGCCTGCGCCAGGTAGGCGAAGTGCACGTCGCCGGACAGGAACGTCACCGTCGCCGGCGCGTCCGGCCGCGAGCCGACGTCCGCCAGCAGGTCGGTCATCCGGGCGAACGAGACGTCCCGAACGCCGCCCAGTGCTCGAGGTCGGCGGCCTGCCGCAGCGCCTCGCCCCAGCGCGCGAACCGCCGGCCCCACGCCCCGGCGGCCAGCGCCTCGTCGAACGCCTCGAGGTGGTGCACCCCGGGCGGCAGCAGGTACGGCAGCGAGCTGGCGAGCAGCAGGTGGTCGTACGTGCCCTCGAGCTGCTCGCGCGAGCCAGGCCCACTCGGGCTCGTCGAGCATCTCGCGCCGGTCCTCGCGCGAGCACCCGCCCGCAGCGCGAGTCGAGCACCAGCAGCCGGCTGGTGCCGAGGTCGCGGCGGAAGCTCCACCGGGTCGGCCCGCCGCCGTCGGCCTCGGCGTCCGCGCGCCGCGGGCGTGCTCGCGCAGCAGCGGCCTCGCCGTCGTCCTCGCGCTGCAGCCGGGCCAGCAGCGTCGTCCTCGCGCGAGCGCGGCCGGCGACAGGTTGCCCAGGTGCTGGTACAGCCAGTACGTCATGAGGCCGGCCTCGATGCGGGCCTGCCACCAGTCGAGCTGCCGGCCATCTGCTCGCGCCAGGCCGCGCGAGGTGTTCCAGTCGTCGCGCACGTCGTGGTCGTCGAAGATCATGGCGGTGGGCAGCGTGGACAGCAGCCAGCGCACCGGCGGCGGCGCTCCAGGAGTGCCGGTAGAGCCGGGTGTACTCCTCGACGTCGGCGACCTCCGGGCCCGCGCCGACCGAGGTGTCGCGCCGGCCCTCGATGAAGGCCGCGTGTCGCGGGTCGATGTTCTCGTCGGCGTAGACCTGGTCGCCGACGAGCAGCAGCTCGTCCGGCCAGCTCGTCCACGTCCTGCGCGCGCATCCGCTCGGCCAGCGCGTGCAGCGCGTCGACGCCGCGTCCGGCGTCGTCGAGCGGCGCCGGCGACCCGGCAGGACCCGAAGGCCAGCCGCACCGGCGCGCTCGGGCCGCCGGGTGCGGATCAGGCTCGGCGGGTACGGGCTGTCCGGCTCGCGGCCAGACCCGGCGCCGTCCAGCCGCACCTCGTACGGCGTGTCGCGCCGGCCTCGGGCAGCCCCTCGACCAGCACCAGCGCGTACGAGTGCCCGGCGACCTGGAAGGTGCGCGCCCGGCAGCCCGAGGACCTCGACCTCGCACGGCTCGTCGGTCTCGACCCAGACGGTGGCGCAGCCGTCGCCGACGAAGCGCAGCAGCGGGCCGAGCACGCAGGCGGGGCACCTGCCCGCAGTCTGCCCTCGCGCGGGCGCCCGCCGGCCGGTCGCGTACGGTCCGGAGCCGAGTCCCGCCCGCGTCCCGGAGGTCCCCGTGCGCGCTGTCCAGGTCCCCGCCCTCGACGGTCCCGAGGCGCTGGCCGTCGTCGACGTGCCCGAGCCGTCGGCCGGCCCGGACGACGTCGTCGTCGACGTGCACGCCGCCGGCGTCGCCTGGCCGGACCTGCTGCTCACGCGCGGGCAGTACCAGCTCAAGCCGGAGCCGCCGTTCTCGCCCGGCGCGGAGGTCGCCGGCGCTGGTGCGCAGCGCGCCGGAGGGCTCGGGGCTCGAGCCGGGGCAGCGGGTCGTCGTGCTCTGCGGCGTCGGCGGCTGGCAGGAGACCGTCGTCGCGACCGCGCCGCGAACGTGCTGCCGCTGCCCGACGGGGTGTCGCTTCGGGCGGCCGCCGGCGTGCCGTTCAACTACCTGACGGTGCAGTTCGCGCTGCGCCGGCGCGGGCCGCCTGCAGGCCGGCGAGACGGTGCTCGTGCACGGCGCGAGCGGCGGGATCGGCGTCGCGACCCTGCAGCTGGCCAAGGCGTACGGCGCGCGCACGCATCGCGGTGGTGTCCACCGAGGCCAAGGTCGGAGGCGGCCCGCGAGGCCGGCGCCGACGAGGTCGTGCTCGCGGACGGGTTCCTCGCCCGGGTCAAGGAGCTCACCGGCGGGCGCGGCGTCGACGTCGTGCTCGACCCGGTCGGCGGCGACCGGTTCACCGACAGCGTGCGCGCGCTCGCCCCCGAGGGCCGGCTGCTCGTCGTCGGCTTCACCGGCGGCGAGATCCCGACGGTCAAGGTCAACCGGCTGCTGCTGAACAACGTCAGCGTCGTCGGCGTGGGCTGGGGCGCGTTCCTCGCCGTCGAGCCGGCGCTGCTGCAGGAGCAGTGGGCCGAGGTGCGCGACCTGCTCGGCCTCCGGCGCGATCGTGCCGGTGCCCGTGCAGACCCGGCCGATGGGCGAGGCGCCCGCCGTCCTGGAGGAGATGGACGCCCGCACGCTGACCGGCAAGGTGGTCCTGGCGCTGCGCTGAGCCGGGCGGTGGCGCCCGCCCCCGGGTGGCCGGCGTGGTTGACACCTCGACGGACCGTTGGGATGGTGCGCCGCCAAGATCCACCCGTAGATGGTCGGAGGTCCGTGCGATGACACCGGTCCGCGTCCCGTACACCGGGATGCCTCCCCAGCTCTGGGCGCCGCCGGCCCCGCAGCTCATCAAGAACGCCCGAATGATCATCATCGGGTACCGGGCGGACCCGGCGGCGCTGGCCGCGGTCCTGCCGCCTGGCCTGACCGCCCACCCGAACTCGCAGATCCAGATGAACATGTACGAGCTGCCCGCCGAGCAGTCCAGCGGCTTCGGCGGCTTCTCGCTGACCTACCTGACGGTCGAGGTCGAGGGGCACGACAGCCTGGCCGCCGACGGCACGCTGCCCCTGCCGGGCCGGTTCTTCGCCTACTACTGGAACAGCTCGCCCAGGATGATCACGTACGCGCGGGAGGCCGCCGGCATCCCGGCCCGGCACGGCGTGCGGCGCGGCACCGTCGAGAACGGCACGCTCACCTCGGTGCTGTCGGTCGACGACCGCCCCGTGATCACGACGACGGCGACCGTCACCGACAACCCGCTGGGCACCCTCGGCGGCCACCTCAACTACTACGCCCACCGCCAGTTCCCCCGGCCCGAGGGCGGCGCCGCGGCGATCAGCGAGCTCGTCGAGCTGCCACTGCCCTTCGTCGCGGACATGTACGAGGCGAACGTCGACGACATCGTCTTCGACTTCCCGGAGGGGCACCCGGCGGCGGCGCTCGCCCCGGTCCGTCCGCTGGAGATCGGCTCGCTGCTCTACGCGGACGTCACGTTCACGTACTCCATGGGCCGGCAGATCCGCGACTACCTGGTCGAGTAGTCCCGCCTGCCGGCCCCCGCGCCGGCGTCAGCCGACCGACACCACCAGCTTGCCGAGGTGACTGCCGCCGCGCAGCATCCCGACGAACGCGTCGAAGGTGCCGCTCGATCCCCTCGACGACGGTCTCCGGGTAGACGATCGGCCCTCGCGCAGCAGCGCCGGACACGTGCCGCTCGAACACCGCCGTCCGGCGCGCGTGGTCGGAGACGATGAAGCCGCGCATCGGTCAGCTTCTTGCCGACGACGAGGAAGAGGTTGTCGGGCCGCCGGCTGCTGCCGTTGTAGTCGGCGATCATCCCGCAGGCGGCGATCCGGCCGAACGGGTTGAGGACCGACAGGGCGGCCTGCAGGTGGTCACCGCCGACGTTCTCGAAGTACACGTCGACTCCCTCGGGCGCGGCGGCCCGCAGCTGGCCCTCGAGGTCGCCGGCCCGGTGGTCCAGCCCGGCGTCGAACCCGAGCTCGTCGACGAGGTCGCGCGACTTGTCCGGCGCCGCCCGCGCTGCCGATCACCCGGCAGCCGGCCTGCTTGGCCAGCTGCCCGACCAGCGCGCCGACCGCGCCGGACGCGGCCGACACCCAGACGGTCTCCCCGGGGCGCACCTGGCCGATGTCGAACAGCCCGACCCACGCCGTCAGGCCGGGCATGCCGAGCACGCCCAGGTAGGCCGGCAGCGGCGCGGCCTCTCGTCGACCCGCTCGAGCTCGCGACGCCCGGACCGCGGCGTGGGTGCGCCAGCCCTTGCCGTGCCGGACCGCGGCGCCGACCGGGAAGCGCTCGTCGTCGGACTCCAGCACCCGGCCGACCGCGCCACCCCACATCGCCTTGCCGACCTGGTACGGCGCGGCGTAGGAGGCGGCGTCGTTCATCCGGCCGCGCATGTACGGGTCGACCGAGACGTACAGGTTGCGCACCAGCACCTCGCCGGGCCGCGGTGCGGGCACCGTCGACGTCGACGAGCTCGACGTCCTCGGGTACGGCATAGCCCCGCGGTCGGCGGACCAGCCGCCACTCCTGCGCCTGCTGGGTCAACGGGTCCTCCTGGTGCGGGCGGTGATGGTCCCGGCAGCCTCTCCTGCCGCCCCGGCCGGCCCGGCACAGGGGGCGGTCAGGCGGCGGCGACGGCCTGCAGCGTCGGGCAGGGCAGGGCGTGGCCGCAGCCGGCGCAGGCCGTCCGGCCTCGCCAGCCGCGGCGCCGGGCCGGGGCGTGCAGCCTGCGGACCGCCCAGATCCGCTCGGCCAGGTCGCCGATGTGGACGAGCGCCTCGTCGAGGGCCGGGTCGGCGGCGGGCGGGCGGGCGGTCCGGCGCGGGGCCGGGGTGGTGCGAACGGTCATGAGTGCCTCCCGGGGCCGACGGTAGGCAGCCGGCCCGGCTCCGTCGACCGCGCCGGTGGACGGCCGGGTGCACGGGGTGGGGACAGTCCCGCCGGTTCCTGTGCACGCGGTGTGCACACGCCGGGAAGTTCGGGTCGTCCACCCGCAGTTGTCGGCTCCGGCCTGGGCGAACCCTGTCCCCACCCGGTGCACGGAAGATCGTCCGGCGCGGTTCCCCCCGGTCAGGGCAGCCGGGTCCCCCAGGCCAGCCCGAGCGCCGCCGCGAGCGCGGCGAGCAGCAGGCCGAGGCCGGCGAAGCGGTAGCTGACGTCCCGCGGCTCCGTGGTCGTCCCGACCTGCGTGCCGATGTCGCGGTAGACCTCGGCGAGGGCGTCGCCGCTGTCCGCGGTGTACGCCCGGCCGCCGGTCTGCTCCGCCAGCGAGCGGAGCGCCGCCCGGTCGACCGGCACGGCGATCGCGACGCCGTCGACCTCGACCCGGCCGTCCCGGGTGCCGAACGCGATCGTCGAGACCTGGCACGCCCGCCTCCCGGGCTGCCGCGACGGCGGTGTCGACCGGTCGGCCCACGGTGCTGGTCCCGTCGCTGAGCAGCACGATCCGGGCCGGCGGTGGCGCCTGGCCGCTCTCGCCGGGCACCAGCGCCAGGGCGCCCAGGCTGGCCAGCACCGCCTCGCCGATCGCCGTCCCGGAGTCCAGCCCGAGGTCCTGCACGGCCCGGGTCGACCGCCCGGTGGTCCTGCGTCGGTGGCACGACGACGGCGGCCGTACCGCTGAACGACACCAGGCCGACGTGGAAGCGCGGAGGGAGCGACTCGACGAACCGGGTGGCGGCCCGCTGGGCCGCGGCGATCCGGGTCGGCTCGACGTCGACCGCCTCCATCGACAGCGAGGTGTCCAGCACCACCATCACGGTGGCCCGCTCGCGGGCGACCTCGACCTGGACCTGAGGTTGCGCGAAGCCGACGGTGAGGGCGACCAACGCCAGCGCCAGCAACCCGGCCGGTACGTGCCGGCGCCATCCCGGACGGCGCGGGGCGACGCTCGCCAGCAGGTCCAGCTCGGTGAACCGCACCGCGTACGCCGACCGTCGCCGGGCCTGGGCCACGTGCACCGCCACGAGGGCGGCCACCACCAGCAGCAGCCACAGCCGGCCGGGCGCGGCCAGGGTCACCGGACCACCCCGCGGGTCCGGCGCCGGCGGGCGAGGTGGGTCACCAGGTCACGCAGCCAGTCCCGGTCGGTGCGCAGCACGAGGTGCCCGACGCCGGCCTCGCGCAACGCGCCCGCCGTGCCGGCGCGGCGCTGGGCGGCGGCCGCCGCGTACCGCTCCCGCAGCCGGCGGCTGGAGGTCTGCACCTCCAGCTCACGTCCGGACTCCGGGTCGACCAGGCGGAGCACCCCGACGTCGGGCAGCGCCAGCTCCCGCGGGTCCAGCACCTCCGCGACGATCACGTCGTGCCGCTGCGCGAGCCGGCGCAGCGGCGCCTGCCAGCCGTTCGCCCCGCCCGCCGGGTCGAGCAGGTCGGAGACGACGACCACGAGGCCCCGGCGGCGCGGCGGGTCGACGACCTGCGCGAGCGCCGCGGCCAGCCCCGGCCCGGCGCCGGTGGAGCGCGGGGTGGTGCACCAGCGTGTGCAGCATCGCCAGGCCCGCCGCCCGACCGGAGCGCGGCGGCACCCGGCGGACCCCGGCACCGGACAGCACCAGGGCGCCGGTCCGGTCGCCCGGGCCGGCCGCCAGGTGCGCGAACGCCGCCGCCACCGACAGCGCGAGCTCGCGCTTCTCCCAGTGCGCCGTACCGAACGACATCGAACCGGACAGGTCGACGACCAGCGTCGTCTCCAGCTCGCGTTCCGCCACCGCCTCCCGGACGTGGGTCGCCAGCGTGCGCGCCGTGACGGCCCAGTCGATCCGGCGCACGTCGTCACCGGGCACGTACGGCCGGGCCTCGGCCGGTTCGCTGCCCGGACCGGGCAGCAGGCCCAGGTGCTGGCCCTGCAGCAGGCCGTCCAGCCGCCGGCCGATCCGCAACGACAGCCGCGCGGCGGCGCGCCCGTCCAGGTCTGCGGTGGCCGGGCTCATGCGGCGGCCGGGGTCATGCGGTGGCCGGGGCATGAGGGTGGCCGGGTCATGGGGTGTCCGGGCTGGTGCGGCGAGCCTGGCGCCGCCGTGGGCGGCGGCCCCGGGCCCCGCTTCCCCTTTGCGCGGGCACGTCCCCTTCACAGGTGCACTCCGGAGGGCCTCCGCAGAGACGTTGCGAAGGGGAAGCAGCCCGGCCCGCCGCGCCTCCCCTTCGCGAGGACACGTCCCCTGCGCAAGTGCATCCCGAAGGGCCTCCGCAGAGACGTTGCGAAGGGGAAGCAGCCCGGCCCGCCGCGCCTCCCCTTCGCCAGGGCACGTCCCCTTCACAAGTGCACTCCGGAGGGCCCCCGCAGAGACGTTGCGAAGGGGAAGCAGCCCGGCCCGCCGCGCCTCCCCTTCGCGAGCGCACGTCCCCTTCACAAGTGCACTCCGGAGGGCCCCCGCAGAGACGTTGCGAAGGGGAAGCGAGGGCAGGGAAAGCGAGGGCAGGGGAAGCGAGGGCAGGGGAAGCGCGGGCCGGGCGAGGCGGAGCCGGGACCGGCCGGCGCGGCAGCACGGCCGGCCCGGTCATGCCACCCCCGACCGGCCGTCGACGTCCTGGGTCGGGGTGATCCGGGGACCCTCGACCACCTCGAGCACCCGCTCGACGATCCGGCTGGCCGGCACGCCGTCCGCGAGCGCCTCGTACGTCAGCACCAGGCGGTGCCCGAGCACGTCGACCGCGAGGTCGTGCACGTCCGCCGGCAGGACGTAGTCGCGCCCGCGCAGCAGCGGCGAGCGCCCGGCCGGCCTGCACCAGCCCGAGGCTGCCGCGCGGCGAGGCGCCGTGCGCCAGCAGCCGGCGCGAGCTCGGGGGCGCCCCAGCGCGCCGGGTCGCGGGTGGCCATCACGAGCCGGACGGCGTACTCGGCGACCGCGTGGTGCACGAAGACGTCGTCGACCGCGGCGCTGCAGCGCGACCAGCTCGGCGAGGGTGAGGACCTGGGTCGGCCCGCGGCGGGTCGCACCGACATCCGGCGGACGATCTCCAGCTCCTCGGACATCGTCGGGTGCCCGACGACGACCTTGAGCAGGAACCGGTCGCGCTGCGCCTCGGGCAGCGGGTAGACGCCCTCGCTCTCGATCGGGTTCTGGGTGGCCAGCACCAGGAACGGCGTCGGCAGCGGGTGCGTCACGCCGCCGAGCGAGACCTGCCGCTCGGCCATCACCTCGAGCAGCGCGGACTGCACCTTGGCGGGGGCCCGGTTGATCTCGTCGGCGAGCACGAGGTTGGCGAAGACCGGCCCGAGCTCGACCTCGAACGCCTCCTTGCTCGGCCGGTAGATCCGGGTCCCGACGATGTCGCTCGGCACCAGGTCGGGGGTGAACTGCAGCCGTACGCTGCGTGCCGCCCACGACCCGGGCCAGGGTCTCGACGGCCAGCGACTTGGCCACGCCGGGCACGCCCTCGAGCAGGCAGTGCCCGCGCGCGAGCAGCGCCACCAGGATCCGCTCGACCATCCGGTCCTGGCCGACGACGACCCGCTTGACCTCGAACAGCGCGCGCTCGAGCGCCGCCGTCCCACCGGCGGCAGCGACCCCCGCGCCGGCGCCGGCACCGACCCCGGCGGCGGTCAGCCGGGGGGCGTCGGTCGGCTCGGCGTCGGACGGCTGCGGGGTCATGCCCGCCATTGCACAACGCCGGGCGTGAGGCCGGCGTGAAACCGCCGGGACCGGTCGCGGGCGGGCGCGGCGCGAGCCGCGGCTCAGCGCCGCCGCGGCGCGCGCTTGCCGTAGAGCTGCTCCTCCCGCTCGCCCTCGGTGAAGCCGCCCCAGACGCCGTACGGCTCGCCCATCTCCAGCGCGTGCGCTGCGCACTCGCGGCGGACCGGGCAGCGCGCGCACAGCGCCTTGGCGGCCGCGTCCCGGTCGCTGCGGGCCGGCTCGCGCTCGCCGTGCGGGTGGAAGAACAGGTCGTCCCGACCGCGGCAGCGGGCCGCGAGCTGCCAGTCCCACCGCCAGCCCTGAGCGCCGGGGGGCTGGGCTGTCCCGATCACGTCCGGCATGCGCCGAGTGTCTCCTACGCGACGTAGAAGTTCCAACCGGGCCGGTCGGCGAGCCCTCCCGGGCCACCCGGCCGGCCACCCGGCCCCGCCCGGCCGGACCGGCGGGCCGGCAGGACGCCCCGGGCACCTCCGTCCTACGCTCTGCCCATGACCCGGCCAGGCGATCTCGAGCGCGCCGCCATGCAGGTGCTCTGGGCCGCCGACGGCCCGCTCACCGCCCGGCAGGTCGCGGACGCCCTCGCCGACCGTGGCCTGGCCTACACCACCTGGCTGACGGTGCTCGGCCGCCTGGAGCGCAAGGGGATGCTGCGCCGGACCCGCGACGCGCGGGCCCACTCCTACACCGCAGCGGGCTCCCGGGAGGACGTCGTGGCCGAGCTGCTGCAGCAGGCGCTGGGCCAGGCCGGCGACCGGGAGGCCGCCCTGCAGCGGTTCGCCCGCTCGGTCTCGTCCGCCGACGCGCAGGCCCTGCGCCGCGCCCTCGACGCCGGCTGATCCGGTGCTGCCGGCAGCGGTCGGGCAGGCGCTCGCCCTGCTCGTCGTCGCCGCGCTGGTGCCCGTCCTCACCCGGGCCGAGTGGCCGCTGCGCGCTCCCACCGCCGCCCTGCTGCTCTGGCAGGCCATCGGCCTGGCCGCCGGCCTGCTGCTGCTCGAGGTGACGGCGACGGTCGCCCTGGCACCGGCCGGCCCGACCCCCACGGCCGCCTGGCAGGCGCTGCCGGTCGCCCTGCCGTGGTGGGCCGCCGTCGCCGCGGCCGCCTTCGCCGCCCTCCTCGGACGCCTGCTCTGGGTGCTCGGCCGGGCGACCTGGCGGACCGTGCGCAGCCGGCACCGGCACCGGGTGCTCGTCGACCTGGTCGCCACCCGCAACCCCCTGCTGCGCGGCACGCACGTGGTCGACCACGACGTGCCGGTGGCGTACTGCCTGCCCGGGCTGCGCCCCCGCGTCGTGCTGTCCCGGGGGGTGCTCGCCGCCCTGGACGAGCGCGAGGTGCGCGCCGTGCTGGAGCACGAGCTGGCCCACGTCGCGGCCCGGCACGACCTCGTCGTGCTGCCGTTCGTGGCGCTCGGGGCGACGTTCCCGCGGCTGAGGACGGTCCGCAGCGCCCGCGAGCAGGTGGCGCTGCTCGTCGAGGTGCTCGCCGACGACCGGGCCGCGAGGCGGCACGGCGGCCGGGTGCTGGCGCAGGCGCTGGCCAAGGTCGGCGCCGGGCCGGTGCCGGCGGGGGCGCTCGGCGTCGGCGGCAGCTCGGTGCTGGTCCGGGCCGAGCGGCTGCTGCACCCGCCGCCCCCGCTGCCGCGAGCGGCCCTGGCGGCCGCCCTGCTGGCCGGCACCGCCGTCGCCGCGCTGCCGGCGGCCGGACTGCTGCTCCCGCTGCTGTGAGCGCCCCGCTGACCCGACGGCCGTCCGGCACCGGCTGGCCGGACGACCCCGCGCCGCCGCCCCCAGCGCCGCCGCCCGCCGCGCCGCCCGCCGCGCCGGCGCCGCCCGCCGCCGGGGCGGAAGCGGCCGTCGCCGACACCACCGTCGCCGACACCACCGGCACCGGCACCGACGACGTGCTGCGCGAGGTCGAGCGGCGGGTCCTGTGGCTCGCGACGTCGATCGTGCAGGCCGCGAACCGCGACGCCGAACGACTCCGGCGTCAAGGTCGGCGGTCACCAGGCCTCCAGCGCCTCGCTGGTGACGCGTGATGACCGCCCTGTGGTTCGACGCGCCTGACCGCGGCCGACCGGGTGTCGGTCAAGCCGCACGCCTCCCCGGTGCTGCACGCGGTGAACGACCTGCTCGGCCGGCTCGACGCGTCCTACCTCCCGCGGCTGCGCGAGCTCGGCGGCCTGCAGCCCTACCCGTCGCCGCACCAAGGACCCCGACCGGCCGGACTACTCGACCGGCAGCGTCGGGATCGGCGCGACCGCGCCGGTCTGGGGCGCGATCGCCCGCCGCTACGCCAGCGCGCACTTCGGCGAGGTCGAGCCCGGCGGCCGGCAGATCAGCCTGCTCGGCGACGCCGAGCTCGACGAGGGCGCGGTCTGGGAGTGCGTCGCCGACCCGCGTCGTGCAGCGGCTCGGCGAGGTGCTCTGGGTCGTCGACCTCAACCGGCAGTCGCTCGACCGGATCGTGCCGGACATCGCGATCGGCCGGTGGCAGGGGATGTTCGCCGCCGCGGGCTGGCAGGTGCTCGAGGTCAAGTACGGCCGCCGGCTGCAGGAGCTGTTCGCCCGCGACGGGCGGCGGGGCGCTGCGCGCAGCGCATCGACGGGATGGGCAACGAGGAGTACCAGTGGCTGCTGCGCGCTCCCGCTCGAGCGCGCTGCGGGAGCGGCTGGTCGCCGGCGACGACGCAGCTCGGCGCGCCCTGCTGGCGACCTGTCCGACGCCGAGCGTCGCACGCGGTGCTGCGCGACCTCGGCGGGCACGACCTGACGAGCTGCGCGCGGCGTTCCGGCAGGTCGACAACGACCCGCCCGACGGTGCTGTTCGCCTACACCGTCAAGGGCTGCGGGCTGCCCGTCGAGGGCCATCCGGGCAACCACTCGGCGCTGCTCACCGAGGAGCAGTACGCGCGAGCTCGCCGCGCGCTCGGCACCGACCCCGACGACCCGTGGCGGCCGTTCGAGCCCGACAGCCCGCGCGGCCGGCTCTGCGCCGCGACCGCCGAGCGGCTGCGCGCGCGCCGCCGCTGGCCGCCGCTGACCCGCCGCCGGTGCCGGCCGACCCTCGGCCGGACCTACCGCGGCGAGCAGTCGACCCAGGCCACGCTCGGCCGGGTCCTCACCGACCTGCCCGCGACGCCCCGGAGGTCGCCGCGCGGGTCGTCACCGTCTCCCCGGACGTCGCCACCAGCACCAACACCGGCGGCTGGATCAACAAGGTCGGCGTGTGGTCGCCGCAGGACCGCCACGACTGGTTCGCCGAGGACGGCGACCGCCTGGTCCGCTGGCGCGAGACCTCGACCGGCCAGCACCTCGAGCTCGGCATCGCCGAGATCAACCTGGTCGTGCCTGCTCGGCGAGCTCGGCGCCACCTGGCTCACGCTCGGGCCAGCCGCTGCTGCCGATCGGCACCGTCTACGACCCGTTCGTCGGCCGGGCGCTCGAGCCGTGGGTCTTCGGCACCTACGCCGGCGGCCAGCAGCATCCTGGTCGGCACGCCGTCCGGGGTCACCCTGGCGCCGGAGGGCGGCGCGCACCAGAGCATCACCACGCCGTCGATCGGCCTGGAGACCCCAGGCGTCACGGCCTACGAGCCGGCGTTCGCCGTCGAGACCGAGTGGTGCCTGCTCGACGCGCTGTCGCGGCTGGGCCGGCCGGACGGCGAGTCGGCCTACCTGCGGCTGTCACCCGGCCGCTCGACCAGGCGCTGTGCCGCGCTGCCGGCCGACCCGGCGGCGCTCGAGCAGCGCCGCCGCGACGTGCTCGCCGGCGGCTACCGGCTGCGCGTCGGCCGCGGCGCCCCGCGTCGATCGCTGGCGGTCGTCGGCGCGCTGGTGCCGGAGGCGCTGGCGCCGCCGACCGGCTCGCCGGCCTCGGCGTCGCAGGCCGACGTCGCGTGGTGACCGTCGCTACGACCGGCTGTGGCGGGCCGTGCAGGCCCGCCGCGGCCTGCTGCGCGGCCCGCGCACGGCGTCGACGAGACCGTGCTCGACCGGCTGCTGCGGCCGCGCCCCGCTGGTCACGCTGCTCGACGGCGCACCCGCACACCCTGGCCTTCCTCGGCACCGTGCACGGCTCGCCGACGACCTGCCTCGGGGTCTCCGAGGCCGGGCAGGGCGGCAGCGTCGGCGACGTGCACGCCGCGCACGGCCTGGACGCCCGGTCGGTCGTCGAGGCCGCGCTCGACCTGGTCGACTGACCGGGGCTAGGGACCCGGCCGCCGGCCCAGCGCGTAGCAGGCGATGGCGGCGGCCGCGCCGACGTTGAGCGAGTCGACGCCGGCCGCCATCGGGATGCGCACCCGCTCGTCGCTCGCGCGTCCATCGCCTCCCGCGTCAGCCCCGGGCCCTCCGCGCCGAGCAGCAGGGCGACCCGGTCGTCGTCGGCCAGCCGCGACGTCCGACAGCGGCACCGCGTCGGGCGCCGGGGTCATCGCGAGCACCCGGAAGCCGCGCGTCGCGCAGGTCGGTCGAGCGCGCCGGGCCAGTCGTCGAGGAAGGCGTACGGCACGGCGAACACCTCGCCCATCGAGACCCGCACGGACCGCCGGTAGAGCGGGTCGGCGCAGGTCCGGGCTGAGCAGCACCGCGTCCATGCCGAGCCCGGCGGCGCTGCGGAACACCGCGCCGAGGTTGGTGTGGTTGTTCATCGCCTCCAGCACGAGCGACCCGGCGCGGCGCCGGCCAGCACCTCGGCCGGCGCGCGGTCGGGGCAGCCGGCCGAAGCTGGCCGAGGACCCCGCGGTGCACGTGGAAGCCGGTGACGGCCTCGCAGCACCTCGTACGACGCGACGTAGACCGGGCAGCCGAGCGCCGGCGATCTCGGGCGAGCAGCTCGGCGACCCGCTGCGGCGACACCAGCAGCGAGCGCGGCGGGTAGCCGGCGCCGGCGGCGCGGCGCACCACCAGCGTCGCCCTCGGCGATGAAGAAGCCCGTCGCCGGGCTCGTGGCGCATCCGGCGGGCGCCGTCGGTGAGGCCCGACGTAGTCCGCGACGAGCGGGTCGGCCGGGTCGTCGATCGGACCGGCGACGGCGGACCCGCGTGCCCCGGCGCGCGCGTCACCGGCGCCGCCTAGGATGACGTCGCAGGCATCGACAGCGACAGCGCGGAGGCACCGCCATGGCAGGCGAGCACGCCCACAAGGCGACGTCCTGGGTGGTCGTCGCGCTCATCGTGGTGGCCAGCATCGTGCTCGGCTTCGCGTTCGTCGCTGCAGTCGATCGCCGCTGGCCATCGTCGGCGGCGTCATCGGCCTCGCCGGCCTGGTCATGGGCGGCGTCGACCGGCATCATGGACGACGCCTACTAGCTCGCCCGTCGGGCGCGCTCAGACGCCCGCCGCCCGGCGCGCCCACGCCGCACCTGGTCGATCCGCTCCTGCAGCTGCACGGCGGTCGCCTGTCGCCGTCGGCGGCCCGCCGCAGGCGGTCCGCAGCTCGGCGTGGATCACGCCGTGCGGCTTGCCGGTCCGGTGGTGCCACGCGCCGACCAGCCCGTTGAGCTCCTTGCGCAGCGCCGACAGCACCTCGAACGCCGACGGCCTGCCGGGGCGCCGCCGGCACGACCGGCGGCGGCGCCGGCACGGCCTGAGCTGCGCGGACTGCCGCTGCCGCCAGCAGCGCGCGCACCTGGTCGGGCAGCAGCAGGCCGGGCAGGCCGAGGAAGTCCTCCTCGTCCGCCGAGCCGAGCGCGGCGCCGGTGCCGTACTCGCCGCCGTCGTAGATCACCCGGTCGAGGTGCGCCGAGGCCTGCAGCGCGGTGAACGCCGGCCTCGTCCGTCGGCGTCCTCGTCCTGCTCGCCGGTTGGCCGCGGCCAGCAGCTCGTCGGCGAGGAACTGCTCCTTCGCCGGCGCCGTCGAGGGCGTGGTCGCGCTCGGCCTCCATCTCGGCCGGCCAGGGCCAGCAGCGACGGCACCGACGGCAGGAACACCGACGCGGTCTCCCCCGGCGCGCGGGCCCGCACGAACCGGCCGACCGCCTGGGCGAAGAACAGCGGCGTCTGGGCGCTGGTGGCGTAGACCCCGACGGCCAGGCGCGGGATGTCGACGCCCTCCGACACCATCCGCACCGCGACCAGCCAGCGGTCGTCCGAGGCCTCGAACTGCGGCGATCTTCTTCGAGGCCGTCGGGTCGTCGGACAGCACGACGACCGGCGCCTGGCCGGTGATGCCGCGCAGCAGCTCGGCGTACAGCCGGGCGGTCTTCTGGTCGCGTGGCGATGACCATGCCGCCGGCGTCGGGCATGCCGCCCTGCCGCTTCTGGGTGAGCCGCCGGTCGGCGGCCTGCAGCACGGCCGGCATCCAGTCGCCGTGCGGGTCGAGCGCGGTGCGCCAGGCCGCGGCGGTCTGCTCGACGGTCAGCGGCTCGCCGAGGGTCGCGGTGATCTCCTCGCCGGCGCGGGTCCGCCAGGTGGCGGTGCCCGCTGTAGGCCAGGAACAGCACCGGCCGGACGACGCCGTCGCGCAGCGCGTCGGCGTAGCCGTAGGAGTGAGTCGGACCGCGCTGCGGGTGATCCCGTCCGGCCCGCGCTCGTAGCGCACGAACGGGATCGGGTTGGTGTCGGAGCGGAACGGCGTGCCGGTCAGGCACAGCCGCCGGGTGGCCGGCTCGAAGGCCTCCCGGACCGCGTCGCCCCAGGTCAGCGCGTCGCCGCCGTGGTGCACCTCGTCGAGGATGACCAGCGTGCGGCGGCGCTCGGTGCGGGCGCGGTGCAGCGCGGGGTGCGCGGCCACCCCGGCGTAGGTCACGCGCGACGCCGTGGAAGTCGGCGCTGGTGCGCGCCCATCGCGTTCTTGAAGCCGGGGTCGAGCGAGATGCCCGACCCGGGCCGCGGCCAGCGCCCACTGCGTCTTGAGGTGCTCGGTCGGCGCGACCACCGTCACCGCCTGGACGGCGCCGGTGGCGAGCAGCTCGGAGGCGATCCGCAGCGCGAAGGTCGTCTTGCCGGCGCCGGGGGTCGCGACGGCCAGGAAGTCCTGCGGGCTGCGCGCGCAGGTAGGCGACCAGCGCGGACCGCTGCCAGGCGCGCAGCGGCGCGGCGGCGGGGGCGGTGCGGGCGGGTGCGGTCACAGTGCTTTCCGGGTCGCGAGGGTCGGCGGTCGGGGTCGTCGGTCGGGGTCGGGGAGGCGTCGGTCGGGGCGGCGGCCCGGCGCGGCGCAGGGACGTGGCGGGCCGGCGGCGCGGCCCGCGTCCGGCACCGACCCTAGGCGAGGGTTCGGGTCGGGGACGGCGTCACGGCGTGTCCCCGGTGCCGTCGTCCTGGGGGACGTCGTCCTGGGTGACGAAGTCGATCAGCCGCTCGACGGACTGCAGCAGCGGCACCTCGAGGTCGGCGTAGCTGTCGACCGCCGCCAGCACCCGGCGCCAGCCCTCCCACGGCTCGCCCCAGCCGAGCGCCGCGCAGACCCCGTCCTTCCAGTCGGTGCCGCGCGGCACGTCCGGCCAGGCGGCGATGCCGACGGCGGCGGGCTTCACGGCCTGCCAGACGTCGACGTAGGGATGGCCGGTGACCAGCACGTACGGGTCTGGGACGCTCGGCGACGACCCGGCTCTCCTTGCTGCCCGGCACCAGGTGGTCGACGAGCACGCCGAGCCGCGCAGCCGCGGCGCGGGCCGAACTGGCCGACCTCGCGCGGCAGGTCGTCGACGCCGTCCAGCGGCTCCACGACGACGCCCTCGACCCGCAGGTCGTCGCCCCAGACCCGCTCGACGAGCTCGGCGTCGTGCTTGCCCTCGACCCAGATCCGGCTGCCCCGGGCGACCCGGGCCCGCCGGCCCTGCACGGCGACCGACCCGGAGGCGGTACGTCGCGCAGGCCGGTCGGCGCCGCGCGCGACCGGCCGGACCAGGGTCGACCGGGGCGCCCTCGAGCAGGAAGACGGGGCCCAGCGGGAACACCCGGACCCGGCCGTGCCGGTCCTCCAGGCAGACCCGCTCCTTGTCGCACTCGACGACCGCGCCGCACCAGCCGGTGATCAGCTCCTCGACCACCAGGCCGAGCTCGGCGGGGACGCTCGGGCGGGGCGGCGGCGGCCGCCGGGACGCCGCGACGACGTCGGGGTCGTACGCCTGGAGCGCACCGGCCGACCGTAGGCGGCCCGGCGCGGTCCGCCGGGAGCGACACCCGGCCGGTCCAGCGGCCCCGCCTCGTGTCTCCCGCGCCGCTCGTGCCGCCGCCGCGCAGCGCCCTGCTCGCCTCCTGGACCACGGCCTGGCTCGCCGGCGACGCCCCCTGCCCGAGCTGGTCGAGCAGGTCTACGGCGCACGACGACCAGCACCGTGGTCGCCGACCTGTGGGTCGACGACCTGGCGCTCGACCAGGCGGTCGGCCGGCTGCGCGCCGACGGCGCGCACGCCGGCTCCGGGTGGTGCTGCCGGCGCCGGGTGACCTGCTCGGCCTGCCCGGGCCCGGCGCCGTTCAGCGCAGCAGGCGCTGCAGGCCGGCGAGGGCGTCCTCGCGCTGCGCCCGGACGGCACCGGCACCGGCCTGGTGCCCGACGCTGACCGCGCACGGCTCCGCCTTCGACGGCACGGTCACCACGGTCGCTGGACGGCCTACCCGGTCGAGATCGCGCCCGGCCCGGACCCGGGGCCGTTCCTGCACGACGCCGAGCACGACCTGCGCCGCGGCATCGTCGAGGTGGCCGCGCGCGCTGCTCGACCTCGACGTCGCCCGCTGGCGCCCCGAGGTGGCCGACGCCCTCGCACGACCTGCGCCGGCAGGCCCGGGCCGGCGTCGACGACGACGAGCTCCCGCGCGGCTACCCGGCCGCGGGCCCGCGACCTGCTGGTCCGCGCCCGCCAGCTCGGCAGCCGTGGTGAGCCTGGCGCTCGACGACATCGGCGGCGCCGTCGACACCCGCGAGGCGGTCGAGCGGCGAGCGGACGCTGCGCGACCTCGGCGGGCTGGTCCGCCGGGCCCGGGTCGCCGCGTACAACTCGCTACGGCCGGTCGTCGTGAGCCGTGCTGGTCACCGTCACCGGCCCGGACCACCCCGGGGTGACCGCCGGCCTGATGGACGTGCTGCACGCGCACGACGCCGCGTGGTCCACGACGTCGAGCAGGTCGTCGTGCACGGCCGGCTGCTGCTCGGCGTCGCCGTCGACGACGGCCCGCTGGCGACCGGTGCGCGGCCGCGCTGGAGGCGGCGGCGTGCCGGCTCGGCGGTGGCGGTCGAGTTCGAGCCCGCTCGACGACGCCGAGCCGCCGCGGCCCCGGCCGGCCGGCACCACGTCGTGCGTGCTGGCCGCGCGAGCTGGGACCGGCGGCGCTGGCCGCGGTGACCCGCCGGCTCGCCGGCTGCGGCGCCAACATCGAGCGGATGCGACCGGCTGTCGACGCTGGCCGGCGCAGTCCTACGAGCTGCTCGTCTCCGGCGGCGACACCGCCCGGCTGCGGACCGAGCTGGCCGCCGAGGCGGTCGCGCAGCGGATCGACGTCGCCGTCGAGCCGGCGTCGCTGTACCGCCGGGCCACGCCGGCTGGTGGTCCTCGACGTCGACTCCACGCTGGTGCAGGGCGAGGTCATCGAGATGCTCGCCGCGGAGGCCGGCTGCGAGGCCGAGGTGGCCCGGGTCACCGCCGCCGCGATGGCCGGCGAGCTCGACTTCGAGGCGTCGCTGCGGGCCCGGGTGGCGCTGCTGGCCGGGCTGCCGGTCTCGGCGGTCGACCGGGTCCGGGCGCAGGTCCGGCTCACCCCGGGCGCCCGCACGCTGGTCCGCACGCTGAAGCGGCTCGGCTACACGGTCGCCATCGTCAGCGGCGGGTTCACCGCGGTCACCGACGACCTGCGTCCGCCAGCTCGGGCTCGACCACGCCGGCGCCAACGTGCTGGAGGTCGATCGACGGCCGGCTGACCGGCAGGGCTGCGGGCGCGGTGGTCGACCGCGCCGGCAAGGCCGCGGCGCTGCGCGAGTTCGCCGCAGCGAGCAGGGCTGAGCCTGGCGAGCAGACCGTCGCGATCGGCGACGGCGCCAACGACCTCGACATGCTCGCCGCGGCCGGTCTCGGCATCGCCTTCAACGCCAAGCCGGTGGTCGCGCGACGCCGCCGACACGGCGATCGCGTGCCGTTCCTCGACGCGGTGCTGTTCCTGCTCGGCATCCCGCGGGAGGAGATCGAGGCGGCGGACGCGTCCTGGGGCGTGTCGGGCTGACCGGGCCCTCCCCCCGTCGCCCGGGCGCCCGGGCGCTGCGGCACAGTGACCCGGTGCGCCGTGCCCCCCGTCCCGTCCACGAGGCGGCCGCCCGGCTGCTGGCGCCCGGCCCCGGCACACGCCCGCGAGCTGTTCGCGCGTCCGGCTCGACCGCTGGTGGCAGGACCTCGCCGACGGCCTGCACGGCGTCTACGCGCCCGACGCCGCCGACGCGCTGGCGCGGCGGTGCGTGCGAGCTGGCCGCCGACGCGTACGCCGAGCGCGACCCGGAGCTGGCCCGGCTCGACCTGGCCCGCACGCTCGAGCCGGACTGGCTGCAGGCCCCGGGGCGGCTCGGCTACGCCGCGTACGCCGACCGGTTCGGCGGCGACGCTCGCCGGGCGTCCGCACGCACGGATCCCGTACCTGCAGGAGCTCGGCGTCACCTACCTGCACCTCATGCCGCTGCTGGCCACCCGCGAGGGCGACGACGACGGCGGCTACGCGGTGCGGACTACCGCGCCGTCCGCCCCGAGCCTCGGCGACCTCGAGGACCTGCGGGCGCTGGCCGACCGACGCTGCGCGAGGCCGGGCATCAGCCTGGTGCTCGACCTGGTGCTCAACCACGTCGCCCGCGAGCACGCCTGGGCGCAGGCGGCCCGGCCGGGCAGCGCGCGGCACCGGGCGTACTTCCTGACGTCTTCCCGGACCGGCGAGCTGCCCGACGCGTACGAGCGCGACGCTGCCCGAGGTCTTCCCGGACTTCGCCCCCGGCAGCTTCACCTGGGACGACGAGCTCGCCGGCTGGGTCTGGACGACCTTCCACGCCTTCCAGTGGGACGTGCGACTGGTCCAACCCGGACGTGTTCGGCGAGTACGTCGACGTGCGTGCTGTTCCTGGCCAACGCTCGGCGTCGAGGTGCTGCGGCTCGACGCGATCGCGTTCCTGTGGAAGCGGCTGGGCACCAGCTGCCAGAACCAGCCGGAGGTGCACGCGCTCACCCAGGCGCTGCGCGCGGTGGCCCGGATCGCCTGCCCGGCGGTGGCGTTCAAGGCCGAGGCGATCGTCGGGCCGGCCGACCTCGTGCACTACCTGGGCCGGGCGCCGCACCACGGCAAGGTCAGCGACCTCGCGTACCACAACAGCCTCATGGTGCAGGTCTGGTCGATGCTGGCCGAGCGCGACGCCACGCTCGCCGCGCACGCGCTGCGCAGCGCTGCCGCCGGTCCCGACCACGACGGCCTGGGTGACGTACGTGCGCTGCCACGACGACATCGGCTGGGCGGTCGACGACGCGGACGCCGGCGGCGGTCGGGCTGTCGACGGGCACGCTGCACCGGGCCTTCCTGTCCGACTGGTACGCCGGCGCGTTCCCCGGCTCGCCGGCGCGCGGTCTGGTGTTCCAGGAGAACCCGGCCACCGGCGACCGGCGGATCAGCGGCACCGCGGCCGACGCTCGCCGGGCTCGCCGCCGCCCGCGACGGGGGCAGCGACGCCGACGTCGATCGACCGGCCGTCGCCCGGCTGCTGCTCGCGCACGCCGTGCGTCCTGGGCTGGGGCGGCGTGCCGGTGCTGTGGTCCGGCGACGAGCTGGCGCTGCCCAACGACCCGGCCTGGGCCGACGACCCGGCGCACGCCGCCGACAACCGGTGGGCGCACCGGCCGCGCGCTGTCGGCCGGCCGCCCGCGAGCGGCGGGCCGACCCGGCGACGGTGGAGGGGCGGGTGTTCGGCGGCGCTGCAGCACCTGGCCGCGGCCCGGGCCGCCCTGCCGCACCTGCACGCCTCGGTGCCCGGCCGAGGTGCTCGAGCTGGCCGACCCGGGCGTGCTGCCGGTGCTGCGCCGGCACCCGCTCGGGCCGATGCTCGGGCTCTACAACGTCACCGACCAGCTGGCGCTCCTTCCCGGCCGACCGGCTGCCGAGCTGGGCCTGCGGCGCGCTGTGCGACGCGCTCAGCGGCGTCCCGCTGCGCGTCGCGGACGACGGCTCGCTGTGGCTGGCGCCGTACGGGGTGCTGTGGCTGGTCGAGCGGCCGGCGGACTGACCGCCCCGGCCGGACGACCCCGGCACCGGCGCACCTGGCAGGCTGCGGCCATGCGCGCCGACCCCTGCCTGCCGCCCGCCTGCACGACGCTCGCCGGCCGGACGAGGCTCCGGTGAGCGACGCCCTGCACCTGACCGGGCCGGTCCTGGTCGGGCCCGACGAGGTCGTCGACCAGGCCTGGGTGGTCGGCGGCCGGCTGACCCTGACCCGGCCGGTCCGGGCCGGCGACGTGACGACGGTGCCCGGCTGGGTGCTGCCCGGGCTGGTCGACGCGCACTGCCACGTCGGCCTGGACGCGCACGGCGCGGTGGACCGGGACACCAGCGAGCAGCAGGCCCTCGCCGACCGGGACGCCGGCACGCTGCTGCTGCGCGACGCGGGCTCGGCGGCCGACACCCGCTGGGTCGACGAGCGCGACGACCTGCCGCGGCTGGTCCGGGCCGGCCGGCACATCGCCCGCCCCCGGCGGTACATCCGCAACTTCGCCGAGGAGGTCGAGCCGGACGGCCTCGCCGACGAGGTGCGCCGCCAGGCGGCGCGCGGCGACGGCTGGGTCAAGCTGGTCGGGGACTGGATCGACCGGGACACCGGCGACCTGGCGCCGTGCTGGCCGCTGGACGCGCTGCGCGAGGCGATGGCGGCGGCGCACGAGGCGGGCGCGCGGGTGACCGCCCACGTCTTCGGCGAGGAGGCCCTGCCGGACCTGGTCGAGGCCGGCATCGACGGCATCGAGCACGCCACCGGCGCCGGCCCGGACCTGCTGCCGGCCCTGGCCGAGCGCGGGGTCGCCGTCGTCCCGACGCTCATCAACATCGCGACGTTCCCCGACATCGCGGCCGGCGGGGAGGCGAAGTTCCCGCGCTACGCCGCGCACATGCGGGCGCTGCACGCCCGGCGGTACGCGACCGTCCGGGCGGCCCACGACGCCGGCGTGCCGCTGTTCGCGGGCACCGACGCGGGCGGCTCGCTGGCCCACGGCCGGATCGTCGACGAGGTGCTGGAGCTGGCCCGGGCCGGGCTGCCGCCGGTCGCCGCGCTGTCCGCGGCGAGCTGGGCGGCCCGCGACTGGCTGCGTCGCGACGGCCTCACCGAGGGCGCCTCTGCCGACCTGCTGGCGCTGCCGGCCGACCCGCGCCGCGACCTGGCGGTGCTGCGCGAGGCGACCGTCGTGCTGCGCGGGGCGGTCGTGCGGACCGCCTGATCAGCCGCCCGCCTCCAGGGCGAGCAGCGCGCGCTTGCGGTCCAGCCCGCCGGAGTAGCCGGTGAGCGCGCCGCCCGCGCCGACGACGCGGTGGCAGGGCACCACGATGCAGACCGGGTTGCGGCCGTTCGCCGCCCCGACCGCCCGGACGGCGGCGGGCCGGCCGACGGCCGCGGCCAGCTCGCCGTAGGTGACCGTGCTGCCGTACGGCACCGCGCGCAGGGCCGCCCAGACCTGCGCCTGGAACGGCGTCCCGCCCGGGGCCAGCTCGACGTCGAAGGCCTGCAGCCGCCCGGCGAAGTAGGCGTCGAGCTGCTCGCGCAGGCGCGGCTGGACGGCGTCGTCGCGCGGCCCGAGCCGGTCCGGCTCCGGCCGGTGCCGCTGGTCGGGCAGGTACAGCCCGGCCAGCCGCCGTCCTCGTCGACCAGGGTCAGCGCGCCGAGCGGGCTGTCGTGGACGGTGTGGCTCCTCATGCGGACCCTCCGGGGGTGCGGTCGGTGGGCAGGCGGTTGATGGCGTGCTCGACGGTGCCCCACAGGTGCTGGACGGCGTACGCGCGGTACGGCGCCCACCGCCCGCTGCGGGCCAGCAGCGCCGCGCCCTCACCCAGGCCGAGCGCCCGGGCGGCCACCCTGACGCCGAGGTCGCCGGCGAGGAACGCGTCCGGGTCGCCGAGCGCGCGCATCGCGACGGTGTCGGCGGTCCACGGCCCGATCCCGGGCAGCGCCAGCAGCCGGGCCCGGGTCTGCGCGCCGGTCGGCGCCCGGGTCGAGCTCCAGCTCGCCGGTCGCGAGCGCGGCGGCCAGGCCGAGCAGCGTCGCCCTGCGGCTGGCGGGCAGCGCCAGCGCCGCCGGCCCGGCGTCCAGGACCGCCGCCGCCGTCGGGAACAGGTGCGTCAGGCCGCCGGCCGGGTCGGCGACCGGCTCGCCCGCGGTCTGCACCAGCCGGGCGGCGTGCGTGCGCGCCGCGGCCGTGCTGACCTGCTGGCCGAGCACCGCCCGCAGCGCCAGCTCCGACCCGTCCACGGTGCGCGGGACCCGACGGCCCGGCACCTTGGCGACCCACGGCGCGAGCACCTCGTCCTCGCCGAGCAGCGCGTCGACGGCCGCCGGGTCGGCGTCCAGGTCGAGCAGCCGCCGGCAGCGGGCGACGGCTGTCGCGAGGTCGCGCAGGTCGGTCAGCCACAGCCGGCAGCCGACGGCCTCCGGCTGCGGGCGTGAGGGCGACGACGCCCGGGCCGTGCGGCAGCCGCAGCGTCCGGCGGTACGCGCCGTCCGCGCCACTCCTCCACCCCCGGCACCGCGGTCGCGGCCAGGTGGCCGAACAGCTGGTCGGGGTGCAGCGGCGCGCGGAACGGCAGCCGGAGCGCGATCTCCCCGGCCGCCGCCGGCGCGCCCGCGGCGCGGCGGGCCCGCAGCTGCCCGGGCGTCCGGTCGAAGACGGCCCGGACGGTGTCGTTGAACTGCCGCACGCTGCCGAACCCGGCGGCGAGGGCGACGTCGGTCAGCGGCAGCGCGGTGGTCTCGACGAGCAGCCGGGCGGTCTGCGCGCGCTGCGCCCGGGCCAGCGCCAGCGGCCCGGCCCCCAGCTCGGCGACGAGCGCGCGCTCGACCTGCCGCCGGCTGTAGCCCAGCCGGGCCGCCAGCCCCGGCACGCCCTCCCGGTCGACCACCCCGTCCGCCACCAGCCGGACCGCCCGGGCGACCAGGTCCGAGCGCAGGTCCCAGGCCGGCGACCCGGCGCTGGCGTCCGGCCGGCAGCGCTTGCAGGCGCGCAGCCCGGCGGCCTGCGCGGCGGCCGCGGTCGGGTGGAAGCGGACGTTCTCGCGGCGCGGGGTCCGGGCCGGGCAGCTCGGCCGGCAGTAGATCCCGGTGCTGGTCACGCCGAGCACGAACCAGCCGTCGAACCGGGGGTCGCGGCCCTGCACCGCCCGCCAGCGCTGCTCCTCGCTCATCTCCCGGCCGCCCAGCGGCTCGTCTCCCCGTCCGTCGTCCACGCCCCCATGGTGCGCCGTCGGGGCGACGGGCGCTGGCGGGATCGCGGCACGGCACCGCGCGGACCGGCACGACGCGGCCGGGCACCGCCCGGAGGCGGCTGCCGCCGTCGGCTGCCCGCCTGCGACGATCCCGGGGCGGACAGGCAGCGGCAGGCGCGAGCGAGGGGGCGACGTGGACGAGCAGGACCGGGACGGGCAGGACCGGGGCGACGGGCCGCGCCGTGCTGTGGCGGCCCTCGCCGGAACGCGTCGCCGCGTCCCGGCTGACCGCGTTCGCCGGCTTCGCCGCCGAGCGCTACGGCGCCCCCACCGGTTCCTACGACGCGCTCTGGCAGTGGTCGGTGGACGCGCTCGAGGACTTCTGGGCGGCCGCCTGGGAGTTCTTCGACGTGCGGGCCTCGGCGCCGTACGAGCGGGTGCTGACCGAGCGGACGATGCCCGGCTGCCGGTGGTTCCCGGGCGCCCGGCTGAACTTCGCCGAGAACGTGCTGCGGCCGACCGGCCGGGGCCCGCGCTGATCGCCACCGGCGAGTCCGGCCCGGCGCGCGAGGTGTCCTGGCCCGAGCTGCGCGGCCTGGTCGGCGCGTTCGCCGCCACGCTCGACGACCTCGGCGTGCGGGCCGGCGACCGGGTCGTCGCGTACCTGCCGAACGGGGTCGAGGCGATCGTGGCCATGCTGGGCTGCGCGACGCTCGGCGCGGTCTGGTCCACCTGCGCGCCCGGACATCGGCCCGGCCAGCGCGGTCGACCGGTTCGGCCAGCTCGAGCCGGTGGTGCTGCTGGCCGCGGACGGCTACCGGTTCGGCGGCAAGGAGCGCGACCGGCGCGACGCCGTCTCCGAGCTGCTGGCCGGGCTGCCCACGCGTGCGCACCGTCGTGTCGGTGCCGGTGCTCGGTCCCGGCGTGACCGCGCCGGACCGCGACGTCGTCGCGTGGGCGAAGGCGGTCGCCGACCCGCGCCCGCCGGCGTACGCGCAGCTCGACGCCGAGGCGCCGCTGTGGGTCGTGTACTCCTCCGGCACCACCGGGCTGCCCAAGGGTCTGGTGCACGGCCACGCCGGCGCCCTGCTGATCGGCCTGGTCCAGCAGGCGCTGCAGTACGACCTGCGGCGAGAGCGACCGGTCGTTCTGGTACACCTCGACGAGCTGGATCATGTGGAACAGCCAGATCGCCGCGCTGTCGGTCGGCGCGACCGCCGTGCTGTACGACGGCAGCCCGCTGTCGCCGACGCCCGACCGGCTGTGGCAGCTGGCCGCGGAGCACCGGCTGACCAGCCTGGGCACCAGCCCGGGGTACCTGCTGGCCTGCGAGAAGGCCGGCCTGGAGCCCGGCCGGGACGTCGACCTGTCGGCGCTGCGCGCGGTCGGCGTCACCGGCTCGCCGCTGCCCGCGTCGTCGTTCCGCTGGGTCTACGAGCACGTGGCGAGCGACCTGGCGCTGCACGTGATCAGCGGCGGGACCGACTTCTGCGCCGCGCTGGTCTGCGACGCGCCCTGGCTGCCGGTCACCGAGGGCGAGATGAGCTGCCGCGGCCTCGGCATCGCCGCGCAGTCCTGGGACGAGCAGGGCCGGCCGGTGCTGGACGAGGTCGGCGAGCTCGTCGTGCTCGAGCCGATGCCGTCCATGCCGCTGGGCATCTGGGGCGACGACGACGGGGCCCGCTACCGCGACGCCTACTTCGACACCTTCCCCGGGGTGTGGCGGCACGGCGACTGGATGACCCTGACCTCCCGCGGCACCGCGGTGGTGCACGGCCGGTCGGACTCCACCCTCAACCGGCACGGCGTCCGGATGGGCAGCGCGGACATCTACGCGGCCGTCGAGGCGGTCGCCGAGGTGGAGGAGGCGCTCGTGCTGGGCGTCGAGCAGAGCGACGGCGGCTACTGGCTGCCGCTGTTCGTCCGCCTCGCGCCGGGGGTCGAGCTGGACGAGGCGCTGGTCGCCCGGCTGAAGGCGGTCGTGCGCGACCAGGCGTCCCCCCGGCACGTCCCCGACGAGGTGGTCGCCATCCCGGCGGTCCCGCACACCGCCACCGGCAAGAAGCTCGAGGTGCCGCTGAAGCGGATCGCGCAGGGCGTCCCGGTGGAGCGCGCGCTCAACCTCGGCGCGGTGGACGACCCTTCCGCCGTACGCTGGTTCGTCGACTACCTGGCGGGGCGCACGACCGGGTGATCTCGCCCCACGTAGGCATTTGGATGCGTAGAGTGATAGTTCACGGGTGAGCGGGGGCTCCTCCGAACGGACGGGCAGGAACAGCACCGATGGACGCTGCGGATGTCGTCGCTGCCGTCGCCGTGCTGGCCTGCGGCGCCGCCGCCGCGGCGCTGGCCGTGTTCGTGTGGACCCGCCGGCAGGGCACCGCCGGCACGTCGCTGGCCGTCCTGCTGTCCGCGCTGGCGGTCTGGAACCTCGCGTACGGCGCCGAGCTGCTCGCTCCCGACCCGGCCTGGCGGCTCCGGCTCGGTGACCTCAAGTACGTCGGGATCGGCGCGCTCACCCCGGCCTGGCTGTCGTTCATCCTGTCCTGGACCGGCCGCGGCGCCCGGGTCACCCGCCGGCTGCTGACCCTGCTGGCGGTCGAGCCGCTGCTGCTGCTGCTGGTGCTGGCGGTCCCGGCCACCCACGACCTCGTCCGGTACCTGCCGCCGGACGCCCCGGACCCGCTGTCCGCCGAGGTCGCCACCGGGCCGCTGTTCTGGGTGCACCTGGTCTACACCGATGCGCTGCTGCTGCCCGCCACCGCGGTCTTCGTCGCCTCGCTGCTGCGGCGCTCCCGGGCGTACTGGCTGCAGGCCGCGGCGCTGTCCGCGGCCGCGCTGGTGCCGTGGGTCGCGAACCTGCTGTTCACCCTGTCGGTCGGCCCGTTCGGCCGGGTCGACCTCACCCCGGTGGCCTTCACCGCCAGCGGCGCGGTGCTGGCCTGGGGGCTGTTCCAGCAGCGCCTGCTGCGTCTGAACCCGCTGGCCCGCAGCCTGCTGGTCGACCGGATGCTCGACGGGGTGGTGGTCCTGGACGCCTACGGCCGGGTCACCGACGCCAACCCCGCCGCCCGGCAGGTGCTGGGCGGCGCCGGGCCCCTGCCCGGACGCCGCGCCGCGGACGTGCTGCCGCCGGAGGTGGTCGGCGGCGGCGCCACCGGCCTGCCGCTCGGCGGGCGCTTCTACGACGTGTCCGACGTCGCCCTGCCCGGCGGTCCGAGATCGCCAGCCGGGCGGATGCTGGTGCTGCGCGACGTCACCGAGCGCGAGGCCCTGGAACGCCGGCTCCGCACCCTGCTGGCCGAGCAGCACCGGGTCGCCGGGCAGCTGTCGTCCAGCCTGCGGCCCGCCGCGCTGCCGGTCGTCCCCGGGCTGGGGCTGGCCGGGCGGTTCCGGCCGGCCGGCGCGGGGCGCGAGATCGGCGGCGACTTCTACGACGTGGTTCGGGTGGACGGCGAGTGGGCGTTCGCGCTCGGTGACGTCAGCGGCAAGGGGGCGCGGGCAGCCGCCACCACCGCCCAGGCCCGCTACACCTTGCGCACCCTCGCCCTCGCCGGGGATCAGCCGTCGACGGCGCTGCGCCGGCTGCACGCGCTGCTGGCCGGCGAGCTGGACGACGAGACCTACCTGACGGTCGTGCACGGCAGGGTCCGGGTGACCCCGGCGGGGCTCTGCGTCCGCCTCGCCCTGGGCGGCCACCCGCAGCCCGTCGTGGTCCGGGCGTGCGGGCACACCGAGCCGGTCGGGGTCCCCGGCTCGGCGATCGGGCTCTTCGACGACGTCGACGTCGTCGAGACCGACCTGCTGCTGGGCGCGGGCGACGCCCTGGTGCTGTTCACCGACGGCGTGTCGGAGTCCCGGACCGGCGGCACGATGTACGGCGACGGCGGCCTGACCGCGACCCTGGCCCGGGCCGCCGTCGGGTCGGCCTCGGCCGGGCAGCTCGCCGACGCCGTGCTCGCCGGCGCGCTCTCGCTCGCCGGCGGCGAGGCCCCGGACGACATCGCCGTGCTCGTGCTGCAGGCGGCGCCGGGCGCCGTCCCGCCCGCGCCGCGCTGCGCGGCGGCCGGACGTGCACGGCGGTGTGCACCGGTCCGTACGCCTGACGGGGCGCGGGGCGCGGCGTGCGCGCGTGCGCGTGGCGCCGCCCCCACCCCGCGGGGCGGGCTTCCCCTGCGTACCGTCCGGGCCTCCCCTGCGTACCGCCCCGCCTCCCCTACGCAACGTCGCGCAAAGCCGCCCGCACAGCGCCCTTACGTAGGGGAAGCCCGCCTCCCCTACGCAACGTCACCCAGAACCCCCCGCGAAGCGCCCTTACGAAGGGGAAGCCCGCCTCCCCTACGCAACGTCACCCCCAACCCCCCGCGAAGCGCCCTTACGAAGGGGAAGCCCGCCTCCCCTACGCAACGTCACCCAGAACCCCCCGCACAGAGCCCCTACGAAGGGGAAGCCCGCCTCCCCTACGCAACGTCACCCCCAGCCCCCCGCACAGCGCACTTACGAAGGGGAAGCCCCCGCAGCCGTCACCCGAGCCCCGCCCCGGCCACCCAGACGGTCGCCTCCGCCGGCACCGTGACGACACCCCCCGCGACCCGCGCCCCGGGCGCCGTCGACACCAGCAGCGTGCCGTCACCGACCGGCACCTGCACGTCCTCGCCGCGGGTGTTGAGCACCACCACGAGCCCACCCGCCCGGACCAGCGCCAGCACCCCGTCCGGGGCCGGGACCTCGCGCACGTCCCGGCCCAGCCGCGGCAGCAGCTCGCGGCGCAGAGCCAGCAACCGGCGGTACGCCCCGAGCACGGCCGGCTCGCGGTCGACGGCCTTGGCGGCCGCGTCCGGGCCGAACGGCAGCCAGGGCTCCCCGGCGGTGAAGCCGAGCCCGGCCGCGCGGGAGTCCCACGGCATCGGCGTGCGGCAGCCGTCCCGACCGGCCACCGTCTGCCCGCTGCGCCGCCAGATCGGGTCCTGGCGCAGGCCCGGCGGCACGTCGGTCTCCTCCAGCCCGAGCTCCTCGCCCTGGTAGAGGTACGGCGAGCCGGGCAGCGCCAGCACCAGGGCGGTGACCGACAGACCGCGCCGCACGCCCGCCGCGCCGCCGCCGTACCGGGTGGCGTGCCGGACCAGGTCGTGGTTGGACAGCACCCAGGTCGGGGTGGCGAACGCGTCGAGCGCCGCGTGCACCGCGGCGGCCAGCTCCGCGGCGTCGTAGTCGCACCGCATGACGGTGAAGTTGAAGGCCTGGTGCAGCCGGCTGCGTCCGACGTACTGCGCGACCCGCGCGACGTCGAACAGGAACACCTCGCCGACGAGCATCCGGGGCGGGTCGTAGCCGTCGGTCAGCCGGCGCCAGTCCTCGTAGACCGCCAGCGTCTCGTCGCGGTCCCACACGTGTCCCCGGTCGACGAACGTCGGGCCGTCGGCGGCCGGGACCTCGCCCTCGTCCGCCAGGTCGGGCCGCTTGTGCAGCGCGTGCGCCACGTCGATGCGGAACCCGTCCACCCCGCGGTCGAGCCAGAACCGCAGCACGTCCAGCCAGTACGCCGCGACCTGCGGGCAGGTCCACTCCAGGTCGGGCTGCCCCGCGTCGAACAGGTGCAGGTACCAGGCGCCGTCCGGGGTCCGCGTCCACGCCGGGCCACCGAACACGCTGGTCCAGTCGTTCGGCGGGCCGTCGCCACGGCCGTCGCGGAAGACGTACCGCTCGCGCATCGGCGACGCCGGGTCGGCGAGCGCCTCGACGAACCAGGGGTGCGCGCTGCTGGTGTGGTTCGGGACGACGTCCACGAGCAGCCGCAGGCCGAGCGCGTGCGCGTCGGCGACCACCGCGTCCAGGTCGGCGAGGCTCCCGAAGAGCGGGTCGACCCCGGTCGGGTCGGCGACGTCGTAGCCGTGGTCGGCCATCGGCGAGGGGTAGAAGGGCGTCACCCAGACCGCGTCGACGCCGAGGCCGGCCAGGTACGGCAGCCGGGCCCGTAGCCCGGCGAGGTCACCGACCCCGTCGCCGCTCGCGTCGGCGAACGAGCGCAGGTACACCTCGTAGACGACGGCGTCCTCGTGCCAGAGCCGGGTCGGCGCGGGCGCGGGCCGGGTCGCCGGCTCAGCCACGGCGCGCCGGCGGCGGGCAGCAGCGGGCGGGGCAGCGGTCGTGGGTCGCGACGCCGCCGTGGTCGCCGACCTCCGCGGGCGCCGCCAGCCGCTCCACGACCAGCCCGCGCAGCATCGCGACGAAGTCCGGGTCGGTGCCGACGGTCGGTGAGCGGGTGACGAGCATGCCGGGCATCTCGTCGCGGACCCGCTGGCCGGCCTGCAGGTCGAGGTCGTACAGCACCTCGACGTGGTCGCTGGTGAAGCCGAGCGGGACCATGCACGCCGACCGGACCCCCTCGGCGTGCAGCTCGGCGAGCCGGTCGCCGACGTCGGGCTCGAGCCAGGGCACCGACGGCGGGCCGCTGCGCGACTGGAAGACCAGCTCCCAGCGGTGCTCGCCGCCGAGCCGCTCGACGATCCCGGCCGCGGCGGCCCGCAGCGCCGCGACGTACGCCCCGCCGTCGGGCCCCGCGGTGTCGGCCATCGCCTGCGGGATGGAGTGCGCGGTGAACAGCAGCACCGCGTCCGGGGTCGGCAGCGCCCCGGCGACGCCGGCGGCCATCACGTCGAGGAACCCGTCGGTGTTCCAGTAGTGCCGCAGCTTGCTGACCACCGGCCCCGCGCCGTCGCGGGCGCGCCAGATGTCCTCGCGGTACTGCCGGCAGCCGCAGTACGACGGGAAGGCGCTCGTGACGATCGCCAGGGCGTGCTGCACCCCGTCGTCGCGCATCCGCGCCAGGGTGTCGGCCAGGTACGGGTGCCAGTTGCGGTTGCCCCAGTAGACCGGCAGCCGCGGACCGTGCATCCCCAGCTCGGTCTCCAGTGACGCCTTCAGCGCCCGGGCCTGCGCGTTGATCGGGCTGACGCCGCCGAACACCTCCAGGTAGTGCCGGCTGACCTCCGCCAGCCGCTCGGCCGGGATGCCCCGGCCGCGCGTGACGTTCTCCATGAACGGGAGCACGTCGTCCGGGCCCTCCGGCCCGCCGAACGAGACCAGCAGGATCGCGTCGACCGGCGGCGGCGCCGGCGGCCGGTCGTCGATGCCGTCGTAGGAGGGGCCGGGGTGGAGGTCACCGGGCCATCCTCCCCCGCGGCGGGTCGGCGCCGCACGCCGTACCGTCGCGGCGTGACCGGACCCCTGGCCCTCGTCGGCAGCGGCGAGTACCTGGAGGTCATGACCGAGGTGGAGGCCGGGCTGCTGCGCGGCCGCCCGGCCCGGTTCGTGCAGATCCCGACCGCGGCCGCCCCGGAGGGGCCCGCCTCGCTGGAGCGCTGGGTGGAGCTGGGCCGCCGGCAGGCCGCCCGGCTCGGGGTCGAGGCGGTTCCGGTCGTCGTCCGCGACCGCGACGACGCCGACGACCGCCGCCTGGCGGACCTGGTCGCCGGGGCCGGGCTCGTGTACCTGTCCGGCGGCAGCCCGCCGTACTGCGCGTCCACGCTGCGCGGCACGCTCGTCTGGGAGGCGGTGCTCGACGCCTGGCGGGGCGGCGCCGCCCTGGCCGGCTGCAGCGCCGGGGCGATGGCGCTGACCTCCTGGGTGCCGGACCTGCGGCGCGCCGCACCGGGCCGCCGACCCCGGGCTCGGGGTGCTGCCGGCCACCCGGGTGATCCCGCACTTCGACCGGTTCCTCGGCTGGCTGCCCGACCTGGTCTCGCGGTACCTGCTGCGCGCCCCGGAGGGCACGTCGGTCGTCGGGGTGGACGAGGACACCGCCGTGGTGTGGGCGGACGGCGGGTGGAGCGTGCACGGACGGCAGTCCGCGTGGCTGCTCACGCACGACGGCCGCGAGCAGTTCCCGGCCGGCAGCCAGGTCCCGCTGCCGGTGCCGACCGGCTGAGGCGCGCGGACGGGCGGGAGCGCCCGGACCGTGTCACCCTCGCCCGGTGACGCTGTTCCTGCCGCTGGTCCTGCTCGGGCCGGTGATGATGCTGCTCGCGCGATGCTCTCGCTGTCCCGGCACGGCCCGCTCGGCTGGCTGTCCGCCGCCGGCCTGCTGGTCGGCGTCTGCTGGGCGTGCGCACGGCTGCTCCGCGCCGGGCGTACGTGGTGGGCGTCGACGAAGGCCCCGCCCCGCTACTGACGGCCGGCCTCCCGGACGACCTCGGTACGGTCGGGGGACCCGACCGAGAGGCTGTGCCTGTGCGTGCCATCCAGATCTCCGAGTTCGGCGGCCCCGAGGTGCTGCGGCTGGTCGAGCTGCCCGACCCGGTCGCCCCGGATGGCTTCGCGGTCGTCCGCGCGACGAGCGCCGGCGTCAACTATGCCGACACCCACCAGGTGGAGGACAGCTACCTGTCCCGGACGACCCTGCCGCTGGTGCCCGGCTCCGAGGTCGCCGGGACGCTGCCGGACGGCCGTCGCGTCGCCGGCTTCTCGACCTCCGGCGGCTACGCCGAGCAGTCCGTCGTGCACCCCTCGGCGGTGTTCGACATCCCCGACCAGGTCAGTGACGGTCAGGCCCTGGCGCTGCTGGTGCAGGGGCTGACCGCGTGGCACCTGCTGCGCACCAGCACCCACCTCGTCCCGGGCGAGTCGGTCGTGGTGCACGCGGCGGCCGGCGGTGTCGGCACGCTCGCCGTCCAGCTGGCCAAGGCCTGGGGCGCCGGCCGGGTGATCGGCGGTGGCCTCGTCGGCCGACAAGCGCGACCTGGCCTCGTCGCTGGGCGCCGACGTGACGGTCGACTCCGGCGAGGCGGATCTCAAGGGCGCTCTCGAGCAGGCCAACGGCGGCCGCAAGGTCGACATCGTGCTGGAGATGGTGGGCGGGCCGACGTTCGACGCCTCGCTCGCCGCGCTGGCGCCGTTCGGCCGGCTCGCCACGTTCGGCATGGCGTCCCGTCAGCCGTCCAAGCCGGTCACCTCCGGCGAGCTGATGTCCCGCAGCCGCGGCGTCATCGGCTTCTGGCTGGCGCACTGCTTCGGCCGGCCCGAGCTGCTCCAGCCGCAGATGGCCGAGCTGCTCGCGATGGTCGCGGCCGGCACGCTGCAGCCTCAGGTGGGCGGCACGTACCCGCTCGCGGAGGCGGCCCGCGCGCACGAGGCGCTGCGCGACCGCTCGAGCACCGGCAAGCTCGTCCTGGACTGCACCGCCTGACCGCTCAGGCCGGCACGTCCGCAGGGGCGTCCGGCGCGCCGGGCTCGGCTGCCCCGGGCGCGCCGGGCCGCGGCGCCCCGGGCCCCAGCGCTGCGGGCTCCCGTGCCCCGGCGACCCGCGGGCACGGGCACCACTCGTCGTGCCAGGCGCGCCGGCAGCCCGGCGGGTAGCTCAGCGTGCGGACCACCCGCGCCGGGTTGCCCGCCACGAGCACGTCGTCGGGCACGTCGCGGGTGACCACGGCGCCGGCCGCGACCAGGACGCGCCGGCCGATGGTGACGCCGGGCAGGACCATGGCCCGCGCGCCGAGCCAGCTGCCGTCGCCGATCCGGACCGGGGCCTGCACGTGCGGCCGGCCCTCGACGCCGTGGCTGTCGCTGTCGAGCACCATCACCTCGCTGGCGAAGGCGACGTCGTCCCCGACGACGATCTCCTCCACAGCGATGATCACCGTCCCGGTGTTGACGAAGACCCGGTTGCCGAAGCGGATGCGTCCCCATCCGCTGATCAGGGTCGTGCGGTGACCCGACCAGATCTTCAGGTCGTCGCCGGCCTGGAAGTCGGTCGCGTCCACGGTCGGCGAGCCCAGCACGTGCGCCCGCGCGCCGACCTGCCCGGCGCGGCGCAGCGACCAGCGGGCCTTCGCGCCCTGCCGGACGGCGGCGGCCCGCCAGTGCAGCTCGATCCGCCTGCGCCGCCAGTCCACCGGCTCCCGACCCACCCGGCGAACGCTACCGGCCCGGACGGGTGGCCCCCGGTCGGCGCCGGCGGGTTGGTCCTAGGACCGAGGTCGCATTGATCACAACGGGCCGTGATCTTAGGTTTCCCAGCCCGAGCAGGAGCGAGCCGATGCCGTCTCAGCCCCGTTTGTCCGGAACCATCCCCCACACCGGGAGGCGACGGCAGCGCGCGTGCCTCGCCGGCGGCCTGGCCGCCGGGTTGCTCGCCCTGTCGGCGGGCCCCGCCACCGCCCGCGGCGGCGTCGGGCTCGGCGACCCCCTCCCGGACGTCCCGCGCGGCGACGTCACGGTCTCCCTGACGACCGTCAGCGACGGCGTCTTCGCGCCGGTCGCCGGGATCTCCGCGGCCGGCTCCCCGGACCAGCTCTTCGTCGTCGACCAGGTCGGCCTGCTGCACGCCGTCGACGTGGGCGACCCCACCGCCTGGCCGGTGCCGGCCAGGACCGTGCTCAACGTGATGGACCTGGTGGTCGGCCCGTCCCGGGACGGGGACGAGCGCGGCTTCCTGGGCGCCGCGTTCGCGCCCGGCGACCCGTCGCGGCTGTTCACCTACACCTCCGAGGCCCTCGACCCGGCGCACCCGGCGGACTTCGCCGTCCCGCGCAGCACCGCCGACTGCGCCCTGGTGCTGCCCCCGGACCACCAGAGCGTCATCCGGGAGTGGCACGTCACGGCGGCCGGCACCGCCTCCGCGCACGTGGACCGGACCAGCCAGCCGCTGGGCCGGCGGGTCCTGGCCTTCGAGCAGCCGCAGTTCAACCACAACGGCGGCGACCTCGACTTCGGGCCCGACGGGATGCTCTACGTCACCTCCGGCGACGGTGGCAGCGGCGACGACCAGGACTGCCAGATCGACTTCGACGGCCTGCCCACCTTCGGTCACCCGGGCCATGGCAACGGGCAGAACCTCGCCACGCCGCTCGGCAAGATCCTCCGGATCGACGCGCTGCAGCCGACCGCGAGCCGCGGCTACACCGTGCCCGCGGACAACCCGTTCGTCGAGACGCCCGGCGGGGCGCTCGGCGAGGTCTGGGCGTACGGCCTGCGCAACCCGTTCCGCGCGTCCTTCGACGGTGCACGCCTGATCGCCGGCGACGTCGGCCAGAACCAGGTCGAGGAGGTCAACGTCATCGTCCGCGGTGGCAACTACGGCTGGCGGCTGCGCGAGGGCGCCTTCGGCTTCCGGCCGGCCGGGTTCGACACCCACGGCTTCGCCTCGGACGGCTTCGTCGTCGCCCAGCGCCGGCCAGGCGCGCTGATCGACCCGGTCGCCCAGTACGACCACGACGACGGGACCGCCGTCATCGGCGGCCACGTCTACCGCGGCACGGCGATGCCTGCCCTGCAGGGGACCTACGTCTTCGGTGACACGTCCCGCCGGCTGCACAACCGGCACGGCCGCATCTTCGGGGTCGACCTCGCCTCGACGCAGGCCTCGCAGAACCGCATCACCGAGCTGCGGGACGCCCCGCTCGACGGCCAGCTGATCGGCTGGGGCGAGGACAGCCGGCAGGAGCTGTACGCCCTGGTCATCAACCGCGACCTGCAGAGCGGGAAGGTGCTGCGGGTCGGCCAGGCCCGCGGCTGAGCAGGCCCGCCCGTACTGCCCGTCCGAGCTCGCCAGCCCTGACCCGCCGGCGAGCCCGCAGACGCTCGGAGCACCTCCCCCGGCCCCGCCGGGGGAGGTGCGGGCAGACTGGCGGGGTGGAGGACGAGACGCCGGTCTGCTCGGCGAAGGGCTGCCGCGCAGACGCCCGGCACGTGCTGGTCTGGAACAACCCGAGGCTGCACACCGCCGACCGCGAGAAGACCTGGGTCGCCTGCGACGCGCACCTGCGCTCGCTGTCGCAGTTCCTGGACCTGCGCGGCTTCCTGCGCCGGGTCGACCCGCTGCGCGTCGGCCGTGCCCGGACGTGCGGGGCGACTTCCCGCGCGGAGCAGGCGTACTGCCCGGTCTGCGCCGGCGTGCGCACCGGCGCCTGCGGCAGCGGGGGCGACCGCTGAGTGCTCGCGCTCTCCGGCCAGCAGGTCGTCGCCGCGGGCCTGCCCGGCGCCGCCCCGCGCCGCCCTGGTCATGAACACGCACATCACCGGCCTGGCGGTCGCCCGGTCGCTCGGCCGGGCCGGCGTCCCGGTGCTCGGGCTCGACAAGGAGCGCGGCGGGCTCGGCCAGCACAGCCGGCACCTGGCCGGGCTCGGGCCTGGTCCCCGGGCCCGAGGTCGACGGCGGGCAGGCGCTCGCCGACCACCTGCTCGCGCTCGGCGCCGTCCTTCGCCGGCAGCCGCCCGGTGCTGTTCGCCGACCAACGACGACTGGGTGCTCGCGCTCGCCCGGCACCGCGACGCGCTCGAGGAGCACTACCGCTTCCCCTTCGCGCCGTACGACGTGGTGCAGCGCGCGCTCGGCAAGACCGCGCTGTACCGGGCCTGCGAGGCGCTCGGCGTCGCGGCGCCCGCGCTCCTGGTACCTCGACGACGCCGCGCCCGAGGACGTCGGCGGCGCAGGTGCCGTACCCGTGCGTGCTCAAGCCGGACGACAGCCGCGGCTTCTACGACGCCTTCCGGGCCAAGGTCTTCGTCGTCCGCGACCGCGACGAGTTCCTGGCCCGGGTGCGCGAGGCGCCGCGGTCGGGCTCACGCTGGTCGCCCAGGAGTGGGTCGACACGCGGCCGGGCGGCTTCTGGTCGGTGGCGTCGTACCTGTCCGCCGACGGCACGCCCCGCGGCGTGTTCACCGGCCGCAAGCTCGAGCAGTGGCCGCCGGACTTCGGCACCTCGTGCCTGGCCGACGCCCGCTGGGACCCGGCGATCGCCGACGCCGGCGTGCGCGGTGCTGCAGGAGCTCGGCTACTGGGGCATCAGCGAGATCGAGTTCGTGCAGGACGCCGCGACCGGGCGGCACCTGCTGCTCGACGTCAACACCCGGCCGTGGAAGTGGGTCGGCCTGCCGGTCGCGGCGGGCGTCGACCTGCCGCTGCTGGCCTACCGCGACGCCGTCGGGCAGCCGTTCACGGCCGGGCCGCAGGTCGACGGCACGCGCTGGACGTTCCTGCGCGACTACGTGCAGCTGGTCCGCGCCCGGGCCGCGACGGTGCCCGAGGCGCAGGTGACCAAGGACGAGTGGGTCGGCCTGCTCGCCGGCCGGCCGGGCCGGCTCGTCGACGGCGTGCACGACCCGGACGACCCGGAGCCGGCGTACGACCTGCTCTGGGAGCAGCTCTCCGGTCCGGCCGGCTACTCCTGCGCCTGCTGAGCACTCCCGGAGGGCCGCTCGCCGCGCCCGCGCCGCGCGTGCCTCGCCCCGCCGCTCGCGCCGCGCCCGGCCGCCCCGCTCGCGCCCCTGTCTGCTGGCAGCCACGCGGATCGCCGCCCGCGGACGCCGCGTCGAGCAGCGCGCCGACCCCGGACGCCGGTACGAGCAGACAAGCGGCCGAACAAAGGGGAGGCGCCCCGGCCGAACGAAGGGGAGGCGCCCCCGCCCCGAGGCACCGGCGCCGTCGGCTCAGAGCCGGAAGCCGCCCATCGCCCGCTGCAGCAGCCCGCTGCGCACCGGCAGCGGCGGCCCGGCCGGCACCGGCCGCTCGCGGCGCTGCCCGACGGGCGCGTCGTAGTCGGTGCGCGGCGATCACCTCGCACGAGTGCCGGGCTCGTCGAGCCCGCCGCTGCCGGGCACGACGGGCACGAAGCCCACCAGCACCCCGTCGCGCAGCACCTGCGCCGACAGGTCGTCGCTGCTGTCGGCGTCCCACACCGCCCGCCGCCCGTCGGGCAGCTGCACCGCCACCCCGAACTGGTACACGGCCGGCCGTTCGAGGTGGGCGTCCACCCCCAGCTCGCGCAGCGCCTCCACGACCCGCCTGCGCCTTCCGCTCCTCCACGGCAGGGCCAACGCCGCGGACGCGCCACCTGGTGCCCGTAGGGTCGCCGGATGCGCTTCGGCTACTGGATGCCCGTGTTCGGCGGCTGGCTCCGCAACGTCCGCGACGAGCAGATGTCGACCGACTGGTCGTACGTCAAGGCGCTCGCGGTCGAGAGCGAGCAGGCCGGCTTCGACCTGAGCCTGCTCGCCGAGCTCAACCTCAACGACATCAAGGGCCACCGCGCGCCCGCGCTCGACGCCTGGACGCTCGCGCCGGCCGTCGCCGCGGTCACCGAGCGGCTCGAGCTGATGCTCGCCGTACGGCCCAACTACCACTCCCCGAGCCTGACGGCCAAGGCGCTGTCGACGCTCGACACTCATCGCGCCCGGGCCGGGTCAGCCTCAACGTCGTCAGCTCCTGGTGGAAGGACGAGGCCAGCCCAGTACGGCGCGCCGTTCGACGTGCACGACGCCCGCTACGCGCGCACCGACGAGTGGCTCGACGGTGCTGACCCGGCTGCTCGTCGAGCCGGAGGTGACCCACTCCGGGCGCGCTGTACGACCTCGAGGGCTGCGTCATGGAGCCCAAGCCGTCGGTGCTGCCGACGGTCTACATGGGCGGCGAGTCGCCCAAGGCCAAGGAGGTCATCAGCCGGCGCGGCGACGGCGTACGTCATGCACGGCGACCCGCCGGAGGTGATCGCCGGCAAGGTCGCCGACATGACCGCCCGGGCCGCCGAGCACGGCAAGACGTTCTCCTACGGCGTCTCCGGCTACGTCATCGTCCGCGACACCGAGGCGGAGGCGCAGGACGAGCTCGCCCGGCTGCTCGACGTGCAGAGCGACCCCGCGGCGTACGCGAGCTACCAGGACTTCGTCGCCGGCTCGCAGCTCGAGTCGCAGGTGTCGCTGGAGGAGTACTCGGTGTCCAACCGCGGCCTGCGGGCCGGCCTGGTCGGCACGCCGGCGCAGGTCACCGAGCGCATGCGCGCGTACGAGGACGCCGGCGTCGACCTGGTGCTGCTGCAGTTCAGCCCGCAGCGCGAGGAGATGGCCCGCTTCGGCGAGCAGGTGATCCGCGCCTACGCCTGAGGCCGCGCTGCACCGCCGGGTCGCCCGGGCCGCCGGACCTCGTCCCGGCCGCCCGCCCGCCGCCGCGCGACGACGCCCGCGGTGAGCAGCACCGTCGCCGCGCCGACCCACAGCGGGCCGCCCGGCCCGGGGAACCGCGTCGACGCCGGCTCGAGCGACGCGGACGCGGGGGCCGGGCCCGGCGCGACGCCTGCGGCCGCCACCGCCGCCGGCGTCAGGTGAAACGTGACGGTCCCGGCGACCGGGTGCGCATCCTCCTGGGACGCGAACCGGTAGGACACCCGGTAGGTGCCCGGCAGGGCGAGCCGGTCGAGCCGCTGGACCACCGTCCGGCCCGAGGCGATCGGCGCCCCGGCCTGATGGTGCGCGCCGTCGGGTCCGGCCACCGTCACCAGGCCGAAGCCCGGGCTGACCGGGCGGCTGAACGACAGCCGCACGTCGCCGGGCGGCGCGGCAGGCGACGAGCCGGATGCCGGGTCGCTGCCGGTCAGTGCGGAGTGCGCCAGGGCGGGCGCGTCGGGCAGGCCGGACAGGACCCCCGCGACGGCAGCCACCGTCAGCCCGGCCAGCAGCCCACCGACAGGCACCCGAGCGGCCGGTCCCCCGGCTCCCGTACGACCGGACACGACCGCACGCTAACGAGGTCGCCGGTCCCTGCCCACCCCTGACGCCTGCCGTACCGCGCCGCGGATTCCCGCGCCCACCTGGCCGTTTGTCCTTCTCCTCCCGGTATGGGAGACCACCCGGAGGGGGCGAGAACGGGGTCTTGACGCTCCCCCCGGAAAGGGTCATCTTCGCAACCGACCGGGCCCCCGTCGGGAACCGCCGACGACCCGGGAGGCCGTCCGCCTTGACCCTGGGCGGGCAGACAGGAGCCCGGGGGTTGTCCAGCGCCGTCCGCAGACGCACGCTGCTGCAGGCGGGTGCCGCCGGTCTCGCGGCGCCGGCCCTGCTCGGCGCGTCGCACCGAGCACCGAGGCTGCGTCCCAGGCAGGTGCCACGGTTCGCCGTGGACCTGCCGGTCCCGCCGGTGCTGTCCGGCCGCACCGGCCCGGGCGTGTCCGGGGGGCTGGTCGACCGGTACGTCCTGACCCAGCGGCCGGCCCGCCTGCAGCTTCTGCCGCCCGGCCTGCCGGCCACCCCCGTCTGGGCGTACGACGGGGTCTTCCCGGGTCCGACGATCGCCGCCCGGCGCGGCCGCCCGGTCGAGGTCCGCCAGGTCAACCGGCTGCCGCAGGACGTCTCGGTGCACCTGCACGGCCACGCCAGCCGGCCCGAGGACGACGGCCACCCGGCCTTCGCGATCCCGCCCGGCGGGCAGCGACGCTACGTCTACGCCAACGACCAGCGGGCTGCCACGCTCTGGTACCACGACCACGCGGACATGCTCACCTCGCCGCACGTCTACCGGGGCCTGGCCGGGCTCTACCTGCTCTCCGACCCGGAGGAGGACCGGCTCGGCCTGCCCGAGGGCCCGTTCGACGTGCCACTGGTCCTCCAGGACCGGATCTTCGACGTGGACGGGCGGATGGTGCACGACACGGCCGGGCACACCGACCTGCTCGGCGACGTCGTGCTGGTGAACGGGGCCGCCTGGCCCCGGCTGGCCGTCCAGGCCCGCCGCTACCGGTTCCGCATCCTCGTCGCGAGCAACTCCCGGCCGTTCCTGCTGGGCCTGAGCGGGGGCCGGCCGCTCTCCGTGATCGCCGGCGACGCCGGGCTGCTCCCCCGCCCGGTCACGACCCGGTCGCTGCTGGCGGCGCCCGCCGAGCGCTACGAGGTCGTGATCGACTTCTCCACCGTGCCGGTCGGGACTTCGGTGACCCTGGTGAACCAGGCAGGCACCGGCCCGTTGCACGACCTCGTCCGCTTCGACGTGGTGCGCCGGGTCGGCCGCGACGCCAGCCGGGTGCCGGCCCGGCTCGGCGAGACGCCCGCGCTCGCGCCGGTCTCGGCCCGGGTCGACCGGGTCTGGCGCTTCGGGCGCACCGCCGCGGGGGTGTTCGTCATCAACGGCCGGCCGTTCGGCATGGACCGCATCGACGCGCGCCCGCGGCTCGGCCGCGTCGAGGTCTGGAGCTGCCGGACCGAGGGCTTCGGCTTCTTCCACCCCGTGCACCCGCACCTGGTGCACCTGCAGGTGCTGAGCCGCGACGGCCGGCCGCCGGCACCGTACGAGCGCGGCTGGAAGGACACCGTCTTCGTCGGGGAGGGCTCGGTCGTCCGGGTCGCCGCCCGGTTCGCGCCGCACGCCGGCCGCTACGTCCTGCACTGCCACAACCTCGTCCACGAGGACCACTCGATGATGACCAACTTCGAGGTGGTCCGCGGCTAAGGAGAACCATGCGCACCACCCGCACCACCGCCGTGCTCGGCGCCCTGCTGGCCGGGCTCGTCGTCACCGCGCCGGCGGCGGATGCCGTCACCGTCAAGACGGTCTCGATGACCGCGTCGAACAGCTTCCTGCCGGCGACCGCCACGGTGACGAAGGGGACGGTCGTCCGCTGGAAGAACACCGGCTTCGTCGGGCACACGTCGACGTCCAACACCGGGCTGTGGAACAGCGGACCGGTCGGCCCGGGGAAGACCTACTCGCGGGCCTTCAAGAAGGCCGGCACGTTCCGCTACCACTGCACCATCCACTCCAGCATGACCGGCAAGATCGTGGTCCGGTAGCCGGCCGGCCGGGCCGGGGGCGGCGTGCCCGGGGTCGGGCAGCGCGGGGCGGCCGTGCTGGCCGTCGCTGGCGCTGGCCGCCGCCCTGCTGACCGGCTGCGGCGGCGCCTGCGGCCGAGCCGGCCGACCCGACGGCCGGGTCGGCGGCCAGCCGCACAGACGAGCCGTCGGCGACGATCGGCCCGCTGTCGATGGAGGTCACCGGCTTCCACGTCTTCCCGCTGCCGAACGACGACCCCGGGGCCGCCCGGGCCGCGGCCCAGCTCGGGTGCCGGCCGGGCAGATCCGCCAGCTGCACCTGCTGCTGGCCTGGCGCAACTCCGGCCCGGAGCCGGTCGACGGTCGAGGCCGACCGGCTCCGGCTCGCGCTCGGCGACCTCGTCCTCGACCCGGCCACCGCGGACGCCGTCCCGACCGGCCCGCTGCGGCGCGGGCGAGACGGGTCGAGACCGCGGTCGGCTTCGACGTCGCCACCCGCGCGCCGGGTGGGCCGGTCCGGTCCTGCGCTGGACCCACGACGGTGCCGAGACCGAGCTGCCCGTCGGGGCCGCACGGCGCCTCGGCTGACCAGGCGTCGGCCGGACAGGAGAGGAGGAGCTGCGACCGCGGTTCGCGCGACCAGGACCACACCCGCGGTGCCCGCCGGGCACCCTCAGACGAGGAAGCACCCATGAACGGAACGAGATCACGCGTCGATCGTGGTGGCCGCGGTGGCCACGGCCATGGCCGCCATGTCCGCGCTGCCGGCCGGCGCCGCGGACGTCGCCGCCCGGGTCAGCACCTTCGAGAAGTTCGGCTTCACACCCGGCCCGGACGGCGGGCTGGTGCTCAACTGGGGCTTCGACCCCGCGCACATCTCGGTGCCCAAGGGCTCGACGGTGAAGTTTACGAACACCTCGTCCGACGGCGAACCGCACACGGTGTCCGTCGTCTACGAGCGCAACGTGCCGCAGACCATCGACGACATCTTCAACTGCTTCGCGCCCGGCAGCGTCTGCGGCGACATCCTCGCCAGCCACGACCCGGACAACGACGGGCGGCCGCCGTTCACCTCGCTGGTCAACGCCGGCAAGGCCGGGCTGAACCAGCAGGGCGACAGCCGGTTGATCGAGGCCGGCCAGAGCGTCTGGGCCCAGGTGACGTCGGCGCGCGGCTCGACGGTGCACTACATCTGCGCCATCCACCCGTGGATGCAGGCGACGATCGACGTGACCTGACGGCGCGGTGTCGCGGTCGGACCGTACGGTCCGACCGCGACACCGGCGGACGTCAGCGGGGGGTCGTGCCGATGCTCACGTCGTCCACCCGGAGAGCGAACTTCCGGGTGTCCCGGTCGCCGATCTCGACCGAGGCGAGCAGCTCGGTGGAGTTGTCGATGTTGGGCAGCGGCCCGTACTTGACGCCGTCCCAGTACGCGGTCAGCGAGCCGGTGTCGGCCGGCCGGCGTCGTGGTCGTGCAGAGCTGCACGGTGTGCCAGCTGCCGTCGGCCGGCACGACCACCTTGGTGATCGTGGGGTTGCTCCCCCAGTCACTGCGGATCCACAGCTTGCCGGTGTTGTCGATGAACACCCGGGCGATGTCCAGGCCGCTGGTGCTGAAGACCCGGATCAGGGTCGTCTGGCCGCCCTTGGCGGTGTCGTAGGCGGACACCGAGACCCGCTCCTGCACGCAGACCGTGCGGTACCCGCCGTCGGGGAAGGACCGGGACGCGACACCCAGCTGCTTGGTCGTCGGGTTGGCGACCAGGCTCAGGCTGGGGGCCGTCGGGGACCCGGCGGTCGTGTCCAGGCTCGCCCCGCTGCCCAGCGCCCAGGCGTCGAGGGTGGCGAAGCTGTCGGTGAGGATGGAGCTGCGCACGACGACCGCGGCCGGTGCGCTCTTGGCGCTGGCCTTGGGCCCGTCGCTGGCGGCGACGTAGTAGGTGAAGCCGCCGTCCGCGGTCAGGCCGGTGCCGCCCTCGACGGTGTCGGTGAAGGACAGGGCGCCGGGGGCCGTGACGGCCAGCGGCGTGCTGCCTCCGGTCCCGGTGCCCGCCGTCGCCTTCCGGTAGACCTGGTAGCGCAGCTGGTCGACGGGGGTGTCCGCGTCGGTGCTCGCCGCCCAGGTCAGCACCACGGTGTTCGGGGTCGGGCTGGTCGCCGTCACCGGGGACGGCACGCTGGGCGCGGCGACGTCCTTGGCCACCGTCACCGGCGCGGACGGCGCGCTGGCCGGTCCGCCGACGGTTCCGTCGTGCGCCTGCACCGTGTAGGTGAACGTCCCGCCGGCGGCGACGGCGTCCCGCAGCGTCACCGGCCCGGTGGACGGGCCGCTCACGGTGCCGGCCACGGCCGTCGTGCTGCCGTCGTTGCGCTGCACCGTGTACGTCACGGTCGCGTCGTCCGCGTCGCCGCCGCCGGTCCAGGTGACGTCGAGTTGCCGGGGCTCGGCGAGGTCGCCTGCACGGCGGTCGGCGCGCCGGGGGCGAACTGGTTGCCGAGCACGGTCGCGGTGGCCGGGGTCCCGGCCGGGCTGAGGAACACCGGGTCGGCGGCCCGCACCTGGTAGGTGTACGCCGTGCCGATCGTGCCGGTGCTGTCGGAGAAGGTCAGCGGGCCGGTGCCCGGCGCGCTCGGCCCGGTCAGGCTGTCGAGCAGGACGAACGCACCCGCCCCGGTCTGCCGGTACACGTAGTAGGTCAGCTCGGTGGAGTCGCCGTCGGCGACGGGCGACCAGGACAGGTCGACCCGCCCCTTGGCCGTGCTCGTCGCCGCGAGGTCGCGCACCGCCGCCGGCGCCTGGGTGTCGCCGCCGGTGAACTGCGCGATCGCCTCGTTCGGCAGGCCGTTGATCTTCGTGAAGTCGCCGACCGCGGCGATCCGGCCGGGGGTGAACGCCATGCCGTAGACCCCGTAGACGCTGTCCGCCTTGGGGTTGAAGGGGTCCGTCTTGCCGGTGAAGGCGTCCAGCGCGGCGATGTGCCGGCGCTCCTCGCGCAGCGAGCTCTTCGGGATGGTGATGAAGTCGAAGTGCCCGCCGATGTAGACGAGCGTGTCGGTCGCCACGGCGGCCTGCACGTCGCCGTCGAACTTGCGGGTCCAGAGCTGGGCGCCGGTGTCCGCGTTCATCGCCCAGACGAACCCGCCGGGCCCGCGCCCGTTGGCGAACACCGTCGAGCCGTCCCGGGTCAGGGTGACGGTGAGCGTGATGTAGTTGAGCTCCGGGGTCGTGGTGAACGCGGTTGCCGTGCCGAGGCCGCCGCCGGTGGCCGGCCGGAGCGCGGCGATGTTGTTGCGGGTCGCCCCGCCGACGGTGGCGAACACCCCGGCGGCGAAGACCTCGCCGTTCGGCCGGACCGCGAGCGCGTTCACGATCGGCGGGACGATGGACTTCTTGTCGACGGTCTTGCTGCCGCTCGCGTCGGGCTGCCAGGGCAGCAGGGCGAAGCTCGGCGTGGTGGGTGACCAGGCGGTGCCGGCGGCAAGCTTGAGGCGGGAGCTGCCGTTGACGGTGGTGAACGCGCCGCCGGCGTAGACGACCGACCCGTCCGGGGACAGGGCCACCGCCTTGACCGAGGAGTTGACCACCGGCTTCCAGCTCGCGATCGGGGTGCCGTCCGCGGTGCGCACGGCGGCGAGCTTGCGGTGCGCCTCGAGGGCACCCGTCTTGGTGAGCAGGTTGTTGAAGACCCCGCCGGCGTAGAGCGTGGCGCCGTCCGGGGAGACCGCGACCGAGCTGACCTCGGCGTCCGGCTGGGGACGGAACCCCGGCACCGGGGCACCCGTCGCGACGTCGAGGGCGGCGAGGTTGCGCAGCGCCAGGTCCTGCGGCCCGGTCCCGTCGCAGGTGGCCTGCCGGGGCGGGCACAGGTGGTCGAAGATCCCGCCGAGGTACATCGTCGTGCCGTCCGGTGAGTACGTGACGCTGTTGACCCGTCCGTTCGCCTGCCAGGTCGCGTCGGACGACCGCGAGACCGGCGAGGCGCCCGCCGTGCCGAGGCTGCCGCCGACGACGGCCAGCACCACGGCACCGACTACTGCACGTGACTTCTTCACGCTGATTTCCCCTCAGGACCGGGCTTCACCGGCACCCCCGGTTGATGACCCAGCGTGACGGTACGCGAACGAACGTCTCCATGCAGCCCATCTCACCCGAACGGGGGATTCAGGGCATCGTCGGCGCGGTCCCGTGCTCACGAAATCACCCTGTGTGACTGATTCGGGGTTCAGGGCAGGGCGACGACCGGGACCCGCTCCCCGGCCGCGAGGTCGCTCGACACGACGGCGAACGCGTCCGCCGTCGCGGCGCCCCGCAGCATGGCTGCGCCGGCGTGCCCGGTCGGGTGCGCCAGGCCGGAGTCCAGCCGCACCGGCACCAGCCGGGTGCCGCGGCCGCCGGCCAGCGGCTCGACGAGCCGGGCGCAGCCGGGCTCCGGCAACCGGGCCCCGGCAAGCCCGGCCAGTGCGGGCGCGACGCTGGTGACGAGGGCGGCCAGGGCGGCCAGCGGGTTGCCCGGAAGCCCGGCCAGCAGGGCGCCGGTCCCGAGCCGGGCGAGCGTCTGCGGGGAGCCCGGCCGCACGGCCACCCCCGAGACGACGAGGTCGGCGGCCAGCTCGCGCAGCGCCCCGGCGAGGTGGTCCGCCGGCCCGGCCGAGGACGCCCCGCTCGTCAGCACCAGGTCGGCGTCGGCGGCTGCCAACGCCTCGACCAGCGCACCCCGGTCGTCCGGCAGCAGGCGCACCCCGACGAGCCGGCCGCCGTACGCCGCGACCGCCCCGGGCAGCAGCGGGCCGACCGCGTCCCGGACCCGCCCCCGTCCGGGCAGGCCGGCGGTCAGCAGCTCGTCCCCGGTCACCAGGGCCAGCACCCGGGGACGGGCGCGGACCAGCACCGTGTCGTGACCCAGCGCCGCGGCCAGGCCGAGCGCCGCAGGCCGCAGGACCGTGCCGGCCGGCAGGACCGCCGTCCGCGGCGCGCACTCCTCGCCGGTCCGGCGGACGTGCCGGCCGAGCGGAGGCTCGGCGGTGAGCTCGTCCCCGAGCAGCACGCCGCGCTCGACCGGGACGACGCCGTCGCAGGTCTCGGGGACCGCAGCGCCGGTCGCCACCTCCCGGGCCTGGCCGTCCAGCAGCGGGGGCGGGGGCGGTTCACCGGCCAGGGTGCGCCCGACGACCCGCCACGGGCCGGGCCCCCGCACCGCCCAGCCGTCCATCGCCGAGCTGTCGAAGGCGGGCAGCGCCGCGAGCGCCCACAGCGGCCCGGCGAGGGCGCGGCCCAGTGCGTCCGGCAGCGCCACCTCGTCCGGCGGCAGCGCCACGGCCGCCGCGTGCGCCAGCCGGCGCGCGTCTTCCCAGGACGTCACCCGCACGAACGCGCCCCGCTGGCTGCCACCCCCCGACCGTACGTCGCCGGACCCCGGCCCCTCGTCCGCGTTCCGCCGACGGGCCGGGGCCGGGCAGGTGCCCGGACCCCGGGACGGGCAGGCTGGGGCCGCCAGCGGACCGCCGGAGCGCACGCGCCGGGCACCCCGCACGTCGAGGACGCCGTCGGATCTGGTCCGACGGCGGGAGGAGCGCACCGATGGACGACCTGCCGCTCGCCGGCTTCACCGTCGCCGTGACCGCGGCCCGGCGCCGCGACGAGCTCGTCGGGCTGCTGGTGCGGCGCGGCGCCCGGGTGGTGGAGGCGCCCGCACTGCGGATCGTGCCGACCGGTGACGACGACGAGCTGCTCGCCACCACCCGGGCCTGCCTGCAGGCCCCGCCGGACGTGGTCGTGGCCACCACGGGTGTCGGCTTCCGCGGCTGGATGGAGGCCGCCGACGGGTGGGGGCTCGGGGAGCAGCTGCGCGCCGGCTTCACCTCCTGCGATCTGCTGACCCGCGGCCCCAAGGCCAGGGGCGCGGTCCGGGCGGCCGGGCTGTCCGAGGCGTGGTCGCCGGAGAGCGAGTCGACCGACGAGGTGCTCGACCGGCTGCTCGCCGAGGGTGTCGCCGGCCGCCGGGTCGTGGTGCAGCTGCACGGCGAGCCGCTGACGGAGTTCTGCGCAGCGCTGCGGACGGCCGGCGCCGAGGTGCTCGCGGTCCCGGTGTACCGGTGGGTGCCACCCGAGGACCTCCGCCCCCTGCAGCGACTCGTCGAGCAGCTGCTGGCGGGGGAGATCGACTGCGTCACGTTCACCAGCGCGCCGGCCGCCACCTCCCTGCTGGCCACCGCACGGGAGCGGGACGTCGAGACGCAGCTGCTCTCCGTCCTACGCTCCGGCGTGCTCGTGGCCTGCGTGGGTCCGGTCACCGCCGCACCCCTGGAGCGGTGTGGCGTCCCGACCGTCCAGCCGGTGCGGGCCCGGCTGGGGGCGCTGGTCCGCACCGTCGTGGAGCAGCTCCCGGCGCAGCGGGCCCGGTCGTCGGCCGCCGGACCCTCGGCCTGACGGCCGCGGCGGGTCCGGTCCTGGCCGCCCGGCGCCGGCCGGCGTCCGGCGTGCGAGGCCAGGGCCGCCGCCGGCGTTCAGCCGCCCGTCAGGCCGGCCGCCGTACGGTCGCGCGGTAGGACTCGCCGCCCCCTACCCCGCGACCGTACGGCGGCAGAAGGCGAGGCCGGCCGTGGCCGACATGCCCACCAGGACGCCGGAGAGCGGGCCGCTGCAGGCGCCGCCCCGCACCGGCCCCGACGTTCCGCGTCAGCCGGCGCGCCCCGCGCAGGGCCTGGCCGTGCACGCCGTCGGGCTGACCAAGCGCTTCGGCACCCGCACCGCCCTGCAGGACGTCGACCTGGAGATCCACCGCGGCAGCGTGGTGGGCCTGCTCGGGCCGAACGGGGCGGGCAAGACCACCACCATCCGGCTGCTCACCACCGTCCTGACGCCGACCGGCGGCACGTTCGAGGTGGCCGGCGTGCGGTCGGACGACCCGATCGGCATCCGGCGCCGCGTCGGGGTCCTCGCCGAGAGCGCCGGCTACCCCGGGCAGGCCACCGGGACGGAGTACCTGCGCTACGCCGCCCGGCTCCAGGGCTCGTCGCGCCCCGACGCCGCCGCCCGGGCCGAGCGGATGCTCGCCGAGGTCGGCCTCGCCGACCGGGCCGGCTCCCGGATCTCGAGCTACAGCCGCGGGATGCGACAGCGGCTGGGCATCGCGCGTGCGCTGCTGCACGACCCGGAGGTGGTGTTCCTGGACGAGCCGGCGCTGGGGCTCGACCCGGTCGGGCAGCGCCAGGTGCTGCAGATGGTCCGGGACGTCGCCCGGCGGCGCGGCGCCACCGTCGTGCTCAGCACGCACACCCTGTCCGAGGTCGAGCAGGTGTGCAGCAGCGTCGTCATCCTGCTGCGCGGACGGGTCGTCGCCGCCGGGTCGGTCGCGGACGTGACGCGCTCGGTCGCGAGCATCCGTACCGGGCACCTGCAGGTCCCCCCGGACCGCACGGCGCTCGCCCGGGCCACCCTGGAACGGATCCCCGGCCTGCAGGTCGAGGTCGACGAGGCCCGGGCGGACGTGCTGCTGCTGCGGCAGACCACGGCCTCGGGCGAGGACCGGCCCGCCGACCGGGGCGCCACCGACGCGCTCAACGCCGCGCTGGCCGCCGTGCTCGCGACCGGCACGCCGGTGCTGTCCTTCCAGCTGGACGCGGCCCGGCTGAACGACGCCTTCCTGGCGATGACGAGCGGGGCGGACCGGTGACCGCCACCGCCGTCCGCGAGCGGCCGGACGCCGGGCCGGTCGAACCCCCGTCGTCCGGCGCCGCCTGGCGGCTGGTCGCCGCGCAGGAGTGCCGCGAGCTGTGGCTCGGCGGTCGCGGCCCCGCGCTGCTGCTCGGCTACGGGCTGCTGCTCAGCGTCGTGACCTACCTGGCCGGGTCGAACGCCACGCTGAACTTCCTCGAGCAGCGCGAGGCGGTGCACCTGGTGCTGCAGACCGGGGTGGCGGTCGGCATGCTGCTGACCCTGGTCGTCAGCGCCGACGCGATCAGCGGCGAGCGGGAGCGCGGCACGCTGGAGAGCCTGCTGCTCGCGCCGGTCCCCCGGCGCGCCCTGGTGCTCGGCAAGCTCGCCGCCGCCCTGACGGTCTGGCTCGCCTGCTTCGTCGTCGCGCTGCCCTACCTGTGGGCGCTCGGCCGCGGAGTCGACACCGCGGCCCTGGCGATGGCGCTGGGCCTGGCCGTCGGGACGCTGCTCGCGGTCGGCATCGCCTCGTTCGGCCTGCTGGTCAGCGGCGTCTCCGGCACCAACCGGGTCAGCCTGTCGGTGTCCTTCCTGGTGCTGCTGGCGCTGTTCGCTCCCACCCAGCTGCCCAGCGGTCTGCTGCGGCTGGGCTGGTTCGGGGAGCTGCTCGACCGGCTCAACCCGATCGCGTCGGGGCTGAAGTACCTCACCGCGGTGCTCGTGAACGACCGCGGCTGGACCCGCGACCTGTCCTACCTGGCCTCCCCCGCGGTCACCGCGGTGCTCGCGGGCGGGCTGCTCGTGCTCCTGGCCGGACGGCTCGTCCGGCTGCACCCCGGCGGGGAGGGCTGATGACGAACGGACGCCGTACGGCCCGGGCGGGGCTGCTGGCCGCGCTGCTCGCCGGGCTCGTCTGCGCGGCGCCGCTGACCGCGGCCTCCGCGGCCGCCGGGCCGGAGTCGCTGCAGGCCACCTTCCGGCCCGAGCGGGTGGACGCCGCGCTCGGCGAGCGGTTCACCCTGCAGGCCGAGCTCGTCAACCCCGGCTCCACGGCGACCGGACGGCTGATCGCGCACCTGAACGTGGCCAGCCTGACCGACACCGTGTACGTCGACCCGGAGGACTGGGCGCACGACCGCAGCGTCGTCGTCGACAACCTGCCGCCGGGTGGCCGGACCAGCACGACGTGGGAGCTGCAGGCGGTCAACGCCGGCACGTTCGACGCCTACCTGGTCGTGCTGCCGGCCCCGCTCGGCGCCCCGGCCGGGCAGGGCGTGCCGCTGGTGGCCAGCCCGCCGGTGCACCTCGCGATCGCCGAGCGCTCGACCATCTCGGCGGGCGGCACGCTGCCGGTCGTGCTGGTGGTGCCGGCGCTGCTGGCCTCCGGTGCGCTCGCCACCCGGCTGCGGCTGCGCCGACGCTGAGGCGGCTCAGCCGGGCTCGCCGGGCAGCAGCAGCTCAGCGAGCGGCCGGCGGGTCCGGGGCGCCTGCTCCCGCTCCCGCAGGCCCTCGGGCAGCGGCCCGCCGCCGGGCGAGCCGACGGCGAACAGCACGGCCGGCTGCTGCACCTCGGTCAGGCCGGCTGCGCGGCGCACGGCGTCGGCGTCGAACCCGGCCATCTGGTGGGCGTGCAGCCCGTCGCGCCTCGGCCTGCAGGGACAGGTGCGCGGCGGCCTGCCCGGCGTCGTGCAGCGCGGAGGGGTAGGGCCGGCCGGTCTCGTCGTGCTCGAGCGCGACCAGCACCACCAGCGCGGCGGCCCGCGGCGCCCACCCGCGGTTGCCCGCGCTTGAGCGCGCCGACCAGCCGCGCGTGCAGCGGCTCGCCGCGCAGCGCCACGAGCGTAGCGCACCGGCTGGGTGTTGCCCGGCGCTCGGTGCCCAGCGGGCGGCCTCGAGCAGCGGCAGCAGGTCCTCGCGCGCGAGGACCTGCTCCGGGTCGAAGCCGCGCGGGCTCCAGCGGCCGGCGAGCAGGGGGTGCAGCGGCATCAGGACCGGGCGCGCACCCACTCGTCGTACGACGGGGCCTCGGCGCCGACCGACGTGCTGTCGCCGTGCCCGGTGTGCACGACCGTCTCGGGCGGCAGGGCGAACAGCCGGGTGCGGATCGAGTCGAGGATCGTCGGGTAGTCGCTGTAGGACCGGCCGGTCGCCCCGGGCCCGCCCTGGAACAGGGTGTCGCCGGTGAAGACGACCCCGAGGTCGGGCACCGAGAAGCAGACCGCGCCGGGCGCGTGCCCCGGGGTGTGCAGCACGCGCACCCGCGTCCCGGCGACGTCGAGCGCCTGGCCGTCGCGCAGCGCGCCGTCCGGCTCGTGCCGCGCGTGCGTCAGGTCCCACAGCACCCGGTCGTCGGGGTGCAGCAGCACGGGCGCGCTGACCCGCTCGCCGAGCTCGGGCGCGTAGCGGACGTGGTCGTCGTGCGCGTGCGTGCAGGCGATCGCGACGACGGTGCGGCCGCCGACCGCCGCCTCGATGGCGTCCGCGTCGTGCGGCGCGTCGATGACGAGCACCTCGTCGTCGTCCCCGAGCAGCCAGACGTTGTTGTCGACGTCGAAGGTCTGCGCCGTCCAGGCTGAACGTGCCGCTGGTGACCAGGTGCTCGATGCGGGCGGCCATCAGGGGCCCGAGCACGACCACCGAGCGGAGCACCTCGCCGCGCTCCATGCGGGGAAGGCCTCCTCGACGCCGTCGAGCGGCGATGCGCTCGCTGACGAACGCGTCGAGCGGGAAGCGGCCCTGCTGCCACAGGTCGACCAGCAGCGGGAAGTCGCGCTCGGGCAGGCAGTCGCCGTACCAGGAGCTCTTGACCGCGCCGCCGTGGCCGAAGACCTCGATCAGCGGCACCTCGAAGGTCATCGTCGGGTCGGGCACGCCCACCAGCACGGCGGTGCCGGCCAGGTCGCGGGCGTCGAACGCCTGCCGGAACGTCTCCGGGCGGCCGACCGCGTCGATGACGACGTCCGGGCCGAACCCGCCGGTGAGCTCGCGCAGCCGGGCGACGACGTCCTCGCTGCTGGCGTCCACGGTGTCGGTGGCGCCGAAGCCCCGCGCCCACTCCAGCTTGCGCGGGTCGAGGTCGACCGCGATGACCTGGCGGGCGCCGGCGAACAGGGCGCCCGGCGACGGCGGCGTCGCCGACGCCGCCGCAGCCGATGACGGCGACCGTGTCGCCCTTGACGACCGGCGCGGTGTTGACCGCCGCCCCCCAGCCGGCCATCACGCCGCAGCCGAGCAGGCCGGCGGCGGCCGGGTCGGCCGCGCGGGTCGACCTTGGTGCACTGGCCCGCGGCGACCAGCGTCTTCTCGGCGAAGGCGCCGATGCCGAGGGCCGGCGACAGGACGGTGCCGTCGGCCAGCGTCATCTTCTGGGTGGCGTTGTGCGTCGCGAAGCACAGCCACGGCCGGCCCCGGCGGCAGGCCCGGCACTGCCCGCACACCGCCCGCCAGTTCAGGACCACGAAGTCGCCCGGCGCCACGTCGGTCACGTCCTCGCCGACGGCCTCCACCACGCCCGCGGCCTCGTGGCCGAGCAGGAACGGGAAGTCGTCGTTGATGCCGCCCTCGCGGTAGTGCAGGTCGGTGTGGCACACCCCGCACGCCTGCACCCGGACCAGCGCCTCGCCCGGCCCCGGGTCGGGGACGAGGACCGTCTCGACCGAGACGGGCGCGCCCTTCCCCTTCGCCACCACACCGCGGACCTCGTGCGCCACGCGAACCTCCTGTCGGCGTCCGCCACGGACACGGGCGGAGAGCCCGACCCTAGGCCCCGTGGGAGACGATGGCAGCACCCAACCCAGGAGGAACCCGTGCAGCAGCGACGACTCGCCGACCGCACCGTCGGCGCGATCGGCCTCGGCGCCATGCCCCTGTCGGTCGAGGGCCGGCCCGACGAGGCGCAGGCGGTCGCCACCGTGCACGCCGCCCTCGACGCCGGCGTCACCCTCATCGACACCGCCGACGCGTACTGCCTGGGCGCGGACGAGGTCGGCCACAACGAGCGGCTGGTCGCTCGCGCGCTGCGCGTCGTGGGGCGGCGACCGCGTCCGTCGTCGTCGCCACCAAGGGCGGCCACACCCGGCCGCCGGACGGCTCGTGGGCGCTGGACGGCAGCCCGGAGCACCTGCGGGCGGCCTGCGAGGCGTCGCTGCGGGCGCTCGGCGTCGAGGCGATCGGGCTCTACCAGCTCCACCGGCCCGACCCGGCGGTGCCGTACGCGGAGTCGGTCGGCGCGCTGGAGGAGCTGCGCGCCGAGGGCAAGGTCGTCCGCGTCGGCATCAGCAACGCCGACGTCGACCAGATCGAGCTGGCCGGCGCGACCACCCAGCTGGCGGCGGTGCAGAACGAGTTCTCGCCGCGCGTTCCGCTCGTCCCTGGCGGAGCTGGAGCACTGCGCGCGGCACGGGATCGCGTTCCTGCCCTGGTCGCCGCTGGGCGGGATCGGCAAGGCGGCGGCGCTCGGCGAGGAGCACGCGGCGTTCGCGGAGGTCGCGCGGGAGCGGGGCGTCTCGCCGCAGCAGGTCTGCCTGGCCTGGCACCTGGCGCAGGCGGACGTCGTCATGCCGATCCCGGGCGCGAGCCGGCCGGCGTCGATCGCGGACTCGGCGGCCGCGGCGGACCTGCCGCTGACCGCGGAGGAGCTGGCCCGGCTCGACGCGGGCTGAGCCGGGCCGCGCGGGGCTACTCGGTGATCACGCCGCGCACCAGGTCGGGGTAGCGCGTGAGGCACGCCTCCAGCGCCGCCTCCTGCGCGGGCGTCGTGCCGGCGATGTCGAACCGCACCGGCAGCCGGTACTGCCGCTCGCGGCGCCCCCCGGTCGGCGACCACCGCGATGCCCGGCAGGTCGCCGCAGCCGGCCTTGACGGTCTCCCGGTCGGCCTGGGTCACGCCCGGCCGCAGGGTCACGACGAGCTGCCGCTGGTCACCGGCGAAGCAGCTGGTTGGACAGCCCCGCGATGAGCATGCCGAACAGGGCCACCACCCCGAAGCCGATCAGCAGGGCCCGCGTCGCGGCCCCTCGAGTCGCGCCACCACGTCATGCACGGGCATCGTCGCGCACCGACAGGCCCCGGGCCCGCCGGAGCCTCGCCACCCCGTAGAGGAGCCCGAAGGATGACCACCACCGCGAGCAGCGCCAGCGGCACCACCGGCATCGCCACCAAGGACGTCGTCGACTGGACCGACCTCGGCAAGGAGATGTGGTCCTACCTCACCGGCAAGGGCGCGGCGATCGACTACACCTTCGTCGACATGACCGTCGAGGTCCCCCGCGACACCGGCCCCGACGCCCCGCGGGCGACCTGGAAGCTCAACGGCACCCTGCGCATCACGACCACCGACCGGGACAGCTCCGGCGCCTCGCAGGCCTGACGCGGTGGCCCTCGAGCTTCGAGGGCGACCTGACGCTTCTCGGTGGACGGTCCCGGCGGCACCAGCGCCGGGACCGTCCGCGGGGACGGCAGGACGCTGCACGTGCACGCCGACGACCCGGTCGCCGCCTGGGACGCCGCGCTGGGCTCGACGACCACCGGCCCGGCGCGTGCTCGCCGACGTCGCCCGCCTGCTGCACGACGAGGGCGCCGTCCTCGAGGTCACCGGGCCCGCGCGGCCGGGTCGCCCGGTCGGCGCCGGGATCGACAGCCCGGTCGGCCGGCTGCTCGCCGGCTCGCGGCACGTCCGGCTCGGCCGGCCCGCGGCGGTACGCCCGCTCGCGGTGGCCCAGGCCCGCGCCGCGGCCTGGCGCCGTCCCGGGCGCGGGCGTCGCTGCGCCCTGGCGCGCGTGCTCGCCGGCCTGCTCGTCGCGCCGCCGGGGCCGCGCCGCCGTCGCTAGGGTCGGCCCGTGACGCCGCCCGCGCCGGACGCCGACTGGCGCGGCCTGCACCCCCGGCTGCTGGTGCTGCGGCGCCTGCGAGTGCCTGGTGCCTGCTCGGCCTGCCCACCGCTGGTCGCCGCCGGCGTCGCTGCTCGCACGCGCGCGGCCCGGCGCACGGCCGTCGCCGCGCTGCTCGTCGGCGCCGTGCTGCTCGGCGCTGCTGCTGTCCGCCGTGCAGCGGCGCTTCGCCGCCTGGGGCTACGCCGAGCGCGAGGACGACCTGCTGCTGCGCCGCGGGCGTGGTGCATCCGCCGCACGTCGGTCGTGCCGTACGGCCGGATGCAGTACGTCGACGTGACCGCCGGCCCGCTCGACCGCCGGCTCGGGCTCGCCACCGTCGTGCTGCACACCGCCGCCGCCGCCACCGACGCGTCGCATCCCCGGGCTGCGACGCCGAGGAGGCCGACCGGCTGCGCGACCGCCTCGCCGCGCTCGGCGAGGCCCGGGCAGCCGGCGTGTGACCGGGCCTGTCGACGGCCTCGCGCCCGGCGCAGCCAGGACGGCCCCTGGCGCCGGCTGCACCCGCTCACCCCGCTGCTGCGCAGCGGCCGGTTCCTGCTCGCCGTCGTCGCCGTCGCTCGGCCCAGCAGGGCCTGCGCGAGCCCTCCGCTGCCCTGCTCGGCGGCCTGCTCGCCGTCGTCGTCGCCGCTCGCGCTCGCCGTCGGGCTACCTGTCCTGGCGCGGCCACCCGCTACCGGCTGACCGACCACCGAGCTGCAGGTCGACAGCGGCGTGCTGCAGCGCCGCAACCGGCGGGTGCCGCTCGCCCGGCTGCAGAGCGTCGACGTGGTGCGCCCGCTGCTCGCCCGCGCGCTCGGGCTGGCCGAGCTGCGGCTGGAGGTCGCCGGCGGCGGCGACACCGAGGCGCCGCTGGCCTACCTGTCCGAGGACGACGCCCACCGGCTGCGGGCGCCGCCTGCTCGCCCGCGCCGAGGGGTCGCCGGACCGCCCGGCGCCGCCGAGCCCGACGAGCCGGTGCTGGTCAGGTGCCCGACCGGGGCGCTCGTCACCTCGGTGCTGCTCGGCGGCGCCCGCGGTCGTCACCGCGGCTGCTGCTGCTCGCGACCTCGTGCCCGTCGCGGTGCTCGAGCCGCGGGCGCTGCCCGGCGCTGCTCGCCGGCCTCGGCGCCGGTCGCGGCTCGGCACCGGCGGCCTGCGTCGTGCCGGCGGCTGCTCGCCGAGTACGGCTTCACCGTCGCGGAGTCCCCCGACGGGCTGCGGCTGCGGCACGGGCTGCTCGAGACCCGCGCGCAGACCATCCCGCTCGGCCGGGTGCAGACGGTCCGGGTGCGCGAGCCGCTGCTGTGGCGGCGCCGCGGCTGGGTCCGGGTCGAGGTCGACGTCGCCGGCTACGCCGGCGGCCAGCGGCGAGCGAGCAGGACGACCACCCGCGCGCTGCTGCCGGTCGCGCCGCGCGCCTTCGCGCTGGCCCTGGCCGAGCGGGTCCTCGGCGCCCCGCTGCCGACCGGCGCCGTCCGCGCGCCCCGCGCGCGGCCCGCTGCGCGCCCCGCTGTCGGCCCGCCGGCTCGCGCGTCGCGCTCGACGAGCGGCACCTGGTCGCCACCTCCGGCGTGCTGACCACGACCACCGACGTCGTCCCGCTGGCCAAGGTGCAGAGCCTGCGGCTGCGCGCAGGGCCCGTGGCAGCGCCGGCTCGGGCTGGCCAGCGCTGCACGCCGACACCGCCGGCCGCCGGCTGCCCGGCGCCGTCGCCCGGCACCGCGACGCGGCCGACGAGGCCGGCGCCCTGCTGGCCGACCTGACCGCGCGCGCCCGCCTGGCGCGCGCGCCGGTAGCGTCGCCGGGTCCCGCTCCCCCGTACGTCTGGAGGTCCCCCCGTGCAGCTCGCCGGCTCCGTCGCCCTCGTCACCGGAGGCGCCAGCGGCCTCGGCCTCGCCACCGCCACCGCGCTGCCGAGGCCGGCGCGGCCGTCGTCATCGTCGACCTGCCGTCCAGCCCCGGCGAGGCCCGCGGCCGCCGAGGCTCGGCGGCGCCTTCGCCGCCGACCGACGTCACCGACGCGGACCAGGTGCAGGCCGCCGTCGACGCCGCCGTCGGCGCTCGGGCCCGCTGCGGGTCGCGGTCAACTGCGCCGGCATCGGCACGCCCGGCCGGGTCTCGGCAAGCAGGGCCCGCTGCCGCTGGAGCAGTTCGCCCGCGTCGTGCAGGTCAACCTGGTCGGCACCTTCAACGTGATCCGCCTGGCCGCCGCCGCGATGGCCGCCACCGAGCCGGTCGACGGGCGAGCGCGGCGTCATCGTCAACACCGCCAGCGCCGCGGCGTTCGACGGCCAGATCGGGCAGGCGGCGTACTCCGCCAGCAAGGGCGGCGTCGTCGGCATGACCCTGCCGGCTCGCCCGCGACCTCGCGTCCTCGCTCATCCGGGTCATGACGATCGCGCCCGGGCTGTTCGACACGCCGATGCTGCAGGGCCTGCCCGAGCCGGCCCGCGCAGTCGCTCGGCGCCCAGGTCCCGATGCCCTCGCGGCTCGGCGACCCGGCCGAGTACGCCGCGCTGGTCGCGGCACATCGTGGAGAACCCGATGCTCAACGGCGAGGTCATCCGCCTCGACGGCGCGATCCGCATGGCGCCGCGGTAGCCGTACCCGGCGCCTGCGTCACGGCGATCTGGAGCCGTGCTCGCCGCCGGCTGTCCGGCGCCGCGCACGAACTCCATGACGCGTGGGCCGCTCCGCGACAGCGACCGGCGCTGGTGCGGGTCCGCGCTGGTCGCGGTGCGCAGCGCTCGGCGGAGTCGCGCGGAGCCGGGCTCGGCGGCGCGGGCTCACGGCGGCGCGTCCCCCGCTCCCGCTCCTGCTCCACGAGCGCCTCCCGGTCCGCGAGCCGCTCCAGCCCGAGCAGCGGCTGCCGCATCCGCGCGGTTGTCCGCCAGCCGGTCGGCGTTGCGGTCCAGGAACGCCCAGTACCCGGCGGTGTACGGGCAGGCGGTCGGCCCGACCCGCACCTTCGGGTCGTACGCGCACGGCCCGCAGTAGTCGCTCATCCGGTTGATGTACGCGCCGCCGGCGGCGTACGGCTTGGTCGTCATCAGCCCGCCGTCGGCGTGCTGGCTCATGCCGGTGACGTTGGGCAGCATCACCCAGTCGTAGCCGTCGACGAACACCTCGTGGAACCAGGCCGTCACCTGCGCCGGGTCCCAGCCGCGCTGCAGCGCGTAGTTGCCGAGCACCATCAGCCGCGGGATGTGGTGCACCCAGCCGCGCTCGCGCAGGTCGCGCAGCACGGAGGACAGGCAGTTGCGCGGTGACCTCCTCGTCGGCGTCCAGGGTGCGGAACCACTCCGGCAGGTCGCGCGGTGGCCTGCCAGCGCGTTGCGGCGCCGGTAGTCGCGCGGGAAGTGCCAGTACAGCGACCAGACGTACTCCCGCCAGCCGATCACCTGCCGGACGTAGCCCTCGACGCTGTTCGAGCGGCGCGCGCCCGTCGCGGTAGGCCTGCTCGGCGGCGTGGACGCACTCCAGCGGGTGCAGCAGGCCCGAGGTTGATCGCCGGCGACAGCGCGCTGTGCGCCATCCACGGGTCCGGCGCCAGCATCGCGTCCTCGGTCGGCCCGAAGTCGCGCAGCCGGTGCTCGACGAAGTGCGCCAGCGCGGCCAGCGCCTCCGCGGCGGGTGACCGGCGCCCAGCGCGGCCCGTCGTCGCCGACGAAGGACACCATCCCGTCGCGCACCCAGCGGTCCAGGTCCTCGCGGACCTGCGCGTCGATGTCGTCCTCGACGACCTCCCACGGCTCGACGCAGCCCCAGCGTCGGGCGCGCGCGGCGGCGGCTCGCGGTTGTCGTGGTCGAGGTTCCACCGGCCGCCGACCGGCTCGGACGCCCTCCATGAGCAGGTCGAAGCGCACCCGCTGCCAGCGGTAGAAGTCCTCCATCAGCAGCCGGCGTGCGCCCGCTCGACCCAGCCGGCGAAGTCCTCCCGGGTGGTCGCGAAGCCGCGCGGCGCTCGGGCAGCACCTCGATGCCGCGCTCGCGGACGAACCGGTCGGCCGCGTACGAGGTCGGCTGCACCACCGACAGCGGCCCGTCCACCTGCTCGAGCGCCTGCGTCGTAGGTGTCCACCTGCACGGAAGACCGCCTGGTCGCCCGAGCTCGGCGGCGCGGTGCCGCAGCGCCGGACAGCAGCAGGTGCGCCTTCTGCCGGTGGAACCGCCGGCGGCGGAGCACCGCCCGCGACTCGACCAGCAGCACCGGCTGGTCGGGCGCGTCGAGGAAGTGCGGGCCGAGCTGGTCGGCGAACAGCCAGCGGGTGCTCACGCGCGCCACCGGGTGCGTGCAGCGTCATGCCGGCCGCCGCTACCCGTCGAGGGCGTCCAGCACCGCGACGAACTCCGCGGGCGGCGACAGCGACGCGGGCGTGCCGGGCAGCAGCACCAACCGGCCGTCCCGCCACCACCACAGGTCGGGCGACAGCGCGCCCGGCTCGTGCCGCCAGAGCTCGTCGGCGTTGACGAGCAGCGCCTGCGCGGCGTCGAGGGTCGCCGGCGGCCGCGCACCGGCGCGCAGAGCACCAGGTGCCGGGTCGGCAGGACCACCAGCGCCCCGGCCGCCGGGACGTCGAGGAGGCGTTCAGCCAGCAGACGTGGGCGGCGGCGAACGGCGCCGCCGACTCGAGCGGGACGAGCTCGACGCCGTCCAGGTCGACCGGGCGCCGGTCCAGCGGCCCGTCGGCGAGCACCTGCTCGCGGCCCAGGTCGAGCAGCGCGGCCTCGGACTCCGGCCAGCCGGCGACGACGCCGGGCGGGACCGGGCGCAGCGCCCCGTCCAGCTCCACGACCAGGCTCTCCACCAGCCCGGGAGCCAGCGGCCGGCGGACGACGTCCTCGACGAGCACCGCCCCCTCGGTGCACAGCCGGCTGCGCAGCCGGGGCAGCAGCGCGACCCGGTCCGCCGGGTCGACCCGCAGCTCCAGCGAGCGCGCCAGCCCCTGCAGCGCCTGCGTCACCAGGCCCGGCCAGGCGGCGACCGGCTCGAGAGCGCAGCGCGCCCGCAGGTCGTGCAGCGCGACCGTGCCCTCCACCCGCCCGTGCAGCCGGACCAGCTCGCCGTCAGCGCCTCGACCGTCAGGCCGAGCCGTGGCGCAGGCCTCCCGGACGGCGCCCTCGAACTCCTGCCCGGGGCTGCGCGCGGCCCGCCGCCACCGGTCAGTTGACCTGCCGCTCGCGACCCGGCCCAGTACTGCTCGCGCAGCTTGAACTTCTGCACCTTGCCGGTGGCGGTGCGCGGGATCGCGTCGCGGCAGCTCCACCGACGTCGGCGCCTTGTAGCCGGCGAGCCGGGACTTGCAGTGCGCGATGAGCTCGTCCTCGGTCGCCGTCGCGCCGTCGGCCAGCACCACGAGCGCCTTGATCGTCTCGCCCCACTTCTCGTCGGGGACGCCGATCACCGCGACCTCGGCGACGGCGGGGTGGCTGAACAGGCAGTCCTCCACCTCGATCGACGAGACGTTCTCGCCGCCGGTGATGATCACGTCCTTCTTGCGGTCGCTGATCGTCAGGTAGCCCTCGTCGTCGAGCCGAGCCGCCGTCCCCGGTGTGGAACCAGCCGCCCTCGAGCGCGTCCGCGCGTCGCGTCCGGCTGCTGCCAGTAGCCGCTCCATGACGACGTTGCTGCGGGCCAGCACCTCACCGCTCTCGGAGATCGTCGAGCCGGCAGCCGAGCGCGGGCATCCCCGCCCGGGCCAGCCGCCGCGACGCCTCCTCGGGCGGCAGCGTCGTCCTCCTCGGGGCGCCGCCGGTTGACCGTCAGCAGCGGCGAGGTCTCGGTGAGCCCGTAGATCTGCAGGAACTCCCAGCCCGAGCTCGCTCCTCGATCCGCTGGATGGTCCGGCTGGGCGGCGGCGCACCGGCGCAGATGACCCGGATCCGGTCGCGGCCCGGGATCTCGCCCTCCCAGGTCGCGCGCCGCCTCGAGCACGGACGCGACGACCGCCGGCGCGCGCACATGCACCGTGACGCCGTACTGCTCGACCCGGCGCAGGATCTCCGCGCCGTCGATCTTGCGGATGACGACCTGCGGCACGCCGAGCCCGGTCATCGCGAACGGCATCCCCCAGCCGTTGGCGTGGAACATCGGCAGCGTGTGCAGGTAGACGTCGCGGTCGGTGACCGCCGGCGTGCAGCGCGAACGTCGACGGCGTTGAGCCAGATGTTGCGGTGCGTGATCTGCACGCCCTTGGGGCGCGCCGTCGTCCCGCGAGGTGTAGTTGATCGTCGCGGTGGCGTCCTCGTCGGCCTCGTCCCACGGCTGCGGCGCCACCCCGGAGCGCAGCAGCGCGGCGTCGGAGTCCTTGCCCAGCACGATGCCGGTGCTGCGGCGGTCACGTCGGCGAGCGCGTCGTCGAGCTCGGGGTCGACGAGCAGCACGCTCGCGCGCCGCAGTGCTCGACGATGTAGGCGACCTCGTCGCGGCGACAGCCGGAAGTTGACCGGCACGAGCACCCGGCCCCACGCGGTGCACGCCGAAGAACAGCTCGAGCAGCCGGGCGGAGTTGTGGCTGACGACGGCCACCCGCTCGCCGCGCCCGACGCCGAGCTCGTCGAGGCCGGCGGCGAGCGCCGCGGCCCGCTCCGCCAGCTCGGCCGTAGGTCGAGCGAGCCGAGGCCGCCGTCCTGGCAGGGCGCCGGGCTCGTCGACCACGCCGGTGCGCGCCGGGTAGCAGAAGGCGGCGCGGTCGAGGAAGTCCGGTGTGACGAGGGGCACTCTCATGGCGCGGAGGTTACGACGCCCGCCCCTCGTCGTCACACCGGACCCGACGGTCTAGCGTCCGGGCATGGACATCGACGTACCCGCCGAAGGCGGAGGAGTTCCGCACGCGGGTCACGGCCTTCCTCGGCGAGCACCTGCCGGCCGGCTGGACCGGCATGGGCGGCGCTGGCCGAGGACGAGCGCGAGGAGCTTCCGCGCGCAGTGGCGGCGCACCCTCGGCGAGCAACCAGATGCTGGCGGTGTCCTGGCCGCAGCAGTACGGCGGCGCCGGCCTGACGCTGGTCGAGCAGGTGGTGCTGGCCGAGGAGTTCGCCCTCGCCGGCGCGCCGCAGGGCAGCGAGAACGACACGTTCGGCATCGGCATGCTCGGCAACACCCTGATCCACCTGGGCACCGAGGAGCAGAAGGCGCACTACCTGCCGCGGATCCTGTCCGGCGAGCAGCGCTGGTGCCAGGGCTACTCCGAGCCGGACGCCGGTTCCGACCTCGCCGGGCATCCGCACCTCCGCCGTGCTCGACGGCGACGAGTGGGTGATCAACGGCCAGAAGACCTGGACGTCGGCGGGCCACCTCGCCGACCACATCTTCCTGCTCGCCCGCACCGACTTCGACGCGCCCAAGCACCGGGCATCACCTTCCTGCTGGTGCCGATGGACCAGCCGGGCGTCGAGGTCCGGCCGATCCGCAACATGGCCGGCTACTCGCTGTTCAACGAGGTCTTCTTCACCGACGCCCGGACGGCGGCGCACGAGGTCGTCGGCGAGGTGAACGACGGCTGGCGGGTCGCGATGGCGCTGCTCGGCTTCGAGCGCGGCGTCACCGCGACGACCGACGCCATCCGCTTCCGCGCCGAGCTCGACCGGCTGTTCGCGCTGGCCCGCGAGCGCGGGCTGACCTCCGACGCCGCGCATCCGCGACCGGCTGGCCTGGTGCCACAGCCGGGTCGAGGTGATGCGCTTCCGCGGCACTGCAGGCGCTCACCCGCTCGCTGGCCGGGCCCGGCCCGGGCCGGAGTCCGCGATCAGCAAGATCATCTGGAGCGAGTACGCCCAGGCCTACACCGAGCTGGCGATGGAGATCCTCGGCCCGGAGGCGCTCGTGCCGATGCCGGCCAGGCGCACCGGCGGCCTGCTGCAGATGCCCGAGGCCGGCACCGAGAACTCGCCGCTGTCCTGGGTCGAGACGTTCCTGTCGGCGCGGGCCGGCACGATCTACGCCGGCAGCTCGCAGGTGCAGCGCAACATCATCGGCGAGGTGCTGCTCGGCCTGCCCAAGGAGCCGCGCCTGGACGCCGGCCCGTTCCGCGAGCTCGGCCAAGGGGCAGGGGCTGACGTGTTCTTCGCCTACGACAGCCGACCAGGAGGAGCTTCCGCACCTCCGCTGCGCCGCTTCCTCGCCGACAAGGCGCCGCTCGCGCAGGTGCGCCGAGCGAGCGAGACCGAGGCCGGCTACGACCTCGACCTGTGGCGGCAGATGAGCGACGCAGCTCGGCCTGCCCGGGCCTGCACCTGCCCGAGGAGCACGGCGGCTCCGGCACCGGCCTGCTCGAGCCGGCCATCGTGCTCGAGGAGACCGGCCGCGCGCTGACGAGCTCGCCCGTACGCCGCGGTGCTGCTCGCCTCGCTGGCGGTCCTGCGCTTCGGCAGCGAGCGACGCGCAGGCCGACGCTGCTGCCCGGGCATCGCCGCCGGCGAGCTGGTCGTCACGCTCGCGACGACCGAGGTCGGCCAGCCCGACCGGCACTGCGGGCTGCAGACGACCGCGCACCTCGCGCGGCGACGAGGTGACGCTGACCGGCAGCAAGGTGCTCGTCGAGCACGGCCACACCGCCGACGTGCTGCTCGTCAGCGCCACCGGCGCCGACGCCGGGCCGACCGGCGCCGGCTCTACGTCGTGCGGGGCGACGCGCCGGGGCTGACCCGCACCCGGCAGCGAGGCCCTCGACCTCACCCGCCCGGTCGCGCAGGTCGACCTCGACGCCGCCCCGGCCGTGCCGCTCGGCGACGCCGCCGACGCTGTGCGACGCTCGTCGACCTGTGCTGCGCGCTGCTCGCCGCGAGATGGTCGGCGGAACGGCGGCCTGCCTCGACATGACCGTCGCCTACGCCAAGGACCGCTACGCAGTTCAACCGGCCGATCGGGTCGTTCCAGGCGGTCAAGCACCGCTGCGCCGAGATGCTGGTGGCCCTCGACGGCGCGCGGGCGGCCGCGCAGTACGCCGTGTTCGCGGCGGACGCAGGGCAGCCCGGAGCTCGCGACGGTCGCGCCGCTGGCCAAGGCGGAGGCGGCGGAGGCCTACACCTTCGCGCGCGGGCTGGACCATCCAGCTGCTCGGCGGCATCGGCTTCACCTGGGAGCAGGACGCGCACCTGTACTTCCGGCGGGCCTGGGCCGACAACGGCGCTGCTCGGCGGTCCCGGCGGCGCAGCGCGCGCGGCTGGCCGACCGTCTCGAGCTGTAGGCGTGGACCTCGGCCTGTCCGGTCGGGTCTTCGTCGTCACCGGGGGGTCGCGCGGGCTGGGCTACGCGACGGCCGCCGCGCTGCGGGCGGAGGGCGCCGACGTGGTCCTGTCGGCCCGGGACGCGGACGGCGTGCAGGCCGCGGCCGACGCGCTCGGGGCCGTCGGCGTGCCCGCGGACCAGGCCGACCCGGACACCGCCGACCGGCTCGTCGCCGTGGCGCTCGAGCGGTACGGCCGGCTCGACGGCGCACTGGTCAGCGTCGGCGGCCCGCCCGCCGGGCGGACCTTCGACCTCGACGACGAGCAGTGGCAGGCCGCCTTCGAGACGGTCTTCCTGGGCACCCTGCGGCTGTGCCGGGCGGTGACGGGCGCCTGGGCCCGGACGGGGGCGCGCTGGCTCTGGTGCTGTCGACCAGCGTGAAGGCCCCGATCCCCGGGCTGGCGGCGAGCAACGGGCTGCGGCCCGGCCTGGGGATGCTCGCCAAGACGCTCGCCGACGAGCTCGGCCCGTCCGGGGTCCGGGTGAACGGCCTGCTCCCGGGCCGGATCGCCACCGACCGGCTGCGGTCGCTGGACCCGAGCGACCCGGCCGCCCGGGACGCCCAGGTCCGGGGCATCCCGCTGCGCCGCGACGGCGAACCGGCGGAGTTCGGCCGGGTGGCCGCGTTCCTGCTCAGCCCGGCCGCGTCCTACGTCACCGGCGCCATGGTCCCGGTCGACGGCGGCGCGCTCCGCGCCCTGTGACCGGCGCGGCGGCACCCACCGCGGTGCGGCAGCCCGGCACGGGGTAGGGGGCCGGGCATGAGCGAGCAGCCTGCGGGCCTGGGGCCCGGCACCGACATCAGCCCCGACGACATCGACCTGGAACCGCAGGAGCGCCCCGGCACCGCCGACCCGGAGGCGCTGGCCGACGACGAGACCCTGGGGGGTCTCGGCGGCGCCGACCGGACCGCCGGCGGCGCCGGCTGAGCGGTCCGGCGAGGGCGGGGGAACCGCCCGTTCCCGGACGACACTTCGGACATCCGCCGTCTCCCGGACGTTCCGCCGAACGCCGCGCCCCGGCCCCCGGGGATCACTAGCCTCCCGGTGCCCGCTCCCGCGGACCCGAGGAGGCGTCATGCCGCGCACCGCCCGCCGACGCGCCACCCGGCTCGGCCTGGTCGCCCTCCTGGTGGCCACCACCGACCGTCGCCGAGAGCGGCACCGCATCGGCCGGCTCGACGTGCCGCTCGGTCGTCGTCTCGGCCGGGGACATGAACAACCGGGCGGCGGCCCGGGCGACCGGCCGGCTCGCCGCGGCCCAGCGACCCGACATCGTGGCGACCGTCGGTGACCACGTCTACCCGGTCGGCACCGCTCGCCGCGTTCCGGAAGACCTACGACCCGAGCCCGTGGGGGCACCTGAGGTCGCGGACCCGGCCCGTCCCCGGCCACCACGAGTACGACGACCCCGGGGCGGGTGGCTACCTGCGGTACTTCGGCCGGCCCCGGTACTACTCCTACGACGCCGGCTGCGGCTGGCGCGGCTACGCGCTGGACAGCCACCGCGACGTCGCCGCGCAGGCCGCCTGGCTGGCCCGCGACCTGCGCGCCCACCCCGGGGCCCGGCTCCTGGTCGAGCTACTCCGACCCCCGGCACTCCTCCGGCACCCGGCACGGGCCCGAGCCGCGCCATGAGCGCGTTCTGGGACGTCCTCGCCGGCCGCCAGGCGGTCGTGCTCAACGGTCACGAGCACCACTACGAGCGGTTCGAGCCGCTGCGCGGGGTGCGCCAGTTCGTGGTCGGGACGGGCGGCAGCTCGGCGTACCCGTTCGGCCGGCCGCATCTCGGACCAGCCAGGTGCGCGATCACCAAGGTCCCGGGCGTGCTGGTCCTGGCGCTGACCCGCGGCGGCTACAGCTGGGCGTTCAAGGACGTCGGCGGCCGGGTCCGCGACGCCGGCCGGGGCTGACCCCGGCGGTGCCGCGGCCCGGCCCTCAGGCGGCGTCGCTGGCGAGCGGCTGCGGGTCGTCCTGCCGCGCGAACTGCGTGCGGTAGAGCTCGGCGTACAGGCCCCCGGCGGCCAGCAGCTCGTCGTGCCGGCCGTGCTCGGCGACCCGGCCGTCGTCGAGCACCAGGATCTGGTCGGCCTCGCGGACCGTCGACAGCCGGTGCGCGATGACGAGCGACGTCCGGCCGGCCAGCGCGGTGCGCAGCGCCTGCTGCACGGCGGCCTCGCGACTCGCTGTCCAGGTGCGCGGTCGCCTCGTCGAGCACGACGACGCCGGGCGCCTTGAGCAGCAGCCGGGCGATCGCCATCCGCTGCTTCTCGCCGCCGGACAGCCGGTAGCCGCGGTCGCCGACGACGGTGTCGAGGCCGTCCGGCAGCGCGCGCACGAGGGCGCCGACCTGCGCGGCCTCCAGCGCCGCCAGCAGCTCGTCGTCGGTGGCCTCCGGCGCGGCGTAGAGCAGGTTGGCGCGGATGGTGTCGTGGAACATGTGCGCGTCCTGGGTGACGACGCCGACCGCGTCGCGCAGCGACTGCAGGCGTGACGTCGCGGACGTCGTGCGCCGCCGATGCCGCACCGCGCCCTCCGCGGACGTCGTACATCCGGGTGACCAGCTGGCTGATCGTGGTCTTGCCGGCGCCGGACGGGCCGACCAGCGCGACCAGCTCGCCGGGCTCGGCCCGGAAGCGACACCCCGTGCAGCACCTGCGGCGGGGCTGCTGTTGTCGAGCACCGCCACCGACTCCAGCGAGGCGAGCGACACCTCGTCCGGCCGTCGGGTAGCCGGAACTGCACGTCGTCGAGCTCGACCGAGCGGCGGCCGGCGCGGCAGCGTCGACCGCGCCCGGCCTGTCGGCGACCATCGGCTCGAGGTCGAGCACCTCGAAGACCCGCTCGAAGCTGCACCAGCGCGGTCATCACGTCGACCCGGACGTTGGACAGCGCGGTGAGCGGGCCGTACAGCCGGGTGAGGTACGCCGACAGCGCGACCACGCGTGCCGACCTGCAGCGTGCCCTGCGGCGGCGAAGCGTGCCGCCGACGCCGTAGACCAGCGCGGTGGCCAGCGCCGCGACCATGGTGAGCGAGACGAAGAAGATCCGGCCGTACATCGCGGAGGTGATGCCGATGTCGCGCACCCGGCCGGCCTTGTCGCGGAACGCCTGCTCCTCGCGCTCCGGCCGGCCGAACAGCTTGACCAGCAGCGCGCCGGAGACGTTGAAGCGCTCGGTCATCGTGGTGTTCATCTCCGCGTTGAGCGCGTAGCTCTCGCGGGTCAGCTCCTGCAGCTTGGCGCCGACCAGCCGCGCCGGGATGACGAACAGCGGCAGCAGCACCAGCGACAGCAGCGTGATCTGCCAGGACAGGACGAACATCACGACCAGCGTGAGCGACGACGCCGATGACGTTGCTGACCACGTTGCGACAGCGTGCCGGTGAACGCCTGCTGCGCGCCGAGCACGTCGTTGTTGAGCCGGGTGATCAGCGCGCCGGTCTGGGTGCGGGTGAAGAACGCGATCGGCATCTTCTGCACGTGCGCGTAGACCTGACTGCGCAGGTCGTAGATCAGGCCCTCGCCGATCCGCGCGGAGTACCAGCGGTTGACCAGCGACAGCACCGCGTCGAACAGCGCGAGTCCCGACGAGACCAGCGCGAGCGCGAGCGACCAGCCCGGGTCGCCGGTCGCCGGCGGGTTCGTGCCGATGCCGTCGTCGATGATCTTCTTGAAGATGAGCGGCTGGGCGACCCCGGCGACCGCCGCGACGACGATGACGAGCCGAGGAAGCCAGCAGCTCGCGCGTGGTAGGGCGCCGCGAAGCGCACGATCCGCCGCCAGGTGCCGGGCGCCAGCTGCTGCCCGACGACCGCGGGGTCGCGGCGGAACGACCGCATCATCGACATGGCCCGGCTGGGCCCATCGGTCCGGTCACGCGCGGCTCCTCCGAAGGCTCTCTAGAAGGCCGAGATCCCCGTCAGCGCCCGCCCGATGATGAGCTTCTGGATCTGGCTGGTGCCCTCGTACAGCGTGGTAACCCGCGCGTCGCGCAGGTACTTCCCGGCCGGGTACTCGTCGATGTAGCCGTAGCCGCCGTACGCCTGCACGCAGTTGTTCGCCGCCCGCACCGACGCCTCGCGTGGCGAAGTAGCTTGGCCTTGGACGCGGCCAGCGCGTAGTCCTCGCCGCGGGTCTTGAGGTCGGCGACCCGCCAGGTCAGCAGCCGGGCGCAGTCGAGCCGTCGACCGCGGTGTCGGCGATGAGCTCCTGCACGAGCTGGTGCGCCGGCGATCATCTTGCCGAACTGCTCGCGCTGCGTCGTGTACTCGACCATCGAGTCCAGGCAGCCTGGGCGAGCCCGGTGCACGACGCGGCGATGCGACATCCGGCCGTCGTTGAGCGCCGACAGCGCCGCCCGGATGCCGTTGCCCTCCTCGCCGCCGAGCAGCGCCTCCGGGCCGACCACGCACGTCGTCGAGCACCAGCTCGGCGGTGTCGCAGGAGCGCAGCCCGAGCTTGCCGTGGATCTTGTTGGCCGTGAACCCCGGGCGTGTCGGTCGGCACGAGGAACGCGCTCACGCCCGCGCGCGCCCTCGCCGCCGGTGCGGGCCATGACCAGCGCGACGCCGGCGATCGTCCCGTTGGTGATGAAGATCTTGCGGCCGTTGATCACGTAGCGACCCGTCGGCTGCTTCACCGCGGTCGCCTGCAGGTCGGCCGGGTCGCTGCCGAAGTCGGGCTCGGTGAGGCCGAAGCAGGCCAGCACCTCGCCGGTCGCCATCTGCGGCAGCCAGCGCTGCTTCTGCTCCTCGGTGCCCACCGCGCGATCGACCCCGGCGACCAGGCCGAGGTGCACCGAGACGATCGAGCGGACGTTGGCGTCGCCCCGGCCGAGCTCCTCGATGAACAGCACGTACGACAGCGGGTCGCCGCCGCCGCCGCCGTACTGCTCCGGGATCGACATCCCGATGAAGCCGGTCTGCCGGAGGCCGTCGAGCGCCTCCTGCGGGAAGCGCTCCTCGCGGTCGTTCTGACAGCGCGCGCGGCACGACGACGTCGTCGACCCACTCGCGCGACGGCCTTGCGGACGGCGTCCTGCTCGGGCGTCAGCGTGAGGTCCATCGGGCGCTCCTCGTGGTCGTCGTGGCGGTCGTCGTCGCGGTCGAGCCCGCAGGCACGACCGGCGTGCCGAAGCCTCGCACCGCCGCCCGACCCGGGCCGCACCGAGGGGGTCCGACCGCAGGTCAGGGGGCTTCTTGCGGGTCGCGCCGCCGCGGCCGCGCAGCGTCGCGCCCGACTCCGGTGAGGATCCGGTGCACGAACCCGTACGAGCGCCCGGCGACTCCGCCAGCAGCCGGATGCTCTGCCCGGACTCGTACTTCTCCTTGAGGTCCGAGGCCAGCTTGCCGCGCTCGTCTCCGGTGACCCGACTGCCCTTCTTCCGATCTGCCACGTTGAGCCTCTTTCTCACGCCCGGGTGCGTCCTCGGGACGCCCAGCAGATACCGCGAACGGCAGGTGCCGAACCTTTCTGCCGGGCCGGGCGAAAAAAAATCAAAGGCGCACCGCGCGGACGGCTCAGTCGCAGCCGCAGACCCCGGAGGCGGCCCGCAGCTGGAAGCACTGCGGGCAGGTGGCGCTCTTGAGCGCGGCGGACTCCACGGCCGCCTCGGCGGCGAGCGTCGCGGCCCGGGTCGCCGCGGCCCGCTGGCTGCGCTGGCGGGACTTGGCCTCGGCGGCGTCCCGCTCGGCCGACAGGGCCGCGGACCGGGCGAACGCCTCGGCGTTCTCGGCCTCGAACACGCGCTGGCGGACGGTGTCCGGCACGAACGCCATGGTCTGCACGCACAGCTCGACGGCCACGTCCACGTCGCCGATGGTGAGGGCCACCTGCTCGACGACGTCGCCGTGCACCAGCTCGGGGTCCGCGGCCACCCGGGCGTCCACCTTCCGGACCGCGGCGTCGACCTCCGCCTGCACGGAGGCGGGCAGCTCGGTCGCAGGGGCCTGCGTGGTGCGGTCCGAGCTGAGGTGGGTCTGCTCCACGGTCGAGCCTTCCGAGAGAGCCGGCCTGGAGCGCCGGGGAGTGCGGGGCGAGGCGGCGTGTGCCGGTCCTGCACAGTCTGTCAGGTGACGGTCCCGCCGGGCTCCGGTCCGTCCGGTACCGCCCGGTCGGGCGACAGCAGCGCCTGCCGGACGGCGGCCCGGTCGACCTTGCCGTTGCGGTTGCGTGGCAGCTCCCCGACCAGCCGCAGCGGCCGGGGGACCGCGTGCGCGCCCAGCCCGTCGCGGACGGCGCGCTGCAGGGCACCCGGCGACACCTGCACGCCGGGCAGCGGCACCACCGCCGCGCCGACGGTCTCACCGGCCACGCGCGACGGCACGCCCACCACTGCGGCGTCGCTGAGCACCCCGGTGGCGAGCAGCGCCCGCTCCACCTCCGCCGGGTAGACGTTGACGCCGCCCCGGATGATGAGGTCGACGGCACGGCCGCCGACGAACAGGTAGCCCTCGGGGTCGAGCCGGCCGACGTCGCCGGTGGCCAGCCACCCGCCCGGGCGCAGCGGCGTGCCGACCTGCGCCGGGTCCCCCCAGTAGCCGGGGGTCGTCGCCGGCGAGCGGACCTGCACCTCCCCGGGCTCGCCGCGGGCCACGGTGCCGCCGTCCGGGTCGACCAGCCGCAGCTCGGCGTAGGGCGCGGGCCGGCCCACGCTGCCCGGGCGCCGCCGCGCCTCCACGTCGGTCAGGCAGGTGACGGGCGCGCAGGTCTCCGACAGCGCGTACACGTCGAACATCCGCAGCTGCGGCAACCGCTCCCGCACCCGGTCCAGGGTGCCCGGCGGCGCCGGTGCGCCACCGAAGACCGCCAGCCGCACGCCGGCCATCCCGGGGAGCGCGAACCCGGGGGTGCGCAGCAGCATCTCGAACACGCTCGGCACCACGTCCAGCCAGGTCACCGCGAAGGCGCGGGCCACGTCGACCAGAGCGGCGGCGGAGAAGGCGGCCATCGTCACCGCCGAGCCGCCGCTGAGCATCGCCGGCGCGAGCTGCGTGACGTGGCCCGAGACCCAGGCGAACGGCAGGTGGATGGCGGTGCGGTCGGCAGCCGTCAACCCCAGCGTGCGGGTGTAGAAGGCCGCCGCGTGCCCGGACATCCGGCCGGTGACCCGGACCGCCTTCGGCTGCCCGGTCGTGCCGCTCGTCGCGATCAGGCAGTACGTGGCGTCCTCGTCCGGCATCGCCCGGCCGGGCCGCCACGGACGGGGTGCGCCCAGCAGCACCTGCCCGGCGTCCCGGACCGGCAGGCCGGCCGGCGCCGCGGCGCGGGCCGCGTCGGCCAGCGCGGGCTGGGCCAGCAGCACCGCCGGGGTGGTCAGGTCGAGCAGCGCGCGCAGCCGCGCGACCGGGGCGTCGGCGGGCAGCCCGACGTGGACCAGCCCGGCCCGCGCGCAGGCCCAGATCGACACGGCCGCCTCCAGGCCGTTGGCGGCGAGCAGCGCGACCCGGGCGCCGGGCGTCGCGCCACCGGCGAGCAGGGCCGCGGCGGCGCCCTCGACCAGCTCGGCGAACTGCTCGTACGTGGTCTGCGTGCCACCTGCCGGGTCGACCAGCAGCAGGTCCGGCCCGCTGCGCACCCGGGCCGCCTCCAGCAGCGCCACCAGGCTGCGCGGACGCTCGGCGTAGCAGCGCTGCGGGACGCCGCGGACCTGCTCGACGACGAGCGCGTCCGGGCCGGCCTGGGCGGCGGTGCCGGGCTCGGTCACCGGCCGGACGCTAGCTCACCGCGTGCACGCCGCCGTCGACGTGCACCACCTCGCCGGTGGTCGCCGGCAACCAGTCCGACAGCAGGGCGACCACGGCGCGGGCCACCGCGCTGCGGGTCGCGGGCGTCCCAGCCGAGCGGCGCCCGGCGGTCCCAGTCGGCGGCGAGCTCGTCGTGACCGGGCAGCGCCTTGGACAGCAGCGTGCGCTGCGGCCCGGCCGCGACCAGGTTGACCCGCACGCCCTGCGGCGCCGAGGTCGCGGGCCAGGTAGCGGGCGGTGGCCTCCAGCGCGCCCCGGGCGACGCCGAGCCAGTCCTGGCCGGGCTCGGCGCGCGCCGGGGTCGAGCTGCGAGCCCGACCACGGAGGAGCCGGGCACGAGCAGCGGCCGGACGGCGTGCGACCAGCGCCGGCCAGCGACCAGGCCGCGGTCTGGAAGATCTCGCCGACCGCCGACCAGGGCGTCGCGGCGAAGTCGCCGGGCGGCTCGGGCAGGTAGGCGACCGCGTGCAGCACCCCGTCGACGCGGTCCCAGCCGGCCGCGCGGACGGCGCCCTCCAGGGCGGCCAGGTCGCCCGGGCAGCGTCACGTCGAGCTCGAGCACCTCGGCGGGCCACGCCGAGCCGCGGCGCGACCCGGCTGGTGACCCGGTGCCCGCGGCAGACCGGCGAGGTGAGCAGCACCTCGGCGCCCTGCTCGACGGCGAGCGCGCACGACGGCGCTGGCCAGCGACGCCTCGGTGAGCACGCCGGTGGCGAGCAGCCGCTTGCCCGTCGAGCAGCCCGCCGCACCCGCGCTCAGGCCAGGGACGACGAGGTCGGCGAGGTCGTCCGACCACTGGTCCTCGACGCCGTCGGGCAGCATGAGCACCTTCTCGGGCTGCAGCGCGGTCACCGCGCCCTCGTCGTGCGTGACCAGCACGACGGCGCCCTTGTACGTCGCCAGCGCGGAGAGGACCTCCTCGCGGCTCGCCGGGTCGAGGTTGTTGGTCGGCTCGTCGAGCAGCAGCACGTTGGCGCCGCTGACCACGAGGGTGGCGAGCGCCAGCCGGGTCTTCTCGCCGCCGGACAGCGTGCCGGCCTGCTGGTGCACGACGTCGCCGGTGAACAGGAACGAGCCCGAGCACCCGCCGGGCCTCCGGCCTCGGGCAGGTCGGGGCTCGAGCGTGCGCATGTTCTCGAGCACCGTGCGGTCGGTGTCGAGCGTGTCGTGCTCCTGCGCGTAGTAGCCCAGCCGCAGCCCGTGGCCCGGCACGACCTCGCCGGTGTCCGGGCAGCTCGGTGCCCGACAGCACCTTGCAGCAGCGTGGTCTTGCCGGCGCCGTTCAGGCCCAGCACGACGACCCGGGCGCCGCGGTCGATCGCGAGGTCGACGTCGGTGAAGATCTCCAGCGAGCCGTACGACTTGGACAGCTCCTTGGCCGTGAGCGGGGTCTTGCCGCACGGCGCCGGCTCGGGGAAGCGCAGCTTGGCGACCCGGTCCTGCGCGCGGACGCCCTCGGCGCCGGCGAGCAGCTTCTCGGCGCGCTTGAGCATGCCCTGCGCGGCCTTGGCCTTGGTGGCCTTGGCGCGCATCTTCTCGGCCTGCGCGGTGAGCACGCCGGCGGTCTTCTCGGCGTTGGCCCGCTCGCGCTTGCGGCGCTTCTCGTCGGTCTCGCGCTGCTTCAGGTAGGTCTTCCAGCCGACGTTGTACTGGTCGAGCTCGGCCCGGTTGGCGTCGAGGTGGAACACCTTGTTGACCACGGCGTCGAGCAGCTCGACGTCGTGGCTGATCACGACCAGGCCGCCGGTGTGCCGCTGCAGGTAGCCCCGCAGCCAGACGATCGAGTCGGCGTCGAGGTGGTTGGTCGGCTCGTCGAGCAGCAGCGTCGTCGGCGTCGCTGAACAGGATGCGGGCCAGCTCGATGCGGCGGCGCTGGCCGCCGGACAGCGTGCCGATGCTGCTGCTCGAGCGCCCGCTCGGGCAGGCCCAGGTTGCGTGCAGATCCGGGCGGCCTCGGACTCGGCGGAGTAGCCGCCGAGCGCGGCGAAGCGCTCCTCGAGGTTGCCGTAGCGGCGCAGCAGGTCCTCGTCGTCCGGCCGCTCGGCCAGCTGCACCTGCATCTTCTCCAGCCCGCGCAGCACCTCGTCGAGGCCGCGCGCCGACAGCACCCGGTCGCGGGCCAGCACGTCGAGGTCGCCGGTGCGCGGGTCCTGCGGCAGGTAGCCGATCTCGCCGGACGCGCGTGATCGTGCCGGCCGGCCGGCAGGGTCTCGCCGGCGAGCGTCTTGGTGAGCGTGGTCTTGCCGGCGCCGTTGCGGCCGACCAGGCCGATCCGGTCGCCGGGCTGCACCCGGAACGTCACGTGCTGCAGCAGCGCGCGGGCACCGGCGCGCAGCTCGAGGTCGTGACGGTGATCACGCGGTCCTCCAGGGACGACGGGCGGTCGGGCAGCCGGTCCTGCCGCTCAGGGCGTCGTCACGGGCACCGCGCCAGCCTACCGGCGGGAGCGGGTTCACCCGATCGGTGGCGTGCGCGGGTTCAGACACGGTGCTGCGGGGCCGATGTCAGGGGTGCACGCACGACGTGCCCGGAGCACTCCCCGCAACCGCCGTCGCGACTCGCACAGCCGAGATCCGGCCCCCCTCCCCGAGGACTTCCGATGACCCCTGCCTCCACCCTGCTCGAGCCCGCCCCGACCGGCCTGAGCCGCCGTGACCTGCTCCGTCGGGCCGCCTTCACGGCCGCCGGCGCCGCCGCGGTCGGCACCTTCGGGATCGGCGCCGCGGCGCCGGCCCGGGCCGCCGTCTCCGCCACGCCGCTGTGGAACGGGCACCGGCCCGGCAAGATCTACCTGGGCATGGCCACCCAGGGCGACCCCGGGCCGTACCTGGCCAGCACCGGACCGGTCGGCCTGACCCGTGAGTACTACTCGTGGACCAGCGGGGCCGGCGAGATCCGCGACATCAACCGCGAGCACGCCGCCGGGCGGATGCCGTGGGTGTCGTTCAAGCCGCCGTTCGAGGGCGCCGGCGCCTGGGCCGCGGTCGCCTCCGGGCGCTACGACGCCGAGCTGCGTGACCGGGCCCGCCGGTACGCCGGGCTGTCCAAGCCGATCATCATGACCTTCAACCACGAGCCGCACACCCACCTCGTGAACGGCACCCCGGGCGACTTCGCCGCCGCCTGGACCCGCGTCCACGACGTCATGAACAACGAGACCGGGCTGCGCAACGTCAACTCCGTCCCGATCCTCGGCGAGTGGGTGTTCAACCCGATCAACAAGGGCCCGGACCCCGAGGAGTACCTCACCCCGGCGGTGCTCGACCGCTGCGCCTTCGTCGGGGTGGACCTGTACCAGAACCGGTCCGGCCAGGCGTACGACGTCCGGCTCGGCCGGGTGCTGTCCTTCCTCGACGCGCGGGGCCACTCCACCAAGATGGTCGGCGTCGGCGAGACCGGCGCCTGCGAGGGCTACAAGGTCTCCGGTGCCGCCTGGTGGACCGCCGCCTGGTCCTGGTCCGTGCAGCACGCCGACCGGGTCGGCGCGGTGTCGTACTTCAACAGCCTCGCGTTCAACCGGTCGGGCAACAACTGGCTGCTCACCGCCTCGCCGGCCAAGCTCGCCGCGTTCCGCGCCAGCCTGGCCTCGCCGGTCGCCTGCCAGCTGGCCTGACGGCCCACCGGAATCCCGACGCCTCCCCCGGCTGCGCAGCGCGCGGCCGGGGTACAGGCGCGCCGTGGACTTCGACGACCGCGCCCGGCTGGACACCTCGCAGGTGCAGGACGCCCGCGGCGGCGGGCTGGGACGCGGCGGGCTGGGACGCGGCGCCGCCATCGGCGGCGGCGGCGGGCTGATCGGCCTGGTGGTCCTGGTGCTGAGCCTGCTGGCCGGCGGGGACGGCGGGACCGCCGGCGGGCTGCCTGTCGCCGGCGGCGGCGGCTCCGTCACCTCCGGCCAGTCCGACCTCGCGTCGCGCTGCCGCACCGGCGCGGACGCCGACCGGTACGCGGACTGCCGGGTGGTCGGCGTGGTGAACAGCCTCCAGGCGTTCTGGTCCGAGCGCTTCACGGCCTCCTCCCGGCAGTACTCCCCCGCCGACACGCAGCTGTTCACCGGCTCCACCCGGACCGGCTGCGGTGCCGCGAGCTCGGCGGTCGGGCCGTTCTACTGCCCGGCCGACACGACCGTCTACATCGACCGCGGCTTCTTCGAGGTGCTCCGCACCCGGTACGGCGCCGTCGGCGGCGACTTCGCCGAGGCGTACGTGCTGGCCCACGAGTACGGCCACCACGTGCAGACGCTGCTCGGCACCAGTGCCCGGGCGCAGCGCTCCGCCACCCAGGAGGGCCCGCAGGGCGCCTCGGTCCGCCTGGAGCTGCAGGCCGACTGCTACGCCGGGGTGTGGACGGCGAGCGTCCGGGACGGCGGCTTCCTCACCGTCGACGACACCGACATCACCGAGGGGCTCTCGGCGGCGGCCGCCGTCGGCGACGACCGGATCCAGGAGCGGGCGACAGGGCGGGTCGACCCGGAGTCCTGGACGCACGGCTCCGCCGAGGCCCGGCAGCGCTGGTTCCGGACCGGGTTGCGCACCGGCGACCCGGCGGCCTGCGACACCTTCTCCGGCGCCGTCTAGCCGTCAGGGCCCCAGGGCCCGGGCCGCCGCCTCGGTGCGGTTCGCCACCCCGAGCTTGACGAGCACCGCGCTGACGTGGTGGGCCACCGTCCGCGGGGACAGCACGAGCCGCGCCGCGATCTGCGGGTTGGACAACCCTTGCCGGACCAGGTCGAGCACCTCGGTCTCCCGGGCGGTCAGGGCCGAGCCGGCCCGCGGTCGCGCGACGGCCGCTCCGCGGCCGGCGGAGGACGCCGAGCCGGCGCAGCAGGGCCGCCACCCGGTCCGCGTCCTGGCGCGCACCCACGTCCTCCAGCACCTCCAGAGCGCGGCCGGCCTCCCAGCGGGCCGCATCGGGGTCGTCCCTCTCCAGCGCGGCCGCCAGGGCGGCGCGGGTGCGCGCCGCCTCGACCGGCAGGTCGAGTCCGGCCAGCTCGACGAGGGCCTCGGTGTAGCCCGCGACGGCTGCGGTCCGGTCCCGGCGGGAGGCGGCGAGCTGGGCGCGGGCCAGGGCGGCGCCGGCCGCGAGCCGCGGTCGGCCCGGCCCGGCGAGCCGCTGCAGCTCCTCCGCAGCCGCCCGGGCGACCTCGGGCCGCTCGGCGGCCAGCGCCGCGCGCACCTGCAGCAGCAGGGCCCGTGGCAGGTCCAGCAGCCGGGCCGCGGCCCGGGCCGTCCGGAGCCGGGCCAGCGCATCCTCCGGCTCACCCCGGGACAGACAGAGCTCCGCCTCGACGAGCAGCGCCTCCGGTGCGTCGAGCTCCCGCAGGATCCTCCCCGCCTCCTCGAGCCGGCCCTGCCGGACCCGCAGGTCGGCCAGCCGGGTGAGCACCCGGCCGCGCACACCGGCCGACGCGCCGACCGCGCTGCGCAGCGCAGCCGCGAGCTCCCGCTCGGCCTGCGGCCAGCAACCGGCGTCCAGCAGGACCGTGCCGTACGTGGTCCGGCAGGTGGCGAACAGGAACGGGCAGCCGTACTGCTCGGCGTAGCGGTCCGCCACCCGGCACCACTGCCCGGCCCGGTCGAGGTCGCCGGCCGCCTCGCAGGCGTGCAGCATGTCGCAGCACACCATCACGACCGTGTCGCGCCGGACCGCCTCACCGGCCAGGGCGGCGGTCATCGCCTCGTCGACACGGGCGAGCCCCTCACCGACACGACCCAGCGACACGAGCACCGCGCCGCTGTCGGCCAGCGCGACCAGCTCGAGGTCCACGTCGCCGTCCCGCTGGGCCATCAGCAGCCCGCGCTCCGCGGCGTCCAGTGCCTCGGCCGGGTCGTCGCTCACGTACCCCCGCACGACCTCCAGCCAGCCGTCCAGCTCGCTGTCCCGCCCGGCCAGCACCCGGGCGGCCCGGGCCACCCAGCCCCGCGCCGCCGGGCCGTTGCCGCAGTCCGCGGCCTGGCTCACCGCGGCGGACAGGGCGGCCCGCGCGGCGGAGACTTCGTCGCCCTCCCTGCGGTACGCCGCGTACGCCCGGGCCCGGCAGTGCGCGGCCCGCTCGGTCGCCCCGGCCCACCACAGCGCCTCGCCGAGCCCCTCCAGCGCGGCACCACTCGGGCCGGCGGACAGCGCGGACTCGTACGCCTCCCGCGCCGCGTCCCACCGGCCCGCCGCCAGCGCCGCAGCGCCGGCCGCGAGCGCGCGAGCGGCGTCCACGCCTCCAGCGTGCGCGCTCCGGGCGCTGCTGTCGCGCCGTCCCGGGTCCCGGATGGGCCGCCGGATGGGCCGGCTGACCGATGCGGCACGGCCCGGCCGTCGCGCACGCTGGGGCCGTTCCCGCGGACGAAGGAGGCAGTGATGACGACGACGACCAGCACCGGGGTGTCCGCGCCGGACGCATCCCGGTTCCAGGTGCCCCTCGAGGTCGCCGAGCGCTACGAGGCGGTGTTCGTGCCCGCGCTGTTCGCAGCCTGGGCCGGGCAGCTCGTCGAGGCCGTCGGGGTGCACGACGGAGACCGGGTGCTCGACGTGGCCTGTGGCACCGGCATCGTCGCGCGGTCGCTCGCCGACCGCGCCCCCGGCGCGCTCGTCGAGGGCGTCGACCTCAACCCGGCGATGCTGGAGGTGGCCCGCCGGGTCCGCCCGGACCTGACCTGGAGCACCGGCGACGCGGCGGCCCTGCCCTACGCCGACGCCGCTTTCGACCTGGTGACCTGCTCGGCGGCGCTGATGTTCTTCCCCGACCCGGTCGCGGCCCTGCGCGAGCTCGCTCGGGTGACCGGCCCCGACGGCCGGGTCGGGCTGCTCGTGGTGGGCCGGCTGGCGGGCTGCCCGGCGCATGCCCGGCTCGCCGAGCTGGCGGACAGGCACGCCGGTGCGCCGGCCGGCGACCTCGTCCGCGGCTACTTCGCCCTCGGCGAACCCGACCGCCTCGGCGCGCTGCTCGAGACCGGCGGCCTTGCCGTCACGAGCTGGCGGACGACCGTCACCGGCGTGGACTTCCCGTCGGTGGAAGCCTTCGTGACCACCGAGATCGACGCGACCGCGCTGGGCAGCCGGCTCGACGCGTCGACCCGCGACCGGCTGGTCGTGGACGCCGGATCCGTGCTGGCCGGGTACGGGCGGACGGACGGCCCGGGCCTCAGCGTGCCGCTGGAGGCGCACGTGGTGGTGGCCCGGCCGGCCGGCGTACGACCTAGCGGGTGATGTAGGCCTCGAGCTGGTCGCGCTCGGACTGCAGCTCCTCGATGCGCTGCTTCACGACGTCGCCGATGCTCACGATGCCGACCAGCCGGCCGTCCTCGAGGACCGGGACGTGCCGGAAGCGCTCCTCGGTCATCAGCACCATGAGGGCGTGCACGGTCTCGCCGGGCCCGCAGGTGCGGACCTGGGAGGTCATGATCTCCGACACGGGGCGCTGCAGCAGGTCGGGCCGGGTGGCGAGCCGTCGTACCACGTCGCGCTCGCTGACGATGCCGTCGACCGCGGCACCGTCCGTGGAGACGACCAGCGCCCCGACGTGGTGCTCGGCCAGCCGGGCCAGCAGGTCGCCGACCGTCGCGTCGGGGCTCACCGTCGCGACGTCGCGGCCCTTGCGTCGCAGGATCTCCGAGATGAGCACGTGTTCCTCCTGCGGGGCGTGATCGCGGACGACCGAAGAGTGGCACCCCCGGCGGCCCGCGGTCCAGCGTCCCGCCCGCGCCGGTCCACCGGCGCGGCGCGGACGGGACGGCTCAGGGAGCGCCGGCGGCGGCGGCCGCGCGCGCGGTCCTGCCGTCCGGCGCGGCGAGGCAGGCCGCGGCGAGCGCCCGACACTGCTCCATCGTCGCGCCGGCCAGGGCGGCACGCACCTCCGCGACGGCGAGCGGCGCCATCGACAGGCTGGTCACCCCGAGGCCGACGAGCACGAGCGCCAGCAGCGGGTCGCTGGCCGCCTCACCGCACACGCCGACCGGCCGGCCGGCCGCGGCGCCGGCTGCGCCGGTGAGCCGGACCAGCTCCAGCAGCGCCGGCTGCCACGGGTCGAGCAGGTCGGCGAGCTCGCCGGCCATCCGGTCCGCCGCGAAGCAGTACTGGGCGAGGTCGTTCGTGCCCAGGCTGAGGAAGTCGCACGACCGGGCCACCTGCTCGGCGCGCAGGGCGGCCGCCGGCACCTCGACCATCACCCCCGCGACCGGGAGCCCGTGCCGGTGCACGAGGGCGGCGAACTCGGCGGCCTCCTGCGGCGTGGACACCATCGGCGCCATCACCCAGACCTCCGCCCGGCTGTCCTCGGCCGCCGCGGCGACAGCCGCGAGCTGCCGGTCCAGCAGCTCCGGCATCCGGCGGGAGGTGCGCAGGCCACGTACGCCCAGCGCCGGGTTCGGCTCGTCCGGCTGGGACGACGAAGCCGAGCGGCTTGTCGGCTCCGGCGTCGAGCGTGCGCACCACGACCTTGCGCCCGGCGAACGCGTCGAAGACCGCGCGGTAGGACGCCTGCTGCTCGGCGGGGGTCGGCTCCTCCGGCCGGTCCAGGAACAGGAACTCGGTGCGGAACAGCCCGACGCCCTCGGCGTCGACGGCCGCGGCCGCGGCGAGGTCCCGGTCGGCGCCGACGTTGACCAGCAGCTGCACGGCCGTCCCGTCGGCGGTGCGGCCGGGGCCCGACGCTGCGGGCGAACGCCTCGCGGCGGGCGGCCTCCCGGGCCAGCGCGGAGCGGACCACCTCGGGGGACGGCGAGACGAGCACCGTGCCGACGCCCCCGTCGACGAGCACCTGCTCGCCGTCCGCGAGGGAGCTGGCGCCGGGGCAGGCCACGACGGCGGGCACCCCGAGGGACTTGGCCAGGATGGCGGTGTGGCTGGTCGGCCCACCGGCCTCGGTCACCACGGCCAGCACCACCGTGGGGTCCAGCGTCGGCCGTGTCGGCCGGCGACAGGTCGTGCGCCACCAGCACGAAGGGGTGCCCGGGCGACGGCACCCCGGGCACCGGCAGGCCCAGCACGCCGGCCAGCGCCCGGTCCCGCAGGTCGTCCAGGTCCGCGACCCGCTCGGCGAGGTAGGGCCCGGCCGAGGCGAGGGCCGACCGGAAGGTGGCGAACGCCGCCGCCAGCGCGGTCACCGCGGTGTCGCCGGCGGCGGTCCGGGTCGCGACGATCTCCACCAGGGCCGGGTCCGGGCCATCAGCGCCTGCGCGGCGAGCACCTGCTCGGCCTGCCCCCGGCCCGGGCCGCCCGGGCCTCGAGGTCGGTCGCCACGGACAGCAGCGACGCGGTGGCCTGCGCCGCCTCGACCGTCGCGCCGCGGGAGGGCCCCGGGTCGGCCGGCAGCGCCAGCGGCGGCGGCATCCGCAGGACGGTCCCGGCGGCGACGCCGGGGCTGACCCCGAGGCCGCCCAGCTCGTCAGCCACCGGAGGCCGCCGGGGCGTCGTGGTCGGTCTCGAGGAGCGCGACCAGGCGGTCGAGCGCCTCCTCGGCCCCGTCGCCGTCCGCGGTCAGCACGACCTCCTCGCCGCCACGGGCGTCGAGCGCGAGCACCGAGAGGATGCTGCGGGCGTTGACCGGGCCGCCGTCCGCCTTGCCGATGGTGACCGGCACGGGTGGGCGGCGGCGGCCTGCACGAACAGGGTGGCGGGGCGGGCGTGCAGGCCCACCGAGGACCCGATGACAACGGCGCGCGTGGTCATGTGCTCCTTCGGAGAGGGCGACGGGATCAGCGGGCGGGCGACGGCGGCGGGGTGACGCGCTGGCTGGGCACGGCGTCGGCCTCCCCGGCGGCGACGGCTGCCGGGCGGCCGCCGAGGGACTTCAGGACGACCACGCCGCGGCGTGACGAGCACCCCGACGACGATGGCGACCAGGTACAGCAACGGGCGACCGATCAGGCCGACGACCCAGATGCCGCCGTGCGGCGCCCGCAGGGTCGCGCCGAAGGCCATCGACAGCGCCCCGGTGACGGCCGCAGCCGACCATCAGCGACGGGATCACCCGCAGCGGGTCGGCGGCGGCGAACGGGATGGCGCCCTCGGTGATGAAGGAGGCGCCGAGCAGCCAGGCGGCCTCGGCCGTTCTCCCGCTCGACCTCGCGTGAACAGCTTCTTGCGCACGACGGTGGCCAGCGCCATCGCCAGCGGCGGGGTCATGCCGGCGGCCATCACGGCGGCCATGATCGCAGCCCGGCCTGCCGAGCCGCTCGCCAGGCCGGCGAGCGCCGAAGGTGTAGGCGACCTTGTTGACCGGGCCGCCCATGTCGAAGGCCATCATCAGGCCGAGCGATGCGCGCCGAGCAGGATGGCGTTGGCTGCCGGACAGGCCGGTCAGCCAGTCGGTCAGACCGCGTGTGCACCGCGGCGATCGGCTGGCCGATGACCACGAACATCACGACGCCGACGACGATCGTGCCGAGCAGCGGGTAGACGACCACCGGCATGATCCCGGCGATGCGCCTTGGGCACCGAGAGCCGCTGAGCCCGAGGACGACGGCGCCGGCGAGCAGGCCCGCGACGAGGCCGCCGAGGAAGCCGGCGCCGATCTCGGCGGCGATCAGCGCCGCCGACGAAGCCGGGGACGAGGCCGGGCCGGTCGGCCATCGCGTAGGCGATGAAGCCGGCCGAGCACCGGGACCAGGAACGCCGAACGCGAGTCGCGCCGATCTGGAACGAGCAGCCGGCGACCCAGCCTCGCGCGAGAGCTGAGGCAGGTCCGTCAAGCCGGCGTCGGTGACCCGCCGACGGCCGCCGTTGACCTCGGTCGACCTGGTCGCCACCGAGCAGGAAGCGCCAGGGCGATGCAGCATGCCGCCGGCCGCGACGAACGGGATCATGTAGCAGACGCCGGTCATCAGCCACTGGCGCAGCCTGCGCGCCGGGCCGGGGCCGGAGTGCCTTCCGGCGGCCGGGGCCGCGGTGCGCGCGCGGGCACGTCCGGCCCGCGGCGGCCTGCGGCCGCCTCGACGGCCTGCGCGACGAGCACCGGTCGGCGTCGCTGATGGCCTTCTTGACGCCGGAGCTGGACGGACGGCAGGCCGGCGAAGCGCTCCCGGCCGCGGACCTCGACGTCGGCGGCCAGGATCACCACGTCGGCCTCGGCGATCTGCTGCGGCGGTGAACGGCGTCGGCGCCGGCCGCGCCCTGGGTCTCGACGACGATCTCGTGCCCGGCGTGCCCGGCGGCCTGCTCGAGCGCCTCGGCGGCCATGTAGGTGTGCGCGATGCCCGTCGGGCATGACGTGACGGCGAGGATCTTCACTGTCCTAGCACCTCCTTCTGGATGAGGTCGACGACGGCCTGCGGCGTCGGGCGCACCGCGGAGCGCGTCCTTGAAGGACGGGTGCACGAGCTGGCGGGCCAGCGTGGCCAGGATGGTCATGTGGTCGGCGCCGCCGCCCGGCGGGGGCGGCGATCAGGAAGACGAGGTGCGCCGGGCCGTCCTCGGCGCCGAAGTCGACGCCCTCGGTCGCTGCGGCCGAAGCCCGAGGGTCGGCTCGGTGACGTGCGGTCGGAGCGGCAGTGCGGGATGCCGATGCCGCCCTCGAGGCCGGTCGGCCATCTGCGCCTCGCGGGCCTGCGACGTCGGCGAGGAAGCCGCTCGAGGTCGGTGACCCGGCCCGCCGCGTCGCAGCCGCTCGGCGAGCGAGCGGGTGGCGGCTGCGCCGGTCGGTCGACCGGTCAGGTCGAGGTCGACCAGGTCGGCGGTGATCAGGTCGGTCATGAGCTCGGCTCTCCGGTGAGCCCTTCAGGGTGCGCGTCCGGCGTGGCGACCACGTCGGACGACCGTCGGCGGCGTGCGAGGTCGGCGGGCCGGGCATCGCGGCTGCCCGGGCAGGCGCACGGCGGCGGCGCCCCAGGCGACCGCCTCGGCGAGGGCGCCGGGCGCCGGCGCCGCCGGCCGGCCAGGAAGCCGGCCAGCGTCGGCGTCGCCGGCGCCGACGGTGCTGCGCACGGCCGTCGACCGGGCCTCGGCGTAGCCAGGCGCCGGTCGGCGTCGACCAGGACGCGCCGTCGGCGCCGAGGCTGGCCAGCACGGCGCCGACGCCCGCGGCGCGCAGCCCGCGCGCGGCGTCGAGCGACGTCGCCGACGGTGGCGGACGCGGCGGCCGACGGCCTCGGCCGAGCTCCTCGTGGTTGGGCTTGACCAGGTCGGGCTCGGCGGCGCAGCGCGGCCAGCAGCGGCCGCGCCGCTGGTGTCGACGGCCACCCGGACCCGCCCGCCCAGCGCGTGCGGCGCACCAGGTCGGCGTAGAAGTCGTCGGGCAGCCGGGCGGCAGGCTGCCGGACGCCACCACCCAGGCGGCGCCGGCGGCCGCCTGCGACGGCCGTGGTCAGCGACGGCTCCGACCTCGTCGTCGGTGAGAGCTGCGGGCCCACCTCGTTGATCTTGGTGACGGTGCCGTCCGGCTCGACGACGGTGATGTTGGCGCGCACGGCGCCGCGACCGGGACCGGGACGACACGCGACACCCTGGGCGGCCAGCAGGTCGACGAGCTGGGCGCCCTCGGCGCCGCCGCAGGGCAGCACCGCCCGGGTCGGCAGCGCCGCGGCGGCCAGCGCCCGGGACACGTTGACGCCCTTGCCGCCGGGGTCGACGCGTCCGCCGGTGGCCCGCAGCACCTCGCCGCGGACGAGCCGGTCGACCTCGACGGTGCGGTCCACGCTCGGGTTCGGCGTGAGGGTGACGATCATCGCCGGGGCCGGTCACGCAACACCAGGTCGGGGCCGGCGGCCTCGAGGCCGGCGACCAGCCGCGGGTCCAGGCCGCTGTCGGTGATCAGCGCGCTCGACGTCGGCGAGCGTGCCGAAGCGGGCGAAGTGGTCGTCGCCGACCTTGGTGGAGTCGGCCAGCACGACCGCCCGGCGGGCCGCGGCGATCATCGCCCGCTTGACGGCGGCCTCGGCCGGGTCGGGGGTGGTGAGGCCGCGTCGACGGTGATGCCGTTGGTGCCGAGGAAGGCGACGTCGACGTGCAGGTCGTCGAGGGCCGCACGGCCCACTCGTCGACCGTCGGCCAGGGTGCGTGCCGTCGCACCCGGCCGCCGACCAGCAGCACGGTGACGTCGGGCGGGCCGCCAGCAGCGGGCGATCGGCAGCGCGTTCGTGACGACGGTCAGCTCGCGGTCGGCCGGGAGCAGCTCGGCGAGCCGGGCGGTCGTGGTGCCGGCGTCGAGCAGGACCGTCGTGGCCCCGGCCAGCTCGGCGAGCGCGGCCTTGGCGATGCGCTCCTTCTGCACCCGGCGGGTGGCCGCGCGGACCGGCAGCGCCGGCTCGAGCGCGCAGCCGCTCGACCGGGATCGCCCCGCCGTGCACCCGGCGCAGCACCCCGAGCCGCTCCAGGGCGGTGAGGTCGCGGCGGATCGTCTCCGGCTCACGTCGAAGTGCGCGGCCAGCGCGGTGACGTCGACCCGGCCGTCCCGCCGGGCGAGCTGCAGGATCTCCTGCTGCCTTTCCTCTGCGTACATGTGGTCCTGCTTCCGCTTGACTGCTCCTTGCTGCATGTTGCTGCCCGAACCTGCCCGAGTCAAGGGTTTCTTGTGGTTGCCGTCACGTGACCCAGGCCACAACAGTCACATCCGGGCAGAACGACAACCGCCCCGCGGCCGCAACCCTGGAGGGTTGCGGCCGCGGGGCGGCCGGTGGAACGGGGGCGCTGCGGGCGCCCGGGAGGTCAGACGTTGAAGCCGAGCGCCCGCAGCTGGTCGCGGCCGTCGTCGGTGATCTTGTCCGGGCCCCACGGCGGCATCCAGACCCAGTTGATCCGTGACGTCGTCGGTGAACGGGCCCATCGCCGAGCGGGTCTGGTCCTCGATGACGTCGGTCAGCGGGCAGGCCGCGCTGGTCAGCGTCATGTCCAGGGTGACGGTGCCGTCGTCGTGCACCTGCGGCCGTAGAGCAGGCCGAGGTCGACGACGTTGATCCCGAGCTCGGGGTCGACGACGTCCTTCATCGCCTCGACGACGTCGTCCTCGGTCGCCGACGGTCCTTCGGCCGGTCGGCGGCCGGTGGGCGTCTACAGGACGGGCGCGGCGGCGCCTCGTCGAGGGCCGCCTCGGTGGTCACGTCGCTCATGCGGTCTCCTTCGGGGTTCTGGCGGCGACCGCCTGTGCGGTCGCGTCCTTCCAGGCCATCCAGCCCAGCAGGGCGCACTTCACGCGCGCCGGGTAGCGCGAGACGCCGGCGAAGGCGATGCCGTCCTCCAGCACGTCCTCGTCGGGCTCGACCGTGCCCCGGCTCTGCATGAGCTCGAGGAACGCGTCCGCCTTGGCCAGCGCGTCGTCGACGCGGCTGGCCGATCACCAGGTCGGTCATCACCGAGGTGCTGGCCTGGCTGATCGAGCAGCCCTGGCCGTCGTACGACACGTCGGTCACGATCCCGTCGCGCGTCGACGTGCACGCGCAGCGTCACCTCGTCGCCGCAGGTCGGGTTGACGTGGTGCACCTCGACGTCGAACGGGCTCGCGCAGCCCCTTGTGGTGCGGGTTGCGGTAGTGGTCCAGGATGATCTCCTGGTACATCGACTCTCGCTCGGTCGTCACGGTCAGCCTCCAGAACGCCTGGACCTGCTGCAGACCTTCCAGCAGCGCGGTCGATCTCGGCCTCGGTGTTGTACAGGTAGGACGAGGCCCGCGCCGTCGCCGGGCACGCCGTACCGGCGGCAGACCGGGGCGGCGCAGTGGTGCCCGACCCGCACCGCGATGCCCAGGTCGTCCAGCGACTGGCCCGACGTCGTGCGGGTGCACGCCCGTCGACCACGAAGCTGACCGCCGCAGCCGCGCATCTCGGTCGTGTCCGGCCCGATGACGCCGCACGCCCGTCGACGCTGCGCAGGCCCGTCGAGCAGCCGCGCGGTCAGCGCCGGCCTCGTGGGCGGCGATCCGCGTCCAGCCGATCGCGGACAGGTAGTCGCAGGCCGCGGCCAGCGCCGACCGCCTGGCTGATGACCGGCGTGCCGGCCTCGAACCGCTCCGGCGCCGGCGGCGTACGTCGACCCGCACATCTGCACGACCTCGATCATCGAGCCGCCGCCGAGGAACGGGCGGCATCGCGTCGAGCAGCTCCTTGCGGCCCCAGAGCACGCCGACGCCGGACGGGCCGAGCATCTTGTGGCCGGTCGCGACGAAGAAGTCGACGCCCGAGCGCGCGCGACGTCGACGGTCATGTGCGGCGCGGACTGCGCGCCGTCGAGCAGCACCAGCGCGCCGACCTCGCGGGCCCGCCGGACCAGCACGTCGACCGGGTTGACCGTGCCGAGCAGGTTGGTCTGGTGGACGAACGCCAGCACCTTGGTGCGCTCGTTGACCAGACCCGTCGAGGTCGGTCAGGTCGAGCCGGCCCTCGTCGGTGAGCGCGGAACCAGCGCAGCGTCGCGCCGGTGCGCTCGCAGAGCATCTGCCACGGCACGAGGTTGGAGTGGTGCTCCATCTCGGTGACGCAGACCTCGTCGCCGGGGCCGAGGTGGAACCGCTCCCCCGCCTTGGCGTTGCCGAACGAGTAGGCGACCAGGTTGTAGGCCTCGGTGGCGTTCTTGGTGAACACGACCTCGTCGTGCTGGCGCGCCGAGGAAGGCGGCGATCGTGCTGCGCGCCTGCTCGTAGCCGTCGGTCGCCTCCTGGCTGAGCGTGTGCACGCCGCGGTGCACGTTGCTGTAGTGCTGCGCGACGAACTCGCGCTCGGCGTCGAGCACCTGCAGCGGCTTGTGCGAGGACGAGGCGTTGTCCAGGTAGACGAGCGGGTGGCCGTTGACGATGCGCTGCAGCACCGGGAAGTCGCCGCGGACGGCCTCCACGTCGTACGCCGCGGCCGTCACCCCCGGCAGGACCGCGGTCATGCCGTCGGTCACCACGCCGGGCACGACCGGGCCGGTGGGCAGCGCCGCGCCCTCGGCCGCCGCGTCGTCGGTTCGGCGTCGCCGTACTTGGCGTAGCCGTTCTTCTCGAGCTCGTCGGCCAGCTCGCGGGCCGCCGGACTCGACGACCTGGCCGCCGGCGAAGACGTGCACGTGGTCGGGCTGGATGTACTGCAGGATCCGCGTGTAGTGCGTGATGAGCAGGACGCCGGTCTCGCCGCTCTCGCGGACCCGGTTGACGCCCTCGGAGACCACGCGCAGCGCGTCGACGTCGAGGCCGGAGTCGGTCTCGTCGAGCACGGCGATCTTCGGGCGCGAGCAGCTCGAGCTGCAGGATCTCGTGGCGCTTCTTCTCGCCGCCGGAGAAGCCCTCGTTGACGTTGCGCTCGGCGAACGCCGGGTCCATCTCGAGGCGCTGCATGGCCTCCTTCTGCTCCTTGACCCACAGCCGCAGCTTGGGGGCCTCGCCGCGGACGGCGGTGGCGGCGGTGCGCAGGAAGTTGGAGACGGAGACGCCCGGCACCTCGACGGGGTACTGCATCGCCAGGAAGAGGCCGGCGCGGGCCCGCTCGTCGACGGCCATCGCGAGGACGTCCTCGCCGTCGAGCGTGACGGTGCCGCAGGTGACGGTGTACTTCGGGTGGCCCGGCGATGGCGTACGCGAGCGTGGACTTGCCGGAGCCGTTCGGGCCCATGATCGCGTGGGTCTCGCCGGAGCGGATGGTCAGGTCGACGCCGGTGAGGATCTCGCGGGCCGCGTTGTCGGCCTCGACGCGAGACGTGCAGGTCGCGGATCTCGAGGGTGGCCATGTGTGTCAGCTCTCCATCTCGACGAGGACGTCGTCGCCCTCGACCGTGACGGCGTACGTGGGGACGGGCTTGGTCGCGGGCAGCCCGGAGGGCTTGCCGGTGCGGAGGTCGAACAGCGAGCCGTGCAGCCAGCACTCGATCGGCGCCGTCCTCGACGTCGCCCTCGGACAGGGCGACGTCGGCGTGCGAGCAGACGTCGCGCAGGGCGAACACCTCGCCGCCGCTGCGGGCGACGCAGACCGGCTGGCCGGCGAGCGTCGACGCGGAGCGCGCCCTCCTCGGGCAGGTCGGCGAGCGCGCAGGCGCGCAGGTCGCCGGTCGCCGGCCTCGGCGCTCGCGGAGGCCCGCTCCAGCTCGGCCTCGATCGGCGGCCATCAGGCGCTCCTGCAGGTCGGGCACGCCGATCTGCTCGATGACGTCGGCGAAGAAGCCGCGCACGACGAGCCGGCGCGCCGCGTCGGCCGGGATGCCGCGGGCCATGCAGGTAGAACAGCTGCTCGTCGTCGAAGCGGCCGGTGGCGCTGGCGTGGCCGGCACCGGCGATCTCGCCGGTCTCGATCTCGAGGTTGGGCACCGAGTCGGCGCGCGCCTCGGGGGTGAGCAGCAGGTTGCGGTTGAGCTCGTAGGTGTCGGTGCCGATCGCGGCGGCCCGGATGACGACGTCGCCGACCCAGACGGTGTGCGCCTCGTCGCCCTGCAGCGCCGACTTGTAGGTCACCCGGCTGCGGCAGTGCGGCACGCGCGTGGTCGACGAGCAGGCGGTGCTCGAGGTGCTGGCCGGCGTCGGCGAAGGACAGGCCCAGCAGCTCGGCGTCGCCGCCCGGCGCGGCGTAGTCGACCGTCGGCACGAGCCGGACGAGGTCGCCGCCGAGGGTGACGACGATCGAGCGGTAGCGGGCGTCGCGGCCGAGCCGGCGCGGCCTGCGCTCCGAGGTGCGTCGCGTCGTCGTCCCAGCTCCTGCAGCGCAGCACCAGCGTGAGCGTCCGCGCCGTCGCCGACGCGCAGCTCGACGCTGCGCGGAGTAGCGGCCGGTGCCGGTGTGGTCGAGCACGACGACGGCCTTGGCGAACGGCTCGCCGACGTCGACGACCACGTGGCCGTACGACCGTGCCGCCGGTGCCGCCCAGGCCGCACGGTGACCGGCGCCTCGAGCGCCGGCGCCTGCGGGACGGATGACCAGGGTGCCGGCGGAGAAGCCGCGCATCGCCAGGGCGCGCGCGCCTGTCGGCCGGCACCAGCACGGAGCCGACGAGCGGGTGCTCGGGGCCGATCTCCTCGACCTGCGACGCCCTCGGGCGCGTCGACCGTCGACCTCGAGCTTGCCGTCGACCTGGCGCGCCGTCGTGCAGCCCGCGCAGCCGGGCGAGCGGCGTGAAGCGCCACTCCTCCTCGCGCCCGGTGAGCCGCGCGAACGCGTCCGGGTCGGCGGAGCGCACCTGCGTCGACCCGGGCGTCGGCGGGCTTCGCGGGCGTGGAGGGCGCGACGCCGACGGCGATCGCGCCGTCCACGACGCCGCCCTGCTCGGCGAGCGCGGTGCGCTCGGCCGTCAGGGCGCGCCTGCCATCTGGCTAGCCAACGGAACCCTCCATCTGCAGCTCGATGAGCCGGTTGAGCTCGAGCGCGTACTCCATGGGCAGCTCGCGGGCGATCGGCTCGACGAACCCGCGCACGACCATCGCCATGGCCTCGTCCTCGGCCATGCCGCGGCTCATCAGGTAGAAGAGCTGGTCCTCGCCGACCTTGCTGACGGTCGCCTCGTGGCCGAGCGACACGTCGTCCTCGCGCACGTCGACGTAGGGGTAGGTGTCGCGAGCGGCTGATCGTGTCGACGAGCAGCGCGTCGCACACGACGTTGCTCTTGCGAGCCGGTCGCGCCCTCCTGGACCTGCACGAGGCCGCGGTAGGAGGTGCGGCCGCCGCCGCGGGCCACCGACTTGCGACACGATGTTGCTCGGTCGTGTTGGGCGCCGCGTGCACCATCTTGGCGCCGGCGTCCTGGTGCTGGCCCTCGCCGGCGAAGGCGATCGACAGCGTCTCGCCGGAGGCGCGCTCGCCGAGCAGGTAGCAGGCCGGGTACTTCATGGTGACCTTGGAGCCGATGTTGCCGTCGATCCACTCCATGCGGCCGCCCTCGTGCACGGCGGTGCGCTTGGTGACCAGGTTGTAGACGTTGTTGGACCAGTTCTGGATCGTCGTGTAGCGGACGTGCGCGTCCTTCTTGACGATGATCTCGACGACCGCGGAGTGCAGCGAGTCGCTGGAGTAGATCGGCGCGGTGCAGCCCTCGACGTAGTGCACGCTAGGAGCCCTCGTCGGCGATGATCAGCGTGCGCTCGAACTGGCCCATGTTCTCGGTGTTGATCCGGAAGTAGGCCTGCAGCGGGATGTCGACCTTGACGCCCTTGGGCACGTAGATGAACGACCCGCCGGACCACACCGCGGTGTTGAGCGCGGCGAACTTGTTGTCGCCGACCGGGATGACCGAGCCGAAGTACTCCTGGAACAGCTCCTCGTGCTCCGCGCAGCGCGGTGTCGGTGTCGACGAAGATGACGCCCTGCGCCTCGAGGTCCTCGCGGATCTGAGTGGTAGACGACCTCGGACTCGTACTGCGCCGCGACGCCGGCGACCAGGCGCTGCTTCTCCGCCTCCGGGATGCCGAGCTTGTCGTAGGTGCTCTTGATGTCGGCCGGCAGGTCGTCCCAGGTCGTGGCCTGCTTCTCGCGTCGACCGCACGAAGTACTTGATGTTGTCGAAGTCGATGCCGACGAGGTCGGAGCCCCAGGTCGGCATCGGCTTCTTCTCGAACAGCTTCAGGCCCTTGAGGCGCAGGTCGAGCATCCACTGCGGCTCGGACTTCTTGAGCGCGAGATGTCGCGCACGACGCGCCTCGTCGATGCCGCGCTTGGCGGAGGCGCCGGCGACGTCGGAGTCGGCCCAGCCGAACTTGTAGGTGCCGATGCCCTCGAGCAGGGGGTGGTGTCTCGGCGGTGGTGGTCATGCGGGGGCCTTCCCGGTCGAGGTGCTGGCGTCGTGCTCGGTCGTTCCGGATGCGGTGGTGCCGTGCGTGGTGTTGCCGTCTGTGCTGCCGGCGCCGTCCGGCGCGGGGCTCGGCAGCGGGATGGACGTGGTGCAGACGCCGTCGCCGTGCGCGATCGTCGCGAGCCGCTGGACGTGGACGCCGAGCAGGCGGCCGATCGCGGCCGTCTCGGCGTCGCACAGCTGGGGGAACTGCTCGGCGACGTGCTGCACCGGGCAGTGGTGCTGGCAGAGCTGGACGCCCGTGCCGAGCTCGGAGGTGCCGGCGGCGTACCCGTCGTCGGACAGTGCCGCGGCCAGCGCCGCGGGCCGCTGCTCGGCGGGCAGCGGAGTCGAGCTGCTCGCGGTAGCGCGTCTCCAGCTCGGCGACGCGGGCGACGGCGAACGCCTCGACGGCCTGCTCACCGCCGTGCTCGGCGAGGAAGCGCAGCGCCGAGGCGGCGAGGTCGTCGTAGCCGACGGGCCGGCGGCGTGGCCCGCGTCGGTGAGCACCCACAGGCGGGCCGGCCGGCCGCGGCCGCGCAGCGACGGGCGGCAGCCGCGGCTCCCGGCGGTGACGTGCCGTCGGCCAGCAGGGCGTCCAGGTGCCGTCGCACGCCGGCCGTGGACAGCCCGAGGCGCTCGGCCAGCGTCGTGGTGGTGGACGGCCCGAGCTCGAGCAGCAGCGAGCGCACGCGCTCGCGCGTCGCCCGTCCGCTCCTGGACGTCTGCCACGCTTTTCACAACACCAGTGTGCCCTAAATGCTGCCCGCGGGTCGAACCGGGGTCGCGCTGCGGTACCCGCGACCGGTCCCTACGCTGTCGAGGTGTCCACCGCTGCGCTCGAGGTCGACGGCCTCGTCAAGCGGTACGGCGCCGCGGATCGCCGTCGACGGGCTGTCGCCTGACCGGCGCGGACCGGCACGGTGCTCGCGCTGCTCGGCCCGAACGGCGCCGGCAAGACCTCCACGATCGAGGTCTGCGAGGGCTTCCGCGCCGCCGACGGCGGCACGGTCCGGGTGCTCGGCCTGCGACCCGCGCGACCCGGCGCTGCGCGCCCGGGTCGGGGTGATGCCGCAGACCGGCGGCGCCTACCCGGGGCTGCGCGCCGGCGAGGTGCTGCGGCTGTTCGCCTCCTTCCAGCCGCCACCCGCTCGACCCCGCCGACCTGCTGGACCGGCTCGGCCTCACCGACGTGCAGCGCACGCCCGTGCGCCGGCTGTCCGGCGGCCAGGCGCAGCGGCTGTCGCTGGCGCTCGCCGTCGTCGGCCGGCCCGAGCTGGTGTTCCTCGACGAGCCGACCGCCGGCCTCGACCCGCAGGCCCGGCTCGCGACCTGGGACCTGGTGCGCGTCGCTGCGTCGCGACGGGGCGACCGTCGTGCTCACGACGCACCTGATGGACGAGGCGGAGACGCTCGCCGACGACGTCGTCATCGTCGACGCCGGGCGCGTGGTCGCGGCCGGCAGCGTGACCGAGCTGACCCGCGGCGCCGCCGACCGGGCAGCTGCGCTGGCGGGCCCGGCCCGGCCTGGACCTCGACGAGCTGCTGCTCGCGCTGCCGCTCGGCATGCACCGCCAAGGAGTCGCCCGCCGGCCAGTACGTGGTGGAGGGCACCATCGACCCGCAGCTGCTCGCCACCGTGACGTCGTGGTGCGCCGGGCACGGCGTCATCGCCGAGGACCTCCGGCTGGAGCGCCGCACCCTGGAGGACGTCTTCCTGGAGCTCACCGGACGCGAGCTGCGCTCGTGAGCAGCTGGGCGCCCGGTGCGCTCGCCCCGCGCCCCGGCCGCCGCCGGCCGGGCGGCGATGTGGGCCGCGCAGACCCGGACCGAGCTGACGCTGCTGCTGCGCAACGGCGAGCAGGTGCTGCTCAGCCTGGTCGTGCCGGTCGGCCTGCTCGTCGTGCTGGCGACCCTGGACGTCGTGTCGCTGCACCGCACCGACCTGACCCGGGTGGACTACTTCACGCCCGGCGTCATGGCGCTCGCGGTGATGTCCACCGCGTTCACCGGCCAGGCCATCGCCACCGGCTTCGAACGGCAGTACGGCGTGCTCAAGCGGCTCGGCGCGACCCCGCTCGCCCGGTCCACGCTGCTGCTCGCCAAGACCACCAGCGTGCTCGTCGTCGAGCTGCTCCAGCTGCTGCTGATCGGCGGGGTGGCGTACGCGCTGGGCTGGCAGCCCGCCGGCAGCCCGGCTCACCGTGCTCGCTGGTCGTCCTGCTGGGCACCGCGGCGTTCAGCGGGCTCGGTCTGCTGCTCGGCGGCACGCTGCGCGGCCTGACCTGCCTGGCGGTGGCCAACCTGGCCTGGCTGGTGCTGCTGGTGCTCGGCGGGATCGTGTTCGACCTCGACGGCCTTCGGGCCGGCCGGGCCGGTGCTGCGGCTGCTGCCGAGCGCGGCGCTGTCGGACGGGCTGCGCGCCTCGCTGGTCGACGGCCGCGTCGTCGGGCAGCGACCTGCTGATGCTCGTCGGCTGGGCGGTGGCGAGCCTGGTGGCCGCGGCCCGGTCGTTCCGCTGGGAGTGACACCGACCCGGGAGGACCCGCCCGTGCTGACCCGTCTGACCCTGCTGCTCTCCGTCCTGCTGGCCGTGCTCGGCCTGCGCCGCCGCCGCGGCGCGCACCCGGGCCGGTCGGCCCGGACGTCGTGCTCACCGACGACGGCGTCGGGCTGCACGTCGAGGTGGACGAGGCGCCGGGCGCCGCGACGACGGTGGTGCTGGTGCACGGCTTCACCGCGCGCCTGGAGGAGTTCGCGCTGCAGCGCGAGACGCTGCGCGGCCGGGCCCGCACGGTCCTGTACGACCAGCGCGGGCACGGCCGGTCCGGCTGGGGGCGACGTCGCGGGCAACGCGACGATCGACCAGCTCGGGCGCGACCTGGGCGCCGTCCTGGACCGGCACGCGCCGGCCGGCCCGGTGGTCCTGCTCGGGCCACTCGATGGGCGGGATGACGATGCTGGCGCTGGCCCGGCAGCGCCCGGAGCTGTTCGGCGACCGGGTGACCGGGGCGTGTTCCTGCTGGCGACCGCGGCGGGCGACGTCGTGCCGCGACGGGCTGATCGGCCTGATCGCCCGGGTCGGCAGGCGGCTGCACCTGCTGCCGCTGTGGCTGTGGTGGCTGCGGCGTGGTCGCGCCGCTGCTCGAGCGGTTGCGCCGGCGCGGCACCCCGGCTCGGCGCCCGGATGATCCGGCACCTACCTGTTCGGCCGCGACGACGCCGACCCGCGACCTGGTGCGCGAGGTGCAGGAGATGCTGGAGCAGACCCCGTTCCCGGTCAGCGCGGCGTTCTACCCGACCCTGTTCGCGCACGACGAGACGGCGGCGCTGCCGGTGCTGGCCGGCGTGCCGGTGACGGTGCTGGTGCGGCGACAGCGACCGGCTGACCCCGGCCCGGCACAGCCGCCGGATCGTCGACGGCATCGGCCCGTCCGCCGAGCTCGTGGTGGTGCCCGGCGCCGGGCACACCGTCAACCTCACCCGCCGGGAGGTCGTGGACGCCGCGCTGCTGCGGCCTGCTCGACCGGGCCGCGCCCGGCGCGGTGGCCTGACCCCGGCGGCCTGTCCCGCTACCTGCCGGACGGCACCGGGTCGGCGGGGGCGTCCCGCTCGGCGGCCGTGACGCGCCGCTCGACGAGGAACGACAGCACCGGCACCGTGCCGCCCACCGCGACCAGCGCCATCCGGCGGACCGACCAGCCGCGCGCGCGACCGAGCAGCACCACGTTCGCCACCAGCAGCATGTACAGCGCCCCGTGCACCGGGCTGACCGCCTTGCTCAGCTCCTCGTGCCCCCCGAGGTAGCGCAGCGGCATCGCGACGAACACCAGCACGAGCAGCACGCAGCTGACCAGGACCGCGAGCACGCGGTAGCGCAGCAGCGGGTCGTTCACGACGAGGACTCGGCGTCGCGGCGGGCCAGCGCGGCGAACCGGGCGTTCCAGGCGGCCAGCTCCGGGTCGTCCTCCTGCTCGGCCGGGACGGCTGCCGGCTGCTCGGCCGGGCCGGCGGGCGCCTCGGCCGGCTCGACGGGGGTGTCCTCCCCGGCCGGCTCGTCCACGCCGACCCGGGTCTCGTCACGGCAGAACTTTCCCCAGCCGACCAGGACCAGCGCCGCGAAGGCCCACCACTCCAGCCCGTAGCTGTAGTTGCGGATCGACCCGGTCGCCTCACCGCGGTCCCACTGCCAGTCCCCCAGCCGGACCATCGCGTACAGGCTGACGGCGACCAGCACGTGCATGACCAGCCACGCGGGACGGAGCAGGCGGGTTCTCACCCGGTCGATCCTACGAGGTGCCGGCAGGCCCGGCCTGCCGCGTGACCGTAGGCTTCCGGGGTGCGACCGACCCCTTCGACCGTCCGCAGGCTGGCCCTGGCGAGCGTGATCGCCAACTCGGTGATCGTCGTCACGGGCGGGGCGGTGCGGCTCACGGCGTCCGGTCTCGGCTGCCCGACCTGGCCACGCTGCACGGCGCAGACCCTCACGCCGACCGCGGAGTACGCGGTGCACGGGCTCATCGAGTTCGGCAACCGGCTGCTGACCTTCGTGCTGGCCGCGGTCGTGGTCGCCGTGCTGGTCGCCACGGTGCGGCAGCGGCCCCGGCGGCCCGACCTGGTGCGGCTCGCCGTGCTCGGCGTGCTCGGCATCCCGGCGCAGGCGCTGCTCGGCGGGGTCACCGTGCTGACCGGGCTGAACCCCTGGACGGTGATGGGTCACTTCCTGCTCAGCATGGTGCTCATCGCGGTCGCGGTGGTGCTGCACCAGCGGACCCGCGAAGGGGACGCGCCCCGCGCGCTGCTGGTGGCGCCGGTGCTGCGCCGCCTGGCGTTCGGCCTGCTCGCGCTGACCGCGGCGGTCCTCGCGGTCGGGACGGTCGTCACCGGGTCGGGCCCGCACTCGGGGGACCCGGCGGCCGGGCGCACCGGCCTGTCGCCGGCCGCCGTCAGCCAGCTCCACGCCGACCTGGTGTTCCTGCTGGTCGGCCTCACGGTCGGGCTGTGGGTGGCGTTCCTGGCCACCGGCGCGGGCCGGGCCGCGCGGGCCACCGGTGGCCTGCTCGCGGTCTCGCTCGCCCAGGGGGTGCTGGGCTTCGTGCAGTACGTCACCGACCTGCCGGTCGTGCTCGTCGGGCTGCACCTCGTGGGCGCCTGCCTGGTGCTCGTCGCCGCCGTGCGGGTCGTGCTCGCCACCCGGGACCGGGGCCCGGTGCCGCCGGGCGCGGCCGACGTGGCCGCCTCCGCGCGGCGGCCGCTGGCCCCCGCCCGCTGAGGCGCCGACAGGTAGCCGGCCCGGGGCCGCGGAGGCGCCGGCGCGCTGGCGCGCCGGCAGGCTGGGCGCCGGCAGGCTGGGCGGCTCACCGTCCGCACCGCACTGCTCCCCTGCGTACGGGCACGGCCTCCCCTTCGTAACGGCACAGCCTCCCCTGCGCAGGGCCCCGGCTTCCCCTTCCTGCCGGCGCGTCCCCTACGTAAAGGCACTCTGAGGTGCCTCCCGGGAGGCGTTACGCAGGGGAAGCGACGCCGCCAAGGGGAGGCACGGGCCTGGCGAAGGGGAACCGACCGAACCAAGGGGACGCGAGCGCAGCGGCCCCCGTCGGCAGGCCTGGACGCACGCAGGCAGCCCCCGCCGCCCCCGCAGCCCAGCCCCCAGCCCAGCCCCGCAGCCCCGCCCCACCCCGGCCGCGCAGGCCCCGCTCACTGGAGGACCCTCGCCTGGCCGGTGATCGTCTGGGACGGTGACTGGTGCACCCCGGGTCTCCACCGGATCACTGCCGATCGCGCTTGCTGGAGGTCACAGCCAGTCTGAGTACTGCAGGGTCCGGTGGCCCGGGACGTGCTGACTGGCGACAGGGCTGAGCGCCTCGAGCGCCGATCAGTGAGCGACCGGCACGCACGTCCCGAGACCACCGGGTGCTTCCTGCTGCTGCAACAGCCCGGAGGCACACATGCACAGTCCCACCAGCACCGCCGCTCCGGCCAGGGTCCGTTACGCCGGGATCGACTGGGCCAGCGCTGACCACGCGGTCTGCGTCCTGGACCAGGACGGCGCGGTTCTGCGCCGGATCACCGTGACCCACACTCGCACCGATCTGCGCAAGCTCAGCGCACTGCTGCGCGAGCTGGACGTCGTGCGCGTCGGGATCGAGCGTGGCGATGGCCCCGTCGTGGACGCACTGCTCGAGGCCGAGATCCCAATCGCGGTGGTGGCTCCGAGGATGGTCAAGAACCTGCGGTCGCGGCACCGCGGCGCCGGCAAGGACGACCGGTTCGATGCCTACGTCCTGGCCGATGCGATCCGCACCGACGGGCACCGGTTGACCGACCTGACCCCGGACAGTCCCGCGACCAAGGGACTGCGAGCGCTGGTACGAGCCCGCCAGGACCTCGTCGAGGTCCGTGTCGGACTGGTCAACCAGCTCCGCCACACCCTGGAACTGGCCTTCCCAGGCGCAGTGGGGCTGTTCTTCGACCTGCACAGCCCCATTGCCCGGGCGTTCCTGCGCCGCTTCCCCACAGCCGCTGACGCCGCCCGGCTCGACGAGCAGGGCATGGCCGCCTGGCTGCACGCCGAGGGCTACTGCGGACGCACGCTCGCCGCGACCTTCGTCCAGCGCTTGCAGGCCGCACCCGCCGGCCTGACCGGAGTCGAGGCCGACGACCGCAAGCACGTCACCCTCGCGCTGCTGACCGTGATCGACGCGGTCGAGACTCAAGCCGGCGAACTGACCCGGCGGATCAAGGAAGCGCTGCGCCAGCACCCCGACCGCAACGTGTTCACCAGCCTGCCCCGCGCCGGGCAGGTGCGCGCCGCAGCGCTGCTCGTCGAGATCGGCGACGCACGAGGCCGCTACCCCACCTGGCAGGCCTTGGCCGCCACCGCCGGAACCTGTCCCATCACCTATCAGAGCGGCAAGCACCGTGGCGTCGGGTTCCGCTACGGCGCCGACGCCAAGCTCCGCAGAGCCCTGACCGACTTCGCCGACGACAGCCGCCACGCCAGCCCCTGGGCCGCCGACATCTACCAGCGCGCCCGCGCCCGCGGCATGCGCCACCCGCACGCCGTCCGCGTCCTGGCCCGCGCCTGGACCATCGTCATCTGGAGCTGCTGGCAGAACAACGAGCCATACGACCCCACCCGCCACGGCGGCCTGCAACGACACCTCGAACAGCAGACCGCCGCAGCGGCTTGACACAGGGCTACTCAGACGAGCTGGTCGACCGCGACGGCGAGGAAGAGCAGGGCCAGGTAGGTGATCGACCAGTGGAACAGCCGCATCGGGGCGGCGTCACCGCCGGCCCGGACCCGGGCCTGCAGCAGGTGCGCCTCGCGCAGGAAGACGGCACCGGTGAGCAGCGCGGCTACCAGGTAGACCGGGCCGGAGGCACCGACCGGCCAGACGAGCAGCAGCGACACCGCCACCATGACCCAGGAGTACGCGACGATCCGGGACGCGACCAGCCGGTCGCTGGCCACCACCGGCAGCATCGGCACGTCGGCGCGGGCGTAGTCCTCGCGGTAGCGCATCGCCAGCGGCCAGTAGTGCGGGGGCGTCCAGAAGAAGATGACGCCGAACAGCACGACCGGCGCCCAGGACAGCGAGCCGGTCACGGCGGCCCAGCCGATGAGCACCGGCATGCAGCCCGCGGCGCCGCCCCAGACGATGTTCTGCGAGGTGCGGCGCTTGAGCACCATGGTGTAGACGACGACGTAGAAGGCGATCGCGACCACGCCGAGCGCGGCGGCCAGCAGGTTCGTGGTGAGCGCCAGCTCCAGGGTGGCGAGCACCCCGAGGACCAGCCCGAAGATCAGCGCGGCGCGCGGCGTGACGGCCGCCCGGGCCAGCGGCCGTCCCTCGGTCCGGTGCATGAGCACGTCGATGTCGCGGTCGTACCAGCAGTTCAGCGCGTTGGCGCTGGCCGCGGCCAGGGTCCCGCCGACCAGCGTGGCGACCATCAGGGCCGAGCGACGGCAGGCCGCCGGCGGCCAGCACCATCGTCGGCACCGTGGTCACCAGCAGCAGCTCGATGATCCGGGGCTTGGTGAGCGCGACGTACGCGCCGACGACGGCACGCACGCCGGGCCGGCCGGGAGGGGCGGACGCCTCGGCGACGGCAGGGTCTCGCGCGAGCGTCGTCACGGCGACGACTGTACCGGCGGGGTGTGGCCCGGGCCTGCCGGGGCGGGCGGGCCGCATACGGGCGGCCAGACCGGGAACAGCCTGTCCGGGAGGCGCTCGGCGCGTCGCCGCTAGGCTGGCCGGGAACGATCTTCGCAGGTCGGGCGCACCGCTGGCCCGCACCACCCCGACGGAAGGCCCGAGGTCGCGTGACCGAGCACGAGCTGGACTGGACCGACTCCGACGCCGCCGCGGTCGACGTGTCCCGCGCCCTGGCCATGGACGCCGTCGAGGCGGCCGGCTCGGGCCACCCGGGCACCGCGATGAGCCTCGCGCCGGCGGCGTACCTGCTCTTCCAGAAGCTGCTGCGGCACGACCCGACCGACCCGACACTGGACCGGACGGGACCGCTTCGTGCTGTCCTGCGGGCACACCAGCCTGACGCTGTACATCCAGCTCTTCCTGTCCGGCTACGGGCTGACGGTCGAGGACCTGCGCCGGCTCCGGCAGTGGGAGTCGCTCACCCCGGGCCACCCGGAGCACGGGCACACCCCCGGCGTCGAGATCACCACCGGCCCGCTCGGCCAGGGCGTCGCGAACGCGGTCGGCATGGCCATGGCGGCCCGCCGCGAGCGCGGCCTGCTGGACCCCGACGCCGCACCCGGGCAGAGCCCGTTCGACCACACGATCTGGTGCGTCGCCTCCGACGGCGACATCGAGGAGGGCGTCTCCGGCGAGGCCAGCTCGCTGGCCGGCCACCAGAAGCTCGGCAACCTGGTCGTCCTCTACGACGACAACCACATCTCCATCGAGGACGACACCGACATCGCGTTCAGCGAGGACGTCGGCGGCCCGCTACGAGGCCTACGGCTGGCACGTCCAGCGGGTCGACGACGGCGAGGACGTGCACGCGCTGGACGCCGCCCTGCGCGCGGCGCAGGAGGAGACCGACGCGCCCGTCGTTCATCGTCGGTGCGCACGATCATCGGCTGTCCCGGCGCCGAACCTGCAGAACACCGGCAAGGCGCACGGCGCGGCGCTCGGCGCCGACGAGGTGCGGCGACCAAGGAGGTGCTCGGCTTCGACCCCGACGCAGCACTTCGAGGTCCCGGACGACGTGCTCGCGCACGCCCGCGAGGTCGTCGACCGCGGCCGCCAGGCGCACGCCGAGTGGCAGCAGCGCTACGACGCCTGGGCGCAGGCCCACCCGCAGGGCCGGCGCTGCTCGACCGGATGCGCACCCGCACGCTGCCCGGCCGGCTGGGACCGAGCGCGCTCCCGACGTTCGAGGCGGACGCCAAGGGCCTGGCGACCCGCAGGCCGCCGCGGCAAGGTGCTGAGCGCGCTCGCCCGACGTGCTGCCCGAGCTGTGGGGCGGCTCGGCCGACCTGGCCGAGTCAGCAACAACACCACCATGGAGGGCGAGCCGTCGCTTCCTGCCCGGTCGGCAGACCCGCCAAGGAGCGCGGACCCGTACGGCCGGACGCTGCACTTCGGCATCCGCGAGCACGCGATGGGCGTCGATCATGAACGGCATCGCGCTGCACGGCGGCACCCGCGTCTACGGCGGCACGTTCCTGGTCTTCAGCGACTACATGCGCCCGGCCGTGCGGCTCGCCGCGCTGCATGCAGCTGCCGGTCACCTACGTCTGGACGCACGACTCGATCGGGCTCGGCGAGGACGGCCCGACCCACCAGCCGATCGAGCACCTGGCCGCGCTGCGGGCGATCCCCGGCCTGGACGTGGTCCGTCCCGCCGACGCCAACGAGACCGCGGTCGCCTGGCGCACGATCCTGGAGCACGACCGACCGGCCGGCCGGCCTGGTGCTGTCCCGGCAGAACCTGCCGATCCTGGACCGCAGCGTGCTCGGCGCGGCCGAGGGCACCGCCCGCGGCGCGCTACGTGCTGGCCGAGGCCAGCGTCCGGCACGCCGCGAGGTGATCCTGCTGGCGACCGGCTCCGAGGTGCAGATCGCCCTCGCCGCCCGGGAGCAGCTGGAGGCCGACGGCATCGCCACCCGGGTGGTCTCCGATGCCGTGCCTGGAGTGGTTCGGCGAGCAGGACGAGGCCTACCGGCGCAGCGTGCTGCCGCCCGACGTGCGGGCCCGGGTGTCGCGTCGAGGCCGCCGTCGCCATGGGCTGGCGCGAGTTCGTCGGCGACGCCGGCCGGAGCGTCGCGCTCGACCACTTCGGCGCCTCGCGCCCCGTACCAGCGTCCTGTACGAGCAGTTCGGCCTCACCGCCGACCGGGTCGTCGCCGCCGCGCACGCCGCCTCGCCGTGTCGGCGGCCTCACCGGTCGCCGCCCGGCCAACTAGGAGACGGCTCATGACCGACGCGACTGGCCGACCTGTCCGCCGCCGGCGTCGCCGTCTGGCTCGACGACCTGTCCCGCGACCGGCTCCGCACCGGCAACCTCGCCAGCTCGTCGACGACCCGCTCCGTCGTCGGCGTGACCACGAACCCGTCGATCTTCCAGAAGGCGCTGGCCGACGGCTGCGAGCCTACGACGACCAGCTGCACGACCTCGCGCTCCGCGGGATCGACGTCGAGCGAGGCCCTGCGGACGATCACCGACGGCCGACGTCCGCTGGGCCTGCGACGTGCTGCGCCCGGTCGTCCGACCGCACCGACGGCGTCGACGGCCGGGTCTCGATCGAGGTCGACCCGCGGATCAGCCCACGACACCGACCGCACCGTCGCCGAGGCCCGCGCCCTGTGGTGGCTCGTCGACCGGCCGAACCTGTTCATCAAGATCCCGGCGACCGTCGAGGGCCTGCCGGCGATCACCGAGACGCTCGCCGAGGGGATCAGCGTCAACGTCACGCTGATCTTCAGCCTCGAGCGGTACCGGGCGGTCATGGAGGCCTACCTGGCCGGCCTGGAGCAGGCCCGGGAGAACGGCCACGACCTGTCCCGGCATCGGGATCGTCGCCTCGTTCTTCGTCTCCCGGGTGGACACCGAGATCGACAACCGGCTCGAGGCGCCAGGGCGCCGACGTCGCTGCGCGGCCAAGGCCGGCGTCGCCAACGCCCAGCTGGCCTACCAGGCGCTACGAGCGAGGTCTTCGCCGGCGACCGCTGGCAGGCCCTGCAGGCGGCCGGGGCGCGCCCGCAGCGCCCGCTGTGGGCCTCGACCGGGGTCAAGGACCCGGACTACGACGACACGATGTACGTCGTCGAGCTGGTCGCCCCCGGCACGGTCAACACGATGCCCGAGACGACGCTGCGAGGCCTTCGCCGACCACGGCAAGGTCCGCGGCGACACGGTGACCGAGCTCCGACCGACGCGCAGGCGGTGCTGCGACGCGTCGCGCGACGCCGGCATCGACTACGACGACGTGTTCGCGGTCCTCGAGCGGGAGGGCGTGCAGAAGTTCGAGTCGTCCTGGGACGAGCTGATCGCCTCGGTGACCGACCAGCTCGAGCGGGCCGGCGCCGACGTGGACCGGACCGGCTCCACCACGCCGGCCGGCCAGGGCCCGGCCTCCGCCGACCGCGAGGAGAGCGCCCGGTGAGCTCCGCGCACGCCGATCCCGCAGCGCCGGCGTGACCAGCAACCCGTTCCGCGACCCCCGGGACCGGCGGCTGCCCCGCGTCCCGGACCCCTGCGCCCTGGTCGTCTTCGGGGTCACCGGCGACCTGGCCCGCAAGAAGCTGCTCCCGGCGGTCTACGACCTGGCCAACCGGGGCCTGCTGCCGCCCGACTTCGTGCTGCTGGGCTTCGCCCGCCGCGACTGGGACGACGTCGACTTCGAGCAGGTCGCACGCAGGCCGCCCAGGCGGGCGCCCGCACCCCGTGGCGCGAGGAGGTCTGGGAGCGGCTCGTCCAGGCCGATCCGGTTCCTCCCCGGCTCCTTCGACGACGACGACGCCTTCGACCGGCTGGCCGCGACCCTGCGCGAGCTGGACGGCACCCACGGCATCGCAGGGCAACGCCGCGTTCTACCTGTCCATCCCCCCGTCGGCGTTCCCGACCGTGCTGTCAAGCAGATGCACCGCACCGGCATGGCCGACAGCGCCAGTCGGGCGGCTGGCGGCGGGTGGTCGTCGAGAAGCCGTTCGGCAACGACCTGTCCAGCGCGCAGGAGCTCAACGCCCTGGTCGACGACGTCTTCACCGCTGAGGACGTCTTCCGGATCGACCACTACCTCGGCAAGGAGACGGTCCAGAACCTGCTGGCGCTGCGGTTCGCCAACAGCCTGTTCGAGCCGGTCTGGAACCGCCAGCACGTCGACTCGGTGCAGATCACCATGGCCGAGGACGTCGGGATCGGCAGCCGGGCCGACTTCTACGAGCAGACCGGCGCCGCCCGCGACGTGCTGCAGAACCACCTGCTGCAGCTGCTGGCGCTGACCGCGATGGAGGAGCCCGGCAGCTTCGACGCCGAGAGATCCGGACCGAGAAGCTCAAGGTGCTCGCGGCGATCGTCCTGCCCACGGACCTGGCCCGCGGCGCCGTCCGCGGGCAGTACGACCAGGGCTGGCTGGCCGGCGAGCGGGTCAGCGGCTACCTCGGCGAGGACGGCGTCGACCCGCAGACTCAGCACCGAGACCTACGCCGCCGTCCGGCTGGGCGTCGAGACCCGGCGCTGGGCCGGGGTGCCGTTCTACCTGCGCACCGGCAAGCGCCTGCCGCGCCGGGTCACCGAGATCGCGGTGCTGTTCCGCAAGGCGCCGCACCTGCCGTTCGCGCACGACCGACACCGAGGAGCTCGGCCACAACCAGCTCGTCGTGCGGGTGCAGCCCGACGAGGGCGTGACCCTCAGTTCGGGTCGAAGGTGCCCGGCACCGCTGATGGAGGTCCGCGACGTCGCGATGGACTTCCAGTACGGCGAGGCGTTCACCGAGTCCAGCCCCGAGGCGTACGAGCGGCTGCTGCTGGACGTGCTGCTGGGCGACGCCACGCTCTTCCCCCGCAACGCCGAGGTCGAGGCAGACCTGGCGCGGTCATCGACCCGCTCGAGGAGCACTGGGCCGAGCACCACGACGGGCCCGGCTGTACCGGGCCGGCGAGTGGGGCCCGCGGGCCGCCGACGAGATGCTCGCTCGCGAGGGCCGCGCCTGGCGGCGACCGTGACGACGCCCGCCGTACCGGCCCGCGACGGCCGGAGGCACGACGTGATCACGCTGTGGGACACCACCGGCAGCGAGGTGGTCAAGGCGCTCGCCGCCGAGCGGCGCAGCGCCGGCGCCGTGGCGTCAGCGGCGTCGCGCTGACCCTGGTCGTGGTCGTCGACGAGAAGCGGGTCGGCGAGGCCGAGGCGGCCGCCACCGTCGCCGCCGCGGCGCACCCCTGCCGGCTGCTGGTCGTCGTCCGGCGCCGCACGGAGGCCGCCGGCGCCCGGCTGGACGCCGAGGTGCTGATCGGCGGCCGGCTCGGGCCCGGCGAGGCCGTCGTCATGCGGATGTACGGCCGGCTGGCGCTGCACGCCGAGTCCGTCGTGCTGCCGCTGCTGGCCGCCGACGCCCCGGTGGTGACCTGGTGGCACGCCGAGCCGCCCGGACCGGATCGCGCACCGACGCGCTGGGCGTCATCGCCGACCGGCGGGTCACCGACAGCGCGCTGGCCGCCGACCCGCTCGCCGCGCTGCGCCAGCGGGCCGAGGACTACGCGCCCGGGCGACACCGACCTGGCCTGGACCCGGAGCACGCCGTGGCGGACGCTGTGCGCCGCGACGTTCGACTCCGCCGAGGGCCGCGGTGACCGCGGTCACCGTGCACGGCGGCAGGCCGGGGACCCGGCGTCGCCGGGCGCTGGTGGCCGGCTGGCTGACCAGCCGGCTCGGCGATCGACGTGACGACCGAGGACAGCGCCCGGCCCCGGGATCGACCGGTGGTCTGACGCTGCCAGCTCGAGGAGCACCGGCTGGCGCGGTCCGCGGGGACGGCCGGCACTGTGCAGCCAGCTCCACCGGAGCCGGACTCGGACGCTGCCGCTGCCGCAGCGGACGCTCGGTGAGCTGCTCGCCGAGGAGCTGCGCCGGCTGGACGCCGACGAGACCTACGCGCGAGGCGCTGGAGGCGGCCACCGGGGTCACGACCTGGCCGGCCGACCGGCCACCCGCACGCCACGTCTGGGTCGACCCGGCCACGGCGAGCGCCCCCGAGACGCTCGCTGGTCGAGGGGCGCGCCGCGGCGCGAGGAGGACGTCCTGACCGCCCCGCCGCTGACCGTCGTGGTCGGTCCGGCCGACCCGCACGTCCTGGCCGCGTCCGTCGCCGGCGCGGCTGGTGACCCGGCTGGTCGCCGCCCAGGCCGTCCGCGGCACCGCGTCGCTGGTGCTGACCGGCGGCGCGATCGGCACCGCGGTGCTGCGGGCGCTGCGGAGCTCGCCGGCCCGGGCGGCCGTCGACTGGACCGCGGTCGACGTCTGGTGGGGCGACGAGCGCTGGGTGCCCGCCGACGACGCCGACCGCAACGAGACCCAGGCCCGGACGGCGCTGCTGGACGTCGTGGACCTGGACCCGGCCCGGGTGCACGCGATCCCGGCCTCCGACGCCGGGCCCGCCGCCGAGCGGACGGACGCCGCCGCCGCCCGGTACGCCGCCGAGCTCGCGGCGGCCGGCCCGGCGGTCGGCGGTGCCCCGCGTTCGACGTGCTGCTGCTCGGCGTGGGCGCGGAGGGGCACGTCGCCTCGATCTTCCCGGAGTCGCCGGCCGCTCACGACGAGCGGCACGGTGGTCGCCGTCCGCGGACTGCCCGAAGCCGCCGCCCACCCGGGTCAGCCTGGGCTTCTCGACGATCACCGGCGGCCGAGGAGGTCTGGCTGCTGGTCGCCGGCGCGGCCAAGGCGACGGCGGTGGCGCGCGCGCTGTCCGGCGCCGGCCGGGTCCAGCTGCCGGCCGCCGGGGCGGTCGGGCACCGTGCAGACGCGGTGGCTGCTCGACGAGGCGGCCGCCGCCCAGCTCCCCCGCGACCTGCGCCGCCGCTGACCCGGTCGGTGCCGGGCCCCCCCGTTCAGGGCTGGGCGACCAGCTCCACCTCGAAGCCGGCAGCGTCCTCCAGGTAGGCCGCGTGGTGGCCCGGGCCGCCGGCGTACGGGTGCCGGTCGGGGAACAGCAGCCGCCACCCGTGAGCGGGCGCCTCGGCGACCAGCGCCACGAGCTCGGCGGGCGGGCCGGCCCACAGCGCCAGGTGGTTCAGGCCGGCTCGGCGCCGGTCGTGCGCCCCCGGCAGGCGGGCCGGCGACTGCTCCAGCACGAGATACGCCTCGCCCGACCGGAAGCTCACGCCGTCGGCCCACTCCCGGTGCGGCGTGTAGCCCAGCCGGCGGAGCAGCCATTCCCAGGCCGGTCGGGCGGCGGGCAGGTCGTCCACCCACAGCTCCAGGTGGTGCAGCGCGCCCGGCTCGGGCACGACGGCTACTTGCCGCGCAGCTTGGCCAGCGCCTCGGCGAGGATCGCCTCGCCGTCCTCGGCGTTGCGCCGCTCGCGCACGTACGCCAGGTGCGTCTTGTACGGCTCGGTCTTGTGCTGGGCCGGCGGGTTGTCGCGGTCCTGGCCCGCGGGGAAGCCGCAGCGCGGGCAGTCCCAGGTCTCCGGGATCGCCGCCTCGTCGGCGAACGACGGCCGGGTCTCGTGCGCGTTCGCGCAGTAGAAGGCGATCCGCTTGCGCGGGGCGGCCTCGCCCCGCTCGGCCTCGCCCATCGGACCGGCGCCGACGCGGCTGCCTCGGATCGCGTTGCCGCCTGCCACGGTGCTCCTTCGTACGTTGTCGGGACGGGCGATGTCGGGACGGGCGCTGGTCGGGACGGGCGGGCCCGCGCAGTCTAGAGCGGGTCGGCTGCCCGTCAGGTCTGCTTGAGCAGCAACCCGATGGCGACGATGCAGACGGCCCACACCACGCCGCAGATGATGGTCAGCCGGTCGAGGTTCTTCTCCACGACGGCGCTGCCGCCGAGCGACGACGACACGCCGCCGCCGAACAGGGTGGACAGGCCGCCGCCCTTGCCCCGGTGCAGCAGCACGAGGACGACGAGCAGCAGGCTCGTCACGATCAGCAGGATGTCCAGCAGGAGGACCACGGGGGCGGGAACCTTCCGTCTCGTGCGGGGCGGTCAGACGACCGCCTGCACCTCGGCGTAGTGGCAGGCGGTCGGGTGTCCCTGACCGCGGTCGATCAGCGCCGGCGGCTCCTCGATGCAGCGGCTGCCGCTCGGCGTCGGTGAGCTGCGTCCGGCGAACTTCTGGCAGCGGGTGCGGAACCGGCAGCCGCTCGGCGGGTTCGCCGGGCTCGGCACGTCGCCGCTGAGACGATGCGCTCGCGCGCCCGCTCCTTGCGCGGGATCCGGGATCGGGACCGCCGAGATCAGCGCCTGCGTGTACGGGTGCTGCGGGCTGCTCGAAGAGCGTCGTCGCGGTCGGCGATCTCGACGATGTGGCCCAGGTACATCACGGCGACCCGGTCGGCGATGTGGCGGACCACCGACAGGTCGTGCGCGATGAACAGGTAGGTGAGGCCGAAGTCGTCCTGCAGGTCCTCCAGCAGGTTGAGGACCTGCGCCTGGATCGACACGTCGAGCGCGGACACCGGCTCGTCGAGCACGACGAACTTCGGGTTGAGCGCGATCGCCCGGGCGATGCCGACGCGCTGCCGCTGCCCGCCGGAGAACTCGTGCGGGTAGCGGTCGGCGTACTCGGGCGCCAGACCGACGGTGTCGAGCAGGTCCGAGATCGCGACCTTGGTGCCCTCCTCGACGCCGTGGATGTGGAACGTCTCGGCCAGGATCTGGCGGATCGTCATGCCGCGGGTTGAGCGACGCGTACGGGTCCTGGAAGACGATCTGCATCTCCCGGCGCAGCGCCGTGCGCAGCTCGGCGGGCGCGAGCCGCGGTCACGTCCTTGCCGTCGAAGCGCGACGGTGCCCGAGGTGGGCTCGATGCAGCCGGAGGACCGCCCGGGCCGTCGTCGACTTGCCGCAGCCCGACTCGCCCCGACGAGCGCGAGCGTGCTGCCCGGCTGCGACCGAGAACGAGACGCCCGTCGACGGCCTGGACCGCGCCGATCTGCCGGCGCGATCAGCGATGCCCGAGCGGATCGGGAAGTGCTTGACGAGGTCGGTGACCTGAGCAGCGGCTCGGCGCCTGGCCGGCCGGGCCGGGCCGGAGCCGTCGTCGGGGCGGTCACCGGACGCGCCGCTGGCGTCGTCCTTCGGCGCGGTCACCGGCAGTCCTGCCTGGCGGGTGCGTTCACGGCGTCCGGCGCGCCCGACGGCCTGCGCGGCCGCGCTCCGTTCGCCCGGACGGCGACCGGTCGCTGTGGTGGCAGCCGCCCAGTGGTCGGCGGGTCCTGCGCGACCAGCGCCGGGACCACCGTGCGGCAGACGTCGGTGGCGAACGCGCACCGCGGGTGGAACGCGCAGCCGCTGCGGCACCCGCGACAGGCTCGGCGGCTGGCCGGGGATCGGCTCCAGCCGCTCGCCGCGCCGCTGGTCCAGGCGGGCCAGGCTGGAGAGCAGCCCGTAGGTGTAGGCGTGCCGGGGCGCGGTAGAAGATCTCGTCGGTCGGCCAGTCTCGACGATCCGCCCGGCGTACATCACCAGCGACGCGGTCGGCGTGGCTGGCCACCAGGCCGAGGTCGTGGGTGATCAGCACGATCGCGGTGCTGCGCTGCTGCTGCAGCTTCGAGCAGCAGCTCCATGATCTGCGCCTGCACGGTGACGTCGAGCGCGGTGGTCGGCTCGTCGGCGAGCAGCAGCTTCGGGTCGTGCGCGAGCGCCATCGCGATCATGGCGCGCTGGCGCATGCCGCCGGAGAACTCGTGCGGGTACTGCCTGCGCCCGCTGCTCGGGTTCGGGATGCCGACCTCGCCGAGCAGGTCGACGGCCCGCTTGCTGGGCCGCCGCTCTGCCCACCTTCTCGTGGACCTGGATCATCTCGGCGATCTGGTCGCCCACCTTGAACACCGGGTTCAGCGCGGTCAGCGGGTCCTGGAAGATCATCGCGATCTCCTTGCCGCGCAGCGTGCGCAGGCTTCTTGTCCGGCGCGTCAGCAGGTCCTCGCCCTCGAACAGGACCTGCGCCCGGTGGGGAACGTCGCCGGCGGCTGCGGGACCAGCCCCATGATCGCTCATCGCCGAGACGGACTTGCCGGAGCCGGACTCGCCGACGATGGCGAGCGTCTCGCCCGGCGTCGACGTGCCAGCTGACGCCGTCGACGGCCTTGACGACCCCGGCGTCGGTGTCGAAGTGGACCCGGAGGTCCTCGATCGACAGCAGCGGCGTCGGCCGGCACCGCGGTCCGCCGGCCGGGCCGAGCCCGGCGGTGAGAGATCTGGTCAGGCGAGGACACGGCTACCTCAGCGCAGCTTCGGGTCGAGCGCGTCGCGCAGGCCGTCACCGACGAAGACGAAGCCGAGCGATCGTGAAGACCACGGCCATGCTCGGGAAGAACCAGAGGAAGTCCTTGAAGCCGACGAAGCCGCGGCCGACGGAGATCATGTTGCCCCACTCGGGCACGTCCGGCGGGCACGCCGACGCCGAGGAAGGACAGCGACGCCTTCGCGACGACAGCCGTCCCGACGCTGAAGGTGGCGTAGACGAGCACCGGCGCGAGGCGTTCGGCAGGATGTGCCGGGTCACGATCCGCCAGCGGCTGCGCGCCGATCGAGCGGGCCGCCTCGACGTACTCGGCCTCGCGCATCGACAGGATGGACGAGCGCATCAGCCGGGCGATGGTCGCCCAGCGAGAAGATCGCCAGCGCGAGGATCACCGGCAGCACGCCCTGCCCCACGACGGTGACGATGAGGATCGCGCCGATCAGCAGCGGGAACGCGAGGAAGACGTCGGCGACGCGCATGATCACGCGTGTCCCAGGCCCGGCCGAAGTAGCCGGCCAGCGCGCCGAGGACCACGCCCGATCAGGACGGCCATCAGGATCGACGCCGAGGCCGACCATGATGGCGATCCGCGAGCCGTAGATGACCCGGCTGAGCAGGTCACGGCCGAGCAGGTCGGTGCCGAACGGGTGCCGCGGCTCGGCCCGGCCTGGGTGGCGTCGACCCCGGTGCCGAGCAGGTTCTGCTCGTACGGGTCGTACGGCGCCAGCAGCGGCGCGAAGATGGCGTGAGGAACAGCAGCCCGATGAGGACGAGCCCGACCACGGCGAGCTTGTTGCGTTGGAAGCGGCGGCCAGATGTCGGCGCAGCTGCCCCTGCGGGCGGCTGGCCCCCAGCGCGGTGGCCGCGGACTCCGCGTCCGGCGAACAGGTCGCCGCCGGGGTTGTGCACCTGGCCGTCGTCGGTCGTGCCGGGCTCGCGACCGTGCGGCCGCGGGCTCGCTGTCGGTGGCGGGGGTTCTGCTCACGGTCTCTCTCGTGGACCGGGTCGCTCGCGAGCCGTGCGTGTGGACGGGTGCCGGCTCACTCGAGCCGGATCCGCGGGTCCAGGTACGCGTAGAGCGATGTCGACGATCAGGTTCAGCACCACGAAGATCGCGACGCCGAAGGTCACGACTGCCGACGATGATCGGCTGGTTCTGCGCTGGCGATCGCGCGGATCAGCGCCGAGCCGATGCCGTCCCAGTTGAAGATGGTCTCGGTGATGAGCGCGCCGCCGAGCAGCGTGCCGAACGAGATCCCCGAGGTAGGTGACGACCGGGATGATCGAGTTGCGCAGCGCGTGCTTGAGGATGACGTGCGCTCGCGACAGGCCCTTGGCCGGCGCCGTGCGGATGTAGTCCGCCCGCAGCACCTCGAGCATCGAGCCGCGCATCAGCCGGGCGACGAGCGCGGCGTCGACGATCGCCAGCGTGAACGCCGGCAGACGTAGGACCTCCAGCCGTCGTTCATCGCCGAAGATCGGGCAGGATCTTGAGCTGCACGCCCAGGAAGGTTGCTGCAGCACCAGGCCGATGACGAAGGTCGGGAAGCCGATCGCGAGCGTCGTGGTGACCGTGACCAGCACGTCCCAGAAGGTGTAGCGGAAGACCGCGGCGATCATGCCGGCGAACACGCCGATGACGACGTCGATGAGGATCGCGACGAGGGCGAGCTTGGCGGTGTTGACCAGCTTGGGCGGCGAGGACCTCGTTGACCGAGCGCCGCTGGGTGTAGTCCTCCCCGAGGTCGCCGTGCAGCACGACCTGGCCGACGTAGCGCACGTACTGCTCGGGCAGCGACTTGTCGAGCCCGTAGTTCTCCCGCAGCTGCTCGATGACCGCCGGGTTCGCGGGCCTTCGTCACCGATGCTGCCGACCGGGTCACCGGGGACGACGAACAGACGCGACGAACAGCACCATGCTCGCGCCCAGCAGGACGAGGACCATCTGGCAGCAGCCGGCGGATGATGAACTTTCCCACGGTCGACTCTCCACGATCGGTGGTGCGGGGGTGGCCTGGGGGCCGGCGCGGCGCAGGGCGGGGGTACCCGTCCGCGACCGTACCGGGTGGCCGGCCGGGAGCCCGCGAGCGCCCGGACGGGCAGCCGACGGGGCCGGGAGGTTCGCCCCCGGCCCCGTCGGTCGTGCGTCCTACTTCTGGCTGATCTCGGTCGAGCGTCGGGTCCTCGAAGAAGTCCATCCCGACGTTCTCCCACTTGCTGGAGTCGAAGACGCGGTACTGCGTGCGGTACCACAGCGGGATGAGGGCCAGGTCGTCGCCGATCGCGATCTTCTCGGCCTGCTTGATGATCGGCGCCCGCTCGGCGTCGGTCTTGGCGGCACGCTCCTTCACCAGCAGCGCGTCGAACGCCGGGTTGCTGTAGCGGCGCGGCGTTGTCACCCTGCGACGACGTCCTCGGCGCTGGGGTTGATGGCCGTGGTGCTCATCAGCGGGAACAGGAAGTTGTCCGGCGTCGGGTAGTCGGCGCCCCACGCGAAACGGAACAGGCCGCTCGCGTCCGGCTTCTTCTCGTTCTGCAGCAGCTCGCGGAACGGCATGCTGGAGACGTTGACGTTCAGGCCGAGGACGTCGGTCGAGCTGCTGGCCGCGACGGCCTGCACCCACTCGTCGTGCCCGCCACCGCTGTTGAACGCCAGGTTGATCGTGGTGCCCGGCGTGCAGGCCGGCCTTCGCCGCGAGCTCCTTGGCCTTGGCCGGGTCCTGCTTCACGCAGGACGTCGCACACGCCCTCGGTAGCGTACTGCTCGAACACCGGCGGGATGAAGCGAGGTCGGCCTTGGTCTGGAAGCCCTTGAAGACGCCGGAGATGATGGCGTCCCGGTCGATCGCGTACGAGACGGCCTTGCGGGCGTCGGGGTTGTTGAACGGCGCGTTCGCCTCCGACGGCAGGATGTAGTTGATGCCGTACTTGACCTTCTTGAGGAAGCCATGCCCTGCGGCTCGTACTGCGCCTGAGCCTGGCCCAGCAGGGTCGGTGGGCATCCGGGCGTAGTCGAACTGCCCGCCCTTGAAGCCGTTGTACTCGATCGACCGGTCATCGCTGTAGATGGTGACCTCGACCCGGTCGAGGTTGGCCGCCTTGCCGAAGTAGTCGTCGTTGCGGACCATCGTGATCGAGGTGTCGTGCTGCCACGGGCCCTCGAGCTTGAACGGGCCGTTGCCGATCGGCATGTCGTTGAACGTCTTGTTGCTGGCCGGCCCGGCGTCCTTGGGGACGGGGCTCATCACCGGCTGCAGGGTCTTCTTCTCGAACTCGCAGTCGGCCTCGGCCAGGTCCACGACGAGGGTGTTCGGGTCCGGCGCGGACAGCCCGGAGAACGTGGTGGCCGAGCCGCCGTTGGAGCTCGTCGAAGCCCTGCACACCGGCCATGTGGTACGCCACGTCGCTGGCGGCGTCCTGGGTGGCGGCGCGGGTCCAGCCGTCGATGAACGACTGCGCGGTCACGACCTCGCCGTTGGAGAACTTCGCGTCGGGCACCAGCTCGAAGGTCCACTGCGTGCAGTCGTCGTTCGGGGTGAACGACTTCGCGGCGGCCGGCACGATCTTGGCGTCCTCGTCGAGCCCCACGAGCTGCGTGAAGATCTGCTTGGTGACCAGGATGCCCTCGGACTCCTGCGCGTTGTACGGGTCGATGGCGGTCGGCTCGGCGATGCCCAGCCGGAACGTGCCGCCCTTCTTGCCGGCTGCCGGCTCGGACGGCGACCCGGACCCCGAGTCGTCACCGCCACCGCAGGCCGCCGCGCCGAGGGCGAGCGCCAGCAGGGGTGCGACCAGGCGCACCGACTTCTTCGTGAACAGCACTCGCTGTGCCTCCTTCTCCCGGGTTCGTCCAGGAGGTCTGAGGGCCGGGCCGGGGGTCGTCCCGGCGGGAACGACGGACTATAGGCACGCCCGGTACGTCCCGCCGCACCACGACGATCACCTGGAAGTCAATCGTGATGGGTCCGTGACGCAGCGTGGGGCATAGCGCGTGCGGCGTTCCGGTCGCCGAGTGCTCAGTCGGTCCCGAGCCGGCAGATCCGGGCGAACTCGTCGGCGTCCAGGCTGGCCCCGCCGACCAGCGCCCCGTCGACGTCCGGCTGGGCCAGCAGCGCCGCCACGTTGCCGGACTTGACCGACCCGCCGTACAGCACCCGGACGCCGTCGGCCAGCTCACCGGGGTAGAGCTCGGCCAGCGTCGCCCGGAGCGCGGCGCAGACCTCCTGGGCGTCGTCGGGGGTGGCGACCTCGCCCGTGCCGATCGCCCAGACCGGCTCGTACGCCACGACCAGCGAGCGGGCCGCCGCTGCCGGCACGCCCTGCAGGGCGGCGCGCAGCTGCGCCGTCCCGTGCGCGACGTGCCCGCCCGCCCGGCGGACCTCCAGCCCCTCCCCCACGCACAGGATGGGCACCAGGCCGTGCCGCACCGCCGCCGGCGACCTTGGCCCGCACGACGTCGTCGCCCTCGCGCGTGGTCGGCCCGGCGCTCGCTGTGCCCCACGACCACGTAGCGGCAGCCCAGGGCCTGGCGAGCATCGCGCCGCTGACGTCGCCGGTGTGCGCGCCCGCGTCGTGCGGCGAGAGGTCCTGCGCGCCGTACCCGATCGCCAGCCGGTCCCCGTCGACGAGGGTCTGCACGCTGCGCAGGTCCACGAACGGCGGCAGCACGACGACCTCGACGGCCGCCAGCTGCTCCGCGGACAGGCTGAACGCGAGCTTCTGGACGTGCGCGATCGCCTCGAGGTGGTTCAGGTTCATCTTCCAGTTGCCCGCCATCAGCGGCCGGCGGGCCATCAGGCGTCCTGCAGCGCGGACAGGCCCGGCAGGCTCTTGCCCTCGAGCTTCTCCAGGCTGGCTCCGCCGCCGGTGGAGATGTGCGTGAAGCGCTCCTCGTCGATCCCGAGCGCCCGGACGGCGGCCGCGCTGTCACCGCCGCCGACGACGGTGAGCGCGCCGTCGGCGGTGAGCGCCGCCACGGCCTCGGCGACCCCGCGGGTGCCCTCGGCGTAGGGCGCCATCTCGAACACGCCCATCGGGCCGTTCCAGAACACCGTCCGGGCGCCGGCCAGCGCCTCGGCGAAGACCGCGACCGACGCCGGGCCGATGTCCAGCCCCATCCGGTCGGCGGGGATCGCGTCGGCCGGCACCACGTCGGACGCGGCGTCGGCGGCGAACGCCTCCGCCGCGACGACGTCGACCGGGAGCACGACCTTGCCGGTCGACAGGAACTCCCGGCACCGCTCGAGCTGGTCGGCCTCGAGCAGGCTCGACCCCACGTCGTGGCCCTGGGCGGCCAGGAACGTGAAGCACATGCCGCCGCCGACCAGCAGGGTGTCGACCTTCGGCAGCAGCGCCTCGATCACCTGCAGCTTGTCGCTGACCTTCGAGCCGCCGAGCACCACGGCGTACGGCCGCTCCGGGTCGGTGGTCAGCCGGTCGAGGACCGCCACCTCGGCGGCGACCAGCGGACCGGCCGCGTGCGGCAGGCGCTGCGGCGACGTCGTACGACGCTGGCGTGCTGGCGGTGCACCGCGCCGAACGCGTCGTCGACGTAGAGGTCGGCGAGCGCGGCGAGCCGGTCGGCCAGCTCCCCGCGGTCGGCGTCGTCCTTGCTCGTCTCGCCGGCCTCGAAGCGGACGTTCTCCAGCAGCACGACGTCGCCGTCGGCCATCGCGTCGACGAGCGCCCGGCTGTGCCGGGCCGGCGACGTCGCCGGCCAGCGGCACCGGCCGGCCGAGCAGCTCGGCCGAGCCGGGCCGCCACCGGCGCCAGCGAGTACGCCGGGTCCGGCGCGCCCTTCGGGCGACCGAGGTGCGCGGTGACGACGACCCGGGCGCCGCGGGCGGACAGGTCCTGCAGCAGCGGCAGGCTGGCCCGGATCCGGCCGTCGTCGGTGATCCGGCCGGCGTCGAGCGGCACGTTCAGGTCGCTGCGGACCAGGACGCGCCGGCCCTGCGACGTCCAGGTCGGCGGCGGTCCTCACAGCGTGGTGCCGACGAGCGTGATCAGGTCGACCAGCCGGTTGGAGTAGCCCCACTCGTTGTCGTACCAGCCGATCGACCTTGACCTGGTTGCCCATGGACCATCGTCAGCTGGCTGTCGAAGGTGCAGGAGGCCGGGCTGGTGACGATGTCGGAGGAGACGATCGGGTCCTCGGTGTAGGCGAGGTACGCCCTTCAGCGGGCCGTCCGCGGCCGCCGCGAAGGCGGCGTTGACCTCGTCCTTGCTCGTCTCCCGACCGACCGTCACGACCAGGTCGGTCACCGAGCCGGTCGGGGATCGGGACCCGCAGCGCGAAGCCGTCGAGCTTGCCCTTGAGCTCCGGGAAGCACCAGCGAGGTGGCCTTCGCGGCGCCGGTGCTGGTCGGGCACGATGTTGAGCGCGGCGGCCCGCGCGCGGCGCAGGTCCTTGTGCGGCATGTCCTGCAGGTTCTGGTCGGCCGTGTAGGCGTGGATGGTGGTCATCAGGCCGCGCTCGATGCCGAACGCGTCCTGGAGCACCTTGGCCATCGGCGCGACGCAGTTGGTGGTGCAGGAGGCGTTCGAGATGACGGTCTGCGAGCCGTCGTACGGTGCGTCGTTGACGCCCATCACGACGGTGAGGTCCTCGCCGGTGGCCGGCGCGGAGATGATGACCTTCTGAGCGCCGCCGGCGTCGACGTGCTTGCGGGCGCGGCCTCGGCCTTGGTGAAGAAGCCGGTGGACTCGACCACGACGTCGACGCCGAGGTCGCCCCAGGGCAGCGCGCCCGGGTCGCGCTCGGCCAGCACCGTGACGCTCGCGGCCGTCGACCGACAGGCCGCTCGCCGGTGACCTCGACCGTGCCGGGGAAGCGACCCAGGATCGAGTCGTACTTGAGCAGGTGCGCCATCGTGGCGACGTCGCCGAGGTCGTTGAAGGCGACGATCTCGACGTCCTGGCCGCTGGCCTGGACGGCGCGGAAGAAGTTGCGGCCGATGCGGCCGAAGCCGTTGATGCCGACGCGTACGGTCACGGGAGTCCTCTCTGCGGGGCGGATCTCGTGCAGTCGTGCTCGGCGAACCTATCGGAGGCCGTCCGACGGCGGCTCAGCCGGTGCGGACCAGCGGTGCCCTGCCGCGCCGAGCGGCGCAGCGCCTCGAGCACGTGCGCGGCGCCGAGCAGCGTCGCCCAGGTCGGCCGGCCAGGGCCAGTCGTCGGCCGCCACGTCGCCCGCCGCCGACCGCCGTGCGCAGCGCGTCGCGCAGCCGAGCAGGCCGGGTGCGGTGCCCGGCGGCACCGGCAGCGGCCGCGGCGCGCCGGTCCGGGACCGGGCAGCAGCGGGATCTCGGCGCCGCCCACCCACCGCGCGCCGGCCGGCCCGGCCTCCAGGCGCGCGGTCGCGAACGACAGCCGCACCACCGGACCGTCCGGCTCCGGGTCGGAGCTCACCAGGACGGTGGCGCCGCCGGCGGCAGCAGCGCCCAGGCGACCTGCGGCCGGAGCGCCGCCGGGCGAGCGCGGCGGCAGCGTGCGGCTGGGCAGCACCTCGGGAGCCGCCGCCACGGCCACCACGTCGCCGCACCAGCCGGTCACCAGGTCGGCGAGCTCGGCGGCCGCCCGTCACCGCGCGGCCACCCGCGCACCGTGCCCTGCAGCACCGGGCCGCCGGCCAGCGGCAGCGCCCGGCGACGGCCAGCGCCCAGGGCTCCCACCGCTGCAGCAGCGCGACGGCAGCGTCGGGCGCGTCCGGCACGCCGCGAGCGGCGCTGCAGCCGCGGCCGAGGTCGAGCGGCGCCGGCCCTGGCCAGCAGCACCGGCGAGCCCGGCCCCCGCAGCGCCGGCAGCCAGCCGGCCAGGCGCGGCCCGCGCCGTCCAGCAGCACCGCGTCGACCCGCGGGTCGGCGAGCAGCTCGTCGAGGTCGACGTACGCGGGAGCGTCCCGCGGGTCGTCGTACGGCGTGGCGGCGAGCCGGCCGACGACCTGCCAGCCGGCTGCCCGCAGCACCGCGGCGTCGGCGTCGCCGAGGACCGCGGCGGCCGGGAGGTGCCCTGCCGGCGCGCCGGAGGCGCGCCGCGCGCGGCGGACCGCGGAGCGGCCGCCGAGCCGCCGGTCACCGAGCCCGTGCCGGTCAGCCGCAACGACGTGTACCCCTGCTGCGGCTTCCAGTTCGATCTTGGTGAACACCCCGCCGACGTGCAGCCGGCCGTCGGCGGCGTGCATCGTGAAGACGCCGAGCGCACTGTTGGCCTTCGGGTTCCAGTCCAGCAGGTCGCCGTTGGCGGGGTCGACCGCCAGCAGCTTCTTGCGGACAGCCTGGTTCTGCGGGCAGTTGAAGCCGACCGTGGCGCCGGCCGTGTCGCCGACGCAGACCGCGTCGAAGTGGCCGCCGACGTACAGCACGCCGCCGTCGCAGGGTGAGGGCCTGCACGCCGCCGTCGGTCTGCGTCACCCAGCCGCTTCTCCCCTGCCACGTTGTACGAGCCGGCGTGCCCGCCGGAGCCGTCCCCGCCGACGTAGACGTGCGTCGCGGTCGCCGCGATGCCGGTCAGCGGGTAGCCCACCGCCGTGCGCCCACGGCAGCGGGTCGCCGGTCGCGGCCGACAGCGGGGCGAGGTGCTTCTTCGACGTGCCGGCCGTGGTCCCGGCCACCGCGCTGAAGTCGCCTCCCGCGTAGACCGTCTGCTGGTCCGGGCTCAGCGTCAGCGCCATGACCGTGGCGTCCGCCGACGGCGCGCCAGGCCTTCAGCGTGCCGTCGGGCCGACGGCGGCCAGCCGGCCGCGGGCCTTGCCGTCGATGGAGCTGAACTTCGCCGCCCAGGTAGAGCGGGTCGACTGGTCGCGGCGAGGGCCCACACCTGGCCGACCGCGTCGGCCCGCAGGCCGGTGAGGTCGCCGGTGCCGGCGTCGAACGCCGCGAAGCGCTTGCGCCTCTCCCCGTCGACGGTCGAGAAGTTCCCCCCGAGCGTAGACCGTCGAGCCGTCCGGCGACGCCGCCAGCGCGAACACGGGGCGGTCGGCCTCCGGGCTCCACGGCAGCAGTGCCCCGGTCGCGCTGTTCACCGCGGCGAGGTAGCGGCGGCTCACCTCGCCGGCCGCGCCCGTCGGCGCCGGCCGGCCGCAGCGCGGTGAAGCTGCCGCCGAGGTAGGTGACGCCCCCGACGGTGACCGAGGCGGTCACCCGGCCGTTGGTCTGGTAGGTCGCGTTGTTCGTGGTCGGCACGGTCGCCAGCGCGGCCCACGCGGACGGCGTCGCCAGGCCGACGGCGAGCACGGCGACGCCGGCGATGCCGGTCCGCAGCGCCCGACGGACACGGATGGTGATGGTCATGGGGCTCCTTCGGCGGTGGCGCCCCACAGTACAAAACGGTCTGACCTGGGATGACGGGTTTCCGGAACTCTCACGCAGCGATCCAGGACCGTCACGCCGGGTAGTCGGACTCAGGCGGTGCCCTCGAGCATGTCCGGCGTGACGGCGGCCTCGGTGTCGGGGATGCCGAGGTCGGCCGCCCGCTTGTCGGCCATGCGCCAGCAGCCGCCGGATCCGCCCGGCGACCGCGTCCTTGGTCATCGGCGGGTCGGCCAGCGCACCGAGCTCCTCGAGCGAGGCGTTGGCGTGCTCGCGGCGCAGCCGACCCGCGACCAGCAGGTGCTCGGGGGCGTCGTCGCCGAGGATCTCGCAGGGCGCGCTCGACCCGGGCACCCGGCCGCGACCGCCGCCCGGGCGGAGCGGCGCAGGTTGGCGTCGTCGAAGTTGGCCAGCCGGTTGGCCGTGGCCCGCACCTCGCGGCGCATCCGCCGGTCCTCCCAGGCCAGCACCGCCTCGTGCGCGCCCAGCCGGGTGAGCAGCACGCCGATCGCGTCGCCGTCGCGGACGACGACCCGGTCGATCGCCGCGCACCTCGCGCGCCTTGGCCTGCACGCCGAGCCGGCGGGCCGCGCCGACCAGCGCCAGCGCGGCCTCCGGGCCCGGGACAGGTGATCTCGAGCGAGGAGGAGCGGCCGGGCTCGGTGAGCGAGCCGTGCGCCAGGAAGGCACCGCGCCAGGCGGCCGCCGCGTCGCAGGTGCCGCCGCTGACGACCGACGGCGGCAGGCCCCGGACCGGGCGGCCGTGCCCGTCGACCAGACCGGTCTGCCGGGCCAGCCCGTCGCCGTCCTTGCTGACCCGCACGACGTAGCGGTTGCCCTTGCGCAGGCCCCCCGGCGAGCCACCACGTGCACGTCGCTGGCGTGGCCGTAGACCTCGGCGATCTCCTTGCGCAGCCGCCGCGCGGTGCGACCCGGTGTCGAGCTCGGCCTCGACGACGATCTCGCCGGCCACCAGGTGCAGGCCGCCGGCGAAGCGCAGCAGCGCCGCCATCTCGGCCTTGCGGCAGCACGGCCGGGTCACTGTCAGCCGGGACAGCTCGTCCTTGACCGCTGCGGTCATCGCCATGCTTCTCCTGTGAAGATCGAGTCGGTACGCCGCGCCGAGCCGGCCGGGGTCGTGCCGGGGCGTCCCGTCGTCCATCGGCGACGTGGGCGAGCACGAGCCGGCCGCCGGCGGCCTGCGGCCGCGGCCATTCGAGACCACGCGGTGTCCGCGACCGCAGCCTCGTCGGCGAGCACGACGTCGAGCGGCAGCGCCGGGGCGTGGGCCTGCAGCACGTCGAGGTGGGCCTCGGGCGAGAAGCCCGTCGGTCTCGCCCGCCTGCGGCGCGAGGTTGAGCGCGACCAGCGCGCCGGGCGGCGGTCTTCTCGAGCGCGTCGCGCAGGTCCGGCACCAGCAGGTGGGGCAGCACGCTGGTGAACCACGAGCCCGGGCCCGAGCACCACCCAGTCGGCGTCCAGGACCGCCTGCACCGCCTCCTCGCAGGCCTGCGGCGTCGTGCGGGCTGCGAGCCACGACGCCGACACCGTGGCCGCGGCGTCGTCGCGACCGCGACCTGGCCGCGACGACCGTCACGCGCCGGCTCGTCGGGGTCGACGCCGACGACCTGGGCGTCGATGTCCAGCGGCGTGCGGCTCGCCGGCAGCACCCGGCCGGCGCCGCCCAGCAGCCGGCCGACCAGGTCGAGCGCGGGGACGACGTCGCCCTCGGTCTCGGCGAGCGCGGCGAGCAGCAGGTTGCCGACGGCGTGGCCGGCCAGCGGCCCGTCGCCGCGCGAACCGGTGCTGCAGCAGGCCGCTCCCACGTGCGGCCCCAGCCGTCGTCGCCGGCCAGCGCGGCCAGCGCCATCCGCAGGTCGCCGGGCGGCAGCGACGCCCAGCTCGTCGCGCAGCCGGCCGCTCGAGCCGCCGTCGTCGGCGACGGTGACGACGGCGGTGAGGTCGCGGGGTGACCGCGGCGCAGCGCCTGCAGCGAGGCGCCAGCCCGTGCCCGCCGCCGAGCGCGACGACCCGGGGGCCGGCCGCCGGGCGCGCTCACTCGCGCCCCAGGTCGCGGTGCACGACCGGCGACGTCGACGCCGGGCCCGGACAGCCGGCCGGCGAGCTGCTCGGCCATCGCGACGCTGCGGTGCTTGCCGCCGGTGCAGCCGACGGCGAGCAGGGCGTAGCGCTTGCCCTCCCGCACGTAGCCGTCGACCAGCAGCCGCAGCAGCCCCTCGGCGCGGTCCAGGAACTCCGCCGCGCCGTCGGCTGCGCCGAGCACGTAGTCGCGGACGGCTCGGGTCCTGGCCGGTCTGCGGCCGCAGCTCCGGCACCCAGTGCGGGTTGGGCAGGAAGCGGCAGTCGACCACGAGGTCGGCGTCGACCGGCAGGCCGTACTTGTAGCCGAAGGACAGGACGGTCAGGTGCAGCGCGGTGTCGCCGCGCCGCCCTCGCCGAAGGCCGCGACGACCTTGGCCCGCAGCTGGTGCACGTTGAGCACGCTGGTGTCGACGACGAGGTCGGCGCTCGCCGCGCAGGTCGCGCAGCAGCGCCCGCTCGCGCGCGATGCCGTCGACCAGCCGCCCGTCGCCCTGCAGCGGGTGCGGCCGGCGGACGCTCTCGAACCGCCGGACCAGCGCCTCGTCGGAGGCCTCGAGGAACAGCACGCCGCGGCCTGCACGCCGTGCCGGCCCAGCTCGGCCAGCGGCGCCGCGCAGGTCGGCGGAGAACGCCCGGCTGCGGACGTCGACGACCACGGCGATCCGGTCGACCTCGCCCTGCGACCGCGGGTGCCCAGCTCGACCATCGTGCGCGAGCAGCGCCGGCGGCAGGTTGTCGACGACGAACCAGCCGAGGTCCTCCAGGCACTTGGCCGCGGTCGAGCGGCCGGCGCCGGACAGGCCGGTGACCACGACGAGCTCGCAGCGGCCCGCTCACGCGACGCACCTCGCCGGTCACCGGGTCGAACGCCGGCACGCGGCGGTCGGCCGCGGCCGGCTGCAGCGCGGCGACGACCGCCTCGGCCGTGCGCCGGCCGACGCCGGGCACCTCCAGCACCTCCTCGACGCCGGCCGCCCGCAGCCGCTTGAGCGAGCCGAAGTGCCGCAGCAGCGCCTTGCGGCGGGTCTCGCCCGAGGCCGGGGACGTCGTCGAGCGCCGACTCGGTCATCGACGCCGACCGCTTCTGCCGGTGGTAGGTGATCGCGAACCGGTGCGCCTCGTCGCGCACCCGCTGCAGCAGGTACAGGCCCTCGGAGGTGCGCGGCAGGATCACCGGGTCGTCCTGGCCCGGCAGCCAGACCTCCTCGAGCCGCTTGGCCAGCCCGCACAGCGGCGACGTCGTCGATGCCGAGCTCGTCCAGCGCGCGCTGCGGCCGCGGCGACCTGCGGCTGGCCGCCGTCGACGACGACGAGGTGCGGCGGGTAGGCGAACCGGCGCGGCCGGCCGGTCTCGGGTCGATGCCCGGGCGGTCGCTGGCCGGGCTGCCGGCTCGCCGTCACGTGCGCGTCGGCGTCGTCGAGCTGCCCGCCCTCGACGCGCTCGTCGAGGTAGCGGGCGAACCGGCGGCGGACGACCTCGCGCATCGAGGCGGTGTCGTCCGACGCCGTCGACGCCGCGCACGGCGAAGCGGCGGTACTCGGACTTGCGGGCCAGCCCGTCCTCGAAGACGACCATGCTGGCCACGACGTTGGTGCCCTGCAGGTGTGCGAGACGTCGAAGCACTCGATCCGCAGCGGCGCCTCGTCCAGCTCGAGCGCCTCCTGGATCTCGGCGAGCGCCGTGCGAGCGGGCGGTGAGGTCGCTCGCCCGCCGGGTCTTGTGCAGCGCGAACGCCTGCTGCGCGTTGCGCTCGACGGTCTCCAGCAGCGCCCGCTTGTCGCCGCGCTGCGGCACCCGCAGGCTCACGCGCGGTGCCGCGCAGGCCGCGCCAGCCAGCTCGGTGACCGCGTCCGCGTCCGGCGGCAGCGCGGGGACCAGCACCTCGCGCGGCACGTCGTCGGTGTCGCGCAGGGTCACCCCGGCGCCCGGCACCGCCCGGCGCTGGACGGCCAGCTCGGCCGCCTCCGGGTCGGCGTCGTCGCCGTACGACTGGGCGAGGAACTGCTCGACCAGCTCGCCGGTCGTCAGGTCCTCGACCTTGTCGACGACGAAGCCGCGCTGGCCGCGGACCCGGCCGCCGCGGACGTGGAAGACCTGGACGGCGGCCTCGAGCTCGTCCTCGGCGATGCCGACGACGTCGGCGTCGGTGCCGTCGGCGAGCACGACGGCCTGCTTCTCCAGCGCCCGGCGCAGCGCGCCGATGTCGTCGCGCAGCCGGGCCGCCCGCTCGTACTCCTGGTCCTGCGGCCGCCTCGGCCATCTCGCGCTCGAGCCGGCGCACGAAGCGCGCCGGACTGGCCGGCCATGAAGTCGCAGAAGTCGTCGACGATCTCCCGGTGCTCCTCCGGCGCTGACCCTGCCGACGCAGGGCGCGGAGCACTTGTCGATGTAGCCGAGCAGGCAGGGCCGGCCGACCTGGCCGGCCCGCTTGAACACCCCCTTGCTGCAGGTGCGGGCCGGGAAGACCCGCAGCAGCAGGTCGAGCGTCTCGCGGATCGCCCAGGCGTGCGCGTACGGGCCGAAGTAGCGCACGCCCTTGCTCTTCGGGCCGCGCATCACCTGCAGCCGCGGGAACTCCTCGTCGAGGGTCACGGCGAGGCTCGGGTAGCTCTTGTCGTCGCGGTACTTGACGTTGAACCGCGGGTCGAACTCCTTGATCCAGGAGTACTCGAGCTGCAGCGCCTCGACCTCGGTCGCCGACGACGGTCCACTCGACGCGACGCGGCCGTCGTGACCATCTGCCGGGTGCGCGGGTGCAGGCCGTCGAGGTCGGCGAAGTAGCTGTTCAGGCGGCTGCGCAGGCTCTTCGCCTTGCCGACGTAGATGACCCGGCCGGCGCTCGTCGCGGAACCGGTAGACCCCCGGCGCGTCCGGGATCTTCCCCGGCGCGCGGCCGGTAGGTCGACGGGTCGGCCACGCCTGCCAGCCTACGTGCGGCGGACCGCCGTCCGGACCGCGGCCGCGTGGACCGGCCGGGGCAGGTGGCCGGCGGTCCGTGACGGACGCCACGCTGGGCGTGGTCAGAGCGCTTCGCGAGCGAGACGGTGCGGCCGAGGTAGCTCCGCCGCCGACCGCCCCGAGGTCGGCCCGGCACCGCGAGACGTGACGCTCGACGTCGTCATCGACGACGGCGGCCACAGCGGGCCGCGGCCGGCTGACCGTGCTGCGGTTCTCCTGGCGACCGCGCCGACCCGCTGGCCGTCGCGCTGGTGCTGCACCGCGCAGCCCGACCACCCGGCGCTGCCCCGCGGGCCGCTGGATCGTGCTGCGCGACTTCCTGCGCTACGGGCTGGAGGAGCCGACCGGCGACGGCGACGTCCGGATCCGGCCCGACGCGCTGCGCGACCGGGTGTGGCTCGAGCTGGAGCGCTACGGCCGGCCGGCCTGCGTCGTCGGTCGCCGCGACCGGGTCGCGGGAGTTCCTGGACCGCACCGAGGAGCAGGTGCCGTGCGGGCGAGCGCAGCGCCGAGCGCGGACGCGCGCTGCGAGGCCCTGCTGCGCGCCGGCTGCCTGCCAGGCCTGAGCGGGCTGCGGCTGGCGCGCGCGGACCTTCGCCCGACCCGGCGTACGCGCGGCGGCGCGGCCGCCGGGCGCCGTCGTCCGGCGTCCGGCCGCGCAGCACGTCGCGCCAGGAACCGCCCGGTGTGCGAGGCCTCCACCTCGGCGACCTGCTCCGGGCGTGCCCTCGGCGACGACCGTGCCGCCGCCCGAGCCGCCCTCCGGGCCCATGTCGATCGACCCAGTCGGCGGTCTTGATGACGTCGAGGTTGTGCTCGATGACGATCACCGTGTTGCCCTGGTCGACGAGCCGGCCGAGCACGCCGAGCAGCTTGCGGATGTCCTCGAAGTGCAGGCCGGTGGTCGGCTCGTCGAGCACGTAGATCGTGCGGCCGGTCGACCGCTTCTGCAGCTCGGCGGCGAGCTTGACCCGCTGCGCCTCACCGCCGGACAGCGTCGGCGCCGGCTGGCCGAGCCGGACGTAGCCCAGGCCCGACGTCGACGAGCGTCTGCGAGGTGCCGGCTGATCGCCGGGACCGCCTCGAAGAACTCGGCCGCCTCCTCGATCGGCATGTCGAGCACCTCGGCGATGGTCTTGCCCTTGAAGTGCACCTCGAGCGTCTCGCGGTTGTAGCGGGCGCCCGTGCAGACCTCGCACGGGCACGTAGACGTCGGGCAGGAAGTTCATCTCGATCTTGATCGTGCCGTCGCCGGAGCAGGCCTCGCAGCGGCCGCCCTTGACGTTGAAGGAGAACCGGCCCGGCAGGTAGCCGCGGACCTTCGCCTCGGTGGTCTCGGCGAACAGCTTGCGCATGTGGTCGAAGACGCCGGTGTAGGTGGCCGGGTTGGACCGCGGCGTGCGGCCGATCGGCGACTGGTCGACGCGGACGACCTTGTCGAGGTGCTCCAGCCCGGTGACCCGGGTGTGCCGGCCGGGCACCTCGCGGGCGCCGTTGAGCTGGTTGGCCAGCACCGCGTGCGAGGATGTCGTTGACCAGCGTCGACTTGCCCGAGCCGGACACGCCGGTGACCGCGACGAGCTGCCCGAGCGGGAAGCTCGACGGTGACGTCGCGCAGGTTGTGCTCGCGGGCGCCGACGACCTGAGCTCGCGCCCGGCGGTCGCGCGGCCGGCGGATCGGCCGGGCACCGCGATCGACCGGCGGCCGGACAGGTAGGCGCCGGTGAGCGAGTCGCTCGCTGGCGAGCAGGTCCTCGACGGTGCCGCTGACACGACGACCTGGCCGCCGTGCTCGCCGGCGCCCGGGCCGATGTCGACGACCCAGTCGGCGGCGCGGATGGTGTCCTCGTCGTGCTCGACGACGATCAGCGTGTTGCCGAGGTCGCGCAGCCGGACCAGCGTCTCGATCAGCCGGCGGTTGTCGCGCTGGTGCAGGCCGATCGACGGCTCGTCGAGCACGTAGAGCACGCCGACCAGGCCGGAGCCGATCTGGGTGGCGAGCCGGATGCGCTGCGCCTCGCCGCCGGACAGGCGTGCCCGGCCGGCGCGGTCCAGCGAGAGGTAGTCGAGGCCGACGTCGAGCAGGAAGCCCAGCCGGGCGTTGATCTCCTTGAGCACCCGCTCGGCGATCATCGCCTGCCGGGCGTCGAGCTCGAGGTCGCGCAGGAACTCCGCGCAGTCGCCGATCGACAGGTCGGCGACCTCGGCGATGGACCGGCCGCCGAGCGTGACCGCGAGGACCTCGGGCTTGAGCCGGGCGCCGCTCGCAGGCCGGGCAGGGCACCTCGCGCATGTAGCCCTCGTACCGGTCCCGGCTGGCCTCGCTCTCGGTCTCGGCGTGCCGCCGCTCGAGGAACGGGATCACGCCCTCGAAGGCGGTGTAGTAGGTGCGCTCGCGGCCGTACCGGTTGCTTGTAGCGGACGTGCACCTGGTCTCGTGCCCGTGCAGGACCGCCTTCTGCTGCGCCTTGCGGGAGCTTGCCGCCACGGCGTCTTGAGCGTGAAGCCCGAGCGCGTCGCCGAGCGCCTGCAGCAGCCGGCCGAAGTACTCCGGTTGTGGCCGCTGCGACCACGGCGCGATCGCGCCCTCCGCGAGGCTCTTCTCCGGGTCGGGGACGACCAGCTCGGGGTCGACCTCCTTGCGGGTGCCGAGGCCGGGGCACTCGGGGCAGGCGCCGTACGGGCGAGTTGAAGGAGAACGAGCGCGGCTCCAGCTCCTCGAACGACAGGTCGTCGTCGAGGCAGGCCAGGTGCTCGGAGAACGTGCGCTCGCGGTGCGGGTCGTCCTCCGGCAGGTCGACGAAGTCGAGCACGACGAGGCCGCCGCCGAGGCCGCAGCGCGGTCTCGACCGAGTCGGTGAGCCGGCGCTTGGCGGACTCCTTGACCGTGAGCCGGTCGACGACCACCTCGATGGTGTGCTTCTCCTGCTTCTTGAGCTTCGGCGGCTCGGTCAGGCGTGCACCACGCCGTCGACCCGGGCCCGGCTGTAGCCCTTGGTCTGCAGGTCGGCGAACAGGTCGACGTACTCGCCCTTGCGGCCGCGGATGACCGGCGCGAGCACCTGGAAGCGGGTGCCCTCCTCCATCGCGAGGACCTGGTCGACGATCTGCTGCGGCTTCTGCCGGGCGATGACCCGGCCGCAGATCGGGCAGTGCGGCGTGCCGGCGCGGGCGAAGAGCAGGCGCAGGTAGTCGTAGACCTCGGTGATCGTGCCGACGGTCGAGCGCGGGTTGCGGTTGGTCGACTTCTGGTCGATCGAGACCGCCGGGCGACAGGCCCTCGATGAAGTCGACGTCGGGCTTGTCCATCTGGCCGAGGAACTGCCGGGCGTAGGCCGACAGCGACTCGACGTAGCGGCGCTGGCCCTCGGCGAAGATCGTGTCGAACGCCAGGCTGGACTTGCCCGAGCCGGACAGCCCGGTGAAGACGATCAGCGCGTCGCGGGGCAGGTCGAGGGAGACGTCCTTGAGGTTGTGCTCGCGCGCGCCGCGGACGACCAGGCGGTCGGCCATGGGGTCCTTGATCGGGTCGGCATGGGGTCCTTCGGTCGGGATGCCGGCGGAGGCGACGGCCCGGCACCCCAGGCTAACGTCGGCCTCCGACAGAACGCTTCCCTGAGGAGTGCTGTGACGCTACACCGGCGTCGGTCGAGCAGGGCGGGCCCCGCGGACGTCCGCGAGGTCCCCGGCCTGCGCATCACCAAGGTCTGCACGCCGCCCGTTCACCAACAACTGCTACCTGCTGCGCTGCACCGCCACCGGCGACACGCTGCTCGTCGACGCGGCCGGCGACGCGCCGCGGCTGCTCGAGCTCGTCGGCGACGGCCGCCTCGTCGGCGTGCGTCGAGACGCACGGCCACTGGGACCACCAGCAGGCGCTCGCCGAGGTGGTCGCCGCGACCGGCGCGCCGGTGCTCGCCCACGCGGCCGACGCCGCCGACCTGCCGGTGCCCGGTCGACCGCGGCCGCTCGCCGACGGCGACGTGGTGCGAGGTCGGGCAGGCCACGCTGACCGTCGGTCCACCTGCTCGGGCACACGCCCGGCTCGGTCGCGCTGGTCTACGAGGGCGACCCGGAGCGGCCGCACGTGTTCACCGGCGACAGCCTGTTCCCGGGCGGCGTCGGCAACACCGAGCAAGGACCCGGCGCGGTTCGCGCACGCTCTCGACGACGTCGAGCGCAAGCTCTTCGGCCGGCTGCCGGACGAGACCTGGGTCTACCCCGGTCACGGCGCGGACACGACGCTCGGCGCGGAGCGGCCGGCGCTGCCGGAGTGGCGCGAGCGCGGCTGGTAGCCGGCCCGGGCCGCTACCGGCCCGAGAAGACGGCGTCCCGGCGCTCGACGAAGCTGCGCACCCCCTCGGCCGCGTCCGCGCTGCCCAGCACGGGAGGGAGCAGCCCGGCGAGGTGCTCGCGGGCCCGGGTCAGGTCGCCGGCGGCGACCCGGGCGTTCGCCAGGGTGCCCTGCACGCCCAGCGGGGCCTGCGCGGCGACCAGGTGGGCCAGCGCGAGCGCCCGGTCGAGCTGCTCGCCGACCGCGACCACCTCCTGCACCAGGCCGATCCGGAGCGCCTCGTCCGCGCCGAACTCCTCGCCGGTGAGCAGGAAGCGCATCGCGTTGCCCCAGCCCAGCTGCGCCGGCGCCCGGACCGTGGCGCCGCCGAACGGCAGGATGCCGCGGCCCACCTCGAGCTGGCGGAAGCGCACGTCGCGGGCCGCCACCACGATGTCGGCGGCCAGCGCCAGCTCGATGGAGAGCGTGAAGGCGATGCCCTGCACGGCGAGCACCACCGGTTTGGGGACCGGCGGCCGCCAGAGCCCGAACGGGTCGTGCCGGCCCGGTCCGGCGACCACCGCCGGGCCGCCCCGGGCCATCGCGGGGAGCACCTCGGCGAGGTCCAGCCCGGCCGAGAAGTGGTCGCCGTGCCCGTACAGCACGCCGACCCGCACGTCCGGGTCGTCCGCCAGCCGGTCGTACGCCGCCCCGACCGCCTCGATGGTGGCGAGGTCCCAGGCGTTGCGCTTGCTCACCCGGTCGACGCCGATCAGCAGGACGTGCCCGTCGCGGTCCACGGAAACTGTCATGGCCGGACCCTACGACGGCCCCTTCCCGTCGCCGCCGGGACGACCTACCGTGCTTGTCGCCCCGCGGCGAGCGACCCGGGACCGCGAACCCGTTCCGCGCCCCGGCCGAGGGGCGGTGCCGGCCCCCGAGGCGGACCGCACCGGTCTCCGCCGGCCGGCACGGGAGGGAGACGACGATGCCGACGACGATGACGGCCACGAAGGACCTGCTCCACCGGTCCGTCGAGCGGTGGAACGCCCACGACCGCGACGGCTGGGCGGCCTTCGCCAGCCCGCACCTGGAGGTGGTGGTGTCCGGCGGCGCGGTGCTGCGCGGCCCGGACGGGGCCCGGGAGCTCTACGACATCTGGACCGGTGCCTTCCCCGACAACCGGGTCGACGTCCACCTGGCGATCGTGGAGGGCCCGAACGGGCTGCACGAGTCCCACTTCCGCGGCACCCACACCGGCACGATGCGGACCCCCGCCGGCGACCTGCCGGCCACCGGGCGGCCGGTGGACATCCCGTTCGTCGCCGTGCTGACGGTCGAGGACGGCGCGATGGCGTCGTTCCGGGTCTACTTCGACACCGCGGACATGCTCGCCCAGCTGGGCCTGGGCGGAGCCGCCTGAGCACGGGGCGCCGGGGCGGCGACGTCGCGCCGCCGGCTGGGAGGATGCGGCGGTGAGCCTGCCCCCGCCGTACGCCGAGGTCGCCGCCGCGACCAAGGGCTTCCTGCCCGTCGACGAGGGCGACGCCCTGCACGAGGCCGCGCTGGGCGCCGGCGCCCGGCACCTGGCTGGAGGTCGGCACGTACTGCGGGAAGTCGACGCGTGCACCTCGGGCGCCGCGGCCCGGGCGGTCGGCGCGCCTCGGTGGTGACGCTGGACCACCACCGGGGCAGCGAGGAGAACCAGCCCGGCTGGGAGTGGCACGACGCCACGCTCGTCGACCCGCCACACCGGCCGGCTCGAGACGCTGCCCAGCCTGCGCCGGACGCTCGTGGGACGCCGGCCTCGACGACGTGGTCAGCGTGCTCGTCGCGACGCACGCAGCAGGTCGCCGGCTGGTGGTCGACGCCGCTGTCGCTGCTGTTCCTCGACGGCAACCACACCGAGGAGGTCGCGCAGCACGACTACGCCGCCTTCGCGCCGCACCTCGTGCCCGGCGGGCTGCTGCTGGTGCACGACGTCTTCCCCGACCCGGCCGACGGCGGGCAGCCGCCCTGGCACGTGGTGCAGCGCGCCGAGCGGGAGGGCTTCGAGCCGGTGTCGTCCTCCGGGTCGCTGCGGGTGCTGCGGCGCCCGCGGCCGGGCCCCGCTCGCCGCCGGCTCCCCCGCTGCCCGGCTGCCTGCTCGCGGTGAGCGGCGCTACCCGGGGTCGATCCTCGCCGAGCTCGGCGTGCTGACCGGCCTGGACGCCGGCCGGGTCGGCGCCGAGCTGCTCGCCGCCGGGCTGGTCACCTCGGACCCGTTCCGCCGCCGAGCTGCTGGACGCACCGGACCGCGCGCGGCTCGCAGCGCGGCCCGGGAGCTGCTCGCGACGGCCGGTGTCGTCGCGGTTCGAGCGCAGCGACTGCTGGTCGCGCACGGCCGGCGCGCAGGCTGCTGGGGTCAGGCGGCGCAGGGCGCGCCGATCGCCGCGGCAGGCGTCGCCGGGCAGCAGCAGCGCCGGTCGGCAGCGCGTCGCCGCCGAACAGCGCCCGGGTCGAGCCGCCCGCGCAGCGCGTCTGGGCGAGCAGGACCATCGCCGCCGCCGTCCACGACGACCGCTCCACCGGCCAGCGGACGCCCTCGTCGAACACCAGCCCCGTCCAGTACGACGCCGTCCGCGTGCCGCAGGTGCTGCACGTCCGCGAGCAGCGCGCCGCGCCCGGCGTCCTCGCCGCGACAGTCGCAGCGCGAGCACCAGCTCGGCGGTCTCGGCGCCGGTCACCCACGGGCGGTCGGCGACGCAGCGGACCCCCGGCGCCGGGACGACGAACTCGTCCCAGCGCCGCCGAGCAGGGCCGGTCGCGGCCGCGACCCCGGACCGCTCCGCCGAGCACCGGGTAGTACCAGTCCATCGAGAACCGGCTCTTGTCGAGGAACGCGCTCCGGGTGGTGGGCGACCGCGTGCTGCAGCAGCCCGGCCGCGACCTCCCACCCCGGCGCCGGCTCGCCGACCAGCTCGGCGAGGGCGACGCCGCAGCGCAGGGCCTGGTAGGTGGACGACGACCCGGTCAGCAGCGCGTCGCCGGACACGACGCCCGCGGCGTCCCGCGACCAGGCGATCTGGCCGCCCGGCAGCTGCAGGCGGCACCACGAGGTCGAGCGCCCGCCGCACGACCGGCCAGAGCTCGTCGACCAGGGCGCGGTCCCCCGTGTCCAGCCACCACTGCCAGACGCCGACCGCGACGTACGCGCACTGGTTGGTGTCCACGCCGGCGTCCAGCACGGTCGTGCCGTCCCACGACGATCGCCCAGCTGCCGTCGGCCGCCTGGGTCGCGCGCCAGCCAGCGGTAGGCCGCCCGGGCCTCGTCGAGCCGGCCGCCGAGCACCAGCGCCATCGCGCACTCGACGTGGTCCCACGGGTCGGTGTGCCCGTCCGGCCACGGCAGCGCGCCGGTCGGCTGCTGCACGGCGGCGATGCTGGCGACGGTGCGTCGGCCTCGGCGCCGGTCAGCACGTCAGGCCGCAGCGGCACGGACCGGCTCCGGCTTGCGCAGGTAGACCACCAGGCTCTTGCCGATCACCGGGTCCAGCACCCGCTCGAGCGCGCGGGTGAGCCAGGGCCGGCTCATCATGTCCCACACCAGCAGCCGGTGGTACGCCCTGACCAGCGGGTGCTCGGCGTTGTCCACGCCGACGGCGCACTTGAGCCACCAGTACGGCGCGTGCAGCGCGTGGGTGTGGCCCGGTGCCGAGCGGCTCGAGCCCGGCGCGCGGCGAGCCGGCGGCGAGCTCGTCGCCCCGGTAGATCCGGACGTGCCCGCCCTCGACCTCGTGGTAGGCGTCGGACAGCGCCCAGCAGACCCGCTCCGGCCCCCAGCGCGGCACGGTCACGGCGAGCAGCCCGCCGGGGCGCAGCACCCGGAACAGCTCGGCCATCGCCGCGCTCGTCGTCGGGCAGGTGCTCGAGCACCTCGGCGGCGACCACCGCGTCGAACGCGCCGTCCGCGAACGGCAGCGCGTACGCGTCGCCGCGGACCGGCCGGGCCGACGCGCCGGCCGGCACCTCGCCCTCGGCCCGCATCGCCGCGAACATCGCCTCGACCTCGACGAGGTCGGCGGCGCTGCGGTCCAGGGCGACGACGTCGCGCACCGAGCCGGTACAGGGCGAAGGCGTGCCGGCCCCCGCCGCAGCCCATGTCGAGGACGCGGTCGCCCGGGCGCGACGGGGAAGCGGTCGAAGTCGACGGTCAGCACGGGACCTCCCTCGCTGGGCCTGCGGTACCAGGCGGCGGTCTGCTCGGCGACCGCCCGCCAGGTGAAGCGCTCCACGACCCGGGCCCGACCGGCGGCGCCGAGCCGGGCGGCGCAGGTCGGGGTCGTCCAGCAGCCGGCCGACGCGGCGGCCAGCGCCTCGGGGTCGCCGGGCGCGCACGTGCAGCGCCGCGACGCCGTCCGGGCCGACCACCTCGGGCAGCGCGCCGGCGGTGGTCGCGACGAGCGGCGTCGCGCAGGCCATCACCTCGACCGCCGGCAGGCTGAAGCCCTCGTACAGGCTGGGCACGACGGCGACCTCGGCCGAGCCGAACAGCTCGACGAGCGTCGGCTCGCTGACGCCGGTGACGAAGCGCACGGCGCCGGCGAGGCCGAGCCGTCGATGGCCGCCGCCGTCGACGCCGCCCTCGCGGGCCCGGCCGACGACGACGAGCTCGACGTCGCGCTCGGTGCGCAGCTTGGCGACCGCCTCGAGCAGCGGCACGAGGCCCTTGAGCGGGACGTCGGCGCTGGCGGTCGCGACGATCCGGCCGGGTACCCGCGGCACGCGTCGGCGGCACGAAGACGTCGGCTGTCCACGCCGACCGGGACGACGGTGATCCGCTCGGCGGCGACCCGGAAGTCGCGGCGGATGTCCGTCGGCCGAGGACCGCGAGACGGTGAGCACGGCCGGCAGCGCGACGCAGCGACGCGGCCCTGCATGCGCAGGAAGGAGTACCAGCGGTGCATCGGACAGCCGCCGGCGGAGCCCGGTCGCGGCCGCGAGGTCGTGGCCGCCGGTCGACGGTGATCGGGTGGTGGCAGGTCGCGACGACGTGGCGGCCGGCCGCGCTGCAGCGCGAGCAGGCCGTAGCCGAGGGTCTGGTTGTCGTGCACGACGTCGGGCCGCCGGCTCGCGGCGGCGCAGCACCCGGCGCGGCGCGCAGGCTGAACGTCAGCGGCTCCGGGAAGGCCGCGGTGCACATGAGCGCGAACTCGAGCACGTCGACCGGCGAGCGGAACTCGCGCCAGGCCGGGCACCCGGAACGGGTCGGGCTCGCGGTAGAGGTCCAGGCTCGGCACCCGGGTCAGCGTCAGCCCGGGCACGTCGTCGAGCTCGGGGTACGGCGGGCCGGAGAGCACCTCGACGTCGTGCCCGAGCAGCGCCAGCTCGCGGGACAGGTGCCGGACGTACACGCCCTGACCGCCGCAGTGCGGCTTGCTGCGGTAGGACAGCGCGAGCAGGGCGATCCGGAGCGGGGCGCCGGTCGGCCACGGTCGGCTGCTCACCGGCGGACCTCCCCTGCCGACTGGGCCCCGGTGCGGGGCTGGGCGACCGGGGCGCACGTGCGACCGGACGACACGACCTGTACCGGCGGGTAGCGGGCGGTCCCGGCCGTCTCGCGCAGCAAGGCGGCGAACCGGGCGGCCAGGCGCCGCCCGGCGCGCTCGACCTCGGGGTCCCGGCCGACGCAGCTCCGCGACGACCGCGTCGCCGTCGATCCCCCAGCGTCGGGCCAGTCGGGATCGTGGTGCCGGGCCCAGCCGGTGAACGTCGGCAGCGACAGCCTCGGGGTGGAACTGCACGCCCCAGGCCTCGGTCGCCGACGCCGGAACGCCTGGTGGGCCGGTAGCGCGCGGACGTCGGCCAGCCAGACCGCGCCCGGCGGGAGGTGCCACCACCGGCGTCGAGGTGACATGCTCGGACGCGGCGGTCACCGGAGCCCCGCCGAGCAGCACGTCGCTGCCGGCCTCGGGCCGCCACCGCACGTCGACCACGCCGGCCTCGATCCCGGCCGCCCCGACCTCGACCCGGCCGCCGCAGGCGAGCGCCGAGCAGCTGCGCGCCGAGGCAGATGCCCAGGGTCGGGACGGCCTCGCGACGTTGCGGGCCAGCAGCGCCCGGGTCGCCGGCAGCCACGGCGCGTCGCCGTCGTCGGCGGCGCCCATGTGGCCGCCGAGCACGATGAGGCCTCCCGCGTCGACCCGGTCGGGCACGGGATCGCCCGCGTACGGACGGCAGAGCTCGACGGTCACGCCGGCCTCGGCGAGCCAGTCGGCCAGCCGGTCCGCGGGACAGGCGTCCTCGTGCTGCAGGACGAGGACGGTCGGCACGCGGGGCAGGCTAGTCGTCGGCGGACGCGTCCCGGTCGGTCGGCGCCTCGGCGCGGCGGGTCCTGCCCGCCGTGCCGGTCCGTCGGCCCGGTCGCCGGGGTCGCCGGGGTCGCCGGCCGCGGGGCGGCCCGGGCCGTGCCCGGGGCCCGCGGCGCAGCAGCCGCAGCCAGGCGGCTCCGCCACCGATCGCGAGCAGCGACGGCAGGACGGCCAGCAGGACCCCCGCGCCGCTCCGCAGGCCGTAGCCGAACGACAGCGGGAGGGTCACCACGCCGAACAGCACCAGCCCGAACGCCGCACCCGCTCCGACCCGGTCCCCGCCACCCGGGCCGGGCACGGACAGCGCGGCGCGCCCGCGCGGGCTCGCCCGGGTCACCGCGATCCCGGCGGCCACCAGCAGGGCGGCCACCAGGACCACTCCGAGCAGGCGCACCCGGTCCTCCTCCTCCTGCTCGGGGCCGGCCCGGAGGCCGGGCCGGGCTCAGCGCACGCCGGCGGCGTCCATGCCGCGCAGCTCCTTCTTGAGCTCGTTGACCTCGTCGCGCAGCCGGGCCGCCAGCTCGAAGGACAGCTCGCGGGCGGCCTCGTGCATCTGGTCCGACAGCTGCTGGATGAGCTGCGCCAGCTCGGCACGCGGCATGCCGGCGCAGCTCCTTGGCGTGCTTGCCGACGCTGCCGCTCCGGCTGGACATCCCGGGCACCGGCGCCTTGCCGCGGGACTGCTGGCGGCCCGCCGCCGCCGACGAGCTCGCCGTCGGCGCCCTCGCGGACCAGGTCGTCGAGGATGTCGGCGACCCGCTTGCGCAGCGGCTGCGGGTCGACGCCGCGCTCGAGGTTGTAGGCGACCTGCTTGGCGCGCCGGCGGGTGGTCTCGTCGATCGCCTTGGCCATCGACGGGGTGATCTTGTCGGCGTACATGTGGACCTGGCCGGAGACGTTGCGGGCCGCGCGGCCGATGGTCTGGATGAGGCTGGTCCCGCTGCGCAGGAAGCCCTCCTTGTCGGCGTCCAGGATCGCCACCAGCGACACCTCGGGCAGGTCGAGGCCCTCGCGCAGCAGGTTGATGCCGACCAGCACGTCGTACTCGCCCTGCCGCAGCTCCTTGAGCAGCTCGATCCGGCGGATCGTGTCGACCTCGGAGTGCAGGTAGCGCACCCGGACGCCGAGCTCGAGCAGGTAGTCGGTGAGGTCCTCGCGTCATCTTCTTGGTCAGCGTGGTGACCAGCACCCGCTCGTCCCGCTCGGCGCGCAGCCGGATCTCGTGCACCAGGTCGTCGATCTGGCCCTTGGTCGGCTTGACGACGATCTCCGGGTCGACCAGGCCGGTCGGCCGGATGACCTGCTCGACGACGTCGTCGCGCACCCGGCTCAGCTCGTACGGCCCGGGCGTCGCCGACAGGTGGACCGTCTGGCCGACCCGCTCGAGGAACTCCTCCCACTTCAGCGGCCGGTTGTCCATCGCGCTGGGCAGCCGGAAGCCGTGGTCGACCAGGGTCGCGCTTGCGGCTGCGGTCGCCCTCGTACATCGCGCCGATCTGCGGGACGGTCACGTGCGACTCGTCGATGACGAGCAGGAAGTCCTCGGGGAAGTAGTCGAGCAGCGTGTGCGGCGCGGTGCCGGGCGCGCGGCCGTCGATGTGCCGGGAGTAGTTCTCGATGCCGTTGCAGAAGCCGACCTGGCGCATCATCTCGACGTCGTAGGTGGTGCGCATCCGCAGCCGCTGGGCCTCGAGCAGCTTGCCCTGCGCCTCCATCGTCGGCGAGCCGGTCGGCGAGCTCGAGCTCGATGCCGCGCGATCGCCCGCTCCATCCGCTCCGGCCCGGCGACGTAGTGGGTCGCCGGGAAGACGAAGACCTCCTCGTGCTCCTCGACGACCTCGCCGGTCAGCGGGTGCAGCGTCATGACCCGCTCGATCTCGTCGCCGAACATCTCGACGCGGACGGCGAGCTCCTCGTAGACCGGGAAGATCTCGACCGTGTCGCCGCGCACCCGGAACGTGCCCGCGGGTGAAGGCCAGGTCGTTGCGGGTGTACTGCACGTCGACGAACCGGCGCAGCAGCTGGTCGCGCTCGATGCGTGTCGCCGACCCGCAGCCGGACCATCCGGTCGACGTACTCCTGCGGCGTGCCCGAGGCCGTAGATGCAGGACACCGACGCGACCACGATGACGTCGCGCCGGGTCAGCAGGCTCATCGTGGCGCTGTGCCGCAGCCGCTCGACCTCCTCGTTGACCGAGGAGTCCTTCTCGATGTAGGTGTCGGTCTGCGGGACGTAGGCCTCGGGCTGGTAGTAGTCGTAGTAGCAGACGAAGTACTCGACCGCGTTGTGCGGCAGCAGCTCGCGGAACTCGTTGGCCAGCTGCGCGGCGAGCGTCTTGTTGGGCGCCATGACCAGCGTCGGGCGCTGCACCTTCTCGACCAGCCAGGCGGTCGTGGCGCTCTTGCCGGTGCCGGTCGCGCCGAGCAGCACGACGTCGGGCCGGCCCTGCGTCGAGCCGGCGCTCGAGCTCGACGATCGCGGCCGGCTGGTCGCCCGGCGGGCTCGTAGTCGCGAGACGACCTCGAAGCGCCGCCTGGTGCGCGCGAGGTCGGTCGCCAGGCGCGGCACGATCGGCCGCGCGCCGTGGGCCGCGGGGCGACGGTCACGGGCGGGAGTCACGGCTCTCCACGCTACGTCCGGGGTCCGACAGACCGCCGGCCGTCGAGCGCGGGCCCGGGCGCACTGTCGGACGCCGCGGGCGCAGGCCGTGCCTCCGGACCGAGGAGGCCCGTCGTGCCGCACCACCCCGCGCGCCGCGGCCCGCTGCGCCGGGATCCTGCCGCCGGTACGTGCTGCGCACCGTCGCCGAGCACGGGCACCGCCGAGCAGCGCGAGCGGGCCCTGCCGCACGCTCGTCGTGGACGCGGGGCTGCGCGCGGCCCGGCGTGCCGACCCGCGCCCCCGATGCCGCCCGGCGCGGCTCGGGCAGGGCCGCGCACGCCGGGCCCGCGGCGCACCGTCTCGGACGCGCGCGGCAGCCTCGAGCGCTGCCCGGTCGGCCGGTGCGCGGCGAGGGCGACCCGCCGACCGGCGACCCCGCGGCGGACGAGGCCTACGACGGCCTCGGGGCAGACCTGCGGCGCTGTGCGCCGAGGCGCTACGGCCGGGACAGCCTCGACGGCGCGCGGGCTGGCGCTGCTCGCCGTCGTGCACTACGGGCAGGACTACGACAACGCGTTCTGGGACGGCCGCCAGATGGTGTTCGGCGACGGCGACGGCGAGCTGTTCGGCCGGTTCACGGCGTCGCTGGACGTGATCGGCCACGAGCTCGCCCACGGCGTCACCGAGGTCGAGGCCGGGCTGGTCTACGCGGGCCAGTCCGGCGCGCTGAACGAGTCACGTCAGCGACGTCTTCGGCAGCCTCGTCCGCCAGCACGCTGCTGCGGCCAGACGCGCCGAGCAGGCCGACTGGCTGATCGGCGCCGACCTGCTGCGCCCCGGCGTGCACGGGCGTGGCGCTGCGGTCGATGGCCGCACCGGGCACGGCGTACGACGACCCCGTGCTCGGCCGCGACCCGCAGCCGGGCTCGATGTCGGGCCTCGTCGTCACCGACGAGGACAACGGCGGCGTGCACCTCAACTCCGGCATCCCCAACCGCGCCTTCCACCTCGCTGCCACGGCGCTCGGCGGGCACGCCTGGGAGCGAGCCGGCCAGGTCTGGTACGACGCGCTGCGCTCCCCGGACCTGCGGCCCGACGCCGACTTCGCGCACTTCGCCGCGCTCACGGTCGCCGCGGCCGACCGGCACGGCGCGGCGGGGCAGCTGCGGGCCGCCTGGCTCGCCGTCGAGGTGGAGCCGGCGGCGTGAGCGGGCTGTCCCGGGCCGGTCCGGTCGTCGTACCGTGCCGCGGGATGCGGGTCGAGGCTGGAGCGCTCGGGCGGCGTCGCCGGCCGGGCGCTGCGCTGGGAGGTCGACACTCGACGCCCTGCCGGCCGACCGCGCAGGCCGAGCTGCGGCGCGCTGCTGGCGGCAGGCCCCGGGGTGGTCGGCGCCGGCGACCCCGGCGCCGGACGGCTTCTCGTGGCGGGTGCGCACCGCCGGGCGGCGACCGAGCCGGACCTCGCGTTCGGCGAGCCGCGGCCCGGAGCCGGCGCAGCGGCTCGTCGACCTGGTGCGCCGACGGGCCCGGCTGCAGGCCGGCTAGGCCCGGGCTCCGGGCGCGCAGGTCGTCCCAGACGGCGCGCACCTGCGGCTCGAGGTCGCTCGAGCGGCCCGTCGTTGTGCACCACGTGGGTGGCGACCGCGAGGCGCTCGGCCAGCGGCGCCTGCGCGTCGATGCGGGCGCGCGCGTCGGCCTCGGTCATCCCGCGCTGCTCGCACCAGCCGGCGCAGCTGGGTGCCGGGCGTCGCGGCGACGACGACGACGGCCGTCGTACGCCGGGGCGCAGCCCGTTCTCCACCAGCAGCGGCACGTCGTGGACGACGACCTCGGCGCCGGACCGCTCGGCCTCGCTCGACCAGCTCGCCGGTCCGCTCGCGGACCAGCGGGTGGACGATGGCGTTGAGCCGCGGCCAGCCCTGCGGGCGTCGCCGAAGACCCGGCGCCCGAGGGCCGGCCGGTCGAGCCCGCCGTCCGGCAGCAGCACGTCCTCGCCGAACGCCTCGACCACCCGCTGCAGCCCCGGCGGTGCCGGGCGCGACGACCTCGCGGGCGACCAGGTCGGCGTCGACCACGGCGGCGCCCCGCTGCGGCGAGCAGCCGGCTCACCGTCGGACTTGCCCGACCCGATGCCGCCCGGTGAGGCCGACCTTCAGCACGATGGGGACGGTAGCCGGGCGCCGGGTCCGCCGGTCCCCCGGGCGCCCGGTCGCCGCGCCATGCCGGCCGCCCGGGCGCCCCGCCCGCCGGTCGCCCGGGCACCCCCTTGCGGAGCCCACCGTGGTTCCCGCGTCCGGCTGACCCGGACGCCGCGGCTATCCGGCCGGCCGGCGTCGCGCGGCCGCGCGGTGGACGTCGGGACCACCGGCGGCCAGCGCAGCCCGGATCTCAGCGAGAACACGCTCCGGCTCGTGGACCACGTCGGCCCAGGCGTAGCGCAGCACCCGCCAGCCCAGCGCGGTCAGGGCGTTGTCGCGCTGCCGGTCCCGCCTGGGGTCCGGGTGCCAGCGCGCCCCGTCGACCTCGACGACCAGCCGCGCCGCGCGGAAGCAGAAGTCCACCCGCAGCTGCTGCCCGCACGGGCCGCCGAGCACCGCCTGCGTCTGCGAAGCCGGCCAACCCCGCGAGCACCATCCGGACCCGCTGCACCGACTCCAGCACCGAGCCGCTTCCCGGGTCGGCGAGGGCGACGACCCGTCGGGCCCGCGCCGCGTCGCGCGTACCTGGCAGCGAACGCACGGACCGCCGGAGCTCCTCCGGTGAGGTGTCGCCCGCCCGTAGCGCGCTGTCGCAGACCGCCACCGCCTCGAGCAACGGCAGCGTGAGCGCGCAGTCGACGACCGTCGGGTCGCCTCGGTCAGCCACAGCGCGGCGGTCCCGGGCAGCACGGTGCAGGCCTGCCGGGGCGAACCGCGTCGCTGGCGGGCCCGCACCCCCGGCGCGGCCGGCACCCAGCGGCCGTGCGGCACGACCACCTCGACCGTCCGGGACGGCTCGGTCAGCAGACCCCAGCCGCGCAGCGCCGCCGCCGTGCGGTGGCTCGCGGACGTGGTCCGGCCGAGGCTCATCAGCACAGCCCTGACCGTCACCACGTACGCCGGCGCCACTCCCCGGTCCGTGACGACCTGCCGCGGCACCGGGGGGAGCGGCTCGCACGCGTACACCGCCCGCCGGACCCGTCGGACGTCCCCACGGGTGAGCGCCGACAGCAGCGTCCCCTCAGACACCCCGGCGACCCTCAGCTGGCGCTTGCTGAGCAGCCCTTGGTGCGGCCCGGCCTCGACCTCGAACACACGTCGCACGTCCACCCGCCGACCCTGCGGCCGCGTCGGTGCCGGGCGGGCGCACCCCCGCCGCTGTTGTGGACGGGCGGCGCGGGTGCTGGACGACGGTCGCCACGGCCGGCTGTGCGTGGTACCCGCGTCCACCCCGCGATAGACGCGGCCCGTCCCGCGGCCGGCCCGGCCTCGGCGCCGGCAGCGGACGCCCGGACCACTTCCGGTCGCGGGCCGGTGGGGCGGTCGCGCCCGCACCTCGCCCACGTGATCGCGGTGTCCGGCGGGCACGCCCACGCGTCGACGCACGAGATCGCGGTGGTTGTCGCGTCCGGCTCCCTGGTGCCGCCACTCACGCCGCCGTGGCGCAGCGTGCCCGGCGCGGGGTGGACGCCGAGACCACGTGCCCGGGCGCGGAGGGGGCGCGGGCGGGCGCGGGGCGGGGCGCGCGGCGCGGGGGGCCACGGGGCGGGGCGGCGGCGCGGCGCGGGCGGCGCACCGGGCGCGCAGCGGGCACCGCAGCACCCGGACGCGCAGGAGCCCCCCGCCCCGGAGGGTCGAGGGGCTCCTGGGGACGGTGCGGGCGCTACGCGCCGCCGCCCGAGAGCTTCTCGCGCAGCGCCTGCAGCGCCTCGTCGGAGGCCAGCGTGCCGCCGCGCGGCGCGGCCGCCGGACGGGCCGCCGCCGGAGCGGCGCTGCGGGCGCCCTCGTCGCTCCTCGGCGTCCTCGACGCCGGTGGCGGACGTGTACGAGGTCGGCAGGGCCGCCTCGGCGTCGGCCGCCTGCCATCCGCTTGATCTGCTCCTGGTGCGGCCTCGAAGCGCTTCTGCGCGTCGGCGTACTGCTTCTCCCACGCGTCGCGCTGGCGTCGTCGAAGCCGGGCAGCCACTCGCCGGTCTCGGGGTCGAAGCCCTCCGGGTAGATGTAGTTGCCCTGCGTCGTCGTAGGAGGCGGCCATGCCGTACTGGGCCGGGTCGAAGTGCTCGACGCCGACGACGCCGCCCTCGTTGGCCTGCTTCAGCGACAGGCAGATGCGGCGGCGCTCGAGGTCGATGTCGATGACCTTGACGAGCAGCTCGTCACCGACGTTGACGACCTGCTCGGGGATCTCGACGTGGCGCTCGGCCAGCTCGGAGATGTGGACCAGGCCCTCGATGCCCTCGTCGACGCGCACGAACGCACCGAACGGGACGAGCTTGGTGACCTTGCCGGGCACGACCTGGGCGATCGCGTGGGTCCGGGCGAACTGCTGCCACGGGTCCTCCTGCGTCGCCTTGAGCGACAGCGAGACCCGCTCGCGGTCCAGGTCGACGTCGAGCACCTCGACGGTGACCTCCTGGCCGACCTCGACGACCTCGCTCGGGTGGTCGATGTGCTTCCAGGACAGCTCGGAGACGTGCACCAGGCCGTCGACGCCGCCGAGGTCGACGAACGCGCCGAAGTTGACGATCGAGGAGACGACGCCGGAGCGGACCTGGCCCTTCTGCAGGGTGGCCAGGAAGGTGCTGCGCACCTCGCTCTGGGTCTGCTCGAGCCACTGCCGGCGGGACAGGACGACGTTGTTGCGGTTCTTGTCCAGCTCGATGATCTTCGCCTCGAGCTCCTTGCCGACGTACGGCTGGAGGTCGCGCACGCGGCGCATCTCGACCAGCGACGCCGGGCAGGAAGCCGCGCAGGCCGATGTCGAGGATCAGACCGCCCTTGACGACCTCGATCACCGTGCCGGTGACGATGCCGTCCTCCTCCTTGATCTTCTCGATCGTGCCCCAGGCGCGCTCGTACTGCGCGCGCTTCTTGGACAGGATCAGCCGACCCTCCTTGTCCTCCTTCTGGAGGACGAGGGCCTCGACGAGGTCACCGACGCTGACGACCTCGTTGGGGTCGACGTCGTGCTTGATGCTCAGCTCGCGCGAGGGGATGACGCCCTCGGTCTTGTAGCCGATGTCGAGCAGGACCTCGTCGCGGTCGACCTTGACGATCGTGCCTTCGACGATGTCGCCGTCGTTGAAGTACTTGATCGTCTCGTCGATGGCGGCGAGGAAGTCCTCCATGGACCCGATGTCGTTGATGGCGACCTGCGGGGTGGAGGGGGTGTCGAGAGCGTGGACGTCAAGGGAGAGGCTCCGGAGCGGGTGGGGTTCGAGGACAGCCCGGGCAGGGCGGTCGGGACGGGGTCGGGACAACGCGGACGGCCGGGACGGTGGGACGGGTCACGTGGCGCGACACGTGCCGGACAACACTAGCCGCATGAGCGCGACCCGAGTCGAACGCCACCGGCCGCGGTGGTCGCACCGCCCCGCCGGGCCGCCGGAGAGCGCCCGGGCCAACCGGCGTCTGGTGGGACGCCTACGCGCGCGCGAGTACCAGGACGAGCACGGCGCGTTCCTCGGCGACGCCGACCTGCTCTGGTGCCCGGAGGGCCTGCGCGAGGCCGACGGCCGCGCCTGCTCGGCGACGTGCGCCGGCCGGGACGTGCTCGAGGTCGGCTGCGGCGCGGCGCAGGGCGCCCGCTGGCTGGTCCGGGCCGGGGCGCTCGGGTCACCGCCTTCGACGTCTCGCCGGCCAGCTGCAGCAGGCCCGGCGTGCTCGACGCGCGCAGCGGGACGGCGGTGCCGCGGCTGGTGCAGGCCGACGCGCAGGCGCTGCCGTTCCGCGACGCGTGCTTCGACGTCGTGGTGCTCGGCGTTCGGCGGCATCCCGTTCGTCGCCGACTCCGCCGGCGCGCATGCGCGAGGTCGCGCCGGGTGCTGCGGCCCGGCGGGCGGCTGGTCTTCTCGGTCACGCACCCGATGCGCTGGGCCTTCCCGGACGACCCGGGCCCGGCCGGGCTGACCGTGCGGCAGAGCTACTTCGACCGGACGCCGTACGTCGAGGAGGACGACGACGGCGCGCGCGATCTACGTCGAGCACCACCGCACCCTCGGCGACCGGGTCCGCGAGCTCGTCGCCGCCGGCCTGGTCCTGGACGACCTCGTCGAGCCGGAGTGGCCGGCCGGGCACGACCGCGAGTGGGGGCAGTGGTCGCCGCTGCGCGGCCGGCTCATGCCCGGCACGCGATCTTCGTCGCGCACCGGGGGGCCGGGTCCTGACCACCGTCGTCCGCCGGGCCCGGACCTCCGACGTCCCGCAGATCCGCGACCTGGTCGACGCCTGGACCGCCGACCGCCGGCTGCTCGGCAAGGCCACCGTGACGCTGTACGAGGACGTCCAGGAGTTCTTCGTCGCGGTCGAGGGCGACCGGGTCGTCGGCTGCGGCGCGCTGCACGTGCTCTGGTCCGACCTGGCCGAGGTCCGTACGCTCGCCGTCTCGCCCGAGGTCCGCGGCTCCGGGGTCGGCGCGCGGCTGCTCGACCGGCTGCTCGACCAGGCCCGCGCCCTCGGGGTGGCCCGGGTGTTCTGCCTGACCTTCGAGACCGACTTCTTCGGCCGGCACGGCTTCCGGGCGGTCCAGCACGTCGCGGTGGACGCCGGGGCGCTCGAGGAGCTGCTGCAGTCCCCGGACGAGGGCGTGGCCGAGTTCCTCGACCTCGCCCGGGTGCGCCCGAACACCCTCGGCAACACCCGGATGCTGCTCGAGCTCACCGGCCCGGGCCGGTGAGGGCCCGGCCGGTCAGTGCCCGGCGTCGTCCCAGGTGCGGCCGACCCCGACGCTGACGTCGAGCGCCACGTCGAGCGGGTACGCGCTGCCCATCTCCCGGCGCACCAGCACCTCGAGCTCCTCGCGCTCGCCCTCGGCGACCTCGAGCACCAGCTCGTCGTGCACCTGCAGCAGCAGCCGGCTGCGCAGCCCCTGCTCGCGCAGCGCCCGGGAGACGCCGAGCATCGCCAGCTTGATGATGTCGGCGGCGCTGCCCTGGATCGGGGCGTTGAGCGCCATCCGCTCGGCCATCGCGCGGCGCTGGCCGTTGTCGCTGCTGCAGGTCGGGCAGGTAGCGCCGGCGGTCCAGGATGGTGGAGGTGTAGCCGTCCCTGCGGGCCTGGTCGACGACGTCGCGCAGGTAGTCGCGGATGCCGCCGAACCGCTCGAAGTACGCCGTCATCTGCTCCTTGGCCTCCTCGGTGGAGATCCGCAGCTGGCTGGCCAGGCCGAACGCCGACAGCCCGTACGCCAGGCCGTAGGACATCGCCTTGACCCGGCGGCGCAGCTCCGGGTCGACCTGCTCGACCGGCACGCCGAACGCCCGGGACGCGACGAAGGTGTGCAGGTCCTCCCCCGTCGAGAACGCCTCCATCAGCCCCTCGTCCCGCGACAGGTGGGCCATGATCCGCATCTCGATCTGCGAGTAGTCGGCGGTCATCAGCGACTCGAAGCCCGGCCCGGCCACGAAGCCCGCCGGATCTCGCGGCCCTGGGCGGTGCGGATCGGGACGTTCTGCAGGTTCGGGTTGTCGCTCGACAGCCGGCCGGTGGCGGCCACCATCTGCTTGAACGTGGTGTGGATCCGGCCGTCGTCGGCGACGGTCGGCAGCAGCTGCTTCTCCACCACCATCAGCAGCCGGGTCATCTCGCGGTGGTGCAGCAGCCGCTCGATGACGGGGTGGCTGCCGAGCAGGTTCTGCAGGGCGTCCGCGTCGGTGGTGTAGCCGGTCTTGATCTTCTTGGTCTTCGGCAGCCCCAGCTCGTCGAAGAGCAGCGCCTGCAGCTGCTTCGGGCTGCCCAGGTGGAACTCGTGGCCGACGCTCTCGTACGCCGCCTCCGCGGCGGCCTTCACCAGCTCGCGGCAGCCGGGACTCCAGCCCGACGAGGTGCTCGACGTCGGCGGCGATCCCGGTCCGCTCGCACTGCGGCGAGCACCCGGACCAGCGGCAGCTCCACGTCGCGCAGCAGCGCGTGCCGCCGCGCCGCTCCAGGTCCTGGTCCAGCGCGACCGCCAGGTCGGCGACCGCCCGGGCCTGCAGGACGGCGTCCGCCGCGGCCCGGTCGTCCTCGGCCTCCTCCCCGCCGTCCAGGGTCAGCTGGCCGTCGGCCGGGCCGGCGGACTCGGCCCGCAGCTCGCGGCGCAGGTAGCGCAGCGCCAGGTCGCCGAGGTCGAACACGCCCTGACCGGGCAGCGCCAGGTAGGCCGCGAGCGCGGTGTCGCTGGTCACGCCGACCAGGTCGAGCCCGCGTGCGCCACAGCGCCAGCAGCGGTCCCTTCGCGTCGTGCAGCGCCTTCGGCACCCCCGGGTCGGCGAGCCACGCCGCCAGGGCCTGCTCGTCGTCGGCGTCCAGCGCGGCCAGGTCCAGGTAGGCCGCGTCGTCCCCGCGCGGCTCCCCCTCCGGCGCGGACTGGCAGGCCAGGCCCAGCCCGGTCGCGTCGCCGGTGCCCCGGGCCCACGTGCCGCGCACGTGCAGCGCCGACCCGCACACCCGCCGGCAGCCCGGCCAGGAACGCGCCGGACCTCGCCCGGCTCGAGCACCCGGGCGTCCACCTCGAAGCCCTGCTCGGCCTCCGGCTCGACCGAGGACAGCGTCGCGTAGAGCCGCTCCCGCAGCACCCGGAACTGCAGGGCGTCGAAGACCTTGTGGACCTCGTCGCGGTCCCACTGGCCCAGCCGCAGGTCGTGCGGCCCGACCTCGAGCGGCACGTCCCGCTCGAGCTCGGTGAGCCGGCGGTTGCGCAGCACGTCGGCGGCGCGCTCCCGCAGGCTGTCGCCGACCTTGCCCTTGACCTCGTCGACCGCGTCGATGAGCGCGCCCACGTCGCCGTACTGCTGGATGAGCTTGGTCGCGGTCTTCTCGCCCAGGCCCGGCACGTTCGGCAGGTTGTCGCTCGGGTCGCCGCGCAGCGCCGCGAACTCCGGGTACTGCTCGGGCGACAGGCCGTACTTCTCCTGCACGGCCGTCCGGCGTCATCCGACGCATGTCCGACACGCCACGCGAGTTGTACAGCACGGTCACCCGCTCGCTGACCAGCTGGAAGGCGTCCCGGTCGCCGGTGACGATGAGGACGTCCATGCCCTCGGCGGCGGCCTGCGTCGCGAGCGTCGCGATGACGTCGTCGGCCTCGAAGCCGGGCTTGCTGACCCGCGGGACGCGCAGCGCGTCCAGGACCTCCTTCACCAGGCTCACCTGGCCGCGGAAGTCGGTCGGGGTCTCGGCCCGGCCGGCCTTGTAGTCGGCGTAGGCCTCGTGCCGGAACGTCGGCGGCGCTCTCGTCGAAGGCCACCGCGAGGTGGGTGGGCCGCTCGTCGCGCAGCACGTTGATGAGCATGGCGGTGAAGCCGTAGACGGCGTTGGTGGGCTGCCCGTCGGTGGTCGAGAAGTTCTCGACCGGCAGCGCGAAGAAGGCCCGGTAGGCCAGCGAGTGCCCGTCGAGCAGGAGCAACCGGGGGCGGGCGGGCTCGACGTCCTTCACAGCTGCCACGGCGCGAGTCTAGGGACCGCCGCGGGCACCCGGCCCGCTCACTCCGGCAGCGGCCGGGGGTGCAGCCGGCGCTCGCCCTCGTCGGCGTGCGGAACGGGCCGGATCAGGCTGCGACCCAGCCGGGGGGTGCGGCGCCGGCGCGGGACGGCGTGCTCGACCTGCCGGGTCTCGCCGGCGGCCAGCCGGCGACGGACGCCGGCCACCGAGGCGGACCGGCGCACGGTGAGCGGGGCGAAGCCGAGCCGCGCCAGGAAGCGGTTCGCCTCCCGGGAGGTCGGGTGCACCGACACGACGAGCTGGCCCACCCCGCGCTCCTCGGCGAAGGTCGCGGCAGCGCCGACCAGCGCCCGGCCGGCGCCCCGCCGGCGGTGCCGGTCGGCGACCACGGCGTGGCTCATGTGCACCACCACGTCGTCGAGCAGCGGGTCCGCGGTGGCGACCGTGAGCAGCGCCATCCCGAGCACCTCTCCCGCGGCGGCGTCGTCGACCACGACGACCAGGTGCCGGCGCCGGTCGGCGAGCGCCTCGGCGTAGCGCTCCCGCAGCGCCGCACGGGTCGCGCTGGTCGAGCGGGAGCGCATGTCGCCGGGCAGCAGCTGCTCGCGCAGCTCCTCGCTCAGCGTCAGCAGCACGGGAAGGTCGGCCTCGTCGGCCGGTCGGACGCGGAGCATGGGCCGCACGTCGCTGCTCCCAAGGTCGAGGGGGGTGGTCCGGGCGAACCTCCTACGCTCCCCCGGCCGGACCTGGCGTCAGAACGTACTGCGCCAGGCCGGGACAGAACAGCGGGAGGTGGACAGCAGGTGCGCGGCGCCGGGACGGTCCTGAACATGGCAACGATCCTGGTCGGCTCGGGGGCGGGCATCGCGCTGCGCGGCCGGCTGCCGGCGCGCACCCGGTCCACCGTCACCGACGCCCTGGGGCTCGTCACCCTGGTCATCGGCGGCCTGAACGTGGCGGGCGGCCTCGGCAGCCCCGCGCTGCTCGCCTCGGTCGGCCCGAGCGCCGGCCTGCTGCTGGTGCTGGGCGCCCTGCTGACCGGCGGGATCACCGGCAGCCTGCTGCGGCTGGAGGACCGCCTGGAGGGCAGCGGGGCCTGGCTGCAGCGGCGGCTCGCGCGCCGCGCCGGAGAGGGCCGGGAGCGCTTCGTCGAGGGCTACGTGTCCGCGTCCCTGGTGTTCTGCGTCGGCCCGCTGGCGGTGCTCGGACCGCTCTCCGACGGCCTGGGTCGCGGCATCGAGCAGCTCGCCCTGAAGAGCACCCTCGACGGCTTCGCGTCACTGGCGTTCGCCGCCTCCCTGGGCTGGGGCGTCGCGGCCTCGGTCGTCTCGGTCGGGGTCGTGCAGGGCTCGCTCACCGTCGCCGGCGCGCTGCTGGGCGGTCTGCTGCCCGAGGCGCAGGTCGCCGCGCTCACCGCGACGGGCGGGGTGCTGCTGCTCGGGGTCGGCCTGCGCCTGCTCGCGATCAAGCCGGTCCCGGTCGGCGACATGCTCCCGGCGCTGGTCGCCGCGCCGCTGCTGACGGCGCTGGTCGCAGCGCTGCGCTGAACGCGACCCGACCCCTGGGGAGCGCGACGCCGTCGATGCCGGACCGTTGTGGAACGGGCAGCGGCCGTCTCGATCTCTGTGGTTATGCTCCCGCACCGGTTTCGGGCCGCCCGGCGCCGACACCCCCACCTGGAGGATGCGTGCGCAAGACCGTGCTGGCCGTCCTTCCCGGCCTGCTCACGCTGCTCAGCCTCCTGCTCCTCGCCCCGCCGGCGCTGGCCGTCGGCGCCGGGGAGGCCGTCCAGGGCCGGCTGCGCAACGGGGCCGAGCCCGTCCCGGGGGTGACCATCTCGGTCGCCGGCCCCCAGGGCACCGAGGTCGGCTCCGACGAGAGCGGCCCCGACGGCCAGTTCTCCATCCCGGTCCCCGGCCCGGGCAGCTACACCGTGACTCTCGACGAGGACACCCTGCCCAGCGACGTCGACCTCCGCGAGGGCGCCAGCGCCGAGGTGGTGCTCGAGGTCAACCCCGCGCAGCAACGCAACGTGATCTTCCCGCTCGGCGCGGGCCGGGAGCGGGCCGTCCAGGGCGACCTCGAGCGCGGGATCCAGCTGGCCGTGGAGGGGCTGAACTTCGGCCTGATCATCGCGCTGGCGGCGGTCGGGCTGTCGCTGATCTACGGCACGACCGGGCTGGTGAACTTCGCGCACGGTGAGCTGATCACCCTCGGCGGGCTGCTCACCTACCTGTTCAACGTCCGGCTGGACCTGCCCTTCCTGATCGCCGCCCCGCTGGCGGTGATCCTGTCGGCGGCGCTGGGCGGGGTCCAGGACCGGATCCTGTGGCGCCCGCTGCGCTCCCGCCGGACCGGGCTCATCGCGATGATCGTGGTGACCATCGGTCTGGCGCTGTTCGCGCGGGGCTTCTACCTGTACGTGTTCGGCGGCTCCTCACGGCCGTACAACGCCTTCCGGGGGCAGGTGGCGAAGGACTACGGGCCGTTCGCGCTGGCCGACAAGGACATCTTCAGCATCGTCATCTGCACGCTGGTCCTGGTGGCGTTCGGCTTCGTGCTGCTGCGGACCCGGATCGGCAAGGCCACCCGGGCCGTCGCCGACAACCGGGCGCTGGCCGCGTCGTCCGGCATCGACGTCGAGCGGGTCATCTCCACCGTCTGGATCGCCGGCGCCGGGCTGGCCGGGCTGGCCGGCGTGATGCTCGGGCTCGCGCAGCAGGTCACGTTCCAGATGGGCTTCCAGATCCTCCTGCTGGTCTTCGCCGGCGTCACGCTCGGCGGCCTGGGCACCGCGTTCGGCGCCCTGCTCGGCAGCGTCATCGTCGGCATCTTCATCCAGGTGTCGACCCTGGTCGTGCCACCGGAGCTCAAGAACGCCGGCGCCCTGGCCATCCTCATCCTCATCCTGCTCGTGCGTCCCCAGGGCCTCCTGGGACGACGCGAGCGCGTGGGCTGACCCCCCAACCCGAGAGGCGGCACCCGTGGACTGGGGACTGATCATCACCAACGCGCTGCGCGCGGCGGTGGGGCTCGACACGGTCATCTTCGCCCTCGCGGCGATCGGCCTGAACGTGCACTTCGGCTACACCGGCCTGCTGAACTTCGGGCAGGCGGCGTTCCTCGGCGTCGCGGCGTACGGCCTGGCGATCACCGTCGCCACCTTCGGCCTGCCGACGCTGGTCGGCATCGCCATCGGCCTGGCCGGCGCTGTCGTGCTGGCGCTGCTGCTCGGCGCCCCGGCGCTGCGGCTGCGCGCGGACTACCTGGCGATCGTGACGCTCGCCGCCGCCGAGATCGTCCGGCTGCTCGTCCGGTCGGTGACCCTGTCCGAGTGGACCAACGGCTCGGACGGCCTCGGCCGGTTCTCCGACGGCTTCTACTCCCTCAACCCCTACGGCACCGGCCGGTACGGCATCGGCGCCGTGACGTTCGACGAGCGGCAGACCTGGGTGCTGTCGGTCGGCTGGGTGCTCGTCGTGCTGTCCTGCCTGCTGGTCTTCTCGCTGATGCGCAGCCCCTGGGGGCGGGTGCTCAAGGCGATCCGCGAGGACGAGGACGCCGTGCGCAGCCTCGGCAAGAACGTCTACTCCTACAAGCTGCAGAGCCTGGTGCTCGGCGGCGTCCTCGGCAGCCTGGGCGGCTTCATGACCGCCTTCGGCAACGCCGTCGTGCAGCCCGACACCTTCGGCGTCGAGACCACGAACTACGCCCTCACCATCGTCATCCTGGGCGGCGCGGCGCGGGTGCTCGGCCCGGTCGTGGGAGCGGTCATCTTCTGGACGCTGCTCTCCCTGACCGACAACATCCTCAACCAGGCGCGCGACGCCGGCTACGTGTCCTCGGCGATCCTGTCGACGAGCCAGGTCGGCGTGGTACGCCTCATGCTGGTGGGACTGGGGCTGATGGCGCTGGCCATCTTCCGGCCCCAGGGACTGTTCGGCGACCGCAGGGAGATCGCGCTCGATGCCCGCTGACCCGACTCCGGACACCCCCGTCGAGGTGGGCGTGCCGGACACCACCGTGCCCGGCGCGGACCGGACGGCCCGGCGCGACGCCGCGGTGGCCGCGCTGCGCGACGCCCCCGCCGTGCCCGGCGGCAGCAAGCCCGACCCGATGCTCGTCGCCGACAAGGTGACCCGCCGGTTCGGCGGCCTGACCGCCGTCGACGTGGACCACTTCGAGGTGCAACGCGGCTCCATCACGGCGCTGATCGGGCCGAACGGGGCGGGCAAGAGCACCTTCTTCAACCTGCTGACCGGGTTCGACAAGCCCGACACCGGCACCTGGACGTTCAACGGCGTGTCGCTGGCCGGCATGCCGTCGTACAAGGTGGCCCGGCGCGGGATGGTCCGCACGTTCCAGCTCACCAAGGCGCTGTCCCGCCTCACGGTGATGCAGAACATGCTGCTCGGCGCCACCGGCCAGCGCGGCGAGAGCTTCCTGCGGGCGATCGTGCCCACCTTCTGGCGGGCCCAGGAGCAGGCGAACACCGACCGGGCGGACGACCTGCTCCGACGCTTCAAGCTCGACGCCAAGCGCGACGACTTCGCCGGCAGCATGTCCGGCGGGCAGCGCAAGCTGCTGGAGATGGCCCGCGCCCTCATGGTCGAGCCCGACATGGTGATGCTCGACGAGCCGATGGCCGGGGTGAACCCGGCGCTCACCCAGTCGCTGCTCGGGCACGTCAAGAGCCTGCGCGAGGACGGGATGACCGTCCTGTTCGTCGAGCACGACATGGACATGGTCCGCGACATCAGCGACTGGGTCGTCGTGATGGCGCAGGGGCGGATCATCGCCGAGGGCACCCCGGACGAGATCATGGCGAACCCGGCGGTCATCGACGCCTACCTCGGGGCGCATCACGACGCGCCCATCAGCGAGGAGGACGAGCAGGCCCAGATCGCGGCCGGTGAGGCCGAGCTGCACGCCGCCCAGCACCCGACGAAGGAGCACCCGTGAGCAGCCGCCCGACGGACGAGATCCGCGACCGGTCCGGGCACCTGGCGGGCGCCGAGGGCGCGCTGCTGGTGGCCGACGACCTGGTGGCCGGCTACGTGCCGGGCGTCAACATCCTCAACGGCTGCGACCTCTACGTGAAGGAGGGCGAGCTGGTCGGCATCATCGGTCCCAACGGGGCCGGCAAGTCGACCGCCCTCAAGGCGCTGTTCGGGCTGGTCGGCGTCCGCAGCGGCACCGTGACGCTGCGCGGCGAGAACATCACCGGCATGAAGGCGCACGCGCTGGTCCGCAAGGGCGTCGGCTTCGTGCCGCAGACCGAGAACGTCTTCCCCAGCCTGACCATCGAGGAGAACCTGCAGATGGGCGTCTTCCAGACGCCCAAGCTGTTTCCCGAGCGGTTCGCCTTCGTCACCGACCTGTTCCCGGCGCTCGGGCAGCGCCGCAAGCAGCGGGCCGGCTCGCTGTCGGGCGGCGAGCGCCAGATGGTGGCGATGGGCCGCGCCCTGATGATGGCGCCGTCGGTGCTGCTGCTGGACGAGCCGTCCGCCGGCCTGTCCCCCGCCCTGCAGGACGAGGTCTTCATCCGGGTCCGGCAGATCAACAAGACCGGCGTCTCGGTCGTCATGGTCGAGCAGAACGCCCGCCGGTGCCTGCAGATCTGCGACCGCGGGTACGTGCTCGACCAGGGCCGCACGGCGTACACCGCCAGCGGCAAGGAGCTCATGAACGACCCGAAGGTCATCGAGCTGTACCTCGGGACGCTGGCCCGCGCCTAGCTGCCGGCCGCGCCCGGCGCAGCCGCCGGGCGCGCGGCGTCCCGGAGGGCTCAGCCCTCGCCGCCACCGTGCGGCGCGCGCTCCTCGGGAGCGTGGATCCGGTTCACGTCGACCTCGACGCCGTCCGGCGCCGGCGGTCCGACCATGACGCCGTTCTTGGTGTTGCTGCCCTGGGTGCGCTCGTCCCCGATGGCCACGATGCCGTAGGTGAGAACGCTGAAGACAACGATGCCGATCGCCATGACGCCAAGATCCTTCATGTCGACGATCCTATCGCGGACCGGCCCGTTCCCCTGCGCCGACCCACGGGTGCCGGACGTGCCGGAGGGCCCGGCCGCACGCGGCCGGGCCCTCCTCGTGCAGGTCGTGCGGGGAGTGCGGGCGGTCAGCCCTCGAGCTTGCCGCGCTTGTACACGACGTCCGCGGAGATCTTGTTCGTGGCGTCGTAGGTGCTGATGTTGATGGTGGCCTCGAGCGGGTCACCCTTGGGGCTGAACTCGATCGGGCCGCTGATCCCGTCGTAGTCGATGTCCGTGCCGGCCGCGAGCAGGTCGCTGCAGGCCTTGAAGGTGGTGCACTTCTCGCCGCCGCGGGTCACCTCGACGAGCTTCTTGGCGATCGTCGGTGCCGGCGTCGCTCTTGGCCGCGACGGCCGCCAGCGCGGTGAGCACGATGGCGTCGTAGGACTCACCGGCGTAGTTGAAGTCCTTGAGCGCCGGGTCGATCGCCAGCAGCGGCTGGCGGAAGCTGTCGGGAGCCTCGGCGCCGGGCAGGGTGCCCTTGACGCCCAGCAGGGTGCCGGCCGGGAGCTTCTCGCCGAGCGCGTTGCCGGTGTTGCCGTCGACCAGGTAGAGCTTCTTGCCCTGCTGCGGGCCGATGCCCTGCTTGACGAGCTCCTGGATGATCTTGGCGGACTCGTCGAAGCCGATCACGACGATCGCGTCCGGGTCGGCCGCCTTGATCTTGCGAACCTCGGCGGCGAACTCGGCGCCTTCGGGTCGTAGATGACCGGCTCGGCGACGACCTCGCCCTGGCCGCCGGTGACGGTCTCGGTGACGTTCTTGGCCAGCCCGGTGCCGTAGGCGTCCTGCAGCGCGAGGATGCCGAGCGTGGCGTTGCCGTCCTCGACGATCAGGTTGCCGGCGACACGGCCCTGCAGCACGTCGGACGGGGCGGTCCGGAAGTACAGGCCGTTGTCCGGGTAGTCGGTGAAGTCCGGCGAGGTGTTGGCCGGGCAGAACTGGATGACACCCGGCACCGGTGATCTGGTCGATGACGGTCAACGAGACGCCGGAGGACGCCGCGCCGATGATGGCGTCCGCCGTTCTGGATCAGCAGGCGGTCGAGGACTGGGTCGCGATGTTGGTGGAGGTGTCACCGGAGTCGCAGTCGAACTTCTCGACCGGCTTGCCGAGCACGCCGCCCGCAGCGTTGATCTCCTGGACCGCCAGGTCGACGCCGGCGAACTCGGGCGGGCCGAGGAAGGCGAGGGTGCCGGTCTGCGGGAGCAGGGTGCCGATCGTCAGCACGCCGTCAGCGGTGTTCGTGGCCGCCGGCACGGCGCCTGGAGGCTCGCTGGCGCCGGGCGGCGAGCTGCCGGGGTCGCCGTGTCCTCTCGTCGTCGCTGCCGCACGGCAGGCCGGCCAGGGCGCCGGCGAGCCCGCGCCAGATCGGTCGGCGATCGGGCATTCTCCAGGTCGAAGCGAGCGGCGTGCAGATCCACGCGTCTCCTGGGTGTCGGCGCCGAGACCACGCGCGCACGCACGGGTCGCGGTAGGCAGATCGTCTGCTCGTCGCGTCGCTAGCTGACCTGCGCCCGTCGTGACCGGTCCGGTCAGGTGGTGACCCCGGATGCGGGGCGGTCAGGCGCTCGGCCAGCGGCGCCGGCACCGAGTGGCCGGCCGCCCGCCAGCACGTCCTCGGCCACGGCGCGCATGGTCCGGCGCCCGTCCATCGAGGTGCCGCTGGATCCACCGGAAGGCGTCCGGCTCGGTCATCCCGTGCTCGGTCTGCAGCAGCGCCTTGGCCCGGTCCACGATCTTGCGCGCCTCGAGCCGCCCGGTGAGGTCGCCGACCTCCACCTCGAGCGCGACCAGCTCGGCGAAGCGGGCCAGCGCCATCTCGATCGCGGGCAGGAGGTCCTTCTTCTGGAACGGCTTGACCAGGTAGGCCATCGCGCCGGCCTCGCGGGCCCGCTCGACCAGGTCGCGCTGGCTGAACGCGGTCAGCAGCACCACGGGCGCGATCCGGGCGGGACGATCTGCTCCGCCGCCGCGATGCCGTCCAGCACGGGCATCTTGACGTCGAGGATCACCAGGTCCGGGCGCAGCTCGTCGGCCAGCCGGACGGCGGTCGCGCCGTCGCCGGCCTCGCCGACGACGTCGTACCCCTCCTCCTCGAGCATCTCGTTCAGGTCGAGGCGGATCAGCGCCTCGTCCTCGGCGATGAGGACGCGGCGGGCGGGCGGGTCGGGCTGGCAGGCACGACTGGCCTTCGGGGTCGGCGGCGGGTGGCGCGTCCGGGTACGACGGATCGTACGATCGCGGCGCGCCCCCGTCGCGCAACCGGCTACCGTGACGACGGTGCGCCAAACCACCGACATCTGCCTTCGAAGCCCACCGGGGGCAGCGGTCTCAAAAGCCGTGTGGGTCCGGCCACCGAGGGCACCCCGGAGCGCGGCTGGGCGGGGCGTCGCCCAACCGGTGCACGCGCATCGCGTTCGTCCCGCCGGCGACGCCCGGCGGGCTGCCCGCGACGACGACGATCAGCTCGCCGCGCTCCCCCCGGCCGAGGTCGAGCATGGCCTGCTCCACCTGCTCGACCATCTCGTCGGTGGTCGTCACCGCCGGGACGAGGAACGTCTCGACGCCCCACACCAGCGCCAGCTGGCTGCGGACCTCGGCGAGCGGGGTGAAGGCCAGCAGCGGGATGGCCGAGCGGTGCCGGCGAGCCGACGGGCGGTGTCGCCCGCACGGTGAAGGCCACCAGCGCGCGCGCCCCGACCGCCGGCGCCCACCTCGGAGGCGGCGCGGGCGATCGCCCCGCACCGGGTACGCGGCTCGCGCACCAGCGGCGGCACGCGCGGCCCCGCCCGACTCGGCCGCCACGATGATCCGGGCCATCGTGGCGACCGTCTGCACCGGGTAGCCGCCGACGCTGGTCTCGCCGGAGAGCATCAACGCGTCCGCGCCGTCGAGGACGGCGTTGGCGACGTCGCAGGCCTCGGCGCGGGTCGGCCGCGAGGGTGATCATCGAGTCGAGCATCTGGGTCGCGACGATGACCGGCTTGGCCAGCTCGCGGCGCAGCTGCACGGCCCGCTTCTGCACCAGCGGGACCAGCTCGAGCGGCATCTCGACACCGAGGTCGCCGCGGGCGATCATCACCCCGTCGAAGGCGTCGACGATGCCTCGAGGTTGTCCACCGCCTCCGGCTTCTCGATCTTGGCGAGGATCGGCAGCCGGACGCCCCCTCGTCCATGATGCGATGCACCGCGTCGACGTCGCCGGCGACGCGCACGAACGACAGCGCGACGAGGTCGACCCGCAGCGAGCGGCGAAGCGCAGGTCCTCGACGTCCTTGTCCGACAGCGCCGGCACGCTGACCGCGACGCCCGGCAGGTTGACAGGCCCTTGTTGTTCGAGACCGGCCCGCCCTCGGTGACCAGGCAGTGGACGTCGGGGCCCTCGACGGCGGTCACGCTCAGCGCCACGTTGCCGTCGTCGACGAGCAGCGCGGTCGCCGGCCGCGCACGTCGCGCGGCCAGGTCCTCGTACGTGGTGGAGACCTGGTCGGCGTGACCGGGCACGTCCTCGCGTGGTGATGACCACGGTCTCGCCCGCGGCCCAGACCACCGGGCCGTCGGCGAACCGGCCGAGCCGGATCTTCGGGCCCTGGAGGTCGGCGAGGACGCCGACGCTGTGACCGGTGACGTCGCCGGCCTGCGCGGATCCACAGGTAAGGTCGCGCAGGTGGTCGTGCGTGCCGTGGGAGATGTTCAGCCGGGCGACGTCCATCCCGGCCCGGACGAGCTCGCGGATGGCGCTCGTGAGGCCACCCCGGGCCCAGCGTGCAGACGATCTTGGCTCGGCGTTTCACGGTGCCCGTTCGTCGGGGTCAGGGGCGTGCGGTCAGCGGCCGGTCGGCGTCAGCGGCGCGGCAGCAGGGTCTCCCCGGTGAGCCCGCGTCGACGGCCGCGCCGCGGACCGGCCCTCGGCGATCGCCCAGACGATGAGGCTCTGGCCGCGGCCCATGTCCCCGGCCACGAAGACGCCGGGCACGCTGGTCGACCAGTCCGCCGTCCCGGGCGACGTTGCCGCGGTCGGTCGAGCTCGACCCCGAGCTCGTCCAGCAGGCCGGGCCGCTCCGGGCCGCTGAAGCCGATCGCCAGCAGCACCAGGTCGCACGGCAGGTCGAACTCGGTGCCCGGCACCTTCTCGAACCGGCCGTCGACCATCTCGTACCTCGAGGTGCTCGCAGCGCCCGCAGCGCGCGCCCGTGCCGTCGCCGACGAAGCGGGCGGTGCTGCACGCGCGAAGACCCGCTCGCCGCCCTCCTCGTGGGCGGCGGCGTCGCGGTAGCACCAGCGGCCAGGTGGGCCAGGGGTGGACGCGTCGCGGGTGTCCGGCGGCCGGGTCAGGATCTCGAGCTGGTGCACCGAGGCCGCGCCCTGCCGGTGCGCCGTGCCGAGGCAGTCGGCACCGGTGTCGCCGCCGCCGATGATCACGACGTGCTTGCCGGTCGCGCGTCGATCGGCGGCTGCTCGAGGTCGCCCTGCTGCACCCGGTTCGCCGGCGTCGAGGTACTCCATCGCCTGGTGGATGCCGGCCAGCTCCCGGCCCGGGAGCCGGCAGGTCGCGGCAGGCGGTGCGCGCCGCCGGCCAGCGAGCACCGCGTCGTACTCCGCGCGCAGCGCTCGACGCCGACGGTCACGTCCACCGCCGACGTCGACCCCGGTCCGGAACTCGGTGCCCTCGGCCCGCATCTGCTCCAGCCGCCGGTCCAGGACGTGCTTCTCCATCTTGAACTCGGGGATGCCGTAGCGCAGCAGCCCGCCGATCCGGTCGGCCCGCTCGTAGCACGGTGACCGTCGTGGCCGGCCCGGGTGAGCTGCTGGGCGGCGGCCAGACCGGCCGGGCCGGACCCGACCACGGCCACCCGGCGGCCGGTCCGCTCGGCGGCCGGCTGCGGGGCGACCCAGCCGCTGTCCCAGGCCCGGTCGATGATCTCGACCTCGACCTGCTTGATGGTCACCGGGTCCTCGCTGGATGCCCGAGCACGCAGGCCGCCTCGCAGGGCGCCGGGCACAGCCGCCCGGTGAACTCCGGGAAGTTGTTGGTGGCGTGCAGCCGCTCGATCGCCTCCGCGCCAGTCGTCGCGCGGACCAGGTCGTTCCACTCCGGGATGAGGTTCCCGAGCGGGCAGCCGTTGTGGCAGAACGGGATGCCGCAGTCCATGCAGCGGCCGCCTGGTCGTGCGGACGCCGTCGACCGGCGATCGGTTCGTAGACCTCGCGCCAGTCGCGGATGCGTACGTCGACCGGGCGGCGGGTGGGCGTCTTGCGGTCGTTCTTGAGGAAACCGGTGGGGTCGGCCATCTCTCGCTCCCTCAGACCGCGGCCGCGGCCATGACGGCCTCGTCGACGTCGGCGACCGCTCTCGCGGGCCTCTTCCATGGCGGCGAGCACCCGCCGGTAGTCCCTCGGCAGGATCATGGTGAACCGGGCCGCCCAGTCCGGGGTCAGCGCAGCGCTGTCGATCAGCGCCTGGGCCACCGGCGAGCCGGTCTCCGTCGCGTGCTGCGCCAGCATCTGCCGCAGCGTCTCCCGGTCGCCGTCCTCGAGCGGTACGAGGTCGACCATCTCGCGGTTGACCCGGTCCAGGTCGAGGTCGAGCACGTAGCCGATGCCGCCGCTCATGCCGGCCGCGACGTTGCGCCCGGTCGGCCCGAGGATCGCCACCCGGCCTCCGGTCATGTACTCCAGCGCGTGGTCGCCGACGCCCTCGACCACCGCGGTGGCGCCGGAGTTGCGCACGCAGAACCGCTCACCCACGACGCCGCGCACCAGCAGGGTGCCGCCGGTCGCGCCGTACGCCAGGACGTTGCCCGCGAGAACGTCGTCGGGATTGACGACCCTCGCCTCCCGGGACGGCCGCACGACGACCGTGCCGCCGGACAGCCCCTTGCCGACGTAGTCGTTGGCGTCGCCCTCCAGTCGCAGGGTGATGCCCGCGCGGCAGGAACGCCCCGAACGACTGCCCGGCGCTGCCGTGGAAGGTCAGGTCGATGGTGCCGTCCGGCAGCCCGCGGCCGCCGTGCCGGCGGGTCAGCTCGGCGCCGAGCATCGTGCCGACGGTGCGGTTGACGTTGCGCACCGGCAGCTCGAGCTGCACGGGCGTGCCGTCGGCCAGCGCCCCCTCGCACAGCTGCAGCAGCGTGTTGTCGAGCGCGTGCTGCAGGCCGTGGTCCTGCGCGGTCGTGCGGCTCAGCGCGCGTCCCGACCGGGCAGGTCCGGCACGTGCAGCACCGGGGTGAGGTCGAGACCCGCGGCCTTCCAGTGGTCGACGGCCGGCCGATGTCGAGCACCTCGGCGTGGCCGATCGCCTCCTCCAGGGTGCGGAAGCCGAGCCGGCCAGGTAGCTCGCGCACCTCCTCGGCGACGTACTCGAAGAACGTCACGACGTGCTCGGCCTTGCCGGAGAAGTTCTGGCGCAGCCGGGGGTTCTGCGTGGCGACCCCGACCGGGCAGGTGTCGAGGTGGCAGACGCGCATCATGATGCAGCCGCTCGACGACCAGCGGGGCGGTGGCGAAGCCGTACTCCTCGGCGCCGAGCAGCGCCGCGATGACGACGTCACGACCGGTCTTGAGCTGGCCGTCCACCTGCACGGTGATCCGGTCCCGCAGCCCGTTGAGCAGCAGCGTCTGCTGGACCTCGGCGAGCCCGAGCTCCCACGGCGCAGCCGGCGTGCTTGAGGCTGGTCAGCGGCGACGCGCCGGTCCCGCCGTCGTGGCCGGAGACCAGCACCACGTCGGCGTGCGCCTTGGACACCCCGGCCGCGACCGTGCCGACGCCGACCTCGGCGACCAGCTTGACGTGCACCCGCGCCTGCGTGTTCGCGTTCTTCAGGTCGTGGATGAGCTGGGCGAGGTCCTCGATCGAGTAGATGTCGTGGTGCGGCGGCGGGCTGATCAGCCCGACGCCCGGCGTGGAGTAGCGGGTCTTGGCGATGTACGGGTTGACCTTGGGCCCGGGCAGCTGACCGCCCTCGCCGGGCTTCGCGCCCTGCGCCATCTTGATCTGGATGTCGGTCGAGTTGACGAGGTACTCGCTGGTGACGCCGAACCGGCCGCTGGCGACCTGCTTGATCGCGCTACGCCGGGCCGGGTCGTACAGCCGCTCGGGGTCCTCGCCGCCCTCGCCGGTGTTGGAGCGGCCGCCGAGCATGTTCATCGCGACGGCGAGCGTCTCGTGCGCCTCCGGCGAGATCGAGCCGAGCGACATCGCCCCGGTGTTGAAGCGGGTCACGATGGCGCTGACCGGCTCCACCTCGTCGACGTCGATCGCCGGGCGCAGCCCCTCGCGCAGCGCGAACAGCCCGCGCAGCGTGCCGGCCCGGGCCGACAGGGCGTCGACCTTGGCGGTGTAGTCCCGGAAGACGTCGTAGCTGCTGGGTGCGGGTGGCGTGCTGCAGCGCGAAGACGGTCTCGGGGTTGAACAGGTGCACCTCGCCCTCGCGACGCCACTGGTACTCCCCGCCCACCTCGAGCGCGCGGTGCGCGCGCTCGGCCGGGTTGGCCGGGTAGGCCCGCCGGTGCCGGGCGGCGGTCTCCTCGGCGATCACGTCCAGACCGATCCCGCCGAGCCGGCTGGCGGTGCCGGTGAAGTACTCGTCGACCAGCTCCTGGGCCAGGCCGAGGGCCTCGAAGACCTGCGCACCGGTGTAGGAGGCGATGGTGCGAGATGCCCATCTTGCGACATCACCTTCAGGACGCCCTTGCCGAGCGCCTTGACGTAGTTGCGCAGCCGCCGTCGTCGAGCTGATGCCGGGCAGATCGCCCCGCGCCGACCAGGTCCTCGATCGTCTCAATCGCCAGGTACGGGTTGACCGCGGCCGCGCCGTAGCCGATCAGCAGCGCGACGTGGTGCACCTCGCGGACGTCCCCGGCCTCGACCACCAGGCCGACCCGGGTGCGGCTCTGCTCCCGGATCAGGTGGTGGTGCACCGCGGAGGTCAGCAGCAGCGACGGGATCGGCGCCATCGTGCGCGGTGGAGTCGCGGTCGGACAGCACGATGATCCGGGCGCCGTCCGCGATGGCCGGTGGACACCTCGCGGCGGACCCGGTCGAGGCGCGTCGCGCAGCGCTTCGCCGCCGCCGTTGACCGGGTAGAGGCCCTGGACGGTGACGGCGGCGAGGCCGGGCTGGTCGCCGTCGGCGTTGACGTGCATGATCTTGGCCAGCTCGTCGTTGTCGATGCACCGGGAACGGCAGCACGATCTGCCGGCAGGACGCCGGGGCCGGCTCGAGCAGGTTCTGCTCCGGGCCGATCGAGGCCGACAGGCACGTCACCAGCTCCTCGCGGATCGCGTCGAGCGGCGGGTTGGTGACCTGCGCGAACAGCTGGCTGAAGTAGTCGAACAGCAGCCGCGGCCGCTCGGACAGCACGGCCACCGGGGTGTCGGTGCCCATCGAGCCGATCGGCTCCAGCGCCGGTCGGGCCATCGGGCTGCAGCAGGACCCGCAGCTCCTCCTCGGTGTAGCCGAACGTCTGCTGGCGGCGCAGGACGACTCGTGCGTAGACGCTGTGCTGCGCGCTGGCCGGCAGGTCGGCCAGCCGGGTGAAGCCGGCGTGCAGCCAGTCGTCGTACGGCTGCTCGGCGGCCAGCTCGGACTTGACCTCGTCGTCGCTCGACGATCCGGCCCTGCGCGGTGTCGACGAGGAACATCTTGCCGGGCTGCAGCCGGCCCTTGCGCACGACCTGGTCGGCCGGGATGTCGAGCACGCCGACCTCGCTGGCCAGCACGACCCGGCCGTCGACGGTCTGCCACCAGCGCGCCGGACGCAGCCCGTTGCGGTCGAGCACCGCGCCGATCAGCGTGCCGTCGGTGAAGGTCACGCAGGCCGGCCCGTCCCAGGGCTCCATCAGCGCGGAGTGGAACTCGTAGAACGCCCGCTTGGCCGGGTCCATGTCCGGCGCGTTCTCCCACGCCTCCGGGACCATCATCAGCACCGCGTGCGGCAGCGAGCGGCCGGCCATGTGCAGCAGCTCGAGCACCTCGTCGAAGCTGACGCTGAGTCGCGAGGCACCCGGGGTGCAGACCGGGAACAGCCGGGCCAGGTCGTCGGGCAGGTCCGCCGGGCCGCGCAGCAGCGCCTCGCGGGCCCGCATCCAGTTGCGGTTGCCGCGGACGGTGTTGATCTCGCCGTTGTGTGCGATGTACCGGTAGGGGTGCGCGAGCGGCCAGCTCGGGAAGGTGTTGGTCGAGAAGCGGCGAGTGCACCAGCGCGATGGCGCTGACGAAGCGCGGGTCGGACAGGTCGGGGAAGAACGGCTGCAGCTGCCCGGTCGTCAGCATCCCCTTGTAGACCACGGTGCGCGTCGACAGCGACGGGAAGTACAGCGCCGGCCTCGTGCTCGGCCCGCTTGCGGGTCACGAACGCCCGGCGCTCCAGGGCGTACGGCGACAGCGACGCCTCCCCTGCGACGAGGAACACCTGCCGGAAGACCGGCATCACCGAGGCTGCGGTGGCGCCCGACGCCCGCCCCCGCGGCGTCGATCGGCAGGTCGCGCCAGCACCAGGACCTGCAGGCCCTCCTCGCGGGCGATCCGCTCGAACGCCAGCTGGGCGTCGACCGCCTCCCGCGGGCTGGTCGGCAGGAACGCGGTGCCGACGGCGTACAGCCCGGCCTCGGGCAGCGGACCGGCGCGACCGCGCGGTAGAAGGCGTCCGGGACCTGCACGAGGATGCCGGCGCCGTCACCGGAGTCGGGCTTCTGCGCCGGAGGCGCCCCGGTGGTCCATGTTGCGCAGCGCCGTGAGCCCCTGCTCCACGATGTCGTGGCTGGCCCGGCCGGGCACGTCGACGACGAACGCGACCCCGCAGGCGTCGTGCTCGTTCGCCGGGTCGTACAGGCCCTGGGCGGTCGGCAGCGCCGACGGGTAGCCGGGGGCAGCCGGACGGGACGTGGAGGAGCTGGACATCGCGCGGGACCTTCCGTTCGGGTGGTCGTGCCGTGGAACGAGCTGCTCACCCGGGACGTCGCTGGCCCTGCTGCAGATGTCTGCGAGGTTACACGGCGCCGGAGGGGAGCCGCCGTGCCGACGCACCCCATCCGACTCGCCGGATGGCCCGATAGGACCATGGCGGTCGGCAGCGCGGTGCAGCAGCATGGTCACGTGCCGTCGGCCTCCTTGCCCCCGCGCCCCGGGCACACGCACCGGGAGCGCTGGCGGCTGCCCGTGGGCCGGGAGCTCCGCTCCTCCGACTTCGCCTGGCGGCACCGCTTCGTCTGCGTGCTGGTCGCCGCGCACCTGCCCGTGCTGGCGCTGCTCGCCCTGGTCCGGGACGTCCCCGCCGCGGAGGCGCTCGCGGTCACCCTGCCCGCCGCCGGGCTCCTGGTGGCCGCCCTGCTGCCGGCCCGCCGCCGGCTGCGGTCGGCCGCGGCGACGCTGGCGCTGCTGTCCTGCTCCACCGGGCTCGTCGTGCTCTTCGACGACCGGGCCGAGCTGCACGTGCACTACTTCGTCGCGGTGGCGGCGGTCGCGCTCTACCAGGACTGGCTGGTGTACGTCCTGGCGATCGGCTTCGTGGCGCTGCAGCACAGCCCGCTGATCGGGGACGGCGCCTGGACCTGGGCCCTGGTGCACTCCGGCTTCGTGCTGCTCGAGGCGGCCGTGCTGGTGGCGTTCTGGCACGCCAGCGAGGTGGCCCGCGCCGAGCAGGACCGGATGCGGGCCGCCCTCGACCACGGCCACAGCAGCGTCCGTGCCCGGCTGGAGCAGACCGACCGGATCCGCACCGACCTGATCGGCACCGTCAGCCACGAGTTCCGGACGCCGCTGACCGGCATCCGCGGCGCCGCCCTCACCCTGCTCAAGCGCGGCGACCGGCTCGACCCCGCCGCCCGGCAGCAGCTGCTGCGCGCGGTGCTGGAGCAGCAGGAGCGGCTCAGCCGGCTGCTGGAGAACATGCTGACGGCGGCGGAGGCGATCGCCACCGACCCGTCCGCCGCCGCCGAGGTCGACGCCGTCGCGGCCGAGGTCGCCATGCTGGCCGGCGCGGCGCGGGCGGACTGCCCCGCGCCGTCGGTGCTCGTCGACGCCGGGACGACGGCCCGGATCGACCGGCGGGCCATGCACCAGGTGCTCGCCAACCTCGTCGACAACGCGCAGCAGCACGGCGCCGACGGCGCGGTCCCCCTGGTCGCCGGCGGCTCCGACGCCAGCGGCGTGTGGGTCACCGTGAGCAACGAGGGCACGACGCTGGACAGCGAGACGGCGCGCCGGCTGTTCGAGCCGTTCACCCAGGCCGACAACGGTTCGACCCGGCCCCGCGAGGGGCTGGGGATGGGGCTGTACGTCGTCCGGCGGCTCGTCGAGGTGTACGGCGGCTCCGTGACGCTGCGCAGCGAGGGCGGCTGGACCACGGTGGAGCTGCGGCTCGCGGCCGCCGAGCCGGCCGTGCTGACCGGCCCGCCCGGGACGCTCTCGGTGGCCTCCGGCCGTCGCGCCGGCTGACGCCGGTCGGGTTCAGACGGACAGCCCGACCAGGCTGCCGACGCCGTAGGTCAGGCTGGCGGCCAGCGCCCCCAGCAGCAGCTGCCGCCCGCCGCTGTACAGCGCGCTGCGGTCGGTGAACCGGCTCACCAGCGCGCCGGCCCCGAACAGCGCGAGCAGCGCGAGCAGCAGCGGGACGAGCACGGTGGTGGCGCCGAGCAGGTACGGCAGCAGCGGCACGGCCGCGCCGACGATGAACGCGGCGAAGGACGAGCCCGCGGCCATCCACGGCGACGGCAGGTCGTCGGGGTCGACCCCCAGCTCCTCGCGGGCGTGCACCCGCCAGACCTGCTCCGGGTCGGCCGACAGCTGCCGGGCGACCTCCCGCGCGGTGGCCTCGTCGACCCCCCGGCTCGCGTAGATCGCGGCGAGCTCGGCCTCCTCGGCCTCCGGCACGCGGCGGATCTCGGCCTTCTCGATCTCGATCTCGGCCCGGGTCAGCTCGGTCTGCGAGGCCACCGACGACGTACTCGCCGGTGGCCATCGAGAAGGCCCCGGCGACCAGCCCGGCGACGCCGGCGAGCAGCACCGTCCGGGACCCGACCCCGCCACCGGAGACCCCGGCGATCAGCGCCGTGTTGCTCACCAGCCCGTCCATCACGCCGAACACGGCCGGCCGCAGCCAGCCACCGGTGACGTCCCGGTGGGCGTGGTGGTGCTCGGGCACGTGCCGCACGGCCGCCTCCCCGTCGTCGGAGCCCTCGGCCCCGGCGCTGACGTCTGGAGGGGTGGGGAGGTCACGGCGGCGAGGCTACGTCGGCGGAGGTGTCCGGCGCCTCCTGGACGACCTCCTCGCGCGGCGTGCCCCGGCGGACGACGAGGTAGGCGACGGCGCCGAGCCAGCACGACCGCCGTCACGTAGTCGTTCAGCCGGAGGCCGAGGAAGTGGTCGGCGTCGTCGATCCGCAGCGCCTCGATCCAGCCGCGCCCGACCGCGTACAGCGCCACGTAGAGCGCGAACGCCCGGCCGCCGGACAGCCGGAACCGGTGGTCCGCCCACATCACCAGGCCGCCGACACCGACGTTCCACAGCGACTCGTACAGGAACGTCGGGTGGTAGGTCTCGACGTCGGCGTAGCCGTCCGGCCAGTGCGCCCCGTCGATCTCCAGCGCCCACGGCAGCGTCGTCGGCCGGCCGTACAGCTCCTGGTTGAAGTAGTTGCCGAACCGCCCGATCGCCTGGGCGACGGCGACGCCCGGCGCGATCGTGTCGGCGACGGCGACGAACGAGATGCCCCGCCTGCGCAGCACGAACCACGCAGCCGGCGAGCACCCCACCGAGCGATGCCGCCCCAGATGCCGAGCCCGCCCTGCCAGATGTAGAGCACCCGGACCGGGTCCTCGAGGTACGCCGCCGGGCTGGTCACGACGTGGTAGATCCGGGACCCGACGCAGGCCGAACGGCACCGCCACCGCCGCCATGTCGGCGATCACGCCCTTCTCCGCCGCCGCGCGCGACCCAGCGCCGCTCGCCGAGCACGACCGCGACGACGGCACCGAGCAGGATGCAGAGCGCGTAGGCCCGCAGCGGCAGCGGCCCGAGCTGCGAGCACCCCGGACGAAGGGCTGGGGATAGGAGACGCGATCACCACGGCGTCGCGACCCCCTCGGCGAGGTCGCGGGCCAGCTCGCCGGACCGCCGCCGGACCGCCGTGCGGCAGCGCCGAGACCAGCGCCGAGCCGACGATGACGCCGTCGGCGTAGCGCGGCGACCTCGGCGGCCTGGTCCCCGTTGCTCACGCCGAGCCCGACGCAGACCGGCAGGTCGGTCTGCGCGCGGGTCCGGGCGACCAGCTCCTGCGCGCGGTTGCCGACGGTCGACCGGGTGCCGGTGACGCCCATCGTGCTGGCGGCGTACACGAAGCCGCGGTTGGTCCGGCCGACCACGGCGATCCGCTCGTCGGTGCTGGACGGCGCGACCAGGAAGACCGGGTCGAGGTCCTCCGCCAGTGGCGGCTCGATCCAGGGCGTGGCCTCCTCGGGGATGAGGTCCGGGGTGATCGCCCCCGACGCCACCGGCTGCCTTGAGGTCGGTGGCGAAGCGCGCCGGCCGTACTTCTCGATCGGGTTCCAGTAGCCCATCACCAGGCCGGGGTGCCGGCGCGGTGACCGCGCGGACGGCGTCGAAGACGTCGGCCACCCGGCTGCCGGCGCGCAGCGGGCCTGGTCGACGGCGACCTGGATGATCGGGCCGTCCATCCCCGGGTCGGTGTAGGGCATCCCGACCTCGACCGCGTCGACGCCCCCCTCCACCATCGCCAGCATCGCCTCGACCGAACCCTGGTAGGACGGGAAGCCGACCGGGAGGTAGCCGATCAGCGCTGCCCGGTTCTCGGCGCGGCAGCGCTCGAACAGCTCGTCGAGCCGGCTCACGGCTGCCCCTCGGGCGCGGACCAGCGCGAGTCGGCGACCTGCTCGCGGTCCAGGTCGAACCAGCGGGCCGCCGTGTCGACGTCCTTGTCGCCGCGGCCGCTGAGGTTGACGACGACGACCAGGTCGTCGCGTGCCGTCCTGCTCCTTGATCCAGTCGAGGCGCCGGCGAAGGCGTGCGCCGACTCGATGGCGCAGATGATGCCCTCGGTCCGGGCCAGCAGGGCGAAGCGCCTCCATCGCGCCGACGTCGCTGACGCCGCGGTAGTGCGCCCGGCCGGAGTCGCGCAGTCCAGGCGTGCTCCGGGCCGACGCCCGGGTAGTCGAGGCCGGCGCTGATCGAGTGGGTGTCGAGGGTCTGGCCGTCGTCGTCCTGCATCAGGTAGGAGCGCGCGCCGTGCAGCACCCCGGGCCGACCGGCGGTCAGCGGCGCGGCGTGCCGACCGCTGTCCATGCCGTCGCCGCCGGCCTCGCAGCCGATCAGCGCGACGTCGTCGTCGTCGACGAAGGGGTGGAACAGCCCCATCGCGTTGCTGCCACCGCCGACGCAGGCGACCAGCGGCGTCGGGCAGCCGGCCGACCCGGTCAAGGCACCTGCTGGCGCGCCTCGACGCCGATGATCCGCTGGAAGTCCCTGACCAGCATCGGGAACGGGTGCGGACCGACGACCGAGCCGATCGCGTAGTGCGTCGTCTCGACGTTGGCCACCCAGTCGCGGAACGCCTCGTTGGTCGCGTCCTTCAGGGTCTTGGTGCCGCTGCGTGACCGGGATGACCTCGAGCGCCGAGCAGGCGCATCCGGGCGACGTTGAGGGCCTGCCGCCGGGTGTCCTCCTCGCCCATGTAGACGGTGCAGTCGAAGCCGAACAGAGCGCGGCGGTGGCGGTCGCCACGCCGTGCTGGCCGGCACCGGTCTCGGCGATGACCCGCTGCTTGCCCATCTGCGGGTCAGCAGCGCCTGGCCGAGCACGTTGTTGACCTTGTGCGAGCCGGTGTGCGCCAGGTCCTCGCGCTTGAGCAGGACCCGCGCGCCGCCGCCCGCTGCGGCGGAGAAGCGCTTGGCCTCGGTCAGCGGCGTCGGGCGACCGGCGTAGTTCGTGAGCAGGTCGTCGAGCTCGGCCAGGAAGGCCGGGTCGGTCTGGGCCTCGACGTGCGCCGCGGCCAGCTGGTCGAGTGCGGCCACCAGGGCCTCTGGCACGAACCTTCCGCCGTACGGGCCGAAGTGTCCTGCGGCGTCCGGCGGTGGACAGGGTCACTGCTGCTCGGGCGCCGACGGGTGCGGGCACCCGCGGCGACCAGGTCGGCGACGGCTTGCCGCGGGCTGGCCGCCGGCGACCACGCCCTCTCCGACGAGCACCGCGTCGGCGCCGACGGCGGCGTAGGCCAGCAGGTCGTGCGGACCGCGGATCCCGGACTCGGCGACCTTGACGATGCCGGGGGGGATCGACGGGGCTGAGCTGGCCGAACACGGTGCGGTCGACCTCGAGGGTCTTGAGGTTGCGGGCGTTGACGCCGATCACCTTGGCGCCGGCGTCGAGCGCCCGCATCAGCTCCAGCTCGTCGTGCACCTCGATCAGCGGGGTCATCCCCAGCGACTCGGCTCGCTCCAGCAGGCTGACCAGCGCCTCCTGCTCGAGGGCCGCGACGATGAGCAGCACCAGGTCCGCGCCGTGCGCCCTGGCCTCCCAGAGCTGGTAGCTCGAGACGATGAAGTCCTTGCGCAGCAGCGGCAGCTCGCACCCGGTCGCGCACCGCGTCGAGGTCGGCCAGGCTGCCGCCGAAGCGGCGCTGCTCGGTCAGCACGCTGATGACGCTCGCGCCGCCCAGCTCGTAGTCCTCGGCCAGCGCCGGCCGGATCGGCGATCTCGCGCCAGGGCGCCCTTGCTCGGGCTGCTGCGCTTGACCTCGGCGATGACGCCGACCCCGGGCTGCCGCAGCGCGGCGAGCGCCGTCCAGCGCGGCGGGCTGCCGGGCTGCCCGGTTCCTTCAGCTCGTCCAGGGTGGTCTGGGCCTGGCGGCGGCCAGGTCTTCGCGCACCCCGACAAGGATGTCGTCGAGCACGCGTCATGGGAGCCTACGGTACCCAGCCGGGTGCCGGGGGCGGGTCAGGCCGTCGGGTCCTCGCCGCGGTCGAGCGCGTCCCAGGCGCGACCCCCGTCCGTGACCGGCCGCTCGGCGCGCGCCGCCGGGCGTCGGTAGGCGGCCGACAGCGCCGCCCAGCGGCGCCCGCGGGCGGTCGCGAGAGGCCCCCGGCGCCGAGCAGCAGCAGCCCGCCGAGGGCCGCGTACGGCCAGCCGGTGCCGGTGCCGGGCGCGACGCCGACGGCCAGGAAGCGGACCGTGGCGGCGACCGCGCCGCCGCCGGCGGCCGCCAGCAGCACGCCGACGGCCACCCGCCCCGGGCGCCGGGTGGCGGCAGCGCCACGATCCCGGCCATCCCGACCAGACCGAGCGGGGCGAGGCCCGGCAGCCAGGTCGAAGCCGGTCCGCACCTGCTCCTGCGCGGGCAGCGGCGGCATCGGCTCCAGCGCGACGACCAGCCACGGCCGGCCGGCCGCCACCAGCAGCAGGGCCGACCCGGCCAGCACGAGCAGCAGGGCGACCTGCAGCTCCCGGCGCACGGCCGGCCGCTCAGGCCGCGCGCATCGTGGCGGCAGCGGCGACCGCGCGCAGCACGGCCGCCGCCTTGTTCTCGCACTCCTCGTGCTCGGCCGCGGGGTCGCTGTCGGCGACCAGACCGGCACCGGCCTGGACGTAGGCCTTGCCCTGGTGCAGCACCGCGGTCCGGATCGCGATCGCCATGTCCATGTCGCCGGCCGCGTCGAGGTAGCCGACCGTGCCGGCGTACAGGTTGCGGCGGGTCGGCTCGAGCGACTCGATGATCTCCATCGCCCGGGGCTTGGGCGCGCCGGAGACGGTGCCGGCCGGGAACGTCGCTCGAAGACGTCGAGCGCGTCGCGGCCCTCGGCCAGCTCGCCGAACACGGTCGACACCAGGTGCATGACGTGGCTGTAGCGCTCCACCCGCATGAAGTCGACGACGTCGACGGTGCCCGGGCGCGCAGACCCGGCCGAGGTCGTTGCGGGCCAGGTCGACGAGCATCACGTGCTCGGCTGCGCTCCTTGGGGTCGGCCTGCAGCTCGGCCGCGAGCTGGGCGTCCTCCTCCGGCGTCGCACCGCGCGGTCGGGTGCCGGCCGGCGGGTGCACGACCGCCCGGGTGCCGGTCACGGTGACCAGCGCCTCCGGCGAGCTGCCGACGATGTCGTACGGGCTCTCTCGCCCGGCGAAGCGCAGCAGGTACATGTACGGCGAGGGGTTGGTCGCCCGCAGCACCCGGTAGACGTCGAGCGCGTCGACGTCGGTGTTCATCTCGAACCGCTGGGACAGCACGACCTGGAAGGCGTCGCCGTCCCGGATGTGCTCGCGGACCCGCTCGACGTCGTCCATGTAGGTCTGCGCCTCGGGCCGCTGCGCACGTCGACGTCGCCGACGCCCAGGCGTCCAGGTCGACCGTCGCACGTGGCGGCGCGGCTTCGACAGGTCGGCCGCCATCGCGTCCAGCCGGGCCACCGCGTCGTCGTAGCTGTCCGGCCGGCCGCGCACCACGTTCGCGATCAGCAGGACGGAGCCGTCCTCGTGGTCGAGCACCGCGAGGTCGGTGGCCAGCATCATCGCCAGCTCGGGCATGCCGAGGTCGTCGGCGCTGCGGTCCGGCAGCCGCTCGAGCCGTCGGACCACGTCGTAGCCGAGGTAGCCGACCAGACCGCCGGTCAGCGGCGGCAGGTCGTCGCGGCGGGGGCTGCGCAGCCGGCGAGCCAGGTCCAGCACGGCCTGCAGCGGGTCGTCGTCGACGTCGGGCGGCGCGTCGCCGAGCCACTGCGAGCGGCCGTCCCGCTCGGTCAGCGTGCCGGCGCAGCGGACGCCGACGAACGACCAGCGCGACCACTGCTTGCCCTGCTCGGCGGACTCCAGCAGGAAGGTGCCCGGCCGGTTGCCGGCCAGCTTGCGGTAGACCCCGACCGCCGTCTCGCCGTCGGCCAGCAGCCGGCGGGTCACCGCGACGACCGGGGACCGGTCGGCGTCGAACTCCTGCCGGGTGGGGGTGGTGCCCCCTCTCACGACGGGCTCGCGGCGTCCGGGTCGGCGGCCGGCGTCGCGGCGACCGACGTGCCGACGGTGACCGGCGAGCCGACGGGGACCGGCAACGGCGTCGCGTCGAAGCAGGTGCGGTCACCGGTGTGGCAGGCGCCGGAGCCGACCTGGTCGACCTGGACGAGCAGGGTGTCGCCGTCGCAGTCGAGCGAGACCGACTTCACCCACTGCTGCGAGCCCGAGGTGTCGCCCTTCACCCAGTACTCCTGGCGGCTGCGCGACCAGTAGGTGCAGCGCCCGGTGGTGAGGGTGCGGTGCAGCGCCTCGTCGTCCATCCAGCCGACCATCAGCACCTCGCCGGTGTCGTGCTGCTGGCAGACGGCGACGACGAGCCCCGTCGTGTCCCGCTTGAGCCGGGCGGCGACGGCGGGGTCGAGGTCGGTGGGACGGGCGGCTGGCTCGCGGTCATGCACCCATCCTCCCAGCGCGGCGCGGCGGGTTCGGCGTGGCGGCCGGCGCGCGGCGGGGCGCCGAACCGCGCGGCGCGGCGGGCCGCGCCGCGCGCCCTCCCCACAGCCGATCACGCCCCGGCGCCCGGAGATCAGCGTGGCGGCGCCGCGCCGGTCGTACGGCGCGCCCTCCCCACAGCCGATCACGCCCCGGCCGCCCGGAGATCAGCTGTGGCGGCGCCGCGCCGGTCGTACGGCGCGCCCTCCCCACAGCCGATCACGCCCCGGCCGCCCGGAGATCAGCTGTGGCGGCGCCGAGCCGGTCGTACGGCGCGCCCTCCCCACAGCCGACCTTGCGGACCACCGCGCACCCGGTCCGCGGACCCTTGCTGGCGGTCCCGGCAGTCCGCGGATCAGCTGTGGCGCTGCCGCGCCGGCCGTACGGCCATCCCTCCCCACAGCCGATCACGCCTAGGCAGTCCGGAGATCAGCTGTGGCGGCGCCGAGCCGGAGGCGAGCGGGCCGACCGCCACAGCCGATCACGCCCAGGCAGTCCGGAGATCAGCTGTGGCGGCGCCGAGCCGGAGGCGAGCGGACAGACCGCCACAACCGACCTTGCCGGCACCCGAAGCGCCTGGCACCCGAAGCGCCCGGCACCCGAAGCGCCCGCCACCCCCCGACCCGCGACCCCCGCCCGCGCCGGTCAGCCCGCGCCGGCGGGCGCCACCGCGCGCACCGGTGTGCGCAGCAGTGCCGGACCTGCGGCTGCCACGCCCAGCGCCAGCACCGCGAGCAGCGCCAGCGCGACCGGCAGGGACAGCGCCGCGCTGAGCACGCCGACCAGCAGCGGCCCGACCACGAAGCCGGTGTAGCCGAACGCGGTGACCACGGCCAGGTCGGCGCCCTGCCGTCCGGGCTCGCTGCGCGCGCCGACCGCCGAGAGCAGCAGCGGCGCCAGCACCGAGATGCCGGCACCGGCCAGGGCCGCACCCGCGACGGCGACCGCGGCTACCGGGGCGGCCGCCAGCACGAGCACGCCGACCGCCGTGAGGAGCGCACCGGCGCCCACCGCGGACGCCTCCCGCCCGGCCGGGACGAGAACGTGCGCGCCGAGCCGCCCGACCGCCATCGCCAGGGCGAACAGGCCCGGCCCCAGCCCGCCGAGCCAGGGCGGCGCGCCGAGCGAGCGCTCGAGGTGCAGCGCGCTCCAGGACTGCACCGCGTCCTCGACGAGGAAGGACGCGGCGACCACCGCGCCGAGCCCCAGCAGCACCGGGGCGAGCCGGCGCCGCGGAGCCGACCCCCCAGGCCCCGCCGCCAGCCCGGACCCCGTCGCCACCCGCCGGTAGGCCGGCTGCGCCAGCCCGGCGGACGCGATGAGCAGCCCGGTGACGCCCAGCACGAGCGGCGGTCCCGCGCCGAGGTCGCGGGCGACACCGGTCGTCACCGCGCCGACCAGCACCCCGACCGAGAAGCAGCCGTGCCCGTACGTCATCAGCCGGCCGGCCTCGATCCGCTCCCAGGCGGCGGTGGCGGTGTTGACGACCACGTCCAGCACCCCGGTCGTGGCGCCGAGCAGCAGCAGGCAGCCGACCAGCACGGCCGGGGCGGCCGCCGCGCCCAGCAGGAGCCCCACCCCGGCGAAGGCCAGCAGCGCCGCCGGCAGCAGGCGCCGCGGCCCGTACCGGTCGACCAGGCGGCCGGCCAGCGGCATCGCCGGCAGCGCGGCGACCGCCACGGCGCCGAGCACCAGGCCGAGCTGCCCGTCCGCGAGCCCGGACCGCTCCCGGACGTCCGGCAGCACCGCCGACCACGAACCCCAGAACAGCCCGAACGCGGTGAACGCGAGCAGCAGGCCGCGCCGCTCGCGCAAGGCCTGCGTGCGCGGACCCGGCGTCACCGCGACTGGGCCCGCCACGTCGCGTGCAGGTCGGCGTACACGCCGGGTACCGCGACCAGCTCGGGTGCGGCCCGCGCTGCACGACGACGCCCTTGTCGACGACGAGCACCTCGTCGGCGGCCTCGGCGGTGGACAGCCGGTGCGCGATCGTCAGGGTGGTGCGGCCGCGGCGTGAGCGAGTCGAGGGCCCGCGCCAGCCGGACCTCGGTGGACGGGTCGACGGCGCTGGTCGCCTCGTCCAGGACCAGCAGGTCGGGGTCGGCGACGTACGCCCGCGCGACGGCGACGAGCTGGCGCTCGCCGACCGACAGCGACTCGCCGCGCTCGCCGACCGGCTGGCCAGCGCCGTGCGGCAGGCTCGTCCAGCCAGTCGAGCAGGCCGAGCTCGGTGAAGGCCAGCTCGATGTCCTCGTCGGTCGCATCGGGCCGGCCGTAGCGCACGTTGTCGGCGACCGATGCTGTCGAACAGGAACCCGTCCTGCGGGACCATCACGACCCGCTGAGCGCAGCGACGCGAAGCTGATCTCGTCCAGGGGCACGCCGGACAGCAGCACCCGGCCCGCGGGTCGGGTCCATCAGCCGGGTCAGCAGCTTGGCGAACGTGGTCTTGCCGCTGCCGGTCTCGCCCGACGATGGCGACCCGGCTCTGCGGCGCGATCTCGAGGTCGACGTCGTGCAGCACGTCGGGCCCGCCGGGGTAGGCGAACGACGACGTGCTCGAAGGATGACCGCCACCGGGCCCGCGCGGCAGCGCGCAGCCCGGGCACCGGGTCGGCGACGTCGGTCGGCGTGTCCAGCACGCCGAGCACGCGGCGCAGCCCGGCGATCGCGTTCTGCGCCTCGTTCAGGACCTCGGTGGCGACCTGCACCGGCTGCACGAACAGGGTCACCAGGAACAGGAAGCCGATCAGCCGGCCGGCGGTCAGTCGACCGTCGACGCCGAGCAGCACCCCGATGACGATGACGGCGCTGTTGGCGAGCGCGGTGGTGAGCTCGCCGCTGGAGTAGCGTCGATCGCCGCCCTGGTCTGGGCCTTGGGTCTGCGCGCTCTTGGCCTCGTCGATGCGCGTCACCCGGTGCCGCGGTCGGGCCTGGACGCCGTAGGCGCGGATGACCGGGGCTCCGACGACGGACTCGGAGACCGCCCCGAGCATCTGCGCCGATCCGCTCGCGGACCAGCCGGTAGGCCCGCTGGAGCGGCCGCTGGAAGACCCGCACGGCGAGGAACGCGAGCGGGAAGCATGCACGCGTAGACGACGAGCGTGAGCTGCCAGGACCACCACAGCATGATCGCGGTGGCGATCAGCACCTGCGCCGTCGAGATGACGATGAGCAGCCCGCCGAACTGCATGAACGTGCTGATCGTGTCGACGTCGCCGGTCACCCGGGAGACCAGCGAGCCGCGCTGCTCGGTGGCCTGGTGCAGCACCGACAGGTCGTGCACCCGGCGGAAGGTCCTGGTCCGCAGCGCCAGCAGCCCGTTCTCGGTCGTCCGGTACAGCCGGACGTTCATCAGGTAGCTCGCACCCGCGGTGACCAGCACGGCGACGCGGCCAGCGCGCAGGCCGTCCGCACCAGGCCGACGTCGACGGTGCCGGACCTGACAGCCCGTGGTCGATGGTCTGCTGGACCGCGAGCGGCACGACCACCCGGCCCGCGGTGGCGAGCAGCGTCAGGAACAGGGTGAACGGCGAGGCCCTGCGTGGAACTCCGGCGCCAGCCGCGAGGGCATGCGCCGATGGTGCGGAACGACGCCCCGCTCGGTGGTCCGGCGGTCGGCCGCTCCAGCGTCGTCGTGCTCACGCCAGCTCGTCGCCGGCGTGCTCCGCGGCCCGCTCGACCTCGGCCCGCTGCGTAGGCGGTGACCAGGTCGCGGTAGCCGGCGCAGCGACCCATCAGCTCGTCGTGCGTGCCGCGGTCGACGACCCGGCCCTGGTCGACGAAGACGATCTCGTCGGCCAGCGCGATGGTGGCCCGGCGGTAGGCGACGACGACGACGGTGGCGGCCGACGTCGCGCAGCCCGCCCAGGATCCGCTGCTCCACCGACGGGTCGACCGACGCTGGTCGCGTCGTCGAGCACCAGCAGCCGGGGCTCGCCGGACGACGCGCCCGGGCCAGCGCGAGCCGCTGCCGCTGCCCGCCGGACAGCGTGGTCCCGCGCTCGCCGACCCGGGTGTCGAGCCCGTGCGGCAGCGCCGCGACGAAGCCGTCGGCCTGGGCGGTGCGCAGCGCCGCCCAGACCTGCTCGTCGTCGACGTCGGCGCCGAGCGTGACGTTGCCGCGGACGGTGTCGTCGAACAGGAAGGTCGACTGCGGTACCAGGGCCGCCACCTCGGCCAGCGCGCCCGGCGCGAGCTCGCGCACGTCGACGCCGTCGAGGCTGACCGAGCCGGTGGCCGGGTCGACCAGGCGCACGAGCAGCGAGGCGAGCGTGGACTTGCCCGAGCCGGTCGGACCGACCACCGCGATCGTCCGCCCCGGCTGCGACGCGAAGCGAGACGCCGTCCAGCACCGGCTGCGTCGCCGTAGGCGAAGCCGACGCCGGTCGCACGTCGAGCGCGGTCGGCTCCGTCGCGCCGGCAGGTGCGCGTCGCCGTAGACCTGCCGGCCCGTCGGCGGTCAGCACCCGCTGCACCCGGTCCCAGCCGACGACGCTGCGCGGCAGCTCGTTGAGCACCCAGCCGATCGCGCGGACCGGGAAGGCCAGCAGCGTGAACAGGTAGGCGACCCGGACCAGCTCGCCGCCGTCGATCGCGCCGCTGCCGACCCGGACGGTGCCGACGAGCAGCACCAGCAGCACGCCCGACGACGGGCAGCGCCTCCATCACCGGGTCGAACAGCCCGCGGACCCGGCCGACCGCGACGATGGTCGTCGCGCAGCTCGCGCGGTCCGCGCGCGAACCGGTCCGTCTCGGCCGCCTCCCGACCCAGCGTCTTGACGACGAGGGCGCCGTCGAAGCTCTCGTGCGCGACGCCGCTGACCTCGCCGCGCAGCTGCTGGGCCCGGGTCATCAGCGGGGACATCCGCCGGCTGTAGACCACCGTCAGGGCCGCGATCGCCGGGAAGATCACCGAGCCGACCAGGGCCAGCACCGGGTCGGTGACGAACAGCAGCGCCCAGCGTGACGACCAGCATGAGGACCACGCCGACGGCGAACGGGAACGGCGCGATCGGGGACCAGGTCGCCTCGACGTCGGAGTTGGCGTTGCGAGAGCAGCTCGCCGGTGGAGTGCTGCTGGTGCCAGGACGAGCGGCAGCTCGAGGTACCGGCGGGTGACCCGCTGGCGGTAGGTCGCCTGCAGCCGGTACTGCATGACGCCGGCGCCGAGCCGCCGGGCGACGATGCCGACGACCTTGAGCGCCCCGGTGACCATGATCGCGACGAAGGCGATCGCCAGCGCGCTCGCCGGCCACCCGACCGTCCCGCAGCGTCGGGACGATGAGCCGGTCGGTGATGGCACCGAACACGTACGCCTGCCCGATGGTGGTCAGCGCGAACAGGGCGCTGCCGACCGCCGACACCGCGAAGATCCGTGGCTCCTCCTTACCGCGACCCACAGGATCCCCAGGCCACGCCGGATCACGCCCCGGCTGACGGGTGGTGCACTCACGCGGAGCTCCTCGATCTCGGGGGCACCGCCCGTCCTGGCGTACCCCTCCCCTGGGCGCGCCGGATCGCGGCGGTCCCGCAAGGGAGACACCGGGCGGCCACCGCGGATTCCCGGCGGCCGGGCCGGCTCAGCGGACCGGGTGCCCGGCGTCCCGCAGCGCGTCCTTGACGTCGCCGATCCGCAGCTCGCCGAAGTGGAAGACGCTCGCGGCCAGCACCGCGTCGGCGCCCGCGTCGACCGCCGGTGCGAAGTCGCCGACGCGCCCCGGCCCCGCCGCTGGCGATCAGCGGCACCGGTACGACGGCACGGACCGCCGGACAGCAGCTCGACGTCGTACCCCGCCTTGGTGCCGTCGGCGTCCATCGAGTTGAGCAGGATCTCGCCGACGCCGAGCTCCTCGCCCGCACCGCCCACTCGACGGCGTCGACGCCGGTGCTGCGGCGGCCGCCGTGCGTCGTCACCTCGAAGCCGCTCGGGTGTCCGGCGACCGGCGGGCGTCGACGGACAGCACCAGCACCTGGCAGCCGAACCGCTCGGCGATCTCGCGGAGCAGCTCCGGCCGGGCGACCGCCGCGGTGTTCACGCCGACCTTGTCGGCGCCGGCCCGCAGCAGCCGGTCGACGTCGTCCACGGTGCGCACGCCGCCGCCGACGGTCAGCGGGATGAAGACCTGCTCGGCGGTGCGGCGGACCACGTCGTAGGTCGTCTCGCGGTCCCCGCTGCACGCGGTGATGTCGAGGAAGACCAGCTCGTCGGCGCCCTCGGCGTCGTAGAGCCGCGCCATCTCGACCGGGTCGCCGGCGTCGACGAGGTCGGTGAAGTTGACGCCCTTGACGACCCGGCCGGCGTCGACGTCGAGGCAGGGGATCACGCGCAGCGCCCGGGTCATGGCCTCGACGCTACCGACCCGCGGACGCCCGACCCCGCCCGCTGCCCGGTGGTCGAGGCGTCCACCTGACCGGCTCCGCCGCGGCCGCGAGCGCGCCCGCCTGCCTCCCGGGCCGGGGTGGACGCCGGAACCACTCCCGGGCCGTGCGGCGGCCGGACGGCAGCCGCGAGCACGGCGGCGCAGGCGGAACGGCGGCCGGCCGGCCGCGCCCGGTTGTCCCCGGTACAGGCCTCGCGAGGCCGGCCGCGCGCCGACCCCTCCCGGCAGTCTCTCCCGACCGGTCCGGCTCGCCCCGGACGAGGAAGCCGTCGCATGCCGCTCTGCCCGCACACCCCGCCCTGCCCCCCGGCCGACGCGCCGGACGCGGCGGCCGCACGGATCCTCGCCGAGCACCTGCAGGAGTGCGGCTACGCGCTGCTGTGCAACGGGCGGGTGCTGCTCGAGCACGGCGAGCTGCTGCCGATGCCGACCTGGTCGTCCCCCACCGCCGCGCCCGCCTGACGGACCCGGGAGGGGCGCGCCGGCCTCACCGGACCGCGGCCAGCGCCTCCGGCAGCGTGAACTGCCCGGCGTACAGCGCCTTGCCGACGATCGCTCCCTCGACGCCGGCGACACCGGCGATCGCCCGCAGGTCGTCCAGCGAGGACACCCCGCCACTGGCCACCACCGGGCGGTCGGTGCGGGTGCACACCTCGCGCAGCAGCTCCAGGTTCGGGCCGGTCAGCGTCCCGTCGCGCCGGACGTCGGTGACCACGTAGCGCGCGCAGCCGTCGGCGTCGAGCCGGGCCAGCACCTCCCACAGGTCGCCGCCCTCCTGCGTCCAGCCGCGGGCCGCCAGCGTCGTGCCCCGGACGTCCAGGCCGACCGCGATCCGGTCACCGTGCTCGGCGATCGCCCGGGCGCACCACTGCGGCTGCTCGAGCGCGGCGGTGCCGAGGTTGACGCGACGGCAGCCGGTGGCCAGCGCGGCGGCCAGGCACTCGTCGTCGCGGATGCCGCCGCTCAGCTCGACCTGGACGTCGAGCGAGCCGACCACCCGGGCGAGCAGCTCGCGGTTCGAGCCGCGCCCGAAGGCGGCGTCGAGGTCGACCAGGTGCACCCACTCGGCGCCGCCCCGCTGCCAGGCCAGCGCCGCGTCGAGCGGGTCGCCGTAGGACGTCTCGCTGCCGGCCTCGCCCTGGACCAGCCGGACGGCCTGCCCGTCGGCGACGTCGACGGCGGGAAGCAGGACCAGGCTCATGCGGGCACTCCGGGGGTCGGGGACGGGCCGTGCGGGGTCACAGGGTGTGCGTGGTCACAGCGTGCGGAGCCAGTTCGCGAGCAGGGCCGCGCCGGCGTCGCCGCTCTTCTCGGGGTGGAACTGGGTGGCCGACAGCGGCCCCCGCTCGACGGCCGCGGCGAACACCTCGCCGTGCTCGGCGGTGGTGGTCAGGGCGCCGTCGACGGCACGGGCGGCGTAGGAGTGCACGAAGTAGAACCGCTCGCCCTCGATCCCGGCGAACAGCGCCGACCCGGCCGGCACCGTGACGGTGTTCCACCCCATGTGCGGGACGACGTCGGCCTCCAGCCGGGTGACCTCACCGGGGAGCACCCCGATCCCCTCGGTGGTGGTCCCGTGCTCGGTCCCCCGCTCGAACATCACCTGCATGCCGACGCAGATGCCGAGCACCGGGCGGTCGTCGGCGAGCCGCTCGCGCACGACGGTGTCGCCGCCGACCGCGCGCAGAGCCCGCCATGCAGGCGGCGAACGCCCCGACGCCCGGCACGACCAGCGCCGGCGCCTCGCGGGCGGCCCGCAGGTCTGCGGTGACCTCGACCTCGGCGCCGGCCCGCACCAGCGCGCGCTCGGCGCTGCGCAGGTTGCCCGAGCCGTAGTCCAGCACCACGACCCGGGTCATCCGGCCCGCCGGGCGGTCACAGCGTCGCCCTTGGTGCTGGGCACCCCCGCGACCCGCGGGTCGAGCGCGACGGCGTCGCGCAGCGCCCGCGCGACCGCCTTGAACTGCGCCTCGACGACGTGGTGCGCGTTGCGCCCGGAGATCACCCGCACGTGCAGGGCGATCTGCGACGTCGCGACGAACGACTCCCAGATGTGCTTGACCAGCGTGGTGTCGAAGCTGCCGATGAGCTCGACCATCTGCGGCTCGTCGTGCACCAGGTACGGCCGGCCGGACAGGTCCACGGCCGCCTGCACCAGGCACTCGTCGAGCGGCACGAGCGCGTCGCCGAAGCGGCGCAGGCCGGCCTTGTCGCCGAGCGCCTCGCGCAGCGCCTGGCCGAGCGCCAGGCTGGTGTCCTCGACGGTGTGGTGCGCGTCGACCTCGAGGTCGCCGCGGGTGCGCACGGCCAGGTCGAACCCGCCGTGCTTGCCGAGCTGGGCGACCATGTGGTCGAAGAACGGCACGCCGGTGTCGCTGCTGGCCTGGCCGGTGCCGTCCAGGTCGATCTCGACCCGGACCTCGCTCTCCTTCGTCGTGCGCTCCACGAGGGCGCGGCGGGCGGTGGAGGGTGCGGTCACGACAGGACCTTCCGGACGGCGGACAGGAACAGGCTGGTCTCGTCCTCGGTCCCGGCGCAGACCCGCAGCCAGCCGGCGAGCCCGGGACCGCCGGAGACGTCCCGGACCAGCACGCCGGCGTCGAGCAGCTGCTGCCAGGTCGCCGGCGGGTCGGCGAACGGCCCGAAGAGCAGGAAGTTCGCGTCGGTCGGCACGGTCGACAGGCCCAGGGCGTGCAGCCCCTCGACCATCCGGTCGCGCTGCCGGACGACCTCGGCGACGCTGCCCAGCAGCTCGGCGGTGTGCGCGAGCGCGGTGCGGGCCGCGACCTGGGTGAGCGCCGACAGGTGGTACGGCAGGCGCACCAGGCGCAGCGCGTCGACGACCGCGGGGGCGGCCGCGAGGTAGCCCAGCCGGGTGCCGGCCATCGCGAACGCCTTGCTCATCGTGCGGCTGACCAGCAGCCGCGGGTAGCGCTCGAGCAGCGTGACGGCGCTCGGCGCGGCGGCGAACTCGGCGTAGGCCTCGTCGACGACGACGATGCCGGGCGCGGCGTCGCAGACCGCGGCGACGACCTCCAGCGGCGTGGCGGTGCCGGTCGGGTTGTTGGGAGTGGTGACGAACACGACGTCGGGCCGGACCCGCTCGACGGCGGCCACCGCGTCCGCCGCGGCCAGGGTGAAGTCGGCGGCCCGCGGGACGCCGACCCAGCCGGTGCCGGTGCCGCTCGCCAGCAGCGGGTGCATGGAGTACGACGGCTCGAAGCCCAGCGCGGTGCGCCCCGGGCCGCCGAACGCCTGCAGGACCTGCTGCAGCACCTCGTTCGAGCCGTTCGCCGCCCAGACCTGCTCGGTCGTCAGCGGCACGCCGGTGCGCGACGACAGGTAGCCGGCGAGGTCGGCGCGCAGCGCACGCGCCTCCCGGTCGGGGTAGCGGTGCAGCTGCGGGGCGGCCTCGCCGACGGCCCGCTGCAGGTCGGCCACGAGCGCCGGCGACGGGCCGTACGGGTTCTCGTTGACGTTGAGCTGCACCGCGTCGGGCAGCTGCGGGGCGCCGTAGGGCTGCTGGCCCCGCAGGTCGTCGCGGACCGGCAGGTCGTCCAGGGTCGTCACGCGGCGCCGCTCGGGCCGGCGCCGCGGGTGCGGACCTGGACCGCCTCGACGTGGGCGAGGAGGTCCTCCGCCCCGCCGAGCGCCGTGACGTGCGGCTCGACGGCGACCAGCGCCTCGCGGGAGTACTCCACCAGCGACATCCGCTTGAGGAAGCTCTGCGCCGACAGTCCCGCGGTGAACCGGGCGGTGCCGCCGGTCGGCAGGACGTGGTTCGACCCGGCGAGGTAGTCACCCAGGCTGACCGGCGTGAAGCCGCCGACGAAGACCGCCCCCGCGCTGCGCACCCGGCGGGCCCGCTCCGGGGCGTCGGCGGTCAGCACCTCGAGGTGCTCGGGCGCCCACGCGTCGAGCACCTCCAGGCCGTGGTCGAGGTCGTCGACGAGCACGTGCGCGCTCTGGTCGGCGAAGGCCGTCTCGACCCGCGCGCGGTGCCGGGTGGCCGGCACCTGCTTGCCGAGCTCGACGTCGACGGCGTCCAGCAGCTCGGGGCTGTCGGTGACCAGCAGGCAGGCCGCCTGCGGGTCGTGCTCGGCCTGCGCGACCAGGTCGGCCGCGACGTGCGCCGGTACCGCGGCCGCGTCGGCGAGGATCCCGATCTCGGTCGGCCCGGCCTCGGAGTCGATGCGCGCAGCGGCCCTGCACCAGCCGCTTGGCGGCGGCGACGTAGACGTTGCCCGGCCCGGTGATCACGTCGACCGGCCGGCAGCCCTGCGGGCAGTCCGGGTCGCCGACCGCGAGGCCGTACGCCAGCAGGGCGATCGCCTGCGCGCCGCCGACCGCCCAGACCTCCTCGACGCCGAGCAGGGCGCAGGCCGCCAGGACGACCGGGTGCGGCAGGCCGTCGGCCTGCGGCGGGCTGGCGACCGCGAGGCTGGCGACCCCCGCCACCTGGGCCGGGACGACGTTCATCACGACGCTGCTCGGGTAGGCGACCCGGCCGCCCGGCACGTACAGCCCGACCCGGCCGACCGGCACCCAGCGCTCGGTGACGGTGGCGCCGTCGACGACCTGCACCACCTCGTCGTCGCGCAGCTGCGCGGTGCTGACGATCCGTGCCCGGCGGGCGGCCTCCTCGAGGGCGGCGCGGACCGCCGGGTCCAGCCCGGCCAGGGCGGCGTCCAGCGCCGCGGCCGGCACCTGCAGGGCGTCGACGTCGACGCCGTCGAACCGCCGGGTGGCCTCCCGGACGGCGGCGCCGCCGCGCAGCCGGACGTCCTCGACGGTCGGGCGGACCAGCTCGACGGCGTCGCCCACCTCGACGGCGGCGCGCGGCAGGACGGTCAGCGGGTCGACGTCGCGGCGCCCGCGCAGGTCGATGCGGGTGAGCACGGCGACGCTCCTGAGGGGTGGCGGGACGGGCGGCCAGCCTACCGGGCGCGCACCCGGTGCGATCGTCGCCGCGGTCGTACGCTCGGCCGGTGCCCGACCTGCCGCTGTTCCCGCTCGGGTCGGTGCTGTTCCCGGGCCTGGTGCTGCCGCTGCGGGTGTTCGAGCCGCGCTACCGCGAGCTGGTCGCGGACCTGCTGGCGCTGCCCGAGCCGGAGCGGCGGTTCGGGGTGGTGGCGATCCGCGAGGGCCGGGAGGTCGGGGTCGACGGCGTCGCCGCGCTGTACGGCGTCGGGTGCGCGGCCGAGCTGCGCCGCGTCGAGCCGGCCGCCGACGGGACCTACGAGATCGTCACGGTGGGCACCGACCGGTTCGCCCTCGGCGCGGTCCGGCACGACCGCCCCTACCTGGTCGGCGAGGTGAGCTGGCTGCCGGACGAGGTCGGCAGCGCCGGGCAGGCGGCCCTGCTGGACCCGGCGGTGCGCCGGGCGTTCGCGGACTACCTCGCCGCGCTCGCCGAGGCCGGCGCGGGCGTGGTGACCGTGCCGGCGCTGCCCGACGACCCGCTGGTGCTCAGCCACCTGCTGGCGGCGACCGTCGCGGTGGACCTGGCCGAGCGGCAGGCGCTGCTCGCCGAGCCGGACGGCAGCGCCCGGCTCGGCGCCGAGCTGCGGCTGCTGCGACGCGAGTCGGCGCTGCTGCGCGCCCTGGGCGCGGTGCCGTCCCCCGCGCTGACCCGCGCGGCGGTCAGCCCCAACTGAGGCGGCGCCGGGGCCGCTCCGGCCGGCGGTCCGGCTCGCGCAGCAGCAGGACGGTGAGCGCGGCCGCGGCGCCGCCGGGCCAGGCCAGCAGCACCGAGGTCGAGCGCAGCTGCAGCGCCAGCTCCGTCCGCCCGGTCACCGCGCCCGAGCGGGCCGCCGCGACCAGGGCCTCCCGGTCCTCGCCGAGCAGGCCCGTCCGGGCGGCGAGCCAGGCTGCGGCGAACGAGCCGGCCACGACGCCGAGCAGCGCGGCGAGCGGGCTGCGCCGGCCGTACCGCCAGGCGGCCGCGCCGACGGCGAGCCCGGCGGCCAGGCCGAGCAGGAACAGCAGCCCGTCGGCGGCGATGAACGCCTTGGTCTCCGGGTCGGCGACCTGCAGGCCGGCCGGGCCGGCGAGCCCGACCGCCCGCGGCGCCAGCGCGGACCACAGCAGGCCGACCGGCGGGCCGAGTGCCGCGGTCCCGACCAGCGCGGTGGCCAGCGTGCGGAGCGACCGGCCCCGGCCGGGGTCGGCGGGCCGGTTCCCGGGGCCGTGCTCACCGGCGCCGTCCCGCGTGCGCGCCGGGTCGACGGTCAGTGCCACACCTCGGCCGTGCGCCACACCAGGATGTCGAGCGCGCGCAGCCGGGTCACCGGGCTGCCGGCGGCCTCGGCGACCGCCACCAGGGTGTCGAAGGCGGCGCGCTCCTCGGTCAGGTCGGTGCGCATCTGGCGCAGCAGCAACGTCATCGACTCCCGCCAGCTGCGGTGCAGCGACCGCTCGATCGCACCGGGTGCGGTGTAGCTCTCGAAGATGCGCGAGTCGTAGAGCGGCACCAGGTCGGGCCGCTTGCGGTGCAGCACCTTGGACAGGATCGTGCCGCGTACGCCCCGGCCGGCGTACGGCGCCTCGTCGAGCACGCCGAACAGGTCCGCGACGGCGTCCAGCACGTCGTCGGGGGCGTCCTGCAGCGCCACCGGCGGCAGCTGCGCGATGCCGGAGATCCGCGGCAGCAGCTCGCGCAGCAGCAGGAAGCGGGACCGGTCGACCTCCGCGCCGATCAGGTTCGGCGCGAGCAGGTCGCCGTCGACGAGCGCCGCCGACCCGTTGGTCACCAGACGGTCGTACGCCGGGTAGCTCCAGGAGTTCCGGCTGTCGAGGTGGTCGAGCAGCAGCTGGTCGGGCTGCTCGACGACCAGCGTGCCGGCGCACAGCCGGACCGGGGGCATGCCCTCGCCGCCCCGGGTCGGCTCGGTGCCCATCAGCCGCTGACCGGCAGGCAGCCGGCCCCGAGCAGCGCCTTGAGGTCGGCGAACAGCGCGCGCGCCGGCGGCCACCCGGAGCCGGTCGTCGAGCCGCACGACGGTGGTGCGACCGCCGGAGATCAGCTGCAGGTGCACCTCGGTCGTGCCGGGGTGCGCCCCGAGCACCTCCTTGAAGCGCTCGACCACCGGCGGGGTGCACCGGGCGGTCGGCAGGTTGACCACCACCGGTCCCCGCGGGCCGGTGGACAGGTCGGGCACGATCAGCTCCCTGGCGACGATCTTCGGGACGTCCTCGCGCTTGTCGACCCGGCCGCGGACCAGCACGACGGCGTCCTCGACGAGCTGCACCGCGGCGACCTGCGTAGCTGGCCGGGAAGAACATCACCTCGACCGCGCCCTCGAGGTCCTCCAGGGTGACCAGCGCCCAGGCGTCGCCCTTCTTGGTCATCTTGCGCACGACGCTGGACAGGATGCCGCCGATCAGTGATCGGCGAGCCGTCGTCGCGGTCGGCGATGGCGGACACCGCGGCAGTCCACGGCGCCGGCGAGGATGTGCTCGACCCCGAGCAGCGGGTGGTCGGAGACGTAGAGCCCGAGCATCTCCCGCTCGTAGGCGAGCAGCAGGGCCTTGTCCCACTCGCCGACCGGGATCCGGACGTCGAAGACGCCGGGGCCGTCGTCGGCGCCCTCCTCGCCCCAGCTCGCCGAACAGGTCGAACTGCCCGATCGCCTCGGCGCGCTTGGTGTCCATCACCGCGTCGATGGCCTCGACGTGCACGCCGATGCAGCCCCTTGCGGGTGTGGCCGAGCGAGTCGAAGGCGCCGGCCTTGACGAGCGACTCGACGGTCTTCTTGTTGCAGACCAGGTGGCCGTCGACCTTGCGCAGGAAGTCGGCGAAGTCGGCGAAGCGGCCCTTCGCCCGCGCGGGTCCGGACGATGCCGGCCACGACGTTGGCGCCGACGTTGCGGATCGCCTCCAGCCCGAAGCGGATGTCGGTGCCGCGCGGGGTGAAGTCGCCGTCGGAGTCGTTGACGTCGGGCGGCAGCACCTTGATGCCCATCCGCCGGCACTCGGCGAGGTAGAGCGCGCTCTTGTCCTTGTCGTCGCGGACGCTGGTGAGCAGCGCCGCCATGTACTCGGCCGGGTAGTTCGCCTTGAGGTACGCCGTCCAGAAGCTGACCAGGCCGTACCCGGCGGTGTGCGCCCGGTTGAAGGCGTAGTCGGAGAACGGGACGAGGATGTCCCACAGCGTCTTGATGGCGCCGTCGGAGTAGCCGTTCGCCTTCATGCCGTCGCGGAACGGCACGTACTCCTTGTCGAGGATCTCCTTCTTCTTCTTGCCCATCGCCCGGCGCAGCAGGTCCGCGGCGCCGAGCGAGTAGCCGGCGAGCTTCTGGGCGATCGCCATGACCTGCTCCTGGTACACGATCAGCCCGTAGGTGTCGCCCAGGACGTCTCTCGAGCGGTTCCTCGAGCTCGGGGTGGATCGGCACGATCGGCTTGCGGCCGGTCTTGCGGTCGGCGTAGTCGTTGTGCGCGTTGGCGCCCATCGGACCCGGCCGGTACAGCGCCAGCACCGCGGAGATCGTCTCGAAGCTGTCCGGCTGCATCGAGCGCAGCAGCGAGCGCATCGGCCCGCCGTCGAGCTGGAAGACCCCGAGGGTGTCGCCGCGGGACAGCAGCTCGTACGTCGCGGCGTCCGGGGTCATCACGTCGAGCTGCTCCAGCACCACCGTCTCGCCCCGGTTGACCGCGATGTGCTGAAGGCAGTCGTCCAGGACGGTGAGGTTGCGCAGCCCGAGGAAGTCCATCTTGAGCAGGCCGAGCGTCTCGCAGGCACCCATGTCGAACTGGGTGATGATCGCGCCGTCCTGCTCGCGGCGCTGGATCGGGATGACGTCCAGCAGCGGCTCGCGGCACAGGATGACCCCGGCGGCGTGCACGCCCCACTGCCGCTTCAGCCCCTCGAGGCCCAGCGCGGTGTCGACGACCGCCTTGGTGTCGGCGTCGCTGTCGTACAGCGCCCGGAACTCGCCGGCCTCGGAGTAGCGCTTGTGCGTCGGGTCGAAGATGCCCTTGAGCGGGATGTCCTTGCCCATCACCGCCGGCGGCATCGCCTTGGTGATCTTGTCACCGATGGCGAACGGGTAGCCGAGCACCCGGGCCGAGTCCTTGACCGCCTGCTTGGCCTTGATCGTCCCGTACGTGATGATCTGCGAGACCCGCTCCTCGCCGTACTTCTCGGTGGCGTAGCGGATCATGTCGCCGCGCCGGCGCTCGTCGAAGTCGAGGTCGATGTCGGGCATCGAGACGCGCTCGGGGTTGAGGAAGCGCTCGAACAGCAGGCTGTGCTCGATCGGGTCCAGCTCGGTGATGCTGAGCGCGTAGGCGACCAGCGAGCCGGCCGCCGAGCCGCGGCCCGGGCCGACCCGGATGCCGCTGTCCTTGGCGTAGCGGACCAGGTCGGCGGTGACCAGGAAGTACCCGGGGAAGCCCATCGCCAGGATGACGTCGACCTCGTAGTCGGCCTGCCGGGTGTGGCCCTCGGGCACGCCGGCCGGGAAGCGCTCCCGCAGCCCGGCGTGCACCTGCTCGCGCAGCCAGGTGTCCTCGGTGTAGCCCGGCCGGGACCGGGCACCCGCGGCATGAGGTCGGCGCCCTCGGCGAAGTGCACGTCGACCCGCTCGGCGATGAGCAGCGTGTTGTCGCAGGCCTCCGGGAACTCCCGCCACAGGTGCCGCATCTCCTGCGGCGACTTGAGGTAGAAGTCCTGGGCGTCGAACTTGAAGCGCCCCGGGTCGGCCATCGTCTTGCCGGACTGCACGCACAGCAGGACCTCGTGCGCGTTGGCGTCCTCGGCGTGCGTGTAGTGCAGGTCGTTGGTGGCCAGGAACGGGATGTCCATGTCCCGGGCGAGCCGGAGCAGGTCCTTCTGCGCGCGGCCGCTCGATCTCGATGCCGTGGTCCATCAGCTCGCAGAAGAAGTTCTCCTTGCCGAAGATGTCGCGGAACTCGCCGGCGGCGCGCTTGGCCTTCTCGTACTCGCCCATCCGCAGGTAGGTCTGGATCTCCCCGGACGGGCAGCCGGTGGTCGCGATGATGTCCTTGGCGTGCTCGGCGAGCAGCTCCTTGTCCATCCGCGGCTTGTAGTAGTAGCCCTCGAGGCTGGCCAGGCTGGAGAGCTTGAACAGGCGGTGCATGCCCTCGGTGGAGGCCGAGAGCATGCGTCATGTGCGTGTAGGCGCCGCCGCCGGAGATGTCGTCCTCGCCGCCGGCGCCCCAGCGGCGACCGGGTCTTGTCGAACCGGCTGCCCGGCGCGAGGTAGGCCTCGGTCCCGATGATCGGGATGATGCCGTGCGCCTTGGCCTTCTTGTAGAAGTCGTAGGCCCCGAACACGTTGCCGTGGTCGGTCATCGCCAGCGCCGGCATCCCGAGCTCGACGGCCTCGGCGAACAGGTCGTCCAGCCGCGCCGCGCCGTCGAGCATCGAGTACTCGGTGTGCACGTGCAGGTGGACGAACGAGTCCTGCGCGGCCCCGCTCACGCGGGAGCCCCGGACGACGGGCGTGCGGCGGTCATGACGGGTCGTCTCCTAGCGGTACGCCGGTGGAGCAGCGTCGGTCCGAGGGGAAGACGGGCCGTGCTGGTCGAGCGGCGCCCAGTCTCCCACGCACCTGTGACAGCCCGACCCCGACACGCCTCCGGCCCCGGGCCGGCGACGTCGTCGGGGCCCGGGGCGGGAGGCGCACAGCGCCTGCCGGGCTCAGCCCTGCGGGAAGGCCGGGCTGGTGTAGTTCAGCGGCCGGAGCAGGTCGGCGGTGCGGGCACCGGTCTGCCAGACGTCGCCGTCGCCGTCCGGGTCGATCGTGACGCCGGTGTGAAGGAACGTCGCGACCTGGGCCTGGCCCTGCCCGAACGCGGTCGGGAACTGCGCCGGGTTGAGCAGGAAGCCGTGCGGGTTGATCCCGGCCTGCTCGGTGCGGTCGTTGCGGTAGAGCGAGGTGCGGAAGAACAGCCCGCCCGCCGCGGCCAGCGTGTACGTCGTCGGGTTGGGCACGGTCATGTCACCGAAGGCCGCCTGCACGATCACCCGGTCGGCCGGGATGCGCGGGGCGTAGGCCTCCGGGCTGCCGGGCCGGTCGAGCCAGGTGGTGCCGGCGATCAGCTCCTGGACGGCGATCGCTCCCGGAGCCGGCTGCAGGACCGGGCCCTGCCCGCGCAGCGGCATCGACTCCTGGAAGAACGCCTGGTCGGCGGAGGCGGAGTTGAGCAGGCCGGCGGCCTGCAGCACCTGCGTCTGCAGCAGCCGGAAGGCCGGTGACAGCCGGACGATCTCGCTGATCGGTCCGCCCGGCACGTTGAGCACCGACCGGGCGACCAGCGGGTCGGTGCCGGCCACCATCGTGCCGTAGATGCCGCCGAAGCTCTGCCCGACGTAGGTGATGCCGGTCGGGCGCAGCTCGCTGCCCGGCGCGGCGTCGAGGTCCAGGCCGCGGCCCAGGCTGCGCACCAGCGTCATCACGTCGGCCGCGGTCTGCCGCAGCCCGTCGCGGCTGCCGACGGTCGCCGCCGGCCCGGTCGGCAGCGTCGACACGCCCTCGGTGCTGGTGATGGTGCCGTCGCCGTCCAGGTCGATCCCCCGGCCGTACGCCGGGATCGAGACCGTCTCGCCGTCCCGCGTCACCGACCAGGAGCTGGCCGGGCCGTAGCCGTGCCCGACGACGTCGGTGGCGATGGTGGCCAGGCCGGACGCCGAGTTCGTGGCGGCGGCCAGCAGCACGTCGGCGTTCGAGCGGGTGAAGCCGTGCCCGAAGACCGCCGTCGGCCAGCCGCCCTCCGGAGCCGTCCCGGGCGGCACGACGAGCACGAACGGCAGCCGCTCGGCGGCCAGCGGCCGGCTGAAGCCGCCCCGGGTCGGGGTCATCTCGATCGTGCGGTCCGGTCGCACCCAGGACGGGGCGAGGTAGGAGCCGAAGACGACGTTGCCGCGCACCAGCGACGGCGCGGGCACCGCGACCGAGCCGCCGGCCGTCCCGCGGTCCTGGACGTAGCTGAACGTGGTGCCCTCGGCCGGGACGATCGCGTCGACGGTCAGGGCGCGCGCGTCGTCGGCGATGCCGACGACCGAGAAGGCCCGGCCGTTGTCGAGCTGGTCGCGCATGCCGTCCAGCCCGTCCCGGGCCGACAGCGTGGTGAAAGTCGTCCGCGCCGGCCGGCACCCCGGACCGGCCCGACACGGCCAGCCGGTAGGTGGTCCCGGGGAACAGCTGCGACGCCGGGTGCGCGTACACCGTGTGCGTCGCCGGGTCGTAGACCACCCGGTCGATGCCGATCCGCCGGCCGTTGCCGACCTGGACGACGCTGGTGGACGCGACCACGTCGTCCACGTCGACCGGCCGGTCGAAGTCCAGGGCGAGCCGCGGGTCCAGGTCGAAGCCGTCGAGCTCGTTGAGACCGGCCAGCAGGCCGCAGACGACCTCGTTCGGGCACCCTTCGGTCGGCAGGGCGACCCGCCGGCCGGTCCGCTGGGCCGGGTCGGCGACGGTGAGCGCGTCGGTCGGGAACAGCGTGACCCCGCCGGACGGGCCGGACACGTCGCGCCCGGCCGCCGCGGCCGGGGCGGCGAGCGAGCCCGCCGCGAGCGCGGCGGCGGCCAGCACCCCGGTCAGACGGGGCACGAACGGGGCAGCACGACGCACGGGGGCCTCCGGGGCTGTGGGGCCCCGTTCCTACCGCGTACCGGTCGGGAACGCCACCAGCCGGGCGGTCCGGATCAGGACTGGGCCTCGTCCAGGGCCGGGGCGCTGCGGGCGACGGTCTCCACCACGGTCCGCGCGACCTCCTGCGCGGTCATCCCGATCTCGGCCCGGACCTGCGCCACCGTGCCGTGGTCGAGGAACCGGGGCGGGATGCCGACCTCCCGGGTCGGGACGTCGACGCCGGCGTCCCGCAGCGCCTGCGAGACCCGGGTGCCGACACCGCCGACCCGGCCGGAGTCCTCCACGGTCACCACGAGGTCGTAGGAGGCCGCCAGGGCGACCAGCTCGGGAGCGACCGGGGCGACCCAGCGCGGGTCGACGACGGTGACGCCGATCCCCTGCGCCGCGCACCGGTCGGCCACCTCCAGGCCCAGCCGGGCCGTGGCGCCCACCGCGACCACCAGCACGCTGTCGCCGGTGGCGCGGCGCAGCACGTCGACCGGCCCGCGCCGCTCGATCGCCGGGACGTCCTCGCCGACCGCGCCCTTCGGGAAGCGGATCGCGGTCGGCCCGTCGTCGACCGCCAGCGCCTCGCGCAGCTGCTCGCGCAGCGACCCGCCGTCCCGCGGCGCGGCGATCCGGATGCCGGGCACCACCTGCAGGATCGACAGGTCCCACATGCCGTTGTGGCTGGCGCCGTCCTCACCGGTGACACCGGCGCGGTCCAGCACGAAGGTCACCGGCAGCCGGTGCAGGGCGACGTCCATCAGCACCTGGTCGAACGCCCGGTTGAGGAAGGTGGCGTAGAGGCAGACGACCGGGTGCAGCCCGCCGATCGCGAGGCCGGCCGCCGAGGTCACCGCGTGCTGCTCGGCGATGCCCACGTCGAACGTCCGGTCGGGGTAGGCCGTGGCGAAGGCGTGCAGCCCGACCGGCTGCAGCATCGCGGCGGTGATCGCCACCACGTCGGGGCGCTCCGCACCGACCTCGACCATCTCCTCGGAGAAGACGCTGGTGAACCCGCGGGCCCGGGTGCCGGTCGGCTTGCCGGTCACCGGGTCGATGATGCCGACGCTGTGCAGGCAGTCGGCCTCGTCGTCGACCGCCGGCTGGTAGCCGAACCCCTTGACCGTGACGGCGTGCACCAGCACCGGCCCGCCGAACTCCTTGGCCCGCCGGAGCGCGGCCTCCATCGCGGCGGTGTCGTGGCCGTCGATCGGGCCGACGTACTTGAGCCCGAGGTCCTCGAACAGCACCTGCGGCTGCAGGAAGTCCTTCAGGCCGCGCTTGAGCCCGTGCAGCGCCTCGTACACCGGCGCTCCGACGACGGGGGTGCGCTCCAGCGCCGTCCGGACCGTCTCGAGCGCCTTCTCGTAGCCCTGGGTCATCCGCAGCGAGGCGAGGTGCTCGGCCAGCCCGCCCACCGTGCGGTCGTAGGAGCGGCCGTTGTCGTTCACCACGACCACGATCGGCAGGTCGGTGCCGGCGATGTTGTTCAGCGCCTCCCAGCACATCCCGCCGGTCAGCGCCCCGTCGCCGACGACCGCCACGACGTGCCGGTCCTCACCGCGGATCCGGTAGGCCTTGGCGATCCCGTCGGCGTAGGACAGCGCCGTGGAGGCGTGGCTGTTCTCGATCACGTCGTGCTCGGACTCGGTGCGGCTCGGGTAGCCCGACAGGCCGCCGCGCTGGCGCAGCGACCCGAAGGCGCCCATCCGGCCGGTGACCATCTTGTGGACGTACGCCTGGTGCCCGGTGTCCCAGACGATCCGGTCACGCGGCGAGTCGAAGACCCGGTGCATCGCCAGCGTCATCTCCACCACGCCGAGGCTCGGCCCCAGGTGGCCACCGGTGCGGGAGACCGCGTCGATGAGGAAGTCCCGGACCTCGGCGGCGAGCACCGGCAGCTGCGCCGGCGCGAGTCGCTGAAGGTCCTCGGGACCGTGCACGGTCTCCAGCAGGCTCAACGTCATCTCCTCGCAGCGTCCGGTCCAGGGTACGTCGACCGGACCGCTGCCACCGCTCGACGCCGGGCCGGCGCACCGGGGGTGCCCGCGGTCACAACCGGGGGACGTAGCGCTCGCCGCGCAGCGCGGCGTCCACCAGCGCGACCGCCCGGCCGGTCGCGACGAGCCGGCGGCCCTCCCGGTCGTACGCCCCGACGGCCGCCTCGACGACCTCGGGCGGGACGACGTCGCGCAGGTCCCGGCGCACCGTCCGCAGCCCGGCCCGGGCCGCCTCCACGGCGCTCTCGACGTGCCCGGCCGCGAACCGGGCGAGCACGACCGGGTGCCGGCGCAGGACGTCGTGGGCGCGGTAGTCCGGCGGGCACAGGTCGAACAGCCAGGCCACCGCGCTGCGCTCCCAGTCCGGGGCGTGCGGCGGGAGGACGTCGGCCGGCCAGCCCGGCGGGGTCTGCGGGTCGCGCACTCCGCCTCCCCTCCCGGCCTCTCGCGGCCTCTCGCGGCCGCGGCCCGGCCTGTCGCCCATTCTCGTCGACGTCCCGCCCGCCCCGCACGGCTGTACGGCCCGCACCCGGCCTGGCAGGGTCGCGGGCATGGACCTCGACCGTGCCCGGGAGTACGTCCGGACCCACTCGCACGCGGTGCTCAGCACCGTGCGCCGCGACGGCACCCCGCAGATGTCCCCGGTGCTGGCCGCGGTCGACGAGCAGGGCCGGGTCGTGGTGTCCAGCCGGGAGACCGCGTTCAAGACCCGCAACGCGCGGCGCGACCCGCGGGTCCACCTGTGCGTGTTCCCGGACGGCTTCTTCGGCGAGTGGGTGCAGCTGGACGGGCGGGCGGACGTGCTGTCCCTGCCGGACGCCCTGGAGCCGCTGGTCGCGTACTACCGGAGCTCGGTCGGCGAGCACGAGGACTGGGCGGCGTACCGGCAGGCGATGCGCGACGAGCAGCGCTGCCTGCTGCGGGTCACCCTGGAGCGGGCCGGTCCGGACCGGGCGGGCTGACGCCGCCGCCGGCCGGCCCGGAGCGCCGCCGCGCCACCAGGTCGTACGCCGGCCGTCCGGCCTCCCGGCCCTGCTGCTCGAAGCGGGTGACCGGCCGGCTGGCCGGCCGCTCGGTCGACACCAGCTCCAGGCCCGGCGAGCCGGCGAGCGCGGCGGCCACCCGCTCGGCGTAGGGCTGCCAGTCGGTGGCGACGTGCAGCAGGCCCCCGGGGCGCAGCCGGTCGGCCACCAGGGCCAGGAAGGCCTCGTCGACGAGCCGGCGCTTGGCGTGCCGGGCCTTCGGCCAGGGGTCGGGGAACCACACCCGCACCTCGGCGAGGCTGGCCGGCGCCAGCATCTGCCCCAGCAGCACCCGGACGTCCCCGTCCGCGACCCGGACCCGGCTCAGGCCGCGGGCCTCGACGAGCTTGAGCAGGTTGCCGTGGCCGGGGGTGTGCACGTCGACCGCGAGCACGCCGGTGCCCGGGTCGGCGGCGGCCGCCGCCGCCGTCGCCTCGCCCATCCCGCTGCCGACGTCCAGCACGACCGGCACGCCGGGCCCGAACAGCGCGGCGAGGTCGAGCGGGCGGCCGTCGACGTCGACCCCCCAGCGCGGCCACAGCCGGTCGATGGCGTCGGCCTGGCTGCCGGTCACCCGTCCCCGGCGCAGCCGGAACGTGTGCAGTGGCTCGTGCGGCCGGACCCGCTGCGGCACCGGCTGCCGCGCCGGCCCGGAACGCCCGGCGCCGGTCATCCGGCCGGCGGCTCGAAGACGGCGAGCAGCTCGACGTGCTCGGTCATCGGGTACAGGTCGAACGCCCGCAGGCCCGGCATCGTCCAGCCGGCGTCGAGCAGGACCTTCGCGTCGCGGGCGAAGGAGGCCGGCTCGCAGGAGACGTACGCGATCCGGCGGGGACGCAGCGCGGCCAGCGCCCGGGTGACGTCCAGGCCGGCGCCGGCCCGCGGCGGGTCCAGGACCACCAGGTCGGGCGGGGCCTGCCCGGCCGGGCCGGGCCGGGCCAGCCGCTCGAGCAGCGCCGGCTCCACCGGCGCCGTCCGGATCCGGACCTGCGGCAGGTCGGCGCAGTTGCGGGCCGCGTCGGCGCACGCCCGCGGCTCGGCCTCGACCGCCAGCACGGACCCCTGCGGGCCGACCGCCTCGGCCAGCAGCGCGGCGAACAGCCCCACCCCGGCGTAGAGGTCGACGACGCTGTCCCCCGGCCGCGGCTCGAGCGCGCCGAGCACCGCGGCGGCCAGGGTCGGGGCGGCGCCGACGTGCACCTGCCAGAAGCCGCCCGCGGCGACCTCGAACCGCCGGCCGAGCACCTCGTGACGCAGGCCGTGCGGCACGGCGACCGGCAGGCCGTCCACGACCGCTCCCGCGTCGACCGGCGGCACCCGCGGGCGGCCGCGGCTGCCCCGGGCGACGTCGACGACCCGCTGCGTCCCGTCGGCGGTGGTCGCCACCTCGACGGTCGCGGCGGCGTACCAGCGCTCCCGCTCGGCGCCGACCGCCTCGACACCGGGCGCGGCGATCAGGCAGCGCTCGACGTGCAGCAGGTCGTGCGAGCGGTGCCGGCGCAGCCCGGGCCGGCCGTCGTGCGAGACCGCGAACGACACCCGGGTCCGCCAGCCGAGCCCGTCCGGCGCGCCGGGGACCTCCTCCACGACGACCTCGCGCTCGACCCGGGCCGTGCGGCGCAGCTGCTCGGCGACCAGCTCGGCCTTGAGCGCGCGCTGCCGGGCCAGCGCCACGTGCTGCCAGTCGCAACCGCCGCAGAGCCCCGGCCCGGCGTACGGGCAGGGCGGCGCGACCCGGTCCGGCGAGGCCTGCAGCACCTGCACGGCGTCGGCCCGCAGGAACCGGGTGGTCGCCGAGGTGACCACCGCCCGGACCCGCTCACCGGGCAGCGCGTGCCGGACGAAGACCACCCGGCCGTCCGGCGCCCGGGCGACGCACGACCCGCCCGCCGCGACGGCGCCGGTCTCCAGCTCCAGCTCGGCGCCCACCCCGGCGTCCGGGGCGTCGGCGCTCACTCGGCGGCCCGGGCGGCGGCGTCGTCGCGGGCGTCCGCGGGGCTGAGGTCGGTGGTGACGTCCCGCCGCCGGTCGGAGGAGTGCAGCTGGTACGGCACGCTGGTCACCATCACGCCCGGCTGGAACAGCAGCCGGGTCTTGAGCCGCAGGGCGCTCTGGTTGTGCAGCAGCTGCTCCCACCAGTGACCCACGACGTACTCCGGGATGTACACCGACACCACGTCGCGCGGGCTCTGCAGGCGGTAGTCGCGCACGTACTCCAGGACCGGCCGGGTCACCTCGCGGTACGGCGACGCGATGATCGTCAGCGGCACGTCCAGGCCGCGGGCGTCCCACTGGTCCTGCAGCGCCCGGGCCTCGTCGGCGTCGACCGCGACGGTCAGCGCGGTGAGGTCGTGCGGCCGGGTGGCCTTGGCGTACGCCAGGGCCCGCAGCGTCGGCGCGTGGATCTTCGACACCAGGACGATGGCGTGGTTGCGGGAGGGCAGCGGCGGGTTGGTGGGCTCCGGGGCGAGCTCCAGGCGGACCCGGTCGTAGTGCCGGGCGATCCCGCGCATCAGCACGAACAGCACCGCCATCGCGATGATGCGCGATGTAGGCCCCGCGGGTGAACTTCGTGGCCAGCACGATCACCAGCACCGAACCGGTCATCGTCAGGCCGAAGGCGCTGATCCCGCGCAGCCGGAGCATCCGGCGCGCGCTCCGCGGGCCGGCGCTCGGCCGCGAGCAGCCGGGTCCAGTGCCGGAACATCCCGGCCTGGCTGAGCGTGAAGCTCAGGAACACCCCGACGATGTAGAGCTGGATGAGGCGGGTGACCTGGGCGTCGAAGGCCCAGATCAGCACGATGGCGGCGCCGGCCAGCAGCGACGATCCCGTTGCTGTACGCCAGCCGGTCGCCGCGGGTGTGCAGCTGGCGCGGCAGGTAGCCGTCCCGGGCCAGGATCGACCCGAGCACCGGGAAGCCGTTGAAGGCGGTGTTGGCGGCCAGCACCAGGATGATCCCGGTCGCCGCGGCGACCAGGTAGAAGCCGATCGGGAAGCCGTCGAAGATCGCCGCGGGCCAGCTGGCCGATCACCGGCGCCTGCAGCGTAGGACTCCCCGACCGGCACGCCGTCGCGGAGCAGCTCGGTGGCCGGGTCCTCGGCGAACCGCAGGTCCATCAGGTTGGCCAGCGTGATCACGCCCAGCACCATGGTGATCGCGATCAGGCCGAGCAGCCCGAGGGTGGTCGCGGCGTTCTTGCTCTTGGGCTTGGCGAAGGCCGGGACGCCGTTGCTGATCGCCTCCACGCCGGTGAGCGCGGCGCACCCGCTGGAGAACGCCCGCAGCAGCAGGAAGGCGCCGGCCAGCCCGCTGATGCCCTGCTCGTACGGCGGCTGGGCGGCGATCGCGAGGTCGGCGCTCTCGGCCTGCGGCAGGTCCCCGAAGGCGTAGCGCAGCAGCCCGAACGCCGTCATGCCGAGGATCGCGGCCATGAAGACGTACGTCGGGACGGCGAAGGCGACGCCGGACTCCTTGACCCCCCGCAGGTTCATGGTCATCAGGAACACGGTGGCGAACACGGCGGTGGTGGCCTCGTGACCGGCCAGCACCGGGATCGCCGAGGCGGCGTACTGCGCGGCCGAGGAGATCGAGACCGCGACGGTGAGCACGTAGTCGACCAGCAGGGCGCTCGCCACCGTCAGCCCGGCGGTGGCCCCGAGGTTGACCGTGGCCACCTCGTAGTCGCCGCCGCCGCTGGGATAGGCGTGCACGTTCTGCCGATAGGAGATGATCACCGTGAGCATGACCACCGCGACGACGAGCGCGATCTTCCAGGAGAACGTGTAGGCGGCGACCCCCGCCAGCGCCAGGGTCAGGAAGATCTCGTCCGGCGCGTACGCCACCGACGACAGGGCGTCGCTGGCGAAGACCGGCAGCGCGATCTTCTTGGGCAGCAGCTGCTCCCCGAGGCGGTCGCTGCGCAGCGCTCGCCCGAGGACGAGCCGCTTGACGAGGTCGTTCGGCGCAGCCACGACGCGAGCGTACGGGCCCCCGGCAGGGGGGCCGCGTGTAGCGTCTCGGCGGGCCCCGGCAGGGGCCCCACCAGCACCGGAGGGACCGCACGTGCACGTCGTGATCATGGGCTGCGGTCGGGTCGGCTCCGCGCTGGCCAAGGGCCTGGAGAGCTACGGGCACTCGGTGGCGGTCATCGACCGCGACGAGAGCGCCTTCCGCCGGCTGCACGCCGACTTCGCCGGGCAGCGGATCACCGGGGTCGGCTTCGACCGGGACACCCTGGTGGAGGCCGGCATCGAGCGGGCGCACGCCTTCGCGGCGGTGAGCAGCGGCGACAACAGCAACATCATCTCGGCGCGGGTCGCGCGGGAGACGTTCGGCGTCGAGAACGTCGTGGCGCGGATCTACGACGCCCGGCGCGCCGAGGTCTACCAGAAGCTCGGCATCCCGTCGGTCGCCACCGTGCGCTGGACCGCCGACCAGGTGATGCGCCGGATGATGCCGGAGGGGCTGGTCAGCGAGTGGCGGGACCCCAGCGGCCACGTGCTGCTCGCCGAGGTGGCCTACTCCCCCCGGTGGATCGGCACCCGGCTGTCCGACGTCGAGGCGGCCAGCGGGGCCCGGGTGGCGCTCATCACCCGACTCGGCGAGGGGCAGCTCCCGCGGGCCTCGACCGTCGTCCAGGAGGGCGACCTGCTGCACCTGATGCTCTCCGAGCAGCAGCGCGACTCGGTCGTCGCGGTGCTCGCCGAAGGCCCGAGGGAGTCCTCGTGAAGGTGGCGATCGCCGGCGCCGGCAACGTCGGCCGCTCCATCGCGCTGGAGCTGCTCGGCAACGGCCACCGCGTGCTGCTCATCGAGCGCGAGTCGCGGGCGATGAAGGTCGCCACGGTGCCGGAGGCCGAGTGGCTGCAGGCCGACGCCTGCGAGCTCGACAGCCTCGTGCAGGCGGCGCTGCAGGACTGCGACGTCGTGGTCGCCGCGACCGGCGACGACAAGGTCAACCTGGTGGTGTCCCTGCTGGCCAAGACCGAGTTCGGGGTGGACCGGGTGGTCGCCCGGGTCAACCACCCCAAGAACGAGTGGCTGTTCAACGAGGCCTGGGGGGTGGACGTGTCGGTCTCCTCGCCGCGGCTGCTCGCCGCGGTGGTGGAGGAGGCGGTGTCGGTCGGCGACCTCGTCCGGCTGCTCACCTTCCGCCAGGGCCAGGCCAACCTCGTCGAGCTCACCCTCGCCGACGACGCGCACCTGGTCGGCCAGACCGTCGGCAGCATCGCCTGGCCGCGCGACGCGGCGCTGGTCGCCCTGCTCCGGGACGGCCGGGTGATCGTGCCGACGCCGGAGACCTCCCTGGAGGGCCATGACGAGCTGCTGCTCGTCGCGACCGTCGAGGTCGAGGACGAGCTGGACGCCCTGCTCGGCGGCCACCGGGTGTCCCGCGGCGGCCCGGCGCACTGACCCGGCGGGCCCGGCCCGCGGCCCGCCCGCCCCCGGCTCAGACCGGGTCGGGCTCGCGCTCCCCGACCGCCGCCCGGTACCCGGAGCGCCGCACCAGCACGACGGTCAGCAGCGCCGCCGCCGCGATCAGCGGCCACTTCACCGAGTTGATGACGATCAGCAGCAAGCCGTCGCGGTCGCCCGGCAGCCGGTAGACGCTGTAGGCCACCCCGGCCCGGACGAAGAACGTGGCCGCCCAGAACGCCGTGGCCAGGGTGCACGCCCGGCGCAGGCCGGGGTGCTCGGCCCAGCCGGCGTACTTCGCGTCGTACGCCGCGAGGGCGATGCCGACCAGCGGCCGGCGCAGCGCGAGCGACACGACGAACGCGACGCCGGTGCCCGCCGTGGTGAGGATGCCGGGCAGGAAGAAGCCCTCGCCGGTCCCGGTGGCCCGGGCGAACAGCACCGCCACCAGCAGCCCGAGGAATCCGCTGCCGACCTGCTGCAGCGACTCGCCGCGGCGGACCCGGATGCCGAGCAGCACCACCCCGGTCAGCAGGGCGACGACGATCGCGGTGCCGAGCGACCCGGTGGCCAGCCGTACGAGCACGAAGGCGGTGGCCGGCAGCGCGCCGTCGAGCAGGCCCCGGCCGCCGCCCAGGGCGGTGACCAGGGCGCTGGGCGGCACCTCAGGCCCGGGCGGCACGGAGGACCCGGGCGGCGCCGGAGCCCCGGGCGGCACCGGCGCGGCGTCGCGCTGGTCAGCCACCGGTCGGTCGCAGCTCGTAGGCGGGGTTGTACAGGGTGGGCTGCCCGTCGCGGGCGGTCAGCCGGCCGCGGGCCACCAGGCTGCGGCCCGGCTCCAGCCCGCGGATCCGGCGGCGGCCGAGGAAGACCAGGCTGACCGTGCCGGTCCCGTCGTAGAGCTCGGCCTCCAGGGTCGGCACCCCGGCCAGCGGCCGCAGCACGACCGCGCGCAGCGTCCCGGCGACGCAGACCTCCCGGCCCCGCGAGCAGGCCGCGACGGCGGTCGCGCCGGCCTGCTCGGCCTCGCCCTGCAGGTCCTCGGCCTCCAGCTCGACCTCGTCGGCGGTCAGCCGGTGCAGCGCGCGCCGCCACCGGCTGCCCCGCCCGCCCGCTCTCCCGGTGCCGGTGCCCGTGCTCACGCGATGAGCCTAGGCGCCGCACCGGCGACGGTCAGCCGCTCCGCGGGCCTCATCGGGTCTCGGTGATCTCCGGGCCGCGCTCGGCGAGCCCGAGCCCCTGCTCCGGGTCCGGCGGGGCGGTCGGCACGGCGTCGGAGGGCAGGCGCAGCGGCAGCGGGTCGCGCACCGCCATCGGGTCGCCGCCGCGCACCACGACGACGTCGCGCACCGCCTGCTCCAGGGGGCCGGCGGCGGCCGGCTCGGTCGCCGCCCGGCCGGTGTACAGCGCGCGCAGGAACCAGCGCGGACCGTCCACGCCGACGAACCTCGCCGGCGCCATCACGATGCCCTGGCCGTCCGGCAGCTGGGTCGGCACCAGAGCCTGCAGCTCCGGGCCGTACGCCCCCTCGGTGCGCTCCACCGAGCCCCCGCTGGCCGTGAGCGACTCGGCGATCTCGTCCAGCACCTCGGACCAGATGCCCTCGCTGCGCGGCGCGGCGAACGCCCCGAGCTGCACCGACGAGTCGCCCTGGACGAGGGTGGCGGCGACCACCGCGCCGTCCGGGTCGACCTCGACCCGGACCTCGGTCTCCGGCAGCACCGGGACGCGCATCCCGCCGAGGTCGACGCGCGGCAGCTCGTCCTGCGGCGCGTCGTCGAGGTCCCACGGGCCCTGCGGCCGGACCGGCACCGGCCGGGCGGCCGCGGTCTCCTGCTCGTCGAGCTCGGCGAGCAGCAGCGCGTCCTCGTACGCCCGGTCCTGCTCGTCGAGGTCGTCGACGAACTCCTCGGGCGCGTCCGGGCCCGCAGCCTCGTCCTTGCTCCGCTTGCGCCTGCCGAACATGGCCTACCGACCTTCCTGTGACTGGGGCGGGCCCCCGGCCGCGAAGCCGCCGGTCGAGCCGTGCCCACCGCTGCCGCGCGCCGAGCCCGGGAGCCCCGGGGTCTCCCGCCAGCGGACCTGCTCGACCCGCTGGACGACGAGCTGCGCCACCCGGTCGAACCGCCGCAGCCGGACCGTGGAGTGCCGGTCGTGGTTGACCAGCACCACCTGGATCTCACCGCGGTAGCCGGCGTCGACGGTGCCCGGGGCGTTGAGCACCCCGACGCCGTGCCGCGCCGCCAGGCCGGACCGGGGGTGCACGAAGGCGGCGTAGCCGGGAGGCAGCGCGATCGCCAGCCCGGTCGGCAGCAGCGCGCGCTCCCCGGGGGCCAGCTCGACGTCGACCGTGGTCACCAGGTCGCAGCCGGCGTCGCCCTCGTGCGCGTACGCCGGCACCGGCACCTCGGGGTCGAGCCGGTGCAGCAGCACCTCCAGCACGCGCATCCCTTCGCCGTCGGCCTGCACCGGCACGGACCTTACCTGCGGCCGGGGGCCGTAACGTGCCTGTGACCTCGTTCCCCGCTCAGGAGCCGCCACCGTGTCCACCTCCGTTCTCGTCACCGGTGCCAGCAGCGGCATCGGGCTGGCCACCGCCCTGGAGCTCGCCGGCGCCGGCTGGCGGGTGTACGGCTCGGTGCGCTCCGAGGAGAAGGCCGACCTGGTGCAGCAGGCCGCCCGGGCCCGTCGGGTGGAGGTGCACACCGTCTCGATGGACGTCGCCGATCCCGACTCCTGCGAGGCCGCGGTCGCGCAGGTCGAGCACGACAGCGGCGGCCTGTCGGCCCTGGTGAACAACGCCGGGTACGCCCAGTCCGGCGCCGTCGAGGACGTCTCCGACGAGGACGTGCGCCGCCAGCTCGAGACCAACCTGGTCGCGCCGATCCGGCTGGCCCGGCTGGTGCTGCCGGCGATGCGGGAGCGCCGGCACGGCCGGATCGTCAACATCAGCTCGGTGGCCGGCCGGCTGTCCACCCCGCTGATGGGCTGGTACTGCGCCAGCAAGCACGGCCTCGAGGCGGTCACCGACGCGCTGCGGATGGAGGTGGAGGCCGACGGCGTCCGGGTGATGCTCGTCGAGCCCGGGATGTTCGGGACCGACGTGTGGGCAGCCGCGAAGGAGGGCGGCTTCCCCGCCCCGACCAGCGCCCGGTACGCCGCGGCGTACGCCCGGGCCGAGTCCCTGGCCGGCCGCAGCGAGCGGCTGCCCGACCCGGTGTGGGTGGCCCGCACGGTCCGGGTCGCGCTGTCCAACCCGGTGCCGCTGGCCCGCTACGTGGTGGGCGCGGACGCCGTCGGCGGCATCCTCGCCGAGACGTTCGTCCCGACCGTGCTCACCGACTACGTGAAGAGCGTGGCGTCCGGGCTGCGCCGCGCGCCGCTGCGGGTGCCCTTCCTGCCGCGCTGACGGCGGCCGGCGCCTCAGGCGGACGCCGCGGGCGCCCGGATCGCCGGCACCAGGGCCAGGACGCCGAGCAGCGGCAGGCCGGCCAGCAGCAGCAGGCTGGCGTCGAGCCCGAACAGCTCGCCGAAGCCGCCGACGACGGCCGAGCCGACACCGCCGCCGACGAGGAACACCAGCGTGGCGATGCCCAGGGCGACGCCGCGGACGTCGGCCGGCACGGCGCCGCCGACCGCGGCCATGAGGGCCGGCTGCCCCAGCCCGAAGGCGAAGGTCACCAGCACGACCGCGCCGACGAGCAGCACCGCCGAGCCGAGCGCCGCGCCGCCGGCCGCGAGCGAGCGAGCGCGAGCGCCGCGGTGCCGCCCGGAGACGACCAGCGACCGGGCCGGGCCGAGCCGGACCAGCAGCGGGCCCGGCCAGCCGCGGGGCGAGGAAGCCGGTGACGGCGCTCGGCACCAGGGCCAGCCCGACCTGCAGCGGCGTCCAGCCGCGCGCGGCGAGCACCGCGGGGACGGCGATGAGCAGGGCGAACCAGGCGGCCGGCACGCCCGAGGCGGCCAGCGCGCTGCGCACGACCACCGGCTCGCGGACGACGGCCAGCGGCAGGAAGCCCTCCGGCCGGCGGCGCACCCGCGCGGTCGCCGGCGGGCACGCCCAGCGCGAGCAGGACCGCACCGACGACGGCGACGACGACGCCGGAGGCCGGCGACTGCACGAGCAGCACCAGCCCGGAGGCGGTCGCCCGCGACGAGGACCGCGCCGAGCAGGTCGAGCCGGGCGCCGGTGCCCTCGGTCGGGACCGCCCGCCACAGCGCCGGGACGACGAGCAGCCCGAGCGCCGGCAGCGCCACGACCGCCCGCCAGCTGCAGCAGGTCCTCGACGAGGCCGCCGGCGAGCGGCCCGAGCGCGCTGACCGCGGCGGCGGTGCCGGCGACCCGGCCCGAGCGCGTTCGTGCGGACGCTGCCGTCGTAGCGCGCGCTGACGATCGCCATCCCGAGCACCGGGACGGCGGCGGCGCCCGGAGCCCTGCAGCAGCCGGGCGGCGAGCAGCACCTCGTACGACGGCGCGAGGGCGCCCAGCACGGCGCTGGCCGGCCATGAGGCCGACGCCGACCAGCAGCGGCAGGCGGATCCCGGCGAGGTCGGCGACCCGGCCGTAGACGGCGGTCGCCACGGCGAGCATCAGCGCGTACAGGCTGATGATCCACGAGGCGCCGCCGGTCGACAGGCCGAGGTCGGCGGCGATCGCCGGCAGGGTCACGGCGACGGCCGCGCTGCCCATGCCGGCGAGGCCGAAGAGCAGCCCGACGAGGGCGGCGACGCGGCCGGCGTCCGTCGGTGCGCTCATGTCCCCGCCCAACGCCCGCGCCGGCCGGCGCTTCCCGGGCCGGCAACCACTACTTCCCCGGGGGTGTGACTCCGCGGATCATGGGCACGAGACGGGCATGTCTGCTGCGGGGAAAGTCGGTCTACAAGATGTTCGGCGTGGTCGGCGGCGTGCTGGCCGCGAAGGCGGCCCGCTCGGCGCTGGACAAGGGCTGGGCGCGCGCCCGGGGCGGCGAGCCGCCTCGCTGCAACCCGGCGGTTCCCGGCGTGACCTGGCGGACGGCCTGGCCTGGGCGGTCGCCAGCGGGATCGCGGTGGGCGTGGCCAAGCTGGTCGTGACCAAGGGGCTCGCCTCCGGGTGGGCGCGGGCCACCGGGCACCTGCCCCCCGGCGTGGAGGAGGTCGGCAACTGAGCCGGCCCGCTGCCGCGGCTACCGGTGGGTAGCGTGAAGCGGTGACCGCACCCGATCTGCCGGTCGGCCCGGGCGGGCCTGGACGGGCTGCTGGCGCAGCGACTGCGTCGCGACCTGGCCGGCACCGTGCTGGCGGGGCGCACCGCACGGCTGCGCCTGGACACCGGCGCGGGCGACGTCTGGACGCTGGACGTCGCCGACGGCCGGGTCCGGGCCCGGCGGGGCAGCCCCGAGCAGCCGGACGTCGCGATCTGCGCGGACCTCGACACCCTCGCCGCGCTGGTCACCGGCCGGCTGTCCTGCGCCGCGGCGTTCGTCGACGAGCGCGTCGTCGTCCGCGGCGACCTGGCGCTGGCGCTGCAGCTCGGCGAGCTGTTCGCGCCGCCGGCGGACCCCGCGGTCGCCACCGCCGCGCAGGGCGAGGTGATGGGGGTGCGCACCGGCTGGCTGGAGGCCGGCCCGCGGGGCGGTCCGCCGGTCATCCTGCTGCACGGGCTCGGGGCCTCGAACGCCTCGATGCTGACCGTCCTCACCGACCTCGCCCGCGACCACCGGGTGCTCGCCCCCGACGCGCCGGGCTTCGGCTCGTCGGACGCGCCGGCCTCCTCGCCGTACAGCTCGTCGTGGTTCGCCGCGTGGCTGGCCGCCTTCCAGACCGCGACCGGCAGCCGCGGAGCCGTGCTGGTCGGCAACTCCCTCGGCGGGCGGATCGCCCTGGAGGCCGGTCTGCAGCGCCCCGGCTGGCTGCGCGCGCTGGTCCTGCTGGCCCCGTCGCCGGCGTTCCGCCGGTTGCGCCAGTACGTGCCGGCGGTCCGCCTGCTGTCCCCCAGCTCGCCCGGCTGCCCGCCCCGCCGGTGCCCCGCCGGATCGTCGTGGAGGGCCTGCGCGGCCTGCTGAGCAGCCCGGACCGGCTGCCGCAGTCGTTCTACGACGCCGCGGCGGACGAGGCCGTCCGGGTGCTGCGCTCCCCCGGGCACCGCGCCGCGTTCCTGTCCTGCGCCCGGCAGATCTACCTCGAGGAGGCGCACGGCCGGCAGGGGTTCTGGGACCGCCTGCCGGGGCTGCTGCCGCCGGCGCTGTTCCTGTGGGGCGACCGGGACCGGCTCGTGCCGGCCTCGTTCGCCCGGCACGTCGCGGACTCGCTGCCCGGCGCCGGGTCGGTGGTGCTCGAGGACTGCGGGCACGTCCCGCACCTGGAGCACCCCGCCGACACCTCGGCGCTGCTGCGGGGGTTCCTGGCGACGGTCTAGCGGTACGGCTACCGCGTGCAGACGTTCCTCCCCTACCCCGACCTGCGGGCCAGCAGCCAGGTGCTGGACGGCCCCCGGCTGGGCAAGCAGCGGGTCGAGACGTTCCAGATCCTGCGGGCCCTGACCTGGCCGGAGTACGCCTGGAAGAACCACCCGGCGGTGCGGATGTGGCGCGGCTTCGTCCCCGGCCTGGTGGCGTACGGGGTGGAGAACTGCCGGGAGTGGGTGCGGCGCGGCCACGACGACACGGTCCTGCCGCAGCTGCTGGCGTGGAGCGACGGGCAGGTCCCCGTCGACCCGCCGCTGCCGCCCTGGTTCGGCCTGGCGGCGCTGCACCGCTCGCACCGGTCCGCCCTGCTCCGCAAGGACCCGCAGACCTACCGGCCGCTGTTCGGCGACGAGCCGGACGACCTGCCGTACCTGTGGCCGCCGGACACCTACCCGCGGTGGCCGGTCCGGCGCGGCGGGCGCGACCTCGACCTGGCCGGGGCGCTCGCCGTGCTGGGGCTGCCCTCGGCCCGGCCCGGGCAGGCCGAGGCGGTGGCCGCGCTGGACGCCGGCCGGGACGTCCTGATGGTCGCCGGGCCGGGGACCGGCGGCTCGACCGCCGGGCTGCTGGCCGCGCTGACCCGGCCCGGGACGACCCGGTGGGTGGCCCCGGCCGGAGGCCCGCTCACCGCTGAGGTCCCGGCCGTACCGCTGAGCACGCCGCGCGCACCGGTCGCGCGGCCCGCGGAGCGCCCGGCGGCGCTGGCCCGCCCGCCGTCGCCGGCCGACCTGCTGGCGATGAAGGCCGAGGCGCAGCCGCCGGAGGTGCTGTTCGGCCGGACCGTGGCGCCGCTCCCGCCGGGGTGCACCCTGGTGGTGCTCGACGACGCCGCGCGGCTCGGTGACGCCGAGGTCCCGGCCGGTGCCCCCCCGGTCCTGGCGGTCGTCGACCGCGCGGATGCCGCCACCCGGCGCGAGTTGACCGCCCGGCTCGGCCTGCGCGACCCGGTGCACGTCGGCGGCGGCTGGGACCCGGCCGGCACGTGGCTCGGCGCGGCCCGCCCGGCCACCGCTCCGGCGGCCCGGCGGCTGCTGCCCGAGCTGGTCCGCGACCTCGGGCCGGCCGTGGTCACCGTCGCCTCCCGGACCCGCCTGGACCGGGTGGTCACCGCGCTGCGCGGCGCGGGGCTGCGCGCCGACGGCTGGGCGCCGCAGATGCGCGCGGCCCGGGCGACGGCCGCCGTCGGCGCCTGGCGGGCCAGGCGGCTGGACGCGCTGGTGGTCCCCGCAGGCAGCGCGCCGCCGCTCGGCCGGTCCCGGGTGACCCTCCTGCTCACGGGCGACCCGCCGCCGGACCGGGTGCAGTGGCACGCCGAGATCGCCCGGCTGGACCCGGCGCGGGCCGTGCTGGTCGCCGGTCCGGACGCGCCGCCGGACGTGGCGTCGCTGGCCGCGAGCCCGGGCTGCCTGCGCGCCGGGCTGCTGGCCCCGGCCGGGGAGCCGGTCGTCGTGCCGTGCGGGCGCTGCGAGCGCTGCGGAGCGCCCCCGGCGTAGCCGCGGGGCCGGTCAGCCCGGCAGGGCCCGCCGCAGGTCGGCCCGCAGGGCGTCGCCGAGCGACCGGGTCTCCCGCCGGTTCAGCTCGGCGCCGGCCACCGCGCCGGCCAGCAGCGGCGCCAGGGTGGACAGGTTGCGGCCGAACCGGCGCACCACCCGGCGGCGCAGCTGCGCCCGGGCCGCGGTCCGCAGCACCGCCGACAGGGCCGGCGCCGGCTCGGCGTCCAGCGCCGCCCGGCGCGTCCACGCCTGCAGGTACGCCGCCGCCTGCTGGGCCGGCGTCCCGGTGGCCGCGAGGCCGTGCACGACGTGCAGCTCGGCGACCAGCCGGAGCTCGAGCAGGACGACCGCGACGGTCTCCGCGGCGACCTGCACCGGCGCGGTCAGCAGCGTGGGCGGGGCGGCCAGCGACGCCGCGCAGAGCACCCCGCCGGCGGCTCCCACCCCCGCGGTGGTGCGGGCCGCCGCGGCGACCAGCGCCTCGGCGAGCGCCTCCCCGTCCGCCCCGTGCAGCCGGCGCAGGGTGGGCAGGTCCCGCACCGGCACGTGCGGCGCCAGGTCGACGACGGCGTCGACGAGCACCCGCCCGGTGAGCACGGCCCGGCTGCCCGCGGCGCCCGCGCCGGCCAGCAGCGCCGCGGCGAGCCGCGCGAGCAGGCGGCCGCGCTCCGCGCCGCCGGCGGCGTCGTCCGCCAGCCGCTCGACGATCTCGGCGACCTCGACCCGGCGGACGAGGTCCTTCGACGGCTCGGTCAGGCCGCGCACTCCCGACAGACGAGGCGGCCGCCCTTGTCGGACGCCAGCTGGCTGCGGTGGTGCACGAGGAAGCACGACGAGCAGGTGAACTCGTCGCTCTGCTTGGGCAGCACGCGCACGGTGAGCTCCTCACCGGACAGGTCCGCGCCGGGCAGCTCCAGCGCCTCGTTGAGGTCGGTCTCGTCGACGTCGACGCTGCTGGCCTGCGCTTCCGCGCGGCGGGCCTTCAGCTCCTCGAGGCTGTCCTCGCCCATGTCGTCGGAGTCGTTGCGGCGTGGCTGGTCGTAGTCGGTGGCCATCAGTCGGCCCCTCTCATGTCGTTCTCCGGCGCGGGGACAACGCACGGGAGCCCCGTTGTGTGCCCGCGGGCGCGGCGCGGCTGCGCGTGCCCGGGTGGGAGCGCCAGAGGGTAGCGGTCCCGGCACCCGGCCCGGAGCCCGGGCCCGCCGGCCGGCTCAGACGACGACCTGGTCGCCCTTCCCGAGCACGGTCACGCCGCCGTCGGTGACGGTGTAGCCGCGCGCCCGGTCGGCGGCCGGGTCGATGCCGACGCTCGCGCCGGGCCAGACCGAGACGTTCTTGTCCAGGATGGCCCGGCCGACCCGGGCGCCCCGGCCGACGTCGACGCCGTGCATGAGCACCGCGCCGCTGACCTCCGCGCCGCTGTGCACCCGCACCCCGGGCGAGAGGATGGAGTTGCGCACCGACCCGCCGGACACGATGACCCCGGGGCTCACCAGGCTGTTCAGCGCCTGGCCGACCCGACCGGGCTCGTCGAAGACGAACTTCGCCGGCGGGTGGCTGCCGACGCTGGTGAGGATCGGCCAGTGCCGGTTGTACAGGTTGAAGACCGGGTGCACCGAGATGAGGTCCATGTGCGCCTCGTAGTAGCTGTCCAGCGTCCCGACGTCGCGCCAGTAGCCGCGGTCCCGCTCGGTCGAGCCCGGCACCGCGTTGTCGCGGAAGTCGTACACCTCCGCCCGGCCCTGCTCGACCAGCATCGGGATGATGTTGCCGCCCATGTCGTGCACGGACCCCTCGTCGCCGGCGTCGGCCCGGACGGCCTCGAGCAGCGCGGCGGTGGTGAACACGTAGTTGCCCATCGACGCGTACGTCATGTCGGGGTCGTCGGGCAGCCCCGGGGGGTCGGACGGCTTCTCCAGGAACGCGTCGATCCGCCGGCCGTCGCCGGTCTGGATGACCCCGAACCCGGTGGCCTCCTCCCGGGGCACCCGGATCCCGGCGACCGTGACGCCGGCCCCGCTGGCGATGTGCTGCTCGACCATCTGCCGCGGGTCCATCCGGTACACGTGGTCCGCGCCGAACACGACGATGTGGTCGGGCTCGTCGTCGTACACCAGGTTCAGGCTCTGGTGGATGGCGTCCGCCGAGCCGCGGAACCACTGCGGGCCGAGCCGCTGCTGCGCCGGCACCGGGGTGATGTAGTTCCCCAGCAGCGTGGACATCCGCCAGGTCGTCGTGATGTGCCGGTCCAGCGAGTGCGACTTGTACTGGGTGAGCACGACGATGCGCAGGTACCCCGCGTTGACCAGGTTCGACAGCACGAAGTCGACCAGGCGGTAGATGCCGCCGAAGGGCACGGCGGGCTTGGCCCGGTCCGCCGTCAACGGGGCCAGCCGCTTGCCCTCACCCCCGGCGAGAACGATTCCCAGCACTCTCGGCTTCATGACCGGCATCCTGTACCACTAGCGTCCGGCCCATGCGCGACACCCTGAGGATCGGCGTCCTGACCCGCGAGTGGGCCCCGGAGATCTACGGCGGCGCGGGGGTGCACGTCGACCAGCTCGTTCCCCAGCTGCGCTCGGTCGGCCTCGACGTCGACGTGCACTGCTTCGGCCCGCCGCGCGGCGACGCCACCGCGCACGCACCCGACCCGCGGCTCGCCGACGCCAACGCCGCCCTGCAGACGCTGTCGGTCGACCTGTCCATCGCGGCCGCCACCGCCGGCTGCGACGTCGTGCACTCCCACACCTGGTACGCCGACCTGGCCGGGCACCTGGCCGCGCTGCTGCACGGCGTGCCGCACGTGCTCACCACGCACTCGCTCGAGCCGCACCGGCCCTGGAAGGCCGAGCAGCTGGGCGGCGGGTACCGGGTGTCGAGCTGGGTGGAGAAGGTGGCCGTCGAGGGCGCCGCGGCGGTCATCGCCGTCAGCGAGGGGATGCGGCGCGACGTCCTGGAGGTCTACCCGGACGTCGACCCCGACCGGGTGCACGTGGTCCACAACGGGATCGACCCGCAGGTCTACCGGCCGGTGCAGGCCCCGGAGGTGCTCGCCCGGCACGGGGTCGACCCGGAGGTGCCGTACGCCGTCTTCGTCGGCCGGATCACCCGCCAGAAGGGCCTGGCACACCTGCTGCGCGCCGCCGCCGACCTGCCGGGGCAGCTCGTGCTGTGCGCCGGCGCGCCGGACACCCCGGAGATCGCCGCCGAGGCGCAGCAGCTGGTGGCCGAGCTGCAGTCCCGCCGCGACGGCGTGGTCTGGATCCGCGACATGCTGCCCAAGGACGAGGTCGTCCCGCTGCTGGCGCACGCCACCGTGTTCGTCTGCCCCTCGGTCTACGAGCCGCTCGGGATCGTCAACCTCGAGGCGATGGCCTGCGGCACCGCGGTCGTCGCGTCCGCCGTCGGCGGCATCCCCGAGGTGGTGGTGGACGGCAGCACCGGGCTGCTCGTCGCCTACGACGAGGCCGACCCGGCGGCCTTCGAGGCCGGCCTGGCCGCCGCGGTGGGGACGCTGCTGGCCGACCCGGACCGGGCCGCCCGGATGGGCCGGGCCGGTCGCGAGCGGGCCGTCGAGCACTTCGGCTGGGACGCCATCGCCGCGCGGACCCGGCAGGTCTACGAGCTGGCCCGGCGGGTCTGACCGCGCCCGCCACCGGCGCCGACGGGCGCCCGACCAGGGCCGCACGTCCCGGGTCACGCGCCGGCAGGCGTGACCTGATCGGGACCTTTCGCCCGTTCCGGCGGCGGGGTGTTGCCAGCCGGACGTGCTTGGGTAGCGTCCTGCTGACGCGCCGCACCACGTGCGTCACCGACCGCCCGCGCTCGTCCGGGCCGAGCCGGGAACGGAGGGCGCGACCCATGTCAGGACCGGCCGTGTCGGGACGGGCCGGGTCCGGACCTGCCGCGCGCCCGGGACCCCGACGGGCGCCGTGAACGACCCCCTCCTGCGACTGGGCCGGGCGCACCGCGACCCGGGCGACCTGCTGGTCCGACGCAGCGCCTCGTACGGGCCGGACCCGACGAGCGCCCGGCAGGCCCGGCGGCTGCTCCAGGAGGCCCTCACGGCGGCCGACCGGATGCGCTGGGCGGACGCCGGCGAGCTGGCCCTCAGCGAGGTCGTCACCAACGCCGCTCTGCACGCGCACACGCCGTTCGACGTCGAGATCGAGGTGCACGCCGACCGGCTGCACGTCGAGGTGCGCGACGGCAACCCGATGCCGCCCCGCCAGCGCGGCTACGACACCCAGGCCACCACCGGCCGGGGGCTGGCCCTGGTCTCGGCGCTCGCCGACGAGTGCGGCGTGCACAGCGTCAGCCCCGCCGGCAAGGTCGTCTGGTTCTCCCTGGGTGACCAGGCCGGCGCGACCGCCGACGCAGCCCTGGCCGCCGCCTGGGGTGGGGCGCACGGCGACGACTGGCTCGAGGGCAGCTGGCAGGACAGCGCCTGGGACCTGGAGGCCGACCCCGGCGGGGCCGGGCCGGCACCGGGCACCCGGACCGTGACGCTGCCGTCGATGCCCGCCACCCTGTGGCTGGCGGCCGTCCAGCACCACGACGCCCTGCTCCGCGAGCTCGTGCTCTACCTCGCCGAGCACGAGGGCCCGCCGGTCGACCTGGCGCTGGCCGACGCCGCCCGCGGGCAGGTCGGGGCCGCGCTCAGCGCCGCCGTCGAGGCCGCGCAGCGGGCGGGTACCGCCCGGCCCCCCGTCCCGCCGGGCCACCCGACACCGCTGCCGCACGTGCCGGACACCCTCGACCTTCCGGTACCGGTCCCGGCGCACGCCGGCGCCTCGTACGCCGCCCTGCAGGACGCCCTGGACGTCGCGGAGCGCCTGGCGCACGCCGGCCGGCTGCTCGTCCGGCCCGGGCTGCCCGAGATCGTGGAGGTCCGGGACTGGCTCTGCGAGCAGGTCGTCGCCCAGCTGGCCGGCGTGCCCGCGGCGCCCTGGCCGGGCACCCACGCCCCCGACACGGAGCCCGAGCACGCGTCCCCCCGGCGCGCCTGGGACGACGCCCTGGTCCGCGACGCCGACCGGGGCGTGGTCGCCGTGGACGACGCGAACCGCATCGTGGCGGTCAGCCGCCCGCTGGCCGCCGCGGTCGGCTGGCTCGTCGACGACCTGGTCGGGCGGCGGGTGGTGGCGCTGATCCCGGACCGGCTGCGCGAGGCCCACGTCGCCGGCTTCACCCGCCACCTGGTCACCGGTGAGACGCACATCCTCGGCGTCCCGCTCATCCTGCCCGTCCTGCACGCGGACGGCTCGGAGATCGACTGCCACGTCCTGGTCGAGCCGGCGCCGCAGCCCGGCGAGCGGGCGATGTACCTGGCCTGGATCGAGCCCGTCCAGCCGGCCTGAGCCGGTCTGCCGGCGGTCCGGCCGGTTCAGCCGGCCGCCCGCTCCAGCGCCTCGCGGTAGCGCCGGTGCGCGGCCGCGACCTGTTCGACCGGCTCGAGCAGCTCGGTCTCGGCGACCTGCTCGACGCTGCGCCGCAGCCGGTTCCGGGCCTGCCGGCCCCGACGTCGTGCGAGCCGGCGGACCAGCGGCCGGCTGCCGACCGCGAGCAGCGCTCCGCCCAGCAGGCCGCCGAGCAGCAGCAGCGGCGGCACCGGGACCAGTCCGACCCGCGGCAGCGGCAGCAGGCTGTCGAGCTGCAGCGCACCGAGCAGGGCGAGCGCGACCAGCCACAGCGCCCCGAGGGCCGCCACCGCGAGCAGGCCGGCCTGCGCCGCCCGGGCTCCGGCCCACCACGGCGGCGTCCGCTCGGCGCCGAGCTCGGTGCCGGCCACCGCCCGGTCCAGGCGCTCCGGCAGGCTCGCCTCCCGGGCCGCGAGCTCGCGACGCAGGCTGTCCCGCCAGGACGGCGGCAGCTCCTCGCCGGCGGCGTCGCGGACGGTGCGCAGCGCCGTCGCCAGCCGTGCGGTGCTGGCGCTCGAGGCGCCGGCCAGCGACGTGCGGCCGCGCTCGTCGGCCGGGCCGGACAGGTGCAGCCGGCGCAGCGGGTCGGCCCGCAGGCCCGCCGTCCAGCGCAGCACCGGCCACCCGGTCCGGGCCGCCCCGGAGCGCCGGACCGAGCCCTCGACCGCCGACACGACAGCCGGGACGCCGGCCGCGTCGCACAGCGCGTCGAGCAGCACCCGCCGGTCGCGGCGACCGACCTCGCCGGCCGTGCCGGCCACCCCGAACAGCGAGCCGGCCACCGCGGAGGCGTCGGCGGCGAGCCGGTCGGCGGCGGCCCGCGCGGTCCGCACCCGGCGCTCCAGCTCGGCGCGCAGGTCCGAGACCCCGGCGCCGGTGCGCGCCGACACCGCCAGCAGCGGGACCGTGGCGAGGCCCTCCGCGTCGAGCAGGCGGCGCAGGTCGGCCAGGCAGGCCTGCCGGTCGGCCGGCGCGAGCCGGTCGACCTGGTTGAGCACCACGACCAGCACCGAGGCGTGCGAGGCGTACGGCGCCAGGTAGCGCTCGTGGACGGCGGCGTCGGCGTACTTCTGCGGGTCCAGCACCCAGACCACGACGTCGACGACCTCGACGAGCCGGTCGACCTCGAGCCGGTGCGACACGGTCGTCGAGTCGTGGTCGGGCAGGTCCAGCAGCACCAGCCCGTCGAGGGCCCGGGCCGGGCTGGTCACCAGGTGCCGCCGCGGCGCGCCCAGCCAGTCCAGCAGCGGAGCGCGGTCGGCCGCGGCCGACCACACCGCCGCGTGCGGCGTGCCGGTCGTCGGCCGGCGCACCCCGGGCGGGGACACCTGCTCGCCGAGCACGGCGTTGAACAGCGACGACTTGCCGCTGCCGGTGGCGCCGGCCAGGGCGACCACGGTCGCGTCGCCGAGCGCGGTCCGCGCGCCCGCCTTCGCCAGCAGCGCCCGGGCGGGCGCGAGGTGCTCCGGCGGCAGGTGCCCGTCGGCGGCGTCCACGGCGTCCCGCAGCCCGCCGAGCCGGTCGGCCAGGGCAGGCGTCCGGCTCACGCGTCCTCCCGCCGCGCCACCGCGAGCCCGGCCAGGGCGACCCGCAGCCGGGCGGCGGCGTCCGGCTCGGGCACCGCGGCGGCGACCAGGGACGTGAAGCGCTCGCGCTCACCGCTCAGCAGCTGCTCGGTGCGCTCGGCGAGGTCGTGGCGCGCCCGGACCGCCAGCGAGCGCACCGCGGCGTCCCCGAAGATCGCCTCCAGCACCTTCTGCCCCACCGCGCCGGTGCCGCCCGCCACCGCGACCTCGGCGCCGGTCAGCCCGCCGGTGTGCGCGAACACCGCGACCATGACGGCGAGCCCGGCCCCGTTCACCCCGAACGACAGCGCCCGGGCGGTGGCCCGCTTGTCCGTGCCCTGCTCCGCCACCAGCTCGAGCACCCGGCCCTGCCAGGCCCGCACCTGCCGGGCGGCGGCCTCGGCGAAGCCGGCGGAGGCGCGCTCCAGCTCGCGCTCCCGGCCGGCGAGCAGCCCGGCTCCCCCGGCCGTCGCCCGCCACGCGGCGACGGTCCGCTCGGCGGCGCCGTCCGCGGCGGCCCGCAGCAGCGCCTCGACCCCCGTCTCCAGGGCGACGGTGACGTCGGCGGCGGCGGCGGTGCGGCCGGTCACGGCCGCGGTCACCCGGTCCCGCAGCCGGCCGACCCGGGACTCCAGTCCGCGCATCCACTCCCCGGTCCCGACGAAGTCCTGCCAGCGGGCCAGCACCTCACCGCGCAGCAGCGTCCCGGACCGCACCCCGTCGTCGACCTCGCCGCAGGCGGTGGCGTACGCGCCGAGGGCCGCCCCGGCCAGGGACTGCGCCGCGGCGTCCTGCACGGCCACCGCGTCGACGAGCGTGCCGACCCGGTCGGTCAGGCTGCTCAGCGCGCCGTCCAGGGTCTGCCGGACGACGGCCGCGCGGGCCTGCTCGTCGGCCGCGAGGGCGTGCAGCCAGTCCCGGAGCGGGGCGACCGCGTCCTGCGCCAGCAGGCCACCGGGCAGCGGCCGCTCCTGGACGACGAACAGCCGGGCGGAGGCCAGACCGGCGTCGTCGAGCATCGCCCGCAGGTCGTCGCGGACCTCCGCCTCGGCCTCCGGAGGGACCCGGTCGAGCACGACGGCGAGCGCCGCGCCGCGGGCCTGCGCGGTGCGCAGCAGGTCCCACGGGACGGCGTCGGCGTACCGGGCGGCGGTGGTGACGAACAGCCACAGGTCGGCGGCCGCGAGCAGCTGCGCGGCCAGCTCGCGGTTGCCGGTCACGACGCTGTCGACGTCCGGCGCGTCGAGCAGCGCCAGGCCGGCCGGCAGGGCCGGCAGGTCGAGCAGGCGCAGCGCCCCGGACCCGGCGTCGCCCCCGGAGCCGGTGACCCGGGCCAGCGAGGGCAGCACCCGGTCGCCCTCGAACCAGCGGCGGTCGGCGGGCGCGCAGACCAGCACGGGCGCCCGGGTGGTGGGGCGCAGCACCCCGGCCGGCGAGACCGCCTCGCCCAGCAGGCTGTTCACCAGGGTGGACTTGCCCGCCCCGGTGGAGCCGCCGACGACCGCGAGCAGCGGCGCGTCCAGCGACTGCAGCCGGGGCAGCAGCGCGTCGTCGACCTGCCGGACGACCCCCACGGCGGTGCGGGCGGCGTCCGCCGCACCGGGGGTGTCCAGCCCCAGCCGGACGCCGGCCACCACGTCGCGCAGCGCGTGCAGCGCCCCGGCGGTGCGCTCCCCCGTCGCGATGCTCACCGGCACAGCCTTCCCGACCCCGGCGCTCACCAGTCGAACGGGTCGGGCGCGCGGAAGTCGCCCACCGGGTCGGCGTCCGCGTCGGCCGCCACCAGCACGTCGTGCAAAGCGTCGAACACCCCCGGCGAGGCGGCCAGCACCATCGGGAAGCCGGCGGGGCGCCCCCGCAGGCCGCCCAGCCGGGCGCCGGCCTCGGTGGCCACCAGGCCGCCGGCACACAGGTCCCAGGGTGAGAGCCCCTGCTCGTAGTAGGCGTCCACCCGGCCGGCGGCGACCGCGCACAGGTCGAGCGCCCCGGCGCCGGCCCGCCGCAGGTCGCGCACGGCCGGCAGCAGCGACGGCAGCAGCGCGGCCTGCGCGGTGCGCCGCCGGGCGTCGTACCCGAACCCGGTGGCCACCAGGGCCTGTGACAGGTCGCCGACCCGGGTGCACGCCAGCCGGGACCCGTTCAGGTATGCCCCGCCGCCGCGGACCGCGGAGAACAGCTCGTCCTTGGCCGGGTCGTAGACCACCCCGGCGACCGCCTCGCGCTGCGGCCCGGCCTCGATCCCGATCGAGACCGCCCACTGCGGCAGGCCGTAGAGGTAGTTGACGGTGCCGTCGATCGGGTCGATCACCCAGCGCAGCCCGGTCGTCCCGGTCCGGCCGGCGCCCTCCTCCCCCAGCAGGCCGTCGTCGGGGCGGGCCGCCCGGATGCCGTCGACGAGCAGCCGCTCGACGGCCCGGTCCGCGGCGGTCACCACGTCGGTGGGGCTGCTCTTGGTCGTCTCGGCGCGGATGCCCTCGCGCATCCGCAGCGCGAGCGCGCCGGCCTCGCGGGCCAGCCCGGTGGCGATCTCGAGCAGAGCCGCGGGGTCGGGGGTCACCCTGCCAGTGTCGGCCAGGCCGGCTCCGGCGCCGCGCGACGGGTGCCCGCACCGGCCTGCGACGGACCCGCCGCGGGCGGCTCCCGGGCGCCGTAGTAGAACGGCGTTCGGTTTTAGCTTCCCGCCGCCTGCTCGAGGAGACCCTGTGGACCTGCGCTTCAGCCCGGCGGACGAGGAGTTCCGCAGCGAGCTGCGCTCGTGGCTCGCCACCGCGCTGCCCGAGGACATGCGCCGACCGGAGTTCTGGGCCGGCATGAGCGACGACGAGCAGTTCCAGGTGCGCCGCGACTGGGAGGCCGGCAAGGCCCGCGCCGGGTTCGCCGGGATCCTCTGGCCGACCGAGTACGGCGGCCGGGGCGGCACGCCGACCATGAAGGCCATCTACGACCAGGAGATGGCGCAGGCCAACGCGCCGACGACGGTCAACCCGCTGGGCCTGACCTTCCTCGCGCCGACCGTGATGGCGCTGGGCACCGAGGAGCAGAAGCGGACGATCATCCGGCCGCTGCTGCACAACGAGGTCATCTGGTGCCAGGGCTTCTCCGAGCCCGGCGCCGGGTCCGACCTCGCGGCCCTGCAGATGCGCGCCGAGCGGGCGGGCGACGAGTACGTGCTGAACGGCCAGAAGATCTGGACGACGAACGCCCGGCACGGCGACAAGATCTTCACGATGGCGCGGACCGGCCCGTCCGACGGCAGCAAGCACGCCGGCATCTCCATGCTGCTCGTCGACATGCACCAGAGCGGCGTCGAGGCCCGGCCGCTGAAGCAGATGACCGGCGCCAGCGAGTTCGGCGAGGTCTTCTTCACCGACGCGACCTGCCCGGTGGACGAGGTGCTCGGCGGCGAGGGCAACGGCTGGCAGGTCGCGATGCTGCTGCTGTCCTTCGAGCGCGGCAGCTCGGCGATCGGCCAGTACACCGAGTTCCACAAGCAGTGGGAGCAGGTCGTCTCGCTGGCCCACCAGGTCGAGCGCGGCGGCGCCACCGCCGCGGACGACCCGGTGCTGCGGCAGGCGATGGCCGCCGCGCTCATCGAGCTGGAGTGCCTGAAGTACCACTCCTGGCACATCCTCACCCAGACCTCGCGCGGGAAGGACCTCGGCTTCGAGGCCTCGATGACCAAGATCATGTGGTCGGAGACGTTCCGGCGGGTGAGCGACACCTACGAGGCGGTGCTCGGCACCGGCTTCCAGGTCCCCGACCCGCTCCCCGGGCTCAACCTCGAGGAGCTCACCACGATGGCCATGTGGTCGCGCTCCTGCACCATCTGGGGCGGCTCTCAGCAGGTGCAGCGCAACATCGTCGCCGAGCGCGTGCTCGGTCTCCCCCGCTAGCGGAAGGCACGTACCCATGGAGTTCGCCCTCGACGACGAGCAGCGCGCCCTGCAGGACGCGGTGCGCTCCTACCTGCGGGACCGCTTCGGCCCCGCGCAGGTCCGAGCGCTGTACGACGACCCCGACGCCGACGGCGTCCCCCAGGCGCTGTGGCAGGCCGTCGGCGAGCAGGGCTGGCTGGCCGTGCTGGTGCCCGAGGAGCACGACGGCATCGGGCTGGGCCTGCTGGACGCGGCGGTGATCGCCCGGGCGTTCGGCGCCGGCACGGTCCCCGGGCCCTGGCTCGGCACCGTGCTCACCGGTGAGGCCCTGCGGCTGGCCGGCAGCCCCGAGCAGCAGGCCGCGCTGCTCCCCCGGCTGGCGGCCGGCGGGCTCAAGGGCGCGGTCGCCCTGCTGCGACCCGGCTCCGCGTCCGAGCCGCCGGCCCGCGCCGCCGACGGCGCGCTGTCCGGGGCGCTCGGCCTGGTCGAGTACGCCTCGGTGGCCGACACCCTGGTCGTGGCGGCCACCGGCGCGGGCGGCCCGCAGCTGTACCTCGTGGACCCCCGCGGCCCGGGCGTGACGATGACCGAGCACGACGCGCTGGACCGGACCACGCGCCTGCAGACCGTCGTGCTCGACGGCGCCCCCGGCGAGCTGCTGGCGTCCGGCGACGCCGAGGTGCACGGCCTGCTGCTGGACCGGGCCGCGGTGCTCGCCGCCGCCGACCTCGCCGGCTCGGCCCGCAAGGCGGTGTCCGACACCGTGGAGTACGACAAGACCCGGGTGCAGTTCGGCAAGCCGGTCGGCTCGTTCCAGGCGCTCAAGCACGACCTCGCCGACCTGCACATCGCGGTGACGATGGCCGAGCACGCCGCGTTCTACGCCGCCCACGCGCAGGACGTCGACGCGCCGGACCGCCGGCTCGCCGCGTCCATCGCCAAGGCCAAGGCGAGTGACACCGCGAACGCCGCGACCGCGGCGATGATCCAGTACCACGGCGGCATCGGCTACACCTGGGAGCACGACGCGCACTTCTACTTCAAGCGCGCCAAGCGGCTGGAGTTCAGCTGGGGCGACGCCTCGCAGCACCGCGAGCGGATCGCGAGCCTGGTGATCGACGGTGCCCGGCCGGCCGGTCGGCTGTCCGGCAGCACCCCCGGCGGGTCGGCCGGCGTGCAGGGCACCGGCGTCGCGGCGGGTGCGGCGTGAGCGCCTCGGGCGGCAAGGTCGCCCTGATCACCGGCGGCGCCTCCGGGTTCGGCGCGGAGGTGGCCCGCCAGCTCGTCCGGCGCGGCGACGCGGTGGTGCTCGTCGACCTGGACGAGGAGCGCGGGCGCGCGGTCGCCGACGAGGTCGGCGGCCACTTCCTGCGTGCCGACGTCTCCTCGTTCGAGGAGGTCGTCGCCACCACCCGGGCCGCGGAGCAGGTCCACGGCGGGCTCGACCTGGTGTTCCTCAACGCCGGCATCTCGACCGGCTGCGGCGTCGGCGACGACTTCGACCCGGCCCGCTACCGGCTGGCGATGGGCGTGAACATCGACGGCGTGGTCTTCGGCGTGCACGCCGCGATCCCGGCGCTGCGCCGCCGCGGCGGTGGCTCCATCGTGGCCACCGCCTCGCTGGCGGGGCTCACCGCCGCGTCCTTCGACCCGGTCTACTGCGCGAACAAGCACGCCGTCGTCGGCCTGGTCCGCGCGCTCGGCCCGGCGCTCACCCCGGACGGGATCACGGTGAACGCGTTCTGCCCGAGCTTCGCCGAGACCGGCATCATCGTCGACATCCGCTCGCAGCTGGACACCAGCGGCGTCCCGATCATCCCGGTCGACGTGGCCGGCCGGGCCGTGCTGCAGGCGTTCGACTCGGCGGACACCGGGCAGGCGTGGCTGCTGCAGGCCGGCCGGGAGCCGATGCCGTACCGCTTCCGCGGCGTGCCGGGGCCGCTCGACGCCTCCGGCAACCCGGTCCGGCCGGTCGACCCGACCGGAGTGCCCACCGGCTCGGCCTGACGCCCGTACGGGCCATCCCCGGGTGACCCGTTGTGGTCATGTGAACCGGGGTGGCGCCTGGCAGCGTCGCCCGGACAACCACCCCCGGGGGCGACATGCCGGACACGGTCAACGGACTGCCGACGCACGTCCTGCTCGTGCACGCCGTGGTCGTGCTGGTGCCGCTGGCCGCGCTGCTGCTCGTGCTGGCCGCCGCGGCGCCGGGGATCCGGGCCCGCCTGGGAGGCGCGCTGCCACTGCTCGCCGCCGGCTGCCTGCTGCTGGTGCCCGTCACGACCAGCGCCGGCGAGCGGCTGCGCGAGGCGATGGGCGGCGGGGGGCCGCTCGTGGACCGGCACGCCGAGCTCGCCGAGACCGTGCTGCCCTGGGTGGCCGGGCTGTTCGCCGTCAGCGTCGCGATCTGGCTGCGCGGCCGGCGGGAGGCACCGGCCGCTTCGCGCCGCTCCCGCGGGCGGCTCGACCTCGGCCTGCTCGCGCTGGCCGTGGTGGTGGCGGCCGGGGCGGCCACCCAGGTGGCCCGGGCCGGCGAGGCCGGCTCGCGATCGGTGTGGGAGGGGGTCGCCACCAGCCAGCGCTGAACCCATCCGCACGCACCTGCACCGGAGGACCTGTGATCACCCGTTCCCGTACTCCCCGCCCCGGCGCCGCGCGCCGGCTGCTGGCCGGCGCGCTGCCGCTCTGCCTGGTCGCCCTGACCGCGGCCTGCGGCGACGACGGCGGCAGCACCGCCGCGCCCGCCACGACGGCACCGACGTCCGCACCGGCCACGTCCGCACCGGCCACGTCCGCACCGACGACGAGCGGGCCCGCGGCCGGCGGCGGGAAGACCCTGCAGGCGGTCGTCGGCATCGACGACGCCTTCACCATCTCGCTCACGGACGGCAGCGGCGCGCCGGTCACCAGCCTGCCCGCCGGCACGTACACGGTCGAGGTCAACGACGCCTCGGCGATCCACAACTTCCACCTGGTCGGACCCGGCGACGTCGAGGAGGAGACCACCGTCCCGGAGGTCACCAAGACCACCTGGACGGTCGACCTGGAGGCCGGCGAGTACACCTTCAAGTGCGACCCGCACCCGCGCATGATCGGCACCTTCACGGTCACCTGAGCGCGACGCCGGCTCGCCCCTGCCGCCCGGCGGCAGGGGCGGCTGCCCGCCGGTCCGGCCGTTGCGGTAGACCTCCGGTACGCCGCGCGGACCGCCCGCGGCCCGACCCGCGAGGTGCCCGTGATCGACCCGACCGGCCAGGACCTCAAGCGCTACCTCGCCGAGGACCCCGGCGGGCCGGTGGTGATGCTGAACCTGCTGCGGTTCGTCCCGGACGGCGGCCGCGAGCGCTACGCCGAGTACATGGCGCACTTCCGCCGCACCAGCGGGCCGTTCGGCGCCGAGGTGCTCTACGTCGGCACCGGCAGCACCCCGCTGGTCGCCGAGAGCGGGCAGGCCTGGGACGCGGTCCTCGTGGTCCGCTACCCGAGCCGGCAGTCGTTCAGCGACATGGTCCGCGACCCGGCCTACCAGCAGGGCTCGCACCTGCGTACCGAGGCGCTCACCGAGGCGGTGCTGCAGGCCACCACCGCCTGGTCGTGAGGGTCGCGCCCGGGCCGGCGCGGGGAACGGCGGAAGACCGGCCCTGGGACGTCGCGGTGGTCGGTGCCGGACCGGCCGGCGCGGCGGCCGCCCGGTCCGCCGCGCGGACCGGGGCGCGCGTGCTGCTGCTCGAGCGCGCGCAGGTCCCGCGCTACAAGCGCTGCGGCGGCGGCCTGATCGGCCCCTCCCAGCTGGCGCTGCGCTCGGCCGGGATCGACCCGGCGGCGCTCGCCCGGGACTCCGTCGGGCGGGTCCGGTTCACCTGCGACGGCGCCCGGGGCTTCAGCCGCAGCGCCGCGCCCTTCCTGCCGCTGGTGCTGCGCTCGCAGCTCGACGAGGCGCTGGTGGGCGCGGCGGTGGCGGCCGGCGCCGAGCTGCGGACCGGCGTCACGGTCACGGCGTACGACGTGCGCGACGACGGCGTCACGCTGACCACCTCGGCCGGGCCGGTGCGGGCCCGGGCCGTGGTCGGGGCCGACGGCGCGCAGAGCCGGGCCGCGGCGCAGGTGGGGGTCCGGCTCGGCCAGGTCGACCTGGGCCTGGAGGCCGAGGTCCCGCTGCCCGCCGCCCGGGCCGCCGACTGGGCCGGCAGCGTCCTGCTCGACTGGGGCCCGGTGCCGGGGTCCTACGGCTGGGTCTTCCCCAAGGGGGACACGGTCACCGTGGGCGTCATCGGCGCCCGCGACCGCGGCCCGCAGGTGCGGGACTACTACGCGGCGTTCCTGGCCCGGCTCGGCCTGGACCGGGCCACGGCGCTGCACGACGGCGGCGCGCTGACCCGGGTCCGGGAGCCCGGGTCGCCGGTCCGCCGCGGCCGGCTGCTGGTCGCCGGTGACGCCGCCGGCCTGCTCGAGCCGTGGACCCGCGAGGGCATCTCGTTCGCGCTGCGCTCGGGGGCGCTGGCGGGCGAGGCGGCGGCCGGGGACGTGACCGGCTACGACGAGGCGGTGCGCCGGGCGCTCGGCCCGGAGATGGCCGCCGGCCGGCAGGCGCTGCGGGCGTTCACCCGGCACCCCGCGGCCGTGCACACGGTGCTGCGGCGGCTGCCGGGCATGTGGGGACTGTTCGTCCGGCTGGTCTCCGGCGACACCTGCCTGGACGAGCAGCTGGCCCGGCGACGGGTCCGGGCCCTGGTCCGGCTGCTGGCCTGAGCCGGCGGGTCAGGACCGGGGCGCGGCGCGCCGGCGCGGCGCCACCGGCGCGTGCCAGCCCCGCCAGTAGCCGACCATCCGCAGCGTGAAGACCACCGAGGCGGCGAGCACCGACGCGGCCGGTCGCGGCATCGCGAGCCCGTGCGCGGCGACGAGCAGGAACGCGCCGACCAGCGCGGGCACGGCGTACACCTCGCGGCGCAGCACGGTCGGCACCTCGCCGGCCAGCACGTCGCGCAGCAGCCCGCCGCCGATGCCGGTGAGGCAGCCGAGCGTGACCGCGCCGACGGTGCCCAGGCCCGCCGCCAGCGCCTTGCCGGTCCCGGTCGCGACGAACAGGCCGAGCCCGGCCGCGTCGAACAGCCGCACCGCGCCGGCGAGCCGCTCGACCAGCGGGCTCGCGACGAAGACCAGCAGCCCGGCGGCGGTCGCCACCACCAGGTAGCGGGCGTCGACCAGCGCCGGCGGCGGCAGGTCTCCGAGCAGCACGTCGCGGGCCAGCCCGCCGCCGGTCGCGGCGACGATGCCGAGCACCAGCACCCCGAACACGTCGAAGCCCTTGCTGACCGCGAGCGTCGCCCCGGACAGCGCGAAGACGAACACGCCGAGCAGGTCCAGGACCGGCAGCAGGTTCACGGCGGTCCCCCGGCCCGGGCGCGGCTCGCCCGGGCACCGCTTGCCAGGGCGCGGCTCATCCGGCGAACTCGGCCCGCACGCACGCCCCGTGCTCGTCCAGCTCGGGAGCGGCCGGGCGGGTCGCCGGGTCCGGCCAGCCGCTGAGCTTGAGCGGCATCCCCGGCACGGCCAGCCCGCCGGCGTCGACCACCATCCGCCGGGCGGCGGTCTGCGCGCTGCCGACCGCCTCCCCGACGCTGGCGATCGGGCCGGCCGGCACCCCGGCCAGGTCCAGCTCGACCAGCCAGTGCTCGCGCCGGCTCGGTCCCGAGCACCGCCTCCAGGTCGGCGGTCAGCGCGGCCCGGTGCCGGTGCCGCAGGGCGTTGTCGGCGTACCGCGGGTCGTCCAGCAGCTCCGGGCGTCCCAGCGCCCGGGCGAGCGCACCGAACAGGGCGTCGTTGGCGGCGCACACCACGATCTGGCGGTCGGCGCAGGCGAAGGTGTCGAACGGCGCGATGGAGAAGTGCCCGTTGCCGAGCGGCCCCGGCTCCACGCCGGTGGACAGGTAGGACAGCGCCGGGCTCTCCAGCAGGCTGGTGGTCGCGTCGTACATCGCCACGTCCAGGTGCGTGCCGCGGCCGGTCCGGGCCCGGCCGAGCAGCGCCGCGGTGATCCCGCCGTAGGCGTACAGGCCGGCCGACAGGTCCGCGATCGGGACGCCCGGCTTGACCGGCTCGCCACCGGCCTGCCCGGTGATCGCCATGATGCCGCTCATCGCCTGCACCACCGCGTCGTACGCCGGTCGCTGCGACCACGGGCCGGTGTGGCCGAAGCCGGACACCGAGCAGTAGACCAGCCCGGGGTGGGCGGCGAGCAGCTCCTGCGGCCCGAGCCCGAGACGGGCCATCACGCCCGGCCGGTAGTTCTCGACCAGGACGTCGGCGCGGGCGACCAGCCGCCGCGCGACCGCCAGGTCGTCGGGGTCCTTCAGGTCCAGCGCGACCGACTGCTTGCCGCGGTTGACCCGGGCGAAGTAGACCGACCGGCCGTCGACGAACGGGCCGTAGCTGCGGCTGTCGTCGCCGGAGCGCGGGTGCTCGACCTTGACGACCCGGGCGCCCAGGTCGGCGAGCATCATCGTGGCGAACGGCCCGGCCAGGACCCGCGAGAAGTCGGCGACGAGCAGTCCGGTCAGCGGCCCCTCGGGGGCGGAGGTGGGCACGCCTCCATCCTCGCCGACCGACGCGCCGGGCCGTTCGGCGGGAACGTCGGCCCGCAGTGTGGTGTTCTGAATGGCATGACCGGCACCGTGACCTCTCCTGCCCCCTCCCTCACCCTGTCCGCTGCCGACCGCTGCGACCGCTGCGGCGCCCAGGCCCGGGTCCGCGTCGTCCTGGCGAGCGGCGACCTGCTCTTCTGCGCGCACCACGCGCACGCCTACGAGGACAAGCTCAAGGCCACGGCTGTCGACTGGGTCGACGAGACCGCCACCCTGCACCAGTAGCCCCGACCCACCCGGCCGCCCGTACTCCGGGCGGTCGCGTGCTGTCCGGACCCGGTGCCGGGCGGGCCGGCTGCTCCGGACGGCTCAGGCGGCGCGGGCGGCGTAGCGGCCGCCGGTGCACTGCACGTCCAGCGGCAGGCCGAACGCCCGGGACAGGACCGGACCGGTCAGCACCTCGCCGGCCGGCCCGGCGGCCACGACCCGGCCGCGGGCCAGCACCAGCGCGTGCGTCGTGCCGACCGGCACCTCCTCCACGTGGTGCGTGACCAGCACGACCGGTGGCCCCTGCTCGTCGCCCCACAGCCGGGCCAGCAGGCGCATCAGCGCCTCCCGGGCGCCGAGGTCCAGCCCGGCCGCCGGCTCGTCGAGCAGCAGCAGCTCCGGGTCGGTCATCAGGGCCCGGGCCAGCAGCACCCGCTTGCGCTCGCCCTCGGACAGCGAGCCGAACCGCCGGGCGGCCAGCCGCCGCATCCCGACCCGGCCCAGCAGGTCGGTCGCCCGCGCCGCGTCGGCCGGGTCCGGCGCGCCGGACCAGCGCCCCACCACGCCGTACGCGGCGGTGGTCACCACGTCCAGCGCCTTCTCGTGCGGCGGCACCCGGTCGGCCAGCGCCGCGCTGGACAGGCCCACCCGGGTCCGCAGCTCGCCGAGGTCGGCGGCGCCGAACCGCTCGCCGAGCAGCTCGACCTGCCCGGAGGACGGGACCGTGCCGGCGCTCGCGACCTGCAGCAGGGTGGTCTTGCCCGCGCCGTTCGGGCCGAGCACCACCCACCGCTCGCCCTCCCGGACGGTCCAGTCGATGCCGGTCAGCAGGGTGGCGCGCTCGCGGACCACCTCGACGCCGGACAGGGACAGGACGACGGGGGACGAGGCAGGCACGCGACGAACCTAGCCCGCCCCGGTCGTACGCTCCGGCACATGTCCTCCACCTGCTTCGACGTCGACATCTCCGACGCGGTCGCGCACGTCCGGCTGTCCCGGCCGGACGAGCTGAACACGATGACCGCGGCCTTCTGGCGCGAGCTGCCCGAGATCGTCACGCGGATCAGCGACGAGGCCTCGGCCCGGGTCGTGGTGATCAGCAGCACGGGCCGGCACTTCAGCGCCGGGATGGACCTGTCGGTGTTCGCCCGCGACGAGCTGGCCGGCGGCGGTGACCCGGGCCGGCGGCACGCCCGGCTGCGCTCCAACGCCCAGGTGCTGCAGTGGTCGTTCACCGCCCTGGAGAAGGCCCGGATGCCGGTGCTGGCGGCGGTGCAGGGCGGCGTCATCGGCGGCGCCGTCGACCTCGTGACGGCCTGCGACATGCGCTACGCCACCGCCGACGCGTTCTTCTGCGTGCAGGAGATCAACATCGGGATGACCGCGGACGTGGGGACGCTGCAGCGGCTCGGCAGCCTGGTCGGCGAGGGGTTCGCCCGGGAGATGGCCTACACCGGGCGGCGGGTGCCGGCCGGCCGGGCGTACGAGGTGGGCCTGGTGCAGGAGGTCTACCCCGGCCACGAGGCGCTGCTGGAGGGCGTGCTCGACACCGCCCGGGAGATCGCCGAGAAGTCGCCGCTCGCCGTCTGGGGCAGCAAGGTCGCCCTGAACTTCGCCCGCGACCACGGGGTCGACGAGGCGCTGGAGCAGATCGCCACCTGGCAGGCCGGCATGTTCCAGCCCGAGGACATGACCGAGGCGTTCTCCGCCAAGGCCGAGAAGCGCCCGCCGGTGTTCCCCGAGCTGCTGCCGACGCCCCGCGGGCTGTGACCCGGGGGCGCCGACCCGCGGGCCGGGGGCGCCGGCCCGCAGGCCGGCTCAGTGCACCCGCTGCACCCCGGCCGCCCGGAGCGCGGCGAGGTCGGGGAAGCCGTCGACGGCCATCAGCAGGTCGGTCTCGGCGAGCACCGAGCGCAGGTAGTGCACCACCGCGTCCTCGCCGCCGACCGCCATCGCGTACGCGTACGGCCGGCCCACCCCGACCGCGTCGGCGCCGAGCGCCAGCGCCTTGGCCACGTCACTGCCGTTGCGCACGCCGGAGTCGAACAGCACCGGCAGCCCGTCGGCGGCCGCCACGACCTCGGGCAGCGTCTGCAGCGCCGGCAGCCCGCCGTTGGCCTGCCGGCCGCCGTGGTTGGAGCAGTAGATCCCGTCGACCCCGGAGTCCCGGGCCTTACGGACGTCCTCGGGGTGGCTGATCCCCTTGAGGACGATCGGCAGGTCCGTCGCGGCCCGGATCCACTCCAGGTCGTCCCAGCGCAGCGAGTGCCCGAACATCCGCGCCCAGGCGCCGACCGCGGCCTGCGGGTCGTCCTCCGGGCTGCGGTCGAGCCGGGAGCGGAACACCTCGTCGGTGAAGTAGTTCGCCAGGCAGTAGCCGCGCAGCTGCGGGAAGTTGGCCAGGTTGAGGTCGCGCGGCCGCCAGCCCGTCACCCAGGTGTCCAGGGTCAGCACCAGCGCCCGGTAGCCCGCAGCGGAGGCGCGCTGGATGAGGCTCACCGCGACCTCGCGGTCCTTGGGCGTGTACAGCTGGAACATCCCCGGGGTGTCGCCGAGCGCCGCGGCGACGTCCTCCAGCGGGTCCTGCATCAGGGTCGACGCCACCATCGGCACGCCGGTCCGGGCCGCCGCGCGGGCTGTCTGCAGGTCGCCGTGGAAGTCCTGCGAGCAGATGCCGATCACCCCGATCGGGCACAGGAACAGCGGCGACGCGAGCTCCATGCCGAACAGCGAGGTGGTCAGGTCGCGCTCGTAGGCGCCGTTGAACATCCGCGGGACCAGGCCCCAGCGGTCGAACGCCTCGACGTTGGCGCGCTGCGTGCGCTCGTTGCCGGCGCCGCCGGCGACGTAGGACAGGATCCACGCGGGCAGCGCCTCGGCGGCCTTGCGCTCCAGGCTGTCGAAGTCGACGGGGTACTTCGGGACGACGCCCTGCAGACCCGCCAGGTAGATCTCCAGCTGGTAGTCGCCGTACTGCTGCGCCACGTCCCGCTCCCTCTGCCGCCCGCGCGTGCCCGGTCCGGGCCCTGAGGTCGGACAGCCTCGCACCCCGGTCAGACCGGCGAGTAGACCGCCACCCGCACCGACAGCGTCACCTCGACGTCGGCGGCCGGCAGCGCCGCCGGGTCGACGTGCCGGGCGCTCGGTCCCATCGCGACCACATCGCGCACGTCGCCGGCGGACAGCGGCAGCCGGCGCTCCACCAGCTCCCCGGTCCGCAGCGTGAAGCCCGACAGCCGGCGCTCCAGGCGGGCGTCCTTGTCCGGGTCGACGGTCACCAGCCCGAGCGGCCCGACCAGCTCGGCGAGGTGCCGCGGTGTCGGGGTGACCACGACGAGCCGGCCGCCCGGCCGCAGCACCCGGACCGCCTCGGCGGGGCCGCGCGGCGCGAACACCGACAGCACCGTCCCGGCCGCGCCGTCGCGGACCGGCAGCTCGCGCCAGGCGTCGGCCACCACCGCGCCGATCCGGGGGTGCGCGCCGGCCGCCCGCCGGGCCGCGTACCGGGACAGGTCCAGGGCGAGCCCGGTCCCGCCGCGGACCGCCAGCACCCGGGCCAGGTGGTGGCCGGTGCCGGCGCCGACGTCGACCACCGGCCCCGACTCGACGACCGCCGCGAGCGCGTCCCCGATCGCGTCGTAGTGCCCGGCCGACAGGAACCGGGAGCGGGCGGCGACCATCTCGGCCGTGTCGGCGGTGCCGGCGCCGCCCGGCAGCAGGCTCAGGTAGCCCTGCCGGGCGACGTCGAAGCTGTGCCCGGCCGGGCAGCGCACCGCCGGGCCGGACCGGGACAGGCCGGCGCGGCAGACCGGGCAGCGCAGCAGCGGCAGGACGTCGTCGAGCACGCTCAGCGGCCCGCCGGCCGGGAGTGCCGCAGCGTGATCGACATCCGGGCGCCCGACGCGCTGCGTTCGCGCGGCACGGTGTGCACCCAGTCGTGCTGGCAGGAGCCGCCCATCACGACCAGGTCGCCGCCGCCCGGCGCGTACCGGCGGGCGACCGGCCCGCCGGCCGCCGGTCGCAGCAGGAACGACCGGCAGGCGCCCAGCGACACGGTCGCGACCAACGGGTCGGTGAGCACCTTGCGGACGGTGTCGGCGTGCCACGCGACGGCGTCCGAGCCGTCCCGGTAGAGGTTCACCAGGCAGCTGTCGAAGCCGACCCGGTAGCGGTCGGACAGCGCGGCGGCGAGCTCGGCGACCGGCCCGGGCAGCGCGGCCCCGACCGGCCAGGTCGCGACCAGCCGCGGCTCCTCGACGGTCCGGTCCCACATCTGCCGGCTGCGCTGCCGCCAGGGCGCCTCCCGCCGCAGCAGCTCGAACAGCGCGGCGTGCTCGGGGACCCACCCGGGCACGAGGTCGACCCAGGACCGCTCGTCGAGCGGGTCGCGCCGCACGCCGGCGAACGACAGCCGGCCGCCCGGCGGCTCCGCCGCGAACAGCGCGTCCTGCCAGGCGACCTGCGGCTCCACCCTCCCAGTGTGAGCCACCCGGCGGCCCGGTGTGAGCCACCCGACGGCCCGCGCCCCGAGGGGCGGGGATGGCCGCGCGGCCGCAGACTGTTGGCATCGGTACCGGGACGCAGCAGCGGTCCGGTACCGGACCCGACGCCTACGGGCGCCCTCGTCGAGCGGAAGCCGTCGCCCATGTCGATGCAGACCCCGGCACGTGGACCCGAGGTCGTGAGCGTGACGACGGCGCGGCTGAGCCACACCGACGACATCGCGCTGCGGGAGCGCCGCTACCTGCTCACCCAGGGCATGCGGCTGGCCTGCGTGGTGCTCGGCGTGCTGCTGCCGGTGCCGCTGGTCTTCCGGCTGCTGCTGTTCGTCGGGGCGCTCGCCCTGCCGTGGTTCGGCGTGGTGATGGCCAACGCCGGGCCGACGGTGTCCCGCACGCGGAGCACCGCGATCGTCGACACCCCGCTCACCGAGACCCTGCCGGAGCAGCCGCTGCGGCTCGCGATCGAACCCGGCCGGGTCATCGACGCCGAGCGCTGAGCCGGCCGGTCCCGCCCCGGCCTCAGCCCTTCTTCGCGGCGGCCTTGACGCCCTGCTTGTACGCCCGGACCTCCAGCAGCGTCTGCGGGCTCACCACGTCCGCCACGCTCCTGTGCACGCCCGGGGCGCCGTAGTCGCCGGCCGCCTCCCGCCAGCCGGCCGGCTGCACGCCGTACTGCTTGCCCAGCAGCGCGACGAAGATCCGGGCCTTCTGGTCCCCGAAGCCGGGCAACGCCTTCATCCGGCGGAGCAGCTCGGCGCCGTCCGCGACCCCGGCCCAGACGTTCTCCGCGCGGCCGTCGTAGGTCTCGACCAGCGCCCGGCACAGCTGCTGCACCCGGGTCGCCATCGAGCCGGGGAAGCGGTGCACCGCCGGCGGCTGCGCCATCACCGCCGCCAGGTCCGGGTGCTCGGCGAGGGCGCGGGCGTCCAGCCCGCCGAGCCGCTCGGCCAGCACGTACGGCCCGCGGAAGGCCTTCTCCATCGGGATCTGCTGGTCCAGCAGCATCCCGAGCAGCAGGGCGAGCGGGTCGCGGCCGAGCAGCGCGTCGGCCTGCTCGTCGCCGGACAGGTGCAGGTCAGCCATGCCGGCAGCCTGGCACGTCCGCACCGGCCCGGCACCGGGCGCACCGCGGTCGGCGGTGCGCCCGGCGCGCCCGGTGCCTGCCCTCAGCGCTTGTCGGCGAGCTCCTGCTCGTACCGGGCGGTCATCGTCTCGACGGCCTGCATCTGCTGGGCGGCGTAGTCCTCCCGCTTGCCCATCGCCCGCTCCTTGGCCTCGACGGTGGCCTGCGCGTGCGTCGTCGAGCCGCCCTGGAAGTGCGGCATCACGTGCTGGGCGACCAGCTCGTACGACCGGCGGGTCGCCGCCGGGTTGGCCCACTCGTGCGCGAGCAGCAGCATCGCGCCGAAGCCGCCGGACTGGTCCCAGAGCTTCTGGACCTGCGCGCGGGCGTCCTCGACGGTGCCGATCGCGCCGATCCCCGGCCTCGTTGATGAAGTCGATCATCTCCTTGACGTCGCCGCCCTCGACCGCCATCTGCGGGAACGCCGCGGTCTTCTGGAAGTACCGGAACCACTGCTCGATGCCGTACTCGACGTCGCGGTAGGCCTGCTCGCGGGTCTCGGCGATGTGCATGAGCCCGACCAGCCGCCAGTCCTGCCGCGACGACCGTCTGGCCGTGCGCCTGCGCCCGCTCCTCGACCACGTTCCAGTGGTGCGCGAGGGCGTCGAAGCCGTCCTGGTGAGCGTCGCGCCGATCGACAGCAGGCCGATGCCGTGCGTGCCGGCCATCCGCGGGCCGGTCGGCGAGGCCACCGCCGCCACCGCGACGTCGAACAGCGGCTCGGAGTACGGCCGCAGGTGCAGCCGGGCGTCGACCAGGGTGTGCGTGCGGGTCTGCGCGCTGACCGTCTCGCCGCGCAGCAGGCGCAGGATGATGTCGAGGTTCTCCGGCAGCAGCTCGCGGGTCTGGGTCGGGTTCAGGCCGATCATCATCGAGTCGGTGGGCAGCGAGCCGGGGCCGCAGCCGAGCATCACCCGGCCACGGGTGAGGTGGTCCAGCAGCACCATCCGCTCGGCCACCCACAGCGGGTTGTGGTAGCTGATCGAGGTGACGCCGGTGCCCAGCTTGATCTGACGGGTGCGCTCGGCCGCCGCCGCGATGAAGATCTCCGGCGACGCGATGATCTCGCTGCCGGCGGAGTGGTGCTCGCCGATCCAGGCCTCGTCGAAGCCGAGCCGGTCGAGGTGCTCGACGAGCTCCAGGTCCCGCTGGAGGGCGAGGGTCGGGTTCTCCCCCGCCGCGTGGAACGGGGCCAGGAAGGTGCCGAAGCGCAGTTTGCTCACGAGTGCTCCTGTGGTCGAGGTCACAGCCGACCGGCCGAACCTACGGCCCGGACCGCCGCGAGCCCAGACCCGTCGGTCGGGCGGGGAGCAGCGCCGTCAGGAGCCGGGAGCGTGCGGGGCGTGCGTGCCGAACACCCGCGAGTGGTAGGTCAGCGGCGGCCCCTCGACCGTCGCGGCCGCCACCACCAGCCCGAGCGCGACCAGGTGGTCGCCGCCCTCGACCAGGTCGGCGAGGTCGCAGGCCAGCCAGCCGGGGGCCTCCGGCAGCCGCGGCAGGCCGGCATCGGTCTCCCACAGGACCCCGTCGAACTTGCTCGCGCCGCCCTTGCGGGCGAACGCCAGCGCCAGCGCCGAGTGGCCCGCCCCCAGCACGTTGACGCCGAACCGGCGGCTGTCCCGGATCGCCGCCAGCAGCGCGGAGCCCCGGTCCAGGGCCACCAGCACCATCGGCGGCTCCATCGACAGCGACGCGAACGCGCTCACCGTCGTGCCGTACGGCGTTCCGCCGGTCAGCGCCGTCACCACGCACACCGGGGTGGCGACACCGGCCATCACCTCGCGGAAAGCCGCCTGCAGCGCGTCCGCCGATCGGTCCATGCGCCCTTCCTCCCAGGCGGCGTCAGCGGCTGGTCGACAGCCCGTTCTTCGTGACGGCCTCGGCCACGACGGCCTCGTCCTGGTCGCCGGTGCCACCGCTGGCACCGATCGCGCCGAGCAGCACGCCGTCCCGGTAGACCGGCACCGCGCCGGTCTGCGGGGTGTACGCGCCGTGCGTGACCGTGGTGAGCGCGCCGGCGAAGTTCGGCATCGAGGCCATCTTCTCCTTCTGCGCGTGGCTCGGCACGCCGTACGCCGCCGACGTCCACGCCTTGCCCTGCGCGACGGTCGAGGTGATCCACGGGGCGCCGTCCATCCGGGCCAGCGCCAGCAGGTGACCGCCGGGGTCCATGACCGCGAAGGCCATCGGCACGCCGAGCTCGTCGGCGGCGGTACGCGCGGCGGCGCAGAGCGCCAGGGCCTCGTCGAAGGTGAGCATGCGGGCATCCTGCCCTGCGCGCCCGCTCGACACGAGCGGGGGGCGTAGGCAAGGGTCCGGCCATGCAGCTCGAGGTGACGACGACGTCCGGCACGGTCCGCGGCGAGGCCGGTCCGGCCGGTGCGGTGTTCCGCGGCATCCCCTACGCCGCTCCGCCGGTCGGGGAGCTGCGCTTCGCCGCCCCCGCCCCCGCGCCGGCCTGGCCGGGCGTGCGGGAGTGCACGGCGTTCGGGCCGACCGCGCTCAAGCCGCCGTACCCGGCGCCGATCGACCTGCTCCTCCCCGAGCCGGTCGTGCCGGGTGAGGACGTCCTCAACCTCAACGTCTGGACGCCGGACCCGGCCGCGACCGGGCTGCCGGTGCTGGTCTGGATCCACGGCGGGGCGTTCGTCAACGGCTCGGGCGGGGTCCCGCAGTACGACGGCACGGCGTTCGCCCGCGACGGCGTGGTCACCGTGACGATCAACTACCGGCTGGGGGTCGACGGCTTCCTGCACTTCGGCGACGACGGCCCGGCCAACCGCGGGCTGCTCGACCAGGTCGCCGCGCTGGAGTGGGTGCGCGACAACGTCGCGGCCTTCGGCGGCGACCCGGCGCGGGTCACGATCGCCGGTGAGTCGGCCGGCGCGATGAGCGTCGCCTGCCTGCTGAGCATGCCCCGGGCGCGGGGCCTGTTCGCCCGGGCGGTGACCCAGAGCGGCGCCGGGCACTACGCCCTCACGCCGGGCACCGCGAGCAGGGTGGCCGGCTACCTCGCCGAGCGGCTCGGCGTGCCGCTGACCCGCGAGGCGCTCGCCGCCGTCGACCCGCAGGAGCTGCTCGCGGCCCAGCAGCGCGCTCACCGTCGAGGCGCAGACCGTCCCGGACCCGGCGCGCTGGGGCGAGATCGTGCTGAACCTGATGGTCTGGGAGCCGACCGTCGACGGGGACGTGCTGCCCGCCCTCCCCGTCCGCGGCATCGAGGCCGGCGCGGGCGCCGACGTGGACCTGCTGCTCGGCGCGAACACCGACGAGCACGCGCTGTTCTTCGTCCCCAGCGGGCTCGTCGGCCTGGTCGACGAGAACCTGCTCGGCATGGTCGCGGCCGGCTACCAGCTGCCGGCCGGGGCGCTCGAGGTCTACCGCGGCGCCCGCCCGCAGGCCTCGCCCGGCGAGCTGCTCGTCGCGGTCGCCACCGACTGGTTCTTCCGGATCCCGGGGCTGCGGCTGGCCGAGGCTCGCGCCGCCGGCCCGGGCTCCACGCACGTCTACGAGTTCGGCTGGCCGAGCCCGCAGTTCGACGGCCGGCTGGGCGCCTGCCACGCGCTGGAGATCCCGTTCGTCTTCGACACCCTGGGCGCCGCCGGCGGCGAGGCGCTGCAGGGTCCGGCGGCGCCCCAGGAGCTCGCCGACAGGATGCACCGGGCGTGGGTCGACTTCGTGACCACGGGCGACCCGGGGTGGCCGGCCTACGACCTGGCCAGCCGGCCCACCCAGGTCTTCGGACTGCCGTCCGCGCTGGTGGACGACCCGCGCGGCGAGGAGCGCGCCGTCTGGGAGGGCGTGCGGGTCTGAGAGCCGGAGGCGCACCTCCCTCCTTGACAATACGTACGTACGGTTTGTAACCTGGGACACATGCCCCGGGTGAGTCACGACCGCCTCGAGGCCCGCCGGACGCAGATCCTCGAGGCCTGCCGGCGGGCCTTCGCCCGGCACGGCTACGAGGGCGCCACGGTCCGCGTCCTGGAGGCCGAGACCGGCCTGAGCCGGGGCGCGATCTTCCACCACTTCCGGGACAAGGAAGCGCTGTTCCTGGCGCTGGCCGAGGACGACGCGGCGCGCACCGCCGAGCGGGTCGGCGAGGCCGGCCTGGTGCAGGTGATGCGCGACCTGGGCGAGAAGGACGCCGGCTGGCTCGGCGTGCAGCTCGAGGTGCGCCGCCGGCTGCGCACCGACCCGGACTTCGCCGCCCGCTGGGCGCAGCGCCAGCAGGCCGTCGCCTCGGCCACCGCCGACCGGCTCAGCCGACAGCGGGACGCCGGGATCGTCCGCGACGACGTGCCCATCGCCCTGCTCTCGGACTTCCTCGGCCTGGTCCTCGACGGCCTGGTGAGCGCCCTGGCGGCCGGCATGCCGCCCGAGCACCTGCCCGGCGTGCTGGACCTCGTCGAGGACGCCGTCCGCCGTCCCCCCGCCCGGCCCGGCCCGGGCTCGGCCGCTAGCGTCCCGTCCGCAGAACCGACCGCCCAGGAGGCCTCGTATGACCAGCACTGACAGCTTCGGCGCGAAGGGCACGCTGGACGTCGGCGGCACCGCGTACGAGGTGTTCCGCCTGTCCGCCGTCGACGGTGCGGCCGACCTGCCGTACTCGCTCAAGGTGCTGCTGGAGAACCTGCTGCGGACCGAGGACGGCGCGGACATCACCGCCGACCACGTCCGCGCGCTGGCCGCCTGGGACCCCGCCGCCGAGCCCGACACCGAGATCCAGTACACCCCTGCCCGGGTGCTCATGCAGGACTTCACCGGCGTCCCGTGCGTCGTCGACCTGGCCGCGATGCGCGAGGCGATGGCCGACCTCGGCGGCGACCCGAGGAAGATCAACCCGCTGGCACCGGCCGAGCTGGTCATCGACCACTCCGTGGTCGCCGACTTCTTCGGCTCCCGCGACGCGCTCGGCCTGAACGGCGCGCTGGAGTACGAGCGCAACCGCGAGCGCTACGAGTTCCTCAAGTGGGGTCAGACCGCGTTCAGCGACTTCGCCGTCGTGCCGCCGAACACCGGCATCGTCCACCAGGTCAACCTGGAGCGGCTCGCCCGCGTGGTCTTCACCCGGGAGCGCGACGGCGTGACGCAGGCCTACCCGGACACCCTGGTCGGCACCGACAGCCACACCACCATGATCAACGGCCTGGGCGTGCTCGGCTGGGGCGTCGGCGGCATCGAGGCCGAGGCCGCGATGCTCGGCCAGCCGGTCTCGATGCTCATCCCGAAGGTGGTCGGCTTCAAGCTGGTCGGCTCGCTGCCGGCCGGCGCGACCGCGACCGACCTGGTGCTCACCGTCACCGAGCTGCTCCGGCAGACCGGCGTGGTCGGCAAGTTCGTCGAGTTCTACGGCCCCGGCGTGGCGAACGTGCCGCTCGCCGACCGGGCCACCATCGGCAACATGAGCCCGGAGTACGGCTCCACCTGCGCGATCTTCCCGATCGACGAGGAGACGCTGGCCTACCTGCGGCTGACCGGCCGCCCCGACGAGCTCGTGCAGCTCGTCGAGGCGTACGCCAAGGAGCAGGGCCTGTGGCACGACCCGTCGGTCGAGCCGCGGTTCTCGCAGACCGTCGAGCTGGACCTGTCGACCGTCGTGCCGTCGCTCGCCGGTCCCAAGCGGCCCCAGGACCGGGTGCCGCTGACCGACGCGAAGGCGATGTTCCGCGCCGCGCTGACCGACTACGCGACCACGGCGGTGCAGGGCAACGGCGCGAGCCGAGGCACCACCGACGGCGGCATCGACGAGGCCTCCAACGAGAGCTTCCCGGCCTCCGACCCGGCCGCGGCGTACGAGAGCAAGCCCGACGACCAGCCGCACCGGGTCAACGTCGGCGAGATCGGCGACCGGCCCAGCAACCCCGTACAGGCCGTCCTGGCCTCCGGCGAGCGGGTCGAGCTCGACCACGGCGCGGTCGCGATCGCCGCGATCACCAGCTGCACCAACACCTCCAACCCCTACGTCATGGTCGGCGCGGGGCTGCTCGCCAAGGCCGCCGTCGAGAAGGGCCTGGTCAGCAAGCCGTGGGTGAAGACCACCCTGGCGCCCGGGTCGAAGGTCGTCACCGACTACTACGAGAAGGCCGGCCTCACGCCGTACCTGGACAAGCTGGGCTTCCAGACCGTCGGGTACGGCTGCACGACCTGCATCGGCAACAGCGGCCCGCTGCCCGAGGAGGTCAGCGCCGCGGTCAACGAGGCCGACCTCGCCGTGGTCTCCGTGCTGTCCGGCAACCGCAACTTCGAGGGCCGCATCAACCCGGACATCAAGATGAACTACCTGGCGTCGCCCCCGCTGGTGGTGGCCTACGCGCTGGCCGGGACGATGGACCTCGACCTGACCACCGAGCCGCTCGGCACCGGCAGCGACGGCGAGCCGGTGTACCTCGCCGACATCTGGCCGACCGCCAAGGCCGTCTCGGACATCGTCGGGACGTCGGTGACCGGGGACATGTACAGCAGCTCCTACGCCGACGTGTTCGCCGGCGACGACCGCTGGAAGGCCATCGAGGTGCCGGCCGGCGACGCGTTCGCCTGGGACGCCGAGAGCACCTACGTCCGCAAGCCGCCGTACTTCGACGGGATGAGCCGCGAGCCGCAGCCGCTGCAGGACATCACCGGCGCCCGGGCGCTGGCGGTGCTCGGCGACTCGGTGACCACCGACCACATCAGCCCGGCCGGCTCGATCAAGGTCGACTCCCCCGCCGGCCGCTACCTCGCCGAGCACGGGGTCGCGCCCAAGGACTTCAACAGCTACGGCAGCCGCCGCGGCAACCACGAGGTCATGATCCGCGGAACGTTCGCCAACATCCGGCTGCGCAACCAGCTGGCGCCCGGCACCGAGGGCGGGGTGACCACCAAGGACGGCGAGGTGACGAGCATCTACGAGGCGTCGCAGGCCTACCAGGCCGAGGGCGTCCCGCTCGTCGTGCTCGCCGGCAAGGAGTACGGCTCGGGCTCCTCGCGCGACTGGGCGGCGAAGGGCACCGCGCTGCTCGGCGTCCGCGCGGTGATCGCCGAGTCCTACGAGCGCATCCACCGCTCGAACCTGATCGGGATGGGCGTGCTGCCGCTGCAGTTCGCGCCGGGCGAGAGCGCCGCGTCGCTCGGCCTGACCGGGACCGAGACCTTCACCATCGAGGGGATCGCGGCCGGCGACAGCGTGCCGCGCGAGCTCACGGTGCAGGCCGACGACATCCGCTTCTCCGCCACCGTGCGGATCGACACGCCCGGTGAGCAGGCGTACTACCGCAACGGCGGCATCATGCCGTACGTCCTGCGCTCGCTGCTCTGAACCGGCCGGCCCGGGCCGCCGCGCGGCGGCCCGGGCACCGCGGCCCGCCCGCCCGGACGGGTGGCGGCCCGCCGCGAGCCGCCCCGCCCGGCCGGACAGGAGCGATACTGGAGTGCGCCCGTGCGCACGACCTGGCCCCCTCGGCACCCGCCCGCTGACGAAGGACTCCGTGTGACACCGCCCCGCACCGCCCGCGCCGCCGCCGACCCCGAGACCTCCGCGGACCTGTCCGCCGAGGCCTCGGCCGCCCCGGTGAAGAAGGCGCCGGCGAAGAAGGCGCCCGCGAGGAAGGCCGCCGCGAAGAAGGCGCCGGCCGCCCGCGCGCTGCCCGACTCCCCGGCCGGCGAGGAGCCGGCCCCCGAGGACCTCGAGGCCGTCGACCCGGCCGAGCTGGAGGCCGCGGCCGGCGCCGACCCCGAGGCCGCGCCCGGCGCCGTCGTCGACCCGGCGGTCGTCGCCGCCGCCGACCCGACGCTCGCCGCGGCCACCGCGGCGGACGACGACGAGGACGACGAGGACGACGACACCCCCAAGCCGCCGTCCGACGACGACGACGAGGACGAGAAGAAGCCGCTCGCCGCCGAGGGCGAGGTCGGCATCAGCACCGACCTGGTGCGGGCCTACCTCAAGGAGATCGGCAAGGTCCCGCTGCTCACCGCCGAGCTGGAGGTGGAGCTGGCCCAGCGCATCGAGGCCGGGCTGTTCGCGGCCGAGAAGATCCGGCAGGCCGACGAGGGCGAGGCGGCCCGGCTGTCGGCCGCGCTGCGCCGGGACCTCGACTGGCTCGTGCACGACGGGCAGAAGGCCAAGCGCCACCTGCTGGAGGCGAACCTGCGCCTGGTGGTCAGCATCGCCAAGCGCTACCTGGGCCGCGGGATGCTGTTCCTCGACCTCATCCAGGAGGGCAACCTCGGGCTGATCCGGGCGGTCGAGAAGTTCGACTACACCAAGGGCTACAAGTTCTCGACCTACGCGACCTGGTGGATCCGCCAGGCGATCACCCGGGCGATGGCCGACCAGGCCCGCACCATCCGGATCCCGGTGCACATGGTCGAGCAGATCAACAAGCTCACCCGGGTGCAGCGCGAGATGCTGCAGGAGCTCGGTCGCGAGCCCACCCCGGAGGAGCTCGCCAAGGAGCTCGACATGACCCCCGAGAAGGTCGTCGAGATCCAGGGCTACGCCCGGGAGCCGGTCAGCCTCGAGACCACCATCGGCGACGACCAGGACTCCAACCTCGGTGACTTCATCGAGGACGCGGACGCGCCGATCGCCGCCGACGTCGTGTCGTACGGGCTGATGCAGGAGCAGCTCAACGAGGTGCTGCGCACGCTCACCGACCGCGAGGCGGCCGTGGTGAAGATGCGGTTCGGCCTGGTCGACGGCCAGCCCCGGACGCTGGACGAGATCGGCCGCGAGTTCGGCCTGACCCGGGAGCGGATCCGGCAGATCGAGAGCAAGACGCTGTCGAAGCTGCGGCACCCGTCCCGGTCGCAGAAGCTGCGCGACTACCTGGACTGACCGGTGCAGCCGGTCTCGCCGGAGCAGTTCGAGGAGCTCGCCGCCGAGGCGCTCGACGCGCTGCCGCCGGCGATGGTGGCGCACTTCCGCAACGTCCTGGTCGTCGTGGAGCACGAGCACCCCGAGGAGCCGGACCTGCTCGGGCTCTACGAGGGCGTCCCGCTGACCGAGCGGGCCGTCTACTCGGGGGCCCTGCCCGACCGGATCACGCTGTACCGGATCCCGCTGTGCCTGCTGGCCGAGGACCTCGACGACCTGGCCTGTCAGGTGCAGGTCACCGTCGTGCACGAGTTCGCCCACCACATCGGCATCGACGACGAGCGCCTGCACGAGCTCGGCTGGGCCTGAGCCCGACGAGCCCGACCGCCGGCCCGGGGCTCGCCCCTGTTTGGTCCCCGGGCCGTGCGGGCACTCTCCGAACCGGCTCCTCCCTCGTTCGGACAGCCCGGTCCCGCACCGGGGCCAGGTACTGTGAGCAGGTTCACCTGTGAGAGAGTCGCGGAACACCCGCTCAGGGTGAGACGTTCTCCAGACCTGAGGACGTGCCACCACGTCCTCCTCCCGTGACCACGCGGTCAAGACGGCCGCAGCCGCCTTGCCGCGCTGCCGTCCCGGGACCACCGCACCTCTCAGATCAGGAGACACAGCCGTGCCCACCGCTGCCCGCCCCGCCGACCTCGTCGACGAGCTGGTCGAGCGTGCCCAGTCCGGGGGCGCCCTGTCCCTGGAGCAGCTGCGCACCACCTTCGAGCAGGCCGGGATCGGGCCGACCGAGGCCGGCGCCGTGCTGCGCCGCCTGACCGAGGCGGGCGCCGTCCTGGGCACCGAGCGCACCGCGCGTCGACGCACGGCCGCCCGCCCGGCCGCTGCCGCCCGGCGCACCCCCAAGCAGACGACCCGCCCCGCCGGTCGCACCGACTCCCCCGCCGCCGGGCCCGCCCTCGACCTTCCCGAGGCTCCTTTGACGATGACTGCCCCTTCCCCCGTGGAGACCCCGCTCGACGTCACCGACCTGGAGGCCGTCGTGGCCGCCGTGGTCGCCGACACCGCGTCCGGCGAGGTCGCCGAGGTGCCCGTCGCGAAGGCCGCCGCGAAGCGTGCCCCGCGCGCCACCTCGACCGCCGCCAAGCGGCCGGCCAGCCGCAAGGCCGCCGAGGAGGCGGCCGCGCCGACCGAGGCTCCCGTCGACGCCTCGCTCGTCGAGGTCCCGCAGGACGACGAGGACGCCACCCCGGCCGCGCCCACCGTGGTGCCCGAGGACGACAAGCCGCTGGCGCTGGACGAGCCCCCGCCCGGCATCGACCTGGTCAAGGCCTACCTGCGCGAGATCGGCAAGGTCGCGCTGCTGACCGCCGTCGAGGAGGTCGAGCTCAGCAAGCGCATCGAGGCCGGCCTGTTCGCCGCCGAGAAGCTGCGTCAGCACAAGGTCGGCGAGGTCAAGCACCCTGCCGCGCTGCGCCGCGACCTCGCCGAGATCGAGCGGGACGGCGAGCGGGCCAAGCGCCACCTGCTCGAGGCGAACCTGCGCCTGGTCGTGTCGCTCGCCAAGCGCTACCAGGGCCGCGGCCTGGACCTGCTGGACCTCGTCCAGGAGGGCAACCTCGGCCTGGTGCGCGCGGTCGAGAAGTTCGACTACGCCAAGGGCTACAAGTTCTCGACGTACGCGACCTGGTGGATCCGCCAGGCGCTGCAGCGGGCGCTGGCCGACCAGGGCCGCACCATCCGCGTCCCGGTCCACATGGCCGAGCTCATCACCAAGGTCACCCGGGTGCGCCGCGAGCTCACCCAGAGCCTGGGCCGCGACCCGCTCCCCGAGGAGATCGGGGAGCCGCTGGAGATGACCGCCGCCAAGGTCGAGGAGATCCTCGGGTACGGCCGCGACACGCTCTCGCTGGAGAGCCCGGTCGGCGACGACGAGGCCGTCCTGGGTGACTTCATCACCGACTCGGACAGCCCCGACCCCGTCGCGGCGGTCGAGATGCAGATGCTGCAGGGCCAGCTCGGTGACGTCCTGGCCAGCCTGCCGCCGCGCTCGGCGACGGTGGTGCGGATGCGCTTCGGCCTGGACGACGGCCGGGCCCGCACGCTCGACGAGGTCGGCCGGCACCTGGGCCTGACCCGTGAGCGGATCCGCCAGATCGAGCGCGACACGCTGGCCGAGCTGCGCGCGGGCGGCCGCGCCGACGCGCTGCGGGAGTTCGTCGCCTAGCGACCCCCGCCCCGTACGCGGCCGCGGCTTCCGGCGATCCCGGGGGCCGCGGCCGTTGCGTGTGCCCCGACCGGCGCGCGGGCGCCGGAAGGTGCGACAGTGCCGGGATCCCCGACCCGAGAGGCTTCCCGTGAGCGAGCAGAGCGCGCCGTCCCGGCAGAACACGACCTTCCCGAGCGGCTCCGGACAGGCGCACGGCTACCTGGCACTGCCGCCGTCCGGCAGCGGGCCGGGCGTGATCGTCATCCAGGAGTGGTGGGGGCTGACCGACCACATCGCCGACGTCGCGGACCGGCTGGCGGCGGAGGGCTTCGTCGCGCTCGCCCCCGACCTGTACGGCGGCCGGGTCGCGCACGACGCCGACGAGGCCGGCGCTCTGATGATGTCGTTGCCGATCGACCGGAGCGCCGCCGAGCTCGGCGGCGCCGTCGACTTCCTGCTCGGCCACGAGGCGGTGACCGGCGCCAAGGTGGGCGCGGTCGGCTTCTGCATGGGCGGGGGCTTCGTGCTGCTGCTCGCCGCGCAGCAGGGCGACAAGGTGGGCGCCGCCGTGCCGTTCTACGGCGTCGGCCCGGCCGTGCCGCAGGCCTACACCGGCCTGCGGGCGGCTGTGCTGGGCCACTACGGGGAGCGCGACGAGTTCGTACCCGGTGGAGCAGGCCCGGGCGCAGGAGGAGCAGATCCGGCAGGAGTCCGGCGCCTCGGTGACCTTCCACTACTACGACGCCGGGCACGCCTTCCACAACGACACCAACAAGCTCGGGACGTACTCGCCGGAGGACGCCGAGACGGCCTGGAGCCGCACGGTCGCGTTCCTGCGCGAGCAGCTGGCCTGAGACGACGCCGCCGCCGGCCCTGCGGGCCCGGCGGCGGCGTCCGTGCCCGGCCGCTCAGGCGTCGAGCGCGACCCAGGCCGTGGTGCTGCGCGACCGGCGCGGCTCGGGCCGGCGCTCGGTCTCGGCCGGCGCGGCGGCCGCCCCGGCCTGGGAGAGCCACTGCCGCTGGGTGGCGAGCGAGGCCTCGAGCTCCTCGGTCGGCCGGCCCGCGGCCTGCGCCTTGGCCAGCTTGCCCTCCAGCTCGGCGACCTTCTCACGCAGGCGGACGACGAACGGCGACTCGCTGGCCTGCGCGAAGCGCTGGTCGCTGACCTGCCGGAACTTCTCCTCGACCTTGCCCATCCGGTCCTCGAGCGAGCGCATCACGTCCCGCGGGACCTTGCCGGCGGCCTCCCACCGCTCCTGCAGCTCGCGCAGCCGCTTGGTGGCCTTGTCGCGACCCTGGCCTCGGGTCGAGCGCCTCCGCCTCGGCCAGGATCTCCTCCTTGACCGTCTGGTTGCCGCGCAGCGCGACGTCCTGCTCGGCGAAGGACGCCGAGCGCGCGGTGAAGAACACGTCCTGCGCGCCCTTGAAGCGCGCCCACAGGGTGTCCTCGACCTCACGCGGCGCGCGGCCGGCGGTCTTCCAGTCCCCCATCAGCTGCTTGTAGCGGTCGGCGGTGGCCTTCCAGTCGGTCGAGGAGGACAGCGCCTCGGCCTGCTCGATGAGCCGCTCCTTGCGGCCCCGGCTCACCTCGCGCTGCTGCTCCAGCGCGGCGAAGTGCGCGGTGCGCCGCTCGGCGAACCGCTTGCGCGCCCCGGCGACCCGGTCCCACAGCTCCTGGTCGGTCTTCTTGTCGACGCCGGTGATCCGCTTCCAGTCGTCGCCGAGCGTGCGCAGGCGCTCGCCGGCGGTCTTCCACTCCGACGAGCCGGCCAGCGACTCGGCCTCCTCGGCCAGCGCGGTCTTGCGCGCGACGGCCTCGACCCGCTGCTCCGCCCGCACCGCCTTCGCCGCCTCGACCGCGGCGACCGTGCGCTCGAGCAGGCCGTCGACCCGGCGCTCCAGCCCGGCGAGGTCACCCACCGCGGCTGCGGTCGGCACCGTCGCCTTGAGCCGCTTCGCGCTGGCGGCCACCTGCGTCGCGTCACCGGCGCCGCTGGCCAACCGCTGCTCGAGCAGGGTCACCTCGGTGGCGAGCTGCTCGTAGCGCCGGGCGAAGTGCGCCAGCCCGTCCTGCGGGCTGCCGGCCTTCCACGACCCGACCTCGCGCTCGCCGTCGGCGGTGGTCACGAAGACGGTCCCGTCCTCGGTGACCCGTCCCCAGTCGCTCATCCGGTCTCCCTGGTCATGCTGCTGTCTGCACGTGCTGTCCCTGCCAGTCTGCCCTGCGCTGTCGTCGGCGTGCGCCGTCCACCACACTGCAGCGTGACCGCCGCCCGTTGTGACCCCCCGGGAACGCCGTGAAGCGGGCCGACCTGCTCGTCCTGCTGGGTGTCTACGTCCTGCCGCTGGCCGTCGTCGCCGCCCTGCTGGTCGCCGCGGGCCTGCCGGGCCTGGCTGTCGCCCTGCTGGTCGTGGAGGCCGTCGTGGTGGCGGTGACGGTGCTCGTCCGGCGCCGACCGCCGCCCGACCCGGCGCGGCCGCCCACCTCCCGCCCGTGGCTGGTGCCGCTGGTCATGGTGCTGCTGCTGGCCGGTGTCGTCGGCCTCGCCTCGCTGGTCGCCGGCCGCGGGTGAGCCCGACGTCTGGCAGCGTGGCCGCCATGCAGCCGCTGACGCACCCGCCGACGCACCCGCCGACCCGGGACGAGGCCGAGCAGGCCCTGCGCCTGCTGGCCGGCCCGCAGGCCCGCCTGCGGGAGGACCAGTGGACGGCCATCGACGCCCTGGTCCGCGACCGCCGCCGCGCGCTGGTGGTGCAGCGCACCGGCTGGGGCAAGTCGGCGGTGTACTTCGTGGCGACCGCGCTGCTGCGCGCCCGCGGGGCCGGGCCGACGGTCATCGTCAGCCCGCTGCTCGCGCTGATGCGCAACCAGGTGGCCGCGGCGGAACGGGCCGGCACCCGGGCCGTCACGGTCAACTCGAGCAACGTCGAGCAGTGGTCGCAGGTGTACGCCGAGGTGCAGGCCGGTGCGGTCGACGTGCTGCTCGTCAGCCCCGAGCGCCTGAACAACCCCGGATTCCGGGACTCGGTGCTGCCGGAGCTGGCCGCGACGACCGGCCTGCTGGTCGTCGACGAGGCGCACTGCATCTCCGACTGGGGGCACGACTTCCGGCCGGACTACCGGCGGATCCGCACGCTGCTCGCCGAGCTGCCGGACGGCACCCCCGTGCTGGCCACCACCGCCACCGCCAACGCCCGGGTGGTCGCCGACGTCGCCGAGCAGCTCTCGCGCGACACCCTCGTGCTGCGCGGCAACCTGGACCGGGCGTCGCTGCACCTGGCGGTGGCGAGCCTGCCCAGCCCGGCGCACCGGCTGGCCTGGCTGGCCGACGCGCTCGGCGAGCTCCCGGGCTCCGGCATCGTCTACACGCTCACCGTCGCCGCGACCGAGGAGGTCGCCTCGTTCCTGCGGTCGCAGGGCCTCTCGGCGATCGCGTACTCCGGGCGCACCGACGACGCCGAGCGGCGGCAGGCCGAGGACGACCTGCTCGCCAACCGGATCAAGGTGCTGGTCGCGACCTCCGCGCTGGGGATGGGCTTCGACAAGCCGGACCTGGGCTTCGTCGTGCACCTCGGCGCGCCGGCCTCCCCGATCGCCTACTACCAGCAGGTCGGCCGCGCCGGCCGCGGCGTCGACGCCGCTTCGGTGGTGCTGCTGCCGGGTGCGGAGGACGAGGCGATCTGGCGCTACTTCGCCTCCCTCGGTTTCCCGTCCGAGGAGCAGGTCCGCACCACGCTCGCCGCGCTCGGCGACCGCCCGGTCTCCACCGCCGCCCTGGAGGCGCGGGTCGACCTGCGCCGGACCCGCCTGGAGACGCTGCTCAAGGTGCTGGACGTGGACGGAGCGGTCCGGCGGGTCCAGGGCGGCTGGACCGCCACCGGCCGGCCGTGGGCGTACGACGCGGACCGGTACGCCCGGGTGGCCGCCGACCGGGCCGCCGAGCAGCAGGCGATGCGCGACTACGCGGCGACCGAGGGGTGCCGGATGGAGTTCCTGCGGCGGCAGCTGGACGACCCGGAGGTGTCCGGGCCGGGCAGCGCCCCGTGCGGCCGGTGTGACCGGTGCACCGGCTCCCCGCTCGACACCGCGGTCAGCCCCGCGGCGCTGGCGGCCGCGTCGGCGGCGCTGGGCCGGCCCGGCGTCGAGCTCGAGCCGCGCAAGCTCTGGCCGACCGGGATGGCCGCGGTCGGGGTGGCTCTGCAGGGCCGGATCCCGCCGGACCGGCAGGCGGACAGCGGCCGCGCGCTGGGCCGGCTCTCCGACATCGGCTGGGGCACCCGGTTGCGCGAGGTGCTCGCCGGCGACGACGCGGAGGTGCCCGACGACGTGCTGCGGGCCGTCGTGACGGTGCTCGCCGGCTGGGGCTGGCAGCACCGGCCGGCCGGCGTGGTGGCGGTGCCGAGCCGCAGCCGGCCGACGCTGGTCGGGTCGCTCGCGGCGCGCCTGGCCTCGGTCGGGCGGCTGCCGCTGCTCGGAACGCTGGAGCGCACCCGCGACGACGGACCGGCCGGCTCGCGCAGCAACAGCGCCCAGCGGCTGCGGGCGGTGGCCGGCTCCCTGCGGGTGCCGGACGGCCTGGCCCTGGACGGCAGCCCGGTGCTGCTCGTCGACGACGTGCTGGACTCCGGCTGGACGGTGACCGAGGCCGCCCGGCTGCTCCGCGAGGCCGGGTCCGGCCCGGTGCTGCCGCTGGTGCTGGCCGTGGACGGCTGAGCGCGTTGGCTGCCCGCCTGCACGCCCTGCGCATCGACGCGCACGACCCGCCCCGGCTCGCCCGCTTCTGGGCCGGCGTCCTCGGCGGCGAGCCGAGCGACGACGGCTCGAGGGACGGCCTCGTGCTCGAGCCGCAGGACGACACCGGTCTGCGGATCCGGTTCCCCGCGACCCGGCGCCCGAAGACCGGCCAGAACGCGATGCATCCCGACCTGACGAGCACGTCCCTGCGAGCTCAGCAGCGGACGGTGGCCCGGGCGCTCGAGCTCGGTGCCCGGCATCTCGACATCGGTCAGCGCCCGGACGAGGGCCATGTCGTGCTCGCCGACCCCGAGGGCAACGAGTTCTGCGTCCTCGAGCCCGGCAACGCGTTCCTCGCCGACTGCGGCTTCCTGGGAGCGCTGGCCTGCGACGGCTCGCGTGAGGTGGGGTGCTTCTGGAGCGAGGCACTGGGCTGGCCGCTGGTCTGGGACCAGGACCAGGAGACCGCGGTCCGCTCGCCGCACGGCGGTCCGAAGATCACGTGGGGCGGCCCACCGCTGCAGCCGGTGGCCGGCCGGGACCGCCTGCACCTGGAGCTCGCGCCGCCCGCCGGGGGCGACCAGCAGGCCGAGATCGACCGGCTCTGCTCCCTCGGGGCGACCCGCCTCGAGGACGGGCAGGACGACGCCGGCTGGGTGGCTCTGACCGACCCCGGCGGCTCCGCGTTCCGCGTGCGCCCTCGCTAGGCGCGGAACGCCGGCCGCCCCGGCCCCGCGTACGGGACCGGGGCGGCCGGTGTGAGCCTCGCGGCTCAGACGTTGACGCCGAAGTCCTGCGCGATCCCCTTCAGGCCGCTGGCGTAGCCCTGGCCGACGGCCCGGAACTTCCAGTCCGAGCCGTTGCGGTACAGCTCGCCGAAGACCATCGCGGTCTCGGTCGAGGCGTCCTCGGACAGGTCGTAGCGCGCCAGCTCGGTGCCGCCGGCCTGGTTCACGATCCGGATGAACGCGTTGCGGACCTGGCCGAAGGACTGGCTGCGGCTCTCGGCGTCGTAGATCGACACCGGGAAGACGATCTTGTCGACGTTGGCCGGCACCTTCGAGAGGTCGACGTTGACCTGCTCGTCGTCACCCTCGCCCTCGCCGGTGAGGTTGTCGCCGAGGTGCTTCACCGAGCCGTCCGAGCTCTCCAGGTTGTTGAAGAAGACGAAGTCCTTGTCGGCGGTGACCTTGCCGTTGGCGTCGACGAGGATCGCCGAGGCGTCCAGGTCGAAGTCGGTGCCGGTCGTGCTGCGTACGTCCCAGCCCAGACCCACGGTGACCGCCGTCAGGCCCGGCGCCTCCTTGGTCAGCGAGACGTTGCCACCCTTGCTCAGCGAGACGCCCATGTCGTGTGCTGCTCCTTCTCCTCGGCCGGCGCCTGCTGCGCCGGTCCCTGCTGGGTCCACTCTGCCCCTCTGACGTCCGGGCACGCCAGGCGGTGCCCGCCGCCCCGATCGGGGAACGACACCCGCCGTGCCCCCGCCGCCGAGCAAGACCTGCGCCGCCTGCGGCCGGACGATCACGTGGCGCCGCGCCTGGGCCCGGGACTGGGAGGAGGTGCGGTACTGCTCCGACCGGTGCCGCCGCGCCCGCCTCGCGCCGACCGACCTGGCACTGCAGGCTGCCGTGCTGAGCCTGCTCGACGACCGGGCCGCCGGCGCCACGATCTGCCCGTCCGAGGCGGCGCGGCAGGTCGGCGGCGAGGACTGGCGGCCGCTGATGGAGCCGGCCCGTGCCGCCGCCCGCCGGCTCGTCGCGGCCGGCGAGGTGGTGGTCACCCAGCGCGGCGCGGTGGTGGACCCGTCCACGGCTCGGGGCCCCATCCGGATCCGCCGGGTCCGCCCCACCGCCGAGCCCGAGCAGGTGCCGCGCCGCCGGTGACCCCGTACGTTCGGGTCATGCCCACGTCCCGCACCGCCCGGCTCGACGTCCTCGTGGCCGGCTCGGCCGCCCCGCAGCCGGACGGCACGCTGCGCGTCGTCGGGACGGTCAGCCTGGTCCGGGACGCCGACCGCGTGATCGTCGTCGACCCGGGGATGGTGCCGGACCGGGCGGCGATCCTGGACCCGCTCGCCGCCCTCGGGGTGCGTCCGCAGGACGTCACCGACATCGTGCTCAGCCACCACCACCCGGACCACACGGTCAACATCGCGCTGTTCCCGGTGGTCCCGGTGCACGACGTGCAGGCGGTGTACGAGGGCGACCGGTGGACCCGGCGCGGCGCCGACGGCGTGCTGCTCACCCCGTCGGTGCGGCTGCTCGCCACCCCCGGTCACACCCCGCAGGACCTCACGACGCTGGTCGGCACGCCGGACGGGGTGGTCGCCCTGACGCACCTGTGGTGGACCGCCGACGGGCCCGCCGAGGACCCGTACGCCCCGGACCGGGAGGTGCTGCGGGCCCAGCGCGAGCGGGTGCTCGCCCGGGCCGACCGGGTGGTGCCCGGCCACGGCCCGGCCTTCGTGCCCGGGGAAGGCACGCCGCGCTGACGGTGTTGGCGCAGGCATGAGCATGAAGGTCGAGATCTGGTCCGACGTCGTCTGCCCGTGGTGCTACATCGGCAAGCGCCGGTTCGAGGCGGCGCTGTCCCGCTTCGCCCACCGCGACGAGGTGGAGCTGGTGTGGCGCAGCTTCGAGCTGGACGCCTCCGCGCCGCCGAGCGAGGCCGCGGCCGGCTCCTACGCCGAGCGGCTGGCGGTCAAGTACCGCTGCTCGGTTCCCGAGGCGCAGGCCATGATCGACAACATGACCTCCGTCGCGGCGCAGGAGGGGCTGGACTTCCGCTTCGACCTCGCCCGGCCCGGCAACACCTTCGACGCCCACCGGCTGCTGCACCTGGCCCTGGAGTCCGGCCTGCAGGACGCCCTCAAGGAGCGGCTGGACCGCGCCACCTTCACCGAGGGCTCGCCCGCCTCGGACGTGGCGGCGCTGCGCGCGCTGGCCGTGGAGGTCGGGCTGCCCGCCGACGAGGTGGACGACGTGCTGGCCTCGCAGCGCTACGCCGAGGCGGTCCGCGCCGACGAGGCGCAGGCGCAGGCGTACGGCATCAGCGGGGTGCCGTTCTTCGTCGTCGACGGCCGCTACGGCATCTCGGGGGCGCAGCCCGCCGACCTGGTGCTGCAGGCGCTGGAGCAGGCCTGGGCCGAGCGCGGCCCGCTGACCCTGGTCGCGGCCGGCGCCGGCGACGCGCCGGGCTGCGAGGGCGACTCCTGCGCGGTCTGAGGACCCGCGTCCCGGGCGGGGCCTAGGTTCGCCCCGTGCACCTGGACCCCCGCCTGCGCGCGCTCGCCGACCTGTCCGTCGCCGAGGCCCGGGAGTACGCCGGCCGGCACGAGTACGACGGCGCGGTGCAGGACCTGTCACCGGACGGCGTGGCCCGCGGCCTGGCCGCCCTGGACGCCGGGCACGAGGCCGGTCCCGCCCCGCTGGGCCGGCACGAGCAGGCGCACCTGGCGGCGTTCGAGGCCGGCGCCCGGGTCACCTTCGCCGAGGTCGAGCTGCACCGGCGCAGCCCGCTGCTGCACCTGGAGGCCCTCGACCTGGCCTGCTACGACCGGGCGTACGCGCCGGCGGCGGAGCGCGAGCAGGCCCGCCGGCGCCACCTGGCGGCCTGGCCGGACGCGGTGGACGCCGCCCTGGAGGCGCTGGACGCCGTCCCGCGCGACGTGGCGCTGGGCCTGCGCAGCTCCGTGCAGGGGCTGGCCGTCGGGGTCGCGGACGGGCCGGCCCTGCAGGCGCACGCCCGCCTGCTCGCGCACGTGGACCGGGCCTGCGTCGACGGCGACCCCGACCCGGCCCTGGGCGGCGGTGCCCTGGCCCGGCTGATGGGCGTGCCGGAGGCGCTGCCGGTCGACCTGGGGGCGCTGGCGCGGCTGGCCGACACCGAGCGGGACCGGCTGACGGCCCTGCTGGCGGACGCCTGTGAGCGGCTCGCTCCCGGCCGGCCGGTCGCCGGGACCCGAGCGGCCCTGGCGGCCGACCACCCGGACGCCGCAGGGGTGCTGGAGGCGGCCCGGGCGCAGACCGCCGAGGTGCTGGCCTGGTGCGCCCGGACCGGCGTCGTGCCGGTCGTCGACGGCGAGTGCGAGGTCGGCCCGGCGCCCGGCTCGCGCTCCGGGGCGATGGCCTCGCTGTCCTGGGCGGCTCCCGGCGAGCCCGAGGGCCCGTCCTGGTTCTACGTCACCCCGCCGGACCCGGCCTGGCCGCGGACCGAGCAGGAGCAGTGGCTCGAGGTCTTCTCCCGCGCCTCGATGCCCGCGCTGTGCCTGCACGAGGTCGCGCCCGGGCACTTCTCGCACGGCCGCGCCCTCCGTCAGGTCCGCTCGCCGGTGCGCCGGCTGCTGCTCAGCCCGGCGTTCGTGGAGGGCTGGGCGCACTACGGGGAGGAGATGGCTCTCGAGGAGGGGTTCCGCGACGGCGACCCGCTGCTGCAGGCCGGGGTGGCGGTGGAGGCGCTGGTGCGGGTCACCCGGCTGGCTGCGGCGATCGGCGTCCACGAGGGCTCGATGACCGTGGCCGAGGCGGCCCGCCGCTTCACCGAGGACGCCGGCCTGCAGGGCCCGGCCGCCCTGGCCGAGGCGCGCCGGGCGGCCTGGGACCCCACCTACGGTCGGTACACCTGGGGCAAGCTGGCCCTGCTCGAGCTGCGCGACCGGGCCCGCCGGCAGCCGGGCTTCTCGCTGCCCGCGTTCCACCGCCGGGTGCTGGCCCTGGGCGCGCCGCCGCTCGGCCTGCTCGACGCCGCGATCATGGAGTAGGTGCTCACCGCTGAGCGCGTGAGGCACGGGCACCAGCTCCATGATCGCGGGTCGCACCGGGCCTGGCGCGGCAGACTGCAGCGGTGACCGCCCTCGCCGACGCCCGCCGCCGGCTGCAGCTGGCCCGGCTGCCCGCCGGTGCGGCCCGGCTGGCGGTGCTCGGCGCGCTCCGCCGGGCCCGCGGCGCCGACCCCGAGACGGTCCGCCGCGAGCTGCGCGCCGAGCACGCCGCCCGGGTGCGTCGCACGCTCGGCGGGCTGAAGGGCGGTGCGCTCAAGGCCGGCCAGCTGCTGTCCACCGTGGAGGCGCTGTTCCCGCAGGACCCCGAGCAGGTGTGGCGGGAGGCGCTGGCCGCCCTGCAGGAGGGCGCGCCCGCGCTGCCGTTCGCCGAGATCGAGCCCGTCCTGTCGGCGGAGCTCGGCGCGGGGTGGCGGTGCCGCCTGGAGGACCTCGACGAGCGGGCGGTCGCGGCGGCGTCGCTCGGCCAGGTGCACCGGGCCCGCTGGCGGGGCCGGCCGGTGGCCGTGAAGGTCCAGTACCCGGGGGTGCGGGAGGCGCTCGCCGCGGACCTGCGCACCGTGTCCGCGGTGTCCCGGCTGGCGTCGCTGGTGGCCCGCGGCCTGGTGCTCCCGCCGCTGGTCGCCGAGCTGCGGGACCGGCTCACGGAGGAGCTGGACTACGAGCACGAGGCCCGCAGCTGCGAGCGCTTCCGCGCGGCGTACGCGGGCGACCCGGACGTGGGAGTGCCCGAGGTGCTGCACGCCACGCCGCGGGTGCTGGTGATGAGCTGGCTGGACGGCACGCCGCTCGGCGAGGTGGCGCGCTCCGGCAGTGCGGCCGAGCGGGACGGGGCGGCCGCGCGCTACCAGCGCTTCCTGGTCAGCGGCCCGGAGCGGGCCGGGCTGCTGCACACCGACCCGCACCCGGGCAACTTCCGCGTGCTGCCCGACGGCCGCCTCGGGGTGCTGGACTTCGGCTCCACGCTCGAGCTGGCCGGCATGCCCAGCACCTTCGGCCGCCTGATCGCCGCCCTGCTCGACGGCGACCCCGCGGCGGTGGCGCGCCGGCTGCGCGAGGAGGGGTTCGTCCGGCCGGGCGTGACGGTCGACGCGGCCAAGCTGGTGGACTACATGGCGCCGTTCACCGAGCCGGCGCGGCACGAGACGTTCACCTTCTCGCGCGCCTGGCTGCGCGGCGAGTTCGGCCGGGTGAACGACCCGCGCGACCCGGACTTCGCGGTCGCGCTGCGGCTGACCCTGCCGGCCGAGCACCTGTTCACCCACCGGGTGTGGCTGGGCATGGTCGGTGTGCTGTGCCAGCTGGAGGCGACCGTGCCGGTCCGCCCGGTCCTGCGGCGCTGGCTGCCCGGCTTCGCCTGACGGCCGGTCGCCGCCGGGTCGGGTAGGAAGGGGGCCGAGCGGAGGGTTCCGGGTGCGGACAGCAGGGGTGGGCGAGCGGTCGGGTCGAGCGCTGCCCGGGCCGCGCTGATGGCCCGGGCGAGCGTCGAGCCGGGTGGCGGCCGGCACCCGGTCGACGGCGGCACCGCCGAGCTGCTGCGCGACTGGGACCGGCCGGGCGCGTGGGAGCTGACCATCGACGGCGTCCCGCAGTCCTACGTCGACCTCGACGACCCGACGCACCTGGACTTCGCCTACGTCCGGCTGCTGGGCGACCTGGTCGACCTGCTCGCCGCGCCCGGCGCCCCGCTGAGCGTGCTGCACCTCGGCGGCGGCGCCTGCACCCTCGCCCGGTACGTCGCCGCGACCCGGCCCGGCTCGACCCAGCTCGTGGTCGACGCCGACGGGCCGCTCGTCGAGCTCGTCCGCTCCCAGCTCGGCACCGCCGGGTTCAAGCTGCGGACCGGTGACGCGCGCCTGGAGCTGGCCCGGCTGCGGCCGGCCGGCAGCGACCTGGTGGTCGGCGACGTGTTCGACGCCTCCCGGATCCCGGTGCACGTGACGACGGTGGAGCACGTCCGCGAGGTCGCCCGCGTGCTGCGCCCGGGCGGCACGTACGCCGTGAACGTCGGCGACGGCAGCGGGCTGGCGTTCACCCGCGGGCAGCTCGCGACCCTGCAGGCCGTGTTCGCGCACGTGCTGCTGCTCGGCGACCCCGGGGTGCTCCGGGGCCGCCGGTTCGGCAACCTCGTCCTCGTCGGGTCCGACGAGCCGCTGCCGGTCGCCGGGCTGACCCGCAACGCCGCCCGGGCCGCCGGGACCGCCCGCGTCGTGCACGGCCCGGACCTGGTGGCCTTCGTCGCCGGAGCCCGGGTCGTGACCGACGCCACGGCCGGGCCTCCGCCGACGCCGCCCGCCGACCTGTTCACCTGATCGACGATCCCGAGCGGAGGACGAGGAGCAGCTGTGGTCTACGTCGTGATGCGCACCGTGCTGGGCGCGGTCTTCCGGGTGCTGTGGCGCCCGCGGATCGAGGGGGTGCGGCACGTCCCGGCCGAGGGGGCGGTCATCGTGGCCAGCAACCACCTGTCCTTCATCGACAGCATCGTGCTCCCGCTGGCGGTGCCGCACCGCCGGGTGACGTTCCTGGCCAAGAGCGAGTACTTCTCCGGCGGCGGGCTGCTGGGGCTGCCCCGGCGCACGTTCTTCCGCGGGATGGGCGCGGTGCCGATCGACCGGGACGAGCGGCGCGACGCGCACGCCGCCCTCGACAAGGCGCTGGCCGTCCTGAAGCGCGGCTGGGCCTTCGGCGTCTACCCCGAGGGCACCCGGTCCCGCGACGGCCGGCTGTACCGCGGCCGGACCGGCATCGGCTGGCTCGCGCTGCAGGCCGGCGTGCCGGTCGTGCCGGTCGGGTTGACCGGCACCGACCGGGTGCAGCCCATCGGGGCCAGCGTCCCCCGGATCCGCCGGGTGCAGGTCCGCTTCGGCGAGCCCATCCGCCCCGAGGCGTACGCCGGGATGAGCCCGGCGAAGGCCCGCCGCAAGCTCACCGACGACGTGATGGACGCGATCGCGGCACTCAGCGGCCAGGAGCGCGCCGACAGCTACAACGTCCACACCGCGGACGTCTGAGGCGCCCGCACCAGGTCACGGCCGCAGCGCGTCCCAGCTCCGGCGCGTCACAGCCCCAGGGCGGCGAGCCGTTCGGCGTACCGCACCCGGGTGTCGGCCACGACGTCGGGACGGGCGGCGTAGCCGGCCAGCTGCGTGGCCAGCAGGTGCTCGGCCGGGACCGGCTCCCCGTCCACGCGCCAGAGCGTGCCGGTCCGGTCCGCCGGCCAGCCGTGCGCGGCGGCGACCGCCGGCTCGAGCGGCGCCCGCCGCGCGCCGAGGAACTCCCGGACCGGCAGCTCGACCGGCTCGTCGACGCCCAGCAGCCGCAGCAGCGCCCGGGCCACCTGCCCGAGCAGCGCGTTCGTCGGGTGGGTCATGGTCCACAGCGCCCCCGGGTCGTCCACCAGGTGCGAGGTCGCGAGGTCGAGCCGGGCCTCGCGGCGGCGCAGCCGCTCGAGCGAGTCCGCGCTGACCTGCCGGACCGCCGCGGCCTCCGGTGCCGGCCACCAGGCGAGGGCCTGCGCGGGCGTCAGGCCGCGCTCGGCGGCGACCAACGCCCGAAGGTCGGCGTAGTCGGTGAGCGGGGCGTCCACCCGGGCGCCGTCGCCGCCGTGCGCGTGCACCTGGTACGGGAACGCGCCGACGTGGAACGTCACCGGGAAGGTCACCAGCCGGCCGGACGCGGGCAGGTGCTCGGCGAGCTGGGCCAGGCCGCAGCCGGCGAGCCGGTAGTCGTCGGAGACGGGCTGGCTGATCAGGACGGCGCTGCGCGCCACCAGCGCGCGCACCCGGGCCAGCCCGGCCTCGTCCACGAGGAACACCGGGGGCACCTCGGCGACCCGCAGGCCGTGCCGGGCGAGCGGCGCCCGCAGCAGGTCGGCGACCGGCCCGGCCTGGCAGTTGCCCCACACCACGACGGTGCCGTCGGCGGTCATCCCTGCTGCGCCTCGGCCACCAGCGCGTGCACGACCTGGGCGAGGTCGCCGGTCCGGGCGTGCAGCTCGCGCTGCCGTCGCGCGGAGGTCCCCCGCGCGAGCGCGCCTGCGGCCAGCGCGTGCACCTGGGCGCCGTCCCCGCTGTCCTCCAGCGGACCGGCGACCCGGCCCAGCAGTGCCTGCACCAGCTCAGCGGCGGGCACCAGCCCGCCGCTGCGCGGGTCGAGCAGGTCCCCCTCCAGCCCGTACCGCGCGGCCCGCCAGCGGGCCGCCCGGGCCAGCTCCGGGCGCAGCGCGGGGACCGGCCGGCCGGCGACGGCGTCGGCGGCGGCCTGCTGGACCAGCGCCCGGGCCAGCCCGGCGTGCAGCACGGCGTCGTCCAGCCGGGGCATCGTGTCGGCGACCCGGACCTCGACGGTCGGGAAGCGGGTCGACGGACGCACGTCCCAGTACAGGTGCGAGGCGTCGTCGGCGACCCCGGACCGGACCAGGGCGGCGACGGTCGCGTCGTAGGCGGCGCGGCTGCCGAACACCTCGGGCATCCCGGTGACCGGCCAGCGGGCGAACCACTGCGTGCGGTAGCTGGCGTAGCCGCTGTCGTCGCCCTCCCAGAACGGCGAGCTGCCGGACAGCGCCAGCAGCACCGGGAGGTCGGGGCGCAGCCGGTCCAGCACCGCCACGGCCAGCTCGGGGTCGGGCACGGACACGTGCACGTGGCAGCCGGCGATCATCTGCTGCAGGGCCAGCAGGCCCCAGCGCTCGTGCAGCCGCTGGTACCGCTCGGCGACCGACAGCCGCTGCTCGCGCCACGACGCCAGCGGGTGGGTGCCGGCGGCCAGCACCGCGCAGCCGTGCTCGGCGGCGACCGCGGCGACCGCCCGGCGCAGCCGGGCGAGGTGCGTGCGGACCTCGTCCAGGGAGGTCGAGACCGGTGTGGCCACCTCGAGCTGGGCGGTGCTGATCTCGCCCTGCACGTCGTCGCCCAGCCGGTCGACCGCGGCCCGGACGACGTGCGGCGCGTCGGCCAGCGCCCCCGTGGTCGCGTCCACGAGGTGGTACTCCTCCTCGACGCCCAGCGTCGCTCCCACGTCTGTCACCGAGAGAGAATGCCTGAATGCCGCGCCTGCTCGTCGTGCACCACACCCCGTCGCCCTCGTTGCAGGCCCTGCTGGAGGCCGCGCGGTCCGGGGTGGGCCTGGTCGAGGGGGTCGAGCTGACGGTCCGGCCGGCGCTGTCCGCCGGCCCGGCGGACGTGCTGGCCGCCGACGGGGTGCTGCTCGGGACGCCCGCCAACATCGGGTACATGTCCGGAGCGCTCAAGCACTTCTTCGACACGGTGTACTACCCGTGCCTGGAGGCCACGGTCGGCCTGCCGTACGGGGTCTACGTGCACGGCGGCGACGACACGACCGGGGCGCTGCGCAGCATCGAGCGGGTGGTGACCGGCCTGCGCTGGAAGCAGGTGGCGGCGCCGCTGAGCGTGACCGGGCCGCCGACCGCGGCCGACCTCGAGGCCTGCGCGGAGCTCGCCGCGACCGTCGCGGTCAGCCTCTGAGCCGGGCCGGCGTTCAGCGCACCCCGCGGAAGTCCGGCTCGCGCTTGCCGAGGAAGGCCGCGACGCCCTCGGCGTACTCCGGGCCGGTGAGCGAGTCGGCGTAGGCCTGCTGGACCAGGGCGTCCTCGGTGCGGTCGCCGCGGGCGACCCTGCCGAGCAGCGCCTTGGCGCCGACCTGCGACACCCGGGCCCGCGAGGCGAGCACGGCCGCCAGCTCGTACGCCCGGGCCTCGACGGCGTCCGGCGCGTGCACCTCGTGCACGAGCCCGATCCGCAGCGCGGTGGCGGCGTCCACGAGCTCGCCGGTCAGCAGGAACCACGCCGCCCAGGACTGCCCGACGACGTCGACCAGCCGGGCGGTGGACGGCAGGGCGTACACGATGCCGAGCTTGGCCGGGGTCACCCCGAACCGGGACGTGCTGTCGCAGACCCGCAGGTCGCAGGCTGCCGCGACCTGCGTGCCCCCGCCGACCGCCCAGCCCTGGACGAGCGCGACGGTCGGCTTGGGGAACGCCAGCAGGGCCGCCTCGCCACCGGTGATCGCCGCGTTGTAGACCGCGGCCGACTCGGGGGTGGAGCGCAGCGTGCCGAACTCCGAGATGTCCGCGCCGGCCGAGAACGGCCCGCCGGGCGTCCCGCGCAGCACGACGACGTCGACGCTGTCGTCCTGCGCGAGCACCGGCATCACCCGGCCGAACGCCGACCACATCGCGAACGTGATCGCGTTGCGGCGCTCGGGGCGGTGCAGCTCCAGCGTGACGACGCCGCCCTCCTGCCGGACGAGCAACGCGCCGCGCGCGTCGGCGAGGGCTTCGGCCAGCTCCGGGGTCGAGGTCACCGGCCCATCCTGGCGCACGCCGGCGCCGCCCGGTCAGCGGCGGGCCCGGCCGCGTTGCGCCGGCGGCGGCCCGACCGGCAGCACGGGCGGGGCCGCCGCGTCGATGGCCCGCAGCGAGGCGAGCACCGCGTCGAGGGACCGCGCCCGGTAGAAGTCCGGCAGCGTGGTGAGCAGCACCGGGGCGTACGAGGCGGTCGCCAGGCGCGGGTCCAGCACCGCGACGACTCCCCGGTCGGCGGCTGCCCGGACGAGCCGGCCGGCCCCCTGGGCGAGCAGCACCGCGGCCGGCGGCAGCGTCACCGAGCGGAAACCGGCCGGGCCGGCCGCCTCCAGGCGGGCCTGCACGAGCGGGTCGTCGACGTGCGCGAACGGGATCCGGTCGATGACGACCAGCTGCAGGGTGCTGCCCGGGGCGTCGACGCCCTGCCAGAACGACCGGGTGCCGAACAGGCAGGTGCGGGCGTCGGCCGCGAACCGGTGCGTCAGCGCGCCCGGGGCGTCCTCGCCCTGCAGCAGCAGCGGCACGTCGGGCAGCGCCGCGCGCACCGCCTCGGCCGCTCGCGCCGCTGCGGCGGTCGAGCTGAACAGGCCCAGCGTGCGGCCGCCGGCGGCCCGGACGAGGTCGACCAGCAGCGCGTCGACCGCGGCCGGCCAGGCCGGCGACGACGGGGCGGGCAGGGTGTCGGCGACCCACAGCTGACCTTGCCGGGGGTAGTCGAACGGGCTGCCGACGTCGGCGTACCGCCAGCGCAGCGGCGGCTCGTCGTCAGCGGCGTCGGCCGGCACGTGCTGCTCGCCGACGGCCGCCCCGTGCGCCGCCCGCAGGCCGAACGAGCCGGCGGTGTGCGCGAACGACCCCCCGAGGGTGAGCGTGGCCGAGGTCGCGACCACCGTCGACTCCCCGAACAGCCGGCTGGCCAGCGCCCCGCCGACCGACAGCGGCGACACCCGCAGCCGCACCGAGCCCGGCTCGCCGATCGCGTACGTCGCGCTCGCCACGCTCGGGGCCTGCAGCTCGGCAGCGGCCTCGGCCACCTCGGTGAGAACGAGGCGGGCCCGCTCGCGGGCGGCCTTGGCGTCCTCGTCCAGGGCTCCGGCGTCCCGGCCCACCTCGCCGGCGGCGGCGCCGCAGACCGCCTCGACGAGCGCGAGCACGTCGCCGACCTCGGCAGGCAGCGCGCGCAGCCGGCCGGGCGGCAGCACGCCGAGCAGCCCCTCCAGCGCGTCGGCCGCGTCCTGCAGGCGCTCCCGGGTGGTGACGCCGAGGGCGTCGGTGGAGGCGGCGAGCGCGCGGCGCAGGTCGCTGCGACCGAGCTCGGAGCTGAGCGCGTCGGTGGCCGAGGCGGCGAACTCGTGGGCCTCGTCGAGCACCACCGCGTCGTGCTCCGGCAGGACGGACAGCCCGGTGAAGGCGTCGAGAGCCAGCAGGGCGTGGTTGGCCACGACCACGTCCGCCTCCTTGGCGGTCTCGCGGGCCTTCTCCGCGAAGCAGTCGACGAGGTCCGGGCAGCGCCGGCCCAGGCAGTCCCGGGCGGACACCGAGACCTGCCGCCAGGCCCGGTCGGTGACCGGGAACGGCACCTCGTCGCGGTCGCCGGTGTCGGTGTCGTCGGCCCACGCTCGCAGCCGCAGCACCTGCGCCGCCAGCCCGGACGGCGCCGGCTCGAACAGCGCCTCCGGCTCGGGCAACGCGCCGGGCCCGCCGTGCACCTGCTGCAGGCACAGGTAGTTCCCCCGGCCCTTCGCCAGCGCGTACGTCGGGGTGCGCCCGAGCGGCCCGGCCAGCGCGGCGACCAGCCGTGGCAGGTCCTTGTCGACCAGCTGCGCCTGCAGCGCCTTGGTGGCCGTCGCGACGACCACCCGACGCCCGCAGGCCAGCGCCGGCACGAGGTACGCCAGCGACTTGCCGGTGCCGGTGCCGGCCTGCACGAGCAGGTGCTCGCGCCGTCGCAGCGCGGTGTCGACGGCGGCCGCCATCGCGCGCTGGCCGGGTCGTTCCTGCGATCCGGGGACCGCCGCCAGGGCAGCGTCCAGCAGCCGCCGTACCCGGTCGCCGACTGCTGCTGCCACGGGTCCAGTATCCGGGGCGGTCCGACCGTTCCCGGTGTCGTCCACAACCCGCGTCACGCCTGGTGAGGTGTCGTCACCATACGTGACAAGTCTGTGCCACGAGCGGGTGAACTGAGAGGCAGAACACACCGTCGACGTCACGATCCGTGACTCCTGCGGGGGAGGATGCCTGCGTGACCACCACCTCTCTCGCCAACCCCCGCCGGACCACCCTCGCCGGGCTGCGCGCCGGCACCCGCTGCGAGCTGGCCGGCCCGGACTGCCGCGGCACCGCCAGCCGGCTGGTCTCCACGCCGGACGGCGCGCAGCACGCCTGCGCCGCCTGCGCCGGCCGCTAGCCCTCCGCCACGGATCCCCGGCGCTTCCCCGGCGCGCGGCTCAGCGGCGGCCCGTCCGGTCCTGCGTCTCGGTGACGATCTCCACGCTGCCGAACGCGCCGAGCCCGGTCACCCCGACCACCGGCCCCCCGCTCGCACCCTGGGAGCAGGCCGCGCAGTCCGTGCTGCCGAAGGCCACCAGGCCCCCCGTTCGCACCCGCGTCCCGTCCGGCACCACGACCCGGACGCTGCCGAACAGCGCGCCCACCCGGACGTCGGTCTCGCCCGGCTGGACCTGCTGCCGCGCGCTGCCGAACACCGCAGCGGCGTCGCTCGAGGCGCTCAGCGCGACTCCCCCGCCGAGCACGGCCAGCAGGCCGAGCGCCGCGAGCGACCGCCCGCCGCCCCGCCGGCGGTGCCGACCGGGTGCCCGCCCGGCCGCTGCCCGCGCCGGGACGGCGGCGTCCTGGCCTGCCGGCCGGCGCGGCTGCTTCCCGTGGCCGACGTCGACGCCACCCATCACCGCGTACGCCGACACCTGCACCACCGGCGCACCCGGTCGTGGCGGGTCCAGGCGCAGGCTCCGGCCGCCCATCAGGGACAACCCCGACAGGTGCACCTCGACGCCGTGCGGCACGAGGACGTCGACCCCGCCCATCACGGCGACCGCCCGGACCCGGACCACGGCCGGCAGGTCGTCGCGGCGCAGGTCGACGCAGGCGCCGCCCATCAGGGCGTAGGCCTGCACCGACTGGCCGGGCGCCACCGGACCGACGATCTCGTCGCCGGACATCACGGCCACCGCCCGGCGAGGACGCGGCGCCGGGCCGTTGCCCTGGCCCGCCCGGACCGGCGCCGGGGACGTGTCCGGCGCCGGCAGGTCCTGCACGCTCGCGTCGAGCTCGCCCCGGGTCCGGGCCTGCCAGACCGCGCCGACCCGCTCCTCGTACTCGGCCAGCGTCAGGCGGCCCTCGCCGACGGCATGCCGGAGCCGGGCGTCGGCGGTCCAGCGTTCGGCGTCGCCGACCCGGCCGTCGCTGCCCTCCATGCCGGCATGCTGCCCCGCCCGGACGGGCTGCGGAAGGGGGCGGTCGGCGTGCGGAAGGCGCCGGACGGCCCGGGCGTTGCCATCGGGGTGACCGACCTGACCCGCGTACCGCTGTCCGTGCTCGACCTGTCACCGGTGCCCGCCGGCGCGACGACCGCCGCGGCCCTGGCCGACAGCCTCACCCTGGTCCGGCACACCGAGGCGCTGGGCTTCCAGCGGTACTGGGTCGCCGAGCACCACGGCATGACCGGGATCGCCAGCTCCGCGCCGGCGGTCCTGATCGGCGCGCTGGCCGCCGCCAGCCGCACCATCCGGGTCGGCTCCGGCGGCGTGATGCTGCCCAACCACGCGCCGCTGGTCGTCGCCGAGCAGTTCGGCATGCTCGAGGCGCTGCACCCGGGCCGGATCGACCTCGGAATCGGCCGGGCACCCGGCACCGACCCGCGGACCGCCGCGGCGCTGCGACGCAGCGTCGAGGGCCTGTCGGCGGAGGAGTTCCCGGAGCAGCTCGCGCAGCTGCGCGGGTACTTCCGCGGCCCGGTCGCCGGCGTCACCGCAGTCCCCGCGCAGGGCAACGAGCCGCCGCTGTGGCTGCTCGGCTCCAGCGGCTACAGCGCCCAGGTGGCCGGCCTGCTGGGCCTGCCGTTCGCCTTCGCGCACCACTTCTCCGGACAGCACACGCTGCCGGCGCTGGCGCTGTACCGGCAGAGCTTCCGCCCGTCGGAGGTGCTGTCCGCGCCGTACGCGATGGTCTGCGCCTCGGTGCTCGCCGCGGCGGACGACGCCACCGCGCGACGCCTCGCGCTGCCCGGCGGGCTGTCGTTCCTGCGCCTGCGCAGCGGCCGGCCCGGTCCCGTGCCGACGGTCGAGGAGGCGGAGAGCTACCCGTACGCCCCGCACGAGCTGGCGTTCGTCCAGGACCGGCTGGACAGCCAGGTGATCGGCGGACCGGAGACCGTGCGCCGCGGGCTGCAGGAGCTGCTCGACCGGACGGCCGCGGACGAGCTGATGATCACGACGACGACGTACGACCCGGCAGACCGGTTGCGCTCGTTCGACGCGGTGGCGCAGGTCGCCGGGCTGGCCGGGCGGATGGCGCCGGCGGCGTAGTCGGACAGGTGCCGCCCGCTGGCGGGCGGGACAGGTGCCGCCGCTCGGGCGGCCGGGGGCCGGCCCGGCCCGGCCGGGTAAAGAGCCGTGTCTCCGCGAAGTTCGGTTCTGTCAGACCCCGCGGCTAACGTCCTCGCATGACAGATACGCAGGTCAGCGGGGTGATCAGCTCCCCGGCACCGGTCGACGGCGAGCCCGTCGACGATGCCGAGCGAGCCGGGCTGGAGCTGCTCGAGCGGCTCGCCGTGCAGGAGGCGGCGCTGTTCGCCGCGCAGGCCCGGCAGCTGCACGACAGCGCTGTACTGTCGCGCCGCCTGCAGGGCGCCGACGGGCCGGAGCGCTTCCTGGTGATCGACCTCGCGGGCACCCTGCGGATCGGCCAGCTGGCCGCCGGCTCCCGGCTCGCCGAGGCCGAGCGGCTGGTGGCCGACCTGCCGCACCTGCACGACGGGCTGTGCACCGGGGCGGTGCTGCTGGGCCAGGCCAGGACCGTCCTCGAGGAGACCCGGCACTGCTCGTCCGAGGTCGCGGCCGAGGTCGACCGCCGGCTGCGGGCCCTGGCCGCGGAGCCGGACGGGCTGCGCGGCTGGACCGCGCGGCGCCTGCGCACCCGGGTCAAGGCCCTGGTCCTGACCGCCGAGGCGGTCCTGGAGCCGGGGGCCACCGAGAAGCGGCTGGAGACGGCGCGGACCGGCCGACGGGTCAGCGTGCGTCCCGAGCCCGACGGGATGGGGAGCCTGTGGGCGCTGCTGCCCGCCGAGCAGCTCCGCACGTTCACCCTGGGGCTCGACGAGCTGCACCGCCGCCAGCTGACCCTCGACCGGGAGTCGGGCGTCGTGCGCACCGCCGACCAGCGTCGCGCCGACCTGCTGGCCGACCTCCCCGCGCTCGCGCTGCACGCCCTCGACGGCACCGCCCCGACACCGTCCGCCGACGGCGGCTGCACCCACCCGAAGGTCGTGCTGTCGGTGCACGTGCCGCTGGCCACGCTGCAGGGACGCTCCGAGGAGCCCGGGCTGCTCGACGGCTACGGGCCGATCAGCGCTTCGCACGTGCGGCGCCTGCTCCCCCGGGCCCGTCTGCAGCGGGTCGTCGTGGACGACCGCACCGGCGAGCCCATCGCCGTGGACCCGCCGCTCCGCACGGACAGCGCGCCGTACGCGGATGCTCACGAGACGCCCGCGGACCTGACCGGGATCGTCGCGGCGGATCTCGTCGCGGCGGTGCCGGACGCGCACAACGCCCTGAGGCCGGCGGCGCCAGATGCCCACCGGCCGCCGCCGCTCGACGCACGCCGGCTCGCGGTGCTGCTCGACACCCCGCTGGCCGTCGGGCCCCCCGAGACCGGTTACCGCCCGAGCGCGTCGCTGGCCCGCCTGGTGCGGCTGCGCGACCCGCTCTGCGACGGGCCCGGCTGCGCGACGAGCAGCCGGCACTGCGACCTCGACCACGAGGTGCCCTGGCCCGCGGGGCCCACCTGCGCGAACAACCTGCGTCCGCGCAGCCGCCGGTGCCACCGGGCCAAGACGCTGACCTGGATCGTCGTCCGCGGCGCCGACGGGAGCACGACCTGGCGCAGCCCGACCGGCCGGCGGTACCGCGTCCCGCCGGCCTGGGCTCCGCCGGCGCGGACCCCACCCGAACAGACCCCACCGCCCGGCCCGCGGCACGCCGCACCCGAGCGGCCCCGGCCTCCGGGCCCGGTCGCCGGCAGCGGGACCGAGGCCCCCGGCCTCGCGGACCTCCTGCCGTGCCTGCTCCCGGCACCCGCGCCGTTCGTGACCTCACCCCGGAGCGACCGCGAACGGCTCAGCTCGGACGACCCACCGCCGTTCTGAGCCGCGCCCCGGACCGCCGCACCCGGACCGCCACACCCGGACCTGCACACGCCCGGGACCGCACGGCTCAGCCCGACCTCAGCCGCAGCAGCCCCCGCCGCAGCACCCGCCGCCGGCCGGCCGCGCCGCCGCGCCGGAGGACCCCGCGACCCCGCCGACCGCCACCGCGCTGAACACCCTCGTCGTGTCCGGGTGCCCCTGCGGGCACCGGGACCGCGTCTCCGGCTCGGCCAGCCCCCGCCGCACCTCGAACGTCACGTCGCAGGTTCGGCACCGATAGTCGTACGCGGGCATGCTGACAGCCTAGATCGACGTTGCACCAGGGGACCAAGGAGGAGATCGCGATGCGCCGACCGGACCCGCGGGACCTGTTCGAGCTGGTGCCCGACCGCCCCGACCTCGGCACCCCCGTGCTGGTGCACGCCCTGGACGGCTTCATCGACGCCGGGTCCGCGGGCCGCATCGCCCGGACCCACCTGCTGTCGACGCTGGGCAGCACCGTCGTGGCCCGCTTCGACGTGGACCAGCTGCACGACTACCGCGCCCGCCGGCCCCCGATGCTGTTCGTCGAGGACCACTGGGAGTCCTACGAGCAGCCCGAGCTGGCCGTGCACCTGCTGCACGACGAGGCGGGCACGCCGTTCCTGCTGATGTCCGGGCCCGAACCGGACGTCCAGTGGGAGCGCTTCATCGACGCCGTCCGGCTGGTCCTCACCGAGCTGGGGGTCCGGCTCGTCGTCGGCCTGAACGCGATCCCGATGCAGCTGCCGCACACCCGACCGGTCGGCGTCATCGCGCACGGCAGCAGCCGCGAGCTGCTCGAGGGCGCGGAGCCGTGGATCGGCACCGTCACCGTCCCGGCCAGCGTCGGGCACCTGCTGGAGCACCGGCTCGGCCAGGCCGGGCTGGACGCCATCGGCTTCGCCGCGCACGTGCCGCACTACGTGGCGCAGACCGAGTTCCCCGCCGCCGCCTCCGCGCTGCTGCGCGAGGTCGCCGCCGCCACCGGCCTGGTCCTGCCGACCGGCCCGCTCGACGAGGCCGCCGCCGAGACCCGGCGGGCCATCGACGAGCAGGTCGCCCAGTCGGCCGAGGTGCAGGCCGTCGTGACCGCCCTGGAGGAGCAGTACGACTCCTTCGTGGCCGGGCGCGGGCGGTCGCTGATGGCCGGCGAGAGCAGGCTTCCCTCCGCCGACGAGCTCGGCGCCGAGCTGGAGCGCTTCCTGGCCGACCAGACGCAGCGCGGCGACGGGACCTGACCGCGCGAAACTGTCCGGGGCGTGCGGTAGGAAGAGCCATGGAGCGCACCGCAGACCCTGACAAGCTCGGCTTCGACCCGGCCCGGCTCGAGCGCATCGACAGCCACTTCGCCCGGTACGTCGACACCGGCCTGCTCGCCGGCTGGCAGATCGTCGTTCAACGGCGCGGCGAGACCGTGCACGCCTCGACCTACGGTCTGCGTGACCGCGAGGCGGGGCTGCCGGTCGAGCCCGACACGCTCTGGCGCATCTACTCGATGACCAAGCCCCTCACCTCGGTCGCGGTCATGCAGCTGTGGGAGCAGGGCCGCTTCGAGCTCACCGACGAGATCAGCCGGTACCTGCCGGCCTTCGCCGACCTGCGCGTCTACGACAAGGGCTCCGCGCAGCGCCCGTTCACCGTGCCGGCCACCGAGCCGATCCGGATCTGGCACCTGCTGACCCACACCTCCGGCCTGTCGTACGGCTTCATGCACACCGCCGTGCCGGACGCGCTCTACCGCGCCCGCGGCTACGAGTGGGGCGTGCCGGCCGGCACCGACCTCGCCGCCGCCTGCGACGCCTGGGCGGGCATCCCGCTGCTGTTCCAGCCGGGCACCCGCTGGGGCTACTCGGTCGCGACCGACGTGCTGGGACGCCTGGTCGAGGTGGTCTCCGGCCAGCGCCTGGACGACTACCTCGCCGAGCACGTCCTCGGTCCGCTGGGGATGGACGACACCTCCTTCTGGGTCGAGCCGGAGCGCGCCGACCGGCTCGCGGCGCTGTACACGCCGAACCCGGCCGACGGCAAGGCGGTCCGCCTGGACAGCCTGGGCGCGGCGGCGACCACCGAGCCGACGTTCCTGTCCGGCGGCGGCGGGCTGATCTCCACCGCGGCGGACTACTCCCGCTTCACCCAGGCGCTGCTGCGCGGCGGCGAGCTCGACGGCGTCCGGCTGCTCGGCACCCGCACGCTGGCCTGGATGACCCGCAACCACCTGCCCGGCGGCGCCGACCTGGGGACCCTGTCGGTCGGCGGGTTCGCCGAGACCACGTTCGACGGGATCGGCTTCGGGCTGGGCTTCGCCACGGTCGAGGACCCGCTGCCGGCCAAGACGCTGATGTCCCGCGGCGAGTACTTCTGGGGCGGCGCGGCGTCGACCGCGTTCTGGGTGGACCCGGCCGAGGAGGTCACCGCCCTGCTGATGACCCAGCTGCTCCCGAGCTCGACGCACCCGCTCCGCCCGCAGCTGCGCCAGCTCATCTACTCCTCGCTCGTCGACTGACCGCACGCCGACGGCCCGCCCCGGGTGAGGGGACGGGCCGTCGGGTCCGGAGGCCGCCGTCAGGGCAGCGGGGCGGCGCTCAGCCGGTGTGCGGCATCAGCGCGCCGGCCGGGATCTGCCCGAAGCGGCCGGACTGGAAGTCCTCGACCGCCTGCTGCAGCTGCGCCCGGGTGTTCATGACGAACGGGCCGTACTGCGCGACCGGCTCGCGGATCGGCTCGCCGCCGAGCACGATCAGCTCGAGCGCGGCGTGCCGGCTGTCCTGGCGCTCGTCGGCCTGCACGGTGATCCGGTCCCCGGCGCCGAAGACGACGGTCTGCCCGGTCCGGATCGCGGTCCCCTCGGCGCCGGCGCTGCCGTTGCCGGACAGCACGTAGACCAGGCTGTTGAAGCGCGGGTCCCACGGCAGCGACAGCTGGGCGCCCGGCACCACGCTGGCATGCAGCATCGTGATCGGGGTGCGGGTGGACCCCGGCCCACGGACGCCGGCGAGGTCGCCGGCGATCAGCCGCAGCAGCGACCCGCCGTCCGACGACGCGAGCAGCACCACGTCGGAGCCCTGCAGGTTCTGGTACGCCGGGGCCGTCATCTTGTCCCTGCCCGGCAGGTTCACCCACAGCTGCACGCCGTGGAACACGCCGCCGCTGCGGACCAGCTCCACCGGCGGCGTCTCGATGTGCAGGATCCCGCCGCCGGCAGTCATCCACTGGGTGGCCCCGTCGGTGATCAGCCCGCCGCCGCCGTGGCTGTCCTGGTGCTGGAACGCCCCGTCCAGGATGTAGGTGACGGTCTCGAACCCGCGGTGCGGGTGCCACGAGGTGCCCTTGGGCTCGCCCGGGGCGTACTCCACCTCGCCCATCTGGTCCATCATGATGAAGGGATCGAGCACCCGGGGCGCGATGCCGGCGAAGGCCCGGCGGACCGGAAAGCCCTCGCCCTCGAAGCCCTGCGGCGCCGTGCTCACCGCGAGGACCGGCCGCTCGACGTCGCCGAGCGAGGCGGCGGGCACGCGGGGCAGGGCAAGGGTGTCGGCGGTCACGGCGGGCATGGGGTCCTCCTCGTTGGTTGCGTCTGCAACTGTACGGACAACGTCGCGCCCTGTCTGCCGTCTTCCCGAACCGCCCCACAGGTGATTAGATGCTTGCTGCAACCAAGCATCCCGGGAGAGTGCCATGTCGTCGATGGAGCACGTCGCGCGCGAGCTGGGCCTGCTGTTCCGAGGCCTCAAGGGGCTGCACGCGGCCACCCTGGCCGATCTCGGCGTGCGTCTGGAGATGCCGGCGGCCGCCGTGCTCGCCACCCTCGGCGACGCGGGGCAGATGCGCCTGTCGTCCCTGGCCGAGCAGCTGCAGGTCGACCTGTCGAGCGTCAGCCGGCAGGTCGCCGCGCTGGAGCGCGAGGGCTGGATCGACCGGCGCCGCGACCCGGACGACAGCCGGGCGGCACTGCTCGCGCTCAGCACTCCCGGCCAGGAGCTGCTCGACCGGCTGCGCGCCGCGCGCGTCGAGCTGCTGCGCCGCCGGCTGCCGGACTGGTCCGACGAGGACCTGCTGGCCTTCGCCGCCTCGCTGCAGCGCTTCCGGGTGGACCTGACGGCTCCCGACGCGTCCGCCGCTCCCGCGCTGTCCGGCTCGGCCGGCCGGTGACCGGCAGCACCGCCGCGCCGGCGCCCGCCCTGACCCACCGGCAGATCCTGGTCATCCTGTCGGGCCTGCTGCTGGGCATGTTCCTGGCCGCGCTCGACCAGACCATCGTCTCGACGGCCATGCGCACCATCGCGGACCGGCTGAACGGGCAGACCGCTCAGGCCTGGGTCACCACCTCGTACCTCATCACCTCGACGATCTCCACCCCGCTGTACGGGAAGCTGTCCGACACCTACGGGCGCAAGCGCTTCTACCTGTTCGCGATCGTCGTGTTCATCTTCGGCTCGGTGCTGTGCGGCACGGCGACCGGGATCTACCAGCTGGCCGGCTACCGGGCGATCCAGGGCGTGGGTGCCGGTGGGCTGATGTCGCTGGCGTTCGCCATCGTCGGCGACCTCGTCCCGCCCCGCGAGCGCGGGCGCTACCAGGCGTACTTCATGTCGGTGTTCGCCACCTCCAGCGTGCTCGGGCCGGTGCTGGGCGGTGCGTTCGCCGGCTACGACACGCTGTTCGGCCTGGACGGCTGGCGCTGGATCTTCTACGTCAACGTGCCGATCGGCCTGGTCGCGCTCGTGGTCGTCAGCCGCAAGCTGCACCTGCCGGTACGCACCTCGCAGGCCCGCATCGACTACCTGGGCGCCGCGCTGCTCACCGGCAGTGTCGTGCCGCTGCTGCTGCTCGCCGAGAAGGGGCGCGAGTGGGGCTGGACCTCCGGGCTCAGCCTCGGGCTCGGCGCCGGGGCCCTGCTGGCCCTGACCGCCTTCGTGCCCTGGGAGCGGCGGATGGGCGAGGCGGCGATCCTGCCGTTGCGGATCTTCTCCAGCCGGGTCTTCACGACCAGCAGCGCGGTCGCGCTGCTGGTCGGCACGGCGATGTTCGGCTCGCTGGTGGTCATGCCGCTGTACCTGCAGATCGTGAAGGGCTACGCCCCGACCACCGCCGGGCTGCTGCTCACCCCGCTCATGCTCGGCATCATCGTCACGTCGGCGATCAGCGGCCGGGTGATGGCCCGGACCGGCCGGTACAAGGTGCTGCCGGTGATCGGCACGGCCGTGATGTTCGTGGCGATGCTGCTGTTCGCCCGGCTGGGCCTCGACACCCCCGTGTGGCAGGCAGGCGTCGCCATGACGATCATGGGCGCCGGCCTCGGCCTGTCGATGCAGACGCTGGTGATCAGCGTGCAGAACGCCCTCCCCCCGCAGGACATGGGCGTCGCCACCAGCTCGGTGACGTTCTTCCGGTCGATGGGCGGCACCTTCGGCGCGGCGATCTCCCTGGCGGTGCTGTTCAGCACCCTCGCCGGGCACATCCGGGAGCGTGCCGTCGCGGCCGGGCTGCCGCAGGAGGTGATCGACCGCTTCGGGTCGGCGACCGCGCTGAACGACTCGTCCATCATCGCGACCCTGCCGGACCCGGTGCGCCGCGTCGTGCTGCTCGGCTTCGCCGACTCGATGCAGGCGGTGTTCCTCACCATGGCCGTCCTGCTGGTGCCGGCGTTCCTGCTGGCGCTGCGCCTGGAGGACGTCCCGCTGCGCTCGGCCGGTGGGCTCGCGCAGGCCGACCAGGACGCCACCGAACGGGCCCTGGCCAAGTCGGAGACCGCCGTCCTGTGAGCCCGGGCTGCTAACGTCCGCGGTGCTCGCGCCTGCGATGTGCGCGACACCCGTTCCTGTACGAGCGCCCTACGAGCCGTTCCCCGCCCGGTCGTTCCGACCGCGGGTGAGGCGGAGCGAGGCGCACCTCAGCTTCCCGCGGCCCCGCGCCGCACCGAAGGACGTCTCATGACCATGCCCTCCCCCGCCTCGCGCGGCCAGCTCCTCGAGGCGGCCCGCCTCGGCGCCGTCGTCGCCGGCGCCGACCTGTCCGGACGCCCCGAGGACGCCGCCCCGGCGTACGCGTCCTGGCGCAGGCTGCGCCGACGGGCAGCCCGCCAGGCCCGCCAGCTGCTCCGGGTCGCCTTCGACACCGGCTACGGCCGGGCCATGCAGGCCCGAGGCCTTCCCCCGGGCTGACCCGTCCACAGCCGGTGGGCCAGGATGGTGCCCACCCCGTTCCCCGACCCGAGAGGCTCGCGCATGTCGGACGTCTCCCTCCAGCACCCCGGAGGGGTTCTTCCTCTCTCCGTCAAGCCCGCCACCGAGGGCCCGAACGGGGTGGAGATCCCCAAGCTGCTCGCCGAGACCGGGCTCGTCACGCTCGATCCCGGCTTCGTCAACACCGCCTCCTGCGAGTCGGAGATCACCTACATCGACGGTGACGCCGGCATCCTGCGCTACCGCGGGTACCCGATCGAGGAGCTCGCCGAGAAGGCCAGCTTCCTCGAGGTCTCCTGGCTGCTCATCTACGGCGAGATGCCGACCGAGGAGCAGCTGGCCGGCTTCAAGAAGAAGATCCGGCACCACACGATGCTGCACGAGGACTTCCGCGAGTTCTTCGGCGGCTTCCCGACCGACGCGCACCCGATGGCGGTGCTCAGTCCTCGGCGGTCAGCGCGCTGTCGACCTTCTACCAGGACAGCCTGGACCCGTTCGACCCCGAGCACGTCGAGATGTCGACGGTGCGGCTGATGGCCAAGATGCCGACCATCGCGGCGTACGCGCACAAGAAGTCGGTCGGCCAGCCCTTCCTGTACCCGGACAACACGCTCGGCTACGTCGACAACTTCCTGCGGATGACCTTCGGGGTGCCCGCCGAGGAGTACGTCGTCAACCCGGTGATGTCCAAGGCGCTCAACCTGCTGTTCCTGCTGCACGCCGACCACGAGCAGAACTGCTCGACCTCGACGGTGCGCATGGTCGGCTCGAGCAACGCCAACCTGTTCGTGTCGATCTCGGCCGGCGTGGCCGCGCTGTTCGGCCCGCTGCACGGTGGCGCGAACCAGGCCGTGCTCGAGATGCTGGCCGGCATCCAGGCCGACGGCGGCGACGTCGCGCGCTTCGTCGAGCGGGTCAAGAACCGGAGCCGGGCGTCAAGCTGATGGGCTTCGGCCACCGGGTCTACAAGAACTACGACCCGCGTGCGGCGATCGTGAAGAAGGTCGCCCGCGAGGTGCTCGAGTCGCTGGAGAAGGCCGACCCGCTGCTCGACGCTCGCGATGGAGCTGGAGGAGGCGGCGCTCGCCGACGACTTCTTCGTCTCCCGCAAGCTCTATCCCAACGTCGACTTCTACACCGGCGTCATCTACAAGGCGCTGGGCTTCCCGACGCCGATGTTCACCGTGCTGTTCGCGCTCGGCCGGCTGCCCGGCTGGATCGCGCAGTGGCGCGAGATGATCGAGGACCCGGCGACCAAGATCGGCCGCCCGCGGCAGGTCTACACCGGGCCGGCCCTGCGGCACCTGCCCTAGCCGTCGGCGCTGGGCGGCGGCCTGCGGGCCGCCGCTCAGCGCACCAGCGCGTCCACCAGCCGATCGAGCTCGGCGGCCGGCTCGGCCGTCAGCCCGCTGTGCACCGGACCGGCCTGGACGACCGTGCTGCGCGGGGCGGTCAGCCAGCGGAACCGCGCGCCCAGCGACGTCTGGCCCGCCGGGCCCTCCCCGGCGCAGGTCCGGTCGAGCGCCGCGGCGGCCTCCCGGACGCCGTCCACGTCGACGCCGGGGTCGAGCGCGCGCAGCCGCTCGGCGGACAGCTCCACGACCACCCGGAGCAGGTCCGCCGACTGGCAGTAGAACACCAGCCCGATGTTGACGCACTCGCCGCGTTCGACCCGCGGCACGGCCCGCAGCACGGCGTACTCGAACACCAGGCGCCCGGTCACGGGGCCCACACCGGCCGGGCCGCCAGCCGCCGCAGCAGGTGGTCGCGGTAGGCCGCCCGCACCGCCGCGGCGTCGGCGAAGCCCGGCTCGCCGTCCAGCCAGACCTCCGGCACCAGCGCCAGCACCTCGTCGAGCAGCTCCCCGGTGATCCGGCCGGCCAGCGCCTCGTCGGCCTCCCGGCGGCGGGTCGCCTGCTCGGACAGCACGTGCCCGGTGGTGTCGTACGGGCGCTGCGCGGCACCCGCCGAGCGCTCCCAGGCGTGCGCGAACACCAGCGTCGCCCCGTGGTCGATGAGCTGCAGCCCGCGGTGCCACAGCAGCAGGTTGGGGTTGCGCCAGCTGCGGTCGACGTTGCCGACCAGCGCGTCGAACCACAGCACCCGGCTGGCCAGGTCCGCGTCGACCGAGTGCGCCAGCGGGTCGAAGCCGAGCGCGCCCGGCAGGAAGTCCATCGCCAGGTTCAGCCCGGCGCTGGCCCGCAGCAGGTCCTGCACCTCCTCGTCCGGCTCGCTGCGACCCAGCACCGGGTCGACCTCGACCGTCACCAGCTCGGGCACCGGCAGGCCGAGCCGTCGGGCCAGCTCCCCCGCGATCACCTCGGCGACCAGCACCCGGCGGCCCTGACCGGCGCCGACGAACTTCACGACGTAGGTCCCGAGGTCGTCGGCCTCCATCAGCCCGGGCAGCGAGCCGCCCTCGCGCAGCGGCGTGACGTACCGGGTCGCCGAGACCGTGCGCAGTCCCGGCATCAGGCCAGCGGGCTGCGCGGCAGCAGCCGGTCGGACAGGATGCGGCGCTGGATCTCGCTGGTGCCCTCGAAGATCGTCGTGAGCCGGGCGTCCCGCCAGTACCGCTCGACCCGCCGCTCGGTGGTGTAGCCGTTCCCGCCGTGCAGCTGCATCGCCTGCCCGGTGACCCGGACGGCCATCTCGGTCGCGAGCAGCTTGACGGCGGCGGCCTCCCGCTCACAGGGCACGCCCTCGTCGAGCAGGTGCGCCACCTGCTGCCAGAACGCCCGGGCCTGCGTCACCTCCGCCACCATGTCGGCCAGCGCGAACCGCAGCGCCTGGAAGTCCGCCAGCGGGTGGCCGAACTGCTCGCGCTCCTGCAGGTACGCCGCGGTGTCCTCGACCGCGCCCTGGGCCACCCCGACCGCCCGGGCGGCGGTGTGCACCCGGGCGATGTTCAGGCCGCGCTGCACGGAGGCGAACCCGCCGGCGTCGGCATCGGCGCCCTCGTCGCCGTACAGGCCGGTGAGCCGGTCGCCGTCCGGCACCCGGACCCCGTCCAGCTGCAGGTCCCAGGTGAGGAAGCCGTGGTAGCCGATCTTGTCGATCGGCTGCCCGGTCATCCCGGGCGGGAACGCGCCGCGCTCCTTGACCACCAGGAACGGCTCCAGGCCGGCGCTGCGCGGCTCGCCGTCCTCGGGCTCGCGCACCCGTGCGAGCACCTCGACGAAGTCGGCCGCCAGGGCGTTGCCGGCCCAGCGCTTGCGGCCGGACAGCACCCAGCCGTCGCCGTCGCGCACCGCCCGGGTCCGCACCCCGGCCAGGTCCGAGCCGGCCGACGGCTCGGACAGCGCGATCGACCCGATCCAGTCGCCGCGGGCGCTGCGGGCCAGCAGCTCGGCGCGCCGGGTGTCGTCCAGGACCTGGGTGCCCAGGCCCTGCCCGCGGGCCAGGATGCTGCCCACGCTCAGCCAGGCCCGGGCCAGCTCCTCGCTCACCAGGCAGTACTCGAAGACCCCCAGGCCGAGCCCGCCGTGCTCGGCCCCGACGGTGATCCCGAACCAGCCGTGCCCGGCCAGCTCGGCGATCAGCTCGGGCGGCATCTCGGCCTTGACCGGGTCGAGCTCGTCGGCGAGCGGCAGGACCCGCTCGCGGGCGAACGCGCGGGCCCGCTGCTGCAGGTCGGCCCGCTCGGGCGTCCGCCACGGCGTCGTCAGCTCCGGCGCGTCCACGCGGGTCCTCCCGTTCTCGCCCCGCGGCTGCCGGGCACACTGCTGCATCGTGCCCCCTGCCCCCGACGTCCGCCTGGAGGGGTTCCACGCCGTCAAGCACGCGCTGCGCTTCGCGCCCGACCTCGTCGTCCGGGTGCGGGTCGCCGACCTCGCCCGGGTACGCGCGCTGGCCGGGCGGCTGGCGCCGGACGTGCTGGAGTCGCTGCTGGACCGCGCGGTCCCCGCGGACGTGGCGCACCACACCGGGGTGGAGGCGGACGCCCTGCGCCCCGCCGAGGACCGGTCGGTGCTGACCGGCAGGGCCGCGCCGCTCGTGCTGCTGGACCGGCCCCGGCACCCGGGCAACGTCGGAGCCGTCGTGCGGGTCTGCGCGGCCGCCGGGGCGTCCGGTGTGGCGGTGTCCGGGCCGCTGGACCCCTGGGGGCCGGCGGTGCTGCGCGGCGCCGCCGGGCTGCACTACGCGCTGCCGGTGCTGGAGGTCGACCCGGCCCGGGTGGCCGGCCCGCTCGTCGTGCTCGACGCCGGCGGCGACCCGACCACCCCGGTCCCGCCCGGGGCGGTGCTCGTCGTCGGGAGCGAGCGGGACGGGGTCGGCGCGGCGCTGCGTGAGCGGGCCGAGGCGGTGCTGGCGCTGCCGATGCGGTCCGGCGTCAGCAGCCTGAACCTGGCGACCGCGGTGGCCGCGGTGCTGTACCGGCGCTGAGGCCGGCCGGTCAGCGGACCGCGTCGATGGCCTTGTACAGCCGCTTCTCCGACACCGGACCGCGGGTCCTCACGTCCTGCGCGAACAGCCCGAGCCGCAGCTCCTCGACCATCCAGCGGATGTCCTGCTTGGCCGGCCCGGCGGGCAGCCGCGCCCACTCGGTGAGCACGTCATGGATGCGCCGCATCTCCGTCCGGTCGCGGACCGGGTCGCCGGGCAGCTTGTCCAGCCGGCGGGCCATCCCGCGCAGGTAGCGGACCAGGTCCGGCAGCCGGGACGCGCCGGTCGCCGACAGGAACCCGGGCCGGACCAGCGCCGACAGCTGCACCTGCAGGTCGCGGGCCGACTCGGCGAACCCGGCCGAGCCGGCGAGCGGGGTCAGCCGGGCCTGCACGTCGTGCGCGAGCACCAGCACCTGCTCGGCGGTCCGCAGCACCGACGTCAGGGTGTCCGGCAGCGCCGGCCGGACCTGCGCCAGCAGCGCCGTGAAGCCCGCCTCGTCGCGCGGCACCGCGGTCATCAGGGCGTCGACGGCGGCGAGCGCGGCGTCGTCCAGCAGCGCCGCCACCGACGGGTAGGGGCTGCGGGCCAGCGCCAGCTTCTGGCTGTTGCCCATCGACCCGACCAGCCCGCGGGTCGGCGACGGCAGCGACAGCAGCAGCAGCCGGCGCACCCCCGCCCGGTGGGCGGCGTCCCGCTCGGCCGGGGTGCCGAGCACCCGCAGCGCCACCGCGTTCCCGGTGTCGACCAGCGCCGGGAAGCCGCGCACGCCGCCCGCCTCGACCGCCGGCGGCAGGGTGCCGACGTCCCAGGAGCGCAGCCCGGTCCGTTCCAGGCCGGCCGCGGCGGTGGAGAGCGCCTGCTGGACCTTCGGAGCCAGCCGGGCCTTCAGCGCCGCGAGGTCCTTGCCCTCGGCGAGGGTGGTCGTCCCGGAGAACACCCGGAAGGTCACCTTCAGGTGGTCCGGGACCTTGGCCCAGTCGACGTCCTCGGGCCGCACGTCCACCCCGCGCCGGCGCAGCAGCTCGTCCGACAGCGCCGTCAGCAGCGCGCCCTGCCGGGGCTCCAGCTCGGCGAGCACGGCCCGCGCGGTGTCCGGGGCCGGCACCAGCCGGACCCGCAGCGGCTTCGGCAGCGCCTTGATCAGCGCGGTCACGAGCTCCAGCCGCACGCCCGGGCACCTGCCAGTCGAAGCCCTCCGGCGACAGCCGGTTCAGCACCGGCAGCGGCACGTGCACGGTCACGCCGTCGGCGGCGTCCCCGGGCTCGAACTGGTACGTGAGCGGCAGCCGCAGGTCGCCCTGCACCCACACGTCGGGGTAGTCCCCCGGGCTGACCCCGGAGGCCTCGCTCGTTGACGAGCATCGCCAGCGAGAAGGTCAGCAGGTCGGGGTCGTCGTGGCGGGCCTTCTTCCACCAGGCGTCGAAGTGCCGGCCGGAGACCACGTCGGCCGGCACCCGGGCGTCGTAGAAGTCGTACAGGGTCGTCGTCGTCCACGACGATGTCGCGGCGGCGGGCCCGGTGCTCGAGCTCCTCGACGTCCTCCAGCAGCCGCCGGTTGTCGGCGAAGAAGGCGTGGAGGGTGTCCCAGTCGCCCTCGACCAGCGCCGACTGCAGGAACGTCTCGCGCGCCGCGACCGGGTCGATCCGGCCGTAGTTCACCGCCCGGCGGGTCGACCAGCGGCAGGCCGTACAGCGTCACCCGCTCGTAGGCGATCGACCGCGGCCTGCTCGCGGTCCCAGTGCGGCTCGGTGTAGGTACGCATCACGCAGGTGGCCGGCGAGCGCCTCGACCCACTCCGGCTCGACCCGGGCGACTCCCCGGCCCCACAGCCGGTTCGTCTCGACGAGCTCGGCGGCCATCACCCAGCGCGGCGGCTTCTTCGACAGCGCCGAGCCCGGGACGACCGAGAAGCGGGCGCCGCGGGCGCCGACGTACTCGCGCTTCTCGACGTCGCGCAGGCCGACCTGCGACAGCAGCCCGGCGAGCAGCGACTGGTGCACCCGGTCGCTGTCGATCACGCCGTCCGGGTGCGGGGTCTCGTGCACCAGCCCGAGCTGGCGGGTGACCTGGCGCAGCTGGGTGTGCAGGTCCTGCCACTCGCGGATCCGCAGGTGGTTGAGGAACTCCTGCTTGCACAGCCGGCGGAACGCGCTGACGAGCCCAGCTCCCGCTGCTGCTCCTGCAGGTAGCGTCCACAGGTTCCAGTACGCCAGGAAGTCCGAGGTCTCGTCGGCGAACCGGGCGTGCGCCTGCGCGGCGGCCTGCTGCTTGTCCTGCGGCCGCTCGCGCGGGTCCTGGATGGACAGCGCCGCGGCGATGCACCAGCACCTCGTGCAGCACGCCGTTCCGGTCGGCCTCGACCACCATCCGGCCGAGCCGCGGGTCGACCGGCAGCTCGGCCAGCTGCCGGCCCACCGGGGTGAGCGCACCGTCGACGAGCGCCCCGAGCTCGTTCAGCAGCTCGACGCCGTCCCGGACGCTGCGCGGTGTCCGGCGGCTCGACGAACGGGAAGTCGGCGATCTCCCCGAGGCCGAGCGCGGTCATCTGCAGGATGACGCTCGCCAGGTTGGTCCGCAGGATCTCGGGCTCGGTGAACTCCGGGCGGCCGGCGAAGTCCTCCTCGCTGTACAGCCGGATGCACACGCCGGCCTCGACCCGGCCGCAGCGCCCCGCCCGCTGGGTCGCCGACGCCTGGCTGATCGCCTCGATCGGCAGCCGCTGCACCTTGGTGCGCTGGCTGTACCGGGAGATGCGGGCGGTGCCGGGGTCGACGACGTACCGGATGCCCGGCACCGTCAGCGACGTCTCGGCGACGTTGGTCGCCAGCACGATCCGGCGGCCCGCGTGCGGCGGCGAAGACCCGGTGCTGCTCGGCGGCCGACAGCCGGGCGTACAGCGGCAGCACCTCGCTGCCCTCGCCGACCGACCGGCGCAGCGCGTCGGCGGTGTCGCGGATCTCCCGCTCGCCGGACAGGAACACCAGCACGTCGCCCGGCCCCTCGGCGGCCAGCTCGTCGACGGCGGCGCAGATCGCGGACGCCTGGTCGCCGTCGTCGTCGACCTGCGGGCGGTACCGGACCTCGACCGGGTAGGTCCGGCCGGAGACCTCCACGATCGGCGCGCCGGCGAAGTGCCCGGCGAACCGCTCCGGGTCGATCGTCGCCGAGGTGATGACGACCTTGAGGTCCGGCCGCTGCGGCAGCAGCTGCCGCAGGTAGCCCAGCAGGAAGTCGATGTTGAGCGACCGCTCGTGCGCCTCGTCGACGATGATCGTGTCGTAGCGGCTGAGCAGCCGGTCGCTTCGCGATCTCGGCGAGCAGGATGCCGTCGGTCATCACCTTCACGTACGAGGCGTCGCGGATCTGGTCGGAGAAGCGCACGACGTAGCCGACGTCCTCGCCGAGCGGGCTGCCGATCTCCTCGGCGATCCGCTCGGCGACGGCCCGCGCGGCGATCCGCCGCGGCTGCGTGTGCCCGATCAGCCCGCGGACCCCCCGGCCCAGCTCCAGGCAGATCTTGGGCAGCTGGGTGGTCTTGCCCGAGCCGGTCTCCCCGGCGATGACGACGACCTGGTGGTCCCGGATCGCAGCCAGGATGTCCTCGCGGCGCCGGCTCACCGGCAGCGCCTCGGGATAGCTGACAGCGGGCACGGCCGCCGCCCGGGCGGCCAGGCGCTGCTCGGCGCGCTCGACGTCGGCGACCAGCCGCGCGAGCGCCTGCTCGCCGCGGGCCCGGGACAGCCGCCGCTCGAGCCGGCGGCTGTCGGCCGTCCCCAGCGCGGCGATGCGCGGACGGAGCTCGCGCGGCGGGACGGGTCCGGAGGGCGCATTCATGCTGCGGGCAGCCTAGGCGAGCGCAGCGTGGCACGCTTCGACACAGATCGTCGCCGATCCCGCTGCCCGGCAGCGGACAGGAGGACCCGTGCTCGGCCTTCCGGACCAGGTTTCCGCCTGCTTGTTCGACCTCGACGGCGTGCTCACCGACACCGCCGCGGTGCACAACCGGGCCTGGACGCAGACCTTCGACGCGTTCCTGGAGCAGCGCGACGGTCCGACCTTCACGCCGTTCGACCCGCAGGGCGACTACCTGTCCTACGTCGACGGCAAGCCACGCGCGGCGGGCGTCCGGTCGTTCCTGGCCAGCCGCGGCATCGAGCTGCCCGAGGGCTCGCCGGACGACCCGCCCGGGGCCGACACCGTGGCCGGCCTCGGCAACCGCAAGAACGCCCTGCTGCTCGAGCGGATCGAGGCCGACGGCGTCGACGTCTACCCCGGCAGCCGCCGCTACCTGCAGGCCTGCCGGGACGCCGGGCTGCGCCGGGCGGTGGTGTCCAGCAGCGCCAACACCGAGCGGGTGCTCGCGGTCACCGGGCTGGCCGACCTCGTCGAGGTCCGGGTCGACGGGGTCACCGCCCGCGAGCAGTCGCTGCCGGGCAAGCCCGCGCCCGACACGTTCCTGCGGGCCGCCGAGCTGCTCGGCGTCCCGGCCGGGCAGGCGGCGGTCTTCGAGGACGCGCTCGCCGGGGTGGCGGCCGGCCGGGCCGGCGGCTTCGGCTGGGTCGTCGGGGTGGACCGGGTCGGCCAGGCCGGAGCGCTGCAGGCCGAGGGCGCCGACCTGGTCGTCGCCGACCTCGCCGACCTGCTGTCGTGATCGGCCACCCGCTGTTCCCGGTCGAGCCGTGGTGCATCCGCGAGACGCACCTGGACCTGGAGCGGCTGGCCCAGAGCGAGTCGGTGTTCGCGCTGTCGAACGGGCACATCGGGTTGCGCGGCAACCTCGACGAGGGCGAGCCGGCCGGGATCCCCGGCACCTACCTCAACTCGTTCTTCGAGGCGCGCCCGCTGCCGTACGCCGAGGCGGGCTACGGCTACCCGGAGGACGGCCAGACCGTCGTCAACGTCACCAACGGCAAGATCGTCCGCCTGCTGGTCGAGGACGAGCCGTTCGACGTGCGGTACGGCACGCTGCACTCCTCCGAGCGGCTGCTCGACCTGCGCGCCGGCACGCTCACCCGACGCACCGACTGGGAGTCACCGGCCGGCAAGCGGGTGCTGGTCCGCTCGACCCGGCTGGTGTCGTTCGCGCACCGCGGCATCGCCGCCATCTGCTACGAGGTCGAGGCGGTCGAGCGGACCCGGGTCATCGTGCAGTCCGAGCTGGTGGCCAACGAGGAGCTGCCGCGGCAGTCCGGCGACCCGCGGGTCGCCGCCGCGCTCGAGGAGCCGCTGCAGCCGCTCCTGCAGGACGTGGACGACCACGGCGCGATGCTGGTGCACCGGACCCGCCGCAGCGGGCTGACCATCGCCGCCGGGATGGACCACGAGGTGACGGTGCCCGGCCGGTTCGCCGAGGAGACCGACGCCCGGCAGGACTGGGCCCGGACGACCGTCACCTGCATCCTCAAGCCTGGCGAGGTCCTGCGGGTCGTCAAGTTCCTCGGCTACGGCTGGTCGTCGGCACGCTCGAAGGAGGCCGTGCGGGACCAGGCGGCGGCCGCGCTGGTCGGCGCCCGGTACGGCGGCTGGGACGGGCTGCTGGCCTCGCAGCGCGAGTACCTCGACGACTTCTGGGACAGCGCCGACGTCGAGGTCGACGGCGACCCGGTCCTGCAGCAGGCGGTGCGGTTCGCGTTGTTCCACGTCCTGCAGGCCGGCGCACGCGCCGAGCGGCGGGCGCTGCCCGCCAAGGGGCTCACCGGCCCCGGGTACGACGGACACGCCTTCTGGGACACCGAGGGCTTCGTCCTGCCGCTGCTCATGTACACCCAGCCGCACGCCGCCGCCGACGCGCTGCGCTGGCGGCACACCACGCTGGACCTGGCCCGCGAACGGGCCCGCACCCTCGGCCTGGACGGCGCGGTGTTCCCGTGGCGGACGATCCGCGGCCAGGAGTGCTCGGCGTACTGGCCGGCCGGGACGGCCGCGTTCCACCTCAACGCGGTCATCGCCAGCGCCGTCGAGCGCTACCGGATCGTCACCGGTGACGACAGCCTGGAGCGCGAGGGCGGGCTGGAGATCCTGGTCGAGACGGCCCGGCTGTGGTGCTCGCTCGGCCACCACGACCGCGACGGCGTCTGGCACGTCAACGGGGTCACGGGCCCCGACGAGTACTCCGCCGTCGCCGACGACAACGTGTTCACCAACCTCATGGCGGCCCGGAACCTGCGGGTGGCCGCGGCGGGCTGCGAGCGGCACCCCGACCTGGCGACGGCGTACGGCGTGACGCCGACCGAGCGCGCCGAGTGGCTCCGGCACGCGCACGCCGTGCACGTGCCCTACGACGCCGAGCTGGGCGTGCACCCGCAGTCCGAGGGCTTCACCCGGTACGACACCTGGGACTTCGAGGCCTACCAGGGCCGCTACCCGTTGATGCTGCACGCGCCGTACGTCCAGCTCTACCGCAAGCAGGTCTGCAAGCAGGCCGACCTCGAGCTGGCGATGCAGTGGTTCCCGGACGCCTTCACGGCCGAGCAGAAGGCCCGCAACGTCGACTACTACGAGCGGATCACCGTCCGCGACTCGTCGTTGTCGGCGCTCACCCAGTCGGTGATGTGCGCCGAGGTGGGGCACCTGGACCTCGCGCTGGAGTACGCCTACGAGGCCGCCCTGGTGGACCTGCGCGACCTGCACGGCAACAGCCGGGACGGGCTGCACATGGCCTCGCTGGCCGGGGCCTGGACGACCCTGGTGGAGGGGTTCGGCGGGTTGCGCGAGCACGGCCACCAGCTCGGCGTGGACCCGGCGCTGCCACCCGGCATCGACCGGCTGACGTTCCGGCTGCGGCGCCGCGAGATGCGGCTGCTGGTCGAGGTCGAGGGCGGCACGGTGACCTGCAGCCTGCGCGACGGGGCCGACGGGTCGGTGCGGCTGCGGCTGTGCGGCGAGGACGTCGAGGTGACGACCGGGGCGCCGGTCACCCGGCCGCTGTCGCCCCGCGTCCCGCTGCTCCCCCGCCCGCAGCAGCCGCCCGGCCGCGAACCGATCGTCCCCTGAGCGGGGGTCAGCGGCGCTTCGCGCGGGCGTACTGGTTCGGCCAGTAGTCCACGTCGACGCCGAGCTCGGAAGCCGCGCGCAGCGGCCAGTGCGGGTCGCGGATCAGCTCGCGGGCCAACAGCACCGCGTCCGCCGCGCCGGAGGCCAGGACCTGCTCGGCCTGCGCCGGCTCGGTGATCATCCCGACCGCGCCGGTCGGCAGGCCGCTGCCCTCGCGCACGGCGCGGGCGAACGGCACCTGGTAGCCCGGGCCGACGGCGATCTTCTGCTGCGGGACGTTGCCGCCGCTGGACACGTCGACGAGGTCGACGCCCAGGCCGGCCAGCATCCGCGCGACCTCGACGGTCTCCTCGACGTCCCAGCCGCCCGGTGCCCAGTCGGTCGCGGAGACCCGGACGAACAGCGGCTTGGAGTCCGGCCAGACGGCGCGGACCGCCTCGACGACCTCGCGCAGCGCGCGGCTGCGACCCGCCAGGTCGCCGCCGTACTCGTCGGCGCGCTCGTTGCTCAGCGGCGAGAGGAACTCGTGCAGCAGGTAGCCGTGCGCGGCGTGCACCTCGGCGACCTCGAAGCCGGCGCCGTCCGCCCGGACGGCCGCGTCGGCGAAGGCCCGGACGACGTCGCCGATCTCGGCGACCGACAGCTCCTTGGGGGCCGGCCAGTCGCCGTGCGGGACCGGGCTCGGCGCGACGGTCTGCCAGCCGCCGTCGGCCGGGTCGACGTAGCCGGTGCCCTCCCAGGGGCGCTGGGTGGAGGCCTTGCGCCCGGCGTGCGCGAGCTGCATGCCCGGCACCGCGCCCTGGCCGGCCACGAAGGCGGCGATCCGCGCCCAGTCGCCGGCCTGCTCGTCGGTCCAGATGCCGGCGTCCTGCGGGCTGATCCGGCCGTCCGCGGTGACCGCGGCGGCCTCGGTGAGCACCAGCCCGGCGCCACCGCGGGCGAACGCCCCGAGGTTGACCAGGTGCCAGTCGCCGACCCGGCCGTCCTGCGCGGAGTACTGGCACATCGGGGCGACCCAGGCCCGGTTGCGGAACGTCGTGGAGCGCAGGGTCAGGGGTTCGAACAGACGGCTCATGAAGGTGTCATCGCCGGCGGGCGTCCGGTTGTTCCCGTTCCGCCGCCGGCGCGGCCTCGACCCGGTGCACCCGGACGCGCTTCAGCACGGTGCCCTCGAGCTCCCGGGTGGTGGGGACGGCGTACTCCGCCAGGGGGGTCAGACCGGCCCGCGGCAGGTAGTGCCGGCCGGGGTCCCCGAGCAGCACCTCGAGCCCGGCGGCGGCCGCGCGACGCAGGAACGGCAGCACGAGGTCGGTCATCTCGCGGTCGTAGCAGACGTCGCCGGCGAGCAGGACGTCGGCGTCGGGCACCGGACCGCCGGTGAGGTCGACGCACCGCGCGCGGACCGCCAGGCCGTTCGCCGCGGCGTTCTCCGCGACGGCCGCGACCGCGAGCGGGTCGGTGTCGACGGCGAGCACGTCGGTCGCCCCGGCCAGCCGGGCGGCCAGCGCGAGCAGCCCGGACCCGGTGGCGAGATCGAGGACCCGACGGCCGCGGACGACCTCGGGGGTGTCCAGCAGGTAGCGGGCCAGCGCCTGACCGCCCACCCAGGCGAACGCCCAGTAGGGCGGGTCCAGCGCCCCCCGGCCCAGCTCGGCCTCCACGTGCTGCCAGGCGGCGGTGATGTCCTCCGCCAGGTGCAGGCGCAGCTCCGGGACCAGCGGCGGCGTCTGCAGGCGGGTGCGGCTGCGGACCAGCGCCGCCAGGTGGGCCCCGGAGCTCACGTCTGCGGGTCGCCGCCCGGCTCGACGGTGGCGACGAGGTCGGCGTAGACGACGGTGTTGGAGCGGTAACGGCCGGTGCGCTCGTCGAACGCGCCGCCGCAGGTGATGATGCGCAGGCTGGCCCTGCCGTCGCCGCGGTAGACCCGGGCGGTCGGGAACTCCCGCTTGGCGTACGTCGTCACCTCGGTCACCGCGAACCGGGCCGTGGTGCCGTCGGCGCGGCGGACGTCGAGCCGGTCACCGGGGCCCAGCCGGTCCAGCCCCGCGAACACCCCCGGTCCGGCCCGGCTGTCGAGGTGGCCGGCGAGCACCGCCGGTCCGTCGTCGCCCGGCGCCGGGCCGTCGGCGTACCACCCGGCCCGGTTCGGGTCCTCGGGAACCTGCAGCGCACCGTCCCGGCCGGTCCCGAGCCCGGCGAGGACGGTGTCCAGACCCAGCTGCGGGACGGCGAGCGCCACGGGCGGCGCCGCCGTGCGCTGCACCGCGGGGACCGCCAGCACCGGACCCGCGCCCAGGTCGGCGGCCAGGTCGGCCGAGCGGTGCCCGGCCAGCACGACCGAGACGCCGAGCAGCAGCACCCCGACAGCGGCCAGGGCGAGGACCGCGAGCCAGCCCGGGCCGGGACGCCGCACGCCCGGGGAGCCGGCCGCCGGAGCGGTCGCCTCCCCGGGCGCGGGCGCGATCATGAGAGGTGTCGGACCGTTCGGCCGTCAGACCGACGAGGGTCGGCGCCGGACGACCAGCACGGCGGCGCCGGCCGCCGCCATGCCGAGCAGGCCCAGCCCGGCCGGCACGATCGGCAGGTCGGACCCGCTGCCACCGGCACCGGCCGCGACCGCGCCCTGCGGCGCGACCGCGGAGGTGCTGGAGGCGCTGACGCCGTCGTTGTCGTCGCCCTTGCTGGTGCCCCGGGCCTGCGTGCTCGACCCGGAGGTCGGCAGGGCGAGGTACGGGAACGCCTTGCCGAACGCCTTGTCGTTGGCGTTCACCTTGTCGCCCTCGGCGAGCGCCGGGACGATGCCGGTGCGCAGCGCGCCCTCGAGCGCCTGCAGCTCGATGTCGACGACGTCGTCGGCGAGCCTGCGGCCGTTCGGGAAACCGGCGTTGTCACCGGCCAGCGCGCCGAGCCGGTTGGGCTTGGCGGTCGGCGCGATGGTGGTGTTCAGGCGCAGCATCTCGGCGGGCGTGACGGCCGGCGGCTGGTTGAGCCCCTCGATGCCGGTGAGGAAGGCCGCGAACAGGTCCTCGCGCGGGGCCTTCGGCGCCGGGATGCCGTAGATCGCCTCGATGAGCTTGGGCACCTCCGGGTCGAGCACCTTGTCGACGGCCGGCTTCACGGTGCGGTCCTCGCTGGGCTGCAGGGCGTTGAAGGCGTCCTTGAGGCCGGCCGGGATGACCACCTCGTTGACCAGCGGCGCGCCCAGGCGGGAGACCTGCACGTACGGGCCGGTCGGCGTCGCCGCGCCCTTGGTGAGGGTCATCGTCTGCTGGTCGGTGGTGCTCCAGACGCCGATGATGCCGCTGCCGTCACCACCGCTGGTGAGCATCGCGGTCGGCACCTGCAGCGCCACGCTGTTGACGTTGTAGCGCGTGAGGGTGTCACTGCCGACCTCCTTGAGGTTGGTGCCGTACAGCAGGTCGAAGACCCGCAGGTCCAGGAAGAACGGGTCGTCGGCCTGCCCGGCGAAGCTGCGGATCCCGTTCTTGCCGCGGATGACGGCCTCGTCGCGCAGCGCGGCGTAGTTGGGGAACGACGCCCGGCCGACGTTGGAGGGGGCGACCCGGCCGCGCGAGACGAGCTCGGTGCGGGTGCCGTCGGCGGCGATCGCGGTGAGCGTGTAGGTCTGCTTGAACAGCAGGTTCTCGTCGCTGAACGAGTCGACCGGGCCGTTGTTGTACAGGAACGTGTTCGTCCCGCGCTTGTCGATGGTGGAGAAGACCCACTCGTAGGTGATGTCGGGCTGGGCGTCGCCGTTGTTGTCGACCTTGATGTTGTAGCGGTAGCCGGCCGAGCCGAACGGGAAGAAGTTCGGCCCACCGGCCGGCTCCTGGAACGGCACCCAGTTGGCGATCAGCGTCGTCGTGTCCGGCTTGTCCGGGCTGACGAAGGCGTAGGTGTCGGTGTTGTCGGCCAGCGGGTTGGCCGCCGTGAGCGGCGCCTCCCGGTGGCTGGACGCGGAGCCGGTCCCCGGGGCGAGCAGCGTGCTGCCTCCGGCTGCGAGGGCGACGGCGGCGACGCCGGCCATCGCCTTGCGACGACGTGTGGAGCTCGGACGGTTCATGAACGTCTCGTTCTCTCTGCGGCCGGCGCGTGCCGGCACCCCGGGCCCGCCGGGCGGCGGGCCCCCGCCTCCGCCGGCGCTGCCGGGCAGAGATGGTGCCGACCATTCGGCGGCCGGGCCGTTGCGGATGGGTCGGGGCGGGAACTTTTTCCCCCCGCCCCCTTCAGGTCCCGGGTCAGGGTGCCGACAGGCCCGTGCCGGGCCGTGTGCGAAGGTGCGCCCCATGGTTCTCGAGGTCGCCCAGTTCTCCATCACGCCCGGCAACGAGGAGGCCTTCGCGGCTGCCTACGCCGAGGCCGTCCCGCTCATCTCCGGCACGCCCGGCTTCCGCTCGGCCCGGATGGTCCGCGGGATCGAGTCCCCGTCGCGCTTCGTGCTGCTCGTCGAGTGGGACTCGGTCGGGGCGCACGACGCGTTCCGTTCGGGTGACGCGTTCGGCCAGTGGCGCGCCCTGATCGGGCCGCACTTCGCCGGCCCGCCCGAGGTGGAGCACTTCTTCGACCTGTAGGGCCCGCTTGCCGGTGCACTGCCCCCGGTGTCATCATGTGGTGACACGTCATCGCGTGATGACACCTGAGGGGTGGACGGGACATGCAGCCGACCGGCTGGCGCGGCCGCGCTCTGGTGCCGACGCTGGTCTTCCTGTGCCTCGTGGTCGCCGCGGTCAGCAGCCTCGGCGCACCGCTGGTGCCCACCCTCGCCGAGCGGGAGGGGGTGCCGCTCGGGGCGGCCCAGTGGGCGGTGACCGTGGCCTTCCTGGTCGGCGCCGTGTCCACGCCGACGATCGGCCGGCTGGCCGACGGCCCGGCCCGGCGCACCGTGCTGGTGGTCGCGCTGTCCGTCGTGGTCGCCGGCAGCGTGCTCGCCGCGCTCCCGTTCGGCTTCGCCGCGCTGCTGGTCGGCCGGGGCATGCAGGGGGCCGGCCTGGGCCTGTCCGCGCTGGCGGTCGCCATCGCGCGCGACCACGTGCCCGCGGAGCGCGCCGCCGGCACCATCAGCCTGCTGTCGGTCTCCGCCGTCGGCGGGGTCGGCCTCGGCTACCCGCTGGCCGGCCTGCTGGCCGAGGTGTACGGCCCGCACGGGGCGTTCTGGCTCGGGGCGGCGGTCAGCGGCCTGGCCCTGGTGCTCGCCGTGCTCGTCGTGCCGGCCAGCCCCCACCGGCACGGCGACCCGTTCGACCTGACCGGCGCCGCCCTGCTCGGGCTGGGCCTGGCCGGGCTGCTGCTCGCCGTCTCCGAGGCGGCCACCTGGGGGCTGTCGGCCAGGCTCGCGGCGGTCGCCGTCACCTCCCTGCTCGTGCTGGCCGTCTGGGTCCGCCAGCAGCTGCGGTCGGCGCACCCGCTGGTCGACCTGCGCCAGGTCCGCTCCCCCGCCGTGCTCACCGCCGACGTCACGGCGGTCTTCGCGGGCGTCGGCATGTACCTGCTGCTGTCGTTGGTCACCCGGTACGTCCAGACGCCGGTCAGTGCCGGCTACGGGCTCGGCGCGTCCGTGGTCCTGGCCGGCCTGGTGCTGGTGCCGTTCTCGGTCGGCAGCGTGGGTGCCAGCCGGCTGGCTCCGGTGCTGGCCCGCCGCCTCTCGCCCGACCTCGTGCTGCCGGTCGGATCGTTGATGTTCCTGACCGCGATGCTGCTGTTCGCCCTCGCCCGGGGCAGCCTGGGCCTGGTGCTGTTGAGCATGGCGATCGCCGGGCTGGGGGTGGGCTGCACGTTCGCCGCCATGCCCGGGCTGATCGTCGGCGCGGTCCCGGCGGGCGAGACGGCCAGCGCCACCGGCTTCAACCAGGTCCTGCGCTCGGTCGGCTACGCGGGCGGCAGCGCGCTGTCGGCCTCGCTGCTGCAGGCGTTCACGCCGGACGGCGCGGTGCTGCCCGCGGGAACCGGGTACACCGTCGCGGCGCTGGTCGGCTGCGGGGTGTGGGTGCTCGCCGGGGTGGTGAGCCTGCTGCTCCCGCGGACCGGCCGGCGGGTACCGGTGTCGCCCACCCTGGCCGTCGCCGGGCTGTCCGGCGCCGCCCCGGTCGTCGCCCGGAACGCCGCCTGATGCCGGGGCCCGCCCGGCCGGGGCACAGCCGGGACCGGCTGCTGGCGGCGGCCGGGGAGCTGTTCGCCGAGCGCGGGTTCGACCGCACGACGGTCCGTGACCTCGGTGAGCGGGCCGGCGTCGACCCCGCGCTGATCGCCCGGCACTTCGGCAGCAAGGCCGGGCTCTACCTGGCCGCCCTGCAGGCCGAGCACGGCGACGAGGTCCCCGCCGACCTGCTCCAGCCCTCACGGTCGCGGGCCCTGCTGGAACGGGTGCACCGGCGCGGCGCCGGCCCGGTCTTCGAGGGAGCCGTCCGGGCGCACGACGACCCGGCGGTGCAGGCGGCCGCACGGGACGAGCTGCACGCCCGGCTCGTCACGCCGCTGCGCGACCGGTTCGCCCGCGAGGGCCAGGACCGGCCGCAGCTGCGTGCCGAGCTGGCCGTGGCGGCCTTCACCGGGATCGCGCTGGCCCGGGCCGGCGGCGCGCTCGACACGCTGGCCGCCGCGGCCCCGGACGACGTCGCGGCGCTCACCGCAGCGCTGCTCGAGGGGGCCACGGCCCCGCTCGAAGGCTGACGCCTCGCGATCGCTGTCTCACTCGCTGTCGACGTGAGCACACTCACGGACACCCGCTCTTGGGTCGATCCGGACGAACCCGTACGCTGAGGGAGCCCGAGAAACGCACGGACCCGTGCCCGGCCGGCCCCGATGGTCGCCCGTACGACACGCGCCGGTCCGCACGCCTGGTGGTGCTGACCGCGGTCCGCCACCCCGAGAGGTCGTTGCTCCTGCCTGCGGGCAGGGAATGCCGGCGGCCTCGCCCGGAGGTTCGTTCCCCTTGACGACAGTTCGCTCTGCGCTGCGCACGACCCTGCTCGCCACCACCGCGCTCGGTGTGCTCGCCGTGCCCGTCACGACCACCGTGCTGGTCCCCTCGCCGCTCGAGGCCGCCGCCGCACCCGTCGAGACCGTCCCGTTCGACACCAGCGCCTACCTGGTCGCCTCGCACGCCGCGACCGACACGGCGGTGGGCGAGCAGATGGCCGGCGCCGCCATGCAGGTCGCCGAGGACCGGAAGGCCGCCGAGAAGGCCGCCGCGAGAAGGCCGCGCGAGAAGGCCGCGGCGGAGAAGGCCGCGGCGGAGAAGGCCGCCGCCGAGAAGGCCGCCGCGGCCCGCGCCGCCGGCGAGAAGGCCACGCAGGAGCGGGCCAGCCGGTCCCGCCGGTCGGCGCCCGCCGCCACCTCGGCCCCGGCCGTCTCCTCCGGCGACCCCCGCTCGATCGCCCGCTCGATGCTGGCCGCCCGCGGGCAGGCCAGCCAGTTCGGCTGCCTGGACTCGCTCTGGCAGAAGGAGAGCGGCTGGAGCGCCACGGCCGACAACCCCAGCAGCAGCGCGTACGGCATCCCGCAGGCGCTGCCCGGCAGCAAGATGGCGTCGGCCGGCTCGGACTGGCGCACCAACCCGGCGACCCAGATCAGCTGGGGCCTGTCCTACATCGACGCCCGGTACGGCAGCCCGTGCGCGGCCTGGAGCCACTCGAAGGCCAACAACTGGTACTGATCCCGACCCGCTGTGCCTGAATGATCGCGTGAGCATCCCGCACAGCAGCGTCGACGCCCGCACCCCCGGCCGAGCCTGGCTCGTCTGGGGGTGCGGGCTTCTCGCGTACGTGGTGGCGGTGTTCCACCGGTCCTCGCTGGCCGTGACCGGGATCGAGGCGCAGGAGCGGTTCGGCGCCGGCGCCTCGGCGGTGTCGCTGTTCGTGGTCGTGCAGCTGGCGGTGTACGCCGCGCTGCAGGTGCCGGTCGGGGTCGCCGTCGACCGGTTCGGGTCACGCCGGATGATCGTGCTCGGGGCGCTCACGATGGCCGCCGGCCAGCTCGGCCTGGCGCTCGCCTCGAGCGTGCCCACCGCGGTCGGCGCCCGGCTGCTGGTCGGCGCCGGCGACGCGATGACCTTCATCAGCGTGCTGCGGCTGGTCCCGATGTGGTTCCCGGCCCGGCGGGTGCCGATGCTCACCCAGCTGACCGGCCTGCTCGGCCAGGCCGGGCAGATCGCCGCGGCGTTCCCGCTGGTCGCGCTGCTCGCCGCGACGTCGTGGACGGTCACGTTCGCCGGCGCCGCCGCGGTGGGCCTGGTCGTCGCCCTGCTCGTCGCGACCGGGCTGCGCGACGCCCCGGCCGGGGTCGCTGTCGGGTCGGCGCCGGGCCTGGCGCAAGGTGCGCGCCGACCTGCGCGACACCTGGCGCGAGCCCGGCACCCGCCTGGGGATGTACACGCACCTCACGACGCAGTTCTCCGGGATGGCGTTCGGCCTGCTGTGGGGCTTCCCCTTCCTCACCGTCGGCCAGGGCCTGTCCCCCGCCACCGCGGCCGGCCTGCTCACCCTGCTGGTGCTGTTCGGCATGGTCTTCGGCCCGGTGCTGGGCCAGCTGTGCGGCCGGTGGCCGCTGCGCCGGTCGGTGCTGGTCTTCAGCATCCTGGGCGCGACGGCCTCGGTCTGGACGCTGGTCCTGCTGTGGCCCGGCCGGGCTCCGCTGCCGCTGCTGGTCCTGCTCGTGCTGGTGCTGGCCACCAACGGCCCCGGCTCGATGATCGGCTTCGACTTCGCCCGGACGACGAACCCGGCGCACCGGATCGGCAGCGCCAGCGGCGTCGTCAACGTCGGCGGGTTCACCGCCTCGCTGCTGGCCGTGCTCGGCATCGGCATCGTGCTGGACCTGCGCACGCCGGGCTCGTCGGCCGACTACTCGCTGACGTCCTTCCGGCTCGCCTTCGCCCTGCAGTACCTGCTGTGGGCGGTCGGCCTGGCGGGCGTGCTGCGGCACCGCCGGGAGCTGCGCGCCCGGCTCGCCGACGACGGGGTGGTCATCGCGCCGCTGTTCGTCGCGGTCCGGGCCCGGCTGCGGCGCGGGTCGGCCTACCGCTGAGCCGGGTCAGTCGCCTTCGCGCGGGAACGGCGCGCCCATCACGTACGCCCCCCAGCGGCTGACGGCCTGCGGGGCGCGCACGTCGTGCGGGGTCGGGACGACCCGGCTGTCCATCAGGTCGCGCAGGTGGTCCGCACCGGCGTCGATCCGGTACGCCAGGGCGCCGGCCACGCCCGAGGTCGGGGCATCGGGGTGCGGGCGGGTCGGCGCGGACCGCACCGCGTCCGCGATCCGGGTCGCCAGCACCTCCTGCTCGCGCTGCGGGACCTGGTCGACGAGCTCGTCGAGCAGGTCGTGCTCGCGCCGGGCGTGCTCCTGGAGGGCGACCTCGACGTCCTGCTCGAGGTTGCGCACCTCCTGCGCCGCGACGTGCACGTCGCCGGTCAGCCGCCGGTCGAGCCGCCACAGGGCGCGCTGCAGCCGGCGGTCGGCCTCGACGACGCTGCGCAGCCGGGCCCGGCCGTGCGGCAGCACCCTGCGCGCCTGCGGGTGCAGCACCCGGGCGACCGAGGCCAGGTGGGTGGCCCCCCAGGACACCGCGGCGAGCGAGCTCGTCTCCGGGTCCCGCAGCGCCGCGAGGGCCTGGTCGTGCGGGTGCTCGACGATCTGCCAGAGCAGGGGCGAGCCGTGCGTGGGCGCCGGGGCGGGGACAGCGTTCATACGGCAACTCCGGGCGACCGCGTCGCGACGACAGGTGGCCGGTCCACGCATTCAGGGCGACGCAGGTACCTGACAGGAGTGTTCCCTGCCCGTCGCGCCCCTGTCCACCGCCTTTCGACCCGGGTCACCCGGTGAGGAAGCGCCGCACGGCGTCGAGGTGCGGCTGGACCAGGCCCCGGCGAGGCTCCGGCGCGATCAGCAGGCAGCGGGCACGGGCCCTGGTCCAGGCCCGGATCTCGTCGACGGCGACGAGGTCGTCGTCGAGCCAGACCAGGGGCCGCAGCGGGTCCGCGGTCACCAGCCGGCGGACGACGTCGAACTTCCACCAGCGGCCGGTCGGCGCCGGCGCGGCGGGGGTCACCGCGGCGAGCGCGGACGCCGCACCGCTCGGCGGCGGCGTCGCCGGCGGGGGCTCGTCCGCGGTACCGGCGACCGGGAGCTCGGGCAGGCCGAGCACCTGCCGCAGCGACCCGTTCGCCTCGGCCCCCCAGGTCGTCAGCCACTGCACGTCGGCGGTGTCGCGCCAGGAGCGCACCGCCGACACCACCGAGGGCGACCACCGGATCGGCCAGTCCCGGCCGAGGGCGGACGCGGCACCGACCTCCCAGTCCGGCCAGGCGCCGTCGGCGGGCCCGAGGGCGTTGAGCACGCCGTCGACGTCGAGCAGCACCAGAGGACGCATGCCCCAGGTGCTACCCGTACCGGCCCACCCGGCCCGCGCGCGGCCCGGCGGGCTCGGTCACACCGGCGTGCGCCGCAGCCCGCTCGCCCGGACGACCGGCCGACCGACGGCGGCCCGGACGGCGGCCTCGCCGCCGAGCACCCGGACCCGCAGCGACGCCCGGGTCACGGCGGTGTACAGCAGCTCCCGGGTCAGGACGGCGGACCCGGCCGGCGGCAGCAGCACGGTGACGGCCTCGTACTGGCTGCCCTGGCTGCGATGGACGGTGAGGGCGTGCGCGGTCTCGACGCCGGGCAGCCGGGACAGCGCCACCAGCACCGGTCCGCCGGCCCGGCCGAACGCCGCCCGCGGGCCGTCGTCGGTCGTCACCACCACGCCGGTGTCCCCGTTGTGCAGCCCGGTGTCGGGGTCGTTGGCGGTGACCAGCAGCGGCTGCCCGACCGGGCGCTCGGCCCCGCCGGGGGCCCCGGTCCAGTCCGCGATCCGGTCGTTCCACCGCGAGACCCCGGCCGGTCCGCGGCGGTGGGCGCAGAGCAGCCGGTGCCGGCCGAGCCGGTCCAGCGCGGCCCGGGCGTCCCCGGCGGCAGCCGCGGCCCGCAGGTCGGCGTCGACCCGGACCACCTCGTCCCGCAGCCCCCGGTCGTCGTCCTCGAGGGACAGCCCCGGCCCGGTCCGCAGCAGGTCGAGCGCGGCGTCGGCGTCGCCGCGGCGCACCGCGTCGGCGAGCGAGGCGATCGCGGTGCCGAAGCGGTGCGGGACGGTCAGCCGCACCACGCCGTGGCGCAGCTGGCGGCGCTCGTCGTCGTCCAGGTCGGCGGCGTCGCCGGCGACCTCGGCCGGCAGGGCGTCGGACGCGGCAGCGGGCGGCAGGCGGTGCACCAGGTCGGACAGCACCGCCCCCGCCTCCACCGAGGTGAGCTGGTCGGGGTCGCCGACCAGCACCAGCCGGGTGCTCGGGCCGACCGCGTCGAGCAGCCGAGCCATCAGCGTCAGCGACACCATCGAGGACTCGTCCACCACCACCACGTCGTACGGGAGCGTGTTGCCGGCGTGGTGGGCGAAGCGGCTGCGGCTGCCGGGCCGCCAGCCGAGCAGCCGGTGCAGCGTGGAGGCGGTCAGCCCGTCGGGCAGGCTCAGCTCGCCGGCGCGCGCCGAGACCGACTCCTGCAGCCGGGCGGCGGCCTTGCCGGTGGGCGCTGCCAGGGCGATCCGCGGCGGGGTGCCGGGCTGCGCGCGCAGCAGTGCCAGCAGCTGCGCGACGGTGTGCGTCTTGCCGGTGCCGGGCCCGCCGGTGAGCACGCTGACCGGGCGGACCGCGGCCACCGCCACGGCCAGCCGCTGCCGGTCCGGGCCGGCGCCGGCCGGCAGCGTCGACAGGTCCACCGGCAGGAGCGGCCGGGCCAGGTGCTCGTCGAGCCGGCGGCGGACCAGCTGCTCCTGCTGCCAGTAGCGGTCGAGGTAGAGCAGCCCGTCGACGAGCCGCAGCGGCCGCCACGGCGCGTGCCCGCCGACCGCCACCAGCGGGCTGGCGGCCACCGCCGCCCAGCTCGTCGGCCACGGCAGCGCCGCGGTCCCGGGCTCGGGCTGGCCGGGGCCCTCACCCGCCGGCTCCTCCGGCTGCACGGTGGCGGCCACGTCGTCGAGGGCCACGCAGACCGAGCCGGCACGCACGCCCCGCACGGCGAGCGCGACCGCCAGCAGGACGGTCTCGTCCTGCTCGGCGCCGAGCCGGGCCAGCCGCAGCGCGACGTGCACGTCGGAGGCGGCCAGCACGCCGGCCTCGGCGAACCGGCGCAGCAGACCGGTCGCCCGGATCGGGACCAGGCCGGACCGGCCGGCGGCGGTCACGGTCGGCCCGCCAGCAGGTCGGACAGCTCGACGACCAGGGCCGGCGGCGGCTGCCAGCGGAAGACCCCGGCGCCGGCCGGGGTGTCCGGGCCGCACATCCCCCGGACGAACAGGTACAGCACCGGCCCGAGGTGCCGCTCCGGGGCGTACCCGGGCTGCCGCCAGCGCAGGTAGCGGTGCAGCGCGACGCTGTACAGCAGGGCCTGCAGGACGTAGTGCGACCGGAGCATCTCCTCGACCATCGCCTCCGGCCGGTAGTGCCAGGCGTGCAGCGGCTCCGGACCCAGCCGGTTGGTCTTGTGGTCGACGACGACGTACGACGGACCGGGCAGGCGCAGGACGGCGTCGATGCTGCCGGTGAGGAAGCCGCGCAGCTCGCCCGGCGGGAGCGCGCCCAACCGGTCGGGGTAGCCCGCGAGCACCCCCAGGTCGTGCCGGCGCAGCAGGGCCACCACGTCGGGCAGACCGGCACTGCGCCTGCCGTCGCCGAGCGGCAGCTCGAAGCCGAGCTCGGCGAGCCGGTCGGCGGGCGGGACCGCCCCGAGCGTCACGCCCGGGCCGGCGAGCGGGGTGGCCAGCACCGCGGCGAGACCGGCTGCCAGCGCGGCCGGGTCGATGTCGCTGCCGACCCGCCGGGCGACCGCAGCGCGGCAGCGCTCGGCGAGGGCCGCCGGGGCGGGGTCCTCGAGGACCTCGTGCACGAGCGTGCCGAACGCCGCCCCGCCCGGCATCGCCGACAGCGGGGACGGCGGCCCCAGGTCGACCGGCGGCCGGTCGGCGGGCGTCCCGAGCGGCGGCCCGCCGACCGGCAGCTCCGGCTCGTCGGACGTGCCGACCTGCTCCGGCTCGCTGCCCACCCCCGGTGCCGCGTGCCCGGCTGCGGTCAGGGCGGTGTAGGAGGTGCGCCGCCAGGCGGTGTCGACCCGTCGGGTGAACGTGCGGACCCGCAGCTCGCCCGCCGCGGGCGGCGACGGCGCCCACCGCGGCTGCCCGACGGGCCGCGGCACCAGCTCGTGCCCGACCAGGCCTGCCGAGCCCTCGGCCAGCCCGGCGAGCCGCTCGGCGGCCGGCTCGTCGGCCGGCGGCCGGACCCGTCGACCGGCTGCCCGCCCGGGCCGCCCGGGCCGAACAGCAGGCGGTGCAGCGGGGCGGTCGCGGTGTTGCGGGTCGGCGCCCAGTGCGCCACCACCTGGCACTTCGCCCGGGTCAGCGCGACGTACAGCAGGCGCAGCTCCTCACCGGCCTCCTCGGCCCCGGCCGAGGCCCTCGCCTCGGCGTAGCCCGGCGACGAGCTGCCCCCCACGTGCAGCACCCGGGCGCCGTCCCGGTCGTGCAGCCGCAGCACGTCGGGCGCGTCGGGAGACCAGCGGTCCCAGGCGTACGGCACGTAGACCACCGGGAACTCCAGGCCCTTGCTGACGTGCACCGTCATCACCTGCACCGCCGTGGCGTCGGACTCCAGGCGCCGGCTGCGCTCGTCGGCGCTGTCCGCTCCGGCCTGCGCGATCCGGCGGCGCAGCCACTCGACGAGCGCGGTCGGGCCGAGGGCCTGCTCCAGCGCAGCGCCGTGCAGCGCCGTGGCGAGGTGCCGCAGGTCGGTGAGCAGCCGCTCGCCGTCCGGCTGCGCCAGCACCCGGGCGGGCAGCTGCTGCTGGGCCGTCAGCGTCTCGAAGAACGCGGCAACGCCGCGCTCGGCGAGGGTGTCCGCCCAGCCCCGCAGCCGCAGGGCCAGCCGGTCGGTGAGCGCGTCCCCCTCGGCGTCGAGGTCCTGCGGCGTGCCGCCGAGGAACACCGACAGCGCGGCGGCGCGGACCCGGCGGGGCCGGTGCGGCTGCTCCAGCGCCTCGAGCAGCACCAGCCAGGCCTGCGCCGCCGGCGTGGCGAACACGCTGCCCCCGCCGGCGAGCACCGCCGGCACCCCTGCCCGGCGCAGCGCCTCCCGGACCAGCCGGCCCTGCTTGTTCGTGCGGACCAGCACGGCGACGTCCCCGGGCTGCACGGGCTCGCCGTCGAGCCGGCCCGGGCCGGTGAGCAGCGCCACGACGTCCCCGGCGACGTCCGCGGCGACGGCGTCGCGGGCCGGGTCCGTCCGCAGCAGCCCCTGGGTGAGCGGGCCGAGGCCGGTGCGGGGCAGCTGCCGGAGGCGGACGGCGGGCCCGGCGTCGGTCAGCCGGGCCTGCTCGTGGGCGGCGAGCACCGGCCGTACGACGATCTCGGGGTGCCCCAGCGCGGCCGTCCCCAGCACGACCGCGAGCGCGTCGAGCAGCCGCCGGTCGCTGCGCCAGTTGCGGGGCAGCGTCGAGGTGCCGGTCGCGGTCGCCCGGGCGCGCAGGTAGGCGTGCACGTCACCGCCGCGGAAGGCGTAGATCGCCTGCTTCGGGTCGCCGATCAGCACCAGCGTCGTGTGCCCGGCGAACGCCAGCCGCAGCACGTCCCACTGCACCGGGTCGGTGTCCTGGAACTCGTCGACGAGCACCACCCGGTAGCGCGCCCGGATCCGACCGGCCGCGACCGGGCCGCGGGCCGGGTCCGCGAGCGCGTCGCGCAGCAGCACCAGCCAGTCGTCGTAGTCGATCAGGCCGAGCACCTGCTTGCGACGCGCCACCTCGTCCCGGATCCGCTGGGCCACCCGGCGCCGGGTGGCCGGCAGCCCGTCGCCGTCGCTCGGCTCCAGCCGGGCGGCGCGTCCGGAGCCGACGGCGTGCCGGCCCAGCTCGAGCGCCTCGTCGGCCGTCAGCGCGGGCCGGTCGGCGTCCGCGCGGGCGTACGCCGACAGGAACAGGTCACCGGCGACCTCGCGGACCAGGTCGTCGACGCTCTCGGCGAAGGTCGCCGACCGGTCGAGGTCGGCGACGATCCCGAGGCCGGCCAGCATCTGCGAGCAGAACGAGTGCGTCGTGGCGATCGTCGCGGCGTCGAAGTCGGCGAGCGCGCGGGCCAGCCGCTCCCGCCGCTCGGCGAGCACCGGGTCGGGCGCCGCCGCCAGCAGCGCGAGCACCGGGTCGGCCGAGCGGCGGGCGGCGGCCGGGTCGGCCAGTCCGGCGTACGTGGCCGCGAGCCGCTCCCGGACCCGGTCCCGCAGCTCGCGGGAGGCCGCGTTGCCGAACGTCACCAGCATGATCTCGGAGAGCTGGGCCGCGCCCTCGGCCACGTAGCGGGCGGTCAGGGCGGCGATCGTCCAGGTCTTGCCGGTCCCGGCGCTGGCCTCCAGGACGGTGGTGCCGCGGGGCAGCGGGCCGCCGACGTCGAACGGCGGCGGGGCGCCGGGCCCGCTCACGAGCCGGCCTCGGCGTCGCGCAGCGGGGCCCACAGCCGGCAGGCCAGGGCGCCGAAGCGGGTGGTCTCCCCGGGCCAGGACTCGCCGTCGCCCGGGGCGGCGTCGAGCAGCGCGGCGAGCTCCGTCCCGGCGCCCCACAGGTAGCGGTGCGCGGCGTCGTCCCGCTCGCCCCCGCGCTGGGCGCGCCACGGGCGCTGGGCGCTCTCCAGGGCCTGCTCGACGCTGCCGCCGTCGAGGCGGTCGGCCGCGTACGCCGCCGAGGTCTTCGCGAACAGCGGCAGCGGCTCGCACATCCCCCGCTCGTACAGCTCGAGCAGGTCGGCGAGCGCGTCGTCGGGCCGGTCGGGGGCTCGGACGGCTGCCGTGCGGGCGCCGCCGCGCCGCCGTCCCACGGCGACGGCCCGGTTCCCGCGCCCCGCGGCAGCCAGCACCAGGGCATGCACCCAGGCCCGCGCCCGGTGCCGGGCGGACAGGGTGCTCGACGAGACGGCCACCGCCGCGCCGCCCCGCACGCCGGTCACCGTGCCGCGCAGCCCCCGGCCGGCGATCGTCAGGCGAACCTCGACGGTCTGCGCCGGCGCGACCAGCAGCGGTGCAGCCGCCGCGACGACCGGCGCCACCCGGGCGTCCAGCACGTCGAGCAGGCGCCCGCCGAGCGGGCCGGGCGGCAGGGTGCCGCGCAGCCTCTCGCGGTGCCGGCGCGCGGCCGGGTCGGCTCCGGCGAGCGCCGCCTCGAGAAGGCGCTCGCTGACCTCCCACTCCTGCAGCGCGGTCAGCGCGACCGGCAGCTGATCGTCGACCTCGTCGCCCTCGAACGGCAGCGAGATTCCCAGGCGGCGCTGCAGGTAGGCCCTTCCGGGGTGCTGGACGAAGGCCACGAGGTCGGCCAGGGCCACCGGGTCGGTGCGGCGGGGCAGCGGCACGACGCGCCGGGGCGCCTCGCGGGGCGCGAGGGCGCGCCGGGCTCCCGCCAGGTGGACCGGGTCGAAGCTGAACGGCGGGCTCCCCTGGAAGCTCCGCGGATCGTGGGGTTGCAGCGGGTGCCGCACCACGACCGCCTCTCCCGCCCCCGGGGCCATCGCGTCGAGGACGTCCAGCAGCTCGCCGACCGGCACGGCCGCCGGACGTCGAGCTCCGCTGACCGGGTCGGCGCCGGTGTGCAGCACCACGAGGCGCTCCCCGGCGGCGAGCAGGGCGTCCAGGAAGAGCTGGCGGTCCTCGCTGCGTGCGTCGCGCTCGCCCACCCAGGCGTCGCGCGCCAGCACGTCGTCCCCGTCGACCCCGGACACCCGGGGGAACACCCCGTCGTCCAGGCCGAGCAGGACGACGACGCGGTGCGGCACCGACCGCATCGGGACCATCGTGCAGACCGTCAGGCTGCCGGTCCGGAAGTTCGCGCGGGTGGGTCGCCCGCGCAGCCGGTCGGCGAGCAGCGCCCGTACGTCGGGCAGCCGCAGGTCGCTGCCGGCGCCGTGCACGGCGTCGGCCAGCTCGGCCCGCACCTGCCCCAGCTGCCAGGCGTCGGCGTCGCCGGTCGACGTGAGGCTGACCAGCCCGTCCACCAGCGCGGCCGCCCAGCAGGCCGCGGGTTGCCGGCCCTGCAGCCTGTGCAGCACCGCCGCGAGCCGGTCGACGAGCTCGGCCAGCCGGCCTGCCAGGTCGACGTCGCTGCTGTCGACGTCGTCCAGCGGCAGCGCCTGCCCCAGCCAGACCGGCTCGTCCTCGGCGGTGGTGACACCGAGCAGCAGCCGGTCCAGCCCGCTGGCCCAGGTGTTCTGCGGCAGCGCCGACAGGCCGTACGGCGCGCGGCCGGACGCGTCCAGGCCCCAGCGCACGCCGGAGCCGGCCACCCAGTCGCGCAGCCGTTCCAGCTCCTCGTCGTCGAAGCCGAACTGCCGTCGCACCGGGCCGCTCGCGGCGAGGTCGAGCACCGCGCCCGCGGTCACCCGGCTCCCGGCGAGCTCCAGCAGCGCCGCCACGGTGTCCAGCAGCGGGTTGGTCCGCCGCAGGCTCCGGTCGGCGAGCCGGACCCGCAGGGCCGCACCCGGGTGCGTCCCCTCGGCCCGCCCGGACGTGCCGTCGGCCAGCCCGAACGCGGCGGACACCAGCGGCGCGTACGTCTCGACGTCCGGGCACAGCACGAGCACGTCCCGGGGCTCCAGCGTCGGGTCGTCCTGCAGCAGGCCGAGCAGCACCTCCCGGAGCACCTCCACCTGGCGGGTCGGGCCGTGGCAGGCGTGCACCTGCACGCTGCCGTCCGCCGGGTCGCCGTCGTCGCCGGCCGGTCCCGGCGCGCGGTCGGCCTGCAGGTCCTCCTGCAGCCGGGCCAGCAGCGACCCGGTACCGCCGGGTCCTGGGCCACCGGGTCGGGTGGGCTCGTGCAGGGCGTCGGTGTGCGGCGGCAGCCGCACCTGCAGCTCGCGGGTGTCGCGTGCCAGGCTGCGCAGCAGCGGGTGCCGGGGCATCGTGGCTCCGGCGTCGTCGCGGCGCCGACCGGCCGGGACGTCCCGCAGCCGCTCCCACATCCCGGCGCTGGGGTGCGGCAGCCACAGGTGCACCTCGCGGTGCGCCGCGAGCGCGTCGAGCACCGCGAGGGCGTCCGTGGCGAGCCGGGTCGGACCGAACAGGCTCAGCCGACCCGGCAGCGCGGACAGCGCGGGGGCGGCCCGCAGGGCTGAACACGCCTCCGGGAGGCGCTCGGCCGGGCCCGGGCCGATCCGTGCCCGCAGCCTGCGGTACAGCTCGGCCTGCCAGGTCAGGTCGGCGGCCAGCCCGGCGCTGCCGTCGGTGTCCCGCCCGGCCGCCCAGTCGCGCAGCATGTGCGGCCGGTCGGCGGCGTACCCGCGGAACAGCCCGGCCAGGTGCGCCGCGGTGGCGTAGCGCCGACCGGCCCGGATCTCGTCGTCGGGCGACCCGAGGTGCGCGGCGAGCAGGGTGCACCACGGCTCGTCGCGGCTCTCGTCGAGCACCTCCAGCAGCGGCCAGACCGCCCGCCCCCAGGGGTCGTCGGCGGCGGGCACGCCGGCGGCCGCGGCGAGGGCGTCGGCGACCAGGGTGGTCGGTGAGGGGAACAGCACCCCGGCGCAGACGCCGTCCGTGCCGCCGGCGCCGCCGGCGCCGCCGAGCCGGGTCGACAGGCGCTGGGCCAACCAGCGCTCGACCCCCCGCGCGGGAACGGCCACCACCTCCTGCGCGAACGGGTCGGGCAGCGGCGTCCCGAGCAGGCCGGCCAGGGCGTCGGCGAGCGTCGACGCCTGCTGGGCCCGGTGCACGGTGAGCACGCGGACTGTCTACCTCCCGGGTCCGACATCCCGGCGGGTGCGCGGCGGCGCTGTCAGCGCCGCAGCGCCGCCGGCAGCCCCCGGACGGCGGCCAGGCCGAGGACCGAGCGCGGCGTGTACCCGACCCGCCACAGCCCGCCGTGCGCCGCGCCGGAGACGAACAGGTCCTCGGGGTGCGCCGGCGGCGGCGCCGTCGAGGTCAGGTCGTGCGCCAGCAGCGCGGCCATCAGCACCCGGCTGGTCGCGGGCTCGAAGACCTCGACCCCGAACGCGTGCGCCCCGGCGTAGGCCGCGGCGAGCAACCGGTTCCGGGTCACCGAGCGGGTCCGGGTCGCCGGCGCGACGTTGGCCGAGACGGGGTGCCCGGCGGCCGAGGCGGCGACCGCCCGCCAGCGCTGGATGCGCTTGGCGAGCGTGTAGTTCGGTCCCTGCTGCGGCACGAGCACGTCGGCGATGCCGAGCACCGCGCCGTCCTCGCGCTCCAGCGTCGTCGGGTAGGACGGGGCGTACAGCCCGAGCCGCCGCGCCGGCGCCTGGAGCGCGGCGAGCCGGCCCCGCCCCGCCCACCGGCGACGGGCCTCCTCGACCACCTCGCCCGGTACGGCGAACGCGTCCGTGGGGGTGGCCAGCTCGGCGTACCCGGTGCCGGGCCGGTCCCGCAGCAGCATCTCGACGAGGGCGTCGGCGGCGGCGGCCAGCTGCACGTGCCGGGCCCCGTCGGCGTACGCGTAGCTGCCCACCGTGAGCGGCCGGTCGGCGGCGGCGCCGACGAAGGCGGCGACCTCGGGGGTGGCCGTCAGCAGGTCGACCCCGCCCTGCGGGAAGGTCAGCCGGCCGGCACCCGCCCGGGCCTGGCCGGTGATCCGCTCCCACACCTTCTCGTCCGGGCGGTCGACGGCGACGACGTGGCCGCCCCACTGCAGCAGCGGCTCGAGCGGCCCCATCTCGGCACCGGCGCCGAGCAGCGCGAAGGCGCGGCCGGACATGTCCAGGCGGTCGGGCTCGGCGACCAGCGCGTGCAGGGCCGCCGCGCAGGAGGCCTCGACGGTGCCGCGCGCCACCCAGGCGTCGGCCTGCCGGCGCAGCTCGTCGCCGCGCAGCATCGCCCCGCGGTAGGGCACGGCCAGCGTCCGTTGCTGCGACCCGTGGCCCTGCACGGTCTGCGGCCGCAGGGCGGGCCCGGGGGTGACGAGCGCCTGCTCGAGCGGCACGGCCGCGCCGTTCCGGACGAACTCCAGCTGCTCCCGCACCGCGGCCAGGCCGGCCCGGGCGATCGCGAGAGACGCCTGCGCGGAGCGCGCCGCGACCGCGGTGTGCGCGACCACGCCGTCCAGGTACCCCACCCGCCAGTCGGCCGTCTGCTCGATGCGGGAGGCGAGCGCCGGGTCGACGTCGCGGGCCGCGGCGGCCCACACCGCCCGGCCGGGGGCGGCGGAGCCGCGTCGTCCGTCGGCGTCCCGGACGAACAGCACGCCCGACTCGCGGTCCTGGCCGGTTCTGTCGCTGTGCACGGCCCGACCCTGGCACGGGTCCGCCCGGCCGGATCGACCAGGGCCGCGCGTGACACCATGACGGCGTGCGTCCTCTGACCGTGGTCGGCCTGACCAGCGACGGCCTGCGCGTGGTGCTGCGCTCGGGCAACGACACCTTCGAGCTGCCGCTGAAGGACGTTCCGACGTCCCGCCAGCCGTCGTTGCCGTTCGCCGCCGACCAGCCGGCGCCCACCCCCCGGCAGATCCAGGACCGGGTCCGGGCCGGCGAGACGGCCGCGGAGATCGCCGAGTCGACCGGCGTGGCGGTGGAGTACGTCCTGAGGTTCGACGGGCCGGTGCTGGCCGAGCGGGAGCACCAGGCCCAGCGGGCCCAGCGGGCCCGGGTGGAGGGCCGCCCGGTCGGTGAGCTGGTGCGCGAGCACATGGCACGGCTGGCGCAGGACCCGGACCTGCTGGTCTGGGACGCCTGGCTGGTCGAGCCGGGGCGCTGGGAGGTCCGGGCGCAGTGCGGCCGGGAGGCCGTCCGGCTCCGCTGGGACCCGGCGGCGGTGAAGGTGCAGGCGATCGACGAGCCGGCCCGGCACGCGCTGCGGCTCGGCCCGGTCTCCGACGACGCGCTCGGCGCGGTGCTGCGCCCGGTCGCCGGCCGCCCGACGCCGGCGTCGTCGGCCGCGCCGCGCAAGGGTCCGAAGAAGCGCACCGCGATCCCGGCCTGGGGCGAGATCACCGCCGGGGTCGCCGGGCGCGCCGCCGAGCAGGAGACCTCGCCCGAGGCGTGAGGCTGTTCGTGGCCCTCTACCCCCGGCGGGCGTGCTGCGGGGGCTGCCCCGGCGGACCGGCTCCGAGCACGTCACGCTCGCCTTCCTGGGTGAGGTGACCGACCCGGCGCCGCTCGGGCGGGAGCTGGCCGGTGTCACCGCCGTCCCCGCCCCGACCGTGCAGCTCGGGGGCGCCGGCCGGTTCCGGAGCGGCGCGGTGTGGCTGGCGGTGCACGGGGACCTGACGGCGCTGCGCTCCGCGGTCGTCGCGGCGGTCCGCAGCTGCGGCCTGCCGCCCCCGCCGGGGCCCTGGCACGCGCACCTCACGGTCGGCCGTGGGCGCGTACCGCCGGAGGTGCTCGGCTTCCGGAGCCCGCCGGCGCCCTGGCCGGACGTCGCCCTGGTCCGCAGCACGCTCACCCGTGCCGGAGCGGTCCACGAGCCGCTGGCCCGCTGGCGGCTGGGAGTCCCGTCGTGACGCCCGGCCGCGGCCCGGCCGGCTGGGACGAGCGGTACGCGGCGCGGCCCTGGCTGACCGAGCCCAGCCCGACGGTGACCGCGGCCTGCGCCGACCTGCCGCCGGGGCGCGCGGTCGACCTCGGCGCCGGGACCGGCCGGCACGCCCGCTGGCTGGCGGCTCGCGGCTGGGCGGTCACGGCGGTGGACTTCTCCGCGGTGGGGACCGCGCAGGGCCGGGCCCTGCCGGGCGGTGCGGCGGTGACCTGGGTGGTCGCGGACGTCATGCACTGGACGCCGGACGCGCCGGTGGACCTGGTGCTGGTCGCGCACGTCCAGCTCGGGCCGGGGCTGCGCCGGGCGGCGGGCTGGCTGGCGCCCGGCGGCTTCCTCGTCGTCGCCGGGCACTCCCGGCGGAACCTGACCGAGGGCCGGCACGGTCCGCGGGACCCGGCGCTGCTCTACGACCAGGCGCAGCTCCGGGTCGCCGCCGAGGGCCTGGAGGTGCTGCGCCTGGACGAGGTGGTCCGGCCGGACGAGGGCGGCCCGTCGGTCGACCTGGTGCTGGTGGCGCGGCGGGCACTCGGGTAGCAGCGCGGCCGGGTCAGCGGTAGCGCAGCACGCCGTCGACGTCGTCGCGCTGCAGCCGGCCCTGCGCGGCCAGCAGGTCCAGGTGCGCACCGGTCTCGAAGATCGCCAGCATCTGGTTGAACCGGTCCAGCTCGTCCAGGGTGCGCTCGTGCCGGGTCCAGCGCAGCAGCGCGGCCACCTCGGCGGCGCACCGCCCGCTCCCGCCGGCGGCCTGCTCGGCCTGGTCGAGGCGCCGGCCGTGGTGCGCGACGAGCTCGTCGACCCGGGCGTGCACGCTGCCGGTCACCGGGCCGTGGGCGGGCAGCAGCATTGCGTCGGGCCGGCTGCGGACCAGCGCCAGCGAGCGCAGGAACGCCCCCAGCGGCTCCGGGGACAGCACCGGCTCGAACCCGATGGACGGGGTGATCGTCGGCAGCACGTGGTCGCCGGCGAACAGCAGCGCGCCGTCGGTGTCGTGGAACACCAGGTGACCGGCGGTGTGACCCGGGGTCGGGACGGCGTGCAGCGCCCGCCCGCCCGGCAGCGCGAGCTCCCCGGCGTCCAGCCAGACGTCCGGCGCCTCCCACTCGGCGAGGTTGACGCGATGGTCCGCCACCGCCGCGGCGGTCGCCTCGGCGAGCGCCGGGGCGCCCATCCGGCGCAGGTGCTCGACCTGGTTCTCCAGCGGTCCCCGGTCGGTCCGGTTCATCACGGCCAGGGTCGGCTGCTCGTCGCGGCCGAGCGAGACCGTCGCGCCGGTCTCGCGGCGCAGCACCACCGCCTGGGTGTAGTGGTCGCGGTGCACGTGCGTGACGAGGAACCGGCGGATGTCGCCCAGGTCCGCACCGATCGCGACCCAGCCCGGCGACCAGCACGTCGCGGGCCTGCGGGATGGCCCAGCCGCCGTCGATGAGCGTCAGCCCGTCCGGCCCGGTCAGCGCGTAGACGTTCACTGCGCGCAGCCCGTCGTTCGGCAGCGGCAGAGGGATGCGGTGCACGCCGGGGGCGACCTCGAAGGCGCCCGGCTCGGTCCAGGTCATGCCTTGTCCTACCAGGCCGTACGGTCGGGGCTGCGCCGGCGGTCCGCCGGCCGGGCGGACGGGAGTCCAGCGGTGGAGCAGGTACGGCTCGGCGCGACCGGGCTGCGGGTCTCACGGGTGGCGCTGGGCTGCATGAGCTTCGGCGATCCCGGTCGGGGTCAGCACGCCTGGACCCTGCCGGAGGCCGACAGCCGGCCGCTCATCGCCCAGGCACTCGAGCTCGGCGTGACGTTCTTCGACACGGCGAACGCCTACTCCGACGGCAGCAGCGAGGAGATCGTCGGGCGGGCGCTGCGCGACTTCGCGCGCCGCGAGGACGTGGTGATCGCCACCAAGGTCTTCATGCGGATGCGACCCGGGCCGAACGGTGCCGGGCTGTCCCGGGCCGCGATCCTGCACGAGGTCGACGCCAGCCTGCGCCGGCTCGGCACCGACCACATCGACCTCTACCAGATCCACCGCTGCGACCCGGGCACCCCGATCGAGGAGACGATGGAGGCCCTGCACGACGTCGTGCGCGCCGGCAAGGTGCGCTACCTCGGCGCCTCGTCGATGTGGGCCTGGCAGTTCGCCCGGATGAACGCGATCGCCGAGCGGCACGGCTGGACGCGCTTCGTGTCCATGCAGGACCACTACAACCTGCTCTACCGCGAGGAGGAGCGGGAGATGCTGCCGCTGTGCGCGGCCGACGGGCATCGGCGTGCTGCCGTGGAGCCCGCTGGCCCGCGGGCGGCTGACCCGCGACCTGGGACAGCACGACCGCCCGCTCGCAGACCGACGAGTTCGGCAAGACGCTCTACGCCGAGCGGCGACCGCGAGATCGTCGAGCGGGTGGCGCAGGTCGCGCAGGACCGGGGCGTGCCCCGCGCCCAGGTCGCGCTGGCCTGGCTGCTGGCCCGACCCGGTCGTGACCGCGCCGATCGTCGGCGTCACCACGCCGTCGCACCTGCGAGGACGCGGTGGCGGCGATCGTCCCTGGAGCTGTCCGCGGAGGAGGTCGCGCTGCTCGAGCAGCCGTACCGCCCGCACGAGGTCGCCGGCTTCGCGTGACCGGCCGGACGTCCGCGAGGATGGCAGCGTGACGATGCCCGAGCAGCACGCCCCGCCCGTGTACGCCTGCGCCGCGGGGGCCGTCCTGCACGCCCATGCCGACCGGACGCTGGAGCCGGCCGTGGTGCTGCACACCTTCCTGCCGGTTGCCGTGCGTGACCGGCTGGACGGTCCCGGGGTCCGGGTGGACGTGTCGTCCGACGGACCGGCCTCGCCGACCGTCACCGTCCGGGTGCTCGCCGAGGACCAGGCGGTGACCTGGTCGCTGCCGCTGGCGCCGTTCGTCGCCGCGTTGCCCGGCCAGTCCGGGGACGACGGCCGGATGGTGCTGCTGGCGGTCGTCGACGCCGAGCCCGAGCCCGGCTTCTGGGCCCAGGCGGTGGACTGCGAGCAGCTCGCCGCCGAGCTCTCGCTGCCGGTGACGGACCTCGCGGAGGCCCTGCGGGGCCGCCTGACGCCGTGGCTGGCGGAGGACCTGGAGCTGCTGCTGCACGACGACGCGCACGACCGGGCCGCCGACTCCTCCCCCGCGCAGGTCGTGGCCGACGCGGTGCTGGCGCAGTACCGGGGCGACCTGGACGCCGGCGACGCCGGCGCCCGGCTCGTCTCGGCGCTGGTGTACGCCCCCGAGCCGGCGCAGCTCGAGATCGGCGCCCGGCTGTGCGCCGCCCTCGCCGCCGCCGTGCGCCTGGCCGGTCCGGACGCCGCCGCCGCGGTGCTCGCCGGGCTGGGCCCGTTCGAGGCCGAGGAGCACCGGCTGCTGAGCGGCCTGCCCGCCGCCCTCGGCCTGCCGGGCGTGTCGGAGACCGAGGCGGCGATGGACCTGGTGCTCGCCTCGCCGGACCGCGACGAGGGGGTCCGGGCCGCCGTCCGGGTCACCGCCCAGCTCGGCGCGGCAGGCGTTCGGGCCGGGCCTGCCCGAGCAGCAGGTGCTGGCGCGCCTGGAGATGGTGGACGACGCGGCGCTGCTGCGGCTGGCCCGGCTGTGGGTCGAGCTGGCGGCCACCGCGGGCGGCGAGGGGCGTCTGCCCGCCACCCTGGCCGACCGGGTCCTGGCCGAGGGCGCCCCGGGGCTGCTGTGGCTGCGGAGCACCGCGCAGGCCCTGGCCTCGGCGGCCGTCGGGATCGCCGGTCGCCGGGTCGAGCGCGTGCTGCCGGCGCTGCGCGACGTCCAGGACAGCGACGACACGCAGGTCGAGCTCCGGCTGCGGGCCTGCGTGGAGCTGGCCCGCTACGTCCGGAGCCGGGCCGGTGTCGGCCCCGGGGCCTGGCTGCTGCTGCCGACCCCCGCCGCCGCGTCGGCCGTGCTGGCCGGGCTGCTCGAGGGCCTCGACCCCGACGTCGGGGTCGACCTGCTGCTGCAGCTGCTGGAGGCCGACGTCGAGCCGCTCGACCTGTTCGACGGGTTGGTCTGCGCCGACGGCGTCGCTGCTGGTCGGGCTCGACCCGCAGCAGGACGAGGCCGCCCGCCGGATGCAGGTGGCCGACCTGCTGGCGGCGGTCCCGGGCGGCCCGCGCGGGGCGCGCTGGCTGCTGGTCGCCCTGCTGCGCCTGGGCCCCGCGCACGACCCGATGGCGGTGGACCTCGGGCCGCTGCTGCCGGACGACCGCGGCGCGGACCCGGACCGGGCCGTCCAGAAGCTCGGCCTGCCCGGGCTGCTGCGCGCCGGGTTGGACTGCCTGGCGGCGATGACCCGGGTGCTCGGCGAGGAGGCCGACCTGCCGCTCGACGAGCTCTACCGCGACGTGCTGCCCGGGCGCTGGCCGAGCACGAGCTGCTCCGCGGCCCGCGCTGACCAGGGCTCAGGCGCCGGCTTCGACAGCACCGCCGCCCCCCGCCCGGCGCAGCAGCGCGGCGACCGTCGGCGGCGGCACCTGCCGGTCCAGCACCTGGAGCAGGAGCTCGGCGAACGGCAGCCGGCTCGCTCGCCAGCGCGCGCTGCGCGGCGACGGACGCGAACGCCCCGTCGCCGCAGACGTAGCCGGCCCAGGCCAGCACCGCGCAGACCAGCGCGTCGTGCGGCGGCACGGCCTCGCGGGCCAGCGCCGCGAGCAGCCCCAGGAGCGCCTCGCTGCTGTCCCGGTCCGGCAGCCACGTCGTCACCGCGTCGCGGACCGGGCCGACGGCGAGCCCGACGACCAGGCCGGGGACGTCGGGCGGCAGCGTGCCGGGCCGCTCCCGCCAGCCGGCCAGGGCCGTCGACCAGGCGTCCACCAGCAGCGACGCGGTCAGCTCGGGCGCGTCGGACAGCCCGACGAGCAGCGCCCGGCGGGCCGCCTCCTGCCGGCGCCGGGCCACCGCCGGACCGAGCGCGGGGCACGGTTGCAGGCCGGCCACCAGGGCCTCCCGGGACGGCAGGACCGCCCGTCCGGCGAACGCCTGCCCGGCGGCGAGCCGGTCGAGTGCCGCGCCCGACGTCGGGACGGCCGTGCCCTCTTCCGGGCAGCTCCCCCGGCGTCCAGGTAGGACCAGAAGCGGCCGCCGCGGACGAGCAGGGCCTCGAGCACCGGGACCCCGCGGTCCCGCAGGCTCTCGCGCAGGCGCTGGACCAGGTCGCTGCGCGGCAGGCCGGACGGCGCCCGCTGCGCGGTGTGCACCGACAGGACGCAGGCGCCGGCGCCGTCCCGGCACATCGCGCCGACCACCAGCTCGACGAGGGCGGGCGAGTCGTCGAGGTCGGCGCGCAGGGTCAGCCCGACCCGTCGGCGCTTGCCGCGCAGGCTGATCGCGACGAGGCTCTGCTCCGGGACGAAGCCGGTGAGGTGGGGCACGGCCGCGGCGAGCTCGCCGGCGCTGCGCAGGGTGAGGGCGGAAGCCGAGGTCATGTCCGCACAGTGCGCCGCAGCGGGGCCGCAGCCCGACGGGCGTGGTCGGGCTGTGGACGACCGGACGGCCTGGGGATGAGCGGGCGCGCGCTGGTGTTCGCCGACCGCGAGCAGGCCGGGAAGCTGCTGGGAGCGCACCTGGCCGAGGCGCCTGCGCTGGACCGGCCGCTGGTGCTGGGACTGCCCCGCGGCGGCGTTCCGGTCGCCGCCGAGGTCGCCCGCGCCCTGCACGCCCCGCTCGACGTGCTCGTGGTGCGCAAGCTGGGGGCCCCGGGCTCCCCCGAGCTCGCCGTCGGGGCGATCGCCTCCGGCGGCGTCCGGGTCGTCAACCCGTCGCTGGTCCGACGGCTCGGGATCAGCGAGCAGGCTCTCGAGCACGTCGCCCGGGTCGAGGGGGTCGAGCTCGCGCGCCGGGAGCGGGCGTACCGCGGGGACCGCCCGGCGCTGCAGCTCGCCGGCCGGACGGTCGTGCTGGTCGACGACGGCCTGGCGACCGGCGCCAGCATGCTGGCGGCCGTCGAGTGCGCGCGCGCCGCGCACCCGGCCCGCCTGGTGGTGGCGGTGCCGGTCGGCGCCCCCGAGGCGTGCGACCGGATCTCCGCCGCGGCCGACGACCTGGTCTGCCTGTCCGCGCCGGCCGCGTTCTCCGCCGTCGGCGGGCACTACCGGCACTTCCGGCAGACCTCCGACGAGCAGGTGCGCCGACTGCTCGCCGGGCGGTGAGGCCGTCCGGAACGGTCAGCGCTTCTGGCGTCGGCTCCCGCCGTGCCAGTCCTCCTGAACGCCGACCTCGTCCTCGCGGACGCCGAGCGCACGCAGCTGGGGCAGCTCGCGCAGGCTGCGCTTGAGCTCGGCGAACCCCGCGAACGAGGCCAGTCCCACGACGTGGTCCCACAGCTCGGCGGCCTGCTCCGGCGACGGCAGCCGGCTGATCACCGGGCCGAAGAACGCCACGCCACCCGGGGGCTGGAAGTGCAGGATGGGCGTCCCGACGTCCTTGCCGGTCAGTCGCAGCGCCTCGTCGGTCTCCGCCTGGATCGTCGGCGTCCCACCCGTCGTCGTCGTAGGCCGCCGCGAGCGACCGCGGCAGCCCCGCCTCGTCGAGCGCCGCGTCGAGCATCCCGCCGGCGATCCGGGCACGGGACGTCGCCGGAGTCCGGCGGCACCTCGAAGACCTGCGCGCCCAGCGCGGCGTACAACCGGCCGACCGCCGCGTCCGCCGTGCTCGGCGCGGGCGCGGGCGGCGACCCGGAGCAGCCGCAGCCCGGCGGTGTGCGAGGCCTCGTACTCCGGCGGGAAGTGCGCGTCGTAGTCGATGTGGCTGTTCAGCAGGCGCAGCGAGATGAAGCGCCAGTCGACGTCGTACGTCCGCTGCTCGGCGACCAGCCGCACCCACTTGCTGGTCATCCAGGCGAACGGGCAGACCGGGTCGAAGTAGAAGTGCAGGTCGGCCGGGGTCGGGTCGGTCACGCCAGCGTCGGTCACGCCAGCACTGTGCCACGGGCGGACGCCGCGCCGAGCGCCGCCGTCACCTCGCGCTCGAGCGCCCGCACCAGCTCGGCGGCCGGCAGCCGGCGCAGCAGCGGACCACCCTGGCCCGCCAGGAACGGCCGCTCCCGCAGGAACAGCCGCGGCAGCGGGAAGTCCGGCGGCTCGAGCCCCGAGCGGTCCATCCGGTCGACGTACGGCGTCCGCACGCTGCGCGCGGCCCGCCCGGTCAGCGACCGGGTCACGGTCGTCGGGGCACCGAGCGCCGCCAGGTAGTCGGCCGGCACCGCGGCCTCGTCGGTACCGAGGAAGGCCGTCCCCAGCTGGGCGCCCTGCGCCCCGAGGGCGCGCGCCGCAGCGATCCCGCGGCCGTCCATGATGCCGCCGGCGGCGACGACCGGGACGTCCACGGCGTCGACCACCTGCGGCACCAGGGCCATCGTGCCGATCAGCGCCGCGTCCACCGGGCCGAGGAAGGTGCCGCGGTGCCCGCCCGCCTCGCTGCCCTGCGCCACGATCGCGTGCACGCCGTGCTCCTGCAGCGCGCGGGCCTCCTCGACCGTGGTGGCCGTCCCGACCAGCACGCAGTCCAGGCCGTCGAGCGGCACCAGGCCGAAGGTGAACGACAGCACCGGCACCCGCTCCTCGACGACGACGGCGAGCTGGTCGGCGAGCCGCGGGCCGGACGGCCCCGCGACGGACGGCACCGGCACGCCGGCCGCCGTGGCCCAGTCCTGCACCCCCCGCGGCGAGGGCGCCGGGAGCTCGGCGAACAGGTTCACGCCGAACGGCTTCGCGGTCAGCGCCCGTACCGCCCGGATCTGCTCGCGCAGCTCGTCCGGCGGCGTCACGGCCGCCCCCAGCGACCCCAGGCCGCCGGCCTCGCTGACCGCCGCCACGAGCCGCGGGGTCGTCCAGCCGCCCGCCATCGGGGCCTGCAGGATCGGCAGCCGCACCCCCAGCGCCCGCGCCAGGTCCGTCTCGTGCCAGGCCATGTCGTCCTCCTGCGTCGTCGCGTCGGGACCAGCGTGCCCGCGCCGTCCGTGCGCCACCAGCCCCCCTAGGCTGCCCGGGATGAGACCCGACCCGCCGCCGCAGGTCCGGCGGGCCTGGCGGACGACGTCCCGGGCGGTCCGCGGCTACCTGCGCGAGGTGCTCGACGACCGGCTGCCCGGCCTGGCCGCCGAGACGGCGTTCTTCGCGGTGCTCAGCGTCTTTCCCGGTCTGCTCGTGGCCGGCAGCCTGCTCGGCGTCCTGGGCGCCGTCGTCGGGCCGTCGGTGACCGAACGCGCCCAGCAGCGGGTGCTCGACGCGCTGTCGCTCGTGCTGACCGAGCAGGCCGGCGGCGTGCTCGAGGCGGTCCGGTCGCTGTTCGAGGACTCCCGGGGCGGGCTGCTGACGCTCGCGACCGCGGGCGCGCTGGTGACGCTGTCCGGGGCGTTCGCGGTCGCGGTCAACGCGCTCAACCTGGCGTACGACACCGGGGAGACCCGCTCCTGGCTGCGCCGCCGGCTGCTCGGGCTGGCTCTCGCGCTCGGCACCGTGCTGCTCGGCGCGCTGACGCTGGTGGTGCTCGTCGTCGGGCCCGCTGCTCGGCCGCGGCGAGGAGGTCGCCGGCGTCGTCGGGCTCGGCAGCGCGTTCAGCGCCGGCTGGGAGGTGCTGCGCGTGCCCGGCGACCGGGGCCGCGCTGCTGCTGTGGGCCACGGCGCTGCTCCGGGTCGCCCCGAACACCGCCGTCCGCTGGCGCGACGCGTTCCCCGGAGCGGTGGCCACCACCGCGCTGTGGTTGGTCGCGAGCGCCGGCTTCCGCGTGTACCTGGAGATCGCGGCGGACGGCAACCCGGTGCTGGGCGCGTTCGGCGGCGGCGCGATCGTGATGACCTGGGCCTACCTGCTGAGCCTGGCGCTGCTGCTGGGAGGCGAGCTCAACGCGGTGCTGATGCAGCGGCCCGCAGGTGGCGCCGGGACAGCTCGCCCTGTTCACCGAGCACGGGCGACCGAGCGCGGCCGCGCGGCCGGAAGAACCGGGCGGTGGTGATCCGTCAACCCTGCCGCACGGCGGTCGAAACCTCTAGTGTTCGGGTCATGGACGTCCTCGCACGCAACAACGTGACCGTGAGCGGGCTCGCGGGCGGACCGCCGATCGCGTTCGCGCACGGGTTCGGCTGCGACCAGGGCATGTGGCGGCACGTCGCGCCCGCCTTCGAGTCCACCCACCACGTCGTGCTCTTCGACCACGTGGGCGCGGGCGGCTCGGACCTGACGGCGTACGAGCCGGCGAAGTACGCCCGGTTGGACGGCTACGCCGCCGACCTGGTCGAGGTCCTCGACGCGCTCGCGGTGACCGACGTCGTGTTCGTCGGCCACTCCGTCAGCGCGATGATCGGCGTGCTCGCCGCCGCCGAGCGACCCGACCTGTTCGCCCGGCTGGTGCTGGTCGGCCCGAGCCCCCGGTACGTCGACGACGACGGCTACCGCGGAGGGTTCAGCCGCGCCGAGATCGACGAGCTGCTCGAGACCATGGACGGCAACTACCTGGGCTGGTCGGCGCACGTCGCGCCGCTCGTCATGGGCGCCCCGGACCGGCCGGAGCTGGGCGAGGAGCTGACCAGCAGCTTCTGCAGGACCGACCCGGACCTGGCCCGGCGGTTCGCCCGGACGACGTTCCTGTCGGACAACCGGGCCGACCTCGCCCGGGTGCGGACACCCGCCCTGGTCCTGCAGTGCCGGGACGACGTCATCGCCCCGATGGAGGTCGGCGCGTACGTCCACGAGCACCTGCCCGGCAGCGAGCTGACCGTCCTCGACGCGACCGGCCACTGCCCCAACCTCAGCGCCCCGGACCAGGTCGTCGAGGCGATCCGGCGGTACCTGTCGCTGACCCCGGTGTGAGCGGCGCGGTCGTCGCGGCCGACCGGGAGTGGGACGCGGCGCCCTGCGGGCTGCTCGTGCTCGCCCAGGACGGGACCGTGCGCGCCGTGAACCGGTCCGTGCTGGGCTGGCTCGACTGCGAGGCCTCGGACGTGGTCGGTCGCCGCCTGCCGGACCTGTTCTCCGTCGGCGGCCGGATCTACTGGGAGACCCACCTGGCCCCGCTGCTGCGGGTGGAGAGCCGGCTGACCGAGGTCGCGGTCGACCTGAAGGCGCCCGGCGGCAACCTGCCCGTGCTGCTGACCGCCGTCGCGGACTCGCCCGCCGGACCGGTCCGCGTCGCCCTGAGCACCGCCGCCGGTCGCGCGCACTACGAGCGGGAGCTGCGGGCCGCGCACGCGGCGGCGGAGCTGGTCGCCCGGCGGCTGCGGGCGCTGCAGCGCACGACGGAGGGCCTGTCGAGCGCCGTCGGGGTCGACGCGGTCGCCACCGGGCTGCTCGCCGCGGCGGTCGGGCCGCTCGGCGCGGCCGGCGCCTCGCTGTGGCTGCTGGACAGCGCGGGCGAGCTGAGCCCGCACGGCGCAGCCCGCGAGGAGCTGGACCCGGCCGGCCTGCCGCCGGCCCTGGCGCTGTCGACCCCCGAGGCGGCCCGGCGCGGCTCCCGGGTCGTCGTCCCGCTGCACGGCCCGGGTGGGCTGCGAGGTGTGCTGTCGCTGTCGGACTGCGACGACCCGGGCGCGGACCCGCTGGACCTGGAGGTGCTGACCGCCGTCGGCCAGCAGGCCGGCCTGGCGCTCGACCGGGCGGCGCTGTACGAGCACAACGCCGACGTGGCCCGCACCCTGCAGCACTCGCTGCTGGCCGGCAGCCCGCCCACGGACCCGCGGTACGCGATGGCGACGGCCTACCGGCCCGGGGTGGCCTCGCTGGAGGTCGGCGGTGACTGGCACGACGCGTTCCTGGCCGACGACGACGTGCTCGCGGTCGTGGTCGGGGACGTCGTGGGCCGCGGCCTGCACGCCGCCAGCGCCATGGGCCAGCTCCGCAGCGCCGTCCGAGCCGTCGCGGGGCCGGGGGTCGGCCCGGCGCCGGCTCGCCTCCCGGCTGGACCGGTTCGTCGAGCAGGTCCCGGCCGCAGGGATGGCCACCGTCGCGTACGCCGAGCTCGACCTGGCCGCCGGGCGGCTCTGCTTCACCTGCGCCGGCCACCCGCCGCCGCTGCTGCTGCCCACCGGCGGGCCGACGCGCCTGCTGTGGGGCGGGCCGGTCGCACCCCGCTCGGCGCGTTCCTGCAGCCCCAGCCGCGCACCGAGGCCGACGTCCGGCTGTCGACCGGCGACCGGCTCTGCTGTACACCGATGGTCTCGTCGAACGCCGCGACCGCGGCCTGGACGAGGGGCTGGACCTGCTGGCGGCGACCGCCGCTGCGTCGGCGCTGCCGTCCCTGCAGGACAGCGTCGACCTGCTGGTCCGCCGCATGCTGCGGGACGAGCAGACCCGCGACGACGTCTGCGTCCTGATGATGGAGGTGCTGTGACTCTGCGGGCCGAGGACCCCGGGGTGACCGGTGTGCGGGTGCTGACCGCAGCCGGCGAGATCGACGCCGTGGTGGCGCCGGGCCTGCAGGCCGACCTGCCGCTCGCGGTCGAGGGCGTGTCGGCGGTCGTGCTCGACCTCAGCGGCGTGACCTTCTTCGACAGCGCCGGGGTGCGGCTGATCGACACCCTCGCCCGGGCGTGCGCCGCCAGCGGAACGGGGCTGCGGGTCGTCGCGCCGCCCGGCAGCACCGCCCGGCGGGTGCTCGAGATCGTCGGGATGGGCGGCGGCGTCGTCGACGACGTCGCCACCGCACGGTCCACGCTGGTCTGAGCAGTCACTCCAGCCAGGGGCCGACCACGACCGCGTACTCGGGGGTGGCCGGGTAGTCGCTGTGGGTGCCGAGGCCGGTCCGGTCCGGGCTGAGCTCGCCGACGACCACGTCGACCGGCCCACCGTCGGTGTCCTGGTGCGCCCGGAACCCGATCGGGTCGGTGCGCCGGAACAGACTCCGCCAGCGCCCGCCGGCGGCTGCCCCGACCTGCAGCGCGGCGGCCAGGGTGCCGTCGGGCGGCAGGAACGCCGGGCCGGCGACCGAGGGCGCGTCCGGCCAGGCCGACCCGAAGCCGGGGCGCTCGGCCGGTGCGTGCCCGAGCACGCCAGGGCCGAGCAGGTCGGGGAAGACCCGCCCGAACCAGGTGCGCAGCTGCGTGCCGTACGAGACGAAGTGCACCGCGCCGAACCGCGGGTGCGAGCGCAGCTGCATGAGCACGGCCACGGAGATGGTCGAGCCCTGGCTGTGCCCGGACAGCACCACGGTGTCGCCGCGGTCGAGTGCCGAGGTCAGCCGGGCGGTCAGCTCGGGCACCACCCGCTCGGCGTAGCAGGGCGGGCCGAAGGGGTGCGCGGCCCGCGGCCAGAACGTCGCGAGGTCCCACAGGATGCCGACCGTGCGGCGCAGGCTCGCCGAGGCGCGCAGCCGGGCCCCGAGCAGCACCAGCAGGACCGCCAGGCCGACCGCGAGGTAGCGGCCGACCTCGACCAGCGCGCGCAGCCCGCCCGAGGCCCCCTCGTCGGCGTCCCACGGCGGGCGGTTCCACAGCACACCCACCGTGACGAGCAGCGCGGCGAGCACCGCCGGCACGGCCACCACGCTCATCACGGCCTCGGCCCGGTGCGAGTAGGCGGCACGGCGCCGGGCCGAGCGGGCGGCCCGGAGCACCGCCGGCGGCGCAGCACCCAGCTCGGCCGCGGCGAGGGCGTCGATGGCCGGGTACGCGCTGCGCCGCAGCTGCAGGTGCAGCCCCAGCAGCACCGCCAGCACGAGCAGGACCAGCGGCGGCAGCACCACGGCGAACCACACGTACGGGGTCGGCACGGTCAGCAGGGCCGTCGTGTCGGTCGCGACCGCGCGCAGCGGCGCCGACAGCAGGTCGCCGCAGCCGTCCGGCACCGCACCGGCGACCTCGACGGACACCCGGGCGCCGGGCGGTACGGCCAGCACCGACGAGCTCACCGGTGGTGGTGCCGCCGTCGACGCGCACGCAGCTGTCGCGCAGCCGCAGCAGCCCCCCGGGCAGGACCAGCTCGCCACCGGTCAGCGGCCGGGACGTCAGCGTCTCGCGGGGCAGGCCGTCGACCGGGTCGATCGTGGCGGTCCGCAGCTCGCCCCGACGCAGCACCACCCGCTCGCCGCTCACCTCCACCAGTCCGCGGTGCAGGACCGAGCCGGCCGCGAGCCGCAGCACCGGCGGCGTCGGCTGCCCGTCGTGCTGCACCGCGAAGGCGCTGAACCGCGGCGCCCCGTCGAGCTGGTCGGCCGCGAGCAGCGTCGTCCCGGTGGAGAACAGCACCGCGACCAGCACCGCGGACCCGACCAGCACGGCCGGGGCCGCAGCGTCCCACCCGACGTGCCGGCGGGCGGCGAGCCGGTGCCACAGCAGCGCCCCGCCGGCCGGTACCACGAGCGCGGCGGTCAGGGCCGCCCCGCGGGCCGGCGAGCCGGCGTCCGCCAGCCCGGCCAGGGTCACCGCCCCCGCCGGTATCGCCAGCAGCGCCGGTGACCAGGCGCTGCGCGCGACGCCCACCAGCGCGGCAGTGACCGCGACCAGCGCGATCACCAGACCCCCGGGCATGCCGCCCACGCCGTACAGGTCCCCCTGCTCGTCCAGCACGGCGGTCGGGCGCAGCAGCAGCAGGGTCTGCACCGCCAGCAGCGCGACGGCGCCGAGCAGCAGCCAGCGGGAGCCGTCGCGCGCCGGCGCCGCGACGGCGTACTCCGGCTGGTCGCGGACCCCGACGCCGGCGGCGACCACGACCAGCACGGCCACCGCGCCGGCCAGCGCTCCGGTGACGGCGAACCCCGCCCCACCGGCGAGCTGCCGCATCGGCCACGCGGTGAACGAGACGACGACGGCGAGGCCCAGCGCCAGGTGCAGCCGGCGCTGCGTCACGGCCCGGCGCTCGCCGTCCCACATGGCCGGCCGGGCCAGCACCGGCTCGGCCGAGGCCGGCGGCCCGGGGGGCACCGGGTAGGACTCGTAGCGCGCGACCGTGCGCCGGGACAGCCAGGCGAACACGGCCAGCAGCGCCAGCGGCAGCAGCTGGCCGACCGCCAGCCGCCGCCCGGGGTCGTCCAGCAGGTCGGTGCCGAGCACGTCGGCGACGCCGGGCAGGCCCGGGCAGGACCGCACGCCGCCCCGGAAGCACTGCCACGCCACGAGGTCGATGCCCACCCCGCAGGCCGTCGCGACGAGCAGCGCGGTGAGCAGCAGCGCCGCGGTGCGCACCAGCACCGCGGCCGCCGTGCGCCGGACCGAGGGCAGCGCCAGCCCCGGGCGGGCCCACATCGCGACGTTGACCAGCGCGAACGGCAGCAGCGTCAGCCACAGCGCGCGGCGCAGCCAGCCGAGCGGGCCGCCCGCCGAGGAGGTCAGCGCACCCCAGGAGTACGCCTCCCGGACGGCTCCGGGCGGCAGCGGGGGCCCGGAGGTCAGGCCGGGCTCCTTGGCCCGGTAGAAGCCGGTGAGGCCGTCCCCGTCGACCTGGCGGACCTCGTCGCCGGCGCCCAGGCCCAGCATGCTGTGCGGCGGCGTGCCGGACACGCCGTGCACCCGCAGCTCGAGAACGCCCACCACTCCCCCTCCGGAGGGCTCGCAGGCTACTCGCGGCCGCCGACAGTCCTTGCCCGTCGGGACCCGGCATGCCACGGTGCATCAACACTCGTGTTGCTGCTGCGCGTCGGAGGTCCCATGAGCACCGCCCTGCACGAGTCCGCGCTCGGCTCGCCCGAGCTGCGCGAGGTCGCCGACGGGGTCTTCGCCTACCTGCAGCCGGACGGCAGCTGGTGGATCAACAACACCGGGCTGCTGGTGGGCCGGCACGGCGCGGTGAGCGTGGACGCCTGCGCGACCGAGGCGCGCACCCGCGCGTACCGCGAGGCGATCCGCACGGTCACCCCGGTGCCGGTGCGGACCCTGGTCAACACCCACCACCACGGGGACCACACGCACGGCAACTACCAGTTCCGCGAGGCCACGATCGTGGCGCACGAGAAGGCCCGCGAGGCGCAGATCGAGAGCGGCATCTGGCGGGACCCGCCGTTCTGGACGCCGTTCGACCTGGGCGCCGTCGAGCTCGAGCCGCCGTCGCTGACCTACCGGGACGGCGTGACGCTGTGGGTCGACGACGTGCGCTGCGAGGTGCAGCACGTCGGCCGGCCCGCGCACACGTCCAACGACTCGATCGTCTGGCTGCCCGAGCAGCGCGTGCTGTTCGCCGGCGACCTGCTGTTCGCCGGCGGGACGCCGTTCCTGCTGATGGGCTCGGTGGCCGGCGCGGTGACGGTGCTCGAGGAGGTGGTGGCGCCACTCGGTGCCCGCACGGTGGTGCCCGGGCACGGCGACGTCGCGGGGCCCGGTCTGGTCGACGACGTGCTGGGGTACCTGCGGTTCGTGCTCGACGTCGCCGAGCGCGGCCGGGCCGCGGGGCTGTCGCCGCTGGCGGCCGCCCGCGAGACCGACCTCGGGGCGTACGCCGAGCTGCACGACCGGGAGCGGATCGTCGGGAACCTGCACCGGGCGTACGCCGAGCTGGACGGCGCCGCGCCGGGCGCCCCGATCGACCTGGCCGCCGCGCTCGGCGACATGGTCGCCTACAACGGCGGCCGGCCGCTCACCTGCCTGGCGTGAGGTCGGCGGCGGCGTCCTCGCGCAGCAGCGCGCCCAGCTCGGCGGTGAGCTCGGCGGCCTGGCTCATCGCGGCGTCCAGCCACCAGAACCCGTGGGCGGCGCCCGGGTAGACCGACGCCGTCACCGGCACGCCGGCCGCCGCCAGCCGCTCGGCGTAGGCCAGGCCCTCGTCGCGCAGCGGGTCGAGCTCGGCCACCACGATCGTGGTGGCGGGCAGCCCGCTCAGGTCGGCCGCCGCCAGCGGCACCGCGCGCGGGTCGGTCTCGTCCGCCGCCGAGCGCAGGTACAGGTCCCAGAACCACAGCATCTCCCGCCGGGTCATCAACGGACCGTCGGCCTGGGACTGGTAGGAGGCGTAGGGGCTGTTCCGGGCCGGGGCCAGGCAGGGGTAGAGCAGGACCTGCCGGTCCACCCGCGGGCCGCCGTCGTCGCGCAGGCACAGCGCCGTGGCGGCCGCCAGGTTGCCGCCGGCGCTGTCCCCCATCAGGACCAGCCGGTCGCTCGCGCCCAGCTCGGCGGCGCGCGCCGACAGCGCCCGCACCGCGCTCACGCAGTCCAGCAGCGGCCCGGGGAACTTCGTCTCGGGGGCCCGCCGGTACTCCACCGACACGACGACGCAGCCGGCGGCGGCGGCCAGCGCGCGGCACGGCCGGTCGGCGGCCCGGATGCCGCCGAGCACCCAGCCCCCGCCGTGCAGGTACACCACCAGCGGCAGCGGGCGGCCCGGGTCGGGGTGGTAGACCCGGGCCGGCAGCAGGCCGGCGGCGCCGTCGACGAGGATGTCGTGGACCTGCGCGACCTCGGCCGGCTCGGCCTGCAGGCGGGTCACGCCCTCGAGCAGGGCGCGGGCGTGCAGCACGCTCACGGTGTCGTACGTCGGCACGCCCAGCTCGGCGAACTGGCTGGCCAGCCGGACGACGTCGGGGTGCGGGACCGGGTCCGGCGGGCGCGTCATGGCGGTCAACATAGCTGTGGACTCAGCGGGGCGCGGGTCGTCGGGGCACCCACAGCCCGGCCGGCGCCGCCGCCCCCACCACGGCAGCGCTGACCAGCAGCGCGACCGCGAACGAGGCGCGGTCGATGAGCAGCCCGGCCGCCAGCGGACCCAGGATCGAACCGAGGTCGCTGCTCATCTGCCAGACCGCCACGGCCGTCCCGCCACGACCCTCGACGACGTCGCCGACGATCGCCGCCGGCGCGACGCCGAGCAGCGCGGCGCCCACCCCGAAGCCCGTCATCGCCGCCAGCAGCGACACCGGGCCGACCGCGGCGGCCAGCGCGACGAGCGCCCCGGCGGTGAGCAGCCCGCCGGCGATCAGCGTCGGACGCCGCCCGAGCGTGTCGACCGCGCGGCCGGCCGGCAGCAGCAGCGCCGTCTGGACCAGCGCGGAGACCAGGAACGCCGCCCCGATCCAGCCGGGCGGCAGGCCCAGGCCGGTCACCACGAGCAACGGCACCACGGTGCTGCGCACGCCCAGCACCGCGAAGCCGACCGCGAAGTTCCCGACCAGCGCGGCGCGGTAGGCCGGCGACGCCAGGGCGGTGGTGAGGCTGGTGCGGAACGGCGCCTCGGGAACCCGGTCGACCGGCGGCGCCGGGGTGCTGTCGTCGTCCGCCACGCCGAGCGGCACGGCCGGGCTGTCCGCCGGCTCGCCGGGGCGTTCGCGCGGGAGCAGCAGGGCGCCGGCCAGCCCGGCCAGCACCAGGGTCGCGGCGTAGAGGAAGAACGGGGCGCGCAGCGAGATGCCCAGCACCGCCCCGCCGAGGGCAGGGCCGACGATCCCCCCGACGAGGAAGCCCGCCCGGTAGACGCTCTGCGTCCGGCCGCGCTGCGCCGCGCTCGCGACCCGCAGCAGCAGGGTGGTCGCGGCGATCGTGAAGACCGCCGACCCGACCCCGCCGATCCCCCGCAGCACCAGCAGCTGCGGGTAGCTGACGGCCAGGCCGGCGAGCAGCGAGGAGACGGCGACGACCGCGATCCCGCCGACCAACGCGGTCCGCTCACCGATCCGGTCGACGAGCCGGCCGGCCGCCAGGCCGGAGACGAACCGCAGCAGCGCGAAGGCCGACACCACCGCGCCGGCCGCGGTGGTGCCGACCCCGAAGGTCTGCGCGAACAGCGGGATGGCCGGGGCGACGATGCCGAAGCCGAGCGCGACGCAGAACGCGACGACGGCGAGCACGAAGGTCTCCCGCGGCAGCCCGCGCAGGCTGGACGGCAGCGGCGGGGACACCGCCGGATCCTGTCAGGCCGTCAGTGCAGCGCCCCGAGCGCCGCCCGGGCCCGGTCGAGGTCGCGGCGCCGGGCCTCGTACGTCGCGCCCACCCCGACCAGCAGCAGCCCGGCCAGCAGCAGCCCCACCCAGCGCGGCACCGCCTCGGCGTACGGCACCAGCAGCAGCAGCGCGGTCGCGGTGAGCCCCGCCGAGCCCGCGACGACGTGCGCCCGCAGCCGCCGGGCCACCCCGAGCAGCAGCACGGCCACCCCGGCCGGGAGCAGGAGCAGCAGCCGGGTCACCTCGGCCGCCGGGTCGCCCAGCGCGACCAGCAGGGTCGGCGTGAGCAGCACGACCAGTCCCGGGCCGTACGCCGGCACCGAGTCGGTCGTGGGGCTGTCCCGGCGCAGCAGGAGCCCGCCGAGCAGCAGGCCCGCGGCGAGCGGCAGCGTGTAGGCCTCGACGGTCCCGACGTCGTGCCCGGCCAGGGAGATCCACAGCCCGACGACCACGGCGGCGCCGCCGGCCAGCGCGGCGCCGGACGAGGCGGCCCGCGGCAGCCTGGTCGCCGCGGCGCAGCCGGCGATCCCGACGGCCGCGACCAGCCCGGCCCGGAGGTCGGCCGTCGGCAGGTCCGGCGCCGCGACCGCGGCCGCCAGCAGCGCGACCGACAGGGCGGTCGGCCAGCGGGCCGACCAGGGCCGGACCCAGGCCAGTGTCGCCGCGGCGACGGCCGCCGCCGCGAGCCCGACAGCGGCGAGCGTGCCGGGCGGGACCTCCTCCTCCGGCGCCGCCAGCAGGGCGGCCTTGGCGATCAGCAGGAACGCGGCCAGCCGCAGCGCGCCCGGCAGGCCGGCCTCGCGGTCGGCCGACGGCACAGCGGGCTGTGCGGCCCGCGGCCAGCCGGTCACCGGCACGGTGGCGACCGCGACCGCGCAGATCCCGACCACCAGGGCCCGACCGCCGTTGCCCAGCACCGGGCCGAGCGCGGCCTGCGCCGACGCCGCCCCGAACAGGCAGGCTCCGACGACGGACTGGACCCGGCCGGTGGCCCGGCCGGCCAGCAGCGTGGCGACGGCGAGCAGCAGGTAGGCGCCGGCGGCCGGGGCGGTGCGCTCCCCGGTGTCGGCCGTGATGGCGGCGAACAGCGCGCCGACGGCGCTGACCACGGCCGCGGCGAGCAGGACCCGGCGCAGGTGCACGGCCGGGCCGGACGTACGGCCGCGGGTCGCGAGCGCGGCCGCCGCGTCCACCGCGGCGGTCGCCGCGAGCACCAGGCCGGCCGCGCCAGGGCCGGCGTCGCCGCGGGCCAACAGGAAGACCACCGAGCTGTGCGCGAGCAGGACCGCGCCGATCCGGGCCGCTCTGGTCGGCACCGCCGCGACGTAGCCGGCGGTCACGACCGCCAGCACCGCCGTGCCCACGGCGTAGAACGTGACGGGTCGGAGGTCGGCGGCGCCGAGCAGACCGGCCATCCGTGCGGGCGACAGCGCGACGCAGCCGAGCGCGACCGCCAGGCCCGCGGCGCACTCGGCGGTCGAGGTCATCGCCCGGCGGGTGGCGAGCGGGGCGGCACCGGCGGACAGCCCGGCGACGAGCACCAGGGCGACCACCCGACCCTCCGGCCCGAGCCGGCCGTACGACCAGGCGGCGAAGACCACCGCGGCCAGTGCCAGCAGCAGGCCGCCGGTGGCGAGCAGGACGTCCTGGACGGTGCGCCGACGGACCGGCGGCGCGGCCGAGCCGGTGCTGTCGGGGTCGGCCCCGAGGCGGGCCAGCAGGGCGGCCCGTTCGGCGAGGACCGGGGCGAGCTGCTGGTCGAGCTCCCACAGCCGCTGGGCGTCCGGGCCGACCAGCCGCAGCCCGCAGGCCGGGCAGGCCGGCGCGGCCGTCAGCGGGGCGGAGCACCGCGGGCAGCCAACCGTCGTGGTCACGGCACCATCCTCGTCAGGTCGTCGCGACTTCCGTAGTGCCCAAGGTCATGATCCGGTCCGGGAGGGGGAACGCTGACAGCGGCGCCGTTCCGGCGTCCCGACGGACAGGAGCGAGCATGGGCGACGTGGCGTACGTCTCGCAGGTACGGGTGGAGCGCCGGGAGGGGCCGCTGCGCGCGGCCTACCTCCCGGGGGACTCCGAGCCGACCCTCTACGGCATGCACGGGGCGATCGCCGAGCACTACGGCGCGGCGCCCGGGCAGTTCCCCGAGCACGCCAGCACCATCGACCACCTGGTCGGCGCGGCGGTCGGTTGACTCACCGGGACGTTCGCCGGAGCGCTGAGCGCCCGGCGGATCGACCCCACCGGTCTGGTGGGGCACGCCCGCGGAGAGGTCGAGCTGGAGGGGCACACCCTGGTCGTCAAGCGGATTCTCGTCACCTACGAGGGGCTGACGGTGACCGAGGAGAACCGCGAGAAGGTGGAGCGGGTGCTCGCGGTGCACGCCGACGGCTGCCCCGTGGCCCGCAGCCTGAAGGGGTCCATCGAGATCACCACCCGGCTGGGGTGAGGCCGCCGCGTCCCGCGAGTCCAGTCCCCCGGGACGCGCGGTCGCCGGGCCGGCCGCCGCGGTCACCCGCCCGGCTGCGCGGCGGCTTCCCCGGCGCCGAGCAGCAGCCTCGCGAGCAGGGCGACGGCGGGCGCGACGGCAGGAAGCACGCGGCCACCCGACCGGGTGATGAAGTGCTCGACCTGCAGGTTGACCGTCGCCCCCTCGTTGTCGCCGGTCCGCCGCAGGTCGGTCCGCAGGCCGACGACCGGCAGGCCCCACGCCGACGCACAGCCGATCTCCGCGGCGGTGCCCGAGTCGACGTCGGTGCCGTCCAGCACCGCCAGCACCCCCGCCGCCTCGCGGATGCGCTCGACGTTGGCGGCGCCGATCGCCTCGTCGGCCGCCTGCAGCGCGGCGCGACGCCCGGCGCCCTCCGGCAGGGCCAGCGCGCTGGTGAGCGCCCGCGACTCCGGTGACTCGGCCCACGGGTCCAGCGGGCGCAGGCCCGCAGCCCGCAGCGCCGGGAGCAGGACGGTCGCCGACCAGGCCTCGCCGGCGGGGGTGAAGCCGAGCGGACTGGCGACGTACACGGCGGGGCCGGGATCGGCGGTCATGGCGCGACCGTACGGGTGGCTGGTCGCCCGGGGACGGCCGCGTGCCGCGACGACGTCGGGCCCGCCAGACGTGCACATGCGTCTCGGCGGCAAGCGAGGAACAAGGCCGAGGGCGAGCGGGACCAGGCCAGCGGCAACCTCGAGCAGGGCGGCGAGAACGTCAAGGACGTCGACAAGCAGCCCCGTACGACTGGCCCGCTGCGGCGCCGACCCTCACCGGGTCGGCGCCGCGGCGCACTCTGCCGAGCGCTTCACCGGCAACCGAACCGTGACCCGCGGACGACCTCAGGACGAGACCGGCGGACACCGTTCGGGTGATGACAAGCGCACGCGGGGCGCGGAGACCCGGTCTCCGCGCCCCGCGCGCTCGTCGCCTCCAGGTCACGCTCGTCGCCGTCTAGGTGAGCAGCAGCGACATCAGCTGCAGCCGCTGGTGCTCCCGCAGCCCTCGCAGACGTAGCAGCTGCCGGCCGGGCGCATCTTGATGCCGCAGGTCATGCACAGCGGCGCGTCGGCGGCGGTGCCCTGCTGCAGCTCCAGCAGCTCGGTGGAGCTGTGCACCTGCGCCGGGGCGGGCGTGACGGCCGGGGCCTTCGGGGCCGACACCGGCACCGACTGCGCCAGGCCCTCGACGTCGACCTCGTCCTCGGCCGCAGGCGCGCCGCCGTACTGGCCCGGCCACCGTCGCGGCCCGCTCCTCGGCGGTGAAGATGCCCAGCTCGGCGCGGGTCTCGTAGGGCAGGTAGTCCAGCGCCAGGCGACGGAAGATGTAGTCCATCACCGACTGCGCGATCCGGACGTCCGGGTCGTCGGTCATGCCGGCCGGCTCGAAGCGCATGTTGGTGAACTTCGCGACGAACGTCTCCAGCGGCACGCCGTACTGCAGGCCGATGGAGATCGCCACCGAGAAGGCGTCCATGACCCCGGCGAGCGTGGAGCCCTGCTTGCTCATCTTGAGGAAGACCTCGCCGAGGCCGTCGTCGGGGTAGCGCCCGCGGTCATGTAGCCCTCGGCGCCGGCGACCGAGAACGACACGGTCTGCGACGGCCGCTTCTTCGGCAGCCGCTTGCGGATCGGCCGGTACTCCACGACGGTCTGCGACCTCGGCGCCCTTCTCCGAGTCCTTCTTGTCCTGCAGCGGCTGGCCGACCTTGCAGTTGTCGCGGTAGATCGCCAGCGCCTTGAGGCCGAGCTTCCAGCCCTGGAAGTAGATGTTCTCGACGTCCTCGACGGTCGCCTCGTCCGGCAGGTTGACGGTCTTGGAGAGCGCGCCCGAGATGAACGGCTGGATCGCGGCCATCATCGACACGTGGCCCATCGGGGCGATCGACCGCTCGCCCATCGCGCAGTCGAAGACCTCGTAGTGCTCGGGCTTGAGGCCGGGGGCGTCGATGACGTGACCGTGCTCGGCGATGTGCTCGACGATCGCCTCGACCTACTCCTCCTGGTAGCCGAGGGTCCGCAGGGCGCGCGGCACGGTCTGGTTGACGATCTGCATCGACCCGCCGCCGACCAGCTTCTTGAACTTGACCAGCGCCAGGTCCGGCTCGAGGCCGGTGGTGTCGCAGTCCATCATCAGACCGATGGTGCCGGTCGGGGCGATCACCGAGGCCTGGGCGTTGCGGTAGCCGTTGCGCTCCCCGACCACCAGGCAGTCCTGCCAGGCCTTGGTCGCCTCGTGCAGGATGCGGGCGTCGTCGGCGCCGACCGGGCGGACCGCGTCGTTGGCGGCGGCGTGCTTGCGCATGACCCGCTTGTGGGCGTCGGCGTTGCGGGCGTAGCCGTCGTACGGGCCGACGATCGCGGCCAGCTCGGCCGAGCGCTTGTACGCCGTGCCGGTCATCAGCGAGGTGATGGCGGCGGCCAGCGCCCGGCCGCCGTCGGAGTCGTAGGCGTGCCCGGTGGCCATCAGCAGCGCGCCGAGGTTGGCGTAGCCGATGCCGAGCTGGCGGTAGGCCCGGGTGGTCTCGCCGATCGGCTCGGTCGGGAAGTCGGCGAAGCAGATCGAGATGTCCATCGCGGTGATGACGATCTCGACGGACTTGGCGAACAGCTTGGCGTCGAACGTGCCGTCCGGCCGCAGGAACTTCATCAGGTTCAGCGAGGCCAGGTTGCAGGACGAGTTGTCCAGCGACATGTACTCCGAGCACGGGTTGGAGGCGGTGATCCGGCCGGTCTCGGGGTTGGTGTGCCAGTCGTTGATGGTGTCGTCGTACTGGATGCCGGGGTCGGCGCACTCCCAGGCGGCCTGGGCCAGCTTCTTCCACAGCGTCCGGGCGTCGACCGTGTCGATGACCGAGCCGTCCAGCCGGGCGCGCAGACCGAACTCCTTGCCCTGCTCGACGGCTCGCATGAACTCGTCGCTGACCCGCACGGAGTTGTTGGCGTTCTGGTACTGGACGCTGACGATGTCCTTGCCGCCGAGGTCCATGTCGAAGCCGGCGTCCCGCAGCGCGCGGATCTTGTCCTCCTCGCGCGCCTTGGTCTCGATGAACTCCTCGATGTCGGGGTGGTCCACGTCGAGCACGACCATCTTGGCCGCCCGGCGGGTCGCGCCGCCGCACTTGATCGTCCCGGCGGAGGCGTCCGCACCGCGCATGAAGGAGACCGGGCCGGACGCGGTGCCGCCCGAGGACAGCAGCTCCTTGGAGGAGCGGATGCGGGACAGGTTGAGCCCCGCGCCGGAGCCGCCCTTGAAGATCAGGCCCTCCTCGCGGTACCAGTTGAGGATCGAGTCCATGTGGTCGTCGACCGCGAGGATGAAGCAGGCGCTGACCTGCTGCGGCGCGCTGGTGCCGACGTTGAACCAGACCGGGGAGTTGAAGCTGAAGACCTGGTGCAGCAGCATCCAGGTCAGCTCGTGCTCGAAGATCTCGGCGTCCTCGGCCGTGGCGAAGTAGCCGTGCTCGGCGCCGGCCGCGGCGTACGTCTTCACCACCCGGTCGATGAGCTGCCGCAGGCTCGCCTCGCGGGTGTCGCTGCCGACCGCGCCGCGGAAGTACTTCGTCGTCACGATGTTGGCCGCGTTGACCGACCAGAAGTCCGGGAACTCCACGCCGCGCTGCTCGAAGTTGACCGAGCCGTCCCGCCAGTTGGTCATGACGACGTCGCGCCGCTCCCAGGTCACCTCGTCGTAGGGGTGCACACCGTCGGTCGTGTAGACGCGCTCCACCCGCAGCTTCGCGCCGGACCGCTTCGCCTGGCGCGGCGCGCCGCTGACCGTCTCCGTCATGGAGGTTCCTTCTCTCGTCTCGAAGTACAACGACCGCGACGGGCGCGGCATTCACCGATGGGGGCAGCGTCAGGAGACGCGACGTGCAGGTGTGTCAGGCAGGGGTCAGCGTGCGACCGGCGGGGCCGGGGTCGGGCGGTTCGATGGCGGTGTCGCGGAGGCGCTCGGCGCGCAGGGCCTCGATCTCGGCCTCGAAGTCGGCCAGCGAGTCGAAGTCGCGGTAGACGCTGGCGAAGCGCAGGTAGGCGACCTCGTCCAGGCGTCGGAGCGGGGTGAGGATGGCCAGGCCGACGTCGTGTGCCGGGACCTCGGCGGCGCCGCCCTCGCGGACGATCTCCTCGACCTGCTGCGCCAGCAGGGCCAGGGCGTCCTCGTCCACCGGACGGCCCTGGCAGGCCTTGCGCACCCCGGAGATGACCTTCGCCCGGCTGAAGGGCTCGGTCACTCCGCAGCGCTTCACCACGGCCAAGGAGGTCTCCTCGACCGTGGTGAAGCGCCGGCCGCACTGCGGGCACGACCGGCGACGCCGGATGGCATCACCGTCGCTCGTCTCGCGGCTGTCGACGACCCGGGAGTCGGCCGACCGGCAGAACGGGCAACGCACGATCGGACTCCTTCCGGGCCACCGTTCTCCACAGCCTGTGCACGCGCTGTTCCACAGGATGTGGAGAACTACACGGGTGTAACCACTAGATGTTGTGGCCGGGACAGTAGGACGCCACGAACGCGCGGGCAAGCGCCACCAGGGCCCCGACCCGGCTCGCGACAGCAAAACCGCAGGTCGCGGGCGCATCATGAAAGTGCGGAGACATGACTGCTCGGCGTGTCGCGCCCGTCGCTCTGCGTGCTGCACGCCGGTGTCGGGAATAGCCGGTGCGGCGGTGCTGCTGTCCACGCAACGGACCATGCCCGACGGGTCTGACACTTCCCTGGCGTGAGGCCGCGTGTCCGCGGGCACACTGTGGACAACCGCCGTCCGGAACCTCAGCGCTGAGGTCACCGCACCCGTGCACCCGACGTCGCACTTCGTGCACCTGACTTCGATGAGGCTGCTCTCCATGCGTCGTGCCGCCGACCGCTTGCGTCGTGCCGCGCACTCCCCCGTTCTGCGGGTCCTGGCCCTGGTCGTCGCGCTGGCCGTCGCCGCGTTCAACCTGGACCGCCTGCCGGCCCTGGATCTCGAGCCCGTCCTGTTCGGCCTCGCGCCGTGGGTGGTCGGCAAGTACGTGCTGTGCCCGCTGCGCTGGCACGGCATCTCGGCCAGCGGCAAGTCGCGCCGCTGGCACCTGAAGGTGTACGCCGAGAGCGAGCTGCTCGGGCTGGTGACGCCGGGCCACGCCGGAGCCGACCTGTGGCGGGCGCACCAGCTGCACCACATCGGGCTCGACCGTCCCGCGGCGTTCGCCGACGTCGCCCTGGACCGCCTCATCGGCGCCATCGGGCTCGCCCTGTTCGTCGTCCTGGCCGGCGTCGCACTGCCGCCGCAGGTGCTGCTCGCGGCCACCGCGGTCGCTGTGGTCGTCCTGGTCGCGGCCCTGGTCGTCCGTCGCCTGCCGGCCGGGGCTGCTCGCGATGCGGCCGCTGCCGCGGCCCCGGCACCTCGCGCACGGGCTGCTGCTCAGCGTGGGATACCAGCTCACCATTCTGGGCCTGCTGCTCGGCGGGCTCGCCGCCACCGGCCATACCGTCGCGCCGCTGGCGCTGCTCGGGGTCTTCGGCGCGAGCCAGATCGCCGGGATCGTGCCCGGGGTCCACGGCGCCGGTCCCAAGGAGGGCGCCCTGGTGGCCGGTCTGGTGGCTCTGGGTGTCCCGCTGGGCTCGGCGCTGGGGGCAGTCTCCGTCGTGGCCGTCGTGGCGTGGGGTCCGGCTCTGCTGCTGGGCGGCGGCTGCCTGCTGATCCGTCGCCTGCGCGGGCACTGGCCGGAACTGCCCGTACGCATGGCCTGACGCTCAGCAAGAGCTGCCCTGCACCGTCGCGGCCTCCATCGTCCGCGATGCCCCGTTCGGACCTACCGTGCAGCCGCCGACAGGGTCAGGATGGGGCTCCGTGCCCGGTGTCGCTCCCTGCGACACCGGCGGGCGGCGAGGTGCCTCTGATGACGGACACGAGTACGACGTTGCGGGGCCTGACGCGCCGCAGCCTGAGCGTGCCGGTGCGCGCGCTGCCACCGCGATCCCGACCGCGGCACATCTTCATCGAGTTCCTCGTCGTGCTGGCAGGGGTGCTGGCCTACTTCGGCACCCGGGGCGTCACCGAGGCGAACCCGGCCCGAGCGATCGAGAACGCTCAGCGGATCGTCGCCCTGGAGCAGATGCTGGGGATGTTCCACGAGCGCACGTTGCAGGAGTGGGTCCTGCCGCACGACCTGGTCGTACAGCTCCTGAACTGGGTGTACATCTGGGGGCACTGGCCGGTCATCGGGCTGGTCCTGCTGTGGTTGGTGCGCAGGCATCCACCGCAATACTTCCAGTTGCGGAACGCGCTCGTCATCTCCGGGGTCATCGGCCTGGTCATCTTCGCCGTGTTCCCGGTGGCCCCGCCGCGGCTGGCCGGGCTGGGGTTCGTCGACTCCGTGGCGGCTCGGTCACAGGCCTACCGGGTGCTGCAGCCACCGGCGTTCGTCAACCAGTACGCCGCCGTGCCGAGCCTGCACGTCGGCTGGGACATGCTCGTCGGCCTGTTTCTCGTCCAGCACGCCAGGCACCTGCTCGTACGTGCGATCGGCGTCCTGCTCCCACTGGCCATGCTCGCATCGGTCGTGCTCACCGCCAACCACTTCATCATCGACGGCGTCTTCGGGGCGGCCGTTGCCCTGTTCGGCCTGTACGCCGCGCGCCGCCTGGCCGGCCGCACGACGGACGTGCGCAGGAGCCGGATCCGACCCTCCGAGGCTTCCCGAGCAGCGCCGGACCTGCGACCCGTGAGCGTCGTGCACGTCGCCCACCGGGTGGCGAACGACCTTGCGCAGCTGCAGGCCGGTCACGCGGACGCCGATCTGCTGGAGGGCGACGTGCACCTGCGCCGCGGGCGGCTGGAGGTCCGTCACGCCAAGAGCCTGGGGCCGCTGCCCTGGCTGTGGGAGCCGTGGTACCTGCTGCGCCGGGAGCCGCTGCTCCTGGCCGAGGTTGCGCGAGCCGCCCCGCCCCAGGCCTGCCTGCTCCTGGACCTGAAGGGCTGGCAGCCGTGGCTCGGCCGTCGCGTCCGGCAGGCCATGCGTGACGCGCCGCCGTACGCGGTCTGCAGCCGGCACTGGCGGATGCTCGACGCCTTCGACGCCGTCGCCGGCGCGCGCGTAGTGCACTCGGTCCGGAGCCGCACCGAGTTGGCCCGCCTCGACAGACGCCTGGCGGTGCACCCGACGTGGGGGATCTCCGTGCACCAGAGCCTGCTCACGGCCGCCCGGGTCGAGCACCTCCGTTCACTCGCGGACGTCGTCATGACCTGGCCGGTCGACACGCCGGCGGACTACGAACGGCTCGCCGAACTCGGGGTCAACGGCTTCATCAGCAACAACCTGGAGGTGCTCAGTCGTCGCGAGCCGTCGGTTACGCCGCGGCCGGGAGGAGCAGCTGCTGGCCCACCTGCAGAGCCGCGGTCGGAAGGTCGTTCAGCCGACGGATCTGGCTGACCAGCTCGCGCGGGTCCCGCTCGGGAGCGACCCGTCGCGCCACCGCCCAGAGCGTGTCCCCCGGCTCGACGACGATCTGCGTCAGGGTCGGCGGGCCAGCCGGCTGCTCCACGGCCTGGCTGCTTGCCGACCGGCCGGCGGCGAAAGCGGCCAGCATCAGGGCCACCAGCCCGGCCAGCACGAGCAGCCGGCCGCGGCCGGTCAGGTGGGTCGAACGCCGGCTGGGGGCGGTGCGGGCCGAGGTCGCGGCCGTGGTGAACGTGGTGCCCATGGTGCTCTCCTTCGTCTCGTCGCGGCTCGGCCTACCCGAACACGCGTTCGATCGAACGTCTGGGCGAAGTTGTACCGCAGCGGTCCGACAAAGTCGCGACACGTTCGAACAGGTGTTTGAGTCCGGGGCCTGCGAGGGCTAGCGTCCGGGCCTGAGCCGGGGTGGCGATCCCCGCGAGACGAGGGAGTGGTGGCCGTGTCGACCAAGGAGCCCGGAACCGTGCGGGACCTGCCGGACGGACCGGCAGACGAGTCCGGCCTGACCCCTCGCCAGCGCAAGGTGCTCGAGGTGATCCGGGAGTCCGTGGAGCGCCGCGGCTACCCGCCCACCGTTCGGGAGATCGGCGAGGCTGTCGGCCTCACCAGTACGTCCAGCGTCTCGCACCAGCTGATGACGCTGCAGAAGAAGGGGTTCCTGCGGCGCGACCCGAGCCGCCCGCGGGCCGTCGACGTCCGGATGCCCGGCGAGACGGCAGCGGCCGAGCGGTCCACCGACGAGGCCGCCGAGCGGGCCGCTCACCCGCAGCCCGCGTACGTGCCGGTTCTCGGTCGCATCGCCGCCGGCGGCCCCATCCTCGCCGAGCAGGCCGTCGAGGACGTGTTCCCGCTGCCCCGCGAGCTCGTGGGCACAGGCAACCTGTTCCTGCTCAAGGTCGTCGGTGACTCCATGGTGGACGCCGCCATCGCCGACGGCGACTGGGTAGTCGTCCGCCAGCAGCCGGACGCCAGCAACGGGGACATCGTCGCCGCCATGATCGACGGCGAGGCGACGGTCAAGACCTACAAGCGACGGGATGGCCACGTCTGGCTGCTGCCGCAGAACGACGCCTACGCGCCCATTCCCGGCGACGCCGCCGTGGTGCTGGGCCGGGTCGTGACGGTGCTGCGGAAGGTGTAGAGGTGCATTTTCCCACCGCTGGAAGAAGTCATCACGCCATACCGCTAATTGGCCAGGCCCGCTTCCAGGCGCGCCCGGGCCTCAAGTGCGCTCAAGGCGACGGGGACCCCCGGAACATCCGCCTCGCCTGGCAATTCGTAGACTAGCGCATCGTCGGCTATGGTGAATGTGGCGGCGTAATAGGTGCGAAGTGTAACCGTCTAGGGCCCCTGGCTGACGGTACGTATAACCAACAGCGGGCGCCATTGCCCCAGGCTGGACATCCGTAGACCAAGTCGTGCCATCCCCGAAGTCCCACACGTACCTCGTGGCCTTGACGTGAAGCGATACGGGGAATCCAAGAATCATCTTGGACGGCAAGGTCGACATCCCAGGGGAGTTTGCTCGGAAGCGGGTTACAGCCCCCACCAAGGTGCGCTCGCTGGGCTGAGTCAAAACAGATGCGGCCGGAAGAGGGAACGATTTCCAGTCCTTACGCATTGCATTAATCAAGCCCGTCAACGGGCTGAGCGCGGTCACAGTTGCGCCACCCAAACACATACTCGGTGGGTTGAGCTCCCGCACCCAGCGGTCCGATTGCGCCGCGCCAGCAGTGGACAGCACGTACACCCAATATCTGATGTCTCCAGGCCTGGGGCAGCTCTTTGTCGCGAGCTCACAGAGGACGCCATCCGTGAGGGGCGAGTTGCCGGTACAGGCAGGCACGAATAGGTAGCGCCTCGCTGGTGCGCCTGAGTCGCCGCCCGCCCCAGGCACTTCGGGGCGCGGTGGTGTGAGAGGATCACCGCCACTGCAGAATCCCACGTCGCAGTCCGTCTGACGGCAACCTACGGGCGGGGGAACACAGGCCGCGACCGCCGGCAGCGCTGCGGCCAGGCCTCCCACGCCAAGCAGACCCGCGAGACCCGCGAGTCGCAGGGTGACATTCATGACCGCTCCACTTCCGCGACCATCCAGTGGTCATCGGTCATGCGCAGGCGCACTTCAACGGTGACATTGTTCTTTGCCGGCACACCGGCAAGTTCTTGTCCCTGTGCGTTGAACACACGCAACTGCGAGACGTCATACTGAACGAGAACCGCAGCGTTGACAGGACCGGCCTCGCGTGTAGCCACACTACGAATCGCGAATTGCCCGCCGGCCACCGTCTCGCCGGCTGCGGCGGTGCGCTCAAGGTCCTTAATGTAAGCTTGGCAGGTCAGGCAATCCGATGTACTGAGGAGTCGGATCGGCTTCGCATCCAGGGATGCGTAGGCTTGATTTACGTTCGCAAACCACCGCTGCGCGAAAGACTCAGCACTGCCAGCCGGGCTCAAGTCTGTGCCCGGCACTGCCATCCTCGGGGCGGGCGTCGGTATTGGGCCGGTCGGAGCAGAGACCGCCGCGCGTCGGCTCGACCGTCGCCACCGCCGAACCCGACGGCGTCAGCCCCGGCAGCGTCCCCGGCCCCGACGACCCGCCCCCGCACGACGACAGTCCCAGGACCAGGGCGAGAACCACGACGGGGCGCTGCACGCGCGGATGGTACGAGTCCGGCGCACCTCGCGGGGGGCACTCTGTGGATGAAGCCGGACTCAGGCGGGCGTGTGCGCGACGACGACCAGCCGGCCGTCCGGATCGCGCACGGTGACCCCCATGCGCTCCCAGTACGGGTTGGCCGGTCGCTCGGCGACCACGCCGGCGGCCTCCAGGCGGGCCCGCAGATCGGCGACGTCGCGGGCCGCCGGCAGGTAGAGCACGAGCAGGTCGTCCCGTGTGCCGGGAAGCGGCTCCTCACCCCCGGCGGTCAGCTCGAGCTGAGCCCCGCCCGGGAGCTCGACGAACAGCATCTCCAGCGGCGTGTCCTGGTACGGCCCGTCGCAGGCCAGCCCGAGCACCCCGCCGTAGAACTGCTGCGCCTTCGCGATCGACGCTGTCGGGTGGGCGACCCGGCTGCGGACCCACCTCGGCCCGGGCAGCTCCTCGAGCACCGCGGTCCCCTCGGCCGGCGTCGAGTCGACCTGCCAGCTCTCGTGCAGGCGTAGCCGCCCGTCGTCGAGCACCTCGATCCGGGCGTCGGCGCGGCCGGTGGTCCGCAGGCCGTTGCGCTCGATCTGGGTCCAGCCGAACGTCACGTCCCGCCCGTCGCGCCGCCCCGCGAACGCCCCGGCGACGACCGACCCGCCGGCGTACGTGCCCGTCAACGTCCCCTCGCGGTCCTCCCGGAAGTGCAGGGTCCGATCCGCCTCGCGAAAGCGACGGCCGTCCAGCGACGGCGTCATGCCACCGCGTACGCCGTGAGCTCCGACGCCAGCTGCGGGCCGACCCGGGCCTGCATGCGGGTCCCCTCCCCCAGATGCTCCTCCGAGAGCACCTCGCCCTCGGAGTGGATCCGGGACACCAGCGCGCCGGAGGCGTACGGCAGCACCACGTGCACGAGCACGTCCGGGTGCGGCACCTCCGCCTCGAGGATCGTGAGCAGGTCCGGCAGCCCGGCGCCGGTGCGGGCCGACACGAGCACGGCGTGCTTCTCGCGGCGCTGCAGACGGCCCAGCACGACCGGGTCCGCGAGGTCGCTCTTGTTGATGACGACGATCTCCGGGACGCCGGTGGCGCCGATGTCGGCGAACACGCCCCGCACCGCGGAGAGCTGGCCCTCCGGGTCGGGGTGCGAGCCGTCGACGACGTGCAGGATGAGGTCGGCGTCGGCGACCTCCTCCAGGGTGGAGCGGAACGCCTCGACGAGCTGGTGCGGCAGCAGCCGCACGAAGCCCACCGTGTCGGTCAGCGTGAACTCGCGCCCGGCCGGCGTCTGCGCCTTGCGCACGGTCGGGTCGAGCGTGGCGAACAGCGCGTCCTCGACCAGGACCCCGGCGCCGGTCAGCCGGTTGAGCAGCGAGCTCTTCCCGGCGTTGGTGTAGCCGGCGATCGCGACGCTGGGCACCGCGTTGCGGCGGCGCTCCTGCCGCTTGGTGTCGCGGGCCGTCTTCATCTCGCGGATCTCCGCGGCCAGCTTGGCCTTGCGGCTACGGATCCGCCGCCGGTCGGTCTCGATCTTGGTCTCACCGGGACCACGGGTACCGACACCGCCGGACCCGGAGCCACCGGCGCCACCGCCCTGCCGGGACAGCGACTCACCCCAGCCGCGCAGCCGCGGCAGCATGTACGTCATCTGCGCCAGCTCGACCTGCGCCTTGCCCTCTCGGCTCGTCGCGTGCTGGGCGAAGATGTCCAGGATCAGCCAGGTCCGGTCGATGACCTTGACTTTGACGATCTCCTCGAGGCTGCGCAGCTGGCCGGGGGTGAGCTCACCGTCGCAGATGACGGTGTCCGCGCCGGAGGCGAGCACGGCGTCGCGCAGCTCACGGGCCTTGCCGGACCCGACGAACGTCTTCGGGTCGGGCTTCTCGCGTCGCTGCGCGAGACCTTCGAGCACCTCGCAGCCAGCCGTCTCGGCGAGCGCCTGCAGCTCCTTCAGCGAGTTCTCCGCGCCGACCGCGTCGCCGTAGGCGTACACGCCCATCAGCACGACCCGCTCCAGGCGCAGCGCGCGGTACTCGACCTCGGTGACGTCCTCGAGGTCGGTCCGGATCCCGGCGACCCGGCGGAGCGACTGGCGCTCCTCGAGGTCGAAGCCCTCGCCCTCCAGGTCGTGGAAGAGCTCCTCGGGCAGGTCGGCGTCGAGGTGGATGGCGGGATCGGAAGCGGGAACGGCGCGCGCAGCAGTCATCGACTGGTCAACACCGTGCTCGGGCCGGGTCATCCCCGCCAGCGTGACACGCCGCGTCGCCCCTGGCACGCGGCTTCACGCGGCGAGCGCACGCAGCCCCGCCACCAGCTCGTCCCGGTCGTTCTCCGGCAGGGCGGCGAACGCCGGGCGCACCAGCCGGTCGGTGCGCCCCTCCGCCGCGGCCATCGCGTCGCGGGCGTCGTCCGGATCCGGCCACGGCTGCGGCCAGCCGAAGAACTCCGCGTTCGCGGTGCCGTAGCGCCCGGACACCACGGCCTGCAACGGCGGCACGCCCTCAGCCACCACCGCGACCAGGTGCGAGCCGCCCCGGTGCTCCCGCATCACGTGCAGCGCCAGCGCCAACCGGGCCGGGTCGTCGTCCGCCAGCTGCGGCGCCAGCGCGCGCCAGCCCGCGAAGACCGGCAGACCCGCCGGGTCGACCGCGTCCGCGGCAGCGAACAGCAGGTCCGCGAGCCGGCCGGCCTGCGGCACCCCCGCGAAGGTGCGTCGTCCGTAGTCGGCGCACGCCTCGCCGTAGTCGCGGGCGGACTGCGCGACGGGCCGCACCGCCCGACCCCGGTCCCAGGCCTTGGCCTGCAGCGCCGGTGGGAAGAAGCCGAACGCGGCGACCACCACCGAGGCGTCGCAGTCGCCGAGGACCCCACCCCGGCCGCAGTGGTACCAGGACCAGCCGGCCAGGCCGAGCTCCGGCCCGCGCGCGTGCGTCGCGGCGTCGAACATGAACGCCCCGCCCAGCTTGCCGATCGGGCCCGCGACGCCGCGGACCGCCTCCTCAGGCGTCATGCAGCCAGTCCTCTCTCAGCTCGCCCTCGGCGACCAGCACCGCGGGACCCTCCAGCAGCACGTGCCCGTCGTCGCGCCACGTCACGACCAGCCGCCCCCCGGGCACGTCGACCCGGAACGGCTCGCCGCGACCCGCCCCCGCCCGCAGCACCTCGGCGACCACCACCGCGCACGCCCCGGTGCCGCACGACCGGGTCTCGCCGACGCCCCGCTCGTGCACCCGCATCCGCACGTGCCGGGGGCCGCACTGCTCGGCGTACTCCACGTTGAGGTCGCGGCGGTCCGGCGCGAGCACCCCGAGGGCGTCCACCGAGGGCACCGGCAGCACGGCGTGCGGGTTGCCCATGTCGACGGCGGTGGCCTGCACGCCGTCGACGAGCACCGGTTTCCCGACCCGCGCGGGCCCCATGTCGACCACCACCCGCTCCGCGTCGACGTCGACGTGCTTCACGCCGCCGCGGGTGGCCAGCGACAGCCGGCCGTACGGCGCCAGGCCGGCGTCCACCAGGTAGCGGGCGTACACCCGCACCCCGTTGCCGCACATCTCGGCGAGACTGCCGTCGGCGTTGCGGTAGTCCATGAAGAACTCCGCCTCCTCCGGGACGTCGTGCCGGACGACCCGGAGCACGCCGTCGGCGCCGAGGCCGGCACGCCGGTCGCACAGCCGCGCGACGAGCGCCGGCGTCAGGTCGAGCGCGTCGTCCAGGTCGGGCAGCAGCACGAAGTCGTTCTCGGTGCCGTGGCCCTTGGAGTACCTCACTCCCGCAGGCTACGGCCCGGCCCCGACAGGTCCCCGCCGGCACGGACGAGCTCGAGCGCCTGCCCCAGCTCCGTGCCGTCGCGGCCCAGCCAGTGCACCCGCGGGTCCCGCCGGAACCAGCCGCGCTGGCGGCGCACGAACCGCCGGGTCGCCGCCACGGTCGCCTCCCGCGCCTGCGCCCCGGTCAGCCGGCCGTCGAGCTGGCCCAGCGCCTGGGCGTACCCGAGGGCCCGCCCCGCCGTGCGTCCCTCGCGCAGCCCCACCTCGGCCAGCCCGGCGACCTCGGCGAGCAGCCCCCGCTCCCACATCCGGTCCACCCGCACCGCCACCCGCTCGGCCAGGTCGTCGCGGTCCAGGCCCACCTGGACGACGTCGTACACCGCGGCGTAGGAGGTGAGCGCGCCGGGCATCGACCCGGGCAGCGCGACCACCTCCAGCGCCCGAACCACCCGGCGCCCGTTCCCGGGCTCCATCCGCGTGGCGGCCGCCGGGTCCAGCGTCGCCAGCCGGGCGTGCAGCGCGTACGGCCCGACGCCGGCCAGCTCGTCCTCCAGCTCGGCCCGCAGCCGCGGGTCGGTGCCGGGGAAGTCCAGGTCGTCCAGCGCGGCCCGCAGGTACAGCCCCGACCCGCCCACGACCACCGGCAGGACCCCGCGGCCGAGCAGGTCGTCGAGCACCGCCCGGCACAGCTGCTGGTAGTCCGCGGCGGTCGCCGTCCGGGTCACCGGCCAGACGTCCAGCAGGTGGTGCGGCACCCCGCCGCGCTCGTCGGGCGTCAACTTGGCCGTTCCGATGTCCATGCCGGCGTAGAGCTGCATCGAGTCGGCGTTGACCACCTCACCGCCCAGCTCGCCGGCCAGCGCGACCGCCAGGTCCGACTTGCCGGTCGCCGTCGGCCCGACGACCGCGACGACCCTGCGGGTCACCGCTGCTGCGCCCCGCGCAGGCTGCCGACCGCCCACAGCAGGTCCCCACCGATCCGCAGCCGGCCGGTGAGGACCAGCGCCTTCGGGTCCTGCGCACCGGCCGCCACCCGCAGGAAGCGCACCAGCGACGTGCGCAGCGTCGCCCGGGGCCGGTCCGCGGCACCGTCGAGGTGCCGGGCGCCGGTCGTCGTCAGGTCCAGGACGTGGCGGTGCGTCGTCCCGTCGTCGTCGAGCTCGAAGCACAGCCGACCCGGTTGGCGGCGCGGGTCGGCGGGGAAGCGCTGCGCCCACTCCGTGAAGAGCAGCTCCAGCACGCGGTCGGTACCGATCCCGTGCACCCGGCCCAGCAGCTCGGCGTCGGTGGCCTCCCGCAGGAAGCGCAGGACGTCCTCCGGCGACATCCCGGCCAGCTCGTCCGGCAGGTCGGTCACGGGCAGGACGCGGCGGGCAGCGGGGCGGGCCGGCCGACGCCGGGCATCCCCAGCGCGACACCGGGCGTCGTCGGCGTGCGGCCGGCCTGCCAGGCGTTCCCGGCCGCGGTCCGGCGGTGCCCGAGCAGCGGACCGTCCGCCACCAGGTAGTGCGGGGCGCCACGGGTGACCACGGCCTCCACGACGTCACCGACCCGGACGCCGGGCGCCCCCGACAGGTGCACCAGCCGGTTGTCGCGCGCGCGGCCGTCCAGCCGGCCCCGGGTGGAGTCGAGGCCGTGCACCAGCACCTCCAGCCGGCGCCCCACCTGCGCCTCGTTGCCGGCCAGCGTGATGCCGTCCTGCAGCGCCACCAGCCGCTCGTACCGCTCCTGCACGACCTGCTTGGGCACCTGGTCGGGGTAGGTCGCCGCCGGCGTCCCGGGCCTCGGGCTGTACTGGAAGGTGAAGGCGCCGGCGAAGCGGCTGGCCGCCACCACGCTCAGGGTCTGCTCGAAGTCCCGCTCGGTCTCGCCGGGGAAGCCCACGATGACGTCGGTCGTGATCGCCGCGTCCGGGATCTGGGCCCGGACCCGGTCCAGGATGCCCAGGAAGCGCTCGGCCCGGTACGACCGGCGCATCGCCCGCAGGACCGCGTCCGAGCCGGACTGCAGCGGCATGTGCAGGCTCGGGCAGACCGCCGGTGTCTCGGCCATCGCCGCGATGACGTCGTCGGTGAAGTCCCGCGGGTGCGGGCTGGTGAAGCGGACCCGCTCCAGCCCGGTGCCGCCGACCGCCCGCAGGAGCGCGGCGAAGGCCGCCCGGTCGCCGAACTCCCGGCCGTAGCTGTTCACGTTCTGACCGAGCAGCGTCACCTCGAGCACGCCCTGCTCGACCAGCACCTCGACCTCGCGCAGGACCTCGCCCGGGCGGCGGTCGCGCTCCTTGCCGCGCAGCGACGGCACGATGCAGAAGGTGCACGTGTTGTCGCAGCCGACGCTGATGCTGACCCAGGCGGTGGCGGCGCTCTCCCGGCGGGCCGGCAGCGCGCTCGGGAAGACCTCCAGCGCCTCGAGCAGCTCGACCTGGCTCTCCTGCTCCACCCGCGCGCGCTCCAGCAGCACCGGCAGCGCCCCGACGTTGTGCGTGCCGAAGACGACGTCGACCCACGGCGCCTTCTGCGTGATGACGCCCTGGTCCTTCTGCGCCAGGCACCCCCCGACGGCGATCTGCATGCCGGGCGTGCGGTCCTTCACCGGCTTGAGGTGCCCGAGGTTGCCGTACAGCCGGTTGTCGGCGTTCTCCCGCACCGCGCAGGTGTTGAACACCACGACGTCCGGGGTCCCCCCGGCCGGGGCGGGCGCGTACCCGGCCTCGTCCAGCAGGCCGCTGATCCGCTCGCTGTCGTGGACGTTCATCTGGCACCCGTAGGTGCGGACCTCGTACGTCCGGGGAGCGCTCACGGGCGCCAGCGTACGGCGGCGCCGGGCCCGCCGGTGACCCGGCGCTGCGACGGCGGCCGGGTCAGGCGGCCTCGTCGGCCAGCGCCACGGACTCCGGCCGCACCGGCCGGCCGGCGTGCCCCCGACCGCGCTCGACGCGCTTGGCCAGCAGCGACAGCGACAGGTTCACCGCGATGTAGATCGCCGCGACGGCGGTGTAGATCGGCAGGGAGAACGAGCCGCCCAGGAACTCGACGACGTTGCGCCCGCTGCGCAGCAGCTCCAGGTAGCCGATCACGAAGCCGAGCGAGGTGTCCTTGAGCAGCACCACGACCTGGCTGATCAGCGCGGGGAGCATCACCCGGATCGCCTGCGGCAGCAGGATGTGGCGCATCACCTGGTCCGGCCGCAGCCCGACCGCGAGCCCGCCCTCGCCCTGCCCCCGCGGCAGCGACAGCACCCCGGCCCGGACGACCTCGGCGATGACGGCGCTGTTGTACAGCGTCAGGCCGATCACCAGCGACCAGAACAGCGAGGTCTGCACGCCGAGCGCCGGGCCGCCGATGAACAGGAACAGGATGACCAGCAGCAACGGCAGGCCGCGGAACAGCTCGACCCACACCCGGACCGGCACCCGGATCCAGACCCGCTGCGACAGCCGGCCGACCGCCAGCAGCACGCCGACGACCAGGGACAGCAGGACCGCGACGACTGCTGCCTTGAGCGTGCCGACCAGTCCGTCGTAGAGCACCCGCTGCACGTCCGGGTCGGTCAGCACCGACCAGCGCTCCCCCTCGAACTGGTCCTTCGACGCCAGGCGCAGGGCGACGACGACGACGCCGACCAGCAGCAGCGCGCCGAACACCAGGCTCTGCAGCAGGCTGCGGCGCCGGGCCTTCGGGCCGGGAACGTCGTACAGGACCGCGGTCATCGGGCCACCGCCACCTTCTTCTCGACGTACCCGGCGGCAAGGCCCGACGGGATGGTCAGCACCAGGTAGCAGACCGCCGTGCCCAGCAGGATCGGGATGGCCTGACCCGTCTCGTTGGCGAGCCGGCTGCCGACGGCCGTCAGCTCGGCGACGGCGAACGCGCTGGCGATCGAGGTGTTCTTCGTCAGCGCGATGACGACGTTGATCAGCGGCGGGATGACGGTCCGGAAGGCCTGCGGCAGCACGATGTGCCGCAGCGTCTGGGCGAACGTCAGCCCGATCGACCGGGCCGCCTCGGCCTGGCCGACGCCGACGGAGTTGATGCCGGACCGCACGGCCTCGCAGAAGAACGCCGCGTGGTACACCGACAGCGCCACCACCGCGGAGGTGAAGAACGTCAGCCGCACGTCGACCTGCGGCAGCACGAACACCGCGAAGAAGAACACGATGGTCAGCGGCGTGTTGCGGACGACCTCGACGTAGGTGGTGCCGGCCGCCCGGACCGGCGCTGCCGGCGCGACGCGCATCGCCGCGAGGACGGTGCCGAGAACCAGCGAGATCGCGCCGGCGACCAGCGTCAGGCTCAGCGTCCGGAGGAAGCCCTCACCGAAGACGTCGAGATTGTCCAGCACCGCATCCATCGCGCCCCCTCCGACGGCAGCCGTCGTGGCGCCCGCGAGACGCGGGCGCCACGACGAAGGTCACTGGTAGTCGTTGATGGCCGGCGGCGCGGGGGTCTTCCCGGCGGCCTTGCCGGCGGTCGACTCCCAGGCCTTGGCCCAACGGCCGTCCTGGTACATCTTCGTGAGCGACTCGTTGATGAAGTGCCGGAGGTCGTCGCGGTCCTGCGCCACCCCGATGCCGTACGGCTCCTGGGTGAACGGCGTGCCGACCAGCTCGAAGGACTCCTTGTCCTTGTCGATCAGGCCCAGCAGGATGACGTTGTCCGTCGTGACGGCTGCGACCTGGCCGTTCTTGAGGGCCTCCGCGCACTTGGAGTAGACGTCGAACTCGACGAGCTGCGCCTGCGGGTAGTCGCTGCGGATCTTGCTGGCAGGGGTCGAGCCCTGGGCGGAGCAGACCTTCTTGCCGGCCAGCGAGTCCGGGCCCGTGATGCCCTCCGGGTTGCCCTTCGCGACCATGATGTCCTGGCCGGCGACGTAGTACGGGCCGGCGAAGTCCACGACCTCCTTGCGCTTGTCGTTGATCGTGTAGGTCGCGACGACCATGTCGACCCGGCCCTGCTGCAGGAACGGCTCGCGGTTGGCCGAGACGGTCTCCACGAACTCCACCTTGTCGCCCGGGATGCCCAGCTCACCGGCGACCAGCTTGGCGATCTCGACGTCGAAGCCCTCCGGCTGGCCCTGCAGGTTCTTCAGGCCGAACAGCGGCTGGTCGAACTTCGTCCCGACCGTGATCTTCTGCGCCTTGTTCAGCGTCTCCATGGTCGAGCCGGCGGGGAACGTCACCGACGTGGCGGGCTCGCCGGCCGTCGTCGTGTCGTCGCCGCCGCAGGCGGACAGCAGCAGGGCGAAGCCCAGCAGGCCGCTGGCGAGGCCGAGTCGTCGTACACCCATGAGGGGTCCTTCCGGGTTAGGTGCTAGTGCGTGAGGATCTTGGACAGGAAGTCGCGAGCGCGCTCGCTCTGAGCGTTGGTGAAGAAGTCGTGCGGGGTCGCCACCTCGACGATCCGGCCGTCGGCCATGAACACCACGCGCTGGGCGGCCGAGCGGGCGAATCCCATCTCGTGCGTCACCACCACCATCGTCATGCCCTCGCGGGCGAGGTCGGTCATCACCTCGAGCACCTCGTTGATCATCTCCGGGTCGAGCGCCGAGGTCGGCTCGTCGAACAGCAGGACCTTGGGCTCCATGGCCAGCGCCCGGGCGATCGCCACCCGCTGCTGCTGCCCGCCGGAGAGCTGCGCCGGCATCGCGTCGGCCTTGTCCGCCAGCCCGACCCGGGCCAGCAGCTGGCGCGCCTTCTCCCGGGCCTGCTTCTTGGAGACGCCCCGCGCCTTCATCGGGCCGAGGGTGATGTTGTCCAGCACGCTCTTGTGCGCGAACAGGTTGAACGACTGGAAGACCATGCCGACGTCGGCGCGCAGGGTCGCCAGCTGCCTGCCCTCGGCGGGCAGCGGGACGCCGTCGATCTCGATGTGCCCCGACTCGATCGTCTCGAGCCGGTTGATGCAGCGGCACAGCGTCGACTTGCCGGAACCGGACGGGCCGATCACGACGACGACCTCGCCCGGGGCCACCGTCAGGTTGATGTCATGCAGCACCTGGACGTCCCCGAAGGACTTGTCCACGTGCTCCAGCAGCACCAGCGGTCGCGGCTGCGCGCCGTCCACGGTCACCACGCGCCTCCGGTTCCGGTCGGGCGCCAGGAAGGCTGGCCCCACATGCTGGGCATTGCAGCACAGCGCGGGCCTGCCGCGACGCCGGGAACGGCCACGACTCGGTCACGGCCCGGCCACGGCGGTCGGCCCCGGGGGCCGGGCTCAGAGCGCCAGCACGGACATCAGGTCGCGAGCCGCCTGGCCGCCCTCCTGGACGGCCAGGTCGAGCGCGGCCGGCACGTCGAGCCCGTCGCACAGGGCGGCGAGCACCGCCGTGGAGGCCGCCGGGTCCGTGTGCGGGCGACCGGCCGCGGCGTAGAGCGCGTCCAGCCGCTCGCCGGCCCGCTGGAGCTCCCCGGCGCTGTACTCCCACGGGTCTGCCCACGGGCGGTCCAGCACCAGGGTCCGCACCACCCCGGCCGGCACCTCGTCGAGCAGCTCCCGGACGAACACCAGGTTGCCGCGGGACTTCGCCATCTTCTCGCCGCGGTACCCCACCAGGCCCACGTGCAGCCACGAGCGGGCGAACGGCGCCACCCCGGTCGCCGCCTCGGCCTGCGCGGCCTCGAACGCGTGGTGCGGGAAGCGCAGGTCCGCGCCGCCGGCGTGCAGGTCGACCGACGGGCCGTAGGTGGACAGCGCCATCGCCGTGCACTCCGCGTGCCACCCCGGCCTGCCCTCCCCCCACGGGCTCGGCCAGGCCGGCTCCCCCGGCTCGCTGCGCTGCCAGACCGCCTGGTCCAGCGGGTCGCGCTTGGCCGGGTCGTCGACCCGGCCCCCGGCGTCGCGCAACGCCGCCAGGGCCGCGTCGCGGTCCAGGCCGGCGCGCTCCACGACGGGGGCACCGGCGAGGTACACGCTGCCGTGCGCGACGTACGCCGCGCCCGCCTCGACCAGCGCCGCGGCGAGCGCGACGACCTGCGGCACGTAGGTGTGCGCGCGCGGCTCGTGGGTGGGCCGGCGCACGCCGAGCGCATCCATGTCCCGCTCGAAGTGGAACTGCTGCACGGTCGCGAAACGGTCGTACGCCGCGCCGGCCCGGTCGGCCGCCTCGAACAGCACGTCGTCCACGTCGGTGACGTTGCGGCAGACCTCCACCGTGACACCCAGCCGGCGCAGCAGGCGCTCGGCGACGTCGACCCAGACGAAGGTCGAGGCGTGGCCGAGGTGCGTCACGTCGTACGGCGTCACGCCGCAGACGTAGACGCGGGCCCGGCCCACCACGGACAGGGCGCGGCCACCCAGGTGCAGGTGGGGCAGGGGTGCCGTCGTCGGCTGGGTCACGCGAGCTCCTCGGGAGGGGGCTCCCACCCTGCCACTGCAGGCCGCCGGACCGGCGACGCCGGTCCGACACCGCGGCCGGCGGCAGCGCCGACGGCGGGGTCGGACGAGCCGGTCAGCGCTCGCCGGCCGGCTCGTCGAAGGGCTCGTCCGGCAGGCCGTCGGTATCGACCCCCTCGGCGGCGAGCGCCTCCCGCACGACCCGGAACGCCACGCCGGCGGGGTACCCCTTGCGGGCGAGCAGGCCGGCCAGCCGGCGGACCCGGGCGTCCGGCGCCAGCCCTCGCGTGGAGGGCAGCCGCCGGCTCACCAGGTCGCGGGCGGTCTGCAGCTCCTGCTCGGCCGACAGGCCGTCGACCGCCTCGCGGACCAGGTCGTCGGCCACCCCCTTGCGCCGCAGCTCCTGGGTCAGCGCGCGGCCGGCGAGCCCCCGGCCGCGGTGCCGGCTCGACACCCACATCTCGGCGAACAGCGCGTCGTCGATCATCCCGACCTCGGTGAGTCGGGCAAGGACCGACGCGGCGGCCTCGTCGGGCACCCCCCGCCGCGCCAGCACGTCCGCAAGCTCTGCCCGGGTCCGGGGCGCGTGCTCCAGCTGCTGCAGGCAGATGGTGCGCGCTCTGGCCACCGGATCCGCGTCCTTGCCCGGCGGGCTGGCCGGCGGCGCGCCCGGCGGGCCGGCAGGCCGGGCCGCCCCGAACCGCCGGCCCCCTCGTGACAGGGCCATCCGGCAGCGCCCTACAGGTCGACCGGCACCGGGGCCACCAGGTCGGCCTCGGCGTCGACCTGGGCGCCCACGCCCAGCTTCTCCTTGATCCGCTTCTCGAGCTCGTCGGCCAGGTCGGGGTTGTCCCGCAGGAACGCGCGGGCGTTCTCCTTGCCCTGCCCGAGCTGGTCGCCGTCGTAGGTGTACCAGGCGCCGGACTTGCGGACGAACCCGTGCTCGACGCCCACGTCGATGAGCGAGCCCTCCCGGCTGATGCCCTGGCCGTAGACGATGTCGAACTCGGCCTGCTTGAACGGCGGCGCCATCTTGTTCTTGACGATCTTCGCGCGAGTGCGGTTGCCGACCGCCTCGGCGCCGTCCTTGAGCGTCTCGATCCGGCGGACGTCGATGCGCACGGAGGCGTAGAACTTCAGCGCCTTGCCGCCGGTCGTCGTCTCCGGCGACCCGAACATGACGCCGATCTTCTCGCGGAGCTGGTTGATGAAGATCGCGGTGGTGTTGGTACCGGACAGCGCGCCGGTCATCTTGCGCAGCGCCTGGCTCATCAGCCGGGCCTGCAGGCCGACGTGGCTGTCGCCCATCTCGCCCTCGATCTCGGCGCGGGGCACCAGCGCGGCCACCGAGTCGATGACGATGACGTCGAGCGCGCCGGACCGGACCAGCATGTCGGCGATCTCGAGCGCCTGCTCGCCGGTGTCGGGCTGGCTCACCAGCAGCGCGTCGGTGTCGACGCCCAGCTTCTTCGCGTACTCCGGGTCGAGCGCGTGCTCGGCGTCGATGAAGGCGGCGATCCCGCCGGCGGCCTGCGCGTTCGCCACGGCGTGCAGGGCGACCGTCGTCTTGCCCGAGGACTCCGGGCCGTAGATCTCGACGACGCGACCACGCGGCAGGCCGCCGATGCCGAGCGCGACGTCGAGCGCGATGGACCCGGTCGGGATGACCTGGATCGGCGCGCGCACCTCGTCACCCAGCCGCATGACCGAGCCCTTGCCGAAGTTCTTGTCGATCTGGGCGAGGGCCATCTCCAGGGCCTTCGCGCGGTCCGGTCCTGCCACGGGATCCTCCGGTGTGTGTGGGCTGCGGTCCGATCGGCGGTGACGCTAGGAGCGACCTCCGACAGAACGGGCCGGTCGGTGCGCGCCTGGGGACACCCGGACAGGACGACACGCTAGGCCGAACACGTGTTCGAAGCCAGACGACACGCCGGGGCACCGCAGCAGCGCCCCGGCGACTCCCAGGATCCCGCGGACCGGCCCGGGACGCCAGGGCGAGCCGCTGCGGTTCAGCGCTCCGACGCGGGCGCGGACGTGGCGTCGCAGACCGCCCGCCAGACGCCCTTGACGTCGTCGCCGGCGGCCAGCGCCTCGCCGACCGTCCGGCCGCCGAGCTCGCCCAGCACCTGGTCGGCGGCGTAGGACTGCGCGTACAGCGGCCCGAACTTGTCGTCCATCCGCCGCCAGAACTCCGTCAGCCGCACCGGCTCAGCGTAGGTGCGCCGCCCCGCGGCCGGTCAGCCGCCGCGGTCCGCGCTCCAGGTCGACCCCGGCCGGGAGCAGCCGCACGCCGGCGTGCAGCACGACCACGCCCCGCCGGCCGACGAGCACCGGGTCCAGCAGCACCTCGGCCGCGTCGGGCACCTCCTCGGCCAGACGGGCCACCCGCAGCAGCACGTCGCAGAGCGCATCGACGTCCGTGCCCTCCAGCAGCGAGGCGCCCCGGATGCCGCGGACCAGGTCCCGGGCGTCCAGGTCGGTCAGCGGCAGCGTGTGCACCAGCGGGTCGGCCAGCAGGTCCGCCGCGACGCCGCCGAGGCGCAGCGACACCAGCGGGCCGACCGCCGGGTCGGTGACCAGCCGGACGACGGTCGACACCCCCGGCGGCGCCATCGGCTGCACCACGACGTCGCCGCCGCCCACCAGCGCGTGGAGCGCCTCCCAGGCGACCCGCAGCTCGTCCGGGCCGTCCAGACCCAGCTGGACGGCGCCGACGTCGGCCCGGTTGCGCCAGCGGGCGTCCGCGCTCTTCAGCACCACCGGCCAGCCCAGCGCGGCCGCCTCGGCGAGTGCGGCCTCCAGGTCCGCCGGCCAGGCCGCCGGCCAGACCCCGATGCCGACCGCGCCGAGCAGGTCGGCCGTGACCGCAGGCGCGAGCCAGCTGCCGTCGTGCGGCGCGCCCGCGGCGAGGGCGGCGGCGGCCTCCCCGCGGACGTCGGGCAGCTCCGGCACCCCGCCCTGCGGGCGGGCCCGCCAGGCGGCGTAGCCCGCTGCACGGGCCAGCGCCAGCGCCGCCGACTCCGGCGAGGCGTACGACGGGACGCTGCCGCGCCCCGGTCCGCTGCCGACGGCGAGCTCGGCGGGCACCCCGTCGGTGCCCAGGTAGGACGCGAGCACCGGCAGCGGGCCGTGCACCGAGCACTCCCGGAGCACCCCGGCCAGCCCGGCCGCGTCCGGGTGCGGGGTGACCAGCACGAGGACCGCGTCGACCTGGCCGCTGTCCACGACCAGCCGCAGCGCGGTCCGGAGCTGCTCGGGCTCGGCCAGCGGTCCGAGGTCGACCGGGTTCGCCGTCTCGGTCGTCCCGGCGAGCGCCCGCAGCGCGGTGCGCACGTCGGCGTCGAGCTCCGGCACCTGCAGGCCGGCGCCCCGGCAGGCGTCGGTGGCCAGCGCGGCCAGGGCGCTCGACGTCCCGACGATGCCGACCCGCCGGCCGGCCGGCAGCGGCTGCAGGGCGAGCAGCTGGCCGGCCTCGAACAGCTGCGCGAGGGTGGAGACCCGGACCACCCCGGCCGAGGCGAACAGCGCGTCGACCGCGACGTCGCCCGCCCCGCGGCCGGACTTCAGCGCCACCACCGGCTTGCTGCGGCCGAGCCGCCGCGCGATGCGGGCGAACTTGCGGGGGTTGCCGAAGCCCTGCAGGTGCAGCAGCACGATGTCGGTCGCCGCGTCGGCCTGCCAGTACTGCAGCAGGTCGTTGCCGGACACGTCCGCGCGGTCGCCGATCGAGACGAACGTCGACAGCCCGAGGTTGCGCCGGCTCGCCTCGGCCAGGAACGTGCCGGCGAGCGCCCCGGACTGGCTGAACACCCCGACCCGGCCGGACGAGGGCGCGCCGGTGGCGAAGCTGGCGTGCAGCCGGACGCCCGGGTCGGTGTTGATCACCCCCATGGCGTTCGGGCCGATCAGCCGCATCCCGCCGTCCCGGGCGGCCTGCACGACCTCGGCGAGCCGCGCCCGCCCCTGCTCCCCGGCGTCGGCGAACCCGCCGGACACGATCACCAGACCGCGGACGTTCTTCTCCGAGCAGGCCCGGACCGCCGCGAGCACCTGCGCGGCGGGGACCGCGACGACCGCGAGGTCGACGTCGTCGGGCACGTCCCGCACGTCGGCCCAGGCCCGCACCGACAGCACGTGCGGCGCCGCCGGGTTGACCGGGTAGACCGGGCCGTCGAAGCCGTGGTCGAGCAGGGAGCGGAAGACCTCGTGCCCGGCCGTCCCGGGCTGGCGCGAGGCGCCGACCACCGCGACCGCCGCCGGGCTGAGCAGCCGCGCCACGCTGCGCGCCTCGGCGCGGTGTTCCCGGGCCCGGACCACCTCGAGCGAGGCGGGCGTCTCCTGGATCGGGAAGGTCAGCTCGACGTAGCCGTCCGCCATCTCCCGGGCGATCTCGAACCCGGCGCTGCGGAACACCGCCAGCATCCGGCGGTTCTGCGGCAGCACGTCGGCGACGAAGCGCTCGACGCCGCGCTCCCGGGCCGCCGCCTCCATGTGCTCGAGCAGCAGCGCCCCGAGCCCCCGGCCCTGGTGGGCGTCCTCGACGACGACGGCCACCTCGGCGTCGGCGGTGCCCGTCAGCCGGGCGTACCGGCAGACCCCGACGATCTGGTCGCGCAGCACGGCCACCAGGGCCGCCCGCTCGTCGTGGTCGACCGTGGTGAAGCGCTCGACGTCCCGGGCGGGCAGCGTGCGGACCATCGAGAAGAACCGGTTGTAGACCGTCTCCGGGGACAGCCGGCTGTGGAACGCCCGCAGCCGGTCGGCGTCGTCCGGCGTGATCGGGCGGACGTGCACCGTGCCGCCGTCGGCCAGGACCGCGTCGGCCTCCCAGTGCCGGGGGTACGCGGAAGGGCTCACCCGGGCATCCTCCCCGAGCCGGCGCCGGCGGCTCCCGCGGCCGGGGGGTCGGCGGCCGGGGGGTGGAACACCGGAGCAGGGGGGATCATGCGGCGGTGAGCGCCCTCGACCGCTTCTCCCCCGCGACCCGCACCTGGTTCACGGCCGCCTTCGCCGCTCCGACCGCGGCCCAGGAGGGTGCCTGGGACGCGATCAGCAGCGGCCGGGACACCCTCGTCGTCGCACCGACCGGCTCCGGCAAGACGCTGTCGGCGTTCCTGTGGTCGCTGGACCGGCTCGCCTCGACGCCGCCCCCCGAGGACCCCCGGCACCGCTGCCGGGTGCTGTACGTCAGCCCGCTCAAGGCGCTCGCGGTGGACGTCGAGCGCAACCTGCGCAGCCCGCTGACCGGCATCCGGCAGGCCGCGCAGCGCCTCGGGCTGCCCGTCCCGGACCTCGCGGTCGGCATCCGCTCCGGTGACACCCCGGCCGCCGAGCGCCGGGCGTTCAACAAGATCCCCCCGGACGTCTTCATCACCACCCCGGAGTCGCTGTTCCTGGTGCTGACCAGCGCCGCCCGCGAGTCGCTGCGGGGCGTCGAGACGGTCATCGTCGACGAGGTGCACGCGGTGAGCGGCACCAAGCGCGGGGCGCACCTGGCGCTGTCGCTGGAACGCCTCGACGAGCTGCTCGAGCGGCCCGCCCAGCGGATCGGCCTGTCGGCGACGGTCCGGCCGGTGGACGAGGTGGCCCGGTTCCTCGGCGGCAGCCGCGAGGTGACGCTGGTCCAGCCGCCCAGCACCAAGACGATCGAGATCGAGGTGGTGGTCCCGGTCGAGGACATGGCCGGCCTCGGCGAGTCCGCCGGTCCGGTCCGCGGCGGCAGCGCGGCCGGCGCCGAGCCGCGGGCGAGCATCTGGCCGGCCGTCGAGGAGCGGATCGTCGACCTCGTCGAGCAGCACCGCAGCACGATCGTGTTCGCCAACAGCCGGCGGCTCGCCGAGCGGCTCACCAGCCGGCTCAACGAGATCGCCACCGAGCGGGCGTACGGCGTCCCGGAGCCCGAGCCGCAGGACCTCGACCTGGCCCCCGACCGGCCGGGAGGCTCGGCCGGCGTCAAGCCGGACGGCGCCTCGTTCCTGCGCGGCCCCGCCGCGCACCCCGGCCAGGGCGGGACCGGCCGGGCCGCCTGGGGCAACGGCACGCCCGCCGACGGCGAGGGCGTCGTCGAGATCGCCCGGGCGCACCACGGCTCGGTGTCCCGTGAGCAGCGCGCGCAGATCGAGGACGCCCTGAAGTCCGGCCGGCTGCCGGCCGTGGTGGCCACCAGCAGCCTGGAGCTCGGGATCGACATGGGCGCCGTCGACCTGGTCGTGCAGGTGGAGTCGCCGCCGAGCGTCGCCTCCGGCCTGCAGCGGGTCGGCCGGGCCGGGCACCAGGTCGGGGCGGTGAGCCGCGGCGTCGTGCTGCCGAAGTACCGCGGCGACCTCGTGCAGTGCGCCGTCGTCGCCGAGCGGATGGTCGCCGGCGGCATCGAGGCGACCAGCTACCCGCGCAACCCGCTCGACGTGCTCGCCCAGCAGGTGGTGGCGATGTGCGCGATGGAGAGCTGGCAGGTCGACGACCTGGCCGCGCTGGTCCGCCGGTCCGCGCCGTTCTCCGGGCTGCCGCAGACCGCGCTGGAGGCGGTCCTGGACATGCTCTCCGGCCGCTACCCCAGCGACGAGTTCGCCGAGCTCCGGCCGCGGATCACCTGGGACCGGGTCACCGGCGTGCTCGCCGGGCGCCCCGGCGCGCAGCGGCTCGCCGTCACCAGCGGCGGCACCATCCCCGACCGCGGCATGTTCGGGGTGTTCCTGGTCGGCGAGAAGGCGTCCCGGGTCGGCGAGCTGGACGAGGAGATGGTCTACGAGTCCCGGGTCGGCGACGTGTTCCTGCTCGGGTCGTCGGCCTGGCGGATCGAGGACATCACCCACGACCGGGTGCTGGTCACGCCGGCCCCCGGGCAGCCCGGCCGGATGCCGTACTGGCACGGCGACGCGCCGGGCCGGCCGGTCGAGCTCGGCCGGGCGCTCGGCGCGTTCCTGCGGGAGGTGAGCGCGCTCGGCGGCGAGCAGGCCCGGGAGCGGCTGGCGACGGCCGGCCTGGACGCCAACGCCACCAAGAACCTGCTCGGCTACCTCGCCGAGCAGCGCGAGGCCACCGGCACCCTGCCGGACGACCGGACGATCCTGGTCGAGCGGTTCCGGGACGAGCTCGGCGACTGGCGGCTCGCCGTCCACTCGCCGTTCGGCGCGCAGGTCAACCAGCCGTGGGCGCTGGCGCTCGCGGCCCGGCTGCGCGAGAGCTACGGCGTCGACGTGCAGTCGATGCACTCCGACGACGGGATCGTGCTGCGGCTGCCGGAGACCGAGGACGCGCCGAACGGCAGCGTCGCGGTGTTCGAGCCGGACGAGGTCGAGCCTGCGGTGCAGGCCGAGGTCGGCGGCAGCGCGCTGTTCGCGAGCCGGTTCCGGGAGTGCGCCGCCCGGGCGCTGCTGCTGCCGCGACGCAACCCGACCCGGCGCACGCCGCTGTGGCAGCAGCGGCAGCGCAGCGCGCAGCTGCTGGGCGTCGCCGCGCAGTACGGCAGCTTCCCGATCGTGCTGGAGACGATGCGCGAGGTGCCTGCAGGACGTGTTCGACGTCCCGGGGCTGGTGGAGCTCATGCGCGACGTCGAGGCCCGCAAGGTCCGGCTGGTCGAGGTCGAGACGCAGCAGCCGTCGCCGTTCGCCCGCTCGCTGCTGTTCGGCTACATCGGCGCCTTCATGTACGACGGGGACGCGCCGCTGGCCGAGCGCCGGGCCAACGCCCTGTCGCTGGACAGCGCGCTGCTGGCCGAGCTGCTCGGCCAGGCCGAGCTGCGCGAGCTCATCGACGCCGACGCGCTCGCCGAGATCGAGGTGGAGGTGCAGCTGCTCACGCCCGAGCGCCGGGCGAAGGACGTCGAGACCACGGCCGACCTGCTGCGCCGGCTCGGCGACCTGAGCACCGCGGAGGCGGTCGAGCGGGGCGCGACCGCCGGCTGGCTCGCCGAGCTGGAGGACACCCGCCGGGCGATCCGGGTGCGGATCGCCGGCGAGGAGCGCTGGGTGGCCGTCGAGGACGCCGGGCGGCTGCAGGACGCGCTCGGCACCGCGCTGCCGGTCGGCATCGCCGAGGTGTTCACCGAGCCGGTCCGCGACCCGCTCGGCGACCTCGTGTCGCGCTACGCCCGCACGCACGGGCCGTTCGACGCCGCCGCGGTCGCCCGCCGCTTCGGCCTCGGGGTGGCCGTCGTGGACAGCGCCCTCGCCCGGCTGGCGTCCGCCGGCCGGGTGGCGCACGGGCGAGTTCCGGCCGGGCGGGACCGGCCTGGAGTGGTGCGACGCCGAGGTGCTGCGGATGCTGCGGCGCCGGTCGCTGGCCAAGCTGCGCAAGGAGGTCGAGCCGGTGCCGCCGGAGGCGCTGGCCCGGTTCCTGCCGCAGTGGCAGGGGCTCGGCGTCGCCGCCGGGCGCGGCCAGGACGGTCTGCTGCGCGCGATCGAGCAGCTCCAGGGCGCCGCGGTGCCGGCCAGCGCGCTGGAGTCGCTGGTCCTGCCGTCGCGGGTGGCCGGGTACCGCCCGGCGATGCTCGACGAGCTCACCGCCGCCGGCGAGGTGCTCTGGGCGGGGCAGGGCTCGCTGCCGGGCAACGACGGCTGGGTGTCGCTGCAGACCGCCGACGCGGCCGACCTGGTCCTGCCGCCGCCCGGCGAGCTGTCCCCGACGCCGCTGCACGAGGCCGTGCTCGACGCCCTCGACGGCGGGCAGGCGCTGTTCTTCCGCGCCCTGTCGGACCGGGCCGGCTCCACCGACGACCCGGCGCTGGTGCAGGCGCTGTGGGACCTGGTCTGGTCGGGCCGGGTCACCAACGACACGCTCGGTCCGCTGCGGGCGCTGCTGTCCGGCGGCCGGACGACCCACCGGGCGAGCGCCGCGCCGGCCCGCCCGCGCAGCCGGTACGGCCGGCCGGTGATGCCGACAAGGACCGGGCCCCCCACCGTCGCCGGCCGCTGGTCGCTGCTGCCGGCCCGGGACCCCGACCCGACCCGGCGGACCCATGCGCTGGCCGAGGCGCTGCTCGACCGGCACGGGGTGGTCACCCGCGGCGCGGTCGTCGCCGAGCGCGCGCCCGGTGGGTTCAGTGCCGTCTACCAGGTGCTCAAGGCGTTCGAGGAGGCCGGCCGGGTGCGGCGTGGCTACTTCGTGGAGGGCCTGGGCGCGGCCCAGTTCGCCGCGCCGGGAGCCGTCGACCGGATGCGCGCGATCGCCGCGGTACGGCCGGCCGAGTCGGAGGAGCCGTGGCAGAGCCCGGTGCCGGGTGGGTGGGACGCGTCGCCGTACGCCGAGCGCCAGCGCCGCCGCCGGGACGAGGCCCGCGCGCTGGTGCTGGCCGCCACCGACCCGGCGAACCCGTACGGCGCGGCGCTGCCCTGGCCGCCGCAGGAGTCCGGGCACCGGCCCGGGCGCAAGGCCGGCGCCCTGGTGGTGCTCGTCGACGGCCGGGTCGTGCTGTACGTCGAGCGGGGTGGCAAGACGCTGCTGAGCTTCACCGACGACGCGGCGTGCGTCGCCCCGGCCGCGGACGCGCTCGCGCTGGCCGTCCGGGACGGCGCGCTCGGCAAGCTCACGGTCGAGAAGGCGGACGGCGAGCCGGCGCTGACGTCGGCGCTCGGCCTCGCGCTCGAGCAGGCCGGGTTCCGGCCCACCCCGCGCGGGCTGCGCCTGCGGGCCTAGGCGCGCGGGCGCCGACCGGTCATCGCCAGCAGCCGCTCCTGCAGCGGCGCGTCCGGCTCGACCTCGCGCGCCGTGTCGAACACCCCCATCGCGCGCAGCTGCTCCGCCCGCGGCGACAGCTCGTCCCACAGTGCCTGCACGAGCTCGGGGTCCAGGGTGTCGTCGGTGCCGACGAACCGCGCCAGGTCCGCCGCGCGCAGCGCCCGGAACGTCGTGAGATGCCACAGGCCCTCGCGCAGCGGGACCGAGCCGTAGGAGAAGTGCACCGGCCCGTCCAGGTCGGTGACCTGCTCGACGGCACCGACGGCGCGCTCCACCAGGGCGGCGTAGGCCGCGCGGGGGTCGGCGCCCAGCAGGTCGCCCGAGTAGGCGTCCCGGCCCACCTCGTCCATCGTGCGGCCGGCCACCAGATCCGGCACCCACGCCTCGTCGTAGGCGTGGTAGGCGAGCAGCTCGCGCAGCGTCGCGTCGCCGCCGCCCATCCGCGGGACCTGCTCGACCGGCACCGGCCGGTCCCACTGGTCGTCCCGGACCTGCGACACGACCCGGGCCAGGGCCCGGTCGGCGGCCACGAACGCGCGGGTCGGAGTCATGAGGTCCCCCTTCGGATGCGGCTGGCCAGCACGCTAGGCGTCCGGCCCGGCCGGTGTGCGGGCTTCGCCGAGCCGCCGGGGGGCACGATGACCCGGTGCCCGAAGGTGACAGCGTGTGGAAGGCCGCCCGCCGGATGGCGGCCGGCCTCGTCGGACGCACGGTCACCGGGAGCGACTTCCGGGTGCCGCAGCACGCGACGGCCGACCTGTCCGGGCGGCAGGTGCTCGCCTTCGACTCGTACGGCAAGCACATGCTGACCCGGTTCTCCGGAGGCCTCACGCTGCACACGCACTTCGAGATGGACGGCGCCTGGCAGCTCGTGGGCCCCGGCCGGCGCCTGCCGGCCGCCTTCGACGAGGAGATCCGGCTGGTGCTGGCGACCGACGGGCCGACCGCGTACGCGCTGCGGATGCCGGTGCTCGAGCTGGTCGAGACCGGCCGCGAGACCGAGGTGGTGGGCCACCTCGGACCCGACCTGCTCGCCGAGCCGTTCGACGAGGCCGCGGCGCTGCAGCGGCTGGCAGCCGACCCGGCCCGGCCGCTCGTCGAGGCGGTCCTCGACCAGCGCAACGTCGCCGGGATCGGCAACCTGTGGGCGGTCGAGACCTGCTACCTGCGGGGCGTGTCCCCGTGGACGCCGGCCGCGGGCGTCGACGTCGCCGCGTTCCTGCGCCTGGCCCGGCGGATGATGCGGCACAGCCTCGAGCACCCGGGCCAGGTCACCACCGGGGACACCCGCCGCGGGCGGACCCACTGGGTGTACGGCCGGGCGGGCCGGCCGTGCCGGCGGTGCGGCACCGAGGTGGCGTTCCGGGACGCCACCGGCGAGCCGTACGCCCGCGAGACCTGGTGGTGCCCGGTCTGCCAGCCGGGGCCGTTCCCGTCGCTCGCCGACCGGCCGACCCGCCCGGGACTGCGCCGCGGCGTGAACGAGGAGAGCTTCGGCGCGCGCGGCCGGCGGCTGCGCGGCGCGCCGGGGATGCGTCGTGGCTGAGCCCGCGGCGGGGGCCGGCCGTGCCTGAGGGCGACACCGTCTGGCTGTCGGCCGCCCGGATGCACGAGGCGCTGGCGGGCTCGGTGCTGGTGGTCTCGGACTTCCGGGTGCCGCAGCTCGCGACGACCGACCTGCGCGGCCGGCGGGTGCTCGAGGTGGTGTCGCGCGGCAAGCACATGCTCACCCGCGTCGAGGGGGGCCTGAGCCTGCACACGCACTTCCGGATGGACGGCACCTGGCACCTCTACCGCCCCGGGGACCGCCGGACCGGCGGGCCGGACTGGCAGGTGCGGGTGGTGCTCGGCACCGCGGCGTGGGAGGCGGTGGGGTTCCGGCTGCCGGTGGTGGAGCTGCTGCCGACCGCCGAGGAGGCGCAGGCCGTCGGGCACCTGGGGCCGGACCTGCTGGCGGAGCCGTTCGACGCCGACGAGGCCGTGCGCCGGCTCGCCGCCGGGCCGGACCGGGAGGTGGGGATGGCCCTGCTGGACCAGCGGCTGCTCGCCGGGCTGGGCAACCTCTACCGCTGCGAGCTGCTGTTCCTGCGCGGGCTCAGCCCGTGGGCGACCGTCGGCGCGGTGCCGGACCTGCCGGCGCTGGTCCGGACCGGTCGGCGGCTGATGCGCGTCAACCGCGACCACCCGCAGCAGAGCACGACCGGCTCGCTGCGCCGGGGCGAGGACCACTGGGTCTTCGAGCGGGCCGGGCGGCCGTGCCGGCGGTGCGGCACCCGGGTGCGGTCGGACGAGCAGGGCGAGGCGCCGTACGCCCGGCTCACGTACTGGTGCCCGCGCTGCCAGCCGGGGCCGGCGCCGCCGGCCCAGGGCGCACCGCCGCCCCGCCGGGCGGCCCGGTGACGCCCGGACACCTGGAAACTGTCGGAGGGCGGTGAGACGGTCGGAGTCCTGGCTCATCGAGGAGGACACCATGCCCACACGGAACACGGTCTGGCCCGACGGGACGCCCTGCTGGGTGGACTACGCCGCGTCCGACCTGGCCGCGGCCCAGGCCTTCTACACCGACCTGCTCGGCTGGTCGTACGAGGGCGGCGAGGAGTTCGGCGGCTACCTGACCTGCCTGGTCGACGGCCGGGCCGCCGCCGGGCTGGGTCCGCAGACGGCCGCCGGCGAGGCGCCGTCCTGGACGACGTACTTCGCCGCCGCCGACGCCCGGCAGGTCGCCGACCGGATTCACCAGGCCGGCGGCACCGTGCTGGTGGGTCCGGCACCGGTCGACCCGGAGCCGGTCGGCCTGCTGGGCACGATGGCGATCGCCGCCGACCCGCAGGGCCACCGGTTCGGGCTGTGGCAGGGCGCCCAGCACACCGGGGTCGGGATCTACAACGAGCCCGGAGCGCTGACCTGGAACGAGACGGCCGAGCAGGACCCGGAGGCCGCCCGCACCTTCTACAGCGCCGTGTTCGGCTACGCCTTCGACCCGGTGGAAGGGGCGCCGGGCTACTCGACGTTCCGCGCGCCCGACGGGCCGCCCGACCACCCGCTCGGGGGGCTCGGCGGGGTGGAGAGCCCGGACTCCCCGCAGGGCTGGACGACCTGCTTCGCGGTCGCCGACACCGACGCGGCCGTCTCCACGGTGGACCGGGCCGGCGGCCGCGTCGTTCTGCCGGCCACGGACAGCCCGTACGGGCGGTTCGCCGTGCTCACCGACCCCTGGGGGGCGACGTTCTCGGTGATGGGCCCGGTCGCCGAGGGCACCGGGGGCTGACCGGGTCCACCGGGCCGGGTCAGCGGCGGTCCGACAGCTCGTCGGGGGGTCGCGGCGCGCCGAGGTGGTAGCCCTGCACCGTCGGCACGCCGAGCTCGCGCAGCACCCGGAGCTTGTCGGCCTGGTCGACGCCCTCCACCACGGTGTCGAAGCCCTGCGCGGCGCCGACCGCCAGCGCCGCCGCGACGACCGCGCGCCCGCCGCCGCCCTCGCCCAGCCGGTCGGCCACGGCCGTGTCGACCTTGACCGCGTCGACCGGCAGGCCGGCCAGGGTGGCCAGTGAGGACAACCCGGCGCCGAAGTCGTCGATGGCCAGCCGGACGCCGGCGGCCCGCAGCGCCACCAGCAGGCCGGTGACCTGCGCCGGGTCGTCCAGCAGCGCCGACTCGGGGATCTCCAGGCCCAGCACGCCGTCCGGCAGGTCGTGCTCCCGCAAGGCGGCGGCGACCCGGTCGACCAGCCCTGGCTGGAGCTGCCGGGCCGACACGTTCACCCAGACCGTCGGGCTGCCGGCGGCGAGCCAGCTGCGGGCCTGACGGGCGGCGGCGGCCAGCACCCAGTCGCCGAGCGCGACCGCCAGGCCGGCGTGCTCGCTCAGCGGGACGAAGTCGACCGGCAGCAGCAGGCCCCGCTCCGGGTGCTGCCAGCGCACCAGCGCCTCCAACCCGACGACGGCGCCGGAGGCCAGGTCCACCAGCGGCTGGTAGTGCAGCCGCAGCTGACCGGCCGGCAACGCCGTCCGCAGCTCGGCCTCGGTGCGCAGCCGCTGCGCGGTCGCGTCGTGCATGCCGGCGGTGAACAGCACCGCCCGGTCCCGGCCGCGCTGCTTCGCCGCGTACATCGCGGTGTCGGCGTCGCGCAGCAGCGAGTCGGCGTCGTCACCCTCGGCGAGCATCACGACGCCGATGCTGGCCGAGACCCGGGCGAGCTCACCGTCGATGTCGAAGGGCTCGGCGGCGGCCAGCCGGACGCGGTCGGCCACCGCCCGGGCCTGCGCCAGGTCGACCCCCGGGCACAGCACCGTGAACTCGTCGCCACCCAGCCGGGCCGCGGTGTCCCCGGCGCGCAGCAGCGAGCGCAGCCGGCGGGCCAGCTCCACCAGGAGCCGGTCCCCCGCGGCGTGCCCCATCGTGTCGTTGACCTCCTTGAACCGGTCGAGGTCCAGGAACAGCAGCGCCGCGCCGGTCCCGCGCCCCAGCGAGGCGACGGTCTGCTCGAGCCGGTCGGCGAGCAGGGTGCGGTTCGCCAACCCGGTGAGCCTGTCGTGCAGCGCCAGGTGCCGCAGCGCGGCCTGCATGGCGACCCGCTCGCTGACGTCCTCGACGTGCAGCACCAGGTGACCCGGCCCGCCGTCACCCGGGTCGACGAGCGACGTCGTCACCTGCACCGGCACCGTCGTGCCGTCGGCGCGCAGCATCCGGCAGTCCACGCTGCTGCGCCCGGACGGCCGCGCGCGCAGCACCTCCCAGGCACCCAGCAACGCCGGACGGTCCTCCGGCGCGGTGAGGTCGACCAGGCCGACGCCCGGCAGCTGGTCGGCCTCGCCGCCCAGCAGGCCGACCAGCGTCGGGTTGACCCGGAGCAGCTCGCCGTACGGGGTGGCGATGGCCATGCCGACGGGCGCGTCGTCGAACGCGCTGCGCCACAGGTCGGCCTCGGCGCGCAGCTCGTAGGCCAGGGTCAGCTGTCGGGGGGCGTGCGGGCGCCCGGCCTCTCCGGTCGCCGCACCTCGGCGGCGTCTCAGGGGTTGGACCCCTCCTGGGACGCCTCGCCCGCCGCCGGCTTGTCCAGCCGGGGACCGGCAGCTCCCCGGTCGGTCGTGCTCTCCGTCCCGGCGTCCAGCGCGGCGGCGGGCGGCGGGGCGGCCAGCTGCCCACCCGCCATGCCCTGCCGGAGCTGGTCCAGCCGGGTGGCTCCGGCCAGGTCGAGGGTGCTCTTCTCGACCTCGAGCATCCTGCCCTCGACGCTCGTCGAGGCCAGCTCGGCGGCGCCGAGCGCGTTCGCGTACCGGGCCTCGATCTTGTCGCGCACCTCCGCGAGCGACGGGGTGCTGCCGGGCGCCGACAGCGCCGACATCGACTGCAGGCTGGCCGAGACCTGCTCCTGCATCTTGGCCTGCTCGAGCTGGCTCAGCAGCTGGGTGCGCTCCGCCAGCTTGCGCTGCACGGTCATGGCGTTGTTCTCCACCGCCTTCTTCGCCTGCTCGGCCGCCTGCAGCGCCTGGTCGTGCAGCGACTTGAGGTCCTCCATCGCGTGCTCGGCGCCGACCAGCTGGGTCGCGAAGGCCTGCGCGGTCTGCTCGTACTTCTGCGCGTCGGCCCCGTTCCCCTCGGCGCGCGCGCGGTCGGCGAGCACCAGCGACTGACGGGCCGAGGACTGCAGCTTCTCGACGTCGGTCATCTGCCGGGCCAGCTTCATCTCCAGCTGACGCTGGTTGCCGATCACGGCCGCGGCCTGCTGGGTGAGCTGCTGGTGCTGCCGCTGCGCGTCCTCGATGGCCTGCTGGATCTGCACCCGGGGGTCGGCCTTCTCGTCGATCTTCGCGCCGAACGCCGCCATCAGGTACTTCCAGCCCTTGACGAAGGGGTTGGCCATGAGGTGCTCCCGGAGGGTCGGTGTCGGACGGGGCGGTCGGGCGGGGCAGGCCGGATCCGGAGCGCCAGGACCGCCCCGGCACGCGACCCGTGCCAGGTCACAGCCTGTCAGATCGTGCGGGAGGCGGTGACGTCGGTGCGTCCGCGCCGGCCGGACCGATCAGGCGGCCACGTCGGTGACGGCCGAGCCGCGCCGCCGGCCGGCCACCGGCGACACCCCGGCCGGCAGCGACAGCGGCGCCGGCTCGGGTTCGGGCTCCAGCGCCGACAGGTTCTCGCTGACCTCGCGCAGGACGTCGGACAGCCGCACGCCGAGCGCCCGGCAGATGCTCGCCAGCAGCTCCGACGAGGCCTCCTTCTGCCCGCGCTCGACCTCGGACAGGTATCCCAGGCTGACCCGGGCGGCCGCGCTGACCTCGCGCAGCGTGCGGTCCTGGCGCAGCCGCGTCGTGCGCAGGGCCTCGCCGATCAGGGTGCGGAGCACCGCCACGTGACCCACCTCCCGCGCACCAGGACCTCCACCGCCCGAGGCCGTGGCGCTCACCGTACCCGCCTGGGACGCCCGCGCCACCTCGGCACGCACACCCGCACGATCATCTCGCGGGAGCGTCGGGCCCGGCGAGCGAGCGGCGCAGCAGGTCCAGCGCCGCGGTCACCGCGACGGCCCGGACCCGCTCCCGGTCGCCCGGCAGCCGGGCGGTGCGCACGGCCGTGCCGGCCGGCCCGGCGACCGCGACGTGCACGGTGCCGACCGGCTTGCCCTCCTGCTCGTCGGGACCGGCCACACCCGTCGTCGCGACGCCCCAGTCCGCACCGAGGGCGGCCCGGGCGCCCTCGGCGAGCGACCGCGCGGTCGGCTCCGACACCGCGCCGTGCGCCGCGAGCACCTCGGCGGGCACCCCCGCGAGGCCGGCCTTGGCGTCGGTGGCGTACACCGTCAGGCCGCCCCGGAAGGTCGCGGACGACCCGGGCAGCTGGGTCAGCGCGGCGCCCAGCAGGCCGCCGGTGAGCGACTCGGCGACGGCCACCGTCTGCCCCCGCTCCCGCAGCGCCCGGTGCACGACCATCGGCAGCGTCTCGCCGTCCAGCCCGAAGACCAGGTCGCCGAGGGCGGCCGCGCCGGCCGCCACCAACGGGTCGAGGACCGCCGGGTCGCCGGTCGTGGTGAAGCGCACCCGCACGACGCCGTCCCCGGCCAGGTAGGCCAGGTCGACGCCGGGAGGCACGGTCACCGCGGCCTCGACGAGCTCCGCCACCGAGCTCTCCCCGCCCCCGGCGCAGCGCAGCGTCCGGGTCGTGACCACCGCCCCGGTACGGGCCGCGAGCTCGGGCAGCAGGTGCTCGCGCGCGACCGCCTGCATCTCGTGCGGGGGGCCCGGCAGCGCCACCACCAGCCGTCCGCCGATCTCCAGGCGCAGACCGGGGGCCGTGCCGACCGGGTTGCGCCAGGCGGTCCCGCCGCGGGGGACGTCAGCCTGCCGCAGCACCTCGAGCGGCATCGGGTAGCCGTACGCCGCGAAGCGCTCCTGCAGGTCCCGCTCGATCGCGGGATCCCGGTCGAGCACCACCCCGGCGACCAGCGCCAGCGCGTCGCGGGTGAGGTCGTCCACCGTCGGACCGAGACCGCCGGTGACGACCACGACGTCGGCGTCCTCCATCGCCCGGCGCAGCGCCGTGGCCAGCCGGTGCACGTCGTCCCCGACCATCGCCGAGTGCACGACCAGCACCCCCACCTCGGCGAGCGCCCCGCCGAGCCAGGCCGCGTTGCCGTTGACGATGTCGCCGAGCAGGAGCTCGTCGCCGACGGCCAGCACCGCGCCGTTCACGACCGGCCCCGGCGGGCGAGGCGTCGGGTGCGCTTGAGCTCGGCGCGCGCGCTCGTCCGGCGCAGCCGCACGGCCCGCGCGACGTAGTCCAGACCGGTGACGACGGTGACCGCGACCGCCAGCGTCATGACGACCGCGCGGGTCGTCCCGAGCGCACCGGACAGCGGCAGCACGTACAGCCCGATCGCCAGGCCCTGCAGCAGGGTCTTGAGCTTGCCGCCGCGGCTGGCCGGGATCACGCCGTGCCGGATCACCACGAAGCGCAGGACCGTGATCCCGACCTCGCGGACCGCCACGACGACGGTCACCGCCCAGGGCAGCTCGCCGAGCAGTGACAGCCCGACGAACGCGGCGCCGGTCAGCGCCTTGTCCGCGATCGGGTCGGCCAGCTTGCCGAACGACGTGACCAGGCCGTGCTTGCGGGCCAGCTGGCCGTCGACCCGGTCGGTGTACGACGCCAGCGCGAACACCAGGCAGGCCCCGATCCGCATCTGCGCGTCGCCCCCGCCGTCGACCAGCAGCAGCCAGGCGAAGACCGGCACCAGCAGCAGGCGGAGCACCGTCAGGGCGTTGGCGATGTTGAGCGTGCTGGCGGGGGACGGTGGGTCGGCCAGCGGGTCGAGCGGTCCCGCCGCGGTGCTCATCCGGTGGCCCTCATCCGGCACCCGTCATGCCGCAGCGGCCGGCTGCAGCGGCTCGGCGAGCAGGTCGACGCCGTCGGACCCGGTGACGGTCGCCCGCACCAGCGACCCGACGCGGTACCCGGACGACCTCCCCACCAGGCGGGTCGTCCCGTCCACCTCGGGAGCCTGGTGCGCGGCACGGCCCTCGCCGTCCGGGCTGTCGACCAGCACCTCGACGACCTCGCCGACCCGGTCCTCGGCGCGCTGGGCGGTGAGCTCCTCGGCGAGCGCGGACAGCCGGGCGACCCGGGCGTCCACGACGTCCTGCTCCAGGTGGTCGGGCAGCCCCTCGGCCTCGGTGCCGTCCTCGTCGGAGTAGCCGAACACGCCGATGGCGTCCAGCCGGGCGGCCAGCAGGAAGCGCTCGAGCTCCTCGACGTCGGCCTCGGTCTCGCCCGGGAACCCGACGATGACGTTGCTGCGGACCCCCGCCTCGGGGCTCGCCGCGCGGATGGTGGCCAGCAGGTCCAGGAACCGGTCGGTGTCGCCGAAGCGCCGCATCCTGCGCAGCAGCGTCGCCGAGGAGTGCTGGAAGCTCATGTCGAAGTACGGCACGACGCCCGGCGTCGTGGTGAGCGTCTCGACGAGCGACGGGCGCATCTCGGCCGGCTGCAGGTAGGACAGCCGGACCCGGTCCACGCCGGGCAGCGCGGCCAGCTCCGGCAGCAGCGTCTCGAGCAGCCGCAGGTCGCCGAGGTCCTTGCCGTAGGAGGTGCTGTTCTCGCTGACCAGCACCAGCTCGCGCACGCCCTCGTCGGCCAACCAGCGCGCCTCGGCGAGGACGTCGGAGGGCCGGCGGGAGACGAACGCGCCGCGGAAGCTCGGGATGGCGCAGAAGGCGCACCGGCGGTCGCAGCCGGACGCCAGCTTGAGCGGGGCGACCGGCCCGCCCTCGAGCCGGCGGCGCAGCACGGTCGGCCCGCCGGCGTGCCCGGGCAGCCCCACGTCCAGCTGCGCCGCGGGCTGCGACCGGGCGACCGGGCTGAGCGGCAGCAGCTTGCGCCGGTCCGACGGCGTGTGCGCCGCCGGGGCCGCGCCGTCCAGCACCGCCTGCAGGTGGGTGGACAGGTCGGCGTAGCTGTCGAAGCCGAGCACCGCGTCGGCCTCCGGCAGCTGGTCCGCGAGGTCCTTGCCGTACCGCTCGGCGAGGCAGCCGACCGCGACGACCTTGGCTCCCCCGTTCCCGGCCGCGAGCAGGGTGTCGATGGAGTCCTTCTTCGCCGAGGCGACGAAGCCGCAGGTGTTGACGACCGCCACGTCGGCCGCGGCGTCGTCCTCGACCAGAGTCCAGCCGGCGGACTCCAGCCGCCCCGCGAGCTCCTCGGAGTCGACCTCGTTGCGGGCGCAGCCGAGCGTCGTCAGGGACACGCGGCGCAGGGAGGTCACCGCAGCAGTCTAGGTGGCCGGCTCGCGCGAGCCGCCCGGCCGTCAGGCCGGGGCCAGCCCGTCCCGGCCGCAGACGAACCGCCGGACCTGCCCGGAGCCGCCGGCCGCCACCGGCTCGCCGCCGCAGCCGATCCGGACCGCGCCGGCGTTGCCGACCGTCAGCGAGAGCCGCTCCGGGTCGGCGAACTCCCTCGTCGTGCCCGCGGCGAGCACCCCGACGAACAGCGGCCCGCCGCCGTCCCCGCGGACCGACACCCAGGAGTCCGCTCCGGACACCTGCAACCGCAGTGCCGCGCCGGTCGGCGGCGCCGGCGTCGGTGCGGGCGGCGACGCGGTCGGCCCCGGCGGCGTCGGCCCGGCCGCCGGTGCCGGAGTCGGGCCCGGTCCGCCGGTGAGCACCCCGAGCAGCAGCAGTGCCGACAGCACCAGGGCGGCCGCGGCGCCGGCCAGTCCCCAGCGTGGGCCGCGCTCGCCGGCCGGCGGCCGCAGCCGGACCGGGGCGGGCCGCGAGACCGGTGCGACCGGGCCGGGGAGCAGCGACGGCGCAGCGCCCGCCGCCGCGGCCGAGGCCGGGTCCGGGGCCTGCCGGTCGTGGGCCGCCAGCAGCACGTCGGGGTCGGCGCCGGTCACCGCGGCGATCGCCCGCAGGTGCCCGCGGGCGTACGCCGCGCCGCCGCTGCGTCCGGTCCCGCCGGTCTCCAGGTCCCGCAGCACCGCCGGCCGGATCTTCGTGCGGGCGCTGACCTGCTCCACCGTCAGCCCGGACGCCTCGCGCGCCCGGCGGACCGCGGTGCCGAGGTCGGGGCCGGAGTCCGGGCCGGCGTCGAGGTCGTGGTCGTCGCTCATCGCGCCCTCCTCCCGGGACCCGCTGCATCTGGTCGTCCGGCCTGGGATCGCCGGTCATCGTACGGCGCGGGACGCGTCCCGGCAGGCCCTCGGCCGCTCAGGTCCGGCCCGGACCCTCGCGGCGCCCGCCGTGCCGCACCAGCGGCGGGTCGGACCCACGGCCGATCCGGAGGTCCCGGTGCAGCAGCACCTCGTCGAAGCGGTCCTGCCCGACGGCGATGTAGTCGGGCAGCCGGCCGGACACCGTGAACCCCAGGCTCAGGTACAGGCCCAGCGCACCGTGGTTGTTGCCGCGGGCGCTCAGCGTCAGGACCTCGACCCCGGCGCGCTCGGCGTCCGCGACCAGGGCGCCCACGAGCAGCCGGGCCACCCCCCGGCCGCGCGCCGCGGCGGCGACCATCACCTTGCGGATCTGCGCGTTCTGTCGCATCACGGGCTCGGGCCGCCATTCCCACAGGCCGCACCCGACGACGACACCGTCCTCCAGCGCGAGCAGCAGGCGGGCCGGACCGGCGAGCGTGGCGTCCAGCCACGCCGACGTCTCGTCCCGCGACGGCACGTGCAGCCAGCCGACCGCACCGCCGAGCGCGGCCACCCCGGCGACCAGGTCGTGCACCCCGGCGTAGACCGCCGGACCCGGGTCGACGGCGAGCCAGCGGAGCTCAGGCACCGCCGCGCATCACCGTGAGCACGCTCTCGACCTCGTCCGGCCGGATCAGGACGTCGCGGGCCTTGCTGCCCTCGGACGGGCCCACCACGCCGCGGCTCTCCATCAGGTCCATCAGCCGGCCGGCCTTGGCGAACCCGACCCGCAGCTTGCGCTGCAGCATCGACGTCGAGCCGAACTGGGTGCTGACGACCAGCTCGACGGCCTGGCAGAGCAGGTCCAGGTCGTCGCCGATGTCCTCGTCGACCTCCCGGCGGGTCTCCGGCGTGACCTGCACGTCCTCACGGAACGCCGGCTGCCGCTGGCCCTTGACGTGCTCCACGACCGCCGTCACCTCGGCGTCGGTGACCAGCGCGCCCTGCACCCGCAGCGGCTTGCTGGCGCCCATCGGCAGGAACAGCGAGTCGCCCTTGCCGATGAGCTTCTCGGCGCCCGGCTGGTCGAGGATGACCTTGGAGTCGGTGCCCGAGCTCGTCGCGAAGGCCAGCCGCGACGGCACGTTGGCCTTGATCAGGCCGGTGACCACGTCGACCGACGGACGCTGGGTGGCGATCACCAGGTGGATGCCGGCGGCCCGGGCGAGCTGGGTGATCCGCACGATCGAGTCCTCGACGTCGCGGGGCGCGACCATCATCAGGTCCGCGAGCTCGTCGATGATCACGAGCAGGTACGGATAGGGGGCGTAGACCCGCTCGCTGTTCTCCGGCGCCGTCAGCTGGCCGTCGCGGACCGCCCGGTTGAAGTCGTCGACGTGCCGGAAGCCACTGGCCGCGAGGTCGTCGTAGCGCAGGTCCATCTCGCGGACGACCCACTGCAGCGCCTCGGCGGCCTTCTTCGGGTTGGTGATGATCGGCGTGATGAGGTGCGGGATCCCCTCGTACGCCGTGAGCTCGACGCGCTTGGGGTCGACCAGCACCATCCGGACCTCGTCCGGGGTCGCCCGGGTGAGGATGCTGACCAGCAGCGAGTTGATGCAGACGGACTTGCCGGCGCCGGTCGCGCCGGCGATGAGGATGTGTGGCGTCTTGGCGATGTTGGCGCAGACGAACCCGCCCTCGATGTCCTTGCCGAGGGCCACCAGCATCGGGTGGTGGTCGTCCTGGGCGACCTTGCTGCGCAGGATGTCACCGAGGCTGACGTTCTCCCGGTCGGTGTTGGGGATCTCGATGCCGATGGCGCTCTTGCCGGGGATGACGTCGATGATCCGCACGTCCGGGCTCTTCACCGCGTACGCGATGTTGCGCTGCAGGGTCTTGATCCGCTCGACCTTGACGGCCGGTCCGAGCTCGATCTCGTAGCGGGTCACGGTCGGGCCGCGGGAGAAGCCGGTGACCCGGGCGTCGACCTGGAAGTCCTGCAGCACCTGCGACAGCGCGGCGATGATCTCGTCGTTCGCGGCGCTGCGCTTCTTGGGCGGGGTGCCCGCCGCGAGCAGGTCGGACGGCGGCAGCACGTAGTCGCCCTTGAGCACGAGCTGCTCGGACACCGGCGGCATCGGGGTGTGCTGCGGCGGCTCGAACGCCTCCGGCTCGAACGCCTCGGGCTGGGGCCCCGGTGGGTGCTCGAGCACCACCGGGCTGATGTCGGTCGGCTCGTCCTGCTGCGCCAGGCTGCCCTGCCGGGTGCGCGGCCGGCTCCGCTGCAGCGGCGCGGGCGCGACCGGCGCGGCAGCCGGGTGCGCCGCCGCCCCGAGGGCCCCGAGGCCGAGCCGCTCGCGCAGCGCGGCGAAGACCTCCGGGAGCTGGTGCACCGGCGTCGCCGTCACCACCAGCAGCCCGAAGACGGCCAGCAGCGCCAGCAGCGGCAGCGCGAGGTAGGGCGTCAGTGCCGCGGACAGCGGCTCGCCGAGGGCGTACCCGGCCAGCCCTCCCTTGTCCTCGTACGACCGGTCGCCACGCAGCACGTGCAGGATGCCCAGCGCGCCGGTGCCGAGCGCGACCCAGCCGATGACGACCCGCCCGCGCCCGCCGTGCTCCGGACCCTCGGGGGTGTGCAGGACGTGCCAGGCGCCGAACGCGAGCAGCAGCGGCAGGACGAGCGCACCGCGGCCGAGGCCGACGGCCAGCGCGTCGCCGACCGCTCCTCCGGCCTGCCCGGCACGCCACCAGGCCCCGCCGGCCGTGACGAGCGCGCCGGCGAGCAGCAGCAGCCCCCACCCGTCGCGCTGGTGGGCGGTGTCGAGGTCTCGCGCCCCGCCGGTGGCTGCCCGGACGGCCGTGCCGACCCCGGAGGCGAGCAGCCGCCACGCGCCGACCAGCAGCCGGGTCAGGCCGCGCAGGACCGCCACCACCAGCCCGGACAGCTCGGCACCCAGGCCCGACGAGCCCCGGGACGAGGAGCCGCGAGCCGTCCCGGCGCGGCCGCCCGCGGCCGGCCGGCGGGCACCGCCCTTGGCGGGAGCCTTGGTCGGAGCCTTGGCAGCCGGCTTGGCCGCCGCCCGGGGGCGGGCGGCGCGGCCGCCCGTGCCGCCCCCGGACCGGGAGCGGGCGGGGGCGGGCGAGCGGGAAGCCATGCGCCGGACGCTACCCGGCAGCAGCGACACCGCCGGGCCTGACGCACCGGACACGCCGCAGGGCGGCTCAGACCTCGACGACCACCGGGATGATCATCGGACGGCGGCGGTAGGTGTCGTTGACCCAGCGGCCGACGACCCGCCGGACGGTCTGCGCGACCGCGTGCGCCTCGGTGACGCCGTCGCGGGCGGCGCTCTCCAGCTCGGCCTCGATGAGCGCGCGCACCGGGTCGAACGCCCGGGGGTCGTCCGAGAAGCCGCGGGCGGCGATCTGCGGACCGCCGGTGATCTTGCCGGTGGCCGCGTCGACGACGACGGTGACGGTGATGAACCCCTCGTCGCCGAGGATCCGCCGGTCCTTCAGCGTGCTCTCGCTGACGTCGCCGACCTCCAGGCCGTCGACGTAGACGTAGCCGAGCGCGATCTGGCCCGACGATCTCGGCCATGCCGTCGCACGAGGTCGACGACGACGCCGTTCTCGGCCAGCACGATCCGCTCGGCGGGGATCGCCGGTGAGCGCGCCGAGCGCGGCGTGCGCCCGCAGGTGACGCCACTCGCCGTGCACCGGCATCAGGTTCTTCGGCCGTACCGCGTTGAGCAGGTAGCGCAGCTCGCCGGCCGGGGCGTGGCCCGGAGACGTGCACCTTCGCGGTGCACTTGTGCACCACCGTCGCGCCGACCGGGACAGCCCGTTGATGACCCGGTGAAGACCGCGTTCTCGTTGCCCGGGATGAGCGAGGAGGCGAGCACGACGGTGTCCTGCTCGGACGATCCGGATCTGGTGGTGGCTCCCGGTTGGCCATCCGGGACAGCGCCGACAGCGGCTCGCCCTGCGAACCGGTGCGAGATCGAGCACCACCCGGTTGTCCGGCAGCGACTCGACGTCCTTCAGGTCGATCAGCAGGCCCGGCGGGACCCGGAGCAGCCCCAGGTCGCGGGCCACCCCCATGTTGCGGACCATCGAGCGTCCGACGAACGCGACGTGCCGGCCGTGCCGCTCGGCGGCGTCGAGGACCTGCTGGACGCGGTGCACGTGGCTGGCGAAGCAGGCCACGATCACGCGGCCGGACGCACGGTGCGGATGACGTCGTCGACGACCGGGCCGATCTCCCGTTCCGGGGTGACGAAGCCGGGCACCTCGGCGTTGGTGGAGTCCGACAGCAGCAGGTCCACGCCGTCGTCGGCCGAGCCGGGCGAAGCCGCGCGAGGTCGGTGAGCCGGCCGTCCAGCGGCAGCTGGTCCATCTTGAAGTCGCCGGTGTGCAGCACGAGGCCGCCTCGGTGCGGATGGCGACCGCCAGGGCGTCCGGGATCGAGTGGTTGACGGCGAAGAACTCCAGCGCGAACGGGCCGACCTGGGCCGTCTCCTCCTCGCGGACCTGCCGCAGCACCGGGGTGATCCGGTGCTGCGCGCAGCTTGGCCTCGAGCAGCGCCAGCGTGAAGCGGCTGCCCAGGATCGGGATGTCGCGCCGCTCGCGCAGCAGGTACGGCACCGCGCCGAGGTGGTCCTCGTGGCCGTGCGTGAGCACCAGCGCCTCGATGTCGTCGAGACGGTCCCGGATGTAGCTGAAGTCCGGCAGGATCAGGTCGATCCCGGGCTGCTCCTCCTCCGGGAACAGCACGCCGCAGTCCACGACCAGCAGCCGACCGGCGTGCTCGAACACCGTCATGTTGCGGCCGATCTCGGCCAGGCCGCCGAGCGCGACGACGCGCAGCCCTCCGGCGGGGAGCGACGGCGGGGCGCCCAGGTCCGGGTGCGGGTGGCTCACGCGACGATCCCCTCGACGACGGGAGCCAGGTCCCGCCGCAATGTGTCGACCTGCTCGGGTGTGGCGTCGACCAGCGGCAGCCGGACCGGACCGGCCGGCATCCCGAGCAGCGCGAGCGCCGCCTTGCCGAGGATGACGCCCTGGGTGCGGAACATGCCGCGCACGACGGGCAGCAGCCTGAGGTGCAGGGCACGGGCCTGCGCGACGTCGCCGCGGTCGTGGGCGGCGACCATCTCGACCAGCGCCGGCGTCACGACGTGGCTGATCACGCTGACGAAGCCGACCGCCCCGATGGACAGCAGCGGCAGGTTCAGCCCGTCGCTGCCCGAGTAGACCGCCAGGTCGGTCTCGGCGAGCAGCCGGGACGTCGCGACCAGGTCGTCCTTGGCGTCCTTGACCGCCACCACCTGCGGCAGCTCGGCCAGGCGCAGCAGGACGGCGTGCGACAGGGCCAGGCCGGTCCGCGACGGAATGTCGTACAGCATGGTCGGCAGGTCGGTGGCGGCGGCGCTGCGCGCGTAGTGCGCCACCAGCCCGTCCTCGGGCGGCCGGGAGTAGTACGGGGTGACCGACAGCAGCCCGGTCGCCCCGGCCTTGGCGGCGTCCTGCGCCAGCTCGACGGTGTGCGCGGTGTCGTTGCCGCCGACCCCGGCGACGACGTGCGCGCGGTCGCCCACGGCGTCGACCACGGCCCGGACCAGCTCGGCCTTCTCCCGGCGGCTGGTCGTCGGCGACTCCCCCGTGGTGCCGTTCACGACCAGGCCGTCGTTGCCCTGGTCGACCAGGTGCACGGCGAGGGCGCGAGCGGTGTCGAGGTCGAGGTCGCCGGCAGGGGTGAAGGGCGTCACCATCGCGGTGAGCACCCGCCCGAACGGCGGCGGCGAGGTCATGCCCGGCAGGCTACCCACCGGGCCGCAGCAGCGCCGACACCGCGGCGGCCTCGAGCGGCGGGTGCGTGCCGCAGCCCTGCGCCAGGCCGACCCCCTCGACGGGCGGCCAGGACGCCTGCTCGGCGTTCCCACCCCCTCCGCGACGCGGACCAGGCCGCTCAGCCCTCGCCGACGAGCGGGCTGCTGGCCACCTCGGTGCCGTCCGGCAGGGCACTGATCGCGAAGTCCGCGAAGGCGTTCGGGGCGACCCGCTGCAGCTCCCGCAGCATCGCGATCGCCAGCTCGCGGATCTCCACGTCCGCGTGCTCGCTGGCCCGCATCGCCACGAAGTGCCGCATCGCGCGGTAGTTCCCGGTGACGACGATCCGCGTCTCCGTGGCGTTGGGCAGCACCGCCCGGGCGGCCTGACGGGCCTGCTTGCGTCGGCTCGTCACGTTCTCGACGTCCGCGAAGCGCTTCTCCAGCCCCTCGAGCAGCCGGGTGTACGACGCCAGCGCGGCCTCGCTCGCCTCGGTGAACATCGCGTGCAGCTCGGGGTCGTCGGCGATGACGGCCGGCTCGACCATCGCCGCGTCGCGCTCCGGCACGTACCGCTGCGACAGCTGGCTGTAGGAGAAGTGCCGGTGCCGGATCAGCTCGTGGGTGAGCGAGCGGCTGATGCCGGTGAGGTAGAAGGTCACGCTGCCGTGCTCCAGCACGGACAGGTGACCGACCTCGAGGATGTGCCGCAGGTACCCGGCGTTCGACGCAGTCGCCGGGTTGGGCTTGTTCCAGGACTGGTAGCAGGCGCGCCCGGCGAACTCGGCGAGCGCCTGGCCGCCGTCGACGTCGGTCTGCCAGGGCACGTCCGCCGGCGGCTCGAAGTGCGTGTAGGCGATGACCTGGACCGACAGCGGGGCGAGCGGGGGCACGTCGTCTCCGGGAGGTGCGAGGGACGCCCAACGGGCGAGAAGGCTCGCCCAGGGTAGCCGGGTGGGTGCCGTGCGCCGCCTCGGCGCTCCCGTCCGACCGGCCCGGCCGCGGTCAGCCCAGCGCCGCGCGCAGCGGCCCGGCGAGGTCGCCGCGCGGCTCCACGGCGACGTCGGGCAGGTCCCGCCAGGCCGCCGCGGAGCGCAGCGCGCCGGCCAGCGCGGCGGCGACCTGCCCGACGTCGACGTCCGGCTCCGCCCAGGCCGCCCGGACCCGGAGCACCCCGGCCGCCCGGTCGCCCTTGAGGTCGACCCGGGCGGCCAGCTGCTCGTCGTGCAGGAACGGCAGCACGTAGTAGCCGTGCACCCGCCGGGCCTGCGGGACGTAGATCTCCAGCCGGTAGTCGAAGCCGAACAGCCGCCGGGTCCGGGAGCGCTCCCAGACGAGCGGGTCGAACGGGGACAGCAGCGCGCTCGCCCGGACCCGGCGGGGCACCCTGGCCTGCGGGTGCAGGTACGCCGGCTGCCGCCATCCCGGCACGTCGACCCGCAGCAGCGCGCCGGACCCGACGAGCTCGCGCACCGCGCCGGCGGCCTCGTCGACCCGGAGCCGGAAGTAGTCCCGCAGGTCGCGTTCGGTCGCCACGCCGTGCGCCTGCGCGGCGAGCAGCACCAGCGAGCGCTGCGCCTGCTCGCGCGGCGGCGTCGGCAGCGCCAGCACCGCCGCCGGCAGCACGCGCTCGGTGAGGTCGTAGACGCGCTCGAAGGACCGCCGGGCGGCCGTCGTGACCCGGCCCGACCAGAACAGGTACTCCAGCGCCAGCTTCGCGCTGTCCCAGGACCACCAGGCGCCGGAGCGGCGCGGCCCGGTCCGCAGCTCCCCCGCCCCCAGCGGCCCCTCGTCCCGGACCCGGGCGAGCACCTCGGCGACGTACTCCGGCCGGTCCCGCATCACCCGCAGCGGCCCGCCCCAGCCCTCCTCCAGCGCCTCGGCCCGGGCCATCCGCCAGCGCAGCAGCGGGTGCAGCGCGACCGGCAGCAGGGACGCCTCGTGGCCCCAGTACTCGAACAGCTCCCGGCGCCGGTAGGCGAGGTCGCCGACGAGGTCGGTGTCGTACGGCCCGAGCCGGCTGAACGCCGGGACGTGGTGCGCGCGGGCGAAGACGTTGACCGAGTCCAGCTGGAGCAGGTGGGTGCGGCCCAGGACCCGGCGCAGGTGACGCCGGGTGACCGGGCCGGTCGGCGCCGGGTCGGCGAACCCTTGGGCGGCGAGGGCGACCCGGCGCGCCGCGGCGGGGGACAGCGACTCCGGCACCGGGCTACCCCGTCGAAAGGAGCGGCAGCGACCAGTTCGAGACCGTCCCGGCCTCCGTGCAGCCCAGCGCCTCGTTCACGGCGATCATCGGGGCGTTGTCGCGCGCGTTCTTCGTCCAGATGCTGCGGGTGCCGGGCGAGGCCCGGGTCAGCTCGGCCAGCAGGGTGAGCTTCAGCAGCAGTCCCAGCCGGTGCCCGCGGTGCTCCCGGAGCACCAGGGTGTTGCCCTGTTGGGCGAGCCGGGGGGCGTCCGGCGAGAACTCCAGGTCGCTGAACCCGACCAGCGACCCCTCCCGGGCGGCGGCCGCCGTCACCGACCGCAACCCCTGCCCGCGCAGCCCGGCCTCGTGGCGGCGCAGCCGCGGTACGTCCCAGACCTCCGGCTCCAGCGGCAGGTCGCCCAGCGGCACGTCGGTGGACATCCGGCCCCACAGCGCCGCCCGGTCCGCCGCGAGCGCGTCCGGGGTCCCGTCGCGCCAGCAGAGCAGCTCGTAGCCCGCGGCGAACGGCCGCGCGGCCTGCTCGAGCCGGTCGACGTGCCCGGCGTCGAGCGGCAGCGCCAGGTCCCGGCGGGTCTCCACCAGCGAACAGACCGCGCCGGCCCGCTCCGCGAACGCCCGGCCGGGCCCGGCTGGGCCGGGCTCGTCGAGCTCGGCCGTGAGCACCGTCCGCCCGGCCGCCCGGGCCCGCGACACCGCCCCGGCCAGCAGCGCCGTCCCGACCCCGCGCCGCCGGGCGTCCGGCCGCACGTGCAGCACCAGCCGCGCGACGGAGGTGTTGTCGCGCACCGGCAGGCTGAGCCGGGCCGCGCCGACGGTCCGGCCGTCGACGACCGCCGCGAGCAGGCCGCCGGCGCGGTCACCGCCCGGCCGGAGCAGCTCGCGGGCGAACTCCCGCAGCTCGGTCGGGCTCTCGGCCGGCTCCCCGGGCCGCAGCTGCTCCTGGGACGCGGTGAGGACGTCGGCCCACCGGGCGAACGCGTCGGCGTCCTCCGGGTCGACGTCCTCGACCACCCGCTACTCCGCGGCGGCGATGCCGCGGTCCAGACCCTCGCCGACCCAGACGGTCTTGAGGTTGCAGAACTCCCGCATGCCGTGCGCGGCGAGCTCGCGCCCGTGCCCCGAGGCCTTGACCCCGCCGAACGGCAGCGGCGGGTAGGAGGCGGTCATGCCGTTGATGAACGTGGCGCCGGCCTGCAGGTCGCGCACGAAGCGGTCCCGCTCGGCCGGGTCGTTCGTCCAGGCGTTGGAGCCGAGCCCGAAGCGGGTCGCGTTGGCGAGCGAGATGGCCTCGTCGAGGTCGGCGACCCGGTGCAGCTGGGCGACCGGGCCGAACACCTCCTCCGCGTACATCTCCATGTCGGGGGTGATGCCGGTGAGCAGGGTCGGCGGGTACCACCAGCCCGGCTGCTCGGGCGCCTCGCCGCCGAGCACGACGGTCGCGCCCTTGTCGACGGCGTCGCGGACCAGGGCCACGACGTCGTCCCGGCCCGACTCGGTGGCGAGCGGCCCGACGTCCGTGGCGTCGTCCATCGGGTCCCCGACGACCAGCGCGGACAGCTCCTTGGCGAACAGCTCGGCGAACTCGTCGTACACCTCGGTGTGCACGAGGAAGCGCTTGGCCGCGATGCAGCTCTGGCCGTTGTTCTGGCACCGGGACGTGGTGGCGACCTTCGCCGCCTTGGCGAGGTCGGCCGACGGCATGACGACGAACGCGTCCGACCCGCCGAGCTCGAGCACGACCTTCTTGAGCACCTCGCCGGCGGTGCGGGCGACGGCCACGCCGGCGCCCTCGCTGCCGGTCAGCGTCGCGGCAGCGACCCGGTCGTCGCGCAGCACCGCGTCGACGCCCCGACTGCCGATCAGCAGGGTCTGGAACACGTCCGCCGGGAAGCCCGCCTCGACGAACAGCTCCTCCATGAACAGCGCGGTCTGCGGCACGTTGCTGGCGTGCTTGAGCAGCCCGACGTTGCCGGCCATCAGCGCGGGCGCGGCGAAGCGCATCGCCTGCCAGAGCGGGAAGTTCCACGGCATGATCGCCAGGACGACGCCGATCGGCAGGTAGCGGGCGTACGCCTCGGTGGCCCCCACCGAGGACGGGTCCACCGGCTCGTCGGCCAGGAAGCGCGGGCCGTGCTCGGCGTAGAAGCGCAGCCCGGCCGCGCACTTGGCGACCTCGGCGGCGCTGGCCTTGCGGGTCTTGCCCATCTCGAGCGTCATCAGCGTGGCGATCTCGTCGGTGCGCCGGTCGAGCACGTCGGCGGCGGCCCGCAGCCAGCCGGACCGGTCCTCCAGCGAGGTGGTGCGGTAGCTCCGGGCCGCGGCCGCTGCCCGCGCGAGCTTGTCCTCGACCTGCTCGGGGGTGAGGTCGTCGAAGGTCTGGAGCACCTCTCCGGTGCGGGGGTCCGTCGTGGTGATAGCCATGTCGGCGACCTTCCCACCCCGACCCGCTGTCAGTCCCGCCGGGGTGCGGGACAATCCGCCGGTGCGGCTACGGGACGGCCGGCCGGGTGACGGCCGCGCGATCGAGCAGGTCCGGACGGCCGGCTGGCGGGCCGCGTACGCGGGGGTCCTGGACGCCGGCTTCCTGGCCGCGCTCGCCGTCGACGACGACGCGGTGGCGCGGCGGGAGCGGATGCTGGCGGCGCCGCAGCCCGGCGAGGTGGTCCTGGTGGCCGAGCAGGCCGGCGTCGTGGTGGGGGCCTGCGTGCTGGTGCCGGGCCGCGATGCCGACCTCGCCCCGGGCACCAGCGCCGAGCTGGCGCTGCTGTACGTCCGTCCGGACGTCTGGGCACGCGGCGTGGGGGGCCGGCTCCTGGAGGCGGGCTTCGACCGCGCGCCGGCTCCGTTGCAGGTGCTGTGGGCGCTGGAGGGCAACGCGGCGGCCCGCCGCTTCTACGAGCGCCGCGGCTTCCGGGCCGACGGCGCCCGGCGGGTGCTGGACCTGGGCGGCCCGGCTCCTGAGGTCCGCTACCGGCGGGCCGGTCCGCCGGGGCCGGGGCCGGGGCCGCGTGGGCCTGCGACTCCGTAGGCTCGGGGCATGGCCGACGTGAGCGTGCGACCCGCCCGGGCTCCGGACGCCGAGCGGGTGGCGCGGGTGCAGCTCGGAACCTGGCGGACGGCCTACGCCGACCTGCTGCCGCCGCAGGCCCTGGAGCTGCCGGAGGAGCAGGCCGCGGCGGTCTGGCTGCACGCGATCGAGGCACCCCTGACGGCCCGCCACCGGCTGCTCGTGGCCTTCGAGCGCGACGAGCTGGTGGGCCTGCTGGCCAGCACCCCCGCCGAGGACGACGACCTGGACCCGGCCAGCACCGCCGAGGTGGCGGCGCTGCTCGTGGAGCCCCGCTGGGGCCGGCGCGGGCACGGCGCACGGCTGCTCGCGGCCAGCGTCGACGGCTGGCGGGCGGACGACGTCACGACCGCCGTCGCCTGGGTGTTCGAGCGCGACGCGGCCACCCGGTCGTTCCTGGCGTCCGCCGGGTGGGAGCCCGACGGGCGGTCCCGCGGGCTGGACACCGGTCCGCGCGTGCAGTCCCAGCTGCGCTTCCACGTGGACGTCACCTCGTGAGCTTCGACGGCTTCCCCGAGCCGGCGCTGGAGTTCTACGAGGGGCTGCAGGCCGACAACAGCAAGGCCTACTGGACCGACCACCGCCAGACGTACGACCGCTGCGTGCGGGAGCCGCTCGAGCAGCTGCTGGCCGAGCTCGCGCCCGAGTTCGGGTCCGCCAAGCTGTTCCGGCCGTACCGCGACGTGCGCTTCAGCAAGGACAAGACGCCGTACAAGACGGCGGCCGCGGCCGCCGTCGGCGACGACGTGCAGGGCGGGCTGTACCTGCAGCTGTCCGCGGACGGGCTGATGATCGCCGGTGGCGCGCACGGCCTGGCCACCGACCAGGCCCGCCGGCTGCGGGCCGCGATCGCCGACGACCGGCCGGGCGAGGCGCTGGTGGCGGTGCTCGGGACGCTGCGCGCGGACGGCTTCCGGATCGCGGGCGAGCGCCTGAAGCGGGTGCCGCGGGAGTTCGGCGAGGACCCGCCGCGAGCCGACCTGCTCACCCTCAAGACGCTGTTCGCGGTGCAGGACCTGCCGGCGGCGCCGTGGCTGCACACGCCGGCGGCGCTGGAGCGGGTGCGGGTCGCCTGGCGCGCCCTCGGCCCGCTGAACACGTGGCTGCGCACGCACGTCGGGCCGTCCCGCTGAGCCGGGCTCAGCCGCAGGGTGGCTCGAGGAGCAGCAGCGGGATCCGCCGCCGGGTCCGGCTCTGGTAGGTGACGTAGGAGGGGAACGCCGTGCAGGCCCGCGACCACCAGGCGGCCCGCTCGGCACCGGTCGCCTCCCGGGCCAGCAGCGCCAGCACCCGCTCGCCGTCGCGGAGCTCGACGGCGGGGCCGGCCAGGGCGTTGACGTACCAGTCCGGGTGGCGGTCCGCGCCGGCCCGGGAGGCGACCGCGGCGTACGTGCCGGCGTGCTCGACCCGCATCAGCGGGGTCTTGCGCAGCCAGCCGGTCCGCGCTCCGACGGTGGTCAGCAGCACGACCGGCCGGCCGCCGAAGGCGACACCGCCGGTGCGCTCGAGCTGCTCGACCTCCTCGGCCACCCACGGCACGCTGCTCGGCTCGTACCGGACGGGGTGCACTCCCCCAGTGTCGGTCAGTCCCGCGCCGGCTCCACGTACTTCACGATCTCGCCGCTCGCCCGGCCGGCCTCGTAGTCGGTGAGCTCGCGCTTGACCACCCGGGCCAGCAGGTACACGCCGATCAGGTTCGGGATCGACATCGCGAAGATCATCGCGTCCGAGAAGCCGATGATGACGTCCAGCGAGGAGGCCGCGCCGATGACGACGAAGGCCAGGAAGACCAGCTTGTACGCCCGGTCGGCCAGCACGCTCTCGTTCGACAGGTACGCCGTGGCCTTGGTGCCGTAGTAGCTCCAGGCCAGCTGGGTGGAGAAGGCGAACAGCACGACCGCGACCGCCAGCACGTTCGGGAACCACGGCAGCACGGTGGCGAAGGCGTCCGAGGTGAGCTGCACGCCCTCGGTGCCGGCCTGCGTGTACGCGCCGGTGATGACGATCGTCAGCGCCGTCATCGTGCAGATCACCACGGTGTCGATGAACGGCTCGAGCAGCGCGACGTAGCCCTCGGTGACCGGCCGGTTGGTCTGCACCGCGGAGTGCGCGATCGGCGCCGACCCGAGCCCGGCCTCGTTGGAGAACGCCGCACGCTGCACGCCGGTGATGAGCACCCCGACGACGCCGCCGGTGACGCCCTCCGGGGAGAACGCCCCGTCGAAGATCAGCCGGAAGGCCTCCGGAACCGCGCCGAGGTTCCCGCCGATCACGATGAGGCAGGCGAGCACGTAGAAGACCGCCATGAACGGCACCAGCTTGTCGGTGACCTTGGCGATCCGCTTGATGCCGCCGATGATGACGATGCCGACGAAGAAGGCGAGCACCAGCCCGAAGGTGACGCCGCCGGCGCCGCCGCCGAGCAGCCCGTCCTCGCCGCCGGTGACCGAGCGCAGCTGGGAGTAGGCCTGGTTGGACTGGAACGCGTTGCCGCCGCCGAGCGAGCCGAAGATGCAGAACACCGAGAACGCCACGGCGAGGAACTTGCCGAGCCGTACCTTGCCCTGCTCGGCGAGCCCTCGGGACAGGTAGAACATCGGCCCGCCGGACACGCTGCCGTCGGGGTTCTCCCGGCGGTACTTGACGCCGAGCGTGCACTCGGTGAACTTCGTCGACATCGCCAGGAAGCCGGCCGTGATCATCCAGAAGGTGGCGCCGGGGCCGCCGATCGTGATGGCGACCGCGACGCCGGCGATGTTGCCGAGCCCGACCGTGCCGGAGACGGCGGTGGCGAGCGCCTGGAAGTGCGACACCTCGCCGACCTCGTCCGGTCCGGTGTAGTCGCCCTTCACCAGGCCGATCGCGTGCCGGAAGCCGCGGATGTTGATGAACCGGAAGTACAGTGTGAAGACGATGGCGGCGAGTGCCAGCCAGGCCACGACCAGCGGGAAGGTGACCCCGGCGATCGTGACGGAGAAGAAGATGACGTCCTGGACGGCGTCGGAGACCCGGGTGAAGGCGTCGTTGATGACGTCGTCCGGGCCGGCCAGCAGCCGGGGCCCGCTCACGGGACCACCGTCACCGGGACGTTGGCGATCTGGATGAGGTTGCCGGGGGTCGAGCCGAACAGCAGCGAGCGGACCCGGCTCTGGCCGCGGCGCCCGACCACGATGTGCTCGGCGCGCCGCTCGTGGGCCAGGTCGCACATCGTCTCCGCGGCGTGCCCGTGCCGCACCACCCCCTCGGCCGCGACGCCGTCGGTCTCCAGCGTCGTCAGGACCGGGGTGACGAACTCGCGCCAGGCGTGCTCGACCTCCTGCTTCTTGGTGATCCGCCGGCGCTCGTTCTCCTCCGGTGTCTGCACCGAGTACGGGGACCAGGGCACGACGTAGACCACCACGACGCGGCCGCCCTTCGGCTCCTGGCGGGCGAAGCGCGCCGCCACCGAGACCGCGCGTCCGCCGGCCTCGCTCCCGTCCACACCCACGATGACGTCAGCCATGAGCACTCCTGCAGGCTGGGCGCGCCGGGGGCTCTCGCACCCGGCCGGTCCGGGACACCTTGGCAGATGGCTGTGACATCCGTCACAGGGACGAGCCGCGAACCGCGCGGTCGTTCCCGTTCTGTCACCTGACGGTGGCGGTGTCCCCCCGGCCGGGCCGGTCAGCGCTCCCGGCGGACGGTGGCCTTGCGGCCCTTGATGAGGGTGGCCCGCAGCGCCGCCACCACCTCGTCGGCCGCGGTCTCCGGCACCTCGACCAGCGAGAACCGCTGGAAGATCTCGATCGCACCGATGTCGCGGCCGGACAGGCTCGACTCGCCGGTGACCGCGCCGACCAGGTCCTGCGGCCGGATGCCGGACTCGCGTCCGCTGCCGACGAACAGCTTGGTCGTCCCCTCCCGACCGGCCCGTCGGGGCCGGACCGGGCCGTTGCCGCGGACCGGGCCGTCGCCACGGACCGGGCCGTCGCCGCGGGCCGGGCCGTGGCCGCGGGCCGGGCCGTCGCCGGTGCGCGGCCGGGCCGGCGCCGGCGGTCGCGCCGAGGGCTGCACGATCTCCCGCTCGTCCGCCGGCACGCCCGCGGCCTCCTGGGCCAGGGCCACCGCTGCCAGCGCCACCCGCTCCAGGTCGAACTCGTCGGCCAGCGACGCGACGACCGGCTCGTACCGCGTGAGGTCGCCGTGCAGCAGTCGCTCGCGCAGCGCGGCCCGCGCCGACTCCATCCGGCGGGCACGCAGGTCCGCCACGGTGGGCAACGCGACCCGCGGGATCGACTGGCCGGTGACCCGCTCGATGGTGTGCAGCATCCGCTGCTCGCGCGGCTCGGCCAGGGTGATCGCGACACCCTCCCGACCCGCCCGGCCGACCCGGCCGATCCGGTGGACGTAGGACTCCGGGGCCGACGGCACGTCGTAGTTCACGACGTGGGTGAGGTGGTCGACGTCCAGCCCGCGGGCCGCGACGTCGGTGGCGACCAGCAGGTCGGCGGTCTGCGCGCGGAGCTTGCCCATCACCCGGTCGCGCTGGTCCTGGCTCATGCCGCCGTGCAGCGGCTCGGCCCGGTAGCCGCGCCCGTTGAGCGTCTGGGTGAGGCTGTCCACCTCCTCGCGGGTCCGGCAGAAGACGATCGCCGCGCCGGGCGCCTCGACGTCCAGGATCCTGCCCAGCGCCGCGGGCTTGTCGGCACGGGTGACGACGTACGCGCTCTGCCGGACCAGCGGCGCCGCACCCGGCTCGGCGGCCGCCCTGCCGACGGCGACCCGCACCGGGGACGTCAGGTGGCGACGGGCCAGCCGGTCGATGTGGGCGGGCAGGGTCGCCGAGAACAGCACGGTCTGCCGCTCGGCGGGCGCGGCAGCCAGGATGGCGTCCAGGTCCTCGGCGAAGCCCATGTCGAGCATCTCGTCGGCCTCGTCGAGCACGACGACCTCGACCGCGTCGAGAACCAGGGTGCCGCGCTGGATGTGGTCCAGCGCCCGCCCCGGGGTCGCGACGACGACGTCGACGCCGCGCTCCAGCTCGCGCAGCTGGCGGCCGATCGGCTGCCCGCCGTACACCGGGAGCACCCGCGCGCCGAGGCCCCGGCCGTACCGGTGCAGCGCCTCCGAGACCTGCATCGCCAGCTCCCGGGTCGGCGCGAGCACCAGGGCGACCGGCGACCGGCCGCGCTGCCCGGCGGCCAGCCGCTGCAGCAGCGGCAGCGCGAAGGCCGCCGTCTTGCCGGTGCCGGTGGCGGCCTGGCCGAGCACGTCCCGGCCGGCCAGCAGGTGCGGCACGGCCTCGGCCTGGATGGGGGTGGGCTCCTCGTAGCCGAGCGCGGTCAGCTCGGCGAGCAGCTCGGGGCGCAGCTCGAGGTCGGCGAAGGTACGGGCGGGGGCGGGATCCGGCGGCGTGCTCACCCCTCCAGGATCACTCACCCCGACGTCGGCGCCGCCGGGCCGGGGGTCGAGGCCGTGCGCGCGGCCGGTGGCCTGCGGTCAGCCGCGCTCGGCCCGCTCCAGGCGCACGGCGTGCCGCATCGCGGTGCGACCGCGCGCGGTGTCCCGCGCGTCGCCGTACGCCGCCGCCAGCCGGAACCAGGCCCGCCAGTCCTGCGGAGCGGCCTCGACCTCGGCCCGCCGGTCGGCGAACAGCGCGTCCGCGGCCTCGGTGGTCAGGCGCCCGCTCGGCATCCGGGGCAGGTCCGCCGGGAGCTCCGGCAGCCCGCCCTCGCGGGCCAGCTGCTCGCCGAGCCGCTGGGTGTCGGCGCCGAACCGCAGCTCGCCGTAGAGCAGCACCGCGCCGACGACGACCAGCATCAGCACGCCGACCCCCAGCAGCTGCCCCGGCAGGCTCCCGGTGCGCAGCAGGTCGACGGCCCGGACCGCGAGGTAGGCCGAGAGCACGCCGGTGACGGCGACGAGCAGCAGGGCCGACGTGCGGGCCCTCACAGGTCGAGCAGGGCGTCCAGGCCCACGGTCAGGCCCGGTCGCGACGCGATCGAGCGCACCCCGAGCAGCACGCCGGGCATGAAGGAGGCCCGGTCGTAGGAGTCGTGCCGCAGCGTCAGGGTCTCGCCGGAGCCACCCAGCAGCACCTCCTGGTGGGCGACCAGCCCGGCCAGCCGGACCGCGTGGACGCGCACCCCGTCGACGTCGGCGCCGCGCGCGCCGGGGAGCTCCTGGGACGTCGCGTCCGGCATCGCCGGCAGCCCTCGCCGGGCCTGCGCGACGAGCTCGGCGGTGCGCCGCGCGGTGCCGCTCGGCGCGTCGGCCTTGCCGGGGTGGTGCAGCTCGACGATCTCGACGGAGTCGAAGAACCGGGCCGCCGAAGCCGCGAAGGTCATCATCAGCACGGCGGCGATGCCGAAGTTGGGGGCGACCAGCACGCCCGTGCGGCCGTCCTGCAGCAGCTCGCGCAGCCGGTCCAGCCGCTCCGCGGTGAAGCCGGTGGTGCCGACGACGGCGTGCACCCCGGCGGCGACGCACGCCTCGAGGTTGCCCATCACGGCGTCGGGGTGGGTGAAGTCGACCGCGACGTCCGCGCCGGACAGGTCCAGGGCGTCCCCCGCGTCGTAGGCGGCCACCAGCTCCAGGTCCGGCGCGGCCTGCACGGCCCGCACCACCTCCGAGCCCATCCGGCCCTGCGCGCCCAGCACCGCCACGGAGATCATCCCAGGACTCCCTGCAGGTCTCGGTCGGAGAACGGGCCGGCCGCGGCGAGGGCGAGCGGCCGGGTCAGGACGTCGGCGGCGACGGCCCGCACGTCGTCCGGCGTGACGGCCGCGATCCGGGCCAGCACCTCGTCGACCGTCGGCAGCTCGCCGTCGACCAGCTCGGCCTTGCCGATCCGCATCATCCGCGAGCCGGTGTCCTCCAGCCCCAGCACGGTCGAGCCGCGCAGCTGGCCCTGGCTGCGGGCGACCTCCTCGTCGGCCAGCCCGTCCGCGGCGACCCGGGCGAGCTCCTCCCGGACCAGCCGGACGACCTCGTCGACCTTGCCGGGCGCGCAGCCGGCGTAGACGCCGAAGGTCCCGCTGTCGGAGACGGACGAGGCGTAGGAGTAGACCGAGTACGCCAGGCCGCGCTGCTCGCGGATGCTCTGGAACAGCCGGCTGCTCATCCCGCCGCCCAGGGCGCCGTTGAGCACCGCGAGCGCCCAGCGCCGCGGGTCCGCGCGGTGCAGCGCGGTGCTGCCGAGCAGCACGTTGGCCTGCTCCCCCGGGCGGTCGTCGACGACGACCTCGGCGAGCCCGGCGGGGCCGCCGGTCCGCGGGCGGAGCGGCTGCGGGGCGGCGGGCCCGTCGAGCCGGCCGGCGAAGGCCTGCTCGACCAGCCGGACCGTGAGGTCGTGGTCCAGCCCGCCGGCCGCGGCCACGACCAGCCGGTCCGGGGTGTAGCGGGCGCGGTACCAGGCGTCGATCGCGTCGCGGGACAGCCCCGAGACGCTCTCGGTCGTGCCGATCACCGGCCGGCCCAGCGGGTGGTCGCCGTAGACCGCCTCGGCGAACAGGTCGTGCACCACGTCGGCCGGGTCGTCGTCGTGCATCGCGATCTCCTCGAGCACGACGCTGCGCTCGGACTCGACGTCCTGCGGCCGGACCAGGGAGGCGGTGACCATGTCGCACACCACGTCGACGGCGAGCGGCAGGTCGGTGTCGAGCACCCGGGCGTAGTAGCAGGTGTACTCGCGGTCGGTGAACGCGTTGCTCTCCCCGCCGACCTGGTCGAGCTGGGCGGCGATGGCCAGCGCGTCGCGCCGGGCGGTGCCCTTGAACAGCAGGTGCTCCAGGTAGTGCGACGCGCCGGCCAGGGCCGGCGCCTCGTCCCGCGAGCCGACGTCGACCCAGACGCCGAGCGCCACCGACCGGGCACCCGGCACCGCCTCGGTCACGACGCGGAGCCCCCCGGGCAGGACCGTGCGTCGCAGCAGGGTCGCGCCCGAGGGGCTCCGGTCGTGCACGAGGGCTAGGCCTGCGAGCCGGCGGGGGCGGACTCGGCGTCGGCCGCCACCGGGGTCAGGCTGATCTTGCCGCGCTGGTCGATCTCGGTGATCTCGACCTGCAGCTTGTCGCCGACGTTGACGACGTCCTCGACCTTGCCGACGCGCTTGCCGTTGCCCAGCTTGCTGATGTGCACCAGGCCGTCCTTGCCCGGCAGCAGGCTGACGAAGGCGCCGAACGCCGCGGTCTTGACGACGGTGCCGAGGAAGCGCTCCCCGACCTTCGGCATCGTCGGGTTGGCGATCATGTTGATGGTCGCCATCGCGGCCTCGGCCGCCGTGCCGCTGGTCGCACCGATGTAGATCGTGCCGTCGTCCTCGACGGTGATGTCGGCGCCCGTGTCGGCCTGGATCTGGTTGATCATCTTGCCCTTCGGGCCGATGACCTCGCCGATCTTGTCGACCGGGATCTTGACGCTGAGCACGCGCGGGGCGAACGGGCTCATCTCGTCGGGCTCGTCGATCGCCTCGCCCATCACCTCGAGGATCGCGAGGCGGGCGGTGCGGGCCTGCTGCAGCGCGGCGGCCAGCACCGACGACGGGATGCCGTCGAGCTTGGTGTCCAGCTGCAGGGCGGTGACGAACTGCGGGGTGCCGGCGACCTTGAAGTCCATGTCGCCGAACGCGTCCTCGGCGCCGAGGATGTCGGTCAGCGTGGCGTACTCGCCGCCCTCGTAGACCAGGCCCATGGCGATGCCGGCGACCGGCGCCTTGAGCGGCACGCCCGCGTTGAGCAGCGACATCGTGCTGGCGCAGACCGACCCCATCGACGTCGAGCCGTTGGAGCTCAGCGCCTCGCTGACCTGGCGGATGGCGTACGGGAACTCCTCGCGGCTCGGCAGCACGGGCAGCAGCGCCCGCTCGGCGAGCGCGCCGTGGCCGATCTCGCGGCGCTTGGGCGAGCCGACCCGGCCGGTCTCACCGGTGCTGTACGGCGGGAAGTTGTAGTGGTGCATGTACCGCTTGCGGTTCTCCGGGTTGAGCGTGTCGACCATCTGCTCCATGCGCGTCATGTTCAGGGTGGTGACGCCCAGGATCTGGGTCTCGCCCCGCTCGAACAGCGCGCTCCCGTGCACCCGCGGCAGCACCTCGACCTCGGCCGAGAGCTGGCGGATGTCGGCCGGACCGCGGCCGTCGATGCGGGCGCCGTCCTGGACGATGCGCCGGCGCACGACGGTCTTGGTGAGCGACCGGAACGCGGCGCTGACCTCCTTCTCGCGGCCCTCGAAGCGGCCGGCGAGCGCCTGCTGCACCTGCGCCTTGACGGCGTCGGTGGCGGCCTCGCGCTCCTGCTTGCCGCTGATCTGCATCGCGGCGGTGAGGTCGGACTCGCCGGCCTCGGTGACCGCGGCGAGCACCTCGTCGTCGTAGTCCAGGAAGACCGGGAACTCCAGCGGCTCCTTCGGCGACTTGGCCTTCAGCTCGTTCTGCGCGCGGCAGATCGCGGCGATCGGGGCCTTCGCGGCCTCCAGCCCCTCGGCGACGACGTCCTCGGTGGGGGCCGTCCCGCCGCCGTTGAGCACCTCGAAGACGTTCCGGGTGGCCTCGGCCTCGACCATCATGATCGCGACGTCGCCGTCGTCGAGCAGGCGGCCGGCCACGACCATGTCGAAGGTGGCGTCCTCGAGCTCCTCGGTGGTCGGGAACGCCACCCAGCCGGCGGCGGTCCGGGCGACCCGGGTGGCGCCGACCGGGCCGGTGAACGGCAGACCGGACAGCAGCACCGAGGCGGCGGCCGAGTTGATGGCCAGCACGTCGTACAGGTGCGTCGGCTCCAGGGCCAGGATCGTGGAGACGACCTGCACCTCGTTGCGCAGGCCCTTGGTGAACGACGGGCGCAGCGGCCGGTCGGTGAGCCGGCAGGTGAGGATCGCGTCCTCGGACGGGCGGCCCTCGCGGCGGAAGAACGAGCCGGGGATCTTCCCGGCGGCGTACATCCGCTCCTCGACGTCCACCGTCAGCGGGAAGAAGTCCAGGTTGTCCTTGGGGCGCTTGCTCGCCGTGGTGGCCGACAGCACCATCGTGTCGCCGAGGTAGATCGTGACGGCGCCGGCGGCCTGCCTGGCCAGCCGGCCGGTCTCCAGGCGCAGCGTGCGCGGGCCACCGGGGTTGTCGATGACGGCGTCGACGAACTCGCTGCCGTAGATGTAGCTCTCGCCCTCCATGGGCGTCTCCTCTTCACTGCGGACCGGGTCCCCGCGGCGGGCGCGGAGCCGGCGCTCAGTGGAGGCGCCCGGAGCAGGTGCTCCGGTCGCCACTCCCGAGGACCGGGTCTCGCGCGGGCGCGGGTCCGGCTCGTGGGGCGTCGCAGGACGGTCGTCCTACGACGAAGGGGAGCGCCCGGACGGACGCTCCCCTGCCGTGCGGTCTAGCGGCGAAGACCGAGCCGCGCGATGAGCGAGCGGTAGCGGTTGACGTCGGTCTTCTCGAGGTACTTCAGCAGGCGCTTGCGCCGACCCACCAGCAGCAGCAGGCCGCGGCGGGTGTGGTGGTCGTGCTTGTGCTCGCGCAGGTGCGCGGTGAGGTCCGTGATGCGACGGGTGAGCATCGCGACCTGCACCTCCGGCGAGCCGGTGTCGCCCTCGACCGTGGCGTACTCGGCCATAATGGCCTGCTTGGTGGCGGTGTCGAGCGACACGGTGCTCCTTCGGGACTGTTCGGTGTGCACCCGAGGTCTGCTTCACCCGGGCATGGACGACACACCACCGGTCGTACCGGCGTGCGGTCAGCCTAGCAGCGCGCGGTCGCGGCCGCCCGTGCGGGCGGTCAGCGCAGCACGAGGCTGTGCACCTGGCCACCGCCGGCGTCCACGACCCCGGTCAGGCCGGGCACCCGCAGCGCCCGGGTCGACTTCGGCGTGGTCGCCGGGTCGGCGCCGAGCTGGCCGCCGTCGTTGCGGCCCCAGGCGTACACCGTGCCGTCGGTGGCGGTGGCCAGCACGTGGTCCCGCCCGGCGTGCGCCGCCTTCACCAGGGGCAGGCCGGGGACGCCGGTCGGCGAGCTGCGGTTCGCCCGACCGCTCACCCCGAGCTGGCCGTAGCGGTTGCGGCCCCAGGTGAACACCTCGCCGGTGGACAGCACCGCGACGGTGTGGTCGGCGCCGGACTCGACCTGCACGGCCCGGTCGAGCACGAAGTCGGGCGTCAGCCCGACCGCGGCCGACGACCCGGTGCCGAGCTGGCCGTAGTTGTTGCTGCCCCAGGCCCAGAGCTGGCCGGTGGTGTCGATCGCGAACGTGGAGTCCCGGCCGCCGGCGACGAACGCGATCGGCGGCAGCCCGCCGACCTGCTGCGGGCTGGCGTGCCGCTCGGAGTCGGCGGTGCCCAGGCCGAGCTGGCCGGCCCCGTTGTCGCCCCAGGTCCACACCGTCCCGTCGGACAGCAGCGCGATGCTGTGCGCCCGGCCGCCGGCCACCTGCGTGACCGGGGAGGTGAACGACAGCGAGACCGGGGCCGCCGCCTTCAGCGCGGCGCCGCCGGCCGGGCCGAGCTGGCCCCGGCTGTTCCAGCCCCAGGCCCGCACCGTGCCGTCGGTCATCCTCGCCAGGCCGTGGTAGTGGCCGGTGGCGATCGAGGCGGCGCCGGTCAGCATCGCGACCGGCTCGGTCACCGAGGCGTACGGCGCGCCGTTGCCGACCTGGCCCTTGAGGTCGCTGCCCCAGGCGTACACCGTGGAGCCGACCAGCGCCAGGCTGAACTCCCGGCCGCCGGCCACGTCCTTGGCGCCGGCCAGCACGGTCGACGGGGTGGACGACGGGCCGGCCGCGCCGTTGCCGAGCTGGCCGTAGGCGTCACCGCCGAAGCTCAGCACGTCGCCGGCGGCGGCCTGCGCGGCCGGCGCGAACAGCGCCGCCGGGCCCAGCAGCGCCGGCAGCAGCAGCGCCGGGACCACCCGCCTCGCGCGCGGCCGTCGACTCGTCAGCATCCGCCCCATGTGCCCCCCTTGTCCGGGGGCAGCGTACGGCCGGGAGCCGCGCCGCGCGGCCGATCCGCAGAGCGGCTCACCCGGACGGGCGGGTCAGCTCCCGGGCCCGGTCGGCGTCGCGGTGCATCTGCGCGACGAGGGCGTCGACGCCGTCGAAGCGCAGCGTGTCGCGCAGCCGCGCGGTGAACGTCAGGCCGACGTGCTCGCCGTACAGGTCGCCCTCCCAGTCCAGGACGTGCGCCTCCACCCGCCGGTCCGGGCCGTCGAACGTCGGGTTGGTGCCGATGCTGATGGCGGCGGGCAGCACGTCCGCCCCGCGGACCAGCCGGCCGGCGTAGACGCCGTCGGCCGGGACCGCGCTCCACGGCTGCGGCTCGAGGTTCGCCGTCGGGTAGCCCAGCTCGCGCCCGCGCCGGTCCCCGCGCACCACGACGCCCTCGACCCGGTGCTCCCGGCCGAGGGCCTGCGCGGCCTGCTCGACCGCGCCGGCCTGCACGCAGGACCGGATGTAGGTCGACGACCAGGTGGTGTCGTCGCTGCCGAGCAGCCCGACGCCCTCGACGCTGAAGCCGAAGCGGCGGCCGGCCGCGGTCAGCGTCGTCACGTCTCCGGCCGCCCGGGCGCCGTAGCGGAAGTTCTCGCCCACCACGACCGCCGCGGCGTGCAGCTGCTGGACGAGCACGTCGTGCACGAACCCGTCCGGCGGCAGCCGGCTGAAGTCCCGGGTGAACGGCAGGACGCACACCGCGTCGACGCCGAGCTGCTCGAACAGCTCGGCGCGGTAGCGCTGGCTGGTCAGCAGCGGCGGGTGGCTCCCCGGCCGGACGACCTCGCTGGGGTGCGGGTCGAAGGTGAGCACCAGGCTGGGCACCCCCAGCTCCGCGGCCCGCTGCACGGCGCGGCCGATGATCACCTGGTGCCCGCGGTGGACGCCGTCGAAGACGCCGACCGTCACGACGCACCGCCCCCAGCCCGGCGGCACGCCCGTCGCTCCCCGCCAGCGCTGCACGGGCCCACCCTGCCAGACGGGTGGCCGCCGCACCCGGCTGGGCCGGGCAGCCGGCCGCGGGGTCCCGGGCAGCCGGTTCAGGCCGGTGCGAAGACCACGCTGGCCCGCGCGACGTCCTCGCGGTCCTCGACCAGCGCCACGCAGGTGCCGTCCGGGGCGAAGGCCCCGACCGGCCCGGGCCGCCCGGTCGGCGACAGCCGACGGCCGTGCGAGAGGTCGGCGGCCTCCGAGGCGCTGAGCGCGCGCCGCGGGAACGCCGAGGCGACCGCGTCGGCCAGCGGCAGCACGGCGGCGTCGACGACCTCGTCGCCGGCGAGATCGGCCAGTGCGGGTGCACCGGCCAGGCGGAACGGCCCGACGCGGGTCCGGCGCAGCGCGGTCAGGTGCCCGCCGACGCCGAGCGCGGCACCCAGGTCGCGGGCGAGCGCCCGCACGTACGTCCCGGACGAGACCGCGCAGCGCACGTCGACGTCGTCCCCGCGCCGGGCGAGCACCTCGAACCGCGAGACGAGCACCCGGCGGGCCGCCAGCTCGACCTGCTCCCCGGACCGCACCCGCGCGTACGACCGGACCCCGTCGATCTTGACGGCCGACACCGCGGACGGCACCTGGTCCAGCTCCCCGGTGAGCGCCGCCACCGCCGCGGACAGCGCGTCGTCGGTCACGCCGGACGCGTCCGCGCTGGTCAGCAGGTCCCCCTCGGCGTCGTCGGTGACCGTGGTCCCGCCGAGCCGGACGGTCGCCTCGTACTCCTTGTCGGTCAGCGCGAGGTGCCCGAGCAGCCGGGTGGCCCGGCCGATCCCGAGCACCAGCACGCCGGTGGCCATCGGGTCCAGCGTGCCGGCGTGCCCGACCTTGCGGGTGCGGGCCAGCCGGCGGACCCGGGCCACCACGTCGTGGCTGGTCCAGCCGGGCGGCTTGTCGACGACGAGCAGGCCGTCCGGCGCGCGCGCAGGGACGCCGGTCACGGCGTCAGGTGCGGGGCCGCGTCGAGGGCGACGCGCAGGGCCCGCAGGGTGCCGGGCAGGTCGTGCGCGGAGGTGAACCCGGCGGCGAACCGGTGCCCACCGCCGCCGAGCGAGGTGCAGACCGCCCCCACGTCGACCGCGCCCTTGGACCGGGCCGAGACCTTGTACAGGCCGTCCGCGGGGTCGTGCTTGACCACGACGGCGACCTCGGCCTCCTGGGCGGTCCGGAGCACGTCGATGACGCCCTCGACGTCGGCCAGCCCCAGGCCGTGCCGTGCCAGGTCGTCGTCCTCCACCACGGTCGACACCAGCCCGAGCCCGCCCACCGCCTCCGCGTCGAGCTCGGCCCGGGAGCACACCTCGCCGAGCAGGCGGACGTAGCCGAACGGCTGGGTGTCGTAGATCGCGCGGGCGATGCGGTCGTGCCGGATCCCCGTCGCCAGCAGCCGCGCCGCCAGCCGGTGCACCTCCGGGGACGTGGAGGCGTGCTGGAAGGAGCCGGTGTCGGTCAGCAGGCCGGTGTACAGCGCCGACGCGACGTCGGTGTCGAAGGCCAGCCCGAGCCGGTCCAGCAGCTCGGCGACGACGACCGCCGTCGCCGCGGCGTTCGGGTCGACCAGGTGCTCGGTGCCGTACCGGGTGTTGCTGGTGTGGTGGTCGATGACCACGACCGCCTCGGCGGTCTTCACCAGCCCCGCCAGCGACCCCAGGCGGTCCGCGCTGCCGCTGTCCAGCGTCACGAGCACCCGCGGCGCCCGCGGCACCCGGTCGGCCGGGACCAGCAGGTCCAGCGCCGGCAGGAAGGAGTAGACGTGGGGCACCTCGAACGGCTCGCTGCCCCACGACGCGACGACCCGGACGCCGGTCCGGGCCAGCGCCGACCCGAGCGCCAGCATCGAGCCGAGCGCGTCGCCGTCCGGTCCGACGTGGCAGACCAGCACGACCTCGTCGCAGGAGGACAGCAGGCTGGTCGCCGCTGCCCACTCGGGCTCGGCGATGCTCACCCCGCGGCGTCCACGTCCGCGTCGTCGGGCCCGGCGTCCTCGTCGTCGAGCACCCGCGCCGGGCGGTACGGGTCGGCCTCCCCCGCGGGCGAGGCTCCCGAGGCCAGCTCCTGGACCTGGGCGTCGGCCAGCCGCGCGGCGGCCAGCAGCTCCTCCAGCCGCCCGGTCGTCTGCGGCACGACGTCGGCGACGAACGCCAGCGACGGCGTGTAGCGCACGCCGGTCTGCCGGCCGACCTGGGTGCGCAGCACGCCCTTGGCGCTCTCCAGCGCCGCGGCGCTCTCGCTGCGGGCCCGGTCGTCGCCGAAGACCGTGTAGTACAGCGTCGCCTCACGCAGGTCGGGCGTCACCTTGGCGTCGGTGATCGTCACCATGCCGAGCCGCGGGTCCTTGACCTGCAGCTCCAGCGTGGTGGCCACCACCTCGCGGATGCGCACGGCGAGCTTGCGCGCGCGGGCTACGTCGACCACGGGATCAGTCTTCCTCTCCGTACAACCTCTGCCGAGCCGAGAGGATCTCCAGCTCGGGATGCCCCGCCACCGACCGCTCGCACGCGTCGAGCACCGCTCGGCAGTGCGCGGCGTCCCCGGCGGCGACGGCGACGCCCAGCAGCGCCCGCCGGTGCAGGTCGAGATGACCCGCCTCGGCGGCGCTGACCTCGTACTTCCTGCGCAGCTCCGCCAGGACGGGCCGGACGATGCTGCGCTTGCCCTTCAAGGAGTGGACGTCCCCGAGCAGGACGTCCACGGCGAGCGAACCGACGAACACAGCCACCCTCCTCGCCCGGCACGGGCCCTGGACACCGGGCGCCCGACGCGTCCCTGCAGCGACGAGGTCGCAGGTCCGCCGGGCGCCCGGTGTCGGGCGACGCCTACGCCCGCGGCTTCTCGACCATCTCCCAGGTCTCGATGACGTCCTCGACCTTGATGTCGTTGAACGACCCGAGACCGATACCGCACTCGTAGCCCTCGCGGACCTCGGTCGCGTCGTCCTTGAAGCGGCGGAGCGAGTCGATCGACAGGCTCTCCGCGACGACGACGCCGTCCCGGACGAGCCGCGCCTTGGTGTTGCGGCGGATGAGCCCGCTGCGCACGATCGAGCCGGCCACGTTGCCGATCTTCGGAACCCGGAACACCTCGCGCACCTCGGCGGTGCCGAGCTGGACCTCCTCGTAGATGGGCTTGAGCATGCCCTTGAGGGCGGCCTCGACGTCCTCGATGGCCGCGTAGATCACCGAGTAGTACCGGACGTCCACGTGCTCGCGGTCGGCCAGGTCGCGGGCGTTGCCCTCGGGCCGGACGTTGAACCCGAGGATGACCGCGTCGGAGGCCGAGGCCAGCGTGACGTCGTTCTCGGTGATCGCGCCGACGCCGCGGTGGATGATCCGCAGCGACACCTCGTCGCTCACCTCGATCTTGAGCAGCGCGTCCTCGACGGCCTCCACCGAACCCGAGACATCGCCCTTGAGGATGAGGTTGAGCTGGGTCTTCTCACCCTCCTTGAGGCGCTCGAACAGCGACTCGAGGGTGGGACGGCCACGGCTCGCGGCGAGCGAGGCGGCCCGCTCACGGGACTGCCGCTGCTCGGCGATCTGCCGGGCGACCCGGTCCTCGCCGACGACGAGGAAGTTGTCGCCGGCACCCGGGACGCTGGTGAAGCCGAGCACCTGGACGGGCTGGGCCGGACCGGCCTCGGCGACGTTCTCGCCCCGCTCGTTCAGCATGGCCCGGACGCGACCGAACGCGTCGCCGGCCACGATCGAGTCGCCGACCCGCAGCGTGCCGCGCTGCACCAGCACGGTCGCGACGGCGCCGCGACCACGGTCCAGGCGCGCCTCGATCGCGACGCCCTGGGCCGGGATGGAGGCGTCGGCGGTCAGCTCGAGCGCCGCGTCGGCGGTGAGCAGGATCGCGTCGAGCAGCTGCTCGAGGTTGAGCCCGGCCTTGGCCGACACGTCGACGAACATCGTGTCGCCGCCGTACTCCTCGGCCACCAGCCCGTACTCGGTGAGCTGGCCACGGACCTTCGCGGGGTCCGCGCCCTCCTTGTCGATCTTGTTCACCGCGACGACGATCGGCACCTCGGCGGCCTGCGCGTGGTTCAGGGCCTCGATGGTCTGCGGCTTCACGCCGTCGTCCGCCGCCACGACGAGCACCGCGATGTCGGTGACCTTGGCGCCGCGGGCACGCATGGCGGTGAAGGCCTCGTGACCAGGGGTGTCGATGAAGGTGATCTCGCGGATCCCGCCCTCGACCGGGTGGTGCACCTGGTAGGCGCCGATGTGCTGCGTGATGCCGCCGGCCTCGCCCTTGACGACGTCGGTCTCCCGGATCGCGTCGAGCAGGCGGGTCTTGCCGTGGTCGACGTGACCCATGATCGTCACGACCGGCGGGCGGGACACGAGCATGGCGTCGTCGCCGTACGCGCCGCCGAAGGTGAGGTCGAAGCGGTCGAGCAGCTCGGCGTCCTCCTCCTCGGGCGTGACGATCTGCACCTCGTAGCCCAGCTGGGCCCCGAGCAGCTGCAACGTCTCGTCCGTGCAGGACTGCGTCGCCGTGACCATCTCGCCGAGCTCGGTGAAGACCACCTGCACGAGCGAGCCGGGGTTGGCGTTGATGCGGTCGGCGAAGTCCGCCAGCGAGGCGCCGCGCGGCAGCCGGACGGCCTCGCCGTTTCCGCGCGTGACGCCGCCGCCCATCTGCGGCGCAGCGAGGTTGTCGAACTCCTGACGACGCTGCTTCTTGCTCTTGCGGCCGCGGACCGGGCGTCCGCCGCCGGAGCGACCGAACGCGCCGGGAGCACTGCCGCCGCGGGCGGCGCCGCCACGCGGGCCGCCGCCGGGACGGCCGGCGAAGCCACCGGGACGCGGGGCGCCGTAGCCACCGCCGGTCGCGCCGCCGGGACCGCCGCCGGGGCCGCCGGGACGGCCGGGACCGCCGCCGGCGCCGCCGGGGCGCGCGCCGGGCATGCCGGGACGGGCGCCCGGGCTACGCGGCGGGAACATGCCGGGGCCGGGACGGGGACCGCCGCCGCCGGGGCCCGCCGCTGCGCGCGGCGGGAACATGCCGGGACCGGGACGGGGACCGCCGGCGCCGGGAGCCGGGCGCGGGGCACCCGGCCGCGGCGGCATGCCGGGCGTCGGGGCGCCGCCGGCCGGGCCGGGGCGGGGAGCACCGGGCCGCGGCGGCATGCCGGGCGTCGGGGCGGCGGCCGGGCCGGGACGGGCTGCCGGGGGCCGAGGCGGCATCGAGGGGGTGCCGTCGGCCGGCGAGCTGAACGGGTTGTTGCCGGGACGCGGGCCGGGCGAGGGACGCGACGGCGGAGCCGCCGGCGCGGTGCCGGCGGCGGGGGCGGCCGGGCGGGCCGGGCCGGGGGTGGGGCCTGCCGGGCGGGCCGGCGCGGGCGTCTCCGCAGCCGGCGCGGGGGCCGCCGGGGCGGCCGGCGCGGCGGGCTGGGCGGCCGGCGGCGGTGCTGCGGGACCCGGCGTCGGCGCACCCGGGCGGGCGGGCCGGTTCGGGCCGGGCATCGGTGCGCCGGAACGCGGCGCGGCCGGGGCAGCCGGAGCCGGCGTCGTCTCCTGGCGCGGCGCGGCGGGGGCGGTCTCGGCGGACGGGAACGCCGCACGCAGCTTGCGGGCGACGGGTGCCTCGATCGTGGACGAGGCGGACTTGACGAACTCGCCGTTGTCCTTCAACCAGGCGAGGACGTTCTTGCTCTCGAGACCGAGCTCTTTGGCGAGCTCGTGGACGCGGGCCTTTCCGGGCACGGGACTCCTGTCTGGCCCGGGGTGTCCCCGTGCCGAGGTGCTACTGCACGGTCTTGCTCAAGACCGCGGGGGTGCTGGACATGGCGTTCTGGGTGGTGCGGTTCGCCCTGGTCATGTGGGCTGGCTCATCGAGTGCTGCTCAAGGCTTGGCCTGCTCTCGTCGGGCTGGACGGTGCGACTGACCCCTTCGACGTGCTCCCGCACCGAGCGGAGGTCGAGCGGTCCGGCCAGGCGCAGGGCCCGGGGGAACGCCCGCCGCTTCTCGGCGAGGTCGAGGCACCGCGGGTCGAGGTGCACGGAGGCGCCCCGTCCCGGCAGACGCCCGGCCGGGTCGGGGACGAGGACGTCCCCGACGACGACGACACGCAGCAGGGTGGCTTTCACCGCTCGAGCCCGGCAACCCACACAGGTGCGCACCGGACCCGGTTGGCGGGCCACCGACGAGTCTAGCGCGCCGGCGGCCGGCGGCGCGGCCGGCTGCCGGCGGGGCCGACCGGCTACGACGCCGCCTCGCCGGCCGCCACCGGCGCGTCCGTCGGACCACCGGCCGGGGCGTCGCTGCGGATGTCGATGCGCCAGCCGGTCAGCCGGGCCGCCAGGCGGGCGTTCTGCCCCTCCTTGCCGATCGCCAGGCTGAGCTGGTAGTCCGGCACGACGACGCGCGCCGAGCGCAGCACCGCGTCGACCACCTCGACGCTGCTGACCCGGGCCGGTGACAGCGCGCTGGCCACGAAGCGGGCCGGGTCCGCGGACCAGTCGACGATGTCGATCTTCTCGCCGTGCAGCTCGGCGGTGACCGCGCGGACCCGGGACCCGACCGGACCGATGCAGGCCCCCTTGGCACCGAGCCCGGCGACCGTGGACCGCACGGCGATCTTGGTGCGGTGACCGGCCTCCCGGGCGAGCGCGACGATCTCGACCGAGCCGTCGGCGACCTCGGGCACCTCCTGGGCGAACAGCCCGCGCACGAGGTCGGGGTGCGTCCGGGACACCGTCACCGAGGCGCCCCGCGGGCCGCGGCCCACCGACACCACCCGGCACTTGAGCCGGGCGCCGTGCTCGTACACCTCGCCGGGCACCTGCTCCGCGGGGGGGAGCACCGCCTCGAGCGCGTCCTCGGACTGGCCCAGCTTGACCATCACGTTGCGGTTCGGGGCGGCGCCGGGACGCTGACCGGCCTGCTGGACGATGCCGGAGACGACGTCCCCCTCGCGGCCGGACCACTCGCTGTGGCTCTGCTCGCTCTCCGCCTCGCGCAGCCGCTGCAGGATCACCTGCCGGGCGGTGCTGGTCGCGATCCGCCCGAAGCCGGCCGGCGTGTCGTCCCACTCGCGGGCGACCGTGCCGTCCTCGGCCAGCTCCTGGGCCATCACCCGGGCGTCGCCGGAGGTCCGGTCCAGGTCGACCCGGGCGTGCGGCTCGGCGCCCTCGGTGTGCCGGTAGGCGGTCAGCAGCGCGGTCTCGATCGCCTGGCAGACCAGGTCGAACGAGACGTCCTTCTCGCGCTCGAGGGCACGCAGCGCCGTCATGTCGATCTTCACGCGTCCTCCTCGTCCCGCCCGGCCTCGTCCGGGCCGGCGTCGGCGTCGGTGTCGGCGTCGGCGTCGGCGTCGATGTCCGCGGCGGTCGGGCGACCGAACTCCACCTGCACCTGGCCGCGCAGCACCTCGGCCAGCGGCAGCCGTCGCTCCCCGAGCAGCACGTCGGTCTCGGTGACCTCGAGCACGCGACCGTCGGCGCGGCTGCCGTCGGCCAGGTGGGCCACCACCAGCCTGCCGACGTTGCGCCGCCAGTGCCGGGGCTCGACGAGCGGCCGGTCCACGCCGGGCGAGCTGACCTCGAGGACGTACGCCCCGGCGAGCAGCTGCGGCTCCCGGGCGTCGATGTCGTCGAGCGCCTCGGCCACCGCCTTGCTGACGTCGGCGACGTCGTCCAGCGTCGTGCCGCCGTCCTTGTCGACGACCATCCGCACCACCCGGCGGCGGCCGGCGGGGGTCACCTCGAGGCCCTCGAGGTCGTGCCCGGTGGCGGCGACGACGGGCGTGAGCAGCTGGGACAGTCGGGGGACCGCGGCGGCCATCGACCCCTCCGATCTGTGTGGTTGTGCGTGCGGCTGGGAAGCGTTCGGCCGGGGCTGGGAAGGCCGGCAGCACGAGCGTAGCCCCGGTCTGTGGTTGCCTCGGTGGTCATGAACGACGCCGACCCCGTGCCCGCTGCCGACGAGGCGGACGACGGTGGGCGTCCCGGCTGGCCGAGCCGCCGCGCCGTGGTCGCCGGCGGGCTGCTGCTGCCCTTCGGCGCCGTGATGTCGGCGCGCGAGGCGCCGAGCAAGCCGCACCCGGACATCGCGCTGGTCGCTGCCGCGGTCGCTCGCGAGCAGGGCCTGCTGGCGCTGTACGACCGGGCGCTCGCCGCCTCCCCCGGGCCCGTCCTGGCGGCGCTGCGCGAGGAGCACGCCGTCCACCTGCGCGAGCTGCGGGGCCCGTTCCCGGACACCGCCGCGCAGGGACCGCCACCGACCCGGGCGGCGCTGCGGGCGGCCGAGCACGCCGCGTCGGCCGGCTACGTCTCCGCCGCCGGCACCGCGTCCCGGCAGCTCGCCGCCCTGTTCGCCAGCCTGGCTGCAGCCGAGGCCGCGCACGACGTGGCGCTGACGTGACGGAATCGTCGACGGCCCTGCTGCAGGCTCTGCTCGAGGCCGAGCACGCCGCGATCCACGCCTACGGGGTGCTGGGGGCCCGGCTGAGCGAGCCGGGGCAGGCGGCCGCGGGCCGGGCCGACGACGCGCACCGCGGCGCCCGGGACGACCTCGTCGGCCTGCTGCGGGCCCGCGGAGCGGACGTCCCCGGCACCCGGCCGGCGTACGGCGTGGCGGTCGCCGACGAGGCCGAGGCGCTGGAGCTGGCGGTCCGGGTCGAGGAGGGGCTGGCGGTCCGCTGGCGGGACCTCGTCGGGGGCAGCGACGACCGGGCGCTGCGCCGGTTCGGGACGGCGGGCCTGGTCGACGCCGCGGTGCGGGCGGCGCGGTGGCGGGCAGCCGCCGGTACCCAGCCGCGCACCGTGCCGTTGCCCGGCGATCCCGACGGCCGGCCGACGACGCCCCGGGACTAGCCCGAACGGGGGATACGGACCGGGCGGGGTGCTGCCGACTCCCGGCACATGACGACCACCACCCCACCCCGCCCCCGTCCCGCGACCGACCGCGCCCTGCAGCGCTGGCTCGACCCCACCGACCTCGAGCGCCGGCTCGAGGCGCACCTGCTGATCGCCCGGAAGCTGCGCCGCTGACTGCCGCCCGTCGCCCCGCCGGCGTCTCCGCACACTCATCCTCTCCCTGACGTCGAGCCCGGTCCTGTCGACGTCGACCGGAGGTCTGCGTCGTCGAGGTGAGACAGCCGGTCGCCTGCGGGCCGCTTCCCTGTCAGGCTGAGCCCGCTCGGGGAGGTGCGGGGTGCGACTGCTCGTGGTCGAGGACGAGGCCGGGCTGGCCGGCTCGCTGCGCCGCGGCCTGACCGCGGAAGGCTTCGCGGTCGACGTGGCGGCGGACGGCGTCGACGGGCTCTGGCGGGCCCGCGAGCATCCGTACGACGCGATCGTGCTCGATCTCATGCTCCCCGGTCTGGACGGCTACCAGGTCTGCGCGACGCTGCGCGCGGAGCAGCGCTGGACGCCCGTCCTCGTCCTCACCGCGCGGGACGGCGAGCGGGACGAGACCCGGGCGCTGGACCTCGGCGCCGACGACTACCTCGTCAAGCCGTTCTCGTTCCCGGTGCTGGTGGCCCACCTGCACGCCCTGCTGCGCCGCCGCGGGACCGAGCGCCCCGCCGTGCTGTCCGCCGGCGACCTGCGGCTCGACCCGGCGAGCCACTGCGCCTGGCGGGGCAACAGCCTCCTGCCGCTCACGCCTCGGGAGTTCGCGGTCCTGGAGCTGCTGCTGCGCCGTCCCGGCGTCGTGATGTCCAAGCGCGACGTGCTCGACCACGTGTGGGACGACGCCTTCGAGGGCGACGCCAACATCGTCGAGGTGTACGTCCGGCGGCTGCGCTGCAAGGTCGACCTGCCGTTCGGGCGGGCCGCCCTGGAGACCGTGCGCGGCGCCGGCTACCGGCTCGACCCGGACGGCGGCTGAGCCGGTGCCGCACCGCAGCATCCGGCTGCGGACCACCGCCACCGCCACCGCCGTCGTCGGGCTGGCCCTGGCGGCCAGCGGCGCCGCGCTGGTGGCGCTGCTGCACGGCACGCTCAGCGCCGACGCCGAGGCGGCGGCCACGCTGCGCGCGCAGGAGGTGGTGAGCCTGCTCGCCGCCGGGACGGCCCCGACGGAGCTGGCAGGCGGCGAGTCCGACGAGACGTTCGTGCAGGTGCTCGGCGACGCCGGACAGGTGCTGCTCGCCAGCCCGGCGCTGCGGGGACGCCCCGCGGTCGCCGTCCCCCCGCCCGGCCGGCCGACCCGGGTCGAGGGCCTCGGGATCGGCGACGACGCCGCGAACTACGTGCTGGTGGCGGCGCCGGCGCCGCAGGACCGGCTCGTCGTCGCCGGCCGCAGCCTGGAGTCGGTCGACGAGAGCACGCGCCTGCTGGCCGGGGCGCTGCTCGCCGGGGTCCCGGTGCTCACCGGTCTCGTCGCGGCGCTGACCTGGCGGCTGACCGGCCAGGCCCTGCGCCCCGTCGAGGCGATCCGACGCGAGGTGGCCGAGCTGTCGCACGCCCGGCTGCACCGAAGGGTGCCCGAGCCGGCCGGGGACGACGAGATCGCCCGGCTCGCCCGGACGATGAACGCCATGCTCGACCGGCTCGAGGAGGCCCGCGACCGCCAGCGCCGCTTCGTGTCCGATGCCGGGCACGAGCTGCGCAGCCCGCTTGCGGCGCTGCGCAACCACCTGGAGGTCGCCGGAAGCTACCCGGCGCAGGTGGACGTCGCGGACCTCGTCGCCGGGCTGCTGCCCGAGGAGCGCCGACTCGAGGGCCTGGTGGAGGACCTGCTGGTGCTCGCCCGCGCCGACGAGGGGATGCTCGGGACGTCCCGGCGCCCGGTCGACCTGGACGACGCGGTGCTGGCCGAGGCGGCAGCGCTGCGCCGGCGGGCCGGCCTGACGGTCGACCTGTCGGGGGTCGGCCCCGGCCGGGTGGACGGCGACGCCGGTCAGCTCGCCCGGGTGGTCCGCAACCTGCTCGACAACGCGGCCCGGCACGCCCGCAGCACGGTGCGGGTCGCGCTGGAGCAGCAGGGCGACACGGTCGTCCTGGCGGTCTCCGACGACGGGGCGGGGGTGCCCGACGCCGACCGCACCCGCGTCTTCGAGCGGTTCACCCGGCTGGACGAGGCGCGCGCGCGCGACGCCGGCGGCGTGGGCCTGGGGCTGGCGGTGGTCGCCGAGGTGGTCCGCGCGCACGGCGGGGCCGCGCGGGTCGAGGGCTCCCGGTTCACCGTCACGCTCCCCGCGTCGCGGGACTGACCGGCGGCACCACCCGGCCCGGACGCCCGGCGGTCGTCAGCGGGCGACGTCGGCGACCACCGCGTCGGTGAGGGCGACGAGGTCCGCCGGCGCGAGCTCCACCGACAGGCCGCGCCGGCCGCCCGACACCAGCACGGTCGCGAACAGCTCCGCGCTCTCGTCGACCACGGTCGGGAGCCGGGTCCGCTGCCCGAGCGGGCTGATGCCGCCGACGACGTAGCCGCTGGAGCGCTCGGCCCGGGCCGGCTCGGCCATCGCGGCCCGCTTCCCGCCGAGGGCGGCGGCCAGCGCCCGCAGGTCCAGCGTGCCGGCGACCGGCACGACCGCGCAGACCAGGCGGCCGTCGACGTCGGCGAGCAGGGTCTTCAGCATCCGCTCCGGTTCGACCCCGAGCGCCCTCGCCCCCGCCTCGCCGTACGACCCGCCGGGCGCGGCGTCATAGCTGTGCACGGTGTGCGGCACGCCGGCCCGCACGAGCACGGTCAGGGCCGGCGTCCCCGCGCCGGGTCGGGCGCTCAGCCGACCGCACCGGCCGGCCGGTCGGCCCGCACCTCGGTGACGACGGCCCGGACGACGTCCTCGACCGCCACCGCCCGGCTGCTGCCCGACCGCCGGTCGCGCAGCTCGACGAGCCCGTCGGCGAGCGACTTGCCGACCACCAGCACCGTGGGCACGCCGAGCAGCTCGGCGTCCTTGAAGGCGACGCCGGGCGAGCCGCCGCGGTCGTCGAGCAGCACGGCCAGGCCCTCCTGCTCCAGCGAGGTGGCGATCCGCTCGGCCACGCCGCGCTGGTCGCCCTTGCCGACCGCCACGACGTGCACGTCGGCCGGCGCGACGCCGCGCGGCCAGACCAGCCCCCTGTCGTCGTGCGACTGCTCCGCCACCGCGGCGACGGCGCGGGACACCCCGATGCCGTAGGAGCCCATCGTCACCCGCAGCGGCTTGCCGTGCGGTCCGAGGACGTCCAGGCCGAACGCGTCGGCGTACTTGCGGCCGAGCTGGAAGATGTGCCCGATCTCGATGCCCCGCCCGACCTCCAGCGGGGCTCCGCACCGTGAGCACGGGTCGCCGTCGCGCACCTCGGCCGCCGGGACGACGCCGGCGGGCTCGAAGTCGCGGCCGCGGACGACGTGCACGGCGTGCCTGCCCTGCTCGTTCGCCCCGGTCACCCAGCTGCTCCCCCGGACGACGAGCGGGTCGACCACGTACCGGACGCCGGCCGGCAGCCCCTGCGGCCCGATGTAGCCCTTGACCAGCCCCGGCACGGCGTCGACGTCGGCGGCGAGCACCTCGGCGGGCGCGACGTTGGCCTCCAGGCGCTTGACGTCGACCTCGCGGTCCCCCGGCACGCCGACGATCAGCGTCTCGGTCCTCCCGTCGGGGTACCGCAGGGTCGTCACGACGTTCTTGAGCGTGCCGGAGGCATCGACGTCGAACCCCTTGTCGCGCATCACCTGCACCAGGGTGGCGATCGTCGGGGTGTCCGGCGTGTCGAGGACCTCCAGGGCCGGCTGCCCGGCCGGGTCCTGCTCGGCCGGGCCGCGGACCTCGACGGCCTCGGTGTTGGCCGCGTAGTCGCAGGCGGTGCACGAGACGAAGGTGTCCTCGCCGGTCGGTGCGGGGGCCAGGAACTCCTCGCTGGCGCTGCCGCCCATCGCCCCGCTCACCGCGCTGACGATCCGGTAGTCCAGTCCGAGCCGTTCGAAGATGCGCTGGTAGGCCACCCGGTGGGCGTCGTAGGCGACCTGCAGCCCCTCGTCGTCGACGTCGAAGGAGTAGCTGTCCTTCATGAGGAACTCGCGGCCGCGCAGCACGCCGGCCCGCGGCCGGGCCTCGTCGCGGTACTTGGTCTGGACCTGGTACAGCACGACCGGCAGGTCCTTGTACGAGCTGCACTGGCTCTTCACCAGCGTGGTGAACAGCTCCTCGTGGGTCGGCGCGAGCAGGTACTCGGCACCCTTGCGGTCCTTCAGCCGGAACAGCAGGTCGCCGTACTCGGTCCAGCGCCCGGAGGTCTCGTAGTGCTCCTTGGGCAGCAGGGCCGGGAACAGCACCTCCTGGCCACCCATCCGGTCCATCTCCTCGCGGACCACCCGGGCGACCCGGTCGAGCACCCGGAGCCCGAGCGGCAGCCAGGTGTAGATGCCCGGAGCGACCCGACGGACGTACCCGGCGCGGACCAGCAGGCGGTGGCTCGGCACTTCCGCGTCCGCCGGGTCCTCACGCAGGGTGCGCAGGAACATCGTGGACATGCGGAGCACGGGTCCTCCTCGAGGGTTCGGTGCCGGGAGCCTAGCCAGCGCCGCCACGGCCCGGTTCCCCGTCGGCGGCTGCGACAGCGCCGCAGCGCCGCGACGGGGACGGCTAGCCTCGCTCCTCGTGCTCGTCCTGCTGCCGCCGTCGGAGGGCAAGGCCCCGGGCGGCGACGGGCCGCCGCTCGACGTCGCGGCCCTGACCCGCCCCGAGCTCTCACCGGTGCGCGAGCGCCTGGTCGACGCGCTGACGGCCGCCGCGACGACGGACCCGGAGGGGCTGCGCGCCGCTCTCGGCTGCACCCCCGGCCAGGCGGGCGAGGTGGCCCGGAACGCCGCGCTGCGGACCTCGCCGACCCTGCCGGCGCTGCACCGGTACACCGGGGTCGTCTACGACAACCTCGACTACGCCGGGCTGTCCGGCCCGGCCCGGCGCCGGGCGGACAGCTCCCTGCTCGTCGCGAGCGCGCTGTTCGGGCTGCTCGCGCCGCGCGACCGGGTGCCGGCGTACCGGCTGTCCGGTGGCACCTCGCTGCCCGGGGTCGGGTCGCTGGCCGCGCTCTGGCGGCCGGCGCTCGAGCCGCTGCTCGCCGGGCACCGCGGCCTGGTCGTCGACCTGCGCTCCGGGACGTACGCGGCGCTGGCCCGCGTGCCGGCGGCGGTGCAGGTGCGGGTGCTGCGGGACACCGCCGGCCGGCGCACGGTGGTCAGCCACGACAACAAGCACACCAAGGGCCGGCTGGCCCGGCTGCTCTGCGAGCGCGGCGCCCGGCGGGTGGGTGACGTCGCGGAGGCCGGCCGGGACTGCGCCGACGACGTGGAGGTCGACGGCCGCCGGGTCGACCTGGTCCTGCACGGCCTGGCCAGCGCCCGCTGAAGGACGCCCAGCCGTGGCCCGGCGCCCTGGCGGCGGGAGCCCGCCGCCAGGGCCCCGCCTCAGACCTTGTGCGGGTAGAGCGAGTACGTCGGGAAGTTGCCGTACACCATGCTGTCGCCCTCGGTGACGGCCTGCACGAGCAGGTCCCCGCCGACGAAGGCGCCCTTCCAGGACGCCCCCTTGCCGCCGAAGACCTCCTCGCGGTCGCCGCGGCTGCGGGGCTTGTTGATGCCGACCTTGAACGACTGCAGCTGCTCGCCGATCCGGGCGCCGAAGTCGGCGTCGTCGGTCGCCACCGACGCGACCAGCGCCCCGTTGCTGGCGTTCATGGCGGCCAGCAGCTCGTCCTCGGAGTCCACCAGCACGATCGAGTCGAGCGGCCCGAACGGCTCGGCGTGCCGCAGCGCCCAGCTCGGCGGCGGCTCGAGCACGCAGGCGGGCGCGACGTACGCGCCGGTGTCCTGGCCGTCCAGGAAGCGCCCCTGCGCCAGCGTGCCGGCGTGCAGCGGGATGCCGCCGCCGCTGATCGCCGAGGACCAGTGCTCACCCAGCTCGGCGGCCTTGCCGGCCGAGATCAACGGACCGAAGTGCAGGTCCGGCAGCGCGTCGTCGTCGTTCTCGACGGCCAGCGGGTGGCCGAAGCGCAGCCCCCGGACGACCGGCAGGTACATCTCCAGGAACTGCGGGAACAGCTCGCGCTGCACGACGTACCGCGGGTAGGCGGTGCAGCGCTGCTTGGCGTACTCGAAGCCCTTGGTGAGGTGGGCGGCCAGGTCGTCCCACTGGCTGAAGTCCCAGACGCCCCAGGCGTTCAGGCCCTCCTGCTCGAGCAGGTGGCGCTTGCCGGTGTCGGCGAGCGTGGTGGCGGCCTTGCGGCCGTTGGCCCGGCCGCCGACGAACGCCAGCGCGCCGATCTCGGGGCTGCTGATCAGCGCGTCGCCGAGCTGGGCACCGACCCCGGACACCAGCGTCACCGGCAGGCCCGCCCGCTTCATGATCGCGTGGGCGAGGGTGAGGGTGTGGAAGCCACCCTGCGACGGCGTCTTGGCCACCACGCCGTTGCCCGCCAGGCACTGCACCAGCTCGGCGTGCACCTGCACGCTCATCGGGTAGTTCCAGGAGGCGATGTTGCTGACCGGGCCCGGCAGCGGCCGGCGCCCCTGCAGCTGCCGCTCGATCTCACCGAGGTACCAGTCCACCCCGTCCAGGGCGCGGTCGACGTCGGCGCAGGCCAGCTTCCACGGCTTGCCGATCTCCCAGACGAGCAGCATCGCGAGGGTGTCGCGGTGCTCGCGCATCCCGGCCACGGCCTCCGCCACCCGACGTCGCCGCTCGTCCAGGTCGACCGCGCCCCAGGCGTCGTGCTCCCGCTTGGCGGCCAGGACGGCCTCGACGGCCTGGTCGTGGCTGATCCGCGGCGGGCCGGGGATGAGCGAGCCGTCGACCGGCGTCACGTGCGAGCCGGGGTCGCCGTTCGCGCGCCACTCGCCGCCGGCGAGGTTGGAGATGCGGTCGGCGTCGAACGCCTCGGGCGCCGCAGCGCGGGCCCGGGCGTAGACGTCGGCCCAGGCGGTTCCGGGCTTGAGGTGCAAGGTCACAGCTGCCTCCACGAGCTCCTGGTGTCCTGCGGAGTGCACCACAGCCGGCCGGGACGTGATCCAGGTCACACCGTGTGGTGCTCCTCTAGCGTGCCCCGGATGACCGCCACCGCACGCATCCCCCTGGACGGAGCCACCGCCGAGCTGTGGAGCCGGACCGACGCGCTGGGCTTCCTGCGCGCCTGGACCACCGGCGAGGTCCCGCAGGGCGCGCACACCGAGCACACCGGCAACCGCCTCGTCGAGGTCGTCGGCCCGGGGCACCTGCTGTTCGACTGGACGCCGGGCCCGCAGCTGGCGAACCTGTCCGGCGGCGTGCACGGCGGCTACGTGGCCCTGGTCTGCGACGAGGCCTGCGGGATCAGCGCCGCCGCCGACGGCGAGCGGTTCGTCCCGATGCTCACTCTCGACCTCGACGTGACGTTCCTGCGGCCGGTGACGATCGGTCTGCGGCACCGGGTCGAGGGCAGGGTGCTGCACCCGGGAGGCACCCGGGTGGTCAGCGAGGCGCGCATCCTGCGCCCGGACGGGACGCTGGCGGCCACCGCGCGGGGATCGTTCGTGCCGAACCGGAAGTTCTCCCCGGCGGGCTGACAGCAGCGCCCGGCGGCGGGCGGCTCAGAACAGGATGCTGGCGAGGGTCCCGGCCGCGCGGAACCCGACCTTCTCGTAGGACCGGCGGGCCGCGGTGTTGAAGTCGTTGACGTAGAGGCTCACCACCGGGGCGACGCGGGCGCGGGCCAGCTCGACGACCGCGGCGGTGCCGGCCGTTCCCAGGCCGCTGCCGCGCAGCGCCGGGTCGACCCAGACGCCCTGGACCTGGCAGCAGGCCGAGGTCGCGGCGCCGATCTCGGCCTTGAACACCACCCGGCCGTCCTCGATCCGGGCGTACGCCCGCTGGGCGTCGACCAGCTCGGCGACCCGCGCCCGGTACATCGCGCCGCCGTCGCCGGCCAGCGGACTGACCCCGACCTCCTCGGTGAACATCGCGACGCAGGCCGGCAGCAGCAGGTCGACCTCGTCCGGCCGGACCGGCCGGACCGCGGCGTCGGCCGGCACGGACGGCGGGTCGCTGGTGGCCAGCAGCGGCTGCCGGGCCCGGACCTCACGAGCCGGTCCCCAGGACGGGCGCAGCAGGGACCACAGCCCGGCGACGGCCTCGGCCTCACCCACGATCGAGGAGCACCTGCGACCCTGCCGCCGGGCCCGCTCCACGAACGCCCGGACGGCCACCGGGCCTGCCTGCACCGGCACCAGGTTGGCGCCCGCGTAGCACAGCGACTCCAACCGGCCGCGCTCGCCGAAGCCCCACACCTCGGCGCCGAGCCGCCAGCTGTCCAGGCCCGCCGCCGCCACCCGCGAGGCCACGAAGACGTCCGCGACCGGGTCGACCTCGAGCAGGTCGAGGACCTCGGGCAGGTCACGGCTGTCGAGCAACCGGGTCGACGCCGTACGCAGCACCGGCCGAGCCTAAGCCCCGCCGATCAGCCGACGACGGGGGTTCCGGACGGGCCGTCGTAGGCCTCGGCCAGGCGCAGCGCCTCCTCCACGAGGGTCTCGACGATCTGCGACTCCGGCACCGTCTTGATGACCTCGCCCTTGACGAAGATCTGGCCCTTGCCGTTGCCGCTGGCGACCCCGAGGTCGGCCTCCCGGGCCTCCCCCGGCCCGTTGACGACGCACCCCATCACGGCCACCCGCAGCGGCATGGTCAGCCCCTCCAGACCCGCCGTCACCTGCTCGGCGAGCGTGTAGACGTCCACCTGCGCCCGGCCGCAGGACGGGCAGGACACGATCTCCAGGCCGCGGGTCCGCAGGTTGAGGGACTCCAGGATGGCCAGCCCGACCTTGACCTCCTCGACCGGCGGCGCCGACAGCGACACCCGGATCGTGTCGCCGATGCCGTCCGCGAGCAGGGCGCCGAACGCCACGGCCGACTTGATCGTCCCCTGGAAGGCCGGTCCGGCCTCGGTGACCCCGAGGTGCAGCGGGTAGTCGCACCGCTGCGCGAGCTGCCGGTAGGCCTCGACCATCACCACCGGGTCGTTGTGCTTCACGGAGATCTTGATGTCGCGGAAGTCGTGCTCCTCGAACAGCGAGCACTCCCACAGCGCGGACTCGACCAGCGCCTCGGGGGTCGCCTTGCCGTACTTGGCGAGCAGCCGCTTGTCGAGGCTGCCGGCGTTGACGCCGATCCGGATCGGGGTGCCGGCCGCGGCGGCGGCCCGGGCCACCTCCCCGACCTTGCCGTCGAACTCCCGGATGTTGCCCGGGTTGACGCGCACCGCAGCGCAGCCGGCGTCGATCGCCTGGAAGATGTACCTGCTCTGGAAGTGGATGTCGGCGATCACCGGGATCTGGCTGTGCCGGACGATCTCGGCGAGCGCGTCGGCGTCCACCGGGTCGGGCACCGCCACCCGGACGATCTGGCAGCCGGTGGCGGTGAGCTCGGCGATCTGCTGCAGCGTCGCGTTGACGTCGGCCGTGACGGTCGTCGTCATCGACTGCACGCTGATCGGCGCGCCACCGCCGACCAGCACGCCGCCGACGTCGATCTGCCGGGTCGTGCGGCGCGGGGCCAGCACCGGCGGCGGCAGCGCGGGCATGCCCAGGGTCACGGGGACGGGGTTGGCACTCACAGTCGGGCTCGTCTCAGCAGGGGTCTCAGGTGATCCGGATGGGGTTGACCACGTCGGCCCCGAGGATGAACAGGGTCAGCAGCAGGAACGCCCCGGCCACGCCGTACGTCACCGGGAGCAGCTTCGTGTAGTCGACGCGTTGCAACGGGCCCCGGTAGCCGGCCAGCCGGCGCAGACGGTCACGGGCGCTCTCGTAGAGCACGACGGCGATGTGCCCGCCGTCGAGCGGCAGCAGCGGCAGCAGGTTGAACAGGCCCACGAACAGGTTGAGGCTCGCCACGATCAGCACGAACGTGAGCGCCTTGACCCCGGCGGTCTCGGTGCTGGCGAGCACCTCGCCGGAGATCCGGCCCGCGCCGACGATGCCGACCAGCCCCTCCGGGTCGCGGTCCGGGCTGTACAGGCTGGTGATCGTGCCGAGCTTCTCGGTGACGGTGCGCTGGATGCCGATCAGGAACTGCTCGCCCACGTCGACGCTGGCCTGCAGGCTCTCGACCGGGCCCTGCCGCTCGGTGGCGAAGCTCGGCGCGAGCTGGACCCCGACCGCGCCGACCGTCTCGGTGGCGCCGGGGGTGGTCAGCGACGGGCGCCGCGCCTCGGCCGGGGTGACGGTGAGGTCGCGACGCTGCCCGTCGCGCTCGACGGTGACGCTCAGCGGCGTGCCCGCCGCCGCCCGGACCGAGGTCTGGAAGTCCCGCAGACCGCCGACCGGCCGGCCGTCCAGGGCGACCACCCGGTCGCCGGCCTGCAACCCGGCGAGCTGCGCCGGCGAGGCGGGCGCGCCGTCCGTGCAGGAGTCGGTGACGGTCGGGACGACGCAGGTCACCGCGCCGATCGCGGGGCTGCGCTCGACCACGGTGCCGATCGTGAAGGTCGCGCCGACGACGAGCACCACGGTGATGACGAAGTGCATGAACGACCCGGCGCCGAGCACGACCACCTTGCGCCGCGCCGGCTGGCGGTAGAACGCCCGCGGCTCGTCGCCGGGCTCGAGCTCCTCCAGCGGGGTCATGCCGACGATCCGCACGTAGCCGCCGGCCGGGATCGCCTTGATGCCGTACTCGGTCTCGCCGCGATGCCGCGAGAACAGCGTCGGGCCGAAGCCGACGAAGAAGTGCGTCGCCTTCATGCCGTAGCGCCGGGCGGTGAGGAAGTGGCCGCCCTCGTGCAGCATCACCGAGACCAGCAGCGCGACGAGGAAGCCGAGAGCACCGGCCAGGTAGGTCACGCGGCGCCTCCCGGCATGGACGTCGTCACGACTGCGGCCTCCCGACCAGCTCGCGGGCGCGCTGACGCGCCCACTCCTCCGTCTGCAACACCTCGGCCAGGTCCGGGCGTTCCCGGAACGGGTGGGCCGCGACGACCTCGGCGACCGTGTCGACGATCGCCGGGAAGGCCAGCCGGCCGGCCAGGAACGCCGCCACGCACTCCTCGTTCGCCGCGTTGAGCGCGGCCGGGGCCGTCCCGCCGCGCTCGCCGGCCGCCTTGCACAGGTCCACCGCCGGGAACGCCGCGCCGTCCAGCGGCGCGAACTCCCAGGTCGTCGCAGCCGTCCAGTCCAGGCCGTACGCCGGGCGGGGCAGCCGCTCCGGCCAGGCCAGGCCGAGCGCGATCGGCAGCCGCATGTCCGGCGGGCTGGCCTGCAGCAGGGTCGACCCGTCCACGAACTCCACCATCGAGTGCACCACCGACGCCGGGTGCACGACCACGTCGATCGCCGCGTACGGCACGTCGAACAGCAGGTGCGCCTCGATCACCTCGAGCCCCTTGTTGACCAGGGTCGCGGAGTTGACCGTGATCACCGGCCCCATCTCCCAGGTGGGGTGGTCGAGCGCCTGCGCCGGCGTGACGCCCGCGAGCTCGGCGCGGGTGCGACCGCGGAACGGCCCGCCGCTGGCGGTCAGCACCAGCCGGCGCACCTGCTCGCGGCGGCCGCCGAGCAGGCACTGCGCGAGCGCGCTGTGCTCGGAGTCGACCGGCACGATCTGGTCCCGGTACGGCGTCACGAGCGGGCCGCCGACCACCAGGCTCTCCTTGTTGGCGAGCGCGAGGGTCCGCCCGGCCTGCAGCGCCGCCAGCGTCGGGGCCAGGCCCACCGAGCCGGTCATGCCGTTGAGCACCACGTCGCACGGCCAGGCCGCCAGCTCGCTCATCGCGTCGGGACCGGCCAGGATCTTGGGCAGCCGGTACCGGCCCCGGCTGAACCCGCGGGCCTGCGCCTCGGCGTAGAACGCCAGCTGCAGGTCCTGGGCGGCCGTCGCGCGGGTCACGGCGACCACCTCGACGCCCAGCTCCAGCGCCTGGCGTGCCAGCAGGTCGACCCGGCCGCCGCCGGCACCCAGCCCGACGATGCGCAGCCGGTCCGGGCAGGCCTGCGCGACCTCCACCGCCTGCGTGCCGATCGAGCCGGTGGAGCCGAGCAGGACGACCTCGCGCGGCGAGGTGCTGGGCAGGTCCACGGAACCAGTCTCCCAGGTCCGTCGGCGTGCGCCCGGCGGGCACGCGGGGCAGGCTCGCCGGGTGGCCTCCTCCTACCGCCTGCGTCGCGGACCCCTGATCGCCCTGATCGTGATCGTGGGCGTCCTCGGCGCCCTGCTGCTCGCCCGCGGCTCGGGGCGCCCGCAGGTCGACGTGTACGGAGCGGTCACCGTGCCGGACGCCTACGACGGCACGACGTACGCCTTCGACGGGCTGGTCTGCCTGCGCGGGACCTCCGGGGACGCCACCGTCCGCGCGGCGACCGGCAGCGACAGCACCCGGATCGGCCTGCGCCCGCAGGGCGCGCCGCCGGCGGTGGCCTTCCCGGTGCCGGCCGACGCGATCCGGTCGCTCGACGGGGCCGAGGTGCCGGCCGCCGACTCCCGGTGCAGCCGGCTGCTGGTGACCGCCCGCGGCCTCGGCGAGCAGCAGGCCGACCCGGTCCGGCTGTCGTTCCGGTACGGCCCGCTCGGGCTGCTGCGCACCACGGTGGAGGTGACGCCGCCGGTGACGCTGCAGGTGACCGGCACCGGGACCGACCCGCGCACGGCCGGCTGAGCGGTCGGGTTCGCGGGTCGGGCCGCCGCGGCCGCGTCACGCGCGTCACGCCCCATCACGCGCGTCTCGCCCCACAGCTGATCTTGCGGAGGTCCGCCGAGATCAGCTGTGGCGGAGGGCCAGCACGCCGCCGGACGCCACGCCCCACAGCCGACCGTGCCGGCCGTACGCCGAGATCAGCTGTGGCGGAGGGCCAGCGCGCCGCTGGACCCCACGCCCCACAGCCGATCGTCCGGCCGTACGCCGAGATCAGCTGTGGCGGACGGGCCCAGCGCAGCCCGCCCGGACCACCCGCAGCCGCTCAGACCTCGACGGCCGCCAGCTGGCCGCACGCGCCGGCGATCTCCTGGCCACGGGTGTCGCGCACGGTCGTCGCGACCCCGGCCGCGCGCAGCCGCCGGACGAACTCGCGCTCCACCGGCTTGGGCGAGGCGTCCCACTCCGAGCCCGGCGTGGGGTTCAGCGGGATGAGGTTGACGTGCACGAGCTTGCCGCGGAGCAGCCGGCCCAGCAGGTCGGCCCGCTCGGGCTGGTCGTTCACCCCGCGGATCATGGCGTACTCGATGGACAGCCGGCGACCGGTGCGGCGGGTGTAGCCGAGCGCGGCGGCCAGCACCTCGCGGACCGGCCACCGGGTGTTGACGGGGACCAGGGTGTCGCGCAGCTCGTCGTCGGGGGCGTGCAGTGACAGCGCCAGGGTGACCTGCAGGCCCTCCTCGGTGAGCTTCTCGATCGCCGGCACCAGGCCCACGGTCGACACCACGACGTTGCGCTGGGACAGGCCCAGCCCGTGCGGCGCCGGGTCGGTGAGGCGGCGGACGGCGCCGACCACGCGGCGGTAGTTCGCCAGCGGCTCGCCCATCCCCATGAAGACCACGTTGGTGACCCGCTCCCGCGAGCGCAGCACCTGCTCGACGATCTCGGCGGTGGACAGGTTGCGGGTGAGCCCGCCCTGGCCGGTCGCGCAGAACGGGCAGGCCATCCCGCAGCCGGCCTGGCTGCTGACGCACACCGTCGTGCGGTCCGCGTAGCGCATCAGCACCGACTCGACGAGGGTTCCGTCGTGCAGCTTCCAGACGCTCTTGCGGGTGGCCCCGGCGTCGGTGTCGATCTCGCGGGCCACGGTGAGCAGGTCCGGGACGAGCGGCGCCAGCCGCTCCCGCGAGGCGGGCCCGAGGTCGGTCATCTCCGCCGGCCGGCGGCCGGCCAGCACGTGCCGGGTGAGCTGCTCGGCGCGGAAGGGCTTCTCCCCCAGCGCCGCCACGGCCTCGCGCCGCTGGCCGGGGTCCAGGTCGAGCAGGTGCCGGGGCGGCAGGCCGCGCCGGGGCGCGTCGAAGACGAGAGGAAGGGGGGCGCTCACTGAAAGTCCAGCGCCCGCGGGCCGCGCTGTCTTCCCGGATCCGCGGTCGGCCTCACCGTCGGCGCACCAGCACGACGAGCCAGACGGTCAGCAGCAGGGCGGTGAGCACGCCGTAGACCGGCCCGGCGGCGAACCGGTCGAGCCAGCTCACGGCACGGCCACGAACGCCAGCAGCAGCAGCCAGGCGACCGGTGCGGTCGGCAGCAGCGAGTCCAGCCGGTCCATCAGGCCGCCGTGCCCGGGCAGCAGGTGGCCCATGTCCTTGATGCCGATGTCCCGCTTGACCATCGACTCGCCCAGGTCGCCGAGGGTGGCGGTGCAGACGACGGCGAGGCCGTACAGCAGGCCGAGCAGCGGGGAGGCGTCGAACAGCGTGACGAAGAAGACCGCGCCGGCGACCGAACAGGCCAGCACCGAGCCCGCGAACCCCTCCCAGGACTTCTTCGGCGACACGCTCGGCGCCATCGGGTGCTTGCCGAACAGCACGCCCGCGGCGTAGCCCCCGACGTCGCTGCAGACCACGGTGGCGATGAAGACGGTCACCCGCCGCGGGCCGTCGTCGGGCTGCGCCAGCAGGGCGGCGAAGGCGGCGAGGAACGGCACGTAGCTGGCGGCGAACGCCGCAGCGGCCACGTCGCGCAGCGAGCCGGCGGTCGGCCGGGCCAGCCGCCAGGCCAGGCAGACCAGCACGGTGAGGGCCAGGGCGAGCAGCAGCGGCTCCGGCCCGCCGCGGTACGCGAGGACGACCATCGCCGTCCCGCCGGCCAGCAGCGGGAGCAGCGGCGGGCGCAGCCCGACCGTGCGCAGCGCGTGCACGACCTCGTAGACGCCGATGCCGGCGGCGAGCACCAGCACCCCGGCGAACAGCCAGCGTGCCGGTGAGTACAGCGGCACCGTGACGAGCAGCGCCAGGGCGACGCCGACCGCGATGGCCGCGGGAAGGTTGCGCCCGGCCCGGCCAGGTCCGGCGGTGGCGGCGACGGTCGGGGCGCCCACTAGACCTCGAGCAGCTCGGCTTCCTTGTGCCGGAGCAGCTCGTCGACGGAGCTGACGTACTGCGCCGTCGTCTTGTCGAGCTCCTTCTCCGCCCGCATGCCCTCGTCCTCGCCGGTCTCGCCGTCCTTGATGAGGCGGTCCAGCTCGTCCTTGGCCTTGCGACGGATGTTGCGGATCGAGACCTTGGCGTCCTCGGCCTTGTGCCGGGCGACCTTGATGAACTCGCGGCGCCGCTCCTCGGTCAGCTGGGGGAAGCTGATCCGGATGACGGTGCCGTCGTTGGTGGGGTTGACGCCGAGGTCGGAGTCGCGGATGGCCCGTTCGATCGCGCCCATCGAGCTCTTGTCGTACGGCGTGATGACCGCCATCCGCGGCTCGGGGACCGTCAGCGAGGCCAGCTGGATGACCGGCGTCATCGCGCCGTAGTACTCCACGACGATCTTCTGGAACATCCCGGGGGTCGCCCGCCCGGTCCGGATGCCGGCGAAGTCGTCCTTGGCGACGCTGACGGCCTTCTCCATCCGCTCCTCGGCGTCGAGAAGGGTCTCGTCGATCATCGGGCTGCTCCTCCGTCGCTCACCAGGGTGCCGATCTTCTCACCGCGGACCGCCCGGCCGATGCCACCCTCGGCGAAGATGTCGAACACGACGATCGGCAGGCGGTTGTCCATGCACAGGCTGATCGCCGTCGCGTCGGCCACCTTCAGGCGCCGCTCGAGGACCTCGGCGTAGCTCAGGCTGTCGAACCGGACGGCGTCGGGGTTGCGCCGCGGGTCGTCGTCGTAGACCCCGTCCACCTGCTTGGCCATCAGCACGCACTCCGCCCCGACCTCCAGGGCGCGCTGCGCGGCGCAGGTGTCGGTGGAGAAGAACGGCACGCCGAGCCCGGCGCCGAAGATCACGACCCGGCCCTTCTCCAGGTGTCGGATGGCCCGGCGCGGGATGTACGCCTCCGCGACCTGGCCCATCGTGATCGCGGTCTGCACGCGGGTGTCGATGCCCTGCTTCTCCAGGAAGTCCTGCAGCGCCAGGCAGTTCATCACCGTGCCGAGCATGCCCATGTAGTCGGCGCGCGGCCGCTCCATCCCCTGCTCGGTGAGCTCGGCGCCGCGGAAGTAGTTGCCACCGCCGACGACCACCGTGACCTGCACGCCGGTCCGCACGACCGCAGCGATCTGCTCGGCGATCGCCCGTACGGTCGGCGGGTCGACGCCCATCTCGCCGCCACCGGCGAAGGCCTCGCCGGAGAGCTTGAGCAGCACCCGCCGGTAGGCCGGAGAGGCCGCACCCTGCGTCTCGCTCACGGGTGCGGCCTCCTCGGATCGACGGTGCCGGGCGCGGAGCCCGGGCTGGACGGAGCTGGCAGGCGGATGCCTGCCCGGCAGACTAGGCCTGCCCGACCTTGAAGCGCGCGAAGCCCTTGACCTCGACGCCGGCCTCGGCGAGCACCTTGGTCACGGTCTTCTTGGCGTCCTTGGCGAAGGCCTGCTCGAGCAGGACGGACTCCTTGAAGAAGCCGTTCACCCGACCCTCGACGATCTTGGTCAGGGCAGCCTCGGGCTTGCCCTCCTCGCGGGCGGTCGCCTCGGCGATCGAGCGCTCCTTGGCGACGACCTCCTCGGGGACCTCCTCGCGGGACACGTACGTCGGCGAGAACGCGGCGATGTGCTGGGCCAGGTCCTTCGCCACGTCGCCGGCCTCGCCGGACAGCTCGACCAGCACGCCGAGCTGCGGCGGCAGGTCGGGGTTGGTCTTGTGCAGGTACGACGCGACGTAGGCGCCGGAGAAGCTCACCACCCGGCGCACCTCGATCTTCTCGCCGAGCGCGGCGCCGGCGTCGTCGAGGACGTCCTTGAGCGGCTTGCCGTCGACCGTGACCGAGGTCAGGTCGTTGCAGCCCTGGGCGGCGGCCAGGACCTGCTGGGCCAGCGCCTGGAACTTCTCGCCCTTGGCCACGAAGTCGGTCTCGCAGTTGATCTCGAGCAGCGTGCCGCTGGAGGAGCCGTCGAGCGCGGCAGCGACGAGGCCGTTGCTGGCCGCGCGCCCCTCGCGCTTGGCGACGCCCTTCAGGCCCTTGATGCGCAGGAACTCGACGGCCTTGTCGTAGTCCCCGTCGGCTTCCACCAGGGCGTTCTTGCAGTCGGTCATGCCTGCGCCGGTGGCCTCGCGGAGCTTCTTGATGTCGGCAGCGGTGACGGTCGCCATGTCTTCTCTCGTCTGGGGTTCGAAAGGTCCGGGGACGGTCCCGGCCGGGGCCGGGACAGAGGTCGGCGCCGCGAGCCCCGAGGGGCCCGCGGCGCCGGCGGTACTCAGGAGGCCGGCGTGCGCGTCCGGGGTGGCCTCGGCGGCAGGCGCCTCGGCAGCGGGGGCCTCGGCGGCAGGGGCCTCGGCGGCGGGGGCCTCGGCAGCGGGGGCCTCAGCGGCGGGCGCCTCGGCCGCGGGGGCCTCAGCGGCGGGCGCCTCGGCCGCGCCGCCGGTCAGCAGCTCCTTCTCCCAGTCCGGGAGCGGCTCGTCGCCGGCCAGCTGGCCCGCAGGAGCGCTGTCGTAGGACGGCTTGTCGTCGCTGCCGGCCTTGGCCTGCGCGCCGGCGCGGGCCATCAGGCCCTCGGCGACCGCGTCGGCGATGACCCGGGTGAGCACCTGGATCGACCGGATCGCGTCGTCGTTGCCGGGGACCTTGTAGTCCACGAGGTCGGGGTCGCAGTTGGTGTCCAGGATCGCCACGACCGGGATGCCCAGCTTGCGGGCCTCGTTGACGGCCAGGTGCTCCTTGTTGGTGTCCACCACCCACACCGCGCTCGGCGTCCGGGTCATCTCGCGGATGCCGCCCAGGGTGCGCTCGAGCTTCTTGCGCTCGCGGTCGAGGACGAGCGCCTCCTTCTTCGTCAGCACGGTCTGGCCGCCGGTCTGCTCGATGAGCTCGAGCTCCTTGAGGCGCTGCAGCCGCTTGTAGACGGTCGCGAAGTTGGTGAGCATGCCGCCGAGCCAGCGCTCGGTGACGTACGGCATGCCGACGCGGCCGGCCTGCTCGACGATCGACTCCTGCGCCTGGCGCTTGGTGCCGATGAACATGATGGTGCCGCCGTGCGCGACGGTCTCCTTGACGAAGTCGTAGGCCCGGTCGATGTACCCCAGGGTCTGCGTCAGGTCGATGATGTAGATGCCGTTGCGCTCGGTGAAGATGAAGCGCTTCATCTTCGGGTTCCAGCGCTTGGTCTGGTGCCCGAAGTGCGCGCCGCTCTCGAGCAGCTGGCGCATGGTGACGACGGCCATGAGGCCCCTTCGTGTGGTGCACGCCGCGACCGGCCCCGCTGCTCAGGCGGGTCCGGCAGGCGTGCTGTCGGGTTGTCGCGGGCGTCAGGTGACGCACCGCCCTGGTGCCCGGTACGCCTCCCACCCCGAGGGGACCGCTGGGGGGCGTGCGGTGTCGGACACGCGAAGTCGATCCGGGAGAGCGGACCGCTGCCTGCGAGTGTACGCGCGCGCCGCCCCGGCTCCGCTCCGGAGGGCTCGCCGCCACCGCTCTGGGGGCGCACGCCGGACGATGCCGGCCGTCCGGCACGGGTGCACGCCGCCGTCCACAGCCCGCCGGGCCCTCCACAGCGCAGGCCCGCCCGGCCTGCGCTGCCGCGCTGCGGCGGATCGTGCCGGCATGCCTGTCCTGCTCGCTCCCCTGGCCGCGGCGCTGCTCGCGCTGCCCGCCGGGGCTGCCGACCCCCGGTGGGTCTGGCCGCTGCCCCCGCCCGAGGTGCTGCGCTCCTTCGCGCCGGGCCCGCAGGCGTGGTCCGCCGGGCACCGCGGCGTCGACCTGCGGGGGGCGCCCGGCGCGTCCGTGCACGCGGCCGGGGCCGGTCGCGTGTCGTACGCCGGCTGGCTGGCCGGCCGCGGCGTGCTGGTCGTGCAGCACGGCGCTCTGCGCACGACGTACGAGCCGGTGCTGCCGCAGGCCACGGTGGGTCAGCTCGTCACGGCCGGCCAGGTGGTCGCCACGCTCGCTCCCGGGCATCCCGGCTGCCCGGCGCCGGCCTGCCTGCACTGGGGCCTGCGGCGCGGTTCCGACTACCTCGACCCGATGGCCCTGGTGCAGCCCGGCCCGGTGCGCCTGCTGCCGCTGAACGGACCGGTGCCTCACGGCAGTCCGGTGGCCGTCGCCGGCCCGGCCGACGCGGCGCCCTCCGGAGCAGCCGGCGTCCCGCCGCCCGAGGGCCCGGCACCCGAGCCGGCCGCCCGACGCGACCCGTCCGGCCGGCCCCCCGGCGTGGTGGCGCCGCTCGCGGTCGGCCTCGCCGTCGCCCTGTCGGCCCGCCGCTGGCGGCGGAGGTGAGGGCTGCCCGGCCGCCGCCGGTCCGCTCAGTCCTTCTGGTCCGCCAGCTTCCCGCGCAGCTGCAGGACGGCCTTGGTGTGCATCTGGCAGATCCGGCTCTCGGTCACCCCGAGCACCTGGCCGATCTCGGCGAGCGTCAGGCCCTCGTAGTAGTAGAGGGTGACGACGATCTTCTCGCGCTCGGGCAGCGTGTTGATCGCCTTGGCGAGCAGGTGCTTGGTCTCCTCGGACTCGAAGGCCTGGACCGGGTCCTCGGCCTTGGTGTCCTCCAGGGTGTCGACCAGCGAGAGCTTGTCGCCCTTCTCCCCGCCGGCCGTGAGCAGCTCGTCGAGCGCGACGACGTTGACGAAGCTCACCTGGCTGAAGATGGTGTGCAGGTCGTCGAGCGCGATGCCCAGCTCGGCGGCGACCTCGGCCTCGGTCGGGGTGCGACGCAGCCGGGCCTCCAGCGCCGCGTACGCCTTCTCGACCTCGCGTGCCTTGTAACGGACCGAGCGCGGAATCCAGTCGATCGAGCGCAGCTCGTCGATGATGGCGCCCTTGATACGGCTGATCGCGTACGTCTCGAACTTGATCGCGCGTTCCAGGTCGAACTTCTGGATGGCGTCGATCAGCCCGAAGATGCCGTACGAGACGAGATCGGCCTGCTCGATGTTGGGCGGCAGACCGACGCCCACCCGTCCGGCGACGTACTTCACGAGCGGCGAGTAGTGCAGGATCAGCCGCTCGCGCAGCCGCTCCTCGCCGGTGGCCTTGTACTCCCGCCAGAGCTCGCTGATCGCCGACTCGATCTCGGCGCGTTCCTCGTCGGACATGCCGGCGTAACGGCCGCCGCGCCGGGGCGTCCTGGCGACCGGGGTCGCCACCGGCTCCACAGCGGTCGTCCCTTCGTCGGCGTCGCCGGAGGACGCGGTGGCCAAGCGGCCCGAACCGTCAGGCTCGGGGGTGCGCACGGTCATAGCTCGTCCTCAGCCGCTCGACGCTCACATGCGTATAGATCTGGGTCGTCGCGAGACTAGCGTGACCGAGCAGTTCCTGAACGCTGCGGAGGTCCGCGCCGCCCTCCAGCAGGTGCGTGGCCGCGCTGTGCCGCATTCCGTGCGGCCCCATGTCCGGTGCCCCGGGGACGTCGCCGAGCCGCTGGTGCACCAGCGTCCGGACGGTCCGCGGGTCCATCCGGCCGCCGCGGGCACCCAGCAGCAGGGCCGGCCCGCTGCTCGGCGCGGCCCAGACCGGCCGACCCCGGGCGAGCCAGGCCTCGACCGCCGCCGACGCCGGGGCGCCGTACGGGACGGCGCGCTCCTTTCCGCCCTTGCCGAGCACCCGCACCACCCGGCGCTCCCGGTCGACGTCGTCGACGTCCAGCCCGCACAGCTCGGCCACCCGCACCCCGGTGGCGTACAGCAGCTCCAGCACGGCCCGGTCGCGCAGGTCCCGCGGCGCCTGCCCGTCCACCTGCTCGAGGAGGTGGACGGCTTCGTCGGGCCGCAGGACCTCGGGCAGCCGACGGCGGCCCTTGGGTGCGGCGAGCAGCAGGCCGGGGTCCCGCTCGGCGAGCCCGCGCCGCGCGGCCCACGCGGTGAAGACGCGCGCGGCCGAGCCCCGGCGGGCGAGCGTGCTGCGGGCGTCCCCGTCCGCCCGGCGGGCGGCCAGCCAGCTGCGCAGCACGACCAGGTCGAGGGCGGCCACCGTGTCGACGCCCTGCCGGTCCGCGTGCCGGAGCAGGCTCAGCACGTCGCCGCGGTAGGCCCTGACGGTGTGCGCGGAGCGGCCGCGCTCCAGGCTGACGTGCCGCACGAAGCCCTCGAGCGCCTCGGCCAGCGCCTGCGGCAACGGCGGGGGCAGCGGCGCGGGCGGGCACGGCGCGGCCCGCTCCCCCACGCCTGCCGGGTCCGCCACGGCCGGGACGCTCGGCTGTCCCGCCGCCCGGGTCAAGCAGGCGCGCCCGCGCGGGCGTCCCCCACCGGGCAGGATGGCGTCGTCGAACCTGAGGAGAGTCCCGTGCAGACCCTGTCCAAGGGCGCCAACGCCCCCCTGACCGCCGCCGACGTGACGGTGCAGGTGTCCTGCTCGAGCCCGGTGGACGTGTCCGCGCTGCTGCTCACCGCGCAGGGCCGGGTCCGCAGCGACGACGACATGATCTTCTACAACCAGCCGAACGGCCCGGGCGTGTCGCACCGCGCCGGTACTGCCGGGACGCCCGACACCGTGGCGGTCGACGTCGCCCGGGTGCCGGCGGCGATCGAGCGGGTCGCGGTCACCGCGAGCCTGGACGGGTCCGGACCCGCCACGTTCGGCGCTGTCGGGTCGCTCACCGTTCGGGTCCTCGACGCGGCCGGCTCGGCGCTGGTCGAGTTCCCGGTGTCCGGGTTGTCGAGCGAGACCGCGCTGGTCTGCGTGGAGCTCTACCGGCGGGCCGGGGCGTGGAAGGTCCGGGCGGTCGGCCAGGGCTACGCCAACGGGCTGGCCGGGATCGCCACCGACTTCGGGATCACCGTGGACGACGCTCCGGCCGCCGCCGCTCCGGCCTCTCCTGCTCCGGCCGCCCCTGCGCCGGGCCGGATCACCCTCGACAAGGGGCTGGTGTCGCTGCGCAAGCAGGAGACCGTGTCGCTCGTCAAGACCGGCGCGCCGGCCCTGACGCTGGTGCGGATGGGCCTCGGCTGGGACCCCGTCCGGCGTGGCGCCGACGTGGACCTCGACGCCTCGGTCATCGCCTTCGACGTCCGGGGCAAGGACGTCGAGAAGGTCTGGTTCGGCAACCTCACCGGCTTCGGCGGTGCGATCAGCCACTCGGGTGACAACCTCACCGGCGAGGGCGAGGGGGATGACGAGGTGATCACCATCGCGCTGGACCGGTTGCCGCGCGAGGTGGAGGGGCTGGTGTTCACGGTCAACTCGTTCCGCGGGCAGCGCTTCACGGAGCTGAAGACCGCCTACTGCCGGTTGCTCGACGACCGTGGCGACGAGCTGGTGCGCTACGACCTCGGCGACGCCGAGCCGAAGACCGGGGTGCTGATGGCCAAGCTGGTGCGCGAACCGGACGGCACCTGGTCGATGACCGCACTGGGTCAGTACCACGACGGGCGCAACGTGAAGAAGATGGTGGACCCGGCCCGGAGCACGCTCGGCTGGCGCTGACCTCGGTCACCCGTCACGGGGTGAGGCAGGCCGCTCCGCACCCAGTGCGGTGAGCCGCCAGCCGGTGTCCGTGCGCTCGACGAGCCCGGCCACCAGCAGCGGCGGCAGGACCTTCTGCACGGTCAGCACCGGGACGCCGGCGTCGCGGGCCAGCGTCGCCTCGCCCGCCCCACCCCGCACCGGCACGGCGTCGAGGACCCGCCGGACGAGCTCGGGCAGTGCGTCTCGGGGCCGCTGCGGTCCGCGGCGCGGGGGCGCGTCGTCCTCGCCCAGCCGACCGACCAGCGCGAGCACCTCCCGCACACCGGTCACCAGCTCTCCGGCTCCGTCGCGCACCAGGGCGTGACAGCCCATGGACTGGGCGGACGTGACCGGGCCCGGAACGGCCATCACGTGCCGGGCGAGGTCGCGGGCCCGGCCGGCGGTGGACAGCGACCCCGAGCGCACGGCCGCCTCCACCACGACCGTCCCGACCGTCAGCGCGGCGATGAGCCGGTTGCGCACCAGGAAGCGCAGCCGGGTCGGCGTGCTGCCCGCCGGGTGCTCGCTGAGCACGAGCCCGGTGGCGGCGACCTGGGTGAGCAGCCGGTCGTGCCCGCGCGGGTAGGCCACGTCGACGCCGCAGGCGAGCACGGCGACGGTCGAGGCCCGGCCGCTGACCAGGGCCCCCCGGTGCGCAGCCCCGTCGATGCCGTACGCACCGCCGCTGACCACGCTCCAGCCGCGGTCGGCGAGACCCGCGGCCAGCTCCCGGGCGACGTGCTCGCCGTACGCCGTCGCGGCTCTCGCGCCGACCACCGCGACCGAGCGCTCGACGGTCGCGGCCAGCGACGCCGGGCCGCGTACCTGCAGCGCGAGCGGCGGGGCCGGCAGCGTCGGGTGCCGCTGCCAGGTCAGCCGGTCGGTCGGCCACTCCGGGTCGCCCGGCACGAGCACCCGACCGGCACAGGCGGCCAGCGCCGCCCGGTCGCTGTCCGGGTCGGAACCGGAGGCGCGGGCCTGCGCGCCGGCAGCGACGGCCGGGCTGACCCGGCCGATCGGTCGCCCGGCCTGCAGCGCGGCCAGGACCTCGGCGGCGCCGTACGCGGCGACCGCGTCGTGCACGGCCCAGCCGCCCGGTTCGACGAGCCGGCACAGGGTCGCGCGCGCCTCCCGCTCGCTCATGCCGACCGGCGCAGCGACGGCAGGCCGAGCCGGTAGCCCAGGGCCAGGCCGACCTCGTCGGGTCCGGGGCGGTCCCGGTCGGCGAGGTCGGCCAGAGTCCAGGCGAGCCGGGCCACCCGCCCGTAGCCGCGGGCCGTCAGCAGGCCGGCGTCCAGCGCGGCTTCGGCGCTCGCCGTCGCCGTCGAGGGCAGCGGCCAGCGCCGCAGCAGCTGCACCCCCGGCACCTCGCCGTTGGTGCGCCACGGCGACCCGGCGTACCGGGTCGCGGCCCGCTCCCGCGGCCCGGTGCACGCGCTCGGCGACCCGGGCCGACGGCTCGGCCGACCCCACGTCGGCGAGCAGCTCGGCGCGAGTGGTCCGCGGAACGGCGACGTGCATGTCGATCCGGTCCAGCAGCGGCCCCGACAGACGCGCCAGGTAGCGACGGCGGGTGTCCGGCGGGCAGACGCAGCTCGGGTCGGACGCGGCGCACGGACACGGGTTGGCCGCCAGCGCCAGGACGAACCGCGCCGGGTAGACCGCCGTGCCCCCGACCCGGCGCAGCGTCAGCCGGCCGGACTCCAGCGGCTGCCGGAGCGCGTCCAGGACCCGGGCGGAGAACTCGGGGGCCTCGTCGAGGAACAGCACGCCGTGGTGCGCCAGGCTCGCGGCCCCGGGTCGGGCGATCCCGCTGCCGCCGCCGACGACCGCGCTCACGGACGCCGTGTGATGCGGGTCCTGGAAGGGCGGCCGGACCACCAGCGGCTGCTCCGGCGGCAGGACGCCCGCGACCGAGTGGATCGCCGTCACCTCGAGCGCGGCGTCGGGCCGCAGCTCGGGAAGCACCCACGGCAGCCGCTCGGCGAGCATGGTCTTGCCCGAGCCGGGCGGGCCGAGCAGCAGCAGGTGGTGCCCACCGGCGGCGGCCACCTCGACGGCGGTCCGCCCCGCGGCCTGACCGGCGACGTCGGCGAGGTCCAGGGGCTCCGGGACGTGCGCCGGCGGCGGGGCCGGTCCCGGCTCCTCGGCCACCGGCTCCCCGCGCAGCAGCGCCACCAGCGCCGCCAGACTGCGCACCCCGGTGGCGCTCACGCCGGGCACCAGCTCCGCCTCGGCGAGGTTCCCGGCCGGGACGACCACCCGCTCCATGCCGGACCGGGCGGCCGTCAGCACCGCCGGCAGCACCCCGCTCACCGGGCGCACGCGACCGTCCAGCCCGAGCTCGCCGAGCAGCACGAGGTCGCCGAGCGCAGCGGGCGGGACGACTCCCGCGGCGGCCAGGACGGCGGCCGCCAGCGCCAGGTCGAAGCCCGAGCCGCGCTTGGGGAGCCAGGCCGGGCTCAGGCCCAGCGTGATCCGGCGCTGCGGCCAGGCCTGGCCCGAGTTCACGACCGCCGCCCGGACCCGGTCACGCGCCTCGGCCAGCGCCGTGTCCGGCAGCCCGGTCACCGTGAGGCCCGGCAACCCCAGCGCCAGGTCGGCCTCGACCTCCACGAGGTGCCCGTCGACCCCGAGCAGCGCCACTGCGTACGACCGCGCCACCGCCACGTGGACCACCTCCTCGCGTCGCAGGCTGACCCCGGGCGGCCCGGCCGGAGCCGGGTCCGGGACCGGGTGTGCACGAGGCCGGCGGCTGTGGACACCCGCTGCGGGAGGTGCCGCAGCAGGATCAGACTCGCCCTGAGATCACCTGCAAGTGCATGCAAAGCAGTCAGCGCCCACGTCGTCAGAGCCCAATCCAGGCTTGCGTGATCTCGCTCACACCCCTACCTTGCACACAACCCGGCCGGAGAGGACAGCGGTGACCACGTCCTCCGACCGTGCCTTCCGGGCGCTGCGCACCGACATCCTGAGCGGACGGCACGTGCCGGGCAGCAGGCTCGGCGAGGTCGAGCTGGCCCGCGAGCTCGGCATGAGCCGCACGCCCGTCCGGGAGGCGCTGCGGCGGCTGGCCTCCGACGGGCTCGTCGACCTGACGGCCAACCGGGGCGCCCGGGTCGTCGAGCCCACCGCAGCCGACCTGGACAACGTCTTCGTGCTGCGCGCGCACGCCGAGAGCACCGCGGCACGGATCGCCGCACGGACCGCCACGCCCGCTGACCTCGACGAGCTCGAAGCACTGGCCCGGGCCGTCGCACAGGCGGCCCGCCCGGAGCAGGGGCCGCCGGACCTCGCCGCGGTCTACACGCACAACCGGGCGTTCCACGACCTGCTGCTGGCCCTGGCCGGCAGTCCCAGCCTCACCGCCGTCGTCGGCGGTCTCGTGCACAGCACCGTCCTGGTCCGCACCTACCAGGCGTTCGACGCGCAGGCCATGCACCGCAGCGTCGAGCACCACCTCGAGATCGTCGCCGCGCTGCGCGCCGGGGACGCGGACTGGGCCGAGAGCGTCATGCGCAGCCACCTGTTCTCCGCCCGGGCCGCCCTGCTGGGTCCGCGCGTCCGTGCGTCCGGGGCAGACCCGTCCCCCGCCCCCCCGGCAGCCCGCCGGGACCCCACCTCAGAGGAGATGCGATGAGCTACCGGCTGGGGGTGGACGTCGGAGGCACCTTCACCGACATCCTCCTCATCGACGAGGACACCGGCCACACCTGGCGGGCCAAGACCCCCTCGACACCGCAGGACCAGTCCGAGGGCGTCCTGCGCGGCGTGCGCAAGGCCTGCGACGCGGCCGGCATCGGGCTGCGCGAGGTCACGCAGGTGCTGCACGGGACCACCGTGGCCACCAACGCGATCCTGGAGGGCAAGGGAGCCCGGGTCGGGCTGGTGACCACCGACGGGTTCCGCCAGGTGCTGCAGATCGCCCGGTCGTTCGTGCCCGGCGGGCTGGCCGGCTGGATCGTCTGGCCGAAGCCCGAGCCGCTGGCCGACCTGCAGGACACCGTCCAGGTCGTCGGTCGGATCGGCGCCGACGGCACCGAGGTCACACCGCTGGACGAGGACGGCGCCCGGGTCGCCCTGCGCCGGCTGGCCGGCCGCGGCATCGAGGCCCTGACCATCTCGCTGCTCAACTCCTACGCCAACCCGGCGCACGAGCTGCGGCTGCTCGACCTGGCCCGCGAGGAGCTGCCCGGCGTCCCGGTGTCGGTCTCCTCCCAGGTGCTGCCCGAGATGCGGGAGTACGAGCGGACGCTCACCACGGTGGCGAACAGCTACGTGCAGCCGCAGGTGGCCCGGTACCTCGCCCGGCTCGCCGAGATGCTGCGCGAGGCCGGGATGACCGGGCCGCTCTACGTGCTTCGCAGCGACGGCGGCCTGGCCAGCGACCGGGTCGCCGCCGACAACCCGGTCAGCCTGCTGCTGTCGGGCCCGGCCGGCGGCGTCACCGGCGCGGCCTGGGTGGCCGAGCAGGCCGGGTTCCGCGACTTCCTCACCTTCGACATGGGCGGGACGTCGACCGACGTCGCCCTCGTCCAGGACCTGCGGCCCCGGGTCGGCCGCGAGACCACCGTCGGGCACCTCAAGGTCCGGGCGACCTCCGTGGACGTGCGGACCGTCGGCGCCGGCGGCGGCTCGATCGCGCACGTGCCGCCCCTGACCCGCGCGCTGCGGGTCGGTCCCCAGTCGGCCGGCGCGGTGCCCGGTCCGGCCGCGTACGGCACGTCCGGCACCGAGCCGACGGTGACCGACGCCAACGTCGTGCTCGGCCACCTGCCGACCGCCCTGGCCGGCGGCGAGATCTCGCTGGACGCCGAGGCAGCCCGCCGGGCGGTCCAGACGATCGCCGACGCGACCGACCTGGACAGCGCCGAGGCGGCGGCCGCCGGGATCATCGACATCGTCAACGAGAACATGCTCGGCGCGCTGCGCCTGGTCTCGGTGCAGCAGGGCTTCGACCCGCGCGACTTCGCCCTGGTCGCGTTCGGCGGCGCCGGCCCGCTGCACGCCAACGCCCTGGGCCGGCTGACCGGGTCCTGGCCGGTCATCATCCCGCCGTCCCCCGGGGTGCTGTGCGCCTACGGCGACGCCACCACGCACGTCCGGGACGAGGCGTCGCGCACCGTGGTCCGGCGCTTCTCCCAGCTCACGGACGCCGAGCTGACCGGGCTGCTCGACGAGCTCGCCTCGCAGGCGGCCGCCACCGTCGAGGCCGACGGGGTGCCCCGCGGGGACCAGCGCGTCGAGTACTCCGCCGACCTGCGCTACCACGGGCAGGGCTTCGAGGTGCCGGTCGCCGTCGACCTGGGCGCCTTCGACGGCAAGGGCGCCGGGCTGGACTCGCTGCGCGCCGCCTTCGACGCCGAGCACGAGCGGCTGTTCTCCTTCCTGCTCGAGAACGAGCAGGAGCTCGTCACCGTGCGGGCCACCGTGACCGGGCCGCGCCCCGCCGTCGCCAGCCCGCTGCTGGCCGACGGCGGCCCCGACGCCACCGCCGCCCAGACCGGCACGACACCGGTCTGGGTGGACGGCGAGACCGTGGACGCGGCGCTCTACGACCGCGCCCTGCTGCTCGCGGGCAACGTGGTCGCCGGTCCGGCGATCGTCACCGAGATGGACTCGACCACCCTCGTCCTGCCCGGTCACACCGCCACGGTGCACCCGAGCGGCTCCCTGCTGATCCGTCCGATGGAGGGCTGACCCGTGGCACAGATCATCCAGAGCGAGACCGAGCCGCTGGACCGCGTCGAGGTGGACCCGGTCACGCTCGACCTCATCGAGAACGCGCTGCGCAACGCCCGCTACGAGATGGACGAGGTGCTCTTCCGGACCGCGCTGTCACCCGGGATCCGCGAGCAGCACGACGAGTTCCCGCTGATCGGCGACCCCGACGGCAAGATGATGGTGGGCCAGTTCGGGCTGTCCATCCCGGACTTCCTCGCCGGCTTCCACGACACCGTGGAGGAGGGGGACGTGCTGCTCACGTCCGACCCGTACTCCTGCGGCGCGGCGATCAGCCACGCCAACGACTGGCTGGTCGTGATGCCGATCTTCCACCGCGGGCGGGTCGTCGGCTGGTCCGCGATGTTCGGCCACATGTCCGACGTGGGCGGCAAGACCCCCAGCTCGATGCCGACCGACGCCAAGACGATCTTCGAGGAGGGCGTGGTCATCCCGCCCTTCAAGCTCTACCGCCGCGGGGTGCTGCAGGAGGACCCGCTGCGCATCATCCTCAACCAGGTCCGGCAACCGGAGTGGAACCGGGCCGACCTGAACGGCATCGTGGCGGCCTGCCGCACCGCCGCCCGCCGCATCCAGGAGCTGTGCGACCGGTTCGGCCCGCAGACCTACGTCTCGGCGCTCGACGCGCTGCTGGCCCGCAACCACGAGGCCATGCGCACCCTGCTCGGCCTGGTGTTCGCCGAGGGGCAGCGGCTCGAGTTCAGCGACTGGATCTGCGACGACGGGGTGGGGTTCGGCCCGTACGAGCTGAAGCTGGCGCTGACCCGCACCGGCGACAAGGTGCACCTGGACTTCAGCGGCAGCAGCCCGCAGGCGAAGGGCCCGATCAACTACTACCTCAACGAGAACCTCGCCCGGATGTTCTTCGGGATCTACATGATCACCGTCGCTGACCCGCAGATCCTGTGGAACGACGGCTTCTACCCCCTGATCGACGTGACGATCGAGGAGGGCAGCTTCTGGAAGCCGCGGTACCCGGCCGCGCTGAACGCCCGCAACCACGGCATCGGCCGGGTGTTCGACCTGTTCGGCGGACTGCTCGGGCAGACCAACCCGAGCCTGCTGAACGCGGCCGGCTTCTCGTCGTCGCCGCACTTCATGTACTCCGGCAACTACTCCGGCGGCGACCGCAAGGGCGAGTGGTTCCAGCTGTACTCGATCGGCTTCGGCGGCATCCCCGGGCGCCCGATCGGGGACGGGCCGGACGGGCACTCGCTGTGGCCGTCGTTCGTGAACATCCCCTGCGAGTACCTGGAGAGCTACTACCCGATGCGCATCGAGCGCTGGGAGACCGTCGCCGACACCGGAGGCGCCGGCGTGCACCGCGGTGGCAACGGCGTCGACGTCGCCTACCGCTTCCTCGAGCCGGGCACCGTGGCCATCCACGACGACCGGTGGCTGACCTACCCGTGGGGGGTCAACGGCGGTACGCCCGGCGCCCGCGGCCGCAAGTGGATCGAGCGGGCCGACGGCAGCCGCGAGGTGCTGCCCAGCAAGGTCCACGACGTCCCGGTGCACCCCGGGGACCTGCTGCACTTCGTCACCTGGGGCGGCGGCGGCTGGGGTGACCCGCTGCAGCGCGACCCCGCCCTGGTGGGGCTCGAGGTCCGCCGCGGTCTGGTCACCGTGGACGGCGCCCGGCGGTACGGGGTGGTGTGCGACGACGAGGGCGCCGTCGACACCGGGCAGACCGACAGCCTGCGGGCGGACCTGGCCGCCGAGCGCCCGGACCCGCTGCCGGTGTTCGACATGGGCCCGCCCCTGGAGGTGCTGCTGGAGCGCTGCCTCGAGGAGACCGGCCTGCCTGCCCCGCAGCGGCCCACCTGGTCGTGAGCGGGGGCTACGCCGCGGCGGGCTTCGGCGGCGCGATCGGCTGGGGACGCCGGCCGGCGGCTGGTCGTCGTCGACCTCGCCCGGGCGTACTTCACGGCCGGCAGCGACCTCGACCTCGGTTCCCGGGCCTGCCTCGACGCCGCGGCGCGGGTGCTCGCCGCGGCCCGGGCCGGCGGCCACCCGGTCGTGCACACCCGGGTCGGCTACGTCGAGGGCGGCCTCGACGGCGGCCTGTTCTTCCGCAAGGTGCGCGGCCTGCGCCACTTCGTGGACGGCGACCCGCTCGGCGAGCCGATGCCGGAGGTGGCGCCACTGCCCGGGGAGGTGGTCGTCCGCAAGCAGTACGCCAGCGGCTTCTTCGGCACGCCGCTGGCCACCGTTCTCACCACTGCCGGGGTCGACACCGCCGTGATCGTCGGGGTCAGCACCAGCGGCTGCGTCCGGGCCACCGCCCTGGATGCGCTGCAGCACGGTTTCCGGCCGGTCGTCGTGCGGGAGGCCGTCGGTGACCGCGAACCGGGTCCGCACGAGGCCAACCTGTTCGACCTGCAGGCCAAGTACGCCGACGTCCTGACCGAGGCCGTCGTCGTGTCCCGCCTGCAGGCCACCGCCAGCGACGAAGGACACACCTGATGGGCAGCTTCCTCTCCCCCGCCGGCGGCGCCGCCGGCCGGCTCCGCGCCCTGCTCGACGCAGGACCGGCCCCTGCTCGTCCCCGGCGCGTACGACGCCCTGTCGGCCCGCCTGGTCGAGCACGCCGGCTTCGACGCCGTGTACATGACCGGGTTCGGGGCGACCGCGTCGCTGCTCGGGATGCCCGACGTCGGGCTGCTGTCCGCACCGGACATGGTCGACAACGCCGGCCGGATGGCCCGGGCCGTCGACGTGCCGCTGATCAGCGACGCCGACACCGGCTACGGCAACGCGATCAACGTCGCGCGGACCGTGCAGCAGTTCGAGCGGGCCGGGGTGGCCGCGGTGCACCTGGAGGACCAGGTGGCTCCGAAGCGCTGCGGGCACATGACCGGCAAGCAGGTCGTCCCGGTCGACGAGATGGTCGAGAAGGTGCGGGCGGCCGTCGCGGCCCGCAGCGACCCGGACTTCGTCGTCATCGCGCGGACCGACGCGCGGGCCGTGGAGGGGCTGGACGCCGCGCTGGAGCGGGCCCGCGCCTACCGCGACGCCGGCGCCGACGTGCTGTTCGTCGAGGCGCCCGAGTCCGATGCCGAGGTCGCGGAGGTCGCCGCGGCGTTCCCCGACACCCCGCTGCTGTTCAACTGGGTCGAGCGGGGTCGCACGCCGATGCTCCCGCTGGACCGGATCGCCGAGCTCGGGTTCTCGCTCGTGCTGTTCCCGGTCGCGACGCTGTTCTCGGCGACGACCGGGATGCAGCGCTACCTGTCCACGCTGCGCGAGTCCGGCACGCCGCTCGCCGCGCTCGACGACGCGGTCGACTTCGAGGCCTTCACCGACCTCGTCGGCCTGCCGGAGATCCGGGAGTTCGAGCAGCAGGTCACCACCGGCTGAGGCCCCGGGCCCCTGCAGCGCGACGGGTTCCCCCGGGGGCAGGATGGCCCGGGGACCGCGCCGGTCGCGGCCCGGAAGGGGGAGACCGTGAGCAGTCCTGCCGTCACGTTGCTGCCGGAGGCGCCGGGCTGGGCCGCGGACGCGGTGACCGCCGGCGGGGGCCGCGTCGTCGAACCCGCGGACGCCGACGCCCTGGTCTGGACCTCCCCGGGCGGCTGGTCCGGCCTGGCGGGCGCCCTGGACGCGGCCCCCCGGGCCCGCTGGGTCCAGCTGCCGTTCGCCGGCGTCGAGGGGGTGGCGGAGACCGGCGTGCTCACGGCGGACCGCACCTGGACCTGCGCCAAGGGGGTGTACTCCGAACCCGTCGCCGAGCACGCGCTGGCCCTGGCGCTGGCCGGGCTGCGCAGGGTCCCCGAGCGGGCCCGCGCCCGGTCCTGGGGTGAGCAGGGCGCCGGCACGCTGTACGACGCCCCGGTCGTCGTGCTCGGCGGCGGCGGCATCACCGAGGCCCTGCTCGAGCTGCTGGCCCCGTTCCGCGCGCAGGTCACGGTCGTCCGCAGGGAGGCCGGCCGGCCGATGCCCGGTGCGGCCAGGACGGTGGGCACCGCCGAGCTGGACGCGGTCCTTCCCGGTGCGCGGGTCGTCGTGCTCGCGCTCGCCCTGACCGCCGAGACCGAGCACGTCCTCGACGCCGGCCGGCTCGCGCTGCTCGGTCCCGAGTCGGTGCTGGTCAACGTCGCCCGGGGCGGCCACGTCGACACCGACGCCCTGGTCGAGGCGCTGCGGCAGGGCCGGCTGGGCTGCGCGGCGCTGGACGTGACCGACCCCGAGCCGCTGCCGGACGGCCATCCCCTGTGGGACCTGCCGGGCGCGCTGATCACCCCGCACACGGCGAACCCCTGGCAGACCGCCCAGCCGCTGCTGGCGGCCCGGCTGGCCGACAACGTCCGCCGGTTCGGGGCCGGGGAGACCCTGGTCGGCCTCGTCGACGTCGACGCGGGGTACTGAGCCCACCGCCCGCCGGTCAGAACGCCCCCCGCAGGTGCACCACCCGCGGGGGGCCGCCGGGCCGCCGCACGATGGCGACGACGTCGAAGCGCAGCTCGCGCCCGCCCGGGGGCCGGTGCTCGGCGAGCCAGCGGCAGGCCGCGGCGCGGAGCCGGCGCGCCTGGCGCGGCCCGACCGCCTCGGCCGGCTCCCCGTACCCGGTGCCGCTGCGGGTCTTGACCTCGCAGAACACCACGGTGCCGGACGGTTCGAGGGCGACGATGTCCAGCTCACCCTCCCGGCAGCGCCAGTTGCGGGACAGGACGCGCGCGCCGGTCGCGGTCAGGTGCTCGGCCGCCAGCTGCTCCCCCCACCGGCCCAGCTCGGCCCGGGTCCCGGTCACGGCCATCACCTCCGGCGCCCACGCTGCGCCGGGACGGGCCGCCGGCGCTCGCCGGCCGACCGAGCGGTGGACGAGCCAGGCGGCTGTGGACAGATCGCGCCGGAGGCCGCCCGGCGCCCGCGTCAGGGGCGCGGCGGGTCGGCGGCCCGTACGCCGTGCACGATCGGGGCGGCCTGGCTGCTGCCCTCGGCCGGTTCCTCGTGCGGCACCGGGACGTCCTGCGCGTCCCCGGGCTGCACCGGCGCGGGGGTCGAACCGGCACCCCCCGCCGGCTGCGTCGCGGCGGCCGACGCGTCGAGGTCGGTCTCCGCGCGCTCCGGCGACGTCCCGAGGCTGCCGGGTGCGCGCTGCGCGGTCCCGGACCCGCCTGCGACCGCGGCGGAGCCGCCCGCTGCCGGGACGTCGCGCTCCCGGGCGGCCGGGTGGCTGGGGCTCTGCGGGTCGGCGCCGCCGACATTCATGTCCGCGAGCAGCGGGGGCTCCAGCGGGGCCGCCGGGTCCGGCTCACCCGGCGTGGCGGGCATCGGCTCGGCCTTCGCCTGGTTGGTGTCCGGGGAGCCCTGGCCCCCGGCACGGGTCCGGTCCTCCAGCCCCACCGTCCCCCGGTCCCCCACGTCCCGGGGCGAGCTGACGCTGCCCGGGGCACCGTCACGCGGCGGAGCCTGCGCGTCGGCGGGCGGCGAGTCGGGGCGGGAAGCGTCGTCGGGGACCATGCCGCTCCCCTACCCCACCCGGGGCCCGGTCTAGCCGTTCGGCAGCTCGAGGTCGGGCTTCTCGAGCTTCTCGACGTTGACGTCCTTGAACGTCAGCACCCGGACCGACTTCACGAACCGCGCCGGCCGGTACATGTCCCAGACCCACGCGTCGGTGAGCGAGAGCTCGAACCACACCTCGCCGTCCGCGGTGCGCGGCTGCACGTCGACGGTGTTGGCCAGGTAGAACCGCCGCTCGGTCTCCACCACGTAGTCGAACTGCCGGACGATGTCGCGGTACTCCCGGTAGAGCTGCAGCTCCATCTCGGTCTCGTACTTCTCGAGGTCCTCGGCACTCACGAGGCGACACGCTCCATGCGGCCATTCTGCCGTAGCCCGGCTCCGGCGGCGGCCCGGACGTTGACGTAGCTGAACCGGTGCTCCGGGCACGGCCCGTGCCGCGTCATGGCCGCGGCGTGCTCGGGCGTCGCGTAGCCCTTGTGCACGTCGAAGCCGTACGCCGGGTACTCGACGTGCAGCGCCGTCATCAGGCGGTCCCGGGTGACCTTGGCGACGACGGACGCCGCGGCGACGCAGGCCGCCACCCGGTCGCCCTTCCACACCGCGAGCGCCGGGGCGGGCATCCCGGCGACCGGGAACCCGTCGGTGAGGACGTAGGAGGGACAGGGGTCGAGCCGGCCGACGGCCTGCCGCATCGCGCGCACGTTCATGACGTGCAGCCCGCAGCGGTCGACCTCCTGCGGCGGCACCACCACCACCGACACGGCCTGCGCCCGGGCCTGCACCTCGTCGTAGGCGGCGTCCCTCGCCCGCGGGGTGAGCAGCTTGGAGTCGGCCAGCCCGGGGACCTCGCCCCGGCGGCCGCTCGGCAGGACGACGGCGGCGACCACCAGCGGACCGGCGCAGGCCCCGCGGCCCGCCTCGTCGGTGCCGGCCACGTGCCGGAAGCCGCTGCGCTGCAGCACCCGCTCGTAGGCCCACAGGCCGTTCTCGCCACGCACGACCGGGCGGGGGGCACGCATCACCGCCGGCTCCCCGTCACGCGACCAGCGCCCGGGCCAGCACGTCGGCCAGGTCCGCGGGGTACACGCGCTCGGCGGTGGTGCGCAGCTCCGCCCGGGGCCACCAGCGGTGCCCGGTGACGCTGGCGACCTCCAGCGGCGTCCAGCCGGCGGTGTCGACGTCGTGCCGCTCGACCCGCGCCAGGTAGAAGACCTCGGACTGCCGGTAGTCGACGCCGCTGAAGAAGAACGACGCCACACGCCGGTGCACGACCGGCCCGAACGCGGCCACCGGCAGCGACAGCCCGGTCTCCTCGGCCAGCTCGCGGCGCGCCGCGTGCACCGGCTCCTCGCCCGCGTCGAGTCCGCCGCCGGGGGTGAACCACCACGAGCCCTGCGCCGGGTCCGCCGGGTCACGGCCCTGCAGCAGCAGCACCCGGTCGGCGGCGTCGACCAGCAGGACGCGGGCGGCCCGGCGCTCGACGGGAGTGCTCACGGGCCACAGCCTAGGTGCCGCGCGGGCGCCCGTCGGGCTCCGGCGCGGGCCGGCGGTGCGCCCGGCCACCGAGCCGGCTCCCGAGCCGGCTACCGGGCGCGACGACGCCGGCGACGCAGCAGCAGCGCCAGAGGCAGCGCGCCGACCGCGCCCAGCGCGTACGGGGCGGCAGGCGCCGCGGCCGCCAGCACCCGGCCGTCGAAGGTGTCCGGGACCGACAGCAGCGTGGCGTGGCCGAGCGGCCAGACCACGACGAAGGCCCGGCCGATGACGGCGTCGACCGGGACGGTGCCGTTCTGGCCGTCGTCGAGGTGGAACCGGGAGTCGCTCGAGCAGCAGCGGTGGTCGCCGAGCACGAACAGCCGGCCGTCCGGGACGAGCACGCCGGGCGCGCCGGGGGGGCAGCTCGCGTCGTCGGAGCCGGCCTGGCAGAACACCTGCTGGTCGTCCTCGTGGGTGTACGTCTCGGTGAGCTCGATCGGGGCGCCGCCCGGCGGCTGGACCGTCACGTGCCCGTTGGTGCAGCACGCGACCCGGTCGCCGCTGATGCCGATGACCCGCTTGATGAAGTCGGTCTCGCCGGGCGTGCCCAGGCCGACCAGTCCGCCGGCGGACCGCAGGGCGCGCTGCACCGGGTTGCCGGGCTCGGCGAAGAACTGCTGGTCCGGGTCCGGGGAGAACGAGCCGGCGCCGTTGAAGACGATGATCTCGCCGCGCCGGACGTCGCGGAAGTCGTAGACCAGCTTGTTCACCAGCACCCGGTCGCTGATCGCGAGGGTCTGCTCCATCGAGCCGGACGGGATGTAGAAGGCCTGCACGAGGAAGGCCTTGATGACCAGGGCCAGCGCCAGCGCCACGACGACCAGCACCGGGAGCTCGCGCCAGAAGCCGGTGCCGGACGTGCGCCGGCTCTGCGACGACGCCTCGTCCGCCGGCTGGTGCCCGGGGGCGGGCCGGTCGTCCGAGGCCGCCCGGGCGTCCGGGCCGGCCGGCTCGCCGGTCGCACCGGGCTCCGTCGCCCGGGCTTGCCCGTCGGCCTCGCGCGGGGTGTCCGCGCCGACCGCCTGCCGGGCCTCGCCGGTCTCCGGCTCGGGCGGGAGCCCCGGGTGCGCCGCCCGGCGGGGCAGAGCCGGGCTGTCGTCGTCGCTCATCACGCTGACCCTAACGGCGGGTGCCCGGTGCGCGTGCCGCGCCGGGCCGGGGGGCGCAGGCGCGGACGCGCCCGCGCGCACGGACGCCGCGCCGGGGAGCCCCGGACGCGGCGTCGGACGTGCGTGCTCGTTCGGGCTCAGCCCTTCGCGGCGGCCTTCGCGGGCACCGCGTCGCGCTTCTCCTTGATCTTGGCCTTCTTGCCGCGCAGCTCGCGCAGGTAGTACAGCTTGGCGCGCCGCACGTCACCGCGGGTGACGACCTTGATGTCCTCGATCACCGGCGTGTGCACCGGGAAGGTGCGCTCGACCCCGACCCCGAAGCTGACCTTGCGGATGGTGAAGGTCTCCCGGACCCCGCCGCCCTGGCGACGGATCACGACGCCCTGGAAGCGCTGCACGCGCGAGCGGTTCCCCTCGACGACGCGCACCCCGACGTCGAGCGTGTCGCCCGGCCGGAAGTCGGGGAGGTCGCTGCGCAGCTGCGCGGCGTCGAGCTCGTCCAGGGTGTGCATCGTCAGTCGCCTTCTCGTGCAGCGTGGCGCGCGAGGGCGCCGGAGGTCGGGTTCCGCGGGCGGCGCGGCTCCGGAGAGCGGGCCCCGCAACAGCCCTCTACTCTGCCACACCCGACGGCGGGCGCTCCGACAGCGCGGCCCGGTCGCGGGCGTCGAGCCGCGGCGCGAGAGCGGCCAGCAGCTCGGGCCGGCGGGCGGCCGTCCGGCGCAGCGCCTCGTCCCGGCGCCACCGGGCGATCGCGGCGTGGTCGCCGGACAGCAGCACCGGCGGCACGTCCAGGCCCTGCCAGCTCGGGGGCCGGGTGAACACCGGGCCCTCCAGCAGGCCCGCCATCGTGTCGCCGCTGAAGCTGTCGTCGGCGAAGGACGCGGCGTTGCCGAGCACCCCGGGCAGCAGCCGGGCGACGGCCTCCACCACGACCAGGACGGCCACCTCCCCGCCGGCCAGCACGTAGTCGCCGAGCGAGATCTCGCGCACCCGCATCCGGCGCCCGGCGTACGCGGCGACCCGCGCGTCGATGCCCTCGTACCGGCCGCAGGCGAAGGCCAGCCACGGCTCGGCCGCCAGCTCCACGGCGGTGGCCTGCGTGAACGGCGTCCCGCTCGGGCTCGGCACGAGCAGCAGCGGCTGCGGCCCACCCTCCGGCGCGACGGCGTCGAGCGCCTGCCGCCACGGCTCGGGCGTCATCACCATGCCCGGCCCGCCGCCGTACGGGCTGTCGTCGACGGTGCGGTGCACGTCGGCGGTCCAGGTCCGCAGGTCGTGCACGGCGACCTCGAGCAGCCCGCGCTCCTGGGCCCTGCCGAGCAGCGACAGGTGGAGCGGCGCGAGGTAGTCCGGGAACACCGTGACGACGTCGACCCGCACGCTCAGGGCTCCTCGGGCGCGGCCGTCAGGTCGAGCAGGCCGGCGGGCGGGTCGACCACCAGCCGGCCACCGGCGACGTCGACGACCGGGACCATCGCGGCGACGAACGGGACGAGCACCTCGCCACCGGCGTCGTCGCGGCGGATGGCCAGGACGTCACCGTGCGGCAGGTGCAGCACCTCGGCGACCGCCCCGAGCCGGCCGCCGTCCGGCAGCTCGACCGCCAGCCCGACCAGCTCGAAGTCGTGGAACTCGTCCGGGTCGTCGCTGGGCGGCAGGGCGGCGCCGTCGACCAGCAGCAGCGTCCCGCGCAGCGCCTCGGCGGCGTTGCGGTCCTCGACGCCGGCGAAGTGCACGACGAGCCGGCCGTTCTGGTCGCGGGCGCCGGCGACGGTCAGCGGCCCGCGGTCGGCCGGGTCGGTGAGCAGGGAGGCGCCGTCGGCGAACCGGGCGCCCGGGTCGTCGGTGCGGACCTGCACGGTCACCTCGCCGCGGATCCCCTGCGGCTTGCCGACCCGCCCGACGACGAGCAGCCCCGGGCCCTCCGCGCCGGCGGAGGACGCCGGGGCGTCCGGCGGGCCCTCCACGCCGGCGGGGACTGGCGTCCGGCGGGCGTCCGGCGGGCCCTCCGCGGGGGCGGGTGCGGAGGTCGCGGGGCGGCGCGGTGCGCCGGCCACCCGCGGCCGGCGTCCGGGTCCGGGCACCTGCTAGCGGACCTCGTCGGTGTCGACCACGTCGACCCGCACGCCGCGGCCGCCGAGCGCGGTCGTGACCGTGCGGAGCGCCTTGGCCGTGCGACCGCTGCGGCCGATCACCTTGCCGAGGTCGTCAGGGTGCACCCGGACCTCCAGCGTGCGCCCGCGCCGGCCGGTCACCAGGTCCACGCTGACCTCGTCGGGGTTGTCGACGATGCCGCGCACGAGGTGCTCGACGGCGGACTCCAGCACTACTGGGCCGCGGGGGTCTCGGCCGGCGCCTCAGCAGCCGGCGCGTCGGCTGCGGGAGCCTCGGCGGCCGGCGCCTCGGCAGCGGCGTCGCTCTTGGCGGCCTTCTTCTTCGGGGTCGTGGCGGCACCGGCACCGGCACCGTCGATGCCCTCGCGGGCCGCGGCCTCGAAGGCGGCGCGCTTGTCGGCCTTGGGCTCGGCGACCTGCATCGGCGCCGGGGCGGCCTCGCCCTTGAACTTCTGCCAGTCGCCGGTGACCTTGAGGATGCGCTCGACCGGCTCGGTCGCCTGCGCGCCGACACCGAGCCAGTACGCCGCCCGGTCGCCGTCGACCTCGATGAACGAGGGGTTCTCCTTGGGGTGGTACTTGCCGATCGTCTCGATGACCCGGCCGTCCCGCTTGGTGCGGGCGTCGGCGATGACGATGCGGTAGTAGGGCGCGCGCATCTTGCCGAGACGCATGAGCTTGATCTTGGTTGCCACGGGGCCTGCTGCTCCAGTCGTACGGAAGGGGTGCACGGCCACGCAACGCGTGGGGAACGTGGCGGCCGGGCCTTGCGGACACGCCGGGAACGGGTAGAGGGCCGTTCCCGGTGTCGGTTCGCCGACCAGTGTGCCAGACCGGGCCCCCGCCCGGGGTCAGCAGGCCGCCGAGGGCCGCAGCTGCAGGGCGCTGGACACGACGAACTCCCCCGGCGCGTCGGCCCGCAACCGGGTCCACCGCCCGTCGGGGACCAGGCAGCCCGGGCCGGACAGGGTCTGCCAGCGGCTCGGCTGCACCCGGACCAGCACGTCCCGCGGCGCGTCGACCTGCAGCACCAGCTCGGTGGCGGTGCTGCGCACGACCCGCGCGCCGTCGGCGAGCGCCGGCCGGCCGGCGACCTCGTACAGCCGCCAGGAACCGTCCGTCCAGACCTCCTGCAGGTACGGCAGGCCGCCGCGCACCAGCGCGGCCTCGGCCGCCCCGACGAACGCCGTCGGCCCGTCCGGCAGGGCGACGTACTGCACCCCGTTGTCGACCAGCCAGGCGCGGTAGGTCTGCGCGTCCAGCGTCCCGTCGAAGAACAGCGGGTGCCGGGCGGTGTCCTGCTGGCGCAGCCAGCCGCGGGCCAGCGGCACGACGTCGGCCAGGTGCACGCTCTCCCAGTAGTCCACCGTCGGCACGGCCTCGACCCGGCCGGTCGGCGCGCGCCGGGCCAGCTCGGCGGCGACGGCCCGGTAGTACCCGGGGGCGTTCACCGCCAGGTCGGCCTGCCGGAGGTCGCCGGTCTGCACCGGCGGCTTGACCACGAGCAGGCCGAGGGCGACCGGGCCGAGCACGACCGCCCGCCACGGCGCGCAGGCCAGCACCAGCGGCACCGCGAACATCACCGGCAGGCGCAGCGCGTTCAGCCCGACCGGCGTCGGCACGGCGTACGCCACGACCAGCCCGGCGGCGAGCAGCGCGGCGCCGACCCGGACCGCGCGGGACGGCACCGCGAGCGCCGCCGCACCGGTGAGCAGCAGAGCCGTCCAGGCATCGGTGCCGCTCATCGCGTTGGCGCCGCCCTGGCCGAAGACGCCGCCGACGACGAGCAGCGCGACCGCCGAGGGCAGCGCCAGGCTGAGCCCGTCGGACCTGCGGCCGGTGAGCAGCAGGGCCGCGCCCGCCAGCCCGACGAACAGCCCCGCCACCGGGCTGGCGGCGCCCGCCGCCAGCGCCAGGGCCGCCGCGACGGCCCGCCGGGGCCGGGCCGGGCCGAGCAGCGCCAGCACCGCCAGCAGCCCGACCGCCAGCCCCAGCGCGTACGTCATCCTCCCGCTGGCCAGGTTGAGCGCCACGGTGCCCGCGCCCGCGAGCGCGCCGAGCAGCGGGCGGCGGGCCCCGGTGGCGGTCAGCACCCCGGCGAAGGCCGCGGCCGCCACGACCGAGGCGGCCAGCCCGACGGTGCGGGCGCCGAGCGCCGCCATCGCGAACTGCGACCACAGCGAGTAGCCGAACTGCGAGACCCCGCCGTACCAGCGCAGGTCGACCGGGACCAGCCCGTGCCGGCCGGCGAAGTCGGCGTGCGCGACGGCCGCCGACAGGTCGGTCCCGGAGCGGTGCGGCAGCACCAGCAGCAGGCCGAGCAGCCCGGCGGTGACGGCAGCCAGGGCCGCGCGGCCGGTGCCGGCCGGCCTAGCGGGGACGGCGCAGGCCGAACGGGTCGGGACCCGAGCCGCCGGAGCGCGGCAGCCCGAACGGGTTGGGCGCGCCCGGCGGCAGCTGCGGGAAGCCCGGCGGCAGCTGCGGCGTGCCGGGAGCGCCCGGCTTGTCGGCCGGCGCCGCCCCCGAGCGCGGACCACCACCGGCCCGGCCCGGCCCCTTCTTGCCCTTGCCCTTCTTGCTCCCGGCGCGCTTGGCGGCGCGACCCATCCCCGGCATCCCCATGCCGGCCATCTGCTTCATCATCTTCTGGGCCTCGTGGAACCGGTCGACGAGGTTGTTCACCTCGGGCACCGTCACCCCGGAGCCCTTGGCGATCCGCAGCCGCCGTGAGCCGTTGAGCAGCTTCGGCGTACGGCGCTCCTGCGGCGTCATCGACTGGATGATCGCGGCGATCCGGTCGATGTCCCGGTCGTCGACCTGGGAGATGGCGTCCTTCATCTGCCCCATGCCGGGCAGCATGCCGAGCAGGTTCGCGATCGGGCCCATCTTGCGGACCTGGAGCATCTGCTCCAGGAAGTCCTCGAGGTCGAAGTCCTCGCCGGACTGCATCTTGCCGGCCATCTTCTCGGCCGACGCCTGGTCGAAGTGCTTCTCGGCGCTCTCGATGAGGCTGAGCACGTCGCCCATCCCGAGGATCCGGGAGGCCATCCGCTCCGGGTGGAACACGTCGAAGTCGGCGAGCTTCTCGCCGGTGCTGGCGTACAGGATCGGCTGGCCGGTGAGGTGCCGGACCGACAGCGCCGCGCCGCCGCGGGCGTCGCCGTCGAGCTTGGTGAGCACCACCCCGCTGAAGCCGACGCCGTCCTGGAAGGCCTGCGCGGTGACCACCGCGTCCTGGCCGATCATCGCGTCGACGACGAACAGCACCTCGTCGGGCTGGACGGCGTCCCGGATGTCGGCGGCCTGCTGCATGAGCTCGGCGTCGATGCCGAGCCGGCCCGCGGTGTCGACGACGACCACGTCGAAGTTCATCCGCCGGGCGTGCTCCACGCCGGACCGGGCGGCCTCGACCGGGTCCCCGACGCCGGAGCCCGGGTAGGGCGCGAAGACGTCCACCCCCGCCTGCTTGCCGACCACCTGGAGCTGCTGGACGGCGTTGGGGCGCTGCAGGTCGCAGGCCACCAGCAGCGGCGCGTGGCCCTGGGCCTTGAGGTGGCGCGCGAGCTTGCCGGCCAGCGTGGTCTTGCCCGCGCCCTGCAGGCCGGCGAGCATCACGACGCTCGGCGGGTTCTTGGCCAGCCGCAGCAGCCGGGTCTCTCCGCCGAGGATGCCGACGAGCTCCTCGTGGACGATCTTGATGACCTGCTGCGCCGGGTTCAGCGCCTGGCTGACCTCGGAGCCGCGGGCCCGTTCCTTCACCGCCGCGATGAACGCCTTGACCACCGGCAGGGCCACGTCGGCCTCGAGCAGCGCGATGCGGATCTCGCGGGCCGTGGCGTCGATGTCGGCGTCGGACAGCCGGCCCTTGCCGCGCAGCGAGGTGAAGACCTTGTCGAGCCGATCGGCGAGGGTGTCGAACACCCGGCCAGCCTAGTCGGGTGCGGCCGTCCGCAGAGCGCCGAGCAGCGACGTCGACGACCTGCCGGCGCAGCGCGGTCGTCCGCCAGCGGCCGGCCGTCCGGTCCGACGACGTAGAAGGCGTCCACCACGTCCGCGCCGAGCGTGGAGATGTGCGCGGTCCGGACGTCCAGCCCGCACCCGACGAGCACGTCGGCGATCCGGTGCAGCACGCCGAGCCCGTCGGCCGCGCGGACCTCGACCACGGTGGCGTCCGCGGAGGCGTCGTCGACCAGGGTCACCGACGGCGGCGCCGCCGGCGCGCCGCCGCGCTCGTACGCCCGCTCGCGGGAGCGCAGCAGCTCGGGCAGCGCGAGCTCGCCGTCGACCGCCCGGCGCAGCTCCTCGCGGACGACCGTCCAGTCCGGGAGCGCCCCGAACCGGGGGGCCACCCGCAGCACCGAGACGGCCAGCCGGCCGCGCGACAGGGCGCTGGCGGACCGCACGTCCAGCCGGTGCAGCGCCAGCACGCCGGCCGCCAGCGCCAGCAGCCCCGGCCGGTCGGGGGCGACGACCGTGACCTCGTCCCCGACGGCGCCGAAGGCGAAGCCGCCGCCGGCGAGGAGCTCCTCCTGCCACGGCGCGAGCGGCGGAGGCGGCGGCGCCGGGGCGCCGGCGAGCAGGGCGCGGGTGCGCCGGACCAGCTCGTCGACCAGGCCGGCCTTCCAGGAGCTCCAGGCGGCCGGCCCGGTCGCCGACGCGTCGGCCTCGGTCAGCGCGTGCAGCAGCTCCAGGACGGCCGCGTCGCCGACGGCCGCCGCCACCGACGCGGCCGTGGCCGGGTCGGCCAGGTCGCGACGGGTCGCCACGTCCGGCAGCAGCAGGTGGTGCCGGACCAGCGCGACGAGGACCGCGACGTCCTCCGGGGGCAGCCCGAGCCGGGGCCCGATGCCGGCGACGAGCTCCATCCCGACCTCGGTGTGGTCCCGCGGGCGCCCCTTGCCGATGTCGTGCAGCAGGGCGCCGAGCAGCAGCAGGTCCGGCCGGCCGACCCGGCGGGTCAGGCCGGCCGCGGCGGCGGCCGCCTCCGTCAGGTGCCGGTCGACGGTGAACCGGTGCACCGGGTTGCGCTGCGGGCGGCTGCGCACGTGCGCCCACTCCGGCAGCATCGCGACGAGCAGCCCCGCCTGGTCCAGCGCCTCCAGCACGCCGACCGCCGCCGGGCCGCCGGCCAGCAGGTCGACCAGCGCCTCGAGCGCCGGCCGCGGCCACGGGACCGGCAGCGGCGGGCAGGACGCGGCGAGCCGGTCCAGGGTGGCCGGTGAGATCGGCAGCCCCTCCCGGGCGGCGGCCGCGGCGACCCGCAGCGGCAGCACCGGGTCGCTGTCCGGACGGGCGTCGCGGGCCAGCACGACCTCGCCGGCCTGCTCGACCACGTCGTCGGCCAGCGGCCGTCGCAGCGCCGGCCGCCGCCCGAGCAGGCGGCGCCGCGGCCGGGGCGGCGCGACCCGGCGCCAGGTGGTGTCCGAGGCGTACGCCACGGTGCGCGCGGCGCCGCTGACGGCGGCCATCAGCGCGTCGGGGTCGGGGTGGCCGAGCGCGAGCGCCACGCCCTCCTGCTCCTGGAGCAGGAGCCGGTCGGCCGCACGCCGGCCCGCCCGGGCCGTCCGGCGGTGCAGCTCGCCCCGGGCGTCCTGCAGCACCTGCGCGGCGGCCCGCACCTGCGGGCCGGGCAGGTCGGCCAGCTGCGCCACCGCCAGCGCCTGCAGGGCGTGCACGTCGCGCAGGCCGCCGCGGGCCTGCTTGAGGTCGGGCTCCAGCAGGAAGGCGACCTCCCCGGCGGTCCGGGCGCGCTCCAGCCCGGCGGCGTGCAGCTCGGGGACCCGCGCGCCGGCGCCGGCCCGCCAGGCCGCCCGGGTCGCCGAGACGAGCTCGGCCGACAGCGCCGGGTCGCCCGCGACGTGCCGCGCGTCGACCAGGCCGAGAGCGGCCTTGAGGTCGGCCCGGGCGATCGCCACGGCCTCCGGGACGGTGCGCACGGAGTGGTCCAGGCCGACGCCGCTGTCCCACAGCGGGTACCACAGGGCGTCCGCGACCCGCCCGACGTCGGGCCGCCCGGCGTGCACCAGGACCAGGTCCAGGTCGCTGCCGGCGGCGACCTCGCGGCGGCCCAGCCCGCCGACGGCGACCAGCGCCACCCCGGCGCCCGGGTCGCCGAGCAGCTCCACCAGCGCCGTGTCGTACGCCTCGACGAGCGCGGCGCAGAGCGCTGCGCCGGTCAGGTCGTCCCGCTCGAGCACCGCGGCCCGGCGCTCGCGCAGGCTCATCCCAGCCGGCCCGTCGTGCGGCCCGAGGCCAGGTCGTACGCGGACCCGGCTCCGCGCAGGGCCGGCGCGGTGCAGCCGAGCGGCCAGGCGGTGTCGCCGGAGTCCAGGGAAGGCACCGGCAGACAGTGCGGCACCGCTGTTCCGTGACCGTTCCGCCGGTGTTTCGCGCAGGTGAACGGCGGGCCCGGTCCGGGCCCGCCGTCCACCTGCGCCAGGTCAGAGCGCCTCGGCGCCGCGCTCCCCGGTACGGACCCGGACCACCTCGTCGACCGGGGTGGACCAGACCTTGCCGTCGCCGATCGAGCCGGTGCCGGCGGCCTGCACGATGACGTCCAGCAGCCGACCGGCGTCGGCGTCGTCGACGAGCACCTCGATGCGCACCTTGGGCACGAACGCCACGGTGTACTCGGCCCCGCGGTACACCTCGGTGTGGCCGCGCTGGCGGCCGAAGCCCTGCACCTCGCTGACGGTCATGCCCTGGACGCCCGCGGTCTCCAGGGCCGTCTTGACGTCCTCCAGCTTGAAGGGCTTGACGATGGCGGTCACCAGTCTCATGAGCCGCAGCCTCCCGCACGCCGGTTCACAGCGCCTCGACGCCCCGCTCGCCGGTGCGCACCCGGACGACGTCGTCGACCGGGGTGGACCAGACCTTGCCGTCGCCGATGCTGCCGGTCTGCGCGGACTTGACGATCACCTCCAGCACGTCGGCGGCGTCCGCGTCGTCCACCAGCACCTCCACCCGCACCTTGGGGACGTAGGACACCTCGTACTCGGCGCCGCGGTACACCTCGGTGTGGCCGCGCTGCCGGCCGAAGCCCTGCACCTCGCTCACGGTGAGCCCCTGCACGCCGAACACCTCCAGGGCGGTCTTCACCGCGTCCAGCTTGAAGGGCTTGACGATCCCGGTGACCAGCCTCATGACCGCACCTTCGTCCCGCTCGGCAGGCCGGCGCCGACGCCGGCCGGAGCCGGGCCGCTGCCGGCGCCGAAGCCGCCGCCGAGCTCGTACGCCGTCTCGGCGTGCACCGTCTGGTCGACGCCGGTGACCTCCTGCTCCTCGCTCACCCGCAGCCCCATCACGGCCTTCACGACGAAGGCGATGCCCAGGGTCAGCAGGAACGAGTACGCCATCACGGTCAGCGCGGCCGCGGCCTGCGTGCCGAGCAGGCCGAGCCCGCCGCCGTACAGCAGGCCGCGCAGGTCGGCGCTGCCGGTGGAGGCGTCGCTCGCCACCAGACCGATCATCAGCGTGCCGGCGAGCCCGCCGACCAGGTGGACCCCCACGACGTCGAGCGCGTCGTCGTAGCCCATCCTGTGCTTCAGCGTCACGGCGAGGCAGCACAGCCCGCCGGCGACCAGGCCGACCGCGATCGCCCCGACCGGGGTGACCGCCCCGCAGGCCGGGGTGATCGCGACCAGGCCGGCGACCGCGCCGGACGCGACGCCGAGCGTGGTGGCGTGGCCGTCGCGCAGCCGCTCGGTGCCGATCCAGGCCATCGCCGCCGCCGCGGTCGCGACCTGGGTGTTGACGAAGGCGAGCGCCGGCGTGCCGTTCGCGCCCAGCGCCGAGCCGGCGTTGAAGCCGAACCAGCCGAACCACAGGATGCCGGTCCCGATCATCACCAGCGGCAGGTTGTGCGGGCGCATCGGGTCGCGCCCGAACCCGCGCCGCTTGCCGAGCACGAGCACCAGCGCCAACGCCGCGGCGCCGGCGTTGATGTGCACGGCCGTGCCGCCGGCGAAGTCGAGGGCGCCGAGCTTGCTGACGATCCAGCCGCCGGTCCCCTCGGTGTACGCCGACGCCGCCCCGGCTCCGCCGGTGTCGCCCTCGGCCAGCGGGGTGCCGAACGCGAAGACCCAGTGCGCGACCGGGAAGTACACGATCGTCGCCCACAGGACCGAGAACAGCGATCCACGCGCCGAACTTCATCCGGTCCGCGACCGCGCCGCTGATCAGCGCCAGCGTGATGATCGCGAACATCATCTGGAAGGCGACGAAGACGTAGTCCGACAGGCCGTTGGTGGCGCTGTCGGTGGTGATGCCCTTCAGCCCCAGCAGGTCCAGGTTGCCGATCAGCCCGACGCCGCCGACGTCGCCGCCGAACGCCAGCGAGTAGCCGTACAGCACCCACAGGATGCTCACGACGCCGATCGCGCTGAAGCTCATCATGAGCATGTTGAGGACGCTCTTGCTGCGCGTCATGCCGCCGTAGAAGAACGCCAGGCCGGGTGTCATGAACAGCACGAGCGCGGCGCTCACGAGCACCCACGCGGTCGTACCGCTGTCGATCTCTGCCATGCCTCTCCTCGGGTCGAAGGACTGCCGAGCAGGCTCGCGGGCCCGTGTTTCGCGGGCGGTGCAGCGGGTGTTTCGGCCGCGTGACGGTCCGTTCGACTTCGTTTCACCCGTGTGAACGACCGGCGGCCCGGTCGGCGAGACTGGCCGGCATGACGCGCTGGCTGGACGAGACCGAGGGGCGCTCCGGCGCCGCGTACGACGAGCGCTTCCGGGAGCTGGCGGCGACCGGCGCGGACGTGCACGGTGAGGCGGCGTACGTCGACGCGCTGCTCGGCCGGCCGGCCCGGGTGCTCGACGCGGGCTGCGGCACCGGCCGGGTGGCCGTCGAGCTGGCCCGGCGCGGGCACGACGTGGTCGGCGCCGACAACGACGCCTCGATGCTGGCGGTCGCCCGGACCTACGACGGGCCGCGCTGGGTCGACGCCGACCTGGCCACGCTCGCCCTGCCGGACCGCTTCGACCTCGTCGTCGCCGCCGGCAACGTCATGGTCTTCCTGGCGCCCGGCAGCGAGGAGCAGGTCGTCGCCCGCCTCGCCGAGCACCTGGTGCCGGGCGGGCTGCTGGTCTGCGGCTGGCGGACCGACCGGCTCGCGGTCGGCGACTACGACCGCTGGGCCGCGGCAGCCGGGCTCGTCGCGGTGACCCGGCACGCCGACTGGCAGGGCTCGGCGCTCGCGCCGGACAGCGACTGGTGCGTGGCCGTCGACCGTCGCTGACCGGGGTGCTCGGCGCGCCGGCGGGCCTCCCCTTACTCCGGTCGCTTGTCTGCCGGTACCGGGCCGCCGGAGCCCGTACGACGTCGCTGCGGGCAGACAAGCGGGCGGCAGCGGACCGGGCTGCACCGCGCGCGCGAGCGGACCGGGCTGCGCGGGGCTGCGCGTCCCGCCCGCCGCGCCCGCCGCCGGCGACGCGACGGGCTAGAGCGCGACCTCGTCGCCGAGCAGGGCGTCCGCGAACGCCTCGGGCTCGAACGGCGCGAGGTCGTCCGGCCCCTCGCCGAGCCCGATGAGCTTGACCGGGATGCCGAGCTCGCGCTGCACGGCGACGACGATGCCGCCCTTCGCGGTGCCGTCGAGCTTGGTCAGCACGATGCCGGTGACGTCGACCGCCTCGGTGAAGACCCGGGCCTGCACGACGCCGTTCTGGCCGGTCGTGGCGTCCAGCACGAGCAGCGTCTCGTCGACCGGTCCGTGCTTCTCCACGACCCGCTTGACCTTGCCGAGCTCGTCCATCAGGCCGGTCTTGGTGTGCAGCCGCCCGGCGGTGTCGACGAGCACCACGTCGACCCGCGCCTCCTTGCCGCGCTTGACCGCGTCGAAGGCGACGCTCGCCGGGTCACCGCCCTCCGGTCCGCGCACCGTCTGCGCACCCACCCGTTCGCCCCAGGTCTGCAGCTGGTCGGCGGCGGCGGCCCGGAAGGTGTCGGCCGCGCCGAGCACGACGCTGCGGCCGTCCGCGACGAGCACCCGGGCGAGCTTGCCGCAGGTGGTGGTCTTGCCGGTCCCGTTCACGCCGACGACCAGCACGACGGCGGGCCGGCCGTCCGCGTGCGGCAGCGTCGCGAGGCTGCGGTCGCCGTCGCCGAGCGCCCGGACGAGCTCCTCGCGCAGCAGCGGCCGCAGCTCGGAGGTGGTGCGGACGCCGTCCACGCGCACCCGGGTCCGCAGCCGGGCCACCAGCTCGGTGGTCGCGCCGACCCCCATGTCGGCGGTGAGCAGGGTGTCCTCGACCTCCTCCCAGGTGTCCTCGTCGAGCACGTCGCGGGAGAGCAGCGCGAACAGACCGCGGCCGATCGTGGTCTGCGACCGGGACAGCCGGGTGCGCAGCCGGGCCAGCCGGCCCGCGGTCGGCTCCGGCACGTCCAGCCCGGGAACCACCGGCTCGACCGACACCGTGTCCGGCGGCAGCGACACGGTGTCGACGGAGCGCAGCGGCGTGTCGCGGGGCACCTCGGCGTCGTCGCCGGTGCCGGGCCGGTAGTCCACCCCGGGCTGCGGCGGGGGCGGCGGCGCCGCCCGGCGCCCGCGGGAGGACACCAGACCGACGACGGCCACGACGGTGACGAGCAGGACGGCGGCCAGCAGCAGGAGGAGTTCGAGCACGCCACAGGTCTACCCCAGGCCGCCGCGTGCTGGAGTGGCCGCATGCGTTCCGCTCCGGCTCTGGTGCTGCTGCTCGCTGCCTGCGGGGGGCCGGCGGCACCGGCCGTCCCGCCGCCGGCGCTGACGGCGAGCCTGGCGCCGGGTGCGGACGGCAGCCGGGAGCTGGCCGTCGTGCTCGAGGCCGGGTCCGCGCCGGTGGACCTGACCGCGCTGCAGCTGCGCGGCGGGGGCTTCGCCCAGGCGCCACCGAGCCCCGTCGCGACCACCCTCGCCGCCGGCAGCAGCGCCACCCTGCCGCTGCCGTACGGCCCGGTGCTGTGCGCCGGCCGGCCGGCGCCGGTCGCGGTGGTCGCCGACACCTCCGCCGGCAGGCTGGACCTGCCGGTCGCCGACCCGGCGCTGCTGGCGGAGCGGCGCGCCGCCGAGTGCGGCTGAGCGCCGCACCGCCCTCAGGCGGGCTCTGGCCTCAGGCGGGCTCGCGCTCGCGCAGCCGCTGGCTGACCACCGCCGACACGCCGTCGCCCTGCATCGTCACGCCGTACAGCGCGTCGGCGATCTCCATGGTGCGCTTCTGGTGCGTGATGACGATGAGCTGGCTGCTCTCCCGCAGGCCGGTGAACAGCTCCAGCAGCCGGCCGAGGTTGCGGTCGTCGAGAGCGGCCTCGACCTCGTCCATCACGTAGAACGGGGACGGCCGGGCGCGGAAGATCGCGACGAGCAGCGCGATGGCGGTGAGCGAGCGCTCGCCGCCGGACAGCAGCGAGAGCCGGGAGACCTTCTTGCCGGCGGGTCGGGCCAGCACCTCGATGCCGGTGGCGAGCATGTCGTTCGGCTCGGTGAGCACCAGCTTGCCCTCGCCGCCCGGGAACAGCGTCGCGAAGACCGCCACGAACTCGCGCGCGGTGTCCTCGTAGGCCGAGGCGAACACGTCGTGGATCCGCGTGTCGACGTCCTGCACCACGGTGAGCAGGTCCCGCCGGGTGTGCTGCAGGTCCTCCAGCTGGGTGGTGAGGAACGCCGAGCGCTCCTGCAGCGCCGCGAACTCCTCCAGCGCGAGCGGGTTGACCCGGCCCAGCTGGGCGAGCGCGCGCTCGGCCGCCGCGGCCCGCTTCTCCTGCACCGCCCGGTCGTACGGCACGGGCTCCCCCTCGCCCTCGACCACCGGCACGGGGACCGACGGGCCGTACTCGACCAGCAGCCGGTCCGGCGGGACCGCCCACTCCGTCAGCGAGCGGGCCTCCAGCGCCTCGACCCGCAGCCGCTGCTCGGCCCGGGCCACCTCGTCGCGGTGCACGACGTCGGTGAGCCGGTCGAGCTCGGCGCCGAGGTCGCGGGAGCGGCCGCGCAGCTCGGTCAGCTCGGCGTCGGTGGCGGCGCGGGCGGCCGCGGCGTCGTCGCGGGCCCGGACCGCCTCGGCCAGCGAACCGGCCAGCCGGTCGAGCGCCAGCGCGGCCGCGGCGGCGACCGCGTCGGCGACCCGGGCCCCTTCCGCCCGGCGCGCGGTCAGGGCGGCGAGCCGCTCCCGGGCGGCCCGCTCGGCGCGGGCGGCCCGTTCCAGCGACTCGGCCCGGCCGGCCAGCCCGCGTGCCCGCTCCTCGCCGGTGCGTACGGCCAGGCGCGCCTCGACCTCGGCGGCCCGGGCCGCGGTGGCCTGCCCGGCGAGCGCGTCGCGGGCCTGCGGGGACGGGTCGGCGTCGACCGGGGCGGCCTCGGCTGCCACGAGCCGCTCCTCCAGCTCGGCCAGCCCGGACAGGTCGCGGTCCCGGGCCTGCTCGGCGCGCTCCCGGGCCTGCTGCAGCCGGCCGGCCTCGGCCTGCGCGGCCCGTTCCTGCGACGCGAGCGCGCCGAGCTGCTCGGCGACGGCGGCCATCCGGGCGTCGACTGTCGTGCAGCCGGGCCAGCGCCGCGTCGACGTCGGCGCGGGCGGCCTCGACCTCGGCGCGGACGGCGGCCAGCGCCTCGGTGAGCTCGCCGTGCCGGGTGTCGGCCTCGGCGTGCCGGGCGGTCGCCTCGTCGACGGCGGCCTGCACCTCGAGCAGCGAGGGGGCGCTCGCCGAGCCGCCGAGCGCCCAGTCCGCGCCGAGCAGGTCACCGTCGACGGTGACCGCGCGCAGGCCGGCCTCGGCCAGCTCGCGGGCCTGCTCGAGGGTGTCGACCACGGCGACCTGCCGGAGCAGCCGGGTCAGCGCCGGCCGCAGCTGTTCGGGCGCCTCCAGCAGGTCCAGCGCCCAGCCCGCGCCCGCCGGCAGCGCCGGCCACGGGTCGTCGTCGCCGTACGCCGCCCCGCCGACCAGCAGCCCGGCCCGTCCGGCGTCGTCCGCCCGGAGCCGGGACAGGGCGGCGGCGGCGTCGGCGGGCGAGCCGACCGCCACCGCGTCGGCAGCGGCGCCGAGCGCCGCGGCGACGGCGGTCTGCTTGCCGGGCGCCACCCGGACCAGCGCGGCGACGGGGCCGAGCACCCCCGGCAGCCCCGCCGCGAGCAGCGCCCCGGCGCCGTCCTTGCGGGCCAGCGACATGGCCAGCGCGTCGCGCCGGGCCAGCCAGGTGGAGCGGTCCCGCTCGGCGTCGCGCTGCTCGGCCTGCAGGGACCGGCGGCGCTGCTCGGCGTCGGCGAGCGCCGCGGACGCGGTCTCGTGCCGGGCGTCGAGGTCGACCTCGCCGTCGTCGAGCCCACCGGCCTGGTCCTGCACGGCGGCGAGCTCGGCCGCGGCCCGCTCCGCGCGGGCCCGGGCGTCGGCGAGCGCGGTGCCGAGCCGGCCGAGCTCGGCCTCGCCGGCGGCCGCGCGCGACCGCAGCGCGCCGACCTGCCCGGACAGCCGGGCCAGGCCCTCGCGCCGGTCGGCGACCGCGCGGACCGCCGCCACCAGCGCCTTCTCCTCGGCGACCAGGGCCGCCTCGACCTCGCCGCGCCGGGCGGTGGCCGTGCGCAGCCGCTCGGCGTCGGCGGCCAGCGCCCGGCCCAGCTCCGCCTCCGCCTCGCGGGCGGCGGCCGCCTCGCGGTCCAGCGTCTCCGGGTCGCGCCCCTGCCGGGTCTGCTCCGGCAGCGCCGCCCCGAGGTGGCGGCGCCGGGCGGCGGCCAGGTCGGCGGTGCCCCGCAGCCGCTCCTGCAGCGCGGACAGCCGGTACCAGGTGTCCTGGGCAGCGGCCAGCCGCGGCGCCTGGTCGGCGGCAGCCGACTCCAGACCGGTCTCCCGCGCCTGCAACGCGGTGACCGCGGCCTCCACCTCGGCCCGCCGGGCACGCAGGGCCGTCTCGTCGCGCACCTCGGCCTCGATGGCCGCGCGCAGCGTCACGAGGTCGTCGGCGAGCAGCCGCAGCCGGGCGTCCCGCTGGTCGGCCTGGACCTGCTGGGCCCGCCGGGCGAGCTCGGCCTGCCGACCGAGCGGCTTGAGCTGGCGGCGCACCTCGGTGGTCAGGTCCTGCAGGCGGGTGAGGTTGGCCTGCATCGCGTCGAGCTTGCGCAGGGCCTTCTCCTTGCGCTTCTTGTGCTTGAGGACCCCGGCGGCCTCCTCGATGAAGGCCCGCCGGTCCTCGGGCCGCGCGGACAGCACCGCGTCGAGCTGGCCCTGCCCGACGACGACGTGCAGCTCGCGGCCGATGCCGCTGTCGCTCATCAGCTCCTGCACGTCGATCAGCCGGCAGCGGTTGCCGTTGATGGAGTACTCCGACTCCCCCGAGCGGAACATCAGCCGCCGGACCGAGACCTCCGCGTAGTCGATCGGCAGCGCGCCGTCGCTGTTGTCGATGGTCAGCGTGACCTCGGCGCGACCCAGCGGCGGGCGGCCGGGCGTGCCGGCGAAGATGACGTCCTCCATCTTCCCGCCGCGCAGCGCCTTCGCGCCCTGCTCGCCGAGCACCCAGGCCATCGCGTCGACGACGTTGCTCTTGCCCGAGCCGTTCGGGCCCACGACGCAGGTGATGCCGGGCTCGAAGCGCAGCGTCGTGGAGGACGCGAAGGACTTGAACCCCTTCAGCGTCAGGCTCTTCAGGTGCACCCGGGGAAGGCTAGCCGGGCCGGGCACGGCAGAGGGCGCCCCGCGCGGGGGCGCCCTCAGGGAGTGCGGGTCAGGTGAGCGCGGGCTCGCTGCCCTGCAGGTCGAGCGTGCGCAGGTCGTCCTCGACGGTCACCGAGGCGGCCAGCGCATCGTTGGCGGCGCGGGCGCGGGCCAGCTCGCTCTCGAGCTCGTCCACCCGCGAACGCAGGCGCCGCACCTCGGCGGCGAGCCGTAGGTCCTGTCCGATGCCGACATGCCCGAACAAGGCCTTGGCCATGGGTGTCCTCCGCGTTGAGGGGTGAGACCGACGGCGGGCTCGTGGCCACCGGCGCCGGTAGTCGAATATCGCACGCTGAGCCCCCTCGGGTCAAGGTGCAGGTCACGGCCAGGTCACGGCCGCAGGCCCGGCGGTCACCGCTCGACGAACCCGCGTACGCCCTCGCGGGGCGCGTCCCACCAGCTGCCGACCCGGTCCACCCGGCCTGGCGCCTCCGGCCCGGACAGCAGCGTCAGCAGCCGCTCGCAGTCCCCGCGCCGGCCCTGCGCGACCACCTCCACGGCGCCGTCGGCGAGGTTGGTCGCGGACCCGACGAGCCCCAGCCCGAGCGCCTGCGAGCGGGTCCACCAGCGGAACCCCACCCCCTGCACCCGGCCGTGCACCCGTGCGGTCAGGCGCACCTGCTCGTCGGTCGTCACAGGTCGGCAGGCTATCCACGGCGCGGGTCCGGCACACTGGTCGGTGTGAGCCTCGTCATCGCCCCGTGCCGCACGCTGTGCGACTGGTCGGCGCAACGCCCCGCCCGGCCGGGCGGTCCGGCGGAGCTGTTCGCCTGCGCCGGCTGCGGGTCGCAGTGGACGCCGGGCGAGGCGTGGACGCCGCGTCAGGCCGACGGCAGCGTGCCCGAGGCCGTGCTCGCGGCGCGACGGGCCCAGCCGGCCGGCCCGGCGGTCAGCGCGGTGTCCGCGGACGCGGCTGGCAGCGCGGGCAGCTGAAGGACGACCGGTTCATGAACACCTCGCGGCGCAGCGGGGTGCCGCACCGGGCGCACGGCAGCCCCTCCCGCCCGTAGGCGTCCAGCGAGCGCTCGAACAGCCCGCTGACCCCGTCGGTCGACACGTACAGCGCGTCGAAGCTGGTGCCGCCCTGCGCCAGGGAGGCCCGCAGCACGTCGCGCACGTGCCCGAGCAGCTCGCGCGCCCGCGGCCGGGGCAGCAGCTCGGTGGGCCGGCCGCCGTGCAGCCGGGCCCGCCAGAGCGCCTCGTCGGCGTAGATGTTGCCGATCCCGGACACCAGCGTCTGGTCGAGCAGCGCCCGCTTGATCCCGGTCCGTCGGCTGCGCAGCCGCGCGACGAACGCCTCGTCGTCGAAGTGCGGGTCCAGCGGGTCGCGCGCGACGTGCGTCATCGTCGAGGGCAGCGCGGCCCCGCCCCGGTCCAGGGCCAGCCCGCCGAACGTGCGCTGGTCCACGAAGCGCAGCTCCCGCCCGCCGTCGCGGAAGGTGAGGCGGACCCGCAGGTGCACCTGGTCGGGGGTGTCCGCGGGCAGGACGAGCAGCTGCCCGCTCATCCCGAGGTGGGCGGTGAGCGCGTCCCCGGAGTCCAGCGGCAGCCAGAGGTACTTGCCGCGCCGGCAGGCCGCGGTCACCGTCCGGCCGCGCAGCGCGGCGCAGAAGTCCGCCGCGCCGGCCCCGTGACGCCGGACCGCCCGGGGGTGGCCGACCGTCGCCTCCTCGACCGTGCGCCCCACCACGCCGCGCTCCAGGCCGCGGCGGACGACCTCGACCTCCGGCAGCTCGGGCACTAGCCGGCGCCTGCGCCCGCCGGCCCGCCCGCACCGGGAACGGCGTCGTCCGTCAGGTCCGCGAGCAGCGCCGCGGTGGCGCGCCGCGCGGCGACCTGCTCGGCCTCCTTCTTGCTGCCGCCCTCGCCCTCGCCGCGCAGCCGGCCGCCGACCAGCACCCGGGCGGAGAAGCGCTTGGCGTGGTCCGGCCCGGTCTCCTCCAGCGCGTACTCGGGCGGGCCCAGGCCGGCGGCGGCGGTCTGCTCCTGCAGCGCCGTCTTCCAGTCCTGCCCGTGACCGCCGGTCGCGACCGCGGCCATCAGCGGGTCGAACAGCCGGCGGACCACCAGCGACGCCCCCGGCAGGCCGCGCTCGAGGTACACGGCCCCCAGCAGGGCCTCGGTGGTGTCGGCGAGCAGCGAGTTCTTGTCGCGCCCCCCGGTGCTGTCCTCCCCCTTGCCGAGCCGCAGCCACTGGCCGAGCCCGAGCGAGCGGGCCACCCCGGCCAGCGCGCGGGTGTTGACGACCGCGGCGCGCAGCTTCGCCAGCTGGCCCTCCGCCAGGTCGGGGTGCGCGGTGTACAGCGCGTCGGTGACGACCAGGCCGAGGACCGCGTCGCCGAGGAACTCCAGCCGCTCGTTGGTGGGCAGCCCGCCGTTCTCGTAGGCGTACGACCGGTGCGTGAGCGCCAGCTCGAGCAGGGCCGGGTCGAGCCCGACGCCGAGGGCCGCCTCGAGCCGGGTGTAGGGCGGCCCGGCCTCGGCCGAGCGGCTCACAGCTGCGCGAGCGCGAGGTCGACGGCCTCGCCGACCGTGGTCAGCCCGTCGAGGTCGTCGTCCTCGAGGTGGAAACCGGGCCGCGCCTGCGGCGCGAGCTCCTCCTCCACGATCTCGACGATCTCGACCAGGGCCAGCGAGTCGGCCCCGAGGTCGTCGGCGAAGGAGGTCTCCCGGGTCACCGACGCCGGGTCCACCTCGAGCACCGTCGCGCAGGCCCGCTGCAGCAGTGCGAGCACCTGTTCCGCGGTCACGTGCCCACCGTCGCACGCTGCTCGACGAGCTCGGCGAGGGCCTGGCCGATCTGCGGGACGAGCCCGTCCCGCACGGCCTGCGCGGCCGCCCCGACGCAGCTGGCGACAGCCCGCGGGGAGGACGCCCCGTGCCCGACCACGCAGATCCCGCGGACCCCGAGCAGCATCCCGCCGCCGAAGGCGTCCGGGCTGAGGTGCCCGGTCACCTCGTCCAGCGCGGACCGCAGCACCTGCGCGGCGGCCCGGCGCTCCGGGGTGGTGTCGAAGGCGGCCGACAGCATGCCGGTGAGCATGCCGGTCGCCCCCTCCAGCCCCTTGGCGAGGACGTTGCCGGTGAACCCGTCGGTCACCACGACGTCGGCGACCCCGCCGTACGGGACGTCTCGCCCCTCGACGCTGCCGACGTAGTCGACCGGCAGCGCCCGGAACAGCTCGTGCGCCTTCTGGCGCAGCAGGTCGCCCTTGCCGGCCTCCTCGCCGATGGTGAGCAGCCCCACCCGGGGCCGGGCCAGGCCGAGCCGCACCTGCGCGAGCGCGGCCCCGGCCAGGGCGTGCTGCGCCAGCAGCGAGGGCGTGGGGTCGACGCTGGCTCCGACGTCGAGCAGCACCAGCGGCCCGGCCTCGGCCGCGACGACCACCGCCAGCGCCGGGCGGGCGACGCCGGGCAGCCGGCCCATCGTGAACAGCGCCGCCGCCATGGCCGCGCCGGTCGAGCCGACCGACACCATCGCGTCGGCGGTCCCGTCCCGCACCAGCCGGGCCGCGACCCGCACGGTGGCGTCGCGCTTGGCCCGGACCGCGCGGGCCGGCTCCTCGTGCATGCCGATGACCTGGCTGGCCGGGACGAGCTCGAACCGGCCGGACGCGCCGCGCTCGGCGAGCATCGCCTGCGCGACGTCGGTCGGCCCGACCAGGACGATCCGGGTGTCGGGCTGCTCGTCGGCCGCCAGCAGCGCGCCGTCCACCACCTGCGCCGGCGCGGCGTCGCCGCCGAGCAGGTCCAGGGCCACCCGGACCGCCGCAGCGGCCGGGCCGGTCGACAGGCTCAGACGGCGAGAACGGTGCGCTTGTCGTAGCGACCGCACTCGGGGCAGACGGTGTGCGGCCGGGTGGTGTGCCCGCGGTCGCAGGTGACCAGCGCCGGCAGCGTGGTCTTCCACTGCGAGCGCCGCGAGCGGGTGTTGCTGCGCGACATCTTGCGCTTCGGGACGGCCATCGCTACTTCTCCTCGGTCGGGTGGATCAGGCCTTGCAGCGCCGACCAGCGGGGGTCGGTCGCGCCGTGCGTGTGGTCGTTCGGCAGGTCGTCGAGCCGCTCGCCGCACTCCGGGCAGAGCCCGGCGCAGTCCTCGTCGCACAGCGGCGTGAGCGGCAGCGCGAGCACCACCGCGTCCCGCAGCGTCGGCTCCAGGTCGAGCAGGTCACCCTCCATGCGGGCCACCTCGTCCTGCTCCGCCTCGTCCGGGTCGTACGCGAACAGCTCCTGCACGCGGACGCGCAGGGAGTCCGACACCGGGTCGAGGCAGCGGCCGCACTCCCCCGCCACCGGCGCCGTGACGACGCCGCTGACGAGCACGCCCTCCATGACGCTCTCGAGCCGCAGGTCCAGCTCGAGCTCGGCACCGGTGGGCACGCCGATGAGGTCGACGATCCCGAGACCGGGAGGCGCCGGGGCCAGGCGGTGCAGCTCGCGCATCGACCCCGGGCGACGTCCCAGCTCGCGCGTGTCGAGCACGAGGGGCTGCTTGGGGTCGAGGCGGTGCTGCTGTTTCCTGTCCACGGCGTCTTTCGGGCAACGGGAGGTCGGGTGACCGGCCTACAGGCTAGCGGACGTGCCGGCCGGAGCCGGCCCGGTCGTCAGCCCGTGGCCTGGCGCTCCGCCAGCCGCTCGGTCAGCCTGCGGTACACCGGCTCCGGGATGAGGTGCCCCACGTCGCCGCCGTACGTCGCGACCTCCTTGACCAGGCTGGAGGACAGGAAGCTGAACAGCGGGTTCGTCGTCATGAACAGCGTCTCGACCCCGGCCAGCCCGTGGTTCATCTGGGCCATCTGCAGCTCGTAGTCGAAGTCCGAGATCGCCCGGAGCCCCTTGACGATGACCGGCACCTGGCGCTCGCGGCACCAGTCGACCAGCAGGCCGTGGAAGCTGTCGACGACGACGTTGCCGTAGGCGGCCGTCACCTCGCGCAGCATCTCGATCCGCTCGTCGACGGTGAACAAGGACGACTTCTTCTTGTTCACCAGAACGGCGACGGTGACCTCGTCGTAGATCGCGGCTGCCCGCCCCACGATGTCGAGGTGACCGAGCGTCACGGGGTCGAAAGAACCGGGACAGACTGCCCTTCTCATGATCTTGCACCGTACCAGAGCGTGGCCTCTCCGTAGCGCCGGCTCCGGACCGGCTCCAGGCCGGCCGGCCAGGTCGGCGCCGCGCCGCGGGTCCGCCGCTCCACCACCACCACGTCCGCCGCCCAGGGCACCAGGGCGCTGAGCACCGGGTCGACGTCCAGCTCGTACGGCGGGTCGAGCAGGACCACCTCGTACGGCTCGGCGGGGCCGGCCAGGAACGCGCTCACGTCGGCGGCGACCACCTCGGCGGGCAGCGCCAGGGCGGCGGCGTTGCGGTGCAGGGCGGCCACCGCGCGCGGGTCGGACTCGACGAGCGTGGCCCGCCCGGCGCCCCGGCTGAGCGCCTCGAGGCCGAGAGCGCCCGAGCCGGCGTACAGGTCGAGCACCGCGGCGCCGTCCAGCTCCACCAGGCTCTGCAGCGACGAGAACAGGCCCTCGCGTGCCCGGTCGGAGGTCGGCCGGGTGGTCTCGCCCGGCGGCACCGCCAGCGCCCGTCCGCGGTGCGTGCCCGCCACGATCCGGGTCACCCGGCGACCGTCCCGGCGGCGCGTGCGCCGCCCGCCGGCCGGGTCACAGCCCCCAGCAGTCGAAGTCGGGGCCGAGGTACGGCCGCAGCCGGTGGACGTCCGGCCGCACCAGGTCCTGCAGGACCTCGCGCAGCCCCGGGTCGATCTCGGCTCCGCTGAGGTCGGGCCGGTGCCGGGTCAGCGACCACACCGCCTGCGCAGCGGGCCGCAGCGCAGGGGGCACCCGCTGGGCGACCCGCCGGCCCAACGGGCTGCTGCGCAGCCGGCCGGCCGCCGGGCGCGGCGGGAGCTTGTCGGTGGTCCGGTGCAGCTGCCGGTCCGCCGGCAGGACGGTCGCGTCGACGCCGAGGAAGGCGTACACCTTCGTCATCGTCTCGCAGTGCTGGTCGCGCAGCTGCTCGGACGTGATCACCAGCAGCCGGTCGCGGGAGTAGTGGCGCAGCCACTGGTCGAGCTGCATCGCGTAGCGGCTGGTGTCGACGTAGGTGCTGTGCTCGACGACCGCCTTGGCGAAGGGCGCGGACTCGATGCCCAGCATCCGGTGGTGCAGGTAGTGCGAGCGGATGCGCGCCAGGGGCTCGCGGAGCACGTAGATCAGGCGGGCGTCCGGGACCAGCTCGGCGGCGCGGCGCGGCACGTCGGCGTAGAGCGGGAAGCGCGCGTACGCCGGCGTCACCTCGCCGCGGACCGCGTGCTCGGGCCCGGCGCCGGTGAAGTGGCTCTCGTACCAGGACGGGCCGCGCGCGTACCGCGCCGGGTCGTCGAAGTAGTGGATCTCCTTCGTCGGGCTCATGTGGATCTGCGGGTGCCGACCCAGGTACTCCCACAGGCTGGTGGTGCCGCCCTTCATGGCACCGATCACCAGCAGGTTGGGCAGCACGCAGGCACCTCGCTCGTCGCGGGGCGCCGTCCGCCCCGACACGGACAGTGTGCACGGCAGGTCGCCGGTCCGCGGGCATCCGGGACACTCCATCCGGGCGACGGCTGACGCGGGTGCGTTCGGTCACGCCTTCTCGAGGAACTCGGCCCGCTCGTCGTCCAGGATGGCGGCGACCGCGAGCCGCAGCGCCGGGTGCGCGGCGAGCTCGGGGTCCGCCTCGACGAGCGCACCGGCCGCCGCCCGGGCCGCCACGATGACGTCGGCGTCCCGCAGCAGCTGCAGCATCCGCAGCGACGAGCGCCGCCCGGACTGGGTGGCGCCGAGCACGTCCCCCTCGCGCCGCTGCTCGAGGTCGAGCTGGGCCAGCGCGAAGCCGTCGGAGGTCGCCGCCACCGCGTCGGTGCGTACCCGGGCCGGCGAGCCCTCCTCGGCCTCGGTGACCAGCAGGCACAGCCCGGGGTGCACGCCCCGGCCGATCCGGCCGCGCAGCTGGTGCAGCTGCGAGACCCCGAACCGGTCGGCGTCCATCACCACCATGACGGTGGCGTTCGGGACGTCGACGCCCACCTCGATGACGGTGGTCGCGACCAGCACGTCGAGCTCGCCCGCTGCCATCCGACGCATCACGTCGTCCTTGGCCTCGGCGCTCAGCCGGCCGTGCAGCACAGCGGTCCGCAGCCCGGCCAGCGGCCCGGCCGCCAGCAGCGGCTCCAGCTCGGTGACCGCCACGGCCGGCCGGCGGCCCTCCTCGTCGGGAGGCAGGTCCGCCGGGTCGCCGTCGTCGGGCTGGTCCTCGCCGATCCGCGGGCACACGACGAACGCCTGCCGACCGTCCGCGGCGGCCTCCCGGACGCGCTGCCAGGCGCGGTCCAGCCAGCCCGGGTGCTCGGCCACCGGCACGACGGCCGTCCGGATCGGGGAGCGGCCGGCCGGCAGCTCGTGCAGCGTGGAGACCTCCAGGTCGCCGTAGACCGTCATCGCCACGGTCCGCGGGATCGGGGTCGCGGTCATCACCAGCACGTGCGGGGCGGTGCCCTTGGCCCGCAGCGCGTCGCGCTGCTCCACGCCGAACCGGTGCTGCTCGTCGATGACGACGAGCCCGAGGTCGGCGAAGGCGACCCGGTCCCCGAGCAGCGCGTGCGTGCCGACGACGATGCCGGCCTGCCCGGAGGCGGCCTCGAGCAGCGCCACCCGCCGCGCCGCGGCGCCCAGCGAGCCGGACAGCAGGGCCACCCGGGTCGCCCGCTCCGCCGAGCCCAGCTCACCGGCCGCCGCCAGCGGCCCGAGCAGCGCGCGGAGCGAGCGGGCGTGCTGCGCGGCCAGCACCTCGGTCGGGGCCAGCAGCGCCGCCTGCCCGCCCGCGTCGACGACGGCGAGCATCGCGCGCAGCGCCACCAGCGTCTTGCCCGACCCCACCTCGCCCTGCAGCAGGCGGTGCATCGGGGTGGGCCGGGCGAGCTCCTCGGCCAGGACCGCCCCGACCTCGCGCTGACCTGCGGTGAGCGAGAACGGCAGCGCGGCGTCCAGCGCGTCCAGCAGGCCGCCCGGTCGGGCCCGTCGCGGCACGCCCGGCACGGCGCGCAGCGCCGCCCGGCGCTGGGCCAGCACGACCTGCAGCACGAAGGCCTCGTCCCAGATCAGCCGGCGCCGGGCGCGCTGCACGTCCGGCCAGCCGTCGGGCTGGTGGACGGCGCGCAGCGCCTCGGCCAGCCCCGGCAGGGCGTGCTCGTCCCGCAGCTCGGGCGGCAGCGGGTCGGCGCCGACGTCGACGCCCGGCAGCACGAGGGCGACGCAGCGCCGCAGCAGGAACGTCGAGGCCTTGGCGGTCGCCGGGTAGATCGGCACGAGCCGGCCGGCGAACTCCGTGCTCACCTCCCCCGCGTCGTCGTCGACGAGCTGCCACTCCGGGTTCGCCAGCTGCACGGCGTTCTGGAAGCGCTCCACCTTGCCGGCGAAGAACGCGCGCCGGCCCGGCCGCAGCTGCCGCTCGGCGTCCCGCTTGTTGAACATCGCCAGCTTCATGGTGCGGCCGTCGCCGTCCCGCACCGTGACGTCGGTCTTGTGCAGCTTGGGGCGCAGCTGCCGGGCGCTGACCCGCTGCACCTCGGCGAAGACCGTCGCGTGCTCGCCGACGACGAGCTCGTCGAAGCCGGTCAGCTGGCCGCGCTCGGCGTACCGCCGGGGGTAGTGGTGCAGCAGGTCCCCGACGGTGTGCAGGTCGAGGCCGGCGGCGAGCGGCGCGGCGCTGCGGGCGCCCACGACCCGGCTCAGCGGCGTCGCCAGGTCCACCACTACTCGGCCCCCACCAGCAGCAGGGCGTACGGGTGGCCGCCCTCCACCAGGACGACCTCGGCGGCCGGGTGTCGCTGCCGCAGGTCAGCACGGAGCCGTTCGGCGAGCCCCTCCGGCGCACCCGTCCCCGGAGCGAGGGTGATCAGCTCCGCCCCACCGGCGAGCCTGTCCACCAGCGAGCGGGCGACCCACTCCGGTTCGGCGCCGACCAGCACGACCGCCCCGTCGACGACGGCCAGCAGGTCGCCCGGCACGCACATCCCGGCGGACGTGGTGGCGGCGGCCGCCGCCCGGACCAGGCGCCCGGTCCGCACCGAGGCCGCGACGGCGGTGAGCGCGTCCACCTGCTCGGCGAGCGGCCGGTCCGGGTCCGCCACGGCCAGCGCGGCGATCGCCTGCAGCACGCTCGACGACCCCACCACGCCGACCCGGACGCCTGAGGTGCCCGCCACGGCCGCCTCGGCGACGGCGCGCGCCGCCGGCGTGTCCGGCAGCACCAGCACCTCGGGCGCCCCGGTGGCGCGCACCGCGGCGGCGAGCTCGGCTGCCGAGCTGCCGCCCGGCACGACGGTCGCCCCGGCGGCGCGCAGCAGCGCGACCGGCCCGTCCCCGGTCGCCATCGCCAGCACGGCCCGGCCGGCGCCGACCCGCCGGTCGGCGAACCGCTCGACGGTGATCCGCGACGGCCGGCCGGCCTCGACGCCGGCCTCGACCGCCGCGCCGACGTCGTCCACGTGCACGTGCACGGTGTGCAGGCCGTTCCCCCCGACCAGCACCAGCGAGCCGCCGAGCCCGGACAGCCGGGCGCGGAGCCGGTCGACGGCGTCCGGAGCCGCGCCGTGCAGCAGGTACTGCACCTCGTAGCCGTACGCCTCGCCGGGGGTCGCGTCGCATCCCCGCACCTGTCCGGGCGCCGGCTGCGCGGCCACCGGTACCGGCCGGCCGGTGACGACCCCCTCCAGCGCCCCGAGCAGCAGCGACCAGCCGCGGCCGCCGGCGTCGACCACCCCGGCTGCCCGCAGCGCGGGCAGCAGCTCCGGCGTCCGGGCGAGCGAGGCGTCGGCGGCGGTGCGCGCGGCGCGTACGACGTCGGCCAGGCTCGCCCCGGGCAGGTCCGCGGCCCGGGTCGCGGCGTCGGCGGCGTCGGCGGCGACGGTGAGCAGGGTGCCCTCCACCGGGGACCCGGTCGCCTCGCGGGCGAGGACGGCCGCCCGGACCAGCCCGCGGGCCAGCCCGGGACCGTCGAGCGGCCCGGCGCGCAGCTCGTCCGCCAGGCCGCGGAGCAGCTGCGCGAGCAGCACGCCGGAGTTGCCGCGCGCCGCCAGCAGCGCCCCGTCGGCAACGGCGGCGGCGGTCGCCGGCAGCGCGTCGGCCGCGACCCGGACCGCCTGGCACACGCCGTCCAGCGTGAGCAGCAGGTTGGTGCCGGTGTCGCCGTCCGGCACCGGGAACACGTTCAGCGCGTCGGTCTCGGCCCGGGTCTCGACCAGCAGCGCGCGGCCGGCCTCGCACCAGGCCCGGACGGCGACGGCATCGAGCACTCGCAGCACGCGGCTCCTCGGTTTCCCGGCTCGGGGATCACGGAGAGGCTGACAGTAGCCCGGCTGCTAGTCTCGGAACTCCTGCCCGGCCGGGCGTGTGCCCGCCGGCCCCGTGAACCGATTCTTTCAGGAGTACACCGTGGCTGCGACCTGCGACGTCTGTGGCAAGGGGCCGGGCTTCGGCATGTCTGTCAGCCACTCGCACCGCCGCACCCGCCGTCGCTGGAACCCCAACATCCAGACGGTGCGCGCGCTGGCCGGCAAGAGCGGCAAGACCCCGATGAAGCTCGGCGTCTGCACCTCGTGCATCAAGGCCGGCAAGGTCGTCCGGGCCTAGTCGCCTCTCCGCAGGACCGCGTCGCAGCCTTTGCCGCACCTCGTGCACCGAGGTGCGGCAAGGGCTGTTGCGTTCTCCGGGTGATCTGTACGCTCGCGGAAGTCGCACAGTCCTCGCGCGCTCGACAGCCCGCGTGAACGTCGCGGGTCGCCGAGCCGGAGACACCGGCGCAGGGGGCCGGCACGACTCGGCCCCCGCGCGGTGCGGGGCCGTTCCCCGCAAGAGAGAGATCTGCACATGGCACAGGGTTCCGTGAAGTGGTTCAACGCGGAGAAGGGCTTCGGCTTCATCGCCGTCGACGGTGGCGGCGCTGACGTGTTCGTCCACTACTCCGCCATCCAGAGCGACGGCTACCGCTCGCTCGACGAGGGCCAGCGGGTGGAGTTCGACGTCACCCAGGGCCAGAAGGGCCCGCAGGCCGACCAGGTCCGCCCGATCTAGGCACGCCGCGCGTCCGACGGCCCGGCTCCCCTCGGGGACGCCGGGCCGTCGCACGTCCGGGCGGGCTCAGTCGAGCCGGCGGAGCTGCTCGCGGTAGTGCCGGCCGTTCTCCACGTACATCCGGGCGGCGTCGTCGAACGCGCCGTCCGGGACCACGTCGAGCCGCATCTTCGCCGGGATGCCCAGCGCCATCGCGCGCGACGGCACCTCCACCCGGTTGCCGACGACGGCGCCGGCGCCGACCAGCCCCCCGGTCCGCACCACCGCCTGGTGCAGCACCACCGAGTTGGAGCCGACCAGGCAGCGGTCCTCGACCGTGCAGCCCTCCAGGTGGGCCAGGTGCCCGACGACGCAGTCGTCGCCGATCGTCGTCGGGAACTCGGCCGTGCAGTGCACGACCGTGCCGTCCTGCACCGAGCTGCGCTCCCCCACCACGATCGACCCGTAGTCCCCGCGCAGCACCGCGGCCGGCCAGATGCTGCTGCCCGCCCCGATCCGCACGTCCCCGATGACGGTGGCGTCGGGGTGGACGTAGGCGTCGGGATGGATCTGCGGGACGCGGTCCCCCAGGGCGTAGACGGCCACGGTCTCTCCTCCAGCGGTACGGGCAGGGCGGGCATCGTCGCACCCGCGACGGGGCGGCCGGCGGTCGGGCATCATGCGGCGATGAGCACCTGGTGGTACTGCCTCAACCACGCCTCCGCCGAGGAGGGTGTCGGCTGCGCGGCAACCGACCGGCTCGGGCCGTACAGCTCGCAGGCCGACGCGGAGCGGGCCGTCGAGCTCGCCCGCGAGCGGACCGCCGCCGAGGACGAGCGCGACCGCGCCGACGACGACTGGGGCCGCCCGCCCGCCGGCAGCTGACCGGCCCGGCGCCGGCTCAGCCGGCGTCGAAGTGGGTCCAGCCGCGTGGCGTCAGCGCGGCCCCGGCCAGGTCCTGCACGCCGCTGCCGGCCCGGACCCGCCCGACCGCCACGACCCCGCGGTCGGCCAGCTGCCGGACGGCCGACGGCGGCACGGTCGCGAGCAGCGCGTGGTCCTCGCCGCCGTGCAGCACCTGCTCGCCGGACGCCCCCGGGGCGCCGGGCAGGGCTGCGACGTCGAGCAGCACGCCGACCCGGCTCGCCGAGCACAGCGACAGCAGGTCGACGACCAGCCCGTCGCTGACGTCGCACATCGCGGTGGCGCCCGCCTCGGCCAGCACCGGTCCGAGCGCGTACGGCGGCGCCGGCCGCAGGTGCGCCTCGACGAGCGGGCCGGACCGGCTCCCGGCCTGCAGCTGCGCCAGGCCGGCCGCCGAACCGCCGAGCCGCCCGGCGACCACGACGACGTCCCCGTCGCGGGCTCCCGACCGCAGCACCGCAGGCCGCCCCGCCAGCGTCCCCAGGGCGGTGACCGAGACGACCACCGCCTCGCCGCGGACGGTGTCACCGCCGACGACGACCGCACCGACCCGCGCCGCCTCGTCGCGCAGGCCGTCGGCCAGACCGAGCACCCAGGTCATCGGCAGGCCGGCCGGGGCGACCAGGGCGACGAGCAGCGCCGTGCCGACGCCGCCCATCGCGGCCACGTCGGCGAGGTTCGCGGCCGCGGCCTTGCGCCCCACGTCGTAGCCGGTGGACCAGTCCCGGCGGAAGTGCACCCCCTCGACCAGCACGTCGGTCGTCGCGACCACCCGCCCGTCGGGGGCGGCGACCACGGCCGCGTCGTCACCGGGGCCCACCGGCACCGCCGGCCCGCCGGCACCCGGCACCACCGGCCCGCCGGCACCCGGCACCGCCGCCAGCCGCTCCGTCACCGCCGCGATCAACGCGGCCTCACCGATCGACCCTGCGGTAGCGTCCGGCATCCCGTCAGCCTTGCAGAGGAGCGACCCGCCGTGGTTCAGGCCTACATCCTCATCCAGACCGAGGTCGGCAAGGCTGCCGCCGTCGCGGCCGCCATCTCCGAGCTGGACGGCGTCGCCCAGGCCGAGGACGTCACCGGTCCGTACGACGTCATCGTGCGGGTCGAGGCGCGCAACGTCGACGAGCTGGGCAAGCTCGTGGTCGCCCGCATCCAGGCCGTCGACGGCATCACCCGCACCCTGACCTGCCCGGTCGTGCACCTCTGAGGGTCGTGCCGGGTCCCCTGCGGCGCGGCCTGCCCGCGCTGGCCCTGCTGCTGCTCGCCGGCTGCAGCGGCGGCAGCGGCACCGACGCACCGGCGCCGGAGACGGGGCCGGTGGAGGTCGCGCTCCCCTCCGCCCCGCCGGACGGCGGGTTCTGCGCCGAGCTGGTCGCCGGGCTGCCCGAGACGCTCCGCGGCGGCCTGGTGGGCCGGCCCGTGCTGGCCGACGCGACCCGGGCGGTCGCCTGGGGTGACCCGGTGGTGACCCTGGTGTGCGGCGCCGCACCGCCGGACCCGACCGCCGAGCAGATCACGCTCGGCCCGCCGGAGGGCGGCCTGGTCACCTTCGCGGTCGACGACGTCGGGGCGGCCACGGCGTTCACGACGGTCGGGACGGCCGTCCCGGTGACGGTGACCGTCCCGGACGCCTACGACGCGACGCTGCTCGTACCGATCGCCGGCGCCCTGCTCGACCTGCGCTGACGGCCCGCCCCGCGGGTCAGCGCAGGCCGGTGCCGCGGGAGAGCGCGGCCTGCAGCAGCCGGTCCACCAGCGCCGGGTAGTCGACCCCGGTCGCCGCCCACATCCGCGGGAACATCGAGGTCGGGGTGAAGCCCGGCATCGTGTTGACCTCGTTGATGGTGAGCTCGCCGTCCGGCCCGACGAAGAAGTCCACCCGGGCCAGCCCCTCGGCGTCGAGCGCGGCGAACGCCCGCAGCGCCATCTCCTGCAGCCGCGCGGTCGTCTCGGCGGGCAGGTCGGCCGGGACGTCCAGCTCGGTGGCGTCCTCGAGGTACTTGGCCTCGAAGTCGTAGAACGCGTGCTCGGCGCTGACCCGCACCTCGGCCGGCACGCTGGCCTGCGGGCCGCCCGGGCCGTCGAGCACGCCGCACTCCACCTCGCGGCCGGCGATCCCGGCCTCGACGAGCGCCTTGGGGTCGGCGGCGTGCGCGAGCCGGAGCGCGTCGTCGAGGTCGGCGAGGTCGTCGACCCGGCTGATGCCGATGCTCGAGCCGCCCCGGGCCGGCTTGACGAAGACCGGCAGCCCGAGCGCCTCGACGGCGGCCCGGTCGTAGGGCAGGCCGCGACGCACCACGACCGCGTCGGCCACCGGCAGGCCCTCGGCCCGCAGCAGCACCTTGGCGACGGCCTTGTCCATCGCCGCGGCGCTGGCCAGCACGCCGCTGCCCACGTACGGCACGCCGGCCATCTCCAGCAGCCCCTGCACCGTGCCGTCCTCGCCCCAGGGTCCGTGCAGCACCGGGAAGACCACGTCGACCGCGCCGAGCACCCCCGGCCCGTCCTCCAGCGGCACCAGCCCGCCGGCGGTCGGGTCACCGGGCAACGCGACGGCCCGGCCGTCCTTGACGGCCGGCAGCTCGCGACCGGACAGCGCCAGCTGGGCGGGGTCGTCGGAGACCAGCACCCAGCGCCCCTCGGTCGTGATGCCGACCGCGACGACGTCGTAGCGGTCGCGGTCGAGCGCGGCGAGCACGCTGCCGGCCGACACGCAGCTGATCGCGTGCTCGGTCGAGCGGCCGCCGAGCAGGACGGCGACGCGGGTGCGGTTCACCCGGCCAGAGTAGGGGGAGCCCGGTCAGGCCAGGGACACCTGCGTCATCAGCGCGCCGTCCAGCACGTACGACGCGCCGGAGACGTAGCCGGCCTCCGGCGAGACCAGCCAGGCGACGAGCCCGGCGACCTCCTCCGGGCGGGCCAGCCGGTCGCGCCGGGATGCCGTCGAGCTGCTGCTCGCGCTCGGGCGGCGGACTCGGTCCCGCCCTGCATCGCCGGTGTCGATCGCGCCGGGCGCCACCGACACCACCCGGATGCCGTACGGCGCCAGCTCGCGGGCCATCACCTTGGTGAGCATGCCGAGCCCGGCCTTGGCGCTGCAGTACGCCGCGAAGCCCGGCCGCGGCTGGTGCTCGTGCACGCTCGTCACGTTGACGATCACCCCGCCGCCGCGGCCCGCCATCTGCCGCGCGGCGGCCTGCGCGACGAGGAAGGCGCCGTCGAGGTCCACCGACAGCTGCGCCCGCCAGGACGACGCCTCGAGCTCCAGGAACGGGGTCTCCTTCTGCATCCCGGCGTTGTTGACCGCGATGGTCAGCCGGCCGAGGTCGTCGACCGTCTCCTGCACCATGCGGGTCGACGTCCGCCGGGTCGGACACGTCCCCGACCGCCGCGCGCGCCCGGACCCCGAGCGCCCGGCAGCGCTGGACGACGCCGGCGACCTCGTCCCCGGACAGCCCGTTGACCGCGACCGCGGCGCCGTCGCGGGCCAGCCGGGCGCACACCTCCGCGCCGATGCCGGTGCCCCCGCCGGTGACCAGCGCCACCTGTCCGTCCAGCACTCCCATGCCCGTCCTCCTCGCCTCAGCGCCCGGACCGTCGCGAGCGCGCCGCCCGCGCCGACAGGTACCTGCCGAGCGACCAGATCCCGAGCCCGACCGGCCCCCACCGCTCGCGCCGGGCGGTGGCGTCCAGCAGGTGCATCGCCCGCGCCGCCTCCATGTGCGACCAGACCAGCGGCGCGTTCCCCAGGCCCTGCCGGCTCTCCGGGTCGACCTCCTCGGCCATCAGCGCCGGCAGCGCGGCGTCCAGGGCGGCCATCCGGGCCCGGGCCTCGGCCAGCCGGCCGCAGGCGGCCAGCGCCGAGACGACCCACCAGCTGGTCGGCAGGAACGCCCCCTCGGCGCCGGAGAACCCGTCGTCGCCGCCCGGCTCGTAGCGGTAGAGGAACGGCGCGGCGTCCAGCGCCGCCACGGTGGCGTCGACCAGCGCGGACGCCCGCGGGTCGCGTCGGTCGAACATCCGGAAGATCACCGCCATCAGGCGCTGGCGTCGGCCCCGTCCCGGCCGTCGTAGCTCTGCGGCAGGCCCCCGTCGGGGCGCAGCGCGGCGGCGACGCGCTGCTTGGCGGCCGCCCGGGCGGCCCGCCAGTGCCGCCGGCGGGTCAGCGGCCGCCAGCCGCGGGCGATCCACAGCGCCCGGTCCAGCGCCAGCCACACCCCGATGTCGGCCGAGACCAGCGCCGCGGGCTCGCGCAGCTCCCAGATGCCGGAGGTCCGGCGCTCGAGGTCCCCGGCGAGCGCGTCGGCGACCGACGCGGACCAGGTCCCACAGCGGGTCGCTGAGCTGTCCGCCCGCCTGCAGGTACAGCGACACGGCCTCGACCAGCAGGCCGAGCGCGTCGTACTGCACCTGGTCCCTGGCGGCGTTGCCGACCCGCACCGGCAGCGAGCCGGCCCAGCCGGCGACGCCCGGCGACCTCCCGCTCGGCGGGCACCTGCTCGCCGCGGACGTCGGTCATCGGCCCGCTCGGCATCTGGCGCGTGGCCGTCTGGTCCAGCACGAAGCGCAGGTGCGCCTCGGCCATCTCGGGCCGGCCGAGCAGCGCGGCGACCGAGACCGCGAGCGAGGCGTCGCGCAGCCAGGTGAACCGGTAGTCGAACTGCCGGTCGTGCCCGGGCGCCTCCGGCAGCGAGGTCGTCGGCGCCGCGACGACCGCGCCGGTCCGGGCGTACGTGCACAGCCGCAGCACCCGCAGCGCGTCGGCGCACCGCTCCCGGCCGCTGCGCGGCAGCCGCGCGCCGGCCACCAGCGCGTCGTCCTCGGCCCGGACGGCGTCGAGCTCGGCGAGCAGGTCGTCGACGTCGGCGGTGCGCTCGGGGTCGAGGGTGACCACGACCGCCGCCCAGGCCCCGCGCGGCGCCTGGAGCCGGGTCCGCAGCCCGCGGCCGTCCACCACGCTCGTCCCGCCCAGCACCCGCAGGGCGCGGCCGTGCACCGTCGCCGACGCGCCGTCCCAGACCCCCTCCGGTCCGTCGAAGCCGCCGACGGACAGCTCGTGCACCACGTCGAGGTCGGCGTCCAGGCCGCGCACCAGCCGCACCAGCGACGAGCCCCGGTCGTCCGTGCAGACCAGCGCGTCCCGGGTCTCCAGCCGGCCGCGCGGGCTCTGCAGGCCGGTGTCGAGCACCGGGGCGGCGGCCCGGCCGGCGCCGGCGGACAGCCGCACGTCCAGCCAGCGGGCGGCGGCGCCGGACGGGTCGAGCAGCGACCACAGCAGCGGCGGGTCGTCCAGCTCGGGGGCGCACCACCAGTCGACCTCGCCGTTCGGGCGCAGCAGGGCGGTGGACGAGCCGTCGCCGAGCAGCCGGTGCGCGGCGATCGGCGGCGCGTGGCTCACCCGGCCTTCCGGGCCAGCTCGCGCAGCGGCGGCTCGTACGCCTCGCCGAAGGTCGGGAAGGCGTGCACGACGTCGGTGAGCACCGACAGCGGCACCTGCGCCCGGATGGCCAGGGTGGCCTCGGACAGCCACTCGTCGGCGTGCGGCCCGATCGCCGACGCGCCGATCAGCACTCCGCGGGCGGGATCGGCGGTGAGCACCAGGCGGCCGCCGCCGGCGCCCTCGGTGGCGGTCCGGGCCACCTCGCCGAGGTCCATCACCGCGGTCACCGCGTCGATGCCGGCCTGCCGGGCGGTGGCCTCGTCCATCCCGACGCTGGCGACCGCCGGCTCGGTGTAGATGGCCCGTGGGATCGCCCGGTAGTCGGCGGTGCGGTCGGTGCCGAGCAGGTTCGCGGTCACGACCCGGGCCTGGTAGTTCGCGGTGTGCGTGTACGGCGCGATGCCGGTCACGTCGCCGGCCGCCCAGACGTGCTCCTGCCCGCGCACCCGGCAGCGCTCGTCCACCTCGACCTGGCCGGCGTCACCGGGCTCGATCCCGAGCACCTCCAGGCCGATCCCGTCGGTGGTCGGCCGGCGCCCGGTGGCGACCAGCACCCGGTCCACCTCGAGCGTGCCGGCCCCGTCCGCCAGGTGCACCCGGGCCCGGCCGTCGGCGGTCGCCTCGAACCGCTCCGCCGACGTCGACAGGCGCACGTCCACCCCGTCGGCGCGCAGCGCGTCGGCCAGCAGGGCGGCGACCCCGGGTTCCTCCCTGCCGGCCAGCTGCCCGGCGGACTCGACCAGCACCGTGCGGACCCCGAACCGGGCGTGCACCTGAGCCAGCTCGCAGCCGACCGCGCCGCCACCGAGCACGAGCAGCGAGTCCGGCCGGTCCTGCGCCGCGAGCGCCTCGTCGGAGGTCCAGATCGGGACCCGTGTCCAGGCCGGGCAGCGGCGGCACGACCGGCACCGAGCCGGTCGCCAGCACCAGGTCGGTCCAGGCGATCCGGCGGTCGCCGACCTGCAGGACACCGGGCTCGACGACCCGGCCGCGACCGCGGACCAGCGTCACGCCCGCCTCGACCAGCCCCTCGGCGGCCGCGCTGTCGTCGCGGTGCTCGGCGATCCGGTCGCGCCGCTGCACCGCCGCCCGGAACGCGATCGCCGGGTCGTCCAGCGTCGGACGCGCGGCCGCGCCGCCCAGCTCCTCGACCTGCCGGGCCTGCTGCCGGGCCTGGGCGCTGCGCAGCATCGCCTTGCTGGGCATGCACGCCACGTACGGGCACTCGCCGCCGACCCGGAGCGACTCGACCAGCGCGACCGACCGGCCGGCCCGGGCGAGCGAGGAGGCGAGGTTCTCGCCGGCCGAGCCGGCACCGAGGACGACGACGTCGAAGGACTCCGGAGCGCTGGAGGTCATGGTCCCGGTGTCACCGGCCGGCCGCCGGGTCAACCGTCCTACTCGCTCTTGGCCTCCCGGCCCATCAGCGCCGCCAGCACCCGGTGGGGTGGCAGCCCCTCGTGGCAGACCGCCACGACCTGCTCGGTGATCGGCATGTCGACGTCGTGCTTGCGGGCCAGGTCGAGGATGGACCGGCAGCTCTTCACGCCCTCGGCGGTCTGCTGCTGGCGGGCCAGCACCTGCTCGACCGTCTCACCCCGGCCGAGCCGCTCGCCGAAGGTCCGGTTCCGGGACAGCGGCGAGCTGCAGGTCGCGACGAGGTCCCCCAGGCCGGCCAGCCCGGCGAAGGTCTTCGGGTCGGCGCCGAGCGCGACCCCCAGCCGGGCGATCTCCGCCAGCCCGCGGGTGATCAGCGAGGCCTTGGTGTTGTCGCCGAACCCCATGCCCTCGGCGATCCCGGTGGCCAGGGCGATGACGTTCTTCACCGCACCGCCGAGCTCGCAGCCGACCACGTCCGGGTTGGTGTACGGCCGGAAGTACGCGGTGGTGCAGGCGACCTGCAGCCGGGCGGCGGCCGCGGCGTCCGGGCAGGCCACGACGCTCGCCGCGGGCTGCCCGGCGGCGATCTCCTTCGCCAGGTTCGGGCCGGAGACGACCGCGACGCGCGCGGGCGGCACGTCGGCCACCTCGCAGATCACCTCGCTCATCCGCTTGCTGGTGCCGAGCTCGACGCCCTTCATCAGGCTGACCAGCAGCGCGTCGGGCTCCAGCGCCGAGGCGACCTGCCCCAGGTTGGCGCGCAGGCTCTGCGAGGGCACGGCCAGCACCACCAGGTCGGCGCCGGCGACGGCCGTCCGGGCGTCACTGGTGGCGTCGACGCCCGGCGGCAGGGCGACGCCGGGCAGGTAGTCCGGGTTCTCGTGCTGCTCGCGCAGCGCCCGGGCCAGCTCCTCGCGCCGGGCCCACAGCACCACGTCGGTCCCCGCGTCCGCGAGCACCTTGGCGAAGGCGGTCCCCCACGAGCCGGCGCCGAGCACGGCGGCGCGGGTCACGCCGACTCCCGGGCGTCCGGCACGTGCACGGCCGCCGGCCGGCGCCGGCCGCGCAGCTGCTCGAGCTCGGTGGTCACCGCGTCCATCACGGCGGCCGTCGCGGCCCGCAGCACCTCCGCGGACGGCTCGCAGCCCCGCCAGCGCGACAGGTCGACGGCCGGCCCGGCCTGCAGCACCACCCGGGACCGGGGCAGCAGGTGCAGCCCGGGCGCCCGGTAGGAGTCGTGGATCTGCTGGGCGCCCCACTGGGCGACCGGCACCACCGGCGCGCCGGTCGCCAGCGCCAGCCGGGCCACCCCGGTCTTGGCCCGCATCGGCCACTTGTCGGGGTCGCGGCTGACGGTCCCCTCGGGGTACAGCACGACGCACTCGCCGGCGACCAGCGCCGCGACCGCGTCGCGCAGGGCCGCCGCCGCGTCGTCGGTCTCGCGGTGCACCGGGATCTGGCCGGCACCGCGCATCACCCGCGCCACCAGCCCGCGGCCGCGGAACATCGAGCTCTTGGCCAGGAACCGGGCCGTGCGCCCGGCTCCGTGCACCACGAACTCCGCGACGAAGACCGGGTCGGCGTAGGAGATGTGGTTCACGGCGAGGATCACGCCGCCCCGGGGCGGCACGTGCTCGACCCCGCGCCACTCCCGCCGGGCGGCGAGCACCGCGAGAGGCTTGAGCAGCACGACGCCGAGGGCGTACCAGAAGCCCAGCTGGAGCAGCCCGACATGTCGCCGCACCTGCGCCCCCTTCCGGATCACCGCGCCAGTGTCCCGTGCCGGCTTCCGGCCTGTCGAGCAGCCCCGCCGGCGGAGCCGTCCCCCGGCCCGCCGCCGCCCTGCTTGACTGGCGCGGTGAGCGGACCGGCAGTCGCAGGCTGGGGCGCGGTCGTCCCGGTGCAGCGACTGACGGTCGCCAAGTCGCGGCTGGCGCCGTACGGCCCGCAGCGGCGCGCCGAGCTCGCGCTCGCCTTCGCCGCGGACGTCGTGACGGCGCTGCTGCGCTGCCCGCCGGTGCGCCGGGTCGTCGTCGTGACCGACGGACGCCCGGGTGCGCGACGAGCTGCACCGGACCGGCGTCGAGGTCGTCCGGGACCGCCCCGGCGCCGGGCTCAACGCCGCCCTGCGGCAGGGCGAGGCGCGGCTGCGCTCCGGCGACCGCGCTCTCGGGGTGCTCGCGGTGACCGCCGACCTGCCGGCCCTGACCGGTCCGGCGCTGGCGTCGCTGCTCGACGGGTGCCCGGCCGCCGGGAGCCGGTCGTTCGTGGCCGACGCCGACGGGATCGGCACGACGCTGCTGCTGGCCGGACCGGCCGCCGAGCTTGCGCCCGCGTACGGGCCCGCCTCGCGCGCCCGGCACCGGGCCTCGGGAGCCCGCGAGCTGGCGGCCGCCGCCGGGCTGCGGCGCGACGTCGACACCCCGGACGACCTGCACGCCGCGGTGCGCCTGGGCGTCGGCGAGCGCACCGCCGCAGCCGTGGCGGCCCTGGTCGCGGCGCGGGCCGGATGACGACCCGCGCCGCGACCGTCCGCTCGGCCGGCCCCGACGGCGTCGCGGTGGTGCACGACGACGGCACCGCGCAGCAGGTCGCCGCGGACGTCGTCGACCCGCGGCTGCTGCGCCTCCACCCGGGCCAGCGGGTCACCCTGCACCTGGCCGGGCCGGGGAGCTCCGTGCACGCCCTGACCCTGGCGGGCATGACCCCGCCGGTCGCCACCCCGAACCGCACGCAGGAGAGGACGCTGGGCCCGTGAGCACTCTCGAGTCCCCGGGCGCCGCGCGCCCGCTGTCCGCCGAGGACGACGACTCCCTGGAACCGGTGGCGCTGCCGACCGTGCCGCGGGGCGCCACCGGCGACGGACTGCCGGACGACCGCTACCTCAACCGCGAGGTGAGCTGGCTGGACTTCAACGCCCGGGTGCTGGCGCTGGCCCGCGACCCGGCCACTCCGCTGCTGGAACGCGCCAAGTTCCTGGCCATCTTCGCCAGCAACCTCGACGAGTTCTTCATGGTTCGGGTCGCCGGGCTCAAGCGCCGGCAGAGCATGGGGCTGGGCACCCGCAGCGCCGACGGCCTGGGGCCCCGCGACCAGCTGGCGCTGCTGTCCCGGCGGGCCCGCGAGCTGGCGCTGGAGCACGCCTGCTGCTTCCTGGAGGAGGTCCGGCCCCAGCTCAGCGACGTCGGCATCCGGATCGCGCTGTGGGGCGATCTGGCCCCGGAGCAGCAGGTGCCGCTGCACGACTACTTCCGCAGCCAGCTGTTCCCGGTGCTCACCCCGCTCGCGGTGGACCCCGCGCACCCGTTCCCGTACATCAGCGGCCTGTCGCTGAACCTGGCGGTCCTGGTCCGCGACCCGCAGTCCGGGTCGGAGCACTTCGCGCGGGTCAAGGTGCCCAACAACGTCGCCCGCTTCGTACCCGTGGACGGCGCCGACAGCGCCACCACCTACCTGCCGGTCGAGGAGCTGATCGGGGCCCACCTGACGCAGCTGTTCCCCGGCCTGGAGGTCACCGCGCACCACGCGTTCCGGGTGACCCGCAACACCGACGTCGAGGTCGAGGAGGACCGCGACGAGGACCTGCTGCAGGCGATGGAGCGCGAGCTGGCGCGGCGCCGGTTCGGCCCCGCCGTCCGGCTCGAGGTCGGCGACTCGATGGACCCGCACGTGCTGGACCTGCTGGTCCGCGAGCTGGAGATCACCGACGACGACGTGGTGCAGGTGCCCGGGCTGCTCGACCTGGCCTCGCTGTGGCAGCTGTACGCGGTGGACCGTCCCGAGCACAAGGACCCGGCGACGGTGCCCTCCACGCACCCGCGGCTGGCCGACGGCGAGCAGGCCGCGGACGTGTTCGCGGCGCTGCGCGAGGGCGACGTGCTCGTCCACCACCCGTACGACTCGTTCGCCACGTCGGTGCAGCGCTTCGTCGAGCAGGCCGCCGCCGACCCGCACGTGCTGGCGATCAAGCAGACCCTGTACCGGACGTCCGGGGACTCCCCGATCGTGGACGCCCTGATCGACGCCGCGGAGGCCGGCAAGCAGGTCGTGGTGCTCGTCGAGATCACCGCCCGCTTCGACGAGCAGGCCAACATCCGGTGGGCCAGGGCGCTGGAGAAGGCGGGCTGCCACGTCGTCTACGGCCTGGTGGGGCTGAAGACGCACTGCAAGACCTGCCTGGTGGTGCGCCAGGAGAAGGGCCAGCTGCGCCGGTACTCCCACCTCGGGACCGGCAACTACAACCCCAAGACGGCCCGGGTCTACGAGGACCTCGGGCTGCTCACCGCCGACCCCGACGTGGGTGCCGACCTCACCGACCTGTTCAACACGCTGACCGGCTACAGCCGGCAGACCGACTACCGGACGCTGCTCGTGGCCCCGCACGGCGTGCGGGCCGGCCTGGTCGAGCGGATCGAGCGGGAGGCCGAGCACGCCCGCGCCGGCCGGCCGTCCGGGGTGCTCCTCAAGGCCAACAGCGTCGTCGACGAGCAGGTCATCGACGCGCTCTACCGGGCGAGCCGGTGCGGCGTCCCGGTGCGGCTGCTGGTCCGCGGGATCTGCGCGCTGCGACCGGGCGTGCCGGGGCTGTCCGAGACGATCCGGGTCCGCAGCATCGTCGGGCGCTACCTGGAGCACTCCCGGGTGATGGTGTTCGGCTCGCCGGAGCGGACGCAGGACCCGCTGGAGCGCTGGCTGGGCAGCGCCGACCTCATGCACCGCAACCTCGACCGGCGGGTCGAGACGCTGGTCCGCATCCAGGACCCGGCGATCGCCGCGCAGCTCGACGGCCTGCTCGACCTGGCCTGGCAGGACGACGTCACCCGCTGGGAGCTGCAGGCCGACGGCGGCTGGCGGCGCGAGCCGTCGGGTCCCGCGCGCGACATGCAGCAGGAGCTGATGCGCCGGGCCGCGGAACGGGTGCACGGCTAGGTGGCCCCGACCGTGCGGGCCGCCGGCGGCGTCCTGTGGCGCCCGGCCGGCGACGGCATCGAGGTCGCCGTGGTGCACCGGCCCCGCTACGACGACTGGTCGCTGCCCAAGGGCAAGCTCGAGCCCGGCGAGCCGGCCGTGCTCGGCGCGGTCCGGGAGGTCTGCGAGGAGACCGGGCACGCCGCGACCGCCGGGCGCAGCCTCGGCACCAGCCGCTACCGGGTGCTCGTGGACGGCCGGGAGCGGGACAAGACGGTCCGCTGGTGGGCGCTGCGGGACCGGGGTGGGTGCTTCGTCCCCGGGCCCGAGGTCGACCGGCTGCGCTGGCTGGCGCCGGAGGCGGCCGCGGCGCTGCTGACCGCCGGTCGGGACGGCGCGCCGCTGCGCCTGCTCGTCGACGGCGGGACGGCGACGACGACGCTGCTGCTGGTCCGGCACGCCTGCGCGGGCAGCCGCCGGACGTGGGACGGCCCGGACGTCGCCCGGCCGCTGGACGAGCGGGGCGTCCGGCAGGCCGGCGCGCTGGCGGCCCTGCTGGCGGCGTACGACCCGGCACGGATCCTGTCCGCCCCGCTGGAGCGGTGCACCCGGACGGTGGCCCCGCTGGCCGCCGCCTGCGGCCGCGAGGTGGAGCCCGCGCCGGAGCTGTCGGACGAGGCGTACGCCCGGGAGCCGCGGCCCGCGCTCCGGCTGCTCCGGTCCCTGGCCACCGGCTCCGGTGCCACCGTCCCCGGCGCCACCGTCCCCGGTGCCGTCGTGGTCTGCGCCCAGGGCGGCGCGCTGCCGGCGATGGTCGGCGAGCTGACCTCGGGCAGCGCGGCCGCCGTCACGCCGGGGACGGTCGCGAAGGGCGCGGCCTGGGCTCTCAGCTTCACCGGCGGCCGGCTGGTCGACGCCGACCTGGTGCCGGCGCCGGCGTAGCGCCGGGCGGCGGGGACGCCGCGCCGGCCCCCGTGGGATCAGCCGGTGCGCGGCAGGTGCGCCGGGCGGCGGGCCTCGTACGCGGCGATGTCCTGCTCGTGCCGGAGCGTCAGGCCGATGTCGTCCAGCCCCTCCATCAGGCGCCAGCGGGTGAAGTCGTCGAGCTCGAAGGACGCCACCAGGTCGCCGGCCCGCAGCTCGCGGGCCACCAGGTCGACCGTCACGGGCGTCTGCGGGTCCGCCTCCACCGTCGCCATCAGCTGCGAGACCACGTCGGCCGGCAGCTGGACCGGCAGCAGCCCGCCCTTGAGGGCGTTGCTGCGGAAGATGTCGGCGAAGCGCGGACTCACCACGGCCCGGAAGCCGAAGTCCTGCAGCGCCCAGACCGCGTGCTCGCGGGACGAGCCGGTGCCGAAGTTCTCGCCGGCGACCAGGACGGTGCCGCCCGGGTAGCGGTGCAGCACGAAGTCCGGGTCCTCCCGCCACTCGCTGAACAGGCCCGCGCCGAAGCCGGTCCGCTCGACCCGCTTCAGCCAGTCGCTGGGGATGATCTGGTCGGTGTCGACGTCGCTGCGGCGCAGCGGGACGGCGGTGCCGGTGTGCGTGGAGAACGGCTCCATGTCAGGCCTCCGGGCTGTCGAGGTCGGCGGGCGCGGTGAGCCGCCCGGTCAGGGCGGTCGCGGCGGCGACCTGGGGGCTGACGAGGTGGGTACGGCCGCCGCGTCCCTGCCGGCCCTCGAAGTTGCGGTTGGACGTCGACGCGCTGCGCTCGCCGGGCGAGAGGGTGTCGGGGTTCATCCCCAGGCACATCGAGCAGCCCGCGTTGCGCCAGTCGAACCCGGCCGCGCGGAACACCTCGTCCAGGCCCTCCTGCTCGGCCTGCAGCTTCACCAGCATCGAGCCCGGAACCACCATCGCCCGGACACCGTCGGCGACCCGGCGGCCCTGCACCACCGCGGCCGCGGCGCGCAGGTCCTCCATCCGGCCGTTCGTGCAGGAGCCGAGGAAGACCGTGTCGACGGCGATCTCGCGCATCGGCGTGCCGGCGGTCAGCCCCATGTAGGTCAGGGCCCGCTCGGCCGCCTCGCGCTCGTTGCCGGCCGGCAGGGCCTGCGGGTCGGGCACGACGCCGCCCAGCGACACGCCCTGCCCGGGGTTGGTGCCCCAGGTGACGAACGGCGTCACCGCGGAGGCGTCGAGCGTGCACCTCCTTGTCGAACACCGCGTCGTCGTCGGTGCGCAGGGTCCGCCAGGAGGCGACCGCGGCGTCCCAGGCCTCGCCCTGCGGGGCGTGCGGCCGGCCCTGCAGGAACGCCTCGGTGGTGGCGTCCGGCGCGATCATCCCGGCCCGGGCGCCCCACTCGATGCTCATGTTGCAGACCGTCATGCGGCCCTCCATCGACAGCGCCTCGATGGCCTCGCCGCGGTACTCCACCAGGTAGCCCTGGCCGCCGCCGGTGCCGACCTGGGTGATCAGCGCCAGCACGAGGTCCTTGGCCGTCACGCCGGGCTGCAGCCGGCCGGTGACGGTGACCGCCATCGTGCGCGGACGGGTCAGCGGCAGCGTCTGGGTGGCGAGGGTGTGCTCGACCTCGCTGGTGCCGATGCCGAAGGCCAGCGCGCCGAAGGCGCCGTGCGTGCTGGTGTGGCTGTCGCCGCAGACGATGGTCATGCCCGGCTGGGTCACCCCGAGCTGCGGGCCGATGACGTGCACGATGCCCTGCCCGGCGTCCCCCATCGGCAGCAGCCGGACGCCGAACTCCTCGCAGTTGCGGCGCAGCGTCTCGACCTGCACCTTGCTGACCGGGTCGGTGAGCGTCAGGGCCAGGTCGGTCGGGACGTTGTGGTCCTCGGTCGCCAGGGTGAGGTCGGGCCGGCGCACGGGGCGACCGGCCAGCCGGAGCCCGTCGAAGGCCTGCGGGCTGGTGACCTCGTGCACCAGGTGCAGGTCGATGTAGAGCAGGTCGGGCTCGCCCTCCGCCTGCCGGACCAGGTGCGCGTCCCAGACCTTCTCCGCCAGCGTGCGCCCCATGGGGTTCTCCCGCTTCCGCCCGTTCCGGGCGCGGCTCCCGGTGGATCCGCGCTATCGGCACTTGCATCTCAATTGGTGGGATGGTTGTGTCATCCCGTGGAACAGCGTAGCGGAGTTGGCGTCCTCGACAAGGCCCTGCTGGTCCTGTCCGCGGTGGAGGAGGGCGCGGACAGCCTCGCCGCCCTCACCGCACGCACCGGGCTGTCCCGGGCCACGACGCACCGCCTGGCCGTGGCCCTGGAGGTGCACCGGCTGCTCGGCCGCGACCCGGCCGGCCGGTGGCAGCTCGGCCCCCGGCTCGCCGAGCTGTCCGGCGCCCCGGTGCCGGACCTGCTCCTGCAGACCGCCCAGCCCGTCCTGGACCGGCTGCGCGACTCCACCGGGGAGAGCGCCCAGCTCTACCGGCGGCAGGGCTCCTCCCGGCTGTGCGTGGCCGCCGCCGAGCGCGGCAGCGGGTTGCGGGACACCGTGCCGGTCGGCTCGCTGCTGCCGCTCACCGCCGGCTCCGCGGCGCAGGTGCTGCTGGCCTGGACCCCGGAGGACCCGCTGGTCGCCAGTTCGGCCTTCGGGCCGCGGGTCCTGGTCGAGGCCCGGCGCCGGGGGTGGGCACACTCGGTCGCCGAGCGCGAGCAGGGCGTGGCGTCGGTGTCCGCGCCGGTCCGCGACGGCGACGGCGCGGTCGTCGCGGCGGTGAGCGTCTCCGGCCCGCTCGAGCGGCTGACCCGGGCGCCGGGCCGGCTGCACGCCGGCGCCGTCGTCGCAGCCGCCGCCGAGCTCACGGCGGCGGTCTCCCGCGGTACGTAGTGATCACCGGGACTAGTCCGGTGCCCCCGCAGAACCGTCCACAGTGGCCATGGTGCCGGGGCGACCTGGCGCCGAGGATGAGACTGACGCCACACCGAGCCCCGACGACGACCTCGGCGTCATCCGGTTCCTGCGACGACGACACCGAACCCTGCGGAGTCTCCATGCTGTGCTCCACGACGTCCGATGCCCGCCGTACTCCCCGCCGTGCCCCGGCGCCGGCGCGGTCCGCCCCCCTGGCTCCCGTCGTCGAGCTGGCCTCGCGCCGCCGGCCGGACGCGCCGATCCCGCAGCCGCCGCTGCACATCACGCCGGAGCTCCTCGCCGCGCTCGGCGAGTGGACCTCGACCGAGCAGCGCCGCTCCCGCCGCCGCTGAACCCGACACCCGGCTGCCCACGCAGGCCCGGGAACGCAGACCGGCCCGCCACCGCAGCGCGGTGACGGGCCGGACCTGGCTGTAGCCCCGAAGGGATTCGAACCCTCGCTACCGCCGTGAGAGGGCGGCGTCCTAGGCCGCTAGACGACGGGGCCCTAGGAGTGCTGCCGGGCTGGCTGCCCGGGTCGTGCCGTCGTGCGTGCCGCGCTGGGGTACCTGGACTCGAACCAAGACTAACGGAACCAGAAACCGTCGGGCTGCCAATTACCCCATACCCCACCGGGAGCGGACCGGAGGACCTGTCCGCGCGCCGTCCGGCACTCTAGCGGACCCGGCGCCCGGGGCTCAAACGGCCGGGTCCCGCTCGGCCGCCGCCCGCAGCCGGCCGAGCGTGCGGTTCCGGCCGAGCAGCGCCATCGACTCGGGCAGCGGCGGAGCCACCGCGGCGCCGCAGACCGCGGCCCGCAGCGGCAGGTACGCCTTGCCGCGCTTGAGCCCGAGCCCCTCGAGCAGCGCCGCGTCGAGCGCGCCCTGCACCGACTCCGTCGTCCAGGCGTCCAGCGGCACCAGCGCGTCCACCGCGGCCCGCAGCACCGCCCCGCTGCCCGGCACCAGGGCCTTCGCCGCCGCGGCCTCGTCGACCGTGAACGCGTCCTCGTCGACGAACAGGAAGCGCACCAGCGCGGGCAGCTCGGACAGCACCGCCACCCGGGTCTGCACCAGCGGGACGGCGCCGTCCAGCAGGGCACGCTGCTCGGCGGTCGCCGGCTCGTCCGCCAGGCCGGCCCGCTGCAGGAACGGCAGCGCCCGGTCCGCGAAGTCCGCCGGCGCCAGCTCGCGCATGTAGTGCCCGTTGAGCCAGGCGAGCTTGTCCAGGTCGAAGACCGGCCCGACCGTGTTCACCCGCGCCCAGTCGAAGGTCTCGACCATCTCCGGGAGGCCGAACACCTCCTGCTGCGAGGGCAGCGAGTAGCCCAGCAGGCCCAGGAAGTTGCGCAGCGCCTCCGGCAGGTAGCCCTGCTCGACGAACCAGGTCAGCCGGGCCGCCGGGTTCTTGCGCTTGGAGATCTTGCTCTTGTCGACGTTGCGGAGCAGCGGCATGTGCGCGTACGCCGGTCGCGGGAAGCCGAGCCAGTCGGCCAGCAGCAGGTGCTTGGGGGTCGAGGAGATCCACTCCTCGCCCCGCACGACGTGCGTGATCGCCATCAGGCCGTCGTCCACCACGACCGCGAGGTGGTAGGTCGGGAAGCCGTCGGTCTTGAGCAGCACCTGGTCGTCCGGGCGCGGGGCCGAGACCTCGCCGCGGATGACGTCGACGAAGGTCAGCGGGGCGTCGTCCGGGACGAGCATCCGGACGACCGGCTGCTCGGCGAAGCCCGGCAGGGCGGCCCGCTCGTCGCGGGTCCTGCCGACGCACAGCCGGTCGTAGCCGGTCGGGACCTTGCGGCGCTGCTGGTCCTCGCGCATCTCCTGCAGCCGCTGCGGGGTGCACCAGCAGTGGTAGGCGTGCCCGTCGGCGAGCAGCCGGTCGACGTACGGGCGGTAGGTGTCCAGCCGCTCGGACTGCCGGTACGGCCCGTACGGACCGCCCTTGTCCGGGCCCTCGTCCCAGTCCAGCCCGAGCCAGCGCAGGGTGTCGTAGACCTGCTGCTCGCTGTCGGCCTGGAAGCGGGCCCGGTCCGTGTCCTCGACCCGCAGCACGAACGCGCCGCCCTGCTGGCGGGCGAAGGCCAGGTTGAACAGCGACATGTACGCCGTGCCGACGTGCGGGTCCCCGGTCGGCGACGGCGCCACCCGGACCCGTACGGTCATCGCCGGGCCACCGGGTTGGTCAGCGTGCCGACGCCCTCGACGACGACGTCGACGAGGTCCCCGGCGGCCAGCGGCCCGACCCCCGCCGGGGTCCCGGTGAGCAGCACGTCGCCGGGGAGCAGCGTCATCACCGCGCTGACCCAGGCGATCAGGGCCGGGACGTCGTGCAGCAGCGCCGACGTCCGGCCGTCCTGGCGCAGCTCCCCGCCGACTCGGCACTGGACGCCGACGTCCCGCACGTCCAGGTCGGTCTCCACCCAGGGGCCGATCGGGCAGAACGTGTCGTGCGACTTGCCCCGGGCCCACTGGCCGTCCGCCGCCTGGTGGTCGCGGGCGGTGACGTCGTTGGCGGCGGTGTAGCCCAGCACCACGTCCAGCGCGCGCTCGCGGGGCACGTCGCGGCACAGCCGGCCGATGACGACCGCCAGCTCGGCCTCGTGGTCGACCCGCTCGCTGTCACGGGGCAGCCGGATCGTCTCCCCCGGCCCGACCACCGACGTCGACGGCTTGAGGAACATCACCGGGTTGGCCGGCGCCGGCCCGCCCATCTCCGCGGCGTGGTCGGCGTAGTTCTTGCCGATGCAGACGACCTTGCTCGGCAGGACCGGCGCGAGCAGCCGGACCGCCGCCAGCGGGTGCCGGGCGCCGGTGAACGCGAACGCGCCGAAGGGGTGGCCGTCGACGGTCGCGACGACGAGCTCGGACTCCTCGCCACCCGGCGGGCCCTCGACGACCCCGAAGGAGACCTCCCCGTCGACGGCGAAGCGGCAGATGCGCACAGGGAAGCCTTCCGGAGCGGGAGCGGGTGCCCCGGAAGGCTAGTCGCGCGCACCGGGCCGGCGGGCAGCGGTTAGCGTCCGGCCGTGAATGTCGACGCGTGGTTCCTGACTTCGGACGAACGGGCCAACCCGCACACCGAGATCGACCGACGGCACGGCGCGGACGGCCGGGCGTGGACCGAGGGCAACGCGGTCCGGCCGCTGGTGCACGGCGCCACGTACTTCCGCCGGCTGGCCGAGGTCGTCGCCGGGCTGAGCTCCGACGACCTGCTGCTGTTCACCGCCTGGCGCGGCGACCCCGACGAGCGGCTGACCGACCAGCCCGACAGCGAGGTGGCCGACGTGTTCGGGCGGGCCGCCGCGCGAGGCGTGGTGGTGAAGGGCCTGCTGTGGCGCTCGCACGTGGAGGCCACCTCGTTCAGCGCCCGGGCCAACCGCAGCCTCGGGGCCGAGATCAACCAGGCCGGCGGGGAGGTGCTGCTGGACCAGCGGGTCCGGACGTTCGGCAGCCACCACCAGAAGCTCGTCGTCGCGCGCGGGGAGCAGGACGTCGCCTTCGTCGGCGGCATCGACCTGTGCCACAGCCGTCGCGACGACTGCCAGCACACCGGCGACCCGCAGGCGCTCGACATGGCCGCGGAGTACGGCGACACGCCCGCCTGGCACGACGTGCAGCTCGAGCTCACCGGGCCGGTCGTCGGCGACGTCGAGCTGGGCTTCCGCGAGCGCTGGGACGACCCCACGCCGTTGGACAGCCGGCCCCGGATGGCGGTCGAGCGACGGCTGGTCAAGGGGTTCGACGCCGAACCGACGCCGCTGCCGGAGCAACGACCGGACCCGGCGCCGGCCGGCACCTGCGCGGTGCAGGTCCTGCGGACCTACCCGGCGCGCCGGCCGCGGTACCCGTTCGCCCCGCGCGGTGAGCGCAGCGTCGCCGCCGCGTACCGCAAGGCCCTGCGCCGGGCGTCACGGTTGATCTACCTCGAGGACCAGTACCTGTGGTCGGCGCACGTCGCCGAGGTCTTCGCCGAGGCGCTGCAGCGCGAGCCCGAGCTGCACCTGGTCGCGGTCGTGCCGCGCTTCCCCGACCACGACGGCGCCGTCGCCCGGCCCCCGACGATGATCGGTCGGTACGACGCCCTGGAGGAGGTCCGCCGGGCCGGTGGCGACCGGGTGAGCATCTACGACCTCGAGAACCCCTTCGGCGACCCGGTGTACGTGCACGCCAAGGTCTGCGTCATCGACGACGTGTGGGCGGCCGTCGGCAGCGACAACCTCAACGTGCGCAGCTGGACGCACGACAGCGAGCTGTCCTGCGCGGTGCTCGACGCCGAGCTCGACCCGCGGGAGCCGCGCGACCCGGCCGGCCGCGGCGACGGGGCCCGCCGGTTCGCCCGCGACCTGCGGCTGGAGCTGTGGCGCGAGCACCTGGACGTCGGGCTGCCCGGTGCGCCGACCGAGGACCAGCTGGTCGACCCGCACGGGGCGCTGACCTGCCTGCGGGAGTCGGCCGCCGCCCTGGACGCCTGGCACGCCGGCGGTCGCAAGGGGCCGCGCCCGCCGGGGCGGCTGCGCACCCACGCCAACGCCCCGATCAGCCGCCTGCAGCGGCCGTGGGCCCGTCCGATGTACCACCTGCTCGTCGACCCGGACGGCCGGCCCTTCCGGCGCGGGCGGCGCAGCTGGACCTGACGGGGGACGGCGGGGCTGGGCGGTGCGGTCCGGGGCGGGCCTCCCCTGCGGTGCTGCGCTTCCCCTGCCCAGCGTCACGTCCGAGGGCCCATCGAGAGCCCTTGTGGAGGGGAGGCTCCCGCCGGCCGGGGCCTCCCCTGCCCAGCGTCACTCCGCAGGGGCCCCCGAGCGCACTTGCGAAGGGGAGGCTCCCGCCGGCCGGCGCCTCCCCTGCCCAACGTCACTCCGCAGGGCCCCCCGAGCGCACTTGCGAAGGGGAGGCTCCCGCCGGCCGGCGCCTCCCCTGCCCAACGTCACTCCGCAGGGCCCTCCGAGCGCACTTGCGAAGGGGAGGCTCCCGCCGGCCGGCGCCTCCCCTGCCCAACGTCACTTTTGAGGGCCCATTCAGAGCCCGTACGCAGGGGAAGCGCCCCCACGAAGGGGAGGCGCACCTACGAAGGGGAAGCGCCCCCGCTCAGCGGTGCTGGCGCAGCAGCCCAGCGGTGTACGCGTCCTCGAGCGCCGTCCAGGACGCCGCGATGACGTTCTCGTGCACGCCGACGGTGTCCCACTCGGTGACCCCGTCGGAGGTCTCGACGAGCACCCGGGTGACCGCGTCGGTGCCGTGCGCACCGCTCACGATCCGGACCTTGTAGTCGACCAGGTCCATCGCCGCCAGCCCCGGGTAGAGCTGGGTCAGTGCCGAGCGGAGCGCGTTGTCGAGCGCGTTGACCGGGCCGTTGCCCTCCCCGGTCGAGACGATCCGCTCGCCCTTGGCGTGCAGCTTGACGGTCGCCTCGCTGACCACCTCGGCGCTGCCGTCCTTGTGCGGCCGCATCTCGACGATGACCCGCCACGACTCGAGGTCGAAGAAGCGGGGGCGCTCGCCCATCTCCTCCCGCAGCAGCAGCTCGAAGCTGGCCTCGGCGGCCTCGAACGACCAGCCGACCGACTCGAGCCCCTTCACCCGCTCGATGACCCGGCTGACGGTGTCCCGGTCCGGCTCGAGCCCGAGCTCACGGCCCTTCAGCTCGATCGTCGCCCGGCCGGCCAGCTCGCTGACCAGCAGGCGCATGTCGTTGCCGACGACCGCCGGGTCGATGTGCTGGTAGAGGTCCGGGTCCTCCTTCACCGCGCTGGCGTGCAGCCCGGCCTTGTGCGCGAACGCGCTGCTGCCGACCCACGGCTGGTGCGGGTCCGGGGCGATGTTGGCCACCTCGGCGACGGCGTGCGCGACCCGGCCGAGGTCGGCGAGCCGACCGGGCGGCAGGACCGCACGGCCGGTCTTGCTCTCCAGCGCCGCGACGACGCTGAACAGGTTCGCGTTGCCGCAGCGCTCCCCGTAGCCGTTGGCGGTGCCCTGCACGTGGGTGGCCCCGGCGTCGACGGCGGCGAGCGAGTTCGCGACCGCGCAGGCGGTGTCGTCGTGGGCGTGGATGCCGACCCGCAGGCCGGTGCCGACCACCTCCGCGACGACCTCGGCGAGCCGGGTGGGCAGCATCCCGCCGTTGGTGTCGCACAGCACGGCGACGTCGGCGCCGGCCTCGACCGCGACCCGCAGCACCTGAAGGGCGTACGCCGGGTCGGCGGCGTAGCCGTCGAAGAAGTGCTCGGCGTCCAGGAAGACCCGCTGGCCCTCCCCGCGCAGGTGCGCCACGCTGTCCCGGATCATCGCGAGGTTCTCCTCGCGGGTGGTCCGCAGCGCCCGCTCGACGTGCCGCACGTCGCTCTTGGCCACCAGCGTCACGACGCCGGCGCCGGACTCGCGCAGGTGGGCGAGGTCGGCGGCGGTGTCCCCGCCCGGCCGGCGGGTCGACCCGAACGCGGTGAGCTGCGCCGCGCGCAGGTGCAGCTCGGTGCGGGCCCGGCGGAAGAACTCGGCGTCCTTGGGGTTGGCGCCGGGCCAGCCGCCCTCGATGAACCCGACGCCCAGGTCGTCCAGGTGCCGGGCGACCGCGAGCTTGTCGTTGACCGACAGCACCAGCCCCTCGCGCTGCGAGCCGTCCCGCAGCGTCGTGTCGTACACGTGGAAGGCGTCCGGCACGGCCGCGGCCGGCGGGGAGAAGGAAGTCACGGGGTCCTCGTAGGCAGGGGAAGATCCGCCCGGCTCGGCCGGGTCAGAGGATGCGCTGCATCCAGCCGCGCGGGTCCTCGCGCCGGCCGTACTGCAGGTCGAGCAGGGTCTCGCGCAGCCGCATCGTGACCGGGCCGGGGGTGCCGTCGCCGATCTGCCAGTCGCCGGTGCGTGCTCTTGGCGTGCCCGACCGGGGCGATCACGGCCGCGGTGCCGCAGGCGAAGACCTCGGTGAGGGTGCCGTCCTCGCAGCCCTTGCGCCACTCGTCGACCGAGATCCGGCCCTCCTCGATGTCGAGGCCGAGCTCGGGCGCCAGCGCCAGCAGCGAGTCGCGGACGACACCGGGCAGCAGGGTGCCGGTCAGCGCCGGGGTGAGCAGCCGGGTCCGGCCGCCCTCGGAGAAGACGAAGAACAGGTTCATCCCGCCCATCTCCTCGACCCACCGGCGCTCCACCGCGTCGAGCCAGACGACCTGGTCGCAGCCCTTCTCGGCGGCCTGCCGCTGGGCGAGCAGGCTGCCGGCGTAGTTGCCGGCGCACTTGGCCTCGCCGGTGCCGCCGACCGCCGCGCGGACGTACTCGACCGACAGCCACACGGTGACCGGCCGCACCTCACCGGGGAAGAACGGCGTGACCGGGAAGGCGATGAGCAGGAACAGGTACTCCTGAGCCGGCCGCATCCCGACCTGCGCCTCGGTCGCGATCATGAACGGGCGCAGGTACAGGCTCTGGCCGGGGGCGGTCGGCACCCAGGCGGCGTCGGCCCGCACCAGCTCCTCGACCGCGGCCAGGAACAGCTCCTCGGGCAGCTCCGGCATGGCCAGCCGGGCGGCCGACCGGTTGAAGCGCCGGGCGTTCTCCTCGGGCCGGAAGACCGCGACCCCGTCGTCCTGCTGGGCGTAGGCCTTCAGCCCCTCGAAGATCGCCTGGCCGTAGTGCAGCACCATCGCCGACGGGTCGAGCTCCAGCGGCGCGTACGCGCTCAGCCGGGCGTCGTGCCAGCCGTCCTCGGCGGTCCAGCGGATCGCCACCATGTGGTCGGTGTGCACCCGGCCGAAGCCGGGGTCGGCCATCAGCGCGGCCCGCTCGGCCTCGCTGCGCGGGGAGGCGTTCGGCACGACCTCGATCAGCCCGCGGCCGGTGTCGGTGGTGGTCATGTCCGCTCCTCCCGTCGGTGCGGGCGCCGTGCGCCCGACCTGTCGACCGTATCCGAGCGCGGGCCCGGGCCGTCCCGGTCCGCGACCTCCCGAGGCCGGGAGCTGTCAGCCGAGCCGGGCGACCAGCGCGTCGCCGATCTCGACGGTGCCGCGCTTCGCGTCGCCGCGGGAGGCGAGGTCCGCGGAGACCGCGTCCTCGACCCGGGCGGCCTGCTCGTCGTGCCCGAGGTGGGCGAGCAGCATGGCCACCGAGAGCACGGTCGCGGTCGGGTCGGCCACCCCCGTGCCGGCGATGTCGGGCGCGCTGCCGTGCACCGGCTCGAACATCGACGGGTTGGTGCGCGAGACGTCGAGGTTGCCGCTGGCCGCCAGGCCGATGCCGCCGCAGATGGCCGCACCGATGTCGGTGAGGATGTCGCCGAACAGGTTGTCGGTGACGAGCACGTCGAACCGGCCCGGGTCGGTGACGAAGAACATCGACGCGGCGTCGGCGTGCTGGTACTCCACGCTCACGTCCGGGAACTCCTCGCCGACCCGGTCGGCGGTGCGCTTCCACAGCCCACCGGCATGCACGAGCACGTTGGTCTTGTGCACCAGCGTCAGCCGGCCGGACCGGGCCTGGGCGCGGCGGAAGGCGTCCCGGACCACCCGCTCGACGCCGTACGCGGTGTTCAGGCTGACCTCGGTGGCGACCTCGTGCGGCGTGCCGGTGCGCATCGTGCCGCCGTTGCCGACGTACGGGCCCTCGGTGCCCTCGCGCACCACGACCATGTCGATCTCCTGGTCGCGCAGCGGGCCCCGGACCCCCGGGTAGAGCTTGACCGGGCGCAGGTTGACGTGGTGGTCGAGGCCGAAGCGCAGCGCCAGCAGCAGCCCGCGCTCGAGCACGCCCGGCGGCACGGACGGGTCACCGATCGCGCCGAGCAGGATCGCGTCGTGCCCGCGCAGCTCGTCGAGCACGCCGTCGGGCAGGACCTCGCCGGTCCGGTGGTAGGCCGCCGCGCCGAGGTCGTAGTCGGTGGTCTGCACGTCCGGGAGCACCGCGCGCAGGACCTTGAGCCCCTCGGCGACCACCTCCGGGCCGATGCCGTCGCCGCCGATGACCGCCAGTCGGGTGCTCATGCGCAGCAGGCTACCGCCTGCCGCACACAGTGTGGGACGGGTGTCCCAAGCCCTGGGACGCCTGAGAGCGCGCCGGTGCCGCTCCCGCGTGCGGAGCCCACCGCACGGCACGCTGCCGGGGCCGCTGCGTACCCGCCCGAAGGGCGGACCGGTGGCCGGGACGTCCACCTCGCCGGCCGGGACCGGCCCGTCCGGCGTGGCAGGCCGCGGCTCCCGCCAGGTGGACGCCGCCACCACGCCGACCGCGGCGGCGCGGGCCGGCGACCCACGCCCCGAGCGGCGGCGCGGGGAGCCGCGCGCGGGGCCGTCAGCCGCGGGCGCGGTTGACGGCGCTGACCACGGCCCGCAGCGAGCTGGTGACGATGCTCGGGTGCACGCCGCAGCCCCACAGCACCTTGCCGTCCACCGCGACCTCGAGGTACGACGCGGCCTGCGCCTCCTCGCCGGCGCCGGTGGCGTGCTCGGCGTAGTCCAGGACCCGGGCGTCGATCCCCAGGTCGGACAGCGCGTGCACGAACGCGGCGATCGGCCCGTTGCCGGTGCCGGAGATGCTGTGCCGCTGGCCCTCCAGCTCGATGACGGCGTCGAGCCGGTCGACGTCGCCGCTGGTGAGCGACTGGGACAGCAGCCGCAGCGGGGCGGTGCGTGCGAAGTACGTGCTCTCGAACATGCTCCAGATCCGGGCCGGCGAGACCTCGCCGCCCTCGCCGTCGGCGACCTCCTGCACGACCCGGGAGAACTCGATCTGCATCCGCCGCGGCAGGTCCAGGTGGTGCTCGTTCTTGAGCACGTACGCCACCCCGCCCTTGCCGGACTGGCTGTTCACCCGGATGACCGCCTCGTAGCTGCGGCCGACGTCCTTCGGGTCGATCGGCAGGTACGGCACCCCCCAGGGGCGCCGGGCCACCGGCACGCCGGCCTCGTCGGCGGCCCGCTCCATCGCCTCCAGGCCCTTCTTGATGGCGTCCTGGTGCGAGCCGGAGAAGGCGGTGTAGACGAGGTCGCCGCCGTACGGGTGCCGCGGGTGGACCGGCAGCTGGTTGCAGTGCTCGACGGTGCGGCGGACCTCGTCGATGTCGCTGAAGTCGATCCGCGGGTCGACGCCCTGGCTGAACAGGTTCAGCCCGAGCGTCACCAGGCAGACGTTGCCGGTGCGCTCGCCGTTGCCGAACAGGCACCCCTCGACCCGGTCGGCGCCGGCCTGCACGCCCAGCTCGGCGGCGGCCACCGCGGTGCCGCGGTCGTTGTGCGGGTGCAGGCTCAGCACGACGCTGCTGCGGCGGGCGCCGAGTGCCCGGCCGAACCACTCGATCTGGTCGGCGTACGTGCTGGGCACGCTCATCTCCACGGTGGCCGGCAGGTTCAGCACGACCGGCCGCTCCGGGCTGGGCTGCCAGACGTCCATGACGGCCTCGCAGACCTCCAGCGCGTAGTCCAGCTCGGTGCCGGTGAACGACTCCGGGCTGTACTGCCAGCGCACGTCGGTCGCGGTCCCCTGCCAGTCGGCGACGCCGTGGCCGAGGTACTGCTCGGCGTACTTGACGCACCATCGCGCGCCCTGCACGGCGATGTCCTTGATGCCGGCGCGGTCCAGGCCGAACACGACCTCGCGCTGCAGCGTGCTGGTCGAGTTGTACAGGTGGACCAGCGCCGAGCCGCCGAACCCCGCCAGCGACTGCACGGTGCGCTCGATGAGCTCCTCGCGGGCCTGGGTGAGGACCTGGATGGTGACGCCCTGGGGCACCAGGTCGTCCTCGACCAGCCGCCGGACGAAGTCGAAGTCGGTCGAGCTGGCGGCCGGGAAGCCGACCTCGATCTCCCGGTAGCCCATCGCGACGAGCAGCGAGAACATCCGCAGCTTGCGCTCGGTGTCCATCGGGTCGATGAGGGCCTGGTTGCCGTCCCGCAGGTCGACGCTGCACCACAGCGGCGCGCGGTCGATCGTGCGGTCGGGCCAGGTCCGGTCGGTCAGGCCCACCGGCGGGTAGGCGGCGTACCGGTCGAACGGCATGGGCTTCACGGCGGGGCGTACGGGGCGGGTCATGTGCAGGTCTCTCCGGGGGTGGCGGGGGTGCGGCCAGCAGCGAACCCCGCGACGGGGAGCCGGCCTAGGAGAGGGCCCCGTCGCGGCACGCAAGGAGCAGCACGCACATGCCGGACAGCGTACGCGGTCACCTCACGACCCGACCAGGAACGGCTCGACCACGGCCCGGAACGCCAGCGGCTCGTCCACCCACGGGAAGTGCCCGGCGCGCGGGATCACCTCGGGGGTGGCGTCCGGGAAGGACTCGGCCACCCGGAACACCGACGCCACCCCGGTGAGCGCGTCGCGCTCCCCGCCGACGACCAGCACCGGCGCGGCGACCGCGCCGAGGCCGGTCCGCATCCCCGGCAGGTCGACGTCGTCGGCGCCGGCCGAGAAGCCCAGCTCGGCGCGGCGGCTGCTCTGCCGGTCCGCGGTCGCGGCGTGCGCCTGGGCCCGCTCGTCCCAGCGGCCGTAGAAGAACGGCCGGGTCGCCCGGACCAGCGACTGCACCTGCGCGGGCGGCGCCAGCGCCAGCGCGGCCTGCGCCTCGGCCGCGTCGGCGTACCAGGGCTCGCCGGCCCGGGCCAGCCGGATCTCGTCCAGGTCGCCGCGGTCGCCGCCCTGCAGCCGGTCCGACGGGGTGACGAGCACCAGCCGGCCGACCCGCTGCGGGTGCGCCGCGGCCCAGGCCTGCGCGACCAGGCAGCCGGCGGAGTGCGCGAGCACGTCGGCACGCTCCAGGCCGAGGTGCTCGCGCAGCGCCTCGACGTCGTCGGCGAGCCGGTCGAAGCGCAGCGAGCCCGGCTCGGCCGGCACCTCCGAGCGCCCGGACGCCCGGCCGTCCAGCAGCACCAGGGTGCGCACCTCGGCGAGGCCGCCGAGGTCCTCCAGGTAGGCGGCGGCGCGTCCCGGCCCACCGGGCAGGCACAGCAGCGGCGGACCGCTCCCCACCTCGGTGGTCGCCAGCCGCGTCCCGTCGTACGAGACGAAAGTGCTCATGTCCCCTCCTTGCCTCGGGGGTCGTCGAGCTAGGTCAGGTCGACGGCGCGCGCGTCGCGGGCGCCGATCGCCTCCGCGATGGACGCGAGCAGGTCGGCGGGCACGGCGCTGTCGACGCCGAGCGCCATCAGGGCGTCTCCGCCCTGCCGGGTGCGGCTGACCTGGGCGCCGGCGATGTTGACGCCCGCCTCTCCCAGGGCGGCGCCGATGCGTCCCACGATCCCCGGTCCGTCGACGTAGCGGAAGACCAGCAGGTGCTCCGACAGCGCCACCTCGACGTCGAACCCGTCGACCCCGGTGAGCTTCTCGACCTGGCGGGTGCCGGTGAGCGTGCCGGCGACCGAGACGTCGGTGCCGTCCGGCAGGACGCCGATCAGCCGGATCTCGTTGCGGAAGTCCCCGCTCTGCGGCGTCGTGGTGATCGACACCTCGACCCCGCGCTCGGCGGCGAGCCCCGGCGCGTTGACGAAGGTGACCTGGTCCTCGACCACGTCGGTGAACACGCCCTTGAGCGCCGCGAGCTGCAGCACCGACACGTCGTGGACGGCGATCTCCCCGCACACCTGCACCTGCAGGGTCGCCGCGACCCCGCCGGCCAGGGCGGTGAAGACCCGGCCGAGCTTCTCGACCAGCGGCAGCGCCGGGCGCAGCTCCTCGACGACGGCCCCGCCGGCCTGCACGTTGACCGCGTCCGGCACGAACTCCCCGGCCAGCGCGAGCCGGACCGACCGGGCCACCGCGGTGCCGGCCTTGTCCTGTGCCTCGACGGTGGACGCGCCGAGGTGCGGGGTGACCACGACGCTGTCGAAGGCGAACAGCGGCGAGTCGGTGGTCGGCTCGGTCTCGTACACGTCCAGGCCGGCCCCGGCCACCCGGCCCTGCGCCAGCGCCTCGGCGAGCGCCTGCTCGTCGAGCAGACCGCCGCGGGCGGCGTTGACGATCCGCACCCCGGGCTTGCACAGCGCCAGCTGCTCGCGGCCGATCAGCCCGACCGTCTCGGGGGTGCGGGGCAGGTGCAGCGAGATGAAGTCGCTCTCCCGCAGCAGCTCCTCCAGACCCACCAGGCGCACGCCGATCTGGGCCGCCCGGGCGGTGCTGATGTACGGGTCGTAGGCGATCAGCCGGGTGCCGAACGCCGACATCCGCTGCGCGAACAGGATGCCGATCCGGCCGAGGCCGACCACCCCGACGGTCTTGTCGGCCACCTCGACGCCGGTCCAGCGGGAGCGCTCCCAGCGGCCCTGCTTGAGCGCCGCGGACGCCGACGCGGTGTGGCGGGCGCAGGCCAGCAGCAGGGCCACCGCCTGCTCGGCGGCGCTGACGATGTTGCTGAGCGGGGCGTTGACGACGAGCACGCCCCGGGCGGTCGCCGCCGGCACGTCGATGTTGTCCAGGCCGATCCCGGCCCGGGCGACCACCTGCAGCCGCGGCGCCGCCGCCAGCACCTGCGCGTCGACCGTCGTGGCGCTGCGGACGACGAGGGCGGCGGCGTCGGCCACCCCTGCCAGCAGGGCGGCGCGGTCCGTGCCGTCCACCCGGCGCACCTCGACGCCGGTCCCGAGCGCCTCGACCACGGACGGGGCGAGCTCTTCGGCGAGGAGCACGACAGGCAGGGTCACGGGGGTCCTCGGAGGCCGGCGGGACGCGCCGCGGCGGGCCGCCACGGATCGGTCGGGGCTGCGAACAGTACCCAGCCTCCGCCGACGCACCCCGACCGGACCCGGCAGCGGACGGCCGGCTCCGGGCTCGCCGCACCCGTCGTCCGGGCCACTTCAGTTCGGGACCGGAGGTGCCGAGGGCTCGGGTGCGGCCCGCTGCCCGCGCCGCCGTCCTGAAGGAGCCTCATGCGACCTCCCGCCCCTGCCCGCCGGCGGACCGTCCCCGTCGCGCTGCTCGCCGTCGCCCTCGGGCCGCTGCTGACCGCCGCCCCGGCCTCGGCCTCGGCCCCGGCGGCGCCGGCCCCGGCGGTCACGGCCCGCACCGCCGACAAGGTCGTCCTGCACGCCTCGTCGGCGTCCCGCGGCGTCGGCGACCGGTCGGCGGCGCTCAGCTCCGGCGCGGTCACCGTCGTGCCGGGCGTCGCCGGCCCGGCCCGTTCGGTGTGGAAGGTGACCTACACCGGCTTCACGCCCGAGGCCAAGGCGGCCTTCCAGCGGGCCGTCGACGTCTGGGCGGGCGTGGTCACCTCACCGGTCCCGATCACGGTGACCGCGACGATGGCCGACCTCGGGGACCCGACGCTGCTCGGCCAGACCGGGCCGGGCAGCCTGTACTCGAGCCCCAGCATCGGCGACGGCGAGTCCTACTACCCGTCGGCGCTGGCCGACGCGCTGACCCGCCGGGACCTCCGGCCGGACGTCGCGGACATCGAGAGCGAGTTCAACAGCCGGGCCGGCGGCATCTACTACGGCAGCGGCCTGCCGGGCCCCGGTCAGACCGACTTCGCGACCATCGTGCTGCACGAGCTCGGCCACGGCCTGGGCTTCCTCGGCTCGATGGGGGTCTCGGCGGCCTCCGGCCGGGGGGCCTACGAGACCCCGCCCGACGTGTACGACCGGTTCACCCGGGCCGCCGACGGCAGGTCGCTGCTCTCCCTGCCGGACGACTCGCGGCTGCTCGGGGACGCCCTGCAGACCGCCGTCACCTGGGGCGGCCCGGTGGCCGCCCGGCGCAACGCCGGCGTGCGTCCCACCCTGTTCGCCCCCGCCAGCTGGCAGCCCGGCAGCAGCTACGCCCACCTGGACGAGGCGACGTACGCCCGCGGCAGCGCCGACTCGCTCATGACGCCGTTCCTGTCCGCCCAGGAGGTCATCCGCGACCCGGGCGCGATCGCCCGCGGCATGCTCGCCGACCTCGGCTGGGCGGTCGTCGCCGAGCCGGCCGAGCGCAGCGTCTGGTCCCCGTCGGCCGGCCAGTTCGACGTCGCCGAGCGGCGCGCCGACGGCTCGGTCGCCGTCCGCAGCGGCACCTCCTCGGGCCTGTCCCGCCCCGAGCTGCTCGGTGGCCTCGTCCTCGGGGCACCGGCGGTCATCCGGCGGCCGTCCGGCTCGCTGGAGGTGTACGTCCGGGGCATCGACGACCGGCCGTACGTCAACCGCCGGACGGCCTCCGGCTGGACGGGCTGGTCGCCGCTCGACGGCATCCTCAGCGGGCCGCCGTCGGTCTCGCTGTTCAGCGGCGACGAGGTGCGGCTGTTCGTCCGCGGCGGCGACAGCGTGCTGTACGGCCGGTCCTCGCCGCAGCCGGACCTGTTCGCGCCGTGGGAGAACCTGGGTGGCCGGCTGGCCGCCGGCACCGGCCCGGCCGCGACCTCGCCCGGCGACCGCCGGATCGAGGTGATCGTGCAGGGCACCGACACGAAGGCCTACCGGCAGAGCTTCGCCACCCGCTGGTCCGGCTTCACCCCGCTCGGCGGGGTGCTGCGGGACTCCCCCGCGGTGGCCGCTCCCGGCGGCGAGCTGCTCACCGTGGTGCGCGGCAGCGACGGCGCCCCGTACGCCCGCACCGCCGCGGTGAGCTGGACCCCGCTGACCGGCGCGCTGCTCGGCTCGCCGGCCCTCGCGTCGGCCCCCGGCAGCAGCCGCGCGGACGCCTTCGTCACCGGCACCGACGGCGAGCTGTACAGCAACACCCGGACCGGCGGGACCTGGTCGGGCTGGTCGCCCTTCTAGACCGGACGCGCGACGACGGGCCGGCCCCGGCCGGGGGCCGGCCCGTCGGCGGCTGTCCGGGGGCTACTCGCCGGAGTCGTCGATCCAGGCCATCATCGGGCGCAGCGTCGCGCCGGTGACCTCGATCGGGTGCGCGGCGTGCTGCTCGCGGTAGGCGCTCATCCGGGGCCGGCCGGCGTCGTCGTCCTCGATGAGGGCCTTCGTGAACGTGCCGTCCTGGATCTCGGCGAGCACCTTGCGCATCTCGTCCTTCACCGCGGGCGTGATGATCCGCGGGCCGGTGACGTAGTCGCCGAACTCCGCGGTGTCCGAGATCGACCAGCGCATCTTCGCCAGCCCGCCCTCGTACATCAGGTCGACGATGAGCTTGAGCTCGTGCAGGCACTCGAAGTAGGCGACCTCCGGCTGGTAGCCGGCCTCGGTGAGCACCTCGAAGCCCGCCTGCACCAGCGCGCTGGCGCCGCCGCACAGCACCGCCTGCTCACCGAACAGGTCGGTCTCGGTCTCCTCGGTGAACGTCGTGCGCAGCACGCCCGCCTTGGTGCCGCCGATGGCCTTCGCGTAGGCCAGCGCGAGCGGCAGGGCCGCCCCGCTGGCGTCCTGCTCCACGGCGACCAGGCAGGGCACGCCGCGGCCGTCGACGAACTGCCGGCGCACCAGGTGGCCGGGGCCCTTCGGCGCGACCATCGCCACGTCGACGCCGGCCGGCGGGGTGATCAGGCCGAACCGGATGTTGAGCCCGTGCCCGAACAGCAGCGCGTCGCCGTCCTGCAGGTGCGGCGCGACGTCCTTCTCGTACAGCGAGCGCTGCACGGTGTCCGGCGCCAGGATCATGATGACGTCGGCCTCGGCGGCCGCCTCGGCGGGCGTCACGACCCGCAGGCCCTCGGACTCGGCCCTGGCCCGGCTCTTCGAGCCCTCCGGCAGGCCGACGCGGACGTCGACCCCGGAGTCCCGCAGCGAGAGCGCGTGCGCGTGGCCCTGGCTGCCGTAGCCGAGGACGGCCACCTTGCGCCCGGTGATGTTCGCCAGGTCGGCGTCGTCGTCGTAGTAGATCTCGGCCACAGGGAGGAGCTCCTTCTCGGGTGGGGGAACGGGTCGTGCGGGCGGGGCGGGGTCGTGCGGGTGCCGGCGGGTCAGCCGGCCGAGCGCAGCCGCTCGGAGCCGGTCATCGACCGCGAGCCGCGGCCGACGGCGACCATGCCGCTCTGCACCATCTCGCGGATGCCGAACGGCTCGAGCACCCGCACCAGGGCGGCGAGCTTGTCCCGGGTGCCGGTGGCCTCGACCGTGACGGCGTCGGAGGCCACGTCGACGACCTTGGCGCGGAACAGCTGGACGGTCTCGAGGACGTGGCTGCGGGTCGCCAGGTCGGCCTTGACCTTCACCAGCAGCAGCTCGCGCTGCACGCTGGCCTCGGGGTCCAGCTCGACGATCTTCAGCACGTTGATCAGCTTGTTGAGCTGCTTGGTGACCTGCTCCAGGGGCAGCCCCTCGACGGACACCACGATCGTCATCCGGCTGACCTCGGGCTGCTCGGTCGGGCCGACCGCCAGCGACTCGATGTTGAAGCCGCGGCGGCTGAACAGCGCCGCCACCCGGGCCAGGACGCCGGGCTTGTTCTCGACGAGGACCGACAGCGTGTGCCGGGTGACCCGCGGTGCCTCCGATGCGCTCTGCAGACCCATCAGACGTCGTCCTCTCCCCAGACCGGCCGCGTGTCGCGCGCGGCGAGGATCTCGTCGTTGCTGCGTGCCGGCGGCCACCATCGGCCACACCATCGCGTCGTCGCCGACGACGAAGTCGACGACGACCGGCATGTCGTCGACGGCCATCGCCTTCTCGATGATCGCGTCGACGTCCTCGGCCTTCTCGCAGCGCAGCCCGACGCAGCCCATCGCGTCGGCGAGCTTGACGAAGTCCGGGATGCGCTTGGACTGCAGGTTGGTGTTGGAGTAGCGCCCGTCGTAGAACAGGGTCTGCCACTGCCGGACCATGCCGAGGTTGCCGTTGTTGATGACGGCGACCTTGATCGGGATGCCCTCGATCGCGCAGGTGACGAGCTCCTGGTTGGTCATCTGGAAGCAGCCGTCGCCGTCGATCGCCCAGACCGTGGCCTCCGGCCGGCCGACCTTGGCGCCCATCGCGGCGGGCACGGCGTAGCCCATCGTCCCGGCGCCCCCGGAGTTCAGCCAGGTGTAGGGGTGCTCGTAGGAGATGAACTGGCTGGCCCACATCTGGTGCTGGCCGACGCCGCTGGCGATGATCGTCTCGGGCCCGGCGATCTGGCCGATCCGGCGGATCACGTGCTGCGGGGCCAGCGAGCCGTCGGCCGGCTCGTCGAAGCCCAGCGGGTAGGTCGTGCGCCAGTTCTCCAGCGGACCGCCACCAGCCGGTCAGGTCGGCCCGGGTGCCGGTGGCGTAGACCTCCTGCACGGCGACGACCAGGTCGGCGAGGGTCTCCCGGCAGTCCCCCACGATCGGCACGTCGGCGGCGCGGTTCTTGCCGATCTCGGCCGGGTCGATGTCGGCGTGGATGACGGCCGCGCCGGGGCGAAGGAGGACAGCTTGCCGGTCACCCGGTCGTCGAACCGGGCGCCCAGGCAGATGAGCAGGTCGCTCTTCTGCAGCGCGGTGACCGCGGCGACGCTGCCGTGCATGCCGGGCATGCCCAGGTGCTGCGCGTGGCTGTCGGGGAACGCCCCGCGGGCCATCAGGGTCGTGACGACCGGGATCCCGGTCAGCTCGGCGAGCACCCGCAGCTCGGCCGCGGCGCGCGCCTTGAGGACGCCGCCGCCGACGTACAGCACCGGGCGCTTGGCGGTGGCGATCAGCCGGGCCGCCTCGCGGACCTGCTTGCCGTGCGGCCGGGTGGTCGGGTGGTAGCCGGGCAGGTCCAGCGTCGGCGGCCAGGCGAACTCGCCGGTGCCGGTGCAGCACGTCCTTGGGGATGTCGACGAGGACCGGCCCGGGCCGGCCGGTGCCGGCCAGGTGGAACGCCTCGGCGATCGTGCGCGGGATGTCGTCGGCGGACTGCACCAGGAAGTTGTGCTTGGTGATCGGCATGGTGATGCCGACGATGTCGGCCTCCTGGAAGGCGTCCGTGCCGATCGCGGCCCGCGGCACCTGGCCGGTGATCGCGACCATCGGCACCGAGTCCATGTAGGCGTCGGCGATCGGCGTGACGAGGTTGGTCGCGCCCGGCCCGCTGGTGGCCATGCAGACGCCGACCCGGCCGGTGGCCTGGGCGTAGCCCTCTGCGGCGTGCCCGGCCCCCTGCTCGTGGCGGACCAGGATGTGCCGGACCGCGCGGGAGTCGAACAGCGGGTCGTAGGCCGGCAGGATCGCCCCGCCGGGGATGCCGAAGACGACGTCGGCGCCGACGCTCTCCAGCGAGCGCACGAGCGACTGGGCTCCGGTGAGGGACTCGGGCATCGGCCTCTTCCTGACGTGCATCGTTTCCGTGTGTGCGGAGGGCGTACGAGGTGCGGACGGGGGCGGGCACAAAAAGACCCCTCGTGCCAGGCACGGAGGGGTCAGCGCGTCCGCCCGGGGCGGCGGACGCGCTAGGGAACTACGAGGCGGGTGCGCACCGCGTCAGGGTGCGTCACGGGCAACCGCCCTGTCAACCTGGATGAGACGGCCGTCCCACATCGCGGGACACGCAGACCGGCTCCGGAACATCTCGTAGGCTTCCCTGCGCGCGGAACGCACTCCCGTGCGGCCCCCTGTACCCGAGCCGGACGAGGAACAGCATGCGAGCCACCCAGCGGTACGAGCACGTCGCGATCAGCGGCCTGGCCCACCTCGACGCCCCGCACGTCGTGACGTCCACCGAGATCGAGGAGCAGCTGGCACCGACGCTGGACCGGCTCGGCATCGCCCCCGGCCTGCTCGAGTCGCTCGTCCGGCATCGTCGAGCGCCGGGTGCACGACAGCGGCACCACGCCGAGCGAGATGGCCGCGCAGGCCGGCGAGCTGGCCCTGGCCCGCAGCGGCGTCGACCGCGCGGACCTCGGCGTGCTGGTGAACACCTCGGTGTGCCGCGACTACCTCGAGCCGTCGACCGCGAGCATCGTGCACGGCGCGATGGAGCTGCCCAGCACGGCCGTGAACTTCGACGTCGGCAACGCCTGCCTGGGCTTCCTCAACGGCATGAACGTCGTCGCGGCCATGATCGAGCGCGGCGAGATCGACTCACGGCATCGTCGTCAACGCCGAGACGCAGCCGGTTCACGATGGAGGCGACCATCGCCCGGCTCGCCTCCGACGAGTGCGACGAGCAGATGTTCCGCGAGCAGTTCGCGACGCTCACCCTCGGCTCCGGCGCCGTCGCGATGGTGCTCTCGCGCGACGACAGCGGCGACCGGGCCACCGCTTCCTCGGCGGGCTGTCAGCCGGGCCAGCACCGAGCACGCCCACCTGTGCACCGGCAACATCTCACGAGATGCGACCGACACGAAGGGCCTGCTGCTGGCCGGGCCTGGAGCTCGGCCGCGCAGACCTGGAAGGAGGCCGTCGGCAGCTTCGAGCTGGGACCCCCGCGCCTTCGACACTCTACGCCGTCCACCAGGTCAGCAAGGTGCACACCAGGGCCGTCTGCGACACCCTCGGCCTGGACATCGACCGCTTCCCGCTCATCTTCCCGCAGCACGGCAACATCGGCCCGGCCTCCGTGCCCGATCGTGCTGTCCAAGGCCGTCGAGGACGGCACGGTGAGCAGCCGGCGACCGGGTCATGCTGATGGGCATCGGCAGCGGCATCAACGCCGCCGCCGCCGAGGTCGTCTGGTGACGGCGCTCGCCGGCTGGCCGTACGCGACCCGGCGGACCGACGTCGGCGGGCACGCCTGGCCTACGTCGACGAGGGCGCCGGGCCGGCCGGTGCTGCTCGTGCACGGCAACCCCACCTGGTCGTTCTACTACCGCTCGCTGCTGGCCGCGCTGCCCGCGGCCGGGCTCCGGGCGATCGCGCCGGACCACATCGGCATGGGCCGCTCGGACCGGCCGTCCGCCTCGCGACTACCCGCTACACCCTCAGCCGGCGCGTCGCCGACCTCGGCGCCTTCGTCGACGGGCTCGGGCTCGACGAGCCGCTCTCGCTCGTGGCGCACGACTGGGGCGGCGCGATCGCCCTGGCCTGGGCCGTCGACCACGTCGAGCGGCTCGACCGGCTCGTGCTGCTCAACACCGCCGCGTTCCCGCTGCCGCCCGGCAAGTCGCTGCCCTGGTCGCTGCGCGCCGGCCCGCGCTGCCGGTGCTCGGCGAGCTGGCGGTGCGCCGGGGCCAACGCGTTCGTCGCTCGGCGCCCTGGCGATGGGCACCGGCCGGCGCTGGCTGCCGCGCGAGGCGCGGCGCGGCCTGCTCGCACCCGTACGACAGCCCGGCCGCGCGGCTGGCGGTGCACCGCTTCGTGCAGGACATCCCGCTCGGCCCGGCCGACCCGGCGTACGCCGTGCTCGCCCGCACCGAGCAGCGGCTGCGGCCTGCTGGCCGGCGTGCCGACCGCGCTGATCACTGGGGCATGCAGGACCCGGTGTTCGACGCGGTCGTCCTGGACCACCTGGCCGCCCTGCTGCCGCACGCCCAGGTGCACCGCTACCCCGACGCCGGGCACTACGTGCTCGAGGACGCCGGCCGACCGGATCGTCCGCGCAGGTGACGCGCGTTCCTCGCTCCGGCGTGACGCTCGACGCCCTGCTGGCCGCCGCGGCGGCCGCGGCGCACGCAGGCGCGGCACCGGCCGGCGCCGTGGCACCTGCCGCGCCGCGGGCACCGGCTTCCGGACGACGACCGTACGCCGCGCTGGACCGGCGCGTCGACGCCGTCGCGGCCGGGCTGCGCGCACGCCGGCATCGGCCCGGCATGCGCACCGCGCTGCTCGTCCCGCCGACCGAGGACTTCTTCGCGCTGGCCTTCGCGCTGCTGCAGCTGCGGCGCGGTGCCGGTGCTGGTCGACCCCGGCATCGGCCGCGACAACGTCAAGGGCTGCCTCGGCGAGGCCGCGCCGGAGGCCTTCGTCGGCGTCGGCCGGGCGCACCTGGCCCGCGCGGTGCTCGGCTGGTGCCCGACGGCCCGGCTGCGGGTCGACCGTCGGGCCCGTCGCCTGCTCGGCGGCGACCACGCTGCGCCGGGTCGAGGCGCGCCGGCGCCTGGCGCCGGCCCTTCGTCCCGCCGGAGCGGCCGGCCGGCTCGCCGGCCGCGATCCTGTTCACCAGCGGCAGCACCGGCCCGCCCAAGGGCGTCGAGTACGGCGAGGAGCAGCTGCTCGCCCAGGCCGAGCTGCGTGCGCACGCTGTACGACCTGGGGCCGGGCGAGGTGAGCCTGGCGACCTTCCCGCCGTTCGCGCTGTTCGGGCCGGCGCTCGGGATGACGACCGTCGTCCCGCGGATGGACCCGACCCGGCCGGCCGACGTCGGTGCCGGCCCGGCGTGGTCCGGGCCGCCAACCGGTACGGCGCGACGGTGATGTTCGGCTCGCCGGCGCTGCTCGACACGCTCAGCCGGGCCGGCGGCGGCGATGCCGACCGTGCGCCGGGTGATCTCGGCCGGCGCCCCGGTCCCCCGCGACGTGCAGCGCCGCACGCTGGCGATGCTGGCGCCGGGCGCGCAGGTGCACACGCCGTACGGCGCGACCGAGGCGCTGCCGGTCGCCAGCATCGGCAGCGCCGAGCTGCTGGAGCTGCCCGCGCGGGATCTGCGTCGGCCGGCCGGTGCCCGGCGTCGACGTCGCGCTCGTCCGGGTCACCGACGACCCGCTCCCCGCGCTCACCCCGGACCTGCTGGTCGCCGGACGGCGAGGTCGGTGAGGTCGTCGTCCGCGGGGACGTGGTCAGCCCCCGCTACGCCGACCGGCCGGACGCCACCTCCGCCGCCAAGATCGACTGGGACGGCCGGGTCGCGCACCGGATGGGCGACCTGGCGAGCCGCGACCCGCAGGGCCGGCTGTGGTTCGCCGGCCGCAAGGCGCACTGGTGCACACCGCCGACGGGCCCGCTGTGCAGCGTGCCGTGCGAGGAGGTCTTCGACCGCGCACCCCGCGGTCCGCCGCGCGGCGCTGGTCGGCGTCGGGCCGCGCGGCAGCAGCGTGCCGGTCGTCTGCGTCGAGCTCGAGCCGGGAGCCGCGCCGAGCGCGACGCTCACCGCCGAGCTGCTCGCGCTAGGCCGCGGCCGACCCGCTGACCCGCACGGTCGGGCACGTGCTGCTACCCGCCGCGTTTCCCCGTCGACATCCGGCACAACTCCAAGATCGACCGGCCGGCGCTCGGCCGGTGGGTCGCCGCCCAGCCCGACGCGGTCGCGCTGTGAGGGCGCTGGTCACCGGGGGCGGCGGCTTCCTCGGCGGCGCGGTCGCCCGGGCCCTGCTGGCCCGCGGCGACGAGGTGGTCAGCCTGGCCCGCGGCGACTACCCGGCGCTGCGGGCGGCCGGCGCGAGCACCGTCCGCGGCGACCTCGCGATCCCGGCGGACGTGCTGCGCGCCGCCGACGGCTGCGACGTCGTGCTGCACGTCGCGGCGAAGGCCGGCATCTGGGGACCGGCGGCCGACTTCGAGCGCAGCAACGTGCTCGGCACCCGGAACGTGCTGGCGGCCTGCCGCCGGCTCGGCATCCGCCGCCTGGTGCACACCAGCACCCCCAGCGTGGTGCACACCGGCGGGGACATCGCCGGCGGCGACGAGTCGCTGCCGTACGCCCGGCACTTCTCCTCGGCCTACCCGCGCACCAAGGCCGAGGCGGAGCGCCTCGTGCTGGCCGCCGCCGACGACGACCTCGGCACCGTGGCGCTGCGCCCGCACCTGGTCTGGGGGCCCGGCGACACCCAGCTGGTGCCGCGCATCCTCGACCGCGCCCGCCGCGGCCGGCTGCGCCTGGTCGCCGGCGGCACCGCCCTCATCGACACGACGTACGTCGACGACGCGGCCGCCGCGCACCTGCTGGCCGCCGACCGGCTGGCGCCCCGGCGCCGCCTGCTCCGGCCGGGCGTACTTCGTCACCTCGGGCGAGCCCCGGCCCGTCGCCTCGGTGGTCGACGCGATCCTCGCCGCGGGCGGGCTGCCGCCGGTGCGGGCCAGCGTGCCGCTGCCGGTCGCGGTCGCCGCGGGCGGCGCGGCCGAGCTGGCCTGGCGGCTGCTGCGCCGGGCCGACGACCCGCCGATGACCCGCTTCCTGGCCCGGCAGCTGGCCACCGCGCACTGGTTCGACATCTCCGCCGCCCGCCGCGACCTGGGGTACGCCCCGTCGGTCGGCCTCGACGAGGGCTTCCGCCGGCTCGCGGCCTCGCTCACCGCCTAGCCCGCCCGCCCCGCCACGCCTGCCCCGCCCGTCCCGCCCGCCCCGCCCGTCCCGCCCGCCCGCCCGCCCGCCCCGCCGATCATGGAATTGCTGCCCGCGACACGCCGCTTTGGCGGGCACGAACTCCATGATCGGCGAGCAGGAGGGGCGGGCGGCATCGGCGAGCAGGAGGGGCGGGCGCGGGGCCGTCAGAGGGCGCGCAGCACCCGGACCCGGTCGGCCATGGCGCGCTGCGCGACCGCCGAGTCCGGGGCGAAGACCTCGAAGGCGTGCGGCACTGCCGGGTGCACGTGCAGCTCGACGCCGACCCCGGCCGCGCTCAGCCGCTCCGCGTAGTCCAGGTCCTCGGCCCGGAAGATGTCGAGCTGCCCGACCTCGATGTACGCAGGCGGGAGGCCCGACAGGTCCTGCTCGCGGGCCGGCGCCGCGTAGCTGGGCACGTCGTCCCCGCCGGCGGCGTCGCCGAGCAGGCAGCCCCACCCGGTGATGTTGTCGTCGGTCGACCACATCGCCAGCGGCGCGATCTCGGGGTCCGGCACGGTCGTCCGGTCGTCGAGCATCGGGTAGATGAGCACCTGCCCCTTCAGCGGCGGCCCGCCGCGGTCCCGGGCCATCAGCGCGACGGCGGCCGCCATCCCACCACCCGCGGAGTCACCCATGATCGCGATGCGGTCCGGGTCGACGCCCAGCTCGGCAGCGGCGGCGTGCGCCCACTGCAGCGCGGCGTAGCAGTCCTCGACCGACGTCGGGTGCGGGTGCTCGGGCGCGAACCGGAAGTCCACCGACAGCAGCGGGACGCCGGAGGCGGCGGTGTAGCGACGGCAGATCGGGTCGTGGGTGTCGATGCTGCACAGGAACATGCCGCCGCCGTGGATGTACACGACGAGCGAGCCGGGCGACTCCCCCTCCTTGCGGTACAGCCGCATCGGGATGGTGGAGCCGTCCGCCGCGGGAGCCGTCAGCTCGGTCACCGTGACGTCCGCCGGCGCCGGCCACGCCGCGGTGAGCGAGGTGATCAGCTCGTCCACGGCGGCCCGCCGGCTCTTCCAGTCGCCGGCGGGCGGCGGCTCGACGCCGGCCGACGCCTCGATGATCGGTGCCATCGCGGCGGCGATCTCCGGGTCCATCTGCAGTGCCATTGGCGTTGTCCTCCGTGGCGCGCGTCGTGCGGGACATCTCCCTAGCGCAGAACGCCCCCGATGACCAGAGCGCGCACTCCGGCGCCCCGGCGGCCGGACCCCCCGTCCGCCGGGGTGCCGCGGAGCCCGGTCAGCCCGTGATGGCCCCCTGCGCCGCCGAGCCGACGAGCTTGGCGTACTTGCCGAGCACGCCGGTGGTGTAGCGCGGCTCCAGCGGCTTCCAGTCGGCCCGCCGGCGCCCGAGCTCGGCGTCGTCGACGAGCAGGTCGAGCGTCCCGGCGTCGAGGTCGAGCCGGATCCGGTCGCCGTCCTGCACCAGCGCGATCGGGCCGCCGTCGGTGGCCTCGGGCGCGACGTGCCCGACGCACAGGCCGGTCGTCCCGCCGGAGAACCGGCCGTCGGTGAGCAGCAGCACGTCCTTGCCGAGCCCGGCGCCCTTGATCGCGCTGGTGACCATGAGCATCTCGCGCATGCCGGGGCCGCCCTTGGGCCCCTCGTAGCGGATGACGACCACGTCGTCCTTGCGCAGCGTGCCCTCGGTGAGCGCGTCCATCGCGCCCTGCTCGCCGTCGAAGACCCGCGCGGTGCCCTCGAAGACCTCCGCGTCGAAGCCGGCGCTCTTCACGACCGCGCCCTCGGGGGCGAGCGAGCCGTGCAGGATCGTGATGCCGCCGGTCCGGTGGATCGGGTCGGCCATCGCGTGCAGGATCTTGCCGTCGAGGTCCGGCGGCGCGATCTCGGCCAGGTTCTCGGCCATCGTCCGGCCGGTGACGGTGAGGCAGTCGCCGTGCAGCAGGCCGGCGTCGAGCAGCGCCCGCATCACCACCGGCACGCCGCCGATCCGGTCGATGTCGGTCATCACGTACCGGCCGAACGGCTTGACGTCGGCCAGGTGCGGGACCCGCGCGCCGATCCGGTTGAAGTCGTCGTAGGTCAGCTCGACCCGGGCCTCGTGCGCGATCGCCAGCAGGTGCAGCACGGCGTTGGTCGAGCCGCCGAGCGCCATCACCACGGTGATGGCGTTCTCGAACGCCTCCTTGGTGAGGATCTGCCGGGCGGTGATGCCGGCGTCGATGAGGTGCACGACGGCCTCGCCGGAGGCGACGGCGTACGCGTCGCGGCGCCGGTCCACCGCGGGCGGGGCCGCACTGCCCGGCAGCGACATGCCGAGCGCCTCGGCGGCACTGGCCATGGTGTTGGCGGTGTACATGCCGCCGCAGGCGCCCTCGCCGGGGCAGGTGGCCTTCTCGATCCGGGTCAGCTCGTCGCGGGTGATCAGCCCGCGGGCGCACGCCCCGACGCCCTCGAACACGTCGATGATGGTGAGGTCCCGGTCGTCGAGCCTGCCGGGCAGCGTCGAGCCGGCGTAGAGGAACACCGCGGCCAGGTCCAGCCGGGCTGCGGCCATCAGCATCCCGGGCAGCGACTTGTCGCAGCCGGCCAGCAGCACCGAGCCGTCCAGCCGCTCGGCGAACATCACGGTCTCGACCGAGTCGGCGATCACCTCGCGGGACACCAGCGAGGCGCGCATGCCCTCGTGCCCCATCGAGATGCCGTCGGACACCGAGATGGTGCCGAACTCCATCGGGAAGCCGCCCGCGTTGCGCACCCCCTCCTTGGCGGCCTTGGCCAGCCGGTCCAGGGACAGGTTGCACGGCGTGATCTCGTTCCAGGACGAGGCGACGCCGATCTGCGGCCGGGTCATGTCCTCGTCGGTCATGCCGACGGCGCGCAGCATCGCGCGGGCGGGAGCGCGCGAGTCGCCCTCGGTGACGTCGGTGCTGCGGGGCTTGCGGCTGGTCACGGGAACCACCTCGGAGACGGGTGCAGAGAGCCGGATCGTACGCGGACCGGCCGGCTCGCCCGGCCCGTGCGGGCCCGCCGACCTGCCGCCGATCCCGCCCGGGCGCACACTGCTCCCCATGGCCCTGCGCTCGTCCCAGGCCGGCCGCCGGGTGTCCGCCGGCCTGCTGCTCGCCCTGCTCGCTGCCGCCTGCGGCTCCTCCGGCGCCGATGGACCGACCGCGACGCCCCAGTCCGGCCCGCCGCAGCCGACCGCCGCGGCGCCGAGGGCGCCCGCGCCGACCGGCCCGCCCGCGGTGCTCGCCACCGGCCTGCGTGCCCCCTGGGGGCTGACCTTCCTGCCCGGCGGCGACGCCCTGGTCAGCGAGCGGGACACCGCCCGGGTGCTGCGGATCCCGGCGACCGGCGGCGCCCCCGCCGAGGTGGCCCGGCTGAGCGAGACGCGGCCGGCCGGCGAGGGCGGGCTGCTGGGCCTGGCGGCGAGCCCGTCGTACGCGACGGACGGGTACGTGTACGCCTACCTGACGGCCGAGCGCGACAACCGGGTGGTCCGCTTCCGGCTCGGCGAGCCGCCCGAGCCGGTGCTGACCGGCATCCCGAAGGGCACCGTGCACAACGGCGGGCGGATCGCGTTCGGCCCGGACGGGCTGCTGTACGTGGGCACCGGCGACGGCGGCGACCGCTCGCTCGCCCAGGACCGCTCCTCGCTCGGGGGCAAGATCCTGCGCCTGACCCCGGAGGGCGCGCCGGCCCCGGGCGCCGCCTCACCGGTGTTCTCGCTGGGGCACCGCAACGTGCAGGGCCTGGCCTTCGACGACGCCGGCCGGCTGTGGGCCACCGAGTTCGGCCAGAACCGCTTCGACGAGGTCAACCTGGTCCGGGAGGGCGACAACGGCGGCTGGCCCGAGGTGGAGGGGCCCGGGAGCGGCGGCGGGCGCTTCGCCGCCCCGCTGGTCACCTGGTCGCCCGACGAGGCCAGCCCGAGCGGCGCGGCGGTCGCGGGGGGCGCGCTGTACGCCGCGGCGCTGCGCGGGCAGCGGCTGTGGCGGGTCCCGCTCGACGGCTCGGGCGGCGTCGGCGAGCCGCAGGCCCTGCTCACCGGGGAGTACGGCCGGCTGCGGACCGTCGAGCGCGCCCCGGACGGCTCGCTGTGGGTCCTGACCAGCAACCGGGACGGCCGGGGCAGCCCCGGGCCGGACGACGACCGAGTGCTGCGCCTCACTGCGGGCGCAGGCGCGTCACGCGCGTAACCGGGGGCGGTTCTGCGGCACCATGGCTGACGTGACGACGACGACTCCCTCTGCGACCTGGCAGAGCGAGGTCCCCCGGCGCAGCCCCGAGGCACGGGCGGCCACCACCGCGCAGGAGGCGGCCCGGCCGCGCCCGCGCGGGCCGATCCGCTGGGTGCTCCGGACGGTCGCCGACGTCGTGCGCAAGGGCGACCGGGACCGGCTGCTCGGCCTGGCCGGCGAGAACGCCTTCCTGGCCGTGCTCACCACCTTCCCGGTGCTGCTCGTGGTCGCCGCCGTCCTCGGCCAGCTGTCGCTGGTGATCGGCGAGGGCAACGCCCGTCAGGTCGAGGAGTCCACCCTGCGCTCGCTGCAGGAGCTGCTCAGCGACCGGGCCGGACCGGCCATCCAGACCGCCCGCGACCTGTTCGCCACCAGCGGCAACACGCTGACCCTCGCGCTGGTGTTCGCGCTCGGCTCGCTCGCCCAGGCCTTCGCCTCGATCATCAACACCGTCACCCTGGCCTACGACGTGAAGGACACCCGCGGCTGGTGGTACCGGCGCTGGCTGGGTCTGGTCGTCGGGATCGGCAGCGTCCTGATGGCCGTGCTGGTCGTCACGCTGGTGGTCGTCGGGCCGCTGTTCGCCGCCTCCGACATCGTGCACAGCGTCGGGCTGGACCGGGAGTACGCCGTGCTCTGGTCCTACCTGCGCTGGCCGGTGGCCTTCACCGCGCTGATCCTGTGGGCCACGACGATGTTCCACATCTGCCCGGACCGGGCCGGGCCCTGGCACACCGGGCTGGCCGGCGGGCTGCTCACCGCGGTGCTGTGGCTGCTCGCCTCGGCCGGCTTCAACCTCTACCTCGACGTGGCGCTCGGCGCCTCGCCGGTCTTCGGCGCGCTCGGCGGCGGGCTGATCGTCATGACCTGGCTGTACCTGCTGTGCTTCGGGCTGCTGGTCGGCGCCGAGCTGAACGCCGTCCTGCTCGCCCGGCGGGCGCACGCCCGGGCGCAGCCGTCGGCGGCGCGACGGTCCCGCCGTGGGCTGCTGCGCCGCCGGAGCGCCCGGGTCGGGAGCCCGTCGGGGCCGGTCCCGACGGGCTGACCGGTCGCGGGGCCGCAGCAGCTCAGGCGTCGACGCCGAGCCGCTCCAGCAGCAGCCGGCGCACGACCGACGCGTCGGCCTGCCCGCGGGTGGCCTTCATGACCGCGCCGACCAGGGCGCCGGCGGCCTGCACCTTGCCCGCGCGCACCTTGTCGGCGGCGTCCGGCTGCGCGGCGATCGCGGCGTCGACGGCCTCGCCGAGCGCGCCCTCGTCGGAGACGACGGCCAGCCCGCGGGCCTCGACGACCTCGGCCGGCTCGCCCTCCCCGGCCAGCACGCCCTCGACGACCTGCCGGGCCAGACCCGCGGTCAGCGTGCCGTCCGCGACCAGCGCGACGACGTCGGCGACCTGCTCCGGGGTGATGGCCAGCTCGGCCGCGTCGACACCGGCCGCGTTGGCGGCCTGCGCGAGCGGGCCCAGCCACCAGTTGCGCGCCTCGGCGGCCGGCGCCCCCGCCTCGACGGTGGCCAGCACCAGGTCGAGCACCCCGGCGTTCACCATCGCCTGGCTGTCCAGGTGCGACAGGCCGACCTGCTCGACCAGCCGGCGCCGCCGCTCGGCCGGCGGCTCGGGCAGTGCCGCCCGCAGCTCGGCCACCCACGCCGGGTCGGGCGCCACCGGGACGAGGTCGGGCTCCGGGAAGTACCGGTAGTCCATCGCCTCCTCCTTCGACCGGCCGGGCGAGGACGTGCCGGTGGCCTCGGAGAAGTGCCGGGTCTCCTGCACGATCCGCTCGCCGGCCCGGAGCAGGCCTGCCTGGCGCTCCACCTCGGAGCGGACCGCGCGCTCGACCGAGCGCAGCGAGTTGACGTTCTTGGTCTCCGAGCGGGTGCCCCACTCCTGGCCCGGCCGGTTCAGCGAGACGTTCACGTCGCAGCGCATCGAGCCCTGCTCCATCCGCACGTCGGACACGTGCAGGCCGCGCAGCAGGTCGCGCAGGGCCGTCACGTAGGCCTTGGCGACCTCGGCGGGCCGGGCACCGGTGCCGACGACCGGCCTCGTGACGATCTCGACGAGCGGGATCCCGGCCCGGTTGTAGTCCACCAGCGAGTGCGAGGCGCCGTGGATCCGGCCGGTGCTGCCCCCGACGTGCAGCGTCTTGCCGGTGTCCTCCTCCAGGTGCACGCGCTCGATGGGCACGCGGACCGTCTCCGACGTCCCGTCCTGCCCGGGCACCTCGACGTCGAGGTACCCGTCGGTGCACAGCGGCTCGTCGTACTGGCTGGTCTGGAAGTTCTTCGGCATGTCCGGGTAGAAGTAGTTCTTGCGGGCGAACCGGCACCAGGCGGCGATGTCGCAGTGCAGCGCCAGCCCGATCCGGATCGTCGACTCGACCGCCGTGGCGTTGACCACCGGGAGCGCGCCCGGCAGGCCCAGGCAGACCGGGCAGGTCTGGGTGTTGGGCTCGGCGCCGAACGCGGTCGCGCAGCCGCAGAACATCTTGCTCGCGGTGCCCAGCTCGACGTGCGTCTCCAGCCCGATGACGGGCTCGAACTCCCCGAGCGCCTCGGCGTACGGCACGCTCACGCGGCGTCCCCGGCCACCAGGGCGGCGAGCCGGCCCAGCGTGCGGCGCATGCCCGCCTGGGTCAGCGGGCGCAGCGGCCACACCTTGATCTTCCCGCGTTCCTGCGAGATGTCCCAGGTCTCCCGGACCCGGGTGCCGCCCTCGACCGGCTCGAGCTCGTAGCGCCAGATCCGCCCGCCGATCAGGCCCTGCAGCGAGGTCTGCACCGGCCGCGCCTGCCAGGCGATGAGCCGGTCCGCCTCGAACTCGACCACCTCGTTGACCATCGTGTAGCCGAACCCGGCTCGCATGGACATCCCGAAGGTGTCGCCCAGCCCGACCCGCTGCGGGCCCTCCAGGGCCTCGCGCACGGTGCCGGAGCCGTCGATGTCACGGTGCCGGCTGGGGTCGGCGAGCAGCGCGAAGATCACGTGCGGCGGCGCCGGGATGACGCGCTCGACGGTGGTGCGGTCAGGGACGAGGGGCACGGCTCAGGCCTCCCAGGCCAGCGGCGGGACGGGGGCGGGACGGGCGGCCTCGAAGGCCGCGCCGACCCGGTACAGCAGGTCGTCGCGCAGCGTCGGGGCCATCACCTGCAGGCCGACCGGCAGGCCGTCGGACAGCCCGGCGGGCACCGACATCGCCGGGCCGCCGTACAGGTTGGACGGGATCGTGGCGAGGTCCTGGCGGTACATCGCCAGCGGGTCGGCGAGCTTGGCGCCGAGCGGGAACGCCACCGCCGGCGAGGTCGGGCTGACCAGCACGTCGACGGTCTCGAACGCCGCGCGGAAGTCGCGGGTGACCAGGGTCCGCACCTTCTGCGCCTGGCCGTAGAAGGCGTCGTAGTAGCCGCTGGACAGCGCGTACGTGCCGAGGATGATGCGCCGCTTGACCTCGTCGCCGAACCCGGCGTCGCGGGTCAGCGACATGACCTCCTCCAGGCCGCGCTCGCCGTCGTCGCCCGACCGCAGCCCGTACCGGACGCTGTCGTAGCGGGCCAGGTTGCTGCTCGCCTCGCTCGGCGCGATGAGGTAGTAGGCCGGCAGCGCGTAGGCGAAGTGCGGGCAGCTCACCTCGTGCACCGTCGCGCCGAGACCGCGCAGCACCTCGACGGCCTCGTCGAACCGGGCCAGCACACCGGGCTCGTACCCGTCGCCGGACAGCTCGCGGACCACCCCGACCCGCAGGCCGGACAGGCCGTCCGCGGCGCCCCGCCGGGCCGCCTCGACGACCGGCGGCACCGGCGCCGGGATGCTCGTGCTGTCGCGCGGGTCGTGCCCGCCGATCACCTCGTGCAGCAGCGCCGCGTCCAGCACCGTGCGGGCGCACGGGCCGGCCTGGTCCAGGCTGCTCGAGAAGGCCACCAGGCCGTACCGCGACACCCCGCCGTAGGTCGGCTTCACGCCCACCGTCCCGGTGACCGCGCCGGGCTGGCGGATCGAGCCGCCGGTGTCGGTGCCGATCGCCAGCGGCGCCTCGTAGGCCGCGAGCGCCGCCGCGGAGCCACCGCCGCTGCCACCGGGGATCCGCTCGAGGTCCCACGGGTTGCGGGTCGGGCCGTAGGCGCTGTGCTCGGTGCTCGAGCCCATCGCGAACTCGTCCAGATTGGTCTTGCCGAGCAGGACGACGCCGGCGGCCTTCAGCCGGCTCGTCACCGTGGCGTCGTACGGCGGTCGCCAGCCCTGGAGGATGCGGCTGCCCGCGGTGGTCGGCACGCCCTCGGTGCACAGCACGTCCTTGAGCGCCAGCGGCACCCCGGCGAGCGGCCCGGCCAGCTCGCCCGCGTCGACCCGGGCGGCCTGCGCCAGCGCCCCCTCGGCGTCGACGTGCAGGAAGGCGTGCACCCGGTCGTCGACGGCCGCGATCCGGTCCAGGTGCGCCTGCGCCACCTCGACGGCGCTGACCGTGCGGTCGGCGACGGCCGCGGCGAGCTCGACGGCGGTCAGCCGGGTCAGCTCGGTCATGCCGCGCTCCCCGTCGCCGGGGCGCCCACGGCCCTCCGGGCGGTCATTCGGCGTCCAGGATGCGCGGCACGCGGAAGCGGCCGTCCTCGGCCTCGGGCGCCCCGGCCAGGACCGCCGACTGCGGCAGCGAGGCGCGAACGACGTCGGGACGGGTGACGTTCTCCAGCGGCACGGCGTGCGTCGTCGGCGGCACGTCGGCGGCGGCGACCGAGCCGATCGCCGCGACGGCCCCCAGGATGACGTCGAGCTGCCCCGCGAAGGCGTCGAGCTCGGCGTCGTCCAGGGCGAGCCGGGACAGCCGGGCCAGGTGCGCCACCTGGTCGCGGGTGATGCTCACGTCGTGCGGTGCCTCGGGCATGCTGCTCCAGGGGGAGGCCGGCGGGAGCCCCCACTGTAGGGCGGCGTCGCCGCGTCGCCGCGGCGCCGCAACGTCGGCGCAACCCGGGTACGGCAGGCTGGACACCGTGTCCTTCCTGCTGCGCGTCGTCCTGCCCGACCGGCCCGGCATGCTCGGGGCGGTGGCGTCCGCGCTGGGTCGCGCCGGCGGTGACATCCGCAGCCTCGACGTCGTCGAGCGCGGCCCCGGCGGCGCGGTCGACGACCTGCTCGTGGTGATGCCGCCGGGCGGGCTGGCCGACGCGCTGCTGAGCGCCGCGCAGTCCGTCGAGGGCGTCGTCGTGGAGTCGATCCGGCCGCACCACGGGGCCACCGACCTGCGCGGCGACCTCGAGCTCGTCGAGGCGCTCGCGCTGCGCCCCGGGTGAGGCGCTGGCCCTGCTCGCCGAGCGCCTGCCGGCGGTCTTCCACGCCGGCTGGGCGGTGCTGCTGCAGGACTCCGGGACGCCCGAGGTGCTCGCGGCCAGCGCGTCCGCCCCGGACGTGTGCGGCCTGGCCCTGCCGTTCCTGCCGCTGTCGTCGGCCACCAGCCTGGACCCGCAGGCCCCCTGGGTGCCCGGGCGCTGGGACCTGCTCGGCACCGAGCTGGTGGCAGCGCCGGTCGGCGCCCCGCACCGGGTGGTGCTGCTGGGCCGGCCCGGGGGGCCGCGGTTCCGCGACTCCGAGGTGGCCCGGCTGGCGCACCTCGCCGGGATCGCCGCGACCGTCGCGGGCTGAGCCCGACCGGGCGGCGGATCGGGCCTGCGGGCCCGGCCGGCGCTCAGGCCGGCAGGGTCACCGCGGCCTCGCGCCGGTGCAGCCAGATCGTGAGCTCGTCGGCCGGCAGGGCGTGCGAGACGAACCATCCCTGCGCCACGTCGCAGCCCATCGCCGCGAGCCGGTGGAACGCGAGCGCGTCCTCGACCCCCTCGGCGACGACCGACATGCCGAGCCCGCGCCCGAGGTCCACGACGCTGCGCACCACCGCGAGGTCCCGCCGGTCGTCCATGCTGCGCACGAACGAGCGGTCGACCTTGATCTCCCGCACGGGCAGCCGGCGCAGGTGGGACAGGCTGGAGTAGCCGGTGCCGAAGTCGTCGAGGGACAGGCCGACCCCGAGCTCGGCGAGCCGGGCGAGCGTCGACGCCGCCCGGACCGGGTCGGCCAGCAGCGAGCCCTCGGTGACCTCCAGCTGCAGCTGCTCGGCGGCGATGCCGTACCGCTGCAGGCCGCGCTCGACCTGGCCGGCCAGCGCGTCGCCGCACAGGTCCTTGACGCTGACGTTGACCGACATCCGGAAGCGGAAGCCCTCGGCCTGCCAGGTGGCGAGCTGCGCGAGCGCCGCGTCGATCACCCACGCGGTGAGGCTCTGGATGAGCCCGCTGCGCTCGGCGAGCGGGACGAACTCGTCCGGCAGGACCAGGCCGCGCTCCGGGTGCCGCCAGCGGACCAGCGCCTCGACCCCGGCCACCGCGGAGTCCGACAGCGCCACCGCCGGCTGGTAGTGCAGCTCGAGCTCACCCAGCTCCACGGCCCGGCGCAGCTCGCCCAGCATGGACAGCCGGCTCGGGCTGTTGCGGTCCCGGGCCGGGTCGTACACCTCGACCGTGCCGGACTCCTTCGCCAGGTACATCGCGACGTCGGCGTGCTGCAGCAGGGTCTCCACGTCGCTGCCGTGGGTCGGCGAGACCGCGACCCCGGCGCTGGCGCCCACGTCCAGCAGCAGGCCCTCGAGCACGATCGGTTCGCACACGGCCAGCCGCAGCCGCTCGGCGGTGGCCCGCGCGCTCTCGGCGTCCGGCACGCCCGGCAGCACCAGGGCGAACTCGTCGCCACCGAGCCGGGCGATCGTGTCGCAGCTCCGGACCGCCAGGGCCAGCCGGTCGGCCACGACCTGCAGCAGCCGGTCCCCCACGTGGTGGCCGAGCGTGTCGTTGACCTCCTTGAAGCGGTCGAGGTCGAACAGCACCAGCGCGGCCTCGCCCTCGCGCAGCGCGGCCGCGGCCCGCTGCTGGAACATCGGCCGGTTCGGCAGCCCGGTGAGCGCGTCGGACAGCGCGCGCTGCTCGCGGTCGAGCGCGACCGACGCCACGGCGTACACCGCCAGCAGCGGCGGGAGCAGCAGCGGGACGAACGCGGCACCGCGGCCGACCGCCAGGCAGACCAGCGGTGACAGCGCGAGCAGCGCGACGCTGGTGAGCACCTGGTAGCCGGCGTGCCGCCGCAGCACCCGCAGCACCGGCGTGCCGGTGCGCCAGGCGGCGACCCGGGCGGCCAGCACCCGGGCGACCAGCGCGGCGGTCAGCGCACCGGCCGCTGCCGCGGACAGGTCGGGCCCGGTGAGGTCGAGCGGGTCGCCGGCGCCGGCCCGGGCCCCGGCGAGGTGCATCACCAGGCCGGCGGCGCCCCAGGCGAGCGCGTGCTGACCCAGCGCCAGCGCCGCCTCGGCGGCGGGCCGGCGGCGGACCAGCTCGCTGAGCGCGGTGCCGGCGGCCTGCACGACCAGCGCGGCCGGCAGGCCGTAGCGCAGCAGGACGGCGAGCACGAAGGCGGAGGAGAGCGTGAGCGGGACCCCGTCGCGCCCGCCGGGCGCCCGCAGCGGCCGCAGCTCGGTGAGCAGCACCAGTCCGGTCACCAGCCAGAACGCCGGCTCCAGCGACCCGAGCGCGGGGAACAGCCGGACCAGCGCGCCGGCCAGCAGCAGGGCGCCGACCCCGGCGACCGCGCGGCGGTAGCCGCGGGGCTCGCAGGGCTCGGCGTCGGGTGCCTGCGCGGGGCTCGGTGGGGTCACGGGGTCTCCGGGGTGGCGTGCGGACCGGGGGTGCTCTTCTCCCGGGGTGTCGGCGCCGAACGGAGCAACCGGCATGACCCTTTCGGACTAGTCCGTGGCGTCCTCGAGGGGGCGGGCGAGGGCCCGGGCGGCCTCCGGGCCCTGCTCGAGCAGGACCGTGAAGCCGTCGTCGTCGAGCACCGGCACGCGCAGCGCGACGGCCTTGTCGTACTTGCTGGCCCCCGGGTCGGCCCCGACGACCACGAAGTCGGTCTTCTTGCTCACGCTGCCGGTGACCTTGCCGCCGCGCGCCTGCACGGCCTCGGTCGCGCCGTCGCGGCTGTACGAGGCGAGCGTGCCGGTGACGACGACGCTGACCCCCTCGAGCGGTCGTGGACCGTCGTCGGCGCCCTCGTCGGCGAGCCCGGCGCCGGCCCGCCGCCACTTGTCGACCACCTCCCGGTGCCAGTCGACGGCGAACCAGTCGGCCACGGCCTGCGCGACGACCGGCCCGACGCCGTCGACCGCGGCGAGCTCGGCGACCGACGCCTGCTCGATGCGCTCCATCGAGCGGAAGTGCCGGGCCAGGTCCTGGGCGGTCGGCGCGCCGACGTGCCGGATGCTCATCGCGACGAGCCACGCGCCACAGCGGCCGGTCGCGCACCAGCTGCAGGCTGGCCAGCAGCTGGCGGGCCGCGGCCGACAGCGCGCCGTTCCTGGTCGTGTAGAAGTCGCTGCCGGCGAGGGCGTCCGCGTCGAGCAGCAGCACGTCGCCCTCGTCCGAGACGATCCGCTGCTCGGTGAGGCTGCGGGCCGCCTCGTAGCCCAGCCCCTCGATGTCGAGCGCCGCCCGGCCGGCCATGGCGAAGACCCGCTCCCGCAGCTGCGCCGGGCAGGAGCGGGCGTTCGGGCAGCGCAGGTCCTCGTCGCCCTCACGCATCTGCCGCAGCGGCGTGCCGCACTCGGGGCAGGTCGTCGGCATGACGAACGGGCGCTCGCTGCCGTCGCGCAGCGCGACGACCGGACCGACCACCTCGGGGATGACGTCGCCCGGCCCGGCGCACCACGACGGTGTCGCCGATCAGCACGCCCTTGCGCCGCACCTCGTCCTGGTTGTGCAGGGTCGCGATCGAGACGGTGACGCCGCCGACCTGCACCGGCTCCAGCAGGCGAACGGGGTGACCCGGCCGGTGCGGCCGACGTTGACCACGATGTCGCGCAGCCGGGTGGTCGCCTCCTCCGGCGGGTACTTGTGCGCGATCGCCCAGCGCGGGGCGTTGCTGGTCGCGCCCGAGCCGGCGCTGCAGCGGCGAGCTGCGTCGACCTTGACGACGACGCCGTCGATCTCGTGCTCGACGTCGTGCCGGTGCTCCCCCCAGTGCGCGATGTAGCCGAGCACGCCGTCCAGGTCGTCGAACACCTCGAACCGGCTGCTCACCGGCAGCCCCCAGGTCCGCAGCTGCGGCGTAGGCCGCGCTCTGCGACTCGGGCTGCCAGCCGTCGCGGGCGCCGATGCCGTGCAGCGTCATGCGACAGCGGCCGGCACGCGGTGACCCGCGGGTCCTTCTGCCGCAGGCTGCCGGCGGCGGCGTTGCGCGGGTTGGCGAACGGCGGCTTGCCCTCCGCGACGAGCCGCTCGTTGAGCGCCGGAAGTCCGTCGGTGGCGAGGAACACCTCGCCGCGGACCTCGAGCAGCGCGGGCACGTCGTCGCCGACGAGCCGGTCCGGCACGCTGCGCAGCGTGCGAACGTTGGGCGTGATGTCCTCACCGGTGCGGCCGTCGCCGCGGGTGGCCGCCCGCACCAGCCGCCCGTGCGCGGTAGACCAGCGCGACGGCCAGCCCGTCGATCTTGAGCTCGCAGAGCCAGCGCGCGGCGTCGCCGACCTCCTTGCGGACCCGGGCCGCCCACGCCTCGAGCTCCTCGGCGTCGAAGACGTTGCCCAGGCTGAGCAGCCGCTCGAGGTGCTCGACCGGCGTGAAGTCGGTGGCGTACGCGCCGAGCACCCGCTGGGTCGGCGAGTCCGGCGTCCGCAGGTCGGGTGCGCGTCCTCGAGCGCCCGCAGCTCGGCCATCGCGGCGTCGTACTCCGCGTCGACGACCGTCGGGGCGTCGAGCACGTAGTAGCGGAAGGCGTGCTCCTCGACGTCGCGGCTCAGCGCGGCGTGCCGGGCACGGGCCTGGTCGGGCGTGCTCACAGCGGCTCCTCCCGCAGCGCCGCTCCGGCGCGGACGCAGGTCTGCAGCGCGGACCGCGCGTACCCGGCGGTGGCGCCGGCCAGCCCGCAGGTCGGGGTGACCACCACGTGCCGCGGCAGCACCTCGGGCGCGAAGCCCAGCCGCCGCCACAGCCGCCGGACCGGGGCGAGGACCTCGTCCGGCCGGCCGAGCGGCGCGTCCGTACCGGGGACGCAGCCGAGCAGCAGCCCGGCGCCGGCCTCGACCGCCTCGCCGAGCGCGTCGTCGTCGGCTCGCGGAGCAGCCCGGCGTCCAGCGACAGGTGCGTGGCGCCGGCCCGGCGCAGCAGCGCCACGCGGCGCCCCCGGGGCGCAGCAGTGCACGACGGTCTGCTCGGCGACCGCCAGCACGGTCGCCAGCGTGCTCGGCCGCCAGCTGCGGGGACGGCGTGCGCAGGGCGCCGAACCCGCTCGCGGTGGGGACCCGCCCGCCCAGCACCGCCGGCAGCGCCGGCTCGTCGAGCTGCAGCAGCAGCGCCGTCCCGGGCAGCCGGCGGCGCAGGTCGGCCAGGTGCACGCGCAGCCCCTCGGCGAGGCTCGCGCGAGGTCGCGCACCGCGCCGGGGTCGGCCAGGACGCGTTCCGCCGCGCGGCAGCTCGAGCGTCGCGGCCAGGCGTCCACGGGCCGGCGGCCTGCACCTTGAGCAGCGCCGGCGCGCCGCCCTGGGCGGCCTCCTCCAGGGCGTCGAGGTCGCGGGCCAGGAGGTCGCGCGCCCGCCGCGCGTCGCGCGCCGGGCCGCGCGACCAGCCGCCAGCCGCCCGGCTGCAGGTCCACGGGCAGGTCCGACGAGCAGCGCGCGGTCCGCGGCCGGCCAGGTCGCCGACGGGTCCGCGGGCCGGCAGCTCGGGCAGGAACGGCAGGTCGGGGAGCTCGCCCAGGACGACGCGCACCGCCTCGGCGGGTCCGTGCCGGGCAGGCTGCCGATGCCGGTGGCGCGCCCGAGGGCCACGGCAGGTCGGGGGCGCTCACGCCGCGCGGACGGGAACGCAGGCCGGTCGTCGCAGGTCGTGGGGCATGCCGGCGAGCGTCGTGCGGGTCAGGCCACGGTGCCGCTGCCGAGCACCCGGTCCCCGTCGTACAGCACCGCGGCCTGGCCCGGCGGCCACGCCGCGGACCGGCTCGGCCAGCTCGATCCGCCAGCCGTCGCCGTCCGCGCGACACCCGGGCGTCGCCCGCCGTCGCCGTGCGCCCGCAGCTGCACCTGCGCAGTCCAGCGGCAGGGCTCGCGGCGCCGGCGGTCCAGACCGGCCGGTCCGCCGTCAGCGACCGGTCGTCCAGCGCCTCGACCGGGCCGACCGTCACGGTGCCGCCGACCGGCTCGATCGACAGCACGTAGCGCGGCCGCCCGTCGGCCGCGGGGACCCGCAGGTCCAGGCCGCGGCGCTGGCCGACGGTGAAGCCGTACGCGCCGTCGTGCCGCCCGACGACGGCGCCGGTGAGCGCGTCGACGACCGGCCCGGGCTGCTCGCCGAGCCGCGGCGCAGGAACCCGGCGGTGTCGCCGTCGGCGATGAAGCAGACGTCGTGCGAGTCGGGCTTGTCGGCGACGCCGAGCCCGCGGTCCGCGGCGAGCTCGCGCACCTGCGGCCTTGGTCGAGCTCGCCGAGCGGCAGGACGGTGCCGGCCAGCTGCTCGCGGCGTCAGCACCGCGAGCACGTAGGACTGGTCCTTGGCGAGCGTCGACCGAGCGGCGCAGCACCCCGTCGACGAGCCGCGCGTGGTGGCCGGTGACGACGGCGTCGAAGCCGAGCGCCAGCGCCCGGTCCAGCACGGCCGTGAACTTGATCTTCTCGTTGCAGCGCAGGCACGGGTTCGGCGTGCGGCCGGCGGCGTACTCGGCGACGAAGTCGTCGACGACGTCGGCCCGGAACCGCTCGGCGAGGTCCCAGACGTAGAACGGGATGCCGAGCACGTCGGCGACCCGGCGGGCGTCGCGGGCGTCCTCGCGGCAGCAGCAGCCGCGCGAGCCGGTGCGCAGGGTCGGCCGGCGCGGCGGACAGCGCCAGGTGGACGCCGGTGACGTCGTGCCCGGCCTCGACGGCGAGGGCGGCGGCGACGGCGGAGTCGACGCCGCCGGACATCGCGGCGAGCAGCCTCACCGCAGGGCCGGCCCGGCGCCGGGCCCGCTCGACGACGGCCGGCAGCGCGTCGACCAGCGCGTCGACGTCGGCGGCGGTCGAGGTGTGGCCGAGCGAGAAGCGCAGCGAGCCGCGGGCCCGGTCCTCGTCGGCGCCCATGCGCGAGCAGCACGTGGAGGGCCGGGCGACGCCGGCCGAGCAGGCCGAGCCGGTGGAGCACCTCGACGCCGCGGGCGTCGAGCAGCAGCAGCAGCGAGTCGCCCTCGCAGCCGGGGAAGGAGAAGTGCGCGTTGCCCGGCAGCCGGCCGCGTCCGGGGACGCCGTTGAGCGACCGCGTCGGGCACCACCTCGCGGACCCGGCGCACCAGGTCGTCGCGCAGCCGGCCAGCCGGGCGTGCGCGCTGTCGGGCCCGCGCGACGGCGACCTCGGTGGCGACGGCGAGCCCGCCGAGCGCCGGGATGTCGAGCGTGCCCGGACCGGACGTCGCGCTCCTGACCGCCGCCGTGCAGCAGCGGGGTGCAGTCGACGTCGCGGCCGAGCAGCAGCGCGCCGACGCCGAGCGGGCCGCCGAACTTGTGCCCGGTGAGCGTCAGCGCGTCGACGCCGCTCGCGGCGAAGTCGACCGGCAGCTGGCCGACGGCCTGCACGGCGTCGGTGTGCAGCGGGACGCCGGCCGCGTGCGCGACCTCGGCGAGCTCGGCGACCGGCTGCACCGTGCCGACCTCGTTGTTGGCCCACATGACGCTGACCAGCGCGACGTCGCGGGTCGCGCCGAGCGCCGCGGCCAGGACGTCGGGGTGCACCCGCCCGTGCTCGTCGACCGGCAGCCAGGTGACCGTCGGCGCCCTCGTGGTCGACGAGCCACTCGCACCGCGTCGAGCACGGCGTGGTGCTCGACGGCGCTGGCCAGCGATCCGGCGGCGCCGCGGGTCGGCGGCGCGGCGGGCCCAGAACAGTGCCCTTGACCGCCAGGTTGTCGCTCTCGGTGCCGCCGCCGGTGAAGACCACCTCGGACGGCCGGGCGCCGAGCGCCGCGGCGAGCTGCTCGCGCGACTCCTCGACCGGCGCCGGCGCGCCGGCCGGCCGGTGGCGTGCAGCGACGACGCGTTGCCGGCCGCGAGCCGCAGCGCCGCCGGCACCGCCTCGACGGCCTCGGGCAGCATGGGCGTCGACGCCGCATGGTCGAGGTAGGCCACCCGCAGAGCCTACGCGGAAGCCTGCTGCCCGCCCGGCGGGCGGCCCGGGCCGGGCCGCGGCGCGCGGCTCCCCCGGGCCGGTGCGAGGCTGGCCCATGACGCGCTGGAGCACCGCCGACCTTCCCGACCAGTCCGGCCGGACCGCCCTGGTGACCGGGGCGAGCTCCGGGCTGGGGCTGCACACCGGCCTGGAGCTGGCCCGCCGCGGCGCCCGGGTGCTGCTGGCGGTGCGGTCGCCGGACCGGGGGAAGGCCGCGCTGGCCCGGATCCGGCGGGACGTGCCGCAGGCCGCCGTCGAGCTGGTGCCGCTCGACCTGGCCTCGCTCGCGTCCGTCCGCGCGGCGGCCGGGCTGGTCGCCGACCGGGTGCCGGCGCTCGACCTGCTGGTGGACAACGCCGGCGTGATGGCCGTGCCCCGCCGGCTCACCGCGGACGGCTTCGAGTCCCAGCTCGGCACCAACCACCTGGGTCACTTCGCGCTGACCGGCCTGCTGCTCGAGCCGCTGCTGGCTGCCGCCGCACCGCGGGTGGTGGTGGTGTCCAGCCAGGCGCACCGCAGCGGGACGATCGCCTTCGACGACCTGCAGGGCGAGCGGTCGTACAGCCGTTGGGGGGCGTACGGCCAGAGCAAGCTCGCGAACCTGCTGTTCGCCGGCGAGCTGCAGCGCCGCGCGGGGAGGCGCCTGCTGGTGGCCAGCGCGCACCCCGGCTACGCCGCGACGAACCTGCAGAGCGGGCAGGGCTCCCGGCTGCTCGAGACGGCGATGAAGCTGGGCAACCTGCTCGTGGCGCAGTCCGACGCCGCCGGCGCGTGGCCGTCGCTGTACGCCGCGGCGATGCCGGACGTCCGGCCCGACGACTACTTCGGCCCGCGGCTGCTGGAGGTCCGCGGCGCGCCCACCCGGGTCGGCCGCAGCGCCGCGGCGCAGGACGCCGAGGCGGCCGGGCTGCTGTGGGACCGCAGCGTCGAGCTGACCGGCGTCGACTACGCCGCCCTGCGCTAGCCCGACGGCCCCGGACGCGCGACGGCCCGGCACCCTCGCGGGAGCCGGGCCGTCGACCGGGCCGGACCAGCCCTTGCGCTTGGTGATCTCCTCGGTGAGCTGCGGGACGACCGTGAACAGGTCGCCGACGAGGCCGAAGTCGGCCAGCTCGAAGATCGGCGCCTCGGGGTCCTTGTTGATGGCCACGATGGTCTTGCTGGTCTGCATGCCGGCGCGGTGCTGGATGGCGCCGGAGATGCCGACCGCGATGTAGAGCTGCGGCGAGACGGTGCGGCCGGTCTGGCCGACCTGGTTCTGGTGCGGGTACCAGCCGGCGTCGGTCGCGGCGCGCGAGGCGCCGACGGCCGCGCCGAGGCTGTCGGCGAGCTGCTCGATGACGCCGAAGCTCTCGGCGGCACCGACACCGCGACCACCGGAGACGACGACGGAGGCGTCGCCGAGGTCGGGGCGGCCGCCCTTGTCCTCGACGACGCTGGTCGACGACCCGGGCGGCCTTGTCGGCGTCGCTGAAGCGTCGCGCTGACCTGCTCGACGGTGCCCGCGCCGGCCGCTCGGACGGCGCGGTCGAGTTGGCGCCGCACGGTGATGATCGGCGTGCCGGTGGCGACCTTGGACTGCACGACGACGCTGCCGCCGAAGATCGGCTGCTCGGCGACGAGCTCGCCGGTGACGCCGACGGCGTCGGTGATCAGGCCGCTGCCGGTCTTGACGGCCAGCCGGGCCGCGACCTCCTTGCCCTCGGCGTTGCTCGGCGAGCAGCACCGCGGCCGGGCGACGTGTCGGCGACCAGCTGCGCGAGCACGGCCGCCTTCGGGCCGACGAGGTAGCCGTCGAGCTCCTCGGCCTCGCTGACGTAGACCTTCTCGGCGCCGTACGCGCGCGAGCTTCTCGGCGGCAGCCGGACGCACCCTCGCCGAGCACGACCGCGGACGGCGTGCCGAGCTCGCGGGCGAGCGTCAGCAGCTCGTAGGAGACCTTCTTGGGGGTTCCGTCGACGTGGTCGACGAGGACCAGGACCTCAGCCATGTTCCCGATCCCTCTCAGACGAGCTTCTGCGACGCGAGGAACTCGGCGATCTTCGACGCCGCCGTCACCCTCGTCCTTGACGACCTGACCCGCCTGGCGCGGCGGCTTGGTGGCGAACGTCCACGACCTGCGACGGGGCGGTGGCCAGCCCGACCTGGCCGGCGTCGATGCCGGCGTCGGCGAGCGTCAGCGTCGTCAGCGGCTTCTTCTTGGCCGCCATGATCCCCTTGAACGACGGGTAGCGCGGCTCGTTGATCTTCTCGACGACCGAGACGAGCGCGGGCGTCGAGGCCTCGACGACGTCGTAGCCGCTCTCGGTCTGCCGCTCGATGCGGACGGTGCCGCTGCTCGGCGGTGACCTTGCGGGCACCGGACAGCTGCGGCTGGCCGGTGCGCTCGGCGAGCAGCGCCGTCATGATCGACATGCGCGAGTCGGTGGCCTCGGAGCCGGCGATGACGAGGTCGTACTCGAGCGTGCCGAGCACCTGCGCGAGCGCGTACGACGTCTGCACCGCGTCGCGAGCCGGCCAGCGCCTGGTCGGTGAGGTGGACGGCCTTGTCGGCGCCCATCGACAGCGCCTTGCGGATCGTCTCGACCGCGCGCTCCGGGCCCATCGTGAGGATGGTGACCTCGCCGCCCTGCGGCCTCCTTGATGCGCAGGGCCTCCTCGACGGCGTACTCGTCGATCTCGTTCATCACGACGTCGACCGACGCGCGGTCGAGGGTCTTGTCGCTGTCGGGTCGAGCTTGCGCTCGGCCCAGGTGTCGGGCACCTGCTTGACCAGTACGACGATGTTCACGTGGGGCGCCGACCTCCGGGAGAGTGGGCGAGCGGGCTCGGCGGGGCGCGGGCCGGCGGCTCGCGGGCGCTCGCCGTCTCGAGGTTGACGGCCACCGTAGCGTCGTGCAACTCGGCGACGGCCACGCCCTCACCGGCAGACTACCCACGGTAGCGCCGCGGTCGACCGCGACGGCGTGCGTGTAGTCACCGCCCGGTGAAGCGCGCCTTGCCCGGGCCGTTCTCCAGGAACGACGCTCATGCCGGTCTTCTGGTCCTCGGTGGCGAACAGCCCGGCGAACAGCGCCGACTCGAGCCGCAGGCGCCGCGTCGAGGTCGAGCTCGAGGCCGTCGTCGATGGCCTGCTTGGCCGCGCGCAGCGCGACCGCCGGGCCCGGCGGCGAACTGCGCGGCCATCTCGCGCGCGGTCTCGTAGACGCCGGCGTCGGGCACCACGCGGTCGGCGATGCCGAGCGCGAGCGCCTCCTCGGCGCCGACGTGCCGGCCGGTGAAGACGAGGTCCTTGGCCTTGGCCGGGCCGACCAGCCGGGTCAGCCGCTGGGTGCCGCCGGCGCCCGGGATGACGCCGAGCTGTGATCTCCGGCACGCCGACCTTGGCGCGCTCGCCCAGCACCCGGAAGTCGGCGGTCAGCGCGAGCTCGAAGCCGCCGCCGAGCGCGTAGCCGGTGACCGCGGCGACGACCGGCTTGGGCAGCCGGGCGACGACCGTGAGGGCCTCCTGCAGCGGCGTCCCCCAGCGACGCATCTCGGCGTAGGACAGCTCGGACATCTCCTTGATGTCGGCGCCGGCGGCGAACACCCGCTCGCCGCCGTAGAGCACGACCGCGCGCACGTCGTCGCGGTCGCGGGCCTCGACGCGCGGCCGCGCGCAGCTCGGCCCGCAGCTGCGCCGTCGATGGCGTTCATCTTCGGCCGGTCGAGCCGGATCGTGCCCACCCCGTCCTCGACCTCGAGCCGCACGAACTCGCCCACCGCGTCCTCCTCGGTCTGCGACCTGACGCGGTCGCCGGACCCTAGTCTGCGGGGGTGTTCCGGGACTCCCACGGTGTCGTGCACACCGTCTCCTCCGCCGATCCGCTGCTCGGACCTGCCGCCCGGACGCCGCCCGCGCCCTGCAGGCGGCGCTGCTGCAGCCCGGCCCGAGCGCCGACCTCGGCAGCGTCCTCGAGCGCTGCGACGCCGTGCGCGAGCTGCTCGAGCGCTGGCAGGACGCGTTCTTCGCCGCGCTGCCCGACGAGGTCGACCTCGAGGAGGAGGCCCGCTGGGCCGCCGAGGCCGGCCTGTCGCTCGACGAGGTCGAGGCGCAGTACGACGGACGACGACGACGACGACGAGGTGCTCGCGCTCGACGCGCCCGGCCTGGTCGACGGCGGAGCTGCCCGACCTGCCGCACGGGCTCGTCGACCTGACCGGCCCGACGACGACGACCCGCGGCGGCTGCTGCCCGAGGAGCTCGTCGCCGGTCCTGGAGCGCGAGCTGCTGCTGCTGCCGCTGCGGGTGCGGCTCGAGGCCCTGGTCGCCGCCGCCGACGCTGGTCAGCACCTGGGCCGACGCTCGTCGCCGACCACGAGAAGCTGCTCGGCCACCTCGTGCTCGGCGCACGGCGAGCCGCAGGCGCGCCGCGCGGCCACGAGGCGCCTGGTCGACCGGCACGCCGCGCTGCACAGCGCGCCGGGCCCGGGGCACGACGCCGGAGCCGCGCCGCGCCGGGCGCCCCGACGCCCGGCTGAGCCGCGGCCGGCGCCCGCGTTCCGGCAGGATCGTCCGGTGACCCGACCCGAGCACGCCCTGCGCGCCCTGGCCCGGCCGCCCCGCCCCGCTCGGCGCGACCTGGGACGGCGAGGGCACCAACTTCGCGCTGTACAGCGCCGGCGCCGAGGCCGTCGACCTGTGCCTGTTCGACGAGCGACGGCGTCGAGACGCGCGTCCCGCTGGAGGAGTCGACCGTACCACGTCTGGCACGGCTACCTGCCGCGGCGTCGGTCCCGGCCAGCGCTACGGCTACCGCGTCGACGGCCCGTACGACCCGGCGCCGGGCTGCGCTACAACCCCAGCAAGCTGCTGCTCGACCCGTACGCCCGGGCGGTGGAGGGCGAGCTCGGGCTCGACGACGCGGTCTTCGGCTCGACGCCGGGGCGCGACCGGCGCCTGCAGGACCACCGCGACAGCGCGCCGTACGTGCCGCGCTCGGTGGTCGTCGCACGACGCCTTCCCGTGGGGCGACGACCGCGCGGCCGCGCCACGCCGTGGGCCGACACGGTCGTCTACGAGCTGCACGTGCAAGGGCTTCACCGCCCGCCACCCGGGCGTCCCGGAGCACCTGCGCGGCACGTACGCCGGGCTCGCGCACCCGGCCGCGGTCGAGCACCTGCATCGAGCTCGGCGTCACGGCGGTCGAGCTGCTGCCGGTGCACCACTTCGTCAGCGAGCCGCACCTGCTGCGCGCGGGCTGACCAACTACTGGGGCTACAACACGGTCGGCTTCTTCGCCCCGCACGCCGGCTACAGCTCCAGCGGGCACGCGCGGCGAGCAGGTCCGGGAGTTCAAGGCGATGGTGCGGGCGCTGCACGCGGCCGGGCATCGAGGTGCTGCTCGACGTCGTCTACAACCACACCGCCGAGGGCGACGAGCACGGCCCGACGCTGTCCTTCCGCGGCATCGACAACCGCGGCTACTACCGCGCTCGACGGAGCCGACCGGTCGCGCTACCGCGACTACACCGGCTGCGGCAACACCCTCGACGTGCGCGTCGCCGCACGTGCTGCAGCTGGTCATGGACTCGCTGCGCTACTGGGTCACCGAGATGCACGTCGACGGCTTCCGCTTCGACCTCGCCGCCGGCGCTGGCCCGCGTCGTCGCACGACGTCGACCCGCTCTCGGCCTTCTTCGACGTCGTGCAGCAGGACCCGGTGCGTCAGCCGGTCAAGCTGATCGCCGAGCCGTGGGACGTCGGCGCAGGGCGGCTACCAGGTCGGCCAGTTCCCGCCGCCGTGGACGGAGTGGAACGACCAGTACCGCGACACCGTCCGCGACGCTCTGGCGCGGGCCCGGTCGGCGGGCTGCGCGACCTGGCCTACCGGCTGTCCGGCTCCTCCGACCTGTACCAGGCCGACGGCCGCCGGCCGTGCGCCGTCGATCAACTTCGTCACCGCGCACGACGGCTTCACGCTGCGCGACCTGACGACGTACGAGCGCAAGCACAACGAGGCCAACGGCGAGGACGGCCGCGACGGCGACGTCGCACAACCGCGTCGTGGAACTGCGGCGTCGAGGGCGAGACCGACGACCCGGCGGTGCTCGCGCTGCGGCGGCGGCAGGCGCGCAACCTGCTCACGACGCTGCTGCTGTCGACCGGGGTGCCGATGCTGACGCATGGGCGACGAGGTGCGGCGCACGCCAGCTCGGCAACAACAACGCCTACTGCCAGGACGCGCCGCTGTCCTGGCAGCCGCTGGGAGCTCGACGCCGGACGCCGACGCGACCTGCGGCCTGGTCACCGCGGCTGGTCGCGCTGCGCCGGGAGCACCCGGTGTTCCGGCAGGCGGCGTTCTTCCCCGGCCGCGCGCTGGCCGTGGACGGCGTCAAGGACCTCGCCTGGTTCGGCGCCGGACGGCCGGGAGCTGACGCGACGGCGACTGGTTCGACCCGGACAGTCGCCACGCTCGGCATGTACCTCGACGGGCAGGGCATCCGCACCCGCGGCCCGCGCGGCGAGCGGGTCGTCGACGACAGCTTCCTGCTGCTGCTGCACGCCGGCGCCGCGCGACGGCGAGGTGCGCGCTGCCCGGGCGCGCCGTGGGCGACGTCGTACGAGGTCGTCCTCGACACCGCCGAGCGCCTGGCCGTGGGCAGCGAGGTCAGCGGGGCGCTGCGGGCGTGCAGCCGGTCGGTGGTGCTGCTGCGGGCGGACCGCCCAGCGGGGCCCGCAGCACCGACAGCCACCGCCCGTCCGACTGGACGGTGAGCTCGAGCTCGCGGACCTCGGTGCGCAGCGGCAGCAACGGCCGCACGGCGGCCTCGACCGCCTCGAGGTCCCCGTCCGCGAGCACCCGCGCCACCGACAGGTGCACGTCGCGCAGGTCCGCCTGCAGCGCCTGTCCGAGGACCCGCACCGGCGCGTCGTCGAGCGGCCGGACGTGCACCACGACCCGGCCCCGGCCGTCCGGCGCGAACCGGTAGGGCCCGGTCAGCTCGGCGCGGAACGGCGGCACGGACGCCGCCGCCGCGCGGACCCGCTCGACCTCCGCCAGCGCCTCCTGCGCCCCCAGCCACGGGTAGCCCAGGCTGATGTGCGCCGGTGCCAGCAGCCCGACGCCGGGCAGGCCGCGGACGGCGTCGAGCAGGACGTCGGCTCCCGGCAGCAGGAGCTGCAGGGAGCTGACACCGGCCCCGGCCGCAGCCACGCGACCAGCAGCGCTCAGGCGGTCGCCACCAGGGCGAGGTCGCCGACGCCGGGAAGCAGCGGGTGCCGGGGCAGCACCCGCACGGTGTAGCCGAACGACCCGGCCCGCTCCAGCGGGACGTCGCCCTCGAAGCGGTGCCAGCCCGTCCTCGCCGGTGCCGGCCGTCGGTGAGCAGGACCGTGGCCGGCCGGTGCAGCTCGTCGGCCTCGTCGACCCGGCCGTAGACGGCCTGCACCACGACGTCGTCGGCGGGCAGGCCGCCCAGGTCCACGGCGGCCCGCAGCGTCGAGCGTCGTGCCGACCTGCGGGGTGTCGCCGACGCCGGCGGCCTCGACGTGCACGACCTGCACGCCGGGCCAGGCGGTGACCACCCGGGCGCGCCAGGCGGCCAGCTCGCGGGCCGGGGCGTACGACGAGCCGCCAGCGCCCGGGACGCCTGCGGCGGCCGGGCCGTAGAGCTCCTGCACGTAGTCGCGCACCATCCGGCTGGCCAGCACCTTCGGGCCGAGGGTCTGCAGCGTGTGCCGGACCATCTCCACCCAGCGCTGCGGCACGCCGTCGGCGTCGCGGTCGTAGAAGCGGGGCGGACCTGCTTCTCGAGCAGGTCGTAGATCGCCGCCGCCTCGAGGTCGTCGCGGCGGTCCGGGTCCGACGACGCCGTCGGCGGTCGGGATCGCCCAGCCGTTCTCGCCGTCGTACAACTCGTCCCACCAGCCGTCGCAGGATCGACAGGTTCAGCCCGCCGTTGAGCGCGGACTTCATGCCCGACGTGCCGCACGCCTCGAGCGGGCGCAGCGGGTTGTTCAGCCAGACGTCGCAGCCGCCGTACAGGTAGCGGGCCATGCCGATGTCGTAGTCGGGCAGGAAGACGATCCGGTGCCGGACGTCGGGCCGGTCGGCGAACCGGACGATCTGCTGGATCAGCTCCTTGCCGCCGTCGTCGGCCGGGTGCGCCTTGCCGGCGATGACGAGCTGCACCGGCCGCTCGGGGTCGAGCAGCAGCGCCTCGAGCCGCTCCGGGTCGCGCAGCATCAGGGTCAGCCGCTTGTACGACGGGCACGCGGCGGGCGAAGCCGATGGTGAGCACGTCGGGGTCGAAGACCGACGTCGGTCCAGCCGAGCTCGGCCTCGGTGGCGCCGCGCTGCAGCCAGGACTGCCGGAGCCGGCGGCGGACCTCGTCGCACCAGCCGCTCGCGCAGCACGCGGCGGACGCCCCAGATCTCGTCCGGCGCGACCCCGGCGATGTCCTCCCAGCCCTGCGCCTCGGTGATCAGCGTCGAGCCCGACCTCGCGCTCGGCGAGCTCGAAGACCTCGCGGGCCACCCAGGTCGGGGCGTGCACGCCGTTGGTGATCGAGGTGATCGGCACCTCGGCGGCGTCGAAGCCCGGCCACAGGCCGGCGAACATGCCGCGGCTGACACGACGCCGTGCAGCTGGGCGACGCCGTTGGCGCGCTGCGCCAGCCGCAGGCCCATGTGGGCCATGTTGAACATCGTGCGGGTCCTCCTCGGCGCCGAGCGCGAGGATCCGGTCGACCGGCACGCCGGCACGGTCCCACTCGCTGCCGGCGCCGAAGTAGCGGCTCGATCAGGTCGCGCGGGAACCGGTCGATGCCGGCCGGGACCGGCGTGTGCGTGGTGAACACCGTGCCGGCGCGGACCGCCTCGCAGCGCCTCGTCGAAGGTCAGCCCCTGCGTCGACGAGCTCGCGGATCCGCTCGACGCCGAGGAAGCCGGCGTGGCCCTCGTTGGTGTGGAACACCTCGGGCGCGCGGGTCGCCGGTGAGCGCGGTCAGGCCCGCAGCGCCCGCACGCCGCCGATGCCCAGCAGCATCTCCTGGTGCAGCCGGTGGTCGCTGCCGCCGCCGTAGAGCCGGTCGGTGACCTCGCGCTCGGCTCGGGCGTCGTTCTCCTCGATGTCGGAGTCGAGCAGCAGCAGCGGCACCCGGCCGACCTGGGCCCGCCAGACGTGGGCGTGCAGCAGTGCGCCCCTCCGGCAGCCGACGCTGCACCTCGACCGGCGCGCCCGTCGGCGTCGCGCAGCAGCGTCAGCGGCAGGCCGTGCGGGTCGAGCGAGGGGTAGCGCTCCTGCTGCCAGCCGTCGGCGTACAGCGACTGCGTGAAGTAGCCGGCCCGGTAGAGCAGCCCGACGCCGATGATCGGCACGCCGAGGTCGGAGGCGGCCTTGAGGTGGTCGCCGGCCAGGATGCCCAGGCCGCCGGAGTACTGCGGCAGCACCTCGGTGATGCCGAACTCCGGGGAGAAGTAGGCGATCGAGGCGGGCAGCGCCTGCTGCCCGCCCGCCCGCTCTGGTACCAGCGCGGTGTCGTCAGGTAGTCCTGCAGGTCGTCGGGGACGTCCGCGAGCCGCGCCGAGGAAGTCGCGGTCCTCGGCGAGCGCGGCCAGCCGCTCGGGGCTGACCTCGCCCAGCAGCCGCACCGGGTCGTGCCCGACCGCCTCCACAGCGTCCGGGTCGACCGAGCGCGAACAGGTCCAGCGACGCGGGGTGCCAGGACCAGCGCAGGTTGATCACGAGCTCCGCCAGCGGGCGCCAGCGGCGCGGGCAGGGCCGCGCGGACGGTGAACCGTCGGAGGGCTCTCACGCCGCACGACCGTAGCGGCACGCGACCGCGCCCGCAGCCCGGCACCGGACGTTCAGTGCGAGTCGGCAGCCGGCGTGGGTACGGTGCGCCGCGATGGTCGGCCGCATCGGGATCACAGACGTCCAGCCCGTCGGTGTCGTGCGGGCAGCTATCCCGCGCGCGCGGTCGTCGGCGAGACCGGTGCTCGCGGTCAGCGCGACCGTCTTCCGCGAGGGCCACGACGCGGTCGGCGGCCGACGTCGCCGTGGCGCCGCCCGGACGGCACGGCGGCGGCCGTTCCTGCGGATGGCGCCGCGGCGCTGCCCGGCACCGACCGGCTGGTCGCGCCGAGCTGCCGTCCCGACGCGCGAGGGCGCTGTGGACCTTCACGCGTCGAGGCGCTGGAGCGACCCGCTCGGCCACCTGGCAGCACGACGTCGCGGTCAAGGTCGAGGCCGGGCAGGCGCCGTCGAGCTGGCCAACGACCTCGAGGAGGGCGCCCGGCTGCTCGAGCGGCGCCGCCGCCGGCCTGCCGCGCGGGCGTCCCGCGGGCGCCGGTCGTCAGCGGCCGTCGACGGCGCTGCGCGACGCCGACCGCGACCCGGCGGACGAGCGCGCTGGCCGCCGCGCGTGCCGCGCTGTCGAGGACGCTGCTGCACGACCACCCGGTCCGCGAGCTGGTCACCCGCCGAGCCGCGCACGCGTGCTGGGTCGACCGGCAGCGCGCGCTCTACGGCTCCTGGTACGAGTTCTTCCCGCGCTCGAGGGCGCCGCGCCCGACGCCGACGGCGTGCCGCGCTCGCGGCACGTTCGCGCACCGCCGCCGAGCGGCTGCCGGCCGTCGCCGCAGATGGGCTTCGACGTCGTCTACCTGCCGCCGATCCACCCGATCGGCGAGGTCAACCGCAAGGGCCCGAACAACACCCTGCACCGCCGAGCCGACCGACCCCGGCTCGCCGTGGGCGATCGGCTCGCGCCGAGGGCGGCCACGACGCGGTCCACCCCGAGCTCGGCACGATGGACGACTTCGACGCCTTCGTCGCCGCGCACCCGCGAGCTGGGCATGGAGGTCGCGCTGGACCTCGCGCTGCAGTGCGCGCCGGACCACCCGTGGGTCACCGAGCACCCGGAGTGGTTCACCACCCGGGCCGACGGCACGATCGCCTACGCGGAGAACCCGCCGAAGAAGTACCAGGACATCTACCCGCTCAACTTCGACAACGACCCGGAGGGCCTCTACGCCGAGGTGCTGCGGGTCGTCGCGGCACTGGATCGCGCCACGGCGTGCAAGATCTTCCGGGTCGACAACCCGCACACCAAGCCGCTGAACTTCTGGCAGTGGCTGATCGCCGAGGTCAAGACGCACCGACCCGGACGTGCTGTTCCTGGCCGAGGCCTTCACCCGGCCGGCGATGATGCACGAGCTGGCCCGGATCGGCTTCACCCAGTCCTACACCTACTTCACCTGGCGCGACCGGCAAGGGGAGCTGGAGCGAGTACGCGCGAGGAGCTGGCCGGCCGCCGCCGACTACATGCGGCCCAACTTCTTCGTCAACACCCCGGACATCCTGCACGCGTCGCTGCAGTACGGCGGGCCGCCGATCGTTCAAGATCCGGGCGGTGCTGGCCGCGCTGATGGCCCCGACGTGGGGCGTCTACTCCGGCTACGAGCTGTACGAGCACGTCGCGGTGCAAGCCGGGCAGCGAGGAGTACCTCGAACTCGGAGAAGTACCAGCTGCGCCCCCGGGACTGGGCACGCCCGGAGCGCACCCTCGCGCCGTACCTGACGCTGCTCAACCAGATCCGCCGGGCCCACCCGGCGCTGCAGCGGCTGCGCAACCTGGCGTTCCACCACGTCGACTCGCCCGACGTGCTGTGCTGCTCCAAGCGGCTGCGCCGCGCGGACGGCACCGACGACGTCGTGCTGGTCGTGCGTCAACCTCGACCCGCACGGCGCCCGCGAGGCGACCGTCCGCGCTCGACCTGCCCGCGCTCGGCCTGCGACTGGGACGAGCCGCTTCACCGTGCGCGACGAGATCACCGGCGCCGAGTACGACCTGGCCCAGCCTCCAACTACGTGCGGCTGGACCCGTTCCCCGAGCCGGCGCACGTCCTCACCCTGCAAGGCGAGTCCGCTGCGTGACCGTCGCCGGAGCTCGAGCACGGCGAACTGGTCAGCCTGGAGGAGACGCCGCGACCCGCTGTGGTACAAGCGCGCCGTCTTCTACGAGGTGCTCATCCGCGGGTTCGCCGACAGCAACGGCGACGGCACCGGCGACCTCCGCGGCCTGACCTCGAAGCTGGACTACCTGCAGTGGCTCGGCGTCGACTGCATCTGGCTGCTGCCGTTCTACGAGTCCCCGCTGCGCGACGGCGGGTACGACATCAGCGACTTCATCACGGTGCTGCCGGAGTTCGGCGACCTCGGCGACTTCGTGGAGCTCGTCGACGAGGCGCACACGCGCGGCATGCGGATCATCACCGACCTCGTCATGAACCACACCTCGCGACCAGCACCCGTGGTTCCAGGCCTCCCGCAACGACCCGGACGGGCCGTACGGCGACTTCTACGTCTGGAGCGACACCGACGAGAAGTACACCGACGCCCGGATCATCTTCGTCGACACCGAGAAGTCGAACTGGACCTGGGACCCGGTGCGCAAGCAGTACTTCTGGCACCGCTTCTTCAGCCACCAGCCGGACCTGAACTTCGAGAACCCGGCCGTGCAGGACGCGATGATCGAGGTGCTGCGCTTCTGGCTGGACCTCGGGCATCGACGGCTTCCGGCTCGACGCCGTGCCCTACCTGTTCGAGGAGGAGGGCACAACTGCGAGAACCTCCCGCGGACCCACGAGTACCTCAAGCGGGTCCGCAAGGAGGTCGACGCGCACTACCCCGACCGGGTGCTGCTCGCCGAGGCGAACCAGTGGCCGGCCGACGTCGTCGAGTACTTCGGCGACGAGGACGGCGACGAGTGCCAGATGGCGTTCCACTTCCCGCTGATGCCGCGGCTGTTCATGGCGGTGCGCCGGGAGTCGCGCTACCCGATCTCGGAGATCCTGGCGCAGACGCCGGCGATCCCGAAGAACTGCCAGTGGGGCATCTTCCTGCGCAACCACGACGAGCTGACCCTCGAGATGGTCACCGACGAGGAGCGCGACTACATGTACGCGGAGTACGCCAAGGACCCGCGGATGAAGGCCAACATCGGCATCCGCGCGCCGGCTCGCCCCGCTGCTGGAGAACAGCCGGGACCAGATCGAGCTGTTCACCGCGCTGCTGCTGTCGCTGCCCGGCTCGCCGGTCCTGTACTACGGCGACGAGATCGGCATGGGCGACAACATCTAGCTCGGTGACCGCGACGGCGTCCGCACGCCGATGCAGTGGAACGCCGACCGCAACGCCGGCTTCTCGCACGCCGACCCGCAGGCGCTGTACCTGCCCGCTGATCCTCGACCCGGTCTACGGCTACCAGGCGCTCAACGTCGAGGCGCAGATGCGCACGTCGAGCTCGCTGCTGCACTGGACCACGCGGATGCTCGCGGTGCGCAAGGAGCACCCGGTGTTCGGCGATGGGCAGCTACGAGGAGCTCGGCGCGAGCAACCCGTCGGTGCTCGCCTTCGTCCGCGAGTTCGGCGACGACCTGGTGCTCTGCGTGAACAACCTGTCCCGCTTCCCGCAGCCGGTCGAGCTGGACCTGCGCCGGTTCGAGGGCTGCCCGCCGGTCGAGCTGACCGGCGGGGTGCCGTTCCCGCAGATCGGCGAGCTGCCGTACCTGCTCACGCTGCCCGGGCACGGCTTCTTCTGGTTCGAGCTGCGGCCGGCGGACGCGCTGTGAGCGGCCTGGAGTCGCTGCTGCGCGACTGGCTGCCCCCCCAGCGCTGGTACGGCGGCAAGGGCCGGGCGCTCACCGGGGTGCGGCTGCTCAGCCAGACCCCGCTGCCCGGTACCGTGGACGTCCGGGTGACGCTGCTGGAGGTGGACACCGAGGGCGCGGAGCCGGAGCGCTACCAGCTGCTCGTGGGGCGCCGCACCGGGGTGCTGGAGCAGCGGCTGGAGCACGCCGTCGATCGGCGACGTCGACGGGCGCGGTGGCCTACGACGCCATGCACGACCACGACGCGATCGGCCGCGCTGCTGTCGCTGCTGGCCTCCGGTGCGGTCGGCCGGGCCGTTGCACTTCACGAACGCCGGCGAGGTCGACCACGACCTGGACCAGCCGGGTGATCGCCGCCGAGCAGAGCAACACCTCGGTGGTCTTCGGCGACGCGGCGATCCTGAAGCTGTTCCGCCGGCTGGAGCCCGGGCGCGAACCCGGACGTCGAGGTGACCCGCGCGCTGGCGGACGCCGGCAGCCCGCACATCGCCGCCCGGTCGGCTGGTACGACGGGGAGATCGACGGGCGAGACGACCACCCTCGGCCTGCTGCAGGCTGTTCCCCAAGGGCGCCAGCGACGGCTGGGCGATGGCCACCGCCAGCGTCCGCGACCTGTACGCCGAGGGCGACCTGCACGCCGACGAGGTCGGCGGCGACTTCGCCGCCGAGGCCGAGCGGCTGGGCGAGGCCACCGCCGCGGTGCACGCGCTGACCTGGCCGCGTCCCTGCCCCCGGCAGGCGGGTCCCGAGGAGTCCCGCGCCACCGGCCGCGCAGCTGGCGGAGCGGCTGGAGGCGGCGCTGGCCGTCGTCCCCGAGCTCGCGCCGCTACGCCGACGGCGCTGCGCGCGGTCCTACGACGAGGTGGCGGCCCGGACCGCACCGGTCCCGGTGCAGCGGGTGCACGGCGACCTGCACCTGGGCCAGGTGCTGCGCACGCAGCGACGGCTGGGTGGTGCTGGACTTCGAGGGCGAGCCGGCCCGGCCGCTGGCCGAGCGGACGGCGCTGATGAGCCCGCTGCGCGACGTCGCCGGGATGCTGCGGTCGCTTCGACTACGCCGCCCGGCACCTGCTCGCCGAGCGCCCGGCGACCCGCAGCTGGCGTACCGCGCGCCGGAGTGGGCAGAGCGCAACCGACAGGCGTTCTGCGACGGTTACGCCCGCGCTGCCGGTGCCGACCCGCGGGACGAGTCGGCGCTGCTGCGGGCGTTCGAGCTCGACAAGGCGGTCTACGAAGTGCGTCTACGAGGCGCGCAACCGCCCGTCCTGGCTGCTGATCCCGCTCGGCTCCATCGCCCGGCTCGTCGGCGGTGCAGGGTGACGGGATCCGACAAGCGCACCCCCCGACGCAAGCCCACCCCCAGGTCCACCCCCAAGGCGGCCCCGCAGCCGGTCAGCCCGAAGGCGGCGGCGGAGGCCACCGCACCGGTGGTGGCGCCGGCCGAGCCGGCCACCGAGGCTCCGGCCGACGAGGCTCCGGCCGACCGAGGCTCCGGCCGCCGAGGCACCCGCTCCGGCTGCCGCTGCTCCGGCCGCGCAGGTCGCGCAGGGGAACGGCCCGGGCGCACCCGCGGCCACCGAGCCGGCCGACGCGGCCGGCCCGTCCGGCCCGTCCCTCGAGGAGCTGGAGCGCCTGGCCGGCGGCGCGCACCCCGACCCGCACGGCGTGCTGGGGCGCACCCCGTCGCCGACGGCGTGGTGCTGCGGACGCTGCGCCCCGAGGCCGAGCGCGTCGTGGCGCACCTGGCCGGCAACGACGTGGAGCTCGCCCACGTGCACGCCGGAGTGTGGGAGGCCACCGTTCCGGGCGGCTCGCCCGACGACTACCGGCTCGACGGTGACCTACCACGGCCAGAGCTACCCGGCGGACGACCCCTACCGGTGCCTGCCCACCCTCGGCGAGGTCGACCTGCACCTGATCGGCGAGGGCCGGCACGAGCGGCTCTGGGACGGTGCTCGGCGCGCACGTCCGCCGCTACGACACCCCGAACGGGCAGGTCACCGGCACCTCGTTCGCCGTGTGGGCGCCCAACGCCCGCGGCGTGCGGGTCATCGGCGACTTCGACTGGCTGGGACGGCCGCGGCCACCCGATGCGCTCGCTGGGCTCCAGCGGCGTCTGGGAGCTGTTCGTCCCCGGCGTCGGCGCCGGCACGCACTACAAGTTCGCACGTCCTCGGCGCCGACGGCGGTCTGGCGCGAGAAGGCCGACCCGATGGCCTTCGCGCACCGAGGTGCCCGCCGCTGACCGCGAGCGTGGTCGACGACTCGACCTACGAGTGGGGCGACGAGCGCCTGGCTGGCCGAGCGCGGCCAGGACACCCGTCCACGAGCGCCCGATGAGCATCTACGAGGTGCACCTCGGGCTCCTGGCGGCAGGGGCTGTCCTACCGTCGAGCTGGCCGACGAGCTCGTCGAGTACGTCAGTCTGCGCTCGGCTTCACCCACGTGGAGCTTCTGCCGGTCGCCGAGCACCCGTTCGGCGGCTCCTGGGGCTACCAGGTCACCGCGCTACTACGCGCCGACCGTCCCGCTTCGGCGTCGCCCGACGACTTCCGCTACCTGGTCGACCGGCTGCACCAGGCCGGCATCGGCGTGATCGTCGACTGGGTGCCCGCGCACTTCCCGAAGGACGAGTGGGCGCTGGCGCCGCTTCGACGGCACCCCGCTCTACGAGCACGCCGACCCGCGGCGCGGCGAGCAGCTGGACTGGGGCACCTACGTCTTCGACTTCGGCCGCAACGAGGTGCGCAACTTCCTCGTCGCCAACGCGCTCGTACTGGTGCGAGGAGTTCCACGTCGACGGCCTGCGGGTCGACGCGGTCGCCTCGATGCTCTACCTGGACTACTCCCGCAAGGAGGGCGAGTGGCTGCCGAACCAGTTACGGCGGCCGCGAGAACCTCGACGCGGTGGCGTTCCTGCAGGAGATGAACGCGACGGTCTACCGCGAGGTCCCGGGCTGCATGACCATCGCCGAGGAGTCGACCGCCTGGCCGGGCGTCACCCGGCCGACCCACCTCGGCGGCCTCGGCTTCGGCTTCAAGTGGAACATGGGCTGGATGCACGACTCGCTCGACTACATCGGCCCGCGAGCCGGTGCACCGGGGCTACCACCACCACCAGATGACGTTCTCGATGGTGTACGCGTACAGCGAGAACTACGTGCTGCCGATCAGCCACGACGAGGTCGTGCACGGCAAGGGCTCGCCTGCTGCGCAAGATGCCCGGCGACCGCTGGCAGCAGCTGGCCAACGTGCGCGCCTACCTGGCCTACATGTGGGCGCACCCGGGCAAGCAGCTGCTGTTCATGGGCCAGGAGTTCGCCCAGGACGTCGGAGTGGGCCGAGCAGCGCTCGCTGGACTGGTGGCTGCTCGACGACCCGACCACCGCGGGCGTCGCACTCCTGGTCGCCGACCTCAACACGGTCTACAAGGAGACCCCGGCGCTGTGGAGCCAGGACGTCGACCCGCGCGGGTTCGCAGTGGATCGACGCCAACGACGCCGCCGGCAACGTGCTGAGCTTCCTGCGGTACGCCAAGGACGGCTCGGCGCTGGCCTGCGTCGGCAACTTCGCCGGCACGCCGCACGACGGACTACCGGATCGGCCTGCCGCGGGCGGGCGGTGGCGCGAGGTGCTCAACACCGACGCGGAGGCCTACGGCGGCACCGGCGTCGGCAACTTCGGCGCGGTGGAGGCGGCCGAGGACCGCTGGCACGGTCAGCCCGCCAGCGCCCTGCTGCGGCTGCCGCCGCTCGGCACGGTGTGGCTGGCGGCCGACCCGCCGAAGTAGCCCGAGGCACCGCTCCGGGGCGCCGTCCGAGTCGGGCGGCGCCCCGGAGCGTGTCCGGGCTAGAAGAGCGCGTTGGCGAGCGAGCGACGCCCCGCCACGACCCGGGGGTCGGTCGGGTCCAGCACGGCGAGCAGCTCGACGAGCCGGTCGCGGACCCGGTCGCGGTCGTCACCGGCGGTCGCGCGCACCAGGCCGACGAGCCGGTGAACCGCCTCCTCGACCCGGTCGGCGAGCACCTCGAAGTCGGCCAGCGCCAGCTGCGCCTCGAGGTCGGTCGGGTCGGCCTGCGTCCGGGCGTACACCTCCTGCGGGTCCACGCCGTCGGTGCGCCGGAACAGCGCGACGGAGGCCCGGCCGGCCAGCGCCAGCTCGTGCTTGGGCTGCCGGACCAGCAGGGCGTCGTACGCCGCGAGGGCGCCGTCCCAGTCGGAGCGCTCCAGGGCCTCCTCCGCCGCGAGGATCTCCGGCTCGGGTGCCGGCCCCTCGTCGTCCGCCGCCAGGTCGCCGACCGGCGCCCCGGGGCCGGGCAGCCCGGCCTGCTGGGCGGCTGCGAGCACCTGGTCCAGGAAGGAGCGCACGTCCCGCTCGGGCAGCGCGCCGGTGAAGCCCTGGATGAGCCGGCCGCCGAGCGCCAGCAGCACGGTCGGGATGCTCTGGATGCCGAGCTGCGTCGACAGCGCCTGGTTGGCGTCGACGTCGATCTTGGCCAGCACCCAGCTGCCGCCGTCGGCCTCGGCGAGCCGCTCCAGCACCGGCGAGAGCTGCTTGCACGGCCCGCACCACTCCGCCCAGAAGTCGATGAGCACCGGCACGCTCATCGAGCGCCGCAGCACCTGCTCCTCGAACGTCGCCTCCGTGACGTCCAGGACGACGGCACCCGCCGCCGGCGCTGCGCCGCCGGTCGGGGCCGGTCCGGCGCCCGCAGGGGCAGCCGGGGAGCGCAGCGACGACAGGTCGACAGCGCCGGCGATGTTGATGTCCGTAGGCCTCATCCGCATGCTGTCAGTCAACCCCACGCGGGCCGGTCTGCTTCCGCCACAGGACGCCGGGCGCCCGGTCAGTAGCCTTGCGCGGATGGAGCGAGCGCGGCACTGCGGGGCCTGCGGCGGAGTGCTGGACGGGGGCCGGCCGCACCCGGCCTGCACGGCCTGCGGCCGGACCGCCTTCCGCGACCCCAAGGTCGGCGTCGGGGCACTGGTCCGCGACGGGTCGGGGCGGCTGCTCCTGGTCCGCCGGGGCATCCCGCCGGGCAAGGGCCTGTGGGCGCTGCCGGCCGGCTACGTCGACGCCGACGAGGACCCGCGGGCCGCGGCCGCCCGCGAGGTGCGCGAGGAGACCGGCCTCGAGGTGGTGTGCGGCGCGGTGGTGGACGTCTACCCCGGCGGGGGCGGCGCGTCGTTCTTCCTGGCCTTCGAGGCGACCCTCACCGGCGGCACGCTGGCCGCCTCGGACGACGCCCTGGACGCGGCCTTCTTCGCCGTGACCGAGCTGCCGGAGCTGGCCTTCGAGAGCACCCGCGACGCGGTACGCCGGCTGCGCTGAGCCGACGTACCGCGTGCCGGGTCAGCGGCGCAGCAGGCGGACCAGCAGCGCGAGCACGGCGAGCGCCGCGAGGACCGGGACCAGGCGCTTGGCGACCGGCAGCCCGGCGGTGTCGAACAGATCGATCGCCTCGGCCTGCTGGCGCGGCGCCCGCGGCGGGGCGGCGGTCTCACGGGCGCCGGCGGCCCCGGCCGGGGCGGACGGCGTCGGGGTGACCGGAGCGGGCGTCGAGGCGGCCGGCGTCGAGACGGCGGACGCGCCGTCCGCGTTCGGACCGGCCGGGGCGCCCGCGCCGCTCTGCTCGGCGGCGATGCCCAGGCCCGTCGTGGCTGACGGGCCGGTCGCCTGCTCGGCGGCCGGAGCCGCGGTCGGCGTCCCCTCCTGGATCTCCTCCGACAGGCAGGCGGCGAACTGGTCCACCAGCTTGGTGCTCACGTCGGCCAGCACACCGCGGCCGAACTGCGCGGGCTTGCCGGTGATCGCCAGGTCGGTGACCACCTCGATGTCGGTGCTCGCGCCCTGGTCGATCAGCCGGCAGGTGATCTTCGCCTTGGCGGTGCCGGTGCCGCGGGTCTCCTTGCCGCTGGCGTCGATGACGGCGACGCCACCGGCCTCGTCGAGCTCGACGAACGAGGCCTTCCCGCCGTAGGTGAGGTTGATCGGCCCGAGCTTGACCTTGACCTGGCCGGTGAAGCTGTCCCCGTCGCGGCTGAGCACCTTGGCGCCCGGCAGGCACGGCGCGATCCGCTCGACGTCGAGCAGCACCTTCCAGGCCTCGTCGCGGGACACCGGGACGGTGAAGCGGTTCTCGAGCTTCATGCGGTCTGCACCTTCTCTGCTTCGGCGGGTGAACGGAACGTACGGCTCTCGCGCGGCAGGCCCGCGAGGTCCTCGGGGGTGTCGATGTCGTACGGCGAGCCGGTGTCGTCGCAGGCCACCGGCGTGACCTGCTCGGGCCGGGCGCGCAGCCAGGTGCGCGCCCCGGCGTCGCCCTCGGCCAGCGCCGCCACGTCGGCCCACACCGACCGGTCCAGCAGCACCGGGTTGCGCGGGGCGCCGCCGTAGGTGGCGACAGCGGCGACCGCCCCGGCCTGCCAGGCCGCCCGCAGCCGGGTCACCGCGGCGCTGCCGACCAGCGGCTGGTCCACCAGGGCCACCACGCAGGCACCGACGTCGGTGCCGAGGCCGGCGAGGCCGGCGCGCAGCGAGGCCCCCATGCCGGTCTCCCAGTCCGGTGCCAGCACCACCTCGGCCACTGCCTCGTCCGGCACCCCGGCGACCTGCTGCACCCGCTCGGCCTCGGCTCCGAGCACGAGCAGCACCGAGTCGCAGCCGCCGTCGCGCAGCATCCGCGCCGCCCGGCGCACCAGCAGCTCGCCGTCCAGCTCGACGAGCGCCTTGGGGCCTCCGTAGCGCGACCCGGAGCCGGCTGCCAGCAGCAGGCCGGCCACGGTCCCGGTCACCCGCGCGCCGGGGCGTCGTGACCGATGCCGTGGTGGATGTCGCCCTGCGTCTCGCCGAGCGGGCGACCGCTGCCGCCCCACCGGTCGCGGACGATCTCGGCGGCGATCGACACCGCCGTCTCCTCCGGCGTGCGGGCCCCGAGGTCGAGCCCGATCGGGGAGTGCAGGCGGGCGAGCTCGCCGTCGGCGACGCCGGCCGCCCGGAGCTTGGTCTGCCGGTCGTCGTGGGTCCGGCGGCTGCCCATCGCGCCGATGTACCCGGCCGGCGAGCGCAGCGCCACCTCCAGCAGCGGCACGTCGAACTTCGGGTCGTGCGTCAGCACGCACAGCGCGGTCCGGACGTCGACGCGGCCGGCGTCGAGCTCGGCGGCCAGATAGCGGTGCGGCCAGTCGCAGACGACCTCGTGCGCCTCCGGGAAGCGCCGCGCGGTGGCGAACACCGGCCGGGCGTCGCAGACCGTGACCCGGTAGCCGAGGAAGGCCCCGGCCCGGGCGACCGCGCCGGCGAAGTCGGTGGCTCCGAAGACCAGCATCCGCGGCGGCGGCGTGAACGCCTGGACGAAGACCGCGACGTCGTCGACCCGACGCTCCCCGTGGGCGCCGTAGTGCCGGGTGCCGGTCTGGCCCTGCGCGAGCATCCCGCGGGCGTCGTCGACCACCGCCGCCTCGAGCCCGGCGGCTCCCAGGCTGCCCGTCACGTCGTCCGGCGTCACGGCGAGCAGCGCGCCGAGCGGCGCCGGACCGCTCACCACGGTGGCCAGCGCCACCGGCTCGTCGGCGGTGAGCCGGGCCAGCACGCCGGTCAGCACCGCCCGCTCGGCCTCCCCCACCGGCTGCACCAGGACGTCGAGGATGCCGCCGCAGGTCAACCCGACCGAGAACGCCGTCTCGTCGCTGATGCCGTACGTCTCGACGACCGCGGCGTCGTCGGCGAGCACCTGGCCCGCCAGCTCGTACAGGGCGCCCTCGACGCACCCGCCGCTGACGCTGCCGACGGCCTCGCCGTCCAGGCCGACGGCCATCGCGGCGCCCGGCGGGCGCGGCGAGCTGCCGCTCACCCCGACCACGGTGGCCAGCCCGAAGCGCTGCCCGGAGGTCACCCAGGCCTGCAGCTGCTCGGCGACGTCACGCACGGACCGCTCCTCTCAGTCGGCCGAGGACCACGGCCGCCAGGTGCTCGTAGGCCGCCAGGCTGTGACCCTCGACGAAGTCGTCCACGTGCGGCAGCGCGGCGGCCATGCCGCCGGCCACCGGCGTGAAGCCGGGGGCGGCCTTGCGCGGGTTCGACCACACCACCCGGTGCGCCAGGCGCGACAGCCGGGCCACCTGCTCGCCCAGCAGCGCCGGGTCGTCGCGCTCCCACCCGTCGGACAGCACCACCACCACCGCGCCGCGGGCCGTGCCGCGCTGGCCCCAGCGGTCCAGGAACTCCTTGAGCAGCACCCCCAGCCGGGTGCCGCCGCCGGCGTCCGGGCAGGCCTCGGCGACCGCCGCCATCGCCTTGTCCGGGTCGCGGTGCGACATCTCCCGGGTGACGCGGGACAGCCGGGTGCCGAGCAGGAAGACCTCCGTCGGGGAGCCGCCGCGACGGACGGCGGCGTGCGCGAAGCGCAGCAGCGCGTCGGCGTAGGAGTCCATCGAGCCACTGACGTCCAGCAGCAGCACCACCCGCCGGGGCTTGGACGCGGCGCGCTCGCGGCGCAGCCGGGCCGGCTCGCCACCCGCGCGCAGCCAGGCGCGCAGGGTCCGGTCCGGGTCGACCGAGCCCCGGGTCGCCGGCCGCCGCCGGCGGGTGCGCCGGTGCTGCCCGGGCAGCCGGAGCAGCGCCAGCAGCCGGTTGAGCTCGGCGCGCTCGGTGGGCGTGAGCCGGGAGACGTCCCGGTGCCGGAGCTGCTCGACCGAGCTCGCCGCGGCCGTCGCGTCGAGCTCCTGGCCCTCCGGCTCGTTCTCCACCGAGGGGGCGTCGGCGCTGCCCTCGCTGACCAGGCGCAGCGCGGGGCGTGACACCCGCTGCCGTCGGACCAGGCTGCCGGGACGGTTGCCGAAGTAGGCGTCGAAGACCCGGTCGTAGCGGTCCAGGTCGTCCGGGCCCGCGCACAGCGTCAGCCGGCCGGCCCAGTAGACGTCCTCCCGGGCCACCGGGTCGAGCGTGGCCAGCGCCGAGACGGCGGCCTGCACCCGCTCCGGGGAGGCCGGCACCCCGGCGGCGCGCAGCGTACGGCCGAGCCCGACGATGCTGTCCGTGGCGTCGTACCGGCCCGTCGACCCCCCGACCGCGCCGCTCACCCCGAGACGGCCCGGGCGATCATCATGCCGACGTCCATCTGGTTCGCCCGCTCCTGGTCCTCGCGGTACTTCAGCACCGCGCCGAGCGTGGCGGTCGCGGTGTCGGCGTCGAGCTTCTCGGCGCCGAGCGCGACGAGCGCCTGGGCCCAGTCGATGCTCTCGGCCACGCCCGGCGGCTTGAGCAGGTCCTCGCCGCGCAGCACCTGGGCGGCGCTGGCGACCTGGGCGGCGAGCGTCGCGGAGGCCTCCGGGACGCGCCGACGGACGATCTGCACCTCCCGCTCGAACCCCGGGTGCTCGACCCAGTGGTAGAGGCACCGGCGCTTGAGGGCGTCGTGCACCTCGCGGGTCCGGTTCGAGGTGACGATGACGACCGGCGGGATCTCCGCGCGCACGGTGCCGAGCTCGGGGACGGTCACCGTGTAGTCCGACAGCACCTCGAGCAGGAAGGCCTCGAACTCGTCGTCGGCGCGGTCGACCTCGTCGACCAGCAGCACGCTGGGCGTGGTCTCGAGCGCGGCGAGCAGCGGCCGCGCCAGCAGGAACCGGCGGCTGTAGACCTCGGCCTCCAGCTGCTCGGCGTCGGCGGCCCCGGCCGCCTCGGCCGCGCGCAGGTGCAGCAGCTGGCGCGGGAAGTCCCAGTCGTACAGCGCCTGGCTGGCGTCGATGCCCTCGTAGCACTGCAGGCGCAGCAGGTCCGCTCCCAGCACCTGCGCCAGAGCGTGCGCCAGGGAGGTCTTGCCGACGCCGGCCTCGCCCTCGAGCAGCAGCGGACGCGGCAGCGACAGCGCCAGGAAGGCCGCCGTGGCGACCCCCCGGTCGGGCAGGTAGTCGGCCTGCTCGAGCAGGCGGGCCAGGTCGGCGGGGCTCGTCACCCCGACGGGAAGCAGGCCCCGCCGACCCTCGGTCACAGCCCGGCTGCCCGGGTGAGCGCCCGGCGGGTGAGGACCTGGGCCAGGTGCCGGCGGTAGTCGGCCCTGCCCCCGAGGTCCTCGGGCGGGGTGGTGCCGTCCGCGGCGTGCGCGGCGGCCTCCGCGATCGCGCCGGCCTGGGCCGGCGCGCCGCGCAGGGCGTCCTCGACGGCGCCGGCGCGCACCGGCGTGGAGCCCATGTTGGTCAGGCCCACCCGGGCCTCGGCGATCGAGCCGTTGTCGCGGCGGACCGCGACGGCCGCCCCGACGATCGCCCAGGCCTGGGCGACCCGGTTGAACTTCTCGTAGTGCACGCCCCAGGTGCCCTCGAGCTTGGGGATCCGCACCTCGACGAGCAGCTCGTCGGGCGACAGCGCCGTCTGCAGGTAGTCCTGGAAGAACTCCGACGCGGCGATGCTGCGCCGCCCGCCCGGGCCCTCCGCCACCAGCTGCGCGTCCAGGGCCACCGCCACGGCGGCCAGGTCGCCCGCCGGGTCGGCGTGCGCCAGCGCGCCGCCGAAGGTCCCGCGGTGCCGGACCGCCGGGTCGGCGACCGTCGCGGTCGCCTCGGCCACCAGCGCGGCGTGCTGGCGGACCAGCGGGTCGGTCACCACGTCGGCGTGCCGGGTCATCGCGCCGATCACCAGGCTGTCGCCGTCCTCACGGACCCCGCGCAGCTCGGAGATCTTGCGCAGGTCGACCAGCAGGGTCGGGTAGCTCAGCCGCAGCCGGAGCACCGGGATCAGGCTCTGCCCCCCGGCCAGGACCTTGGCGTCCTCGTCGGCGGCCAGCGCGGCCACCGCGTCGGCGACGCTGTCCGGCGCGACGTAGTCGAACTGTGCCGGGATCACAGGCCCTCACCCTCGGTCGAGGCAGCACCGGCGGTGCTGCTGGTGGATGCGCCGCCGTAGGCGACCGTGCCGGCGGCGGCGCGCTCGGCGCCGTCGCCCTGGATCGCCCGCCACACCCGTTCGGGCGTCGCCGGCATGTCGATCCCGGTCACACCGTACGGCCGCAGGGCGTCCACCACCGCATTGATGACCGCCGGTGTGGACGCGATGGTGCCGGCCTCGCCGACGCCCTTGACGCCCAGCGGGTTGCTGGTCGCGGGGGTCTCGGTGCGACCGGTGGTGAAGTGCGGCAGGTCGGGGGCGGCCGGCACCAGGTAGTCCACCAGCGAACCGGTGGTGAGGTTGCCGGCGGCGTCGTAGACCGCCTCCTCGTACAGCGCCTGCGCGATGCCCTGCGCCAGGCCGCCGTGGATCTGGCCCTCCACGATCACCGGGTTGACGATCTTGCCGATGTCGTCCACGCAGACGTACTTGCGGATCGTGGTGAACCCGGTCTCGGTGTCGATCTCGACCGCGCACAGGTGTGTGCCGTGCGGGTAGGAGAAGTTCTCCGGGTCGTACACGTAGTCGCTGTCCAGGGTCGGCTCCATGCCGTCCGGCAGGTTGTGCGCCGCGAACGTGGCGAGCGCGACCTCCTGGATCGTCAGGCTGGCCTCCGGCGACCCCTTGACCGAGAACTTCCCGGCGTCGAACTCGACGTCGGCCTCGCTGGCCTCCAGCAGGTGCGCGGCGATCCGCTTGGCCTTGTCCAGCACCTTGCCGGTGGCCTTGTGGATGGCGACGCCGCCGACCACCAGCGAGCGCGAGCCGTAGGTGTCCATCCCCTTCGGGCTGGAGTCGGTGTCGCCGGTGATGACCTCGACGTCGTCGAAGGGCACCCCGAGCGCGTCCGCGACGATCTGGCTCCACGCGGTGTGGTGGCCCTGGCCGTGCGGCGTCGCGCCGGACACCACCTCCACCTTGCCGGTCGGCAGCATCCGGATCTGCGCCGCCTCCCAGCCGCCTGCGCCGTAGGACAGCGAGCCCAGGACCCGGGACGGCGCCAGGCCGCACATCTCGGTGAACGTCGAGATGCCGATGCCCAGCTGCACCGGGTCCTTGCGCTCGCGGCGCTCGGCCTGCTCCCGCCGCATGCCGGCCATGTCGAACATCTGCTCGGCCTTCTCGGTCGCGGCCTCGTAGTTGCCCGAGTCGTAGGTGAGCCCCGCGACCATCTCGTACGGGAACTCCTCGTGCTGGATCCAGTTCTGCTTGCGCAGCTCCATCGGGTCGCGGCCCAGCTCGGCGGCCAGCTCGTCCATGATCCGTTCGATGGCGTACGTCGCCTCCGGGCGCCCGGCGCCGCGGTAGGCGTCGGTCGGCGTCTTGGTGGTGAACACGCCGGTGCAGCTGAAGTCGTAGGCGTCCATCTTGTAGATCGCCGGGAACATGAAGGCCCCCAGCACCGGCACGCCGGGCGTGACGAGCTGCAGGTAGGCACCCATGTCGGCGAGCAGCCGGACCTTCAGGCCCAGCAGCTTGCCGGCCTTGGTCGCGGCGATCTCGATGTCCTGGATCTGGTCGCGGCCGTGCACGGTGGCCTGGTAGTGCTCGCTGCGGCCCTCGGTCCACTTGATCGGCCGGCCGAGCTTCTTCGCGACGACGAGGGCGAGGACCTCCTCCGCGTACACGTTGAGCTTGCAGCCGAAGCCACCGCCGACGTCCGGCGCGATGACCCGGATCTTCTGCTCCGGGATGCCGGTGACCAGGGCCAGCATGACCCGCAGGATGTGCGGGATCTGGGTGGCCGAGTAGACGGTGTACTCGTCGGCGGCCGCGATCGGGGCCACCACGACGCCGCGCGGCTCCATCGGGGTCGGCAGCAGCCGCTGCTGGCGGAACCGGCGCTTCACCACCACGGCGTCGTCGCCGGCAGCGGAGACGGTCTCGTCGTAGTTCGCACCGCTGGCGAACGGCCAGGTGAAGCAGGAGTTGGTGCCCTTGTCGCTGTGCACCAGGTCGGCGCCCTCGGCGATCGCGGCCTCCATGTCCACGACGGCCGGCAGCTCCTCGTACTCCACCACGATCGCCTCGAGGGCGTCCGCGGCGGTGTAGCGGTCACGGGCCACCACGACGGCCACGCCGTCACCCACGTAGCGGACCTCGGAGACCGCCAGCGGCGGGTGGTCCGGGTGCACCATGTCCGGCGTGACCGGCCAGGCGCACGGCAGGGCGCCCTGCACGTCGGCCAGGTCGGCGCCGCTGTAGGCGGCGATCACCCCCGGCATCTCGAGCGCGCCCGACACGTCGACGGACAGGATCCGAGCGTGCGCCATCGGGCTGCGCAGCACCGTCATGTGCAGCAGGCCGGGCAGGGTGATGTTGTCGGTCCAGTTGGTCTGGCCGGTGATGAGCTTGGGGTCCTCCTTGCGGCGGCGCCCGCGGCCCAGCTCCCCGCCGGCGTACGGCGAGGACTGCGACTCGGGGTGCTCCGCGACCTGCTCGGCGATGAAGCCGGCGTCCAGCTGGTCGGTCATGCGGAGACCTCCGTCTTGGCGTCGGTGGTGTCGTCGGCGTCGCGGAACGAGCCGGGGATCGGGCCCTCGCCGCGCATGTCCTGGGCGGCGGAGAGCACCGCCTTGACGATGTTCTGGTAGCCGGTGCAGCGACAGAGGTTGCCCTCCAGTCCGTGCCGCACCTCGTCCTCGGAGGGGCTCGGGTTGTTCTTCAGCAGGTCCACCGCCGCCATGATCATGCCCGGGGTGCAGTAGCCGCACTGCAGCCCGTGGTGCTGCTGGAAGGCCTTCTGGACCGGGTGCCACGCGCCGTTCGCCAGCCCCTGGATGGTCGTGATGTCCGTCCCGTCGGCCTGCACGGCCAGCACCGAGCAGCTCTTCACGCTCTCCCCGTCGATGTGCAGCGTGCACGCGCCGCAGTTCGAGGTGTCGCAGCCGATCGGCGTGCCGACCCGCCCGAGCCCGTCCCGCAGGTGGTGAGCCAGCAGCAGGCGGGGCTCCACCTCGTCCTCGTACGTGACTCCGTCAACCTTCATCCGTACTCGTGCCATGCGCGGTCCCTCCGGGGCTCAGAGCGGGGTGCGCCGACCCCCGGGTCGTGCAAGTCCCAGGCCGCCGGTGCGGGATCTGACGTGCGGCTGCGCCGGTGTGAGCCGGCTCACAGAGCGTGAACCTAGCCTGGACCTCCCGCCACTCACAACGGTCCGGACGGACGGGTCGCGGACGAGCCCGTCCGGCGCCTACAGTCGGGCCGTGAGCATGTCGGCGGTTCGTGACACCCGGGGCAGGAACCTGCGTGACCTGCGCGTCTCGGTGACGGACCGGTGCAACTTCCGGTGTCCGTACTGCATGCCGCGCGAGCTGTTCGGGCCGGACCACGTCTTCCTGCCACAGGACCAGGTGCTGTCACTGCCGGAGATCGCGCTGCTGGTGCGGGTCTTCGTCCGGCTCGGCGTGCGCAAGGTCCGGCTGACCGGGGGCGAGCCGCTGCTGCGGCCCGACCTGGAGTCGCTGGTCGCCGAGATCGCCGGGACCCCCGGCATCGAGGACCTGGCGCTGACCACCAACGGCGCGCTGCTGGCCAGGCGCGCGGCCGGGCTGTTCGCCGCCGGGCTGCACCGGGTCACGGTGAGCCTGGACAGCCTGGACCCCGCGGTGTTCGCCGAGCTCGCCGACACCAAGGTGCCGGTGGGCCGGGTCCTCGACGGCATCGCCGCGGCGCGCGAGGCGGGCGGCCGCCCGGTCAAGCTCAACACCGTGCTGCAGCGCGGTCGCAACGACGACGGGCTGCTCGACCTGGTGGAGTTCGCCCGCGAGCACGGCGACGTCCTGCGGGTGATCGAGTTCATGGACGTCGGGACGACGAACGGCTGGCAGGGCGAGCAGGTCGTGACGGCCGCGGAGGTGCTCGAGCGGGTGTCGGCCGTGCACCCGCTGGCGCCGGTCGACGAGCCCCGCGACGGCCAGGTCGCCGAGCGCTACCGGTACCTCGACGGGCGCGGCGAGCTGGGCCTGGTCTCGAGCGTCACCCGGCCGTTCTGCGGGGACTGCGTGCGCGCCCGGCTCACCGCCACCGGCGAGCTGCACACCTGCCTGTTCTCCGCGGCCGGCCACGACCTGCGCACGCCGATGCGCGACGGGGCCACCGAGGACGACCTGCTGGACCTCGTCGGCGGCCTGTGGCGGCGCCGCGACGACCGGTACTCCGAGCTGCGGGGCACGGTGCCGATCACGGCCCGACCGGAGATGAGCTACCTCGGCGGGTGATCCGCCGGGCCGGTTCCGCACCGCCCGTCACGCGCTCCACAGGTTTGCCTGATCCACCTCCGCGGGGCGCCCGGGCCTCTAGCGTCGCCACGAGAGATCCTTGCCGCGGCGTCGCCGCGCAGCACCACCACCTGGGGGACCCCATGCCACACCCGCGCCGCAGCGCGGTCGCGCTGTCGATCACCACCCTGACCGTCCTGGCCGCGGCTCTCGTGGCCCCGAGCCCGGCGACCGCCGCCCGACCGGCGGCGCAGCGGGCACCGATGGTGCCCGTCGTCGCGACGACGTCACAGGCCGCCACGCTCGTCGAGGACGACGCCGCCGACCGGGTCGGCGCGAGCGTCGCCGCCGCCGACGCCCTGGCGCTCGCCCCGACCGCCACCTTCTCGGTGACCTACGCCGGCTTCTCCCCCGAGGCCCGACGGGCGTTCCAGCGCGCGGTCAACAGCTGGTCCCGGCGGGTCGTGTCGAGCGTGCCGATCACGATCTCCGCGAGGTTCGAGCCGCTCGCCCCCGGAGTGCTGGGCTCGGCCGGGGCCTCGCTGGTGCACCGGGACTTCGCCGGCGCGCCGCAGGCGTCGACCTACTACGTCGACGCGCTGGCCAACGCCCGGGCCGGCCGGCAGCTGGCCCCGTCCGCCGACATCAACGCCCGGTTCAGCAGCAGCTTCACCAACTGGCATTTCGGCACCGGGCCCGCGCCGCTCGGCACGTACGACTTCCAGACCGTCGTGATGCACGAGATCGGGCACGGCCTGGGCTTCGTCGGCGCCGGACGGGTCAGTGGCGGCACCGGCACGGTGCGCAGCTCGGGCATCCCGCTGGCGTACGACCGGTTCACCGAGAACCGGGCGGGCCGGTCGCTGCTCAGCTTCGCCGACCCCTCGTCGGCGCTGGCCGACCAGCTGACCCGGTCCGGGGTCTCCTTCGACACGCCTGCGGTGCGCCAGGCGAACGGCGGCAGGCCGGCCCGGCTGTACGCCCCCGCGTCCTTCCAGAACGGCAGCAGCTACTCCCACCTGGACGAGGCCACCTACCCGCCCGGCAGCCGGAACGCGCTGATGACCCCGGCGATCGGCGACGGCGAGACGATCCGGACCCCCGGTCCGGTCACCCAGGCGCTGTTCCGCAGCCTCGGCTGGTAGCCCGAGGTCAGGCGGGCAGCACGGGACGGGTCGCCCGCACCGCGAAGTGGGCGCCCGGCGAGCCCACCGTGAGCATCACGGCGGTGAAGACCGGGCCCCAGCGGAGCAGCTCGCGCGAACCGAGCACCAGCACGACCAGGGCGACGAACAGCGTGCCGTGCAGCGGGCCGAGCACGGGCACCAGGTCGAGCTCGGTGGTGCGCTTGAGCAGCGAGCCGAGCAGCAGCACCGCGAACGACACACCCTCCAGCAGCGCGACCAGCCGCAGCAGCCGCAGCCCGGCCGGCTCGGCGCGCGCGGAGGAGGACAGGGACGGCGTCGGGGTGCTCACCGGTCCAGCATCACCGGGATGCGCCGGCTGCTCCACCGCTCAGGCCGTGAGCCCGCTCACCAGCTCGTCGGCGGCGGCGTACGGGTCGAGCTCGCCGACCACGACCCGGTCGGCCAGCCGGGCCAGCGACTCGCTGCCGGCCAGGTCACCGATCCGGGCCCGGAGCGCGGTGAGGGCGATCGCCTCGACCTCGTCGGCGGCCCGCCGGTGCCGGCGCGCCTGCAGCTGCCCGTTGCCGGCCAGCCACTCCCCGTGCCGCTCGATCTGCTCGACGACCTCGTCCGCTCCCTCGCCCTTGGCCGCGACGGTCTTGAGGATCGGCACCCGCCAGCCCTCGTCGGTGCGCCGGTCGCCCAGGCTGAGCATGTACCGCAGGTCCCGGACCACCGTGTCGGCGCCGTCGCGGTCGGCCTTGTTGACCACGAACAGGTCGGCGACCTCGAGGATCCCGGCCTTCGCGGCCTGGATCCCGTCCCCCATCCCGGGAGCCAGCAGGACCAGCGTGGTGTCGGCCAGCGACGCGACCTCGACCTCGGCCTGCCCGACGCCGACCGTCTCGACCAGCACCACGTCGCAGCCCGCCGCCGACAGCACGCGCAGCGCCTGCGGGGTGGCCCACGACAGCCCCCCGAGGTGCCCGCGGCTGGCCATCGAGCGGATGAACACCCCGTCGTCGGTCGCGTGCTCCTGCATGCGCACCCGGTCACCGAGCAGCGCGCCGCCGGAGAACGGCGAGCTCGGGTCCACGGCCAGGACGCCGACCCGCATCCCGCGGCGCCGGTAGGCCGACACCAGGGCGCTGGTCGAGGTCGACTTGCCGACGCCCGGCGAGCCGGTCAGGCCGATGACCCGGGCATGCCCCGCCCGCGGTGCGAGCAGCGCCATCACCTCGCGCAGCGCCGGGGAGGCGTCCTCGACCAGGCTGATGAGGCGCGCGACGGCCCGGGCCTCGCCCCGCTCGAGACGGGCGACGAGGTCCGGGACGTCCAGGCTGCGCCGGCGCTGGCCGGCCGCCGTCACGGGGCGGCAGGCACGCGCAGGATCAGGGCGTCGCCCTGGCCGCCGCCACCGCACAGCGCCGCTGCGCCGGTGCCGCCGCCGCGGCGCCGCAGCTCGTGCGCGAGGTGCAGCACGATGCGGGCCCCGCTGGCGCCGATCGGGTGCCCGAGGGCGATCGCCCCGCCGTTCGGGTTGACCTTCTCCGGGTCGATGCCCAGCGCCCGGGTCGAGGCGATGCCGACCGCGGCGAACGCCTCGTTGAGCTCGAACAGGTCGACGTCCTCGACCGACAGGCCGTCCTTGGCCAGCGCCTTGCGGATGGCGTTGGCCGGCTGCTCCTGCAGCGAGGTGTCCGGCCCGGCGACGATGCCGTGGGCGCCGATCTCGGCCAGCCAGGTCAGCCCCAGCTCCTGCGCCTTGGCCTTGCTCATCACCACGACCGCCGCCGCCCCGTCGGAGATCTGCGAGGCGTTGCCGGCACTGATCGCGCCGTCGACGGCGAAGGCGGGGCGGAGCTTGGCGAGCGACTCGGCGGTGGTGCCGGGGCGCACCCCCTCGTCCTCGCTGACGACCACGGGGTCGCCCTTGCGCTGCGGTACGGACACCGGGACGATCTCCTCGGCGAAGCGGCCGTCCTTGATCGCGGCGGCGGCCAGCTCGTGGCTGCGGGCCGCGAACTCGTCCTGCTCCTCGCGGGTGAGGTCGTACCGGGCGTTGTGCCGCTCGGTGCCCTCGCCCATCGCGACGTGGTCGAACGCGTCGAACAGCCCGTCGTGGTACGTGGCGTCCACCAGCTCGGCGTTGCCGTACCGGTAGCCCTGACGGGCCTTGGGCAGCAGGTAGGGCGCGTTCGTCATCGACTCCATGCCGCCGGCGACCACGATCTCGACCTCTCCGGCCCGGATGAGCTGGTCGGCCAGGGCGATCGCGTCCAGGCCGGACAGGCACACCTTGTTGATGGTCAGGGCCGGGACGTCCATCGGGATGCCGCCCTGCACGGCGGCCTGGCGGGCGGTGATCTGGCCCTGGCCGGCCTGCAGGACGTGACCCATGATCACGTAGTCGACCTGGTCACCCGTCACGCCCGAGCGCTCCAGGGCGGCGGCGATCGCCAGCCCGCCGAGGTCCATGGCGGTGAAGTCCTTGAGCGCCCCGGCGAGCTTGCCGATCGGGGTACGGGCGCCGGCGATGAGAACGGACGGCTCGGAGCTGGCCACGGGGTTCCTCCTGAGGGGGCGGCTGTGCCTGCGAGGATACGAGCCGCATCCCGTCCTGACGAAGGAGCCCGCAGTGAAGGTCACGCGCATCGACCACGTCGGCATCGCCGTCGCCGACCTGGACGCCGCCATCGCGCTGTACGAGTCGGCGTTCGGCATGCGCTGCGTGCACACCGAGGTCAACGAGGAGCAGGGCGTCCGGGAGGCGATGCTCGAGGTCGGCGACTCCGGGTCCTACCTGCAGCTGCTCGAGCCGCTCTCCCCGGACACCACGATCGGCCGCTTCCTGGACAAGAACGGGCCGGGCATCCAGCAGATGGCCTACCGGGTCGACGACCTCGACGAGGTCAGCGACCACCTGCGCGAGCAGGGCATGCGCCTGCTCTACGACGAGCCGCGCGGCGGGACGGCCGGCAGCCGGGTCAACTTCATCCACCCGAAGAGCGCGGGCGGGGTGCTCGTGGAGCTGGTGCAGCCGGGTCCGGAGGCGATGGGCTCCTGACGGCGGGCCCGGTGCCCACCGCCGGCCCGGTGTCCACGGCCGGCCCGGTGCCGGCGGCGGGCCCGGGAGCGCGCGGCCGGCCGAGCCACAGCCCCGCGCCGACCAGCGCGGCGGCGACCAGCAGCCGGCCGCTCAGCGGCTCGCCGAGCAGCACGACCGCGCCGACCGTCGTCAGCACCGGGATCACCAGCTGCACGGTGCCCGCCGTGGTCGCCGACAGGGCACGCTGGCAGGCGTACCAGGCGACGTAGGCGAAGGCCGTCGTGCCGGCGCCCATGACGACGGCCCAGGCGAGCCCCTCGCCGGTGACCCGCAGGCCGGCCGCGAAGCCGGCCGCCGTGGGCAGTGCCAGCGCCAGCGCGAGGACGACGAAGTGCCCCGTGGTGGAGACCCGCGGGTCGCCGGGCACCCGGCCGGCGGAGGTGTACAGGCCCCACGCCGAGCCGGTCAGGGCCAGCAGCACGACCCCGGCGGGAGTGACCGTGCCGACCGACCCGGTGGCCAGCACCGCCAGCCCGCCGAGGGCCACGAAGGCGCCGGCCAGGCGCCGGGCCGGCATCGGCTGGCGGGTCAGCGCGTCGACGGCGACCAGGGTCAGCAGGACGGAGGCGTAGAAGACGAAGGTGCCCGCGGCCGCCCCGATCCGCTGGTAGCCGTAGGAGATGCAGACGGCGTAGAGCCCGAGCCACAGGGCGGGCAGCAGGTTGTGCCGCCCGACCACGACCCGCTCGCGCCGGACCAGGGCGAGGCCGGCGAGCGCGGCCGCGCCGGCCAGGAAGCGCACCGCGGACAGCAGCCCGGCGTCCAGCTGGTCCTGCGCCACGACATGCCGGGTGATCAGGGAGTTGGCCGAGAAGGACACCAGCACGAAGATCATCAGGGCGGGAAGGCCGACGGACGGCCGTGACTCCCGGGTCGCCGGAGTTCCCATGGGCGGAGCGTACGCACGCCGACGCCGTCGGTACGCTCCCCGGACTCCCGCCCGCCGCCACCGGAAGGCCCTCCCCCGTGCAGCAGATCCTCGAGGCCGTGCTCAGCGGTGACCGCTCCGCCGTCGCCGGACTGACGGTGCCGAGCAGCTACCGCGGCATCGTCGTCCGCAAGGACGAGCAGGACATGTTCGAGGGGCTGGCCTCTCGCGACAAGGACCCCCGGCAGAGCCTGCACCTGGACGAGGTCCCGACGCCCGAGCTCGGGCCGGGCGAGGCGATCGTGGCCGTGATGGCCAGCTCGGTGAACTTCAACACCGTCTGGACCTCGATCTTCGAGCCGGTGTCGACGTTCGGCTTCCTGGAGCGCTACGGCCGGGTCAGCGAGCTCACCAAGCGGCACGACCTGCCCTACCACGTGATCGGCTCCGACCTGGCCGGCGTCGTGCTGGCGGTCGGCGCGGGCGTGACCAAGTGGAAGGTCGGCGACGAGGTCGTCGCACACTGCCTGTCCGTCGAGCTGGAGGACCCGCAGGGCCACGACGACACGATGATGGACCCGCAGCAGCGGATCTGGGGCTTCGAGACCAACTTCGGCGGGCTGGCCGAGCTCGCCCTGGTCAAGAGCAACCAGCTGATGCCCAAGGCGGCGCACCTCACCTGGGAGGAGGCCGCCGCACCGGGGCTGGTCAACTCCACCGCCTACCGCCAGCTCGTCAGCCGCAACGGCGGCGCCATGAAGCAGGGCGACACGGTGCTCATCTGGGGGGCCAGCGGCGGCCTGGGCTCGTACGCGACCCAGTACGCCCTCAACGGCGGCGCGATCCCGGTGTGCGTGGTCAGCAGCCCCGAGAAGGCCGAGATCGTCCGGCGGATGGGCGCCGAGCTGGTCATCGACCGCAGCGCCGAGGACTACCGCTTCTGGAAGGACGAGCACAACCAGGACCCGAAGGAGTGGCAGCGGTTCGGCAAGAAGATCCGCGAGCTGACCGGCGGGGACGACATCGACATCGTGTTCGAGCACCCGGGCCGGGAGACCTTCGGCGCGTCGGTGTACGTCACCCGCCGCGGCGGCACCATCACGACCTGCGCCTCGACCAGCGGTTACCTGCACCAGTACGACAACCGGTACTTCTGGATGCACCTCAAGCGCATCGTCGGCTCGCACTTCGCGAACTACCGCGAGAGCTGGGAGGCGAACCGGCTGATCGGCAAGGGCCTCATCCACCCGACGCTGTCCAAGACCTACCCGCTCGCCGAGACCGGCCAGGCCACCTACGACGTCCACAAGAACCTGCACCAGGGCAAGGTGGGCGTCCTGTGCCTGGCGCCCGAGGAGGGCCTGGGGATCCGCCCGGAGGCGCAGGCCTTCCGCGAGCGGCACCTGGAGAAGATCAACCGCTTCCGCGACGTCTGAGCCACCGCCGCCGGACGGCTCGCGCCTCCCCACGCGGGAGCCGGCCGGTGGTATCACAGGGCCATGCCGACCGACGAGTCCGACCTGGTGCCCCTGCACGCGGAGGCAGCCGGCTTCGACAAGGTGCTGCGCGGCTACGACACCCGCCAGGTGGACGACTACCTGGACCGGGTCGACGCCGCGCTGTCCGACGCCGACTCCCGGCACGCCGAGGACGGCGAGCGCATCGCCGCGGTCGAGCGCGAGCTCGACGAGGTGCGCGAACGGCTGGTCCTGGCCGAGGAACGCGCCTCCGGACAGCCGGAGACGGCGACCCGGCTGGGCGAGCGGCTCGCCCGGATGCTGGCCCTGGCCGAGCAGGAGGCGGCCGAGCTGCGTGCCGCCGCCGTCCGCGACGCGGACGCCCTGGTCGCGGCCGCCCGGGCCACGGCCGAGCGGGAGCACGCCGAGCAGACCGCGACGCTCGAGCAGCGCGAGCGGGACATCGCAGGGGCGGCGGCGGAGGCCGACCGGGTCCGCCTGGAGGCGCAGCACGACGCCGAGCTGGTCCGCGACAGCGCGCGCAAGGAGGCGGACGAGACGCTGCGAGGGGCCCGGGCGGAGGCCGACGAGCTGCTCGGCACGGCCCGCACGCACGTGGAGGCGCAGCGGGCCCACGCCGACGAGGACGTCGCCCGGCTGCACGACGAGGCGCGCTCGGAGGCGCTGCGGATCAGCGACCAGGCGCAGCGCGAGGTGCGTGAGCTGAGCCGGCAGCGCGACGTCATCGCGCAGCAGCTGCAGGCCCTGCGCGACACGCTGGCAGCGGCGACCGGCCCGCTCGGCGGCAGCCTGGCGTCCCCGGTCGACGACAGCTCCGGCTCGTGACGGAGCCCGGGCACGACCAGGCCCGGGGCAGCCAGGACGTCCGGGCCGTCGTGGACGGCGCCGTCGACCAGGCCGTCGACGAGCGCGTCGAGCAGGCCGTCGCCGGACGCGTGGACGAGGCCGTCGGCGAGCGCGTCGAGGAGGCGGTCGACGCCGCCCAGGGCGCCGCCGCGGACTCCGCCTCGTCGGCGCAGGCCTCCGCCCGGGCCCGCGACGGCGCGCGCCAGGCCGGCGAGGCGGCGGTCCAGGCGGCCTCGGCGGTCGCCCCGGACGACCCGCTGCTCGACACCGCGGTGCGCAAGCTCGAGGCGCAGGCCGACGCCGACAACCCGTTCGGCCGGGCCGGCCGGCCGATCAGCCGCCGCTCGCCGCTGCGCATCGGGTTCACCGGCGGCGCTCGGCGTGGCCCTGGCGTACGGGCTGGTGCAGGCCCTCGTCGCCGTCCGCAGCGTCCTCGTGCTGCTGCTGGTGGCCGCGTTCCTGGCCATCGGGCTCGACCCGACCGTGCAGTGGCTGGAGCGCCGGGGCCTGCCGCGGGGGCGGGCCGTCGGCGCCGTGCTGCTCGCGGTGCTGCTGTTCTTCGTCGGCTTCGGGATGGCGGTCGTCCCGCCGATCCTGGAGCAGGGCCAGCAGTTCGTCGACGCGGTGCCCGGCTACGTGCGGGACCTGCAGGCGAACCCGCGGATCGCCCAGCTGGACGCCCGCTACGGCGTGCTCGACCAGGTGCAGTCGACGCTGAACGACCCGGCGCGGATCGGCAGCACGCTGTTCGGCGGCGTGGTCGGTGTCGGCAGGGTCGTGATCGGCGCGTTCCTCAGCGCGCTGACGGTGCTGATCCTCACCCTGTACTTCCTGTCGAACCTGCCGGTCATCAAGGCCAACGCCTACCGCCTGGTGCCGCGCAGCCGGCGGGCCCGGGTCGGCCTGCTCACCGACGAGATCCTCACCCGGGTCGGCGGCTACGTCGCCGGGGCGCTGAGCATCGCCGCGATCGCCGGGGTCACCACGTTCGTGCTGCTGCTCGCGATCGGCGTGCCGTACCCGCTGGCGCTCGCCCTGCTGGTCGCCCTCACCGACCTGATCCCCCTGGTCGGGGCCACGATCGGCGCAGCGATCATCACGCTGGTGGCGTTCTCGGTGAGCGTCGAGGTGGGGCTCGTGGCCGGGCTGTACTACCTGGCCTACCAGCAGCTCGAGAACTACGTGCTGTACCCGCGGATCATGAAGCGGTCGGTGGACGTGTCCCCGGCGGCGACGGTGGTGGCCGTGCTCATCGGCGGCTCGCTGCTCGGGGTGGTCGGGGCGCTGCTGGCCATCCCGATCGCGGCGGCGCTGCAGCTGGTGCTCAACGAGGTGGTCGCGCCCCGCCAGGACTCGGCCTGACCCGGCCCGTCCCGGTCAGCCGTACCGGGGCGCGTTCTTGCTCCGGTGCACCTTGACCCCGCGCCGGCCGCGGGCGGTCCAGCAGGCGCTGTGCCAGTGCCGCCGGTCGTCCGGGCTCCCCTGCGGCCAGGCGACCAGGTGCGGCTGCCCTGCGGGCAGCAGCTGGTCGCAGCCCGGGCAGCGGTACGCCTTGGCCGGCCCCCCGCCGCGGCCGGCCGTCCCGGCGACCGAGCGCACCACGTAGCCGTCCTCCACCCGCTCGCCGGCCGGGGCCGGGCGGGGCCCGTCGTCCTCCCCGGACCGCAGGCGCTCGCGCGCGGCCGCCCGCAGCGCGGCCCGCCGCGACCCGCCGGCCACCTACCGGCCGGCGGCGTCGCGGAAGCCGCGGCCCGTCTTGCGGCCGAGGAAGCCGGCCCGTACCAGGTGCTCCAGCATCGGCGCGGGCGAGTCACCGGGCTCGCGGAACTCCAGGAACAGGGTCCGCTGGATGGCCAGCGTCACGTCCAGGCCGACCACGTCCATCAGGGCGAACGGGCCCATCGGGTGCCCGCAGCCCTTGGTCATCGCCAGGTCGATGTCGTCCAGCGAGGCGTAGTGCGCCTCGAGCATCTTCACCGCGTCGTTGAGGTAGGGGAACAGCAGCGCGTTGACGATGAAGCCGGCGCGGTCCCCGCAGAGCACGGCGTGCTTGCCGGTCGTGCGGCACACCTCGAGCACCGTGGCGACGACGTCGGGCGCGGTCGTCACCGTCGGCACCACCTCGACCAGCTTCATCAGCGTCGCCGGGTTGAACCAGTGCATCCCCACCACGTCGCGGGGCCGGGAGGTCGCGGTGGCGCACTCGATGACCGGCAGCGACGACGTCGTCGTGGCCAGGACGGCGCCGGGCTTGAGCACCTCGTCGAGCGCCCCGAACAGCGCGCGCTTGACCCCGAGGTCCTCCACCACCGCCTCGATCACGAGGTCGCAGTCCGCCAGCCCGTCCAGGTCGGTGGTGCCCCGCACCCGGTCGAGCGTCGCCGTCCGGTCCGCCTCGCTGAGCCGTCCGCGCTGCACCGCGCGGTCCAGCGAGCGCTCGACGGCGGCCCGCACGCCGGCCACCTTCTGCTCGCCGCGGGCGCGGAACACGACGTCGTAGCCGCTGCGGGCGCAGACCTCCACGATGCCGGTGGCCATCGTGCCGGTGCCGATCACCCCGATGGAGCGGACCGGACGGGGCGCGACGTCGTCGCGCTGCGCCGTCGCGGCGTCCTGCACGATCTCCGGCGAACCCGGCGCGGCGTAGGTGTAGATCCCCCGGCCGGTCTTGCGGCCGAGCAGCCCGGCCGTGACGTACTGCTTGAGCAGCGGCGCCGGCGCGTGCCGGCGGTCGCGGGACTGCCGGTACATCGTCTCGAGGATCGCGTACGCGCTGTCCAGGCCGATCAGGTCGAGCAGCGCCAACGGGCCCATCGGGTGGCCGCAGCCGAACCGCATCGCCGCGTCGATGTCCTCGCGGGACGCGTAGCGCGCCTCGTACATGCGCACCGCGTTGTTGAGGTAGCCGAACAGCAGCGCGTTGGCGATGAACCCGGCACGGTCGCTGACCGTGACGTCGCTCTTGCCGACCCGGGCCACCAGCGCCTCGACGTCCGAGACCACCTCCGGGTCGGTGACGACGGTCTGCACCACCTCGACCAGCTCCATCACGGGTGCCGGGTTGAACCAGTGCAGCCCGACGACCCGGGACGGCTGCCGGGTGGCGGTCGCCAGGTCGGTGACCGACAGCGCCGAGGTGTTGGTGGCCAGCACCGCGTCGTCGGCCAGCACGGCGTCGAGCTCGGCGAGCAGCGCCTTCTTGACCTCCAGGCTCTCCGGGACGGCCTCCACGACGAGGTCGCAGTCCGCGACCGCCGACAGGTCGGTGCCGATCGTCACCCGGCTGACGAGCTGCTCGGCGGCCGCCTCGTCCAGCTTGCCGCGGGCCACCGCCCGGGCGGTCGACCCGGCGAGCCGCGCCCGGGCCCGCTCGACGTCCGCCGGGCCCTGCTCGACCCCGACGACCTCGATGCCCGACCGGGCCAGCACCTCGGCGATGCCCGCACCCATGGTCCCCAGCCCCACCACACCGACCTTGCGGAACTCGCGCGCCACGACATCCTCCTCCTGCACGGAGCCCCCGCGCCCGGCCAGCATCCCAGCAGGAGCGGGTCGGCCGGGAGGCAGGTCGCGCCGGGCCGGCCGGCGGCTCAGAACAGCGTCGGGACCGAGCTCTCCAGGCCGCGCAGCGCGTCGTAGTCGAGCGGCACGCAGACGATCCCCCGGTCGGCGGCCAGCACCTTGGCCTGCGGCTTGAAGCTCTGCGCCGCCAGGACGCCGCGCACGTCGCCGAGCACGGTGCGGACCCGCTGCAGGTAGCGGCTGAGCTGCTCCACCCCGTCGATCTCGGCGTGCCTCTTGACCTCGACGAGCACGTGAGCACCGGTCTCGTCGCGGCAGAGCAGGTCGACCGGGCCGATGTCGGTCGGGTACTCCCGACGCACCAGGGTCCAGCCCGTCCCGAGGACCTGGCACTGGTCGGCGAGCAGCTCCTGCAGGTGCTTCTCGACCCCGTCCTTGCGCAGCCCCGGGTCGCGCCCGAGCTCGTGCGTGACGTCGGAGAGCACCTCGTCGACGGTGATGACCAGGTCACCGTCCTTGCCGCTCACCGTCCAGGTGCCGGCCTCGTCGGCCAGCGTGCACGGCGGGCTCATCCACATCAGCGGCTTGTACGCCCGGTCGTCGGCGTGCACGCTCACGCTGCCGTCCGCCTTGACGAGCAGCAGCCGCACGGCGAGCGGCAGGTGGGCGGTGAGCCGGCCGACGTAGTCCACCGAGCAGCGGGCGATGACGAGGCGCACCGCGACAGGCTAGTCCGGGCGGCCGGGATGCCGGGGCGGGCAGCCGGCACGACAATGGCGGCGTGCCCGTCGAGCAGCTCACCGAGACCCCTCCGCGACCCGTCGCGCGGGCGGTCTTCCGGCAGCGGTGGCAGGACCTCGCGATGCTGCACTGGGCGGTGTCACCGGACCTCGTGGCGCCGCTGCTGCCGCCGGGCACGGTCCCCGACGAGCTCGACGGTGCCACGTACGTCGGCCTGGTGCCGTTCGTGATGTCCGGCGTACGGGTCCTCGGAACGCCGCCGCTGCCGTACCTGTCGGGCTTCCCGGAGACGAACGTGCGGCTGTACGCGGTCGACCCGCGGACCGGGCGGCGCGGCGTGGTCTTCCGCTCGCTGGAGGCGGCGCGGCTGCTGCCGGTGCTGGCGGCGCGGACGTCCTACCACCTGCCCTACCAGTGGGCCCGGATGACCGTGCGGCACGGTCCGGACACCGTCGCCTACTCGACCGCCCGGCGCTGGCCCGGGCCGCGCGGCGCCGGCGGCCGGGTCCGCATCCGGATCGGCCCGCGCGTGCCGGCCGACCCGCTGAGCCTGTTCCTCACCGCCCGCTGGGGCCTGTTCTCGACCTGGTACGGCGGGCGGACCGTCTTCGCCCCGGTGGACCACCCGGCCTGGCCGTTGCACCGCGCGGAGCTGCTCGAGCTGTCCGACGACCTGGTCGTCGCCGCCGGGCTCCCGGCACCTGCCGGGCCGCCGCACGTGCTCTGGTCGCCGGGGGTGTCGGTCCGGATCGGCCGGCCTGAGGTGCTGCCGGACCGGTGAGCCGGGACCGGGCGGGGTAGGACCGACCGCATGATCTTCGCGTTCCTGTCCGCCCGGCTGCGCCGCTGGGTGCTGCTCGCCGTCCTCCTGCCGCTCGGCGGCCGCCTGCTCGAGGCGGCCGGCGCCCGGGTCGGCGACCGCAACCCGCGCGCGGCCGATGCCCTGCGCAAGGCGGGCGGGTACGCCCGGACGCCGACCCGCCGGTCGCGACGACGACTGCGCTGAACCGGCGGGCCGAGCGGACCCGGCGAGCCGCTACCGGCTAGCGCAGCCGCCGGCGGACCAGCTGCTGCACCGGCTCGCGCAGCACGACGACCAGGTAGCCGACGCCGGCCAGGGCGACCAGCAGCAGCGGCACGATGGTGCCGCGGTCGCCCGGCACGGCCGGGGACAGCGCCCGGCTGGGCACCGGGGCGGCCGGCGAGGCGGTCGCGGCGGGCGGCGTCGTGCCGACCGGCGCGGGCGCGCCCACCGGCACCCCCGGAGCGGCGCCGGTGGCCGGCGGCGCCGGGTCGGTGCGGACGGGTGCCGGCCGGGCGGCCGTGGTCGTCGCGGCGGCGCGCGGCGGCGGCAGCAGCAGCGGGCTCTGCGCGGCAGGCGTACCGGCCGTGAACACCCTCGCCGGCGGGGGCAGCAGCACCCGCTGACCGGGATCGCTGGGGCTCACCGTCGGCACGGGGGCGGGAACCGGGGCGCCCTGGTCCACCGGCGCGGGCGGGTCCACCGGAGCGGGCGCGGGCGGGTCCACCGGAGCGGGCGCGGGCGGGTCCACCGGAGCAGGCGCGGGCGGGTCCACCGGAGCAGGCGCGGGCGGGTCGACCGGAGCGGGCGGTTCCACCGGCGCCGGCGGGATCACCGGCACGGGCGGGACGACGGGCGGCGGGTCCACCGCCGGGGGCGGCTCGACCGGCGCCGGCGGGGGCGGCTCGACCGGCGCGGCGGGGGCGGCTCGACCGGCCCCGGGTCCACCGGTGCCGGCGCAGGCGGCTCGACGGGCACCGGCTGCGGGTCGTCCGCGGTGAGCGCCGCGACGGCGGGCTGGGCGACCGCCGGGGCGGGCTGCGCGACCGCCGGGGTCGCCAGCACGACCGGGCTGCCGAGCAGGGCCACGACCAGCCCGGCGGGCGGGAGCAGCTGGATGGGACGTCGGCGGGACCTCACGGGAGCCTCCTGCTCGTGGGCGACCCGACGGACGGGCCACGCACCGGTCACCGACGCCCGGATCGGCGCGTCGGCACGGCCCACGGTAGGCGGCGTTCGCGTGCTCTGCGAGGGTTCTGACGAGTCGCCGCCTTCCGTCGGCGGCTCGGCCGTCCGACGGGCCTACGACAACGGCGGCAGGTCGTTCGCCTCGCGGACCACGTCGACGATCCGCCCCATGATGTCGGTGAGCCCGAAGTCCTTCGGGGTGAAGACCCGGGCCACGCCCTGCTCGCCGCAGCCGCCGCGGCGTCCGCGTCCGGGATGATCCCGCCGACCACGACCGGGACGTCGTCCAGGCCCGGCCGCGCGCAGGCCCTCGCAGCACCGCCGGCACCGACCTGCAGGTGCGAGCCGGACAGCACCGACAGGCCCGACGACGTGCACGTCCTCCTCGACCGCGGCCGAGACGATCTGCGCCGGGGTCAGCCGGATGCCCTGGTAGACGACCTCGAAGCCGGCGTCGCGGGCCCGGACGGCGATCTGCTCGGCGCCGTTGGAGTGCCCGTCCAGGCCGGGCTTGCCGACCAGGAACCGCAGCCGGCCGCCGAGCTCGTCGCCGGTCGCCCGCACCCGCTCGCGGACGTCGGTCAGCGACGCGTCGGCCTCGCCGCCGCGGCCGGCCGCGCGGCGACGCCGGTGGGCGCCCGGTACTCACCGAACACCTCGCGCAGCACGCCGGCCCACTCCCCCGTCGTCACGCCGGCGCGGGCGCAGTCGAGGGTGGCGGTCATCAGGTTGCGCGTCGGTCCCGGCGGCCGTCGCGCAGCGCGTCGCAGCGCCGTCGTCGCACCGCGGCGGCGTCGCGGTCGGCCCGCCAGGCCCGGACCGCCTCGCTGGCCGCCTGCCTCGACGGCCGGGTCGACCGTCATGATCGCGGCGTCGAGGTCGGCGAGCAGCGGGTTGGGCTCGGTGGTGGCGAACCGGTTGACCCCGACGACGACGTCCTCCCCGCTCCTCGATCCGGCGGCGCCGCTCGGCCAGCGAGCCGACCAGCGCGCCCTTCATGTAGCCGGACTCGACGGCCGCGACCGCGCCGCCCATCTCCTGCACGCGGTCGATCTCGGCCCGCGCGCCCTGCGACGAGCTCGGCGACCTTGCCCTCGACGACGACCGACCCGGTGAACAGGTCGTCGTACTCCAGCAGGTCGGTCTCGAAGGCCAGCACCTGCTGCAGCCGCAGCGACCACTGCTGGTCCCACGGCCGCGGCAGGCCGAGCGCCTCGTTCCAGGCCGGCAGCTGCACCGCGCGGGCCCGGGCGTCCTTGCGACAGCGTGACGGCGAGCATCTCCAGCACGATCCGCTGCACGTTGTTCTCCGGCTGCGCCTCGGTCAGGCCCAGGGAGTTGACCTGCACGCCGTAGCGGAACCGGCGCTGCTCGGGGTCCTGCGACGCCGTAGCGCTCCCGCGGTGAGCTCGTCCCAGAGCTGGCGTGAAGGCGCGCATCTTGCACATCTCCTCGACGAAGCGGACGCCCGCGTTGACGAAGAAGGAGATCCGGGCGACCACCTCGCCGAACCGCTCGGCCGGCACCTGGCCGGAGTCGCGCACCGAGTCGAGCACGGCGATCGCGGTGCGACAGCGCGTAGGCGATCTCCTGCACCGGCGTCGCCCCGGCCTCCTGCAGGTGGTAGCTGCAGATGTTGATCGGGTTCCACCTCGGCATCGTCGGTCACCGTGTAGGCGACCATGTCGGTGATCAGCCGCAGCGACGGCGCCGGCGGGAAGACGTAGGTCCCGCGCGACAGGTACTCCTTGATGATGTCGTTCTGCGTCGTCCCGGTGAGCTGCCGCGACGTCGTGCGCCCTGCTCCTCGGCGACGACCTGGTAGAGCGCGAGCAGCCACATCGCGGTGGCGTTGATCGTCATCGACGTGTTCATCTCGTCGAGCGGGATGCCGTCGAACAGCGCGCGCATGTCGCCGATGTGGCTGACCGGCACGCCGACCTTGCCGACCTCGCCGCGCGGCCAGCTCGTCGTCGGGGTCGTAGCCGGTCTGGGTCGGCAGGTCGAAGGCGACCGACAGCCCGGTCTGCCCCTGGCCAGGTTGCGGCGGTACAGCCGTTGGACTCGCCCGGCGAGGAGTGCCCGGCGTAGGTGCGCATGACCCAGGGCGGTCCGCTGCGGTCAGGCCGAGCTAGTGCGGCCGCCGGACCCACGGTCCGGCGGTTCGGCGGTCAGGCCGCGACGGCCGTCGTCCGGGTGGTGTGCAGGACCCGGTCCAGCCGGGTGAGGACAGCAGCCGGGCCACCGCCGGCGTGGGTCCAGCAGCACCAGCCGGCGTCCGGCGCGCTGCGCGCGGCGGTGGCCGCCGACCAGCACGCCGAGCCGGTCGCGTCGACCGGTCCAGCCCGGACACGTCGAGCACGAGGTCGCCCCGCCCTCCGGCACGGCGTCGACCAGGGCCATCGGCACGTCGGCCGCGTGTGCACGTCAGGCGCCCGGTGAGCAGAGGAGCCGCCCGGCACCGCGACCAGGCTGCCGACATCGTCCGCCGCACCGCGGTGTGCCACTGGTCGTCCATCAACCGCCTCGGAGAGGGGTCACTGCCACGCCCGTGCCAATGTCGACGCGGGACGGTCCTGCACTACGGGCGCATCGGGCCGCGCGATCGCCTCCGGCTGGCGCTTCTCGCCGTCGTGGCCTGGTCGTGATCGTGCTGCTGGGCCGGTGGGCGTTCTCCACCCGCGACCGCGACCGGCGGACCGCCCAGCGCCTGGAGCGGGCCTGCTCACCCGGCGTCGCGACGCTGGTCCGCGCACGGGACGTCCGCGCTGGCGCTGCGCGCGCGTGCTCTCCGACGCCGGCATCCGGTCGCACCGTCGGCGAGGGCGCGCGGCCCGGCGCCGGTCCGACGTGCTGGTCTTCCCCGAGGACGCCGACCGGGCCCGCGCCCTCGTCGCGTCCTGACCCAGCCGGCTGAGAACGCCGGCTCGTCCGGCGCGGCCTCCCGGCGCGACGTCGGCGCCGAGCGCGCGCAGCTGCTCGACGAAGTCCGGGTAGCCGCGGTCGACGTGGTGCACGTCGTGCACCTCGGTGACGCCGTCGGCGCACAGCCCGGCCAGCACCAGCCCGGCCCCGGCCCGGATGTCGGTGGCCAGCACCGGCGCGCTGGACAGCCGCTCCCGGCCGCGGACGACGGCGTGGTGGCCGTCGATGCGCACGTCGGCGCCCAGCCGCACCAGCTCGTTGACGAACATGAAGCGGCGCCTCGAACACGTTCTCGGTGATCAGCGCGGTGCCCGTCGGACACCGCGGCCAGCGCCAGCGCCATCGGCTGCAGGTCGGTCGGGAAGCCCGGGTAGGGCAGCGTGACGACGTCGACGCACGCGCGGCCGGCCGTCCATCGCGCACCCGCGAAGCCCTCCGGGCCGGGCGTCGACGATCGGCGCCGGCCTGCGACCAGCTTGTCCAGCGCGATCGCCAGGTGGTCGGCCCGGCCCCCGCGCACGACGACGTCGCCGCGGGTCATCACCGCGCCGATCGGCCCAGGTGCCGGCGACGATCCGGTCCGGCACGGTCGGTGCTCGACCGGGTCGCAGGCCGGTCGACGCCCTCGACGGTGATGGTCGACGTGCCCGACGCCCGTCGATCCGGGCACCCATCGCGCTGAGCATCGCGCAGAGGTCGACGATCTCGGGCTCGCGGGCGGCGTTGTCGATCGACCGTCGTGCCCTCGGCCAGGACCGCCGCCATGACGCAGGTTCTCGGTGGCGCCGACCGACGGGAAGTCCAGCCAGATCGACGGCGCCGCGCAGCCGGCGGCGCGGTGGCGATGAGGAAGCCGTGCTCGCTGCTCGATGGTGGCGCCCAGCCGCTCCAGGCCGGCGACGTGCATGTCCAGCCCGCGGGAGCCGATCGCGTCGCCGCCGGGCAGCGCGACCTTCGCCCGACCGCAGCGGGCCACCAGCGGGCCGAGCACGCTGATCGAGGCGCGCATCCGGCGCACCAGGTCGTAGTCGGTCTCGTGCGACGGCTCGCTCGGGCACGTCGATGACGACCCGACCGCCGCCGCCGCCGTCGGCGTGCGCTCGAGCGACGTCGCAGCCCAGCCGGCGCAGCACCTCGCTCATGATCGCCACGTCGAGGATGTCCGGGACCTCCGTCGAGCGTGGTCGCCCGTCGGCCAGCAGCGCGGCCGCCATCAGCTTCAGCGCGCTGTTCTTGGCGCCGGTCACCCGCACCCGACCGGCGCAGCCGGCGTCCGCCGGTCACCTCGAAGCACTCCACCCGGCAGTCTACGGGACGCTCCGGGCGGGACCGCGGCGTCGCCGCCTACGCTTCGCGGCATGACCGTCCGGCTCACGCGCATCTACACCAAGACCGGCGACGCCGGCACGACCGCGCTCGGCGACATGAGCCGGGTGCCGCAAGACCGACGCCCGGCTGGCCGCCTACGCCGACGTCGACGAGACCAACAGCGTGCTCGGCGTCGCGCTGGCGCTCGGCGACCCCGGCCGAGCAGGTCGCCGAGCTGCTGCGCACGGTGCAGAACGACCTGTTCGACGTCGGCGCCGACCTGTGCACGCCGATCGTCGCCGGACCCGCGAGTACCCGCCGCTGCGGATCACCGCCGCGTACACCGAGCGGCTCGAGGCGGCCTGCGACGCGCTACAACGAGGAGCTGCCCAAGCTGACCAGCTTCATCCTGCCCGGCGGCACGCCCGCCGCCGCGCTGCTGCACGCAGGCCCGCACCGTCGCCCGGCGGGCCGAGCGCAGCGTCTGGGCCCTGCTCGAGGCCGACGCCGAGCGCACCAACGCGGAGACCGGCCCGGTACCTCAACCGGCTGTCGGACCTGCTGTTCATCCTGTCCCGGGCCGCCAACCCCGGCGGCGACGTGCTGTGGGAGCCCGGCGCGCACAGCGGCGGCCACGCCCAGCGGCCGCGAGCCGGTCACGGCGGCGGCAGCGTCAGCGCCCGGGCGGCGCGGACTCCAGCCAGGACAGGAAGCCGGTCACCGTCGAGGGGTCCATCGCCAGCTCGACCGGCCCCGCCGCGGGTGCGGCACTCAGCACGATCGACCGCCCCGGGCAGCAGCGCCAGCGCCTCACGGCCCCGGCGGCGGCCGGCGGCGTGACGATCTCCAGGTCGTGCCGGCACAGCCGGCACCGGGGTCCGGGCGCCGACAGCGACAGCGCCCGGTACCAGCAGCAGCTCGTCGCCGACCGTACCAGGCGCCGCCGACCAGCCGCGGCCGTGCGACCGGCGACGCAGCCGCAGCGAGCACGGTCGACCGCGCCGCCAGCGCGCTGAGCAGGAACCGGCGGCGCACCACGACGGCGATCAGCGGCAGGGCGAGCGCAGCAGCAGGACCGCCACGACCTCCAGGACCAGCACGGCGCTCGGCGTCACGGCGCCCCGGCGTCGGCCGCTCGCGGCTGCTAGGCTCAGGCGGCCTGGCCGGCGGCGCGCAGCCGGGACTGCGGCCCGGCGCGCGGCGGCGCCTCGTCGTCGCCGTCGGTACCTCGGCCCGGCGCAGCGCCTCGCGGGCCCGCTCGACGTCGATCTCGCGCGGCGATCTCGGCGGTCTCGGCCAGGATCGGCGACGCCCTCGTCGGTCACCGACAGGAACCCGCCGTGGACCGCGGCGACGCACCTCGCCGCCGTCGGCCTGCGCACCCGCACGGTGCCGCCCTCGGCCAGCTCGCCGAGCAGCGGCGCGTGGCCGGGCAGGACACCGAGCTCGCCCTCGGTCGTCCGGGCGATGACCATCGCCGCCTCGCCGGACCAGATCTTGCGCTCGACCGCGACCAGCTCGACCTGCAGCTCCGCCACCGTGGGTCCTCCGCAGGCTCAGGCTCGCGGGAGCCCCGCGGCGTCCGCTCAGCGTACCGGCGCCGCGGACCGGCAGCCGCGCCGCCCCGGCAACGCCGACGGGCCGGCTCCCCCGCAGGGGAACCGGCCCGTGGTACGCGCTCGGCTAGGAGCCTCTGAGCTTCTCGGCGTTCGCCTCGAGGTCCTCGAGGCCACCGCACATGAAGAACGCCTGCTCCGGGACGTGGTCGTACTCGCCCTCGGTGAGCGCCTTGAACGCCGCGAGGGTCTCCTCCAGCGGCACGAACGAGCCCGGCTGACCGGTGAAGGCCTCGGCCACGAACATGTTCTGCGACAGGAACCGCTCGATGCGGCGGGCCCGGTTGACGGTGACCTTGTCCTCCTCGGACCGAGCTCGTCGATGCCGAGGATGGCGATGATGTCCTGCAGCTCCTGGTAGCGCTGCAGGATCCGCTTGCACCTCCGGGCGACGTCGTAGTGCTCCTCGCCGACGTACTGCGGCGTCGAGGATCCGGCTGGTGGAGTCCAGCGGGTCCACGGCCGGGTAGATGCCCTTCTCCGAGATCGGCCGGGAGAGCACCGTCGTCGCGTCGAGGTGGGCGAACGTGGTGTGCGGCGCCGGGTCGGTGATGTCGTCGGCGGGCACGTAGATCGCCTGCAGCGAGGTGATCGAGCGGCCCCGGGTCGAGGTGATCCGCTCCTGCAGCTCGCCCATCTCGTCGGCCAGGGTCGGCTGGTAGCCCACGGCGCGACGGCATGCGGCCGAGCAGCGTGGAGACCTCGGACCCGGCCTGGGTGAACCGGAAGATGTTGTCGATGAACAGCAGCACGTCCTGGTTCTGCTCGTCGCGGAAGTACTCCGCCATCGTCAGCGCGGACAGGGCGACCCGCAGGCGGGTGCCCGGCGGCTCGTCCATCTGGCCGAAGACCAGCGCGGTGGAGTTGATGACGCCGGACTCGGTCATCTCGGTGATGAGGTCGTTGCCCTCACGGGTGCGCTCGCCGACACCGGCGAACACCGAGACGCCACCGAACTCCTGGGCGACGCGGCGGATCATCTCCTGGATCAGCACCGTCTTGCCGACGCCGGCCCCGCCGAACAGGCCGATCTTGCCGCCGGCGACGTACGGGCGTGAGCAGGTCGATGACCTTGATGCCGGTCTCCAGCAGCTCGGTGCGGCCCTCGAGCTGGTCGAACGTCGGCGCGTGCCGGTGGATGGTCCAGCGCAGCGCGTCCGGCGCCGTAGCCGGGCTCGTCCAGGCACTCGCCGAGGGCGTTGAACACGTGGCCCTTGGTCGACGTCGCCGACCGGCACGCGAGATCGCGCGAGCCGGTGTCGCGCACCTGCGGCGCCGCGGACCAGGCCGTCGGTCGGCTGCCATCGAGATGGTGCGCACCACGTTGTCGCCGAGGTGCTGGGCGACCTCGAGGGTCAGCGTCTTGCCCAGGTCGGCGAGCGTCGACGTCGACCTTGCAGGGCGTTGAACAGCTCGGGCATCGCGTCGCGGCGGGAACTCGACGTCGACGACCGGGCCGGTGACCCGGACGACGCGGCCGGTGCCGGCGGTCTGCGCGCGGCTCGGACGGTCCTCGGTGACGGTCATCGTGGTTCTCCTGGCTCGGGTGCGCTGCGTGCATGGTCGGTCGTGGACTGGGTCAGTGCCGCCTGCGGACCGAGCGCGTCGGCGCCGCCGACGATCTCGCTGATCTCCTGGGTGATCTCGGCCTGGCGGGCCGGTTGGCCTGCCGGGAGAGGTTCTTGACCAGCTCCTCGGCGTTGTCCGAGGCCGACTTCATCGCCCGGCGGCGGGACGCCGACTCCGAGGCCGCCGACTCGAGCATCGCGGCGTAGATCCGGGTGCTGATGTACTTGCGGCAGCAGCGCGTCCAGCAGCGCCTCGGCCGACGGCTCGAACTCGTACGAGGTCGGGACGTCGGTCGCCGCTGCCCGGCCGCCGCCGTCCTCGCGCTCGTCGCTCGAACTCCTCGACCTCCTCGACCTCCAGCGGCAGCCATCCGCTTGGCGACCGGCACCTGGGTGAGCAGCGAGCGGAACTCGGTGTAGACGATGTGCAGCTCGTCGACGCCGCGATGCCGTCGGCGCCGCCCTCGCGTCGTCGTCCGCACCGGCGGTGAAGGCCGTCGATCAGCGCGTGCGCCGACCGCCTGGGCGTCGGCGTAGCCGGGCTGCTCGGAGAACCCGGTCCAGGTCTGCTCGACCGTCGCGGTCGCGGAACCGGTAGTAGCGTCTCGCCCTTGCGGCCGACGACGTAGAGCACCGGCTCCTTGCCCTCGCTGCGCAGCAGGCCGAGCAGCTCCTCGGTGCGGCGCAGCACGTTGACGTTGTAGCCGCCGGCGAAGCCGCGGTCGGAGGTGATGACCAGGACCGCCGCCCGCCCGGGTTCTCCCGCTCGGTCGAGCAGCGGGTGGTCCAGCGTCGCCGAGCGACGCCAGCGCCGAGAGCACCCGGGTGATCTCCCGGGCGTAGGGCTTGGACGCCTCGACCCGGTTCTGGGCCGCACGATGCGGGCACCGGCGATCAGCTCCTGCGCCGAGAAGATCTTCTTCGTCGACTGGGTGGAGCGGATGCGGCGCCGCAGCACGCGGAGTGAGGCGGCCATCGGGTCAGGCCTTCTTCTTGACCTGGACGCGCTCCTGGCCGCGCTCGCGACGCGTCCATCGGCCTCGGCCTCGGGCTCGTTGACCTTCAGCGACTCGCCGTCGCCGGTCGGTGAACTGGCCGTAGAAGGCCTCGACGGCCGCTCTCCAGCTCGCGCGACGGTGTCGTCCTCGAGCTTGCTCGGTCTGCGGATCGCGTCGAAGACGCCCGTTGTCGCGCGCGGGCCACGAAGTCGAGGAACTCGGCCTCGAAGCGGCGGACGTCGCTGACCGGGACGTCGTCGAGCTTGCCGGTGGTGCCCAGCCACAGACGAGACGACCTCGCGCTCGACCGGGAACGGCGCGTACTGGCCCTGCTTGAGCAGCTCGACCAGGCGCGGCACCGCGGTCCAGCTGTGGCCCGGCGAGGCGTCCAGGTCGGAGCCGAAGGCGGCGAAGGCCTCCAGCTCGCGGAACTGGGCCAGGTCCAGGCGCAGCCGGCCGGCGACCGACTTCATCGCCTTGATCTGCGCCGAGCCACCGACGCGGGACACCGAGATGCCGACGTTGATGGCCGGGCGGACACCGGAGTTGAACAGGTCGGTCTCGAGGAAGATCTGGCCGTCGGTGATCGAGATGACGTTGGTCGGGATGTAGGCCGACACGTCGTTGCCCTTGGTCTCGATGATCGGCAGGCCGGTCATCGAGCCGGCGCCGAGCTCGTCGGACAGCTTCGCGCAGCGCTCGAGCAGGCGGGAGTGCAGGTAGAAGACGTCGCCGGGGTAGGCCTCGCGGCCCGGCGGGCGGCGCAGCAGCAGCGAGACCGCGCGGTAGGCCTCGGCCTGCTTGGACAGGTCGTCGAACACGATCAGGACGTGCTTGCCCTCGTACATCCAGTGCTGGCCGATGGCCGAGCCGGTGTAGGGGGCGATGTACTTGAAGCCGGCCGGGTCCGAGGCGGGGGCGGCGACGATGGTCGTGTACTCCATCGCGCCGGCCTCCTCGAGCGCGGCCGCGATCGCCGGCGATCGTGGAGCCCTTCTGGCCGATGGCGACGTAGATGCAGCGGACCTGCTGCTTCGGGTCGCCGGTCGCCCAGTTGTCCTTCTGGTTGATGATCGTGTCGAGCGCGACCGCGGTCTTGCCGGTCTGCCGGTCACCGATGATCAGCTGGCGCTGGCCGCGGCCGATCGGCGGTCATGGCGTCGATGGCCTTGATGCCGGTCTGCAGCGGCTCGCTGCACCGACTGGCGCTGCACCACGGTCGGCGCCTGCAGCTCCAGGCGCGCCGGCGCTCGGTGGTCTCGATCTCGCCGCGCGCCGTCGATCGGGTTGCCCAGCGGGTCGACGACCCGGCCGAGGAAGCCGTCGCCGACCGGGACCGAGAGCACCTCGCCGGTCCGGCGGACCGGCTGGCCCTCCTCGATCGCGGCGAAGTCACCCAGGACGACGACGCCGACCTCGCGCACGTCGAGGTTCAGCGCCAGGCCGAGCACGCCGCCCTCGAACTCGAGCAGCTCGTTGGTCATGACCGAGGGCAGGCCCTCGACGCGGGCGATGCCGTCGCCGGCCTCGGTGACGGTGCCGACCTCCTCGCGGGAGACCTCCGGCCGTGTACGACGTGACGTAGTTCTGGATGGCACTGCGGATCTCGTCCGGGGAGATCGTCAGCTCGGCCATCTGGGTGTCCTGCTTCCTGGCTGTGTCTGCGGTGCTGGTCCGCGTGACGTGGTCTGCGTCGTGCGTGTGTGCGCGTGCGGGGAGTGCGGCGCGGTCAGCCGCGAGGCGGCGCGGCGTCTTCCAGCCGGTGGGCGATGCTGCCGTCGATGACCTCGTCGCCGACCCGGACCATGCAGGCCGCCGAGCACGCTCGGGGTCGACGTCGACCTGCAGCTCGACGGTCCGCCCGTAGATCCGGCCGAGCGCGGCGGCCAGCCGGTCGGCCTGCTGCGTCGTCGAGCGCGACGGCGCCGCGCACGTGCGGCCACCGGCGCTCGCGCCGGGCCGCGGCGGCCGGCTGCAGCTCCTCGAGCACGCTCTCCAGCGTGCGGCCGCGCGGGCCGCGTCACCGCGACCTCGACGCAGCCGCTCGGTGACCGGGCGGACCCGGCCGCCGAGCAGCGCTCCGGACCAGGCCGCGTCTTGCGGTCCTCCGGCAGGCGCCGGGTCGGTCGAGCGCCGCGCCGCAGCTCGCGGCTCGCGCTCGACGATCCGGCCGAACCGGAACAGCTCGTCCTCGACGTCGTCGAGCTCGCCGTCGCGCCTCGGCCGCGACCAGCGCCGCCTCGGCGGCCAGCGTCTCGACGGCCTCGACCAGGTCGACCGGGCGCGACCAGCGCTGGCGCCGACCGGTCGCGACAGCACCTCGAGCGGCAGGCGCCGACAGCTGCGAGCCGAGCAGCGACGCCGGCCAGGCCGCGCCGGTCGTCCGGGCGTCGACGCCGGGTCGGCCAGCGCCCGGCGCAGCGACGGCTGCCCGTCCAGCAGCCGCGCGACCGCGAGCAGGTCGTCGGCGACCTCGCAGCTGCCGGCGCCGTCCGGCAGCGCGGCGACCTGCTCGTCGAACCGGGCCAGCGCGGCCCGCATCGCCGCGCGGCTGCGGCCTCCATCAGCGGCCGTCCCGGCCGGCTGGCCGCTGCCCGGGCGCCTGCCGTCGAGCTCGGCCAGGAACCGGTCGACGGTGCCGCGCCGGCGGGCGTCGTCGGCGAGGGACTCACCGACCACGCGGCCGGCCAGGTCGACGGCGAGCGTGCCGATCTGGCCGCGCAGCTCGTTGACGACCTGCTGGCGCTCGGCCGCGATCTGCTCCTCGCCGCGGCCGCGATCCGCGGCCGCCTCCTCCTGGGCCTGGGTGCGCAGCTCCTCGAGGATCTGCGGCCCTCGGCGGGCGCCTCGTCGCGGATCTGGCGGCCTCGGTCGCGGGCCTCGGCCAGCTGGCGCCTGGTACTGCTCCAGCGCGCCTTCGCCTCGGCCTGCGGCCTTCTGCGCCTCTCGATGCCGCCCTCGATGGCGCGCGGTGCGGTCGGCGTAGGTCTTCTCGAAGCGCGGGACGACCTTGGCCTTGAGGAACAGGAAGAGCAGCGCGAAGGCGATGATGCCGACGATGATCTCGGACGGGTGCGGGAGGAGCGGGTTCGGCTCGCCTTCCGCCGCGAGCAGCGCCCGCCAGGTCGACGCTTGCCAGGGACATGCGCCACGGTCAGAGCGCGAAGGCGAGGCCGATGCCGATGATGGCGAGCGCCTCGGCGAGGGCGAAGCCGAGGAACGCGATGGTCTGCAGCACGCCGCGCGACTCGGGCTGGCGGGCCACGCCGCTGATGTAGGCGGCGAAGATCAGGCCGATACCGATGCCCGGGCCGATGGCCGCCAGGCCGTAGCCGACCATGTCGAGGCTGCCAGTCATGGTGCTGTTCCTTCCGGGGCGCGTGCGTGGGGTGGTGCGTCGCGAGGTGGTGCGGTCGTGCGGTCTGGGTGCCCGTGCCGGGCCTAGTGCTCGTCCGCGAGCGCGCCGCCGATGTACAGCGCGGACAGCAGCGTGAAGACGTAGGCCTGCAGGAGCTGGACGAAGCCCTCGAAGAACGTGAGGACGATGCACCGAGGAGGCTGACGGAGCCCGCGAGCGATGCCCACCAGGCCGCCCTGTCTCGAAGACAGCAGGTACTCGCCGCCGAGGACGAACAGCAGCAGGACGAGGTGGCCGGCGAACATGTTGAAGGTCAGTCGCAGGGTGAGCGTCACCGGCCGGATGATGACGGTCGAGACGAACTCGATCGGGGCCAGCAGGATGTAGACCGGCCAGGGGACCCCGGGCGGGAACATCATCGTCCTTGAAGTAGCCGACGAAGCCGTTGCCGCTTGATCCCGATGTCGATGAAGATCACCCAGACTGATCACCGCGAGGACCAGCGGGAACGCGATGCGGCGAGGTCGGCGGGAACTGCAGCAGCGGCACGATCCCGGCAGATGTTCAGCACGGCGATGAAGAAGAACAGCGTCGCCAGGTAGGGCGCGAACTTCAGGCCCTCCTTGCCGATGACGTCGAGGGCGATGGAGTTGCGGACGAAGCCGTACAGGCCCTCCCGCCACGAACTGCATCTTGCCGGGCACCTGTGCGGCGCGCCGGGTGGCCACGTAGAAGAACACCGCCACCAGCAGCGTGCCGAGCACGATGATGAGCATGGGCTTGGTGAAGAACGTGCCTCCCGATGCCGGGGAACTCGAAGTCGCGCGGTCCGGGGCTCTGGAAGGAGCCCTCCGCGGCCAGACAGCCAGGTCGTTCACATCGTCCTTCGGCTCCTACGACCGCTCGCGGATGCGTGCCGTCGAGCGCCTGTTCACGGCCCTACCGTAGCGAAACCAGCACGAGGTACAAGCCGGCCGACATGCCGACCAGCAGACCCGACCAGTACCGGGATCTTGCTGTCCAACCAGGCGCCCAGAAGGGCTCCCACGCCGCCCCAGACGAGGACGCCGGCGACCACGAGGCCGAAGGCGCCCCAGGCATCCGCCGAGCCCTGACGCCCGGCGTCCCCGGAGGGATCGCCTGACGCCTCTGACGGCCCGGAGGTGTCTGGCGGCATGGTCCGCGCAGCCTACAAGGTGCGGTTGGGACCGGTTCGGCCGCCCCCTCACCCCCCGCCGCGGCGGATCAGCGTGACCGCCTGCGCGGCCGTCCAGGCCAGCGCCCCGGCGATCACGGTGAGACCGACGGCGCGGGCGTCCACCGCGCCGCCGAGCGCAGCCAGGCGGAGCACCACGAGCACCAGCAGCAGGCGCAGCACGTAGTTCACCAGCAGGACGACCAGCGCCGCCCCGGCGCGCTCCTGCCGGTCCCGGGCGAGCAGCAGCGGCACGAGCCCGGACCAGAAGAAGGCGATCACCAGGGCGGTCGCCGAGCGCCGCGGACAGCACGCCCCGCCCGCCGAGCTGCAGGCCGGCCAGCACGGCGCAGCCCGCGCCCGGTGACCAGCGTGACGACCGGGGCGAGACCGCCGGCGCCGCGCCGGCCGGGGTGGTCAGCCACCGGCCCGGGCCCGCAGGCGGCGCGGCACCAGGACGGCAGCGGCGGCGACGCAGGTCAGGGCGACGACGACCGTCAGCACCTGCCAGGGCCCTCCGCTGACGCTCGCCGCGACGGCGCCGAAGGCGAGCAGCGCCGTCCAGAAGTACATGATGCAGGACCGCCCGGCGGTGGGAGTGGCCGATCTCCAGCAGCCGGTGGTGCAGGTGCGTCTTGTCCGGCGCGAACGGCGAGCGGCCGGCGCGGGTCCGGCGGACCACCGCCAGCAGCAGGTCGACGAACGGGACCGCCAGCACCGCGATCGGCAGCAGCAGCGGCAGCAGCGCCGGGAACGTCGTCGAGGCCGGCAGCGTGCGAGTAGTCGAACTGCCCGGTCAGGCTGGTCACGGCCGCGGCCAGCATCAGGCCGACCAGCATCGACCCGCAGTCGCCCATGAAGATGCCGGGCCGGGCTGAAGTTGTGCGGCAGGAACCCCAGGCAGGCACCGGCCAGCACGGCGGCCAGCAGGGTCGGCGAGCTGATCCGGTCGAGCTCGATCCCGGAGGTCACCTGCCCGGTCGACAGGGAGTAGGTGTAGGCGAAGAAGGCCAGCGCCGCGATGGCCGCGACCCCGGCGGCCAGCCCGTCCAGCCCGTCGATGAAGTTGATCGCGTTGACGTGAGCAGCGCGAGCAGGATCGTCAGCGGCACGCGACGTCCGGGCCGAGCGAGATCGCGCCCGACGCCCGGCAGCGTGAGGGTAGAGCAGCTGCAGGCCGAGCAGCACCATGACCCCGGCGGCCACGCATCTGACCGGCCAGCTTGGTCAGCGCGTCCAGGCCCCAGCGGTCGTCGACCAGCGCCGAGCAGGAAGATCAGCCCGCCGCCGACCAGCACGGCCTGCACGTCGGAGTAGCGTGAAGACCTGGCGCAGCGCCGGCAGCTGGCTGGCGACCAGCAGCGCCGCCGCGACGCCGGCGTACATCGCCAGGCCGCCGAGCCGCGGGGTCGGGATGGCGTGCACGTCCCGGTCGCGCGGCTCGGCGAGGGCGCCGATCCGCACGGCGAGGCGACGCGCCAGCGGCGTCAGCAGGTAGGTGACCGCGGCGGCGACCAGCAGGACGAGCAGCGTACTCCCGCACGGCCGCAGGCTAGCCGCTCGGCTTCCGCGGGTAGGCCGGGTGCGCGCTGCGACCAGCGCGGACACACCCGGCCCGCACGTCGGCGGCGGCGGAGCCGTCGGCGTCCCGGACGGCGCGCGGCCGATGAGCCGCGCGATCTCCTTCATCTCCGCCTCGCCCATGCCCTGGGTGGTGACCGCCGGGGTGCCCACCCGGATCGCCGCGAGGCGACCGACGGCGGGCTGCGGGTCGTACGGGATGGCGTTCTTGTTCAGCACGATGCCGGCGGCGTCGCAGCGCGCCTCGGCGTCCGCGCCGGTGACCCCGATCCCCTGCAGGTCCAGCAGCGCGAGGTGGGTGTCGGTGCCGCCGGTGACCGGGCGCATCCCCTCGGCGGCCAGGCTCGCGGTCAGGGCCTGGGCGTTGGCGATGACCTGGCGGGCGTAGGCCTGGTACTCCGGCGTCGCGGCCTCCCGGAGGGTGACCGCCTTGGCGGCGACCGCGTGCATCAGCGGACCGCCCTGCATCATCGGGAAGACCGCCTTGTCCAGCGCCGCGGCGTGCTCGGCCTTGCAGACCAGCATCCCGCCGCGCGGGCCGCGCAGCACCTTGTGGGTGGTGAAGGTGACCACGTCGGCGTACGGCACCGGGCTCGGGATCGCCTCGCCGGCGACCAGCCCGATGAAGTGCGCGGCGTCGACCATGAGGATCGCGCCGACCTCGTCGGCGATCTGCGCGGAACGCGGCGAAGTCGATCAGCCGCGGGATCGCCGACCCACCCGCAGATGATCATCTTCGGCCGGTGCTCGCGGGCCAGGTCACGGACCTGGTCGTAGTCGATGTCCTCGGTGTCCTGTCGCGACGCCGTAGTGCACGGCGTCGAACCACTTGCCCGAGAAGCTCACCTTGGTGCCGTGGGTGAGGTGCCCGCCGTGCGGCAGCGACATCGCCAGGACGGTGTCGCCGGGCTGCAGGAACGCGCCGTAGACCGCGAGGTTCGCGCTGGCGCCGGAGTGCGGCTGCAGGTTGGCGTGCTCGGCGCCGAACAGCGCCTTCGCCCGGTCGATGCCGATCTGCTCGGCGCGGTCGACGACCTCGCAGCCGCCGTAGTACCGGCGCCCGGGGTAGCCCTCGGCGTACTTGTTCGACAGCGTCGATGCCGAGCGCGGCCAGCACCGCCGGGCTGGTGAAGTTCTCGCTGGCGATCAGCTGCAGCCCGCCGCGCAGCCGGTCCAGCTCGTCGAGGACCACGCCGGCGATCTCGGGGTCGTGCGCGGCCAGGGCGTCGAAGTCGGGGCCGTAGTAGGTCATGGCGGTGCTCCCTGGCAGGCGTCGGCGGCGCTGCGCAGTCTACGGGCGGACCGGCGACGTCCGGCCGGCGAGCAGGTCCAGCGGCGCCTGCAGCGCCTCGTCCACCAGCCGCGCGCAGACCTCGAACGAGGCCAGCGGCGCGTGGTAGGGGTCGGCCAGGTCGTCGTGCGCCGGGTCGGTCGGGACCGGCACCCGGCCGCGCTGCGCGGCGGCGGCCCGGACCAGCGCCGAGAAGCGCTCGCACGACGTCCCCGTCGGGCAGTCCCGCCGGGTCCACCGCACGGGCCAGCCGGGAGAACTCGCGCAGCGTGAAGGTGCGGGCCGCGGCACGCGGGTGCAGGACCACGGCGCTGGCGCGGTGCTCGCGGGTCGCCCCGAGCACGAGGTCCGCGGCGGCGACGTGCTCGGCGGCGAGCTCGCGGGCCCGGAAGTCCTCGCCGGACAGCCCGTAGCCGCGCAGCGTCTGCAGCGCCTCCGGCTCCATCGCGCTGCCGGTGTGCCCCCAGGTGCCGGCCGACTCGACCAGCACCCGCCCGGCGTCCTCGCCGAGCCGCTCCGCCAGCCCCGCCCGGGTGAGCTGCTGGGCGATCGGCGAGCGGCAGATGTTGCCCGTGCAGACGTGCAGCACGCGGAAGACCGCGCCGGCGCTCACGGCGCGGTGTCCAGGTCGGGCAGCACCTCCAGGAGCTGTTCGCGCGGCACCGCCCCGACGCGCAGCAGCCGGGGGACGTCCCCGGTCAGGTCGACGATCGAGCTGGCCGGCCCGCCGCCGCTCGTCCCGCCGTCCAGGTAGACCGCCACCGCCGTCCCGAGCTGCCGGGCCGCCTCGGCGGCGTCCGGCGCCGCGGGCAGGCCGCTGCGGTTCGCGCTGCACACCGCGAGCGGCCCGGTCCGGGCCAGCACCGCGAGCGCGACCGGGTGCAGCGGCATCCGCAGCGCCACCGTCCCGCGGGTCTCACCGAGGTCCCAGGCCAGGCTGGGGGCGGCCCGGACCACCAGCGTCAGCCCGCCCGGCCAGCAGGCCTGGACGAGCTCGCGGGCCCGCGGGGTCACCTCCTCGGCCAGGCCGTCGAGGCTGTTCCAGGCCCCCACCAGCACCGGGACCGGCATGTCCCGGCCGCGGCCCTTGGCCTCGAGCAGCGCCCCGACCGCGTCCGGGGAGAACGCGTCAGCGGCGATGCCGTACACCGTGTCGGTGGGCAGGACGACCAGCTCGCCGCCCTGCAGCGCGTCGACCGCCGCGTCGATGCCGGCCTGCGGGTCCGCGCCCTCCCGGACGTCGTACGTGGTGCTCATCCCGCCCACCGGGCCGTCACGAACCGGTCCCGGCCGACCAGGTCGACGTGGTCGGTGATCTCGTCCCAGCCGCCGCACGCGGCCAGCAGCGCCGGGGCGCTGCGGCCCTGCCGGTCGGCGTGCTCGACGACGAGCAGCCCGCCCGGCTCGAGCAGCCGGCGGGCCGCCGACTCGACCAGCCGGACGACGTCGAGGCCGTCCTGGCCGGCCCACAGCGCGATGCCCGGGTCGTGGTCGAGCACCTCCGGGCGGGGAGTGCGCCTCGGTCGTGGCGACGTAGGGCGGGTTGCTCGCGACCAGGTCCAGCCGGCCGTCCAGCTCGGGCAGGGCGTCCTCGGCGCTGCCGAGGTGCAGCTGCACCTCGGGGTCGCCGGCCGCGACCCGGCGGGCCGCGTTGCGGCGCGCCCAGGCCAGCGCGTCCGGGTCGCGCTCGACCGCGTGCACCGTGACCCCCGGCACCTCGTCGGCCACCGACAGCGCGATCGCGCCCGAGCCGGTGCACAGGTCGACGACGAGCGGGCCGGCACGCCCTGCAGCGCGTCGACGGCCCACTGCACGACGGCCTCGGTCTCCGGGCGCGGCACGAACACCCCCGGACCGACCGCGAGCTCGATCCAGCGGAACCCGACGGTGCCGATCAGGTGCTGCAGCGGCACCCGGTCGGCGCGGCGGTCCACCAGGTCGGCGAACGCGCCGGCGCTGTCGCCGACGTCGTCGACGAGCACCAGGTCACCCGGGCGGGACAGCCCCAGCACGTGCACGGCCAGCAGCTCGGCGTCGTGCTCGGGCGAGCTCGACGCCGGCGTCGGCGAGGCGGGCGCCGGCGGCGCGGACGGCCTCCTGCAGCGGGGTCATGCGTCTCCCTGGAGCGCGGCCTCGTGGTCGGCGTCGACCAGCGAGTCGATGACGGCGTCGAGGTCGCCGTCGAGCACCTGGCCGAGGTTGTTGGCCTTGTAGCCCACCCGGTGGTCGGTGATCCGGTTCTCCGGGAAGTTGTACGTGCGGACCCGCTCGCTGCGGTCGACGGTGCGGACCTGGCAGCCGCGGGCGTCGCTGTCCTTCGCGGCCTGCTCGTCCGCGCCAGCGCCAGCAGCCGGGAGCGCAGCACGCGCAGCGCGGACTCCCGGTTCTGCAGCTGGCTCTTCTCGTTCTGCAGCGACACGGTGACGCCGGTCGGCAGGTGGGTGATCCGGACGGCGGAGTCGGTGGTGTTGACGCTCTGCCCGCCCGGGCCGCAGGAGCGGAAGACGTCGATGCGCAGGTCGTTCGGGTCGATCTGCACGTCGACCTCCTCGGCCTCGGGCAGCACCAGGACGCCCGCCGCGCTGGTGTGGATGCGGCCCTGGCTCTCGGTGACCGGCACCCGCTGCACCCGGTGCACGCCGCCCTCGTACTTCAGCCGGCCGTACACCGGGTTGCCGGGGTCGCGGCTGCGGACGGCGAGCGAGATGTCCTTGTACCCGCCGAGCTCGGCCTCGGCGGCGTCGAGCAGCTCGGTCGTCCAGCCGTGCCGCTCGGCGTAGCGCAGGTACATCCGGAGCAGGTCGCCGGCGAACAGCGCGGACTCCTCGCCGCCCTCGCCGGCCTTGATCTCGAGGATGACGTCCTTGTCGTCGTCGGGGTCCTTCGGGCAGCAGCAGCTCGCGGAGCCGGGCGTCCAGGGCGGCGATCCGCTCGCGAGCGTCTGCGGCGAACTCGTCGTCCTCGCCGAGCTCCCGGGCGGCCTGCAGGTCGCCGCGCAGCGCGTCGCGCTCGGCCGCGGCGGCGACGACCGGCGCGAGCTCGGCGTAGCGCCGGCCGAGCTCGCGGGCCCGCGCCTGGTCGGCGTGCACCGACGGGTCGGCCAGCTGCTGCTCCAGGTCGGCGTGCTCGGCGAGCAGGTCGTCGAGCGCGGTCAGCCATGGGGTGGGCTCCTGTCGGGGTACGCGGGCCGGGCACGGCAACGGCGCCCGGCCACCCCGAGGGGGACGGGCGCCGTCGGTGCGCTACTTGCCGGCGCGCTTGCCGAAGCGCTTCTCGAACCGGGCGACGCGGCCGCCGGTGTCGAGGATCTTCTGCTTGCCGGTGTAGAACGGGTGGCAGGCCGAGCAGACCTCGACGCGGGTGTCGCCACCCGTTGGTGCTGCGGGTGGTGAAGGTGTTGCCGCACCCGCAGGTGACGGTGGTCTCGGTGTACGCGGGTGGATGTCGGCCTTCATGGCTGTGCCTCTCGGTCGGGAAGCCGCCGGGTCGTACCCGCTGCGGGGACGGGAACCGGAGCTCGGAGCAACCAGTGTGCCAGAGCGGCGCACTGCCCTGCTGCAACGCCTGGGCCGCCGCGGGCTTCCCGCCGGCCGCCCCTCCCCTGCACTGCGCCCGCCCTTCCCCTGCGGTACGCCCCCGGGCCGCGCCGATCAGGGAGTACGTGACCGCGCGGCACGCTCAGCGCCGGGCAGCAACTCCATGATCGTGGGCGGAGGTGGGGTACGGCAGTACGGCCGCGGGCCGGGCCCCGCGAAGGGGACCCGGCCCGGGGCGTACGGCGGAGCTAGTCCGGCGACCGTCGTCTTCTGGATCTGCATGAGGAACTCGACGTTGTTGCGCGTCTTCTTCAGCTTGTCCAGCAGCAGCTCGAGCGCCTGCGCGGCTCGAGCGCGTGCAGCACCCGGCGCAGCTTGATGACGATGGCGCAGCTCGTCGGGGGCGATCAGGATCTCCTCCTTGCGGGTGCCGGAGGCGTTGACGTCGACCGCCGGGAAGACCCGCTTGTCCGCCAGCCGGCGGTCCAGCTTGAGCTCGGCGTTGCCGGTGCCCTTGAACTCCTCGAAGATCACCGTGTCCATCGTGGAGCCGGTCTCCACCAGCGCGGTGGCGATGATGGTCAGCGAGCCGCCGTTCTCGATGTTGCGGGCCGCGCCGAGGAAGCGCTTGGGCGGGTACAGCGCCGTGGAGTCCACGCCACCGGACAGGATGCGGCCGCTGGCGGGGGCAGCCAGGTTGTAGGCGCGGCCCAGACGGGTGATCGAGTCCAGCAGGACGACGACGTCGTGGCCCATCTCGACCAGGCGCTTGGCCCGCTCGATGGACAGCTCGGCGACCGTGGTGTGGTCCGGCGGCGGCCGGTCGAAGGTCGAGGCGATGACCTCGCCCTTCACCGAGCGCTGCATGTCGGTGACCTCTTCGGGCCGCTCGTCGACCAGCACCACCATGAGGTGGCACTCGGGGTTGTTCGTCGTGATCGCGTTGGCGATCGACTGCAGCACCATCGTCTTGCCGGCCTTGGGCGGGCTGACGATGAGGGCCCGCTGGCCCTTGCCGATCGGCATCACCAGGTCGATGACCCGGGTGGTGAGCACTGACGGCTCGGTCTCCAGGCGCAGCCGCTCCTGCGGGTAGAGCGGCGTCAGCTTGGTGAACTCCGGGCGCTTGCGCGCCTGCTCGGGGTCCAGGCCGTTGACGGTGTCCAGCCGGACCAGCGCGTTGTACTTGTCCTTGCGCTCGCCCTCGCGCGGCTGGCGGACCGCGCCGGTGACCGCGTCGCCGCGCCGCAGGCCGTACTGGCGGACCTGCGGCAGCGAGACGTACACGTCGTTCGGCCCGGTCAGGTATCCCGAGGTACGGACGAAGCCGTAGTTGTCGAGGACGTCCAGGATGCCGGCGACGGGAGGAGCACGTCGTCGTCGCTGACGACGGGCTCGGTCTCGCTGCTGCCGCCGAAGCGGTCCGCGCCGCGGCTGCGACGGTTGCGGCCGCGCTCGCGGAAGCGCCCGCGCCGTCCGCTCGCGTCGTCGTCCTCGTCACGGCGGGGGCCGGCGTCGCGGTCCGGGCGCTGCGGGCCGCGGTCCGGCGCGTCGCGCTCCGGACGTGGAGTGCCGCGGTCCGGAGCGCCGCGGTCCGGCGCGTCGCGGTCCTGCGCCTCGCGGTCCGGACGCTGCGCGCCCCGACCCTGCCCGTCGCGGTCCGGGGCGTCGCGGTCCGGACGCTGTCCGCCCCGGTCCTGGGCGGCCCGGTCGCGCGGCTCACGGTCGCGCGGGTCGCGGTCCTGCGGGTCGCGGTCGTCGTCGGAGTCCGGCGCCGACTGGCGCTGCTGCCGGCGGGCCTCCCGCTCGAGGAACCGCTCCCGGCCGCGGTCGACCCGCTCCGAGCGGTCGCCGTCGTCAGCGGCGTCGGGGCTGCCGGCGTCGTCCGGCCGGCGCTCGACCGCAGGGCCGGCCGCGTCCGCGTCGGGGGCGGTGGGCGCGTCGGCGGCGGGCTGGGCGGCTGCCGCGGCCGACCGCGACGCCCGGCGGGGCGCCCGGGTGCGGGCCGGTGCGGCAGGGGCCGCGGGCGCGCCCGCGTCGTCCGCAGGCGCGGCGCTCGCCGCCGCGGCGCGGCGCTCGCCGCGGCCGGCGCGGCGCTCGCCGCGGCCGGCGCGGCGCCGTTGCCCTCGGCGGCGGCCGGAGCCGGCCCGCCGGACTGCCGCAGCTGGATCGCCTCGATGAGCTGGCTCTTGCGCATCCGCGCCGTCCCGCCGATGCCGAGCTCCCCGGCGAGCGCCTGGAGCTCGGGCAGGACCATCGCGGACAGCCCTCCGGTGGAGGCGCGGCGACGCGTGCGCGGGGCCGGCCCGGCGGGGGCCTGCTCCCCGGGCGCGGCGTCCTGCAGCAGGTCGGTGGTGTCGGTCAAGGAGGGTCCTCCCGGTGTGCCGACCGGGCCGCGGGTGCGGCCGGGCGGAGTGCTCCGGCTGAGCCGGTGGCCTCGCCTGCGGCGAGGTGGACGGTGGTGCCGCGGCGGCGAGCGCGATCGCCGCGCCGCGACCCCGGGAACCTGGGACGGACCCGGGCAGGGGGAAGGGGCCGGAACGAAAGATGGGGTGCTCGTCGGCGTGTGTACGTTACCCGCGAACTCGGGACGGCGTACGCGAACAGCGTTGCACACGGTGAGCCGAACGTACAAACGCCGCGCCGTCCCCGATCCCACCGGGAACGGCGGTCCGCGGCGCCCTCCGGGCCGGGCGCGAGGCCGCGCGCCGGCGCGGACCCGAACCGGAAACGTGCCTTGCCACCAGCGGGGCCGCCGGTCGGGCGGGCCGCCGGGCGGTCAGCGCAGCAGCACGGCGCCGGTCGCGTCGACGGGCAGCGCCCGGGCGTCCCAGCCGTCCGGGGCGCGCCCCAGCAGCCGTGCCGCGCCGTCACGCGTGGTGAGCGCCAGCACCGTCGGGCCCGCGCCGCTGACGACCGCCGGGACGCCCTCGGCTCGCAGCACGGCCACCAGCTCGGCGGTGGCCGGCATGGCCGGCGCCCGGTAGGCCTGGTGCAGGCGGTCCTCGGTCCCGGCGAGCAGCAGCTCCGGCGCACCGGTCACCCCGAGCGCGAGCAGCGCCGCCCGCGCCGCGTTGGCCGAGGCGTCGGCGTGCGGTACGGACCGCGGCAGCAGGCCCCGCACCTCGGCGGTCGACGCCGTCGAGGACGGGATGAGCACGACCGGGAGCAGGTCGGGATGGGCGTCGCGGCGGACCACCCGTACCCCGTCCGAGGTGGCGAAGGCCAGGGTGAAACCGCCGCGCAGGCAGGCCGCGACGTTGTCCGGATGTCCCTCGATCGCGTCGGCCAGGGCGAGCACCGCGTCGTCGTCGAGCTGCCCGGCACCGCCGTCCACGAGCGCTCGGGCGGCCAGCACCCCGGCGACGATGGCGGCGGACGACGAGCCCAGGCCTCGGGACTGCGGGATGGCGTTGGCGCAGCGCAGCCGCAGACCGGGGGGCGCGCCGCCGAGCCGGGCGAACGTCTCGGTCATCGCCCGGACGACCAGGTGCCGCGCCGTGCGGGGCAGCGTCCCCGCGCCCTCGCCGGTGACCTCGACGGTGAGGCCCTGCGCGGTCACCTCGGCCTCGACCTCGTCGTGCAGGGCGAGGCACAGCCCGGCGCTGTCGAAGCCCGGGCCCAGGTTGGCGCTGGTGGCGGGCACCCGGATCCGGACGGGTCCGGGGACGAACGACGGCACGAGCACTCCTCGGGCTAGGTCCGCACCGTCTGCGCGGCCGCTCGCACCGTACGCGTCGCGGTCCACCACACGAGCGCGTAGACCAGCGACCCGCCGCCGAAGCAGGCCACCAGCAGCCGGGTGCCGACGACCTCCGACAGCAGCCCGGCGACGACCTGGTTGGCCGCGACGGCCAGCGTGACGAGCATGAAGTCGGCGCCGGCCACCCTGCCGAGGACGCCGTCCGGGACCACGGCCTGCAACCCGTAGGTCGACACCACCCAGTTGGCGCCCCCGCCGACGTGCGCCAGGGTCACCAGCAGCAGCGCCAGGCCGAAGACCGGCGCGACCGCGACCGCGACGTAGCCCAGGCCGCAGCCGGCGACGCACAGGAACAGCAGCCGGTGCAGCGCCGCGTCACCGCGCTCGCGGCCGGCGAGCGCGAGCGGGCCGAGCACGGCGCCCAGTCCCCGGGCCGCGAACAGCAGCCCGATGCCGATCTCGCCCACCCCGAACACGTCGCTCGCCAGCAGCGGGAACAGCACGAGCGCCCCGTTGGCGAAGCCGATGCCGGGCTTGGCCGCCAGCAGCGCCAGCACCCGGGGCTCGCCGCGGGCGTAGCGCACCGCCTCCGCCACGTCGGCCCGGAAGCCTGCGTGCGCCCGCTCCTGGCGGGCCTGCTGGAACGGCGTCCGGCAGCGCGCCACGAGCAGCGCGCTGACCAGGAAGCTGACGGCGTCGACGACGAAGCAGACCCGTTCGCCGAGGACCGCGGCGCCGAGGCCGCCCAGCGCGGCGCCGAGCGCCAGCATGGTGCCCCACGCGGCCCCGGTCAGCAGGTTCGCGGTGCGCAGCTCGGCCGGCGCCACGAGGTTCGGCAGGGCGGCCAGCGCCGCCGGCTGCGCGAACGCCTTCGCGGCGGCGATCCCGCCGATCGCGGCGACCGCCAGCCAGGCGGTGCCGGCATCGCGCACCCCGAGCAGCAGCAGCGCGCAGGCGGCGCTGGCGAGGTCGGCCGCGATCAGCAGCCGGCGGCGGTCCACCCGGTCGGCGACGGTGCCGGCGTACGGCGACAGCAGCGCGAACACCGCGGTGTCCGCCGCCAGCACGAGGGCCCCGGCCAGCCCCCCGCCGGTGAGCCGGGGCAGCAGCGCCAGCAGCGGGACGACGGCGAACCAGTCGCCGCCGAGGCTGACGAGCGTGGCGAGGTAGGTGCGCCGGAAGTCGCCCCGACGGCGCAGCAGCGCCGCCGCCTCGCGCACCGCTCCCCCGCCCGGCCGCCGTCGGTCAGGCGAGGCCGAGCGCAGCCGCGGCCGCCCGGACGTCGGCGGCCACGGTCGTGGGCTTGGGCGCCCCGGAGATCGCCCACTCCGGGTCCTTGAGCCCGTTGCCGGTGACGGTGCAGACCACCCGTGCGCCCGGCTCGAGAGCGCCCGGCCGCGGCGACCTGCAGCAGGCCGGCGACGGAGGCGGCCGACGCGGGCTCGACGAAGACCGCCTCGCTGCGGGCCAGCAGCCGGTAGGCGGCCAGGATCTGCCGGTCGGTGACGGCGTCGATGCCGCCGCCGGACTCGTCCCGGGCGGCCAGCGCCTGGTCCAGGAGGCCGGGTTGCCGATCCGGATGGCGGTGGCGATGGTCTGCGGGCTCGGCACCCGCGCGCCGGTCACGATCGGCGCGGCACCGGCGGCCTGGAAGCCGCAGCATCCGCGGGCCGCTGCGGGTGGTCCCGTCGGCGGCGTACTCGCGGTAGCCCTGCCAGTAGGCGGTGATGTTGCCGGCGTTGCCGACCGGCAGGCAGTGGACGTCGGGGGCGTCGCCGAGCACGTCGACGATCTCGAACGACGCCGTCTTCTGGCCCTCGATGCGGTACTGGTTGACGCTGTTGACCAGGCTCACCGGGTAGTCGATCGCGCAGCTTGCTGGCCAGCGCCAGGCAGTCGTCGAAGTTGCCCTCGACCTGCAGCAGCTGGGCCCCGTGCACCAGCGCCTGGGCCAGCTTGCCGAGGGCGATCTTGCCCTCGGGCACGAGGACGGCGCAGGTGAGCCCGGCGCGGGCGGCGTAGGCGGCGGCACTGGCGCAGGTGTTGCCGGTGCGAGGCGCAGATGACCGCCTGGCGCCCTCCTCGACGGCCTTGCTGATGGCCATCGTCATGCCGCGGTCCTTGAAGGACCCGGTCGGGTTGGCGCCCTCGACCTTGAGGTACACGCTCGCACCCGGTCGCGCGACAGGTGCTCGGCGCCGGCACCAGCGGCGTGGCGCCCTCGTGCAGGGTGACGACCGGCGTCGTCGTCGCTGACCGGCAGCCGGTCGCGGTAGGCCTCGATGAGCCCGGGCCAGCCGGCGCGCGCGAGCGGTGCGGTGGTGTTCGCGGTCATCACACGTCCCTCCACGCGCAGCACGCGACGTCACGGCGCGGACGATGTCCAGCCCGCGCAGCGCGGCGACGGTGGCCGACAGCGCGGCGTCGGGCGCGCTGTGGGTGACGATGACCAGGGTGGCGTCGCTGCCGTGCCCGTCCTGCCGGACGGTGGAGATGCTCACGTCGTGCGCGGCGAACTCCCGCGCGACCGTCGCCAGCACGCCCGGCCTGTCCGCCACGTCGAGGCTGACGTGGTAGCGGGTGGGCGTCTCGGCCATCGGGCGGATCGCGCAGGTCGGCGTAGCGTCGCTCGCCGGCCGGCGGCCCCGGCGACCGGTTGCGGGCGACCGCGACGAGGTCGCCGAGGACGGCGCTGGCGGTCGGGCTCCCCGCCGGCGCCCTGCCCGTAGAACATCAGCTGGCCGGCGGCCTCGGCCTCGACGAAGACCGCGTTGAAGGCCTCGCCGACCGCGGCCAGCGGGTGGCTGCGTCGGGATCATCGCCGGGTGCACGCGGACGGCGACGCGTCGCCGTCGCCGTCGGCCGCTCGCAGATCGCCAGCAGCTTGACCGTGCAGCCGATCTCGGCGGCGCCGGCGACGTCGGTCGCGGAGACCGCGGAGATGCCCTCGCGGTGCACGTCGGCGGCCGTCACCGGGGTGTGGAAGGCCAGCGAGGCGAGGATCGCGGCCTTGGCCGCGGCGTCGAACCCGTCGACGTCGGCGGTCGGGTCGGCCTCGGCGTAGCCGAGCTCGGTCGCCTCGGCCAGCGCCTCGGCGAAGCCGGCGCCCGGTCTCGGCCATGCGGGACAGGATGTAGTTGGTCGTGCCGTTGACGATGCCGACGACCCGGCGCAGCTGGTCACCGGCCAGCGACTCGCGCAGCGGCCGCAGCAGCGGGATGGCCCCGGCGACGGCGGCCTCGTAGTACAGGTCCACCCCGCCGCGCGGCGGCCGCGGCGTGCAGCGCCGCGCCGTCCTCGGCGAGCAGCGCCTTGTTGGCGCTGACCACCGACTTGCCGGCCGCGAGCGCCGCCAGCATCAGCGTGCGGGCCGGCTCGATGCCGCCGATCACCTCGACGACGAGGTCGACGTCGTCCCGGGCGCACCAGGGCGGCCGCGTCGGTGGTGAGCAGCGCCGGGTCGCCGGCAGGTCGGGTGCGTCGGGCCGGCGGACGGCGATGCCGGCGACCTCGACCGGGCGGCCGATCCGGGCGGTGAGGTCGTCGGCCTGGTCGTGCAGCAGCCGCAGGACCGCGCTGCCGACGGTGCCGCAGCCGAGCAGGGCGACCCGCAGCGGTGCGGGCCGGTCATCAGCGCACCTCGACCGGGTCGTGCACGGTGCTCGTGCAGCAGCCGCAGGTCCGACCGGTCGGCGCGGGGGCCGCGGCGCGGCGCGCCCGCACCGCGCCGGCCGCGAGCAGCGCGAGCACGGCCGCGGTGTACGCACCCGCCCCGACCGGCCCGGCGAGCGCGCCGGCCAGCAGGCCGAGCACGACCAGCACGCCGAGCAGCGCGAGCAGGAACAGCACCGAAAGCCGGCGGGTCATGCCGCGACGACGTCGAGCGCGAACACGTCGTCCACGGTCTGCCGGCGGACCAGGACGCGCGACGCGCCGTCGCGGCACCGCGACCACCGGCGGCTTGAGCAGGTAGTTGTAGTTGCTGGCCATCGACCAGCAGTAGGCGCCGGTGGCCGGCACCGCGAGCAGGTCACCGGGGGCCACGTCGGCGGGCAGCCACAGGTCGCGCACCAGGATGTCGCCGCTCTCGCAGTGCTTGCCGCGACCCGGCACAGCGCCGGCGGGGCGTCGGCGCCCGGTTGGCCAGCACGCAGGTGTAGCCGGCGTCGTAGAGGGCGGTGCGGATGTTGTCGCTCATCCCGCCGTCCACGGAGACGTAGTTGCGCAGGCCCGGCAGCGGCTTGATCGTGCCGATCTCGTAGAGCGTGACGGTGCCCGGACCGGCGATCGCCCGGCCCGGCTCGACCGCCAGCCGCGGCACCGGCAGCCCGGCGCCGCGCACTCGCGGTGACGATCGCCCGCAGCCCCGCGGCGACGTCCGCGACGTCCACCGGGTCGTCGTCGGCGGGGTAGGCGATGCCGAAGCCGCCGCCGAGGTTGAGCTCGGGCAGCACCAGGTCGTGCTCGTCGCGGATCGCGCCGAGCAGGCCCACGACCCGGTGCGCCGCCGCCTCGAAGCCGCGCGGTGTCGAAGATCTGCGAGCCGATGTGGCTGTGCAGGCCGACGCAGCTCCAGGGCCGGCTGCGGAGCACCGCACGGACCGCCGCCGCGGCGTCGCCGGTGGCCAGCGAGAAGCCGAACTTCTGGTCCTCGTGGGCGGTGGCGATGAACTCGTGGGTGTGCGCCTCGACCCCGGGGGTGACCCGGACGAGACGCCCGCCGGGTCTGCGCCTGCGCGGCCACCGCCGCGAGCCGGTCGATCTCGATCTCGGAGTCCAGCACGACCTGGCCGATGCCGACGTCCACCGCCCGGGCCAGCTCGACCACCGACTTGTTGTTGCCGTGGAGCGCGATCCGGTCGGCCGGGAAGCCCGCCGCCAGCGCCACGGCCAGCTCGTTGCCGCTGCAGGCGTCCAGGTGCAGCCCGTCCTCGGCGACCCAGCCGGGCCACGGCCGCACAGGAACGCCTTGGACGCGTAGTGCACGTCGGCGCCCGTCGAAGGCGGCCCGCGAGGCGCGGCAGCGCGCCCGGAAGTCCGCCTCGTCCAGGACGAACAGCGGGGTGCCGTGCTCGGCGGCCAGCTCGCTGACGTCGACGCCGCCGAGGTGCAGCTCGCCGTCGACCCGGCGCGCGGTGCGCGGCCAGATCGCCGGGTCGAGATCCACCGCCGCGGCGGCCGAGCGTGCCGGTCACATCCGCTCCGGGGCGCTGACGCCGAGCACGGCCAGGCCGTTCCGCAGCACGGTCCGGGTGGCCCGCACAGCAACAGCCGGGGCGCGGTCGTGCCGGCGACCTCCTCGTCGCCCCGGGGCAGCACCCGGCACGCGTCGTAGAAGCGGTGGTAGGTGCCGACCAGCTCCTCCAGGTAGCGGGCCACCCGGTGCGGTGCGCGCAGCTCCGCCGCGGTCGCCACGACCCGGGGGAACTCGGCGAGCGCCCGCAGCAGGTCGATCTCCCGCGGGTGGTCCAGCAGGGCGAGGTCGACCTCGCCCGGGTCGGGCTCGGCGAGCCCCAGGTCGGCGGCGTTGCGCAGCACCGAGGCCGCGCGGGTCGCGGCGTACTGGACGTAGAAGACCGGGTTGTCGGTGGTCCGCCGGCTCCACAGGTCCAGGTCGAGGTCGATCTGCTGGTCGACGGAGGACCGGGCCAGCGCGTACCGGGCGGCGTCGACGCCGATGGCGTCGACCAGGTCCTCCAGGGTCACCACCGTGCCGGCGCGCTTGCTCATCCGCACCGGCTCGCCGCCCTGCAGGACGTTGACCAGCTGGCCGATCAGGATCTCGAGGGTGGCGTCGGGGTCGTCGCCGGCGCACGCGGCGAGCGCCTGTAGCCGCCCGACGTAGCCGGGGTGGTCGGCGCCGAGCATGTGATGCAGCGGTCGAAGCCCCGGTCGCGCTTGTCGAGGTAGTAGGCGCAGTCCGACAGGAAGTAGGTGCGCGCGCCGTCGCTCTTGACCAGCACCCGGTCCTTGTCGTCCCCGAAGTCCGTCGTGCGCAGCCAGACCGCGCCGTCGGGCTCGTCGACGTGGCCCTGCTCGCGCAGCCGCGCCAGCGCCCGGTCGAGGGCGCCCGACTCGGCGAGCGAGGCCTCGGAGAAGTACACGTCGAACTCGACGCCGAACGCCGCCAGCGAACCGCGGATCTCGTCCAGCGCCACCTGCAGCCCGAGCACCCGGAAGCGCTCGACGGCCTCGCTCGGCCGGCAGCTCGAGCAGGCCGGGCTCGCGGCCAGCACGCGCTGCGCCCACTCGGCGACGTAGTGCCCGGCGTAGCCGTCCTCGGGGACCGGGCTCCCGGTGGCCGCGGCGTGCAGCGACTGCGCGAAGCGGTCGATCTGCGTCCCGGCGTCGTTGACGTAGTACTCCCGGGTCACCTTGGCGCCGCTGGCCTCGAGCAGCCGGCCCAGCGCGTCACCGACCGCCGCCCACCGGACGCCACCGATGTGCATCGGGCCGGTCGGGTTGGCGCTGACGAACTCCAGGTTCACCGCCTGGCCGGCGCTCGCGTCGTTGCGGCCGTACGCCGGTCCGGCGGACAGCACGTCGCGGACCACCCGGCCGAGCGCGTCGCCGGCGAGCCGCACGTTGAGGAAGCCCGGCCCGGCGACGTCGACCTCGGCCACCCCGACGGTCGAGCGCAACCGGCCGGCCAGCAGCTCGGCGACCGCCCGCGGCGGCAGGCCGGCCGCCTTGGCGAGCTGCAGCGCCACGCTCGTCGCGTAGTCGCCGTGCCCCTTCTGCCGGGGGCGCTCGACGACGACCTCCGCCGGTACCGGCACGGACAGCGTCCCGTCGGCCACGGCGGCGGCGACGGCGGCGCGGACGGCCGCGCCCAGCTCGGAGGGAGTCACCTTCCGAGGTTATCGCCCTGTCGGACCTAGACTCGGCGGGCAAGCGCTCCGGAGCGCGTCGCGGTCGGAACCGGACCGCCGCTCCGGACGTCCTCCCCCGTACGAACCCGGCGCACCCAGGACGGACTCCGCATGGCTCAGCGCACTTCCCGCGGCACCAGCGGCGGTACCTCCCGCGGCTCCTCCCGGCGCGTCAGCAGCGCTCCGGTGAAGAAGCCCTTTCCGCTCGGGTTCGCCGCCGGTGTCGCGGTGCTGGTGCTGCTGCTCGGAGGCATCCTGTTCTACGCCAGCACGAACACCGGCTCGGGCTTCCGGACCGCGGCCGACCGCCTGGACGAGACGATCAGCGGCCTGCAGGTGACCAGGAACCTCCCGGCCGACCACGTCAGCACCTCGGTCGCCTACCCGGACCGGGCCACCCGGGCCCCCGACGGTGGCGACCACAGCGCGCTGCCGCAGACCTGCGCCGTGTACACCGAGCCGATCGTGCCGGAGCACGCCGTGCACTCGATGGAGCACGGTGCGGTCTGGGTGACCTACCGGCCCGATCTGCCGGCCGACCAGCTGACCGTGCTCACCGAGGCCGTCGAGGGCAACCCCTACCGGCTGCTGAGCCCCTACCCCGGGCAGACCTCGCCGGTGGCGCTGCAGGCCTGGGGCCGTCGCCTGGAGGTCCCGTCGGCGACCGACCCGCGGGTCCAGCGGTTCCTGGACGGCTACACCGACGGTCCGCAGTCCCGCGAGAAGGGCGCGTCGTGCAGCGGCGTCGACCAGCCCGGGACCACGCCGTTCGTGCTCGGGCCGGACGGCCGCAGCTTCGTCCCCGGCCCCGCCTGACGCTCCGGCGTCAGGGCTGGGCGGGCAGGCCGGCCAGCCGGCGCACCGTCTCGATGAGCTCGTCCGGGTCGAAGGGCTTGGTCAGGTAGGCGTCCACGCCGAGCCGGTCGCCGCGCTGCAGGTCGGCCTCCAGCGCCCGTGCGGTCAGCAGCACCACCTTGACGCCGGCCGTACGGGGGTCCTGGCGCAGCCGCGCCGCCGCCTCCCACCCGTCCAGGCGAGGCATCATCACGTCGAGGGTGACCACCAGCGGGTCCACGGCCTGCACCTTGTCCAGCAGGTCCTGGCCGTCCACGGCGGTCGACACCTCGAACCCCTCGAGCTCGAGGTTCACCGAGATCAGCTGGCGGATCACGTCGTCGTCGTCCACCACCAGCACCCGGCCCAGGCTCGTCACGGCAGCCACGCTAACCGGCCGCCTCCCGCCCGGGTTCACCGCCCGGACTGGTAGCGTCGGCCCCGCCCCGAGCCCCCGTAGCTCAGGGGATAGAGCGCTACCCTCCGGAGGTAGAAGCGCAGGTTCGAATCCTGCCGGGGGCACCTCGACGGCCCGGTGCACCGGTCGTCAGCAGCGTGTCGCAGGCGGGACCTGCCCCTGCACCAGGTAGCGCCCGACCGGGTCGGTCACGCAGTCCGGTGCGCCCGCCCGGTAGACGGTGTGGCCGTCGCCGTCGTGGGTGATCAGCACGCCGAGGGGCAGCTGGTCGGCGAGCGCGACCGACCAGGCGTACGGCGTGGCGGGGTCGCGCGTCGTCCCGAGCACCACGACCGGCGGTGCGCCGGGCGCCCGCACCGGGTGCGGCTCCCCGGCGGCCGGGACCGGCCAGTCGGCGCACGGCAGGCCGGACTGCGCGATCGCCGGGCCGAACCGGGGCGCGTCGCGGGCGAGGGCGACGGCCAGGTCGGCGTACGCCTGCGGGTCGCGCGGCCAGGGTCGGTCCAGGCAGGTGACGGCGAGGTTGGCCTCGACGACCGGCGAGTAGCCCCGCTCGGTGCGCTCCAGGTAGGCGTCGGACAGCGCCAGCAGCGGCCGGCCGTCGCCGCGGGTGCCGGCGGCCAGGGCGGACGCCAGCAGCGGCCAGCCTGCGCGCCGGTCGTACAGGCCGGCGCCGACCGCGAGGGTGAGCTCGCCCGGACCGACCGGCCGCGCGGTCCCGGTGGGCAGCGGCGTGCGCTCGACCTCGGCGGCGAGGCCGTCGAACGCGGCTCCGAGGTCGCCCGTCACGGCCGTGCGCAGGGCGCAGCGGGTGCGCTCGCAGTCGGCCAGCATCGCGCCGAGCGCCGTGTCGAAGCCGACGGCCTGCCCCGCCAGCAGGGCGTCCCAGGTCAGCGCGGGGTCGAGCGCGCCGTCCAGCACCATCGTGCGGACCCGGTCCGGGAAGCGCCTCGAGGTAGGCCACGCCGAGCGAGGTGCCGTAGGAGTAGCCCAGGTAGTTGACCTGCTGCTCACCGAGCGCGATCCGGACCCGGTCCAGGTCGTCCGCCGCGGCGGCGGTGGACACGTGCGGCAGCAGGTCGCCCGAGCGCTGCGCGCAGCCCGCGGCCACCGCGGCGCTGCCCTGCTCGTAGGCCCGCTGCTCGGCGGGGGTGTCCGGCGACGGGTCGAGCGCGAAGAACCGGTCGAGCTGCTCCGTCGGGGCGCAGCGGACCGCACCGCTGCGCCCGACCCCGCGCGGGTCGAAGGCCACCAGGTCGAAGCGCTCGCGCAGCACGGCGGGCAGGCCGACGTACGACGCCTGCAGGCTGTCGACGGCGCTGACGCCGGGGCCGCCGGGGTTGACGACCAGCACGCCCAGCCGCTCGCCGGAGGCCGGCCGACGGGTCAGCGCCAGGTCCACGGTGCGCCCGTCGGGGAGCGGCACCGCCAGCGAGGCGCAGCCGAAGCCGGCGGCGCAGGGAGCGAACGCGGGCGCACCCGACGTGACCGGCGCCGGGCTCGGGCCCGGCCCGGCCGCCGGGGAGGTGCAGCCGGCGAGCACCGCTGCCAGGACCAGCGGGAGCGCGAGCCGGAGCACCTGGCCAGTGTGCCGCGCGCTCACCACGGGACGGGGCGACGGTCCTCCCACAGCAGCCCGGACTCACCGCTGTCGCGGCAGGCGAGCCACACCGCCGTGTCGGCGCCCTGCGCCGCGCTGCGCGGGGCCGACGGACCCCCCAGGTCGGTCCGGCAGTGACCCGGGCAGACCGCGTCGACCCGCACCCCGCGCCGGCCGTCCCCCAGCTCGGCGGACAGGTTCTTCACCATCGCGTTCAGCGCCGCCTTCGACACCCGGTACGGCGCCAGGCCGCCGGCGGTGCCCGGCCCGGACATCCGGCCGAGGCAGGCCGACAGGTGGACCACCCTCCCCCACCGGCGGGCGGCCATCCCCGGGACGAACGCCGCGGTCACGGCGAACGCGCCGTCGAGGTTGGTGCCGAGCACCCGCCGCCACTCCGGGACGGGCGTGCGCAGCGTCTTCGCGGTCCGGTCGCTCATCACCCCGGCTGCGCCGACCAGCACGTCGACGGCTGCCAGCGGCCCCAGCCGGTCCGGCAGCGACTGCACCGCCGCCAGGTCCGCCAGGTCGACCGCCTCGCCGGTGACGTCCAGGCCCTCGTCGACGAGCTCGCCGACGGTGCGGTCGAGCCGCCCGGGGTCGCGCGCCACCAGCACGACGGTCGCCCCGGCCCGGCCGAGGCCGCGCGCGACCTCGCGCCCGATGCCCCGGCTGCCGCCGGTCACCAGCGCCACCCGTCCGTCGAGCACCGGGGCGTGCTGTGCGTCCGTCATGCCCGCACCCTGCGCGCGGGGCCGCCCGACCGCCAGTCGGCGGCACGGGTGGCGCCGCCGGTCGACGGGTAGGGCGGCGGCATGAGCCAGCAGCCTCCCGGCCCGGACGCCCCCGACCCCGCTGACGGGGACCGGCGCGAGCCCGACGACTCGCCGCAGCGCCGGCTCGTCGAGAGCGTCGCCGCGTACGAGGTGGACCCGCCGCCGCCGGCCCGGGTGCCGGCCGGCGAGGGCGGCGCCGACGAGCGGGACGGCGGTCCGGCCGAGCCCGCCTGAGCCCACCTCCCGCACCGCCCGGGCCGTCCTGTGCTCGGGCGGTGCTCCGACGCGTGTTGCTGCCGGGTAACCTGCGAGGTGGGCGCGCAGCCCGCAACGAAACCCGAGAGCGGGAAGAGGCGATGGCGTGGCGACGCCGGCACAGCAGGCAGACTTCGGTGCGAACGAGTGGCTCGTGTACGAGATCCACCAGCAGTACCTGAAGGACCCCGACTCGGTCTCGCCGCAGTGGCGCGAGTTCCTCTCCGACTACGACCCGCAGGCGACCGGCGACGGCGAGCCGGCGGCCAACGGCGGCTCCGCGCCGACGACCGCGCCCGCCCCGCGGACCGCGGCGCCCGCGGCCAAGGCGGCCGAGCCCCAGGCTGCCGAGCCCGAGGCCGCCGAGCCCCAGGCCGCTGAGCCGAAGGCCGCCGAGCCCCAGGCCGCCGGGCAGGCGCCCCAGGCCAAGGCGCCGGAGCCGGCCGGCAAGGCCCCGGCCCCTGCCCCGCAGGCCCCCGCGGACCCGGACGGGTCCGCCCCCCGGCCCACCGCGCTCAAGGGCGCCGCCGCGCGCGTCGTGCAGAACATGAACGCCTCGCTGAGCGTGCCCACCGCGACCTCGGTGCGCGCCGTGCCCGCCAAGCTGCTCGCCGACAACCGCACCGTGCTGAACAACCACCTGCGCCGCGCGCGGGGCGGCAAGGTCTCCTTCACCCACCTCATCGGCTACGCCCTGGTGCGCGCGGTCGCCGACGTCCCGGTGATGAACACCTCCTTCACCGAGGTGGACGGCAAGCCCGCGCTGGTGACGCCGGGCTCGGTCGGCCTGGGCCTGGCGATCGACCTGCAGAACCCCAACGGCAGCCGCTCGCTGGTGGTCGCGGCCATCCGCGAGGCCGACCGGATGGACTTCGCGCAGTTCCTCGCGGCGTACGAGGACATCGTGCGGCGCGCCCGGCAGGGCAAGCTCACCACCGAGGACTTCCAGGGCACCACGATCAGCCTGACCAACCCGGGCGGCATCGGCACCGTGCACTCGGTGCCCCGGCTCATGCAGGGCGCCGGCGCGATCATCGGGGTCGGCGCGATGGAGTACCCCGCGGAGTTCTCCGGGGCCTCCGACGAGACCCTCGCGCGCCTGGCGATCAGCAAGACGATCACCCTGACCAGCACGTACGACCACCGGGTGATCCAGGGCGCGCAGTCCGGCGAGTTCCTGCGCCGGATGCACCAGCTGCTGCTGGGCGAGGACGGCTTCTACGACGAGGTCTTCTCCTCGCTGCACATCCCGTACGAGCCGGTGCGCTGGGTGCCGGACGTGCAGACCAGCCACGAGGGCGACCTCGACAAGGCCACCCGGGTGATGGAGCTCATCCACGCCTACCGGGTCCGCGGCCACCTGATGGCCGACACCGACCCGCTGGAGTTCAAGGTGCGCACGCACCCGGACCTCGACGTGGTCAACCACGGGCTGACGCTGTGGGACCTGGACCGGGAGTTCCCGGTCGGCGGCTTCGCCGGCCAGCGGGTGATGAAGCTGCGCGACGTCCTGGGCGTGCTGCGGGACGCCTACTGCCGCAACGTCGGCATCGAGTACATGCACATCCAGGACCCCGAGCAGCGCTCGTGGATCCAGCAGCGGGTCGAGAAGAAGGCCGAGCAGCCCGACCGCGAGCTGCAGCTGCACGTGCTCAAGCGGCTCAACGCCGCGGAGGCGTTCGAGAACTTCCTGCAGACCAAGTTCGTCGGGCAGAAGCGGTTCTCCCTCGAGGGCGGCGAGTCCGTCATCCCGATCCTGGACGCCGCGCTGACCGGAGCGACCGCGCACGGCCTGGACGAGGTCGTCATCGGGATGGCCCACCGCGGCCGCCTGAACGTGCTCGCCAACATCGTCGGCAAGAGCTACGGGCAGATCTTCCGCGAGTTCGAGGGCAACCTCGACCCGCGCACCGTGCAGGGCTCCGGGGACGTGAAGTACCACCTGGGCGCGGAGGGCACGTTCACCGCTGCCGACGGCCGGACCACGAAGGTGTCGCTGACCAGCAACCCGTCGCACCTGGAGGCGGTGAACCCGGTGCTCGAGGGCATCGTGCGCGCCAAGCAGGACATCATCGACAAGGGCGAGGCCGGCTTCACGGTGATGCCGGTGCTGCTGCACGGCGACGCGGCCTTCGCCGGCCAGGGCGTGGTCGCGGAGATGCCTGCAGATGGGCCAGCTGCGCGGCTACCGCACCGGCGGCACCTTCCACGTCGTCATCAACAACCAGGTCGGCTTCACCACCGCCCCCGAGCAGTCCCGGTCGAGCGTCTACTCCACCGACGTGGCCCGCACCGTGCAGGCGCCGATCTTCCACGTCAACGGCGACGACCCGGAGGCCTGCGTCCGGGTCGCCCAGCTCGCGCTGGAGTTCCTCCAGACGTTCAAGAAGGACGTCGTCATCGACCTGGTCTGCTACCGCCGGCGCGGTCACAACGAGGGCGACGACCCGTCGATGACCCAGCCGCTGATGTACGACGTCATCGACGGCAAGCGTTCGGTGCGCAAGGTCTACACCGAGCAGCTCGTCGGCCGCGGGGACATCACCCTCGAGGAGGCCGAGGAGGCGCTGAAGGACTACCAGGCGCAGCTCGAGCGGGTGTTCGCCGAGACCCGCGAGGTCAGCGCCGGCACGTCGGACGGAGCCGCCGATGCGCGACGTGCTCACCCTGTCGTCGGTGAGCTCGGCGATCGGCCAGGACGTGCTGGACCGGATCGGCCGGGCGCACGTCGAGCTGCCGGAGGACTTCACCCCGCACCCCAAGCTGGCGCCGCTGATGAAGCGCCGCGCGGCCATGGTGACCGAGGGCGGGATCGACTGGGCGATGGGCGAGCTGCTCGCGTTCGGCTCGCTGCTGCTCGAGGGCCGCCCGGTCCGGCTGGCCGGCCAGGACTCCCGGCGCGGCACGTTCGTCCAGCGGCACGCCGTGCTCATCGACCGCCGCAACGCCGCCGAGCACACCCCGCTGCGCCACCTCGGCGGACGGCGCCGGGCCGTTCCACGTCTACGACTCCCTGCTCAGCGAGTACGCCGCGCTCGGCTTCGAGTACGGCTACTCCGTCGCCCGGCCGGACGCGCTCGTCATGTGGGAGGCGCAGTTCGGCGACTTCGTCAACGGCGCGATGACCATCGTCGACGAGTTCATCGCCTCGGGCGAGGCCAAGTGGGGCCAGCGCAGCGGGGTGACGCTGCTGCTGCCGCACGGCTACGAGGGCCAGGGCCCGGACCACCGCTCGATGCGCATCGAGCGCTTCCTGCAGCTGTGCGCCGAGGACAACATGACGGTCGCCTACCCGACGACCCCGGCTCAGCACTTCCACCTGCTGCGCGCGCAGGCGCTGATCGACGTGCACCGCCCGCTGGTCGTGGTGACGCCCAAGTCGATGCTGCGGCTGAAGGCGGCGGTCAGCGCTCCGGAGGACTTCACCGCCGCGCGCTGGCAGCCGGTGCTGGCGGACCCCGACGGCCTCGACCCGGCGGGGGTCTCGCGGGTCGTGCTCTGCTCCGGCAAGGTCTTCTACGACCTGCTCGCGGCACGGCGCAAGGCCGAGCGGACCGACGTCGCGCTGCTCCGGATGGAGCAGCTCTACCCGCTGCCCAGCGAGGAGATCGAGGACGCGCTCGCCGGCTACTCCTCGGCCACCGACCTGGTCTGGGCGCAGGAGGAGCCGGCCAACCAGGGCGCCTGGGCGCACGTGGCGCTGTCGCTGCCCGACCACCTGCCGGAGCACCTGCGGCTGCGCCGGGTGTCCCGCCGGCACGCCGCCTCGCCGGCCGCCGGGTCGAGCAAGGTGCACGAGGCCGAGCAGGTCGCGCTCGTGCAGTCCGCGCTGTTCGGCTGAGCGGCGGTGTACAGCACCGACCGGGGCATCGAGGAGCTGGCCGAGCGCCGCGGCGAGGAGACGGTGGCGCTCGCCTGGCTGGCCGGGCGGATGGTCGAGTTCGTCGACCTGAACCCCGAGTTCGAGGTGGCCGTCGACCGGCTGGCCACCTGGCTGGCCCGGCTCGACGACGAGGACTGACCGCCGGCCGGCGGGCTAGCCGCCCCGGCCCCCGGCGTACGGTCCGAACCGCGGGTCGGCGATCCGCCGGTCGCGGCCGCTGCCCCGCAGCCGCAGGACCAGCAGCGCACCGACCACGAACCCGAGCACGTGCGCGGCGTACGCCACGCCGCCGCCGGTGGCGTCGGTGATGCCGGCGCCCGCGGAGTACAGCGCCTGCAGGACGAACCAGCCCCCGAGCACCACCCAGGCGGGCAGCCGGACCGGCAGGAAGAAGAAGAAGGTCAGCAGCGACCAGACCCGGGCCCGCGGGTAGAGCACCAGGTAGGCGCCGAGCACTCCCGCGACGGCTCCGGAGGCGCCGACCAGCGGGGTGTCGAGCTGGGCAGCAGCGCCGAGAAGCCGTAGGTCGCGACGTACCCGCACAGCAGGTAGAAGCCGAGGAAGCGCAGGCGTCCGAGCCGGTCCTCGATGTTGTTGCCGAAGACGTACAGGAAGAGCATGTTGCCCAGCAGGTGCAGCCAGCCGCCGTGCACGAACATCGCGGTGAGCACCGACACGGCCGGGTTCTTGTCGTACGGCGGCGGCGAGACCGCGAGGCAGCCGACCTGCCCGGTCGCCGGGTCGCGGGCGGGGCGGCCGGTCGCGACCGACTCGGGCCGGTCGTTGCCGATCACCTCGTCGGGCTTGGCGGCGTACCGGTCGAGGTAGGCGACCTGACGGCACTGGGCACCGGCGGTGCCGGTGCCCAGCACCGTGACGACGATCGGGCTGAGCAGGAAGACCACCACGTTCGCCAGGATCAGGGCGTACGTGACGACCGGGGTGCGACGCACCGGGTTGGTGTCGTGCACCGGCAGCACCACGGGCGGGCTCCTTGCGGGTGGCCGCCGGGCGGGCGGGGGCCTAGGGGGTCAGGACGAGCTTGCCGAACAGGTCCCCCGCGGCGACCCGCTCGAAGCCCCGCCGGGCCTCGGACAGCGGCAGCACCTCGTCGATCAGCGGCCGCACGCCGGTGGCCTGCGCAGAACGAGCAGCAGCTGCTGCAGCTCGGCGCGGGTGCCCATCGTGGAGCCGACGACGCGCAGCTGCAGGAAGAACAGCCGGTTGAGGTCGGCGCTCGGGTCGGCGCCGGTGGTGGCGCCGGAGACGACCAGCGTGCCGCCCGGCCGCAGGGCCCGTCATGGAGTGGGCCCAGGTCGCCTTGCCGACCGTCTCGAGCACCGCGTCGACCCGGGCCGGCAGCCGGGCGCCGGTCTCGAACGACCTCGTGCGCGCCGATCTCCAGCGCGCGCTCGCGCTTGGCCGCGTCGCGGCTGGTGGCCCAGACCACGATCCCGGCGGCCCGGGCCAGCGCGATCGCGGCGGTGGCGACGCCGCCGCCGGCGCCCTGGACCAGCACCCGGTCACCGGGCTTGAGGCCGCTCTGGGTGAACAGCATCCGGTAGGCGGTCAGCCACGCGGTGGGCAGGCACGCGGCCTCCTCGAACGACAGCGACGCCGGCTTGGGCACGCAGGTTGCGCACCGGGACGACGACCTGCTCGGCCAGCGTCCCCTGGTGGACCTCGGACAGGATGCTGCGCTTGGGGTCGAGCGTCTCGTCGCCGTCCCAGTTCGGGTCGCCGACCAGGGCGTGCACGACGACCTCGCGGCCGTCGTCGGTGACGCCCGCGGCGTCGCAGCCCGAGGATCATGGGCAGCTGGTCGGCCGGCAGGCCGACGCCGCTCAGCGACCACAGGTCGTGGTGGTTGAGGCAGGCCGCGCGCACGTGCACGCGCGCCCACCCCTCGGGCACCTCGGGCTCGGGCCGTGGACCGACCTCGAGACCGGAGAGCGGGTCGTCGGCGGACTGGGACGACGCAGGTGGCGGCAAGCACAGGACGAACCTTAGCGAGTGCCGTTACAGCCGCGCGACGCCCGTCCACCCGGGCGGCCGCGGCGACCGCCTCGGCGACGGCCGGCGCCACCCGCGGGTCGAACACCGACGGGATCACGAGGTCCGCGGCCAGGTCGTCGCCGACGACGTCGGCGAGCGCGCCGGCCGCGGCCAGCTTCATGCCCTCGGTGATCCGCGGTGGCGCGGACCTGCCAGGGCGCCCTGGAAGACGCCGGGGAAGGCCAGCACGTTGTTGATCTGGTTCGGGAAGTCGCTGCGGCCGGTCGCGACGACCGCCGCGCCCGCCGCGTGCGCCACCTCCGGCATGCACCTCCGGCGTCGGGTTGGCCATCGCGAAGACGATGCGCGTCCTTCGCCATCGAGGCGACCGCCTCCGGCGCGACCGTCCCGCCGGACAGCCCGACCAGGACGTCGGCGCCGGCGCAGCGCCTCGACGAACGTGCCGGTGCAGGCCGCGCGCGGTTGCTGTCCTCGGCGAACGTCCGCTTGGCGTCGTTCAGGTCCTGCGGCCGAGGTGCACGATGCCCCGGGGTCGGCGACGGCCAGGTCGCCGACACCGGCCTCGAGCAGCATCCGCGACACCGCGATGCCGGCCGCGCCGGCGCCGCTGACGACCACGCGCAGGTCGCGACAGCGCGCGCCCGGTCAGCCGGGCGGCGTTGCGCAGCGCGGCGAGCACGACGATCGCGGTGCCGTGCTGGTCGTCGTGGAAGACCGGGATGTCGAGCCGCTCCTGCAGCCGGCGCTCCACCTCGAAGCAGCGCGGCGCGCTGATGTCCTCCAGGTTGATGCCGCCGAAGGCCGGGGCCAGCCGCGGCGATCGTGTCGACGAGGTCGTCGACGTCGGTGACGTCGAGGCAGATCGGGACGGCGTCGATGCCGCCGAACTGCTTGAACAGCAGCGCCTTGCCCTCCATCACCGGCAGCGCGGCGGTCGGGCCGATGTCGCCGAGGCCCGAGCACGGCGGTGCCGTCGGTGACGACGGCGACGGTGTGCGACTTCCAGGTGTAGTCGTGGGCCAGGTCGACGGGTCCTCGGCGATGGCGGTGCAGACCCGCGCCACCCCGGGCGTGTAGGCCAGCGCGAGGTCCTCACGGGTCGTCAGCGGGACGCTCGAGATGACCTCGATCTTGCCGCCGCGGTGCAGCACGAATGCCGGGTCGGTGTCGCGGTCGGGCGAAGTCACGGGCGGAGCCTCTCCAGAGTGCTGGCCGGGTGTCCCGCGGGCCGGCGCGGCGCCGGCTCTCGGGGTGGCGGGTGCCCGGGGGTGCGGGCGACGCCGGACGGGGGTGACCCGGGCGGCCATGCTGCCACGCCACCCGGCCCGTCCCCGCCGGGCCCGCTACCCGGCACGGCGACGCACCCGGGCCGGCGGCAGGGGCCAGTAGCGGCCGAGCACGACCGCCTCCACGGTTCCGGCCCCGCCGGCCGCGCCCGGGGCGTCGGCGTTGTCCGACGCCAGCAGCCAGCCGCCGCCCTCGACCGGACGCACGGCGCGCTTCACGACCAGCAGAGCGGGCCGGTCGGTGAACCGGGCCACCACCACGTCCCCCGGCCGGACGCGGCCGGCGCGCCGCACCACGAGGCAGTCACCGTCGCGCAGGGCGGGCTCCATCGACGGTCCTCGGACCATCGACCACCCTCCGGAGCGGCATCGCGGGTCCTCTCGCACTAGGGTCGGTCCGCATCCTCCGACGAAGGGACTCCACCGTGCAGCTCCCCCGCTTCCTCACCCCGACGACCGTCGTCTCCGCGCACTGCGACCTGCCCTGCGGCGTGTACGACCCCGCCCAGGCCCGCATCGAGGCCCAGTCCGTCAGGGCCATGCAGGAGAAGTACCAGGCCAACGAGGACCCGGTCTTCCGCACCCGGGCGATCGACATCATCGGCGAGCGCGCCGAGCTCGTGAAGCACCACCTGGCCGTGCTGTGGCACGACTACTTCAAGGCCGAGCACTTCGAGAAGTACCCGCAGCTGCACGCGCTGTTCAACGACACGATCAAGAAGGCCAGCGGGACCGGCGCGAAGGAGAGCATCGACCCGGCAGCGGCCAGGCGCTGCTGGACGGGATCGACGAGATCGCCGCGATCTTCTGGGAGACCAAGGGCAAGGAGTACGTCCAGCCGCAGTCGGCCTGACCCTGCAGCTCCCCGGCCCGGCCACCCTTGCGGGGGCCGGGCCGAGTGCTGTCGCCGGTCTGCCAGGCTGGCCGGATGACGGGGCAGCAGAACGGGATCCGTGTGGCCGAGCCGGCCGACGTGCCGGTGCTGCTCGCCCTGGTGCGCGAGCTCGCGGCGTACGAGCGCGAGCCGGACGCCGTCGAGGCCACCGAGGCGGACCTGCACCGGGCGCTGTTCGTCGAGCGCGGCGCGAGCGCGCACGTCGCGCTGGCCGGCGGGGAGGTGGTCGGCTTCGCGCTGTGGTACCCCACCTTCTCCACCTGGACCGGCCGGACCGGCCTGTGGCTGGAGGACCTGTTCGTTCGGCCCGCCGCCCGGGGGACCGGCCTCGGCCGGGCGCTGCTGCAGGCGCTGGCCGCGGAGTGCGTGCAGCGGGGCTGGCCGCGCCTGGAGTGGTGGGTCCTGGACTGGAACGAGCCGGCGATCGGCTTCTACCGCTCGCTGGGCGCGGTGCCGCAGGACGAGTGGACGACGTTCCGGGTGGCCGGAGACGCTCTGCGCAACCTCGGTAACGAACAGTGACGACCCACCCGGAGCCGCGGGAACGTGCGGTAGATCGCCGTCGCGCCGTGGGCCTGCCCGCGGGCGGACCGTCCTAGGATCGGGTGCGGGTCCCGCACCGCGGTCGCCCAGCCAGGTGTGCGGGAGGAGCGCGTGGAACTGACCGGAACGGCCTCGGCCGGCCAGGCCCTGTCGGGGGCGGGTCGCGACGTGGTCACGCTGCGGCTGCCCGCGGTCGGCGCCTACCTCTCGGTGCTGCGCACCGCCACGGCCAGCCTGGCGTCGCGGCTGGACTTCACCCTCGACGACATCGAGGACCTGCGGATCGCGGTCGACGAGGCCTGCGCCATGCTGCTGCCCAGGCGGTGCCCGGCGCCGACCTGGAGTGCGCGCTTCGAGCTGTCGGCCGACGACATCGCCGTGTCGGTCAGCGTGCTGACGCTCGACGGTGAGCAGCCCTCCCGCGACACCTTCGCCTGGACCGTGCTGACCGCGCTCGCCGGCGAGGTCGACAGCCGCGTCGACGCCGACAGCCGCGTGACCCTCGAGCCTGCGCAAGCGCCGCCCGACGCCGACGACCCTGCCGTGCAGGCCGGCACCTCCGCGCCGTGACCGCCCCGCACGGTCCCCGACCGATCGCGCCGCCGCGGTCCGCGCAGGAGCCGTCCGACGCCAGACCGCCGAGGTCGCCGATCGACGCCGAGACCGCCGAGGTCGTCGCCGAGGTCGAGGCCCAGGCCGACGCGGGCGGCTCGCGCGCCGAGCGCACGGCGGCCGACCGGGCCCGCGCCCGCGAGCTGTTCGCCGAGCTCTCCGGCCTGGCCGCGGACGACCCGCGCCGCGCCCGGCTGCGCGACGAGCTCGTCGAGGCAGCACCTGCCGCTGGTGGAGTACCTGGCCCGCCGCTTCCGCAACCGCGGCGAGCCGCTGGACGACCTCGTGCAGGTCGCCACGATCGGCCTCATCAAGTCGGTCGACCGCTTCGACCTCGAGCGCGGCGTGGAGTTCTCGCACCTACGCCACCCCGACCATCGTCGGCGAGATCAAGCGCCACTTCCGCGACAAGGGCTGGGCGATCCGCGTGCCCCGCCGGCTGCAGGAGCTCAAGCTCAGCCTGACCAAGGCCACCAGCGACCTGTCGCAGACGCAACGGGCGCTCGCCCACCGTCGGCCGAGCTCGCCGACGCACCTCGGGATGACCGAGGAGGAGATCCTCGAGGGCCTGGAGTCGGCGAACGCCTACTCCGCCGTCTCGCCTCGACGCCCCCGACGGCGGCGACGACGACTCGCCCGGCGGTCGCGGACTCGCTCGGCGTCATGGACGAGTCGCTCGAGGGCGTGGAGTACCGCGAGTCGCTCAAGCCGCTGCTCGAGAAGCTGCCGGCCCGGGAGAAGCGGATCCTCATGCTGCGCTTCTTCGGCAACATGACGCAGAGCCAGATCGCCGGCGAGCTCGGCATCAGCCAGATGCACGTCTCGCGGCTGCTGGCGCGCACCCTCGCGCAGCTGCGCGAGGGCCTGCTCGCCGAGGACTGAGCGTCCTCCGGCGCCTCAGCCGGGCGCCGGAGGGCCCCTCGGGGTCCAGCACGCCGCGCACCGGCGCGGACATCAGGCACGCCAGCGTCCCGACCGAGGCGACGGCGAGCGCCCAGCGCCGGCAGCCACACCCCGCCCTGGGCCAGGCTGAACGCGGTCAACGCCGCGAGCAGCTGGCACGACCAGCGCCGGCGAGCGCGCCCAGGCGCGGCCGCGCCCAGCCCGCGCGCGACCAGCCCGAGCAGCACGCCGACGCCCAGGATCGGCAGGCGCGCCGAGCTCGGTGCCGACCAGCGACTCCGGCGAGCCGACGAACGCCGCGCACCGCCGTAGACGACGCCGAGCACGACGAGCACGGCCGCCTCGAGGGCGACGAGCACGGTCGCCAGGCGCAGCGCGGGCGGGAACACGGTCTCCGACGGTCACGGCGGGGACCGTAGCCGCCGGTAGAGTTCCTGGTGATGCGCGCCCTCCTCGTCGTGAACCCAAGGCCACCGCGACGACTGCCCGGACCCGCGACGTGCTCGCCCTCGGCGCTGGCCAGCGAGGTCCGGCTGGAGGTCGTCGAGACCAAGCGCCGCGGGCACGCCACCGAGATCGCCCGCTCCGCGGTCGGCCGACGGCGTCGACGTCGTGGTCGCGCCTCGGCGGCGACGGCACGGTCAACGAGGTCGTCAACGGCCTGCTCGCCGACGGCCCGCGCCGAGCGCACCCCGCCGCTCGCCGTCGTGCCGGGCGGCAGCGCCAACGTCTTCGCCCGCGCGCTCGGCCTGCCCAGCAACGCCGTCGACGCCACCAGCGTGCTGCTCGAGGCGCTGCGCCGAGCGAGCGCACGCGCAGCGATCGGGCTGGGCCGCGCCGACGACCAGTGGTTCACCTTCTGCGCCGGCATCGGCCTGGACGCCGCCGTCGTCCGCCGCGTCGACGCGCGGCGGGCCCGCGGCGCCCGCGCCACCCCGGCGCTGTTCGTGCGCCAGGGCTTCGCCGCACTTCTTCCCGGACCCGCGGCCGCGGCCCGCGCTGCTGCTGCACACGCCCCGGCGCCGCGGAGCCGGTCCCGATCGGGGCTGGCGCTGGTCTGCAACACCCGACCCGTGGACCTACCTCGGCGAGCGCCGCGGTGCACGCCTGCCCGCGACGCCTCCTTCGACACCGGCCTCGACCTGTTCGGGCTGCGGCGCCTGCGCACGTTCACCGACGCTGCGCCACCTGCGCCAGATCCTGTCGGCCCGGGCGCACGCCGCACGGGCGCGCGCTGGCTGACAGGTGCACGACGCGGCGGAGCTGGTCTCACCGCCGACCGCCCCGTCCCGTTCCAGGTCGACGGCGACGACCTCGGCGACCGCACCGGGTGGTCCGGCTGACCGCCGTGCCGGACGCGCTGCGCGTCGTCGTCTGACCGATCTGCCCGCAACTCTGACCAGATGCGTTGACCAGACAGACAGCGGGGCAGTGGAGCAGCCAAGGCGTGTGCCGGACGTGACTTGACGTCAGCCGATTGACTGCGTGCAGACGCTGGCGCTCCCCGGACGTGTGATCGTGGACGTCGACGACCACGCCCGGTCCGCCGGATCCCGCACGCTCGGGGACCGCCGGCACCCACGTCCTGCACCGCTCGAGCCCCAGCCGCCGTGGCGCACCGTCGCGCCCCGGTGACCGAGCAGCCCACCGGCGACGGGCCGCACCAGACGAGGAGTTGGACCGCATGGACTGGCGCCACCACGCGCTCTGCCGTGACGAGGACCCCGAGCTCTTCTTCCCGATCGGCACGACGGGCCCGGCCGCAGCGCAGGTCGAGGAGGCCAAGCTGGTCTGCGCGCGCTGCACGGTGACGCAGGACTGCCTGGACTGGGCGCTCGACAGCGGCCAGGACTCCGGCGTGTGGGGTGGCACGAGCGAGGACGAGCGCCGCGCGCTCAAGCGCTCCGGCCTGCGGCCGGGCTGCGCTCGGCCTGAGCCCCGTGGGCGAGCGGTACGTCCGCCCGCCGCTGGTCCCCCGCGAGGCGCGCTCGCACGCGCGCACGGTGTGGCCGTTCCGGCTGCTGCTGGCGCCCTGGGCGTGCTCGCCGTGCTCGCGCTGGCCCTGCTCTACAGCCGGCTGAACGACGCCGCCGACCAGGCTCCCGGCGTGGAGTCCGGCCTGCGCGCGCCCGTCGCGTCACCTCGGCCCGTCGGCTCCAGCGGCACCGCAGGCTGACCCGGGTCCCGCCGCCGGCGCGGCCGCAGGGCGAGCGTGCCGCGCAGCTCGCCCTCGACGAGGGTCCGCACGATCTGCAGCCCGAGCCGCGTCGAGGCCGCGACGTCGAAGCCCGCCGGCAGCCCCGCCCCGTCGTCGTCGACCACCACGTCGAGCCGGCTCGGCGGCGCGCACCGGCGACGCACCTCGACGGTCCCGCCGGCGCCCCGTCGGCGAAGGCGTGCTCGACGGCGTTCTGCACCAGCTCGGTGAGCACCATCGCCAGCGGCGTCGCGACCTCCGCGGGCAGCACGCCGAACGCGCCGCGCGCCGCACCACGCGCACGTCGGCTCTCCGGCGCGGCGACCTCGGCGCACATCGCCAGCACCCGGTCGGCGATGGCGTCGAACGCGACGTTCTCGTCCAGCGTCAGCGACAGCGTCTCGTGCACCAGCGCGATGGAGGCGACCCGGCGCACCGACTCCTCCAGCGCCGCGCGCGCCGCCGGGTCGGCCATCCGGCGGGCCTGCAGCCGCAGCAGCGCGGCCACCGTCTGCAGGTTGTTCTTCACCCGGTGGTGGATCTCGCGGATGGTCGCGTCCTTGCCCAGCAGCTGGCGGTCGCGGTGGCGCACCTCGGTGACGTCGCGCACCAGCACCAGCGCCCCGCGCCGCTCCCCGGCCGGCACCAGCGGCATCGCCCGCAGCAGCACGGTGGCGCCCGCGGGCCTCGACCTCGGACTCGCGCGGCTCGCCGAAGCGCAGCGCCGCGGCCAGCGCCGCGGACGCCGCGCGGCTCGTCCAGCCCGCCGCGGCCGGCCGGCAGCCGGCCGACGGTGCGACGCCAGGTGCGCGGCCGAGCAGGTCGCCGGTGACCCCGAGCCGGCGGCAGGCCGACAGCGCGTTCGGGCTGGCGTAGACGACGTGGCCGGTGCGGTCCAGCCGGAGCAGCCCGTCGCCGACGCGCGGCGCGCGTCTCCGGGTCGACCTGCCGGCGCCGCGGCGTAGGGGAACGTGCCCTCGCGCGACCATCTGCAGCAGCTCGCCGGCGCTGGTGAGGTAGGCCAGCTCCAGCGCGCTGGGCACCCGCCCCGCCACCACGCGGCGTGTCCCGGGCGAGCACCGCGACCACGCCGACCGGCGCGCCGCACCGGCACCACCTCCTAGCTCAGCGGCAGCCCGGACGGCGTCCGGCCCGGCGGTCGGCCCACCTCCCGGGCCAGCTCGCCGGCGCGCAGCAGCCGCCCGGTGCTCGCCGCCCGCTCGAGCCCGCGCGCCGTCGCCTCCTCGGCGAGCACCCCGACGACGTCCTCGGTGCGGGCGGTCGGCCCGGTGGTGGGCCGCATGTGGGCGACGGCCAGCCAGCCGCCGGAGCGGTCCCGCACGTGCAGCACGAGGTCCGAGAACGACAGGTCCGCCACCAGCTGCCACTCCGCGACGAGCCGGTGCAGCCAGTCGAGGTCGGCAGGCGTCAGCGCCGTCCGGTCGCACACCAGGTCGGTCAGGGTGGACACCTGGCCAGCGTAAGCACCGGCCGGGCGTCCGGCACGCGCAGGTCAGGCGGCCAGCGGGGCGCCCACCCGGGAGTCGAGCCAGCCCGAGGCCGTCCTCGCTGTCGCGAGCCTCCCGCCAGCCCTCGAGCAGGGCGTCGACCTCGCGCTCCGAGCCGAGCACGGCCAGCAGGTGGACCGACCTGCACACCCCGACGAGGCTGTCGTTGCGGCAGACGGACAGCTCGCCGGTGTCGCGCAGCCAGGACACGTGCCAGGTGTCGACGGACCCGGCCGCCCGCCAGGTCGCCCCCAGGTCCACCTCGTCGCTGCGGCGGCGGCGGACGTCCTCGTCGAGGAACGCGCTCTCGTCGGGCCAGGTCTGCAGAGCGTGCATGGGGCCTCCTCGGCGAGCGGGGCGCTGCGGGAGCCGATCGTGTCCTGCCGCCGTCGACGGTTCGGTGACGGACAGGTGAAGAACTGGACGCGCGGTCCGCTGCTGCCCGTCGTTCGTCGTTCCCCGACCTCGCCCGGCCCCGGCGCGACCGTCGTCACCCTCGCGCCCGGTGCCGGCCCTCGGGTCAGGCGCGGCCTCGGAGCATGAGGTTCCAGTACAGGAACGGGCAGCCCGTAGCGCTTGAGGGAGCCACATGTCCTCGCGCTCCTTCTGCGCGTCGATGAGCACGTCGGGAAGCTCGGGTGCGGCTTCATCGTGTAGTCGAACTCCGCGAGCAGCATCTTGTCGCGGGCGGTGGTGAGCGGGCAGGAGGCGTAGCCGTCGTAGGAGGCGGTCGGCGGCTGCCGCCGGCCATCACGGACGTGAGGTTGCCGGACGACGACCGGGGCCTGCTTGCGGATCGCGGCACCGGTCTTGCAGTTGGGGCTGCTGCCGGCGTCGCCGAGCGCGAACACGTTCGGGTAGCGGGTGTGCTGCATGGTGTGCTTGTCGATCTCGACGTAGCCCGCAGGGTTGGCCGGGTCGGCGAGCGGGCTGCGCCTTGACCCAGTCCGGGGCGATCTGCGGCGGGCACGACGTGCATGCAGGTCGTAGGTGATCGTCGTCCTTGCTGCTCGGCGGCGTTGTCGGCGACGACAGCGCCGCCTGCCGTGCGGGTCGACCTCGACGAGCTCGCTGTTCTTGTGGACCTCGATGCCGTAGCCGGCGAGCCACCCGCTCCAGCACCGCGGCGAACTCCGGAACGCCGAACATGCCGGCGTCGGCAGGACCAGAGCACGACCCGGATGTCGCCCAGGACGCCCTGCTGGCGCCAGTGGTCGGCGGCGAGGTAGGCGATCTTCTGCGGCGCCCCGGCGCACTTGATCGGCGCCGGCGGGCATCGTGAACGACCACGGTGCCCGACCGCATCCCCGCGGATGCAGCTCCCAGGTCTTGGGCGCGAGGTCGTAGCGTGTAGTTCGTCGACACCGCCGGGGTGACGCAGCGCTGTCGGCCATGCCCGGGGACCTTGCCCCAGTCGAGCTGGATGCCCGGGCAGACCACCAGGTAGTCGTAGCCGAGGCGCTGCCCGCCGTGCGGGCGTGACGCGTCTGCGCGTCGGGGTCGATGCGCTACCGCCCGGTCCTGCACCCACGGCACGCCCTGGCTCAGCGGCCGACCCGCCGCTGGACCAGGCTGTCCTGCGCGGAGACGCTGCTGCGCCTGGACGCCACGCACGACCTGGTGCTCGTCGAGGGCGCCGGCGGCCTCCTGGTCCGCTTGGACGACGACGGGCTGACCCTGGCCGACCTGGCCCGCAGGCGGTGCGCGCGCCGGTGCCTGGTCGTCGCCGCGGCCGGGCTCGGGACGCTCAACGCGACACGCCCTGACGCTGGAGGCGCTCGCGCACCGTGGGCTGGAGCTGACGGGCCTGCCGCCGGGCAGCCTGGCCGACCGAGCCCGACCTCGCGGAGCGCAGCAACGCTGCGCGACCTGGAGATGCTCGCCGCCCGGCCGCTGCTCGGCGCGCTCCCGCCGGGGCCGGTCGGGCTCGCCCGGCGGCCTTCGGCGCGGTCGCCGCGCAGGCGCTGGCGCCGTCGCTGGCGGGCGGCCTCGACCCCGGGCCTTCCGGGCGCGTCCCGGGCTCTGACGCGCCACCTGGCAGACTCCACCCCGTGACCGAGCTGCCGACCCCCGCGCCGGCCGACCCCCGGCGCCGTCCGACGGATCCCCAGCCGCCGACGTCCTGGCCGTCGCCCGCGAGCAGGTGCTCGAGCGCGGCGTCGGCCTGACCGAGCGAGCAGGCGCTGGCCTGCCTCCGGCTGCCCGACGACCGGCTCCCCGAGCTGCTGCAGCTCGCCCACGAGGTGCGGATGCGGCACTGCGGCCCCGAGGTCGAGGTCGAGGGCATCGTCAGCCTCAAGACCGGCGGCTGCCCCGAGGACTGCCACTTCTGCAGCCAGTCCGGGCTGTTCCCCTCGCCCGTGCGGGCGGCCTGGCTGGACATCCCGCGCCTGGTGCAAGGCCGCCGTCGAGACCCGGGCCACCGGCGCGACCGAGTTCTGCATCGTCGCGGCGGTCCGCGGGCCCGGACGAGCGGCTGATGACGCAGGTCGCCGAGGGCGTCGAGGCCATCCGGCGAGGCCGTCGACATCCAGGTCGCCTGCTCGCTCGGGCATGCTCACCCAGGAGCAGGTCGACGGCTGACCGCGCATCGGGCGTGCACCGCTACAACCACAACCTCGAGACCGCCCGCTCGCACTTCCCGAACGTGGTCACCACCCACACCTGGGAGGAGCGGCTGTCGAGACGCTGCAGATGGTCCGCGAGGCCGGCATGGAGGTCTGCTGCGGCGGCATCCTCGGGATGGGCGAGACGCTGGAGCAGCGGGCCGAGTTCGCCGCGCAGCTGGCCGTGCTCGAGCCCGACGAGGTGCCGCTGAACTTCCTCAACCCGCGCCCGGGCACGCCGTTCGGCGACCTGCCGGTGATGGCGGCCACCGGACGCGCTGCGCGCCATCGCGGTCTTCCGGCTGGCGCTGCCCCGCACCATCCTGCGGTTCGCCGGCGGCCGCGAGATCACCCTGGGCGACCTGCGCCCGGGACGGCATGCTCGGCGGGATCAACGCGGTCATCGTGGGCAACTACCTGACGACGCTGGGCCGGCCGGCCACCGAGCGACCTCGAGATGCTGGCCGACCTGAAGATGCCGATCAAGGCGCTGTCGCAGACGCTGTGAGCGCCCGCTGCTTCGGCGACGGCGACCCGCTCTACGAGCGCTACCACGACACCGAGTGGGGCCGGCCCCAGCTGTCGGAGCAGCAGCTGTACGAGAAGGTGTGCCTGGAGGGCTTCCAGGCCGGGCTGTCCTGGATCACCGTCCTGCGCAAGCGGCAGGCGCTGCGGAACGCGCTCGCCGGGTTCGCCCCGGACGCGGTCGCCGAGCTCGACGTCACCCCCCTGCTCACCGACCCGGCCCTGATCCGCAGCGCGCCGAAGCTGCGCGGCCTGCGTGACGAACGCGCTCGCCACCGTGCGGCTGCGCACCGACGGCGGGCTGCCCGCGCTGGTGCGGCGGTACGCCGCCTTCGACCCGGCGCCCGTCGGCTGGGCCGACGTGCCGTCCCGCACCGCGGGCAGCGCTGCGCTCGCGAAGGACCTCAAGCGCGCCGGGTTCACGTTCGTCGGACCGGTGACGGCCTACTCGCTGCTGCAGGCCTGCGGCCTGGTCGGCGACCACCTGCGGGACTGCCCGGTCCGCACCGAGGTCGAGGCCGAGCGGGTCGCCGCGCTGACGTGCTGACCGCCGCCGTCGCTGGCGGCGGTGCTGCTCGGCACGCTGGCGCAGTCGGTGAGCGGCACTCGGGTTCGCCCTGGTCTGCGGGCCGCTGCTGGTCGCCGCGCTGGGCCCGTACGACGGCGGTGCGGCTGCGGTGGCTGCTGTCGCTGCTGCTCAACCTCGTCCTGCTGACCCGGCTGTGGCGGGACGTCGAGGTGCGCACCACGCTGCTGCTGCTCGTGCCGACTGCGCTGGTCACCCCGGTCCTGGCGCTCCTCGCCCGGGACGTGCCCGAGCCGCGCGGCCGGCTGCCGCGCTGGCCGGCACGGTCGTGCTGGTCGGGACCGGGCTGCTGGCCGCCGGCGTGCGGTGGCGGGCCGCCCGCGGGCGGCGCGGCGCCGTCGGGGTGGCCGTCCTGGCCGCCGCCGGCAACGTCCTCGCCAGGGTGTCCGGCCCGCCGTTCGCGCTCTGGGCGGCGAACGCCGGCTGGCCGGCGCGCCAGCAGCGGGCCAGCCTGCAGGCGGTCTTCCTCGGGCTCAACCTGGTGGCGCTGCCGTCGCTCGGTGCCCCCTCGGGTCGGGGCCGGGCTGCTGGCCGGGACGGCCGGTGCGCTCGCTCTCGGCGCGGCGCTGGGGCGTGCCCCTGGCGCGCCGGGTGCCCGAGCGCGGAGCGCAGCGGGCGACCCTGGCGCTGGCCGGGGCTCGGCGGGCTCGTCGTGCCGCTCCGGGCGCTGCTGGGCTGACGCCAGCAGGTCGGGCCCGGGGCCGCGGCGTGCTCAGGCAGCCCGGCGGGCCCGCACGCCGTCCAGGGCCGCCAGCAGCGCCGCGGTGAACGCCGCAGCCGCCACCGAGCAGGCGTCGTGGTCGGCGTCGACGACCACCGGGACCACGCCCAGGGCGGCGGCCAGGTCGCGTTGCTTGGTCGGAGGCACCGCCCGGTCGCGGGCGGTGAGCACCACCGCGGCCGGCGCCGTCAGCTCGCCCACCCAGGCCGAGCTGTCGAACCGGCCGAGCTCGCGGCCGGCCTCGGCGAGGTCGTGCGCGCTGCCCCGGGACAGCTCGGCCGCCACCCAGCTCCGGTACGCCGCGTCGGCCCCCTGCACCCGCATCACCGCCCGCCAGACGCCCAGCGGGAAGGCCCCCAGCAGCACCCGGAGCAGCCCCATCGTCCGCCAGAACACCCGCTGCCGCCGGTCCGACCAGTCCATGGCGGTGGCGCACAGCACCAGCCCCGCGACCCGCTCCGGGCAGCGCCGGGCCAGCAGCTGGGCGACCGGGCCGCCCATCGAGTACCCGGCCACCAGGGCCTCGTCGACGCCCAGCGCGGCGAGCAGCCCGGCCGCGTCGTCCGCGCAGTCGACCAGCCGGAAGGGCTCCAGGCTGCGGATCCCCCGCCCGTGCCCGCGCAGGTCCATGGCCAGCACCCGGTAGCCGGCCCGGGCCAGCGGCGCGTACTGCCGGAGCCAGTTGAGGTCGCTGGGAAACATCCAGCCGTGCACCAGGAGCAGCACCGGGCCGGACCCGCCGGTGTCGCGGACGAACACCTCGCCCCGCCCGGGGACGAGCACCACCCGGCCGGGGGGCAGCGGAACCGGCGGGACCGGCGGGTGGGCCCTCACTGCAGCGGGAGCGGCGCGCCGTGCTGCTCCGCCGGTCGCGGCCCCCGGATGCGCCGGTCCGCCTCGTCGATCGCGACGTCGTTGATGCTGGCCTCCCGGCGGCGCATGTAGCCCTGCGCGTCGAACTCCCAGTTCTCGTTGCCGTAGCTGCGCCACCACTGCCCGTCGGCGTCGTGCCACTCGTACTGGAAGCGGACGGCGATCCGGTCGTCGGTGAACGCCCACAGGTCCTTGCGCAGCGCGTAGTCCAGCTCGCGCTCCCACTTGCGGGTCAGGAACGCCTCGACCTCGGCCCGCCCGGAGACGAACTCGGAGCGGTTGCGCCAGACCGTGTCCGGCGTGTACGCCGCCGCCACCTTGCGCGGGTCCCGGGTGTTCCAGGCGTCCTCGGCGGCCTGCACCTTGGCGCGGGCGGCCGGCTCGTCGAAGGGCGGGACGGGAGGTCGGGTCATGGCGGTCTCTCGGGTCGACGGGGCGGGCTCAGGCCGCTCTGGCACGCGGCATGACCCGGACAGTGTCCTCCTCGAGCACCGGCCCGAGGGGGTGGCCCCGGCGGGCGTCCAGCCGCAGCGTCGCCACGTAGCCGACCAGGACGATCCCGTGCAGCAGGTACAGCCAGGCGAAGCTCACCGCCACGGCCGCGACCGCCGTCGAACCGCCGAACGCCTGGTCGAAGGGCACCTCGATGCCGAGGAACAGCACCCAGCCCAGCGAGGTCCCGGACAGCACCGAGCCGGTGCCCAGGGCGCCCCAGGCGAGGGCGCGGGCGCACGGCCGCTCGGGGGCGAAGACCCGGTAGGCCAGCACCAGCAGCAGGCTGATCGAGAGCCAGCCGACGACGAACGCCAGGTAGATGCCGAGCAGCCGCGCCCCGAGGCCCTCGCCCAGCACGTTCGTCAGGCCCCGGGTGGCCGCCAGCCCGACCAGCAGCAGCACCGGCGAGACGCCGACGATCAGCAGGCTGCCCGACCGTCCGCGCAGGCTGCGCCGCCCGCGGTCGCCGCGCACCGAGAGCCGGTCGAGCGCCCGGACCAGTCCTTCGCCGTACAGCGACGCCGGGACCAGCGCGGCGACCGCCGCGCCGAGGCCGAGCCGGCTCCCGGTGGAGGCCAGCGCGTTCGCGGCCTGCTCGGCGCCGAGGTTGCTCGGCAGCCGCATGGCCAGGCCGCGGGCGAGCTCGTGCGCGGTGTCCGGGCCGACGAGCACCCCGGCCAGGTAGACCGCGATCAGCAGCAGGGGCACCAGCGCGATCGCCGCGTAGAAGGTGACCCCCGCGGCGTACAGCGCGACGTCGTGGCCGCGGGTCGAGCGGACGACGTCTCGGCTGAGGGCCAGGAGCCGGGGTCCGCGGCCCCGGTCCGCCAGGGGCACGGGCGGTGAGGTAGGCACGACAGGGTGACTACCCCGTTCGAGGTCCGCCGCGCCCGCCCCGAGGAGTACCCGGCGGTGGCGGACCTCACGGCCCGCGTCTACCTCCGCGAGGGCTGGGGGGACGAGGGGTACGAGCCCGTGCTCGCGCGACGTCGCGGGACGCGCGGCGGAGGCGGACGTGCTGGTCGCGGTGCGCGACGGGCGGCTGCTCGCCACGGTCACGGTGGCGACCCGCGGCGGCCGGTACGCCGAGCAGGCCTCGCCCGGCGAGGCGGTCGTCCGGATGCTGGTCACCGACCCGGGGGCCCGCGGGCAGGGCGCGGCCGAGGCGCTGATGCAGGCCTGTCTCGAGGCGGCGACGGAGAACGGCTGCACCCTCGTCCGCCTGTCGACGCAGCCCGGGATGGCCGCTGCGCACCGGCTCTACGAGCGGCTGGGCTTCGTGCGCACGCCGGAGCGGGACTGGCGGCCGGTGCCCCAGCTGCTGCTGCTCACCTACGAGCTGGCAGCTGCCCACCTGGTGCGAGCACTGCGGCGAGCGAGGCCGGCACCCGGCCTGCCGCGCGGCGCTCGCTCTCGAGCCGCCCCGCTGGTGCCCCGACTGCCGGCGCCGGATGGTGGTCCAGGTCACCCCGACCGGCTGGTCGGCGCGCTGCGTCGAGCACGGCACCCGGACGTCCGGCGGGCAGGAGCGCCCGGGTCGGCGGCCGCTAGGCGACCAGACCGAGCCGGCGCAGCTCGATGGTCAGGTCGTGCGGGTTGGAGCTGGCCTGGATCGCGGCCTCCATCGTGATGATGCCGTCCCGCAGGAACGACACCAGGTGCTGGTCGAAGGTCTGCATCCCGTAGTAGGCGCCCTCGGCGATGAGCTGGCCGATCGTGCTGGTCTTGTCCGGGTCGGCGATGGCGTCCGCGATCCGGCCGGTTCCCACGGCGATCTCCATGACGACGCAGCGGCCCTGGCCGTCGGCCCGCGGCACGAGGCGCTGGCAGACGATGCCGCGCAGCGAACCGGCCAGCGCGAGCCGGACCTGCTTCTGCTCGTGCGGCGGAAAGAAGTCGATGATGCGGTTGATGGTCTCCGCGGCATCGGTGGTGTGCAGCGTCGACATGACGAAGTGGCCGGTCTCGGCGGCGGCCAGCGCCGCGCGCACCGTCTCGTAGTCGCGCATCTCGCCGACCAGGATGACGTCCGGGTCCTGCCGCATCGCGGCCCGCATGGCCGTGACGAAGTCCTCGGTGTCGACCCGCACCTCACGCTGGTTCACCATCGCCAGCTTGTCGAAGTGCAGGACCTCGATCGGGTCCTCGATGGTGACGATGTGGCACTCGCGGCTGCCGTTGACGTGGTCGATCATGCCGGCGAGGGTCGTGGTCTTGCCGGACCCGGTCGGGCCGGTGACGAGCACCAGGCCGCGCGGCTCGAGCGCCAGCGAGGACAGCACGGCAGGGAGCCCGAGGTCGGCGAGCGGGATCGCGCCGACGCTGACCCGGCGGAACACCAGGCCGCACGAGCCGCGGGAGCGGAAGGCGTTGACGCGGAAGCGCCCCACCCCGGACAGCGAGTACGCGAAGTCCGCCTCGTTGCGCCGGTGGAACTCCTCGACCAGGTCGGGCCGGAGCACCTCGGTGACCATGCGCTCGGTGTCGTCGGCGCTCAGGTCCTTGGTCTGCAGCTTGCGCAGCCGACCGTCGATGCGCACGCGCGGCGGCGAGCCGACCTTGCAGTGCAGGTCGGACCCTCCGCTCTCCACGAGCGCGAGCAGGAACGGCTCGATCGACGTCGTCACGCCCGGCTCATCGGCCGGATGCCCGCCGGGCTGAACCCCGGGCAGGGCAGTCAGCTGCTCCAGCAGGCCCGCCATCCAGGCCTCGACCGCGCGGCTGTCGCGGGGCAGCGCGGCGGACAGGTTGCGGCAGCCGTCCTCGGTGACGAGCGACGTCGTCCTCGATGCGCACCCCGATCCCGCGCAGGTCCTCGGGCACCAGCAGGTCGTCGGGCTGGAAGTACAGGCCCGGCTCGACGGTGAGCACGTAGCCCGGGCTGCAGGGTCCCGTGCCGGTAGGCCTCGTCGCGGGCCGCGGCGCAGTCGTGCACGTCGATGCCGAGCATGTGGCTGACGCCGTGCAGCGTCCACCGGCGGTAGCGCTGGTCGTCCTCGGCCAGCGCGGCCTCGGCGTCGTCGAGCACGCCGAGGCGCTCGCAGGCCGTGCGCCAGCACGCGCATCGCCGCCCGGTGCGGCGTCGAGGAAGTCCGCGCCGGGCCGGCAGGCCGACGAACGCCGGCGTCCTGGGCGGCGACGACGAGGTCGTACACCTCGCGCTGCCGGTCGGTGAAGGTCCCGCTCACCGGCAGCGTGCGGGTCACGTCCGCGGTGTACAGCTCGGCGCCCTCGACGCCCATGTCCAGCAGCACCAGGTCGCCGTCGCGGACCGGTCCGTCGTTGTCGGTCCAGTGCAGGGTGCAGGCGTGCGCGCCGGCCGCGCAGATCGATCCGTAGCCGACGTCGTTGCCGTCCACCCGGGCGCGCAGTGCGAAGACGCCCTCGATCCAGCGCTCGCTGGTGCGCCGGGCCTGCCCGAGCGAGCGCACCACGTCCTCGAAGCCGCGCACGGTCGCGTCGACCGCGTCCTGCAGCTGCGCCACCTCGTGGTCGTCCTTCACCAGCCGCAGCTCGGCGAGGTAGCCGGTGAGCTCCCGGTCGCGCTCGGCGTCGCGGGCGAACAGGCCCTCGACCCGGCTGTCGAGACCGGGCACCACGCGCGCGGCCGTCCCCGCGAGCTTGTCCAGCTCCTCCAGCGGCCGGGTCTCGACGCCCAGCCGGGCCGAGGTGGCAGCCAGCGTCGGCCGGGGGCCGACCCACAGCTCGCCGTACATCCGGTCGGTGAAGAACGCCGGCGTGCTGCGGTCCATCGTCGCGGCCTGGTACAGCACCGCTGCCCCGTCCGGGTCGACGACGAGCACCGCGTCGGGCTCGGCGGAGCCGACGAGGTGGGCGAACTCGGTGCCCGGCCGGAAGCGGTACTCGGTGTCGTTGCTGCGCACCTTGTAGCCGCCGGTCGGCACGACGAGCCACTCGCCGGGGAACCGGGCGGCGAGCGCGGCCCGCCGGCCGGCCCGGGGCGCCGCGCCCGGGGCGGCGGCGGGCAGGGCCTCGACGCGCTCCGCCCAGCCCCCGGTCATGAACTCGAGCAGGCGCGCCGGGCGGTCGGGGTCGTGGCTGGCCTCGCCCGGCAGCCGTCCCTCCGGAGCGGGAGCGTCGCGCTCCGGGCCGGCAGCGGTGGTGTCGCTGGTCATGCCGGGCAGCCTACGGCGGGCAGACTGCCCGGGTGGGTCTCGTCGGGGTCGTCGTGCTGGCAGCGGGACTGGTGGGCCGGCTGCGCGGCGGTCGGCTGCGCCGGCTCGCCCGGCTGGGGGTCGCCCGGCCGGGGCTGGCTCTGGCCGCTCTCGCGGCGCAGGTCGCGGGCGCGCTGCTGGGCGGACCGGCCGCGGCGGCCGGGGCGGTGCTGGCCGCCGGGCTGGCGCTGGCGTTCCTGGCCCGCAACCGCGGGCTGCCCGGCCTCGCCCTGGTGGCGGCGGGGCTGCTGGCGAACACGCTGGTCGTCGCGGTCAACGGCGCGATGCCGGTCTCGCCGGGCGCCGCCGCCCGGGCCGGCGTCGGCGCGGACGCGGCGACGGACGCGCGGCACGAGCCGCAGACCGACGCGACCCGGCTGCCGCTGCTCGGCGACGTCGTGCCGCTGCCGTGGCCGGTGCGCCCCGAGGTGGTCAGCCCGGGGGACGTGCTGGTCGCGGCCGGTCTCGGCTCGCTCGTCGTCGCCGGCATGTCGGGGGCCGGGACGGGCGGGCCGTCGGCGGGCCGGCCCGCCCGCCGACGGCCCCTTCCGCTCAGCGCTCGACGGCCGGCGCCTCCTCCTGCTCGTTCGCCGACGCCTCGATCTCCCGGCTCGACCCGCTCCGCGAGATCGGCACCTTGACCGCCTGGGGCTCGGCGGCGACGGCCGCCCGGACCCGCACGTCGAGCAGCCCGGCGTCGTAGGACGCCGTCACCTGCTCCGGCGTGATGCCCTGCGGCAGGGCGAACTCGCGGCGGAACGCGCCGTAGCGCAGCTCGCGCACCAGCACCGCCTCGCCCTCCTGCGCGGCCCGGCGCTCGCCGCTGATCACCAGCTTGCCCCGGTCGACCTCGATGCTGAGGTCGTGATCGGCGTCGACACCCGGCAGCTCCAGGCGTACCACGACGTCCTCACCGTCACGGAGCACCTCGACGGCCGGCACGAAGCCCGCGGTCCGACCCGAGGCGCCCCACGTGCGGCGCACCAGGTCGTCGAACTCGCGGTCCATCCGCGCGAGAACCGTGAAGGGGTCCCAGCGCTGCATCTGCATGATCTCCTCCTCGGAGCCGGTCCGGGGGCCGCTCTCCTGCGCGACCCGGGAACACAATGTTGAGCCGAACCCGCTCACCTGTCAAGAGGTCACCGGGCCGCGGCCCGGGTGTGCCACCCTGGGAGGAAGCCGACGAAGGAGGAGCCATGGCGAAGAAGGGCCGCAAGAAGCGCGCGCGCAAGAAGAACAAGGCGAACCACGGCAACCGCCCCAACGCCTGAGGTCCCCGGCACGACGAGCCGGCCCCGCACCTCGGGCCGGCCGCACGACGCGACGAGCCCCGGCCGATGGCCGGGGCTCGTCGCGTTCGCCGGACCGGGCGTGCGGCCGTCGGCTCAGTCGCGCACGGCCCGCCAGGAGCCCCAGGCGCTGTCCACCATCTCCTTCAGGTCGTGCACGGCGGTGAAGCCGAGGCCCTCCCGGATCCGGGAGACGTCCGCGACGATCCGCGCCGGGTCGCCGGGCCGGCGCGCCACGACGTCCGGCGTGGTGTCGCGGCCGGTGACCTCGCCGACGACCCGCAGCACGTCGAGCACGCTGGACCCCTCGCCCCGCCCGATGTTGTACGTCGCCCCGGCCGCACCGCCGTCGAGAGCGCGCGCGGCTGCCAGGTGGGCCGCCGCGATGTCCGCGACGTGCACGTAGTCACGGATGCAGGTGCCGTCGGGGGTGGGGTAGTCCGCGCCGAACACCCGCGGCCGGTCGCCGGCCTCCAGCCGCTCGAACACCATCGGGACCAGGTTGAAGGCCCCCGGGTCGCCGAGCTCCGGGCTGGCCGCCCCCGCCACGTTGAAGTACCGCAGGTTCATGACCCGCATGCCGTACGCCCGCTCGCAGTCGCGCAGCAGCCACTCCCCGACGAGCTTGGTCTCGCCGTACGGCGACAGCGGCACGGTGGGGGTGTCCTCGTCGACCAGGTCGACGTCGGGCAGCCCGTAGGTGGCCGCGCTGGAGGAGAAGACCAGCCGGTCGACCCCCTGCGCCCGGCAGCCCTGGAGCAGCGACAGCAGGCCCTCGAGGTTCTCCCGGTAGTACATCAGCGGGTCCTCGACGCTCTCGCCGACCTGCTTCTTGGCGGCGATGTGCACCACCCCGGTGACCCCGTGCTCGGCGAGGACGCGCCGGACGAGGTCGCGGTCGAGCACCGAGCCCACCACGAGCACCGCCCGCGGGTCGACCCGGGAAGCACTGCCGGTCGACAGGTCGTCGAGCGCGACGACCTGCTGCCCGTCCCCGACCATGGCGCGCACGACGTGCGCCCCGATGTACCCCGCCCCACCTGTGACCAGCCATGTCATGGCCGGAACCCTAGTGAAGGACCGGGCGATCCGGTGTCACTCGGCCCGGTACTCCAGCGCGTCGATCTCGACCCGGACCTGCTGGATGCGCAGCAGCACGCGGTCGCGCAGCTCCAGCGGCGCCGGGTCGCTCCCGCAGCAGCGGGCGACCAGCGCCTTCACCGCCTGCTCGAGGCCGTACTGGCGGAGGCAGGGCGCGCACTCGTCGAGGTGCAGGCGCACCTGCTCGCGGGAGAGCGGGTCCTGCTCGCCGTCGAGGTAGAGGTAGACCGCCTCGAGGACGTCGCTGCAGGGGGTCTCGTGCGGGTCCCCGCAGCTCACGACGCCGCCAGGTCGTCCGAGCCGGCACCGACGCGGACCAGGCCGCGCTCGACGGCGTAGTCGGCCAGCTTGGTCCGCAGGCCGCGACGACCGCGGTGCAGGCGGCTCATCACGGTGCCGATCGGCGTGCCCATGATCTCGGCGATCTCCTTGTAGGAGAACCCCTCGACGTCGGCGAGGTAGACGGCCATCCGGAAGTCCTCCGGCAGCTGCTGGAGGGCCTCCTTGACGTCGCTGTCCGGGAGGTGGTCGAGCGCCTCGGTCTCGGCGCTCTTGAGCCCGGACGAGGTGTGCCCCTCGGCAGCCGCGAGCTGCCAGTCGGTGATCTCCTCGGTCGGCGACTGCAGCGGCTGGCGCTGCTTCTTGCGGTAGGAGTTGATGAACGTGTTCGTGAGGATCCGGTACAGCCAGGCCTTGAGGTTCGTGCCCTCCTGGAACTGGTGGAACGCGGCGAACGCCTTGACGAACGTCTCCTGCACGAGGTCCTCGGCGTCCGCCGGGTTCCGCGTCATGCGCAGGGCAGCCGAGTAGAGCTGGTCGAGGAACGGGAGCGCGTCGCGCTCGAAGCGAGCGCTGCGCTGCTCGCTGGTCTCGGTCTCGACGGGGCTCACCTCTTCCGGTAGGCGGCCTCGCGACCGCGAGACCGAGACTACTCGGGGGCCGAGCGTCGAGCGGTCCGGGGAGCCGGCAGCCGCCGCGCGCAGCAGCGACTGCTCGCGTTCCAGCAGGTGGAAAGGCATGCAACCTCCTCGGCGTGATGCCCTGCACAACCGGTGCCGCGGGTGCGCGATTCCCGGGCGCCGGGGCCCGCGCCGTACGATCGGGGCATGTCCGCAGGTCACCACCCCGCCGTGGACCAGTACCTCGAGACGATCCTGGAGCTCGAGGAGCTCGGCATCGTGCCGATGCGCGCGCGCCTGGTCGAGCGGCTCGGGGTGTCGGCGCCGGCGGTCAGCGAGACCGTGAAGCGCCTGGAGCGGGAGGGCTACCTCACCCTCGACGCCGACCGCGTGATGCACCTGACGGACACCGGCCGGGCGTACGGCACCTCGATGCTGCGCCGGCACCGGCTGGCCGAGCTGCTGCTGGTCGACGTGCTCAAGGTGCCCTGGTCGCAGGTGCACGAGGAGGCCTGCCGGCTCGAGCACGCGATCAGCCCGATGCTCGAGGAGCACCTGGTCACCCTGCTGGGGGACCCGGGCGCCTGCCCGCACGGCAACCCGATCCCCGGGTCGGCCAACGCGGTGCTCGACCCCGGCCCGCTCCGCCGGCTGTCCACCGTGCCGGCCGGCGGCACGTGCGTGGTCGAGCGGATCGACGAGCACCTGCAGACCCTGGTCGGACACATGCGCACCCTGGAAGCCGGGCGGATCATGCCGGGGCAGCAGGTGCTGGTCGCGGGCTGCGACGGCGCCGAGGTGCTGGTGCAGGTGGACGACCGCATCGGTCGCCCTGCCGCTGAGCGTCGCCGACGAGGTCTACGTCAGCGCCTGACCGCCCGTCAGCCCGGCCAGCCAGCCCGTCACGGCGGCCGCGACGCCCGCCAGCACCTGGGCCGCGTCGACCCCGTCCCGGCGGCGCACCGCGAACGCGTGGTCGGCGCCGGGCAGCACGACCACCTCCCGCCCGGGCGCCGGTCCGGGGACGCCGAACGCGTCGCGGGCGCCCTGGACGACGAGCACCGGCACCTGTGGCAGCGCCAGCTCACCGGACCGGTCCGCGGTCCGGCCCGGCGGGACGAGCGGGAAGGCCAGGCAGAGCACGCCGCGCAGCTCCGGCCGGCCGCCCGCCGTCCGGCAGGCCACCCGCGCGCCGGCGCTGCGGCCACCGAGCACCGTGGGCAGCGGCGCGAGGCCGGCGAGCGCGGCCGACCACGCCGCGTCCAGCCGGGGCGGCGCCTCGGCGACCCGTCGCCCACGGACCCGCCAGGGCTGCTCGACGCGGACCACCTCGAAGCCGACCGCGAGCGCGGCGTCGCGGGCCGCCAGCAGGTCGGGCGCGTCGACGCCGCCGCCGGCGCCGTGCCCCAGCACCAGCCGGAACGACCCGGCACCGTCCACGTGCAGGCGGGCCGGGCCGGACGGGGTGTCGACGGGGAGCATCCGACTTTGCACCGGGTCAGTCTGCCGGGTGTCACGCAGCGTGCCCGCTGGGTACCTGCGATCGGTGAGCACCACCCTGGTCCCGACGGACGCCGGCCCGCCCGCCGCGTCCTCGGGCAGCGCGTTACCGGGCGACACGTCGGCCTACTGGTCCTTCTACGAGCAGGTCGCCTCGCGCCAGGTCGCCGACTGGGCGCCCCGGGTCCCCTCGCGGGTGCTCGACGTCTCCGGCGGGCGGGCCCGCTTCGCGACCCAGCTCGCCGAGGCCGGTCACGACGTGGTGCAGGCCTGCGACGCGCCGGCGGACGGGGTCGACCGGCCCGGCGTCCGGCGGGTCGTCGTCGAGCGCGGCTCGCTGACCTGGCTGAGGGACGGCTGTGTCGACGCGGTGCTCGCCGAGGCCCGGGCGCTGTCGCTGTGCCTGGCCACCGAGCAGGTGGCGGGCGAGGTGTTCCGGGTGCTCCGGCCCGGCGGCCGGCTGCTGCTCGTCGTCGACTCGCTGGTGCTGGGGATGGCCCGGCTCGCCGAGCAGGGCCGCTGGGCCGAGCTGGCGGACCTCCCCTCGGCGGACGTGGTGCTGGTGCCCGAGCCGGCCGACGGCTCCCTGACCCGGTGCTTCTGGCCGGGCGAGCTCGTCGGGCTGCTCGGCGCCGCCGGGCTGCACATCGACTGGGTGCGACCCCGCACGGTGCTCACCCCGGCCTCGGTCGAGCGGGTGATGGCGACCGGCGGGCCGGCAGCGCTGCCCGAGCTGGTGGCCACCGAGCTCGCCCTGGCGGCCCGCGGCGGGCACGCCGTCGGCCACCACCTCGTGGTCAGCGCCCGCCGGCCGGCCTGAGCGCCCGCCGCTCCGGCGTCGCTCAGCCGTGCTCGGCCTCGAACGTGCGCTGGTCCGCCAGGCACCGCGCGGCCTCCGGCCGGAACTCCAGGCGCGCCGGCTCGACCGGCTTGCCGCAGTCGACGCAGGTGCCGTACGTCCCGGCGTCGAGGCGGGCGAGCGCGGCCAGGACGGCGGCCCGCTGGTCCCCGGCCGCCTCCAGCAGGGCGGTCTCGCGGTCGCTGTCGGCCACCTCGCTGGCGACGTCACCGGGGTGCTGCGTGACGTGGCTGAGCTCGCTGGAGTCCCCGGCGCCCTCGCCCTCCAGCGTCTGCACGGCGCTGTCGAGCTCGCGCAGCAGCTGCTCGAGGGTGGTGCGGGCGTCCTGGGTGCTCACGGCTGGTGCTCCTTGCCTCAGGGGCGCGACCCGATCGCGGGGCCGCGCCGTCGTGCCGCGCGCAGAGAACCCCGCACGCGGCGTGCCCTTCAGCACTACCCCACCATCCGCTGCGCTCACGCCCCGGATGTCCCGGACGCGTCGTCGGCCGGGAACAGCTCGAGGGCGTCGGACGGCCCGGTGGCCGGGCGGGCCAGCTCCGGGCCGGTCGCGCGAACGTTGCCGACCGCCGCACCGACCGGCCAGGCGTCCAGCACGCCGGAGCTGCCCGGCACGAGCAGGTCGTCCCCCGGGTCGGCCAGCTCGGGGTCGAGCCAGCGCGCCCACTGCGCCCGCGGGACGAGCAGCGGCGTCCGGTCGTGGATCTCGCCGTGGTCGTCGGCGGCGTCGGTGGTGACGATCGTGCAGGTCCACAGCGGCTCGCCCTCGCCGCGCCAGACCTCGTACAGCCCGGCCATGGCGAGCGGGCCGCCGTCCCGGGCGCTGAGGAACCACGGCTGCGTCGCGCCGCCGGCGCGCTGCCACTCGTAGTAGCCGTCCGCCGGGACGAGGCACCGCCGGCGCTGGTACGCGCTGCGGAACGCCGGCTTGGACGCCAGCGTCTCGCGCCGGGCGTTGATCATCCTGGCGCCGACCTTGCGGTCCCGGGCCCAGGACGGGACGAGCCCCCACCGGACGACCTGCAGGAGCCGCGAGCCGTGCCGCTCCAGGACGGCGTACACCGGATCGGTGGGCGCGACGTTCCAGGACGGCGGCAGCGCCTGCTCCGGCGGCTCCGGCACGTCGAAGTGCACCAGCAGGTCGTCGACCGGCCGGCTGCTCGCGTAGCGCCCGCACATGCCCGCACCCCTCCCGACCGGACGGCTCGCAGCGTCCACCGGTCGCCAGTGTCCCCGCCCGTCGTACCCCTGCCGGGCAGCGGCTCGGGCAGACTGGCTCCGTCGCGTTCCGCGCCGGCCGGCGCCCGAGCACAGCAGGAGGGCGCGTGCCCGCAGCCCCCGACCCGTGGCCCGCCCCCCGGGCCACCGGTGCGCTGCGCGCCGTCGTCCCACTGCCCGGCAGCAAGAGCGTCACGAACCGCGCCCTGGTGCTCGCCGCCCTCGCCGACGGGCGCAGCCGGATCGGCCGGCCGCTGCGCAGCCGCGACACCGAGCTGATGGCGGCGGCCCTGCGGGTCCTCGGCGTCGCCGTCACCGACCTGCCCGCCCCGGACGGCGGACCGGGCGACTGGCTGGTCGAGGGCGTCCCCGGCCCGCTGCGGCCGCGCGGATCCGCGGTCGACGTCGGCAACGCCGGCACGGTGGCCCGCTTCCTGCCGCCGGTCGCGACCCTGGCCGTCGGGGACGTCGTGTTCGACGGCGACCCGCGGGTCCGCGAGCGGCCGCTGGGCCCGCTGCTCGCGGCGCTGCGCAGCCTCGGCGCCGACCTGGACCGGGTCGACGCCCTGCCGGTCCGGGTCCGGGGCGCCGGGAGCCTGCCCGGCGGCGCCGTCACCCTCGACGCCTCGCAGTCCTCCCAGCTCGTCAGCGGCCTGCTCCTGGCGGCGCCGCGCTTCACCCGCGGCCTGACCGTGCGGCACGAGGGCCCGGCGCTGCCGAGCGCGCCGCACCTGGCGATGACCGTCGAGGCGCTGCGGGCGGCCGGAGCGGACGTCGACGACGGCACGGCCGGCACCTGGCACGTGGCCCCCGGCCGGCTGGCGCCGCGGGACGCCGCGGTGGAGCCCGACCTGTCGACCGCCGCGGCCTACCTCGCGGCCCCGCTGGTCACCGGTGGCTCGGTCACGGTGCCCGACTGGCCGGCCGGGACGACCCAGCCGGGTTCGGCGCTGCCGGACCTGCTGGCGCAGATGGGCGGGCGGGTGTCACGGGCGGACGGCTCGTTGACGGTCACCGGCGGCGACCGGCTCGTCGGGATCGAGGCCGACCTGCGGGACTGCGGCGAGCTGACCCCGGTGCTCACCGCGCTCGCCGCGCTCGCGGACACGCCCAGCCGGTTCTCCGGCGTGGCCCACCTGCGGGTGCAGGAGACCGACCGGCTGGCCGCGCTGGCGACCGAGATCGGCAGGGTCGGCGGGGACGTCCGCGAGCTGCCGGACGGCCTGACCGTGCACCCCCGCCCGCTGCGGCCCGGCGTGCTGCACAGCTACGACGACCACCGGATCGCGATGGCCTGGGCGGTGCTCGGGCTGGGGCGCCCCGGCATCGAGGTCCTCGACGTGGCCACCACCCGCAAGACCGTGCCGGACTTCGTCGGGTCGTGGCAGCAGATGCTGGCCGCGGAGGCCTGACCTGAGCCCGCGGGAGCTCGACGAGGACGACGTCCGGGTCCGGCCCGGCAAGGGCTCGCGGCCACGCACCCGGACCCGCCCGACGCACGAGGGCGCCACCACCGGCACCGTCGTCACGGTCGACCGGGGCCGCTACCGGCTCCGGCTCGACAGCGGCGACCTGCTCAGCGCGGTCCGGGCCCGCGAGCTGGGCCGGCGGGCGGTCGTCGTCGGCGACCGGGTGGCGCTGGTCGGGGACCTCGCCGGCGGCCCGGACGCGCTGGCCCGGATCGTCCGGGTCGAGGAGCGCACGTCGCTGCTGCGGCGCACCCCGGACGACACCGACCCGGTCGAGCGGCCGGTCGTGGCCAACGCCGACCTGCTCGTCGTGGTCACCGCGCTCGCCGACCCGGTGCCGCGCCCCCGGCTGGTCGACCGCTGCCTGGTCGCGGCGTACGACGGTGGGCTGACACCGCTGCTGTGCCTGACCAAGAACGACCTGGCCGACCCGGCGGAGCTGCTCGGGCTCTACCGGCCGCTCGGGGTGGACGCGGTGGTGACCGGACCGGACACCGGCGTCGCCGAGCTGGCGGCCCGGCTGGCCGGCCGGGTCAGCGTCCTGTTCGGCCAGTCCGGGGTCGGCAAGTCGACCCTGGTCAACCAGCTGGTGCCCGACGCGGGCCGGGCGGTCAACGAGGTCACGGGCGTCGGAAAGGGCCGGCACACCAGCTCCAGCGCCGTGGCGCTGCCCCTGCCGGGCGGCGGCACGGTGGTCGACACGCCCGGCGTCCGCAGCTTCGGGCTGGGCGCGGTCACCGCCGAGCGGGTGCTCGCCGCGTTCCCGGACCTGGCGGAGGCCGCGCAGAGCTGCCCGCCCGGCTGCCCGCACGCGGCCGGGACGCCGCGCTGCGCGCTGGACGACGCGGTGGCCGCGGCCGACGCCACCGCCGCCCGGCTGGACTCGCTGCGCCGGCTGCTGGCCGCCGCGACCGGGGGCGACGAGGGCTGACCCGGCACCCGCCGGGCCGGGGGCGCGGACGGGTGGTGACAGGCGCGCGTTCCGGGCATAGCGTCCACCGGCATGATGAAGATCACGGCGATGTACACGCCGCCCACCGACCCTGACGCCTTCGACGAGCACTACGCCGCCGTCCACATCCCGCTGGTGCACCAGCTGCCGGGTCTGGTCCGGCTGGAGACCGCCCGCGCGGTCGGCACGCCCGACGGGAGCCCGGCGCCCTACTTCCGCACCGCGGACCTGTACTTCCAGGACATGGACGCGGTCGGTGCGGCGTTCGGCAGCGAGCCGGGCCAGAAGGCGGCGCAGGACGCCGGCGAGCTGGCCGCCCGGACCGGCTCGACGCTGTCGCTGATGATGAGCGAGATCGACGCGAGCTGACGGCCGGGGCCGGGGCCGGTCAGGCGACCGGCACCCGGCCCTCGCGCCAGCCGTGCCGGTAGCCGTACGCCAGCGCAGCCGCCTCCGGCGGCCCGGCGTACGGCTCCAGCTCGGACCGCAGGACCAGCTCGCCCTCGACGGCGTAGATGCTCAGCAGGGCGACCGTCCCGCTGAGCGGCGGCAGCGCGAAGGGCAGCTCCAGCCGGGTGCCGTCGTGCAGGGTCCCGACGACCAGCCCGTTCCAGGTGAGCACGGAGATGCTCGGGCTGTAGCCGTACAGCAGCGCGCGGCGCAGCCGGCGCACCCCGCGCAGGTCGACGACGAGGGCGTCCCCGTCGCCGTCGGCGGTCAGGCGCACCAGCGGCAGCGGCGAGCCCGGGGTGGGCACCGAGGTGGCGTCACCGACCCGCTGCACGACGCCGGTGTGCCCGTCCTCGGTCTGGCAGACCAGGCCGAGGGACAGGTCACCGGCGCCCTGCCCGCGCACCAGCGACAGGGCGAGCCCCCCGACCCCGGACTGCAGCCGGGTGAGCGTGACCGTGGGGTGCGGCCGGGCGAGGACGCGCGTCGCGCCGGGACGGACCCGCGGGTAGGGCAGCCGCTCGGGGCGGCGGCGCAGGGGCCGTTCCGGGGCCGCCGGCTCCGGCTCCGGCCGGTCGGCCGCCGCCCGGGACAGGTCCAGCGTCGGTGCCGGGACCGGTGCCGGGGCCGGTGCCGGGGCCGGCTGCCGTTCCGGCGCGCCCGCGCGACGGCCCGGGTGCAGGTAGCTGATCCCGGGCTCGCGGGCCGGGGACCGCTCGGCCCGCCGGTGCCGCAGCCAGCCCAGGTCGGGGCGCGGCGGAGCACCCTCCGGGGACCTCACCGGGCGGTCACACGGTCACGCCGTAGTCCCGGCCGATCCCGCGCAGGCCGTCGCGGTACCCCTGGCCGACCACCCGGAACTTCCAGCCCGTGGCGTGCCGGTACAGCTCGCCGAGCACCAGCGCCGTCTCGTCGGACAGCACGGCGGCGAGGTCTTCCGAGCGGACCAGCTCGCGGCCGTCGGCCAGGTCGAGGACGCGGACGGTGCAGCTGCGCAACCGGCCGAGCGTGCGGTGCACCGCGGCCCCGTCGTTGAGGTAGAGGGCGACGACCACGCGGTCGATCTCGGCCGGCACGTCGTGCAGGTCCACCTCGATCTGCTCGTCGTCGCCGTCGACGGCTGCCTCGCGCTGCGCGACGGACAGGTCGGGGCTGACGAGCTGGTTGAAGAAGACGAAGTGCTCGTCGTCCAGCACCCGGGAGCGCCGGTCGCACAGCAGGACGGCCGCGACGAGGTTGGCGTCCAGCGCCGTCTCGGCGCCGGCGTCCCAGCGCACGCCCAGCACCACCGACGACAGGGACGGGATCTCCCGGGTCAGCCCGACGTTCTGCCCGCGCGACAGGGTCACGTCAGGTCCAGGTCGGAGCGGGAGAACTTGGTGTCCAGGAAGCGGCCCTGGGTCGACAGCCGCTCGGCGTCGCCGCTGTAGACCGCCAGCGCGAGCTCGTGCACCGCCAGGGCGAGCAGCCGGAGCTGCTCGGCGAGCTCCTCACCCGGCGAGCGGCCCTCCGGCGTGCGGTGCGAGGCGGCGAACCCGGCGGGGAGGGCCAGGTAGGCCTTCAGCGACGTCGGCAGGTAGTCGGAGATGGTCGCGCCGATCGAGAAGCGCGCCTGCGCCGAGATCGACGTCCAGTCGGTCTTCTCCTCGTGGTCGAGCAGCTCGACGAGCACGTCCTCGATCGCCCGGACCCGCGGCACGACGCCCACCGGCAGCCGGTCGGCGGCCGCGTTCACCTCCACGACAGTCTCCCGCAGCCGGGCGCGGAAGGTCGCCAGCTCGTCCTCGGGCGCCGGGGCGGGTGCGGGCGGCTGCCCGGCCAGGCGCCGGAGCCAGCCGGTCGGCACGTCAGGCCTCGACCGATCCCTGCGACGAGCGCTCGAGGTACGGCCGGGCCCGCTCGAGCTGCTCCTCGAGCGCGGTCACCGTCGACCCCATCGCCACGACCGCCTGCGCCCGGTAGGTGTCGATCGCGTCCATCGTCGCGAACACGTTGTCGAAGGCCGCCTGCAGCGAGGCCATCGAGACGGTGGTCTGCGAGGCCTGCTGGTTGATCGCCGTCCCCTGCTGCTTCAGCAGCTCCGAGGTCGACTGGATCATGTTGGAGGTGGTGACGTTGAGCGCCGTCACCTGGTCGAGCACCAGGCGCTGGTTGGCCAGCGCCTGGGCCACGATGACGGCGGTGCGCAGCGCCGAGACGGTGGTGTTCTGCGCCCGGTCTACGCCCTTGATGAGCTCGAGGTTGTTCTTCTTGACCAGGTCGAGCGCGAGGTAGCCCTGGGCCGACACCGCGAGCTGGGTGAGGATGTCCTGCCGGCGCTGGCGGATCGGGAACAGCGCGTCCGAGGAGATCGCGTTGGCCCGCTCGGCGTCGCCGCTGTCCTGAGCCTGCTGGACCTGCGCCTGGACGGCGTCGTCGAGGGCCTGCGCGAGGGTGGCGTACTCGCTGAGCTTGCCCATCGTCGTCCACATGGCGGCCCGCTCGCCCTCGATCGCCGCGTTGTCCTTGCGCAGCTCGTCCTGGCCGGAGGCGAGCGCCCGGATGATCGCGTCCAGCTGGGCCTGCGCCGACTCGTACCGGGCGAAGTACCGCCGCAGCTTGTCGCCGCCGGGCAGGAACCGCAGGAGCTTGCGGGCCCCGGACAGGTCCGCCCGTCCCGGGTCGAGCTCGGTGACGGTCAGCCGGAGCTCGACGAGGGTCTTCGCGACCCGAGCGGTCGCGTCGGTGCCGCTGCCGTCCTTCGTGGCGGCCATCGCCGCCGACGGCCGCTGCAGCATCCGGCTGGAGACGTTGGCCGACGCCGCGATGTCGGCGGCACCCATGCTGGTGATGCCCTCCACCTTCTTGGCGAAGGCGGGGCTGCGGGGGTCGACCGACACCAGGTCGGCGGCGAACGCGTCCGCCCGCTGCTGCAGCTCGGTACGGGTCTCGGCGGACACCGGGAGCATCCCGGCCGCCTGCTCCTGCTGCACGACCGGCACCGGCGTGGGCGGCGCCAGCACCAGCCCGGTCGGCGCGGTCTGCGGGGCGGGCGGGGCCGCGGCCCCGCCGAGGTCGAGCTCCGACATCGGTGCCTCATCTCTCGGAGAGTCGTCGGGCCCATCCTCCCCCACCGCGGCCCCGCCCCGCCCCGACGACCGCCGGACACGATCGGCAAGACTGCCGGCATGGTCGATGCCCCCCGCCTGCATCGCCGCACCGTGGGTGCGGACGGACCGGAGCTCGTCCTGCTGCACGGGCTGCTCGGGCAGGGCCGCAACCTGGCGACCGCCGCCACCGGCCTGGCGGCACGCGGCTTCCGGGTCACCATGCTCGACCTGCCCGACCACGGCGACTCCCCGTGGACCGACGCCCTGGACTACCCCTCGCTGGCGACCGCGGTGGCCCGGGAGCTGTCCGAGCAGGCTCCGGTCGCCCTGGTCGGCCACTCGCTGGGCGGCAAGACGGCGATGCAGGTGGCGCTGCGCAGCCCGGAGCTGGTCTCCTCCCTGGTGGTGGTGGACATCGCCCCGGTCCGCTACCCGGGCGGGGAGTCCGAGCACGTCCGGCACCTGCGGGCGATGCGCGGGCTCGACCTGGCCGCGATCACCTCCCGCGGCGAGGCCGACGCGCAGGTGGCGGTCGACGTCGACGACGACCGGGTCCGCGCGTTCCTGCTGCAGAACCTGGCCCGGACCGGCGACGGCTGGCGGTGGCGGGCGAACCTGGCCCTGCTCGAGCGCGACCTGCCCGCGGTCGCGGACTTCCCGGTGCCGCCCGGCGCCCGGCCGTACGAGGGGCCGACGCTGTTCCTGGCCGGCGGCGACTCCGGCTACGTCCGGGACGAGCACCGGGAGCGCATCTCCGAGCTGTTCCCGCGGGCCCGCCTGGTGCGGTTCAAGGGGACCGGGCACTGGCTGCACGCCGAGGTGCCGGAGCTGTTCGTCGACGCGGTGGCGCGCTTCCTCGACGCCGCCGGGCCCACCGAGGCGCCCGCCGGCTAGACCCGCACGCGCGCCGCGCGCCGCCGTCGCGGCCCGGACCAGCGCAGCTCGGCCAGCCGGCGCTCCCGCCCGGCCCGGGCCCGCTGCGGCGGCCGGGCGAGGAACTCCCCCAGCAGCGCGCCGGCCGCCAGGGCCAGGCCGATCGCCACCGCCTGCCCCAGCTCGGCGATGCCGCCGGCGCTGTCCCCCTCGGCCAGCGCGCGCAGCCCGCGGTAGATCGCCAGTCCGGGCAGCAGCGGGACGATGCCGGCGGCGACGTGCACCAGGGCGGGGACCCGCTGCCGTGGCGCGACCGTGGCACTGCCCAGCCCGATGACGAGCGCCGCGGCCGCGGAGGCGATCGGGGCCGACAGGCCGAGCCCGGTCACGCCCACGAGCGTCCCCCACCCGGCGGCCCCGGCCAGCCCGGCGAACGGCAGCGTCCGGCGGGGGGCGTGGTTCGCCACGGCGAACGACACCGACACCGCGGCCGCCGCCAGCAGCTGCCAGGGGACCTGGGCCAGCCCCGCGAACGGCGGGTCGTCCACCCGGACCGGCACCCCCAGCCGCACCCCGACCGACAGGCCGATCGCGATGCCGCTGATGATCCCGGTGGTCAGCAGGAAGGTCTCGAACGCGCGGGCGCTGGCCGTCACGTAGAAGCTGGTGATCGCGTCCTGCACGGCGCCGACCAGGGTCACACCCGGCAGCAGCACGACGATGCCTCCGGCGATGACCAGGCCGGGGCGCACCCCGACCCCCGCCGCCAGCAGCCCGACGGCGACCGCGGTGGCCAGCAGCCCGCCGACCACGTTCTGGTAGAAGACCGGCAGGCGTCCGCGGCCCAGCCGCTCGGTGACCCAGTCGATCAGCCCGGTCGCCCCGAACGCCGCCGCCGTGACGATCGGGCCGCCGCCGAGCAGCACGGCGACCGCGCCGGCCAGCGCCGCCCGGGCGCACCGCACGACGTACCGGCCGTACGGGTGCGGCGCCGTCGTGATCTCGCGCAGCCGGCGCTCCGCCGCGTCCCGGCCGAGCCGGCCGGCCGCGACGTCGCCGACCAGGTTGTGCACGGCGGTGACCCGGGTGTAGTCGAGCGAGCGCTGGGTCACCAGCCGCATCCCGGTGACCGGCGGGGTGTCCGGGGACGCCGCACCCGCCAGGGCGATCGAGGTGAAGGTGATGTCGCAGGCCACCGCGTGCAGCCCGGTGGCCTCGGCCACCGCCGTGCAGGACGCGGTCACCTCGGCGGCGCCCACGCCGCCCGACAGCAGCACCTCACCGGCCCGCAGCGCGAGGTCCAGGGTCCGGTGGACGTCGCGGGCGTCGACGGGAGGGGCACTCACCGGCTCCATTCTCCCGGCTCCGGGACGTGCCAACGGTGTGTCACCGGTCACGGGGGGAAGTCCGAGCCGGTCCGGGCGCTTGCTACCAGGATGCCCACCTCGACGAGCGGACCAGCCGACCTCCAGGAACGTCCCGCCCCGCAGCGCCGGACATCCGCGGTGTTCTGGGCCTCGTTGGCGGTCGTGCTGCCGTTCATCGCGTGGGGCGCCATCTCGCCCGACTCGCTCGGCGCCGCCGGGGACGCTGCCCGGGCCGGCCTGGTCGACACGTTCGGCTGGGTCTACCTCGTCGTCGCGACGGTGCTGCTCGGGGCGGCGATCGCCCTCGCCGCCTCGCGGTACGGGGCGATCCGGCTGGGCCGCGACGACGACCGGCCGCAGTACGGCACCGGCGCGTGGTTCGCCATGCTGTTCAGCGCCGGGATGGGCATCGGGCTGGTCTTCTGGGGGGTCGCCGAGCCGGTCGGCCACTTCGTCACGCCGCCGACCGCCGAGCCCGAGACGGCGCAGGCAGCACGCGACGCGCTGCGGTACTCCTTCTTCCACTGGGGCCTGCACCCGTGGGCGATCTACTCGGTGCTGGCGCTGGCGCTGGCGTACGCGCGCTTCCGCCAGGGCGGGCGGGCGACGATCAGCGGCGCGCTGCGCCCGGTGCTGGGCGACCGGGTCGACGGCCCGCTCGGCGTGGCGGTCGACACGGTCGCCGTGGTCGCGACCGTCTTCGGGGTCGCCACGTCGCTGGGGCTGGGGGCCGCGCAGGTGAACGGCGGCCTGGCGTCCCTCACCGACCGGGTCGAGGTCACCACCGCTGCGCAGCTCACGATCATCGCCGTCGTCACGGTGCTGTTCCTCGTGTCGGCGCTGTCGGGCCTGGACCGCGGCATCAAGTGGCTGTCCAGCGTGAACGGCGTGCTGGCGCTCACCCTGCTGGCGTTCGTGCTCGTGCTGGCCTCGCCCGGCCGGCTGATCGGCGCGTTCACCACGACGCTGGGCAGCTACGTCACCGAGCTCCCGCAGATGAGCCTGCAGACCGGCCCGTTCGACGCCGACCGCGCGGCCTGGATCGACGGCTGGACGGTCTTCTACTGGGCGTGGTGGATGTCCTGGGCGCCGTTCGTGGCGACCTTCATCGCCCGCATCTCGCGTGGCCGCACGATCCGGGAGTTCGTGGTCGGCGTCCTGGTGGTCCCGACGCTGGCCAGCGGGCTGTGGTTCTCGGTCTTCGGCGGCGCCGGCATCCTCGCCGAGCAGGCCGGTGCCGACCTGTCCGGCCAGGGCACCGAGTCCCAGCTGTTCGCCCTGCTCGACACGCTGCCCTGGGGCGCGGTGGCCGCGACCGGCGCCGTGATCCTGATCGTGACGTTCTTCATCACCAGCGCCGACTCGGCGACCTTCGTGCTCGGGTCGCTGAGCACCCCGCACGGCCGGGACCCGGCCCGGCCGGTCACCGTCGTCTGGGGCCTGGTCATCTCGGCCTCGGCCGCGATCCTGCTGCTCAGCGGCGGGCTGGAGGGCCTGCAGGCCGCGTCCATCGTGGCAGCCCTGCCGTTCGCGGTCGTGCTCCTGCTGGCGCTGGTCTCGCTGGTTCAGGCCCTGCGCGCGGAGCCGCTGCCGGGGCGGCCGACGCCGACCGGGCCGCCGGTCGACGGGTCGGCGTCCGACGGGGCCAGCACCAACGGGCAGGCGCGCTCCCGGCCGTCGGTGGGCGCACCCGGCTAGGGTCGGCGGCACCGTGACCGCGCTCCCGCACGACCTCGACGACCGCCCCGGGGACCCCGTCGTCGAGCAGGTCTGGCTCGGGGCACCCGCCCGGTCCTACGCCCGGCGACCGGCCACGGTCGTCGCGGCGCTGGACCGGGCGGTCCGCCGCTGGCCGGACGTGCCCGCGTTCGTCGACGGCGCGCGCCGGGTCACCTACGCCGAGCTCGCCGACCGGGTGGAGACCGCCGCGGCGGCCCTGCGCGGCCGCGGCCTGGTCCCCGGCGACGCGGTCGCGGTGGCGGCCGGCAACGGCCTGGAGCTCGCCGTGCTGCTGCTGGCCTGCGCCCGGGCCCGGCTGGTGATGGTCGGGCTGAACACCCGGCTCGCCGCCCCGCAGTGGGAGTACATGGCCGAGCACATGGCCGTGCGCCTGCGGCTGGCCGAGCCACGGTTCCCGCTGGCCGGCGCCCAGGACCTGGCGAGCGTGCTCACCGACGCTCCGCCCCGGCGCTGGGCGGTCGACGCGCTGCCGGCGCCGGCGGAGGACGAGACCTACGCCGTCGTGTTCACGTCGGGCACCACCGGCCGGCCGAAGGCCTCACAGGTGGTGCACCGCTGCTCGGTGCACTCCGGGATGAGCTACCAGCGGGTGCTGCAGCTGCAGCCCGGCGAGGTCACCGCGGTGCTGTTCCCGATGTACTACATCTCCGCGATGCACGCGCACGTGCTGCCGGCGTTCCTGTCCGGCGCCACCTGCCTGCTCGTCGACACCACCGTTCCGCGGGACTACGTGGCGCTGCTCGCCGAGCACGCGGTGTCCTGGGCGTACGCGGTGCCCAGCTGGTGGCGGCTGTGCCTGCGGGTCCCCGGCTTCGGCGAGCTGCCGGCGCTGACCCGGCTGGCCGCCGGCGGCGCCCCGTTCCCGGCCGACCTGCAGGACGCGCTGCGGACCGCGCTGCCCGGGGTCCGGCTGCACGACGTGTACGGGCTGTCCGAGACGCACTCGCCCGGTTGCATCGCCCGCGACGAGGACCTGCTGGCGCGGCCCGGGTCGGTCGGCCGGCCGCTGGACTGCCTGCAGGCCGAGGTCCGCGACGAGCAGGGCCGGGTGCTGCCGGCCGGCGAGGCGGGGGTGCTGCACCTGCGCGGCTCGCTGGTCACGACCGGGTACGCCGGCGACCCGGCGGCGACCGCGCGGGCCGTGCGGGACGGCTGGTTCGACACCGGCGACGTCGCCCGGATCGACGCCGACGGCTACGTGACCGTCCTGGACCGGGTCAAGGACATGATCAACCGCGGCGGCACGAAGCTGTTCCCGGCCGAGATCGAGGAGCTGCTGCGGCGCCACCCCGACGTCGAGGACGCCGCGGTCGTGGGCGTGCCGGACCCGCTCGCCGGAGAGGCGGTCGCCGCCTGGGTCGTCGCCCGGGCCCCCATGACGGCCGCGCAGGTCCGTGCCCTCGTCCGCGACGGGATGGCCGGGTACGCCGCCCCCAAGCAGGTGCGCTTCGTCGACGCCCTGCCCCGCAACGCCCTCGGCAAGACCGACAAGCAGGCACTGCGCGCCGAGGCCGGGTCGGCTCCCACCGAGGCGGGTGCCCGGTGACCGACCTGACCGACCGGCTGCCGCCGCCGGGCTCGGCCGACGACCCGGACGCGCTCTACGACGCGTTCGAGAGCTGGGTGACCGGGCGCGGGATCACGCTCTACCCGGCCCAGCAGGAGGCCCTCATCGAGGTGGTCACCGGGGCGAACCTCGTGCTGAGCACCCCGACCGGGTCCGGCAAGAGCCTGGTGGCGACCGGCGCGCACTTCTCCGCCCTCGCGCACGGCCGGCGCAGCTGGTACACCGCACCGCTCAAGGCGCTGGTCAGCGAGAAGTTCTTCGCCCTCGTCGAGGTGTTCGGCGCTGACAACGTCGGGCTGGCCACGGGCGACGCCAGTGTCAACGCCGGCGCCCCGATCGTCTGCGCCACCGCCGAGGTGCTGGCCAACCGGGCGCTGCGGCAGGGCTCGGCGACCGAGCTCGGCCAGGTGGTGATGGACGAGTTCCACTTCTACGCCGACCCCGACCGCGGCTGGGCCTGGCAGGTCCCGCTGCTGGAGCTGCCGCACGCCCAGTTCGTCCTGATGTCGGCGACCCTCGGCGACGTCACCGGCCTCGCGGGCGACCTGACCCGGCGGACCGGCCGGCCGACCGCCGTCGTCACCTCGGTGGAGCGGCCGGTGCCGCTCTACCCCTCGTACGTCACGACGCCGCTGCACGAGACCGTCGAGGACCTGCTGTCCGGCGGCCAGGCGCCGGTGTACGTGGTGCACCCCACGCAGGCCGGGGCCATCGAGCAGGCCCAGTCCCTGATGAGCATCAACATGAGCAGCCGGGCCGAGAAGGACGCGATCGCCGCGCAGATCGGCGCCTTCCGCTTCTCGACCGGCTTCGGCCGGACGCTGTCCCGGCTGGTCCGGCACGGCATCGGCGTGCACCACGCCGGGATGCTGCCGAAGTACCGCCGGCTGGTCGAGGTGCTGGCGCAGGCCGGCCTGCTCAAGGTCATCTGCGGCACCGACACGCTCGGGGTCGGCATCAACGTGCCGATCCGCACGGTCGTGTTCACCTCGCTGACCAAGTACGACGGCACCCGGGTGCGCCACCTCAAGGCCCGCGAGTTCGCGCAGATCGCCGGCCGGGCCGGCCGGGCCGGCTTCGACACCGCCGGCGGGGTCGTGGTGCAGGCACCGGAGCACGACGTGGAGAACGCCCGCCGGCTCGCCAAGGCCGGTGACGACCCGAAGAAGCGCCGCCGGGTGGAGCGCAAGAAGCCCCCGGAGGGGTTCGTGTCCTGGGGTGAGCCCACCTTCACCCGGCTGGTCGCGGCCGAGCCCGAGCAGCTCACCAGCTCGTTCCGGGTCAGCCACGCGATGCTGCTGCACGTCGCGCACCGCCCCGGCGACTTCTTCGCCCACATGCGCCGCCTGCTGCTCGACAACGACGCCGACCGGGCCACCCAGCGCCGCCTGGTCCGCTCGGCCATCGCCGCGTACCGCTCGCTGCTCGCCGGCGGCGTGGTGGAGCGGCTGCCCGAGCCGGACGAGCAGGGCCGGACGGTGCGGGTGACCGTCGAGCTGCAGCCGGACTTCGCGCTCAACCAGCCGCTGGCGCCGTTCGCGCTGGCCGCGCTCGACCTGCTCGACCGGGAGGCGCCGACGTACGCCCTCGACGTGCTGTCGGTGCTGGAGGCGACCCTGGACGACCCGCGGCAGGTGCTCGCCGCCCAGCGCACGAAGGCCCGCGGCGAGGCCGTCGCGCAGATGAAGGCCGAGGGCATCGAGTACGAGGAGCGGATGACGCTGCTCGAGGACGTCAGCCACCCCAAGCCGCTGGAGGAGCTGCTGCTCGCCGGCTACGACGCCTACCGGCGCGGCCACCCGTGGGTGCTCGACCACACGCTGTCCCCGAAGTCGGTGGCGCGGGACCTGTACGAGCGGGCGATGACGTTCGTGGAGTACGTCGGCTTCTACGGCCTGGCCCGCTCGGAGGGGCTGCTGCTGCGCTACCTGGCCGACGCCTACCGCACGCTGCGGCAGACCGTGCCGGACGACGCCCGCACCGAGGAGCTGGCCGACCTGACCGAGTGGCTGGGCGAGCTGGTCCGGCAGGTCGACAGCTCGCTGCTCGACGAGTGGGAGGCGCTGGCGGCCGGCGCCGGCGCGCCGGAGACCGCCGAGCAGGTGGAGACCCGGCCGCGGCCGGTCACCGGCAACGCCCGCGCGTTCCGGGTGCTGGTCCGCAACGCCGTCTTCCGCCGGGTCGAGCTGCTGGCGCTGCGCCGGCCCGACCTGCTCGCCGAGCTCGACCCCGACGTCGACTGGGTCGCCGCGCTGGAGGCGTACTCCGCCGACCACCAGAGCGTCGGCACCGGGCCGGACGCCCGCGGGCCGCTGCTGTTCCAGGTCACCCCGGGCCCGGCCCGCTGGTCCGTCCGGCAGGTGCTCGACGACCCCGCCGGCGACCACGACTGGGCGCTGGACGCGGAGGTCGACCTGGCGGCCAGCGACGAGCAGGGCGTTGCGGCGGTGCGGGTGCTCGGCCTGAGCCGGCTGGACTGACGTGGCTCACCCGACCCCGCGCGGGCGCGCCGCGCTGGCCTGCGGCGTCGCCGGCCCCGCCGCGTTCGTCGCAGCCTGGGTCGCCGCCGGCGCGCTGCGCCCCGGGTACTCCCCCGTCTCGCAGGCCATCAGCGAGCTCGCCGCCTCGGGCGCGCCGTCCCGGCCGCTGATGACGGCGGGCTTCGTCGCCTTCGGCGTGCTGCTGCCGGTGTACGCCCGACCGCTCGGCGCCGCGCTGGGCTCGCCCGGGGTACGGGCCGCCGCCACCGCCTCGGGGCTGGCCACCCTGGCCGTCGCGGCCCTGCCGCTGTCGGCCGAGGGCGGGCGTGGCGTCGACACCTGGCACGCCGTCGCGGCCGGCACCGGGTACGCCGCGCAGGTCCTGGCCCCGCTGCTCGGCGGCCGGCGCCTGCGGTCGGCCGCCGGGCGACGGGCGTCGTACGCCGTGGCGGGCGTCGCGGCCGCCGCCCTGGTCGGCAGCGTCGCGCTGCCGGACCTCACCGGACTGCTGCAACGGACCGGCCTGACCGCCGTCGACGCCTGGTACGTCGCGCTGGCCGGCGCGCTGCTGTCCGGTCGCCGGCTGCGCTAGCCCGCCCGGACCAGCAGCACGAGGTCGCGGGCCAGCTCGGTGGGCGGCGTCGTGCGCACGAACGTCCGCACCGCCCCGGCCTCCAGCAGCGTCGCGACCTGGCCGGGGCTGTTGACGTGGGCCGCGCAGGTGGCCCGCAGGCAGAACTCCCGGACCGCCCGGACCACCTCGGCGCCGCTCATCGTGGGCAGCGCGTCCTCGACCAGCACGAGGTCGGGCTGCTCGGCCACCGCGATGCCCACCGCGTCCGCGCCGTCCTCCAGCGAGGCCACCACGTCGACCCCGTGCCGACCCAGCTCGGCGGCCACCTTGTCGCGCAGCCACTCCCGGCGGTGGACGAGCACGGCCCGCGGGGCTCGTCCGTGCAGCAGCCGGGCGCTCTCCGCCAGCTGGGCGGCGGCGCGGGTGAGCAGCGCCTCCTGCTGGCGGGTCCGGGCCATCTGCCGGCGCTGCAGGTCCAGCCGCAGCTCGCGGTTCATCCCGCGCAGCTCGACGACCTCCTCCCGGGTGCGCCGCGCCGCGTGCCAGCGCTCCAGGGCCCGCAGCTGCTCGTCGAGCAGCTCCAGGTCGCCCCGCGGACGCCAGCCGCCGTCCGGGTCACCGGTCCCGCCGCTCCCCCGGTCGCGCTCCACGGTGTCGCCGCTCCCCGTGCTCACGCCCCGCGCCTCCCGCTGCCGCCGTCCCCACCCGCTGCGATGGTCCGGCCCGGTCCGCGGGCTGTCCATCCGAAGCTCCCACTACGGTGCGCAGGTGACGGAGCAGCGGGTCGACAACCGGGCGGTCCTGGCCGCGCTGGCCGAGCCGCGCCGCGCCCTGCTGGTCCGGACCCTGCTCGACGCCCAGCTCTGCGTCCGCGACCTGGTCGCCGAGACCGGGATGGCGCAGCCCCTGGTGTCGCACCACCTGCGGGTGCTGCGCGAGGCCCAGCTGGTGGACAGCACCGTCTGCGCGAACCGGCACGTCTACCGGCTGCGCCCGGAGACGCTCAGCGTGCTGGCCGGTCGGCTGGCGGGGATGGCCGCGCGGGCTCAGGTCACCGCCGACCGGGCGCCCCGCTGACGGCGGACCCTCCCCCGGGTCCGGCGCTCACCGGGTGCGCTCCAGCAGGTGCAGCAGGGCCGCCTCGCGGACCGCGCCGGTCTGCGCCTGCACGAGGTGGAACAGCGCCTCGCGGGCCAGCCGCTGGGGGGCCGCCTCCAGCGCCATCGCGCCGCCGCCGGTGGCGATGACCAGCGCGGTCGCCGCCCGCACTCCCAGCTCCTGCGACGCCGCCCGCAGCGCCAGCCGGTCCTCGACCTGCTCGTCCGGCGGCACGTGGTCGAGCAGGGCGTACGCCGCGGTGCGCAGCTCGTCGCTCTCGTCCTGCAGCCGGTCGGCCAGCGTGCGGGCGGACAGCGAGCCCCGCTCCTCGGCGAGCTCGACGAGCCGCCGGACCACCTCGGCGATCAGCCCGAACACCGCGGGGGTGGCGTTCGCCGTCTTGAGCCGGTCGGCCTCCAGCCAGGGCTCGGCGCGGGCCACCGCGACGACGTCGGCGTCGGGCACCTCGAACCCCGACAGGGTCAGCGCCACCGTCGCCGTGCCCTGCATCGCGGCCAGGCGCATCTGCGGTCCGGCGGCCAGCCCGGGCGCCGCGGTGGCCGGCACCAGGACGAGGACGATCTCCCGGTCGGCCGACCGTCCCGCCAGCAGCAGCAGGTCGGCGATCCCCCAGGACGTCGCCCAGCCGACGGTCCCGTCGAACCGCCAGCCGCCGGCCGTCCGGGTGGCGGTCACCGCCGGGACGTCCGGGCGCCGCAGGTGCGCGACGGCCACCCCGGCGAGCAGCCGGCCGGTGCACATGCCGTGCAGGTGCCGCTCCTTCAGCGCGACGTTGTCGCTGCGGCCCAGGCTGACCAGCGGCAGGGTGTGCTGGGTCGTCACGAACCACGTCGCGCCGTCCGCGCCGGCGAGCAGCTCGGTCACCTCGCGCTGCACGGCGGCCGTGGCCTCGCCGCCGCCGTAGCCCCGCGGGCCGGGCAGCCCGAGCAGCCCGGCCTGACCCAGCGCGTCGACGACGGCCCGCTCGACGCCGGCCGTGTCGGCGCGTTCCGCCTGCGGCCGCAGCAGCTCGTCGGCGAGGGCGCGCGCGAGCACGACAGGGGGGGCGGTCACCCGGCAACCCTAGGTGGCAGGCTGCGGCGGTCGGCGGTGCCGAGCCGGACCGGGCGGGGAGGGTCGATGCAGCGGTGCGCCGTCCTGCTGCGCGGGGTGAACGTCGGTCGCGCGCACCGGCTGCCGATGGCGGACTTCCGGGCGGTGCTGGCGGCGGTCGGGTGCACCGACGTGTCGACGTACCTGCAGAGCGGCAACGCGCTGGTCACCGCCGAGCCGGACGGCCTGGCGGAACGGGTGGAGGCCGCCCTGCCGCTGCCCGCCCGGGCCGTCGTGCTGCGGGCCGCCGAGCTGACCGCTGCTGTGCAGCGCTGCCCCTGGCCCGAACAGGCCGACGCCGCGCCCACCTCGGTGCACGTGGCGTACCTGGACCGGCCGGCCGAGCCCGACTGGATCGTCCGGGTCGGCACCCGGCACGGCGACGACGAGCTGGCCGCCGGCCCGCGCGTGCTGTACCTGCGCTTCGCGGGGCCGTCGCACTCCTCGCCGCTGCAGCGGGTCCTCGGACGGCTCGACCGGGTGGTGACGGCCCGCAACTGGACCACCGCCCGCCGTCTCGCGGAGCTCGCCGGACCCGGCTAGCCGTCGAGCTTGGTCAGAATGAGGTCGAGGAACTGCCCGATCGTGGACAGGTCGGAGAGCTCCTCCTCGGGCAGCTCGATGCCCAGCACGTCCTCGAGGTCCATCGTGTACTCGACCAGCGACAGCGAGTCGACGTCGAGGTCGTCGACGAAGGACTTCTCCTCCTGCACGTCCTCCGCGTCGACCTCGAGCATCGAGACCGCCTTGTCCCGCATGACCTGTAGAACCTCGGCGCGCTCCATGCGGCGCAGACTAGAGGCCGGGGCTGCGCCGCCGGGACGCGGCCCGCGTCCGGTGCCCGGCTCCCGGGTGGCTAGTGGCCCATCCCCAGCCCGCCGTCGACCGGGAGCACCGCCCCGGTGACGTACGACGAGGCGTCCGAGGCCAGGAAGCCGACGACGCCGGCGACCTCCTCCGGGGTGGCCGTCCGGCCGAGCGGGATGGTCCTGCGCAGCTCGTCCTGGCGCGCCTCGGGCAGCTCGGCCGTCATGTCGGTCTCGACGAAGCCCGGGGCGAGCACGTTGCTGGTGATGCCGCGGCTGCCGAGCTCGCGGGCCAGCGAGCGGCTCAGCCCGACCAGACCGGCCTTGCTGGCCGCGTAGTTGGCCTGTCCGGCGCCGCCGGACAGCGCCACGACGGACGACACGAAGACCAGGCGTCCCCAGCGCGCCTTGAGCATCCCCCGCGAGGCCCGCTTGGCGACCCGGAACGCGGCGGTCAGGTTGGCGTCCAGGACCCGGGTGAACGAGTCCTCGGTCATCCGCAGCAGCAGCTGGTCGTCGGTGATGCCGGCGTTGGAGACCAGCACCTCGACCGGACCGTGCGCGGCCTCGACCTCGCCGAACGCGCGGTCCACGTCCGCTGAGCTGGTCACGTCGCAGGCCACCCCGAGCAGGCCCTCGGGGGCGGCGCTGCGGTAGGTGACGGCGACCCGGTGGCCCTGCTCGGCGAGCATCCGCGCGGTCGCGAGTCCGATCCCGCGGTTGCCTCCGGTGACGAGCACCGAACGGCTCGTGGTGGTCATGGCTGCTCCAGGGATCGGGTCGGGCGGTTCGTCGAGCGGAGCCTAGGAGGACCGCGTTCTAGGCTCGCCGGGTGACCGACCCCCAGACGCTGGCGCGCCTGCGGACGATGAGCGCCCAGCTGCTCAGCGTCCCGGCGTCCGACCTGACCCCGCAGGCCCAGCTCGTCGAGGACCTGGGGCTGGACAGCCTGGCGGCGATCGAGTGGGGCATGGCGATCGAGGACGAGTTCGCGGTGTCGCTGCCCGACGACGCCTGGGCGGTCACGACGACGTACGGCGCCGTCGAGCAGCTGCTCGGTGAGCTGCTCCGGGCCCGGGCGTGAGGTCGGCACCGGCGGCCCGGCGGGTCGTGGTGACCGGCATCGGCGTGGTCTCGCCGGTCGGGATCGGGCTCGACGCCTTCTGGACGGGGCTGGCGACGCCGCCCGCGCCCCGCCGCGAGCGCCGGGTCGACGACTTCGACCCCGAGCCGTGGCTGCCGGGAAAGCAGAACCGGCACACCGACCGCTTCACCCACTTCGCGGTCGCCGCGGCCGAGATGGCGCTCGAGCACGCCGGTGGCGCGCCGGACGTCGACCCGCTGCGGGCCGGTGTGCACCTGGGTACCGGCATCGGCGGCGTCGGCACCCTGGAGGAGCAGGTCGGGGTGCTCGCCGCCCGCGGACCCAAGCGGGTCTCGCCGTTCACCATCCCGATGGTCATGCCGAACGCCGGGGCGGCCGCGGTCGCGCTGCGACAGGGCTGGCAGGGGCCGTGCGAGACGCTCACCACGGCCTGCGCCGCCGGCACGCACTCGATCGGTGCGGGCGCCCGGATGGTGGCCGACGGGCGCTGCGACGCGGTGCTCGCCGGCGGCTGCGAGTCGTCGATGACGCCGACCACCGTCGCCGGTTTCACCACGATGACGGCGCTGTCCCGGACCGGGCTGTCCCGTCCGTTCGATCTGGGCCGGGACGGCTTCGCGATCTCCGAGGGCGCCGCGGTGCTGCTGCTGGAGGAGCGCGACGCGGCGCTGGCCCGCGGCGCGACGCTGTACGGCGAGGTGCTCGGCGCGGCGTCGACCTGCGACGCGCACCACATGACCGCGCCGTCCCCCGGTGGGCGCGGCGCGCGCGACTGCATGCTCCTGGCCCTGGCCGATGCCGAGCTGCGGCCCGAGGACGTCCGGCACGTCAACGCCCACGGCACGTCCACGCCGCTCAACGACGCCGCCGAGGCGACGGCGATCAGCACCGTGTTCGGGCCGGGACGGGTGCCGGTGACCAGCATCAAGGGGGTCACCGGGCACGGGCTCGGTGCGGCCGGCGCGCTGGAGGCGGCCTCGGTGCTGCTGTCGTTCCTGCACCGCGAGCTGCCGCCGACGATGGGGACGACGCAGGTGGACCCGGCGCTGACGATCGACGTCGTGCTGGAGCCCCGGCCGTTCGAGCCCGGCCCGGTGATCAGCAACTCGTTCGGCTTCGGCGGCCACAACGGCTCGCTCGTGCTGGGTCCGGCGTGAGCCTCGCCGACGACCTCGCGCTGGCCCACGAGCTTGCCGACGCCGCCGACGCGCACACCCTCGCCCGGTTCCGGGCGCAGGACCTGCGGGTGGCCGCCAAGCCCGACCTCACGCCGGTGAGCGACGCCGACACGGCCGTCGAGGCGCAGGTGCGGCGCACCCTGGCCGGCCGCCGACCGGGCGACGCGGTGCTCGGCGAGGAGGAGGGGCTGGTCGGCGAGAGCCCGCGGCAGTGGGTCGTCGACCCGATCGACGGCACCAAGAACTTCGTCCGCGGCGTCCCGGTCTGGGCGACGCTGGTCGCGCTGCGGGTCGAGGGCTCGGTCGACGTCGGGGTGGTCAGCGCGCCCGCGCTGGGCCGCCGCTGGTGGGCCGCCCGCGGGACCGGCGCCTGGGCCGGCGCGTCGCGCGCCACCGGCAGCCCGCTACGGGTGAGCGGTGTCGCCGACCTGGCCGACGCCCACCTGTCGTACTCCTCGCTGACCGGCTGGGAGGAGCAGGGCCGGCTGCCGGGGCTGCTCGACCTGTCGCGCCGGGTCTGGCGGACCCGGGCGTTCGGCGACTTCTGGTCGCACGTGCTGGTCGCCGAGGGCGCCGTCGACGCCTCCTGCGAGCCGGAGGTCTCGCTGTGGGACCTCGCCGCGCTGCAGCCGATCGTCGAGGAGGCCGGCGGGCGGTTCAGCGACCTGTCCGGCGCGGCCACCCCGGACGGCGGCAGCGTGGTGTGCAGCAACGGGCTGCTGCACGACGAGGTGCTGGCCGCACTGGCGGTGCCGGGCGCACCCGCCGCGCCGGCCGCGCCGCCGCGCCGGCCGCTAGCGTCGGGCGCCGTGGACCGCACCCGGCTCGTCGGCGTCGGCTTCGCGCTGCTCTCGGCGACAGCGTTCGGCGTCATGCCGGTGCTCACCAAGATCGTGTACGAGGACGGCGTCGGCGCGGTCGGCGTGCTGAGCCTGCGCTTCACGCTCGCCGCTCTCGTGCTGCTCGCGCTCGCCGTCGCCCGCGGCGAGCAGCTGCCCTCCGGCCGAGGGCTCGTCCAGCTGGCGCTGCTCGGCGGGGTCGGCTACGCGGTGCGAGGCCGCGTGCTACTTCTCCGCGCTGGAGCGGATCGGCGCCGGGCTCACCGCGCTGCTGCTCTACTTCTACCCCGCGCTCGTGGTCGTGCTGGCGGCGCTCGTGCTGGGCGTGCGCCCGCGGGCGGTCGGACTCGCCTGCGTCGCGGCGGCCACGGTCGGGACGCTGCTGACCGTCGGTCCGGTGCAGTCCGGGCAGGTCGTCGGCGTGCTGCTGGGGCTCGGCGCGGCCCTGTCGTACGCCGTCTACGTCGTCGGGTCGAGCCAGGTCGCGGCGGGCGCCGGGCCGCTCGGGACCGCGGCCGTCGTGATGGGCGCGTGCGCCGTCGTGTACGACGTCGCCGCGCTCACCACCCGGGCGGCGGTGCCGCACTCGGCCCCGGGCTGGCTCGCGCTGCTCGGCGTGGCGCTGATCGGGACGGTCGTGGCGGTGTCGGCGTTCTTCGCGGCACTGACCCGGCTGGGCCCGTCGGACACGGCGGTCGTGTCGACCGTCGAGCCGGTGGTGAGCATCGGGGTGGCCGCGCTGGTGCTCGGGGAGCGGCTCAGCCCGCTGCAGGTCGCCGGCGGGGTGCTGGTGCTGGCAGCGGTCACGGCGCTGGCCCAGGTACGGCCGGTGGCCGCCCTGGACGAGGAGACGGTGCCGGCGTGAGCGAGGAGGAGCCCCTGTCGGCGCGGGACCTGGTGCGCAAGCGGCGCGGTCGCTACCGGGCGCCGGAGACCGGTCGGCACCACCACATCGGGGCGGCCCCGGAGCGCCAGCCGCAGCTCGGCGAGGACGGTGCGGAGTACGTCGAGACCGCCGCGGTGCAGCTCGCCGAACGGACCGACGCGCAGCTCGCCCGGCAGCGCGTCCGGACGGCGGAGCGGATGGCGGCGGCCGCCGCCGAGCTCGACTTCGAGTCGGCGGCCCGGCTACGCGACGCGCTCGCCGCGATCGACGGCGAGCTCGACCGGCGGCGGCAGCTCGACGGCTGATCCGGGGCGGCGCCGGCCGGGCAGCCGGGCCAGCAGCCACGGGGTCGCAGCCAGCGCCGCCGCGTCGAACCAGGCGTAGCCGCCCGCGATGCCGCTCGGCGGGTTGCCGATGCTCACCAGCCCGGTCGGGTCGTACGGCTGCCAGGCCCAGGTGCCGAGCGACGTGCCGACGATCTCCAGGTAGCTGACGACGAGGAAGGCGCTGGCGTACAGCAGCGGGCTGCGGCCGTAGCGGGTGAACACCAGCAGACAGCCGAACCAGAACGCGCCGAGCGCGTCCGGCCGGGGCGAGAGCGTCAGACCCCAGACCGCCCACGCGCCGCCGGCCAGCAGCGTCGCGGCCGTCAGCGGGCGGGCGCGCCGTCGCGCCCAGGCGCTGCGCCCGAGGCAGAGCGCGGCCAGGTAGATCAGGCCGTGGCCGGGCGGGACGAAGGCCGGGACGTTCTCCAGGCGGTACACGTACACGCCGAGCCAGCCGGCGAACACGTACTCGATGACCGATGCGAAGACGACGACGACGCCGACCTGGGTGCGGGTGGCCCGGCTCTGCCCGCGCAGCAGAGCCAGCAGCAGCAGCCAGGTGCCGAGCCCGAGCAGCCGCTGCTGGCCCAGGCTCGCGCCGGTGTCCAGGCCGAGCACCACGAGCACCCAGACCGCGACCAGAGCCGTCAGCGCGAGGTCGCGGGGAGGTCGGGCGGGCATCGGACGAGCCTGCCACGAGCGGCCCGGGAGCGCGGTTCGGGTGTGCGTTCGCGTCTCCAGCTGACCGGACCGGCCGCCGCCCGGCCCACGCGCTAGAACGGCGCGGGTGCGTCGGCGGCGGGTCGGGCGGCGGGTGTGGCCGGGGGGTGCGCGAGGAGCGCGGCGTCCCACCGGCCGGTGGCCCACGCGGCGGTGGCCCACGCGGCGGTGTCCCAGGTGTCGGTGTCGGGCTGCTGGCTGGGCGCCGCGTGCTGGGGCGGCTGGGGTCGGGGTGGTGGGCGCCACAGCGGTGGGACGGGGTAGGTCCGGCCGGTGGGGCTGGTCCAGACGGTCGTGCCGTCGGGGTGGCGCTCGGTGCGCCAGCTCAGGGTCTTCGCGCGGTGGCAGCGGCGGCTGAGCGGGCGCAGGTTCCCGGCGCAGGTCGGCCCGGCCGGCCAGGGGATCGCGTGGTCCAGGTCGCAGGACCGGCTGGCGGTGGCGCAGCCCGGGCCGTTGCACAGCGGGTCGCGGGTTCGGACGTGCCGGGCCAGAGCGCGGGACGGGGTGTAGCCGGGCTCGACGGTCGGCTCGAGCACGACCGGCCCGTCCGGGATCAGCCGCAGCAGCCGCTCCCGCACCGACCCGCCGCCGGCCGCGGCGCCGCGGCGCGGGGTGGGGCCGGGACGTGGCGCGGCCGGTCGGGGTGGGCAGCGGCTCGCCGGTCGTGGCGTCGACCAGGACCCGGCGCAGCTCGGCGTCGGGCAGCAGCAGCCGGACGTGCTCGGCGCTGATCGGCCCGTACCCGACCAGGTCACCCGGGGCGTGCGAGAGCCCCAGCGCGGTCGCGACCGGCACGCTGACCTCGACCACGACCCGCGGATGGCTGCAGGCGCCGTCGGCCGCGACCGGCGCGGCGGTGCCGTCCAGAGCGTGCAGCGCCAACGCGGGCAACGTCGCGAGCACATCGGCCCGCCGCTGGTCGGCGGTCCGCCCGATCCCCGCGGCCCGATCCGCCAGCGCTTGGCGGCGGGTCAGCTCGTCCAGCCCGACGGTGAACGCCCGGGCCTGCTCGGCCGGCAGCAACGCCCACAGGCTCGCCATCCCGTCCGGCTCCGGCCGCACCCCGACCCGCCGGCCGGCCCGGGCCGCCGCTCCCCGCCGGCCGGTCGCGGCCGGGTCCAGCTCGGCCTCGACCTGCAGCACCAGCGCCTTGGTCCGGGTCCGCAACCGCCGGGCCGTCCACGACCCGATCCCCGACGCGAGCAACCGGCGCTCCACCTCACCGACCACCGCCGGCGCGCACGACCGGGTCTCCTCCAGCACCACCCGGGCCTGCGGCACCAGCACCTGCGCCCGGCGCAACCCCGCCAGCAGCAACGGCAGGTCCGCCACCAACCGCTCCGCCTCGGCCAGCCGGGCCGACGCGGCCAGCTGCCCGGTCCGCAACGTCCCAGCCACGTCCAGCACCAGGAACCGCTCCGGCCCGTCCACCCCCTCCAGACGCCGCGACAACACCGCACACGCCTGCAGCTGCTCCGCCACCGCCGCGAACAACCGGGCCTCCGCCGCCGCCAACCGACCCAGCACCGCCAGCCCCGCCGCCTCCACACCCACACCCGCGGCTTCGGTCAGGAGGTCGCCGGCCGAGACGTCGACCAGGAGGCCCTCGGCGAGCAGCTCATCGACCTGCAGGTCGTCGGTGGGCACGCCCCCGCCCGGCAGCCCCGACGCGCGGGCGTCCCGGGCCGCAACGGGCAGGCCGGGCGACCCGGCGCAGGTCTCTGTCATGGCCTGGACGTTATCCGGGTGCTACGACAAAACCGCTGGTCCGGACGGCATTGTGGACAAGCCCGCCCAGCCCGGACCTGCTGTGGACGAGCGACACCAACCCCCGCTCAGGAGCCTGCGTGCTCCTGCTGCCCGGGCACCCGCACGCCGGTGCCGACCGAGCACGACGCCAGCGCCTGGTCACTGAGCCGGACCCCCGTCCCGCCGATGCCGCAGTAGCCGTTCGGCACCTTGTGCAGGTACTGCTGGTGGTAGGTCTCGGCCGGGTAGAACGAGCTCGACGGCAGGACCTCGGTGCTGATCGCACCGCGGCCGGCGGCGGTCAGCGCCGCCTGGTACGTCTCCCGGACCGCCCGGGCGGCGTCGAGCTGGGCGGGGGTGTGCGTGTAGACCGCCGAGCGGTACTGCGTGCCGACGTCGTTGCCCTGCCGCATGCCCTGAGTCGGGTCGTGCGACTCGAAGAACAGCCGGAGCAGCTGCTCGGTGCCCACCTGCTCCGGGTCGTAGACGACCCGGACCGCCTCGGTGTGCCCGGTCAGGCCGGAGCAGGTCTCCTCGTACGTCGGGTTGGGGGTGATTCCGCCGGCGTAGCCGACGAGCGTGGTGAAGACCCCGGGCACCTGCCAGAAGATCCGCTCGGCCCCCCAGAAGCAGCCCAGCCCGAGGTCGAGGACCTCCAGCCCGTCCGGGTACGGCCCGTCCAGGGGCGTGCCCAGCACCTCGTGGCGGGCGGGCAGTGCGATCGCGGTGTCCCTGCCGGGCAGGGCCTCGTCCGGCGTCGGCAGGGCGGTGGGCTTGCGGAACCACATGACGGCTCTCCTCGCGTCGGGGTGCCTCCGGTGCAACCGGGGACGCACCGCCCGCGTTCCCCGGTCCTGTCGCGCGGACGGGGCGGGTCAGGCCTGCCCCTCGGTGGAGTGCGCGCCCTCGTACCAGCGGGCCAGCTTGCCGCCCCGGGCGACGGCCTGCAGCCGGCGCTCGGTCTGCGCCCGCAGGTGGCTCGGCGCGACCACCAGCAGCGAGTCGCCGGTGCGCAGCTGCGTGTCGTGGTCCGGCACGACGCTGCGGTCGTCGCGGACCACCAGCGTCACGTGCGCGCCGGCCGGCAGCCGCAGCTCGCTGATGTAGACCCCCCGCAGGCGCGAGCCCTCGCGGACCCGCAGCTGCAGCAGGTCCGCGCCGAGCTCCTCGAGCGGGGCGGTCTCGACCTCCAGGTCGGTCGGCAGGGTCCGGTCGACCACCCGCAGCCACCGTCCGAGAGCCGGCAGGGTCGGTGCCTGGACGAGCGTGTACACGACGACGAGCACGAACACGACGTCGAGCACCCGGCTGCTGCCCGGCACGCCCTGGGTCACCGGGATGATCGCCACGACGATCGGCACGGCGCCGCGCAGACCCGCCCAGGACAGGAACGCCTGCTCCCGCCAGGACAGCCGGAACGGCAGCGCGCACAGGCCCACCGCGAGCGGCCGGGCCAGGAAGGTCGCCGCCGCGCCGACGACGAGCGCGTCGAGCAGGGCGGACGGCAGCCGGGCCGGTGAGACGAACAGACCGAGCAGGATGAACAGCCCGGCCTCGGCCAGCAGCGCGAGCGAGGCGGCGAAGCCCAGGACGGCCCGCCGGTGCGGGAGGTGCGCGTTGCCCAGCAGCAGCCCGGCGACGTACACGGAGAGGAAGCCGCTGGCATGCGCGGCGTTGCCGGCGGTGAACGCCAGCAGGGTCAGCCCGACCGTGGCGAGCGGGTACAGACCGGCCGACGGCAGCGCCGCCCGGGACAGCAGCACCGTGCCGAGCCGTCCCACGCCGAGCCCGATCGCCACGCCGGCTCCCAGCTCGTACGCGACGAGGCCGAGCAGCTCCAGGACGCCGGTCCGGCCCCAGGCGTCCGACGAGGCCAGCACGACCAGCACGACGACCGGCGCGTCGTTCAGCCCGGACTCGGCCTCCAGCGCCGAGCGCAGCCGGTCGCGCAGCTGCAGCCGGCGCAGCACCGAGAAGACCGCCGCCGCGTCGGTGGACGCCACGACGCCCCCGAGGATGACCGCCAGGCGCGGCTCGGCGCCGAGCAGCAGCGACGACAGCCCGGCGACGACCCCGATCGACAGCGCGACACCGACGGTGGCCAGCAACCCGGCGAACGGCAGCATCGGGCGCACCGCGGCCCACCGGGTGGTGAGGCCTCCCTCGGCGAGGATGACCGCGAGCGCGAGCAGCCCCAGGTCGGCGGTGAGCTCGTCGTCGTCGAAGCGCAGCCCGAGGCCCGCCTCGCCGAGCACCATTCCCAGCGCCAGGTAGAGCAGCAGCACAGGCAGCCCCGTCCGGCTGGCCAGCCGGACCGACAGCACCGCGACGAGCAGGACCGCGCAGCCGAGCAGGACCGCGAGGTTGAGGTGCTCGCTCACGTGGCACCCTTCGCTCGGTCGTCCCTCGGCGAGGTCCGGAAGAGCACTCTCCCAGGCCGGTCAGCCCGCCGGCTGCCGCGCGCCAGGCGGCAGGTCCGCGCCGACGCGCTCACCCGGGCCGACCAGCGCCACGTCTCCCGGGCCGCCCACCCGGACGCCCTCGTCCACCTGGACCCCGGCGTCCAACACGGCCCGCTCGACGTGCGCCCCGCGGCGCACCACGACGTCGTGCAGCAGGATGCTGTCGCGCACGACGGCTCCGGGCTCCACGACGACGCCCGGCGAGAGCACCGAGCGGGTCACGCTGCCTGCGACCCGGGCGCCGCTGGACAGCAGGGCATCGTCCAGCCGGGCACCGGGTCCCAGCCGGGACGGCCCGTGCCGGCCGCCGCGGGTGAGCACCGGCCAGGACGGGTCGTCGAGGACGAACGCCGGGTCCTCGCCCAGCAGGTCGAGGTGCGCGTCGTGGTACGCCTGGACCGTCCCGACGTCCCGCCAGTACCCGTCGAAGCGGTGCTCGCGGGCGGCTCCGCGCTCGACCAGCGCCGGCAGCAGGCCGTGCCCGAGGTCCTGCAGACCGTCGTCGGGGTCGGCGTCGCCGGCGAGCTCCTCCAGCAGGTCCAGCGTCGGGCCCGGGTCGAAGACGAACACCTCGTTGCACACCAGGTCGCTCTGCGGGTCGTCCGGCTTGAGGTCGTACCGGGTGATCGCCCCGTCGCGCGACCTGCACCACGCCGTACCGACCGGCGTCGGCACGGTCCACCCGGGTGGTGACGGCCGTCACGGTGGCGCCGGACGCCAGGTGCTCCGCGACGACCGCGTCGTAGTCCAGCCGGTACACCGCGTCGGCGCTGAGCACGACCAGCGCCTGCGGGTCGTACGCCCGGATCAGGTCGGCGTCGCGCCACAGCCCGTCGGCGGTCCCGCTGGACCAGCCGTCCCGACCGGCGCCGGTCGTACGCGGGTGCACGACGAGCAGCCCGCCGGTCGTGCGGTCCAGGTCCCACGGCCGCCCGTTCGCCAGGTGCTCCCCCAGCGACACCGGGTTGTGCTGGACGGAGACCCACACGTCGCTGATGCCGGAGTGCAGGCAGTTGGAGAGCACGACGTCGACGAGCCGGTAGGAGCCGCCGAACGGCACCGCCGGCTTGGCCCGCGCCTCGGTCAGCAGCTCCAGCCGGCCGCCCTTGCCGCCGGCCAGGACCAGGGCGAGCGTGCGAGGTCGCGTCATGCCCGGCGGGTACCCGTGCCGGGGCACACCCACCCGCCTCTCACGGAGCGGCACCGGCCCGATGCGGCCGGGCGCGACGGGCCGCCGCGAGGCCCCGGCCGGCCGGGGAGATGGTCCTGAGCTGGTCCGATCAGGCCGTAGCCGGGCGGAGCGCGGCTGCCTACGTTCCGAGCGCGACGCCGTGCGCCGACAGGCGGTGCGCGGCGCGCGGGCATGTGTGGGGGGCTCCATGACACCGCTCCGCTCGGCGAGGCGCAAGCGCGTTCCGGCACTGCTGGCGGCCCTGCCGCTGCTGGCCACGTCCCTGGGCGCCGCGACGTTCGCGCTGGCGGCGGACCCGGCACCGGCCCCGGCCGCCGCCGCGGCCGGGGACCCGGTCGTGATCGCGGGGGGCGACATCGCGTGCCGGCCGGGACGGGCCAGCACCGCCACGACGTGCCAGCACCAGGCGACGGCCAACCTGGTGAACTCGCTGAACCCGGCCGTCGTCCTGCCGCTCGGTGACACGCAGTACGACTCCGGGACGACGAGCGAGTACGCGGCGTCCTACAACCCCACCTGGGGGACGTTCCTGCCCAGCAGCCGGCCCGCAGTCGGCAACCACGAGTACCGCACAGCCGGGGCGTCGGGCTACTACGGCTACTTCGGTGCCCGGGCCGGCGACCCGGCGAAGGGCTACTACTCCTACGACGTCCAGGGACCCACGTTCACCTGGCACCTCGTCTCGCTCAACACCGAGTGCACGCAGGTCGCCGGCTGCGGGGCCGGTTCGCCGCAGGAGACCTGGCTGCGGCAGGACCTGGCGGCCAACAGGAACAAGTGCATCCTGGCCTACTCGCACCGCCCGCGGTTCTCCTCCGGCGGTGTCGTCGGCTCGTCCTCCAGCGTGTCGCCGCTGTTCCAGGCGCTCTACGACGGCGGGGCCGACCTGTTCCTGTCCGGCCACGCCCACCACTACGAGCGCTTCCGGCCGCAGACCGCGGCCGGGGCGTCGGACCCGACCCGCGGCGTGACGCAGTTCGTCGTCGGCACCGCCGGGGACGACTTCCAGAGCCTGGGCACCACCCAGGCGAACTCGCTGGTCCGGCAGAACAACCAGTTCGGCGTGCTGAAGCTGACCCTGCACGCCAACAGCTACGACTACGCCTTCGCACCGGCGGCCGGGTACGCGTTCAACGACTCCGGAACCGCGACCTGCCACAACGCCCCGGCCTCCGACACCACCCCGCCCTCGCAGCCGACGAACCTCTCGGCGAGCGCCTCCAGCCCGAACCAGGTGTCGCTGTCCTGGACGGCGAGCACCGACAACGTCGGCGTCCGCGGCTACCGGATCCTGCGCGGCCCGAACGACTCCTCGCTGGTCGAGATCGCGACCACCACGACGAGCGCCACGACGTACACCGACCCGAGCGTGCAGGCCGCCACCCCGTACACCTACCGGGTGGTGGCGCTGGACGCGGCCGGCAACGCCTCGGCGCCGTCCGCTCCGGCGAGCGTCACGACGCCGGCCACCAGCGACACCAGCCCGCCGACGGCACCGACCCTGTCGGCCGAGTCCATCGCCGCCAACGAGGTCGCGCTCGGCTGGACGACGAGCACCGACACCGGAACGGGCGTCAGCGGCTACCGGGTCTACCGGCAGCCCGACGGAGCCAGCACCAGCACGCTCGTCGCCACCACTCCCACCGCGACGACCCGGTACGTCGACAACACCGTCCTGCCGAACACCCGCTACACCTACCAGGTGGAGGCGTTCGACGGCGCCGGCAACAAGTCGGCGAAGTCGAACGCCGTGGTGGTGACCACGCCGCCCGGTCCGACGACGGCGACCTACACCGCGACGCTGGTCGGGGACGCGACTCTCGACGCCACCAACCCGACCGTCAACGCCGGAGCCAGCACCCGGCTGGTCGTCGACAACAGCCCGGTGAACGACTTCCTGCTGCGCTTCAGCCGGCCGACCGGCTCGTGCAACGAGGTCACGTCCGCGACCCTCAAGCTCGTCAGCGCGGACGGCTCGAACCGGGGCGGGGACTTCTACACGACCGGAGCCACCTGGGCCGAGGGCACCGTGACCTGGGACAACGCCCCGGCCCGCGGGGCGCTGCTGAACTCGCTCGGCGCGGTCTCGACCACCAACACCTACACCGTCGACGTCACGCAGGGCGTCACGACCGCCGGCGGGGACATCGCGTTCCGGGTGGCCAGCACGAGCAGTGACGGCGCCCGCTACTACTCCAAGGAGGACCCGAACACCGTCGCCCGGCCGCAGCTGACGATCGTCTGCACCAACTCCAGCACCGACACGCAGCCGCCCACCGCACCGGAAAGCGTGACCGCGACGGCGACGAGCAGCACGACCATCGACGTGAGCTGGGCCGCCGCCACCGACAACGTCGGGGTGACCGGCTACCAGGTCTTCCGCAACGGCAGCACCACCCCGCTCGCCACGGTCAGCGGCACGTCGACCAGCTGGCAGGACAGCACGGTCGTCCCGGGCACGACCTACTCCTACCGGGTCGGCGCCTTCGACGCCTCGAACAACAAGGGACCGCTGTCGGCTGCGGCCTCGGCGACCACGCCGACGACCGCCTCGACCGCGCCGCCGGGCAACCTGGCCGCCGCCGCGACCGGCAGCACGAGCATCGACGTGACCTGGACGGCCAGCCCGACCGCAGGGGTCACCGACTACCGGGTGTACCGGGGCGCCGGCCAGATCGCCACCGTCCCGTCGTCGACCAGCCCGCTGCGGTACGCCGACACGGGCCTGACCCCGGCCACCAGCTACAGCTACACCGTGACCGCGGTCGCCGGCGGCGTCGAGTCGGCCAAGCCTGCTGCCGTCTCCGCCACCACCAGCAGCGGCACCCCGCCACCGACGACCGGCATCGCGGTGCGGAACGTGAAGACCACCACGGTCACCGCGGCCGGCACCAGCTGGACCGTCGGGCTGCCGGCGTTCCAGGCCGGTGACGTCGTCGCCCTGTGGCTGGGCAACAACGTCGGGTCGACCGCCAAGACACCGACCGCGCCCGGCTGGACGAACCGCCTCATGATCAACGAGTCGTCGGGGCTGAAGGGGTCGTGGCTGACCCGCATGATGGCGGCCGGTGACCCGGCGACGGTGACCGTCACGTGGGGCACCGCCACGCTCGGCGTGGCGCACGCCGCGGCGCTGACCGGGGTCGACGGCGCGAACCCGGTCTCCGGCGCGGCCGGGTCCGCAGAGCCGTCCAGCACCGCCGTGACCGCGCACAGCACCCCCGCGCTGTCGACGACGGTGAGCGGAACCGTCCTGCTGTCCGGCTTCACCACCAACAACGCCTCGACCTGGACCTCTCCCGACCCGGAGCTCGCGGACACCGCCAGCGGCAGCGCCGTCAGCGCCGCGCTGTACGCCTCCGCCCCGCTGCCCCCGGCCTCGTACAGCCGGACCGGGACCGCGACGACCGGCAGCGTGAAGGCCGTCTCCACGGTGCTGGCGCTGCGGCCCGCCGGCGGCGCGCAGGTCACGGCCGCCCCCTCCCGGGCGGCGCAGATCGCCGAGTTCGGGGCCTGACCGCGGTCCACATCCCCGCTCGGCTCCGCCCTGCGACCCGCGTGCCCTCGGCACTCCGGGCCGCAGGGTGAGGGCCGGGCCCCACAGCGTCACCCGCGACTGGTCAGGCAGGACGGTGCACGTCCGGCACGCCCGTCCCTAGTGTCCGTGACCTGGAGGGACGGGACCTGTCCGGCTCACAGCCCACGCCAGGACACGTGCCGTCGTCGACTGCGGCGGGGGGCGCCATGTCCGGTCCGGTTTCGCACACCCATCCCGCCAGGCGCAGCGGCCCGGCCCTGCTCGCCGTCGCGATGCTCGCAGCCGCGCTGGGCACCGGCGCCGTGGCGGTCACCTCGCTGCCGGTCGTCGGCGCGCAGGCCGTGGCCGCCGAGGACCCGGTGCTGGTGGCCGGTGGCGACATCGCCTGCCGGCCGGGGCGCACCACGACGGCGACCCGCTGCCAGCACGCCGGCACCGCCGACCTCGTGCAGAGCCTGGCCCCGACGGTGGTCCTGCCGCTCGGTGACACCCAGTACGACTCCGGCTCACCGAGCGAGTACGCGCAGTCGTACGACCCGACGTGGGGGGCGTTCCGGTCCACCAGCCGCCCGGCCGTCGGCAACCACGAGTACCGGACGACCGGGGCCGGCGGCTACTACGGGTACTTCGGAGCGCTGGCCGGCGACCCGGCGAAGGGCTACTACTCCTACGACATCCAGGGCCCCACCTTCCGGTGGCACCTCGTCTCGCTGAACACTGAGTGCGCGCAGGTCGGCGGATGCGGCGTCGGCTCACCGCAGGAGGTCTGGCTGCGCCAGGACCTCGCCGCGAACCCCCACGTGTGCACCCTGGCCTACTCCCACCGTCCGCGGTTCTCCTCCGGCTCGGTGATCGGCTCGTCCAGCTCGAAGGCGCCGCTGTTCCAGGCGCTGTACGACGCCGGCGCGGACCTGTTCCTGTCCGGTCACGCGCACCACTACGAGCGGTTCGCACCGCAGACCGCGGCCGGGGCGATCGACCCGCTGGGCGTCACCCAGTTCGTGGTCGGCACCGGCGGCGACGACTTCCAGGGCCTGTCGGTGCCGGAGCCGAACTCCCTCGTCCGGCAGAACCACGCGTTCGGCGTGCTCAGGCTGGCTCTGCACGCCAACAGCTACGACTACTCCTTCGAGGCGGCGGCGGGCTCCAGCTTCACCGACGCCGGGAGCCGCACCTGCCGCAACGCCCCGCCGTCCGACACGGTCGACCCGAGCACACCGACCGGCCTGACCGCGACAGCGAGCAGCCCGAACCGGGTCCGGCTGTCCTGGCAGGCCAGCACCGACGACATCGGCGTCCGCGGCTACACGATCTACCGCGGAGCGGACAGCTCGGCGCCGGTCGAGCTCACCACCACGACCGACGCGGGCACCGTGTTCGTCGACGAGACGGTGAGCGCCGCCACGACGTACGACTACACGGTCGCGGCCGTCGACGCGGCCGGCAACAGCTCGGCGATGTCGGACCCCGCGACCGTCACCACCCCCGCGACCGCGGACACCAGCGCGCCGTCGGCGCCCGGCAACCTGCGCATCGAGGCGATCACCAGCAACGAGGTCGACCTCGGCTGGGCCGCCAGCACCGACTCCGGGACCGGCGTCAGCGGCTACCGGGTCTACCGGGCGGTCGCCGGGACGACAGCGGAGACGCTGGTCGGCACCACCGACGGCACCGACCTGCGCTTCCAGGACCTGACCGTGGAGCAGAACACCCGCTACCGCTACTCCGTGTCGGCCTTCGACGGGGCGGACAACATCTCGGCCCGATCGGCGTCGGTGACCGCCGCGACGCCACCCGGCCCGACGACCGCCAGCTACGCGTTTCCACCCAGCGACGACGCCACGCTCGTCGAGGCCTCCCCCACGGCCAACGCCGGCGCGGACACCCGCGTGATCGTGGACAGCAGCCCGGTGCGCGACACCATGCTGCGCTTCGCGCTGTCGGTGCCGCGCTGCGACGCCCTCACCGCGGCGACGCTGCGCCTGGTCAACGTCGACAGCTCGCCGCTGGGCGGGGACGTCTACAGCACCGGTTCGGGCTGGGACGAGTCGACCGTGACCTGGTCGTCGGCGCCCGACCGCGGGACGCTGCTCAACTCGCTGGGCGCCGTGAACGCCGGCGGGACCTACACCGTCGACGTCACCGACGGGGTCAACGCCGCCAACGACGAGGTGAACCTGCGGCTCGCGTCGAGCAGCAGGAACGGCGCCCGGTACTACTCCAAGGAGGGCGCCGGCAACAGTCCCAACCTGCGGCCGACCCTCACCCTGAGCTGCACCAACGACAACACCGACACGCTGGCACCGACGGCGCCCGACCAGCTCGAGGCGACCGCGAGCGCCGGGCAGGTCGACCTGAGCTGGCAGGAGGCCACCGACAACGTCCTGGTCACCGGGTACAACGTCTACCGGGACGGGGTCCTGCTCGGGACAGCCGGCGGCGAGACGCTGAGCTACGCCGACTCGACCGTCGAGCCGGGCACGCAGTACGCCTACCGGGTCAGCGCGTTGGACGCCGCCGCGAACGAGGGCCCGCGCTCGAACCCGGTCACCGTCACGGCGGACGGCGGCACTCCGCCGCCGCCGTCGGCGCCGGCGCCGCCGTCCGGGCTCGCGGCCGGGCCGGTCGACCCCGGCAGCGTCGAGGTGACCTGGACCGCCAGCCCGACCGGCACCGTCACCGACTACCAGGTCTACCGCGACGACGCCCCCGTGACGCCCCGCGTCCCGGCCGGCACCACCCCGCTGCGCCACCTCGACACCGGCCTGACCGCCGGCACCACCTACCGCTACACCGTCACCGCGATCAGCCCCGACGGCGAGTCCACCCGACCCGCCGCCGTGACCGCCACCACCCCCGCCGCACCGCCACCGCCGCCACCCCCGCCACCCCCGCCACCGCCCGGGGACGGCATCGCCGTGCGCGCCACCGCGACCACCGCCATCGACAGCAGCGCCCTGACCTGGACCGTCGACCTGCCCGCCTTCACCCCCGGCGACCTGCTCGTCGCCTGGCTCGGCAACGACCTGGGCTCCACCGCCCGCACCCCCACCGCACCCGGCTGGGACAACCGCTCCACCACCAACGAGTCCAGCGGCCTCAAGGGCAGCTTCCTCACCCGCACCGCCACCGCCGACGACCCCGCCAGCATCACCGTCACCTTCGCCCGCGCCACCAGCGGCGTCGCCGTCCTCACCGCCCTCACCGGCGTCGACCCCGCCAACCCCGTCGACGGCGTCGGCGGCCGCGCCGAGCCCGGCGACAGCACCACCACCGCCCACGACACCCCGACCCTGACCACCAGCACCCCCGGCACCGTCCTGCTCGCCGGGTTCACCACCAACGTCGGCGCCACCTGGACCAGCACCGACCCCGAGCTCGCCGACACCACACGCAACGGCCGGATCGGCACCGCCCTCTACGCCAGCCCCCCCGTCGACCCCGGCACCCACTCCCGCACCGGCACCGCCAGCAACCCCAGCCGCAAAGCCGTCGCCGCCCTGCTCGCCCTCCGACCCGCCGGCTGAGCAGGGGCGCCGGCGCGCCGGCGGGCGCGCGGGGGTCCCGACCTCGTCATACGATCCGGAGCGGATGCGCCGGGGCGCACCCGGTCCGGGTGGCCGGGGGCCCGCCGCGCGCGCGGAGGGAGGCCGGTGGTGCGCACACGCCGAACCGGGCTGACCCTGGGTGTGGGCGCACTGGCGCTGGCGTCGGCGTGCATGTCCGTACCGGACCCGACCGCCCGCGAGCCCGCTCCGGCACCACCGACCGGCCCGTCGTCGAGCGGGCCGCCCTCCGACTCGCCGGTGGCCGACCCGCCGGCGCCGTCCGGCGGCGACCCCGTCGCGGTCGCCGCGGGTGACATCGCCTGCGCACCCGGCATGGGGGCGACCCGGACGAGCTGCCAGCACGCCGCCACCGGCCAGCTCGCCCGCAGCCTCGACCCGGCCGTGGTGCTGGCGCTCGGCGACCTGCAGTACGAGGCGGGCACCGCCGCCGAGTTCGCCGCGTCCTACGACCGGACCGGGTGGGGCGCGCTGAAGGAGCTCACCCGGCCGGCGCCGGGCAACCACGAGTACGGCGACGACGATGCCGCCGGGTACTACGGCTACTTCGGCGCCCTGGCCGGCGACCCGGCCCGCGGCTACTACTCCTACGACGTGCGCGGTCCGGACGGCTCCGTGCGCTGGCACCTCATCGCGCTGAACAGCGAGTGCGACGAGCTCGGCGCGGACAGCATCAGCGTCGGCTGCGGCCCGCGGTCGGCGCAGGTCGCGTGGCTGCTGGCCGACCTGGCCGCCAACCAGGGCGTGTGCACGCTGGCGTACTGGCACCGGCCGCGGTTCTCCTCCAGCCCGCAGCACCCGTCGTCACGGACGTACGCGGCGTTCTGGGACGCCCTGCACCGGGCCGGCGCCGACGTCGTCCTCAACGGCCACGCGCACACCTACGAGCGCTTCGCGCCGCAGGACCCGAACGGCGCCGCCGACCCGCGCGGCGTCGTCCAGTTCACCGTCGGCACGGGCGGGCGCAGCCACTACGCCGCCGGCAGGCCGATCGCCAACTCCGTCGTGCGCAACGACGACAGCTTCGGCGTGCTCGCGCTGACGCTGCGCGCGGACGGCTACGACTGGCGCTTCGTCCCGACCGCGGGCGGGACGTTCACCGACACCGGGTCGGCGCGCTGCCACGCGGCCGGCTGAGCCCCGCCCGCCGGCCGTGCTCAGCCGGCGGCGGCGACCAGCGGCTCGAGCACGGCGTCCGGCAGGTCGCGCTGCACGCGCGACAGCCGCCACTTGTCGGCGAAGACCGCGAGCAGCGCCCCGTCGCCGCGCTGCAGCACCTCCACCCCCGACTGCCCGGCGAGCGCTCGGGCGGTCGCGGCGTCCGTCGAGCCGGGCCATCGAGTAGGGCAGCCGGTCGAGCCGGGCCGGCGCGTTGAACTCCCCGGCCAGCCGGTGCGACGGCCACCTCGAACTGCATCGGCCCGACCGCGGCCAGCACCGGCGCCTGGTCGCCGCGCCGGTCCGAGCGCAGCACCTGCACGACGCCCTCCTGCTCGAGCTGCTCGATGCCGCGCCGGAACTGCTTGTAGCGGCCGGAGTCCTCGGCCGCGGCAGACCGCGAAGTGCTCGGGCGCGAAGCTCGGGATCGCCGGGTAGGTGCACCGGCTCCTCGACGTACAGGGTGTCGCCGACCCGCAGCGAGGTGGCGTTGACCAGGCCGACCACGTCGCCCGGGTAGGCGACGTCGACGGTCTCCCGGTCCCGGCCGAACACCTGCTGGGCGTACTTGGTCGCGAACGGCTTGCCGGTGGCGGAGTGCGTGACGACCGTGCCGCGCTCGAACACCCCGGAGCAGACCCGCACGTACGCCAGCCGGTCGCGGTGCTGGGTGTCCATGCCGGCCTGCACCTTGAACACGAACGCGCTGAACGGCGCGTCCAGCGGCCGGGGGGCTCCGGCGGCGTCCTCGCGCGGGCCCGGCGGAGGCGCGAGGCGACAGCAGGACGTCCAGCAGCTGGCGGACACCGAAGTTCAGCACGGCGGAGCCGAACAGCACCGGCGTCGTCCGGCCGGCGAGGAAGGCCTGCTGGTCGTGCACCTGGCCCATCGCGTCGAGGAGCTCGGCCTCCTCCACCGCGGTGCTCCAGGCCTCGCCCTCGTCGGCAGCGGCCCGGGCCGGCTCGACCCGCTCCTCGGGGGCCAGCGTCGCCCCGCCGGCGGTCCGGGTGAAGCGCAGGAAGTCGCCGGTGGAGCGCTCGAGGACGCCCCGGAAGTCGCCGGCGATGCCGACCGGCCAGGTCAGCGGGGTGGGTTCCAGGCCGGTCCGGTCACGGATCTCGTCCATCAGCTGCAGGGCCTCGCAGGCCCGGCCGGTCCCACTTGTTCACCACCGTCAGCACCGGGATCCCCCGGTGCCGGCACACGTCGAACAGCTTCATCGTCTGCGGCTCGAGGCCCTTCGCGGCGTCCAGCAGCATCACCGCGCTGTCGACCGCCGCCAGCACGCGGTAGGTGTCCTCGGAGAAGTCCGCGTGCCCGGGGGTGTCGACGAGGTTGACGACCGTGTCGCCGTACGCGAACTGCAGCGCCGCGGAGCTGATGGAGATGCCGCGGGCCTTCTCCATGTCCATCCAGTCCGACACGGTGCTCTTGCGGCCGGCCTTGCCGTGGATCGCGCCGGCCTCCTGGATGACCCGCGCGTGCAGCGCGAGCGCCTCGGTCAGGGTGCTCTTGCCGGCGTCGGGGTGGCTGATGACAGCGAACGTCCGGCGTCGGGCCGCCTCGGCGGCCGCACCGCCGGCAGCGGGCTTCTCGGCGGTGCTCGTCACCGTCCCAGGCTACGTGCCGGCGGACGAGGCCCGCCGGAACGGCCGGGCGAGCGCGGTCAGCGGCGGGGTGAGCAGCAGCCGCAGGGTGGCGACCAGGACGGCGGCGAACGCGAAGGCGAGCATGCCGACCACGTACACCACCAGCGCCACCCCGAGCGCCACCCAGGTCGGCACGAGCAGGGCGGTCCCGGCCGGGCCCGGACGGCGGGTCGCGAGCGCCAGGACCCGGGCGGGGCCGCGGCGGGCGGGAGGCAGGTCGGAGCGGCTCACCCGGCCATTCTCCCCCAGCCGCCGACCGCCCCCGCGTGCCGGCGGAAGGCCTTTCGCGATCGGGGCCGGTGTGGTCTGCTCCCCGGCACGTCGCGGGCCGGACCGCGAGACCGAACCCCCCAGGAGCGCCGCTGTGAGCACACCGACCACCTCCCCGTCGCGCACCGTCCAGGTCGGTGACGTCGCCGTCGCCGTCCAGGAGTACGGGTCGGGCGAGCCGCTGCTGGTGGTCAACGGCACCACCCAGTCGCTGGGCTTCTGGACCGAGCTGGCCACGGCCTGGGCCGGGCGCTACCGGGTGATCACGTACGACCTGCGCGGCATGGGCGGCTCCGAGCGCGGCTCGGCCGAGATCAGCGTCGCCGGCCTGGCCAAGGACGCCCGCGACCTGCTCGACGCGCTCGAGGTCGAGCGCGCCCACGTCCTCGGCTACTCGCTGGGCAGCGCGGTGGCCCAGGAGCTCGCGCTGCTGGCCCCGGACCGGGTCGCCTCGCTCGTCCTGTACTGCACCTGGGCCCGGACCGACGGCTTCCAGCGGTCGGTCATCACCGCGCTGGCGCACCCGTGGCGCACCGGCGACCTGGAGAGCGCGCTGGGCGCGCTCGGCATCGCCTTCTCCCCCCAGCTGCTGGACAGCCCGGAGTTCCCCGCGCTGGTCGAGCAGCTGCTGCCGCTGTTCCCGAGCACCGAGCAGCAGATCCGCACCTGCGTCGAGCAGTGGGACGCCGATCTGGCGCACGACACGCTCGACCGGCTCGGGAGCATCACGGCCCCGACGCTGGTGATCGCCGGCGAGCAGGACCTGCTGACGCCGCCGTGGCACGGCCGGCAGGTCGCCGACGCCATCCCGGGCGCCCGGCACCACCTGTTCACCGGACCGGGCTCCAGCCACGCCCTCGGTGTGGAGCGGGCCGACGAGTTCGTCCCGCTGGTGCAGGGCTTCCTCGACGAGCACCCGATGTCCTGAGCGGACGCCGGCCGGCCCAGGCGGTCAGCGGTAGGTCAGCAGCCGCCGGTCCGGTGCGTCGACGTGGCTGTGCTCGTTGAAGGCCACCAGGCTCGCGCCGGACCGGCCGACGACGACCTTCGTGATCGAGCCGTTCACCATCACGCGGTGCAGGGCGACCACGCCGGCCGGCCCGCAGTCGAGCAGCCGGCCGCAGACGGCGGCGATGACGCCGCCGGAGGACACCACCACCGCGTCGGACCCGGCCGCGGCCACCTCGGCCAGGGCGTCGGCGGCGCCGTCCTGGAAGGCCGCCCACGACCCGCCCGGGTCGGTCATCCAGTCGGCCAGCGAGCCGTCCAGCGAGGCCTGCAGGCCCCGGGAGGTCCCGTCCGGCTCGACGGAGGGCGGGTAGCGCCTCAGCAGGTCGTCGGTGTCGTACTCGTCCCAGCGCGGGTCCACGCGGGGCCGGCCGACCCCGAGCAGCCCGGCGGTGTCCTGCTGGCGGCGCAGCGAGCCCGACACCAGCAGCGGCGCCGAGACCCCGCGCCGGCCCAGCTCGGCCGCGACCACCCGCGACTGCTCCCGACCGAGGTCGGACAGCACGTCGTAGTCGTCGGCGCCGAAGGACGCCTGGCCGTGCCGGACCAGCAGGACGACAGGCACGACGGTCAGCGACCGCCGCGCGAGCGCCGGGCGGCGGGAGCCGATCCGGCCCGGGCGGCCAGCTCGGCGCGGGTCCGTGCCGGACCGCCGCCGGTGCCCGTGCCGCTGCGGCCACGGGACGGGGCCGCCGCGGTGCCGGTACCGGCGCTGCGTCCGCGGCCCGAGCCGGACCGGCTGCCGGCGGGTCGCTGCGCGGGTGCCGGCTCGACGGCCGGCGGCGGGACGTACGCCGCCGGCGGGCCGGTCAGGTCGGTGATGGCGGCGTCGCCGGGGCGCACGCCGACGGTGGTCGGCCGGATGCCGGCCTGCTTGGCCAGGGTGCGTACCTCGGAGGTCTGGTCCGGGGTGGCGAGGGTGACGACCGTCCCGCCGGCACCGGCCCGCGCGGTCCGCCCGGAGCGGTGCAGGTAGGCCTTGTGCTCGGTCGGCGGGTCGACGTGCACGACCAGCGCGACGTCGTCGACGTGGATGCCGCGCGCCGCGATGTCGGTGGCCACGAGCACCCGGGTGCTGCCGTCGGTGAACGCGGCGAGGTTGCGCTCGCGGGCGTTCTGACTGAGGTTCCCGTGCAGCTCGACGGCCGGCACGCCTGCGGCGGTGAGCTGCTTGGCGAGCTTCTTGGCGGTGTGCTTGGTGCGCATGAAGAGCAGGCTGCGCTCCTGGCCGGAGGCGAGCTGCTGCACCACCGCGGCCTTGTCCGCGGCGCTGACCGCGAACACGTGGTGCGTCATCGTCGAGACCGGCGAGACGGCCGGGTCGACCGAGTGCGTCGTCGGGTCGTGCAGGTAGCGACGCACGAGGACGTCGACCCCGTTGTCCAGCGTGGCCGAGAACAGCATCCGCTGGCCGTTGCCGGGGGTCCGGTCCAGCAGGCGCTTCACGCCGGGCAGGAAGCCGAGGTCGGCCATGTGGTCGGCCTCGTCCAGGATCGTCACCTCGACCCCGGACAGGTCGATGTGGCCCTGGCCGATCAGGTCCTCGAGCCGGCCGGGGCAGGCGATGAGGATGTCCACGCCCGGCGCGATGGCCTTGACCTGCGGGTTCTGACCGACGCCGCCGAACACGACGGTGCTCGTCAGGCCGGCTGCGCGGGCCAGCGGGGCGACGACGGCGAGCACCTGGTTGGCCAGCTCACGGGTCGGGACGAGCACCAGGCCTCGCGGCTGGCGCGGCCGCCGGACGCCGCCGATCAGGCGGGTCACCAGCGGAAGGCTGAACGCCAGCGTCTTGCCGCTGCCGGTACGGCCGCGGCCGAGCACGTCCCGGCCGGCGAGCGTGTCCGGCAGCGTCGCGCTCTGGATCGGGAACGGCGAGCCGAGGCCCTGCTCGGCCAGCGCGCCGACGAGCACCGCCGGGACGCCGAGCGCGGCGAAGCCGGGGGTCGCCGATGCGGAACCGGTGGCTGCGGCGGGGGCGGGCGCGGGCTTCGCGGGGGCGGGCGCCGCAGGCGTGCGGGCCGCGGGTCGCTCGGGGGCAACGGCCACCGGGGCCGCGGGCGTCGCCGCCACCGGGCGCGGGGCCGCGGGCGTCGCCGCCACCGGGCGCGGGGCCTCGGCGGGACGGCCGGATCGCCGGCGCCGACGCGGCGCGTCGGACCCGCCGGCAGTCGGGGCGGACGGGGCAGGGGTGCTCTGGGGCAAGGGGGTCCTTCGGACAAAGAGGGCGGCCGCCCGCAGGTGCGGGCGACCGTCGGTCGAGGAGAGCGTCAGCCCTCGACGTCGACCAGGGTGGCGGACAGCGCGACACCGGACGCGGCCCGGTAGGCCACCTCGTCGCCGCGACGGGCGCCGAGCAGGGCCTTGCCGAGCGGGCTCGCCGGGGTGATGACCTCGACCGCGCCGTCGGCCTCCTCGAGGACGCCGACCAGGAACGTCTCGGCGTCCTCGTCGGCCCCGAAGCGGAGCTGCACGCGGCTGCCGACCTGCACGGTGTCACCGGGCGCGCGCTGCATCGGCGGCGCCGACAGCTGCTCGCGCAGCGCCCCGATCCGGGCGTCCAGCTCCTCGAGCCGGATGATGGCCTCGACGTTGCCCGCGCGGTCCGCGGCATCGCCGGTGGCCCCGCCGGACGTGCTCTCGGCGAACACCTCGACGCGCTGCGCGAGCAGGCCTTCCAGGCGCGCGGACAGCGCCGCACGAGCGGTGTCGGAGAGAGCGGGGGTCGAGAGGGTCACAACGTTCCTTCACAGCGGAGGGCAAACCTGCCCTGTACAACGTCGGCGCGCGCCAGGTGTTCCTGGAGCCGACCGTGCGCGGCCCGGCGGTGCGCTGCGCGGGGACCGCCGCCAGGGCGGTACCGGGGGCCGGCAGGCGGGCCGGGTGCGCCCCGGATCGTACGCCTCGGGAATCCCGGTCGAGCGAGCCGCCGTCGCGCTAGGCGAACAGCACGCCGGGGTTGAGCAGCCCCTGCGGGTCCAGCGCGTTCTTCACCGCGCGCATGGCGGCGATCTCGGTGTCGGAGCGGGACAGGTGCAGCCACTCCGGCTTGGCCCGGCCGACACCGTGCTCGCTGCTGATGCTGCCGCCGAGCTCGGCGACCGCCCGCAGCACCGCCTCGGTGACCTGCTCGGCGGCCTCGCCGGCGTCCAGCACGTTGACGTGCAGGTTGCCCTCGTGCACGTGCCCGAACAGGATCGGCCGGGCGGCGGGCGCGACCGCGGCGATGACTCCGGGCAGCCGCTCGACCAGCCCGGGCAGCTCGGCGACCGGCACCGACACGTCGAGCTTGACCGGGACGCCCTCCGCGCTGATCGACTCGGTGTGCGTCTCCCGGTACGCCCACAGCGCGCGTGCCGACGCGGCGTCCGAGCCGACCCGGGCGTCGAGCAGCCCGGGCGCCTGCTCGACGACGGCCAGCAGGTCGTCGGTGGGGTCGGTGCGGTCCAGGCACTCCAGCAGCAGGTACACCGGCACGTCGGTGTCGAACGGCGCCGGCAGCCCGCCGTGCCGCCGGACCAGCTCCACGCCGGCCTCGTAGAACAGCTCCGCCGCCGCCAGGTGCGGCAGCCGCTCGCGCAGGACCGGCAGCAGGTCGACGGCGTGCTGGGTGCTCTGGAGCGCCAGCAGCGCGACGCACCCCGCCCTCAGCAGCGGGACCGCCCGCAGCCGCACGGCGGTGAGGATGCCGAGCGTGCCCTCGCTGCCGGCGAGCAGCGAGACCAGGTCGTAGCCGGTGCCGTCCTTGAGCAGCCCGCCCATCCGGCTCACCACCGAGCCGTCGGCCAGCACCGCCTCGGCGCCGAGCACCTGGGCGCGCATGCTGCCGTAGCGCAGCACCCGGATGCCGCCGGCGTTGGTGGCCACCAGCCCGCCGACGGTCGCCGAGTCGCGGGCCGCGAGGTCGACACCGAAGTCCATCCCGGCGGCCCGGACGTGGCGCTGCAGGTCCGCCAGGGTCACCCCGGCCCCGGCAGTCACCTGCCCGGAGCGCGGGTCGACCTCGCCGAGCGCCGTGAGCCGGCGCAGGCTGAGCAGCACCTCGCCGCCGGCCGGCACACCGCCGCCGACCAGGCCGGTGTTGCCGCCCTGCGTGACGACCGGCACGCCGGCGTCGGCGCAGGCCCGGACGACCGCGACGACCCCGGCCGTGTCGGCGGGTCGTACGACGCAGCCGGCGGGGGCGCCGAAGCGGCCGGTCCAGTCGCGCTCGTACGACGCCCGCAGGTCCGGGTCGACGAGGACGTGCTCCTCGCCGACCGCGGCCCGCAGCGCGTCGAGCAGCGACGCGGCGAGCCCGCTCACCCGAGGACCCGCAGCCGGACCGTCTCGGGCATCTCGGCGAGGTGCCCGGCGACGACCTCGGCGTCCGCGACGTCGGTGACGACGTAGCCGAGCGGCCCGCGGGTGCCGAGCATCTGCGCCTCGACGTTGATGTCGTGGTCGGCGAACACGCCGTTGACGCTCGCCAGGACGCCGGGGGTGTTGCGGTGCAGCAGCAGCAGGCGCTGGGCGCCCGGCGTGACGGGCAGGTACACGGGCGGGAGGTTGACGCTCAGCGAGGTGGTCCCGGCGTGGCAGTAGTCGCGCAGCTTGCCGGCGACGAAGGCACCGATGTCCTGCTGCGCCTCCTCGGTGGAGCCCCCGACGTGCGGCGTGAGGATGACGTTGGGCAGGCCGCGCAGCTCGGACAGGAACGGGTCGCCCTTGGCCTTGGGCTCGACCGGGAAGACGTCGACCGCCGCGCCCGCCAGGTGGCCGCTCTCGATGTGCTTGCGCAGCGCCCCGTGGTCGACGACGAAGCCCCGGGAGAGGTTGAGGAAGATGCTGCCGGGGCGCATCCGGGAGAACAGGTCCTCACCGAACAGGTCGCTGTTGCCGGCCCGGCCGTCGACGTGCAGCGAGACGACGTCGGCCTCGGCGAGCAGCTCCTCCAGCGTCCCGCACCGCCGCGCGTTCCCGAGCGCCAGCTTGTCCGCGCTGTCGTAGAACAGCACCGACATGCCGAGCGCCTCGGCGAGCACCGAGAGCTGGCTGCCGATGTTCCCGTAGCCGACGATGCCGAGCCGCCGGCCGCGTACCTCGTGGCTGCCGACCGCGGACTTGTCCCAGATCCCGGCGTGCATGTCCGCGTTCTTGTCGGTCAGCCGCCGGGTCAGCGCGATGATCTCCGACAGCGCGAGCTCGACGACGCTGCGGGTGTTGGAGAACGGCGCGTTGAACACGGCGACCCCGGCGGCCGAGGCCGCTGCGAGGTCGATCTGGTTGGTGCCGATGCAGAACGCGCCGACCGCCATCAGGCTCGACGAGCTCTCGATGGCCCGGGCGGTGAGCTGGGTGTTGGACCGCAGCCCGAGCACGCTCACGCCCTGCAGCGCGGCGACGAGGTCGTCCTCGCCGAGCGCGCCGGCCACCCGCTCGACGGCGAAGCCCGCCTCGCGCAGCGTGAACGCCGCGTCGTCGTGGATGCTCTCGAGAAGCAGGGCGCGCGGGCGCGCCTCCGCAGCGGACGTCGGCATCGGGCTCCTGACTCGGTGGTTCGGACCCGGACGACGCTACCGGGGTGGTGCGACGACCGGCGGCCGGCTGACCCGCCACAGCCGACCTTGCTCGCTGCTCGGCAAGGTCAGCTGTGGGGATGCCGCGCCATCGGCCCGCGGCCCGCCCGCCACAGCCGACCTTGCGGGGTGCCGGACAAGGTCAGCTGTGGGGATGCCGCGCCACGGACAAGGTCAGCGGTGCGGACGCCGCGCCACCCGCCCGCGGCCCGACCGCCACAGCCGACCTTGCGAGGTGCCGGACAAGGTCAGCTGTGCGGACACCGCGCCACCCGGCCGCGGCCCGCCCGCCACAGCCGACCTTGCGAGGTGCCGGCAAGGTCAGCTGTGCGGACGCCGCGCCACCGGCCCGCGACCCGACCGCCACAGCCGACCTTGCGAGGTGCCGGCAAGGTCAGCTGTGGGAATGCCGCGCCACGGACAAGGTCAGCTGCGGACGCCGCGCCGCCCGCCGCGCCGCCCGCCGCGCCCCCGGCGCTCAGTGGTACGCGAAGAAGCCCTGCCCGGTCTTGCGGCCCAGCAGCCCGGCCTCGCACATGCGCAGCAGCAGCGGCGGCGGCGCGAACAGCGGCTCCTTGAACTCGGCGTACATCGACTGCGCGACGGCGGCGCATGGTGTCGAGCCCGATCAGGTCGGCCAGGGCGAGCGGCCCCATCGGGTGCGCGCAGCCCTTGACCATGCCCTAGTCGATGTCCTCGGCGCTGGCGAAGCCGGACTCGAGCATCCGCACCGCCGACAGCAGGTACGGGATGAGCAGGGCGTTCACCACGAACCCGGCCCGGTCCTTGGAGCGGATCGTCTGCTTGTTCAGCCGCTTCTCGGCGAAGTCGGTGACCGCCACCAGGGTGTCGCGGCTGGTGAGCAGGGACTCGACGATCTCGACGAGCGGCAGCACCGGCACCGGGTTGAAGAAGTGCACGCCGACGACCTGGTGCGGCCGCCGGTGACCGCGGCCATCTTCACCAGCGGGATCGAGGAGGTGTTGGAGGCCAGCACCGCGCCGGGCTGCACCACCTCGTCGAGCCGGCGGAAGATGTCGAACTTGAGCTGCTCGTCCTCCGGCGCGGCCTCGATGACGAGGTCGCGGTCGGCGAGCCCCTCGTCCTCGGTGACCCAGGAGATCCGCGACAGGACCGCGTCGCGCTCCACCTCCTCGCAGCCGGCCGTTGCGGACGGACCGGCCCAGCGAGGTCTCGATCCGGCCGCCGGGCCGCGGCCAGCGCGGCGTCGGAGACCTCCAGCACCACGACGTCGCAGCCGGCCCGAGCGCAGACCTCGGCGATGCCGGCGCCCATCGTCCCGCCGCCGACGACCCCGACCCTGTCGAAGCTGCCCGCCGTCACCGGCTGGCCTTGAGCAGCTCGCGGGCGAGCACGATGCGCTGCACCTGGTTGGTGCCCTCGTAGATCTGGGTGATCTTGGCGTCGCGCATCATCCGCTCGGCCGGGAAGTCGCGGGTGTAGCCGTAGCCGCCGAGCAGCTGGACGGCGTCGACGGTGACCGCCATCGCGGCGTCGGAGGCGACGCTCTTGGCGATCGCGCGAGAAGTAGGTCAGGTCGGCGTCGCCGCGCTCGGACTTGGCCGCCGCGAGCGTAGGTGATCGCGCGGGCCGTCTCGAGCTTGCATGGCCATGTCCGCGAGCATGAACTGCAGGCCCTGGAACTCGGCGATCGGCCTTGCCGAACTGCTTGCGCTCCTTCACGTACGACGCCGCCAGGTCGAGCGCGCCCTGGGCGATGCCGAGCGCCTGCGCGGCGATGGTGACGCGGGTGTGGTCCAGGGTGCGCATCGCCAGCGACATGCCGTCGCCCTCGGCGCCGAGCAGCCGGTCGGCCGGCAGCCGGACCCCGTCGAGGCAGCACCTCGCGGGTCGGGCTGCCCTTGATGCCCGAGCTTGCGCTCCGGCGGGCCGAACGACACCCCGGCGTCGGTCTTGGACGACCAGGAAGGCGCTGATGTTGCGGCCCCGGCGGCCGTCCGGGTCGGTGACCGCGAACACGACGTAGGAGTCGCCCTCGCCGGCGTTGGTGATCCAGCGCTTCATGCCGTCGAGCACCCAGCCGTCGCCGTCGCGGACCGCGCGGGTCCGCATCGACGCGACGTCGGAGCCGGCGTCCGGCTCGGACAGCGCGTAGCAGAACAGCGCGTCGCCGCTGGCGAGCGGCGCCAGCCACTGCCGCTTCTGCTCCTCGGTGCCGGCCAGCAGGACCGGCAGCGAGCCGAGCTTGTTCACGGCCGGGATCAGCGACGACGAGACGCAGGCGCGGGCGACCTCCTCGATGACCAGGCAGGCCGCGATCGCGTCGCCGCCCTCGCCGCCGTACTGCTCGGGCACGTGCACCGCGTGCAGCTCGGCAGCCCGCAGTGCGTCGTAGGCCGCCTGGGGGAACGTGGCGGTCTCGTCGACCTCGGCGGCGTGCGGCGCCACCTTGTCGGTGACCAGGCTCCGGACCGCGTCGCGCAGGGCGACGTGCTCCTCGGACAGCGCAAATGCTTCGAACACAGCGGGACCTCCTCAGGTGTGCCCACACGATACGTGGACGTCCAAACAACCGACACCCCGGGAGGTCGTTGGACGTCCATGTATCTTGGGGCGGCGATCCCCGACCGGAGGAGTACCCCGATGGACCTGCACGTGCCGACCCACCCCGTCCGCTTCGTGACCGCGGCGCAGCCTGTTCGACGGCCACGACGCCGCGATCAACATCATGCGGCGGGTGCTGCAGAGCCAGGGCGTCGAGGTCATCCACCTCGGCCACGACCGCAGCGTCGAGGCGGTCGTCACCGCGGCCGTGCAGGAGGACGTCCAGGGCGTCGCCGTCAGCTCCTACCAGGGCGGCCACGTCGAGTACTTCAGCTACCTGAAGGAGCGGCTGGCCGAGGTCGGCGCCGGCCACGTGCAGGTCTTCGGCGGCGGCGGCGGCGTCATCGTGCCCGGAGGAGATCGCGCTGCTGAAGCAGCCGCGGGGTGACGCATCTTCGCGCCCGAGGACGGCCAGCGCCTCGGCCTGGCCGGCATGATCAACACGCTGGTCGCGGCCTGCGACATCGACCTGGCCGCCGACCGCGCCCGCCGTCGACGACGTGCTGGCCGGCGACCCCGCCGCGCTCGCCCGGGCGATCACCGTGCTCGAGGACGGCCGCTCCCCCGAGCTGGCCGCGGCGCTGTGCGCGAGCGGGCCCGCCGCGGTGCCCGGTGCTCGGCATCACCGGCACCGGCGGCTCCGGCAAGTCCTCGCTCACCGACGAGCTGCTGCGCCGGCTGCGGCTGGACCAGGAGGACAAGCTCCGCGTCGCGGTCATCGCCGTCGACCCGACCCGGCGCAAGGGCGGCGGCGCGCTGCTCGGCGACCGGATCCGGATGAACTCCCTCGCGCGGCGACCGGGTCTTCTTCCGCTCGCTGGCCACCCGCACCGCCGGCAGCGCCGCTGCCGGAGCACCTCGACCGACGTGATCGCCGCCTGCAAGGCCGCCGGCTACGACCTCGTCGTCGTCGAGACGCCGGGCATCGGCCAGGGCGACGCCGACGATCGCCGAGCACTGCGACGTCTCGCTGTACGTCATGACGCCGGAGTACGGCGCCGCCTCGCAGCTCGAGAAGATCGACATGCTCGACGACGCCGACGTCGTGGCCATCAACAAGTTCGAGCGCCGCGGCGCGGAGGACGCCCGCCGCGACGTCGCCCGCCAGATGGTGCGCAACCGCGAGGCGTTCGGCGCTCGCTGGGAGGACATGCCGGTCTTCGGCACCAGCGCCGCCCGCTTCAACGACGACGGCGTCACCGCGCTCTACCAGCACCTGCGCGGCCCTGCTCGTCGAGAAGGGCCTGCAGGCCAGCGCCGGGCGTGCTGCCGCGCGTCGACGACCAAGACCTCCACCGGGCTGACCAGCGTGCTGCCGGCGGCCCGCGAGCGCTACCTCGCCGACATCAGCGCGACGGTGCGCGACTACCACGCGCAGACCGCCGAGCAGGCCGAGCGTGGCCCGCCGCCGGCAGGCCCTGCACGACCGCCCGCGAGCTGGTGCAGCGACGGCGCCGAGCTCGACGCGCTGCTGGCCGACACGACCGCTCGACCCCGACGTGCGAGGCCGCTGCTCGACGCCTGGCCGGCACGGGTCGAGGAGTACTCCGGCGACGAGCTCGTCTACACCGTGCGCGACAAGGAGATCCGCACTCCGCTGACCCGCGAGACGCTGTCCGGCAGCAAGGTCCGCCGCGTCGCGCTGCCGCGCACCACGGACGCACGGCGAGCTCGTGCGCTTCCTGCGCCGCGAGAACCTGCCGGGCTACTTCCCCTACACCGCAGGCGTGTTCCCGTTCAAGCGCGACGGCGAGGCGCCGGCCCGGATGTTCGCCGGCGAGGGCGACGCCTTCCGCACCAACCGCGCTTCCAGGTGCTGTCCGCCGGCCAGCCCGCCGACCCGGCTCTCGACCGCGTTCGACTCGGTCACGCTGTACGGCCGCGACCCCGACCCGCGCCCGGACATCTACGGCAAGGTCGGCACGTCCGGGGTGTCGATCGCCACGCTCGACGACATGAAGGTGCTGTACGACGGCTTCGACCTGTGCTCACCGACCACGTCGGTGTCGATGACCATCAACGGCCCGGCGCCGACGATCCTGGCGATGTTCCTCAACACGGCGATCGACCAGCGGCTGGACCGGTTCCGGGCCGACGAGGGCCGCGAGCCCGACGCCGACGAGGCCGACGAGCTGCGCGCCTGGGTGCTGGCGAACGTCCGCGGCACGGTGCAGGCCGACATCCTCAAGGAGGACCAGGGCCAGAACACCTGCATCTTCTCGACCGAGTTCGCGCTGCGCGCGATGGCCGACATCCAGCAGTACTTCGTCGAGAACAAGGTGCGGAACTTCTACTCGGTGAGCATCTCCGGCTACCACATCGCCGAGGCCGGGGCGAACCCGCTCAGCCAGCTGGCGTTCACGCTGGCGAACGGCTTCACCTACGTCGAGGCCTACCTCGCGCGCGGCATGAGCATCGACGACTTCGCGCCGAACCTGTCGTTCTTCTTCAGCAACGGCATGGACGCCGAGTACACCGTGCTCGGCCGGGTGGCGCGCCGCATCTGGGCGGTCGCCATGAGGGAGCGCTACGGCGCGTCCGAGCGGTCGCAGAAGCTGAAGTACCACGTGCAGACGTCCGGCCGGTCGCTGCACGCGCAGGAGATGGACGTTCAACGACATCCGCACCACGCTGCAGGCGCTGTGCGCGCTCTACGACAACGCGAACAGCCTGCACACCAACGCCTACGACGAGGCGGTCACCACGCCCGCCGAGGAGTCGGTCCGGCGCGCGCTGGCCATCCAGATGATCATCGACCAGGAGTGGGGCCTGTCGACGAACGAGAACCCGCTGCAGGGCTCGCTACGTCGTCGACGAGCTCACCGACCTGGTCGAGGAGGCGGTGCTGGAGGAGTTCGACCGGATCGCCGAGCGCGGCGGCGTGCTCGGCGCGATGGAGACCGGCTACCAGCGCGGGCGCATCCAGGACGAGTCGATGCTCTACGAGCACAGGAAGCACGACGGCGCTGCCGATCATCGGCGTCAACACCTTCTCGCGCGTCGGGCGACGAGGAGCCGCCGACGGTGGAGCTGGCCCGGGCGACCGAGGCGGAGAAGCAGTCCCAGCTCGACCGGCTGGCGGCCTTCCACGAGGCGCACCGCAGCGAGGCGCCGGCGGCGCTGGCGCGCGCTCCGGCAGGCCGCGATGGACGGCGGCAACGTCTTCGCCGCGCTCATGGACGCGGTCCGGTCCTGCTCGCTCGGGCCAGATCAGCGAGGCCTTCTTCGAGGTCGGCGGCCAGTACCGCCGCAACGTCTGAGCCGTCGGTGGACCCCATCGCGCAGGCCCGCCGACTCCTGGCGGGAGCACGGCTGGGTGGAGGCCGCCGAGGGGATGGCCGCGGTCACCTCGGTGATGCGCGCCCAGCAGATCATGCAGGCCCGCGTCGACGAGGTGCTCAAGCCGTACGACCTGACCTTCGCCCGCTACGAGGTGCTGATGCTGCTGCACTTCAGCAGCAGCGGGGTCGCTGCCGGTCACCAAGGCCAGCGCTGCGCCTGCAGGTGCACCCGACCGTCGTGACGAACGCCGTCGACCGGCTGGAGGCGGCCGGGCTGGTCGCGCGGCGACCGCACCCGACCGACGGCCGGGGCGTCGCTGGTGGAGATCACCGACGCCGGCCGGGAGCGGGCGCTGGCGGCCACCGACGCGCTCAACGCCGAGGTCTTCGCCGACCCGGGCCTGCCGGCTCGGCGGGTCCGCACGCTGGTCTCGGTCCTCACCGACCTGCGGCGCAACGCCGGCGACTTCGGCTGAACCACCCGACACCCGGCGCCCCCGCCCGCCCGGCTCAGCCGCGCGGGCGGACCCGGCGGGTGTCGGGTGAGCCGGCGGCCCGCGAGATCCCACGCGCCGCCGCCTGCACCGCGGGCACCAGCGTCGCGGGCGGGACGCCGTCGGTCCGGATCACGATCGACAGCGCGGCGACCACGTCGCCCTGCGCCCCGACGACCGGCGCGGCGATCGACACCGCGTCCATCGTCACCTGCCGGTCGCTCACCACGTAGCCGAGCCGGCGCACCTCGGCGAGCACCCGGCGCAGCTCCTGCGGGGTGGCGACCGTGTGCGGGGTGAACCGGGCCAGCGGCGCCGACAGCACCTGCTCCTGGACGTCGGCCGGCGCGTACGCCAGGAGCACCAGACCCACGCCGGTCGGGTGCATCGCGAAGCGGCCGCCGACCCGGGTGAGCACCGGGACCGCCCGCCGCCCGGCGATCCGCTCGACGAACACCACCTCCAGGCCCTCGCGGACCGCCAGCTGGACGTTCTCCTGGGTGACCTGCGACAGGTCCTCCAGGAAGGGCATCGCCAGCTCGCGCAGCGCCAGCCCGCGGGGGGCGAGGGCGGCCACCTCCCAGAGCCGCAGACCGATCCGGTAGCGGCCCTCGTCGTCCCGCTCCAGGGCGCCCCACCGGGTGAGGTCCGACGCGAGGCGGTGCGCGGTCGACAGCGGCAGCCCGGCGCGCCGGGCCAGCTCGGTGAGGGTCAGCTCGCGCCGGTCGGCGGAGAACGCCTCCAGCAGCTGCAGCGCACGCGTGGTGACCGAGCCGGTCCCGGCCGGTGCGCCGGCGTCCCGCGGTGACCCCACGCGGGCCAGCATCGCACCGGGCGCGCTCACGCGGCGCGGACCCGCACCGGCACGCTGTCCCAGCCCTTCAGCGAGTTGTTGAGCCGGGGCACCGGCGTCCCGGCCAGCTCGAGCGTGGCGGCCCGCCGGGCCAGTGCCGCCAGCACCAGCTCGACCTCCAGCCGGGCCACCGGCTGCCCGACGCACTGGTGCACGCCCATCCCGAAGGCCACGTGGCCGGCCGCGCGACGACCCACGTCGAACCGGTCGGCGTCCGGCCCCCAGTGCCGCGGGTCGCGGTTCGCCGCGCCGAGGAACACCAGCACCTTGGTGTCGGCCGGCACCCGGACGCCGTCCACCTCGACCGGCTCGACGGTCGTGCGGGCGAACAGCTGCACCGGCGAGGCCCAGCGCAGCGCCTCGTCGAAGGCGAACTTCGCCAGCCGCGGGTCGGCCGCCACCCGGGCCCACTGGTCGGGGTGCGCCGCGAGCGCGTGCACCGTGCTGGCGATGCCGAACACGGTGGTGTCGACCCCGGCGGTGAGCAGCGAGCGCACCAGCAGCGGGGCGTGCTCAGCGGGGATCTCGCCGCGGTCGGCGGCCTCCCAGACGGCGCTTCCGAAGCCGCCGGGGGACAGGTGCTCGCGCTGGCAGCTCTCCCAGATCCAGTCCTGGCCGGCGGCCATCCCGGCCAGCGACGCCTCGTACAGGGCGTTGTGCGGCCCGACCGCGTTGAAGTTCAGCGCGCCGTACGGCAGCAGGTGCTCGCGGCCGGCCTGGCGCAGCCCGACCGCGTCGGGGAAGACCTCGAGCGGGAACACCTCGGCCAGGTCGTGCACGGCGTCGAACTCGCCCCGGGCGACGAGGTCGTCGGCCAGCGCCTCGGCACGCTCGGCGAACCCGGCCTTCAGCGTCCGCATCACCCGGGGCGAGAGCACGGCGCCCATCACGGCGCGCGCGCCGGTGTGCGCCGGCGGGTCGGTCTCGAGCAGCAGGCTCGGCGGCCGCCACGGCTTGTCCTTGGCGAAGTCGGTCAGGCCCGCGCCGCGGCTCGACACGAAGTGCGGCCAGTCGTGCAGCGCGTCCCGGACCTGCGCGAACCGGCCGAGGGCGTGCACGTCGTAGCGGCGCAGCCGGACGACCGGTCCGGCGTCCCGCAGCCGGGCGTGGAAGGCGTACGGGTCCGCCAGCACCTCCGGGGCGAACGGGTCGTCGTCGAGCTCCGGGGCGTCGACGGCGGGGCTGGTCGGCGCGGTCACAGGTCGAGCACCAGCCGGGGGCAGGCCGCCCGGGACACGCAGATCATCATCGTGTCGTTGGCCGCCCGCTCGTCCTCGGTGAGCAGCGAGTCGCGGTGGTCGACCTCGCCGGACAGCACCGGGGTCTCGCAGGTGCCGCAGGTGCCCTCCTGGCAGGACGAGAGCACCTGCACGCCGGCCGCCTCGACCGCCTCGAGCACGCTCTGGCCGGGCGACACCACGACGGTGGTCCCGGTCGTGGCGAGCTCGACCTCGAAGGAGGTGGCGAGCAGCGGCGCGCCCTGCTCCTTCGGCGCGAACCGCTCGACGTGCAGCGCGCCGGCCGGCCAGGCCGCGCAGCGCTGCTCGACCGCCAGCAGCAGCGGCTCCGGGCCGCAGCAGTAGACCGCCGTCCCGCTGCTCGGCACTCCCAGCAGGGCGTCCAGGTCGAGCAGCCCGCACCTCGTCCTGCGGGGCCAGCAGCACCCGGTCCCCGTAGCGGCCGGCGAGCTCGTCGGCCAGCGCCATCGACGCGCGCGAGCGGCCGCCGTAGACCAGCCGGAACGACGCGCCGGCGGCCTGCGCGGCGGCGAGCATCGGCACGATCGGCGTGATCCCGATCCCGCCGGCGACGAACAGGTAGTCCCCCGCCGGGACCAGCGGGAAGTGGTTGCGCGGGCCCCGCACGTGCACCGGCGCGCCGGCGACGAGCTGCTCGTGCACCCGGGCGCTGCCACCGCGGCCCTGCTCCTCGCGCAGGACACCGACCCGGTAGCTGCCGCGCTCGGCGGGGTCGCCGCACAGCGAGTACTGCCGGACGAGGTCGGGGCCGAGCACCAGGTCGACGTGCGCGCCCGGGGTCCAGGCGGGCAGCGGCTCCCCGGCCGGGTCCCGCAGGGTCAGCAGCACCACGCCGTCGGCGGCGTCCTGCCGGTCGGCGACCACGAGGTCGAGGTCGGTCTCGGCGGTCAGGTCGGTGTGCACGGGTTCTCCTCGTGGACCGGTTCGGTGGCGAGCCGGTTCATCGGGCGCCGGCCGCCGCGGGCAGGCCGCGCCGGGGGGCCGGCGTGAGCTCGTCGTCCGGGCCACCCGGCCGGTCGTGGCCCTGCGGGTGGGCCAGCAGCCACTCCCACATGGCGATCGGATCCGTCGCCTCGTGCGCGGCGCCGCAGTGGCAGACGCCGACCAGCACGTCCGAGCCGGGCAGCCACCGGATGCGGACGACCCGGTCGCCGGTCAACATCCGCCGGCCGGCCCCGCCCGGGCCCGTGCCGCCGGTCACCGGGCCACCGCGGCCGGGGCCGGCGCCGGTGCCTCCCCCTCGGCGACCTGGCGGGCCAGGATGCGGCGCGCCGCCAGACCACCGGTGTCGATGTTGATGCTGAGCTCCTGATAGCCGCCGGCCTCGCTCTGCAGCACCGTCTCGAGCACGTTCAGCGCCTCGACGTCCTGCAGCACCACCGTGCGGTTGCTCTCCCGCAGGAACTCCGACACCTGCGTGTCCTCGAGCGCGAAGTCCCGGGCCACGGCCCAGAAGTCGTACGTGCTGCTCTCGGTGGACGGGGTGATGGCGTAGACGACCTCGACGTGGAACGCGGCGTCGTCCGGCCCGGTCTCGGGCGGCAGCACGCCGACCGGAGCGACCCGGCTGTGCAGCAGGTACAGGCACGGCGGGTGGAACTCGATGTCCTGCCAGCGGGTGATCCGGCCGGAGATGCCGGTCGACCGGGAGTAGAACGGCGGGCAGTCGGCGTCGTCCATGTGCCGGCTGACGTAGACGATCCCGGCCTCGTCGTCGACCTCGGTCTGGATCGGCGTGTTGGCGACCTCGGGGGTCCCGATGTACCCGCCGTGCAGGTACGTCTCGTGCGACAGGTCCAGAAGGTTGTCCACGAGCAGGCCGGCCCGGGCGTCGAGCGGCTCCATGCCGCAGACCGTCGTGTACCCCGGGTCGGCCAGCCACGGCGCCCGCGGGATGCCGGCCGGGTCGGCCCGGTCGGCCTCGCCGATCCACACCCAGACGAAGGAGTCCTGCTCCACCACCGGGTAGGCGCCGACCCGCGCGGTGCGCGGGATCCGGGTCTGACCGGGCACGAACACGCAGGCGCCCTCGCTGGTCGTAGGTGAAGCCGTGGTAGCCGCAGACGACGGTGTCGCCCTCGACCCGGCTCTTCGACAGCGGGAAGCGCCGGTGCACGCAGCGGTCGGCGAGAGCCACCACCTCGCCCGCCTCGGTGCGCCAGAACGCGAGGGCCTCGCCGAGGATCGTCCGGCCGAGGATCTCCTCGCGGCCCACCTCGCTGCCGTACGCGGCGACGTACCACTGGTTGCGGGCGAAGCTCGTCATGGGTCTCCTCGCGGATCCGGGCGGGCCGACCGGCGCCGCGACGGAACGAGGGTCTCGGTCGGCGGACCCGTCCGGCAGCCCGGTTCCCGGATGGCGGAAGCGTTCCGGCAAGCGGCAGTCAGGTCGGGGCGGGTGCCTGCGCCGCGGTCCGCAGCGCCCGGGACACCCCCCGGGCGGCGGCCTGCACCGCCGGCACCAGCACGGCCGGCTCGGCGCCGGTCACCGGCACGACGATCGCCAGCGCCGCCACCACCGCACCGTCCGGCCCGGCCACCGGCGCCGCCACCGAGCAGGCGTCGGCGGTGACCTGGCGCCAGGTCACCGCCACCCCGGCCTCGGCGACCGCCCGGAGCTCCTCGCCCAGCAGCAGCGGGTCGGTGAGCGTGTACGGCGTCAGCGCTGCCAGCGGCCGGGCCAGCACCCGGTCGCGCACCGCCGCCGGCGCGTGCGCCAGCAGGGCCCGCCCGACCGCGGTCGGGTGGGCCGGCAGCCGCCCGCCCACCCGGCCGAGGATGCGGATCGCGCTCGGCCCCGACACCCGCTCGAGCACCAGCACCTCGGACTCCTCCAGCACGGCCAGCTGGACGTTCTCCCGGGTGACCTCGAACAGGTCCTCCAGGAAGGGCCGGGCGGCGTGCCGCAGGGCCTGCCCGCGCGGTGCCAGCGAGGCCAGCTCCCCGAGCCGCAGGCCGATGCAGAAGCACCCGTCCGCGTCACGCTCCAGCGCGCCCCAGGCCACCAGCTCCCCGGCCAGCCGGTGCGCGGTGGACAGCGGCACGTCGGCCCGCCGGGCCAGCTCGGTGAGGGTCAGCGTGGGCCGGTCCGGGCCGAACGCGGCCAGCACGCGCAGCGCCCGGGACGTCACCGACCGTCCCGCGGGCGGCGGCTCCGACGGCACGCGCGGCGGTCCGCTCAGACCGGGGTCCGCGCCGGGTCGGCCTCCGCGGCCGGCCGGCGCGGCCCCGCGGGCGCGCCCGGCTCGGCGGGCAGCCCGCGGACGTCCACGAACCGGTCCCGGACCGACACCGCCAGCCCGACGATCCCGCCACGGGCGACGAGCATCACCAGGATGAGCGCGAGGCCGTAGATCAGCCCGCCGAGGGCAGGGTTGACGTCGCTGGCGTACACCGGGACGAACTCGATGAACATCGCCCCGAGCAGGGCGCCGAAGATCGTCGCCACCCCGCCGACCACGACCGCCGCCAGGAAGCCGATCGTCAAGGTGAGGTTGAACGAGTCCGGCGACACGAACCCCACCACGTAGGTGTAGAACACCCCGGCCACCCCGGCGAACATCGCGCTCCAGGCGAACACCAGCGTCTTGGTCCGGGCCAGGTCGACCCCCAGCGTCGTCGCGACGATCTCGTTGTCCCGGACCGCCACCAGCGCCCGGCCCACCGGGCTGCGCACCAGGTTCCAGCCGACCAGCAGCACCGCCAGCGTGACGGCCAGCACCACGTAGTAGAGCCACTGGTCGTCGGCGAGCCCCGACCAGGCGGGCGCCGTCGCCTGCGGGACGTTGATCCCCTGCACCCCGCCGGACAGCCCCTCGAACCGCTTGATCAACGGCGGGGTGACCACCGCGAGGCCGAGCGTCACGAGCGCCAGGTACAGGCCCTTGAGGCGCAGCGCCGGGATCCCGAACAGCAGGCCGAGCAGGAAGGTCAGCGGCGCCGCGACCAGCACGTTCACGACCATGCCGGCGTCGAAGCGGTCGATGAGGATCGCCGCCGTGTAGGCACCGACCGCGAAGAAGGCGCTGTGCCCGAGGGAGATCTGGCCGTTGAAGCCGACCAGCAGGTTCAGCCCCAACGCCACCATCGTGAAGATCAGCACGAGCGTCCACTGGAAGACCCGGTAGGGCGGCGAGACCTGCGGGATCGCCAGCGCCACGACCAGCGCGGCGAGCAGGCAGCCGCCGGCCACCAGGCGGTACCGGGCCGTGCCGCGCTCGAGGACGAGCCGGCGGGAGTCCGAGCGCGTCATGCCCGCACCACCGCCGCGCGGCCGAACAGCCCGTTGGGCCGCAGCAGCAGCACCGCGAAGATCAGCAGCAGCGGCACCACGATCTTCAGGTCGCTGCCGATGAACGACACGTAGCTGCCGGCCAGTTCCTCGGTGACCCCGACGATCAGCCCGCCGAGCACCGCGCCGAGCGGGCTGTCGAAGCCGCCGAGGGTGGCCGCGGCGAACGCGTAGATGAGGATGCCGACCATGAGGTTGGGCTCCAGGAACAGCCGCGGCGCGGCCAGCGCTCCGGCCAGCGCGCCGACGGCCGCCGCCAGCCCCCAGCCGAGCATGAGCATCTGCCCGACGCGGACGCCGACCAGCCGCGCGGACTCCGGGTTCGCCGCCGCCGCCCGCATGGCCAGGCCGATCTTCGTCTTCTGGAAGAGCAGGAAGACCACCAGGACCACGGCGAGCAGCACGCCCAGGGTGCCGATCGTGTTCGCCGTGACCCGCACCCCGCCGAGCTCGAGGGTCAGCCGCGGGAACGGGTCCGGCATCGTCTTGATGAGCGAGCCCCAGATGTAGACCGCCAGGCTGTTGAACCCGACGAACAGGCCGAGCGTCACGATGACGACCGCGAGGTGCGAGCTGGCCTCCACCCGACGGATGACGAGGCGCTCGAGCACCACCCCGCCGACGAAGGACACCGCCACGGCGAGCCCGATCGCTCCCCAGACCGGCAGGCCGACCTGCGTGAGCTGCCAGGCGATGTAGGTGGAGAACATCGCCATCTCGCCCTGCGCGAAGTTGACCAGCCCGGTGGAGCGGAAGATGAGGACGAGCGCGAGGGCGAGGGCCGCGTACACCGCGCCGATCGCCATCCCGTCGAAGACGACCTGCAGGAACATCGGCCACGTCAGTACCCCAGGTAGGCGCGGCGGACGCTCTCGTCCTCGCGCACCGCGGTCGCGGTGCCGGAGCTCACGATCCGTCCGGTCTCGAGGACGTACGCCCGGCTCGCGATGCTGAGCGCCAGGTTGGCGTTCTGCTCGACGATGAACATCGTGGTGTGCATCTCCCGGTTGATCTCGGCGAGGATCCGGAACAGGTCCCGGATGACGAGGGGGGCCAGCCCGAGGACGGGTTCGTCGAGCAGCAGCAGGCGCGGCCGGAGCATCAGGGCGCGGGCGACCGCGAGCATCTGCTGCTCGCCGCCCGACAGGGACCCGGCCGCCTGCGTGCGCCGCTCGGCCAGCCGGGGGAAGGTCGCGTACCAGCGGTCCATGTCGGCGGACACCTCGCGGTCGCGGCGGGTGTATCCGCCGATCCGCAGGTTCTCCTCGACGGTGAGGTCGTTCAGCGTGCCGCGGCCCTGCGGCACGTGCGCGATGCCGAGCCGGACGGCCTGCTCGGGCGGGGTCCCGGTGACCACCCGGCCGTCGAAGGTGATGGTCCCCTGCACCGCCACCATGCCGGACAGCGCGCGCAGCGTGGTCGTCTTGCCGGCGCCGTTGGCGCCGAGCAGCACGCAGACCTCGCCCTCGTGCACCTCCAGGTCCAGGCCGTGCAGCACCTTCACCTGCCCGTAGCCGGCCTCGACCGACTCCATCCGCAGCAGCGTCACGCGGCGTCCCCCAGGTAGGCCCGGACGACCTCCGGATGCTCGCGCACCTCGGCCGGGGTCCCGTCGGTGATCTTGCGTCCGAACTCCAGCGCGACCACCTTGTCCGACACCGACATGACCATCGCCATGTGGTGCTCGACGAGCAGGACGGTGAGCCGGTAGCGGTCGCGCAGCGCCAGCACGGTGGCCGCCAGCTCGTCGACCTCGCCGTGCGTCAGGCCGCTGGCGGGCTCGTCGAGCAGCAGCAGCCGCGGCTCGGCGAGCAGCGCGCGGGCGATCTCGATCCGCTTGAGGGTGCCGAACGGCAGCCCCGCCGCCAGGGAGTGGGCGTGCGCGTCCAGCCCGAGGTCGGACAGGACCTCGTGCGCCCGCGCCCGCAGCCGGCGCTCCGCCGCTGCGGTGCCGGGCAGCCGCAGCGCGGCCGTCACGAAGCCGGTCCGGCCCGCCGCGTAGCCGCCGGCCATCACGTTGTCCAGGACGCTCAGGGTGGGGATCAGCCCCACGTTCTGGAAGGTCCGGGCGATCCCCGCCCGGATGACGGCGTGCGAGGGCCGGCTCAGCAGGTCCTGCCCACCGAGCCGGATCCGGCCGCTGTCCGGCGTGTACACCCGGCTGATGCAGTTGAACAGCGTCGTCTTGCCGGCGCCGTTCGGCCCGATCAGGCCGCACACCTGTCCTTCGTCGACGGAGAACGACGGCCCGTCCAGGGCCACCACTCCCCCGAACCGCAGGTGGATGTCCTCCACCTCGAGCAGTGCCACTGCTGGTCTCCTTTGCTGCCGGGCGGACGACTCCTGGGCGGGGGCGGGCGGAGCGGGGCGCCGGAGCGCCCCGCCCCGCCGGGCCGGACCGGTCGGTCAGCCGCGCAGGTCGGACACGTCGATGACGTCCCCGAGCCGCTGGAACCGGGTGCCGTCGAACTGCATGACCTGCGCCGCCTCGAGCGGGTAGCCGTCGTCCGGCGCGGTGTCGACCCGCACCCCCGGCAGCAGCACCGGGATCTGCACGTCCTTCATGTTCCGGACGGACTCCATCAGGGCCTCGCGGGTCGGCTCCTTCATGCCCTCGATCGCCTTCTCCATCATCTGGGCGACGGCGAAGCCGGCCACGAACAGGTTGTTCTTGGGCTCGCAGCGGTCGCAGTACTTCGCCATGTCGGCGGCGTACTCCTGCATCCCCGGGTCGTCGGCCCAGGCCGGGTCGGACGGGTCCTTGTAGTACGCGGCGCTGAGCACACCGGTCGAGGCGTCCAGGCCGGCCGGCTGCAGGACGGCCGTGATCGAGGCGGCCACCGACGACACGAACGTCGTCGGCTTCCAGCCGTTGGCCGCCGCGGCCTGCAGCGCCTGCGCGGTGGGCTTCTGGGTGGCCGCGCTGAAGAAGGTGTCCGCGCCGGACTTCGCCAGCTTGCTGACCTGCGGGGCGGTGCTCGGGTCCGTCGCCTCGTAGCTCTCCTCGGCGACCACCGTGATGCCGGAGCCCTCGATGCCCTTGCGGAAGCCCTCGAGGTAGTTCTTGCCGAAGTCGTCGTTCTGGTACAGCACCGCCACCTTGGCGTCCGGCTTCTCCTTCTTGAGGTACTCGGCGTAGATGGCGCCCTCGGTCGGGTACGGCACCTGCCAGCCCATCGTCCAGGGATGGCCCTCGATGTCGGAGTAGAACTTGTCGGCGCCCGAGTAGACGAAGACGTCCGGCACCTTCTGGTCGTTGACGTAGTCCCAGATCGCCGTGTTGTTGGCCGTGCCGAGCGGGTTGAAGACCGCGAACACCCGGTCCTGCTCGACCAGGCGCCGGACGTTGGCGACCGCCTTCGGCGGCTCGTAGCCGTCGTCCAGGGCGATCCACCGGATGGTCCGGGTCTTGCCGTCGGCGCTGGTGATGCCGCCGCGCTCGTTGACGGCCTTCCAGTACGTGTCGACCCCGGTGCCACTGGCGCTGGCCGCCGACGCCGGGCCGGAGAACGGGTAGCTGCTCCCGAGCGTGATCTCGGTGTCGGTGATCCCCGGCGACGCCGGAGCGCCGCCGCCCGCCGCGGCGCCGCCGGTGTCCCCGCGCCCGCCGCACCCGGCCGCCAGCAGGGTCGCCCCCGCCGCCAGCACGGCCGCCGTCCTTGCCCGCCTGCTGCTCACACCGTCTCCTGTCCCTCGCACCCGGGCCCGCCGCAGCCGGCGCGGGTGCGCCGGCCGGGCGGGCCGTGTCGTCCGGGACTGTGACGCGGAGCACGGCCCCGCGGCAGCAGCGCTTCCGCCGAACGGAAGCCTCTTTCGGTCCGGGGGCCGGCGGAGACGCTCCGCACGGCCCGCGACGGCGCTGTGGACCGCCGCGACTTCCGGCAGCCGGAAGTCAGGTCGCGGTCGGGAAGTGCAGGCTCGCGCCGCTTTCCGCCGCGGCCTGCGGCCACCGCGAGGTGACCACCTTGCCGCGGGTGTAGAACGACACGCCCTCCGGCCCGTGCACGTGCTTGTCCCCGAACAGCGAGTCCTTCCAGCCGCCGAACGAGTAGTAGGCCATCGGCACCGGGATCGGCACGTTGATGCCGATCATCCCGACGTCCACGCCGCGCTGGAAGCGCCGGGCCGCCTCACCGCTGGCGGTGAAGATCGCCGTGCCGTTGCCGTACGGGTTCGCGTTGATCGTCGCGATCGCCTCGTCCACCGAGCCGGTCCTCAGCACCGACAGCACCGGGCCGAAGATCTCCTCGCGGTAGGCCGTCATCTCCGGCGTCACCCGGTCCAGCACCGTCGGCCCGACGAAGAAGCCGTTCTCGTGCCCCGGTACGACCAGGCCCCGGCCGTCGACGACCAGGTCGGCGCCCTCCCGTTCGCCGTCGCCGATCAGGCCGACGATCCGGTCCCGCGCGGCCGCGGTGATGACCGGGCCCATCTCGCTGCCCGGGTCCCGGCCCGGACCGACCCGGATCGCACCGGCCTTCTCCTTCACCACGGCCAGCAGGTCGGGCCCGACGCCGCCCACGGCGACCGCCGCGGAGATCGCCATGCAGCGCTCCCCCGCCGAGCCGAACGCGGCCGACACCAGGTGGTCGGCGGCGAAGTCCAGGTCGGCGTCGGGCAGCACCACCGCGTGGTTCTTGGCCCCACCCAGCGCCTGCACCCGCTTGCCGCCGGCGGTCCCCCGCTCGCTGATGTACCGGGCGATCGGCGTCGAGCCGACGAACGACACCGCGGCCACCCCGGGCGAGTCCAGCAGCGCGTCGACCGCCTCCTTGTCGCCGTTCACGACGTTGAACACGCCGTCCGGCAGCCCGGCCTCGGCGTACAGCTCGGCGATCAGGGTCGACGACGCTCGGGTCCCGCTCGCTGGGCTTGAGCACGAACGTGTTGCCGCAGGCGATGGCCACCGGGTGCATCCACATCGGGACCATGATCGGGAAGTTGAACGGGGTGATCCCCGCGACCACCCCGAGCGGCGCCCGGAAGGAGAACACGTCGACGCCGCCGGAGGCCTGGTCGGAGTACTCGCCCTTGAGCAGGGTCGGGAGCCCGCAGGCGAACTCCACCACCTCCAGCCCGCGCTGCACCTCGCCCCGGGCGTCCGACAGCACCTTGCCGTGCTCGGCGGAGATCACCTCGGCGAGCTCGTCGACGCGGGCGTTCACGAGCTCCCGGAAGGCGAACATCACCTTCGTCCGGGCGCTCAGCGAGGACTGCGACCAGCTCGCGAACGCCGCCCGCGCCACGCCCACCGCCTGCTCGACGTCGGCGGCCGACGCCAGCAGCACCTCGGCGGACTGCTCGCCGGTCGCCGGGTCGTACACCGCGGCGGTCCGGCTCGAGCTGCCGGTGGCCGGCCGGCCACCGATCCAGTGGGAGATCGTCTTCATGGGTCCTCCGGGTCAGGTTGGCCGGACGCTACCCGGCCGGGGCCGGACACGGGCCCGGGACGAAGGTCCCGTGCCCCGCGGGTCGCACGGCGCTGTCGCGACTCCCCGCAGGTGGGACGATCCCGGGATGGACGACATCGCGGCACCGGAGGGCAGCCGGCTCCGGGTGTTCCTGCTCGACGACCACGAGGTCGTGCGGCAGGGCCTGCGCGCCCTGATCGACAGCGAGCCCGACCTCGAGGTGGTCGGCGAGGCCGGCACCGCCGCCGAGGCGCTGGCCCGGGTCCCCGCGGTCCGGCCGGACGTGGCGGTGCTGGACGTCCGGCTGCCGGACGGCGACGGCATCGCGGTCTGCCGGGAGCTCCGCTCGACGCAGCCCGACCTGGCCTGCCTGATGCTGACGTCCTTCGGCGACGACGAGGCGCTCGCCAGCGCCGTGCTGGCCGGCGCGGCGGGCTACATCCTCAAGCAGATCCGCGGGACCGACCTGGTCGGCGCGGTGCGCACGGTCGGCTCGGGCGGCTCCCTGCTCGACGCCTCGGCGACTTCGCGGCTGCTCCAGCGGCTGCGAGGCGAGGCGGCGCGCCGCGACCCCCTCGACGCCCTCACCGACCAGGAGCGCCGGGTGCTGCAGCTCATCGGCGAGGGCCTGACCAACCGCGAGATCGGTGCGCGGATGTTCCTGGCCGAGAAGACCGTGAAGAACTACGTCTCCTCGCTGCTGAGCAAGCTCGGGCTGGTGCGCCGGACGCAGGCGGCCGTCCTGGTCACCGAGCTGCGCGCGGTCGGCGGCGACTGAGCCCGGCCGGAGCGGTCAGTCCCGGATCGGCGCCCGCCACAGCAGCTCGGTGCCGCCGTTCGGCCGGTGCCGCACCTCGCAGCTGCCGGCGGCCAGGTGGGCCCGCTCCTCGAGGTTGGCCAGCCCGCTGCGCCGGCCGCTGCTCGGCACGCCGACGCCGTCGTCGACCACCCGCACCACCACCTCGTCGAAGGCCGTGACGTCCACCTCCACGTGCGAGGCGTGCGCGTGCCGGGCGGCGTTCGACAGGCCCTCCCGCAGCACGCTGACGACGTGCTCGGACAGCTCCTCCGGGACCGCGTCGAGCAGCCCGGACAGCCGGACGGCGGGCGGGAAGCCGAGCGCGTCCTCCGCGGCGTCGACCGACTCGAGCAGCCGGGCCCGCAGGCCCGGCCCGGCGGCGGCCCGGACCGGCCCGAGGGCGTAGATGGTCGAGCGGATCTGCCGGATGGTGTCGTCCAGGTCGTCCACGGCTCGCCGCACCCGCTCCTGCGGGCCGGGCTCGCTGATCGCCCGCACGACGCTCTCCAGCTGCATGCCGGTCGCGAACACCCGCTGGATGACCTGGTCGTGCAGGTCACGCGCGATCCGGTCGCGGTCGGCCAGCACCGACAGCCGCTCGGCGTCGCGCCGGCGCTGGGCCAGCTCCATCGCCAGCGAGGCCTGACCGGCGAACGACGCGAGCTCGGCCATCTCGTCCGGCGAGAACGGGGCCGCCGGCGCGGTGCGTGCCGCCAGGCACACGCCGGCCCCCAACGGCACGACGGCCGCCGCGTCCAGGGTCGCCCCCGGCCAGACCCCGGTGAGCACGTCGGGGGTCAGCAGCCGGGGCCCGCCGCCGTCGAGCAGCGCGGCCTGCACCGGCCGCGGCAGCCCGCGCGGCGAGGGCGGCCGGCCCCAGGAGGCGTCGACGAGCAGCCCCCGCGCGTGCTCGACCGCGATCACCCCGAGGTCCGAGCCGACCAGGTCGCCCATGCACTCGGCGACCCGGGCCAGCACGGCGGCGGGCTCCGCGCCGGACAGCAGGCTGGTGGTGACCTCGGCGGCGGCCGCCGCGGTGCGCTCCCGGCGGCTGGTGCGCGCCATCAGGCGCACGTTCTCCACGTGCACCCCGACCGCGCCGGCCAGGGCCTGCACGAGGGCCTCGTCCCGCTCGTCGAAGACGCCGGAGCGCTTGTCGGTCAGGTAGAGGTTGCCGAACACCCGGTCGCGCACCCGGACCGGTACGCCCAGGAAGGAGGTCATGGGGGGGTGGTGCGGCGGGAAGCCGTACGACGCGGGGTGCCGGCGCAGGTCCGGCAGCCGCAGCGGCTCGGGGTGCCGGATGAGCTCGCCGAGCAGCCCCAGCCCGTGCGGGAGCGGGCCGATCCGCCGCCGCGCCGGCTCGTCGAGCCCGACCGTCACGAACTGGGCCAGCGTGCCGTCCTCCGCGACGACACCGAGGGCCGCGTAGCGCGCGTCGGCCAGGTCGGCGGCGGCCTGGGTGACCCGGTGCAGCACCCCCTGCAGGTCGAGGTCGCTGCCGATCGTCGAGACCGCGGCGAGCAGGCTCTCCAGGCGCTCGCGCGGCACCAGCGCGTCGTGGGCGTGCTCGGGCTCGGTCCGGGTTCTCACAGCGGCTCCTCGCGGCCACCCTAGGACGCGACGGGCCCGCGGCGCAGCCTTCCGCGGGACGTCCGGCCCTTCCCGCGTCCCGGTCGTGCCCGGACGGTGGGGCGAGCCGGGCGGACCCCGGCGGGAGGAGCGTGCCGTGTCCGTGGACCCCGCTGCCCGCCGGCCGGGCCGGTCCGAGGTCGTCGTCGGGGTGGACGACTCGGTCGCCTCGGCGCACGCCCTGGACCGGGCCCTGCAGGAAGCCACCGCCGCCGGCCTGCCGCTGCGGGCCGTCCACGTCTGGACGGCGCCGGTGTGGCTGGCGGCCGCTCCCGGCGCGTATGCCGTGCTCGCGACCACCGGCGAGGTCGAGCGGATGGCTCAGGACCTCGTCGAGCGGCTGCTGGAGGAGGCCCGGGCGCGACAGCCGCGGCCCGGGGGGCGGGCGGCTCCCGCGGTCGAGGCGCGCACCGAGGTGCGCGAGGGTGAGCCCGGCCGCCAGCTCGTCGCCGCGGCGCAGGGCGCCGCGCTCGCCGTGGTCGGCGGCCGCGGGCACGGCTACCTGCGCAGCGTCCTGCTCGGCTCGGCCACCATGCACCTGCTGCACCACGCCCCCTGCCCGGTGATGGTGGTGCCCGAGCGCGGCCCGGTCACCGGCCACGGGTTCGACCGGGTCGTCGTCGGGATCGACGGCTCGGGGAGCTCCCGCGCCGCGCTGCGCTGGGGGCACGAGGCGGCCCGGCGGCACGGCTGCCCGCTGGTGGCGCTGCACGCCTGGCTGAGCCCTACGCTGCCGCCGCCGGCACCCCCACCGCCGCCGGACCGGTTCGACGAGGTCGCCGGCCGGTGGCTCGACGACCAGGTCCGCGCTGCGCTGCCGGAGGGCACCGACCTCGACGTCCGCCTCGTGCTGGCGCACGCGGGCGCGTCCTGGGGGCTGCTCGACCGGACCGGCCCGGACGACCTGCTGGTGCTCGGCTCCCGCGGGCGCGGCGGGTTCGCGAGCCTGGTGCTCGGCTCGGTCGCCGCGCAGTGCTCGCAGCACGCCCGCGGGGTGGTCGTCGTGGTCCCGGACGACGGCGCGGCCTGACGCCGGGCCGGTCAGCCCCGGCGGGGCGCCGGCACGCTGCCGGGAGCGCGCGCGGGGGCGAACACGCAGGACGCCCGGTGCCGGCCGGGCAGCACGCACCGGCGCCCGGTCGGCAGGTGCAGCACGCCGCAGCGGCCGAGCGCCGCAAGGTCCTCGTCGACGGCGACGTTGTGCCGGTCCCGTCTCGGCGCGGGGGCCCGTAGGCAGGCCCAGGTCGTTCCCACTGCTGTCCCCTTCCTGCCGGCCCCCCGCACCGACCAGGCTGCACCGGCCGGGTCGGTGCCGCCAGGGGACCTTCGCCCCTGCCCGGCCCCCCGTCCTCCCCGCACCGTCGGTGCGTGACCCCGACGCGTACCCCGCCCGCTCCCGTCGTCGACCCCCGGGTGCCGCCGCTCGACGACGCCGCGCTCGACGGCCTCATCCGGTACTGGGAGGCGGCGAACTACGTCACCGCCGCCCAGCTCTACCTGCGCGGGCCGCTGCCGGACCGCCCGCTGCGCCCGGAGGACCTCAAGCCCCGGCTGCTCGGGCACTGGGGCACCGCGCCGGGGCTGAACCTGGTGTACGCGCACCTGAACCGGCTGGTCCGCAGCACCGGCCGGCCGGTGCTGTACGTCGCCGGCCCCGGCCACGGCGGCGCGGCGCTGGTCGCCAACACCTGGCTGGAGGGCAGCTGGTCCGAGGCCTACCCGGACATGCCACGCGACCCCCAGGGGCTGGGCCGGCTGTGCCGGGGCTTCTCCTCCCCCGGCGGCTTCCCCAGCCACGTGTCGGTGACCACGCCCGGCTCGGTGCACGAGGGCGGCGAGCTGGGCTACGCGCTCGTGCACGCCTTCGGCGCCGCGCTGGACGACCCCGAGCTGCTGGTCTGCGCGGTGGTCGGCGACGGCGAGGCCGAGACCGCGCCGCTGGAGGGCTCCTGGAAGGCGCACCGGCTGCTCAACCCGGTCCGCGACGGCGCGGTGCTCCCGGTGCTGCACCTCAACCAGTACAAGATCGCCAACCCGACGGTCCTCGGCCGGCTCCCCCGCGAGCAGGTCGAGGCGTTCCTGCGCGGGCACGGCTGGGAGCCGCTGTGGGTGGAGGGCCGGGACGTCCGTACGGTCCACCGGGACGCCGCGCTGGCCTTCGCGCAGGCGTACGACCGGATCCGCGACCTGCAGCTCACCGCGCGCCGGGAGGGACGCGTGCAGGGCACCCCCGTCTGGCCCGTGATCGTGCTGCGCACCCCCAAGGGCTGGACCGGCCCGGACGTGGTCGACGGCCTGCCGGTCGAGGGGACCTTCCGCGCGCACCAGGTGCCGCTGCCGCGGGCCCGCACCGACGAGGGGCAGCTGCGCCGGCTGGACACCTGGCTGCGTTCGTACTCCCCCGAGCGGCTGTTCGACGCGGACGGCCGGCTGCACGCCGACCTGCGGCAGCAGATCCCGGACGGCGACGCGCGGCTCGGCGCCGGCGCCGCGGCCAACGGCGGGCGGCAGACCCGTGACCTGCTCCTGCGGCCCTGGCGGGCGCACGCCCTGCCGCTGGACCCGGACCGCCGGGGGTCGGTCTCGGCCGAGACCACCCGCCCGCTCGGGCTGCTGCTGCGCGACGCCTACCGCGACAACCCCCACACCTTCCGGGTGTTCAGCCCGGACGAGCTGCTCAGCAACCGGCTCGGTGCCGTTCTCGACGTGAGCGACCGGTGCCTGGTCACCGACATCGACCCGCACGACGACCGGGTCTCCCCGCAGGGCCGGGTGATGGAGATCCTGTCCGAGCACCTGTGCCAGGGGTGGCTGGAGGGCTACACCCTGACCGGCCGGCACGGGCTGTTCGCCACCTACGAGGCCTTCGCCATGGTGTCGGCCTCGATGCTGGTGCAGCACAGCAAGTGGCTGCAGGAGTCGCTCCGGCTGGCGTGGCGGGTCCCGGTGCCGTCGCTGAACGTGCTGCTGACCAGCACCTGCTGGCGCAACGACCACAACGGCTTCAGCCACCAGGGACCCGGGCTCATCGACACGATGCTGCCGCTGTCGCCGCAGGTGGTGCGGGTCTGGCTGCCGCCGGACGCGAACTGCCTGCTCTCGGTCGCCGACCACTGCCTGCGCAGCCGCGACCACGTCAACCTGCTGGTCGCCGACAAGCAGTCGCACCTGCAGTACCTCACCGCCGACGAGGCGGCTGAGCACTGCGCCCGCGGCGCCGGCGTCTGGCCCTGGGCCGGCTCGGAGCGCGCCGGCGGGCCGGACGTGGTGCTGGCCGCGATCGGCGACGTCCCGACCCTGGAGGTGCTGGCCGCGGCGCAGCTGCTCCGCGAGCACGTGCCCGAGCTGTCGGTCCGGGTCGTCAACGTCGTCGACCTGATGGCGCTGATCCCCCGCGAGGTGCACCCGCACGGCTTCCCGGCCGAGGTCTTCGAGGAGCTGTTCCCGGAGCGGACGCACGTGGTGATGGCGTTCCACGGCTACGCCCGGGCGGTGCACCAGCTGCTGCACGGCCGGCCGCGGCCGGACCGGTTCCACGTGCACGGCTTCACCGAGCAGGGCACCACGACCACGCCGTTCGACATGGTGGTCCGCAACGGCATGAGCCGCTACCACCTGGCCCGCGACGCGGTCCGCCGGTCGACCCGGCAGGTCCCCGGTACGCCCGCCCTGCTCGCCCGGTGCGACGCCCAGCTCGCCCGGCACGCGACGTACATCGTCGAGCACCTGGAGGACATGCCCGAGGTCCGGGACTGGACGCTGTCGTGACCGTCGCCCTCGCCGTCAACCTCGGCTCGTCGTCGGTGCGCACCGCGCTGTTCGCCGACGGGCCGGACGGCGAGGTCTCCCCGCTGGCCCGGGCCGACGTCCCGGCGCTGCACGACGGCACCGTCGAGCTGACGACCGCACCGTGGCGCGCGGCACCCCGCCGGTCGGCGGGATCCGGCGACCCGCTGCTCGCGGCGCTGCAGGCGTACGACGGCGCCGGACTGCCCGTTCCGGACGTCGTCGGGCACCGGATCGTGCACGGCGGGCCGGACCACGACGGCCCGGTCCGGCTCACCGACACCGTCGTCGCCGAGCTGCGCACGCTGGCGGCCTGGGCGCCGCTGCACCAGGCGGCGGCGCTCGCCGGGGTCGCCCGCACGGCCGCCCGGCTGCCCGGCGCGCTGCAGGTCGGCTGCTTCGACACCGCGTTCCACCGGACGATGCCCGAGGTCGCGCAGCGCCTGCCGTTGCCGCCCGAGCTGTGGGCGGAGGGCGTGCGCCGCTACGGCTTCCACGGCCTGTCGTACGAGCATGTCGTGCGCGCTGTCGGCGCGCAGCGGCTCGGCCGGGCGGTGCTGGCCCACCTGGGGTCCGGGTCGTCGTTGTGCGCGGTCCGGGACGGCCGGTCGCTCGACACCACGATGGGCTTCACGCCGGACGGCGGGGTCCCGATGGGGACCCGCTCGGGCGACCTGGACCCGGGGGTGCTGCTGCACCTGCTGCGCGGCGGCCGCTCGCTCGAGGCGGTCCGGGCGCTGGTCGAGACCCGCGGCGGCCTGGCCGGCCTGTCCGGCGGCGAGGCGGACATGCGCGCGCTGCTGGCGCGCGACGACGTCGACGCCCGGCGGGCGGTGGAGGGGTACTGCCGGGCGGTCGCGAAGGCGGTCGGGGCGCTGGTCACGGTGCTCGGCGGGCTGGACACGCTGGTCTTCACCGGCGGGATCGGCCAGCACGCCGCGCCGGTCCGGACCGGGGTGCTGGACCGGCTGGCGCACCTGGGGGTCCCGGAGCGGGTGCGCGTGCTGGTCGTGCCGGCCGACGAGGAGAGCGTCCTCGCCCGGCAGGCCCTGGCGGTGCACCGGGCCGCCGGGGCCGAAGGTCCCGGCGCGGCCGTGCGGTCCGGCCCTGCCGGCAGGGGGCGGCCGGCGAGCACCGTACGCGCATGACGCCGCCCGAGAACGCCCTGCCGCCCGGCCTGTTCGACGACGTGGTCCGCACGGCCGTGCTCGCGCCGTCGGTGCACAACACCCAGCCGTGGCGGTTCGCGCCGGGACCGCGCGGGCTGGAGGTCCGCGCGGACCTCAGCCGGCTGCTGCCGCACCAGGACCCGCGCGGCCGCGAGCTGTACCTCAGCTGCGGCGCGGCGGCGCAGCACGCCCTGGTCGCGGTGCGGGGCGCCGGGCGGGACGCCTCGCTGGCGCTGCTGCCCGACCCGGACGACCCGGAGCTGGTGGCCACCGTGGCGGTCGGTGCGGCGGTGCCGCCGGACGAGCGGGACGTGGCGCTGCTGGCGGCCGCGCCGCTGCGGCACACCGACCGCAGCCCGTTCGAGGACCGCGCGGTGCCGGCCGGGCTGCTGGCCGCGCTGCGCGAGGCGGTCGAGCAGGAGGGCTGCTGGCTCGCCGACGTCCACACCCGCGACGCCCTCGTCGAGGTGGCGGTGCTCGTCGCGAAGGCCGACGAGGTGCTGCGCGACGACCCGCGGGCCCGCGCGGACCTGGCCGCCTGGGTCCGCGACGGCGGCTCCCCGGCCGACGGGATGCCCGCCGACGCGCTCCCGGCGCACGGCAGCGGCCGCGGGTCGCCGGTGACGCTGCGCGACTTCGACCCCGCGACCGCGCCGCAGCCCCGGACCGCCGCCGACGACGGGCCGCCGGCCGTCGAGCGCCCGCTGCTGGTCGTGCTCGGCACGGACGGCGACGCGCCGGCCGACTGGGCGCGGGCCGGAGCGGCGCTGTCCCGGCTGCTGCTGACCGCCACCTCCGAGGGGCTGGTCGCGAACCCGCAGACCGCGGTGCTCGAGGTGCCCGGGCTGCGGGCCCGGCTCGCCGGGGCGCTCGGGCTGACCGGGTCGCCGCAGATGCTGCTGCGGATCGGCTGGCCGCAGGGGCCGGGGTCGCCGCGGACCCGGCGCCGGCCGCTGCACGAGGTCGTCCCGGAGCCGCCGGACGGGTCCGCGGCAGCGGTCGCGCCCGGCGCCGGCGAGCTGCGGACCGGCGGCCCGGAGACCGGGCTGGCGACCGCCGAGACGCACCTGTCCTGGCTGGTGATGGTGGGGAACCGGGTCTTCAAGGCCAAGAAGCCGGTGCGCACCGCCTTTCTCGACCTGACCAGCCGCGAGGCGCGCGAGCGGGTCGCCGAGCGGGAGGTCCGGCTGAACCGCCGGCTGGCTCCCGACGTCTACCTCGGGGTGGCCCGCCTGGCCGGCCTCGCGGGCCTGGACGAGCCGGTGGTGGTGATGCGCCGGATGCCCGGGTCCCGCCGGCTGGCGACGCTGGCCGCGTCCGGCGCGCCGCTGGACGACGAGGTCCGTGCCGTCGCGGCCGTGCTGGCGCGCTTCCACGGGCAGGCCCTGCCGGCCGCGGCGAGCGGCACCGCCGAGGCGGTCGCCCGGCAGTGGAACGCCAACACCGTGCAGCTGCGCGCCGACCCGGCCGTCGACCGGGGGAACGTCGACCGGCTGGCCGCGCTGGCCGGCTCCTACCTCGCCGGCCGCGGGCCGCTGCTCTCGCAGCGGCTGGCCGACGGGCGGCTCCGGGACGGCCACGGCGACCTGCTCGCCGACGACGTGTTCTGCCTCGACGACGGTCCGCGGGTGCTCGACTGCCTGGAGTTCGACGACGCCCTGCGCGGCGGCGACGTGCTCGCCGACGTCGCCTTCCTGGCGATGGACCTCACCCGGCTCGGCCGGCCCGAGCTCGGCGACCTGCTGCTCCGCGAGCACCGCCGGCTGCTGCAGGACGACTGGCCGGCGTCGCTGGCCGACCACTGGGTCGCCTACCGCGCCCAGGTGCGGGCGAAGGTCGCCGGGCTGCGGGCCGCGCAGGGCGACCCGGACGGCGCCGCCTCGGCCCGCGCGCACCTCCAGCTGGCCCTGGACCGCATCGAGCGGGCCCAGGTCCGGATCGTGCTGGTCGGCGGCACGCCCGGCACCGGCAAGAGCACCCTGGCCGCGGCGCTCGGTGCGCGCACCGGCTGGCCGGTGCTGCGCAGCGACGTCGCCCGCAAGCTGCTGGGCGGCCGCGGGCTGCTCGAGCGCGGCGGGGACGGGATCGACACCGGCCTGTACGACCCCCGCACCTCCGCCGAGGTGCTCGCCGAGCTGCTGCGGCAGACCGCCGAGCTCACCGGCCGCGGGCTGAGCGTGATCCTGGACGCCGCCTGGTCCACCGAGCTGTGGCGGGAGCGGGTCGCCGCGACCGCCGAGCGCACCTCGTGCCGCCTGCTGCCGCTGCACGTGGTGGCCCCGGACGCCGTGGCGGACGACCGGCTGCGTCGCCGCGCCGCGCACGGCTCGGACCCCTCGGACGCGACCGTCGAGACCGCGCGGGTGCTGCGGACCCGCTTCGCGCCGTGGCCGGCGGCCCGCCGGGTCGACGCCGACCGGCCGTTCGCGATGGCCGTCGACGAGCTGGTGCCGGTGCTCACCGGCGCCGGCCCGGCGGTGCCCGGACCGCGGGCGGCGGAGCCGACCGGTCCGGTGCCCGCCCGGGCCTGACCGGCCGGACCGGTGCCGGGACGCGGCTCAGGGCAGCAGGGAGATCGTCACGGTGGCGTGCCCCGGGCTGGTGTCGACGATCTGCAGCTGGCCCCGGGCGTTCTGGAAGCGGCGGGTGCCGCCGGTGACGGCGGCGGAGGACCGCGGCCCGACGGCCGAGACCAGGCCCTGTGCGGTCAGCAGGCCGCTGGGCAGAGCGAGGTTGAACTGGCACAGGTAGCTCCCCCCGGCCAGGGTGTCGGCCACCGTGCAGACGGCCTGGAACCGCCCGCGGTCCTCGCCGGAGCCCGCGGCGGTCGCGAAGCCGGCGAAGACCACCTGGTCACCGAGGCTGAAGCCGGGAGCCCCGACGTCGAAGGACTCCTCCCGGTCGACGGCGGCGTGCAGGCGCATGGTCTGGGCCGCGGTCAGCTGCGGCCCGGCGTCCGTCGCCACCGCGACGGACGCGGCGGCCACGAGGAGCGCGGTGGCACTGGTGAGGGCGAGCACGGGACGGCGCATGGCGGGCCTCCTGCCGGCGGTGCCGGCCGGAGCGACGTACCGCTCGGAACGCCCTCGCGGTGCCCCAGATCCCGCCGTCCGGTCCGGCGCGAGCACTCTGGGCGCACCGGACGGGCAGGTCAAGAGCGAGAAGGAACCATCACCGCACTCCCGCCCGGCGTCGCCGCCGGGCCTTGCCGGCCTCGACCGCGAGCGGCGCGAGCAGCGACGCGGCGACCGCGGCCAGCAGCTCGCCGGCCGTCAGCGGGTCGGTGGACAGCAGGGCCTGCAGCGGCGGGGCGTACACCGCGAGCAGCAGCAGGACAGCGTCGAGGGCGACCGCCGCGTACAGCAGCGGGTTGCCGCGGAGCTGCCACCCGGGACGGGTGTCGGAGCGCAGGGCCATCGCCAGGAGCAGCTGCTGGGTCGTGAGCGCCACCAGCAGCATGGTCTGCCAGGGCCGGGCGTCGGAGGCGAGCACCCCGACCGCCAGGCTGACCCCCGCGACGAGCACGGCGAGGCCGGCGATCCGGCTGGCCAGCCGGTCCCCCAGGACCTGCTGCTGCGGCGGGCGCGGCGGCCGGTTCAGCACCGAGGGCTCGGCCTGCTCGGCGCCGAGCGCCACCCCCGGCAGCCCGTGCGTCAGCAGGTTGATCCACAGGATCTGCGCCGGCAGCAGCGGCAGCGCCAGACCGAGGAACGGCCCGAGCAGCATCACCAGGACCTCCGCCGCCCCGCCGGAGAGCCCGTACAGCAGGAAGCGCCGGATGTTGTCGTAGACCCGCCGGCCCTCGCCCACCGCGGTCACGATGGTGCTGATGTCGTCGTCGGCGAGGACGACGTCCGCGGCCTGCCGGGCCACCTCGGTCCCGGTGCGGCCCATCGCCACCCCGACGTCGGCGTGCCGCAGCGCCGGGGCGTCGTTCACGCCGTCCCCGGTCATCGCCACGACGTGGCCCATGCCGCGCCAGGCGTCGACGATGTCGAGCTTCTGCTCGGGTGCGGTCCGGGCGTAGACCCGCACCTGCTCCGGGCCGTCCGCCAGCACCTGCCGCAGGTCGGCACCGGTCACCACGCGCTGGCCGGGCTCGAGGATGCCGACCGTGCGGGCCAGCGCGGCGGCGGTGCCGGGGTGGTCGCCGGTGATGAGCAGCGGCACGATGCCCGCGGCCCGGCAGCGCGCGACCGAGGCGGCGGCACCGGCCCGCGGGGGGTCCTGCAGCCCCACCAGGCCGAGCAGCCGCAGGTCCCGCTCCGCGTCCACGGCCCGGTCGGGGACCGTCCGGCGACGACCGGAGGCCACCGCCAGCACCCGCAGGCCCTGGTCGGCGAGCGCGAGCGCCGCGTCGGAGGCCCGGTCGAGGCCGGGACCGGGCGCGAGCAGCCCGGGAACGCCGAGCAGCACCTCCGGCGCGCCCTTGCAGACCACCAGCAGCTCCCCCGGCGCGGCCTGGTGCACCGTCGTCATCCGTGCCCGGGCCGGGTCGAACGGCTCGTCGGCGATCCGGGGCCAGCGCCGGTCGGCCTCCTGGCGGGTGAGGCCGGCCCGGGCCCCGGCGGCGAGCAGCGCCCCCTCCGTGGGGTCGCCGACCAGCCCCCAGGTCCCGCCCGACCCGGCCGGGGGGACCAGCCGGGCGTCGTTGCAGAGCACGGCGGCCTGCAGCAGCTCGGCCTGCGGGGCGTCCGGGACGAACGTCGGCTCCGGGCCGTACCCGCTGCCGAGCACGGGCAGCTCGCCGTGCGGGGTCCACAGCCGGCGCACCGTCATCACGCCCTCGGTGAGGGTGCCGGTCTTGTCCGAGGCGAGCACGGTGACCGAGCCGAGCGCCTCCACGGCCGGCAGGCTGCGGACCACCGCCCGCCGGGCCGCCATCCGCCGGGCCGCCATCGCCAGGGAGAGCGCGACGACCGCCGGCAGCGACTCGGGCACGGCCGCCACCGCGAGGCTGACCGCGATGAGCAGCATCTGCTCGGTGGGGATGCCGCGGAGCAGCCCGAGCACCAGCACCAGCAGGCACAGCACCGTCACCCCGGCGGCGATCTGCCGGGCCAGGACGGCCAGCCGCCCCTCCAGCGGGGTGCGGGACGCCGGGCGGCCCTGCATCAGCCCGGCGATCCGGCCGACCTCGGTGGACATGCCGGTCGCCGCCACGACCGCGACGCCGCGACCGGCGGTGACGACCGTGCCGGCGTGCACCGCGCCGTGCCGGTCGGCCACCGGGACGTCCCGGGTTCCGGCGACGTCCGGGCCGGTGTCCTTGGCGGCAGGCAGCGACTCGCCGGTCAGCACCGCCTCGTCCACCTGCAGCGCCGAGGCCTCCAGCAGACGGGCGTCGGCGGGCACGACGTCGCCCGCCTCCAGGCGCACCACGTCGCCGGGCACCAGCTCGGGCGCCGGCAGCGCCCGGACCGCGCCGTCCCGGACGACGTGCGCGGCCGGGGCCGACAGCTGCGCGAGGGCGGCGACCGCCCGCTCCGCGCGGCGCTGCTGCGAGACGCCCAGCACGCTGTTCACCGTGATGACCAGCAGGATCACGACGGTGTCCTGGTAGTCCCGCACCACGACGGTCAGCGCGGCCGCACCGAGCAGCACCAGCACGAAGGTGTCCCGCAGCTGGGCCAGCACCAGGCGCAGCACCCCCTCCGAGCGGTCCGCGGACAGCTCGTTGGGCCCGCCGACCGCCAGCCGGCGGGCGGCCTCGGTCTCGCTCAGCCCGTCGGCGTGGACCCGCAGGTCGGCCAGCACCTCGGCGCCGGGCCGCGCCCACCACCGCGGCGCGGACGGGAGTCCGGTGTCGACCGGAGCCGGACGGCCCGCCACTCCCGGCGCGCCGGGGAGCGGGTCGGCCACCATGGCCCCGAGCCTGACCGGGAGCGCGACCCGCCAGCAGGGCCCCCTGCCCGGTCCCGACGGGACCAAAGGCCCGCCCGGACCCGCGGCTCAGCGCAGGAAGCGGTCCACGTGGTCGGCGCCCAGCCCGATCGCCTCGTAGTGCGCCCGGGCGGCGTCGACCTTGGTGAACACGTCCTCGACGCCCTGCGGGGCGCCGTCCGGGTCGACGTAGACGTAGCCGCCGGTGACGTGGAACAGCGTGATCATCTCCTCGACGCCGTCCGGCACCTCGAGGGTGTGCACGTCGCCCGGCGGCTCGAAGGAGTAGCCGCCGGCCTCGGCCCACCAGTCGTGCTCCAGGTAGTGCCAGCGGCCGCGCAGGGTCAGCGCGTGCACCGGCCCGGCGTGCCGGTGCCGGGACAGGATCCCGGAGCGGCGCACCCGCAGCAGGTTGACGAAGTAGCCCTGCGTCACCGACAGCAGCAGCGGCCGGAAGCTGACACCCTCCGCCTGCGGCACCCACAGCCGCTCGTCGGTGCCGTCCAGGTCGAGCACACCGAGCTCCACCAGGTCGGGCACGACGCCGTACGGCTGCGGCCCCCGGTAGGGGACGCGCTCGTCGGGGTCGGCGGCACTGGTCGCGGTCATGGGATCCCCCTGCGGCTCGGTGGTCAGGACGCGGCGTCGGCGCGGGCGTCGTGCTCGGCCAGGAACGCGTTGACCGCCGCGGCGCCCTCGTCCGGCTGCTCCAGCATGAACAGGTGCCCGCCGTCGATGACCTGCAGCCGGGCGCCCGGGATCATCCGCGCCAGGATCTTGCCGTTGCGGGCCGGGATGAGCGGGTCGTTCTTCCCGGCGAGGACGAGCACCGGGTGGTCGAGCGTGCGCAGGTAGCGCCGGCTGGTCCAGCCGGAGATGGCGTAGAGCTGCTGCACGTACCCGCGCATCGTCGGCGGCTTGCGCAGGCGGGCGTTGCCGTGCTCGGAGTCGGCGGCCCGGTCGGGCGCGCTGCCGAAGATCAGCGGCGCCACCAGGCGCAGGTAGGTGCGCGAGTAGTAGCGGGCGGGCGTGGCCATCAGCGCGATCACCCACGGCGCGGGCGGCTGGCCGCCGACCCCGGGCATCGTCGCGCAGAGCACCAGCGAGCCCACCCGCTCGGGCGACACGTGCGCCAGCTCCTGGGCGAGCGCGCCGCCCCAGGAGTAGCCGAGCACGTCGGCCCGCTCGATCTGGAGCTCGTCGAGCAGCTTGCCGACCAGGGCGGCGTAGGTCCGCATCCGGACCGGGCCCATCAGGGCCGGCGACCGGCCCGTCCCCGGGGCGTCGAACATGATCACGCGGCGGCCGGTGATCCGGCGGACGACCGGCTCCCACATCTCGATGTTGCCGCCGATGCCGTTGATGAGCAGCAGCGGCGGGCCCTCCCCGGAGGTCGCGACGCGCACGCTGGTGCTGCGCAGCCGCACCTGCTGGTACCGGGGCGGCCAGGCCCGGTCGTGCGCCGCCGTGCCTGTGCTCACCGAGGTGCCCCGTTCGATGCCGACAGCGCCGGGCGGACGTCCTGCGCCGTTGTCACGGTACGACATTCCGGGCGACCGCCCGGGACGAGACGTGCCTCTCGCGGTGCCGTCCCCGGCCCGGATGATCCCCGCCGGCCCCTGGGTAGGGAACCGCCGTGCCCGCTCCTTCCCCGCCCCCGCCGACGCCCACACCGACCCGGCGACTGCTGTACGGCGACTGGGGCCCGGTCGTCCGCGACCCGCTGGACCTGCTGCGGGCCGTGCTCGTGGTGGGCGCGGCCCTCACCCTGGCGCTGCGCGGGGTCGACGGCGGCTCGGTCACCCTCGCGCTGGCCGCCGCCGTCGGGCTGGCCGTGCGCCCGCTGCTGCTGCCCCGGCTCTACGACCTGCTCCTGCTGCTGGCGCTGGCCCTGCAGGGCGTCGGGGAGGCGGCCGGCGCGTACGACGCGCTGCCGTGGTTCGACCGGGTGGTGCACCTGGTGGTGCCGCTGCTGGGCAGCGGCGTCCTCTACATCGCGCTGGCCCGCCTGGACGTGCTGCCGGACCCGCGCGACGACACCGGGTGGCGGCACCACCTCGGCATCGGGCTGGTCACGTTCGCGCTGGGCGCGGCGCTCGGGGCGGTCTGGGAGCTCGTCGAGTGGTTCTCCGACGGGGTGCTGGGCTCTGCGCTGCAGGAGGGCAACACCGACACCGTCGGGGACCTGGCGATGGACTGCCTCGGGGCGCTCGGCGGGGCGGGCCTGCTGGTGCTGTGGACGGTGCGCGGCTGGGGGTCGGTGCGCCGGGTCCCCGGCACGCACCGCGAGGCGCACGAGTGAGCCCGGGGGACGTCCCCGCCCCGGCGGTGGGTCGATCCGGCTCCGCGGACCGGGCGGATCCGTAGGCTGCCCAGGTGACCCCGGCCCGCGACGTCCCCAGCGACGTCGGGGCCCTGCTCGACGCCGTGGAGGCGGCGTCCCCGGTGCGGGCCGTCGACGTGTTCGCCACCGAGCTGGCGCGCATCGTGGGTGCGGTCGACGTGACGTTCCTCATCGCGGACCTGAGCGGCGACACGCTCATCCGGCTCCCGGCCTCCGAGGACCTCCCGCCGGCCGGAACCGGTCCCGCCGGCCGGCCGGCCGTCGTGCCGCTGGCCGGGTCGCCGTACGAGCAGGCGGTGCGCTCCCAGCGGGTGTTCGTCGAGCCGCGCCCGGGCGCGTTCCGGGTGTACGCGCCGGTCACCGAGCGGGGGGACGCGCTGGGCGTCCTGGAGCTGACGCTGCCGGAGGCGCCGGACGACGAGGTGCTGAGCCTGGTCGCGTCCGCGGCGCACGCCCTGGCGTACGTCGTGATCGCCAACCGCCGGCACACCGACCTGTTCGAGCGCGGCCAGCGCACCGTCCCGTTCTCGCTGGCCGCCGAGATCCAGCGCCGGCTGCTCCCGGCGTCGTTCACCTGCGAGGCCGCGGAGTTCACCCTTGCCGGCTGGCTCGAGCCGGCCAGCGACGTCGGCGGGGACACCTTCGACTACAGCGTCGAGCACGACACGCTGCACGTGTCGCTCAGCGACGCGATGGGACACACCGTCGCGGCGGCGCAGCTGGCCACGCTCGCGGTCGGCAGCCTGCGCAACAGCCGGCGCTCGCACGCGGGCGTCGTCGAGCAGGCGCAGCGCGCGCACGAGGCGATCGGCACGTACGGCCTCGAGGAGGGGTTCGTCTCGGCGCTGCTGCTGCGGGTCGACCTGCGGACCGGCACGACCGCGGCGGTGAACGCCGGTCACCCCGTCCCGTACCTGGTCCGGGACGGCCGGGGCGGCAGGCTGGAGCTGGAGCCGGACCTGCCGCTGGGCATGCTGGCGGGTGCGACCTACCGCGAGCAGACCGTCCAGCTGCGCCCCGGCGACCGGCTGGTGCTGCTCACCGACGGCATCCTGGAGCGCAACGCCTCCACGCTCGACGTCGTGCGGGCGCTGCACGACACCGCGGAGCTGCACCCGCGGGAGGTGGTGCACACCTTCGCGCAGAGCGTGCTGGAGCACACCCGGGGCCAGCTGGAGGACGACGCGACGGTGCTGTGCCTGGACTGGTACGGCCCGGAGCCGGGCAGCCCGGGCCGCACGTCGCGGGCCGGCGCGACCCAGAGCCGGGCGACCGGCCTGCAGGAGCCGCCGGCCGCGGGCTGAGCCTCCCCGGGCGGCGCGGCCCGCCGTCAGGCGGCCGGTTCGGCCACCAGCACGCCCTGGCTGGGGGTCGCCGCCACGGCCGGCTCGGCGGGCCGCCGCTCGTCGAGCTGCACGAAGGCGATGCCGACCAGCACGAGCAGCCCCCCGGCGAGCTGCCCCGGCGTCGAGCACCTGGCCCAGCAGCAGCCAGGCGAACAGGACCGCGAAGAGCACCTCGGTCAGCCCGACGAACGAGGCGATCTTCGCGCCGAGCAGCCGGGCGCCCAGCGATGCCGGTGACGTAGGCGACCGCGGCCGCCACCAGCGCGAGGCCGAGCACGGGCACCAGCCAGCTCATCCGCTGGTCGAGCAGCACCACGTCGGTCCGCGGGGCGGCGATCGGCAGCACGCCGACCAGCCCGGCGGCGGCCAGGAGCACGCCCGCCGACCGCCAGGCCGCCCCAGGCGACCACCAGCGGCGGCAGCGCGTCCTCGGTGCCCGCCGAGATCACGAAGTACGTCGCCAGCCCGATGGCGGCGCCGAAGCCCCACAGCACGCCGACCGGGTCGAGCGCGGCGGCGCTCGAACAGGTCGAGGACCAGGGCCAGCCCGGCGACCGCGAGCCGCGGCTCCGGCGATGGTCAGCCGCCGCGGCCGGGCGCCGTGCCGCAGCCAGCCGTACAGCACGACCAGCAGCACCCCGGAGTACTCGAGCAGCAGGGCGACCGCGACCGAGAGGTGCTCGACGGCGTTGAAGTAGCAGAGCTGGGCGCCGGCGACCGCGGCGACGCCGTACACCGTGACGGTGCCGGCGCCGCGGCGCAGCCGGGCCAGCTGTCCGCGCAGCAGCAGCAGCGCCGGGCCGGTGAGCACCAGCGCGGCGACGACCACCCGGACGGTGACGGCGGCACCGGGCGTCCAGCCGGCGGTGAGCAGGCTGGCGGCGAACGCGCCGGACGTGCCGAACGTGGCGGCGGAGACCAGCGCCAGGCCGAGGCCGGCGCCGCTCGTGGACGTGCTCACCGCGACTCGCTTCCTGTCAGGGGTCAAGGGCTCTATGCTCCTTACACAGCAGGCTAGGACCCCGAGCGGTAAGGAGTCAACGTGGTCTTCGCCCATGACACCGAGACCGCCCTGGCTGCCGCGGCCGCCCTGGTGAACACCGCCCAGCCGGGGGAGGACGCGCTGACCGACCTCGCCCAGCTCGACGCGTTCTTCGCCGCGTGGGGCTGGACCGGGTCGCGGAGCCGGGACGCCGGTGAGCTCGAGGCGGTCCGCGCCCTGCGACCGCGGCTGCGCGAGCTGTGGACCGCGGACGAGGACGGCGTGGCCGCGCGGGTCAACCGGATGCTGGAGGAGGGAGGCGCCCTCCCGCGGCTCGTCGCGCACGACGGCTGGGGCTACCACCTGCACGCCACGCCACCCGACGCCCCGCTCGCCGACCGGATGGCCGTCGAGGCGGCGATGGCGCTGGTCGACGTGGTGCGCCAGGGCGAGCTGGACCGGCTGCGGGTCTGCGACGCCGACGACTGCGCCGACGTGCTGGTGGACCTCTCGCGCAACCGCTCCCGGCGGTACTGCGGGACCGCGTGCAGCAACCGGGTCAACGTCGCGGCCTTCCGGGCCCGGCAGCCGGACCGCTGACGCCGCGCCCGGGACGTCCGCGATGGCGCGGGTCCCGCTCCGCGCAGGTCGGTTGGTTGTAGGCTCAACAAACCAGATCGGCACCGGTGCACCTCGCCGGCCTGCCCGGTCCCGTCGCCCCAGGAGCCCGCCATGAGCATCGCCGCCGTCCGGCTGAACCACGCCGTGCTGTTCGTCGCCGACACCGAGCGCGCCGTCGCCTTCTACACCGACGCCTTCGGCATGCAGGTCGTCACCCGCGAGCCGCGCGCGAACGCGGCATTCCTGCGGCTGCCGCGCTCGGGCAACCACCACGACCTGGGCCTGTTCGGGCTGGGCGCCGGCGCGCCGCCGCGGGCCCGCGGCACCGTCGGGCTCTACCACCTGGCCTGGCAGGTCGACACGATCGACGAGCTCGCCGAGGCCCGCGACACGCTGCGCCGGCTCGGCGCCTACACCGGCGAGTCCAGCCACGGCGCCACCAAGAGCGTGTACGGGGCGGACCCGGACGGCAACGAGTTCGAGGTGATGTTCATGCTCCCGCGCGAGGACTGGGGCGCCTACGAGCACGCCGCCACGGTGGAGGCCCTGGACCTGCCCGGTGAGCTCGCCCGCTGGGGCGGCGTCGGGACCGCGGGGCGGATCGTGCCGGGATCCGTCGAGGCCCCGCGGTAGGCCCCGGGGCCGCGGGTCGGCTGCCGGGCAGGCTCAGCCGGCGGGGCCGACGACGACCTCCGCCGGGCACGGCTCGGCGAGCAGCCGGGCGACGTCGGCGGCCCGTCGTTCGCGGACGGCGCGCTGGTTGACGTACCCCTTGTCGGTGACCTCGCCGGCGTCCAGCGAGGGCGGCTCGGCGAGCAGCAGCAGCCGCTCGACCCGCTGCGAGGAGCCGCTGCCGGCCTGCGCGAGGCGCCCGAGCGCGGCGCTCAGCGCGGCCCGCAGCGCGTCGTCGGGCCGGCCGTCGCCGCCGAGCCGGGCCAGCTGGTCCGGCGCCGGCCAGGCGAGCGCGGCGACGTAGCCGCCGTCCTGGCCGCACAGCACGGCGTCGGTGAGCAGACCGCCGGCCGCCGACAGCAGCGCCGGGCGCAGCGTGCCGACCCGGACGAAGGTGCCGGTCGCGAGCTTGAAGTCCTCGGCGATCCGGCCCCGGAACACCAGGCCCTGCCCGGCGTCGGCCGGGTCGGCGAGGTCGACGGCGTCGCCGGTGCGCAGGTAGCCCTGCTCGTCGAAGGCCTCCGCCGTCAGGTCGGGGCGGCCGAGGTAGCCGGGGGTGAGGTGCGGACCGCGGACCCGCAGCTCGCTGCGGTCGCCGTCCGGGACCAGCCGGAGCTCGACGCCGGGCAGCGGCACGCCCAGGCAGTCCGAGCGCCGTACCGCGAAGTGCGTCGTGGTGGCGGCCGGCGCGGTCTCGGTCATCCCCCACGACGTGGTCATCCGCATCGTCGAGCCGTGCCGGGCGGCGAGCGCCTCGAGCCGGTCCCAGAGCTGCTGCGGCAGGGCGGCCGCCGCGAAGAACCCGAGCCGCAGCCGGGCCAGGAAGCTCCCGGCGGCGGCCGGGTCGCGCTCCAGCAGCGGTACGAGCGCGGCGTAGCCGGCCGGCACGTTGAAGTACAGCGTCGGCGAGACGTCCGCGAGGTTGCGCAGCGTCCGCTCGATCAGCCCCGGCGCCGGCCGGCCGTCGTCGACCCACAGGCTGCCGCCGTGCGCCAGCACCAGGCCGAGGTTGTGGCTGCCGCCGAACGTGTGGCTCCAGGGCAGCCAGTCGAGCAGCACCGGCGGCTCGTCGGCGAGGAACGGCCAGACCTGGGACAGCTGCTGCTGGTTCGTGGTGAGCATGCCGTGCGTGGTGAGGACGCCCTTCGGCGCGCCCGTCGAGCCGCTGGTGAACAGCACCTTGGCCAGGGTGTCCGGCCCGACGGCGGCGCAGCGCCGGTCGACCTCCTCGGTCGGCGCGGGAGCCAGCAGCCGGGCAGGTCGTCGTCCGACAGCACGGTGCGGCCCGCGCCGACCGCCGCGAGCGCCGGGCCGAAGGCGTCCGGGTCGGCGGCGAACACTCCCGCCGGGTCGACGAGCTCCGCCATCGCCCGCAGCTTGTCGAACGACCTGGTCTGCAGCGAGTAGGCGACACTGACCGGGGCCACCGGCACCCCGAGCGTGTACGCCGCCAGCGTCACCAGCAGGTGCGAGGTGCCGTTGCCGGACAGCAGCATCAGCGGGCGGTCGGCCAGGCCCCGGTCGAGCAGGCCGGCGGCGAGCCGGTCCGCCAGGTCGCGGGCCTGGCCCCAGGTGGTGCGGCGCCAGCCGCTCCCGTCGACGGTCCGCTCGGCGAGCAGCAGCCGGTCGGGGTGCCGGTCGCTGCCGGCCCGCAGCGCCGCGGCGACGCTGGGGACGCGCGCCGCCAGCGGGTCCTCGGACCAGATCCGCAGGCTGCCGTCGGCGTCGCGGGCGCTGCCGATGCGCGGCGCGGCGAAGACGGGGCGGTCGGCCTGCCGGGTCCCGGTCACCCGACGATCGTCGACACCTGCCTGACCGGCGTCAAGGGGCCGTCGCACATCACCGGCGGGCAGGGCTCCGGCCGCCCGTCAGCGGGCTCGGGACACGTGGGACAACAGCATGTCGAGCACCTCGGGGATCCGCACGATCCAGCGCTCGCCGTACGGGTCGTTCGCGATCTGCTGCGACGTCAGCCCGGCGACGAGCGCGGTGTACAGGTCGACGTCCTCGCGACGGGTCAGCCCGGCGTCCGCCAGGAGCAGCGTCACCCCGTCCAGGAAGCGGACCGCGATGGCGTAGCTGTCCGGGCTGGGCGCGAAGCCGGGCACGGTGCGCTGGAAGAGCAGCTGCTGGCGCGCGGGGTCGGCGGCGGCGAACCGCACGATCCGCTCGGTGAGCGCGTACAGCGCCACCCGGGGGTCCGCGGGACGGGGGGCCAGCAGCACGTCGCGCTCCAGCCGGGTGGCCGCCTGGGCGAACATCGCGTCGAACAGGCCGGCCTTGGACGGTACGTAGGCGTAGAGCGAGGGCTGGCGCAGTCCCACCCTGCGGGCGACCTCGTGCAGCGTGACCGCCGCGAGGCCCGACTCGTGGGCCAGATCCCACGCGGCGCCGAGCACCTGGTCCAAGCGGGCCTGCCGGCGGGCGGTGCGTGGATCGGTCCCCTCAGGCATGTCGTTTTCTATCAGAGATAGACGACCTAGCACCGATAGATGTAGGTTCGCAGACGCGCCGACCGGGCGCCCCGAGCGCCAGGAGCCACCCGATGACGCCGACCGATGACGCGCCGCAGCCCGGGTCCGGTGTCGGCCTGCCGGGCGGCGCCGTCCCGGTCGGCCGCGTGCCACGGATCGGCCACGACCGGGTCGACCTGGCCCGGGCGGTCGACCGGCCGTTCGCGGTCAGCGCCGAGCACGACGGCCGGCTGGTCGCCGACATCGTCGCCGAGTGGGCGACCACCCACGACGACCCGTTCCGGCTGGTGCTGACCGGCCCGGCCGGCGGCACCTTCGAGTCCGGGGCGCCGGGGAGCGCCGACACCGTGGAGCTGGACGCCGTCGAGTGCTGCCGGGTGCTGTCCGGGCGGGCCGACGGGCCCGGCCCGCTGCGGCACCGCCTGCCGCTCTGACGGCCCGGCTCAGCGCGGCCGGCGACCGGGCCCGACCGGCAGGTTTCCGGCGACCGTCGTGCGGTCGCGGAACAGCGGCGGCAGGTAGCGCAGCATCAGCGTCGACCAGGTCAGGTGGGTGAGCACCGGCGCCTGGATGCCGCCGGAGGCCCGGCGCTGCGCCGCGAACAGCGTGCCCATCGCCCCGGCGGCGAGCACCAGCGCCGGGTTGCGGGTGGCCACGGTGGCGAGCGTGTACACGCCGGTGGTCATCGCGACGGGGTGCTGGTCGCCGATCGCGGCGTACAGCGCACCGCGGAAGAAGACCTCCTCGGCGGCGCCGTTGGCGAGCGCGGTGAGCAGCACCAGCGGGCCGTTGCCGGCGTACGCGTAGCTGAGCACCGAGGAGATGGCCTCCTCGAGCACCGGGATGGTCCGGGCGACGAGCGCGCAGCCGTAGAACGCCCCGAACGCGGCCACGCCGGTGAGGATCGGCGTCAGCACCGGACGGCGCAGCGTGTCGGGCCCCGCCGACATCCAGCCCAGGTGCAGCGGGCCGGAGGCGAACCCGCCGGCGACCCAGGTACCGGCGACGCCGAGGGTGAGGGCGTAGAACTCCGTCGAGCCCGGCCGGGTCGACAGCGACAGCCCGAGCAGCCCGGCGCCCGCCACCGAGACGGTCGCCACGACCCGGCGCCGGCGGTGGAACGCCGCGTCCGGCTCGCGGTGGTCGCGCGGGACCTTCTCCACCAGCCAGTGCGGCAGGGCGCCCAGCACCTGCGCCCGGGTGGGGCGCCTCACCGGGAGCCGCTCGCAGCGGCGGCCCGCCGCTCCCGCGCGGCACGGGCCCGTTCACCGAGCGCCTGCAGCACCGCCTCGTCGTAGTCCATCGGCTCGAACGGCACCACCGAGCGGATGCTGTCGTCGCGCACGACCACCTCGTTGCTCATCGAGTCGATCAGCGAGCGACCGGTCTGCACGTCGACGTCGGTGACCAGCGCCAGCCACCGGGACGACAGCCGCGGCGACAGCAGCGGCACCGGCACGACGAGCATCGTGCCGGCCCTCGATCGCCGCGACCCGGCGCAGCATCTCGACGTACTCCAGGACCTCCGGGCCACCGATCTCGTAGGTGTGCGAGCGCGGGTCGTCGACGTCGAGCACGCCGACGAGGTAGCGCACCACGTCGGCGACCGCGATCGGCTGTGTCCGGGTGCGCACCCAGCGCGGCGTGACCATCGCGGGCAGGTGCTCGACGAGCTGGCGGGTCAGCTCCCAGGAGATGCCGCCGGCGCCGACGATGATGCCGGCCCGCAGCACGGTCACCGGGACGCCGGCCTCGCGCAGCAGCCGCTCGACCTGGCGCCGGCTGCGCAGGTGCGCGGACAGGTCGTCCCGGTCGTCGCCCAGGCCGCCGAGGTAGACGATCCGGCGCAGCCCGGCGGCGGCCGAGGCCGCGCCGAAGGCCCGCGCGGCGTCGGCGTCGCGGCGCTCGAAGTCGGGGCTGTCGAGGGAGTGCACCAGGTAGTACGCCGCGTCGCAGCCGGCCAGCGCCACCGCCAGCGAGGCCGGGTCCGCCACGTCGGCGCGCACCGGCGTCCCCGCCCCGTCGTAGGCCTCGGGACGGCGGGTCATCGCCCGCACGTCGTGACCGGCGTCCGCCAGGGCGCGGCACAGCCGCCGGCCGACGAAGCCGGACGCGCCCGCAACGAGAACCTGCATGCCGCGAGCGTCCCCCACCCGTCCCGCCGGCGCGACCCCGGGTCGGCGGGGGGCGTCGAGACCGGGGGCGGGCGGTACGAGACCGGAGCACCTCCGGGACTTGAATGATTCCAGAAAACCGGTCAGACTGCCGGGGTGCCAGGACCCGACGAGCTCGCGCGCATGCTGCGCGGCGCCGGCCTACGCGTGACCAGCCCCCGGCTGGCCGTGCTCGCCGCGGTGACCGAGCACCCGCACGCCGACACCGACGCGCTCCGCCGCGCCGCGCGGGGCCGTCTCGGCGCGGTGTCGCACCAGGCCGTCTACGACGTGCTGCGCGTGCTGACCACTGCCGGCCTGGTGCGCCGGATCGAGCCGGCCGGCTCGGTGGCACGGTACGAGGCGCGGGTCGGCGACAACCACCACCACGTCGCCTGCCGGTCGTGCGGCGCGATCGCCGACGTCGACTGCGCCGTCGGCGCCGCACCCTGCCTCACAGCGTCCGACGACTCCGGCTATCGTCATCGACGAGGCCGAGGTCGTCTACTGGGGCTTCTGCCCCGCCTGCACCGCCAGCTCCCCCGACGTCCCGAGTCCAGCCGCATGACAGCAGAGGGGTACCACGTGACCGAGTACGACAAGTCCGAGACCGCCAGCACCAGCGAGAGCGAGAACCCGGCGATCCCCGCGCCGGAGCCGACGGGGACCAAGCGCCCGCGCACCAACCAGGACTGGTGGCCCAACCAGGTCGACCTGTCGGTGCTGAACAAGCCGGCGCGCGACTCCGACCCGCTGGGGCCGGACTTCGACTACAAGAAGGCGTTCGCGTCGGTGGACGTCGAGGCGCTCAAGGCCGACCTCGTCTCGGTCATGCGCACCTCGCAGGACTGGTGGCCGGCGGACTACGGCCACTACGGCCCGCTGTTCATCCGGATGTCCTGGCACGCGGCCGGCACCTACCGCCAGGCCGACGGTCGCGGCGGCGGCGGCAGCGGTGAGCAGCGCTTCGCCCCGCTGAACAGCTGGCCGGACAACGCCAACCTCGACAAGGCCCGGCGCCTGCTGCTGCCGATCAAGCAGAAGTACGGCCGCAGCGTCTCCTGGGCCGACCTGCTCGTGCTGGCCGGCAACGTCGCCCACGAGGACATGGGCCTGAAGACCTTCGGGTTCGGCTTCGGCCGCGAGGATGTCTGGCAGCCCGAGGAGGTCGTCTGGGGGCCGGAGGACACCTGGCTGGGCGACGAGCGCTACTCCGGCGACCGCGAGCTCGCCGACACCGTCGGCGCGGTCCAGATGGGCCTGATCTACGTCAACCCGGAGGGCCCGAACGGCAACCCCGACCCGCTGAAGTCGGCGCGCGACATCCGCGAGACCTTCGGCCGGATGGCCATGAACGACGAGGAGACCGTCGCGCTCATCGCGGGCGGTCACACCTTCGGCAAGACGCACGGCGCGGGTGACCCGACGCTGGTGGGCACCGAGCCCGAGGGCTGCCCGGTGCATTCCGGTGGGATCGGCTGGCGCAGCCAGTTCGGCAAGGGCAAGGCCGAGGACACCATCACCAGCGGCCTCGAGGGCGCCTGGACGCCGACGCCGACGCAGTGGGACAACAGCTACTTCGACACGCTGTTCCGCTGGGAGTGGGAGCTCACCGAGAGCCCGGCCGGGGCCAAGCAGTGGCAGCCGACCGACCCGGAGTCGCAGACCGTGCCGGACGCGCACGTCGAGGGCGTGACGCACCGGCCGATGATGGCCACGACCGACCTGGCGCTGCTCGCGGACCCGGTCTACAAGGAGATCTCCAAGCGCTTCCACGCCGACCCGGAGCTGTTCGCCGACACCTACGCGCGCGCCTGGTACAAGCTGCTGCACCGCGACATGGGCCCGGTCTCGCGCTACCTCGGGCCGTGGGTCGCCGAGCCGCAGCTCTGGCAGGACCCGGTCCCGCCGGTCGACCACGAGCTGGTCGGCGACGCCGAGGTGGCGCAGCTCAAGAAGGCGCTGCTCGACTCGGGCCTGACGGTCCCGCAGCTGGTGCGCACCGCGTGGGCCGCGGCGTCGTCCTACCGGGGCACCGACATGCGCGGCGGCGCGAACGGCGGCCGCCTGGCCCTGGAGCCGCAGATCAGCTGGCCCGCCAACGCCGGCGTCGCCGACGTGCTGCCGGCGCTGCAGCAGGTCAAGGCGAACTTCGAGCAGGGCGGCACGCGGATCTCGCTGGCCGACCTGATCGTGCTGGGCGGCTGCGCGGCCGTCGAGCAGGCCGCCCGCGAGGCCGGTGTGGAGGTGTCGGTCCCGTTCGCACCGGGTCGCACCGACGCCTCGCAGGAGCAGACCGACGTCGAGACCTTCGCCTACCTCGAGCCGCGGGCCGACGGGTTCCGCAACTACCTGCAGCCCGGCTCGAAGCTCGCGCCGGAGACCCTGCTGGTCGACAAGGCCTACCATGCTCGAGCTCACCGCCAAGGAGCTGACCGTCCTGGTCGGCGGCCTGCGCGCGCTGGACGCGAACACCGGCGGGGTGCGGCACGGCGTGTTCACCGACCGGCCGGGCGTGCTGACCACCGACTTCTTCCGCAACCTGCTCGACCTGGGCATCTCGTGGCGGTCGTCGGTGGACGAGGAGGGCGTCTACGAGGGCCTCGACGCCTCCGGCTCGGTCGTCCGGACGGCCACCGCGGCGGACCTGGTCTTCGGGTCGAACTCCATCCTGCGCGGCATCGTCGAGGTGTACTCGGCCGACGACGCTCGGGAGAAGTTCGTCCGGGACTTCGTCGACGCCTGGGACAAGGTCATGAACCTGGACCGGTTCGACCTGCGCTGATCCTGCGCTGAGGGCGACGCCCCGGCCTGCCGCTCGTCGGCCGGCCGGGGCGTCGGCGCGTCCGGGGCCGGGGCGCTCTGGACGGACAGCCCGCCGGACCGCCCGCGGCACGCGGTCTCCACCTCCCGTCCGCGGACGCGACGGGTCGGTCCGCGTCGGCGCCTGCCCTGTCCGGACCGTCGTCCGCCCGACTCCGGACCGGCACGTGACCTTCCGGTCGGCCGAGCGCTCCGGCATCATGTCTCGCAGGTGCGCCCCTGTCCCGTGTTGCACGGCCGCCGAGAGAGGCAGGGACGAGCGTGACCACCGCTGCGCATTCGCTCTGCGAGGGCTACTTCGACGCGCTCGGGCGAGGCGACCCGGTGGCCGCGACGGACCTCGTCATGGACCTGCTGGAGTCCGGGGCCTCGCTGAGCGAGATCGTCCACGACGTCGTGGCGCCGGCCCAGACGCGCGTCGGGGAGCTGTGGGAGCGAGGCGAGTGGTCGGTCGCCCAGGAGCACACGGCCACGGCCGTCGCCGAGGCCGCCGTGTCGGCGCTGTGGGTGATGACCGCGCGCCGGCAGCTCAGAGGCGGTCCGCGCGTCGCTCTCGCGTGCGCCGAAGGAGAGTGGCACGCCCTGGCGCCGCGCTTGGCCGCCGCGCTGGCCGCAGAGGCGGGCGCTGACGTCACCGTGCTGGGTCCGTCGATGCCGGTGGACCACCTTCGGCGGCGGCTGGAGGTCGGTGACATCGACGTGCTTGCGCTGTCGTGCACGGTGCCCGCCAACCTTCTCGGCGCGGCACGGTGCGTGGCCGCGGCGCACGTTGCCGGCCTTGCGGTGATCGTCGGAGGCCGCGCCTTCGCAGGCCGCCGGCAACGCGCTGCCGCGATCGGCGCCGACCTGCTCGCCAGCGACCCGCAGAGGCTGTCCGAACCGCCGCCCGCGGCAGGAGACGACGTCGTGGTTCCCGAGGAGGCGCTGAGACTCGACGCCGTTCCTGACACGACGGTCGACGAGCTGCTCGCCCGGGTTGTCAGGGCGGCTCCGGAGCTCGCCGGCCTGCCGGCCGTGCACCGCGACCGCACGCGCGAGTACGTGCACTGGATCGTCCGCTCCACCGGCGCCGCCGTCCTGGCGGGCGACTCCACGGTGCTCGACGACGTCCTCCTCTCGCTGCTGCGGATGCCGCAGGGCCGCGTCCCGGACGAGGTCGTGCTCGGCGGGGCCGACGTGGTCGCCGACGGCATCGAGCCGCTGGCCCCGCGCGGCGCCGACATGCTGCGAGACGCGGTTCGCCGGGCGCTCGACGCGGTCGGCGTCGCGTCAACGTGACGACGTGCCCTCGCCCGCACCTCCGGTAGGTGCGGTCCGTCCGGACAGGCGCGCTGCCGGCTGGACCGGCGCCACCCTGCCGGCACCGCGTCGCCGTCAAAGGTCGAGGCCCCACCTCCGACGAGCGGAGATGGGGCCCCTGACCTGCACTTCTTCTGTAGCGGGGGCAGGATTTGAACCTGCGACCTCTGGGTTATGAGCCCAGCGAGCTACCGAGCTGCTCCACCCCGCGTTGCTGTGACCTCAGCGTACGTGACGCGGCGGCCGGCGTGCAAACCGCCCGCCGCCGCGTCCCGGTTCAGCCGGCCGGGGCCGGCGCCGTCGTCGCGCCGCGCTGCAGCTCGGTGAGCCGGTCCAGCGCGTCGGCCAGCCGCTCCTGCGCCTGCCCGTAGGCCACGAAGTCGCCCCGGCCGCAGGCCGCCTGGCCGTCCTGGAAGGCCGAGTCGGCCTCGGAGATGGCGGAGGCCACGTCGGCCGGCGGGGCGCTCGGCGCCGGGCCGGGCACCGGCGTCGTGGGGGTGGGCACCGGCGCGGGCCGGCGGCGGGGCCGGCGTGTCGCCGAACAGCGCGAACAGCGTCGTCCAGCGGCCTGCGACAGCGACGGCTGGGACACGCGACCTCGTTGCCGTAGCTGACCAGCACCCGCTGCAGCGTCGGGAAGCTCTCACCGCCCGGCGCCCGGACGTACACCGGCTGGACGTAGAGCAGGCCCTGGCCGGCCGGCAGCGTCAGCAGGTTGCCGAAGGTGACCGTCGGCGCGGTTCTGCCGGAACGGGAACAGCGACTCGGCGACGACCTGCTCCGACACGAACTGGTTGGCCACCTGGCCCGGGCCCGTTGGGCGGGTCCTGCCGCGGGAACTGCAGCACCCGGATCTGTGCCGTAGTCCTCCGGGTCGGACGACACCGAGGCGAACGCCGCCAGGTTCGGCCGGTTGCAGGCCGTTGAACGACGTCGACAGCCGGAAGCCGCGCGCCTCGCTGGCCGGGGAACTGCAGCAGCGAGTAGAACGGCGGCTGCGCCGGACCGTCCGCGGCCGCGTCGACGACGTCGCGGCCTGCGCCGGGCGGCCGGCGCCTGCGGGTCGGCGACCGTCGCCGGCGTTGGCGTCGTTCGAGCGCGTCCGCCGGGTCGGCCGGGACCTCCCAGAAGCTCCTCGCGGGAGAAGAACTCGTCGGCGTCGGTGCACGTGGTAGCGCGTCAGCAGCTCGCGCTGGACCTTGAACAGGTCCTCGGGGTAGCGCAGGTGCGCCCGCAGCTCGTCGCTGATCTCGCTCTCGGGCTGCACGAGGTCGCCGCCGAAGGCCTTGTCCCACGAGTCGCAGCACCGGGTCGGGCTCGCCGAACTCGTACAGCGTCACGGTGCCGTCGTAGGCGTCGACGGTGGCCTTGACCGAGTTGCGGATGTAGTTGACCTGCTGGCGCAGGGCGACGCCGGCTGCCTCTGGCTGTCGGTCGTCGCCGTCGCCGAAGTTGGTGCGCTGCGAGTACGGGAAGCCGCTGCTCGTCGTGTAGCCGTCGACGATCCAGACGATCCGCCCGTCGACCGCCGCCGGGTACGGGTCGGTGTCGAGCTCGAGGAACGGCGCGACCTTCTGCGACGCGGTCGCGCGGCTCGCGGATGTACATCAGCCGGCTGTCGTCGGTGGATGGCGTCCGACAGCAGCAGGTTGGGCTCGCGGTAGCTTCAGCGCGTACAGCAGCTTGTGGCCGAGGCTCGACAGCCGGACGCCGCCGTCGCCGTCGTAGTTGAACGTCGCCTGCCGCTCGGCCTCGGCGTCCTCGCCCTCGACGCCTCCCGCCGTCGACGCCGCCGATCGGGCCGTCGATCTCGGCCTGCTCGGTGTTGACGATCGAGTAGCTCGGCGACAGCTCGCCGTAGTAGATGCGCGGCTGGTCGAGGCGGCACCGGGCTGTCCGTCGGCGTCGGGGTCGACGAACGAGCGGACGGCCCCTCGGCGTCGACCCGGTCGGCCGGCGCGGCGATCAGGCCGTTGCCGTGCGTGTAGGCCAGCCGCTCGTTGATCCAGCTGCGCTGGTTGCCGGCGCAGGTTGCCGATGTCGACCTCGCGGGCCGCGACGACGAAGTCCTGCAGCTCGCCGTCGACCTCGTAGCGGTCGATGTCGAGCGGTGTCGTTGACGCCGAAGTAGAAGCGTGCGGCGCTGCAGCTGCTCGAAGGTCGGCGCGAGCACGTTCGGGTCGAGCAGGCGGGCGGTCTCGACGCTGCGAGGCCTCGGCGCGCAGCTGCTCCGGGGTCGGCGTCCTGCGACGCCTGGTAGTGGCGTCACCTCGACGTCGTCGATGCCGTACGCCGCCCGGGTCGCCTCGATGTTGCGCTGGATGAACGGCTGCTCGCGCTGGATCTCGTTCGGGCTTGACCCGGAACTGCTGGGTGTAGGCCGGGTAGATGCCGCCGATGCACGACGGCGCTGACGACCAGCAGCGCCGAGCGCGCCGGCCGGCAGCAGGATGTTGCGCACGACGATGTTGGCGAAGAACAGCACGCGCGCAGATGAGCGCGATGCCGATGAGGATGTTCTTGGCCGGCAGCACCGCGTTGACGTCGGTGAAGCCGGGCCCGTTGACGAAGCCCCGCTCGGAGAACGCCAGGCCGTAGCGGTCGAGGTAGTAGGCGAACGCCTTGAGCAGCACGATCAGGCCGACGAGCACCGACAGGTGGGCGCGCGCGGCGGGGCTGACCTTCTCCCCCACCGTCTGCAGGCGCACGCCGCCGAACAGGTAGTGCACGACCGCCGCGGCGATGCAGCGACAGCACGACGCGCGGTGAGCAGGAAGCCCAGGACGAAGCGCTGGAACGGGTAGGTGAAGGCGAAGTAGGAGACGTCGCGGCCGAACTGCGCGTCCTCGACGCCGAACGTGCGTGCCGTTGCGCCACAGCAGCCAGGTCTCCCAGCGCGCGGCGGCCGACAGCCCGGCGAACAGGCCGAACACGCCGCTGCCGACCAGCAGGATGCTGCGCAGGAACGGCTCGACGGCGACGCGGTAGCGCTCGAGGTTCTGCTGCTCCAGCGACATCGGCCGGAACGGCGGGCGCACCCGGTAGGCGATGGCGACGTTGGCGCCGACGATGACCGCCATGAGCAGCCCGAAGCCGACGAACAGCAGCAGCCGGGTCGTCAGGACGGTGGTGAAGACCTGCGTGTAGTCGACGCTGCGGAACCACAGCAGGTCGGTGTAGCAGCGACACCGACGACGCCGCCGAGCAGGAGCACGACGGCGCAGCGACCACGAGGACGGGACCGAGCAGTCGGGGGCGGGCTGGCAGGCCCGCCCCGGGGGTGCGGACGGCCACAGCCACCTCATCTCTTCCGGAGCTCGTTCGTACGTCTCAACCCTTGCACACGCCTGCCGCGGTTCCTCCTGCGCGCGGGACCCGCAGACTGGTGCCATGACGTGCCCGGCTGACCCCCTGCAGTCCGTCGTCGGCGAGGTCGAGGGCCACGTCGCCGAGGCCGGCTGGGACCAGCCGCCGCAGCTGTTCGCGCTGGTGCAGACCGAGCGAGCTGCTGCGCGCCGAGCCGCAGCTCGCGCACGACGATGGGCCTGGTCGCCGGGCGACCCGGCCTCGCTCACGCCCGATCGCCCAGGAGCCGCTGGGCGAGGCGCCGCTCGACGAGCAGCTCGCCCGATGGTCTTCGGCGAGGAGGTGCTCGGCGTCGTGCTGGCGCACGAGGTGCTGGTCCTGCCGCCGGCCGCCGAGGCCGCGCTCGCCGACGTCGAGGACCCCGCGGCCGCCGCGGCCGAGCACCCCGACGCGGCGCGACGTGCGGATGGTCGTCGGCGTGGTCCGCGGCGGCCGGCAGGCCGTGCGTGCTGCGGCTGCGCGGCGCGACGCCGCGAGCAGGACGAGCGGGTCACCGGCCCGGACCTCGCGCCGGCGCTGGCCGCCGCGCTGCTGGCCACCCTCGACGAGGACTGAGCCGGCGTCCCCGGCCGGTCAGCGCCGGGTCAGGGCAGACGCGGGCGTCTCGCCCTCGCGCAGCGCCTCGAGCGCGGCGAGCGCCTCGTCGAGGCTGCCGACCTCGAGCCAGCGGCAGCCCGTCCGGCGCGGGCACCGACCGCCTCGCGCGCAGTTGCCGTCGGGCACCAGGAAGGCGTCGACGCCCTTGGCCTCGGCGGCGACGAGCTTCTGCGAGATGCCGCCGATCGGGCCGACCGTCGCCCTCCGGCGGTGATCTCGCCCGGTGCCGGCGATGTACTGCGCCGCCGGTCAGCGACGGCTCGCCGAGCTTGTCGAGGATGCCGAGCGCGAACATCAGCCCGGCGCTCGGGCCGCCGACGTCCTCGAGCGTGATGGTGACGCTCGAACGGCGCGTCGACGGCTCCTCGCGGGTGACGACGCCGATGACCGGGCGCGGCTCGCCGTCGTCGCCGGACGCGGTGGTGGTCACCGCTCGACGGCGCCGGAGCGTCCCGTCGCGCTCGTAGCCGACCCGGACGACCGTCGCCGACCTCGCCGGTCGGCGATCGGCGCGCGCAGGTCGGCGGCGTCGCGCAGCGGGCGTGCCGTCGACGGTGCGCAGCACGTCGCCCTCGCGCAGCCCCGTCGGCCGGCGCGCCCGGCGTCGACGCCCTCGACGACGACGTCGGCCGTGCGGAAGCCCGAGCTGGCGGCGCGGCCGCCGACACGGCGCTGCTCTGCGACGCTCGCCATCTGCTCGGCGCGTCTCGGCGGTCGACCTCCTCGTCGGTCTTGCCCGGGCGGGAAGACGACCTCGCGCGGCACGACCGCCGCGGTCGCGGTCGACCCAGCCGCGCAGCGCCTCGCACAGCGTCAGCCGGCGGCTGCACGCCGACGGTGGTCAGGTCGAGGTGGCCGTCGGTCGGGAAGGTCTGCCGTCCCTCGATGTCGAGCACCGGCTTGCCGTCGACCTCGCCGAGGGTGTCGTAGGTCGGCCCCGGCCCGAGCGCGACGTAGGGCACCCGGGCGCGACAGCGCGCCGGCGCAGCAGGACGGCAGCGAGCACGCTGGCGAGCAGCAGGGTCAGGGTGCGCCGGGACACCCGGCTCAGCGCTAGGCCGCGGCGGGCTGCCGCCGCCTGGTCGCCGCGACGGTCGGGCTCGGCGTCGCTCCCGGCACAGCGCCGCCCGGAACCGGGCGTACGCCGCGACCGAGTCCGGCGACCTCGGCCGGCGGGCGCGGAACGCCGACCAGGCCGACCAGGCGATCGCCCCGAGGGTCGCGAGCGGCACCGGGCAGCAGCCACATCAACCACGTCGGCACGACCCGCCACGCCCCTCGAACCCGCTGCCGTACGGCACCCGCGAGCCTCACGGCGTGCCGACCCACTCCTGCGTCGCCGTCGTCGAAGACCTGCCGCTTCCAGACCGGAACGCTGGCCTTGAGGTCGTCGATGAGCCGCCGGGCGGCCTCGAAGGCCTGCCCGCGGTGCGCCGCCGACGCGGCCACCACGACGGCGACGTCGCCGACCGCCAGCAGCCCGGTCCGGTGCACGGCCGCCAGCCCGTGCACCGGCAGGTCGGCCGCGACTGGCCTCGGCGACCCGCTCCAGCGCCGCGACCGCGTCGGGGTGGGCGACGTACTCCAGCTCGCGCACGTCCGCGCCCGCCGTCGTGGTCGCGGACGAGCGCCGGTGAACGACACGATGCCGCCGGCCGCCGGGTCGTCGACGGCGGCCAGCACCTCGGCCACGTCGAGAGCGGGCGGTCGGACAGGGCCAGCAGGCGTCGAGCACGGGGGTCACGCGCGCAGCGTGCAGGTCCCGGCCGGTCACCTCCGGCGAGACCGGACCCGCCGCCCGGACTAGCGTGACGGCCATGAGCAGCGTGTCGACGGTGACCCGGCCGCCCTTCGGGTTCGGCCCCGCCGACCAGCCCGAGGACGAGCCCGGGGGAGCGACCCGTTCGGGTTGTCGGCGATGTTCGGCGGCGGGGACGTGTTCGGCGGCGACATGGGCGTCTGCCAACGCGAAGCTGATGTCCTGGACCGGTGGGCCGGTGAACTGGGACCTCGCCGACGAGGTGGCGGAGTCGGCGGCCCGGGCGGACGACCGGGCCGGTGACCGCCGGGCAGGCGAGCGCGGTGGCGGACGCCTGCCGGCTGGCGGACCTGTGGCTGGACGCCGGTGACCACGCTGCCGGCGAGCGGTGCGGAGGCCCGCAGCGTGGACGCGGACCGGCTGGGTGACGTCCACGACTGCCGGCCTGGCGCGGCTCGTCGACCCGGTCGCCGCCCGGGTGGTCGCCGCGATGGGCAGCGCGCTGGAGCAGGGGCTGGCCGGCGGGATGCTCGGCGAGGGCCTGCCCGAGGGGCTGCCGCCGGAGGTCGCCGCGATGCTCGGCGGGCTGGCGCGGCGCCGACCTCGGCGGCGCGATGCGCGGCGTGATGGAGCAGGTCGGCGGGCTTCGTGTTCGGGGCTCAGGTCGGCCAGGCCCTGGGCGCGCTCGCCGGCGAGGTGCTCGGCGCGACCGACGATCGGGCTGCCGCTCGTCGACGCCGGCCGGGCCGCGCTGCTGCCGGCCAACGTCGCGGCGTTCGGCGCAGGGCCTCGAGGTCCCGGACGAGCGAGGTGCTGCTCTACGTCGCGCTGCGGGAGTCGGCGCACCAGCGCCTGTTCGCGCACGTCCCGTGGCTGCACCGCCCACCTGTACGACGCCGTCGAGGCGTACGCCCGCGGCATCGAGGTCGACCCGCGGGCGATCGAGCGGGCCGTCGGCTCGTTCGACCCGTCCGACCCGGAGACGCTGCAGCGGGCGATGGGCGAGGGCATGTTCGACCTGCGAGCCGACGCCCGCGCAGGAGGCCGCCCTGGCCCGCCTGGAGACCGCGCTGGCGCTCGTGGAGGGCTGGGTCGACGCGGTCGTCGACTCCGCCGCGCAGCGACGCCTGCCGTCGGCCGTGCGCTGCGCGAGACCGTCCGGCGGCGGCGGGCCACCGGCGGCCCGGCCGAGCAGACCTTCGCCGCGCTGGTCGGGCTGCAGCTGCGGCCGCGCCGGCTGCGGGAGGCGGCGGCGCTGTGGGCCGCGGTGGCCGAGGCCCGGGGCCCGGAGGGCCGCGACGCGCTGTGGGCGCACCCCGACCTGCTGCCCGGGCCGAGCGACCTGGACGACCCGGCGGCGTTCACCTCCGGCGGCGAGGCCGACTGGGACGCCGGGCTGCGCGCGCTGGACAAGGACCTCGACGGCGAGCTGGACGACGACGCCCGGCGCGGCGACCCCGACCAGGGGGAGGCCGCCCCCGGGAACGAGGAGCCGGACGACCCAGGGCCCGGGGACCGGGGCGCCGGCCCGGGACCCGCGCCGGCCTGACGCGCCCGCACGGTTTCTGCCGTCCCCAGCAGCCCGCGCCTGTCGTCGCCGGTCAGCCCCGGGTTCCCGGACTGTCCACAGAAGCTGTCCACAACGGGTGGACAGCCGGTCCACAGCGACCCGCGCGGTTCTGCACACCGGGTCCCCAGCGCCGTCCACAGCCCGCGTTGACCTCCCGCCGGGCCGTGCCTAGCGTCCGACGCAACGGGCCCCGGCCCCGGGACCGCGCGCAAGGGGAAGGCGAGCGGCTCCGGGACCGGGGTCCGTGAGCATCCGGGTCCCGGAGCGGCCGGGGTCCCGGGGCGGCCGGGTCCTACCGGCCGGTGAACTCGGCCGGGCGCTTGTCCCTGCGGGCCCGCAGCCCCTCCTGCAGGTCCTCGGTCGCCAGCGTCAGCGGCTGCACGACCGACTCCCACTGCAGCGCGTCGGCGAAGGTGGCGTGCCCGCCGCGGGCCAGCGCGACCTTGTGCAGCCGCTGCGCCACCGGCGCGCCGGCAGCGACCATCCGGGCCCGCTCCATCGTGCGCTCCAGCAGCTCGTCGTCGCTGAACACCTCGGTCGCCAGGCCGAGCCGGACCATCTCCGGCGCGTCGCAGACCCGGCCGGTGAGCAGCAGCTCGCGGGCGGCGGCGAGACCGACGACCTCGGGCAGCAGCCAGGTGCTCGCCATGCCGGCGTGCATGCCCAGCTGGGCGAACGGGACGGTGAACTTCGCCGACGCCCCGGCGTACCGGATGTCGCAGGACAGCGCCATGATCCCGCCGGCGCCGACGGCGGCGCCGTTGACGGCGGCGATCGACGGCACGTCGAGGCTGCCCAGCGACAGCCAGGTCTCGTAGAACGGCAGCATCCGGTCGCGCAGCGCGTCGACGGTGGCGTCCGGCTCGGAGGCCAGCCAGCCGACGTCGCCGCCGGCGCAGAACGCCTTGCCGGCGCCGGTGACGACGACGCAGCGGACCGACCGGTCCCGCCGCAGCGAGGCGACCGCATCGGCCCAGGCGGCCGTGAGGTCGTCCTTCATGGCGTTGCGGACGTCCGGGAGGTCGAGGGTGAGGACGACGATGCCGGCGTCGGGGCCGGAGGTGGAGCGCTCGATGCGCAGGGGTCCGGACACGGGGGCTCCTGAGGGCTCGGGGAGCCGCGACCGTACCGAGCGGACCGGCACCGCCGGACAGCACGGTCGCCCCGGCGGGCCCCCGCGTGCGGTCTGCGACGACGCCGCGCCGCGCCGGGGTCCGCGCCTGGCGGCCGCGGCGGGCCCGGACGCTACGCTGCCCGCCAAGACCGCGTGCCAGCCGGCGCTGCGGAGCGGGCAGGGGCTGGCCCCCGTGGAGACAGAGGGAGGCCTGCAAATGGCCGAGACCTACAACGGCTACTGCGTGAAGTGCAAGGAGAAGCGCGACTTCGACGGCGAGGTCAAGGTCAGCGAGTCCGGCCGCCGCATGGCGCAGGGCCTGTGCCCCGTCTGCGGCACCAAGATGAACCGGATCCTCGGCAAGGCCTGAGCCCCCCGAGCTCGCTGACGGGCGGTCCCCTGCGGGGGGCCGCCCGTCGTGCTGTCCGGGCGCCGGGACGAGACGTCGTGCCGTGCGACGGCGTCCGGTCGCTGTGCACGCCGCCGGCTCCCTGTGGACGGCGCCGCGGCGCCCGGTCCGCGCGTGCCAGCGTGCGGCGCCGACCCGGAGGTCGCCGTGCGACCCGATCCTGTCCCCCGCCAGCCGGCGGCTCTGGCGCGACCCCGCGACGCTGCAGCTCGGTCGTGCCGGCGCCCGGTTCGCGGCGTGCTGACCGGGCTCGACCCGGCCACCCGCGCCGTGCTGGCGCTGCTCGACGGCACCCGGGACACGCGCGCAGGTCGAGCGCCGCGGCGGCCGCGCTCGGCTGCCACCCGGCGCGCACGACGGCGCTGCTGGCCCTGCTGCGCTCGGCCGGCCTGCTGCGACGACGCGACCGAGCGCTGGCCGCTCGGCGCTGGCCGCCGACGAGCGGGAGCGGCTGGCCCCGGACGTCGCCTCGCTCGGCCTGACGACCGGCGGCGGCCGGCCTGCCCGTCGCTGCGGCGCCGGCAGCAGGCGCAGGTCGTGGTGCTCGGCGCCGGCCGGGTCGGGGCGCCGCTCGCCGGCGCTGCTCGCCGCCGGCGGGGTCGGCGCGCGTCGACGTCGTCGACGACGGGACGGCCCGCGGCCGCCGGACACTCGGCGTCGGCGGGCTGCGCCCCGCCGACGTCGGCCGGCGCCGCGGCGAGGCGGCCCGCGACCGGCTGCGCGAGCTCGCGCCGTCGACCCGCTGCCGGTCCGGTGCCCCGGCCCGACCTGGTCGTGCTGGCGCCGCGCGGCCCGGCCGACGACGCCGACGCCGCCGGCGCTGGTCCGCGCGGGACTGCCCCACCTGCTCGCCGAGGTCCGGGACACGGTCGGGCGTCGTCGGCCCGCTCGTGCTGCCCGGCCGCACGGCGTGCCTGCGCTGCCTGGACCTGACCCGCACCGACGTCGACCCCGGCTGGCCGGCGCTCGCCGCCCAGCTGCGCGCCGCGCGCCGGCGCTCGCCCGCGGCCTGCGACGGCCGTCCTGGCGGCAGCGGTCGCCGCGCAGGCCGCGCTGCAGGTGCTCGCGCACCTCGACGGCGCGCCGCCCCGGCCAGCGCTCGGCGGCACGCTGGAGCTCGCGCTGCCCGACTGGCGGTGGCGCCGGCGCAGCTGGCCGCCGCACCCGGCCTGCGCCTGCCGCTGGCGCGGACCGGCCGGCTGAGGCGCTGCGGGCCGACCCGGGCCGCGGGCGCCGTCGCAGGGCCGGCGCGCGGCCCGGCCGCGGCAGCCCCGCACACTGGGCGAGGTGACCGACATCCCCCGGCGCGCGGTGACCCGGTCGGCCAAGCTCGCCGGCGCTGCCGCTCGGCGTCGCCGGCCGGGCCACGCTCGGCCTCGGCAAGCGGCTCGGCGGCCAGCCGGCCGAGGCGGTGGCCGCCGAGCTGCAGCAGCGCACCGCCGAGCAGCTGTTCCAGGTGCTCGGCCAGCTCAAGGGCGGGGCGATGAAGCTCGGCCAGGCGCTGTCGGTCTTCGAGGCCGCGCTGCCCGAGGAGCGTCGCCGCGCCGTACCGCGCGGCGCTGACCAAGCTGCAGGAGGCCGCGCCGCCGCTGCCGGCGCGCCACCGTGCACGCGGTGCTCGCCAGCGAGCTCGGGCCGGACTGGCGCGAGCCGCTTCGCCGGCCTTCGACGACGTGCCCGCCGCGGCCGCGAGCATCGGCCAGGTGCACCGGGCGGTCTGGCCGACGGCCGCGACGTCGCCGTCAAGATCCAGTACCCGGGCGCCGGCCCGGCGCTGCTCGGCGACCTCAAGCAGCTCAGCCGGCTCGCCCGGATGTTCTCGGTCGCTCACCCCCGGGCTCGACGTCAAGCCGCTGCTCGCCGAGCTCGAGGCGCGGGTCGCCGAGGAGCTCGACTACCGGCTCGAGGCCGAGGCGCAGCGCGACCTTCGCCGCGGCGTACGACGGCGACCCGGAGATCCGCGTCCCGCGGTCGTGGCCGGCGCGCCGAGCGGGTGCTCGTCACCGAGTGGATGGACGGCACCCCGCTGTCGCGCGATCATCCGCGACGGCACGCCCGAGGAGCGCGACCGCGCCGGCGCTGCTGCTGGCCCGCTTCCTGTTCTCCGGGCCGGTGCTCGCCGGGCTGCTGCACGCCGACCCGCACCCCGGCAACTTCCGGCTGCTGCCCGACGGCCGGCTCGGGCGTCATCGACTTCGGCGCCGTCGACCGGCTGCCCGACGGCTCGCCCGAGCCGATCGGCCGGCTGGCCCGGCTCGGCGCTGGCCGGCGAGGCCGACGACGGTGCTCGCCGGCGCTGCGCGCCGAGGGCTTCGTCAAGGCCGAGCATCGAGGTCGACGCGCAGGCGGTGCTGGACTACCTGCTGCCGCTGCTCGAGCCCGGTGCGCCGAGCCGACGTTCCGCTTCACCCGGGCGTGGCTGCGCGCGCAGGCGCCGCGGCTCGGCGACCCGCGCTCCCCGGCCGGCGCAGCTCGGCCGCCAGCTGAACCTGCCGCCGGCGTACCTGCTCATCCACCGGGTGACGATCGGGACGATCGGCGTGCTGTGCCAGCTCGGCGGCGAGGCGCCGCTTCCGCGACGAGATGGCGCGCTGGCAGCCCGGGCTTCGCCGCACCGGGCCCAGCGCGAGCGCTGGACGGCCGAGGCCAGCGCCGCGGACGCCCGCCGCGTCGACCGCCGCCGCGGTCCGGCATCGTGCGCGGACGTGGCGGCGTCGCCTCGCCGTCGGGCACGATCCCCGCCTGGACCGGCCCGGGCCGCCCGGCCCGCGGGCTACCACCAGGCCTCGTCGAGACGTGCCCTCGATCGCCCGCACGTGCTCCCGGGTGCACGCGCGTCGCACAGCCACGTGCGCGCCCCGGCGCGCCGGACGCTCCAGCGACCAGGTCAGCGGACGGTCGCCCACCGTCACGCCGCAGCGCGCGCAGGTGCAGGCCGGGCGCGGTCACGGCCGGCCGGTCTCGACGTCGTCGCCAGCGCGGCGCGCAGCGAGGCCAGGCCGCGCTCGGCCAGGCGTCGGCGTCCGCCGGTTCCAGCGTCGAGCTCCATCGCCGCGCCGACCGCGCCCTCGCCGTAGCCGACGGCGGCGACGACCGCGGCCCGCTCGTCCGCCGGCAGCGTCGCCAGCGCGCGCGTCGAGCCGGTCGAGCAGCTCGGCGTCGGACGCCGTCGGCAGGCCGGTCGGCGGCACGGCGTCCACGACGTGCGGCGGCAGCGGACGGCAGCGCGGCGGCCGGTCGGCGGTCATGCGACTCCTGTCGGCAGTCGGCGGGAGGCCTGGACAAGCACGAGAGCCGCCCCGGTCGCCCGGAGCGGCTGTCGCGCGCCTTCCCGTCAGGTCGCCTCACGGCGGTGCGTCGCTCGTAGCGACTGTTTTGGGACCGGGGGCCATGTATCGGGTCGGCACCGCAGTGAACCGCATCCCGGGCGGTCCGATTCCCCCGACGGGGCGAATCAGCCCGCCGCGGCTACTCCCCGGCAGGCTGCTGCGCGGCCTCGCCGGCCGGGCCCTGCGGCAGCGACGGCGCGGCCGGCGCGTCGCTCCCGGCGGGCGACGGGGCGTCGCCCGACGGGGATCCGGCGTCGCCCGAGGAGGACGACGAGCTCGGAGAGGACGGCGCGTCCGGGGAGGACGCGAGCTCGGCGAGGGGCGTCCGGAGGAGGACGACGAGTTCGGGGACGACGGCGTCCCGGCCGCGGGCGCGCCCGACGCCGGCTCGGACGGTGCGGCGTCGGTGGAGCCGGCGGCGAGCTGGGTGTCGCCGACCGCTCCGGCGGGTGCCGGCGGGCGCTCGCCGGCCGGGCGGTCGTGCCGCTCCCCGCGGCCGCGACCGCGACGCTTGCCCGCCCGCGAGCCGGGCTCACCCGGCGCGCCGGGGGCGCGCTCCTGGCGCTGCGGCGCGGACCCGTCCGGCCGCGGCTGGCCGGGCATGTCCATCGCGCCGGCGAGGGTGTACTCGTGCACCAGCAGCTCCAGACCCGGCTGCTCCTCGACCGAGGCGTTCGCGGCCTTCGACTCGGCCAGCGACCGCAGCTGCGCCAGCCGGGCGCGGCGGCGGCCCGGGGCGTCCTGCGGGTGGCTGAGCAGCACGGCGTGGGCGGCGCAGCAGGCCGTCCCGGAAACGGCCGTCGCGGCCTCGCGCATCAGGGCGAGATCGGTGATGCAGGGCGCGCAGTACGTGGTCATGGCGGCACACGCTACGGCCTGCCGCCGCGGACCGCCGCAAGAGGGCTGCGGCCGGCGCCGGGCTCAGCCGCGCAGGTGCTCGACGGCCAGCGCGGCGGCCACCAGCAGCGGAGGAACGGCCAGCAGGTCGGCCACCGTGAGCCCGTGCCCCGACGCCGGCGACCAGAGCACCGCACCCTCCACCGGGGAGTTGACGAGCAGCCAGGCCAGCGAGAGCACCACCAGTACCAGCACCGGACGGATCCGGGACGGCGGCTCCCGAGCGCCGGCAGCGCGGACACCGTCGCCAGCAGCAGCGCCAGCGCGACCAGCCCGGCCAGCGCCCGGCTCACGGCCGCGGCTCCCCGACCAGGCCGAGGACGTCCTCGCCGTACTGCTCCAGCTTGGCCTGCCCGATTCCCGGGATGGCCACCAGCGCCGCCACGGTCCGGGGCGGGTCTCGGCGATGGCGAGCAGCGTGGCGTCGGTGAACACGCAGTACGCCGGCTGCCCGAGCTCCTTCGCCCGGCCGGCCCGCCAGGCCCGCAGCGCTCGAACAGCGCCTCGTCCCGGTCGGACGGGCACCCGGCGCACCGGCCGAGCTTGCGGTCCACGGCGGCGACCAGCCCGGCACCGCAGATCCGGCAGACCGCCGGTGCCGCGGCCCGCCGCGCCGGGCGGCTCCGGCCGGGCCGCGCTCCCCGGCCGGGCGGCTGCCGACCGTACCGGCAGCCCGTCCAGGAACCGGGCGGCCGGCGGCTCGCCCGCCCGCCCGGGCTGCGGGCCAGCGACCAGGACAGCGTCAGCTGCTCGCGGGCCCGGGTGATCGCGACGTAGAGCAGCCGGCGCTCCTCCTCGACCGGCTCCGGGGGCCGGCGTGCACGATCGGCACGATGCCGTCGACCAGCCCGACGACGAAGACGGCGTCCCACTCCAGGCCCTTGGCCGCGTGCATCGACGCCAGCGTGACGCCCTGCGACGGTGGGGGCGTGCTGGGCGTCGGCCCGCTCGGCCAGGTCGGCGACGAGCTCGGCGAGGTCCAGCGCCGGGGCTGCTCGGCCGACCAGGTCGACGGCCAGGTCGACCAGCGCCGCCAGCGACTGCCAGCGGTCGCGGGCCGCGCCCGCCCGGGCGGCGGCGGTGCTCGACCCAGCCCATCCGAGGCCAGCACGTCGCGCACCGCGTCGGCGACCAGCGGGCGCGTCGTGTCGGCCGCGCGGGCCGCGCCGCGCAGCAGCAGCACCGCCTCGCGCACCTCGGGCCGCTCGAAGAACCGCTCGCCGCCCCGCAGCACGTAGGGCACCCCGACGTCGGTCAGCGCCGACTCGTAGACCTGCGGACTGGGCGTTGATCCGGAACAGCACCGCGATCTCGGCGGCCGGCATCCCGCGCGTCGACCAGCGCGCGGCAGCGGGCGGCCACCGCGGCGGCCTCGGCCGGCTCGTCGGGGTGCTCGGCGAACCGCGGCTCGGGTCCGGCCGGCGCGCTGGCCGAGCAGCCGCAGGCCGGGCGGCCCGCGCCGCGGCGCCCGGCCGATCAGCCGGTTGGCCAGCCCGACGACCTGCGGGCGTGGAGCGGTAGTCGCGCTCGAGCCGACCACCTCGGCGCTCGGGGTAGCGGTCGGCGAAGCCGAGCAGGTAGTCCGGGGTCGCGCCGGTGAAGGAGTAGATGGTCTGGTTCGGGTCGCCGACCACGCACAGGTCGGCCCGGCCGCCGAGCCAGGCGTCGAGCAGCCGCTGCTGCAGCGGGTTGACGTCCTGGTACTCGTCGACGACGAAGTGCCGGTACTGGCCGCGGACCTCGCCGGCGACGTCGCGGTGCTCCTCGAGCGCGCCGGCGGTGACCAGCAGCAGGTCCTCGAAGTCGAGCGACGCCCTCGCGCTGCTTGGCCGCTCGTAGCCGGCGTAGACCGCGGCCACGGCCGCCGGCGTCGAACGGGCGGCTCGCGACCGGCCGGCCCGCGCGCGGCCGGGTAGTCGTCCGGCGTGACCAGCGTGCGTCTTGGCCCACTCGATCTCGCCGGGCAGGTCGCGCAGCTCGGTGCGGTCGGTGGCGCAGCCGGGCCCGGGCGGCGGCGTCGGCCACCAGCCCGCAGCTTGTTCTCGACCAGCGCCGGGCATCGGCGCCGCCGAGCACCCGGGGCGCGAAGTAGCGCAGCTGGCGCATCGCCGCGGCGTGGAAGGTGCGGGCCTGCACCCCGCCGACGCCGAGGCCGCGCAGCCGGTCGCGCAGCTCCCCCGCGGCCCGGGCGGTGAAGGTGACCGCGAGCACCTGCTCGGGCGGGACGGCGCCGGTGTGCACGCCGTAGGCGATCCGGTGGGTGATCGTGCGGGTCTTGCCGGTGCCGGCCCCGGCGAGGATGCAGACCGGTCCGCGGACCGCACGGCCGCCTCCCGCTGCTCGGGGTCGAGGGCGTCGAGCAGCGTCTCCGGCGTCACCCGGACAGTCTCCCAGGCGCGCGGCCCGGGAAGCCCCCGGACACGTCCGCGGTTGGAGACAGGGCCAGCCCCGACCCGTGAGGAGATCCGCGTGACCGCCGAGACGAGCGCCGCCCGCATGACGATCTACAGCACCGCGTGGTGCGGCTACTGCCACCGCCTCATGAAGCAGCTCGACCGTGAGGGCGTCGGCTACGACGTCGTCGACATCGAGCAGGTCCCGTCGGCCGCGGAGTACGTCATGAGCGTGAACGGCGGCAACCAGACCGTGCCGACCGTCGTGTTCCCGGACGGCAGCGCGCTCACCAACCCGAGCCTGGCCCAGGTCAAGCAGCGGCTGGCCGCCTAGCCAGCGCTCCGCGCGGCCGGGCCGACGCCCCTCGTCGGCGTCGTCCCGGGAGCGCGCCCGGCCGTCCACCGGATGGGGGACACTGGTCCTCCCATGACCCCGTCTTCGAGAGCAGCTCCGGTGACTTCGTCCGATCTGTCCCATCCGGCCATCGACGCCGTCCTCGCGACCGCGGCCCGCCTGCTGGGCATGGAGGTCGTGTTCATCGGCGGGCTGACCGACGACACGTTCACCTTCGAGCGCGTCCGGGCGAGCGCCGAGTGGGAGGGCCTGGCCGAGGGCGGTGCCGCCCCCCGGTCCGACAGCCTCTGCGCGCGGATGCTGGCCGGCGGGCCGTCGGCCACCGACGACGCCGCCGCCGAGCCCTCGTTCGCCGACGCCCCGATCCGCGGCCAGCTCGGCATCACCTCCTACGTCGGCGTGCCGGTGCACGACCGGCACGGCCGGGTGGTGGCGACCCTGTGCGGCATGGACCGCGGCAGCGTGGCCGTCAACGACCAGGCCGTGCAGGTGCTGTCGCAGCTCGCCGAGGTGGTCGCCGCGCACCTCGGCCCGGTCACCGAGCAGGGCATCACCATCCGGCGCAGCCGGCAGGGCGGCTGGGAGGTCGGTGGCGAGCCGACCGGCGACCTGACCAGCGCGATGGTGCTCGCCGACCTGCTGGCCGCCGAGGTCAACCCGGGGACCCGGCCGCGCCGGCCGGACGAGCCGCTGGACGAGGTGGGCCAGCTGCGGCTGTCGGTCACCCAGCTCGAGCACGCGCTCGCCGCCCGGGTCCTGGTCGAGCAGGCGATCGGCGTGCTCACCGAGCGGCAGCACCACTCGCCGCGGGAGGCGTTCGAGCGGCTGCGCAAGGTCGCCCGCTCGCGTGGGCGCAAGGTGCACGACCTGGCCCGCGAGGTGGTGCTGTCGGCGAACGACCCGGCGGTGCCGCTGCCGCCCGAGCTCGCCGGCCGCCGCTGAGCGGCTTCGCCGCCCGCTCGCCGCAGGCGCTCGCGGACGAGCTGGTCGCTCTCGTCCGGGACCTGGCCGACCCGGCCCGCGTGCTGCTGGACGGCGTCGGGACGGCCGAGCTGGCCGACGCGGTGGCGGACGGGCTGACCGGTACCGGCCGGGTCCCGGTCCGGGTCCGCGGGGCGGACTTCCAGCGTCCCGCCGGCGAGCGCTTCCAGCACGGCCGGCAGGACCCGGACGCCTTCCGGGACGACTGGCTGGACGCCGGCGCGCTCGCCGTGAGGTGCTCGAGGCCGACGGCACCTGGCTGCCCGCGCTCCGCGACGCCGGACGGGACCGCTCGGCCCGGGCCACCCGCCGCCCGCTGCCGCCGCGGGCCGTGCTGCTCGTCGACGGCCTGTTCCTGCTCGGCCTGGGGCTGCCGGCCGAGCTGGTCGTGCACGTGGCGCTGTCCCCCGCTGCGCTGCGCCGGCGGGGTGTCCCGGACTGGCAGCTGCCGGCGTTCCGGTCGTACGACGAGCTGGTCCGACCGGGCGAGGCCTGCGACGTCCTGGTCCGGGCCGAGGACCCGCTGCGCCCCGCGGTGCTGCGGCGCTGACCGGTCAGATCTCGCGGAAGCCGGCCTCGACGAACGACCAGGCCGAGTACGCCAGGACGCTGAGCACCGCCACGCCGAGCAGCACCTGCCCGTACGCCTGGCCGGCGAGGGTCTGCAGGGCGGCGTCGAGCCCCTTGGCCTGCTGCGGGTCGAAGCGGACCGCCGCCGAGACGAGGAACCCGCCGAGCAGGGCCAGCACCAGCCCGCGTCCGGACAGCCCGGCGGTGCCGACGTACTTCGCGGCCCGCAGCATGCCGGCGGGCACCCGCTCGCGCTCCAGCCGCTCGAGGTGCTTGCCGCGGACCGCGCGGAAGACCAGGACCGCCCCCACCCCGACGACGGCCAGCCCGACCACGCCGACGAGCCAACGGCCTCCGGTCTGGCTCATCACCGCGGCCGTCGTCGACGAGGTGCGGTCACCGCCACTGCTGCCGCGGAGCAGGAACCGCGCGGTGCTGAAGGCCAGGAAGGCGTACACCAGGCACTTGCCGGCCGACAGCAGCCGCTTGCCGGTGCGCTTGGAGCCGTCCTCGTCGCGGTGCCCGACCGCCGCGGCGAGCCCGCGCCAGGTCGCGTAGCCGGCGAAGCCCACCACCAGCGCGACCAGCAGCACCGTGCCGAACGGCTTGCTCGCGATCGCGCGCAGCGCGCCCTCCCGGTCGGTCTGCTCGTCCCCGCCGCCGAACAGCACCGACACCGCCAGCAGACCGATGACCAGCCACACCACGCCGCGGGCGGCGAGCCCGAGCCGGGCGAGCCGGTCCAGGGCGGTGCTGTCGTGGACGTTCCTGGCGGTCTGCTCGGCCGAGCTGGTCATGGCCACCTCCGCCGGGCTGTCTGCCCTCACCCCGGCCGGTTCACCCCTCGGCGACCCAGTCCATGATCAGGCGGTAGGCGATCGAGACCGGCGGCGGCAGCAGGACCGGCCGGGCCCGCCCCGCCACCCGCGTCGCGCAGCTCGTCGCGGCTGAACCAGCGGGCCTCCTCGATCTCGCCGTCCTGCGGACCGGCTCGGCCGTCGGCTCGCAGCCCGGGCGGAAGCCCAGCATCAGGCTGCGGGAACGGCCACGGCTGGCTGCCGACGTAGCGGACGTCGGTGACGCGCAGCCCGACCTCCTCGGCGACCTCCCGGACGACGGCCGCCTCGGCAGACTCCCCCGGCTCGACGAAACCGGCCAGGATCGAGAACCGGCCGGGCGGCCAGACGGCCTGCCGGCCGAGGACCGCCCGGTCGCCGCCGTCGTGACCAGCATGATCACCGCCGGGTCGGTGCGCGGGAAGAACTCGCTGCCGGTGCGTCGGAGGCCGCACCGAGCCCGCCCGGCCGCTCGCGGTGGTCGCCGCAGCGCGCGCAGCGGGGGTGGGTCGTGCCATTCGCAGCCCGACCGCCTGGACGAGCAGCCCGGCGTCGCGGTCGTCGAGCAGCCGCGCCGAGCTCGCGCAGCCCCTCCCGGCACCGCGCCGAGCCGACGCGGCAGCGCGCCGGCCACCGCGAGTACGGCTGCCGTCCTCGGTGCCCGAGGTAGACGCACCCGCCGGCAGGCGCCTCGTCCGGCCCGGCACCAGCACGGGCCGCGGCGGTCCGTCCACCAGGCGCTCGGTGCCGTCGTCGACCACCAGCACCCGCGCCCCCGACCAGGCGCGGGCCAGCGCGTCGGGTCGTCGCTCCCGGGTGGCCGAGTCCCGGTCGACCGGGAGCGCGACAGCGCCGGCTGGCTCTCGCGACGGCGTCGGCCGGGCCGCGCGATCCCGCGGGCAGCACCCTCGAGGCCGGAGCGTCGACCTGCGCGGCGTCGCCGACGACGACCGCGGTGAGCCGGGCCGGCGCAGGTAGCGGCGCGGCGGCCTGCGCGGACCTCGTCGACGGTCACCGCGGCCAGGGCCGCTGGTGCTCGCGCAGCCAGTCGACCGGCAGGCCGCGCGCCGATCAGCGCCGACAGGGTGCTGGCCAGGCCGGCGTGGGTCGCGGTGGCCAGCGCCAGCGTGCCGAGGACGTAGCGGCGGGCGGCGTCCAGCTCGGCCTCGGTGACCGGCACGAGCGCGATCCGGCCCAGCTCGTACCAGGTCTCCAGCAGCGCCGGGGCCGGTCACGTCGGTGGCGACGTCGGCGTCGACGAGGGACGGGCGAGCCGGCCTGCAGGTGGTCGACGCCGAGCTGCGCGGGCTGTAGGTGTAGCCCGCCCTCGCGGATGTTCTCCACCCAGCGGGAGGAGAAGTAGCCGCCGAAGACCATGCTGGCCAGCCGGACGGCGGCAGGTCGGGGTCGCGTGCGGCCGGGCGCCGGGCCACCGAGGCGGACGTTGGACTGCACCGCGCCGGGCCGGTCGACCAGCAGCGCCGGGCCCACCGGCGGGCGCCGAGCAGCGGCGGCGCCTCGACGGCGCGCGCCGCTCGCCGTCCAGCCGCCCAGGGCGGCCTCGACGGCGTCGGCGGCCGCGGCCGGGCGACAGGTCGCCGACCAGGACCAGCGTGCTGCCCGCGGGGAGCGACGCGCTCGCGGTGCAGCGCTGCGCAGCGCGGCCGCCGTTGACGGCGGCGACCGCTCGGCGTCGGGCAGCTGGACGGCGTAGGGGTGCTCGCCGTACCGGCGGGCGGCCAGCGCCGTGCGGGCGACGACCCCCGGCTGGGAGCGGGCGATGGCGATCCGCTCGGCCACCCGGTCCCGCTCGCCGTCGACCTCGTCGTCGGGGTAGGTCGCGCCGGTGAGCAGCTCGGCCAGCACGCCGAGCAGCCGGCGGCAGGCCGGTGGGGAGCAGCGTGGTCGCCGAGCAGGAGGCGGTCGGGGTCGGCCGAGACCGACAGCTCGGCGCCCTGGGCCTGCAGCAGCTGCGGCGATCTGCATCTGGTCGTGCGCGGCGGTCCCAGCAGCACCGCGCCGGACAGCACGGAGCGTGCGGGCGACGTGCGCGGCGGCGGTCGGCGCCCGCGCGCCGCGAACGGGCACCCGCAGCCGCAGCTCGACCAGCGGGACCCCGGCGCGCGGGACGACGAGCGACCCGCAGGCCGTTGGCCAGCGTGGTCCGGCGACCTCGGGCACCGGCTGCGGGCGGGGCTCGCCCAGCGGCGGGACGAGCGGACAGGTCGCAGGGCGGCGCGTCATCGGCGGTCCTCCGGCGGCGCGCAGCTCGAGGACGGCGGCGGTGCCGGGCCAGGCCGCGGGCGGCGTCCTGCACCGCCTCGGGGGTGACGCGGCCAGCCGGGCGGCGAGCTCGCCGGCCAGCTCGGCGCGGCCGTGGATGAGCTCGGCGGCGGCGAAGCCCAGCGTGCGGCCGAGCACGGAGTCGGCCTCGCGCAGCAGCTGCGCCTCGGTGCGGGCCTGCACGCGGCGCGAGCTCGTCGGCCCCGACGCCGTCGTCGGCGATCCGGTCGACCTCCTCGTGCACGGCGTGAGCACCGTGTCGGCCGGCACGTCCGCCGGGTGGTGCACCTGGGTGGTCAGCGGCGGTGGCGTCCCGGACGTCGAACGGGTCGCCGAACAGGCCGACGTAGCTGCGGACTGCGCGATCGCCATGCGGTCGCTCGTGCACCAGCCGGCGCTCCAGGCGGGAGGCGTCGCCCTCGCTGAGCAGCTCGGCCAGCAGCACGGTGCCCAGGTAGCGGTCGAGGTCGCCGACCGGGTCGGGCACCCGCCAGCCGAGCGCGACGGCGGGGGCCGGCGCCAGCGGTCCTCGACGACGACCGCGCGGTCGCCGTCCGGCGGCCGGCTCACCGGCGTCGGGCGTGGGCGGCACCGGCCCGGCCGGCGACGGCGCCGAACCAGCGCTCGGACCAGCCGCTCGGTCTCGGCGACGTCGAGGTCACCGCCGAGGCACAGGACGGCGTTGCCGGGGCGTAGTAGCGGGCGAAGAAGTCCTGGCGCGTCGTCGACGGTGGAGGACTCCAGGTCGACGAAGGAGCCGTAGCCGTCGTGGGTGTTGGCGAAGCGTCTCGAAGGCGATCTGCGGCAGCTGCAGCCAGGGGAAGCGCGCCGTAGGGCCGGTTGAGCACGTTGACCCGGATCTCCTCCTTGACCACGTCGATCTGGTTGCGGAGGTTCTCCTCGGTGATCGCCGGGGCGGCCATCCGGTCGGCCTCGAGGAACAGCGCCCGCTCGAGCGCCTCGGCCGGCAGCGCCTCGTAGTAGTTCGTGTAGTCCTGGTGGGTCGAGCCGTTGAACGTGCCGCCGGCGGCCTGCACCAGGCGGGCGTGCTCCATCTTCGGCACGTGCGCCGAGCCCTGGAACATCAGGTGCTCGAAGAGGTGCGCGAACCCGGTCCGGCCCTCGGGCTCGTTGCGCATGCCGACGTCGTAGAAGACGCTCACCGCGACCACCGGGACGCTGCGGTCGGGGGCCAGGACGACCCGCAGCCCGTTGTCGAGCGTGAACCGCTCCACGGCATAGGAGAGGTCCGGGGCGGCGGTACGGCGGCGAGGCGGCACGCGCCGACGCTAGTACGCCGCGTCCCCGACCGGCTGCGGCACCGCGCCGGACTCCCAGAGCTTGCTGCCGTGGAACAGCACCGCCAGCCCGAGGACGGTCAGCACGGACAGCCCGGCCCATCCGAACAGCAGGAACGCGAGCACGGTCATCGGAGCTCCGGAGGGGACAGGGGCGACGCCCGGGGGTGGTGCGCGATGTTTAGTGGATCGGTGAGGAATCCGCAAGCCTCCCGCCGGCCGGTCCGCCCCCGTCGGATGGCAGGCCCCGTCAGCTCTCCGGCAGCGCCCGGGCCAGGACGCCGGCGAGGTCGGTCCCGGCGGGCAGCGTCCCGTAGGCCAGGCCGACGCCGTCCCCCAGCCGGCCGGCGCAGAACGCGTCCGCGACGGCCGCCGGGGCGTGCCGCACCAGCAGCGAGCCCTGCAGCACCAGCGCCAGCTGCTCCACCACCCGGCGGGCGCGCAGCTCCTGCGCGGCCGGGTCGGCGAGCGCGGCGTCCAGCGCCCGCCGGGCGGCGTCGAGCCGCCGGTCGGCGCCCGCGGCGAGGTCGAGCTCGGCGCGGAACGCCGCGACCGCGGCCGGCTCGCGCTGCAGCACCCGGAGCACGTCGAGTGCCTGCACGTTGCCCGATCCCTCCCAGATGCCGTTCAGCGGCGCCTCGCGGTACAGCCGCGGCATCCCGGACTCCTCCACGTAGCCGTTGCCGCCCAGGCACTCCAGGGCCTCCGCGACGAACCCCGGCTGACGCTTGCAGACCCAGTACTTGCCGACCGCGGTCGCCAGGCGCAGGAAGGCCGCCTCCTGCGCGTCCCCGGCCGTGGCCCGGTCGAAGGCGCCGGCCAGGCGCAGCATCAGGGTGGTGGCGGCCTCGGACTCGACGGCGAGGTCGGCGAGGACGTTGCGCATCAGCGGCTTGTCGAGCAGCGGCCCGCCGAACGCCGAGCGGTACCGGGCGTGGTGACCGGCCTGCAGCAGGGCCTGCCGCATCCCGGCGCTGCTGCCGACCACGCAGTCCAGCCGGGTCGTGGCGACCATCTCCAGGATGGTCCGCAGGCCGCGGCCCGGCTCGCCGACGAGCAGCGCCACCGTGTCGTCGAACTCCGGCTCGGCGGAGGCGTTGCTGCGGTTGCCGAGCTTGTCCTTGAGCCGCTGGATCCGGAAGACGTTGCGGCTGCCGTCCGGCAGCACCCGGGGCACCAGGAAGCACGTCAGCCCCTGCGGGGCCTGCGCGAGCACCAGGAACAGGTCGCACATCGGCGCGCTGGTGAACCACTTGTGGCCGCGCAGCCGCCAGCTGCCGTCGCCCGGCGGGCGTGGCGACGGTGGTGTTCGCCCGCACGTCCGAGCCGCCCTGCTTCTCGGTCATCCCCATCCCGGCCAGCAGCCCGGGCTTGCCGAGCGGCGCGGTGAGCCCGGGGGCGTACACCCGGCTGGTGAGCAGCGGCTCGTAGCCGGCGGCCAGATCGGGGCGTGCCGCAGCGCCGGCACGACGGCGTACGTCATCGAGACCGGGCAGCCGTGCCCGGCCTCGACCTGGCTCCAGGTGAAGAAGGTGGCCGCCCGGGCGACGTGCGCCCCGGGCCGCGGGTCGGCCCACGCCGCGCCGGCGGCGCCGGCCCCGACCGCGACGTCGAGCAGCGAGTCGAAGGAGGGGTGCACCTCGACCTCGTCGATGCGGGTGCCGGTGCGGTCGTGGGTGCGCAGCACCGGCGGGTAGCGGTTCGCCTCGTCGGCCCAGCGCTGCGCCTGCGCGCTCCCGGCCCGCCGGCCGAGCTCGTGCAGGTCGTGCGCGTGCCAGCCGGCGCCCTCCCGGGCCAGGCCCGAGAGCAGCGCCGCGTCGTCGGCGACGTCGTGACCCACCAGCGGCGGCACCTGGTTGGTCACCTCGTGCGTCGCGCCCCCGGCCGGTCCGGCCGGGGACGCGGGACGCGGGGCCGGGGGCAGCAGTGCGGTCATGCCCGCATGATGCCCCCGGCCCCGACGCGCCTAGCGCTGCGGCGTGAGGGCGACGTCCTCGGCGTCCTCGACCGCCGGCGTCTCGACCGGGCGGCGCAGGCTCAGCACGACGCTCGCGGCGAGCACGGTGACGATGACGCCGAGGCTGAGCAGCGACGGGATCTCGGGGATCGAGGTGCTGATGGTCTTGTGCGCGGCCTGCAGGACGAGCTTCACGCCGATGAAGGCCAGGATGATCGCGAGGCCCTTGCTGAGCAGGTGGAACTTGCTCCAGCAGGCCGGCGAGCAGGAAGTACAGCGCCCGCAGGCCGAGGATCGCGAACGCGTTGGACTGGAGTAGATGATGAACGGGTCGTCGCTGACGGCCAGTACGGCGGGCACGCTGTCGACGGCGAAGACCAGGTCGGCGGCCTCGATCGCGACGACGACCGCCAGCAGCGGGGTGGCGACGCGGCGGCCGGCCTCGCGGACGAAGAACTTCGTGCCGTCGTACTCGTCGCGGACGGGCACGACCTTGCGCAGCAGCCGGACGGCGATGCTGGTGCCCGGGTCGAACTGTGCCCTCGTCGTCCTTCAGCAACTTCCAGGCGCTGAACAGCAGGATCGCGGCGAAGACGAACAGGATCGCGGTGAACTGGCGAGACGACGGCGACGCCGGCGGCGAGGAAGATGCCGCGGAAGACCAGGGCGCCGAGCACGCCGTAGAACAGGACGCGGTGCTGGTAGTCGCGCGGCACCGCGAAGTAGCCGAAGATCAGGGCGAAGACGAAGAGGTTGTCCACGGACAGGCTCTTCTCCAGCAGCCAGGCGGTGGTGAACTCGACGCCGGCGTTGCGTGCCGAGGGTGACGACGACGACCGCCGCCGAAGGCGAGGGAGAGGCCGACCCACAGGGCGCACCACCAGGCGGCCTCGCGGAAGCCGATGACGTGGGCGCCGCGGTGGGCGAGCAGGTCGACGGCGAGCATGACGAGGACGAGGGCACCGAAGGTCAGCCCAGGCCCAGAACGGAACATCGAGCACGGGGAACACTCCTCAGATGCGGGGCGAGTCTGACGGAGGCGGGACGGCTTGTCGCCGTGCCCGTCAACGGTGGGTCCTCGCGGCCGTGGACACCGGGTCCGCGCACCGGACGAGTCCGGCCTACTCGAGTATTGCCGGGGCACCGGCAAGTGCGTCAGGCCGGGCCAGCCCGACCGGCTCGCGCCGCCCAGGACGGCGGCGTGCAGGTCGAAGCGCTCCGCCGGGTCGGTCGGGTCGCCACCGAGCAGGGCGGCCACGCGGGCCAGGCGGTAGGTGACCGCGCGTACCGACAGGTGCAGCCGCCGGGCGCCGTCTCGGTGGTGACCCCGCCGGTGGCGTAGAACGCGTCGAGGGTCTCCAGCAGCGGCCGGCGCCGCCGCGGGCCGCCAGCAGCGGCCCCAGCACGCGTGCGGACCAGCTCGTCGAGCGCGGCGCGGTCGCGCAGCAGGACCCGATAGACGACCAGGTCGTCGGCGTCGACGACCGGGCCGGGCAGGCCGAGGCGCTGCGCCAGGTCCAGCGCCTCCAGGGCCTGGTCGTAGGAGCACGCGCACGCCCGTCCGGGCCGCGCGACCGCCCGGCCGACAGCGCGCCCGCCAGCCGGCGCGGTCCGGGGTCGACGTCCAGCACCGGCGTCAAGGCGGTCGCGACACCACGCGACAGCCTGCGCGGTCCGGGGCGGCGACGATGCAGACCAGCGCCCCGTCCTTGACCGCCAGCAGCACCCCGGCGTCGCCGTGCCGGCCCTGCAGCGCGCGTTCGAGCCGACCCGGCAAGGCGGCGGCCGCCGCGGTCGCGACCTCGCCGTCCGGACGCGACGAACACGGCGTGCGGGCGGCCAGGTCGAGCCCGAGGTCGGCCGCCCGCACCAGCACCGCCGACCGCCTCGGCACCGCCGGCCAGCAGCGCGTCGAAGACCTCCCGGCGGGCCGACTCCTGGCGCCGGGCCAGGTCGTTGCGCGCCTGCTGGAACCCCTCGGCGAGCGCCGCCACGCCGTCGTCGGCGGCGCGCAGCACCGCCAGCCCGGCCGCCCGGACCTGCGCTCGGCGATGCCGTCGTCGACCGTCGGCAGCTCGCGCCACAGCCGCCAGCAGGCGGACAGGTAGAGGTCGATGAGCGCGCGCAGCGCGACCCCCGCCAGCGCGGCCTCGGCGCCACGCGCGGCGTAGCCCTCCAGCTCCGCGCGGCGCAGCCGCCGGCCGGACACCGACACCTCCACCGACGGTCGGCAGGAACGTCGCCGAGCAGCGCGGTGTCGAGCCCGCCCGCGTCCGAGGCCGCCCCGGCGGCGACGGCGGCCAGGTCGAGGTTGCCGCTTTCCGGCAAGGCATCCACGGCCGCAGACTACGTTCGCCGGCATGCGCATCGAGGTAGCAGGTCGGGTGTTCGACACCGTGGCGTTCGGGGACCCGGACGGGGAGGTGGTGGTGCTGCTGCACGGCTTCCCGCAGAGCTCGTGGTGCTGGCGGCACGTCTGGCCGGGGCTGGTCGAGGCGGGCCTGCGGGTCTACGCGCCCGACCAGCGCGGCTCCTCGCCGGGCGCCCGGCCCGAGGGCGCGGCGGCGTACGCGATGCCCGAGCTGGTCGGCGACGTGGTGGGGCTGCTGGACGCCCTGGGGGTGCGGCGGGCGCACCTGGTCGGCCACGACTGGGGCGCGGCGGTGGCCTGGCAGGTCGCGGCCCGGCACCCGGCCCGGGTCCGCACGCTCACCGCCGTGTCGGTGCCGCACCCGCTGGCGTTCACCGAGGCGCTGGCCTCCGACCCGGACCAGCGGCAGCGCTCGCAGTACATGCGCACCTTCCAGGCGCCGGGCGCCGAGGAAGCGCTGCTCGCCGACGACGCCGCCTGGCTCCGGGCGTTCTTCGACGGCGGCGGCGAGGACGTGGACGTCGAGCGCTACGTCGCCGACATGCGCGAGCCCGGGCGGCTCACCGCCTGCCTCAACTGGTACCGCGCGGCGAGCCGGGCGGACGTCGCGGACCTCCCGGCCGTCACGGTGCCGACGCTGTACGTCTGGTCGGACGGGGACCTGGCGCTCGGGCGCACCGCGGCCGAGGCGACCGGCCGGCACGTCGCCGGGCCCTACCGCTTCGAGCAGCTCCCCGGGATCAGCCACTGGGTGCCCGAGCAGGCCTGCGAGCAGCTGACCGGCCTGCTGCTGGAGCACCTGCAGCCCTGACCGTCGGCGGGCGCCGGGGAGGATGCTGGTCTAGCGTCCGGCTGTGCGCCTGGGAACCTGGAACGCCCTGAACGGCGCGTCCCTGTCCGACGGCGTCGTCGACTCCCGGCGGCTGCGGTCCGCCGCCCGTTCGCTCGGGGTCGACGCCCTCGGTCTGCAGGAGGTCGACCGGGGGCAGCCGCGCTCGCACGGCCTGGACCTCGTGCGGGAGGTCGCGGAGGGCACCGGCGCCGCCGACTGGCGGTTCGTGCCGGCACTGATCGGGACGCCCGGAGGCAGCTGGCGGGTGGCCGGGGAGCCCGACGCCGCGGACGAGCCGGTGGCGTACGGCGTCGGGCTGGTGTCGGCGTTCCCGGTGCGGTCCTGGCACGTCCTGCGGCTCCCCGCGGCCCGGGTGCGCGCGCCGATCGTGCTGCCGGGCACCCGTCGGGTGATGTGGCTGCGGGACGAGCCGCGGGTCGCGGTCGCCGCGGTGGTCGACGGGCCGTACGGCGTCATGACGCTCGCCTCGACGCACCTGTCGTTCGTGCCGGTCTGGAACAGCGTGCAGCTGCGCCGGCTGTCGCGCTGGCTGAGCCGGCTGCCCGGACCGCACGTGCTGCTCGGCGACCTCAACATGCCGGCCGGCCTCGCCGGCGCCGTGTCCGGCTGGCGGGTGCTGGGCCGCAGCCCCACCTACCCCTCCCCCGACCCGCGGGTGCAGCTCGACCACGTCCTGGGCTCGGGGTCGCTGCCGCCGGTGCGCGGGGTCGAGACGCCCGAGCTGGACGTGTCGGATCACCGGCCGCTGGTGGTCGAGCTCGGCCACTAGCCTGCTGGGGTGGAGACCCGGGTCGCGAGCGGCGACGACAGCACGCTGGCGCTCGAGACCTGGCGGGCGTCCCTGGCGGCGGCCGGTGCGCGCCCGTCGGCGGCCCGCAGCGCCCTGGTGGCGGAGCAGCTGGCCGCGCGGGACGCGTTGCTGGTGGTGGCCGGCGCTCCCGGCCAGGTCCGTGGGTACGCGCTCGGGACCTGGGTGCCGGACCCGGCCGGCGGCTTCGTCCCCGGCCTGCTGCGGCTGTCCGGGCTGGTGGTCGCGCCGGACGCCCGGCGCCTCGGCGTCGGCGCGGCGCTGGCGGAGGCGCTGGCCGACGCCGGCTGGGTGCGCGGCGCACGGCGGCTCGTCGCGACCCCGGAGGACGCCGCGGGACGCGGGTTCCTGCTGGCGGTCGGGCTGGTCGACGAGAGCGCCGACGACGGCGCCCCGGACGGCGAGCTGGTCGCCGAGCTGGAGGCCCCGGTCCGGGAGGTGACGGTCCGCGAGGCCGGGCTCCGCCTGGGCCAGCTGCTCAAGCTGGCCGGGCTGGTGGAGACCGGGTCGGAGGGCAAGGCCCTGCTCGAGGCCGGCGGCGTCGAGGTGGACGGCGAGGTCGAGACGCGGCGCGGCCGGCAGCTGCACCACGGGGCGCTGGTGACCGCGCGCGACCAGGCCGTGCGGGTGCTGCTGCCGGCGGGCTGACCCGGCTCACCCGCCGAGCACCGGCACGCCGCGCACCAGCGCCCGCAGGCCGGCCTCGTCCAGCAGGTCGGCCGGGCGCACCGTGACGCCCTCCGCGACGTAGTGGAAGGCCGCCCCGATCCGCTCGAGCGGGAGCCCGCTCAGGTGCTGCCAGGCGAGCCGGTAGGCGGCGAGCTGGACGGCGGCCGCGGCGGCGCCACCGTCGGCGGGCCGCCGGCCGGTCTTCCAGTCGACGACCTCCGCGCGGGGCCCGTCCGCGTCGTCGGACAGGTAGACCGCGTCCATCCGGCCGCGCACCAGCAGGCCCTCCACGGTCATCTCGAAGGGCACCTCGATCTCCTGCGGCGGCCGTCCCCACCAGGGCGAGGCCCGGAACGCCGCCTGCAGGGCGGTGAGGTCGGCGTCCGTCGCCCATCCGTCGTCGGCCGAGCCGGGCAGCTCGAGCGGGTCGAGCAGCCGGGGGGTGCCGAACACCACCTGCTCCAGCCAGGCGTGGAAGGCGGTGCCCCGGCGCGCCACCGGGGAGGGCTTGCGCGGCAGCGGCCGCAGCAGCCCGCGGGCCAGCGCGGCCGGGTCCCGGCGCAGCTCGACCAGGTCGGTGACGGACAGCTGCGCCGGCAGCACGGCCGCCGACCGGCGGGCCCGCCGTCGCCGGGCCTCCTCGGCCAGGTGCCCGAGGTCGTCGTCCCAGGCCGCCACCTGCGCCGCCGCGGCCGCGCCCAGCGCGAGCGGCTCGTCGGGCGGCCCGTTCCGGACCAGCTCGCGGACCCGGCCCGCGGCGGCCCGGACGCCGTCGGCCGCCGGCGGTACGGCCGGCGGCCAGGGAGCCCCGCGGTCACCGGCCACGACCGGGTTGACCGGCGGGCAGGGCTCCCACACCTCGACCTGGCCCGCTCCGCGCTCGCAGGCCTCCCGGGCCTCCAGCAGGAACTCCGACGGCCCGAGCGGCAGCATCCCCTCGCCCCAGTGGTAGCCCGAGCACAGCAGCAGCGACTCGGCGCGGGTGAACGCGACGTAGGCGAGCCGGCGCTCCTCGCGGGCGTCGCGCTCGCGCAGCGCGTCGGCGAACGCGACGAGGTCGGGCGGCTCGAGCCCGGCGAGCCGGGGCAGGTCGTCGGCGTCACCGCGCAGCGGGAACGGCAGCAGCCGGGGCGCCTTGAGCCACGACGTGCCACGCGGCCGGCCGGGGAAGACCGCGCTGCCCTGCCCGCCCGCCAGGCCGGGCACGGCGACGACCGGCCACTCGAGCCCCTTGGCGGCGTGCACCGTCATCAGCTTCACGGTGTCGCTGGCACCCGGGACGCCGGTGTCCAGGCCGTTCTCCTCGTCGGCAGCGGCCGTCAGGTAGGCCAGGAAGGCCGGCAGCACCGCCTCGCCGGCGCCGTCCTGCGCGGCGTCCCCGGCGAACGAGGCCGCGGCGTCGGCGAACGCGTCGAGGTCGGCCCGGGCCTCGGCAGGACCCGGCGCCCCCGGGCGGGCGACCACCTCGACGTCGAGCAGCAGGGTCCGCTCGACGTCGGCGACGAGCTCGGGAAGCGGCTGGTCGGCCCGGCGGCGCAGCGCCCGCAGCTCGTCGCGCAGCGCGGTGAGGCGGGCCCGGCCGTCGTCGGACAGCCCGTCGGCGGGCAGCTCGTCGAGGGCGTCGACGAGCGACCCGGCGGCGCCGTCGTCGCTGCCCAGGACCACGGCCGCGATCGGGTCCTCGGCGCGGCGGCCGGGGCCGCGCGCCAGGTCACGCGCCTGGCGGCCCAGCCGGGCCAGGTCGCGGGGGCCGATCCGCCAGCGCGGACCGGTGAGCAGGCGCAGCAGCGCGGCGTCCGCGGCCGGGTCGTCGATCACCCGCAGCGTGGCGACCAGGTCGGCGACCTCGGGGACGTCGAGCAGACCGCCCAGGCCGACCACCTCGACCGGCACCCCGAGCTGCTCGAGCGCCTCGCGCAGCGCCGGGAACATCGACCGCTTGCGGCACAGCACGGCGGCCCGGGACCAGTGCGGCCCGCCCGGGGCGGGCGCCGGCAGCGCCCGTACGCCGTCGCGGACCTGCCCGGCCACCCAGGCGGCCTCGGCCTGCACGTCGCCGAGCAGCGCGCAGCGCACCTCGCCGCGGGCCTCCGCGCCCGGCCGCGGGGACAGCTCGGGGACCGGCACGCCCTCCGAGCGCAGGGTCGTCGAGACGGCGTTGGCCAGCAGCAGGATGCGCCCGCCGTTGCGGTAGGTGGTCGACAGCGTCCGGGCCGGCCCGGCCGCCGCGAACCGGGACGGGAACCGGCGCAGCGTGCCGGCGCTGGCTCCCCGCCAGCCGTAGATGCTCTGGCAGGGGTCGCCGACGGCCGTCACGGCGTGCCCGTGGCCGAACAGGGCCGCGAGCAGCACCTCCTGCGCCGCCCCGGTGTCCTGGTACTCGTCCAGCAGCACGACCGGGAACCGTGCCCGCTCGGTGGCGCGGACGTCGGGGCAGTCCCGGGCCAGCTGGGCCGCGAGCGCGACGACGTCGCCGAAGTCGAGCAGCTCACGGGACCGCTTGGCGCGGTCGTACGCCGCCACCAGCGGCAGGAGCTGCTCGCGGACGCGCTGGCAGGCCAGCACGTCCGTGGCCGGCTTCTGCAGCTTCACGGTCCGGGCGGCCAGCGTGTGCAGCTCGGCGCCCAGCTCGGCGACCCGCTCGCCGGCGACCAGGTGCTCGGCCAGGTCGCCGGCGAGCGCGAGGACGGCCTGCACGACCGTCGCCTCGGCCAGCTCGACGGCCTCCATCGGCCCGTCGTAGGTCGCCACGGTGCGGGCGGCGATCTGCCAGCTCGCGGCCGGGGTGATCAGCCGGGCGCTGGGTTCGCGACCGACCCGCAGGGCGTGGTCGCGGACCAGCCGCCCGGCGTAGGCGTGGTAGGTGGAGACGGTCGGCTCGAGGTCGGCCAGCTCGTCGGGGAGCAGCCGCTCCCGGCGCAGCAGCCGCAGGCCGTCGCGGACCCGGCCGGCCAGCTCCCCGGCGGCCTTGGTCGTGAACGTCAGGCCCAGCACCCCGTCGGGCGCCACCTCGCCCCGGGCCACCAGCCACAGCACCCGGGCGACCATCGTCGAGGTCTTGCCGCTCCCGGCGCCGGCGACGACCACCCCGGCGTCCAGCGGCGCGGTCACCACGTCGGCCTGCTCGGGGCTGAGCGAGCGGCCGAGGAGCCGGCCGAGGTCGTCCAGACCGAACCTCGCCGGGATCACCGCAGCACCCCCTCGCCCTGCGGCCAGACCGGGCAGCAGCCGCGGACCCGGCAGGTGCGGCAGTTCTCGTTGACCGTGGCCGGGAACGCGGCGCCGGCCATGCCGGTGGCGACCCGGTCGACCAGCTCCCGGGCCCAGCCCGGCTCGGCGTCCTCGGCCAGCGCCGGCTGGCGCTGCTCGCTGGCGGCCTTCTTCGCCTTCAGCTGCAGCAGCGAGGCGCCGCCCGGCTCGCCCAGGCCGTGCTCGGAGAAGGCGCCGAGCTGCACGGCGAGCTGGTACACGCCGAGCTGCGGGTGCCGGGCCACCTCACCGGTCTTGACGGCCGCCGTGGAGGTCTTCAGGTCGACCACGACGGCCCGGCCCTGCGCGTCCCGCTCCAGGCGGTCCACCCGGCCGCTCAGCTCCACGCCGTCGCGCAGCGGCACCCGGACGGCGAGCTCGGTCGCGACGAGCTCCCGGCTGTTTGCTTGCACCCAGTGCAGGAACTTGTCGAGCCAGGCCAGCGCGTCCCGGCGGCGCCGCCGCACCGCCCAGGGCGCCCCCAGGTCCAGCTCGGGCAGCACCTCGTCCAGCCGGGTCTCGAGCTCGGCGCGGGACAGCGCCTGCGGGCCGCTGGCCAGCTCGCACAGCGCGTGCACGAGGCTGCCGAGCACCTGCGGGGGGCCGGTGCTCCCGGCGACGCCGACGCCGCTCTCCAGGAACCAGCGCAGCGCGCAGGTGTCGTAGGACTCCACCTTCGACGGCGAGATCCGCAGCTGCTCCCCCGGCAGCACCAGCGGCTGGTCGTCCGACAGCGCGCCCAGCCCCCACCAGGAGGCCGGGTCGGCCGAGCGCACCGCCGGGGCTCCGGCGTCGCCGACCGCGAGACGGGCCAGCCGCCGGCAGGCGGCCTCGCGCAGCGCCGGGTCGTCGGAGGTGGCGGCGACCGCGCGCAGCTCGGCCACCAGCCCCGCGGAGGTGAGCGGCCGACCCACGGCGGTCGGCCCGGCAGGGGGGTCCAGGCCCAGCTCGTCCAGGAAGCGGCTGGGCCGCTCGTCGCTGCCGTCGCCGCCGGCGACGGCGGTGACGACGAGCCGTTCGCGTGCCCGGGTCACGGCGACGTAGAACAGCCGCCGCTCCTCGGCCAGCAGGTCGGCGCGGCGGTCGGGCGGTGCGGTCACCCCGGCGACCGCGTCGTCGAGCGCGTCCGCGCCGAGCAGCGAGCCGCGCAGCCGCAGGTCGGGCCAGACGCCCTCCTGCACACCGGGGACGACGACGAGCCGCCACTCCAGGCCCTTGCTGGCGTGCGCGGTGAGCACCCGCACGGCGTCGCCCTCGGGGGTGCGCTGCGACAGCGAGTCGCCCGGGACCTCCTGCGCGGCGACGTCGTCGAGGAACCCGAGCGCGTCCGCCGCGGGCAACCGGTCGACGTAGCGGGCTGCCGCGTCGAACAGGCCGATCACGGCGTCGAGCGCCCGGTCCGCGACCGCGCCGCGCGGACCGCCGGCGAGGCTGTCCTGCTCGAGCCGGTCGGCGAGGCCGGTGGCCGCCCAGGCCGCCCACAGCACGTCCTCGACGGGCGCCGGCGCCTCCGGCGGCCCGGCGGCCTCGCGCACCGCGCGCAGCAGCCGGTGCAGCCGGGCGAGCGGGCGCCCCGCGGCCTGGCTCACCCCGAGCAGCTCGCGGGGGTCGCGGGCCGCCTCGACGAGCAGCTCCGCCGCCGGCACCGCGCCGCCCGCGGCCAGGTCGGCGTCGCGCAGCGCCCGGCGCAGCCGGCGCACCGCCAGCGTGTCGGCGCGCAGCAGCGGACCCCCGAGCAGGGTGAGCACCGCCGTCTCGTCGAGGTCCTGCGGCCGCAGCGCCGCGACCAGCAGGTCCAGCAGCGACCGGACGACCGGCTCCTCGACCAGCGGGACCTCGTCGACGGGCACCGCGACCGGAACGCCGGCCGCCAGCAGTCCGCGCCGCAGCCCCGCCAGGGTGCGCGGGGTGGAGCGCAGCAGGACCGCCATGTCCGACCAGGGCACGCCGTCGTGCAGGTGGGCGCGGCGCAGCACGTCCGCCACGACGGCGACCTCGCCGGTCGGGGTCGCCGCCCAGCGGACCTCGACGCTGCCCGGCCCGGGCACCACGGCCGGGTCCGGCGTGAGCGCGCGGAAGCCCGGACCGAGCCGGCCGGCGGGCAGCCGGGCCGCCACCGCCCGGCTGGCGGCGAGCAGCCGGGCGCCGGACCGCCGGCAGGTGCGCAGCTCGACCTGCGGCGCCGGCCGGCCGTCGAGCGTGCGGAAGGTGTCGGGGAAACCGAGGATCCCGCGCACGTCGGCGCCGCGGAAGGCGTAGATGGACTGGTCGGGGTCGCCGACCGCGATCAGGTCGCGGCCGTCGCCGGCGAGCGCCTGCAGCAGCCGGACCTGCGCCGGGTCGGTGTCCTGGTACTCGTCGACCAGCACGACCGCGCGGGCGGCCCGCTCCCGGGCGCGGAGCACGTCGTCGCTCTCGAGCAGGGCCGCCGCGGAGCGGACCAGGCCGGCGTAGTCGAGGACCTCGGTGAACGGGTCGAGGTCGAACCGGGACTCGTAGTCGCGCAGGAAGCCGGCGACCGCGACCCAGTCCTCGCGCCCGCGGGCCAGCCCCAGCCGGTGCAGCTCGTCCGGACCGAGGCCGCGCTCCTGCGCCCGCAGCAGCACGTCGCGCAGCTCGGCGCGGAACCCCCGCAGCGGCAGCGCCGGGCGCAGCGGCGCCGGCCACCGCGAGGCCCCGTCGGCGATCTCCCCGGCGAGCAGCCGGCCCACCTCGAGGTCCTGCTCCGGACCGCTGAGCAGCCGCAGCGCCGGCCCGCCCGGCGCGCCCAGCTCACGGCGCAGCAGGGCGTAGGCGTAGGAGTGGAAGGTCATCGCCAGGGCGCCCCGGCTGGTGCCGCCGAGCCGGGCGCCGACCCGCTCCCGCAGCTCCTGCGCGGCCCTGCGGCTGAAGGTGAGGACGAGCACCTGCTCGGGCGCCAGGCCCCGCTCGCGCACCCGGTGCACGACGGCCTCGACCAGCGTCGTGGTCTTGCCGGTGCCCGGCCCGGCCAGCACCAGCACGGGCCCGCCCGGGTGCTCCACGACCCGGCGCTGGTCGGCGTCGAGCGCAGGGGCGGACGTCGTCGCCGGGCGGCGGCGGGTCAGGGTCGGGGCGTCCACGCCGGCGAGTCCACCACGCGGGTCCGACAGAACCGGCGAGGCCGGTCAGCCGCCCCAGCGGGCGCGGGTCAGGTCGACCCGGTCCGCGACGAGCGGGCACCCCTCGGCGCGCAGGCGCTCCAGCGCCTCCGCGACGTGCGGCTCCGCCGGGCGGCCCCCGGCCTGCACGATCCGCCACCAGGCGACCTCGTGGCCGTACCGGGACATCACCGAGCCGACGCCGCGGGCCGACCCGCGGCCCAGGTGCTCGGCGACGTCGCCGTAGGTGGCGACCTGCCCGGCGGGCACCCGGTCGACCACGTCGAGCACCGCCCGGGCGTACGCCGAGGGCGGCGCCGTCCCGGGCCGGACACCGAGCCCGGCGGAGACGGACGCCGCCCGCGGCGAGCGCGCCACGGGGGCTAGTAGGTCGGCAGCGAGGGGTCGACCTGCGCCTGCCAGGCGAGCACACCGCCCTGCACGTGCACCGAGTTGGCGAACCCGGCCTCCTTCAGCGCGGCCAGCGCCTCGGCCGAGCGCACGCCGCTCTTGCAGTGCAGGACGATCTGCTTGTCCTGCGGCAGCTGCGCCAGCGCCGAGCCGTTCAGGATCTCGCCCTTGGGGATGAGCACCGAACCCGGGATCCGGATGATCTCGAACTCGGCGGGCTCGCGGACGTCGACGAGCAGGAAGTCCTCGCCGGCGTCCATCTTCGCCTTCAGCTCGCGAGCCAGGATGGTGCTCCCGGACGCCGCGTCCTGCGCCGCCTCCGACACCGTGCCGCAGAACGCCTCGTAGTCGACCAGGCCCGTGATGGTGGGCTCCTTGCCGCACAGCGGGCACTCCGGGTCCTTGCGGACCGTGAGCTTGCGGTACTCCATCTCCAGCGCGTCGTAGACCATCAGCGAGCCGACCAGCGGCTCGCCGATGCCCATCAGGAGCTTGACGGCCTCGGTGCTCTGGATGGCGCCGATGGAGGCACACAGGATGCCCAGCACGCCGCCCTCGGCGCAGCTGGGGACCATGCCGGGGGGCGGCGGCTCCGGGTACAGGCAGCGGTAGCAGGGGGCGTCGCCACCGGGCGCGGTGGGCCAGAACACGCTGGCCTGCCCGTCGAAGCGGTAGATCGAGCCCCAGACGTACGGCTTGCCGAGGAAGAACGCCGCGTCGTTGACCAGGTAACGGGTGGCGAAGTTGTCGGTGCCGTCGACGATGAGGTCGTACTGCTCGAAGATCTCGAACACGTTGCTCTCGTCGAGCCGCTCCTGGTGCAGCACGACGTTGATCAGCGGGTTGATCTCCAGCACCGAGTCGCGGGCGCTCTCGGCCTTCGGCCGGCCCACGTCGCTCTGGCCATGGATGACCTGGCGCTGCAGGTTGGACTCGTCGACGACGTCGAAGTCGACGATGCCGAGCGTGCCGACACCGGCAGCGGCGAGGTAGAGCAGCGCGGGCGAGCCCAGGCCACCCGCCCCGATGGCGAGGACCTTGGCGTTCTTGAGCCGCTTCTGCCCGGCCGTGGCGACGTCCGGGATGATCAGGTGACGGCTGTAGCGCATGACCTCTTCGCGCGACAGCTCGGCGGCCGGTTCGACCAGGGGCGGCAGGGACACGGTGGGGAGCTCCTTCACAACGGCTACTCAGGCGAGAAGGCGCAGCGGGGCCCGGGGATTCCCGGCACCGGGTCGTCGTGTACGCCGAGCCGGCGCGGGGCAGGCTCCGGGGCACCGCGAGAGGAGGCTCACCGTGAGCACTGAGGACAAGCTGGGCAACAAGGCCGAGGAGCTCAAGGGCCAGGCCAAGGAGCACGTCGGCGGGGCCACCGGCAACGAGGACATGCAGGCCGAGGGCAAGGCCGACCAGGCGTCGGGCAACCTCAAGCAGGCCGGCGAGAAGATCAAGGACGTCTTCAAGTAGCACGGCGTTCCGACGGGCCGTCCCCGGGAGGGGGCGGCCCGTTGTCGTGCGGAGCCGCGGGCCGGGTCAGCGGCCCGGGCGGACCGCCGTCAGCGCTGGGCCCGGGCCGCCAGCTCCTCCTGCATCGCCACGAAGGCCCGTGCCACCGTCTCCGGGTCCTCCATCTGGGCGACGTGGCCGATCCCGTCCAGCACCAGCAGCCGGGCGTCCGGGAAGGTGCGGGCGGCCCGCGGCGCGATCGAGACGTCGACGAGGCGGTCCTGGGCGCCCCAGACGAGCAGCGTCGGGGCCCGCACGTCGGCGGCCTGCTGCCACAGCGAGCGCTGGCCCCGCACCAGGTGCCCCCGCGCCAGACCGCGCAGCGACCCGGCGAACGCGTCCCCCTCGTGCCCGAGCGAGGTGCGCCGGCGGACCTCCTCGACCGCCTCGGCCCGGCGGCGTGCCGTCACCCGGGACGGGTCGGCGTAGCACAGGTCGAGGACGGCCCCGGCCCGCTGCTCGGCCGTACGGGCGGCCATCCGGCGACGGGCCAGCCGGGCCAGGCCGGGCAGCAGGAGCAGCGGCAGGTTCGGGTCGCCGCCCCGCCGCGGCCGCCGGCCGGGCAGCGCCGGGGACACCAGGGTGAGGCTCCGCACCAGGTCGGGACGGCGCGCGGCGACCAGCGTCGACACCGCGCCGCCGAGGGAGTTGCCGAACAGGTGCACCGGGCCGGCCGCCTGGGCCTCGATGCGGGACACCACAGCCCGGACGTGCGTCGAGAGCCGGTACCCCTGCGCCGGCGGGGCGCTGCGCCCGAACCCCGGCAGGTCGACCGCGTCGGCCTCGACCCGGCCGGCGAGCACCGCGATCAGGTCGGTCCAGTTCAACGAGGAGCCGCCGAGCCCGTGCACGAACAGGGCCGGCTCGCCGCCCTCGCGCGGGCCCGACCGGACGTACAGCGCGCCCTCGTGCCGGCCCGGCCAGGGGTCCACGTGCGGCGGCAACGCGGGCAGCGGCAGGGTCGACAGGGCAGCCGTCCGGGTCATGCCAGCTCCTCCAGGGTCAGGGTGTCGCCGGGCGCCAGGGTCCGGCTCTGGCGCAGCAGCCGGCTGGCGGACCGGCCGACGGCGGTGAGCCGGCCGGCCTGCAGCACCAGCCCGGACTCCTCCGGGATGCCGAGCAGCAGCGTGCCGGGCGGTGCGCCGTCGTCGATCGCGGCGAGCCAGTCGGGCCGGGACCCCGACCAGTGCGGCAGCACGAGCGCGTTCGCCGCCGAGCCGAGCCCGGGCACGACCGCCGGCGGCCGCCGCTCGGGGAGCACCGTGAACGCGCCGAGCACCATCGCACCGGCGCTGGACCCGACGACGGTGCCGCCGTCCGCCAGCAGCCGCCCGACCAGCTGCCCGGCGGCGCTGCGGACCAGCGCGTCGAGGAGCCGGGCGGGTGAGCCGCCGGGCAGCACCAGCACCCGGGCGGCGGCGAGCGCGGCGAGCCCGGCGTCCGGGTCCTCGCGCAGGTCCGGCGCGGCGACCACCTCGGCGCGGGTGAGGCGCTGCAGGTGCGCCACCCCGTTGCGGTTCGCGGTCGCGTACTCCCGGCCGGGCGCCCCCGCCAGCGCGCTCACCACCACCGGGCCGTCCGCGTCGGCGACCAGCGCGGCGTCCATGTCGCGGCAGGCGGCGGAGAACTCGCCGCCGCCCTGCAGGCAGATGGTCCCGGTCACGTCCGGCGTCACGGCTCGGGCCGCAGCACCAGCAGCGCGACGTCGTCGTCACCGCCGGCCCGGCGGTCCAGCCGGTCCAGCAGCGCGTCGGCCAGCGCCTCGGGCGCCAGCTGCCGGTCCTGGACGGCCTCGCGCAGCCGGGCCAGGCCCACGTCGAGCGACTCGGACCGGTTCTCGACCAGCCCGTCGGTGTAGAGCACGACGGTGTCGCCGGGCTCCAGCTCGACCACCACCTGCTCGTACGTCCCGGCGAAGGAGCCGAGCGGCGGGCCGGGCTCCACGTCGACGAAGGCGGCCCCGCCGGACCGGCGGGCGTGCAGCGGCGGCGGGTGGCCCGCCGAGGCCACGGTGAGCGTGCAGGCGGCCGGGTCGTAGGCCGCCACGAGCAGGGTGGCGAGCTCCAGGTCGAGCAGCACGTCGACCGAGGCCGCCAGGCGACTGAGCAGCGCCGCCGGGCCGTGGCCCTCCCGGGCGAGGGTGGCGACGATCGCGCGGAGCTGCCCCATCCGGGCGGCGCTGCGCATCCCGTGCCCCATCACGTCGCCCATCGCCAGCACCAGGTGCGGGCCCACCTGCACGCCCTGGTACCAGTCGCCCCCGACGAACGCCCCGGACGTGCCGGGCAGGTAGCGGACGGCGGTGCGCAGGCCCGGCAGGGCGGGCAGGTCGCGAGGCAGCAGGCTGCGCTGCAGCGTGATGCCGGTCCGCCGCTCCGCGCCGAACAGCAGCGCGTTGTCCAGCGCCACCGCGGCCCGCCCGGCCAGGTCGACGAGCAGCGCCCGGTCGATCGGGCCACCGCCGGGGGCGGCCACGCTCAGCGCACCGAGCACCCGGCCGCGGCTGGTCAGCGGCACGGTCAGCGCCGAACCGGTGCTGACCTGCTTCAGCTCCTCGAGAGGGTGCTCCTGGCTCGCGAACAGGGCCAGGTCCTCGTCGGTCACCTCGGGCAGCCACTCGGGCCGGCCGGTGCGGATGACCGCGCCGAGGCCGATCGGGTCGGCGGTGCTCACCGGGAGCGCCTCGGCGAGCGCCACCAGGGCGTCGCGCTGCGCTCCCTGCTCGTGCGCGACGTGCACGACGTGCACCCGCTCGGGGTCTCCGGGCATCTCCTCGCCGCGCAGCAGCGAGGCGGTGTCGGCGGTCAGCGCGACGACCGCGTAGCGGCCGAGGTCGGGCACCACGAGCTCGCCGAGGCCCTCCAGGACCTCGGCCGGCTCCAGCGACCGCGACAGCCTCGTCGAGACCTCGGCCAGCAGCGCGAGCCGGGTGTTCGCCGCCTCCGCCGCGGCGTAGGCCCGTTCCCGTTCCACGACGGCCTGCTCCCGCTCGGCGTACGCCCGCTGGCGCTCGCCCTCGGCCTCCCGCCGCCCGGTGATCTCCTTGAAGTACACCGACAGGCCTTCCGGGCCCGGCCAGGCGTTCATCTCGTACCAGCCGCCGAGCGGCGCGAACGGCGCTTCGAACACCACCGGCTCGCCGGTGCGGACCGCCCGTTCGTACTGCTCCTGGAACGCCGTTCCGAGCGCCTCCGGGAACTCGTCCCAGAGGGTCTTGCCCAGCAGGTCCTCGCGCGAGCGCTGCAGCAGGTCCTCGGCCTCGCGGTTGACGTAGCCGAACCGCCACTCGCTGTCCAGCAGGTAGAACGCGTCGTTCATCGTCTCGAGCGTGCGGGCCAGCCGGTCGCGGGCGGTGCGGAGCTCGGTGGTGTCGTAGGCGACGCCGATCAGCCGGGCCCCGCTGCGGCTGCTCAGCACCCGGCCGCGGGCCTCGACCCAGCGCACGTCGCCGGTCGGCCGCACGATCCGGTACTCCAGGTTCAGCTCGCCGTGGGACTGCACGACAGCGTCGATCGCCGCCACGGTGCGCTCGGCGTCCTCGGCGTGCAGCCGCGCGATGAAGCTGTCGAAGTGCTCCACGAACGTGTCCCGGTCGTAGCCGAACAGCCGGATCAGGCGGTCGTCCCAGACCAGTGCCTGGGTCTGCAGGTCCAGGTCGAAGCTGCCGATCCCGGAGGCGTCGAGGGCGAGCTCCAGGCGGGCCGCGGTCCGGCCCGCCTCGACGCCGAGCGCCCGCAGCTCGAGCTCGGCGACGACCGAGTCGGCCAGCTCGGCGAGCACCTGCACCTGCCCCGGCGTCCAGTCCCGCGGGGTGTCGTCGTAGGCGCACACGGCGCCGAGCCAGACGCCGTCGCTGTTCCGCAGCGGGATGCCCAGGTAGGCCCGCACGCCGCCGGCCGCCACCGGGGTCAGCCCGGCGACCCGGGGATCCGTGCGGGTGTCCCCGATCACCAGAGCCTCGGCCTCGCCCGCCGTGTGCGTGCACAGGCTGTCCTCACGCGGGCCGCGGCTCCCGGCGGTGTCGAGCCCGGCGGCACTGGCCACGACCTGCTCGGACCCGATCAGCGACACCTGCGCGTACGGCGCCTGGAGCAGCCGCGCCGTCAGCCGGGTCAGCCGGTCGATGCCGGTGGTGTCGTCCAGCGCCGAGACGAGCCGGGAGACCGCGGCGACCCGGGCCGGGTCGTCGAGCAGCGTCGCGGTCCGGAGGTCGGGCGGGCCGCCGCCGGGACAGTCGGCCGCGGGCGTCATGGAACGGGACAGTACCGGCGGCCGTCAGGCGGTCGCGGCCCGAACCCCGCCCAGTACCCCCAGCCGGCGGTTCACGGCGTCGAGCGTGGCCCGCACCACGGCCTGCCGGACGTCCTCCCGGACGGCCGCGGCTCCGGTCAGCCGCTCGCTGCCCCGGTCGGTGAGCAGCGTCACGGCGACCAGCGCCGTGCGCTGCGCGCCGAGCGGGGTGACCTCGACCTGCTCGATCTCGAGCCGGGCCCGCGCGGGGTCGAGGTCGTCCGAGAGCTCCGCGAGCGCCTGCAGCGTCGCCGAGGCCACCGCGCGGTGCATCCCGCGCTGGGAGGCCGCAGCGCAGGCGGTGCCGGTGCCGGCGTGCTCGCCGGAACCCAGGGTGACGGTGGCGGTGACCTCCAGCCCCGCCGACAGCGTCTGCACGGCCGCGATCGACGGGCGCTCGCGGCCGCGCCGGCCCTGCTCGGGGACGACGGCGTGCGTCACGCCCGTCGCGGTCCGCTCCACGTGCCCGTCCTGGTCGGCGGGCCCGTCCCGGTCGGCGGGCACGACCCGGACCCCGTCCTCGTCGACACCGACCCCGAACACCTCCTCGAGCAGGCGTCCCACCTCGGCGGCCACGGCCCGCTCGTCGGCCCCGGGCTCCAGGCCCAGCCGCAGGACGCCGAGGCCGCCGGGCTCGCCCGGCGCGTCGTCGTCCTCCAGTGCGGCATGCGCGATCCCGGGCACCGCCCGCAGTGCGGCCTCCAGGTCGTGCCGCTCGTCCGGGTCCACCGCTGCTCCCCTGCTCGGACCGCCCGCCGGTGCGGGCAGGTCGCCGTGGTCGCTGGATCGGCGGGTCGGGGCGGCTGCTTGAGGCCCGGCGGGGACGGTCAGGCGCTCCGGCGGGCCCTGGTCCGCCTCGCGGGAGTCTCCGGCGCCGACTCGGCCGGCTCGCCGTCCGGCTCCGAGCCCGTCGCGGCCGGCTTGCGGGCGGTGCGCTTCCGGGCGGCCGGTTCGGCCTTCTTCGCGGCCTTGCCCGCGCCCTTGCGGGGCGCTCGGGCGGGCTTGGCAGGCGCGTCGTCGGCCGCGCTCCCGGGCGCGTCGTCGGCCACCGTCCCGGGCGCGTGGTCGGCCGCCGGCTCCGCGGCCCGGCCCTTGGCGGCCTCGACGCTGGCGCGCAGCGCGGCCATCAGGTCGACGACGGTGCCGGACGTCGGCTGCGCCTCGCTCGGCGCGACGACCTCCCGCCCCTCCACCTTGGCCTCGATGACCGTGCTGCAGCGCCTCGCGGTAGGTGTCGGCGTACTGCCCGGGCTCGAAGTCCCCGGAGAGCGTCTCGATGAGGGAGGCGGCCATCGCGAGCTCCTGGGGCCGCACCTCGACGTCCTCGTCGAGGAAGCCGAAGGCCGGCTCGCGGACCTCGTCCGGCCACAGCATCGTCTCCAGCACGAACACGCCGTCGCGCACCCGCAGCGTCGCCAGCGACTCCCGGTTGCGCAGCGCCACCTTGACCAGCGCGACCTTCCCGCTGTCCTGCAGCGCGTCGCGGAGCAGGGCGTACGGCTTGACGCCCGCCTTGTCCGGCTCGAGGTAGTAGCTCTTCTCGAAGTAGATCGGGTCGACCTGCTCCAGCGGGACGAACTGCAGCACGTCGATGGCCCGGCTGCTGGTCAGCGGCAGGTCCCGGAAGTCCTCGTCGGTGAGCACGACGGTCTCGCCGCTGGACAGCTCGTAGCCCTTGGCGATCTCGCCGTACGGCACCTCCTCGCCGTCCACGGCCGACACCCGCTTGTACTTGATCCGGCTGCCGTCGCTGCGCCGGACCTGGTGGAAGGACACGTCCTTCGTCTCGGTCGCGCTGTACAGCTTCACCGGGATCGTCACCAGCCCGAAGCTGATGGCGCCCTTCCAGATCGACCTCACGACCGTCCTCCTTCCCCGATGGCGACACGCTAGGCCGATCTTGTTGCGCGGTCACCTGGCGGGTAGGAGCGGGCCGTGCCGCTGCCTCGCGGCCTGACGCCCATGCTGGCCGCGCCGGGGCCGCTGCCGCCCGACGACGACGCTGGGCGTACGAGGTGAAGTGGGACGGCGTGCGGGCGCTGGTCGCGGTCGACGGCGGCCGGGTGACGCCTGACCTCGCGCAACGGCAACGACGTCACGTCGTCCTACCCCGAGCTGCGCGCGCTCGGCGCCGCGCTGGGCTCGACGTCGGTGCTGCTCGACGGCGAGGTCGTGGCCTTCGACGCGCGGGGCCGCACCGACTTCGGCCGCCTGCAGTCGCGCATGCACGTCGCCCGGCCCGGGCGCGGCGCTGCGCGCGGCGACGCCCCGTGCAGCTGCTGCGTCTTCGACGTGCTGCACCTCGAGGGCGCGTCGCTGCTCGACCGGACCTACGACGAGCGGCGGGCCGCCCTGGAGGGCCTGCGGCCTGGCCGGGCGCGCCTGGTCGGTGCCGCCGGCCTTCCTCGGCGGCGGCGCCGCGGTGCTCGAGGCCACCGCGCGCGCAGGGGCTGGAGGGCGTCGTCGCCAAGCGCGCGACAGCTCGCCTACCTGCCGGGCCGGCGCAGCGACGACTGGCGCAAGCTCAAGCACGTGCGCCGCACCTCCGCGGTGGTCGCCGGCTGGCAGCCCGGGCGAGGGCGGCCGGGCCGGCCGCATCGGCTCGCTGCTGCTCGGCCGTGCACGGCCGCGGACGGGCTGGAGTTCGCCGGCCACGTCGGCACCGGCTTCACGGCCGCCACGCTCGGCGATGCTCGGCGCGCGGCTCGAGCCGCTGCGCCGCGACAGCCCGCCGTTCGCGACGCCGGTCCCCCGCGAGCACGCCCGCACCGCCGTCTGGGTCGAGCCGCGAGCTGGTCGTGCGAGGTGGAGTACACCGCCTGGACCCGGGACGGCCGCCTGCGCCACCCGTCGTACAAGGGGCTGCGCGACGACGTGCGCCGCCGAGGAGGTCGTGCGCGAGTGAGCCGGATGCGCAAGATCGCCGTGGACGTCGAGGGGCGGCAGGTCGTCCTGTCCAACCTCGACAAGGTGCTCTACCCGGCGGTCGGCTTCACCAAGGGGCAGGTGCTCGACTACTACACGCGCATCGCGCCGGTGCTGCTGCCGCACCTGGCCGGCCGGGCGCTGACCCGCAAGCGCTACCCCGACGGCGTCGAGGGGCAGGTCTTCTTCGAGAAGAACGCCCCGCGCGGCACGCCCGACTGGGTGCGCACCGTGACGCCTGCCGACGCCCGGCTCGCGCAAGGGCCGCGAGACGATCGACTACGTCGTCGTCGACGACCTGGCCACGCTGGTGTGGACCGCGAACCTCGCCAGCCTCGAGCTGCACACCCACATGTGGCGGGTCGACCGCGAGCTCGCCCCGACCTGCGTCGTCTTCGACCTCGACCCGGGACCGCCGGCGACGATCGTCGAGTGCTGCCGGGTGGCGCTGCTGCTGCGCGCCGCTGCTCGAGGCCGACGGGCTGGGGCCGTTCGCCAAGACCTCCGGCAGCAAGGGCCTGCAGCTGTACGCCCGCGCCGACGGCTCCGACGCTCCAGCGAGCAGACCTCGGCGTACGCCAAGGGCGCTCGCCCAGCGGCTCGAGAAGGAGCAGCCCGGACCTCGTCGTGCACCGGATGACCAAGGCGCTGCGCGACGGCAAGGTGCTCGTCGACTGGTCGCAGAACAGCGCCGGCCAAGACGACCGTGTCGGTCTACCGCCTGCGCGCCCGCGAGCGGCCGACGGTGTCGACCCCGGTGACGTGGGACGAGGTCGAGGCCTGCACGTCCCGGCCGGACCTCGTCTTCACCAGCGACGACGTGCTCGCCCGCGTCGAGCGCGCCGGCGACCTGTTCGCCCCGCTGCTGGGGGAGCCGCCCGTGCCCGGCGGAGCCCGGTCGAGCGGCTCCGGCTGCGGCCGCGGGTGCCACCGCCCGGTCGCAGTCGCCGCCGCCCGCAGCCTCGGATGCAGGCTGCGTGACGGAGGTCCGCGCCGTGCACGGCTGCAGGGCGGCCCCGCCCGTCCGGGTAGGGCCCGCTCGACCCGCGCCCGATGCCAGGAGGACGACGACGTGACCGGAGTGCCCGCCGACCGGCTGACCGACGAGGACCTCGAGCGCGAGCTCAAGCACCTGCACGAGACCCGGCACGACACGTTCCTGCACGGCAGCGAGGACGCGCTGCAGTTCCACACCGCGCGCACCACCGAGCTGGAGGAGGACTACCTGCGCCGCAACCCCGACCGGGTGATCGACGCCCGGCGCACCCGCCACGGCTCGCGCGAGCTCTCCGGGCAGGACGCGTCACCCCGACTGCCCGAGGCCACCCCCGAGGACGTCGCCGAGCAGCGCGCACCCCGGCACGCGACGCGCGGCCGAGCCCCGACGGCCGTGCCGCTCGAGGCGATCGCCGCTGACGTCGCCGAGCAGACGGTCGACGCCGGGCCGGCCGAGCACGACGCCGGCCGCGAGCTGCCGCTCGAGGCCGACGCCGCGGACGCCGCCGAGCAGGCCGTGGTCGTCGAGCTCGACGAGGACGAGCGACCGGACGGCGCCGCTCGTAGGGTCGCGCCGTGACCGACGGCGCCCGAGGAGCGGCCGCGGCCGCCGCGCCGCGCGGCGCCCGGCTGGCGCGTCCCGCCCGGCGCAAGCAGCTGCTCGGCGCCGCGCAGGAGGTGTTCGTCGCCCACGGCTACCACGCCGCCGCGATGGACGACATCGCCGAGCGGGCCGGCGTCAGCAAGCCGGTGCTCTACCAGCACTTCCCGAGCAAGCTCGAGCTCTACCTGCGCGCTGCTCGACCAGCACGCCGACGACCTGGTCGGCAAGGTCCGCGCAGGCGCTGGCCTCGACCGACCGACAACCAGGCCGCGGGTCGCGGCCTCCGTCGCGGCGTACTTCGACTTCGTCGACGGCGAGGGCACCGACGTCGAGGGCGCCTTCCGGCTGGTCTTCGAGAGCGACCTGCGCAACGACCCGGCGGTGCGCGAGCGCGTCGAGCGGATGACCCGGGGCTGCGTCGACGCGATCGCCGAGACCATCGCGCACGACACCGGCTACCGCGCCGAGGAGGCGCAGCTGCTGTCCGTCGGGCTGACCGGGCTGATGGAGGTCAGCGCCCGCTGGTGGCTGACCGCACCCGACCGCATCCCGCAAGGAGCGCGCCGTCGAGCTGCTGCTCGGGCTGGCCTGGCGCGGCATCTCCGGCTCCCCGCGGGCGGTCTGAGCCGCCGCCGGTTGCGCCTGTGCGCGTCAGCACGGCGCGCGCCGGCCGCTCGCGGCCCGCGCGGCTAGCGTGAGCGCACGCACGCCGCCAGACGACACGACGGAGGACCTCCGGTGGAGGTCAAGATCGGCGTCCAGTACGCCCCGCGCGAGCTCGTCCTCGAGAGCGCCAGACGCCCGACGAGGTGGCCAAGGCCGTCTCCGAGGCGCTGCGGGCCGACCTCGGCGTGCTCACCCTCGTCGACGAGAAGGGCCGCCGCGTGCTCGTCCCCGCCGACAAGCTCGCCTACGTCGAGATCGCCGAGAGCGAGCAGCGCCGGGTGGGCTTCGGCGCGCTGTGAGCGCGGCTGCCGGGCCGGCGTCGACGGCCCGCGCAGCCGGCGGGTCCGGCCGCGGGCGGGTCAGGCCGTCAGGCCCAGCGCCTCCATCCGGGCCGTGTGGTTGTCGGTGAGCCGGTTGAGCAGCCGGGCGATGCCGGCCAGGTCGCCCGTCCGACGAGCAGCTCGGTCAGCGCGTCGCGCTCGACCGCCACCCGCTGCGCCTGGATCAGCGCCTCGCCGACCAGCCGGCGGGCCCACAGCGCGAGCCGGCCGGCGACGGCCGGGTCCCGGCGATCGCCTCGCGCACCCGGGCCACGGCGAACGCCGCCTGCCCGGTGTCGGCGAGCACCTCGAGCACCAGCTCGCGGGTCGGCGCGTCCTGCAGGCGCCGCGACCTCGCGGTAGAAGTCGGTGGCCAGCCCGTCGCCGACGTAGGCCTTGATGAGCCCCTCGAGCCAGTCGTTCGGCGCGCGTCGAGTCGTGGAAGGCGTCCAGCGGCAGCGACGAACGGCGCCATCGCCTCCTCCGGGTCGACGCCGGCCCGAGCGCAGGTGCTCGCGCAGCCGCCGGTAGTGCTCGAACTCGGCGGCCGCCATGCTCGCCAGCGCGGCCTTGTCGGCGATCGTCGGGGCCAGCCGGGCGTCGGTCGCCAGCCGCTCGAAGGCGGTCAGCTCGCCGTACGCGAGCACGCCGAGCAGGTCGACCGTCGCCGGCGTCGCAGGGCGCCGCGCACGCCGCCGCGATCGCTGCCGCACCCGCGTCCTGGCACCCTAGGCGGGTAGGCTCACCGCATCGAGGAGTGGCGCTCGCCGCCCCGCACCCGTGTGCGCGGACCGCTCTTCTCCCGCGGCGCGCCGGTCGGACCAGCCGCTCGTCGACCCCGACGCGGCCTGCTCGCCCGCTGCGAGCCCGCTCTGTCGTCGGTCGGCGCGACGTACGAGAGGCACGACCCTGACCAGCACCGGCACCTCCGCACCCGAGTCCCCCACGACCGACGCCCCCGCCGACGTCCCCAACGGCTTCGCCGCGCTCGGCGCCCTCCCCGAGACCGTCGCAGGCGCTCGCCGCCGATGGGCATCACCGCACCCCTTCGCGATCCAGACGATGACGCTGCCGATCGCGCTCGCCGGTCACGACCTCATCGGCCAGGCCCGCACCGGCACCGGCAAGACGCTCGGCTTCGGCGTCCCGCTGCTGCAGCGCGTCACGAGCGTCGCCGAGGGCGGCCCCAGGACGGCCGGCTGCCGCAGGCGCTCGTCGTCGTCCCGACCCGCGAGCTGTGCCGTCCAGGTCGCCAGCGACCTCGAGAACGCCGGCAGCGACCCGCGGCATCCGCGTCGTCAGACGATCTACGGCGGCCGCGCCTTCGAGCCGCAGGTCGAGACGCTGCGCACGGGCGTCGACGTCGTCGTCGGCACCCCCGGCCGCCTGCTCGACCTGGCCCGGCAGGGCCACCTCGACCTGTCGGCCGGTGCGAGTGCCTGGTGCTCGACGAGGCCGACGAGATGCTCGACCTGGGCTTCCTGCCCGACGTCGAGCGCATCCTCGAGCAGACTCCCGACCGAGCGCCAGACCATGCTGTTCTCGGCGACGATGCCCGGCCCGGTCGTGACGATGGCCCGCCGCTTCATGCGGCAGCCGACGCACATCCGCGCCGAGGAGGCCGACGAGAACCGCACCGTCCCGAACACCCAGATCTTCGTCTACCGGGCGCACTCGATGGACAAGGGCGAGGTGCTCGCCCGCATCCTGCAGGTCGCAGGGCCGCGGCCTGACGATGGTCTTCTGCCGCACCAAGCGCACCTGCGACAAGGTCGCCGCCGACATGGCCGACCGCGGCTTCGCGGCCGCCGCCGTGCACGGCGACCTCGGCCAGGGCGCCCGCGAGCAGGCGCTGCGCGCGTTCCGCTCCGGCAAGATCGACGTCCTGGTGGCGACCGACGTCGCCGCCCGCGGCATCGACGTGCAGGACGTCACCCACGTCATCAACTACCAGTGCCCCGACGACGAGAGCACGTTCCTGCACCGCATCGGCCGCACCGGCCGGGCCGGCGCCAAGCGGCGTCGCCGTGACCTTCGTCGACTGGGACGACATCCCGAAGTGGGGCCTGATCAACAAGGCCCTCGACCTGGCCTTCGCCGAGCCGGTCGGAGACCTACAGCTCCTCGCCCGCACCTGTACGCCGACCTCGGCATCCCGGTCGGCACCAAGGGCACGCTGCCGCGCGCGGCGCGGGTCCGCGCCGGGCCTGGAGGCCGAGGAGGTCGAGGACCTCGGCGAGACCGGCCGCCGCAACAAGGCCGCCGCCCGGGGCCGGGACGCGGACGTGACAGCGGGCGCGACGGCGGGCGGGACAGCGGGCGCGACGCCGCGCGGGACAGCGGCCGCGGACAGCGGCCCGAGGCCGCCGACGACGCCCCGCGCCTGCCCAAGCGGACCGGCGCTCCGCGGCGCCGCACCCGCGGCGCGGGCCTGGCGACCGGCGCGGCGACCGGGTCCGAGGCCGGGAGCGGGCCCGCCGAGGCCGGCGCGGACGGCGAGGCGCCGCCCCGCGCCGGCGCCGGCGCGGCGGCCGGGGCCGCGGCCGTGGCGCGGGCACCGACGCCGGGGCACCGGAGCAGCCGGCCGTCGCCGAGCAGTAGCCGCCGCGTGCGCCTGCTGCTGCTCGCCGACACCCACGTGCCTCGCCGGGCCCGGGACCTGCCGGCGCAGGTGTGGGACGAGGTGGACCGGGCCGACGTCGTCGTGCACGCCGGCGACTGGGTCGAGCTCGACCTGCTCGACGCCCTGCAGGAGCGCTCGGCCCAGCTGCTGGCGTGCTGGGGCAACAACGACGGCCCGGACCTGCGGGCCCGGCTCCCCGAGGTCGCGCGAGCGACGCTGGACGGGCTGCGGGTCGCCGTCGTGCACGAGACCGGCGCCGCCGCCGGTCGGGACGACCCGCGCCGACGCGGCGTACCCGGACACCGACCTGCTGGTGTTCGGGCACAGCCACATCCCGTGGGACACGACGTCACGCCCGGCGGGCTGCGGCTGCTCAACCCGGGTTCGCCGACCGACCGGCGCCGGCAGCCGGTCTGCACCTACCTGACCGCCCGGGTCGACGCCGGCCGGCTCTGCGACGTCCGGCTGCACCCCACCGGCCGCGACACCTAGCCTGCCGCCATGAGCTACGTGAGTGCGCTGCTGCCCGAGGGCGGCCGCCGGATGGCGTACGACGTGCCCGGCGGTGCCCTGGTCGGGGTCGAGCTCTCGCCGCCGCAGCCCGTCGGCACCGCCCTGCTGGTGCCGGGGTTCAGCGGCAGCAAGGAGGACTTCGGTCCGCTCCTGCCGGACCTCGCCGCGGCGGGGCAGCGCGTGGTCGCGCTCGACCTGCGCGGCCAGCACGAGTCGGTCGGCCCCGAGGACCCTGCCGCGTACACCGTGGAGGCACTCGCCTCGGACGTGCTCGCCGTCGTCGAGCGACTGGGCGGGCCGGTGCACCTGGTCGGGCACAGCTTCGGCGGGCTGGTCTGCCGTCGGGCCGCGCTGGAGCGACCGCGGGCGCTGGCCAGCCTCACGCTGCTGGCGTCCGGGCCCCGAGCACTCACCGGTCCGCGGGTCGACGTGCTGGCACTGCTGCCCGCGGTGCTGGCGGCGGGCGGGCTGCGCGGCGGTGGCCGACGCCTCCGAGGCGATGTCGGCCGCCGACCCGCTGGCCGTCCCGGTGCCGGACTCGGTGCGGGCGTTCCTGCGCTCCCGGTGGCTCGCCACCTCCGGCGCGGCGCTGATCGGGATGGCCGAGGCGCTGCGGACCGAGCCCGACCGGGTGCTGGCGCTGCGGCGGACCGGCCTGCCGGTCCTGGTCCTGCACGGCGAGGCCGACGACGCCTGGTCGCCGGCCGAGCAGCGCGAGATGGCCGAGCGGCTGGGGGCGGCGTACGCCGTGGTGCCCGGCGCCCGGCACTCCCCTGCGGTGGAGGCGCCGGAGCCGACCGCGCAGGCGCTGCTGGCGTTCTGGTCCGGGCGCCTGGCAGGCCGGGCGCACCGGGGTCTGAGGCTGCCGGCGGGACGGTGCCCTGCGGGTCCGTCCGCGGGGCGCGGGCTTCCCCTTCGCTGGGGCTCGGCCTCCCCTTCGCTGGGGCTCGGCCTCCCCTTCGCTGGGGCTCGGCTTCCCCTCGCGCCGCGTCCCAGCTCCCCTGCCCAACGCCTCTCCAGGAGCCCCCCGGAGAGCACCTGACGCAGGGGAGGCGCACCTACGAAGGGGAAGCGACGCGCGCGACCGCGCTGGGGCTCGACCTGCCCCTTCGCTGGGGCTCGGCCTCCCCTTGGCGAGGACCGACGACGCCCTGGTCGCCGGCGGTGCAGGCCGCCCCTGCGCCGAGCGCCTCCCGCAGCGGCCTACGCCGGCGTCCCCGACGCCGGCGCACGTACGACAGGGGAAGGACGCGCCGAACGAAGGGGACGCCGCGCCGCAACCAAGGGGAGGACCCCCCGCACAGCCCAGCCTCAGCCGGCAGCGTCCTGCGGCCGCGCACCGTCGGAGGCCTGCGCCACCTCGAACGCCCAGATCGTGCAGCCGGTGGCGGCCGGCCGGGCACCCTCCGGCCGTCCGCTGGCCTGCGCGTGCCCCTGCCCGAAGGCCTGCGACTCCCGCCACGCGACGAAGTCGGCCTCGCTGCGCCAGCGGGTGTAGACGAGGTAGTCCGAGGTGCCCTCGACCGGCCGCAGCAGCTCGAAGTGCTCGAAGCCCGGGGCGCGTCGACGGCGCCCTGCCGGGCGGCGAAGCGCTCCTCGAGCGTGCCGCCCGCGCCCTCCGGCACGGTCAGGACGTTGATCGCGACGTACGACCATCGGCTCCTCCTCGGTCGGCGGCCCCTGCACCCTGCCACGTCGTCCCGCGCGCCGCGTTCCGAGGTGTGGGTCCGCGGCACGCGTGGCACGCTCGACGGTGATGACCGCGCAGCCGAGCACCGACCGCACGCCCGACCCCGGGCTGTACGGCCCCGACAGCGTCACGTGGCGGGTGCACGCCGACCCGTCGATGGCGCTCGCCGGGCTGCGCGCCCTGCTGCTGCAGGCCGTGCACCCGGTCGCGATGCACGGCGTGTTCGCCAACAGCGACTTCCGCGCCGACCCGTGGGGGCGGCTGTTCCGCACCGCCGAGTACGTCGCGGTGACCGCGTTCGGCACCACCCGCGAGGCGCAGCGAGCCGGCGCCCGGGTCCGCGGCATCCACCGCAGGCTCGCCGGCATCGAGCCGGAGAGCGGCACCGCCTACCGCGTGGACGACCCCGAGCTGCTGCGCTGGGTGCACTGCTGCGAGGTGGAGTCGTTCCTCTCCACCGCGCGTCGCTGCGGCCTGCGGCTGACCGACGGCCGAGCAGGACGGCTACTACGCCGAGCAGACTCCGCAACGCCGAGCTGGTCGGGCTCGACCCGGAGCAGGTGCCCGTCGTCGGTCGCGCAGATGGCCGACTACTTCCGCGAGATGCGGCCGCAGCTGCACGTCGGGCCGGACGCCCGGACCGCGGCGCAGCTTCGTCCTCTGGCCGCCGATGCCCTCGCTGGTGCAGGTCGGCACGCCGGCCCGACCGGCCTGGGTCGCGCTGGCCACCGCGTCGTTCGCGATGCTGCCGCGCTGGGCCCGCCGGCTCTACCCGCTGCCCGGGCTGCCGACCACCGACCTGGCCGCGACCGCCGCGGGGCTGGCCCTGCGGACCGGCCTGCTCGTCGTGCCCGGACGGCTGCGGCACGGCCCGGCGGTGAAGGCGGCGTACGCGCGGATGGGCCTGGGCTGACCGGTCGGCTCACCAGCTGCCGCCGCCTCCGCCGCCGCCGCCCCCGCCGCCGCCGCCCCCACCGCCCCAGTCGCCGCCCCCGCCACCCCAGCCGCTCCCGCCGGAGCCCCAGTCGCTCCCGCCCCAGCCGCCCTGCTGGCCGTCGCCCCAGCCACCGTCGGCGCGGGCGTCCTCGACGCCCTCCTCGTAGCCGCGCGAGTAGCCGCCGCCGCCGAACCCGCCGGACAGCACGCTGCCGAGCAGCATGGTCTCCCAGAACGGGACGGCGTACCACCCACCGGGCACCATCCGCCCTCCGAGGTAGCCGCCGCCGAAGTAGTGCCGCCGGCCGGGCGCGTACGTCGGGCTGCCGTCGTACTCCTCCTCGCCGACCTGCACCCGCGTGTCGGCCTGCAGCTGCGGACCGCTGCCCGGCGGCGGCGGCACCTCCGGGCCGGGGTCCAGCCCCAGCCGGGTCCGCACCAGGCGGGCGGCGGTGATCCCCTCGGCGGCGGTGCGCCGGGCGGCGGCGAACTCGCCGGGGGTGTCCGCCTGCGACAGCAGCGCGCCGGTCGCGGTGTACCGCTCGGCTGCGTCGGCCAGCGCCTGCCGGGCGACCGCGTCGTCCCCCGGGGACAGCGCGGCGACGTCGGCGCCGAGCCGGGAGTACAGCGACTCGACGTCCGCCCGCAGCCCCTGCAGCTCGCGGGCCTGCCGCCGCCGGCTGCGGGACCACAGCAGGCTCCCGCTCCCGGCTCCGAGCAGCACCAGCACGAGCAGCGCGGCCAGCCCGCCGGGTCCGGTGTCGCCGGTGCCGCCGGTGCCACCGCCCGCGGCCGGGCCGTCGGCCGCCGACGCCGCCGCGTCCCGCACGCTCGCCACCAGCCGGTCGGTGAGGTCCCCACCACCGGACTGCGCGGCGATCCGACCCGCCTCGCCCGAGGCGAGCCCGCTACCGGCGCCGGCGCCGCCGCCGAGCGCGCTCCCGGCGACCGTGAACAGGATCGCGCTGCCCCCGAGCTGCGAGCCGATCCGAGTGGTCAGCTGCGACACCCCGTCGTTGGCGGTGGCGGCGGCGGCCGGCAGCACCGCGACGTACACCGGCCGACCGGTCGCGGCGATCGCCTCGCGGACCCGGTCCGGGTCGATCCGGGCGGTCGCCTGCGGGTCGACGTACACCGGGTCGTCGAGCAGCGAGCGCGCCACGTCGTCGACGGTCGTCGCGGAGGCGGCCGCGGCCGGCACGAGCAGCGCAGCGAGCGCGAGCAGCAGGGCGACCGCGAGCGGGCGGAGGCGGGTCATGCCGGCAGTCTCCCCCACCGGGCCCGCTCCGGACGGGTCAGGCGCCGTCGATGAAGCCGCGCACGGAGTTGGCCACCAGCTGCACCGCGATCGCCGACAGCAGCAGCCCGGAGACCCGGGTCAGCAGCAGGATGCCGGCCTCCTTGAGCACCTTGGTGATGCCGACGCTGAACCGCAGCGCCAGGTACACCGACAGGTGGATCGCCAGGATGCCGAGCGCGATCGCGACGACGTCCCCGAAGCTCTCGGCCCGCTCGACGAACACGATCGTCGCCACGATCGCGCCCGGCCCGGCCAGCAGCGGGGTGCCCAGCGGGACGAGCGCGACGTTGACGTCCTTGACCTCGGTCGGGTCCTCGCCGTTGTCGGTGAGCAGCTCCAGCGCCACGATGAGCAGCAGCAGGCCACCGGCCCCCTGCAGCGCCGGCACGCCGATCCCGAGGTAGCCCAGGACCTGCTGGCCGAGCACGGCGAACAGCGAGATGACCACCAGCGACACCAGCACCGCCTGGCCGGCCAGCCGCTGCCGGGTCCGGGTCGTCCGGCCGCCGGTCAGGCCGAGGAACAGCGGGATCGACCCGAGCGGGTCCATGATGACGAACAGGGTGACGAAGACCTCGCCGAAGGTCTTGGCCACGAACACGTCGGACAGGGTCACGCGGCGACCACCGGCACGCCGCGGGCGGCCGAGACCAGCCGCTCGTAGGTGTCCTCGTCGGTGGTGTGCGCGGCCAGCGCCACGGTCTTGTGAGCGCCGTGGAAGTCGCTGCTGCCGGTGGCGACCAGACCGAGGTCGCCGGCGAGGCCGCGCAGCCGGCGCCGGGTCGGCTCGTCGTGGTCGGGGTGGTCCACCTCGAGCCCGGACAGGCCGACCGCGGCGAGCTCGGCGTACAGGCTGTCCGGGACGGTACGGCCGCGCGCCGCGGCGCCGGGGTGCGCGAACACCGTCACCCCACCGGCCCGGGCCACCAGGGCGACGGCCTCGGCGACGTCCAGCTCGTACCGGCCCGCGCCGTGCCGGCCGCCGGCGCCGATCCAGTCGGCGGTGAAGGCGTCCGCGACGGTGGGGACGACGCCGCGCTCCACCAGGGCCTGCGCGACGTGCGGTCGACCGACCGTGCCGGCGGCCAGCGCCGACACCTGCTCCCAGGTCACCCCGGTGCCGGCGGCGGCCAGCGACGCGACGATCCGCTGCGCCCGGGTCCGCCGGCTCTCCCGCAGCGTCGCGAGCGCCGCCGCCAGCTCCGGTTCGTCCGGGTCGAACAGGTAGGCCAGCAGGTGCAGGCTGATCCCCCCGCTGGTGCAGCTCAGCTCGGCGCCGGGCACCAGCGCGACGCCTGCGGGCAGCGCCGCCGCCGCGGCCGCCAGCCCGGCCGTCGTGTCGTGGTCGGTCAGCGCCACGACGTCCAGCCCGGCCTCGCGGGCGAGCGCGCCCAGCCGCTCCGGCGGGGTCGTGCCGTCCGAGGCGGTCGAGTGGGTGTGCAGGTCGATCCGGCGGGCGGACAGGGCGGCTCTCCTGACGGGCAGCGGGGACGCGGGCGGACCGACCAGCCTACGGGCGGTCAGGCGCGGACGGCGGGCCGCCGGTCGCGCCAGGGGGCGGCCTGCTCCAGGGCGGCGGCCACGCGCAGCAGCAGGTCCTCCCGGCCGTACGCCGCCACGAGCTGCACGCCGAGCGGCAACCCGGCCTCCCCGGTGGCCAGCGGCAGCGAGATCGCCGGCTGTCCGGTGACGTTGAACTGCGCGCCGTACGGCATCCAGCGGCCCACGGCAGCGGGGTCCTCCAGCGTGCCGAGCAGCGGCGCGACCCCGTGCACCGTCGGGGTGAGGAGCAGGTCGAACCCGCCGCCGCCCTGCCCGGTCGGCGCCCACCAGGCCGCGACCCGGCGGGTGAAGGCGGCCAGCCAGGCCCGGCTCTCCAGGTAGCCGACCGCGGTCATCGCGCCGGCCCATCCCGCGGTACGCGCGGTTGCGCGGCTCCAGCTCCTCGTCGGCGACCGGCCGCCCGAGCAGCGCCTCGTGCCCGGCCAGCATCAGCGCGACGTCGGCCCCGACGGTCCGGTTGAAGTGCCGGGCGAACGCCGGGTCGCCCAGCGCCTGCGGGCAGGCCGGCTCCACCTGGTGGCCGAGCCGGGCCAGCAGGTCCGCGGTGCGGGCGACCGCGGCGACGCTGTCCGGGTCGCTCTCGCGCCCGTGCTGCGGCGGTGAGTCCAGCAGGCCGATCCGCAGCCGCCCCGGGTCGGCCCCGACCTCCGCGACGTACGGCCGGGACGGCGGCGGCGCGGAGTAGGGGTCGCCGGGCTGCGGCCCGGCCAGCACGTCCAGCAGCGCCGCGGTGTCCCGGACCGTCCGGGTCAGCACGCCGTCGGTCGTGGCGCCGGCCCAGGACTCGCCCGCCGGGTCGCTGCTGATCCGGCCGCGGCTCGGCTTGAGCCCGACCAGGCCGCAGGCCGAGGCGGGGATCCGGATCGACCCGCCGCCGTCGCTGGCCGAGGCGACCGCGACCGCGCCGGCGGCCACCGCCGCGGCCGACCCGCCGCTCGAGCCGCCGGCGGTCCGGGTCGGGTCCCACGGGTTGCGCGTGGGGCCGAGCGCCGCCGGCTCGGTGGTGACGGTCGTGGCCAGCTCGGGGACCCGGCTGCGGCCCAGGCTGACGAAGCCCGCGGCCCGCAGCGCCCGCGCGACGGCGCTGTCGGCCGGGCGGGGCACCGCCTCGAGGTAGCTGGTGCCGTCTCCGGTGACCTCGCCGGCGACGTGCGCCCCGAGGTCCTTGAGCAGCATCGGCACACCCCGGAACGGCCCGTCGGGCAGCGGGCCGCGGGCCCGCGCGAGGGCGGCGTCGTACTGCTCGCGGACGACCGCCCCGAGCTGCGGGTCGACCCGGCGCAGCCGGTCGACGGCGTCCTGGACGAGCTCGAACGGTGTCGCCCGGCCGAGCCGGACCAGCTCGGCCTGCGCGGTGGCGTCCGGCCAGGGATCGTCGGTCATGGCCGGACCCTAGGGGTCGCCCCCGGCGGGCCCTCTACCGTGTCGGGCCGTGCCCGCTCCCACGCTGTCCGTCGCCGTCCAGACCCGCTTCGCCGACCTCGACCCGCTCGGTCACGTCAACCACGTGCAGTACCTGGCGTACATGGAGACCGCCCGGGTGCGCTTCATGCACGCCCACGGCGGCTCGCTGCGCGGGTCGGTGCTGGTCGCCCGGACCGAGTGCGACCACCTGCACGAGATCCCGGCCTCCACGCGCGAGGTGACCGTGCACGTCTCGGTGGAGCGGGTCGGCCGGACCTCGTTCACCGTGCGGCACGACCTCGAGGACGACGGCCGGGTGGTGGCGACCGGCCGGGTGGTGGTGGTCGCGGTCGACGGCGACCGTCGCCCGAGGCCGGTCACGCCGCAGGAGCGTGACCGGCTGCTCGGGACCTGACGGACTAGGGGACCAGGATCCCCCGGCCACGCAGCCGGCCGCTGTTGAGGTCGTCGATCGCGGTGTTGATGTCGTCCAGCGCGTACGTGGCGGTGTGCAGCGTCACCTTGCCCTGCGCGGCGAGGTCCATCAGCTCCACCAGGTCGTTGTAGCTGCCGACCAGGTTGCCGATGAAGTTGATCTCGGTGAGGATGATCGACATGGTCGGCACCTCGAGCGTGCCGCCGTATCCGATGACGAAGTAGTAGCCCTTGCGCTTGAGCATCTCGACGCCCCACTTCTCGGCGCCGGACTCGCCGACGAAGTCGAGCACGACCTCGGCGCCGCGGCCCTTGGTGAGCTCCTGCACCTTGGCCACCTGGTCGCCGTCGACCAGGACGGTCTCGTCCGCTCCCCAGGAGGCGGCCATCGCGAGCGCGTCGGGGTTGGCGTCCAGCACCACGATGCGGGTCGCCGACATCGCCTTCAGGCACTGGATCCCGATGTGCCCGAGACCGCCGGCTCCGATGACGACGCAGGTCGTGCCGGGGTAGAGCAGCGGCAGCGCCTTCTTGATCGCGTGGTAGGCGGTGAGCCCGGCGTCCGCGAGCGGCGCCACGTCGGTCGGCTCCAACGAGTCGTCGATCTTGATGACCGAACGGGCACCGGTCTTGAGGTACTCCGCGAACCCGCCCGGGGCGAAGAGCCCCGGGAAGGACGACAGGTCGCAGTGCACGTCGTCGCCGTCCCGGCAGGCCCGGCACAGCCCGCAGGTGATCAGCGGGTGCAGGATCACCTTGTCGCCGACGGCGACGTTGGTGACCGCGTCGCCGACGGCCTCGACCCAGCCGGCGTTCTCGTGGCCCGGCGAGTACGGCAGCGACCAGTCGTTCGCCTTCTGCGCCTCGTCGAACTGGCCCTCCCAGATGTGCAGGTCCGTCCGGCACAGGCCGGCGGCCCCGATCCGGACGATCACGTCGAAGGGCGCCGTGACCTCCGGGTCCGGGACCTCGTCCAGGACCAGCGGCTGGTGGTAGTCGTGCAGTCGCGCGGCCTTCACAGGGTCTCCTCGGACGGGGTCGGAGTGGCGGGGGTGAAGCGGGCGCCGGGCATCCCCCACTGGCGGAAGAAGTCGCCGGTGGCCCGGCACATCGTGACGTTGACGTCGTTGCCCGCGCCGATCAGCGCGGAGGACGCCGCGGCGGCCGCCTCCGAGGCGAGGGCGGCCTGCTCGGGGGCGAGCAGCAGCGGGTCGTCCGGCCCGACCTGGCCCCGGGCGGCGAGCCGCTCGTGCAGGGCGGCCCGCGCCTCGTACGACAGGAAGCAGACCACCTGCGCGCCGTCGTCCGAGTCCCGCACGAGCAGGGCCAGCGGCTCGGCGTGCAGGTCGGGGACGAGCCGGCCGGCCGCGTCGAGCCGGCCGGCGTCGGCCAGCCGGGCACCCAGCAGCTCGCCCTCGGAGGCACCGGACCCGAGCACGGCGAGCAGGAGCAGCCGCAGGTCGGGGTCGGTGAGCCGGCCCGGGATCGGGACCGGCCCGGGGGCCGTGGACAGCGGACGCCACGGCACGTGCACGCCGGCCGCGGTCCACCACAGCCGCGGGCCGAACGCGAGTGACGCCAGCTGGCTGCCGGACAGCCCGTCGTGCCGGTGCGCCAGTGCGGCCAGTGAGCGGACGGCGACCCCGGGGTCCGCGGTGCCGGCGGCCAGCAGCGCCGGGAGGTCGCCGGAGGCGACCTCCCGGCGGAACCGGTCGAGCGTGCCGACGGCGGCCCGCACCCAGGGGTCCGGCCGGCGGCAGCGCGCCACGAGCAGGCACGCCATCGCCGCCACCGACGGCTCGTCGAGCAGGGCCGCCTCGCGGCGGCCCGTCATCGCCCGGGCGGCGACCGCCAGCTCCGCCTCGCTCACAGCCACGCGGGAGGCGGGCCGAGCGGGCTCTCGTTGACCTGCGCCGAGATGTCCGCGGCGATGAAGTGGTCGCGGATGTCGACCCGGCAGCTCCGCACCCCGGCGACCTCCATCACCCGGCGCCGCACCTCCTTGCCGATGTCGATGGCGAAGGGGGACGGGCACAGCGGGGAGGTCAGGTGGTAGCGCACGACGACGTCGCCGTCCGCCCCCACCTCGACCTCGTCGACCAGCTCGAGGTCGTCGAGGGTCCGGCGGATCTCCGGGTCGGGCACGCTCCCGGCTGCGGCGCGGACCGCCGCCACGTCGACCTGCAGGGCGGCTGAGGTCACGGGGTCGAACCCGCGACGCCGACCTCGGTCTCGGACGACTCGCCCGCGGTCTGCGACGGGATCGACGCGATCCGCTCCTGGCGACGTACGTCGAACTCGTCGCCCTTCAGCTGCTCGAGCTTGGCCGCCGTGTCGATCTCGTACAGCCGGGCGATGTTGCCCCCGATGATCTTCTCCTTGACCTCGTCGGTCAGCGAGACGCCGAACTCGTCCTCGAGATCGGCCGGCAGGGAGAAGGCCATCAGGTCGTCCAGCTGCCACTGCGGGTACCAGATCGGGAAGTCGGTCCCGTAGATGATCCGGTCCTCGCCCAGCCAGAACAGCAGGTTCGCCATCACGTTGGCGAAGAACCGCGGCCGGTTGTGGACGAAGGCCAGCGCGACGGCGAGCGAGGCGTAGACGTTGGGGCTGCGGGCCGACAGCCAGCAGAAGTCGTCCAGCCGCGGCAGGCCGCAGTGGTCGACGATGAAGTTCAGCTCGGGGTACAGGCTCGACGGCTCGTCGATGTCGCGGACGTCGAAGCGCTCGAGCGCGAGCGGCTCGACGGCCGGCCCCTTGTGGAAGTGCATGTTCTTGATGCCGAGCTCGATGCACCGCTCGTACAGCGGGAAGACCATCGGGTCGTTGGCCTTCCAGCCCCGCGACTCGCCCCGCCACTCGGCGGTGTACCACTTGAAGCCCTTCATCCCCATCTCGACCTGACGGTCGACCTGCTCCAGGGCGTCTGGCGCGCGGGGGTCGATGCCACCGAGACCGATCAGCCGGTCGGGCGCCCGCCGGATCATCTCCGCGTTGCGCTCGGCGTTGGTGAAGCCCGTGTGGTAGAAGTCCATCAGGACCTGGGTCGACAGGATCGCCATGTCCGCGTCGCCCTGGACGAACATCGTGTCCAGGTACCAGTCGGGGTCGACCTTCCGGAAGACCGACTCGTAGTCCATCGTCCACTGCGGCTGGTTCGCCGGGTTGAAGCCGGTGTGGAAGGCGTAGAACGTCTCCACGAAGGCCTCACCGTAGGCGTTCTTGCAGTTCTCCTTGCTGGCGTCCCAGAAGCCGGTGTGGGCGTCGAAGACGAACTTGCCGTTCTTCATGAGGTCTCCCCTGGTCCAGGGTCAGGTGACATGGGTCACAGTGCATCGGCGATGCGGGGTTGGCAAGAACGGATCAGCTCGCAGTGGCCGACGCGGGGCCCAGCGGCAGCACCTCCCGGTTGAACATGGTGTTGAGCAGCAGGCCGGAGGCGAGCCAGAACGCGGCCACGCCGTCCGCCAGGCCGGCCCAGCCGGCGGCCTTGGTCAGGCCGTCGGCGGCGTCGCCGCCGACGATGTTGGCCAGCCCGGCGAGCAGCAGCACGACGCCGAGCAGGGCGAAGGCGACTGTCGCGGTGAGGTTGACCAGCCGGGCGGCGACGGTGAAGACGAACGAGATCAGCGCCCACAGCAGGAACCACGAGCCGACGGCGTCGCCGAACGCGGCCGTCTCCGCCGCCGAGGCGTCGGCGGCCGGGCCGAAGAACTGCAGCGCGATGCCGGTGGCGAGCAGGAACGCCGCGTAGATGAGGCCGAAGGTGCCGCCGAACAGGTCGCCGTTGCGGATCTCGTACAGGCCGCCGACCCCGATGGCGAGCACCCCGACCACCATCGCGACCGGCAGGAACAGCGCGCCGCTGCCGAGCAGGCCGGTGTTGGCCAGCGAGAGCATCGTGATGATCACTGCGAAGCCGAAGACCGACGTCGGGACGCCGCTGGCGAGCGGGGGCAGGGCGGTGACGGCGGTCTCGGCCGGCACCGGTGGCGTTTCCGCCCGGCTCTGAGGGGGGACGACGGGGTTCGCTGAGGTGGTGGACACGGGCGCCTCACGGGCAGGGCCGCCAGGTTCGGGCGGCACGGAGGATCGGGCCGCTCGCGCACGCGCCGGGCCCGGCGTCGTCGCTCGGCGAGCGACGGAGCGCACCGAACACCGGTGGCGCACGCGCGACAACCCCTACCTGGCGGTAACTGCCCGATCGGCCAGGTTGCCCCGGTCGGGCGCGGCCCCGAGTCGTTCCCCTCCGGCCGACGGCCGACCCGTCCGATGCTTGCCCGTTCCGCGCTGCCCGTGCCAGCATCCCCCGCCACGAGGACCCCGACCCCGTCCCGCCCGGTCCTCCCGTCCGGAGGACACCCGTGAGCGTCGTCGACAACCCCTACTACTCCAGCGCGGTGCACGGCGAGTACCAGCTCGCCGACATCGGTGACCTCGTCCTGGAGGAGGGGGCCACCCTGCGCGGCTGCCAGCTCGCGTACCAGACCCTGGGCTCGCTGAACGCCGCCAAGGACAACGCGGTGCTCGTGACGAGCTGGTACTCGGGCAACCACAGCGTCATGCGCGACACCTACGTCGGGCCCGGTCGGGCGATCGACCCGGACCGGCACTTCGTGGTGCTCGTCAACCAGATCGGCAGCGGGCTGGGCACCTCTCCGCACTCGCTCGCCGGCCCGTACGGCCGGGCCCGGTTCCCCAAGGTCCGGATCGGCGACGACGTCGTCGCCCAGGAGCGGCTGCTGCGCGAGACGCTGGGCGTGGAGCAGCTCGCCCTGGTCTTCGGTGGCTCGATGGGTGCGCAGCAGACCTACGAGTGGGCGGTGCGCTTCCCGGACCGGGTGCAGCGGGCCGCACCGCTGGCCGGCACCGCCCGGATCTACGAGCACTGCCGGATCTTCGGCTCGACGCTCATCGACGCGCTGCGCTCCGACCCGGGCTACGCGGACGGCTGGTACCGGGACTCCGACGACGTCCGCGGGGGCCTGCAGCGGCATGCCGGGCTGTTCGCGCTGCACGTGCTGTCCAACGAGTTCTGGACGTCGCAGGCCTGGCGGGGGCTGGGCTTCAGCTCGGCGGAGGACTTCCGGATCGGCTTCCTGGAGGCCTACTTCGCCCCGATGGACGCCGGCGACCTGGTGGCTCAGGCCTGGAAGTGGCAGCACGGCGACGTCAGCCGGCACACCGGCGGGGACCTGGCCGCGGCGCTCGGCCGGATCACCGCCCGGACCGTCGTGATGCCGATCAGCACCGACCTGTTCTTCCCGGTCGAGGACTGCGCCGCCGAGCAGGCCCTCATCCCGGGCAGCGAGCTGCGGGTGATCGAGGACGTGCACGGCCACGCCTCGCTGTTCGGGTTGACGCCGGACTACGTCAAGCAGGTGGACGCGGCGCTGTCCGAGCTGCTGGCGACACCGGCGTGACGGGCGGCGCGACCGGGTGACGCTGCCCGACCCGGCGGACGCGCTGCCCGGAGCCGACTCCCGGGTCCGGCGGGCCGTCGCCCTGCTGACCACCTCCGGCGCGGCCACCGACGCGGTCGCCGCGGAGCTCGTCGGGCTGCTCGAGGCGGCCGGCGGCCCCGACGTGGGCAACGCCGCCCGGGCGGCGGTGGAGCGAGCGGCCCGGGAACGGGCGGCGCCGCCACGGGCGGCGCTGGGAGGGGCCGGCCCGCTGACGGCCGACGCCGCGCGGCACCGGGTGCTGACGGCTGCCGCGCGGCTGCACCGCGACGCCACCGACGCGATCACGCAGGCGCTCGGCGGCGCGCCGCCCGCCCGGGTGGAGTTCGCGGTGCGGGTGCTCACCGAGCGCCGGGTCGGCGTACGCACCGTGCTGGTCCTGCTGGCCGGCCGGGAGCTGCCCGACGAGGGCGACTGGCAGGCGGCTCTGGTCGATCCGGCCCCCTAGGGTCGCCGCGTGGACCTCCTGGTGCTCGGTGGCACGTCCTTCGTCGGGCGCACGCTGGTCGAGCGGGCCCTGGCCCGGGGGCACGCCGTCACGCTGTTCTCCCGGGGCCGCACGGCGCCGGAGCTGTTCCCGCAGGCGGCCCGGCTGCGCGGGGACCGCAGCACCGGTGACTACACCGCGCTGCACGGGGCCCGTTTCGACGCCGTCGTCGACGTGAGCGCGTACGTCCCACGGCACGTGCAGCAGGCGGCCGACGCGCTCGCCGGCCGGGCCGGCCGGGCGCTGCTGGTGTCCACCGGGTCGGTGTACGACCGGGCGCGCGCTCCCGCCGAGGGGCTGGAGGAGTCCTCGCCCCGGCTGGCCCCGGAACGCCGCACCGAGGAGGTCACCAGCGACACGTACGGCCCGCTGAAGGTGGCGTGCGAGGACGACCTCGCGGACCGCTGGGGAAGCCGGGCCACGGTGGTCCGGCCGGGGATCGTCGCCGGGCCGCACGACCCGACCGACCGGTTCACCTACTGGGTCCGTCGGGCGGCGCGCGGCGGACGGGTCGCGGTGCCCGGCCGGCTCGACGCGCCCGCGCAGGTCGTCGACGCCCGGGACCTGGCCGCGCTGATGGTCGCGCTGGTCGAGGACGACCGGCCGGGCACCTACAACGCGGTCGGGCCGGCCGAGCCGGTCACCCTCGGCGGGTTGGTCCTGACGTGCGCCGCGGCGGCCGGCAGCAGCGTCGAGCCGGCGCCGGTGCCGTACGACCCGGAGCTGCCGCTCGGGCTGCCGGACGCCGGCTGGGAGCCGATGTTCCGCCGCAGCGCTGCGGCGGCCCGGGCCGTCGGGCTGCCGGCCACCCCGCTCGCGACGACGGCCGCGGACGTGCTGGCCTGGGACCGCGCGCGGGGCGAGCCGCCGCTGTCCACCGGCGTGACGCCGGCCCGGGAGGCGGAGCTGCTCGGCTGAGGCCGGCGGCTCAGTCGCCGTCGTCGCAGCCCGACGCCCCGTCGCCCCAGCGCAGCGCGTCCTCGCCGGGCGCGGCGAGCGCCCAGGCGCTCTGCTCCGCCGTCGGGACCTTCGCGGTCTCGACCAGCTCCCGGAGCGGCACGGCGTACGGCGACGGCGCCGCGTCCGGGGTGCTCATGCCAGCCGGACCGAGGGCGCACCGGTCGGCAGGTCGAGCGCGGCGTGCGCGTCGTCCCGCAGGTCGTGCAGCTCGACGTGCTCGACGAAGACCAGCTCGGCGGCCGGTGGCCACAGGACCGCCCACAGCCACACCCCGAGCGCCTCGCCGACGAACGCCGCCCGGTCGTCGGCTGAGGCGACCCGCCACAGCGAGGTGGGGTGCCCGGCGGCGACCACCTTGGCGTCCGGCGCCCCGCGGACGAAGACCCCCGCGTCGAGCCCCTCGGTGCCGGCCAGTCGGGCGCCGAGACCGGTACCCGGCTCCTCGGCGACCAGCACCAGGTCGGCCGGCCCGCCCAGCGGCGACGGGCCGCCGAACGCCACCGCCGTGGCCCGTACGCCGTCGCGGTCGTCACCGGCCCGGCCGGCGCCGGCCAGCGTCCAGCCGGCCAGCAGCGGCACCGGCGTCCACACCGGCACCGAGCTGCGCACGGTCAGCGCGCGCAGCGCCTCGGCGGACACCCGGGGCGTCACCGAGTACGGCAGCACGTCGCCGTGCACGTCGCAGCGCCACGAGCTCGACATCAGCCCGGGGGGCGGACCGGCCCCGAGCAGCGGGGACAGGTCGAGGGCACGGTCACCCGCACACGGTCCGCCCCGACCCGCTCAAGGTCAAGAAGCGCCTCGGTCAGCCGCGCGGCGCGGGCTCCTGCAGCTCGGGCCGGCCCGGGAACTCGCCGCCGGTGCGCTCGGCGTACACCCGCTTCGGGATCATCACCTTGCGGCGGAAGACGCAGACCAGGACGCCGTCCTGGTTGTAGCCCTTGGTCTCGACGTGCACGACGCCGCGGTCGTCCTTGCTGGAGCTCTCGGTCTTGCCGAGCACCTCGGTCTGGCCGTAGATCGTGTCGCCGTGGAAGGTCGGGAACACGTGCTTGAGCGACTCGACCTCGAGGTTGGCGATCGCCCGGCCGGACACGTCGGCGACCGACATGCCGAGCAGCAGCGAGTAGACGTAGTTGCCGACGACGACGTTGCGGCCCTGCTGGGTGGTCGAGGCGTAGTTCGCGTCGAGGTGCAGCGGGTGGTGGTTCATCGTGATCAGGCAGAACAGGTGGTCGTCGTACTCGGTGACGGTCTTGCCTGGCCAGTGCTTGTAGACCGCGCCGACCTCGAACTCCTCGTAGTACCGGCCGAACTGCACGCTCGCTCCTGTCGTCGGGGCCCCGATCCTCCCAGCAGCGTCAGGCCCACACGACCGGGGGTCCGTGACCGCGGGCGCCGGCCAGCACCCGGCGGCGTCCGCCCGGCCAGGTCGTCAGCTCGACGAGGAAGCCGCCGGCGCCCGGCCGGCGGTCCGGTTCCAGCGACAACCGGGCCAGCGGGGCGCGGTCGCTCGCCCGCCTGCCGGCCTCCCGCAGCACCCGCTGGACGGCCAGCCGCTCGGGCGGGGTGAGGTACTGCCAGACGACGCTGTGCCACACGACGGTGACCACCCCCGGAGCCGCCGCCGCCAGCGTGCGCTCCAGGAACACCGACGCGGGCTCGCGCTCGACGCGGGCCGGCACCCGGGCCGCGACCGACAGCGCGCCGCGCAGCCGCTCCACCCGGGCGAGCTGGTCGGCCCACACGTACGAGGTGAGCGTGAGCCGGTCCGTCGTGCTGGACGGGTCCAGCGGCGCCGGGTCGCAGCCGAGCCGCTCCACCACCTCGACCGGCACGTCGGGCGGGACCGCGCCCGACCACGGCTCGGTCAGGCGCACCTCGCTCGCCGGGTCGCCCAGCACCCGGCTCCCGACCTGGTAGCCGAACGCGTCCACCCGCAGGTTCAGCCCCGCGCTCGCGCCGATCTCGAGCAGCCGGACCGGCAGGCCGGTGCCGGCGACGACGTGCTGCAGCCCGCCGAGCAGCGCCGCGCTGCGGCCCACCTCGTTGGTCTGCACGGGCGCCCGTACCAGCTCGGCCAGCGCCGGCTCGTCCCGGACCAGCTCGCGGGCGACCGGCCAGGCATCGGCGGCGTCCGCGGTGCCGCCGACGCTCGGGTAGTGCAGCGCGAGCGCCGGTGCCCGGCGCTCCAGCACCAGCCGGTGCAGGGCGCCCGCGAAGCGCAGCGAGGCGACCGACCCCGGCGGGTCCCCGGCCAGCGGCCCGAGCAGGTCGCGGACCGGTCCCGGCCGGTCGAGCTCGCCGGCCGCGCCCTCCAGCAGGCCGGCGGTGAGCGGGCTGCCCTCCCGGCGGCACTGCGCGGCCTGGTCGCGGAAGCGGACGTCGAGCGGCGCGGTTCCGCCGGGCGTCCGGACGGCCCCCGCGCGAGGGACCGTCACGCCGGGCGTTCGAGCGGCACCTGCGCGCGGCGCGGGTCGCGCAGGTCGGTGCCCGCTCGAGCCAGCGCTGCTCGAGCGCGGCGGCCCCGTGCACCCGCTTCCAGGCCGCCTCGTTCGGCGTCATCGGCAGCAGCGGCAGGAAGCGCACCGGCTCGTGGTCGGCGTCGAGCACGAGGTCGGGGACGAGCCCGCCGGGCTCGCCGACCAGCACGGCGGTGAACGGCGCGCCGTCCCACAGCGGCTCGCCGAGGTCGAGCCCGGCGCCCGGGCAGCGAGCGACGACGCCCTCGACGGCCGGGCTCGCGGCGAGCACGGCGAGCCGGCGCAGGACGCTGTCGTGCAGGTCCGCGACGCTGAGCACGCAGCTCGGCGCGCGGTCCGTCCTCGAGGACGACCAGGCGCACCCGGGTCGCCCATCGGCGCGCGGCGACATGCCGAGCGTGGCGTAGCGGACCAGGCCGTCGGGGTCGGGGCCGAAGCGCAGGACGTCGATGCGCTCGGCGCCCGAGGAAGCTCACGCCGGCCCGGCCGCTGTCCTGCCCGAGCACCGTCAGCAGGTGCGCCTCGACCTGCAGCAGGACGGGTCGGGGTCGAGCGCCACGCCGTCAGCCTAGGGCAGCGGGAATGGTTGACGGGTCAACCCGCTTGACAGCGGGGACCGAGCCACCCCGACCCCGCTGGAGCACCCCGTGCACGTCCTCGTCCTCACCGGCTCCGCCCGCCGCGACTCCTACACCCGCCGGCTCGGCGCAGGCGCTCGCCGCCGCGCTGCCGGGCGGCGAGCTCGGCCCCGGCCTGACCGTCCTCCCGTACTTCGACCAGGACCTCGAGGCCGCGCCGCCGGCCGAGGTCGCAGGCGCTGCGCGCGCAGGTGCGCGACGCCGACGCCGTCGTCGTCGTCACGCCCGAGTACAACGGCACGGTGCCCGGCCTGCTCGGCAACGCCGTCGACTGGCTGTCCCGCCCGTACGGCGCCGGCAGCCTGCGCGGCAAGCCCGCCGTCGCGGTCGCCGCGCTCGCCCGGCGAGGTCGGCGGCGCCGCGCCGTCGTCTCGCTGCGCACGCTGCCGGCAACACCGGCGCCACGTGCTCGGCGGCGCCGGCGCGCCGTCGCCGGCCGCCGGCCGATCGCCGCTCGGCGGGTCGCCGCGTGCTCGCAGGTCCGGTCGGCGCGATCGTCGAGCCGTCGGCACGCCGTCGCGAGCCCGCGTCGAGCGCGGCCGCGTGACCACGACGTCCAGACCGCCGCGGAGAGCACTCAGCGGGGCGCACCCTCGCGGCGCGGCACCCGGGCGCGGCACGAGCGCGCCGCCCGCGGACGAGCGCGCCGCGCTCGCGTCAGCCGCGCAGCTGGTACTCCTTCAGCAGCCCGCGGCTGATGATCGTCTTCTGGATCTCGCGACGTGCCCTCGCCGATGAGCAGGAACGGCGCCTCGCGCATGAGCCGCTCGATCTCGTACTCCTTGGAGTAGCCGTAGCCGCCGTGGATGCGGAACGACTCCTGGGTCGACCTCGGCGCAGTACTCCGACGCGAGCAGCTTGGCCATGCCGGCCTCGACGTCGTTGCGCTTGCCGGCGTCCTTGAGCCGGGCGGCGTTGACCATCAGCGCGTGCGCGGCCTCGACCTTGGTGGCCATCTCGGCGAGCTTGAACGCGATCGCCTGGTGCTCGGCGATCGGCTTGCCGAAGGTCTGCCGCTGCTGGGCGTACGCGATGGCGAGCTCGAAGGCGCGGATCGAGATGCCGCAGGCGCGGGCGGCGACGTTGACCCGGCCGACCTCGACGCCGTCCATCATCTGGTAGAAGCCGCGGCCGCGGCCGGCCTCGCCGCCGAGGATCGCTCGAGGCGGGCACGCGGGCGCCCTCCAGGACCATCTCGGTGGTCTCGACGCCCTTGTAGCCCATCTTGTCGATCTTGCCGGGGATGGTGATGCCCTGGCGCGGTCTGCCCGAAGCCGGGCTCCTTCTCGACCAGGAACGTCGTCATGTTCCGGTAGACCGAGTCGGCGCCCTCGTCGGTCTTGACGAGCGTCGCGATCAGCCCGGCGCGCGCGCCGTTGGTCAGCCACATCTTCTGGCCGTCCAGGACGTAGTCGTCGCCGTCGCGCACGCCGCGGCTCTTGATCGCCGACGACGTCGGAGCCGCAGCTCGGGCTCGCGACATCGAGAAGCCGCCGCGCAGCTCGCCGGTCGCCATGAGCGGCAGCAGCCGGTCCTTCTGCTCCTGCGTGCCGTGCTGCATGAGCATGTACGCCACGATGAAGTGGGTGTTGATGACGCCGGAGACGCTCATCCAGCCGCGGGCGATCTGCTCGACGACCAGCGCGTAGGTCAGCAGCGACTCGCCGAGCCCGCCGTACTCCTCGGGGATCATGAGCCCGAACAGGCCCATCTCCTTCATCCCGTCGACGATCGCCTCGGGGAACTCGTCCTTGTGCTCGAGGTCCGTGGCGTGCGGCAGGATCTCCTTGTCGACGAAGCCGCGGACGGTGTCGAGGATCTCCTGCTGGAACTCGGTGAGGCCCTCGGTGGTGGCCAAGCGCGCCATGGGCTGCTCCCGGACGGGCGTCGGCGCGGACGCGCCTCGCGAAGGCCCGAGTGTCGCACCGGCCGCAGGCCCGCTGCCCGGCGAGCGCCGTGAGCCGCGTCACGCCCGTGGGGACGTCCGGGCCCGGCGCGGGTAGCCGTCCCGGTCGTGACCGACGTCCTGCCCCGCTCGTGCACGCCGCCGGCACGTGCCGTCGTCCGCCTGGCCTCCCGCCTGCGCGGCGAGCGCGCCGTCCACGCCCGCGGACGGGCCTTCACCGGCACGGTCGCGCTGCCGGGCGGCGCCGGTGACGCGGCGCGGCGCTGCTCGACACGGCCGGCGACGCTACGACGCCGTCGTGCGCTTCTCGCCGCTCGGCCGGCCTGCCGCCGGCGACTGCCGACGTGCAACGGCCTGGCGCGGTCGCCGGGTCGGACCGCGGCGAGGCGGTCGCCGGGACGCGCACCGGACCTGCTGCGTCGACCATGCAGCCGGCGGCGAGCGCGCCGCCCGCCCCGGGCGGCGGGACGCCGACGCAGCGCGCTGCCCGCTGACCGCGCCGGTCGGCGCCGGCGAGCGGCAGCGCGCCGCCGGCTCGCGACCGCGATGCCGACCCAGACCGGCACGCGGACCGGCTCGCCGCGCACGCCGCGCGATCGCGCCGCCCAGATCGGCTGGGTCGCGGCCAGCGCCGTCGCCGGCGCCACCGGCGCAGCGTCACCGCCGGGTCCGTCGCGGAGTGCAGCGCCTGCTGCACTCGCCGCACGGCCAGCCGCCGTGCCCGCTGGTCAGGCCGCGCGAGCACCTCCGGACGTCGGCGGGCTGCCAGCCCAGCGCGGCCGGCCCGCTTGCAGCCCGCGCGACGACCCGGGCGGCCGACGTCGCGGCGGACCGCGAGCCGAGTGCAGACCGCGCCCGGGCCAGCGCTAGCCGACGCCTCGGCACCGCCGGCCGCCGGGCGGAGCAGCCGCGGTCACCCAGCAGCAGGCCGGCCAGCAGGAACGACGTTCAGGGCGATGACGACGCGCGGCGACGACGCGCGGCCGACGGCCGTCGTGACCGGCCGGTTGACGAGCGGTCCCCATCACGTCGGCGCGGCGGGTCAGCAGCACCAGCGGCACGAGCGCGAACGGGATCCCGAACGACAGCACCACCTGGCTGAGCACCAGCGCCCGCGTCGGGTCGACGCCGAGGGCGAGCACGACCAGCGCCGGGCGCCATGGTGAGGGCGCGGCGCAGCAGCAGCGGGATGCGGCGCTGCAGGAAGCCCTGCATGACGACCTGACCGGCGTAGGTGCCGACGCCGGAGGACGCGAAGCCGGACGCGAGCAGCGCGACGCGCGAAGGCGAGCGCCACCGGCGCGCCGGCGACCCGGTCGAGCGCGGCGTGCACGCCCTCGAGCGTGTCGACGTCCGGCCAGGCCGGCGCCGAAGAACAGCCGGGCGGCGAGCACCAGCATCGCCAGGTTGACCAGCCCGGCGAGCGCCCATCGCCACGACGACGTCGAGGCGCTGGTGGCGCAGCAGCGAGCTGCGCCTCGGACGGGTCGGCGGCGCCGATCCGGTCCGGCGGTGAGCGCGCTGTGCAGGTAGATGACGTGCGGCATGACGGTCGCGCCGAGGATGCCGGTCGCGAGCAGCACGCTGTCGGTGCCGTCGAAGCGCGGCACGAGCCCGGCGCCGACCGCCGGGCCGTCGACGCCGCGCCTGCAGCGGTGTTGTAGACGAAGCCGAGCGGCGATGACGCCGAGCAGGCCGCCGATCGCCAGCTCGAAGGGCCGGTAGCCGCGGCCCTGGAGCGCCAGCAGGCGCGAACGCGACGACCGCGGTGATCAGCCCGCCGGTGCAGCAGCGGGCAGGCCGAACAGCAGGTTCAGCGCGATCGCGCCGCCGATGATCTCGGCGAGGTCGGTCGCCATCGCGACCAGCTCGGCCTGCACCCACAGCCCGCGGGTGACCGGCCGCGGGAAGTGCTCGCGGCACAGCTCGGGCAGGTTGCGCCCGGTGGCGAGCCCGAGCTTGCCCGACAGCGACTGGATGAGCATCGCCATCAGCGTTCGCGACCACGATCACCCAGACCAGCAGGTAGCCGAACTGCGGCGCCGGCGGAGAAGTTGGTCGCGAAGTTGCCCGGGTCGACGTAGGCGATCGCGGCGACGAACGCGGGCCCGAGCAGCGCCGAGCGAGCCGCGCACCCGGCCGCGGCCGCGGACGACCTGCAGCTCGCTCCGGTCCTCGGGGCCGGGTGCGTCGACCGCCGGCGAGCTCACGGCGCCGGGTCCGGCGGGAGCATCAGCCTGGCCATCCGGGCGCTCCTCGGGATCGGGACCAGGGTCGGGGCGCCGGGCGCCGCCCGGTCGCTGGGCCTAGCCTCGCACGCATGGCCCGCGCGCTGGTCGAGGAGGCCACCCGGCGCAGCGGGGTGGTCTGGCTGCAGGCGGCCGGTGCCGACCGGGCGCAGCCGGTGTGGCAGCGCTGGCACGACGGCGCCGCGCACCTGGTGACCGGCGGCGCGGAGCAGCCGCTGTCCGGCGTCGCCGACGGCGACCGGGTGCTGGTCGTGGTCCGCAGCAGGGAGCGCCAGGACGGCCGGGTGGTGCAGTGGTGGGCGCAGGTCCGGCAGGTGCTGCCCGGCACGCCGGCCTGGTCCGAGCTCACCCCGCTGCTGCAGGCCCAGCGCCTCAACGCCCCCGACGGCGCGGCGCAGGTCGAGCGGTGGGCACGGGACAGCGTCGTGCTGTCGCTGGTCCCGGACGGCACCGAGGAGCCGGTCGCGGGCGGCTGACCGTCCCGGCCGGGCGTCAGCCCGCGGGCGGCCGCCGGACCTCGCCGCGGGCGACCGCCACGACGCCGCCGGCCACGCTGGTCGCCACCGCCGCGCCGGCCTGCACCCGCACGGTGCACCGCAGCGTCGACGGCCGGCCCAGCTCGGCTCCCTGCCGCACGACGTACGACGCCTCGCCGTCGCGGAGCAGCCCGGCACCGGCCAGGTACGCGCCGAGCCCGACCGCCGCCGAACCGGTCGCCGGGTCCTCCGCGATCCCGACGGACGGCACGAACACCCGGCTGTGCGCCTCGCCGGCGGCCAGGTCCAGGGCGGTCACCGACAGGCCGGCGCCGAGCGGCAGCGCGCGTAGCGCCGCGAGGTCGGGCACCGCCCGCGCGACGGCGCCGGCGGTCACCGGCAGGAAGGTGAAGTCCAGCCCGGCACCGGCGGTCCGCGGCGTCCCGGCCAGGTCCGCGGCGCCGAGGCCGACCGCCGCCAGCAGCGGCCCCGGGTCGAGCTCGGGACCGCACCGCGGCGGGCTCCCGGCCAGCACCACCTGCTCGGCCGACACCCGTACCGCCAGCCGGCCGGCCCCGCAGGACTGCACGACGTCGCCGGCGGGCAGCCGGCCGAGCCGGTGCAGCACCCAGGCGGCGCCGACGCTCGGGTGCCCGGCGAACGGCAGCTCCACCTCCGGCGTGAAGATCCGCAGGCGGTAGTCCGACCCGTCGTCGGGGCGCAGCGGGAACGCGGTCTCCGACAGCGCGAACTCGGCGGCCAGCGCCTGCATCTGCCCGGTCGACAGGTCGTCGGCGTCCAGCACCACCGCCAGCGGGTTCCCGGCGAACGGCCGGTCGGTGAACACGTCCACGACCTCGTAGGACAGCGTCATGGCGGAGGGCGTCGTGCTTCGCGCGTTCATCGCCGGGACCCTAGGCGCGGACCACTAGCCTTGTCCGGTGAGCATCGCGACCCGCGTCTTCGTGGCCCGGATCGCCGGGCTGCCCGTGTTCGACCCGAACGGCGACCAGGTCGGCCGGGTGCGCGACGTCGTCGCGGCGCTCCGGCTCGGCAAGGACGCCCCGCGGGTGCTCGGGCTCGCCGTGGAGATCCAGAGCCGGCGGCGCATCTTCGTGCCGATCGGCCGGGTCACCACCATCGACCCGGACGCGGTGGTGCTCAGCACCGGAACGGTCAGCCTGCGCCGGTTCGACAAGCGGCCGGGCGAGACGCTGGTGCTCGCCGAGCTGCTCGACCGGCGGGTCACGATCCTCGCCGAGCAGGTGGAGGCCACCGTCGTGGACGTGGCGATGGAGCAGACCCGGACCGACTGGCTGCTCACCCGGGTCGCCGTGCGCCGCGGTACCCGCCGGCGCCGCTCGGAGCTGCTGCAGCTGGAGTGGTACGAGGTCAGCGGGTTCACCCTGCCGGAGGACGCGCAGGGCGCCGCGAACCTGCTCGCGGTCTTCGAGAAGCTCCGGCCGGCCGACCTCGCCGACGTCCTGCACGACCTGTCCGGCAAGCGGCGCGCCGAGATCGCCGCCGCGCTCGACGACGAGCGGCTCGCCGACGTGCTGGAGGAGCTGCCCGAGGACGAGCAGGTCGAGCTGCTGGCCGGGCTGGAGGACCAGCGGGCCGCCGACGTGCTGGAGGCGATGGCCCCGGACGACGCGGCCGACCTGCTCGGCGAGCTCGACCCCGCCGAGGCGCAGCGGCTGCTCGACCTGATGGCGCCGGACGAGGCGGCGCCGGTCCGCCAGCTGCTGGTCTACAGCGACGACACCGCCGGCGGGCTGATGACCAGCGAGCCGGTGATCCTCGGGCCGACCACCACGGTCGCCGAGGCGCTGGCCCGGGTGCGCAGCCCCGACCTGTCGCCGGCGCTGGCGGCGCAGGTCTACGTGGTGCGTCCGCCGTACGAGACGCCGACCGGCCGCTACCTGGGCACGGCGCACTTCCAGCGGCTGCTCCGCGAGCCGCCCAGCGCCCTGATCAGCTCGGTCGTCGACGACATCGGCCCGCTGCCGCCGGACTGCCCGCTGCCCGAGGTGACCCGGCACCTGGCCTCGTACAACCTGGTGGCGGTGCCGGTGGTCGACAGCGAGCAGCACCTGCTCGGCGCGGTGACCGTCGACGACGTGCTCGACCACCTGCTCCCGCAGAACTGGCGCGAGACCCGTGGGCGGCGCGGTGGCTGAGACCCGCGCCCGGCGGGCCCGGCTCGACGTCCCCGTCGAGGCGCGCAGCCGCCGGCCGCACTACGACCCGGAGGCGTTCGGCCGCACCAGCGAGCAGATCGCCCGGTTCCTGGGCACCAGCCGCTTCCTGGTCTACCTGACGCTGTTCGTCACCGTCTGGCTGCTGTGGAACACCTTCGCGCCCGCGCCGCTGCAGTTCGACCCGCGCTCGCTGAACTACACCCTGCTGACGCTCATCCTGTCGCTGCAGGCCTCGTACGCCGCGCCGCTGATCCTGCTCGCGCAGAACCGGCAGACCGACCGGGACCGGGTCAGCCTCGAGGAGGACCGGGCGCAGAACGCCCGGCTGATGGCCGAGGTGGAGTACCTGACCCGCGAGCTGGCCTCGCTGCGCCAGGCGGTCGGCGAGGTGCCGACCCGCGACTACCTGCGCGACCAGCTGCGCGAGCTCACCGAGGAGGTCGTCGCGCGCTCGGGCGAGACCGCCGGCATGGTGCTGTACGACCGGGCGGCGCGTGAGAAGCGCGAGGAGCGCGAGCGGCGGGCCGAGCGCAAGCGCCGGGTCAAGCAGGACGCCCGGGACGACCAGCCGGCCGGCGGCGGCCTGAACGAGCCGTTCGCCGGCGAGACCGGCGAGTAGCCGCCGCCGATCTTCCCCTTCACCCGACCGGGGGAGGCGCCGATGCACCGTTCGTGACCGCTCCCGCGCCGACCCGCTCCGCCCTGTCCCCGGCCCGCGCCCGCCGCCGGATCGGCGAGGTCCTCGTCGAGCAGGGCCTGCTCACCGAGGACCAGCTCGAGCAGGTGCTGGCGATGCAGCACGCCACCGAGCCCGGCGTGCCGCGTCCGCGCCTGGGCAGCCTGGTCATCGACGCCGGCTTCGCCACCGAGATGCAGGTGGCCGAGGCGCTCGCCGAGGCGCTGTCGCTGCCGCTGGTGGACCTCGGACGCACGATGGTCGTCCCGGAGCACGTCCGGCTGCTGCCGCGCGCGGTGGCCGAGCGCAGCGGGGTGATCGTCCTGGAGCGGGCCGGCAGCCGGATCACGGTCGCCACCTCCGACCCCACCAACGTCGTGGCCCTCGACGACGTGAAGCTCTACACCCGCGCCGCCGAGCTGGTCGTCGTGGTCACCACCCGCAGCCAGGTGCGCGACCACCTCGCCCGGGCCTGGTCGCTGTCGGAGGACGCCGCCGGCGTCTCGACGATGTTCGAGGAGCTCGGCGCCGAGGAGACCCCCGACGTCGACGTCAACCAGTCCGCCGTCGACGCCGCACCGATCGTCCGGCTGGTCGACGTCGTGCTCGCCGACGCCGTGCGGGCCCGCGCGAGCGACGTGCACGTCGAGCCGCAGGCCGGTGACCTGCGGATCCGGTACCGCGTGGACGGTCTGCTGCGGGACGTCATGACGGTGCCGAGGAGCGCGACCGCCGCCGCCGTCAGCCGCATCAAGATCGTGTCGGGGCTGGACATCGCCGAGCGCCGCCGGCCGCAGGACGGCCGCGCGAAGCTGACGGTGGACGGGCTGACCGTCGAGGCGCGGATCTCCACGCTGCCGACGCTGCACGGCGAGAAGGTCGTGATCCGGCTGCTGCCGCGCGCCGAGAACGTGCCGGTGCTGCACGGGACCGGCCTCGGCGCCGCCCAGCTCGAGCTGCTCGGCAACGCGCTGCAGCAGGCCCAGGGCCTGGTGCTGATCACCGGCCCGACCGGGTCGGGCAAGACCAACACCCTGTACGCGGCGATCCAGCAGGTCAGCACCCCGGACCGCAACATCGTCACGCTGGAGGACCCGGTCGAGGTGCAGGTCGCCGGCATCACCCAGGTGCAGGTGCACGTCAAGTCGGGCCTGACGTTCGCGGCCGGGCTGCGCAGCATCCTGCGGCAGGACCCGGACATCGTGCTGGTCGGCGAGGTCCGCGACGCCGAGACCGCCGAGCTGGCGATGCAGGCCTCGATGACCGGGCACCTGGTGCTCACCACGTTGCACACCAACGACGCCGTCGCCGCGGTGACCCGCCTGGTCGACATGGGGGTCGAGCCGTTCCTGGTGGCCTCCGCGCTGTCCCTGGTGGTGGCGCAGCGGCTGGTCCGCAAGCCCTGCGACGCCTGCGCGGCCGACTACGTCCCGTCCGCCCGCACGCTCGGCCTGCTGGGCCTGAGCGTCGCGGACCTGGCCGGCGCGACGCCCCGCCGCGGCCGGGGCTGCCAGGACTGCGGCAGCACCGGCTACCGGGGCCGGGTCGGCGTGTTCGAGGTGCTGCCGGTGACGGCCGCGATGCGGCGGGTGCTGCTCACCACACCCACCGAGGCCGCGATCGGCGCCGCCGCCCGCGAGCACGGCATGCAGACGCTGCGCTCGTCGGCGCTGGCCGCGGCGCACCGCGGCGACACGACGTACGAGGAGGTGCTGCGCGCCACCCACGTCGACGCGGTCTCCGGGCCGGTCTGCCCGACCTGCGCCCGGGCGCTCGCCGACGACATGGTCGCCTGCCCGTGGGACGGCAGCCCGGTCGGCGAGCACCTGTGCCCGGGCTGCGGGAAGAAGCCCGACGCCGAGTGGACGACCTGCCCGTGGTGCCGTACCGCCCTGGCCGACCCGGCGGCGGCCGCCTGAGCCGGCCCGCCCGCGCCGTTCCCGCCTGCCGTCCCGGCGGTCAGCCTGCGGTGCGCAGCACGGCGGCGGTCGCCGCCGCCACCAGCACCACGACCAGGAACGGCGCGCGCAGCAGCAGCGCCAGCGCCCCGGCCAGCAGCCCGGCCGCGCGGGCGTCGACCGTGAGCGCCCGGCCGTCGGCCAGCACCTGCACGACCACCAGCCCCGCGAGCAGCGCGACCGGCAGCAGGACCGCGGCGCGGCGTACCCGAGGGTCGTCCATCGCGGTCGGCGGCACCCGCCAGCCGGCCAGCTTCAGGCCGAAGCACAGCGCCGCCGCGGCCAGCACGGCGGTCCAGGTCACCGGCGGGCCGTGCTGCGCAGCGCCGGCAGGACGGCGAGCCCGGCCAGCAGCACCGGCACGCCGGGCGGGGTGTGCGGCACGGCGAGCACGGCGAGGCCGGCCCCGCCGAGCGCCACGGCCAGCGCCGCCCGGTCGCGGACCTGCGGCACGAGCAGGCCCAGGAAGGCCGCGCCGACCGCGGCGTCCAGCCCGAGCGCCCGCGGGTCGACGGCCCGGGCGCCGAGGGCGCCCAGCAGCGTCGCCAGGTTCCACAGCACGTAGATCGCCCCGCCGGTCGCCCAGAACGCCAGGCCCGCCAGCGGCGGCGGCGCCGCGGTCGCCATCGCCGTCGACTCGTCGATGGTGAGCTGGGCGGCGACCGTCCGGCGCAGCCCGGTCAGCCGGAGCAGGTCCGCCAGCCGGACCGCGTACAGCAGGTTGCGGGTGCCCAGCAGCGCGGCGCCGGCCACCGCCGACAGCACCCCGCCGCCCGCGCCGAGCACGCCGACCAGCGCGAACTGCGAGGCGCCGGTGAACACCAGCAGCGACAGCGCGCAGGCCTGCGCGACCGACAGCCCGGCGGTGGTGGCGGCGGCGCCGAACGACAAGCCGTACGCCCCGACGGCCACCCCGATGCCGGCGGCGTCCCGCAGCACGCCGCGCGCGTCGGGCTGGCTCAGGGCCGGCCGTCCGGCACGGCCTCCGGGACCAGCTTGCCGAGCAGCGCGGTGAACGCGTCCACCTCGGCCGGGGTGAGCCGGCCGACCGCCGCCGCGACGCCGCGCAGGTGCGTCGGCCAGGCGTCGCGCAGCCGGGTCAGCCCGGCGTCGGTGAGCACCGCGAGGGTGCCCCGGGCGTCCTGCGGGCAGGCCTGGCGCTCGACCAGGCCGTCCCGGACCAGCCGGTCGACCAGCCGGGTCAGCCCGGAGCGGGACAGCAGCACCCGGTCGGCGAGCTCGGTCATCCGCAGGCTGCGGTGCGGCGCCTCCGACAGCTGGACCAGCACGTCGTACGACGGCAGCGCCAGGTCGTGCTCGGCCACCAGCTCCCCCTCGAGCCGGCGCACCAGCACCGCGTGCGCGCGAAGGAACGTCCGCCACACCGTCTGCTCGGCCGGGCTCAGGCCCGTGGTGGTGGTCATGACCAGGACGATAGGCCGCGGGTGACCCCCGCCCCGCGCGGCGCCCGGCGCTCCGTTACGTTCGCTGGCATGTCTGCCACCGGCCGTAGCCCCCGGGACTTCTTCCGCCCGCTCGCCGTCGGCGCGCCCGCCCCGCTGCAGGAGACGCCCTGGCGGCCCTCCCGCATGATCCACTTCTTCGACCCGTCGAACCCGAAGATGGTCGCGAAGGTGCCGACCCTGGCCCCCCAGGTCGACGTGCTGCTCGGCAACCTCGAGGACGCCGTGCAGGCCGACAACAAGGAGGCGGCCCGCGCCGGGCTGGTCGAGGTCGGCCGGACCGCCGAGCTGGGCAGCACCCAGCTGTGGACCCGGATCAACTCGCTCGACTCCCCCTGGGCGCTGGACGACCTGGTGACCCTGGTCACCGAGATCGGCGACCGGCTCGACGTGATCATGGTGCCGAAGGTGGAGGGCCCGGAGGACATCCACTACGTCGACCGGCTGGTCGCCCAGCTCGAGGCCCGCGCCGGGATCTCCCGGCCGCTGCAGCTGCACGCGATCCTGGAGACCGCGTCGGGCATGGCCCGGGTCGAGGAGATCGCCGAGGCCTCGCCGCGCATGCAGGGCATCTCGCTCGGCCCGGCGGACCTGGCCGCCGACCGCAGGATGAAGACCACCCGGGTCGGCGGCGGGCACCCCGGCTACCTGGTCCGCGAGGACCCCGGCCCGGACGGCGTCGACGCGCCCCGGGCGACCTTCCAGCAGGACCTGTGGCACTACACGGTGGCCCGGATGGTCGACGCCTGCGCGAAGGCGCGGATCTTCCCGTACTACGGGCCGTTCGGCGACATCGCCGACGTGGTGGCCTGCGAGGACCAGTTCCGCAACGCCTACCTGCTCGGCTGCGTCGGCACCTGGTCGCTGCACCCGGTGCAGATCGGCATCGCCAAGAAGGTGTTCTCCCCGGACCCGGCCGAGGTCGCCTGGGCCAGGCGGGTGATCGACGCGATGGGCGACGGCACCGGCGCCGTGATGATCGACGGCAAGATGCAGGACGACGCGTCGGTCAAGCAGTGCCGGGTCGTCGTGCAGCTCGCGACCGACCTCGCCGCGCGCGACCCCGAGCTGGCGCAGGCGTACGGCCTGTGACCGGCGTCCTGCGCTCCGCGCTCTACATGCCGTCCTCGAACGCCCGGGCGCTGGAGAAGGCGAAGACCCTGCCGGCCGACGCGATCATCTTCGACCTCGAGGACGCGGTCGCCCCGGACGCCAAGGAGCTCGCCCGCGAGCAGGCCTGCGCCGCGGTGGCCTCCGGCGACTACCCCGGCCGGGTGCTGACGATCCGCTGCAACGGGCTGGACACCCCCTGGGGCGAGGACGACCTGCGCGCCGCCGGGCAGGCCCGGCCGGACGCCGTCGTCGTGCCCAAGGTGAGCGGGACCGAGCACCTGTCGCGGGTCGCCGGCCTGCTGCCGGAGGGCACCGCGATCTGGGCGATGGTCGAGACGCCGACGGCGGTCTTCGACGTCCGGGCGATCGCCGGCTTCGAGACCGTGACGGCCCTGGTGCTCGGCACCAACGACCTGGCCAAGGAGCTCCGCGCGAGGCTGGTGCCCGGCCGCGGCCCGCTGCTGCCGCACCTCGCGACGGCCCTGCTGGGCGGCCGGGAGGCCGGCATCGCGGTGCTCGACGGGGTCTGGAACGACGTGCGCGACCTGGCGGGCTTCGAGGCCGAGTGCCGGCAGGGCGCCGAGCTGGGCTTCGACGGCAAGACGCTGGTGCACCCGACGCAGGTCGAGGTGGCCAACCGGGTCTGGGCGCCGACCGCCGACGAGGTCGACGCTGCCCGCCGGGTGGTCGAGGCGTTCGCCGAGGCCGAGCGGGACGGCCGCGGGGTCGTCGTCGTGGACGGCCGGATGGTCGAGAACCTGCACCGCGACAACGCCCTGCGCACGCTGGCCACCGCCGAGGCGATCGCCGGCAAGGCCTGACGGCCCGGCGGACCGGCCTCGCCCTGGGCGGGCCGCGCCCGCCCGCCGTAGGCTGGACCTCGCCGGACCGCATCCGTCCGGCTCCCCGTCCGACGATCCGAGGACTCCCGTGCTGCCCACGCAGGACCAGCTCTCCGCCGCGCTCTCGACGGTCGAGGACCCCGAGATCCGCCGACCGATCACCGAGATCGGCATGGTCAAGAGCGCCGTCGTCGACCCGGACGGCACCGCCCGGGTGGCGATCTACCTGACCGTCAGCGGCTGCCCGATGAAGGAGACGCTCACCGACCGGGTCACCCAGGCGGTCGGCGCCCTGCCGGGTGTCACGCGGGTCACGGTCGAGCTCGACGTGATGAGCACCGAGCAGCGCCAGGAGCTGCAGAAGCTGCTCCGCGGCGACGACCCGGTCCGCGAGATCCCGTTCGCGCTGCCCGGCTCGCTCACCAAGGTCTACGCCGTCGCCTCCGGCAAGGGCGGCGTCGGCAAGTCCAGCGTCACCGTCAACCTCGCCGCGGCGATGGCCGCCAAGGGCCTGCAGGTGGGCGTGCTCGACGCCGACATCTACGGCTTCAGCGTCCCGCGGATGCTGGGCGTGACCGGGCGGCCCACCCAGGTCGAGTCGATGATCATGCCGCCGTCGGCGTACGGCGTGAAGGTCATCTCGATCGGGATGTTCACCAAGGACAACACGCCGGTGGTCTGGCGCGGGCCGATGCTGCACCGCGCGCTGCAGCAGTTCCTGTCCGACGTGTACTGGGGCGACCTCGACGTCCTGCTGATGGACCTGCCGCCGGGCACCGGCGACGTGGCGATCTCGGTCAGCCAGCTGGTGCCGAGCGCCGAGATCCTCGTCGTCACCACCCCGCAGCTGGCCGCGCAGGAGGTGGCCCAGCGGGCCGGCTCGATCGCGCTGCAGACCCACCAGCGGATCGCGGGCGTGGTCGAGAACATGAGCTACCTGCCGTGCCCGCACTGCGGGGACCGGATCGACCTGTTCGGCGCCGGCGGCGGCGAGGCCGTCGCCGCCAGCCTGTCCCGTTCCCTGGGGGCCGAGGTCCCGCTGCTCGGTCAGGTGCCGCTGGACATCCGGCTGCGCGAGGGCGGCGACTCCGGTCGACCGCTGGTGCTCGACGACCCGGACTCGGCGGCGGCCAAGGCGCTGCTCGGGGTCACCGAGGCGCTCACCGGCAAGCCCCGCGGGCTGGCCGGTCTGTCGCTCGGGCTGACCCCCGCCAAGCGCTAGCCGGCCCGCCCGGGACCGGGCACCGTCAGGTGGTGTCCGGGTCCCAGGGCGGTGTCTCGCCCTCGCCGAGCGGGTAGTCGCCGCGGGGCCGCCCGGCGAGCTGGTCGACGTAGTCGTCCTCGCGCTCGTCGTCCTCGTCGTCGTCGGACCACAGGTGCTTCTTCACGAAGGTCTTGGGGTGCAGCGAGGCGAGGTCGAGGTCGCCCATCTCCGGGCCCAGCTCGGTCTTCAGGTCGTCGGTCACGCCCCGCAGGTACGTGCGGGCCTGGCGGAGCGCCTTGCCGGCGTCCTTGGCCAGGCCCGGCAGCCGCTCGGGCCCGAACACGAACAGGGCCAGCAGCAGGAGCACGGTGAGTTCGGGCCAGCCGAGCTGGTTGAACACCCTGCCCCCTCGTGTCGACGCGGCCGCCGCGCCGCTCCCGCGCCAGCCTAACGGGACTAGTTGCTGCTCTTGTCGGCCAGCACGACCTGGGTGCTCTGGCTCCGGCCGTCACGCAGCAGGCCCAGGGTCACCCGGTCGCCGACCTTGCTCTGGCGCAGCGCGAGGATGAGCTCGTCGACGCTGCCCACCTCGATGTCCTGCACCCGGGTGATGACGTCGCCGACCTGCACCCCGCCGGCGTCGGCCGGCGAGCCGCCGACCACCCGGGTCACCCGGGCGCCCTGCTTGCGGCCGTCGTCGGCGACCGAGTTGCCGGCCTCGACGCCGATCGCCGGGTGCGTGGCCCGGCCGGTCTGGATGATCTCCTCGGCGACCGAGCGCGCCTCGTCGACCGGGATCGCGAAGCCGACCCCGATGCTGCCGCCCTGGTCGCCGGCGCTCGCGCCGAGCGTCGCGATGGCCGAGTTGATGCCGATCACGGCTCCCCTTGCGTCGACCAGGGCGCCACCGCTGTTGCCGGGGTTGATCGCGGCGTCGGTCTGGATGGCGTTGAGCAGCGGGGTCGCCCGGCCGCCGTCCTCGGACGGCACGTTCACCGTGCGGTTGAGGGCCGAGATGATGCCGGTGGTGACCGTGCCGTTCAGCCCCAGCGGCGAGCCGATCGCGATCACCGGGTCACCGACGACGAGGTCGGCGCTGCGGCCCAGGGTGGCCGGCTCGAACGGGCCCCCGCTGGAGATCTTGAGCACGGCGAGGTCGGTCTCCGGGTCGCGGCCGACGATCTCCGCCGGCAGCTCCCGGCCGGACGAGCCGTTGACGGTCACCGTGATGCTCGCGCCGCTCGCCCCCGCGGCGACGACGTGGTTGTTGGTGAGCACGTAGCCGTCGGAGCGCAGCACGACGCCGCTGCCGCTGCCGCCCGCGCCGGCGGCGCCGCGGACCCGGATGCTGACGGTGCTGCGCAGCACCCGGTCGGCGATCCCGGCGACCGACTCGGGCGCCCGGTCGAGCGAGCGCGTGGCCGTCACGCTGCCCAGGCTGGCCGACGGGTCGGTCAGGCCGTTGCCGTCCCGGGCGGCCACCACGGCGCCGCCGGTGACCCCGCCGACCAGACCGGCCGCGAGCAGCGCGGCGGTCAGGCCCAGGCCCGCCCGCCGGCCGGTGCGCGCCGGGCGGCCGGCCGCCGGCGCCGGGGGCACGCCCCACGGGTCGGGACTGCCCGCGTACAGCGGCGGGTCCGCGGCCGGCGGGACGGACGCCTCGGGCTCGTGGCCCGCACCGTCCGGGCCGGCTCCGCCGTACGCGGGCTGGCCGGGGCCCTGGGCGCTGTACGCCGGCGCGCCGGTCGGCGGGGCGTACCCGGCCCGGTCGCCCGGGCCGCTCCACCAGCTCTCCGAGGACCGGTCCGGGGCGCCGTAGGGACCGGACGCCGGCCTCGACCACCAGGCCGCCTCGTCCCCGTCCGCCCGGCCCTGCGGCGGCACCTCGGGCGCGCCGGGCTCGCCGGGCTGGTTCTGCTCGTTCATCGGGGTCCTCCGTGCGGGCCGGCTGGGTCCTGGCCACCGGTCCGCGACGCGCGGACCTGCGGTGCTGCCGCTCCAGTGTCGCGGTCGGCGTGTGTGGTGCGCGTCAGGCCGTGGGGTCGAGCCAGGACGCGATCCGGGCCAGTCCCCGGCCGAACCGCTGCACCGCGCCGTCCCTCGGGGCGGCGTCCCGCGGCAGCGCCCCCAAGACGGCCAGCAGGTCCTCGTGCGCCGCGTCGGACACCAGGGTGAACACCTGCCCGGCACCGGGCCAGACCAGCCGCTCCGGCGTGCCGGGGTGCACCCAGACGTCGCCGTCGCCGACCCGCTCGCTGCGGAAGCCGGCGTGCGGGTCGTTCCCGAGGCTGCCGGGCTGGGTGAACAACGACAGGCTGGAGATCCCGTCGGAGTACGCCAGGTGCCACCCCGGCGCCGCACCGGCACGCGTCCGGGCGGACTCGAAGAGCACGAACCCGCCCGGCAGCTCGGTGGGCGGCACCCACTGCCCGGCCACGGTCGGGACGTCGACCGGCGGCCCCGGCGTCGACGGGACGTCCGGCGGCGGGTCCGCGCCCGGCGCGACGGCGAGCGACACGAAGCTGCTGCTGCGCAGCTGCCGACCCCGGGTGTCGTAGACCTGGACCCGCAGCGGCAGGCCGGTCGCCCGGTCGACCCAGAACCGGCCGACGACGCGACCGCCGGGCCGGCGCACCTCCACCACCCGGGCCGGCCGGCCCGCTGCACTCCCGTCCGCCGCGACCGACAGGTCGTAGCTGTCGGCCAGCTCGCCGAGCAGCCGGCCGGCCAGACCGGCGTCCGGCACCGACGCGGGCTCCCGGGCGCCGCCGGACAGCACCGTGGTGCCCCAGGTCGGGTCGTGCGCGAGCGTGTGCGTCGTCGACCGGGCCACCCCGGCCCGCCACGTGGACACCCACTGGGTTCCTGTCCAGGCGCGGTTCCGGGTGGCGTGCGCCGCCGCCGCCAGCAGGTCCACGGCCTCCCGCTCGCCGGGGCCGCTGTCAGCGGCGCCCTCGCCGGGGCCGGGGCCGGCGCGCCAGTCCGGGTCCTGACGGGCGGCGACCGGTCCGCAGAGCGCCAGCACGACCGCCGCGACGAGCACGCCGACCGCCGGCGGCCGGACGCCGGCTCTCACCGGCTTCGGCCCGCCGAGGTCACTCCAGCCGGCAGGGGGATCGGCAGCTCGGCCGTGCTGTGGGCGTGCTGGACGAGGAAGGCGTCGCTGGTCGGGTCGACCGGCGTGCGGGTCGGGGTGTCGGCAGGAGCACCCAGGACGAGCACGCCGAGGACGCCGCCGACCGCCAGCGCGCCGCCGACCCTGGCCCGGGGCAGCCGTCGACGGGCTCCCGGGACCGCGCCGGCGGCAGCCGGCCCGGGCAGCCGGAGGGACTCGCCGGCCAGCCCGCGCAGCCGGGCGGCCAGGTCCGGCTCGGGGTGGGGCGTGCCCATCCCCAGCAACCGGCTCTTGAACCGGCGCTGCGCCTCGACCTCGGTCCGGCAGTCGACGCACCGCGAGCAGGTGCCGGAGCACCCGTTCGCGGGAGCCGTGGTCGAGCTCGCCGTCGACGAGCGCGGCCAGGTCGGCACCGAGGTGTCCCGTCACGCGGGACTGCGCCATGCGGCCAGCGGTGCGCGGTGCGCCAGCGCTGCCCGCAGCGCGACTGCGGCCCCGGTGGATGCGGCTGCGCACGGTGCCGATCTTGATGCCGAGGGTGTCGGCGATCTCCTCGTACGACAGGCCCTCGAGGTCGCACAGGACGACGGCGGCGCGGAAGTCCGGCGGCAGCGCGTCGAGCGCGGCCTGCACGTCGGCGTCGAAGTGGGTGTCGTCGTAGAGCTGCGCCGGCCCGCGCTCGCGGCTCGCCAGCCGCTCGGCGTCGTCGGGCAGCGCCTCGAACCGGATCCGGGCGCGCCGCCGGACGGTGTCGAGGAACAGGTTGGTGGTGATCCGGTGCAGCCAGCCCTCGAACGTGCCGGGGGTGTAGCTCGACAGCGACCGGAAGACCCGGACGAAGACCTCCTGCGTGAGGTCCTCGGCGTCGTGCTTGTTGCCGGTCAACCGGTAGGCCAGCCGGTAGACCCGTGCCGAGTGCTGCGCACGACCTCGTCCCAGGTCGGCGGCGACCACTCGCCGGCGCCGCCGGACGTCGTCTCGCGGACGGACTCGCTCACGGTCGAGCGTCCTGCCCGGAGCGCGCGGCGCACTCCCGTGGCGAGCATGGTGACGGGCCTCCTGTGAAGTGGGCGTGAGCCGGGGCAGGGACATCCGGCGCTGCGCTCCTGCCCGACGAACGGGCCGGTCGACCCGCAGGTTCCCGCCCGCGCGGCCGCCCACTAGGCTCGCCCGGGTCCGAGTCGAGGAGTCCCGTGATCGAGTCCGGTCCGCAGTCCGGTGGCCCGCTGTCCGGCGGTCCCCTGCCCGCCGCAGGCGGCCGAGTCCGGCGCACACGCGCGGCAGCAAGCCCGCGCCAGGACCGCCGCCGCGGCGGACGCCTGGATCGCCGCCTTCCAGCCCGAGGACGCGCCGCTGCTCGCGGCGCGCCAGCGCGCCGCGCGAGGTCGGGGTCCCGGCCGTCGACGAGGCGACCGGCGCGGCCCTGCGGGTGCTCGCGGCGCTGTCCGGCGCCCGGCACGCCGTCGAGCTCGGCACCGGCGCCGGCGTCTCCACGCTGTGGCTGCTGCGCGGCCTGCACCCGGACGGCGTGCTCACCAGCATCGACGCCGAGCCCGAGCACCAGCGGCTGGCCAAGGCGAGCCTGGTCGAGGCCGGCGTGCCGGGCGGCCGGGTCCGGCTGATCGCCGGGCGCGCGCTCGACGTGCTGCCGCGGCTGTCCGACGGCGCGTACGACCTGGTGCTCTGCGACGCGAGCTCGGCCGAGACCGTCGACTACCTGCGCCGCGGCGCTGCGGCTGCTGCGCCTCGGCGGGGTCGTCGTGTTCGCCGGGGCGCTGGTGAGCGGCGGGTGGCCGACCCGTCGGCGCGCGACCCCGAGGTGCTGGCCGCGCGCGAGCTCGCGCGGGCGGTCCGCGAGGAGCCGCGGCTCGTCCCCGCCCTGCTGCCGGTCGGCGCGGGCCTGCTGGTCGCCGTCAAGCAGGACGCCCCGGCCGTCTGACCCGGAGCCGAAGCGGCTGGGGGGCGCGGGCGGGTCGGGTTGGGCGGGCCTCCCCTGCGGCCGGTCACTTCCCCTGCGCAACGCCTCTGCGAGAGCTCCGAACAGTGCCCTGACGAAGGGGAGAGCGCAGCGCCGAAGGGGAGGCACCGCCCCGCCCGGGCACCTCCCCTGCGCAACGCCTCTGCGAGAGCTCCGAAAAGTGCCACTGCGAAGGGGAAGCGCAGCGCCGAAGCGGGAGGCACGGCCCCGCCCGGGCACGTCCCCTGCGCAACGCCTCCGCGAGAGCTCCGGAAAGTGCCCGTACGAAGGGGAGGCGCAGCACCGAAGGGGACGACCCGCCGCCGCCCGCGGCACCTCCCCTGCGCAACGCCTCCGCGTGCGCCGCCGTCGAGCACGTGCCGCTACGAAGGGGAAGCGGGGCGGGGCGAAGGGGAAGCGCCGCGGGCGAGGCAGCGCGCGGGCAGGCGCAGACCGCGCGCGCCGGCCCACACCGGGGCTGCCTGACCACGCACCCGGGCAGAACGGCCAGAACGGTCAGCCGGCCAGCGCTTCCAGCCAGCGCACCAGCAGGCGTACGCCGTAGCCGGTGCCGCCCTTGGTGAGCTCGTCGTCGTCGCTGCCGGACCAGGCCGGGCCGGCGATGTCGAGGTGCGCCCACGGTCGCCCGCCGGTGAACTCGCGCAGGAACAGCGCCGCGGTGATCGAGCCGCCCATGCAGGTGCAGTCCCGGGTCGCCGATGTTGCGCAGGTCGGCCACCGGCGAGTCCAGCGCCGCGCCGGTAGTCCTCGACCAGCGGCATCCGCCACAGCCGCTCGCCCGCGTCGGCCGCCGCCCGCTCCAGGGCGCCGGCGAGGTCGTCGTCGGAGGCGAACAGCCCGGCGATGCGCTTGCCGAGCGCGACCGGCATCGCGCCGGTGAGCGTCGCGACGTCGACGACGACGTCGGCCGCCAGCATCGCGTGTCGGCGTAGGCCAGCGCGTCGGCGAGCACCAGGCGGCCCTCGGCGTCGGTGTTGAGCACCTCGACCGTGCGGCCGCCGTACTGGGTCAGCACGTCGCCCGGCCGCTGGGCCGTGCCGCTGGGCATGTTCTCGGCGCAGCGCCAGCAGGCCGGTGACGTGAACCGGCAGGCGCAGGTCGGCGACGGCGCGCAGGGCGCCGAGGACCGCGGCCGCGCCGCCCATGTCGTTCTTCATCGTCGACCATGCCGTCGTTGGGCTTGAGCGACAGGCCGCCGGTGTCGAAGGTGATGCCCTTGCCGACCAGGACGACGTGCCGGCTCGCCGCCGCCGTCGTAGCGCGCCTCGACCAGCCGCGGCGGCCGGGTCGAGCCCTGGCCGACGCCGACGAGGCCGCCGAAGCCCCTCGGCGGCGAGCTCGGCCTCGTCCCGGACACCGGACGGCCAGGTCCGGCAGCAGGGCCACGGCCCGTTCGGCGAGCCAGGCCGGGGACTTGGTCAGCGCCGGCGTGTTGACGAGGTCGCGGGCCGTGGCCACGGCGCGCGCGCACGACGAGGGCGCCGTCCAGGGCCTCCTGCAGGCCCGCCGGGTCGCCCACGACCAGCACGATGTCGCGCAGCGGCCGCTCGGGGGCGTCGGGCCGCGGGTGAAGCCGTACGACGCCAGCACCAGTCGCCTCGGCCAGCGCGCGCAGCGCCTGCGGCCGCGAGCGCCAGGTCGCGCAGGTCCATCGCGAGCGACGTCGACCCCTTGGCCCGGCGGGCCACCGCGGCACCGGTCCGGCGCAGGTCCTCCGGCGTGCCCGCGCCGGTCCCGACGAGCAGCAGCCGGGCCGAGTCGGCGCGCCGTCCGGCGCGAGGTCGACGACCTCGCCGGCGCCGCCCTTGGCCGTCCTCGGCGACCAGCAGCGCCGCCAGGTCGGCCGCGGACGTGCCCTCGGGCGCCCGGGCGAGCAGCACCGCGAGCCCGTCGGAGGCGCCGGCTCGGGTGGGCAGGGCGAGCACCGGCGGCGGGCCCGGGACGTCGGTGGCCAGGGTGACGGTCGGCAGGTCCGGGGCGGTCGGGCCGGCGGGCGGGTGCGGGGGCACGGTGGTCCTTTCGGGACGGCAGACCGGACCCGGCCGGCTCCCAGCGGGGCTGGGAACCGGCCGGGGCCGCTGCGTGCGGTGCTAGGAGACGACGGCCTTGAGGGCGTCGCCCAGGGCGCCGGCCTCCTCGGCGTTCAGCTCGACGACGAGTCGCCCGCCACCCTCGAGCGGGCACGCGCATGACGATGCCGCGTCCCTCCTTGGTGACCTCGAGCGGACCGTCACCCGTCCGCGGCTTCATGGCCGCCATCCGACCAACCTCCCAGTCCGGTGTCCAGGCGCGGGTGCGCCGTCGTCACAGTCTTCCGCATGCCGTGGCGGGCCGGTAGGCGCCCTCCCCTGTCGGAGCGGCAGACTGCCCCGGACGCCCACCCGCAGCACCGCCGAGGAGACCGCGATGACCGCACCCGACCCGTCCGGCACCGTCCACGTCGAGACCGCCAACGGGGTCGCCACCGTGACCCTGGACCGGCCCGAGGGGATGAACGCGCTCACCGTCGACGCTCAAGGTCGCGCTGCTCGAGGCGGTCGCGGCGGTCTCTGCCGACGACGCCGTCCGGGCGGTGGTGCTCACCGGCACCGGGCGGGCGTTCTGCGTCGGGCAGGACCTGCGCGAGCACGCCGCGCTGCTCGAGGCCGGCGACCCGGCGCCGCTGTCGACCGTGCGCGACCACTACAACCCGCTGGTCACCGCGCTCGCCGACGATGCCGAAGCCGGTCGTCGCCGCGGTCAACGGCACCGCCGCCGGCGCCGGGCTGGGGCTGGCCTGCGCGCTGCGACTTCCGGATCGGCGGGCAGGGCGCGCGGTGGACGACGGCGTTCACCGGGATCGGCCTGACCGCCGACTCCGGCCTGTCCTGGACGCTGCCGCGCCTGGTCGGGGGCGGCCAAGGCCACCGCGCTGCTGCTGCTGGCCGAGCCGTTCACCACCGAGCAGGCCTTCGAGATGGGCCTGCTCACCGCCGTCGTGCCGGCCGAGCAGGTGCTGCCGGCCGCGCAGGAGCTCGCCTCCCGGCTGGCCGCCGGACCGACCGTCGCGTACGCCGCCCTCAAGCAGTCGCTGCACCTGGCCGCCACGTCGACGCTGGCCGAGGCCCTCGCCGAGGAGGACCGCCAGCAGGCCCGGGCGGGCGACAGCGCCGACCACGCCGCCGCCGTGCGCAGCGTTCCTGGCCAAGGAGCGGCCGGTGTTCGCCGGGCGCTGAGCCGCGGCCCTCGAGGGCCGGCCGGGTCAGGGTCGCCCGGGTCAGGGCCGCCCGGGCCGGCCGGCCTCGACCCAGCGGGCGAACCGTCGCAGCGAGAGCCGGACGCCGGCCGCGAACAGCGGGCGGACCAGCGGCCAGCCGACCCGGCCGAGCGCGCCGAGCGGCAGCTCGAGGTCCTCGCGCCACACGAACTCCGACGCCTGCGGCCCGCGCGGCCGCACCTCGAACACACCGGTGCCGCGCACCAGGCGCGCCGGTGTGCCGGACGTCGCAGCCGCAGCGGCGGCTCCCAGGCCGTGATCTCCATCGTGTCGAGGAAGCCGATCGGTCCGAACCCGGTGAACGCCTCGATCCCGCCGCCGACGCCGACGCCGTCCTGCGCGGTGCCCCGCACCCGGGTGCCGAGCATCCACTCGCCCTGCCCGTCCCAGTCGACCGCGCCGGCCCAGGTGGCCTCCGCCGGAGCGTCGACGGGGACCTGCAGGACGAGGGTGGCGGTCATCGTCCGATCCTGACCGGGCGACGGCCGGGCTGCCACCCGGGGTCGCTCCCGGACGCCGGGCGGGCGCTCAGGCCGGCGGGTCGGGCTGCTCGCGGGCGGCCAGCCGGGCGTCCCGCTCGCGCAGCTCCGCGGCGAGCCGGTCCAGCAGGGCGTCGACCTCGGCCATCCGGTAGCCGCGCAGGGCCATGCCGAACCGGACCCGTTCGAGGTCGTCGGCCGCCACCATCCGGTCCGCGGGCAGCGCCGGGTCGGCGGCGTCCGGCGGCGCCTCGGCGAGCGGTTCGCGCGCCGCGGGTGGCGACCAGCGCGGCAGCGAAGAGCACGGCGAGCACGCCGAGCACCGCGAGCACCGTTCCCACCTGCTGATCCTGCCAGAGCCGACCGGTCCGGTCCGGTGCAGCGGCCGCCGGGCGGGGCATCCACTGCCGGTGACCGCGATGCCGCCCGAGCCGATCGACCTGGACGTCCCGCTGGCCGAGGACGTCCCGCCGGCGCCGCACAGCGCCACCGGCGAGCAGGTGCCGACCCGCGACCTGTCCGGGCTCGCGCCGCCGGCCCGGCCGGCCCGGCGCTGGATCCCCCGCCGCGTGGTCGTCACCCCGGCCGCCCTCGACACCGCGCACGGCCAGCGGATCGTCGCCCGCGTCGAAGGGCTCGGGCTCGAGGTCGAGCGGCTGAAGGGCGAACCGGCTGACCGGCGTCCGCGGCGCCGACGAGCGGCAGACGTACGCGCTGGCGAAGGCGACGCTGGCGCTCGTGGTCAGCCCGCCGTCAGCCGGCGACGGCTGCAGCCGATCGCGCCGAGCGCCGACTGGCGCGTTCGACCTGGCCGAGGGCTGCCCGGCGCACTGCCAGTACTGCTACCTCGCCGGCTCGCTGTCCGGCCCGCCGGTCACCCGGGTCTACGCCGACCTGGACGAGATCCTGGACGGGCTGGCGCCGTACGTCGGCGAGGGCACCGCCCGCCGCCGCCCCGAGGAGGGCACGACCTTCGAGGCGTCCTGCTACACCGACCCGCTGGCGCTGGAGCACCTCACCGGGCGCTGGCAGCGGGCGGTCGAGCACTTCGGCGCCTGGGACGCCGCCGGTGCAGCTGCGCTGGACGACCAAGTACGACGACGTCGGGGCCGTTCGTCGGGCTGCCGCACGCCGGGCGCACGCGGGTCCGGTTCAGCGTCAACGCGCTCGCCGGTGACCACCCGCGTGGAGGGCGGCACGGCCCGGCTCGAGGACCGCGTCGCGGCGCTGCGCCGGCTGGCCCGGGACGGCTACCCGGTCGGGCTGACGATCGCGCCGATCATGCCGGTGCCGGACTGGCGCGAGCACTACGGCCGCGCTGCTCGACCTCGTCGCCCGGGCGGTGGCCGACGTCGACCGGCTCGACCTCACCGCCGAGCTGATCACGCACCGCTTCACGCCGGGCAGCAAGGAGGTGCTGCTCGGCTGGTACCCGCGGACGCAGCTGGAGATGGACGAGTCGCAGCGGACCGCAAAGCGCGGGAAGTTCGGCGCCCTCAAGCACGTCTACCCCAAGGACGTGATGAGCGAGCTGCGCGGGTGGTTCGCCGCCGAGCTCGCCGCCCGGCTGCCCGCGGCGCGCGTCCTGTACTGGACCTGACCGTCCCCGGTCAGGGCTCGGCCTCCAGCGCCTCCGCGGTCGAGCGGCGTGACGCCGACCGGCCGGCGCAGCCCCGCCTCCACGGCGTCCAGCGCCTCCTTCACCGACGACGTCCAGGTCAGGGCGCCCGCCGCCTCCGGGCGGACGAAGCCCCGCTCGACCATCAGGGCGACCTGCGCCCGCAGCGGCGCGTACAGCCCGTCGGTGTCCAGCGCCACGACCGGCTTGCCGTGCAGCCCGAGCAGCCGGCTGACCCAGACCTCCGACCAGCTCCTCCAGCGTGCCGAGCCCGCCGGGCAGCGCCAGGAAGGCGTCGGCCCGGGCGTCCATCAGGCGCCTTGCGCTCGCGCATGTCGCCGACGACGAGCAGCTCGTCGGCGTCGGTGTCGCCCACCTCGTAGGCGAGCAGCGCCTCGCGGGATCACCCCGGTCGTCCGGGCGCCGCCGGCCCGGGCGGCCTGCGCGACCGCGCCCATCATCGACAGGTTGCCGCCGCCGCGACACCAGGGTGTGCCCGCGCCGCGGCCAGCGCCGCTGCCGACCTCGGCGGCCAGCGTCGACGTAGGAGTCGGCGATGCGCGTGCTGGACGCGCAGAAGACGCAGACCGCCGGCACGGTCAGCCTCGCCCGTCGGCGCTGGACCCGTCCCCGATGACCTCGTTGCCGATCGCGTGCGGCTCGCTGTCCTGGCGCTCCTCGTTCGCCGCCTCGATGACCTTGAGCACGTCCTCGATGTCGTCGGTGACGTGCAGCAGCTCCAGGTCCTCGGCGGACAGGTAGCCGTGCTCGAGCATCGTGCTGCGCAGCCAGTCGACCAGGCCCGACCAGTAGGCGGTGCCCATCAGCACGACCGGGAACTGCTTGACCTTGCGGGTCTGCACGAGGGTGAGCGCCTCGAACAGCTCGTCCATGGTGCCGAAGCCGCCCGGCAGGATGACGAAGGCCTGCGCGTACTTCACGAACATCGTCTTGCGGGCGAAGAAGTACCGGAAGTTCGATGCCGAGGTCGACCCAGTCGTTCAGGCTCTGCTCGAAGGGCAGCTCGATGCCCAGCCCGACCGACAGGCCACCGGCCTCGACGGCGCCGCGGTTGACGGCCTCCATCACGCCGGGGCCACCACCGGTGATCACGGCCCAGCCGGCCTCCGCCAGCGCGCCGCCGAGCGTCCTGCCGAGGGCGTACTCCGGCGCGTCCTGGGGCGTCCGGGCCGAGCCGAACACGCTGACCGCGCGCGGCAGCTCGGCGAGCAGGCCGAAGCCCTCGACGAACTCGGACTGGATGCGCAGCACCCGCCACGGGTCGGTGTGCACCCAGTCGGACGGGCCGCGGCTGTCGAGCAGGCGCTCGTCGGTGGTGCTGCCCTGCACCTGCCCGCGGCGGAGCGTGACCGGGCCGCGCTGCTTCTCGGGGGTGCTGCGCGTGGACGGGGGGCGGTCGGGATCGATGGAGGCGGGCACATCAGGAAAAGTAGTCGCCCCCGGCGCACCCCGTCGGCTACAGCCAGTTGTTCCGCTTGAACCCGAGGTAGAGCACCACGCTGGAGCCGAGCATCAGGGCCAGCGCCAGCGGGTAGCCGTACGTCCAGCCGAGCTCGGGCATGTGCTCGAAGTTCATCCCGTAGATCCCGGCGATCAGCGTGCCGACCGCCGCGATCGCCACCCAGGCGCTGATCCGGCGCATGTCCTCGTTCTGCCGGACCGAGACCTGGGCCAGGTTCGACGCCAGCGCGCTGTCCAGCAGCGCATCCACCGAGGCGACCAGCTCGGAGGCCCGCAGGACGTGGTCGTGCACGTCCCGGAAGTACTCCGCGGTCCGCGGGTCCAGGCAGCGCACCTGGCCCCCGGCGAGCGCCCCGGTCGCCGCGCCGAGCGGCTCGACCGCACGACGGAACTCCAGCACCTCGCGCTTGAGCTTGTAGATCCGCTCGGTCGGCTGGCGCCGGGTGGCGCTGAACACCTCGTCCTCGATCTCGGCGACGTCGTCCTCGACCGCGACGACCGCCGGGTCGTACCCGTCGACCACCCGGTCGACCACGGCGTGCAGCACCGAGGTCGGGCCCAGCGCGAGCATCTCCGGATGCGCCTCCAGGTCCCGGCGCACCGCCGCGAGGTCCGCCGCGTCACCGTGCCGCACGGTCACCACGAAGTCGGGGCCGACGAAGAGCATCAGCTCGCCGGTCTCGATGGCGTCCTCGCTGTCGACGTAGCGGACCGTCTTGAGGACCATGAACAGCAGGTCGTCGCCGTACGTCTCCAGCTTCGGGCGCTGGTGGGCGTGCACCGCGTCCTCGACCGCGAGCGGGTGCAGCCCGAACCGGTCGGCGACGCCCTGCAGCGCGGGCGCGTCCGGGGAGTGCAGGCCGATCCAGACGAACCCCCCGCGGTCCCGGGCGGTGCTCAGCACCTCGTCCAGCCCGGTCGTACCGGGAACCCGGGCCCCGGCCACGTAGACCGCGCAGTCGACCACCGCCTCGTCGAGGTCGGTGCCGGGATGGACCGCTCGGCGGCCCGCGCCGGGAGCGGGACCGCGGTCGGGCCGCGGGGCGGAGGTCACCGGACCAGTCTTCCAGCCGCCACCGCGACAGCGGTCAGCCGGTCAGGCGGTCAGGTACGACCGCAGCGCCGCGGTGCAGCGAGGTGATCAGCCGGACGTCGACGGACTCCTCGCGGGTGTGCGCGAGGTTGGGGTCGCCCGGGCCGAAGTTCACCGCCGGGATGCCGAGGGCGGCGAACCGGGCGACGTCGGTCCAGCCGTACTTCGCGACCGGCTCGCCGCCGACGGCCTGGACGAAGTGCGCCGCGGCGGGCGCCGACAGCCCCGGCAGCGCGCCGGGCGCGCTGTCGTCGAGCTCGCACTCGTACGGCGCCAGCACCTCGCGGACGTGCGTCGTAGCGCCTGCTCCTCGGTGCGGTCCGGGGCGAAGCGGAAGTTCACCGACACCGTGCAGGCGTCCGGGATGACGTTGCCGGCGACCCCGCCGTCGATCCGCGACGGCGTTCAGCCCCTCGCGGTAGGTGCAGCCGTCGATCTCGACCGACCGCGCGCGTCGTAGCGCACCAGCGTCGTCAGCAGCGGCGCGGCGGCGTGGATGGCGTTCTCGCCGAGCCAGGAGCGGGCGCTGTGCGCGCGCACGCCCGGCAGCGTCACGTCCGACCCGCAGCGTGCCCTGGCAGCCGGCCTCGACCTGCGCCGTTGGTCGGCTCCATGAGCACGGCGAGGTCGGCGTCGAGCAGGTCGCGGCGGTGCTCGGCGAGCCGGCGCAGGCCGTTGCGGTCGGCCTCGACCTCCTCGTTGTCGTACAGCACGAAGGTCAGGTCGTACGCCGGGTCGGGGAGCGTCGCGGCCAGGTGCAGCAGCACCGCGTCGCCGGTCTTCATGTCGCTGGTGCCGCAGCCGTAGAGCCGGTCGCCGTCCCGCCGGCTCGGCACGTTGTCGGCGATCGGCACGGTGTCGAGGTGCCCGGCGAGCAGCACCCGCCGCTCGCGGCCGAGCGACGTGCGGGCGACGACCGCGTTGCCGTCGCGGACGACCGTCAGGTGCGGCACCGCCGTCAGCGCCCGCTCCACCAGCTCGGCCAGCTCGGCCTCGTCGCCGCTCACCGAGGCGACGTCGACCAGCGCCGCGGTCAGCTCGACCGGGTCTGCGGCGAGGTCGAGCATCAGGGCGCGACGCCGTGCTCGCGCAGGACGTCGTTGAGCGCCAGCTTGTCGTGCTCCTGGCCCGGCTCGAGGTAGCGCAGCACCAGCAGGCACGGCATCCCGAAGTCGCCGCCGGGGAAGGACTTCACCCGGGTCGAGCCGACGCAGACCGCCCGCTCGGGGGCGACGCCGCGGGCCAGCTCGGCGCCGGTCTCGGCCTCGAACACGCGGGTGCTGGCGGTGAGGATCGCGCCGGCGCCGAGCTTGGCGCCGCGGCGCACCCGGGCGCCCTCGACGACCATCGAGCGCGAGCCGATGAACGCGTCGTCCTCGACGACGACCGGAGCGGCCTGCGGCGGCTCGAGCACCCCGCCGAGCCCGACGCCGCCGGACAGGTGCACGTTGCGCCCGATCTGCGCGCACGAGCCGACGGTCGCCCAGGTGTCGACCATCGAGCCGCTGCCGACGTAGCCGCCGATGTTGGTGTAGCTGGGCATCAGCACCACCCCCGGCTCGAAGTGCGAGCCCCAGCGGGCGATCGCGCCGGCCACCACCCGGACGCCGTCGAAGCGTGGTCTTGAGCGGCACGCGGTCGTGCACGCGGAAGTCGCCGTTGGCGCCCTGCGGCCATCGGCAGCACCTTGAACGCCAGCAGGATCGCCCGCTTGGCGCGCTCGTCGACGACGACCTCGTCGCCGACGACCCGCGCCACCCGGGCCTCGCCGGCGTCGAGCTGGTCGACCGCCGCGACGACCGCGCTTGCGGGCGTCCTCGTCGTCGGGGGTGAGCTCGTCGCGGCGCTCCCAGAGCTCGTCGACGACGGGCTGATCGGGCTGTCGGTCATGCCCGCCAGCCTACGGGGACCGGGCGGCCCGCCGCACGCCGGCCGTCCGACCGCGGGACGGCCGGCGCAGGCTCCGCCGGCCGGCTCAGGCCAGCGCGTGCGAGCCGCTCGGCGGCGGCCGCGACGCGCTCGTCGGTCGCGGTCAGCGCGAACCGGACGTGCCGCGCGCCGGCCGCGCCGTAGAACTCGCCGGGCGCCGACCAGGACGCCGACGTCGGCGAGCGCGCCGACGGTGTCCCAGCAGGCCTCGCCGCGGGTGCACCACAGGTAGAGCCCGGCCTCGGAGTGCTCGACGGTGAAGCCGGCGGCCCGGACCGCCGGCAGCAGCACCGTCGCGGCGGGCGGCGTAGCGCGCCCGCTGCTCGGCGACGTGGTCGTCGTCGCCGAGCGCCGCGACCAGCGGCGGCCTGCACCGGCGCCGGGCACGAGCAGCCCGATGTGCTTGCGCGCCTCGACGATCGCGGCGACGGCCGTCGGCGTCACCGGCGGCGAAGCCGGCGCGGTAGCCGGCCAGGTTGCTGCGCTTGGACAGCGAGTGCACGCGCCAGCACGCCCGTCGGCGCGACCCGCCGGACACCGACGGGTGCAGCACGCTGACACCGGCTCGGCGTCCCAGCCGAGCTCGAGGTAGCACTCGTCGCTGGCGACCAGCACGCCGTGCTCGCGGCCCCAGTCGACGACCGCGCCGCAGCCGCTCGCGCGGACAGCACCTCGCCGGTCGGGTTGGACGGCGAGTTGAGCCACACCAGCCCGACGCCGGACGGGTCGTGCGGCGGTCGGGTCGTCCGTCGGCGACCGGCTCGCAGCCGGCCAGCCGCGCGCCCGACGTCGTACGTCGGGTAGGCCAGCGCGCGGCAGCAGCACCTGCGTGCCCGGGGCCAGGCCCGAGCAGCGACGGCAGCAGCGCCGACGAGTCTCCTTGCTGCCGATGCTCGGCACGACGTGCCGCGGCGTCGACCGTCGGCGCCGAGCCGCGCGCCGACCCAGCCGACCAGCGCCTCGCGCAGCGCCGGCGTGCCGATCGTCAGCGGGTAGCCGGGCGCGTCGGCGGCCGCGCGCAGCGCGTCCTGCACGACCCGCGGCGTCGGGTCGACCGGCGTGCCGATCGACAGGTCGACGGCGCCGCCGGGGTGCGCCCGGGCCTTCTCGCCGTACGGCGCGAGCCGGTCCCAGGGGAAGTCCGGCAGAGCGGCGCGGGCCGCCCAGCCGGGGCGCCGGCGCCGGGCGCTCAGTGGCCCTCGGTGTTCTTGCCGACCGGCACGGCCATCACGACCGGGTGGTCGAGGTCGACCGGGCCGACCTTGCTGGCGCCGCCGGGCGAGCCGATGGTCGTCGTCTCGGTGAAGAAGTCGACGTTGGCGCGGTAGTAGTCCTTCCACTGCGCCGGGGTGTCGTCCTCGTAGAAGATCGCCTCGACCGGGCAGACCGGCTCGCAGGCACCGCAGTCGACGCACTCGTCCGGGTGGATGTAGAGCGAGCGCTTGCCCTCGTAGATGCAGTCGACAGGGCACTCCTCGATGCAGGCCTTGTCCTTGACGTCCACGCAGGGCTCGGCGATCACGTACGTCACAGCAGGGGTCCTCTCACGGTGCGGTCGCTCTAGTGTCGCTGACGTGAGCGCCGATCGAGCCACCCGGGGCTGCGGCTACGCGCTGCAGCGCTCGGACCCGGACGACGTCGGCGCCCGCGTCGTGCTGCGCCGCCGGCTGCCCGACGGGCGGCTCAGCGACCTGCTCGGCGAGCTCGAGCGCTGGGACGACGGGCGCCGTCCGGGTGCGCGACCGGCGACGGCGCGCTCGTCGACGTCGCCGCGGCCGACGTGGTCGCCGCCAAGCGCGTCCCGCCGCCGCCGGCCGCGGCCGGTGAGCGACCCGACCCGGGCGCGCTTCGCCGAGGTCGTGCGCAGCGAGCCGGTCGACCTCGGGCTGGCCTGCCTGCTCGTCGGCGGCGAGGTCGAGCCCGACCTCGACGTCGACGTCGGGCTGGCGGCGCTCGACGCGCTCGCCGCCGCCGCCCGGCCGCACGTCCCGCCGAGCGCCCGCGCGGCCGTCGCGGCCGCGGCGCTGCGGCGGGCGCTCGGCGAGCAGGCCGGCTTCGGCGGCAGCGCGCAGGACTTCGACGACCTGCGCTCGTCGCTGCTGCACGAGGTGCTGCTGCGCCGGCGCGGCCTGCCGATCCTGCTGTCGGTGGTCTGGATCGAGGTCGCCGCGCCGGCTCGGGGTGCCCGCGCGACGCCGTCGGGCTGCCCGGCCGCGTCGTCGTCGGCGGTCGGCGAGCCCGACGACGAGCACGTGCTCGTCGACCCGTTCGCCGGCGGCCGCGTGCTGGACGTCGCCGACGTCGACGCGCTGGTCCGCGCAGCGACCGGCGGGCCGCTGCGCGAGCCGGACCTGCGGCCGGCGGCTCCGGACGACCTGCTGCTGCGGCTGCTCACCAACGTCCGGGTGCTCGCGACCCGGCGTCCGCCGGGGCTGGAGGCGGCGGCGCATGCGCCTGTGGGCGGTCGAGCTGTCGCCTGCTGCTCCCCCGCCACCCGGTGGCGCTGCGCCGCGAGCGCGGCGAGCTGCTGGTCCGCCTCGGCGACCACCTCGGCGGCGCGGACGAGCTGGAGACGTACGCCGCTCGTCGTCGACGGACGCCGACGACGCCGCGGAGCCGACCGCCGCGCGGCGGGAGGCCCGGCTCGCCCGCGCGCAGCTCGAACTGACGGCGCGCCGTAGGGTCTGCGGCGTGCTGCGCCTGACCGACACCCAGACCAAGACCGTGCGCGAGGTGATCGCCCGCGACCCCCGGGCTGCTGCGGGTCTACGCGTGCGGGCCGACCGTCTACCGCTACGCCCACGTCGGCAACCTGCGCACCTTCCTGCTCACCGACCTGCGTCCGCCGCACCGCCGAGCTGCGCGGCCTGCGGGTGCAGCTGGTGCAGAACATCACCGACGTCGGGCACCTGCGCCGACGACTCGGCGGTCGACTCGACCGGCGAGGACAAGCTGCTCACGCAGGCCCGGCTCGAGGACAAGAGCCCCGTTCGCCATCGCCCGCTTCTACGAGGACGCCTTCCACCGCGACCTCGCCGCTGCTCAACGTGCGGCCCGGCCGACGCCTACCCGCGGGCGTCGGAGTGGATCGACTCGATGGTCACGCTGATCGAGCGGCTGGTCAGCTCGGCGGCACGCCTACGTCGGCGACGACGGCACCGTCTACTTCGACGCCCGGTCCTACGACGCGTACGGCGGGCTGTCGCGGCAACCGGCTCGAGGACCTGCGGGCCGGGCACCGGCTCGAGGCCGGCGAGGTCGGCGCAGGGCAAGCGCTTCCACGCCGACTGGGCGCTGTGGAAGCGCGCCGGCGAGGCCCGCGAGATGACCTGGGACTCGCCCCTGGGGGCGTCGGCTTCCCCGGCTGGCACGTCGAGTGCTCGGCGATGTCGCTGCGACCTGCTCGGCGAGACGCATCGACGTGCACACCGGCGGCATCGACCTGCGCTTCCCGCACCACGAGGACGAGCGGGCGCAGTCGCGACTGCGCGCGTCGGGCGACGAGGTGGTCCGCCACTGGGTGCACGGCGAGCACCTGCTGTTCGAGGGCCGCAAGATGGCCAAGTCGACCGGCAACGTCGTGCTGGTCTCGGACGTCGACGGAGCGCGGGCACGACCCGCTGGCGCTGCGGCTGGCCTTCCTGTCCTCGCGCTACCGGCAGCAGGCGAACCTGTCCTGGGACGCGCATCGCCGGCGCCGACGCGACGCTGACCCGCTGGCGCGAGCGGGTCGCCGACTGGGCGGAGTCGCCGTCCGCGGGCGCTGGACGCAGGCGCCGGCCGACGAGGTGCTCGCGGCCTTCGACGACGACCTGGACACCCCGCGGGCGCTGCAGGTGCTGCGGCGGCTGGAGAAGGACCCGGACGTGCCGACGGCGCGAAGTTCGAGACCTTCGCCTGGGCGGACCAGCTGCTCGGGCTGGACCTCGCCCGACTGGTCGGCCGGCCGCGACCCGCCGCCGCGCTGCCGCGCCGGCGCCCAGGAGCTGCTCGACGCCCGGGCCGCGGCCCGGGGCGCGAAGGACTTCGCCGCCTCCGACCGGCTGCGCGACGAGCTCGCCGACCTCGGGGTGACCGTGCAGGACACCCCGGCCGGCCAGGAGTGGTCAGCCGGCTGAGACCGTCGGGGCCGGAGCGGGCGCCGCGGGGGCCGGGGCGGGAGTCGGCGCGACCGGCGGCGTCGGCGTCGGCGGGACCGCTGGGGTCGGCGGGGCCGGGGGCTTGCCGCAGATGAACCTCGGCTCCGGCAGGTAGCGGTGGCTGGCGGTGTCCCGGGCCACCTCCGCTCCCGCCTTCTTCATGATGCGGGTGATGACGATGTCGAAGCCGGCCATGCCGCTGGAGGACGTGCAGTCGGGCCGGTCGACGTACTCGACCCCGAACGGCTTGACGTTCATCCGCCCGCTCGAGCGCGACAGCACCTCGTCGTAGCGCTTGGTGCCCCACAGCGTGACGGTGATCGAGGTGGACGAGTACGACGTCTGGACGAGCACCCCGTGCGGGCTGTCGTTGCGCCACCGCAGGTCCGGCGCCGGGGTGGAGACCGTCGCCTCGCGGCCCTCCGGGTAGCGGGAGATGTAGTAGCTGTGCGGCTTGTGCTCGACGTCCTCCAGGCCGGCGAAGAACGTGGCGTTGTACAGCGTCGTCGCGAACTGGGAGATGCCGCCGCCGACCGCGTCGACGAACTGGCCCTCGCTGATCTGCGGCGCGGCCACGAACCCCCGGGCCCGGTCCCGGACGCCGACCGCGCCGTTCAGGCTGTAGGTCTCGCCGGGAAGCACCAGCGTGCCGTCCACGAGGTCGGCGATGGTGTGGATGTTGGTGACCCGGGGCCGGCAGCACGGGTGCCGCGTGGTGAAGGTGCCGATAATCTCCTTCACGCCGAGCGCCTCCGCCTGCGCGGTGGTGACCCGCGGCTGCTGCACGGCGCGCGTCACGGACGCGGTCCGCGGCGCGGGCGCGAGCACCACCGGCTGGACCGCGGCAGCCAGGCCGTCGGCGTCGAGCACCTGGCCTTCCTGCGCCGGGACGACGACCGGCACGCCGCTCGTGACGTCGAAGCCGGCGTCCCGGGCCGGCTGCTGCACCGGTGCGGCGCGGTCCCCCAGCGCGCGGAGCAGGGCGAGGCCGTCCACCCGCGGCGCGAGCCGGCCGTCCCCGTCGGCCTGGAAGGTCAGCGCAGCCGCCAGGTCCGCCGGCGTCGCGGTCACCGCGGCGCCACCGGCATCGAGCACCACCGGGGCGGCGACCGCGTCCCGGGCCGGACCGTCCAGCGCCGCCTGCACGGCCGCCTCGTCCACCGTGACCGGGGTGACGGTCACCGGCAGCTCGACCGGCTCGCCGAGCAGCCAGCCGTCGAGCACGCGCTTTCGGGCGTCGTCGCGTTGCAGCTCCCTGCCGGCCAGCGGGGCGACGGCGACCGGGGTGAGCCCCTCGTACGTCACCCCGCCCTGCCGGACCGGCCGGTCGACCTGCCCGGCCAGCCCGGTCAGCGCGGCGTCGAGGGTGGTGGCGGTGCTCACCGGCCGCACGTCGCGGGTGCCGCCCAGCAGAGCCCGCAGCCGGGCCAGCGGGCCACCCTGCGCGGCGTCGAGCGTCCCGTCCAGGTCGAGCCGCAGGCCGGCCGCCGAGGGGTCCAGGGAGAGCGGCTGCCCGTCCGCGACGAGCGGGACCGACACCGGCACCGGCAGCGCCGACAACGCGCTGCGGGCCTGCGCCCGGGACGCGCCTCCGACGTCGACCCCGGCGACCCGGGTGCCGCGGGGGACGTCCGGCCCGGTCAGCGCGTACGCGCCGGTGCCCAGGAGGCCGACCGTGACGACGGCGCCGGCGACGAGCAGGAGCGGGCGGCGCGCCGTCACGCGACGGCGGCGCGAACGGGACGGTCGCTGCCCGTACGGGACAGCGACGGCGTGCTCGGGTCGGGCGCGGAGGTCACGAGCCAGGCTAACCGGCGGGCAGGCCCCGCTCGAGCCGGTGCAGGCGCTCCACGACCCGCCCGGCCGGCCCCGCGACGACCCGCAGCGTGGACAGCGCGGTCTCGCCGAACGCGTTCGGCCGGGCGCTCGACAGGCCCAGCAGGCCGGTCACCGCGCCGTCCAGGTCCCGCAGCGGCATGGACAGGAACGTCCCCGCCGGCGCGTCCGGCTGCGGGGCCACCCAGCCCGCCGGGGTGCGCACGTCGAGGTCGCCGCGGGCGACCGGGCGGCCCGTCGCGCCGGCCAGCGCCTGCGCGCAGCGGTCCAGGAACCCCTCGAGCTGCGGCGCACCCGACGGCTCCGGGGCCGCGACGTGGGCGCGCAGGTTCCCGGCCAGCAGCACCGCCGCGAGGTCGTACGTCACGAAGCGGTGCAGCGCGTCGAGGAGCGCCTCGGCGACCACGTCGTCCCCCGCGGTGAGCAGCCCGTCGGCCATCACCGCCTGCGCGGTGGAGGCCTCGAACAGCCGCTGGTCGAGCAGGTCGCAGGCGCGGGCGAGGATCTGCTCGAGCGGCACGTCCACCGGGTCCGGCCGGGCGGACGGCGGGGTCGTCGGACCGCTGAGCAGCGCGGCGAGCGCCTCGACGAGCTCGGGAGCCTCGAAGTCCTTCGTGAGGTAGCGGTCGGCGCCGGCGTGCGCGGCGTACGCGCGGTGCGCGGCCGCCACCGACGAGGTGAGGATGACGACCGGGATGTGCGCCGTCCGCCAGTCGTCCTTGAGCAGCCGGGCCGCCAGGAACCCCGACATCCGGGGCATGTGCACGTCCAGGACGACCGCGTCGGGCTGACGGGCCAGGGCCGCCTGGACCGCGACCAGGCCGTCGACGGTCTCGACGACCTCGTGGCCGGCCCGGCCGAGCACCCCGCGCAGGATCCGGCGCAGCGTGGGGCTGTCATCGGCGACGACGATCGTCGTCACGGGTCACCGGCCTGCTCCACCTGCGCTGTGTCGGCCGAACCCGCCGTCGGCTGGAGCACCGGGCCGCCAGGACCCGGTCGCGACGGCCGCCGCGAGCAGACCGAGGGCGAGGAAGAGCAGGCCGGGCACGCTGCCGGTCACCACCAGGTCGCCCTCGGGGCGCCGGCCGCTCAGCGCGAACGCGACCGCGGCCCAGACCAGCAGCGGGACGAGGGCCCCGAGGCGCGACCCGAGGGCGGCCGCGCCGGCCCGGCACAGCGGGTAGGTCGCCGGCGCCAGCGCCAGCCCGACCGGCACCGGGGTCGCGCCCACGTGCACCGGGACCAGGAAGGCGCCGTACAGCGCGAGCTCGACGGTGAGCAGCACCACGACGGCGAACGACGCGCCGCGCGACCACAGCTCCCGGGACATCCCGGCAGCCTGTCACGCGGCGCGTCGGCCGGCGTCCGGGCGGCTCAGCGGCCGGGCGCCAGCCGGGGCTCGCGCAGGTCGATCACGCGGGGCGCCGCGGCGGCCGCCTCGAGCACGTCGGTGATCTCGGAGCCGATCAGCTCCTCGCGGTCCAGCAGCGCGTCGCGCAGCGCCTCGACCAGGTGCCGGGAGCCGGCCAGCAGCTGCCGGGCGACCGCCTTCTGCTCCTGCAGCAGCGCCTCCACCCGCTCCCGCCCCCGGCTGTCGGCGAGCACCCGGCCGGTGACGTTGGTGTCGGACAGGGCGCTGCCCTGCACGGCCAGGTAGGACACCAGGCTGCCGTCCATGCCGTGCGCCCCGACCATCTCGGCGGCGCAGTTCGTCGCGTAGAGCAGGTCCCCGCCCGGACCGGTGGAGACGTCGCCGAAGAACAGCTCCTCGGCGCACTGGCCGCCGAGCGCGATCTGGACCAGGCAGAGCAGCTCGGTGCGCGAGCGGGTGAAGACGTCCTCGCGGTCGCCGTGCGCGAGCAGCCCGAGCGCGCCCCGGCGCTTGACGATCGTGAGGATCTCGAGCCGGCGGTGCGGCGCGGTCAGCCAGGCCAGCGTCGCGTGGCCGGCCTCGTGGGTGGCGATCAGCCGGCGCTCATGGTCGGTGTACTCGACCGGCGCCCCGGCGCCGACGGTCTCGACCAGCCGGGCCGTCTCGACGTCGCGCCAGGTCATCCGGCGCGAGCCGCGGCGGACCGCGCTGACCAGCGCCTCGTCGAGCAGGTGCTCGATGCTCGCCGGGCTGAAGCCCTGGGTGACCGCGGCGAGGGCGTCGCGGCGCTCCGGCTCGTCGAGCTCGGGGGCGTGCGCCTTGCCGGCCAGGAAGTGGTCGACCAGAGCGCGCCGGGCGCTCTTGGCCGGCAGCTCGAAGGTCAGTCGGCGGTCGAAGCGGCCGGGTCGCAGCAGGGCGGGGTCCAGGCTGTCGGCCCGGTTGGTGGCGGCGATCAGCAGCACGTTGGCCGGCAGCAGCGAGGGCCGGCGCAGCTGGCGGTCCGGCGGGAGCAGCAGGTTGACCCGGTCGACGACCCAGCCACCGAGCCGCTGCCAGCCGGTGAGGGCGTCGAAGGACTGCATCTGCACCAGCAGCTCGTTCACCACGCCGCCGGTGCCCTCGCTGGTGAACGCCGAGGTCACCGTCGCCGCCGAGGCCGTCCCGGCCGGGCTGGCGTAGGTGGCCGGCAGCGACGCGGTGCCGTGGCAGCCGGCGACCTGCAGCGGGGTCATCGCGGTGGCGACGCCGCCGCGGGACGTCGCGATGGCGTCGATCTCCTCGATGAAGCCGATCGCCCCGCCCTCCTTGCGGGCCGCCTTGCGCAGCGCCTTGAAGTACGAGCGGATCTTCTTCGCGGTCGCGCCGTACCACATGCTCTGGAAGCTCGTGGCGCTGACGAACAGGAACGGCACGCCGGCCTCCTTCGCCATCGCCCGGGCCAGGTGCGTCTTGCCGGTGCCCGGGGCGCCCTCGAACAGCAGCCCGCGGCGCGGCGTGCCGCCCATCTCCGCGCTGAACGTGCGGTGCGCCAGGAACAGGTTGAGCGACCGGATCGACGTCCTCCTTGACGCCGTCGATCCCGACGACGTCGTCCAGGCCGACCGCGATCTGCTCGGGGCGGTAGGTGACGTGCGGGGACTTGCCGGACAGCACCTGCTGCCCGACGGCGAGCGCCATCAGCAGCCCGAAGAAGATGACGATCGTGACGAGAAAGGGGTCGACGGAGGGCAGCGGGAAGAACGCCGCCCCGGCCTCCATCGTCAGCGCCCGTAGCCAGGCCAGGGTGACCAGGGTCCACACGACCAGGGCCAGGCGCACGAACCGGGACCGGCGCGACCGCTCGCGGGAGACGCCCACGTCGGCGTCGCGCATCGCCAGGACCCGCCCCGAGGCGCCGGTCAGCCCGTCGAGCATCCCGTTCGTCCGGTCGGGGTCCCGTTCGTCCGGTCGGGGGTCCCGTTCGTACGGTCGGGGGTGCGGTGCGGCACGTGGCTCTCCTCGGCTCGGCTGCGGGGGACGACCCCCGACAACGCTCTGCCACAGGATGCAACCGGTAACGCTCCGTGAGCGAGTTCGGCCTGCAGGTTCACCCGACCGGGCGATCAACTACCCCGGGAGCCCCCCGAACAGGTCAGCCTCCCGGCCCAGCGGGCCGGCTCCCGGGCCTCGCTCGCCGCGCGCGAGGACGAAGTGCTCCACCCCGAACGCCCGCTGCCCGACGTTGTTCGACAGGGCGAAGAACGGCCCGTCGACGGCGATCTGGGTGCGGTGAGCGCGCATCGCGGCCACCTTGAACTCCAGGTGGTCGCTGGCGTCGATCTCCGTGGTGACCTCCTCGTCGGGGATGCCGAACGGCAGGTCGTCGGCACTGTCGACGCCGAAGAAGTCGGTGCCGGACTCCTTCATCAGGTCGATGCCCCGCTGCAGGACGCTCTTCGGGAACGCCGTCCAGTACAGCTTGGCCGCCTGCCACGGCTCGCCCAGGTGCGGGGCGTACGACGGGTCGGCCGCGGCGTCGAAGGCCGCCACCGTCACCCGGTGGGCCTGGATGTGGTCAGGGTGCCCGTAGCCCCCGCGCTCGTCGTAGGTGACGACGACCTGCGGACGGACCTCCCGGACGACGGCCACCAGCGCGTCCACCGCCTCGCCGAGGTCGGCCTGCCAGAAGCAGTCGGGGCGGTCGTTCTGCGGGGTGCCCATCATCCCGCTGTCGCGCCAGCGGCCCGGACCGCCGAGGAACCGGAAGTCCGTCACCCGCAGCGCCTCCATGGCCGCGGCGAGCTCGCCGATCCGGTGCTGCCCGAGACCGCCGGACCGGTCGCTGGCCAGGTCCGCCAGCTCCGGGACCAGGATCTCCCCCTCCTCCCCGAGCGTGCACGTGACGAGCGTGACCAGGTCACCCGCGCCGGCGTGCTTGGCCATCGTCGCGCCGGTGCCGAGGGTCTCGTCGTCGGGGTGGGCGTGCACCAGCAGCAACCGCCGGGCCCGGTCCAGCGGCGCGAGGTCGAGCACGTCGGGGGCGGCCTCGACGGTCGCCTCCGCCTCGGCGAGCACCGCGTCCGCGACGTCGAGGGAGATCCGCTCACCCGGCTCGGGGGGCGGCGGCAGCGTGGCGTCTGACATGGCCGCACCCTACGTGCCGGGCATGGCAGTCTCGCGGCCGTGAGGCTGCCCCCGGTCGTCCGGCCCTTCCCGGTCCAGGTGCCCTACCGGACGACCCCCGCGCCCCGGCCGCTGGTCGGCCCTGCCCTGGTCGTCGACGACGCCTGGCCGGCCGCCCGGGCCCGCCGGCTCGAGCGCCTGCAGGACGACCCGGACGGCGTGCTCGTGCGCGACCCGGAGGACCCGGACGACGCCGGCCTGCTCGCGGCGCTGCGCGAGGCGTCGCTGCTGCTGCCCCGGCCGGTGTCCGGCGACGACCCGGTGGCCCTGGCCCGCTCGTGGCTGCTGGCCTGCAGCGACGACCTCGTGGTGCTGCGCCGCCGCGGCCCCGGCCGGGCGACCGCCGAGCTGCTGGCGGTGGCGTTCCCGAGCGGCTGGCCGCCCCGGCTGCGGGCCGGGGCGGACCTGCCCGCGCTGCACGCGCCGGTCGCCGACGGGGAGCGGCTGCGCGCCGCCAGCCCGGCGCTGACCGAGGCGCTGCTCACCAAGGGGCCGCTGGCGCAGCACGTCTGGGGCCTGGACCCGGACGGTCGCCTGGACCGGGACCCGTCGGCGCCGGACGCCGCGCCGCACACCTGCCCCGCCCCGGAGTCCTGGTGGCTGCGGGTGGAGCGGCAGACCTCCCTGCCGCTGCCCGCGCTGGACCGGGCGCTGTTCCTCATCCGGCCGCACCTGGTGCCGCTGACGACGTTGAGCGGGGCGCAGCGCCGCACGCTGCACGACGCGCTGGCGTCGATGTCGGACGAGGCGCTCGCGTACAAGGGACTGACCGAGATCCGGGCCGACCTGCTGGCCTGGCTGCGAGCGACGGGGGACGACCATGAGTGAGCTCCGGGCACTGGTCCTGGTGCCGGGCCTGATCTGCGACGAGGACCTGTACGCGCCGCAGCGCGCGGCGCTGGCCGGCAGCGTCGACGTCGTCGTGCCCGACGTCACCGGCGCGACCAGCATCGCCGCGATGGCCGACGCGGTGCTCGCGGTGGCGCCGGAGCGCTTCGCGCTGGCCGGGCTGTCGATGGGTGGCTACGTGGCCTTCGAGGTGCTCCGCCGGGCCCCCGAGCGGGTCCGCGCGCTGGCCCTGCTGGACACCAGCGCCCGGCCGGAGAGCGAGGCGCAGACCGCCCGCCGCCGGTTCCTGCTGGACCTCGCCCGCGACGCCGGATTCGCGGCGGTGCTCGACGAGCTGTGGCCCGCCGAGGTGGCCGCCGCGCACGTCGGCGACGCCGCGCTGCGCGCGCGCTTCGACGCGATGGCGCAGCGCTGCGGCCCGCAGGTGTTCCGCCGGCAGACCGAGGCCCTGATGGCCCGGGCGGACAGCCGGCCCGACCTGGCGGCGATCGACCTGCCGACCCTGGTGCTCTGCGGCCGCGAGGACCGGATCACCCCGCTGGACGGACACGAGGAGATGGCGGCCGGCATCCCCGGCGCGTCCCTGGTGGTGCTGGGCCGGTGCGGGCACCTGTCGTCGTGGGAGCAGCCCGACGCCGTCACCGCGGCGCTGCGGGCCTGGCTGGCCCGCTGACCCGCCGGCCCTGAGCGGCGCTCCCGGCTCCGGCCGGAGGACCTCGGCCCCTCGCGCCTGTCCGCGCCCGCGGACCACGCTGACCCGGACGCAGCACCCGCGGCAGCTCGGAGGACGACGATGGACGCGCGGACCTGGCCGGCCCGGCTGGCCCGGGTCCTGGCCGTCGCCTGCCTGGTCGTCCCGCAAGCCGTCCTGCTGCTGGTGCAGGGCGCCGCGCCCGTGCTGCTGCGCGAGGCCCCCCTGCTGCTGCTGGCGCTGCACCCGGTCGAGCCGTGGTCGCTGCTGGCCAGCCCCCGGATCGATGCCGCGACGTTCCTGCTGGTCGTCGTGGCGGTCCGGGCACCGGTCTGCGTCGGGGACTACTACGTCGGCCGCTGGTACGGCGAACGGGCGCTGACCTGGGCGACCGGCCGGCTCGTCCCGGAGCGGTCCGCCGCGGTCGTGCGCAGGTGGTCCGGCCGAGGTGGTCCGCTGCTCGTGCTGTTCCCCGGCGCCACCGTCAGCGTGCTGGCCGGCGCCGCCCGGATGCCGCTGCGGCGGTTCCTCCCGCTGATCCTCGCCGGCGTCGTGCTGGCGGCCGTCCTCACCCGCGTCCTGTCCGAGGTGGCAGCCGGTCCGCTGGTCGCCGCCGGGGCGCTGCTCGACCGCTGGGCGGTCCCCGCGGGTGTCGCCGTGCTGCTCGGCCTCGGCCTGGCCCGTCTGGGGCGGTCCTGGGCGCGCCGACCCGCCCGCCGGGCGGCGGCCGCGCCCCCGCCGGTCCCCCCGGCCGTCAGTTCAGCCCGGGGTCGAGCGGGCAGGTGGCGGCGAACGCGAGCGGCGGGCCCTGCCGGCGCAGCACCTGCTGCCACAGCCGATCCGGATCCGGGCTGAACGCGTCACCCGGCAACGCGTCGACGACGAACCAACCGCCGTCGGCGACCTCGTCCTCCAGCTGCCCCGCCGACCAGCCGGCGTAGCCGGCGAAGACCCGGACCGCCGCCAGGTCCTCGCGCGGGCCTCGCTCCAGGTCGAGCGTGCCGAGCAGCGGGTCCGGCAGCGCCGCCCAGCCGACCGCCGGCCCCGCCGGGGCGCGCAGCCGGCCGAGGCAGATCGCCGCGTCCGGCTGCACCGGGCCACCGACGAACGCGACCGACGGCGACGCGGCCAGGTGCGACCAGGCGGGCAGCAGCTCCCCGATGCCGGTGTCGCTGGGCCGGGTCAGCACCACGCCGACGGCGCCGTCGGCGTCGTGCTGCAGCAGCAGCACGACGGTCCGCAGGAAGTGCGGGTCGAGCAGGCCGGGGGCGGCGACCAGCAGCCGCCCGGCCCAGCTCTGCCCGCTCACGCGGGCAGCCTAGGAGGAGGCCTTGACCTTGCGGTTCGACTTCGCGCGGTCGGTCTGGTCCAGGATCACCTTGCGGATCCGGACCGTCGCCGGCGTGACCTCGACGCACTCGTCCTCGCGGCAGAACTCCAGCGCCTGCTCGAGGCTGAGCTGCTTGTGCGGGATGAGCGGCACCAGCACGTCGCCGGAGCTCTGCCGCATGTTGGTGAGCTTCTTCTCCTTGGTGGCGTTGACGTCCATGTCGTCCGCGCGGGAGTTCTCGCCGACGATCATGCCCTCGTAGACCTCGGTGCCGGGGCCGACGAACATCGTCCCGCGCTCCTGCAGGTTCGCCAGCGCGAAGCCGGTGGTCGGGCCGCTGCGGTCGGCGACCAGCGAGCCCGGTCGGCCGGGTGCGGATGTCGCCGTGCCACGGCTCGTACCGCTCGTGGACGTGGTGCAGCAGGCCGGTGCCGCGGGTCTCGGTGAGGAACTCGGTGCGGAAGCCGATCAGCCCGCGGGCCGGGACGATGTACTCCATCCGGGTCCAGCCGGTGCCGTGGTCGACCATCTGCTCCAGGCGGCCCTTGCGCAGCGCCAGCAGCTGGATGATCACGCCCTGGTAGTCGCTGGGCGTGTCGATGGTCAGCCGCTCCATCGGCTCGTGCAGCTTGCCGTCGACCACCCGGGTGACGACCTGCGGCTTGCCGACGGTGAGCTCGAAGCCCTCCCGGCGCATCATCTCGACGAGGATCGCCAGCTGCAGCTCGCCGCGGCCCTGCACCTCCCAGGTGTCCGGCCGCTCGGTCGGCAGCACCCGGATCGAGACGTTGCCGACCAGCTCCTTCTCCAGCCGGTTCTTGACCATGGCGGGCGGTGAGCTTCTTGCCGCTCTGGCCGGCCAGCGGCGAGGTGTTGATGCCGATGGTCATCGAGATGTTCGGCTCGTCGATGGTCATCAGCGGCAGCGGACGCGGGTCGTCGGGGTCGGCGAGGGTCTCGCCGATGAAGATCTCGGCGATGCCGGCGATGGCGACGATGTCGCCCGGCCCGGCCTACTCGATCGGCGACCCGCTCGAGCGCCTCGGTGCCGAGCAGCTCGGTGAGCTTGACCCGCTCGACGGTGCCGTCCTTCTTGCACCAGGCGACCGGTCTGGCCCTTGCGCATGGTGCCGTTGAAGATCCGGCACAGCGCGAGCCGGCCGAGGTACGGGCGACGCGTCGAGGTTGGTGACGTGCGCCTGCAGCGGCGCGCCCTCGGCGTACGACCGGCGCCGGGATGGTGTCGCGGATGATCTGGAACAGCGGCTCGAGGTCCGGGCTGTCCGGGCTGGTGCCGTCGGCCGGACGGTTCAGCGAGGCCTGGCCGGTCTTGGCCTGGCAGTAGACGATCGGGAAGTCGATCTGCTCCTCGGTGGCGTCGAGGTCCAGGAACAGCTCGTAGCGTCTCGTCGACGACCTCGGCGATCCGGGCGTCGGGCCGGTCCACCTTGTTGATGATGAGGATGACCGGCATGTTCTGCGCCAGCGCCTTGCGCAGCACGAACCGGGTCTGCGGCAGCGGGCCCTCGGAGGCGTCGACGAGCAGCGCCACGCCGTCGACCATCGACAGCCCGCGCTCGACCTCGCCGCCGAAGTCGGCGTGGCCGGGGGTGTCGATGATGTTGATCAGCAGGTCCTTGCGACGGACCGCGGTGTTCTTCGCGAGGATGGTGATGCCCTTCTCGCGCTCGAGGTCCATCGAGTCCATGCACCCGCTCGGTGACGTCGCCCTCCTCCTGCTGGTGCTCGGAGTAGGCGCCGGACTGCAGCAGCATGCGCGTCGACCAGCGTGGTCTTGCCGTGGTCGACGTGGGCGATGATGGCGACGTTGCGGAGGTCGTCGCGGGTCTTGCGACCCTCGGCGGGCGTACGGGCGGCAGACATGGGGGGGCTCCAGCGTCGGCAGGGGAGGTCGCCGAGCGGTGCTCAGGCCCTCCTAGTCTACCGGCGGGCCTGCGCGGCGCCGCGCTGGTGCGGCGCCGCGCCGCACGGCTCCGGGGCAGGTCGGTCAGCGCGCCTCGGGAACCCCCGTCCCACCGGTGGACAGGACGGCCCGCAGCGCCTCGACGACCGGCCGGTCGACCTCGATCCACGGCACGTCGTCCAGGTCGTCCGCGCCGAGCCAGCGGTGCTCGTCGTGGTCCAGCAGCTGCGGCTCGGCGCCGGCGCGCAGCCGGGCGAGGTAGACGCGCAGCACGCCGGTCCCGCCGATGTCGACCTCCGGGCCGAGCCGGGCGCCGACCGAGGCGCGACCCCCAGCTCCTCCTCGAGCTCGCGGGTCAGCGCCTCCACGTCGCTCTCCCCGGGCTCCACCTTCCCGCCGGGGAACTCCCAGCGGCCCGCGAGCCGCGGCGGCGACGTGCGCCGGCAGGCCAGCACCCGCAGCGGACCCTCCCGCAGCAGCGCCGCCCCGACCACCTGCACCCGGTTGTCCACCGCGCCGACGATAGGGGCGCAGACTGGGCGGATGCGCACGCCGCTCTCAGCTGACGAGGTCGCCGCCGCCCTGCGCGAGCTGCCGGCCTGGTCCGGCGACACCGCCCGGCTGGTCCGCACCGTGCCGGGCACCCCGGAGGAGCTGGTCGCCCTGCGCGCCGCCGTCGCCCTCGCCGCGGACGAGCTGGACCACCACCCGTCGGTCGTGGCGGTGCCCGGCGGCCTGCGCTTCACGCTGTGGACGCACTCGCGTGGCGCCGTCACCGAGCTGGACGTCGCGCTCGCCCGGCGCATCGACGCGCTGGCCGGCTGAGTGGGGGCGCAGGCCGCCCGGCTGCTCGACGCCGGCGGCCCGCTGGGGGACGTCGCGCCGCCCGGTCCGTGGGACGGCGCGCTGCGGCTGGACGTCCCGCCCGGCCGGCTGGCCGTCACGGCGCTGCTGCACGGCGGGGTCGGGCTCCCGCCGTTCGGCTGGGACGGCGCGCGGCTGCACCTGCGGCTGCCGGCCGGCCGGGTGCGCGTCGCCGACGGCGGGCAGGTCCGGTGGCGCGGCGACCGGCCGGACGTCGGCGTGCTGCGCCGCGTGCTGGGGCTCGAGGACGACCTGAGCGGGCTGTGGGCGGCCTGCGACGCACTGCCGGAGCTGCGCTGGGTGCGGCCGCTCGGCGCCGGCCGGGTGCTGCGCTCCCCGACGGTCTGGCAGGACCTGCTGGCGACACTGGCCGGCACCCGGGCGTCGTACGCCTCGACGCGGGCGATGCTCCGGTCGCTGCCCGGTCCCGGGCCCGCGCAGCTGCTCGACGCCGACCTGGCCCGCTGGGGCTTCCGGGGCCGCTGGCTGCGGGCGCTCGCCGGCTCGGTCGCGGGCGGCTGGGACCCCGAAGGGCTGCAGGACGCGTCCCTGGACGACGCCGAGGTGCAGCGCCGGGTCCGGGCGCTGCCCGGCTTCGGGCCGTTCGCGGCCGCCCAGCTGGCGCCGCTGCTCGGCCGGCCGCGACCCGTCGTGCTGGACGGCTGGCTGCGGTCGGCGCTCGGCGGGGCCGGCGAGCAGGACGTCCGGGAGCGGTTCGCGGGCATGGGCCGCTGGGCAGGCACCGGGGCGTGGCTGGCCGCCGTCGGACCGCGGCTGCGCGCGCTGGACGGGGGCGCCCCGCCGCCCGGCTAGCGTGCGGGCGTGCTCCCGCTGCTCGCCGACCAGCACCGTCGCGCGGCCGCGGGCCTGCCGGCCGAGGTGCTGGCGTACGGCGAGGGCGGTTCCGGCGACGAGGTGAGCCTGCGCGAGGCCGAGGCGGCCTGGGCGCGGCTGCGGCTGCGGCCGCGGGTGCTCCGGGACGTCTCCGCCGTCGACACCGCCGTCGAGCTGCTCGGCTGCCGGCTCGCGACCCCGGTGGGGCTCGGCCCGTCCGCCCGGCACGGCCTGGTGCACCCCAGCGCCGAGCGCGGCACCGCCGAGGGCGCCCGGCGGGCCGGCGCGCTGACGGTCCTGTCGTCCCGGGCCAGCGTGGCGCCGGAGCTGGTCGGCGCCGACCCCTGGTGGCTGCAGGTGTACGTGCTGCGGGACCGGGGGCTGACCCGCGAGGCGGTGCAGCGGGCCGCCGCCGCGGGGGCCCGCGCGCTGGTGCTCACCGGCGACACCCCGTACGTCGGGCTCAAGCGGCGCGGGCCCGGTCCCGCCGAGGTGGCGCAGCCGCCGGCCCGCCGGCAGGACCCGTCCGTGGGGCTGGACGCGATCGGCTGGCTGGCCGAGGCCTCCGGGCTCCCGGTGCTGGTCAAGGGCGTGCTGCGGGCGGACGACGCGGGAGCCTGCGTCGCGGCGGGCGCCGCCGGGCTGGTGGTCAGCAACCACGGCGGGCGGCAGCTGGACCGGGCGGTGCCGACCGCCGAGGCGCTGCCGGAGGTGGCGGGCGCGGTGGACGTGCCGGTGCTGGTCGACGGCGGCCTGCGCAGCGGCCTGGACGTGCTGACCGCGCTCGCCCTCGGCGCCCGGGCCGTGCTGCTGGGCCGGCCGGTGCTGTGGGCGCTGGCCGCGGACGGCGCGGACGGGGTCGCGGGCTGCGTGCAGGCGGTCACCGAGGACCTGGCCCGGGCGATGGCGCTGGCCGGCGCCGCGACCCTCGCCGAGGTGACCGGCGACCTGGTCGCGGGGCGGCACGCCGGGCCGCCGTGAGCCGGCCGGACCCTGACGAGCTCACCGGGGTCGCGGTGGTGCCCGGGGTGGGGACGGCCCTGGCGCAGGGGACCCGCAGCTGGCTGCTGCCCGGGCCGCCGGAGGCGCTGCGCCGGCACGCCGGGCGGCTGGTGTGGTGGCGCGCCGCGACCACGGCGCCGGCCCTGGTCGCCGCGGGGATCCGTCCGCGCGCCTGCTGGGACCTCGGGGCGGTGCACCGGCTGCTCACCGGCGACCGGCGTGACGACCCGGCCGCGGTCTTCTCCCCCGGCCGGGCCGTGCCGCCGCCGGGCGCGCCGCTGCGGCAGGCGAGCCTGCTCGACGCGGCGGGCGACGCCGACCCGGTCCGGCCCGACGGCGCCCTGTCGGCGGACTGGGCGGCCGAGCCGTGGGCTCGCGCCGGCGAGCCCGACCTGGCCCGCGCCGGGCGCTGGGCGCTGCTCGCGCTGCAGGTCCAGGCGCGCCAGGCCGCCGAGCTCGCTGCGCTGCCCGACCCGCGCGCGCAGCCGGACGGCCTGCCGCTCCCGCTGCTCACCGCGTACGCCGAGAGCGCGGCGGCGCTGCTGGCCGTCGAGCTCGGCAGCGACGGGCTGCCGATCGACCGGGCCGCCGCGCACGACCTGCTGACCGCCGCGATCGGGCCGCGACCGGCCGACGAGCAGGCGTCCCGGGCGGCCCGCGACGCGGCCGTGCTGCGGCACCTCGCCGGGCCGGTGGACCTGCGCAACCCGCACGCCGTGCGGGGGCTGCTCGCCGGTCTGGGGATCGACGTGCCGGACACCCGGTCCTGGCGGCTCGAACCGCACCGGGCCACCAGCCCGGTGGTGGCCGCGCTGCTCGACTGGCGCCGCGCCGAGCGGATCGCCACCACCTACGGCTGGGGCTGGCTGGACCGCAACGTCGGACCGGACGACCGGCTGCGCGGCGCCTGGGGCGCGGCCGACGCGGCGGCCGGCCGGATGACGGCCGGGGCGGGGCTGCACAACCTGCCGGCCGACCTGCGGCCGGCGGTGGCGGCCGCGCCGGGGCACCGACTGATCCGCGCCGACCTGGGCCAGATCGAGCCCCGGGTGCTCGCGGTCGTGTCCGGTGACGCCGGCCTGGTGGCCGCCGCCCGGGATCCCGACATGTACGCCCCGGTCGCGGCCGCGCTGCGCTGCGACCGGCCGACCGCCAAGGTCGCCGTGCTCGCCGCGATGTACGGCCAGACGTCCGGCCCGGCCGGCGCCGCGCTGCTGCGGATGAGCGAGGCGTACCCGACGGCGCTGGCGTTCCTGCGGTCCGCCGAGTCGGTCGGCCGGGGCGGCGGCGAGCTGCGGACCTGGGGCGGCCGGCTGCTGCGCTTCGCCGGCGGCGAGCACGGCCGCGCAGCCCGCAACGCGGTGGTGCAGGGCGCCGCCGCGGAGCTGTTCAAGGTCTGGGCGGCCACGGTCCGCGCCGGGCTGCCGGCGCTGCGCGGGCAGGTGGTGCTGTGCCTGCACGACGAGCTCCTGCTGCACGTGCCCGAGGAGTCGGCGGCGGCGGCCGCCGCCCTGCTGGGCACCGCCCTGCAGGACGCCGGGGCCCGCTGGGCCACCGGGAGCGGCGTCCGGCTGGTCGCCGACGTCGCCGTCGTCGACCGGTGGAGCGACGCCAAGGCGTGAGCCCCCAGTCCGGAGATCTCAGGAAAAGCCCGGTTTTCGATCCGCCTGCGGACTACCGTCCGCGACGCATCCCACCCCCCGCAGGAGGCCTGCCATGCCCACGCCCGCCGGGCTCCGCCGCCGCTCCGCCGTGCTGCTCGCCGGCGCGCTCGCGCTCACCGCCGGGCTCGGCGCTGCGCCGGTCCAGGCCGGGCAGGTCAACTGCGCGCCGGGGCTGTCCTACGTCTGGGACGGCGCGGCGAACGACCCGCCCGGCCAGGTCGGCGACGGGGTGTCCTGGAACGACGCGTTCAACTGGGACCTCGACTGCACGCCGGGCCTGCCCAAGACCGACACCGGGGCCGCCAAGGCCGACGACGACGTGGTGCACATCCCGGCCGGCGCCAAGGTCCTCCTGCGCCAGGGCGAGCAGGCGTCGGTCGCCCGGTTGACGAACGCGGGCACGCTCACCGTGGCGACCGGGGCGGTGCTGAGCACCCGGCTGGACTCGACCAGCACGCACCTGGTGCTGCAGGGGCTGCTGTACGGCACCGGGGACTTCACCGTGACCGGCACGCTGAAGTGGGTGTCGACGGCCGGCGGCGCCGCGTCCCAGTCGACCCGTCGCTGCGGTCCGGTGGACTGCAGCAGCACGGTGTCCGTGCCCGGGCGGACCGTCGTCGCCCCCGGCGCCACGATGTCGGTCAGCGGACGCGGCGTGAACCTGCAGGACTCCCGGGTGATCGAGAACCGCGGCTCGGTGGTGCTGTCCGGCCAGGGCTACATCGCGGCCGACTACGGCACCGAGTTCCGCAACCTGCGCCGCGCCGGGGCACCGACGCCGAAGTTCGTGATGCGCAACGACGGCGGCTACTACCAGGGGATCGCCCAGCCCGGCCGGCCGCTCGGCAGCTTCGTCAACACCGGCCTGGTGCTCAAGGCCGCCGGCACCGGCCGCAGCGTCATCGACGCGTCGTACACCTCGACCGACCCGGCCGTAACCGCGCGCGGCCGGATCACCATCCGGAGCGGCACGCTCGAGATCACCACGGCGACGCCGTCCGCGGCCAGCACCGCCTCGGTGAAGCAGGGCGCGACGTTCGGCAACACCGGCCGGCTCGGCGCCACGGCGGAGGACCCGCAGACGGTGTCCGTGGCGCTGACCCAGACCGGGACCGCGCTGTCCCCGGTGACGCTGCAGGAGCTGCCCGGCGAGGCGGTCGCCGGCGGGCGCGGCGTCCCGGTCCGGATCGAGACGCCGGGAGCGCAGGCGAGCCCGACGGCGCCGCTGCAGTTCCGGCTGCAGCTGGACCGGACGCTGCTGCGGGCCGGCGAGACGGCCGCCGGGGTGGCGCGGACCGCGCCGGTCCTGCGCCGTCCCGACGGCGCCGCCGGCTACACCGCCCTGCCGGACTGCGGGCCCGGCGGACCGAGCGCCAGCACCGCCTGCGTGCAGCGCACGCTGAGCGGCAACGAGACCGCCGCGCTGGCGAACGGCGACGTGGTGCTCGTGGTGGAGAGCCTGCAGAACAGCCGCTACCGGGTCGGCTGACCGACGCCCCCGCCGCCCGCCCCGGCCCCGGCCCCGGCGAGCGCCAGCGCCACCGCCAGGTCGCGCGGCAGCTGCTCCCCGGCCGACGCCCGGGCAGCGAACGCCGCGACCCCGAGCGCGTCGCGGGTCCGGTCGCGCTGCCGGGCGACGTCGGGCTCGAGCTCGAGCTCGAGCGGCGAGCGGTCGCCGCGCAGCCGGCTGCCGGCGCCGTAGAGCTCGGCCGCCCGGTCGTGCTCGCCCGCCGCGCCGGCCACCGCCCCCGCCACCAGCAGGCACTGCGCGATCTCGAACTCCTGGCCGAGGTCGACGCTGAGCCGCAGCGCACCGGCGACCTGGTCGGCGGCCCGGTCCAGCCCGCCGTCGGCGAGCTCGACCCGGGCCAGCGTGAGCTGCACGTCGCGGGTGACCAGCCGGGCCACCCCGCGGGCCAGGTCGACGGCCTCCTCGACGGCCGCCCGGGCCGCCAGGTGGTCGCCCTCCAGCAGGGCGATCTCGGCCAGGTTGTTCAGGGTCTCGGCGATCCGCCGGCAGTCGGCGCGCCCGCGGGCGAGGTCGAGCCGGCGCAGGTAGACCTCGCGCTCGGCGGGCAGGTCGCCGCGCACTGCGGCGAGCACCCCGGTCAGCGACAGGGCGAGGGTGTGCGCCTCGTACGACCCGAGGCGCAGCGCCAGGGCCAGGGCGCGCTCCGCCATCTCCTGCGCCGCCTCGACCCGGCCGTCGCGCAGGCCGGTCGCGCCCAGGTAGCCCAGCGCCACGGCCACGGTGTGCTCGTCGCCGACCTGCCCGGCGAGGTCCGCAGCGGCGCCCAGCTGCCCGGCGGCCTGCCCGGCGTCGTCCTGGAAGTACGCCAGCACCCCCGCTGCCAGCAGGGCCTGCGCCCGCAGCCCCGCCGGCAGGGGGGTCGCCAGCACCTGCGCCAGCCGCAGCCGCCCCTCGCCGAGCCGGCCCTCCAGCAGCCAGAAGACCCGCAGCCCGACGGCCAGCCGGGCCGCCGTGGCGGCGTCGGCGCGGTCCAGGACGAGGGCGAGGTCGGTGTGCCGGGCACGTAGGTCGGCAAGCAGCCGGGGGGCCTGCGGGCCGTCCAGGCCGGCGTGCGCGGCCTCGACGACCGCCACGAGCAGGGCGGCCAGCCGGTCCTGCGCCTCGGCCTGCTCGCCGGACTCCCGGAGACGCTCGACGGCGTACTCGCGCACGCTCTCCAGCAGCCGGAACCGGCCGGACGCGCCGGCGACCGACCGTGCCACCAGGCCGCTGGCGACGAGCTCGGCCAGCCCGGGCAGCACGTCGCCGTCGCCGCCGACCGCCTCGGCGGCGGCCAGGTCGAAGTCCGCGCCGAACACGCCGAGACGGGCGAGCAGGCGCTGCGACGCCGGCTCGAGCAGCGCGTACGACCAGTCGATGGTGGCCCGCAGGGTGCGCTGGCGGTCCGGCAGGTCGCGGGCCCCGCCGACCAGCAGGCGCAACGGCGAGTCCAGCCGGGCCAGCAGCTCGCTCGGGGTGAGCAGCGCGGTACGGGCCGCGGCCAGCTCGATCGCCAGCGGCAGCCCGTCGAGCCGCCGGCAGATCTCGGCGACGTCGCCGGCCGCCTCGGCGTCCAGCACGAACCCGGGACGGGCCGCGGCTGCCCGCGCGGTGAACAGCGCGCCGGCCCCCGAGGCGGCCACCTGCTCGGGTGCGCAGGCGTCCGCGGTCGGCAGGTCCAGCGGCGGCAGCGGGTACTCCCGCTCGGTCGACAGCCGCAGCGCGGTACGGCTGGTGGCGAGCACCTGCACCGCGCGGGTGCCCGCGAGCAGGTCGGCGACGGCCGGTGCGGCGGCCACCACCTGCTCGAGGTTGTCCAGCACCAGCAGCACGCCGCGGCCGTCCAGGCTCACCGCCAGGGCCGCGGCCAGCGGCTCGTCCGGCGCCGGGACGACCTCCAGCTCCGCGGCGACGGCCGGCAGCACCAGCTCGGGGTCGGTCACCCCGGCGAGCGGGACGAGGTAGGTGCCGCCGGGTCGCCCGGCACTCAGCCGGGTCGCGGCCTCCACCGCCAGCCGGGTCTTGCCGGCACCTCCCGGGCCGGTGACGGTGAGCAGCCGGCAGGTCGGGTCGGCCAGCAGGCCGCACACCTCGCCCAGCGCGACCTCCCGGCCGAGCAGCGGCCCGCTCGGCACCGGCAGCCGCACCCGCTGCCGCGCGGCGCCCGGTGGGCCACCCAGTCCCGGGTCCTGGGCGTGCAGCCGGCGCTCCAGGTCGCGCAGCTCCGGGCCGGGTCCGCCGGCCAGCACCCGGCGGGCCCGGTCCAGGGTGGCGACCGCCTCGGGGTGCAGGCCCGACCGGTGCAGCGCGAGCGCAAGGTGGCCCCACAGCCGCTGCCGCTGCGGGTGCTCGTCGAGCAGCGCGCGCAACGGCGCCACCAGGGCCGCCGAGCCGCCGCAGCCCAGCTCGGCGTCGTAGAGCTCCTCCAGCGCGGCGAGCCGGCGCTCGGCGAGCCGGTCGGCGGCCGGCGAGCCCGCCAGCGGCGTACCGGCCAGCGGGGCGCCGCGCCAGAGCGCGAGCGCGGCGGCGAAGCCGCGGGCGGCCGGCGCGAACCGGCCGTCGGCGAGCTCCTTGGCGGCGTCGGCCGCGATCACCTCGAAGCGCTGCAGGTCGACCGCGCCGGGCGGCAGCTGCAGGGCGTACCCAGCGCCGCGCGAGGTGAGCACGCTCGGGCGGGACGACGGCTCGAGGGCGCGGCGCAGACCGGCGACGTGCGTCCGCAGGGCCGCCGCGGGGGCCCCGGCGCCGAGCACGGCGGATCGCAGCTCGGCGCTGGTCACGGTCCGGCCGGGCTGCAGGGCGAGCAGCGCCAGGACCGCCCGGCGGTCCGGCCCGCCCAGGTCGAGCGGACGGTCGCCGCGGGAGGCCTCGACCGGGCCGAGCACGCCGATCTCCAGCCGCTCGGCCGGCACCGAGCGCAGCGCCGGGAACGCGTCGGGCAGCCCGGGCGCGCACAGCTGGAAGACGGTCTCCGGCCGCAGCAGGTCGGGCAGGGCGTACGCGCCGAGCTCACGCAGCCGGGCACCGGCCGGCAGCGCGTCCACGACCAGCGCGGCGGTGGCCTGCGACAACAGCACCTGGCCGGGGTGGCCGAGCCCCCGCAGCCGCGCGCAGCGGTTGACCGCCCGGCCGTAGTAGTCGCCGTCCCGCAGGTCCGCCTCGCCGGTGTGCAGGGCCAGCCGGACCGTGACGGGACGCGGGGTGGGCCAGTGCTCCGCGGCGAGGGCGCGCTGCACCCGCACCGCCGCCTCCACGGCGTCCCGCGCGGCGACGAAGACCGCGAACCGGCTGTCGCCCTCCCCCCGCGGCCGGACCAGCAGCCCGCCCGCACCGCGCACCGCGGCCTCGACCAGCTCGTCGTGCCGGGCCATCGCCGGGCCCATCGCCTCGGCGGCCTCCTCCCACAGCGCCGTCGAGCCGGCGACGTCGCTGAACAGGTAGGTGACCACGCCGCGGGGCAGTCGTTCCGCCACGTCGCCCCCTCCCGCCGGGCGGCGAGGCTATCGCGGCGGGCAGCGCCGTCAGCGGGCGCGGCGGGCCAGCGCGGCGGCGTCCAGCACCTCGATGCGACCGCGCCCGACCCGCACGACGCCGGCCGCCTGCAGGTCCTGGAGCACCTTGTTGACGGTCGGCCGGGTGCTGCCGGCCAGCCCCGCGAGGTCCTCCTGGCTGAGCGGGACCGTGACCGGCTGCTCCCCACCGCCGTACAGCGCGTGCAGCTCCAGCAGCCGCCGCCGCACCCGCTTGGGCACCGGCACGTACAGCGACTCGGCGAGCTGCGAGGACAGCCGGCGCACCTCCGCCACGGTCGCGTCCAGCAGCAGCCGCTCGACCGCGGGGTGCTCGCGGCGCAGGACGTCGAGGTCGTGCCGGTGCAGCACTCGGGTCGTCGCCGCCTCGACCGCCGCGACGGTCGCGCTGCGCGGACCGCTCGACAGCAGGGCCAGCTCGCCGAAGAAGTCACCCGGGCCGAGCACCCGCAGGGTCGCCACGTCCCCCTGCGGGGTGGTCACCCGGACGGCGACGTGACCGGTCTCGACGAGGTGCATCGCGTCGCCGGGGTCGCCCTCGTGGAAGACCACCTCGGCGCGCGCGAACCGGCGCCTGCGGGCTGCCGCCACGACCCGGGCCCGGTCGGGCGGGGACAACGACGACAGCAGCGGCCACTCCACCGGCGCAGTGTGCCCTGGCACCCGCCGGGCCCGGCGGCCCTTGACCGACGAGGCCGGTCGGCCTATTGCTCGGGAGTGACCGGTTCCCGGGTAGAAGATCCTGTCGAGGTGGCCGGCCTCGGGGTGCGCCGGGCCGGCCGGCCCGTGCTGCGCGACCTGGCGTTCACGCTGTCCCGCGGTGAGGTGGTGGGGCTGCTCGGGCCGAGCGGGGCCGGCAAGACCACCCTGCTGCGGGCGCTGGTCGGCGTGCAGCGGGGCGTGTCGGGCACCGTGCGGGTGCTCGGCGAGACCGGCCGGCAGCCCGACGCTGCGCTCCCGGGTCGGCTACCAGACCCAGGCTCCGGCGGTCTACCCCGACCTGACGGCCCGCGAGAACCTGGGCTACCTGGCCGCGGTGCACCGCGCGCCGCCCGAGCGGGTCGACGAGGTGCTGCGGGCGGTCGACCTGGCCGGGCTGGCCGACCGGCTGGTCGGCACGCTGTCCGGCGGCGAGCGGGCCCGGGTCTCGCTGGCGCTGGCCCTGCTGCCCGACCCGGACCTGCTGGTGCTGGACGAGCCGACGGTCGGCCTGGACCCGGTGCTGCGGCGGAACCTGTGGGAGCTGTTCCGCCGGCTGGCCGCCGCGGGCCGGACGCTGCTGGTCAGCAGCCACGTCATGGACGAGGCCGCCCGCTGCGACCGGCTGCTGCTGCTGCGCGAGGGACGGCTGGTCGCCGACGGCGCCCCGGACGCGCTGCTGCGCCGGACCGGGGCCCGCGACGTCGAGGGCGCCTTCCTGGCCCTGGCCGAGCAGCCGTGAGCGGCCGGGCGACGGTCGCGACCGGGTGGCGGGTGCTCACCCAGCTCCGTCGCGACCCCCGCAGCCTCGCCCTCATCCTGCTCGTGCCGCTGCTGCTGCTCACCCTGCTGCGGTACGTCTTCGACGACCGGCCGGAGGTCTTCGACCGGGTCGGCGGGCCGCTGCTCGCGCTGTTCCCGTTCACCACGATGTTCCTCGTGACCTCGGTGGCGATGCTGCGCGAGCGCACCACCGGCACGCTGGAGCGGCTGCTCACCACCCCGCTGGCCCGGGCGGACCTGCTGCTCGGCTACGCCCTGGCCTTCGGCTCCCTGGCGGTGCTGCAGACCACCCTGGCGGCCGCCGTCGCGCTCGGCCCGCTCGGCCTGGACCTGGCCGCGCCGGCCGCGCTGGTGGTCCTGCTCGCGGTGCTGGACGCCCTGCTCGGCACGGCACTCGGCCTGCTGCTGTCGGCCTTCGCCCGTACCGAGTTCCAGGCCGTGCAGTTCCTCCCGGCGGTCGTCCTGCCGCAGCTGCTGCTGTGCGGGCTGTTCGCGCCCAGGGAGGCGATGGCGCTGCCGCTGCAGTGGCTGTCGAGCGCCTTCCCCCTGACCTACGCGGTGCACGGGATGCAGGAGCTGGCCCGGTCGGGGGAGGTCACCGGATTGCTGGTACGCGACCTGGCTGTGGTGGCCGGGAGCTGCCTGCTGGCCCTCGGGCTGGGGGCGGTCACGCTGCGTCGACAGACCGACTGACCGCACCCGGCGCCCGGACCCCCCGAACGGGTCATGGCGGCCGGGGCCCGACCGGGTCACCCTGGGCCCGCGCCCCCACCCGTACGAACCCCCGGCGAGGAGACCCGTGCTCACCCTCACCGACGAGGCGGCCACGCTCATCCGGCGCCTGCTCGCCCACTCCGCCCTGCCCGACACCGCCGGTCTCCGGCTGGCCACCGACCCGGAGCGGCACTGCCTCGCGATGTCGCTGGTCCCCCGGCCCGGGAACCGGGACGTGGTCGTCGCGGCCTGCGGCACGTGGCTGTCGGTGGCCCCCGACGCCGCGCTCCGGCTCAGCCGGCGCACGCTGCAGGCGCAGCTCGTCGACCGGCCTGCGTTCTATCTCACGTGACGGACGTCACCATCCGAACTCTCCGAGAAGATCACCACATGCCGGTCCGAGCCCTGTCCGGGGCGGACCTCGCGGGGTAGCGTGGTCCTTCGCTGACGTTCCCGGTCCGTGGTTCCGACCACCCCCGCTTCCAGGACCGCGTCGGCCCCGGTCGCGGCCCGGACCCCGCCTCGACGCCCCTGCGCAGCAGAGGAACCGATGACCCCCAGTCCAGCGGTCAAGCCGCACGACAGCTACCGGCATGAAGCCTTCTTCTACCGTGGGCTGCGGGACTTCCTCGCCGGCACCGTCCCGTTCGTCCGCGACGGCGTCGCGGCCGGCCAGCCGGTCATGGTGGCGGTCCCCGGTACCCGGCTGGAGCTGGTGCGGGGCGCGCTGGGCACCGACGCCGAGCGCGTCACCTTCGTGGACATGGCCGAGCTGGGGCGCAACCCGGCGCGGATCATCCCGGCCTGGCGGGACTTCGTGGAGCAGGCACGGGAGAGCGGCTCCCCGGTCCGCGGCATCGGCGAGCCCGTCTGGTCCGGCCGCAGCGACGTCGAGCTCGCCGAGTGCCAGCTGCACGAGGCGCTGCTGAACATGGCCGTCGAGCCGGACACGCCCCTGTGGCTGCGCTGCCCGTACGACGGTGACGGGCTCGATCCCGCGCTGCTCGCGGACGCGCACCGCACGCACCCCGTGCTGGTCGAGGTGGACGACTTCCGGGGCAGCACGCGGTACGGCGGCGCCGACCACGTGCTCAGCCTGTTCGGCGAGGACCTGCCGGAGCCGGACGGCCTCACCGCAGGACCTCGTCTTCGGTCCGCTGGGCCTGTCCGCCGTACGCCGGTTCGTCGCGACCGCGGCTGCCCGCGCGGGCCTGGCGCCCGACCGCACGGCCGACCTCGCGCTCGCCGTGCACGAGCTGGCGGTCAACAGCACCGAGCACGGCGGCGGGCGCGGGAACCTGCGGGTCTGGCGCGACGGCGCGGCCCTGATCTGCGAGATCCGTGACCGCGGCCGGATCACCGACCCGCTGATCGGCCGCCGGGCCCCCGGGCTGGGTGGGGAGGGTGGCCGGGGGGTCTGGCTGGCCAACCAGATGTGCGACCTCGTGCAGGTGCGGTCGACTCCGCGCGGTGTCGCCGTCCGTGTCATCACCTGGGTGGACTAGCCCGTTCCGACCGGCCCGACCGGGGTCTTCTCGGGACACCCGCGGAGGTTTACCGTGCGGCCGTCACCGTCGACGGAGCACCCCATGCCCGGTTACCGATCGGTCCTTCTCCCGCTGTCCGGCGCGCTCGTCCTCGCGCTCGGGGCTCCGCCCGCCGCCGGCGCCACCGGCGGCGGCATCGCCGAGGTCGGGGTGCCCCGTCCGGTGACCCCGCCCGGCGGCGCCGCCGAGGGCAGCCCGGTGCTGTCCGGCGACGGACGCTACGTCGCCTTCAGCGCGTCCTCGACCGATCCGCGCGGGCACCTGCACCGCCGACTCGTCCGGGCGGACCTGGTCACCGGCTCGGCGGTGGTGGTGAACCGGCGCGCAGACGGCGGGGTCGCCGGCGGCAACTACTCCACGGCGACGATGTCGTCCGACGGCTCGCTGGTCGCCTTCACCGCGAACGGCCGGCTGACCGCGGACGACTCCGACGACCGGTTCGACGCCTTCGTGCGGCACGTCCCGAGCGGCTCGACCCGACTGGTCAGCGGGGCCGACGGGCAGGCCGGGACGGCTGCCGTCTCCGGAAACGGCCGCTGGGTGGTGTTCACCTCGACCGGCACGGACCTCGTGGCCGGCTCGACGCTGCGCAACAGCGACGTCTACCGCCGTGACCTGGCCTCGGGCGCCGTCCTGCAGATCACGGTCCGCCCGGACGGCTCGCCCTCCCGCGGGCCCGGGGCGAACGACGCCGACGTCAGCGCGGACGGCTCGCTCGTGGCGTTCCTGAGCTACGCCACCGACGTCGCCCCCGCCGACGGTGACGACGGCGAGCCCGACCTGTTCCTGCGCGACGTCCGGGCCGGGACGACCCGCTGGCTCGGCGCGCAGACCCCGGCGGGCGCGCAGCCGTCGTCGCCGGTGCTGTCGCCCGACGGGCGCTGGCTGGTCAGCCGGTACGCCGACGCGAGTCTGCACCTGACCCGCACCAGCGACGGCGTCACCCGGCTGCTGGCGGCCGACGCCACGATCGGCAAGGGCGCGTTCAGCGCCGACGGCCGGCTGGTGGCGTACGTCTCGGCGGGCCGGGCGTACGTCCAGGACCTGCGCGGCGGCTTCGTGCACGAGCTTCGCCAGCCGCCGGGTGGGTTCGCGGCGGGCGGCGCCGCGCTGTCCGGGGACGGCCGGCGCGCCGCGTACGACTGGGTCTCCGACGACGGCACCCCGGGCCAGGTCTACGTCGTCGACCTCGTGCGCCGCTGACGCCTCATCCCGCCGGGGCCGCTCCGCCCGGCCTGTCGGTGCCGCTGGGCAGGATGGGCCGACCATGACCCGCCCAGCCCTGGCACGCCGGATCGGGGCCGTCGTGCTGTGCGGGGTGCTCGCCGGCTGCCGGCCTGCCGGCGGCCCGCCGCCGGACGCCGCGCCGGCGGTGGCGGCCGCAACTCCGACGGCGCTCGCCCTCGTCGACGACCTCGACGTCCGGGGGCGCGGTCCCCGGACCGGCTACGCGCGGGAGGCGTTCGGCCCGGCCTGGGCCGACACCGACCGCAACGGCTGCGACACCCGCAACGACGTGCTGCGGCGGGACCTGACGGGGGTGAGCGTCCGGCCCGGCACCCGGAACTGCGTCGTGCTGTCCGGCGAGCTCGCCGAGCCGTACGGCGGCCGCCCGGTGGCGTTCCGCAAGCAGACCGCGGGCGCGGTGCAGATCGACCACGTCGTGTCGCTGTCCGACGCCTGGCAGAAGGGCGCGGCGTCGTGGCCGGCCGAGCAGCGGCTGCGCTTCGCCAACGACCCGCTGAACCTGCTGGCCGTCGACGGGGCGCTCAACCAGCAGAAGGGCGACAGCGACGCCGCCTCCTGGCTGCCGCCGGACCGGGCGTACCGGTGCCCCTTCGTCGCCCGGCAGGCGGCGGTGAAGCACGCCTACCGGCTGGGCGTGACGGCCGCCGAGCGCGAGGCGATGATCCGGGTGCTGCGTGCCTGCCCGGGTGAGCCCGCCCCATCCGGGTGACGCTGCTCATCCACAGAGGATGCCAGGCCACCGACGCTTCCCGAGCGTGCGGGGCCGGCGGGCCGATACGCTGCCGCTCCGCCCGGCGCGCTCCCCCACGGGCTGAACCGCCCCGTCCGGGGATCGAGCCCGAGCCATCGGGAAGGACAGCCATGCAGGCCACCGGCGTCGACACGGCCAGCCTGACCCGGCTGCGCCGGTGGAATCTCGGCCTGACGCTGCTGCACGTGGGCCAGGTGGCGGCCGTGCTGCTCCTGGCGGACGACTTCGCCATCGCGGTCACCTCGCAGTTCCCCGAGGGCCCGCCGGGCACCGCGGCCCCCGCTCCGGAGCCGCTGTTCGAGGTCCGGATCGGCGTCGCCGTCGCGTTCTTCCTCGCGCTGGCGGCGCTGGACCACCTGCTGACGGCGACCGTCCTGCGGGGCCGGTACGAGGCCGACCTGCGGGCGGGGCTGAACCGCTTCCGCTGGATCGAGTACTCCTTCAGCGCGACGCTCATGGTCGTGCTGATCGGCTTCTACAACGGGCTGACCGGCGTCACCGAGGTCATCGCGATCGCCGGGGCGAACGTCGCCATGATCCTGTTCGGTTGGCTGCAGGAGCTGATGAACCCGCCCGGGCGGTCCCGGACCACGATGCTGCCGTTCTGGTTCGGCTGCGTCGCGGGCGCGGCTCCGTGGATCGCCATCCTCGTCAACCTGGTCGGCGCCGGCAGCGGCCCGAACGCCGTTCCCGGCTTCGTCTACGGGATCGTCGGATCCCTGCTGGTCTTCTTCCTCAGCTTCGCGGTCAACCAGTGGCTGCAGTACCGCCAGGTCGGCCGGTGGGCGGACTACGCCTACGGCGAGAAGGTGTACCTGGTCCTCAGCCTCGTCGCGAAGTCCGCGCTGGCCTGGCAGATCTTCGGCGGCTCGCTGGCGGGGTGAGGTGCGCTCGGCACCCCGGCTCCGGCACCGGGTCGCACCACCGAGACGCGCGGCCGTCTCCTCCGACGTGTCGGGGCGGGCCGCCGCTCACACGTTGAAGCGGAACTCCACCACGTCGCCGTCCTGCATGACGTAGTCCTTGCCCTCCATGCGGACCTTGCCGGCCGCCCGCGCGGCGGCGATCGAGCCGAGCTCCACCAGGTCGTCGTAGCCGATCACCTCGGCCTTGATGAAGCCGCGCTGGAAGTCGGTGTGGATGACCCCCGCCGCCTCCGGGGCGGTCGCGCCGACCCGGATCGTCCAGGCCCGGGCCTCCTTCGGGCCGGCCGTCAGGTACGTCTGCAGGCCGAGCGTCGCGAAGCCGATCCGCGCCAGCTGGTGCAGGCCGGACTCGGTCTGGCCCATCGACTGCAGCAGCTCCAGCGCCTCGTCCTCGGCCAGCTCGATGAGCTCGGACTCGATCTGGGCGTCCAGGAAGACCGCCTCGGCCGGCGCCACCAGGGCGGCGAGCTCGGCGCGCAGGGCGTCGTCGGCCAGGTCGTCCTCGTCGAGGTTGAACACGTACAGGAACGGCTTGGCGGTCAGCAGGTGCAGCTCGCGCAGCGGCGCGAGGTCCAGGCCGGCGGCGTAGACCGTCTGCCCGGCGTCGAGGACCTTCTGCGCCTCGCGGACCGCCTCCAGCACGGCCGCGGCCTCCTTCTTCAGCCGCACCTCCTTCTCCAGCCGCGGCAGCGCCTTCTCGACGGTCTGCAGGTCGGCCAGGATCAGCTCGGTGTTGATCGTCTCGATGTCGTCCCTGGGCGAGACCCGGCCGTCGACGTGCACCACGTTGTCGTCCCGGAAGACCCGGATGACCTGGCAGATCGCGTCGCTGTCGCGGATGTTGGCGAGGAACTTGTTGCCGAGCCCCTCGCCCTCGCTGGCGCCCTTGACGATGCCGGCGATGTCGACGAAGTCGACGGTGGCCGGAATGGTCTTCGCCGAGCCGAAGACCCGGGTCAGCTCGCCGAGCCGGGCGTCCGGCACGCCGACGACGCCGACGTTGGGCTCGATCGTCGCGAACGGGTAGTTCGCCGCCAGCACGTCGTTCTTGGTCAGCGCGTTGAACAGCGTGCTCTTGCCGACGTTGGGCAGGCCGACGATCCCGATGGAGAGGCTCACGGAGCCACGCTACCGGCGGAGGCGACCCGATCGGTGCGCGCGGCGCTGCCCCGGAACTGTCACAGGTCCGTGCGACGGTCCCGGCATGGACCTGTTCGCCCTGCTCGTCGCCCTCCTCGTCGGGATCGCCCTCGGACTGCTCGTCGCGGCCGCACGCAGCACCGCGCTCCGCACCTCGCTGCACGCCGCCGAGCTGGCGCTGTCGCAGGCCCGGACCGCCGACGCCGACCTGGCGCTGCGCCAGTCGGGCATCGACGCGCTGGTCTCTCCGCTGCGCGAGCAGCTCGGCGACGTCGAGCACCAGCTGCGCGCCCTGGAGAGCGAGCGGGCCCGCCAGATCGGCGAGCTGTCCGCGCAGGTCGGCCAGGTCCGCGAGGGCTCGGAGCGCCTCGGCCGGGAGACCGCCGCCCTGGTCAGCGCGCTGCGCCGGCCGCAGGCCCGCGGCCGGTGGGGCGAGCTGCAGTTGCGCCGGGTCGTCGAGGCCGCCGGCATGCTCGAGCGCTGCGACTTCGACGAGCAGGTCTCGGTCCGCGGCGACGACGGTCCGCTGCGCCCGGACCTGGTGGTCCGGCTGCCCGGCGACCGCTGCGTCGTGGTGGACGCCAAGGTGACCCTCGCGGCCTACCTGGAGGCGGTCGAGACCGACGACGACCGGGTCCGTGCCGAGCGGACCGCTGCGCACGCCCGGCACCTGCGCTCACACGTCGACCGGCTGGCCGACAAGGCGTACTGGCGGCAGTTCCCGTCCGCTCCCGAGTTTGTCGTGCTGTTCCTGCCCGGCGAGGCGTTCCTCGGGCCCGCGCTGGAGGCCGACCCGGCACTGCTGGAGCACGCCTACGCCCGGGGCGTGCACCTGGCCACCCCGACGACGCTGGTGACCCTGCTGCGGGCCGTCGCGCAGGGCTGGCGCACCGAGTCCCTGGCCGCCGACGCGCAGGCCGTCCTGGAGGCCGGCCGGGCGGTGCACACCCGGCTGGCGACGCTCGCTGGGCACGTCGACAAGCTCGGCCGCAGCCTCACCGCCTCGGTGGCCGCGTACAACGCGACGGTCGGCTCGCTGGAGCGCTCGCTGCTGCCCAGCGCCCGGCGGATGGCCGAGCTCGGCGTCACCGGCGGCCCGCTGGACAGCCCGCGCGAGGTCGACGAGGTGGCCAAGCCGGTCACCTCACCGGCGCTGCTGTCCGAGCGCCCGGTCAGCCGGCTGCCGACCGCCGCCTCCGGCTGACGGCCGGCCGCTCAGAGCTCGACGGCGTACGCCTCGCAGAAGGCCACCGCCGCTGCCGCCACCACCGCACAGGGCGAGGCCCCGACGTCCGGGTTGTCGGCGAGCAGGGCGCGGGCCAGCGCCGGCGCGTCGAGCTCCCCGGCCTCGCGCAGCAGCGGCCACGCCTGGCCGGCCAGCAGCGACGCGGTCTCCGGCGGCAGCCCGGGGTCCTGCGAACGGGCGGCGTTCGCGACCCAGTCGGCGTCGAAGGACCCGGCGGGTGGGCCGAAGACGCGCTCGCCCTCGCCGTAGGACTGCTCGGAGGTCGGCACCCGCTCACGGTAGGCCCGCCCCCGCCGCCCCGGTACGGTGCCTCGACGTGAGCAGTCCCGCTTCCCGACCCGGCGTCCGCACCGGCCCCGGCCTCACGCCGGCCGGTGCGGTGCTGCTCGCCCTGGGCCTGAGCCTGCTCGGCGGGGCCGTCGACGTCGTCACCGGCGTGGGGCTGCGCAGCGTGTTCGCCGTGTGCTTCGTCGCCGGCTGCGTGCTCGCGGCCGCCCTCGTGCGCCGGTCCGGCCTGCGCACCGCCGTGGTCGCGCCGCCGCTGATCTACGCCCTGCTCGCGCTGCTCGCCGGGCTCACCCGCGGCAGCGCCGTGCCGTCGTCGGTGTCCCGGGAGGCGCTGGAGCTGTTCACCGAGCTCGTGTTCGGGGCGCCGGTGCTGCTCGCCGGCACCGTCGGGGCGCTGGTCGTCGCCGGGCTGCGACGCCTGCGCGGACGCTGACCACCGCCGCCGTCAGCCTGCCAGGGGCCCGGGCTGCTCAGCCGTCCGGCGGCTCAGCCGGCGGAGTCGGACAGGTTCGCGGCGCGCAGGTCACGGCGCAGCTCCGGTGGCAGCGCGAACAGCAGGTGCTCCTGCGCGGACTCCACCTCCTGCACGTCGGCGAAGCCGCGCTCGGCCAGCCAGCCCAGCACGCCCTGCACGAGCGACTCCGGTACCGACGCGCCGCTGGTCAGGCCGACCGTCGTGACGCCGTCCAGCCACGCCTCGTCGATCTCGGTCGAGTCGTCGACGAGGTGGGACGCCCTGGCACCGGCGTCGAGCGCCACCTCGACCAGCCGCACCGAGTTGGACGAGTTCCGCGAGCCGACGACGATGACGAGGTCGGCGTCCTCGGCGATCTCCTTCACCGCGACCTGGCGGTTCTGCGTCGCGTAGCAGATGTCCGCCGACGGCGGGCCCTGCAGCAGCGGGAACCGCTGGCGCAGCGCATCGACCGTGACGTTCGTCTCGTCGACCGACAGCGTGGTCTGCGACAGGTAGGCCACCTTCGCCGGGTCGCGGACCTGCACCGCGGCGGCCTCCTCGATCCCGTCCACGAGGTGGATGTGCTCGGGAGCCTGCCCGGTGGTGCCCACGACCTCCTCGTGCCCCTCGTGCCCGATCAGCACGATGTCCAGGTCGTCGGCGGCGAACCGCTTGGCCTCCATGTGGACCTTGCTCACCAGCGGGCAGGTCGCGTCGATCGTCCGCAGCCGGCGGGCCGAGGCCTCGGCGTGCACGGTCGGCGCGACGCCGTGCGCGCTGAACACGACGGTCGCCTCCTCGGGGACCTCCTCGGTCTCCTCGACGAAGACCGCGCCCTGGGCCTCCAGCGTCCGCACGACGTGCGCGTTGTGCACGATCTGCTTGCGGACGTAGACCGGCGGTCCGTACAGCTCAAGGGCCTTCTCCACGGTGAGGACCGCGCGGTCCACCCCCGCGCAGTAACCTCGGGGCTTGGCGACGAGCACCCGCCGGGCGCTCGTCGTCGGGGCGTGTGCCTGACCCGTCATGGTTTCCATGCTACGTCCGGAGCTGCCAGCCGGCCGCCGGGCGCACGTGAGTCCGGTCTCCCTGCCGTGTGAGCGGCGCCGACCGCGGGCACGCCGACGCCAGGCACGATCTCCGCGCGCCGCACGCGCGCGCACCCCCGACCTCCGGAGGCCCCACCGCATGGCCAGCACCCTTCCCACTCCCGTCGCCGCCGCCATCGGCGTCGTCCCCGCCGTCTTCGAGGGCGTCCGCCGGCTGCCCGGCAAGGCGATCTCGCTGCCGATCCTGGCGGTCAGCCACACGCTGGCCACGATGGACACCCTGCGCCGGGAGTACGTCGACCTCGCCGACCGTGGCGAGGCGCTGCTCGCCCGCCTGCGGGGCGGCGCGCGCGAGGAGGTCGCCGACCTGGAGCAGGACGTGCGGCAGGCCGGTGCCGCGGTCGCCCGGCTCACCGACCGGGTGACGGACGCCGCCCGCGAGGCCGTGCCGGCCGCCGTCCCCGCACCCGCGAAGGTCGCGACCGCACCGGCGGCCCGGGCCACGCCGGCGACGCCGATCCGGCCGACGGCCCCGACCACGCCGGCGGCCACGCCCGAGCCCGCCCCGGCTCCGCCCGCCCCGAGCGCCGCCGCCCCGACCGCCGACGCGCCCGCGCCGAACGACGACGAGGCCCCCAAGGGCGTGCCGACCCCGAAGGCCGTCGAGCCGGACAGCACCCGGGTGGAGACCGCCGCCGCGCCGGAGGTCGTGCGGGCCGCCGACCGCGCCGCGGCCGCCGTCCCGCAGACCGACCTGCAGCACGACGAGCTGCCGCTGCCCGACTACGACCACATGACCCTGGGCTCGCTGCGCGGCCGGATGCGCGCCCTGTCGGTCGACCAGCTCGCCCAGATCCGGGCGTACGAGAAGGCGCACGCCAACCGGCTGCCGGTCGTCACGATGCTCGACAACCGGCTCGCCAAGCTCGCCACCGACGCCGCCGCGACGCCTGCCGGCCCGGTGTCGACCCGGCCCGCGCCCGGCCAGACCCCGGCCGGGACGACCCCGGCGGCGAAGCGCCCGGCCGCGCCCCGAGCGCCCAAGGCCGGCTCCTCGCAGGGCCTGCCGACCAGCCCCGCGCACACCAAGTAGCCCCAGCCGAGCCGTGGGCGAGCCCAGCACCGCCGAGTCGCCGCTGCCGGTACGCACCGTCGCCCGGCACCTCGCCGCCTGGGTCAGCCGACTCGGCCGGGTCTGGGTCGAGGGACAGGTCACCCAGCTCAGCCGCCGGCCCGGCACGGTCTTCCTCACGCTGCGCGACCCGGTCGCCGACGTCAGCCTGTCGGTGACCTGTCCGCGCAGCGTGTGGGAGGCCGTCATCCCGGCCCCCGTCGAGGGCGCCAGGGTCGTCGTCCTCGCCAAGCCCGAGGTGTACCTGACCCGCGGCTCGCTGAGCCTGCAGGCGCAGGAGATCCGCCCGGTCGGGGTGGGCGAGCTGCTCGCCCGGCTCGAGCGGCTCAAGGGCGTCCTGGCCGCGGAGGGCCTGTTCGACCGCAGTCGCAAGAAGCCGCTGCCGTTCCTGCCGGGTGTGGTCGGGCTCGTCACCGGCCGGGCCAGCGCGGCCGAGCGCGACGTGCTGGAGAACGCCCGGCGCAGGTGGCCCGCCGTCCGGTTCGACGTGCGCGAGGTCGCCGTCCAGGGGCACCTCGCCGTCGAGCAGGTCGTCGGCGCGCTGCGCAGCCTGGACGCCGCCCCCGAGGTCGACGTCATCGTGCTGGCCCGTGGCGGCGGCAGCGTCGAGGACCTGCTGCCGTGGAGCGACGAGCTGCTCTGCCGGGCCGTCTCGGCCTGCCGCACGCCGGTGGTCAGCGCGATCGGTCACGAGCCGGACAGCCCGCTCGTCGACCTCGTCGCGGACGTGCGCTGCTCCACGCCGACCGACGCGGGCAAGCGCGTCGTGCCCGACGTCGCCGAGGAGCTCACCCGGGTGCACGCGCTGCGGGACCGGGGCCGGCGGGTCGCCACCGGCCTGGTCCAGCGCGAGCGGACCGGGCTCGGCGCGCTGCGCAGCCGGCCGGTCCTGGCGGCCCCGTCCGTGCTGGTCGAGGCCCGGCGCGGTGACGTGACGGCGCTGCGCGACCGGGCCCGCCGGTGCACCGCCGCGGCGCTCGACGCCGGCCTGCGGGACCTGGCGCACACCCGTGCCCGCGTCGTCGCGCTCAGCCCGCAGGCCACCCTGGAGCGGGGCTACGCCGTCGTGCAGCGCGCCGACGGCACCGTCGTCCGGGACGCGGACGAGGTGGCGCTCACCGAGGACCTGCGCATCCGGGTGGCCCGCGGCGAGCTGCACGCCCGGCGGACCTGACCCGGCGCGTGGTTGAGCAGCGCCGGGACGGGTCAGAACGGGGCCACCTGCCCCCAGTGAGAGGCCACCATGAGCCGCGACGACTTCGCCTATCGCGACACCGGATCCGGAGCCCCCGGTGCGTACGGGCATCGCGGCCGGCGCAACGGCCTCGGGATCGCCGCGCTGGTGCTCGGCCTGCTGGCCGTGCTGCTCAGCATCACGCTGTTCGGCGGCCTCGTCCTCGGCGTGGCAGCCGTCGTCTGCGGGATCCTGGGCCGCCGCCGGGCCCGGCGCGGCGAGGCGAGCAACGGCGGGATGGCGCTGGCCGGCCTGGTCCTGGGCGGAATCGGGATCGTGGTGCCGCTCGCCCTCATCGCCGTGGGCACGAGCGTGCTGAACAGCGACGAGGGCCGGCGCTACTCCGAGTGCGTCACCCGGGCCGGGGACGACCAGGTCGCCCTCCGCGCGTGCGCCGAGCAGTTCGGCCGCTCGCTCACCGGCTGACCGGCCGGCCCGGACCGTAGGGTCGTGCGGTGACCGCAGCACCGAACAGCCCGTCGTACGAGGCCGCCCGCGACGAGCTGGTCGAGGTGGTCCGCCGGCTCGAGGCCGGTGGCGCCTCGCTGGAGGAGTCGCTGGCGCTGTGGGAGCGCGGCGAGCAGCTCGCCACCGTCTGCCAGCAGTGGCTGGACGGCGCGAAGGCCCGGCTCGACGCGGTGCTAGCGGACCGCGCCGGCGAGCACGCGTAGCTCCTCGAGCGTCGCGGTCTCCCGCAGCCCGCCGACCAGCACCGTGCCGCCGCCCGCCGAGCGCACCAGCGAGGTGTGGCCGTCGCCGTCGGACAGCTGTCGCCACACCAGCCCGGCCACCGGCAGCTCGCCGACCTGCCGGGCCTCACCGGTCGCGTCCGGCAGGAACTCCGGCTCCGGCCGGGTGCTGGCGACGTACTCGGCGTACTCCCCCGCCGGCGTGACGTAGCCGATCCGCAGCCCGCTCGGCTGCAGCGTCGAGCTGGTCGGGCGCCAGCCCTCCGGCAGAGACGTCGGCACCGGCACCCCGGGGGCCGCCGCACGGAACGCGGTGACGTCCGGGGTCGGGTCCACCACGCGCAGCGTCTGCTCGTCGCTCGAGGGCGGCTGGGCCAGGAACCACAGCGGCACGACGATCAGCAGCACCAGCCCGAGCGACCGGATCATGTCGGCGGCCGTCTCCCGGCCGCGCTTGGGCTTCGCGGGGGGCGCGGCGGTGGCGACAGACATGCCTCCAGTGTCGCCGATCAGCGGCCGGCCAGCACGTCCGCCATCGCGTCCAGCACGGCCTGCACCTCGTCGGCGGTGTTGTAGAAGTGCGGCGACACCCGGATCCCCACGCCCGGCCGCAGATCCACGACGAACCCGCGCCGGTGCAGCTCGTCGTGCACGCGCTGCGCGTCCCCCGGGTCGATCGTGACGTGGCCGCCGCGGCGCGCCGGGTCCGCCGGCGAGCGGACGGTGAAGCCGCGCTCCAGCGCCCCCTCCAGCAGCGGCTGGGTGAGCGACACCGACCGCTCCCGGACCCGGTCGATGCCGATCTCGGCGAGCGCCTCGTAGGCGGGGGCGGCGGCGTAGGCGGCGGGCACGCCGGGGGTGCCGCCGGCGAACCGCCCGACGCCGTCGGCGTAGTGCAGCTCGGGGTCGAAGTCGAAGGGCCGGGCGACGCCGAACCACCCGGTGGTCACCGGGCGCAGGCTCTCGCTGACCGCCGGCGCCGCGTACAGCCAGCCGTTGCCGGGGCCGCCGGACAGGTACTTCACCGACCCGCCGACGTACAGGTCGACCCCCAGCGACACCACGTCCACCGGCAGCGTCCCCGCGGCCTGGTAGCCGTCGACGAGGACCAGCGCGCCGACCTCGTGCGCGCGGGCGACCAGCGGCGCCAGGTCGACCACGGTCGAGGTGCGGAACAGCACGTGCGAGCACTCGACGAGCAGCGTCCGCTCGTCGATCGCCGCCACCATCGCGTCCAGGTCGAGCTCGACACCGTCCGGGGCACCGGGCACCACCACGGCCTGCCCGCCCAGCCGGTCCACCTGCGACCAGGTGTTCAGGCTGCCCGGCCACTCCAGGGCGCTCGTCACCACCCGGTTGCGCTCCCCGCGCCAGTCCAGGCAGCTGATCAGGTCGCCGAGCAGGTCGGCGACGTTCTGCCGCAGCACCGTCGTGCCGGGTGGCGCGCCGACCAGCGACCCGACGACGTCGGCGACCCGCCGCACCTCCGGCGCCCAGGTCTCCCAGGCCACGACGCCCTGCTCGGCCCACAGCCCGGCGTACGCCGCGAGCCGGGCCGGCGTCTCGCGGTGCATCGCCCCGAGGGTGTGGCTGGCGAGGTAGGTGCGCCGCGCCAGCACCGGGTAGTCCGGGCGCCGGGCCAGCAGGTCCTCGTGCGCGCTCACCCGCCGATCCGGGCGAGCAGGACGAGCACGTCGGCGGCGAGCCGGCGGGCGCCCGCCTCGTCGTCGCAGACCGCCACCTCGTGGCCGGCCTCGCTCACCACGGTGGTGAGCACCAGCACCAGGGCGTCGCCCCACGGCTCCGCGGGGCCGGTCTGCAGCAGCGCGGCGTTGCGCCGGGTCCACTCGCGGAAGCGGCGTCGGGCGGCCAGCTCGAAGCCGGGTGGTCCGCCGCCGGCCAGGAACAGCCGCGCGAGGTCGCGCTCGGCCCAGCAGCCGTCGAGGTAGGCCCGCGCCCCGGCGACGAACAGCACCACCGGGTCGGACTCCCCGGCCTGCCGGGCCGCGCGGACCGCGCCGGACGCCCGCTCCTCCTGACGGACCGCGTAGTCCTCGAACATCTCGAGGTACAGGTCCGCCTTGCCGCCGAAGTGGTGGTAGAGGCTGCCGACGCTGGCGCCGGCCCGGCCGACGACGTCGGCGATCGACGCGTCGGCGAAGCCCGAGGAGCTGAAGACGTCGCGAGCGGCGGCGAGCAGGCTGGAACGGGTGACCGCGGCCCGGCCGACCGTCGTCACGCCCTCCCCTGAGGGACGACGGTCGGCCGGGTCCGGCTGGTGACCTCCCCCGCGGTGCCCCACTCGTCGGACCCGAGCCGTGAGACCGGGCGCAGCAGGCGGATCTCCGGGCGCTCGTCGTGCAGGACGGCCTCGTCCACCACCGCCCAGACGACCTCGCCGAAGACCACCACCGAGCCGCCGCCGAAGTCCTGCGTCCCGACGACCCGGCACTCCAGGTTGACCGGGGACTCGCGGACCCGCGCCGCGGCGACCTTCTCGGACGGCTCCCGGGTCAGGCCGCAGGCATCGAACTCGCTGCGGTCGGCCGGGTAGTTCGCCGACGTGGCGTTCACCTTGTCCGCCAGCTCCTCGGTGCAGATCGCCACCACGAACTCACCGGAGGACAGCGCGTTGCGCAGCGAGTCCTTGTGGCCGACGGAGGTGAACTGCACGACGGGCGGCGACACCGAGCTGATCGTGAAGAACGAGTGCGGCGCGAGGTTGTCCACCCCGCTGTCCGACCGGGTCGAGACCCACGCGATCGGCCGCGGGACGACGACGCTGTTGAGCAGCGGATAGATCTGCGACCCGAGGGCGGCGGGGTCATAGCTGCGACGGGACACGCCCGCAGCCTCTCACCCCGGTCCACCCCTCCCGCACACCGCCGCAGATGCGGGCTCGAGCAGCCTGCTACGTTCCGCAGGTGCGAACCTTCCGGCTGGCCGCCGCGGCGACGGTCCTCGGCGTGAGCGACGACACCGTGCGGCGCTGGGCGGACGCCGGCCGGCTGCCGACGACCCTCGACGCCGAGGGCCGCCAGGTCGTGGAGGGCGCCCGGCTCGCGGCCTTCGCGGTCGCCCTGGCCGGCGACCCGTCCGGCCCGCGCACCACCAGCGCCCGCAACCGCTTCCCCGGCCTGGTCACCCGGGTGCTGCGCGGCGACGTGGTGTCGCAGGTGGAGGTGCAGGCCGGCCCGCACCGGCTGGTGTCCCTGCTGAGCACCGAGGCCGTCGACGAGCTCTCGCTGACGCCCGGGACGCCGGTCGAGGCCTCGGTGAAGGCGACCAACGTCGTGCTGGACCTGCCGTGAGAAGGGCCGCGGGCCTGCTGCTGCTCGCGCTGCTGGCCGGCTGCGGCACGTCCCCGGCGGGGTCCTCGGCCGCCGCGGCGGACGACCCGCTGGCCCGCCCGCTCACCGTCTTCGCCGCGGCCTCGCTGACCGAGGCCTTCCCGGCGCTCGGCCGGGCCTACGAGCAGGCGCATCCCGGCGCCACGGTCACGTTCTCCTTCGCCGGGTCGCAGAGCCTGGTCGCGCAGGTGCAGCAGGGCGCCCCGGCCGACGTCGTCGCCACCGCGGACGCCGCCAGCGCCGAGCAGCTCGCCGGCGAGCTCGCCGCACCGCCGCGCGTGCTGGCCCGCAACCAGCTGGCCGTGGTCACCGAGCCCGGCAACCCGGCCTCGATCTCCGGCCTGGCCGACCTGGCGCGGCCCGGGGTCACCGTGGTGCTGGCCGGGCCGACCGTGCCGGCCGGCAAGGCGGCCCGGGCCGCGCTGGCGGCGGCCGGGGTGGCCGTGCAGCCGGTCTCCGAGGAGCCGGACGTCAAGGCGGTGGTCCGCCGGGTGGGCCTGGGCGAGGCCGATGCCGGCATCGCCTACGTCACCGACGTCGCCGCCGCCCGTGGCGCGGTCGACGGCGTCGCGCTGCCGGGGGTCAGCAACACCTACCCGGCCGGCGTGCTGCGGTCCGCGCGCGAGCCCGCCGCCGCGCAGGCGTTCCTGGAGCTCGTCGCGTCCGCCCAGGGCCGCGAGCTGCTCGCCTCGTACGGCTTCCTGCCGCCGGAGTGACCCGGCGGACCCCGGCCGCGCTCGGCGTCGCGGCGCTGCTGGCCCTGGCGCTCGTCCTGGTGCCGCTCGGTGCGCTGCTGCTGCGGACGCCCTGGGCGCGGCTGCCCGAGCTGCTCGGCCAGGACCGGGTCCGCGAGGCGCTCTGGCTGTCGCTGCGCTGCTCGCTCGGCGCGCTCGCGCTGTCGGTGCTGCTCGGCGTGCCGCTGGCGTTCCTGCTGGCCCGCGGCTCCCGGCGCGGCCGGCGGCTGCTGCGGGCGCTGGTCACCGTGCCGCTGGTGCTGCCGCCGGTGGTCGGCGGGGTGGCGCTGCTGCTGGCGTTCGGGCGCCGGGGCCTGCTCGGCCCGCTGCTGGTGACCAGCGGCACGGTGCCGGCCTTCACCCCCTACGGCGTGGTGCTGGCCGAGACGTTCGTGGCGCTGCCGTTCCTGGTGCTCAGCGTCGAGGGCGCGTTGCTCGGCCTGGACCCGCGGCACGAGGAGACCGCCTCGACGCTCGGCGCCGGACCGCTGCGGGTCTTCCTCACCGTCACGCTGCCGATGGTCGGTCCGTCGGTGGCGGCGGGCGCGGCCCTGGCCTGGGCCCGGGCACTCGGCGAGTTCGGCGCCACGATCACCTTCGCCGGCAGCCTGCCCGGCAGCACGCAGACCCTGCCGCTGGCGGTGTACGCCCTGCTCGCCGACGACCCGCCGGCGGCCTACGCGCTGTCCGCGGTGCTGCTCGCGGTGAGCATCGCGGTCGTCGTGACGCTGCGCAGCAGGCTGCCCCGGTGAGGGTCGCGCTGACGGCGTCCGCCGGGGCGTTCACCGTGACGGCGGCGTTCGCCGCGGAGCCGGGCGAGGTGGTGGCGCTGGTCGGCCCGAACGGCGCCGGCAAGACCACGCTGCTGCGCGCCCTGGCCGGCCTGACGCCCGCGCGCGGCAGCCTGCAGCTGGACGGCGCCGAGCTCGTCGACCAGCTGCCGGAGCACCGCGGCGTCGGGTGGGTGCCGCAGGCCGGGATGCTGTTCCCGCACCTGTCGGCGCTGGACAACGCGGCGTACGGGCTGCGGGCGCGCGGCGTCGGCCGGGCGACGGCCCGGGCCCGGGCCGGGGCGTGGCTCGACCGGCTCGGGGTGGGCGAGCACGCCGCCCGCCGGCCCGCCGAGCTGTCCGGCGGGCAGGCCTCGCGCGTCGCGCTGGCCCGCGCGCTGGCCGTCGAGCCCCGGCTGGTGCTGCTGGACGAGCCGCTGGCCGCGCTGGACGCCGGCACGCGGGACGAGGTGCGGCGGCTGCTGCGGGCCACGCTGGCCGGCGCCGCCACCGTCACCGTCCTGGTCACCCACGACCCGGTCGACGCCGTCGTGCTGGCCGACCGGATCGTCGTGCTGGAGGACGGCGCCGTGGTGCAGGACGCCCCGGCCCGCGAGGTCGCCCGGGCCCCGCGCTCGACCTGGGTCGCCGGGCTGCTCGGGCTGAACGCCTGGCGCGGCACCAGCGACGCCACCGGCCTGGCGGTCGACGGCGGCGGTCACGTGACCGTCGCCGAGCCGCTGCCGGCCGGCCTGGACGCGCTGGCGCTGGCCGACCCGGCCGCCGTCGCGCTGCACCGCAGCCTCCCGGCCGGTAGCCCGCGCACCGTGCTCGCCGGCACCGTCGAGGAGACCACCGCCCTCGGCGGGCGGGTCCGCGTCCGGGTCGCCGGCGTGCCGCCGGTGCTGGCCGAGGTGACCGCGGCCGCGGCGGCCGAGCTCGCGCTGGCCGACGGCGGCCCGGTGTGGGCGACGCTGAAGGCCACCGAGGTCCGCCTCGTCCGGCTGTGAGCCCCGGCCCTGTCACGGTTCCCCACTAGAGTCCGGCGCCATGAGCGACCAGCAGCGTGCAGACGGCCCCGAGCTCGCCCCGACCACCCCGGAGGCGCCGGACCGCAACCTGGCGCTGGAGCTGGTCCGGGTCACCGAGGCCGCGGCGATGGCCGCCGGCCGCTGGGTCGGCCGTGGCGACAAGAACGGCGGTGACGGCGCGGCGGTCGACGCGATGCGCCAGCTCATCGGCACCGTCTCGATGCGCGGGGTCGTCGTCATCGGCGAGGGCGAGAAGGACGAGGCGCCGATGCTGTTCAACGGCGAGGAGGTCGGCTGCGGCGAGGGCCCGGAGTGCGACGTCGCGGTCGACCCGATCGACGGCACCACGCTGATGGCCAAGGGGATGCCGAACGCGATCGCCGTGATGGCCGTCGCCGAGCGCGGCACCATGTACGACCCCTCGTCGGTGTTCTACATGGAGAAGCTCGTCACCGGGCCGGAGGCCGCCGACGTCGTCGACATCACCGCGCCGGTCGAGGCGAACGTCCGGGCGGTCGCCCGGGCCAAGGGCGGCGGCGTCGCCGACGTCACGGTGTGCCTGCTCGACCGGCCGCGGCACGAGGACCTGGTCCGCGAGGTCCGCGAGGCCGGGGCGCGGATCAAGTTCATCTCCGACGGTGACGTCGCCGGCGCCGTGATGGCGTGCAGCGAGGGCACCGGCATCGACCTGCTGCTGGGCATCGGCGGCACCCCCGAGGGCATCATCACCGCCTGCGCCGTCAAGTGCCTGGGCGGCACGATCCAGGCCAGGCTCTGGCCGCAGAAGAAGAGCGAGTTCGTCAACGCCGCCGCCGCCGGCCTCGACCTGGACGCCGTGCTGTCCACCGACGACCTGGTCCGCAGCGACAACGTGTTCTTCGTCGCGACCGGCATCACCGACGGCGAGCTGGTCCGCGGCGTGCGGTACCGGGGCGGCGGCGCCACCACCGAGTCGCTCGTCATGCGCAGCCGGTCCGGCACGATCCGCCGGGTGACCAGCCAGCACCGGCTGACCAAGCTGCGCGCGTACTCCGCGGTGGACTTCGAGAGCCCCCGCCGCTAGTGCGCCTGGCCACCTGGAACGTCAACTCCGTCGGCGCCCGCCTGCCGCGGCTGCTGCCGTGGCTGGAGGAGACCGCCCCCGACGTGGTGGCCCTGCAGGAGACCAAGTGCGCCGACGGCGCGTTCCCCTACCTGCCGCTGCAGGCGCTCGGGTACGAGGTCGCGCACGCCGGCGACGGCCGCTGGAACGGCGTCGCGGTGCTGTCCCGGGTGGGGCTGGCGGACGTCTCGGGGGCGCTGCCCGGGCACCCCGAGCCGCGGCTGGTCGCGGCGCAGTGCGGCCCGCTGCACGTGACCAGCGTGTACGTGCCGAACGGGCGCGCGCTGGACGACCCGCACTACGCCTACAAGCTGGCCTGGTTCGCCGCCCTGCGCGAGCGGCTGGACGCCTTCGACCCGGCGCAGCCGCTGGTCGTGATGGGGGACTTCAACGTCGCCCGCACCGACGAGGACGTCTGGGACCCGGCGGCGTTCGTCGGCGCCACGCACGTCAGCGCCCCCGAGCGGGCCGCGATGGACGACCTCGAGAGCTGGGGGCTGGTGGACGTGCGCGCCCGGCCCGGCAAGGGCGACCGGGCCTACACCTACTTCGACTACCGCGCCGGGATGATGCACAAGAACCTGGGGATGCGGATCGACTACGTGCTGGCCACCCCGGCCGTGCCCGTGCGGGACGCCTACGTCGACCGGGAGGCCCGCAAGGGCAAGGGCGCCTCGGACCACTGCCCGGTCGTCGTCGACGTCGACCTCTAGCCGCCGTCCGCCCCGGCCGGCCAGTCCCGGCCGGCCAGCGCGAGCACCCGCTCCAGGTGCTCGCGCCGCGAACGGGCACCGGCCGGGCCGCGACGGCCCGAGCCGCCCTCCCCGACCAGGGCGCGGACGTACAGGTCGAGCGCCCGGTCCAGCAGCTCCTCGCCGGGTGCCGGCGCCCCGGCCGGCCGCGCCCCGGCCCGCAGCTCGAGCAGGTCGTGGAGCACGGCCAGGGCGACCGGGGCGCTGCGGTCCGCGGCGGTGTCGGCGAACCGGTGCAGCACCGGGTAGGCCAGGTGCTGCTGGCCGAGCCGCACCACGCGCGGCGCGAGGCCGGTGCACTGGGCCTCCAGCAGGTCCGTACCGCCCGGCCGGCCGGCCCAGCGCCGGACGACGTCGGCGCCGCTGTCGCCGAGCAGCGCCACCTGCGCGGCCAGGCTGCGCTGGTCGACCACCGCGGAGACCACGTTCAGCATGTACGTGATGGAGAGCGTGACGAGGAACAGCCCGGTGAAGGCCGCCAGCACGGTGGCGACCTGCGGCCACGTCCCGACCGGCACGTAGTCGCCGGTCCCGAGCGTCAGCACGGTGAAGCCGGCGTAGTAGAGCCGGCTCGTCGCGCCGGCCCGCTCGCCGGTCGTCGAGGACGCCACGGACCCCTCGCCGGCGCCGAGGACGAGCGTCCACCCCAGCCAGAGCAGCAGGGTCCACCCGACGACGGTGCCGATCAGCAGGCCGGTGCCGGCCGGGAGCAGCCGACGCGCCGGGTGGTGCCGGACCAGCCGCCGGCTCGACCGGACCAGCGCCCTGGTCAGCGGCCCGCCGCCGCTCGACGGCGACACGGTGGTGGCGGCGGCGTCGTACGCCACCACCGTCACGAGCAGCAGGCCGGTCGCGGTCAGCAGCAGCAGCGTCATCCCCCTCCCGTGCCCCGGGCTGCGGTCAGTGCAACGGGGGCAGCGAGGCGCGGGCCTGCGGCCCGGGCAGGCCGGCGCCCACGAGCAGGTCGACGACCGCGGAGCGCAGCTGGGCGACCACGACCGTCCCGGACAGCCCGGCCGCTCCCAGTGCCTGCGGGTCCAGCTCGGCGGCGAGCGCGAGCAGCGCGGCCGGCGGCGCGGCCGGCGGCTGCCGGGGGTCGAGCTCGGCGAGCAGGTCCACGGCCTCCGCGAACCGGTCGAGCTCGTCGGCGACGGCGTCCGGCAGGGCCTCACCGGTCTCCAGCGCGACCAGCACCCGCCGGACCAGCACCCGCAGGTTGCGCGTCGCCCGGTCCACGCCGGCCTGCAGCGCGGCCTGCCGGCGCTCCCCGGCGTGCCCCCGGTCGCGGCGCAGCGGGCTCAGAGCCGTGATGTCGTGCCCGGCGCGCAGCTCCTCGGCCCAGCGGTCCAGGCCGGCCGAGGTCGCCCGCGACCGGACCAGGGCCTCGGCGGCGGCCGCCGGGTCGCCGGTCCGCACGGCGAGCGCGCACTGCCGGGCGGCGTCGGCCAGCTCGCGCATCGACCGGTCGGCCGCCCGCCGCACGGTCCGCCACGGGTCGGCGGGCAGCAGGGCGGCCACCAGCAGCGCGATCGCACCGCCGACGAGCGCGTCCTCCCACCGGGCCAGCCCGCTGCCCGGCGTGCGCGGCAGCGCGACGACGAAGACCGCCTGCAGGCCGGCCTGCGCCACCAGCAGCGGGCCGCCGTGCAGGGTGACGGCCAGCAGCAGGGCCACCCCGACGACCAGGCTGATCTGCCAGGCGCCGGTGCCGATCTGGCCGACCAGCAGGTCGCCGACGGCCACCCCGACGGTGACGCCGACCGCCAGCTCGGCGACCCGCCGCAGCCGCTGCGCGGCCCGGACGCCCAGGCACACCACCGCCGCGACACAGGCGAAGAACGGCCGGGGGTGGTCGAGCACCTGCTGCGCGAACGTCCAGGCCAGCCCGGCCGCCAGCGAGCACTGCGCCACCGACCAGGCGCCGTCGCGCAACCGGCCGCGCGCGGCGGCGACCCGACCGCGGACGGCAGCTCGGGGGACCTGCACGAGCGCAGCGTAGGACCGCCGCCCCCGGTGCCCGTGCGCGGAGGCGGCACGGCAGGATCGGGGCCATGACGGAGCAGCAGCAGTGGCGGACCGAGCGCGACAGCATGGGCGAGGTGCGCGTCCCGGCGGACGCGAAGTACCGCGCCCAGACCCAGCGGGCGGTGGAGAACTTCCCGGTCAGCGGTCAGCGCCTCGAGCGGGCGCACATCGCCGCGCTGGCCCAGATCAAGGCCGCTGCGGCGAAGGTCAACGCCGAGCTGGGCGTGCTGTCGCCGGAGATGGCCGAGGCGATCCGCTCGGCGGCCGCCGAGGTGGCCGACGGGCGCTGGGACGGCGACTTCCCGGTCGACGTCTTCCAGACCGGTTCGGGCACCAGCAGCAACATGAACACCAACGAGGTGCTGGCCACGCTGGCGTCCGAGCGGCTCGGCGCGCCGGTGCACCCCAACGACCACGTCAACGCCTCGCAGTCGTCCAACGACGTGTTCCCCTCCAGCATCCACATCGCCGCGACCAGCGCGGTCCTGGCGGACCTGGTGCCCGCCCTCGAGCACCTCGCCGCGTCCCTGGAGCGCAAGCGCGACGCGTGGTCCACGGTCGTCAAGAGCGGCCGGACGCACCTGATGGACGCCACCCCGGTGACGCTCGGCCAGGAGTTCGGCGGCTACGCCGCGCAGGTCCGGTACGGCGTCGAGCGCCTGCACTCGGCGCTGCCCCGGCTCGCCGAGCTGCCGCTCGGCGGCACCGCCGTCGGGACCGGCATCAACACCCCGGCCGGCTTCTCGGCCCGGGTCATCGAGGAGGTCGCGGCAGCGACGGGCCTGCCGCTGACCGAGGCCCGCGACCACTTCGAGGCGCAGGGCGCCCGGGACGCGCTGGTGGAGACCTCCGGCCAGCTGCGCACCATCGCGGTGAGCCTGTTCAAGATCAGCAACGACCTGCGCTGGATGAGCTCCGGGCCGCGGGCCGGCCTGGGTGAGATCGCCCTGCCCGACCTGCAGCCGGGGTCCTCGATCATGCCCGGCAAGGTGAACCCGGTGATCCCCGAGGCGCTCAACATGGTCTGCGCCCAGGTCATCGGCAACGACGCGGCGATCGCCTTCGCCGGCGCCTCCGGCAACTTCGAGCTCAACGTCATGCTTCCGGTGCTCGCCAGGAACCTGCTGGAGAGCATCCGGCTGCTGTCGAACATCAGCCGGCTGCTCGCCGACCGGGTGGTCGACGGGACGGTCGCGGACGAGGACCGCTGCCGCGAGCTGGCCGAGTCCTCGCCCAGCATCGTCACCCCGCTGAACAGGCATCTCGGCTACGAGAACGCCGCGAGCGTCGCCAAGCAGTCGCTGAAGGAGCGCAAGACGATCCGCCAGGTCGTCCTGGAGTCCGGCTACGTCGAGCGCGGCGACCTCACCGAGGAGCAGCTCGACGCCGCTCTTGACGTGCTGTCGATGACCCGCCCGCCGCAGGCCTGACGCCACCGTCCGGTCCTTGTCGCCCGGTGACAAGGACCGACGGGCGACTTCGTCGCCGCCGACCAAGGGTAAACGCCCGAAACGGGGAAGGCTGTAGCCCATGACCGTACAGCGACTGGACCGCCTGGACCTGCTCCGCGAGCTCGAGCCGATGGCCGCCGCCAACCTCGACCGGCACCTGCGGCTCACCAAGGAGTGGATGCCGCACGAGTACGTGCCGTGGAGCCAGGGACGCGACTTCGACACCGAGCCCTACGAGCCGGGTCAGTCCACGCTCGCGCCGATCGCGCAGACCGCCTTCGAGGTCAACCTGCTGACCGAGGACAACCTGCCCAGCTACCACCGCGAGATCGTCGACGGGTTCGGCCGGGACGGTGCCTGGGGCACCTGGGTGCACCGCTGGACGGCCGAGGAGGGCCGGCACGCCATCGTGATGCGGGACTACCTGCTGGTCACCCGCGGCGTCGACCCGGACGAGCTCGAGCGGGGCCGGATGCAGCAGATGGAGACCGGGTACCAGGCGGACGACAAGGGGGCGCTCGACGTCCTCGCCTACGTCTCGTTCCAGGAGCTGGCGACCCGGATCAGCCACCGCAACACCGGCAAGTACACCCAGGACCCGATCGCCGACCGGCTGCTGGCCCGGGTGGCGGCCGACGAGAACCTGCACATGGTGTTCTACCGCGACCTGGTGACCGCGGCGCTCGAGCTCACCCCCTCGCAGACCGCGATCGCGATCGCCAACGAGGTGCTGTCGTTCCAGATGCCCGGCACCGGGATCGCCGGCTTCGCCCGCAAGGCGCAGCAGATCGCCCTGGCCGGCATCTACGACCTGCGGATCCACCAGGAGCAGGTGCTCAAGCCGCTGCTCACGCACTGGGGGTTCTTCGAGCTCGAGGGGCTCGACGACGAGGCCGAGCAGGCCCGCACCCGGGTGCAGGAGCATCTCGACGGGCTCGACGCGATGGCCCGCCGGTACGAGGAGAAGAAGGCGGCCCGCGCGGAGCGGGCGGCGCGCGGCAAGGTCGCGGTCTGACCCGCTGACCCGCCTGCCCGACTGACCCGGCCGCTCAGGCGGCCCCGGCCGACGCCGGAGACCGGTCGACGGTCGTCAATAAATGTGTTGACGACTGGCGGGTTGTGGTCGATCGTGGGCTGCGAGCCCCCCGGGCAGCCGCGCACCCTGCCGTGCGGCCCGGGTGCCGGCACGCGTGGTCCCGGCGTCCGCCGGTCCGCAGAAGGGCAGCGAGCAGATGCAGTCGACAGGCAACGGCGCCCCACCCGCGCAGGGGCTGATCGACCGGGACACCCCCGTGGGCTTCGAGCTGATCGGCGTGAAGAAGAAGGCCGCCATCCAGCTCATGGGGTCACGGCTGTGGGGGCGCTTCAACCCCAACCACTGGGACCCGGTCTACGCCGCCGAGACCGGTCTGGCCGCGCCGATCCAGACCGGCGAGATGTCGACCGCGTACCTGTCCGAGATGTGCGTGAACTACTTCGGCCGCAACTTCTTCCGCAACGCCCGGATGGAGTGCCGGTACGTCGCCTCCACGCTGGCCAACGAGGTGATCACCACGTACGGCGTGGTGCGCGAGAAGACCCCCAAGGGCGACGGCTTCCGGTTCCGGGTCGAGGTCTGGGCCGAGAACGAGCACGGCGAGAAGAAGACGGCCGGCTGGGTCGAGGCCGATGTCGACGTCTGAGACCGACCGGCCGACTCCGCCCGCCGCCCCCGAGAGGACGACACCCCCGATGACCCCGCCGGCCCCCGCGACGGACTCGTTGCGCCCGATGACCGAGATCCAGATCCAGCAGACCCGCGACTTCGTCCGCAGCCTGGACGAGAAGTCGCAGACCTACTGGGACATGGTGACCGTCGGCGACGAGCTCTCCCGCGACCTGCACCTCACGCCCGAGCTGGTGATCATGTACTCGGACGCCGTCGAGGACTACAACCCGTGGTACGAGGCGTGGTTGATGAACTCCTGGTACATCGACGGGGAGTCACCGTTCGGCGGGGCGATCGTGCCGCCGATGCTGGTCTCGCACTTCGTCCTGTCCGTGCAGTTCGACCACACCAAGCCGTTCGCGGTCGGCTCGATCCACACCTACCACGACTCGCAGATCCACGAGCCGATCCCCGTCGGTGCCGTCGTGCGGATCACCGCGCGGGCGACCGACAAGTACGTCAAGCGCGAGCGGCGGTACGTCCGGCACGAGGTTCACGTGACCGACGTCCGGACCGGGACGCTGTACTTCACCGAGATCCGGGACATCCTCTCCCTATGACCACGTCTGCGACGGAAGCCACGGTCGAGCAGGTGCCGGTGGCCGAGGACCTGCTCCGGTCCACGGCGGAGGGCGTCGCCCTGGTCGGGACGCGGTGCACCGGGTGCGGGACGCACTACTTCCCGAAGAGCCTGAGCTGCCGCAACCCGGTGTGCGAGGTCAAGGCCGTGGAGGAGGTGCTGCTGGGCCGGCGCGGCACGCTCTACAGCTACACCGTGCAGGTGTACCAGCCGCCGGCCCTGTTCCGGCGGGACAGCTGGGCGCCGTACCCGATCGGGGTCGTGGAGCTGGCCGAGGGGCTGCGCGTGCTGGGCATGCTCACCGGCTGCCCGCCCGAGGAGCTTGCCATCGACATGCCGCTGCAGCTGGTCGTGGAGCCGCTGTACCGCGACGACGCCGGCCGCGAGGTCGTCACCTACGCGTTCGCGCCGCTCACCGGAGGGACCCCCGCATGAGGCCCGTGTACGTGCTCGGCGTCGGCGCGCACCCGTGGGGCAAGTTCCCCGGCAAGCCGCAGCTGCAACTCGCGATCGAGGCGCTCACCGCGGCGCTCGCCGACGCCGGCGTGCCGTGGCGGGACCTGCAGGGCCTGGTCGCGGCGAGCTCGCGCTTCGAGGGCGGGATGGGCTGGGGCCTGCACGCCAACGAGGTGCTGCAGGCCGTCGCCGAGACCGGCGCCCCGGCCGTCAACGTCGGTGGCGGGTGCGCGGCCGGCGGGATCGCCATCCACACGGCGGCCTCGATGGTGGCCAGCGGCGAGTGCGAGGTGATCGCCGCGCTCGGCGCCGAGCGGATGCCCAAGGGCTTCATCCCGCGCCCGCCGGGGATCCCGGACGACATCACCGACAGCGACTACCTGCGCTGGGTGGCGATCGGGGCGACGAACCCGGCGTACTGGGCGATGGAAGCCCGCCGCCGCATGCACGAGGTCGGCACCACGCCCGAGACCTTCGCCCTGGCGTCGGTGCTGATGCACCGCAACGCCGTCGCGAACCCGCTGGCCCGCTACCGGAAGGAGTGCACCGTCGAGGACGTCCTGCGCTCGCCGACCGTGAGCGACCCGCTGCACCTGCTGGAGATCTGCGCGGTCAGCGACGGCGCCGCCGCCGTGGTGCTGGGCTCGGAGGAGCAGGCCCGCCGGCTCGGGGTGCCGCTGGTCCGGGTCGCCGGCTCGGCCGTCGCGACCGGGCAGTTCGGCGACCCCGCGGTGCGCATCCCGACCGTGTCGATGAACGCCGACCCGGCCGTCCAGCACACCAGCGAGGTCGGCGGCGCGGTGCGCGCGGCCCTGGAGGCGGCTTCGCTGGGCACCGGCGACGTCGACGTCCTCGAGCTCGCGGACAACACCGCGTGGCACGTGCTGGCCTGGCCCGAGCTGTTCGGCTTCCTGGAGCCGGGCCAGTCCGACTGGATGATCGAGCGCGGGGAGCTGGGCATCGAGGGCAAGCTGCCGATCAACCCGAGCGGCGGCTTCCTGTCCTTCGGCGAGGCCACCACCGCACAGGGCGTGCTGCAGGTGTGCGAGCTCGTCTGGCAGCTGCGCGGGCAGGCCACCGGCCGTCAGGTGCCCGGCGCCCGGGTCGGGGTGTCGGCGGTGCTGGGCCTGGGCGCGAACGGGGCCTCGGTGGTGCTCACCACCTGACGGCCGCGCGCCGGCGGCGGGATCAGGAGCCGAACCGCCGCTGGCGCGCCGCGTACGCCCGCAGCGCCCGCAGGAAGTCGACCCGCCGGAAGTCGGGCCAGAACGCCTCGCAGAAGTAGAACTCGCTGTGCGCGCTCTGCCAGAGCAGGAACCCCGACAGCCGCTGCTCGCCGCTGGTGCGGATGACCAGGTCGGGGTCCGGCTGCCCCTTGGTGTACAGGTGCTCGGCGATGTGGTCGACGTCCAGGAACTCCGCCACCTCCTCCAGCGTCGCGCCGGCGGCGGCGTGCTCGTGGAGCATCGCCCGCACCGCGTCGGTGATCTCGCGCCGGCCGCCGTAGCCGACCGCGACGTTGACGAGCACGCCCGGGCGGTTCCCGGTCCCCGCGGCGGTCTCCTTGAGCAGCCGGGCGGTCTCGGCCGGCAGCAGGTCGAGCGCACCGACGATGTTCAGGGTCCAGGCGTTGCCCGGCGCGGCCAGGTCGACCACCACCGTCTCGATGATGCGCAGCAGCGGCCGCAGCTCGGGCTCGGGCCGGGACAGGTTGTCGGTCGACAGCAGCCACAGCGTGACGACCTCGACGCCCGCCTCGTCGCACCACCGCAGCAGGTCGACGATCTTGTCGGCCCCGCGCTGGTGCCCCTCCTCGCTGCCGGCCCCCACCGAGCGGGCCCACCGCCGGTTGCCGTCCAGGATCACCCCGACGTGCCGGGGCACCGGGGCGCCGCGACGGGCCAGCGAACGGGCCAGCCGCCGCTCGTACGCCCCGTACAGGAGGTCGCGCACGTCGAAGCCTCCTCGTCCGAGTTCCGGCCGGGCTCGTGCCCCGGCTACCGCAGCCTAAGCATCCGCCCCCGTCACCGGTAGCGACCTCCCGGACACGCCGGTGCCCGGCCCCCCGAAGGAGGGGCCGGGCACCGGAGCAGCGCGATCAGGCCTGCGCGAGGCGCTCCTTGAGCGCGGCGTGCTCCTGCGCGAGCGCGGCCGGGAAGTGCCCGCCGAACTGCGCGAAGTAGTCGTCCATCAGGTCGGCCTCCTGCTTCCAGACCTCGGCGTCGACCGACAGCAGCAGGTCGAGGTCGGCCTGCGGGATCGACAGCCCGGTCAGGTCCAGGGCGTCCGCGCTGGGCAGCGTCCCGATCGGCGTCTCGACCCCGTCGGCAGTGCCCTCGATGCGCTCCACGATCCACTTGAGGACCCGGCTGTTCTCGCCGAAGCCCGGCCACAGCCACTTGCCGTCCTCGTCCTTGCGGAACCAGTTGACGTAGTAGATGCGCGGCAGCTTCGCCGCGTCGGTGGCCTGGCCGATCTCCAGCCAGTGCCCCGCGTAGTCGCCCATGTTGTAGCCGCAGAACGGCAGCATCGCGAACGGGTCGCGGCGCAGCTGGCCGATCGCGCCGGCCGCCGCGGCCGTGGTCTCCGACGACACGCTCATGCCGAGGAACACCCCGTGCTGCCAGTCCCGGGACTCGGTCACCAGCGGCACGGCCGACGCGCGCCGGCCACCGAACAGGATCGCCGAGATCGGCACCCCGTCCGGGTCCTCCCACTCCGGCGCGATCGTCGGGCACTGCCCGGCCGGGGTGGTGAAGCGCGAGTTGGGGTGCGCGGCGGGGGTGTCGGACTCGGGGGTCCAGTCGTTGCCGCGCCAGTCGGTCAGGTGCGCCGGCGGCTCGTCGGTGAGCCCCTCCCACCAGACGTCGCCGTCGTCGGTGAGCGCCACGTTGGTGAAGATGGAGTTGCCGGTGAAGGTCTGCACGGCGTTGGCGTTGGTGTCCTCGCCGGTGCCGGGCGCGACGCCGAAGAAGCCGGCCTCCGGGTTGATCGCGTAGAGCCGGCCGTCCGGGCCGAACCGCATCCAGGCGATGTCGTCGCCGACGGTCTCGACCTTCCAGCCCGGGATCGTGGGGGTGAGCATCGCCAGGTTGGTCTTGCCGCAGGCGCTGGGGAACGCCGCGGTGACGTACTTCGGCTCGCCGCTCGGCGGGGTGAGCTTGAGGACGAGCATGTGCTCGGCCATCCAGCCCTCGTCGCGGGCCATCACGCTGGCGATGCGCAGGGCGAAGCACTTCTTGCCGAGCAGCGCGTTGCCGCCGTAGCCGGACCCGTAGGACCAGATCTCGCGGGTCTCCGGGTAGTGGACGATGTACTTGGTGGTGTTGCACGGCCAGGCGACGTCCTGCTGGCCGGCCTCGAGAGGCGCGCCGACGGTGTGCACGGCCGGGACGAAGAACCCGTCCTCACCGATCTCGGCGAGGGCGGCGCTGCCCATCCGCGTCATGATCCGCATGCTGACGACGACGTACGGGCTGTCGGTGATCTCGACGCCGTACTGGCTGATCCGGCCTCCCAGGGGGCCCATGCAGAACGGGACGACGTACATCGTCCGGCCGCGCATGCTGCCGGCGAACAGCGGCTGCAGGGTGGCCCGCATCTCGTCCGGGGCCATCCAGTTGTTGGTCGGCCCGGCGTCCTGCTCGTCCTGCGAGCAGATGTAGGTCTGGTCCTCGACCCGGGCCACGTCGCTGGGGTCGGAGGCCGCGTAGAAGCTGTTGGGACGCTTGGTCTCGTCGAGCTTGGTGAACGTGCCGGCATCGACGAGCAGCGACGTCAGGCGCTGCCACTCCTCCTCCGACCCGTCCGCCCACTCCACCCGGTCGGGGGTGGTCAGCTCGGCGATCTCGCGGACCCAGGCAAGAAGCCTCGCGTTCGAGGTGGGAGCCGCATCGAGACCGGGGATGGTGGAGGTGCTGGGCATGCTGTCCTCTCCGTCGAGGGCGCCGGTCCGGCACGCGTGTCGCGTCGGCCGACGAGGGTGCGAGGATGCTACCCGCGCGACCGCGGCTCAGCCGCGGTGACGCAGACCTGTGATCCATCCCACTCGTGGCAGAGGAGGCCCGTGGACGACGCACCGCACGACCGCAGGTCGGGCACGGCGCACGACCTGGTGGACACCGTGGTCGAGGCGGTCCGCCCGCGCCTGCGCGGCGTCCTGCACGAGGGCGCCTTCGCGGTCTCCCTGGTCACCGGCACCGCCATCATCATCCTCGCGCAGGGCGCCCGGGCCACCACGGCCGCCGCCGTGTACGCGGTGTCGGTGGCGCTGCTGTTCGGGACCTCCGCGGCCTACCACCGCGGCTCGTGGTCGCCCCGGGCACGGGACGTGATGGAGCGTCTCGACCACTCCATGATCTTCGTGTTGATCGCCGGTACGTACACGCCGTTCGGGTTGCTGCTGCTCGACGGCGCGACCCGCTGGGTGGTGCTCGGCGTGGTCTGGGGCGGCGCGGTGGCCGGCATCGCCGCCCGCAACCTGCTCCCCCGCCGCGGGCGCTGGCTGTTCCCGGCGCTCTACCTGGTGCTCGGCTGGACCGCCCTGGGCGTGCTGCCTGACCTGCTGCGGACCGGCGGAGCGGTGGTGCTCGGGCTGCTGCTGCTCGGCGGACTGCTCTACAGCGCCGGCGCCGTCGTGTACGCCCGGCGGCGACCGGACCCCTCGCCGCACTGGTTCGGCTTCCACGAGGTCTTCCACGCGCTCACCGTGCTGGCCTTCGCCGCGCACTACGTCGCGGTGAGCGTGGCGACCTACCGCTATCCGGGGCTCTGAGGTGGCGACCTGGTCGGCGCCGGTGCGGTTCGCCGAGATCGACGGGCAGAAGATCGTCTTCAACGCGCACTACCTGACGTACATGGACGAGGCGTGCACCGCCTGGTTCGAGGCGGTCGGGGTGCCGTACGCCGCCCTGCTCGACCGGGGCCTGGACATGCGGGTGAAGGCCTGCACCCTGGAGTGGTCCGCTCCGGCGCACTACGGCGAGACGGTCGAGGTGGACGTGCGCTGCCTGCGGGTCGGCGGCAGCAGCTGGGTGCTGGAGGCCGCCATCCGGGTCGGGGCGCGGCTGTGCTGCACGGCCCGGACGACGTACGTGCTGGTCGACCTCGACAACCGGCCCACCCGGGTGCCGGACGACCTGCGGCACCGCTGGGCCGAGCCGGTCGCCGCGTCGACCTGACGCCCGGGGCGTCCCCCGGGTCAGACCGGGCCCTGCGCCCGGACGTCGTCCACCGCCTGCATGGCGGTCCGCAGCTCGGCCAGCCACGCGGCGGCGTGCTCGCCGACCAGGCGCACGCTCCAGGCGAGCGCGTCGGACCTGCTGCGGGCCACCCCGGCGGCCACCAGCGTGTCGAGCACCTGGCGCTCGGGCTGCCGCAGCCGGGTCATCACCGGCACCGACAGCGACGTGAACACCTGCCGGGTCCCGCCCGCCTCGGCCCCCCAGGCGACGTGCCGGCCGTACCGGTGCTGCGCCTCGCGGGCGATGGCCATCCGCTCGTCCCGGGTGCTCTCCCGGAACCGCGAGATCCGGCCGGTCTCGGCCGAGGCGGTCGCGGCCTCGTCGCCGGCCGGCGGCGGGGCGGGCACCCTGCCGACCACCAGCACCTCGTCGCGGTCGACGGTCACCGTGGGCGCGGACTCGAACCAGCCGTCCGGCAGCCGACCGGCGAACCAGGCCTCGATGCCCGCGGCGTCGGGTGGCTCCCGCTCCTCGCGCCGGCTGCCGCCGCTGCGCGGACCACTGCGTCCAGGACCGTTCATGACGCCTCCTCGGTGCTTACACGGTTACAGCGTAAGCACGGAGGGCGCGGCTGTCACCCCCCGGTGTCCGGCCGGATCCCCAGCTGCGCCCGCAGCCGCTCGGCGTCGGTGGTCGGCAGCTCGCAGGTGAAGCCCCGGCAGACGTACGCCGCCCCCGGGGCGCGCCCCTGCGCCAGCGGCCCCCCGGACACCACCACCGCGCCGGGCGAGGTGGCCCGCCGGGCCAGCGCCAGCAGGTCCGGCCGGTCCAGGACCACCACCTCGGCGGGCCCGGCCAGCAGCGCCTCGGCCGCCGCCAGTCCCCACCCGGCGAACCGGGCGTGCCGGCCGAGCAGCGGGGCCAGCGTCGCCAGGGCCGCCTCGGCCGCCTCGCGGTGCCGTGTCGAACCGGTCAGGGCGGCGTAGGTCAGCAGCGCCGCGGCCGCCGCCGAGGTGCCACCCGGCGTCGCCCCGTCCGTGGGGTCCTGCGGGCGGCGGACCAGCTGCTCGGCGTCGTCCGCGGTGTCGAAGAAGCCGCCGGCCCCGTCCCCGAAGCGCTCCAGCACCACGTCCAGCAGCGCTCCGGCGGCGTCCAGCCGGGCCGGGTCGCCGGTCACCTGGTGCAGCGCCAGCAGCCCCTCGGCCAGGTCGGCGTAGTCCTCCAGCACGCCGGCGTGCACCCCGGCCGTCCCGTCCCGGGAGACCCGGCGCAGCCGGCCGGCCGGGTCGGTGTGCAGCGCCGCGAGCAGGTCCGCGCAGGCGTCCGCCGCGGCGACCCAGTCCGGCCGGTCCAGCAGCGCGCCGCCCTCGGCGAGCGCCGCGACGGCCAGCCCGTTCCAGGCGGTGACGACCTTGTCGTCCCGCCCGGGCTGCGGGCGCCGCTCGCGGGCCTGCGCCAGCGCGGCCCGGACCCGCTCGTACCGGCCCCCGTCGTCGGGCTCGGCGAGGCGCTGCAGCACCGACGAGCCGTGCTCGAACGTGCCCGCCTCGGTCACGTCGAACTGCGCGGCCGCCCACGCGCCGTCCTGCTCGCCGAGCACCTCCCGCAGCTGCGCCGGCGTCCAGACGTACGTCGCGCCCTCGACGCCGTCGGTGTCGGCGTCCAGCGCCGAGGCGAAGCCGCCCTGCTCGGTGCGCAGGTCACGCAGCAGGAACGCCCCGGTCTCCTCGGCCACCCGCCGGGCGGTCGACGAGCCGGTCGCCCGCCACCAGTGCAGGTACACCCGCAGCAGCAGCGCGTTGTCGTACAGCATCTTCTCGAAGTGCGGCACCACCCAGCGGGCGTCCACCGCGTAGCGCGCGAAGCCGCCGGCGAGCTGGTCGTACATCCCGCCGCGGGCCATCGCCTCGCAGGTGTGCGTGACCATCTCGCAGGCCCTGCCCGCCGCGGGCGGCCGAGCGCAGCAGCGCCTCCAGCACCATGGACGGCGGGAACTTCGGGGCGCCACCGAACCCGCCGTGCACCCCGTCGTACGCCGCGCGCAGCGACCCGACCGCCTCGTCCAGCAGCTCCGGCGTGATCTCCCCCCGGGCGGTGGAGACCGGCCGGGCGAGCCGGCCGACCACCTCGGTCGCCGCGGACTCGACCTCGGCCCGCCGGTTCTGCCAGGTCGCCGTCACCGAGGCGAGCACCTCGCGGAAGGCCGGCATCCCGCCGCGCCGGGTCGGCGGCCAGTACGTGCCGCAGTAGAACGGCTCGCCCTTCGCGGTCAGGAAGCTCGTCATCGGCCAGCCGCCGTGCCCGGTCATGGCCTGGACGGCCTCCATGTAGACGGCGTCGACGTCCGGCCGTTCCTCCCGGTCGACCTTGATGTTGACGAAGTGCTCGTTCATGTAGGCCGCGGTGGTCTCGTCCTCGAACGACTCGTGCGCCATGACGTGGCACCAGTGGCAGGCCGCGTAGCCGATGGACAGCAGCACCGGCACGCCGCGCGCCTGCGCCTGCGCGAACGCGTCCTCACCCCACTCCCACCAGTCGACCGGGTTGTCGGCGTGCTGGAGCAGGTACGGGCTGGTGGACGCGGCGAGGCGGTTGGCCATGCCGCCATCCTGCCCGCGGCCGACGCGCGCTCCCTACCGGGTGCGGAAGACCGAGTTGTGGCCCAGGTAGTAGGTGCGGCTGCCGGCCGGCGCGACGGCGCTCCAGCCGTCCCAGGTCTGGTAGGCGGTGCTGGTGTAGGCGCGGACCGCGACCGGCGCGCTCTGCGGGGTGTTGTAGAAGGTGCCGCAGCCGTTGCTGCCGGTGTAGCCCGACCGGTACAGCTCCCAGCCGTGCGGGAGCTGCTGGTAGAGGTACACCGGGCGGTTGGCGTACAGGCTGTGCGTGGGCGGGTTCGCGAAGCTGAAGCAGAAGGTGACGGCGGAGGCGGCGGCCGCCGGGCCGGCGGTCGCGACGGTGGTGCCGGCGGCGGCGGCGAGCGCGACGGCGACGGCGGCGGTGCGGGTCCGGACGTTCATGGCGGGCTCCTCGGGTCGGGACCGGACGCGCTGTCCGGTAGGACGACCCTGCCGCCGGGCACTCCCGCGGTCCGTCCGCGCGGCGACGCCGCTGTGTCGGCTGCGCGACACAGCGGGCACGCGCCGGTGCTACGGGACGAGCACGGTGCGCCCGGCCACCTGCCCGGTGCGCAGCGCGGTCATCGCGCTGTTCACCGCGGCGAGGTCCACCTCGTGCACGGTCTGCACGAGGTGTCCGGCGGTGGCCAGGGCGACGACCTCCTCCAGCTCCACCCGGCTCCCCCAGTAGCTGGTCGTCACGACGGCCTCGGGGGGCAGCCCGAGGAAGCTCACCGGCAGCGACCCGCCGGCCAGCCCGACGATCACCAGGGCGCCGGCCCGGCCGAGGAGCTCGGCGGCCTGCCGCAGCGAGCTGTCGCTGCCGACGACGTCGAGCACCGCGGCCGCCGTGCCGCGGGCCGCCTCCGGCACCTCCTCCGGGCTCCAGGCCTCCGCCGCCCCCAGCGCCACCGCCTGGCTGCGCTTGTCCTCGTCGGGGTCGACCACGACCACCGTCGCCGGCGAGAGCAGCCGCAGCAGCTGCACGGCGAACTGGCCGAGGCCGCCGGCCCCGAGCACGACCGCCGTGGTCCCCGGCACCAGCCGGGGCAGCACCCCGCGCACCGCCCGGTACGGCGTGAGCGCGGCGTCCGCGAGCGGCGCGGACAGCACCGGGTCGAGGTCGCCGAGCGGGACGAGGTGCCGGGCGGCCGGCACCAGGACGTACTCGGCGAAGCCCCCGGGCCGGCCGATCCCGACCCAGCCGGTCGCGGCGCACAGCTGCTCGGCCCCGGACAGGCACACCCGGCAGCGGCCGCACCCCCAGCCGCCGAAGACGACCACCGGCGCTCCGTGCTCGGGGGCGTCGGCGCCGGGACCCCCGGCCTCCACCCAGCCGGCGATCTCGTGCCCGAGCACCCACGGGAAGCTCGGGATCATCGGCACCTCGCCGTCGCGCAGGTGCAGGTCGGAGTGGCACAGGCCGCAGGCCGCCACCTTGACGAGCACCTGTCCGGGCCCGGGGTCCGGCACCGGCAGGTCCCGGACGACGAGGTCGGTCTTGTAGTCCTCGAGCACTGCGGCACGCATCGCGGGCTCCTCCGCTCGGGCTGCCCGGTCGGGCTGCTCCGCCCCCAGCCTGCGACCGGCGCGGCCCCTGCCGGCAGGGCCGACAGACCCCCCGGGCGGGGCCGACCGGCCAGGTCGGCACCCGTCAGGGGACCGGCGGCGAGACAGGCTCGGCGGTGGAGGCGTGGTGCGCGGTGTACCGCGTGCGGGCGACGACCGCGGCGACCCCGAACGCCGCGACGGCGGCGGCGCCGAACCCGAACAGCAGCGCCCACCGCCGGGTGTCCGCCAGCGGCGCGAGCAGCGCGGTCGCGGTCCCGCTGCCGACGAACAGCATCCCGGCGAACAGCGACACCATGCTGGCCCGCGCCTGGGGCACGACCTCGGTCGCCCAGGTCTGCATCGTCGAGTGCAGGAACGCCCAGGCCGCGCCGACCAGCAGCGCGGCGGCGCCGACCACCCAGCCGGCCCGGCTGGCCGCGACTGCCAGGTAGGCCAGGCACAGCCCGGCGGCCCCGGTGCCGAGCAGGACGCCCGGCCGGGTGCGCCCGGCGAGCCGCTTGACCAGCCGGGAGGTGATCAGCAGGCCCACCCCGTACAGCGCGACGACCAGGCCGGCCGAGGTCGGCGACCAGCCGGTGCTCTCCAGGGCCGGGACGAAGTAGGTGAGCAGGCCGAGCAGCGCCGCCCCCTCGACCAGCGCGAGCAGCAGCACCAGCCGGCCCCAGCCGTGCCGCAGCACGGTCGGCAGCCCGCCCTGCGCGAGCGCCGAGCGGGGCGGCTCGGGCAGCCGGCGCAGCACCGGGACCAGCGTCGCAGCCGCCAGCCCGGGCAGCAGGAAGCCCAGCCGCCAGGCCCCGCTCGCCGCGAGCAGGCCGCCCAGCCCCAGCGCGGCGGTGATGCCGGCGGCGGTCGCGGCGTTGAGGTCGGTCAGGGTGCGCTGCCGGCGGGCGAACGGGACCGCGTCGCCGACCCAGATCAGCGCCGAGGGCACCACCGCCGCCATGCAGGTGCCGGTGACGGCCCGCGCGACGACGAGCACCGGCAGGCTCGGGGCCAGCGCCGAGAGCGCGGCACCGGCGGCGGCCAGCGTGAGGGCGAGCCGCATCGTGCGCACCCGGCCGAGCCGGTCGCTGAGCAACCCCCACAGCGGCTGGCTCAAGCCGTAGCAGAGGAAGTACGCGCTCGCGGCGGTCGCGGCGGCGGCCAGCGTGACCTGCAGGTCCGCGGCGAGCGTCACGAGCAGCGCACCGACCGCGAAGCGGTCGAACGACGACGTCGTGGAGGCCGCCTGCAGCAGGCGGACCGCCCCGCGCTCCTGCTCGGTCGTCAGCCCGGGGGCCGCCGGCTCCCGGGCGGGCGGACGGGTCGTCGGCGGCGGCACCGGCCCAGTCTCGCCCGCTGCCCGCCCGCGACCGCGGGCCGGGTGCCCGGGGACCCGGCCGGCGCCGGTCGGCGCCGGCCCCGGACACGACGGCGCCCCCTCCCGCGGGCGGGAGGGGGCGCCGTCGGGCAGGCGGACCGGACTACTTGATGTCCTTGGCCTCGTCGGCCTCGTACGCGTCGGTCAGCTCCTTCGCGCCACCCGGCACGTCGGCCGGCTGCAGGATGAAGCTCGACAGGCTCGGGCTGACGCCGGACTCGGAGAAGTCCAGCGGCACGACCAGGCCGCCGGTGTCGACGTCGGTCAGCGACTTCTTCGCCTCGAGCACGCCGGCGCGGGTCAGGTCGCCCTCGTCGCAGGCCTTGTCGAGGATCTGGAGCATGGTCTCGGCGGCACCGGTGCCGAACACGACGCCCAGGCTCGGCTGCCCGCTCGGGTACTTCGCCCGGAACTCCTCGAGCAGCTTGGTGTTCTTGTCGAAGGTGCTCACCGGCGAGGCGATCAGCAGGTTCTGCTTGAGCGCGCCCGCGGCCGGCCCGGCGAGCAGGGCCGGAGCGAACACCGGGTTGTTGCCCAGGATCGGGACGTTGAGGCCCTGCGCCGCGGCGACACCGGCGGCCGAGGCGGTCTGCCCGGGCGCGACGGTGAGCGCGATGGCGTTGACGCCGGCGGCCCGGAACTGGGTGATGATCGGGCTCATGTCGGTGTCGGTGGCCTTGATCTTGGCCTCGATCACCTCCATGTTGTGCTTGCCCGCGAAGAACTTGGAACCGGCCAGCCCGTTGGCGCCGTACTCGCCCTCGAAGTAGATGTGGCCGATCTTGTCGCCTTCCTTGATCTTGCCCTGCTCCAGCGCGTACGCCATGACGTTGACCATCTCGACGTCGTAGGTCGCGCCGACCATCGCGTTGCCCGGCAGGACCGTGAGGTTGCGGGCCCACGCCGACGGGATGTTGACGATCTCGTCGGCCTCGTAGGTCTGCTCGAGGGCGGTGTTGATCGGCGAGCCGATCGTCTGCTGCATCGCCAGCACGTCGTTCTTGATGCTGCTGTACAGCTGGACGCCCTGCTGCGGCACGTAGCCGGTGTCCTTGACGTTGAGGTTGACCGTGTACTTGCCGCAGACCTTGTCGCCGGCGTTCTGCTTCTCCCAGTACAGGGTCTGGGCGTTGGTGATGTCCGCGCCGAGCGCGGCGAACACGCCCGTGAGGTCGGTCAGGACCCCCAGGGTGATGCTCGTCGCCGGTGACGCCCGGGCCGGTCTTGACGTCGCCGGAGCCGCCGCCGCTCCCGGAGGAGGAGTCGGAGGCCTTGGTGCTGCAGCCGGTGGCTGCGGCAAGGAGGGCGGCGGCGAGCAGGACGCCCGTGCGCTTGCCGTGGTTCATGCGGTGCTCCCTTGTGCTGGGGTGGGTGAGGGGGTCGATCCGGAGGAGGCCGGCCGCTTGCGGCGGCGGTGACGGCCGAGGCCGACGAGCCCGGCGGGCTCGAAGAGCACCACGCCGACGATCGCCAGGCCGAACAGGAACCGGGCCGCCTGGCCGGCGTTGACGCCGCCCTGGCCCGGCTCGGAGACCAGCGGCAGCTGGCCCGCGTACTGCTGGAAGACCAGCGGAAGGGCGGTGACGAAGATGGCCCCGAGCACGGCGCCGTTCACCGAGCCGAGCCCGCCGAGCACGATCATCGCCAGGTAGAGGACGGACAGGTCCAGGGCGAAGGACTCGGGAGCGACCGAGCCGATCGACAGGGCGTAGCAGCACCCCGGCCAGGCCGGCGTACATCGAGGACACCAGGAACACCCGGGCCTTGTAGCCCTGCACGTTCACGCCCATCACCGCCGCGGCCACCTCGCTGTCGCGCAGCGTCTGCAGCGCACGGCCGGCCCGCGAGTTGAGCAGGTTGCGGGCGAACAGGTACGCGGCGAGGGCGAGGACGAGCCCGAGGTACCACAGCCGCTCGGTCTCGTTGAACGGGACGCCGGCCACGAACAGCTCCGGGTTGCGGCTGCTGAACTCGAAGCCGAACAGCGAGAACCGCGGGGCGGTGCGCCCGTTGAACCCGCCGGTGATCGAGGTCAGCGTGTTCAGCAGGTGCTGGCCGATGAAGACCAGACCGAGCGAGGCGACACCGAGGTAGATGCCCCGCAGCCGGGCGGCGACCGGGGAGAACAGCAGGCCCGGCCAGGCCGGCCATCGCCACGCCGAGGACCATCCCGAGCAGCGGCGGCAGCTCCAGGCCGGTGACCTGGGTCGCGGTGCCGCCGGAGGAGCCGGAGACGTAGACGTACGTGATCGCGCCGACGGCCAGGAAGAAGGCGTGCGCCAGGGACAGCTGGCCGGTGGTGCCGACCAGCAGGTTCAGGCCGATCGCGCCGATGATCGCGCCGCAGGCGGCGAAGCCGGTCCGCAGCCAGAACTCGTCGACGTACAGCGGCATGATCAGCAGGACGATGCCGACGACGAGCAGCGCGAGGACCTTGGGGGTCGCCAGGCCGCCCAGCATGCCCTTTGAGCCGGAACCGTCGGACCGGCGGGTCGAGCCGCCCTTGTCGAGGTCGACCGAGGTGGTGTCAGACACGGGTGAGCTCCTTGGTCCCGAAGAGCCCGGACGGACGGACCAGCAGCACGAGGATCATGACCACGTACGGCACGACGTCGCCGAACCCGCGACCCAGGAACAGCAGGTTGTTCTGGTAGCCGGCGGCGAGCGACTCCGCCATCCCGATGATGAGGCCACCGACCAGCGCGCCGCCGGTCGAGTCGAGCCCGCCGAGGATCGCGGCCGGGAAGGCGCGCAGGGCCACGAACTGCAGGCCCGGGCGCGACACCGGGTGTCGGCGAGCCGACCAGGAACAGCCCGGCGACCGCGGCCAGCGAGCCGCCGACCACCCAGGCCAGCGCCGAGACCCGGCCGAGCCGGATCCCCATGAGCGCGGCGGTCTCGCCGTCCTCGGCCGAGGCGCGCATCGCGACGCCCCACTCCGAGAACTTGAAGACCGCGAAGAAGGCGGCGATGAGCACGGCGGCCACCCCGATGGCGACCAGGCGGTTCGTGGTGATGCCGACCTCGCCGAAGCGCACGACGCCCCCGGCCCACGGGTGCGGCACGTTGAGGATGTCCGAGCCGATCCGGCGGGTCATCTCGGTCACCAGCACGATGTCGACGCCGATGGTGAGGATGGCCAGGCTGATCACGGCCGCGCCGCGCAGCCGGTTGATGAGCAGCCGCTCGGTGAGCAGCGCGACGACGGCGGTCGCCAGGATGCCGAGCGCCAGCCCGGGCCAGAAGCCCAGGCGGTCGCTGAACGTCGCGATCATGTAGGCGCCGAACAGCAGGAGCGAGCCGTGCATGAAGCTCACGACCTCGCTGGCCTTGAAGATCACGGCGAAGCCCAGGGCGATGAGCGCGTAGATCGCCCCCAGCGACAGGCCGTTGATGACGAGGGACAGGAACTGGGTCACGTGCTCGGGCCTCCGTCATGCGTGCCCGCGGAGGGCAGGTTCGGGTCGTGGTCGTGGTCGGTGTCCTGGCCGGGTTCGTCCTCGTCGTCCCCTGCGCCGAGGTAGGCGCGGATGACCTCGGGGTCCTGCTGGACCTCCGCCGGTGTCCCGTCGGCGATGAGCTTGCCGAAGTCGAGCACCGTGACCTGGTCGGCGATGCCCATGACCATGCCCATGTCGTGCTCGACCAGGACGATGCTGATCCCGAGCGCGTCGCGGATCTCCAGGATGGCCGCGGCCATCCGGCTGGTCTCGACGTTGTTCATGCCGGCGACCGGCTCGTCGAGCAGCAGCAGGTCCGGCTCGGTGCACAGCGCGCGCGCCACCTCGACCCGCTTCTGGTCGCCGTAGGAGAGCACGCCCACCGGGATGTCGATCTTGTCGCCGAGGTCGAGGAACTCGGCGATCTCGCGCGCGCGGGCGCCGTGGATGCGGCCCTCGCGGGTCGCCTTCGGCAGCCGCAGGCCGGACGACAGGAACCCGGCGTTCGTCAGGTGGTGCCGACCGAGCATCAGGTTCTCGATGACCGACTGGCCGCCGGACAGCGCGATGTTCTGGAACGCCCGGGCCACCCCGAGGTTGGCGATCTGGTGCGGGCGCATCGTCGTCAGCATGTGGTCGCCGAACTGCACCTCGCCCTGGGTGGCCTTGTACACCCCGGACAGCACGTTGAACATCGTCGACTTGCCGGCGCCGTTCGGGCCGATGATGGCGTGCACGGTGCCCGGCTGGACGGTGAAGGAGACCTCGGAGAGCGCGGCCAGCGCGCCGAACTGCACGGTGACGTCGCGGACGTACAGCGGCGGGATGCCCCGCTCGGTGGCCGACGCCCCGGTGGTCGCGGCGGTCACGCCTTCCACCGGCTCAGCGTCTTGCCCGCGGTGGCCGCGACCTGGTGGACCTGCTCGCCCTCGTCGGCGCCGTGACCGAGGTACAGCCGCTGCACCTGCTCGGACTTGGCCAGCTCGGCGGCCGGCCCGGACAGCGCGACCTCCCCGACGTCCAGCACGAACGCCAGGTCGGCGACCCCGAGGGCCATCGTGGCGTTCTGCTCGACCAGCAGCACCGAGGTGCCCTGCCGGTTGATCTCCCTCACGATCTCACCGATCTGTCCGATGATGCGCGGCGCGAGCCCGAGCGAGGGCTCGTCGAGCAGCAGCAGCTCCGGGCCGGCCATCAGGGCCCGGCCGATCGCCAGCATCTGCTGCTCACCACCCGAGAGCAGGCCGGCCCGGCCGTGGCGCCGGTCGGCGAGCACCGGGAACATGTCGTAGACCTTCTTCTGCGCCTCGCCGCGGGCGCTGCGGTCCCGGGCGCCCATGCCGCCGGCCCGCAGGTTCTCCTCGACGGTGAGGCGGCTGAAGATGCGGCGCCCCTCGGGCACCTGCACCAGGCCCATGCCCACGCAGTGCGCCGGGTCCCTGCCGATCAGGGTCTTGCCGTCGAAGGTGATGCTGCCGCCGTCCACCCGTCCCTTGTGCAGCTTGAGCGTGCTGGAGATCGTGCGGAGCAGCGTGGTCTTGCCGGCACCGTTGCTGCCGAGCACCGCAACGACCTTGCCGTCCGGCACGGACAGGCTCACCCCTCGCAGCGCCTGCACAGCACCGCCGTACGTGACCTGTAGGTCCTCTACCTCGAGCACGCGTCGAGCCTCCTTGTCGTCGGGGTCGGCGGGAACTCAACCATGCGGTGTGAGCCCCATCACCGAATGCCGCGCAACAGTCGTGTCTCATTTAGGCCGACCCCTCCCACCGGCTGGGACCCGGTCCCCCTCGATCGCGCGGCGGTACGGTGCAGGCCGAGGAGGCATCCATGAGCGCACCCACCGTCCCGTCCGCCCGGATCAGCCGGTTCCCGCTGGCCGACGTCGCCGGGCTGCCCGAGGACCTGCGCGAGCGGGTCCTGGCCATCCAGGAGCGCAGCGGGTTCGTCCCGAACATCTTCCTGGCGCTGGCCCACCGGCCGGACGAGCTGCGGGCGTTCCTCGCCTACCACGACGCGGTGATGGAGCGCGACAGCGGCCTGAGCAAGGCCGAGCGCGAGATGATCGTGGTGGCGACCAGCGCGGCGCGCTCCTGCACCTACTGCGTGGTCGCGCACGGCGCCATCCTGCGGGTGCGTGCGAAGGACCCCCGGCTGTCCGACCTGCTCGCCACGCACGCCGCGTCGGCGCCGGTGACGCCCCGGCAGGCCGCGCTGCTGGCGTACGCCGTGAAGCTCTCGACCACCCCCGAGCTGGTCCGCGACGGCGACCTCGACGCGCTGCGGGAGCACGGGCTGTCCGACGACGACATCTGGGACGTCGGGTCGGTGACCGCGTTCTTCGCGATGTCGAACCGGCTCGCCCACGCCATGGCGCTGGTGCCGAACGAGGAGTTCCACCTGATGGGCCGGCTGCCCCGCTCCTGAGCCGGGGCGGGGCGGCCGGCCCGCGCTCAGACGCCGATCGCGCTGAACCCGCCGTCGACGTAGACGATCGTGCCGGTGGTCGCCGGGAACCAGTCCGACAGCAGCGCGACGCAGGACTTGGCGACCGGCTCCGGGTCCCGGATGTCCCAGCCCAGCGGCGCCCGCTCGGCCCAGGCGTCCTCGAAGGCGGAGAACCCGGGGATGCTCTTGGCCGCCATCGTGCGCAGCGGCCCCGCCGCGACGAGGTTGGCCCGCACGCCGTGCCGGCCGAGGTCGCGCGCCAGGTAGCGGTTCGCCGACTCCAGCCCGGCCTTGGCCACGCCCATCCAGTCGTACTCGGGCCAGGCCACCCGGGCGTCGAAGTCCAGCCCGACGTACGACGCTCCGCGCGGCATCATCGGCAGGCAGGCCCGGGCCAGCGCGGGGTAGGACCAGGTCGAGACGTGCATCGCCACGCCGACGTCGTCCCAGCTGGTGTCGAGCACCCCGCCGCCGAGCGCGCCGGCCGGCGCGAAGCCGATGGCGTGCAGCACGCCGTCGAGGCCGTCGACGTGCTCGCCGACCCGCTCGGGCAGCGCCGCCAGGTCCTCCTCGCTCGTCACGTCGAGCTCGATCACCGGCGGCTCGCCGGGCAGCCGTCGGGCGATCCGGCGGGTCAGCGACCCGCTGCGGCCGAAGCCGCTGAGCACGACGGTCGCGCCCTGCTCGGCCGCGGTCCGTGCCACCGAGAACGCGATGGACTGCTCGGTCAGCACGCCCGTGACGAGCAGCCGCTTGCCCTCCAGCAGCCCGCTCACGCGGCCACCGCCGGGGCCAGGTGCGCCGCCAGGGCGTCCTGGACGCTCCGGGTGGCGGTCCAGAAGACCCCGCCCGACGGCAGCGCCATCACCCGGGCGTCCGGCAGCAACGTCCCGAGCTCGTGGGCGACGTCGATGCTGTGCAGCGCGTCGTCGGCCTGCCCGACGACCAGCGCCGGGACGCCGACGGTGCGCAGCAGCGCACGGTCGGGCACCGGGCGGGCACCCGGGCGCAGGCGGGGCGCCGGACGGGCGCCGAGCTGTTCGGCGCGCCGGCGGACCAGCGTGTGGACGCCGCGGCGCGAACGCACCTCGGCAGGCACCTCGGACATGAGGATCTCCAGGACGGCGTCGATGTCGCCCCGGTCGACGGCGGACCCGAGCGCCGCGAGGCGCTCGGTGGCTCCGTCGACCCGGGTGGCGTCGATCGCGGCGGGCAGGACGAACGCGACCCGGACGAACCGCCCCGGGTCGTCGGAGAGTAGGCGCAGCAGCGCACCGGCACCCAGCGACAGCCCGACGGCGCACGACGCGCCGGTGGCGTCGGCGACCGCCAACAGGTCACCGGCGAGCAGGTCGTAGTCGCTGCCGTCGGGGAGCGGGCCGCTGCCGCCGTGCCCGCGGAAGTCCATCAGCACCCGGGTGCCGGGCACCCGGGTGGCCAGCGGCCGGGTCTCCGAGCTCGAGCCGCCCAGGCCGTGCGCGAACACGGTGACCGGGCCGCCCGACCCGACCGCGGTCCAGGCGACCTCGCCGGTCCGGCCGGCGGCCGGCAGGACCGGAGCCCCGGTCACGGCCGTCCCCCGACACGCCGCGCGCCCCGCCGGTGCGGCGGGGCGGCGGGGCCGGTCACCGGGACGACCGGCTCATCGCGTGAGGACCAGCGAGACGTCGTGGCCGCCGAAGCCGAACGAGGTCGACAGCGCCGACGTGTGGTCGTGCCGCCGCGGGGTGACCCGCACCGCGTCGACGTCCGCCTCGTCGTCGATGTCGTCGAGGTTGCGGATCGGCGGGATGACCCCGTCGCGCAGCGCCACCACCGTCGCCACCGCCTCGACCGCGCCGGCCGCGCCCAGCAGGTGGCCGGTGCACGACTTGTTCGCGGTCACCGGCGGCCGGTGCGACCCGAGCGCGGAGGCGAAGGCGCGGGCCTCGGCGAGGTCGCCGAGCGGTGTGGAGGTGGCGTGCGCGTTGATGTGGCCGAGCTCGCCGGCGTCGATCCCCGCGTCGCGCAGCGCGAGCGTGATGCTGCGCGCCGCCCCCGTCCCGCTCGGGTCCGGCGCGGTGACGTGGTGCGCGTCGGAGGCGAGCCCGGCACCGGCGACCCGCCCGTGCACCCGCGCCCCGCGGGCCCGGGCGTGCTCCTCGGTCTCCAGGACCAGCAGCCCGGCCCCCTCGCCGAGCACGAACCCGTCACGCTTCTTGTCGTACGGCCGGCTGGCGGCCGCCGGGTCGTCGTGCCGGGTGGACAGCGCGCGCATCTGCGCGAAGCCGGCCATCGGCAGCGGGTGCACGCAGGCCTCCGCGCCGCCCGCGACGACGACGTCCACCCGCCCGCTGCGCAGCATCTCCAGGGCCATCGCGATGGCCTCGGCCCCGGACGCGCACGCGCTGACCGGGGTGTGCACCCCGGCCCGGGCGCCCAGCGCCAGGCCCACCGTGGCGGCAGGGCCGTTCGGCATGAGCATCGGGACCAGGTGCGGCGAGACCCGGCGCGGGCCGTGCTCGCGCAGCACGTCGTGCTGGCCGAGGATGGTGAGCGCGCCGCCGATCCCGGAGCCGATGACGACGGCGAGCCGCTCGGGGGCGACCTCGGGGCTCCCGGCGTCCGCCCAGGCCTCCCGGGCGGCGATGAGCGCCAGCTGCTGCACCCGGTCGAGCGTGCGGGCCTCGACCCGCTCCAGCCGGCCGGTGGCGTCGACGGTCGCGGCCAACCGCGCGGGCAGCTCGGCGAAGGCCGGCTCGTCGAGCAGCCGGACCCCCGAACGACCCTCCAGCAGCCCCTCGGTGAGGGCCGCCACGTCGGCGCCCAGCGGGGTGATGGCCCCGAGCCCGGTGACCGCGACGGGCACGGGGGGGCCGGCCGTCACGCGGCGGCTCCGCGGATGTACGCGACCGCGTCACCCACGGTGGTCATCGACTCGAGGGCCTCGTCGGGGATGCGGACGCCGAAGCGCTCCTCGCAGGCCACGACGACCTCGACCATGGTCAGCGAGTCGATGTCGAGGTCCTTGTCGAAGCTGGCCTCGAGGGTGACCTGGTCGGCCGGGGTGCCGGCCACCTCGTCGAGCACCTCGGCGAGGCCGGCGAGGACGTCGGCCTGGGTGCCGTCAGTGGCGGTCATGGGGTTCCTCCGGTGGTGGTGGGTGGGGAGTGACATGCGGTTCGTACCCCGTCAGGGGCAGCGGACGACCTGGCCGGCGGCGGTGAGACCGGCGCCGAACCCGAGGAGCAGGACCGGGTCGCCACTGCGCACCTCACCACGTTCGACCACGCGGGCCAACGCCAGGGGTACCGAGGCGGCGCTGGTGTTGCCGCTGTCGACGACGTCACGGGCGACCACGACGGACTCCGGCAGGCCCAGCGACCTCACGACCGACTCGGTGATCCGCAGGTTCGCCTGGTGCGGGACGAAGGCAGCGAGGTCGCGCGGGTCGATGACCGGCCCGGGCACAGGCCCGGCGGGCGAGGTCGGGCAGCGACGTGGTGGCCCAGCGGTAGATCGCCCGGCCCTCCATCTGCAGCCGCAGCGGCTCGCCGGCGATGACCAGCCGGTCGTGCTGCGCCCCGTCGTGGGTCCAGACCACCGGGCCGATGCCGTCCTCGTCGGCGACCGACACCACGGCCGCCCCCGCCCCGTCGCCGAACAGGAACGCCGTCCCCCGGTCGTCCGGGTCGACCATCGGCAGCAGCTTCTCCGCGCCGACCACGAGCACGGTCTCGCTCGTCCCGGCCCGGACGCTGTCGGCGGCGAGCGCGAGCGCGTACGCGAACCCGGCGCAGCCGGCGCCGATGTCGGAGGTCCCGGCCCGGGAGGCCCCCAGCCGGGCGGCGACCTCGGGCGAGCCACCGGGCAGCGGTCCGGGCATCGAGCAGGTCGCCAGCAGCACGAGGTCGACCGCCGCCGGGTCGGTGCCGGCGGCCGCGAGCGCCTTGCCCCCGGCGCTGACCGCCATGTCGACGACGCTCTCGTCGTCGCCGGCCACGCCGCGGGTCCGGATCCCGCTGCGCTCCCGGATCCAGCTGTCGGAGGAGTCGATCCGCTGCGCGATCGCGGTGTTGTCGTCCCGCCGGGCCGGCCGGTGCGCCCCGATCCCGGTCATCGTCGCCGCCCGCAGCGTGCGCGGCGGGATGCTCATCCGTCCGCTCATGCCGGAATCGACGGGCGCAGCGCGCGCGCCGCCTCGAGGTCCTCGGGCTTCTTGACCGCGACCACGGTCGCGCCGGTCAGCGCCCGCTTGGCCATCCCGGCGAGCGTGCCGCCGGGCGCCAGCTCGACCGCGGCGGTGACGCCCAGCCCGGCGAGCGTGCTCAGGCAGCGGTCGAAGCGCACCGGTCCGGTGAGCTGGCCGACCAGCCGGGCGACGAGCTCGGCGGTGTCCCGGACCACCTCGCCGTCCGCGTTGGCGACGACCGCGCAGCGCGGCGCGCGAGTGCGCAGGCCCTGCACGGCCGCCTCCAGGGCCTCCCGCGCCGGCGCCATCGCCTCGGTGTGGAACGCGCCGGCGACCTCGAGCGGGCGGACCCGGGCACCGGCCGGCGGGTTCGCGGCCAGGGCGTCGAGGGCCTCCCGGGTCCCGCCGACGACCACCTGGCCGGGCACGTTCACGGTGGCGACCTGCAGGCCGGCAGCGGTGACGGCCTCGAGGACGGCATCCGGGTCGCCGCCGAGCACGGCGGACATGCCGGTCGGCCGGGCGGCCGCGGCCCGGGCCATCGCCGCCCCGCGCGTCGCGGCCAGCGCGACGGCGTCGTCGGGGGTGATCACGCCGGCGACGGCCAGCGCCGACAGCTCGCCCACGCTGTGACCGCACACCGCGTCGGGCAGCTCACCCTCGAGCACGGCCTCGGCCGTCAGCAGGGCCACGGCGGTCAGCAGCGGCTGGGCGACGGCGGTGTCGCGGATCTGCTCCGCGGTGCCGGTGGTCCCCAGGGCGACCAGGTCCAGGCCGGTCGCGTCGGACCAGCCCGCCACCCGGTCCCGCGCACCGGGCGCGTCGAGCCAGGGCAGCAGCATGCCGGGCGACTGGGAGCCCTGGCCGGGAGAGAGGAGAACGAGCACGTGATCAGCCTTGCCGCTGGGACGGGCCGCCCAGCCGTCCGACGCGTACGGAGATGACCCCGCCCGGTTGGAGGAACCCCACAAAGAACCGGCCCCCGGTCCCGGCCGACGCCGGACGGCAGGCGCCGGACGGCTGGTCATCCCCGACAGCGGGGGGAAGGCCGGCAGGCGGTTCAGAGCGGGGTCGCCCGACCCAGCACCAGGGCGATCCGGACGACCTGCGCGTCCCGCGGCGTCGTGACGTCGTAGCCGATCGTGTCGACCACCTTCCGCAGCCGGTAGCGCACCGTGTTGGCGTGCAGGAACAGCGCCCGGCCGGTGCCCTCCACCGACCCGCCGCCGTCCAGGAACGCGGTCACCGTGCGCAGCAGGTCCCCGCCGGCCTCGGCCAGCGGGCGGTGCACCTCGGCCAGCAGCCGGGCGCGGGCCGTCGCGTCGCCCAGCACGACCCGCTCGGCCAGCAGCGCGGAGGCGGCGACCGGGCGCGGCGCCTGCGGCCAGGCGCTCACGGCCGACAGGCCGGCCAGCGCCTCGGCGACGCAGGCGGAGGCCGAGGCCAGGTCGGCCACGCACGGCCCGACGACGACCGGCCCGTCCGGGAGCAGCCCGTGCACCTGCTCGAGCGCGGCGTCCGGGCTGCCGTGGCCGCCGACGAGCACCAGCAGCCCGCCGCCCGCCTCGCCGGTGAGCACCGACCAGCCGCGCAGCCGCGACCCGGTGCGCAGCGAGTCGAGCCCGGTGTCGCTGGCGCGGGTCGGCGCCGTGGCGGCCACCGCGGTGCACCAGTCGACCGTGCACCCACCCCAGCGAGGTGGCCCGCGAGACCGTCAGCTCGTCCACCCGGCCGCGGACCAGCGCCTCGACGACGCCGGCCTCGACCCGGGCGTCCCAGGCGCCCCGCGCCTCGGCGGCGGCCGCGTAGACCTCGGCCGCGGCGAACGCGATCTCCCGCGAGTAGCGCAGCACCTGCTCGGCCAGCGCGGCGTCCTGTCCGCGGGCCGCCAATGACGGCACGGACTCCTCCATCACCCCGACGACCACCCGGATGAGCTGGACGGTCTGCTGCAGGGAGATCGACCGGGCCAGCGCCCGCGGCGCGACGGCGAACACCTCCGGGCCCGGGACCGGCGAGGTCCGCGGGTCGTGCAGCCAGCCGGTGAACGCCCGCAGCCCGTTCTCGACGACCAGGCCGACGTCGGCGCGCTGCTGCGGCGGCATCGCCTCGAACCAGGCCAGCTCGGCCATCCGCTGCACCGCCAGGGTGCTCAGCCGTGCCGTCGCCCGGTCCACCCGCTTCCAGGTGGGCGTCGCGGGCTCGGTCACCGGCGCCGGACGACAGGGGTCACCCGCGCGACGCTAGCCGGAGAGGGACACTGGCCGGGTGCCGGGGCCGCTGCGCGTGACCGCCGCCTGGAGCGTGCCCGAGACCGAGCTGTCCTGGCGCTTCTCCCGCTCGTCGGGGCCGGGCGGGCAGAGCGTCAACACCACCGACAGCCGCGCCGAGCTCTCGTACGACGTGCAGCGGGCCGGGTCGGTGCCGGAGCACCTGCGGGCCCGGTTGCTCGCCCGGCTGGCGGGCCGGCTGACCGGTGGCGTGCTCACCCTGGCGGCCGCCGAGCAGCGCAGCCAGCTGCAGAACCGCGAGGCGGCGCTGCGCCGGCTGGCGCAGCTGCTCCGCGAGGCGGCCGCTCCGCCGCCGGCCGCCCGCCGGCCGACCCGGCCGACCCGGGGGTCGAAGGAGCGCCGGCTGGCGGGCAAGAAGCGTCGCGGCGAGGTCAAGCGGGGCCGGGGCGGCGGCGTCGCGGACGGCGGCTGAGAGGAGCTCAGCGGCCGTCGCCGGGCTCGTCGGACCGGTCGTCGGCAGGCGGGAACTCCGGCGGCAGGTTCTTGACCCGCTTGTCCATGTTGCGGATCAGGAGCACCGTCGTCACCCCGATCAGCACGATGACCAGCAGCCCGATCGGGCCGGCCGCGCCGCTCAGGTCCGTGGCGGCGACGAGCGGCCCGGTCACGCCTGCACCCGCTCACGGACGCCGGCGAACAGGTCGTCCTCGGGCAGCACGGTGTCGACCAGCGACCGGGCCAGCTGGTAGTCCTCGGTCGGCCAGGCCTGCTGCTGCAGCTCCAGCGGGCAGGCGAACCAGCGGCCGAGCGGGTCGACCTGGGTGGCGTGCGCGATCAGTGCCCGGTCGCGGGTCTCGAAGTACTCGGCGCACGGCACCGCCGTGGTCACCCGGTGCGCGTCCTCGGGCTTGTCGACCCACTTCTCCAGCCACTCGCCGTACGGCGACTCGATGCCGCGCTCCAGCATCACGCTGTGCAGCGCCAGCAGCCGGGCCTTGTGGAAGGTCTCGTGGTAGTAGAGCTTGAGCGGCTGCCAGGGCTCGCCCGCGTCCGGGAACCGGTCCGGGTCGCCGGCCGCCTCGAACGCGGCCATCGACACCTCGTGGCACCGGATGTGGTCCGGGTGCGGGTACCCGCCGTTCTCGTCGTACGTGGTCATCACGTGCGGCCGCTCGCGGCGGACCACCTCCACCAGCGCGCGGGTCTGCTCCTCGAGGTCGCCCAGCGCGAAGCACCCCTCGGGCAGCGGCGGCAGCGGGTCGCCCTCCGGCAGCCCGGAGTCCACGAAGCCCAGGAAGACCTGCCGGACCCCGAGGATCTCGCGGGCGGCGTCCATCTCGGCGGCCCGGATCGCCGTGATGTCGGCGGCGACCTCCGGGCGGTCCATCGCCGGGTTGAGCACCGAGCCGCGGGACCCGTCGGTCAGGGTCACCACCAGCACGTCGACGCCCTCCAGGGCGTAGCGGGCCATCGTGGCGGCACCCTTGCTCGACTCGTCGTCGGGATGGGCGTGCACGCACATGAGCCGCAACGCGTCCTGCTGCTCCACCGGTAGGCCTCCTCGCCGGGTCCGGGGGACACTCGCCCCCGAGACGGGGTGCCCTCGCAGGACACCCTCCGCTCCAACACCGCCCGACCCCGAAGGAGTCCCGTGCGTCGCGCCCCGCTCGTCGTCGGCGTCGCCGGAGCCCTGGTGGGCCTCGTCGTCGCCGTCCTGCTGTTCCGGGCCTACGGCTCGTCCGACGTCGGCTACGGCCCCCGCGGCTTCGAGGTGGTGTCCGACCGGCTGGTCCGGGTGGAGTTCGAGGTGGTGAAGGACCCGGCGGCCACCGCCCTGTGCACGGTCCGCTCGCGCGACCGCACCGGCGCCGAGGTCGGCATCGCGCTGGTGCGGGTCGGTCCGGCCGACGACCGCCGGCAGGTCGTCACGCACCCGCTGCCGACGACGGCCCGGGCCGCGACCGGGGAGGTGACCGGCTGCTCGCTCGACCGGGCCGTGGCCCCGGGCTCCCGCCCTTAGAGTCGACAGCCGGGGCGGGGACGCCTGCCGAGCACAGCGAGGAGACGCGGTGACCGAGACCAGCACGCAGACCACCTGGCTGACGCAGGAGGCGCACGGCCGGCTGGCGGCGTCGCTCGAGACCATGACGGGCGCCACCCGGGCCGACATCGTGGCCAAGATCGAGGCGGCTCGGGACGAGGGCGACCTCAAGGAGAACGGCGGCTACCACGCCGCCAAGGAGGAGCAGGGCAAGCTCGAGGCCCGGATCCGCCAGCTCACCCAGCTGCTCCGGGACGTGCGCGTGGGCACGGTCCCGTCCGGCGACGTGGTCGAGGAGGGCTGCGTCGTGCGGGTCGACTACGGCGACGGCGACATCGAGCGCTTCCTGTTCGCCAGCCGCGAGAACGCCACCGACGAGGGCGGCCGGATCGGCGACCTGGACGTCTACTCCCCGGAGTCGCCGATCGGTCAGGCCATCGCCGGCCGTCGCGCCGGCGACGAGGTCGTCTTCGGCCCGCGGTCGATGAAGGTCACGATCGTGTCGGTGGAGCCGTACGCCGGCTGAACGGCTCGGCGGAGGCCGACGGCCCGGGTCAGCCGACCGTCACCGGGTAGTCGGCGCCGGCCAGCGCGGCGAACACCTGCCCGCCGTGCTCCGGGCCGCGGGTCTCCAGCTCCAGGGCGACGTCGACCTCGTCCAGGTGCAGGCCCCGGCCGGTGCGGCGGTGCTCGACGTCCAGGACGTTCGCCGCGGTGCCGGCGAGCACGGCGAGCAGCCGGGCCAGCTCGCCGGGCCGGTCGGGGATGCGCACCCGCAGCGACAGGAACCGGCCCGCCGCCAGCAGCCCGTGCCGGATCACCTTGTTCAGCAGCAGCGGGTCGATGTTGCCGCCCGACAGGACGATCACCACCGGCGGCTCGAAGGCACCCGGGTCGTCCAGCACGGCGGCGACGGCGGCGGCGCCGGCCGGCTCGACGACGAGCTTCGCGCGCTCCAGGCACAGCAGCAGGGCCTGCGAGATGGTGTCCTCGTCCACCGTCACCACCCGGTCCACCAGGTCGCGGACCAGCGGGAAGGTCAGCTCCCCCGGACACCCGACGGCGATGCCGTCGGCCATCGTGGTCATCGTCCCGACCGGCACCGGGTGCCCGGCCGCCAGCGAACCGGGGAACGCCGCCGCGCCGCGGGCCTGCGCGGCCACCACCCGCACGTCCGGGCGCAGCGCCTTCACCGCGACCGCGATGCCGGCGACCAGGCCGCCGCCGCCGGTGCAGACCACGACGGTCCGCACGTCCGGGCACTGCTCCAGGACCTCCAGCCCCACGGTGCCCTGGCCGGCGATCACGTCGGCGTGGTCGAAGGGGTGGATGAGCACCGCCCCGGTGCGCTCGGCGAAGGCGCGCGCGGCCAGCAGCGCCTCGTCGACGGTGGCGCCGGACAGCTCGATCCGCGCGCCGTAGGCCTGCGTGGCGGCGACCTTGGGCAGCGGCGCCGCCTCCGGCATGAACACCGTCGCGGCGGCGCCGAGCTCGCGGGCCGCCAGCGCCACGCCCTGCGCGTGGTTGCCGGCGCTGGCGGCGACCACGCCGCCGGCCCGCTCGGCGTCGGAGAGCCGGGCGATCCGGACGTACGCGCCGCGCAGCTTGAACGACCCGGTGCGCTGCAGGTTCTCGCACTTGAGCAGCACCGGGCCGCCGACCTGCTGGGACAGCGGCCGGGAGCCCTCCAGCGGGGTCCGGCGCACCACCCCGTCCAGCAGCGTGCGGGCGGCCCGGACGTCGGCGAGCGAGACGGCGGTCACCCGGCCATCCTCGCCCGGCCGGGCGGGTCCGCGGGCGTGGCGTACCGCGACGAGAGGTGCACCAGGGCCGCCGCCCCCACCAGCCCGCTGTCCTGGCCCAGCGCGGCCGGCTGCACCCGCAGCCCGGACAGGAAACCCAGCCGGGCGTGCCGGGCCAGGCTCGCCCGCAGCGGCCCCCACAGCGCCTCCCCGGCCTGCGACAGCCCGCCGCCGACCACGACCAGCTCGCACGTCGAGCACCGCGGCGGCCCCGGCGATCCCGGCGCCGAGCGCCCGGCCGGCCCGGTCCAGCGCGGCGACCGCCACCGGTTCCCCCGCCGCGGCGGCTCGCGCCAGCTCGCGACCGTCCCGGGCCGGGCTGCCCCGCTCCCGCGCCCAGGCGACGACCGCCGGCCCGCGGGCCACCGCCTCCAGGCAGCCCCGCCCGCCGCAGCCGCACGGCGGGCCGTCCGGCTCGACGACCAGGTGCCCGACGTGCCCGGCGTTGCCGCTGCGCCCGCCGAGCACCCGACCGCCGGCCACCACCCCGCCGCCGACCCCGGTCGACACCACCATGCCGAGCAGGTCGTCCACGCCCCGCCCGGCGCCGCGCCAGTGCTCGCCCACCGCGACGGCCACGGCGTCGTTGTGCAGCCGGACCGGCAGCGGCGCGTACCGCTCCCGGAGCGCGGCGAGCAGGCCGAAGCCGGCCCGCCAGCCCGGCGTGTTGGGTGGGCTCACGACTCCCGCCGGCCAGGCGATCGGCCCGCCGCAGCCGACCCCGACCCCGACCAGCGGCTCGTCGCCACGCACCCGGTCCAGCAGCGCCCGCAGCCCGGGCCACGGGTCGGCGCCGGTCGGGACCCGCTCCGCCCGGCGCACCGTGCCGTCGGCCTCGACGAGAGCCGCCGCCAGCTTCGTCCCGCCGATGTCGACCGCCAGGGCGGCCGGGCTCACGCCGCGGCCGTCACGGGAACGTGAGCACCGAGGCGGTGAACCCGTGCAGATGGTTGCGGCCGCCGACCGGCCCGATCTCGCCGCCGGCGAAGAAGCCGGCCACCGCGTCCAGGCCGAGCTCCGCGCCGACCACCTGCGCGTCGTGGTCCGCGCCGCCGTACGACGGACCGAACAGGTGCGCGCCGCGCCCGTTGCAGCTGAACAGCAGGGCGCCGCGGGACGGCTGGTCGCCGGCGTCGCGGTGCCGGGCCAGCAGGGTCCGCAGCTCCTCGTCGGCGGCGTCCGCGTCGCGGACCTGCAGACGGACGGTGCGGCCGACCTCGACGAGGTCCCCGACGACGAGGCCGGTGCCGTCCGGGGCGGTGCCGAGGATGCCGCGGACCAGGAAGTCACCGCGCTCGTGCTCGTCGGCGTACTCGTCCATCGCCAGCCCGAGCTGCAGCCCGGACCCGGCCAGGGCCTGCTCGTGCGGCGGCAGCGCGGCCAGCACCTGCTGCAGCTTCGGCAGGGCCGGAGCCCCGGCGAGCCCGCGCACCACGTTGCCGGCCGCGTCGGTCACGGTCATCGCCGGGCCGATCGGGCGGCAGCCCTGGCTGACGACGGCCCGGGCGCCGGAGCCCGACAGGACCACCCCGACGGCGCCGCGGTCCACCACCCGGCCGTCGACGCACAGCCGGGTGCCGCCGGCACGCGGGCCGGCGGCGAGCCCGCCGACGAACGGCAGCCCCGGCAGGCTGTCGTTGGCCCGCTCGACGAAGCCGTCGGCCGGGAAGCTCCAGGGGTCGGCGAGCAGCAGGACGACCTCGTCGTCCTCGCCGCGGTCGGGCAGCCCGACCACCGCGGCGCCCTCGTCGGTCGGCAGCACCTCCAGGTGGAACGTGCGCAGGCCGGCCCCGGGCAGGACGGCGGCGAACACGCTGACCGCACGACGGTCCTCGATCCCCCGGCCCGCCCCGAGCACCCCGCCGGCGCTGCAGCCCAGGACGGCCCGGGCCCCCGTGCCTGTGACGACCCGCTCCAGGGCGGCCGTCACCTCGTCCGGGTCCGGCCCGCACACGAACGCGAGGACCAGGTCCGGCGCGGTCCCGTCCAGCGCGGACAGCGCCGCGGCGACCGCCCGGTCGGCGGCTGCCCGCAGGTCGGCATCCTCGGCCAGGCCGTCCCCGAAGCGCGTCACGCCCCGATCCTGCCGTCTCGGGCGGCCTCGCGCACCGGCCGGGCCGGACGTAGGGTCGGCCGGTGACGGCTCGGAACCCGACCAGCGCCCCGGCTGCCCCCGCGGCGGCGCCCGCCCCGGACCTCGCGACGCTCGGTGCGCTGCGCGCCAGCGGGCACGAGCGGCGCACGGTCAAGGCGGAGGTCCGCGCCAACCTGCTGGCCCGGCTCGCCGCCGGCGAGCCCACCTTTCCCGGCATCCTGGGCTTCGGCGACACGGTCCTGCCCGAGGTCGAACGGGCCCTGCTGGCCGGTCACGACCTGGTGCTGCTCGGCGAGCGCGGCCAGGGCAAGACCCGCCTGGTCCGGACGCTGACCGGCCTGCTCGACGAGTGGACCCCGGTCGTCGCGGGCTGCGAGATCCACGACCACCCGTACGCCCCGGTCTGCGTGCGGTGCGTCCGCCTGGTCGCCGCCGAGGGGGACGGCACGCCGGTCGGCTGGCGGCACCGCACCGAGCGGTACGGCGAGAAGCTGGCCACCCCGGACACCTCGGTCGGCGACCTGATCGGCGACGTCGACCCCATCAAGGTGGCCGAGGGCCGCACCCTGGGTGACCCGGAGACCGTGCACTACGGCCTGGTCCCGCGCACCAACCGCGGGATCTTCAGCGTCAACGAGCTGCCGGACCTCGCCGAGCGGATCCAGGTGGCGCTGCTCAACGTCCTCGAGGAGCGCGACATCCAGGTCCGCGGCTACACGCTGCGACTGCCGCTGGACCTGCTCGTCGTCGCGTCGGCGAACCCGGAGGACTACACCAACCGGGGGCGCATCATCACCCCGCTGAAGGACCGGTTCGGCGCCGAGGTGCGCACCCACTACCCGCTGCTGCTCGCCGACGAGCTCGCCGTCATCCGCCAGGAGGCGGTGCTGGACTGGCCCGGGTCGCCGGTCGTCGTCCCGGACCACCTGCTGGAGGTCGTGGCCCGGTTCACCCGGCTGGTCCGGGACAGCCCGCACGTCGACCAGCGCAGCGGCGTGTCGGCCCGCTTCGCCGTCGCCGGCACCGAGACGGTGGCCGCCTCGGCGGTGCGCCGGGCGGCGGTGACCGGGGAGGCCGTCGCGGTGGCCCGGGTCTGCGACCTGCCGGCCGTGGTGCCCGCCTCGCGGGGCAAGGTGGAGTTCGAGGCCGCCGAGGAGGGCCGCGAGCTGGAGATCCTCGCCCACCTGCTGCGCAAGGCCACCGCCGACGCGTTCCGCGCCCGGCTCGCCGGCCTGGACCTGTCCGGCCTGCAGGGACGGTTCGCCGAGGGGGCGACGGTCGAGACCGGGGACCTGGTGCCCGCGGGCGAGCTGCTGGCCGGGCTCGGGCCGGTTCCCGGCCTGGCGGCGCTGCTCGGCCGGCTCGGCGTGGAGGAGGAGTCCCCCGGCCTGGCCGCCGCGGCGCTCGAGTTCGCGCTCGAGGGGCTGCACCTCAACCGCCGGCTGGCCAAGGACGCCGTCGGTGGCCGGACGGTCTACGGCGGCTGAGGCCGTGGACCTCGCGCCGGGAACGCCGGACCCGATGGCCCTGCGCCGCCGGGTCCTGGCGACCGCCGTGCTCACCTTCGCGCTGTTCCTCACCGCGGGGTACGTGCTCACCGCGCTGGAGCTGTCCAGCATCTGGCTGCTGCCGGTCCTGGTGCTGCTCTGGGCGCTGGTCGTCCGGCCGCTGATGCGTCCGGTGCGCGCCGCCACCGCGCTGCGGCGGAGGCTGGCCTTCCAGGCGTTCCTCGACGCCCGGGACCGGGCCGATGACTGAGCCGGGGTCGGGCGGGCCGGGCCGCGACTCCGGCCTCTACCGCTACGGCGCGTGGCACGGCGGGCGGGACCCGCTCGAGCCGCCGTTCGACGTCGCCGCGGCGCTGGACGAGGTCGGCGACCGGGTGCTGGCCGGTGAGTCCCCGCGCGCGGCGCTGCGCGAGCTGCTGCGCGAGGGCGCGGACGGGCTGCGCGGCCTGGAGGACCTGCGCCGCCAGGTCGCCCGTCGGCGCCGGGAGGCACGGCGGCAGGGCCGGCTGGACGGCACGCTGGAGCAGGTCCGCGAGCTGCTGGACGCGGCCGTCGAGCTGGAGCGGGCGGCGCTGTTCCCGGACCCCTCCGACGCCGCCCGGCTCGCCGAGGCCGAGCTGGACGCGCTGCCGAGCGACCCGGCCCGGGCGGTGTCGGAGCTGCGCCCGTACGACTGGCGCAGCCCGCAGGCGCGCGCGGCGTACCAGGCGATCGACGACCTGCTGCGGCGCGAGGTCCTGGACAGCCAGTTCCGCGGCATGAAGGCGGCCCTGGAGGGGGCGACGCCGCAGGACCTGCAGGCGGTCAAGGACATGCTCGCCGACCTCAACCAGCTGCTGGCGGCCGACGCCCGCGGCACCGACACGACCGAGCAGTTCGCCGAGTTCCTCGACCGGCACCGGCAGTTCTTCCCCTCCGAGCCGCAGAGCCTGGCCGAGCTGGTCGACGACCTGGCCCGCCGGGCCGCCGCGCAGCAGCGGCTGCGCGACTCCCTCACCCCGCAGCAGCGGCAGGAGCTCGACGAGCTGGTGCAGGGCGCGATGGACGCCGACCTGGCCGCCGAGCTGGCCCAGCTGGGCGACGCGCTCCGCGAGGCCCGGCCGGACCTGCCGTGGGGGCGCGGCCCGGAGCAGATGCGCGGGCAGCAGGGCCTGGGGCTCGGCGACGCGACGAGCGCGCTCGCCGAGCTCGCCGACCTCGACGCGCTCGACAGCGCCCTCGGCCAGGACTACCCGGGCGCGTCGCTGGACGACATCGACGAGGCCGCCGTGCAGCGCGCGCTCGGGCGCGGCGCGGTCGACGACCTGGCGGCGCTGCGCCGGATCGAGCGCGAGCTGCAGGCGCAGGGCTACCTGGTGCGCGACGAGCACGGCCGGCTGGAGCTGTCCCCGCGGGCGGTCCGCCGGCTCGGCGCCACCGCCCTGCGCCGGGTGTTCGCCGACCTGACCAGCGCCGGGCGCGGCAGCCACGACGTCCGGGACGCCGGCGCCGCCGGGGAGCGGCTGGGCTCCTCCCGGGCCTGGGAGTTCGGCGACGAGCAGCCACTCGACGTGGTCCGGACGGTCTCCAACGCCGTGCTCCGCAGCGGCGGCGGCGCGGTGCGGCTCGCCGTCGAGGACTTCGAGGTCGTCGAGACCGAGCGGCGCACCACCGCCGCGGTGGCGCTGCTCGTCGACCTGTCGTTCTCGATGGAGCTGCGCGGCGCGTGGGGCACCGCCAAGCAGACCGCCCTGGCGCTGCACTCCCTGGTCAGCACGCAGTTCCCGCAGGACGCGATCGAGGTGATCGGGTTCAGCGACCTGGCTCAGGTGCTGCGCCCGGAGCAGCTCGCCGGGCTGGACGCGCAGCGCGTGCAGGGGACCAACCTGCAGCACGCGCTGATGCTCGCCGGCCGCTTCCTCGGCCGGCACCCCGACGCCGAGCCGGTGGTGCTCGTGGTCACCGACGGCGAGCCGACCGCGCACCTCACCCGGGACGGCTGGGCGCAGTTCTGCTGGCCGCCGCTGGCCGAGACGCTCGAGCTGACGATGGCCGAGGTCGAGCGGATCACCCGGCGCGGCGCGACGATCAACGTGTTCATGCTCGACGACGAGCCGCGGCTGGTGGCCTTCGTGGAGTCGCTGGCAGCCCGCAACGGCGGCCGGGTCTTCTCGCCCGACCCGGACCGGCTCGGCGAGTACGTGGTGTCGGACTACCTACGGGCCCGGCGCGGCCGGCGCGGCGGCCGCTAGCGTCGGCGTCGTGAAGTACACGGGCCTGTACGCGGTCGTCCTCGTCCTGCACCTGCTGACCGTCGCCTTCCTGGTGGGTCCGGCGGCCGTCGCGGCGGTGCTCTCGCCCCGGCACGTCCGGGCCGGCCGGGCCGAGGCGCTGCACGACGCCGCCCGGACCACCCGGGTCTACACGATGGCGTCGCTGCTGGCGGTGCTGCTCGGCGCGGCCCTGGTCGGCATCTCCGGCGGGAGCTCCGGCGCGCCGCAGTGGTCCAACGGCCAGACCTGGGTGCTCGCGTCGTACGGCCTGTGGCTGGCGGCCGTGACGGTCGTGCTCGTCGAGGTGGCCCCGACCCAGCACCGGGCCGCGCTGGCGCTGCGGGCCGGGGAGGACGCCGGGCCGATGGCCGGGCGGATCGCGCTGGGCGGGGGGCTGGCGATGGCCTGCTGGACCGCGATCGTGGTGCTGATGGTGGTCAAGCCGGGCGCCTGACCTCAGGTCGGCAGGCCGTGCAGCGCCCGGTCGAGGTCGGCGCACAGGTCGTCCGCGGTCTCGATGCCGACCGACAGCCGGACCAGGTCGCCCGGGACCTCCAGCGGTGAGCCGGCCGCCGAGGCGTGCGTCATCCGCCCGGGGTGCTCGATCAGCGACTCCACCCCGCCGAGCGACTCGCCGAGGGTGAAGACCCGGGTCCGCCGGCAGAGCTCCAGCGCCGCGGCCTCGCCGCCGGACAGGGTCAGCGAGACCATCCCGCCGAAGTCGGTCATCTGCCGGGCGGCCACCTCGGAGCCGGGGTGCCCGGCGAGCCCGGGGTAGAGCACCGAGCGGACGGCGGGCGAGGCCTGCAGCTGCGCGACCACGGCGCGGGCGTTCGCGCAGTGCCGGTCCATCCGCACCCCCAGCGTCTTGGCCCCGCGCAGCACCAGCCAGCTGTCGAACGCGCCGGCGACACCGCCCATCGCGTTCTGCGAGAACGCCAGCTCCGAGCCCAGGCCGGGGTCGGCGACGACCAGCGCGCCGCCGACGACGTCGGAGTGCCCGCCGAGGTACTTCGTCGTGGAGTGCACGACGACGTCGGCGCCGAGCGCCAGCGGCTGCTGCAGGTACGGGCTGGCGAAGGTGTTGTCGACGGCCAGCAGGGCGCCGGCGGCGTGCGCGATCCCGGCCAGCCCGGCGATGTCGGCGACCCCCAGCAGCGGGTTGGTCGGCGTCTCGCACCAGACCAGCACGGTCTCGGGCCGGACGGCCGCCCGCACCGCGGCGAGGTCGCCGAGCGGTACGGGGGTGTAGTCGACGCCCCACCGCGACAGCACCTGCGCGAACAGCCGGTAGGTCCCGCCGTAGGCGTCGTCCGGCACGACCACGTGGGCGCCGGGACGCGCCACGGTGCGCAGCAGGCAGTCCTCGGCGGCCAGCCCGCTGGCGAACGCCAGCCCGGTGCTGCCGCCCTCGAGCGCCGCGAGGCAGGTCTCCAGGGCGGTCCGGGTGGGGTTGCCGGAGCGGCTGTACTCGTAGCCGGCGTGCTCGCCGACCCCGGTCTGCGCGTAGGTGGAGGTCTGGTAGATGGGCACCACGACGGCGCCGGTGGTCGGGTCGGGGTCCTGCCCGGCGTGGATCGCCCGGGTCTCGAACCCGTAGCCGTCGCCGGACCAGTCGGGCGGGGAGGCGGTCATGCCGGGCACGGTACGGCGAGGCCTGCCCGCCGGTCAGTGCTCGGCCAGGAACCCCAGCAGGTCCGAGCGGGTGACCAGGCCGACCGGCTTGCCGTCGTCGAGCACCAGCAGCGCCGAGGCGCGCTCCAGGGCGGCGACCGCCACCGACAGCGGCTCGCCGGCGCCGACCATCGGCAGCGGCGGCCGCATCCGCGCCGACAGCGGGCTCTGCAGCGCCGTCCGGTCGGCGTAGACCGCCTCCAGCAGGTCGCGCTCGGCGACGCTGCCCACCACCTCGGCGGCCATCACCGGCGGCTCGTGCTGGACCACCGGCATCTGCGACACGCCGTACTCGCGCAGCACGTCGATGGCCGACCCGACCGTCTCCTCGGGGTGCACGTGCACCAGCGCCGGCAGGTCGGGGCCCTTGCGGGTCAGCACGTCCCCGACGGTCGGCTGGGTCCCGTCGGCCACCAGGAAGCCGTAGTCGGCCATCCACTCGTCGTTGTAGATCTTGCTGAGGTAGCCGCGTCCCGAGTCGGGCAGCAGCACCACCACGACGTCGTCCTCGGCGAGCTCCTCGGCCAGCCGCAGCCCGGCGGCGACCGCCAGCCCGCACGAGCCGCCGACGAGCAGCGCCTCCTCGCGCGCCAGCCGACGGGTGGTGAGGAAGGAGTCCCGGTCGCTGACGGCCAGCACCCGGTCGGTGAACGCGGGGTCGTACGTCGTCGGCCAGAAGTCCTCGCCGACCCCCTCGACCAGGTACGGCCGCCCGGTGCCGCCCGAGTACACCGACCCCTCGGGGTCGGCGCCGACCACCTGCACCCGGCCGCCGCTGACCTCCTTGAGGTAGCGCCCTGCGCCGCTGATCGTGCCGCCGGTGCCGATGCCGGCGACGAAGTGCGTCACCCGCCCGTCGGTCTGCCGCCAGATCTCCGGGCCGGTGGTGCGGTAGTGCGCGAGCGGGTTGAGCGGGTTGGCGTACTGGTTGGGGTTCCAGGCCCCGGGGATCTGGCCGGCCAGCCGCTTGCTCACCGAGTAGTAGGAGTCCGGGTGCTCCGGGGCGACCGCGGTGGGGCACACCACGACCTCGGCGCCGTAGGCCCGCAGCACCGCGATCTTCTCCGCGCTCATCTTGTCCGGCATGACGAACACGCAGCGGTAGCCGCGGGCGTTCGCCACCAGCGCCAGGCCCACACCGGTGTTGCCGCTGGTCGGCTCCACGATGGTGCCGCCGGGCGCGATCAGCCCGCGCGCCTCGGCGTCCTCGACCATCGCCAGCGCGATCCGGTCCTTCACCGACCCGCCCGGGTTGAGGTACTCCACCTTCACCAGCACCTGGGGCCGCAGGTGCGCCGCCATCCGGTGCAGCCGGACCAGCGGCGTGTCGCCGACGAGATCGAGAAGCGAGTCGCTGACCTGCACCCGAGAGCCTTCCGGAGGAGATGTGCGTCACCCTACGGCGCCGGAGCGTGGCCGTTAGGGTTCCGGGACCGGGTCAGGCGGTCCGGGCAGGACCGGGGACCGGGGGGGCACGCACGGTGGTCGCAGGACGGCTGGAGCGCGTGCGGCCCGGCCGCCGGGCGAGGTGGGCGGCGGTCTCCGCGGCCTACGGCGGCGGGGCCCTCGGCACCGTGGGGGCGCTCGGCTGGGGGCTGCTGCGGGTCGAGGCCAAGCTCGCGCGGCGCACGATCGGCGAGCCGAAGTCGGCCGCCCCGCTCGCCGCCGGGTCCTGGGGCGAGGGACGCCGGGGCCGCGCCCCGCTGCACCTGACGGTGCTGGGTGACTCCAGCGCGGCCGGTTTCGGCTGCGAGCGCGCCGAGCAGACGCCCGGCGCGCTGCTGGCCGGCTTCCTGGCCCGCGAGCTCGACCGCCGGGTGCTGCTGGAGGTGCTCGCCGTCGTCGGCGCCCGGACGGCCAGCCTGGACACCCAGGTCGCCCGTGCGCTGGCCCGTCCGGTCGACCTCGCGGTGGTGCTGATCGGCGCGAACGACGTCACCCACCGGGTGCCGCACGACGCGGCCGCCCGCGACCTGGCCCGCGCGGTGCAGACGCTGCGGGCCGCCGGCGCCGCCGTGGTGGTCGCCACCTGCCCGGACCTCGGCACGGTCAAGCCTCTGTGGCAGCCGCTGCGGGCGGCCGCCCGGGTGGCGAGCCGGCGGATGGCCAGCGCGCAGACCGTCGCGGTCGTCGAGGCCGGCGGCGTCACCGTGTCGCTGCGCGACCTGCTCGGTCCCGAGTTCGGGGACTCCCCCCACCTGTGGTCCGCCGACCGGTTCCACCCGTCCGCGGAGGGCTACGCCCGGGTCGCCGACGTGCTGCTGCCGGCGTCGCTGCAGGCACTCGGGCACGTCGTCGTGGGCGTGCGCACCGACCGCGACAGCGTGCAGGACGTGGCGGTCGCGGCGACCGTCGCCGCCCAGGACCCCGGGCTGGTGGTCGAGACGGTGGGCGGCGAGGCCGGCGCCGCCTCGGTCGGGCCGGGCCGGCTCGCCCGGCTCGTCCGGCGGGCGCCGCTCGCCGGACGCGGCGTGCCGGAGGGCCGGACCTCGAGCGAGCAGGCCGCCGCGGCCCGGGAGGCCGTACCGACGAGCCTGCCGGGCGACTGAGCCCGGTACCGAACACGGTTCGGTACCGGGCTAGGTTGTGCCCAACCACCGGACATCTTCTCGAGGGAGACCCTCATGCCCGAGGCAGTCATCGTCGCCACCGCCCGCTCACCGATCGGCCGGGCCTTCAAGGGCTCGCTCAAGGACGTCCGCCCCGACGACCTCGCGGCCCGGATCGTGCGCGCGGCGCTCGACAAGGTCCCGGCCCTGGACGTCCACGACATCGACGACCTGATGCTCGGCTGCGGCCTGCCCGGTGGCGAGCAGGGGCACAACCTCGGCCGGGTGGTCGCCGTCCAGCTGGGCTACGACTTCCTCCCCGGCACGACGATCACCCGCTACTGCTCCTCCTCGCTGCAGACCACCCGGATGGCCGCGCACGCCATCCGGGCCGGCGAGGGCGACGCGTTCATCAGCGCCGGGGTCGAGACGGTCAGCCGCTTCGTCAAGGGCAACAGCGACTCGCTGCCGGACACCCACAACCCGCTGTTCGCCGACGCCCAGGCCCGCAGCGCCGCCACCGCCGAGAGCGCCGGCGCCGGCTGGCACGACCCGCGGGAGGACGGCCTCATCCCCGACGTGTACGTCGCGATGGGCCAGACCGCCGAGAACCTCGCCCGGCTCAAGGGCATCACCCGCGCGGAGATGGACGAGTTCGCCGCGCGCTCGCAGAACCTCGCCGAGAAGGCGATCGCCAACGGCTTCTTCGAGCGCGAGATCACCCCGGTCGAGCTGCCGGACGGCACCACCGTGCGCACCGACGACGGCCCCCGACCGGGCGTCACCGTCGAGGGCATGTCCGGCCTCAAGCCGGTCTTCCGCCCGGACGGCCTCGTCACCGCCGGCAACGCCTGCCCGCTCAACGACGGCGCCAGCGCCGTCATCGTGATGAGCGACACCAAGGCCGCCGAGCTGGGCCTGACCCCGCTGGCCCGGGTCGTGTCCACCGCGGTCACCGGCCTGAGCCCCGAGATCATGGGCTACGGGCCGGTCGAGGCCACCCGTCTCGCCCTGAAGCGCGCCGGCAAGACCGTCGACGACATCGACCTGTTCGAGATCAACGAGGCGTTCGCCGCCCAGGTCATCCCGTCCTACCGCGACCTCGGCATCGACATCGACAAGCTCAACGTCCACGGCGGCGCGATCGCCCTGGGCCACCCGTTCGGCAGCACCGGCGCCCGGATCACCGGCACGCTCATCAACGGCCTGCAGACCCTCGACAAGCAGTGGGGCGTCGAGACCATGTGCGTCGGCGGCGGCATGGGCATGGCGATGGTGCTCGAGCGGCTCAGCTAGCACCCCGCTCTCCCGACGGCCGGTCCCGCGAAGGGGCCGGCCGTCGGTGCGTCCGGGCTCAGCCGCCGGCGCACCGGCTGCGGGCGGCGGCCAGCAGCGCCGCGGCGCCGGGCGCGCCGAGCGCCACGGCCACGCCGTCCGGGACCGGCTCGTCCAGCAGCTCGCTGCGGTGCAGCAGCAGGTGCGCGACGTCGGCCGAGGTGGCGGTGCCGGCCCGGACCAGGTCGTCCGCGGTGACCGCCAGCTGGTCGGGCAGGGCGAGGTCGCTGTCCAGGCGCGGCAGCGGCACCGGCGCCCCGGCCCGGACCGCCAGCTCGTGCGCCAGGTGGTGCGCCGCGTCGGCCCGGGTGCCGTGCGGCGGCGCCGCGGCCTGCCAGCGGGCGGGGGTGAACAGCCGCAGCCGCGCCACGAACGAGGCGGCCTCGCGGGCGAGCAGCGCTGACACCTCAGCGCTCACCCGCGGCCGTCCGGCGCGCCCGTCGGTCGTCCCACGGGTGCGATCCTAGGCGGGCGGGTAGCGTCGCAGCGTGCCCCGACATCCGTGTGCGGGACGCCGTCCCGCCGCCGCCCCGTTGCCGCCGTCCGTTCGGAGCCGGGGGTGCTGACCGCGCTGCTCGGCGTGCTGGCCGTCGTCGTCCTCACCCTCGGCACCGCCCTGTACGTGGCGGCGGAGTTCAGCCTGGTCGCGGTGGAGCGCACGCAGCTGGAGGCGGCCGCCAAGTCCGGCGACCCCGGCGCCAAGCGGGTGCTGGCCGCGGTACGGACGCTGTCCTTCCAGCTCTCCGGCGCGCAGCTCGGCATCACCCTCACCACGCTCGTCGTCGGCTTCATCGCGCAACCGGCCTTCGCCCGCCTGCTCGCGCCGCTCAGCGAGGCGGCCGGGCTCCCGTCGGCGGCGGCGGCGACCGTCTCGCTGACGGTGGCCCTGCTGTTCGCGACGCTGCTGCAGATGGTGGTCGGGGAGCTGGTGCCCAAGAACCTCGCCATCGCCCGGCCGATGCAGGTCGCCCGGGCGATCGCCGGTCCGCAGCGGGTCTCCAGCTCGGTGCTCCGCCCGCTGATCGCCGTCTCCAACGGCACCGCGAACCGGGTGGTGCGCGCGTTCGGCATCGAGCCCCAGGAGGAGCTGCGGTCGGCCCGGTCGGCCGAGGAGCTCGGCAGCCTGGTGCGCAGCTCGGAGGAGCAGGGCGCGCTGTCGTCGCAGACCGCCTCGATGCTGGCCCGGTCCCTGGCCTTCGGCGACCGCACCGCCGGTGACGTGCTCACCTCCCGGACGCAGATCGTCGCGCTGCCCGGCGACGCGACCGTGGCGCAGCTGCTCAGCCTGGCGCAGTCCTCCGGTCACTCCCGGTTCCCCGTCGAGGGACGTGACATGGACGACGTCGTCGGCGTGGTGCACGTCAAGCAGGCCCTCGCGGTGCCCCGGGAGCAGCGGGACCGCACCCCGGTGACGACGGTGATGGGGCCGGTCCCCCGGGTGCCGACGACCCTGCACCTCGACCGGCTGCTGGTGACGCTGCGCGAGCCGGGCCTGCAGATGGCGGTCGTCGTGGACGAGTACGGCGGCACGGCGGGCCTCGTCACGCTCGAGGACCTGGTGGAGGAGCTCGTCGGCGAGGTCGACGACGAGCACGACACCGACACCCGGCCGCCGGTCGAGCAGCGCCGCAGCGGTCTGGTGCTGTCCGGCCTGCTGCGCGACGACGAGGTCGCCGACCTGGTCGGGCTGCACATGCCCGAGGGCCCGTACGACACGCTCGGCGGCCTGATCATGGCCCGGTTGGGCCGGCTGCCCGCCAAGGGGGACGTGGTGACCCTGGACGACTGGCGGCTCACCGTGACCGAGCTCGACGGCCGCCGGGTCGACCGGGTGCTGGTGCAGGAGACGGTGCCGGACGAGCCGGCGGCGCACGGCGCGGCGGAGCGGTCATGAACACTCCTGCCCTGATCGCCGCCGTGCTGCTGCTCGCCGGCAACGCGTTCTTCGTCGGTGCCGAGTTCGCGGTGATGAGCGTGCGGCGCAGCCAGATCGAGCCGCTCGCCGAGACCAGCCGGCGGGCCCGGACGGTCCTCGACGCGCTGTCCCAGCTGTCCCTGATGCTGGCCGGCGCGCAGCTCGGCATCACGCTGTGCTCCCTCGGCCTGGGTGCCGTCGCCGAGCCGGCGGTGGCGGCCCTGCTCGAGGAGGCGCTGCACGCCGCGCACGTCCCCGACGCGCTGCTGCACCCGATCGCCTTCGCGGTCGCGCTGACGCTGGTGGTCTTCCTGCACATGGTGCTCGGCGAGATGGTGCCGAAGAACATCGCGCTGGCGGTCCCGGAGCGTGCGGCGCTGGTGCTCGTGCCGGCGCTGGTCGCCTACGCCCGCGTCGTCGGCCCGGTGCTGCGGGTCTTCAACGCCATCGCGAACGCGGTGCTGCGCCGGATGGGCGTCGAGCCCAAGGACGAGCTGACCAGCTCCTTCACCCCCGACGAGCTGGCCGACATCATCGCCCAGTCGCGCAGCGAGGGGCTGCTGGACCGGGACGAGCACGAGCGGCTGTCCGGGGCCCTCGCCCTGCAGCAGAGCGTGGCCCGGGACGTCATGGTGCCGCTGGACCAGCTGGTGAGCGTGGCGGCGACGATCACCGCCGACGAGCTGGAGGAGCTGGTCGTCGTCACCGGCTTCTCGCGCTTCCCGGTCCGGTCGGTCGTGGACGACCCGGCCACGGCCGACGTGGCCGAGGGCGGCCTGATCGGCTTCGTCCACGTCAAGGACATCCTCGGGATGACACCGGCGGCGCGGGCGCAGCAGCTGCCGGCGTCGTTGCACCGGCCGATGCCGCAGCTGGCGGCGGACCTGCCGCTGGAGGAGGTGCTGGCCGCCCTGCAGCGCAACAAGAGCCACCTGGCGCAGGTCGTGGACGAGCGGGGGGCGATCGGGGTGCTGGCCCTCGAGGACGTCGTGGAGGAGTTCGTCGGGCACGTGGACGACGTCACGAACCCGCTCAACGCGCCCGCCCTGGGCTGAGCGGGCCGTGCCCGCCCTGGGCTGAGCGCAGGGGAGCGGCGCAGCTGAGGGGAGGCGGCGGGCTCAGGGGAGGCCCGGGGGTCGTACGCCGGCCGAACGCCGGCCCCCTCCCCTGCGCCGCGGCACTTCCCCTTCGCAACGGCTCCCGGAAGGGCCTCCGGAGAGGCGTACCGCAGGGGAACCGACGCAACTCAGGGGGCGGCCCGGGTCGTACGCCGGCCGAACGCCGGCCCCCTCCCCTGCGCCGCGGCACTTCCCCTTCGCAACGGCCCCCGGAAGGGCCTCCGGAGAGGCGTACCGCAGGGGAACCGACGCAACTCAGGGGGCGGCCCGGGTCGTACGCCGGCCGAACGCCGGCCCCCTCCCCTACGCCGCGGCACTTCCCCTTCGCAACGGCCCCCGGAAGGGCCTCCGGAGAGGCGTACCGCAGGGGAACCGACGCAGCTCAGGGGAGGGCCCGGGTCGTACGCCGGCCGAACGCCGGCCCCCTCCCCTACGCCGCGGCACTTCCCCTTCGCAACGGCCCCCGGAAGGGCCTCCGGAGAGGCGTACCGCAGGGGAAGCGACGCAGCTCAGGGGAGGCGCCGGCACGGCGGACGGGCCGCCCCCAAGGGGGACGGCCCGTCCGGAGCATCGACGCCGCGGGTCAGCGGCGGCCGCCCTGCAGGTAGCTGAGCAGGCGCAGCACCTCGAGGTAGAGCCACACCAGCCCGACGACGAGCCCGAACGCGATCCGCCAGGACTCCCGCTCCGGCACCCCGGCGGCGACCATCCGCTCGGCCTGGTCGAAGTCGAGGACGAAGGTGAGCGCCCCGAAGGTGATGAACGCGACGCTGAACAACACCGAGAGCACCAGGTTGTCGCCGCGGATGCCGAGCGCGTCACCGTCACCGAACAGCCCGGCGACCAGGTTCAGCACCAGCACGGCGAACAGGCCGACGAAGCCGAACAGAATGACCTTGCGGAAACGCGGGGTGGCCCGCAGCCGGCCGCTCTTGTAGCCCCAGGCGACTGCGCCGAAGACCGCCACCGTGCCGACGATCGCCTGCACGACGATGCCCCGGTAGGCACCCTCGTAGGCCGCGCTGATGCCACCGACCGCCACGCCCTGGACCGCGGCGTACGCCAGCACGAGCGGCGGGCTGACCTGCTTCTTGAAGATGTTGACGAGGGCGAGCCCCAGGCCGACCAGCGCGGCGAGCGCGACGACGCCGAAACCCACGCCGAGCACCCAGGCGCCGGCCCCGGTGAGCACGAGCAGGCCCAGCAGGATCCCGGTCTTGACCATGATGTCGTCGACGGTCAGGCGCTGCGGCGTGCCGTACAGCTCCTCGACGTGGCGCGCCGTGGGCGCGCCCGACACGCTCTCGATCAGCGGGGCGCTTCGCTGGAAGACGGGGTTGCTGCTCTGGTTGAGAGCCATGGGGTGTCGTACTCCTCCTCGTGGACCGCGGACGTGGTCCGGCACCGTGCACAACGCCTTTCGGATCCCCGGTGTGCCCGTTCCGGGCCGGAGATCCACCTCGCCACCTGGGGGCACGCCCGTCCGGCGTGCGGACCTGCGGCGCGCGGTGCCCCCGGCGGGAGTCGAACCCGCAACCCGGGCGGTTTAAGCGCCCCGTCTCTGCCGTTTGGACCACAGGGGCCGAGTCGCCAGGTTATCGGGCCGCCGAGCTCTCTCGGCCGCCGCGCCGTAATCCTCCGGAACCGGCCCCGAAAGGCACCGGTCGGCCGCGAACAGGGCAGACTGCCCGTGTGTCCGAGCTCGCCCCTCCCGCCACGGTGCGAGGCGTGCTGCGGATCCCCGAGTTCCGGGCGATCCTCGGCTCGTCCGGGCTGTCGCTGGCCGGCGACCAGGTCGCCCGGATCGCGGTCGCCGTGCTGGTGTACGAGCGCACCGGGTCCTCGTTCCTGGTCGCCGCGACCCTGGCCTGCTCCTACCTGACCTGGCTGGTCAGCGGGCCGCTGCTGTCCTCGCTCGCCGACCGCCTGCCCCGGCGGCGCCTGATGGTCGCCTGCGACGTGCTGCGCGCCGGGCTGGTCGCCCTGCTCGTGCTCCCCGACGTCCCGCTGGTCCTGGTCTTCGCCGTTCTCCTCGCGGCGGGCCTGCTCTCGCCCCCCTTCGACGCGGCCAAGAGCGCCCTGCTCCCCGAGGTGCTGCCCGGCGACCAGTACGTCGTCGGCAACGCCATCCAGGGCGCCGTCTTCCAGGGCGCCCAGGTCGCGGGCTTCCTGCTCGGCGGGGCGCTGGTGGCCGCCACCAGCGCCCGGGGCGCCCTGGCCCTGGACGCCCTGACGTTCCTGCTGTCCGCGCTCCTGCTCGCCGCCTGGGTGCGCGAGCGCCCGCTGCCCGAGCGTCCGCGCACCTCGCTGCTCGCCGACACGCGCGACGGGGTGACCCTGGTCCTCCGGGCGCCCTTGCTGCGCCACCTGCTGGGGTACGGCGCCCTCGGCTCGCTGGTCATGATCGCGCCGGAGGGGCTCGCCGTGCCGGTGGCGGACGAGCTCGGCGGCGGACCCCGCACGGTCGGCCTGCTCACCGCGAGCGTGCCGGCGGGCTTCCTGGTCGGCTCGTTCCTCGTCCTGCGGGTGCCGCCGGACCGGCGCCCATCGCTGCTGCAGGGGCTGGCGCTGCTGTCCGCCGCGGCACTGCTCGCCACCCCCCTCTCCGGCTCGACCGGGTTCGTCCTGGCGCTCTGGATGCTCTGCGGGGTCGGCGCCGCGCTCAACCTCATCGCCAACGCCGCCTACATGCAGGCCGTGCCGCGCGGGCTGCGGGGACGGGCCTTCGGGGTCGCCGCGACGACGCTGATGGCGACGCAGGGGCTCGCCCTGCTGCTGCTCGGCGCCGCGGCCGAGGTGGTCGACGCCCGCCAGGCCGTGGCCGCGTCCGGCGTCCTCGCGCTGCTGCTGCTGCCGCTGCTGCGGCGGCCACCCGTGCCCCATCCGTGGTCTTCAGAGCCCGCCGGGGCCGGACGATGAGGGCGCTGATGAAGCCTTCGTCCGCCTCCGTGGCCAGCCGGACCGCGGCCGCTGCCGCGCTGTCGCTGGCGCTGCTCGCCGGGGCAGCGCTGCTGACCTGGCAGGCCACCCCGCTGCCGGACGGGTCACGGCTGCCGCTGCCCTGGTGGGGGCTGCTGGGCGCCTACCTGGTGGCCACCCGCTTCACGCTGGGCTTCCAGCGGCGCCAGGACAGCATCCTGGTCGCCCTCACCCAGCTGCCGCTGGCGCTCGGCGTGCTGCTGGTGGCCCCGCTGGTCCATCTGGCGGTACGTCTGGTCGCCACGCTGGTGGACTGCGCGCTGCGCCGCCGGGGCCCGCTGAAGTCCGTCGTCAACGTCGCGCTCACCGCGGTCGACGTCGGCGTCGCGACCGCCGTCGTGGGCGCCCTCGCCCCGGCCCCCGGCGTGCCCGGCCCGGCGCGGTGGGGCTCGGTCGTGCTCGGCCTGCTCCTCGCCGCGGTCGCCTCGCAGATGGCGCTGCACGTCGTCTTCCTGGTCCTGGGGATGGCGCGCACCCGCAACGAGGTGCTCGAGCCGCTGGCGGTCGAGGCCGTCACCAGCGCCGTGTTCGCCGGCTTCGCCGTGCTCACCGTCGCAGCCGCCTCCGACGACCCGTGGATGCTCGTCGTCGTGGCGGCCCTGTCGGCGTTCGTGGGCATGTCCTACCGCGGCTACCGGCGGCTGGCGGCGCAGCAGCGCGCCACCGAGAAGCTGTACGCCTTCGTCAAGGTGCTCGGCCCGCTCGACGTCGAGCAGCCGGCCGCGCTGGAGGTCCTCGAGCACGTCCGCGAGCTGCTGCACTGCCGGCACCTGGAGCTGGCCGTGCCCGACTCGACCGGCGCGCTGGGCCGGTGCCTGCAGGTGCGGCTCGACGGCCCGCCCTCGGCAGGCAGCACGCCCGAGGCGGTGCCCGGCGCGGGGCCGGACCTGCGCGCCGAGCGGATGGCCACACCCCTGCTGGTGGCCGGCACGCTGGTCGGGCTGCTCACGGCCCGGGAGCGGGTCACCAACGACCGCGGCTTCGACATGCGGGACATGCGGCTGCTGGAGACCGTCGCCACCGAGCTGGCCACCGCGGTCGACCGCGGCCGGCTGCTGCGCGACCTGGGCCGCGCGGCGTCCACGGACCCGATGACCGGGCTGCCCAACCTGCACCGCATGACGCAGGGCCTGGACGCGCTGCTGACCGAGCACGGCGAGGTCGTGCTCGCCGCGGTCGCCGTGGACTCCTTCCGCGAGGTCAACGACACCCTCGGCCACCAGGTCGGCGACGACCTGCTGCGCGAGGTGGCCAGCCGGCTGCACTCCGCCGTGCCGGGGGCCCTGATCGGACGGATCGGTGGCGGCCGGTTCGCCGTCGCCGTCCCGGCCGGGCACGCCGGCGGGGACATCGCGCTGTTCGGCCTCGGGCTGCGCGCCCAGGTCGAGGGCGGTGCCCAGCTCGGGGCGGTCGGCACCCACGTCCGGCTGTCCGTGGGCTGCGTGCACGCTCCGGAGCACGGCAGGGACGCCGCCACGCTGCTGCGCCGCGCCGAGACCGCGATGTACAGCGCCCGCCTGGCGCACGGCGGCCCGGTGCTGTGGGAGCCGGCGTACGAGGTGCAGGGCCAGCGCCGGCTCGCGGTGGTCATGGCGCTGCGCGAGGCGCTCGCCTCCGGCGCGATCGGGGTCGCCTACCAGCCGAAGGTGAGCTCGCGCACCGGAGCCGTGACCGGCGTCGAGGCGCTCGCCCGCTGGACCCACCCGGCGCTGGGCAGCATCTCCCCGGCCGAGTTCGTCCCGCTGGCCGAGGCCGCCGGCCTGATGGGCGCGCTCACGAGCACGGTCCTGCGCCAGGCCCTGACGACCTGCCGCGGCTGGCAGCGACGCGGGGGCCCCGTCGGGGTCGCAGTGAACGTCAGCGCCGACACCCTGCAGGACGGCAGCTTCGTCACCGACGTGGCGACGATCCTGCGCGACACCGGGGTCGAGGCCGCACTGCTCACCCTGGAGCTCACCGAGGACGTCGTCGTCGCCGATCCCGAGCTCGCCGCGGAGCGGATGCACGAGCTGCGGGCACTCGGCGTGAAGCTGTCGGTCGACGACTTCGGCACCGGGTACTCGTCGCTGACCTACCTCAAGGGGCTGCCGATCGACGAGGTGAAGATCGACAAGGGCTTCGTCGGTGGTCTCGTGGGTGACGCCGGCGACCAGGCCGTCGTCCGCGCGGTCGTGGACATCGCCCACACCCTCGGCATGGCGGTGGTGGCCGAGGGCGTCGAGCAGGAGGACCAGCACGTCCTGCTGCGGAGGCTGGGTGTGGACGAGGAGCAGGGTTACCTGCATGCTCGACCGATGCCGGCGTTGGAGATGGCGACCTGGTTGCGTCGCCGGGAGAAGGTGGGGCGCCCGGCGTAGGAGAGATCGTCCGAGAGGGCACCCGGGTGGTGGTCGGGGTCGCGGGGTCCCGGCCGGTGGAAGGCCGTCCGCAAACAGGGCGACTAGCCCCAGATGATGCCGCGCATGGTGTCACCTCTTCCGCAGGACGAACGTCGTGCAAGACCAGGATCTGGCAGGACTAGGACGACTGGGCCATTCGGTCGAACGCTGCGTAGGCTAGATGTCGCGCCTCGTGTCGTCCAGACAGCAATTCCGGCGCGTCTAGGACAAATGCCGGCAAAACACAGCAAATGTTCACCCGAACGGGTGGATCAGACACGCTCCGTGGCTGCCGAGGTGGCTCCCGGGTCCTGGCCGAGCTGCGTCGCTCGGGTGAGGACGGCGTCCAGCATCGGCTCGGTGAGCCGTCCGGTGAACGTGTTCTGCTGACTCACGTGGTAGCAGCCGAGCAGCGTCCGGCCGGACGGCAGCTGCACCTGCGCGCCGTGGCCGAACGGCGGCATCCGCCGCGGAAGCTGCTCACCGGCCGCCGCGAGCGCCGGCGGCAGCGCGCGCCAGGCCCAGCCGCCCAGCACGACCAGCACCCGGGTGCTCGGCAACGTGCCCCGCAGCTCGGCCGCGAGCCACGGGGCGCACGCCGTCCGCTCGTCCGCGGTGGGCGTGTTGCCCGGCGGGGCGCACCGCACCCCCAGGGTGATCCGGCAGCCGACGAGCTGCTGGCCGTCGCCGGCCGCCGTGCTGGTGGGCTGACGGGCGAGACCGGCCCGGTGCAGGGCGGCGAACAGCCAGTCCCCACTGCGGTCCCCGGTGAAGATCCGACCCGTGCGGTTGCCGCCGTGCGCCGCCGGCGCCAGGCCCATCACCTGGATGCGCGGCCGGGCCGCGCCCCAGCTCGCCACCGGCCGGCCCCAGTACTGCTGGTCGGCGAACGCGGCGCGCCGGGTGCGCGCCACCTCCTCGCGCCACGCGACCAGCCGGGGGCAGGCCCGGCAGACCGTCGAGCGGGCCTCCAGCTCGGCCAGCGAGCCGGCCGAGGCAGCCAGCCGGACGACGTCGGCCGGCGACTGCGCCACCGGCGTCCGCGGGTCGGCGAGGTCCTGCGGGTGCCCCGATCCGGGGCGGACGGGGCCGGTCAGGGCGCGCTGGTCCCCTCGCGGCCGTAGCGGTCCTCGAGCCGGACCACGTCGTGCAGCTGCGTCGTGGAGGCCTCCAGCATCACGGTGTCCTCCAGCGCGGTCACCCGGTGCCGCACGCCCGGCAGCAGGTGCACCGACTCGCCGGGGAGCAGCTCGAAGACCTCCAGCGCGTCCTCCGACCGGCCGATCTCGCACTGCAGCCGCCCGGACTGCACGCTGATCACCTCCTCCTTCTGCTCGTGGTACTGCAGCGAGAGGGCGTGCCCCTGGGTGACGTGGATGGCCTTTCCGCAGAACTTGCCGTCGACGAGGGCGAACAGCTCCTCGTGCCCCCAGGGCTTGTCCTGGCGGCGTACGGCGGAGACCCAGTCGGCCTTGCTCATGATGCTCCCGTTCGGTGTCGTGGCACGCTCCAGGCGATGCCGTCGAGGATGTCCGCCTCGCTGACCAGGACCTCGGCGAGGCCCAGCACGTCGACGGTCGTGGCGAGGACGAGGGCGCCCGCGCCGATCACGTCCGCCCGGCCCGGGTGCATGACCGGCAGAGCGCGGCGCTGGCTGCGGGTCTGCCCCAGCAGCGTCGTGCTCACCCGCCGGACGTCGTCCGCGCCCAGCCGGGACAGGTGGATGCGCGCCGGGTCGTAGCCGGGCAGTTCCAGCGCCAGGGCGGCGACCGTGGTCACCGAACCGGCCAGCCCGACGGCGGTCCGGGCCCGCCCGGTCGGGACGGCCCTCCGGACCGCGTCGAGGGCGTCCTCGACGTCGGCCCTGGCCGCGGCCACCTGCGCCGCCGTGGGCGGGTCGTCGAGCAGGTGCCGCTCGGTCAGGCGCACGCAGCCCACGTCGACCGACAGGGCCGCATCGACCCCGTCTCCGCCGGGGCCGCCGCCCAGCACGAACTCGGTGGAGCCGCCGCCGATGTCGATCACCAGGAACGGCCCCGCGGCGGGGTCCAGGTCCCGGGTCGCCCCCAGGAACGACAGCGCTGCCTCCTCGTCGCCGGTGACCACCTCGGGCGGCACCCCGACCGCGGCCTCGACCAGGTCGGCGAACTCCGCGCGGTTGCGGGCGTCCCGGGTGGCGCTGGTGGCCACGAAGCGGGTCGCCTGCACGCCCAGCTCCGCGCAGGTCGCGGCGTAGTCGACGAGCGCCAGCCGGACCCGCTCGAGAGCCGCCGGGGCGAGCTCGCCGGTGCGGTCCACGCCCTCGCCGAGCCGCACGACGCGCATCTCGCGGTGGACGTCGGTCAGCGTCCCGTCCTGCACGTCGGCGACCAGCAGTCGCACGGAGTTGGTGCCGCAGTCCAGCGCCGCCACCCGGGTCACGGCGCCGCCCCGCCGGCCGGGTCCGGCCCGGCGTCCGGCCGCACGCAGGGCCCACGCTGCGCCCAGTCCGGCAGCAGCGCCAGCGCCTCGTCCCCGAACGGGTTGACCCCCGGGCCGGCCGCCAGGCTGTGCGCCACCAGCACGTGCAGGCACTTCACCCGGGTCGGCATCCCGCCCTGCGCCGGCACGCCGGGCAGCACCTCGAGGCGGTCCCGACGGGCGACGTAGTCGGCCGCGGCGGCCTCGTACCGCGCCCGCAGGTCCGGGTCCTCGGCGAGCCGGTCGGTCATCGTCCGCATCAGGCCGCTGCTCTCCAGCGTGCCGATCGCCGACGCCAGCCGGGGGCAGGTGAGGTAGTACACCGTGGGGAACGGGCTGCCGTCGTCCAGCCGCGGCCGGGTCTCGACGACCTGCGGCAGGCCGCAGCGGCAGCGCGAGGCCACGCTCGTCATGGCGCGCGGCGGGCGGCCCAGCTGGAGCGCCACAGCGCGGCGGTCGCGGTCCGCGCCGCCCGCCGTCACGTCCGGCTCACGAGGAAGGCGGCCCGTCCGCCGCGCGCACGGTGCCCCACAGCTGCGACCACCAGGCGGCCTCCGGACCCTGCGGCGCCCGGCCGGCGCCCCGCTCCGCCGCCCCGGCCCCGGTCTCCGGCCCGAGCACGACGTACGCCGTCTCCCCCGGCCTGACGTAGTGCAGCCGCTCGCGGGCCAGCCCGGCGACGTAGGCCGGGTCACCCAGCTGCTCGCGCACCTGCTCCAGCTCCGCGACCCGGGCGCGCTGCACGACGAGCGACTGCTCCATCGTCGCGATCCGCCCGCGCTGGGCCAGGTAGGTGCGCAGCGGGAAGGCCGCGCTCACCACCAGCGCGCACAGCACCAGGCCGAGCACGGCGGCGCGGGTGGTCAGGCCGTGCGACGGCGTGCCCGCCGACCCTGCGGACCGGACCGGGCGCACCCGGCCGGCCCGTCGGGGAGTGCGACCTGAGCCGCCACGACGGCGGGGGAGCTCCACGGGATCAGCCTCGACGGGACCTAGACCCGGCCCTCGGAGGGCCGGAAGCGCGGGAAGGCGGCGGCACCGGCGAACCGGCCGGCGTCGTCGAGCTCCTCCTCGATCCGGAGCAGCTGGTTGTACTTGGCCACCCGCTCGCTGCGGGCCGGCGCGCCGGTCTTGATCTGGCCGCAGTCCACCGCGACGGCGAGGTCGGCGATCGTGGTGTCCTCGGTCTCGCCGGACCGGTGGCTCATCATGCAGCGGTAGCCGCTGCGGTGGGCCAGGTCCACCGCGTCGAGGGTCTCGGTGAGCGTGCCGATCTGGTTGACCTTGACGAGCAGCGCGTTGGCGCAGCCGCGCGCGATGCCGTCGGCCAGCCGGGCCGGGTTGGTGACGAACAGGTCGTCGCCGACCAGCTGCACGCGCTCGCCGAGCCGGGCGGTGATGTGCGCCCAGCCCTCCCAGTCGCCCTCGTCGAGCGGGTCCTCGATCGACACGATCGGGTAGCTGTCGACGAGGTCGGCGTAGTAGTCGGTCATCTGCTCCGCGGTGCGCACCCCGCCCTCGAACCGGTAGCCCTCCGGACCGTGGAACTCGGTGGCGGCCACGTCGAGCGCCAGCGCGATGTCCCGGCCGGGCGTCAGGCCGGCCGCGGCCACCGCCTCCAGGATCAGGTCGAGCGCCTCCCGGTTGGCCGGCAGGTCCGGCGCGAAGCCGCCCTCGTCGCCGACGCTCGTGGTCAGGCCACGGGCCTTGAGCACGCTCTTGAGCGAGTGGTAGACCTCGGTGCCCATCCGCAGCGACTCGGCGAAGCTGGCCGCCCCGATCGGGGCGATCATGAACTCCTGGACGTCGACGGTGGTGTCGGCGTGCGCCCCGCCGTTGAGGATGTTGAGCATCGGCACCGGCAGCAGGTGCGCGTTCGGCCCGCCGAGGTAGCGGAACAGCGGCAGCCCGAGCGCCTCGGACGCGGCCCGCGCCACCGCCAGCGACACCCCGAGCAGGGCGTTCGCGCCGAGCCGGCTCTTGTTCGCGGTCCCGTCCAGGTCGATCAGCGCCTGGTCGACCAGGCGCTGCTCGGTCGCCTCGTGCCGGCCAGCTCGGGCCCGATGGTGTCCAGCACGGCGTCGACCGCCTGCCGGACACCCTTGCCGCCGTACCGCTCGCCGCCGTCCCGCAGCTCGACCGCCTCGTACTGACCGGTGCTGGCGCCGCTGGGCACGGCGGCCCGGGCGATCGTGCCGTCGTCGAGGGCGACCTCGACCTCGACGGTGGGGTTGCCGCGGGAGTCGAGGATCTCCCGGGCGCCGACGGCCTCGATGGCGGGCACGGTGCTCCTGAGGGGACGGGCCCGGCGGGGGCGCCGGGGCGGGTCCGGCGAGCCTAGCCGCGCCCCGGGCGCCCGGCGGTCAGGCGCGCAGGAGCCGCGCCCCGACCCGCAGCGTTCCGGGAGCGTGCGCCGTCAGGTAGAAGCCGCGGCGACCGGCGTCGAGGTCGTCGAGCGCGGCGCGGACCTGCGACCCGAGGTCGCCCGGCGGGCGACGCAGGACGTACTGCGCGAACTCCACGCACGGCGGCGCGGCTCTCGCCCCGGACACCGCGAGCAGCCCCTCGTCGGTCTCCATGACCAGAGTGCCGGCCAGGTCGGCCTCGGTCAGCGGCCCGGAGTCCAGCAGCACGTTCTCCCCGGCGACCCCGTCGACGAGGTGCGCCCCGTAGCGCTCGCGCAGCCAGCCGTAGTGCGCGGCGGGCAGCACGGACAGCCCGTTGACGCCGCGCGCGTTGCGGGACTGCGGGTGGCCGGTGGAGTGCACGTCGGCGATCCGCTCTCCCTCCAGCAGGCCGGTGCAGCCGTCCGGGCCCACCTGCAGCGCGGGCACCTGCAGCAGCGGTCCCGGGTCGTACGGCCCGCTGCCCGCCGGCCGCTGCTTGAGCGGCGAGCGCTGCACCTGCAGCCGCAGCACGGTGCCGACGACACCGCCGGTCCGCTCAGCCACAGCTGCGCCCACCGGCCACCTCGGTGACGACGGCGGACGGCTCGAGCCCGGACAGCCGGCCGGCCAGCCCCGCCCCGCTCGCCCAGGTCGCGCCCTGCGGCGCAGGCGTGACCGCGACGTCCGGCAGCGCCGACTGCAGCTCCTCCAGGCGCGAGCCCAGCCCCACCCCGTCGGAGGTGGTGAGCTGGCGGTCGTCGGCGCCGGTGTCGACCCAGCCGACGAAGACGCCGGCGTCCAGCAGCACCCGGAAGCCGTCGACGTCGAGCGCGGTCCACCCGGGGCAGGCCGCCAGCGCTGCCGGTACGCCCGGCCCGAGGGCCTGCTCGACGGCTGCCTGCACCGCGTCGCCCGGCGCCCCGAACGGCAGGTCCTGGCCCGCGCCGTCGTCGGAGAGCACGCCGAGGCCGCCGCCCTGCAGGACGAGGACGGGCGGCGCCGCGGGGGCCGGCGCCAGCGGGGTGCTGACCGGCGGCGGCGGGTCCGTCGGCAGCGGCACCGGGCGCGGCGCCGACGAGCCGGCCAGCATCGTGGCCGGCGCGGACGGCCGTGCCTCGCCGGACCCGGCGCAGCCGGCCAGCAGCAGCAGGCCCGCGCCGAGCAGCGGTCTCCACCGGCAGCCGCGACCGGCCCGCAGGGTGCTCACGCGCCCGCCGGCCAGCGCTGCGCCCAGTCGTGCGCCGCGAGCCGCCCGGGGTCCCCGCCGTCCGCCTGCACCTGCCGCTCGGCGCCGGCCAGCTCGTCGCGGTAGCGCCGGGCGACCTCGCGCAGCGCCGCCTCGGGGTCGGTGCCCTCGGAGCGGCAGCGGCGCACCAGCTCCCAGAGCTCACCACCCAGACCCGGGTAGCGCGGGACGGGCGCGCCGAGCCGGGTCCCGCGGCGCTGCAGCTTGGCGGCCAGCGACAGGGCCGGCTGCCCCAGCGGGACGCCCTCGGTGACCGAGCTGCGTCCCTTCTCGGACCGCTTCAACGCCTCCCAGGACGCCTCCGGGTCCCCCGCCGGGGCCCCGTCGAACACGTGCGGGTGCCGGCGGACCAGCTTGTCGACGAGGTCGCCCGCCACGTCGTCGATCGACCACGGCTCGGGAGCCTCCTCGGCGAGCCGGGCGTGGAAGGCGACCTGCAGCAGCACGTCGCCCATCTCCTCGCGCAGCGCGACCGGGTCGGCGTCCTCCAGGGCCGCGTAGGCCTCGTACGCCTCCTCGAGCAGGTACGGCTTCAGGGAGGCGTGGGTCTGCGCGGCGTCCCACGGGCAGCCGCCGGGACTGCGCAGCCGGTCCATCACGGCCACCACGTCCAGCAGCCGGGCGCCGGGCGGGTCGACCGAGCCGGCCAGCAGGCGCACGTCCACCCCGGCCGAGACCAGGGCGGCCGGCACCGCCTCGTCCCCGGGCTGCGGCAGGGCCACCGCGTCGGCGCCGGTCCCGACCGCCTCGACCGCCGCCGCGGCCAGCGTCCCTGCCGGGACCAGCCGGACCCGGCCGCCGGCCTCGCGGACCGCCGGCAGCTGCGGGTGCTCCGGGTCGTCCGCCAGCACGTCCGCCGAGAGCAGCGCCTGCCAGGCCGGGTGGGTCAGCTGGCCGGGGACGGCGCGCGGCGACGTCGTCACCAGGACGAGGCGGCCGGGCGGCGGCACCGCCGGCTAGCCCTGCGGCTCGGGCTGCAGCTCGGGCTGCAGCGCCCCGTCCGCCCCGTCGGCGGGCGCCTGCGGCGTGCTGACGCCGCGGTCCGGCCGCTCGACCACGGACAGCGTCGAGCCGTCCCAGGTGCCGAAGCGGGGGTTGACCTGGATCGTCAGGTCCGACGCGGTCTGCGTCAGGGCCTGCTCCACGGCCTGGGCGCGCTGCTGCTCCAGGGCCGGGTCGTCGACGGGGCCGGGAACGAGCTCGTTGCTCAGCGCCAGGGTGAGCGCACGGGTGCGCGCCAGGTCGCGGACCCGTTCCAGGGTCAGCCCGGCTGCGGCCGCCTGCTCGCGCAGCGCGTCGGCGCCACCGACCGACTGCTCGAGCGCGGCGTACTGGGCGTCGACGTCGCCGGGCTCGACCGTGACGCCGGCCCGGTCGGCGGCCTGCCGGACGACGTCGGAGGTGATCAGGCGACCGAGGACGTCGCGCTGGTAGCCGACCCGGTCGGCGCCGAGCGAACCGGCGGCCGGGTCGGCCAGGCCCTCCTCCACCAGGCGGGAGAGCTCGTCGGTGGGGATCCGCGTGTCACCGACGATGGCCGCGGAACCGGCGAGCACGGGGGTGCTCCCGCAGCCGGCGAGCGCGACGACCGCCAGCAGACCGGCGGCGGCGAGGCGGGCGGGACGGGTCACGGCAGGGTCCTCCAGGAAGCGTTCGGTCGGCAGCAGGGTCGCACGGGCGGGGTCATCGGGCGGCAGCGGCCACGGCCGCACCGGCCGCGACGCTGTCGCCGAGCACGGCGTCGAGCAGTCCGGCGGCCCAGTCCAGCAGGTCGGTGTCGCGCAGCGGCTGTCCACCGATCTTCTTCGTCGCCGGCCGCGGCACCAGGACCGTCTCGACGGTCGGCTTGACCACCGAGCGCGGGTAGAGCCGCTGCAGGCGCAGCACCTGCGAGTCCCGCAGCGGCATCGGGACGAGGCGCACCTGGGCCGACGGCCCGTTGCCCTGCATCGCCACCTCGGAGATCCCGTGCCGTCGCGCGGCCATCCGGAAGGCAGCCACCGCCAGCAGGTTCTCCACCGGCCGGGGCGGCGGGCCGTACCGGTCGCGCAGCTCCTCCCGCACGGCTGCCAGGCCGTCCGCGTCGGTCGCCGCGGCGATCCGGCGGTAGGCCTCCAGGCGCAGCCGCTCGCCGGGCACGTAGTCGTGTGGCAGGTGCGCGTCGACCGGCAGGTCGACCTTGGTGTCCGGGGCCTCGTCGGCCGGGGCGCGCTCGCCGGCCAGCCCGCGCTTGAAGTCGCTGACGGCCTCCCCCACCAGGCGCATGTACAGGTCGAAGCCGACGCTCGCGATGTGCCCGGACTGCTCGCCGCCGAGCAGGTTGCCGGCGCCGCGGATCTCCAGGTCCTTCATCGCGACGGCCATGCCGGCACCGATCTCGGTGTTCTGCGCGATCGTGGACAGCCGGTCGTACGCGGTCTCGGTGAGCGGTCGCTCCGGCGGGTAGGTGAAGTAGGCGTACGCCCGCTCCCGGCCCCGGCCGACCCGGCCACGGATCTGGTGCAGCTGGGAGAGGCCGAACTGGTCCGCCTTGTCGACGATGAGGGTGTTCGCGTTCGGGATGTCCAGCCCGCTCTCGACGATGGTCGTGCAGACCAGGACGTCGAAGGACTTCTCCCAGAAGCCGACCATCACCTGCTCCAGCGCGTCCTCGCTCATCTGGCCGTGACCGGTGGCGACCCGGGCCTCGGGGATCAGCTCGCGCAGCCGGGCGGCCACCCGGTCGATCGACTCGACCCGGTTGTGCAGGAAGAACACCTGGCCCTCGCGCATCAGCTCGCGCCGGATGGCCGCCGAGACCTGCTTCTCGTCGTACGGGCCGACGAAGGTCAGCACCGGGTGCCGCTCCTCCGGCGGGGTGAGGATGGTCGACATCTCCCGGATGCCGGTCAGGCTCATCTCCAGGGTGCGCGGGATCGGCGTCGCCGACATCGTCAGGACGTCCACATCGGTGCGCAGCTGCTTGAGGTGCTCCTTGTGCTCGACGCCGAAGCGCTGCTCCTCGTCGACGATGACCAGCCCGAGGTCCTGAAAGGCCGTCGCCGCGGACAGCAGGCGGTGGGTGCCGATGACCACGTCGACGGTGCCGTCGCGAAGCCCGGCGAGCACCTGCCGCTGCTCCTTCTCGGAGTTGAACCGCGAGGCTCGCCCGCACCGTCACGGGGAACTGCGCGAACCGGTCGCGGAAGGTGTTGTAGTGCTGCTGCACGAGCAGCGTCGTCGGCACCAGCACCGCCACCTGCTTGCCGTCCTGCACGGCCTTGAAGGCGGCCCGGACGGCGATCTCGGTCTTGCCGTAGCCGACGTCACCGGCGATCACCCGGTCCATCGGCGAGGGCTTCTCCATGTCCGCCTTGACCTCGTCGATCGCCGACAGCTGGTCGGGCGTCTCGACGTAGGGGAAGGCGTCCTCGAGCTCGCGCTGCCACGGGGTGTCCGGGCCGAACGCGTGACCCGGGGCGGCCATCCGGGCGCTGTAGAGCTGCACCAGCCCGGCCGCGATCTCCTTGACCGCCTTCTTGGCCCGTCCCTTGCGCTTGGCCCAGTCGCCGCCGCCGAGCCGGTCCAGGCTGGGCGCCTCGCCGCCGACGTACCGCGTCACGAGCGTCGAGCTGGTCGGTCGGGACGAACAGGCGGTCGCCCGGGTGGCCCTTCCGGCCCGGCGCGTACTCCAGGATGAGGTACTCCCGGGTCGCGCCCGCGACCGTGCGCTGCACCATCTCGACGTACCGGCCGACGCCGTGCTGGTCGTGCACGACGGGGTCGCCGGGCTTGAGCTGCAGCGGGTCGACGGTGTTGCGCCGCCGGGACGGCATCTCTTGCTGGGGTCCTTGCTGCCCAGCCCGCGGGTGCCGGTCAGGTCGGTCTCGGTGAGCACCACCGTCCGGAGCAGGGCGCTCTCGAAGCCGTCCCCCAGGCAGCCGGTCGTCACGTGCACGACGCCCGGCGCCGGGGCCTCGTCGAGGTGCTCGACCAGCCGGGCCGGGAGGTCCTCGTTGCCGAGCACCTCCACCAGGCCGCTGGGCGGGGCCGTGCCCCTCGGACGTCAGGACCACGCGCCAGCCGTCGCCGAGCCAGCGCCGGACGTCGTCGACGGCGCGCTCGGTCTCCCCGCGGTAGGCCGGCGCCTGCCGGCTGGCGAGCACCGAGGGTGCCGTCCTCGAGCTCGGCGTCGCTGGTGAACGGGGTCACCGACCACCAGGGCAGCCCGAGCGAGGCGGCGTGCCCCCGGACGTCGAGCAGGGTGTGGTACGCCGCCGCGCCGAGGTCGACGGGGGCCGCGCCGCCGACGGCCGCGGTCGCCCACGACGCCTCGAGGAACTCCTGGCTGGTGCGGACGAGGTCGGCGGCGCGGGTGCGCAGCCGCTCGGGGTCGCAGCACCAGCACGGTCGTGCCGGCCGGCAGCTCGTCGACGAGCAGCACCAGCTCGTCGACGAGGACCGGCGCGAGGGCCTCCATCCCCTCGACCGGGGTCCCGTCGGCGATCCGCTCGCAGATGTCGCGCAGCTGCGGCGCGGTCTGCGCCAGCGCGGCCGCCCGCTGCCGGACCTGCGGCGTGAGCAGCAGCTCGCGGCACGGCGGGGCCCACAGCCCGTGCGCGGGCACCTGCCCGTCCATCGAGCGCTGGTCCGCGACCTTGAACCAGCGCACCTCCTCGACCGTGTCGCCCCAGAACTCGACGCGGACGGGGTGCTCCTCGGTCGGCGGGAAGACGTCGACGATGCCGCCGCGCACGGCGAACTCGCCGCGCTTCTCGACGAGCTCGACCCGGGCGTACGCCAGGTCGACGAGCGCCCGGACGACGTCCTCGGGGTCGCGCTCCGCACCCGCGACCAGGGCGACCGGCTCGAGGTCTCCCAGGCCGGGCACCTGCGGCTGCAGCAGCGAGCGCACCGGGGCCACCACGACCTCGACCGGGCCGGTGGCCGGGTCGGCGTCCGGGCCGGTGGCCGGGCTCGGATGGGCGAGCCGGCGCAGCACCGCGATCCGGCGGCCCACGGTGTCCGCGCGCGGCGAGAGCCGCTCGTGCGGCAGCGTCTCCCAGGACGGGTACAGGGCCACCCGGTCGGGGTCCATCACGCTGCCGAGCGCCGCGACCAGGTCCTCGGCCTCCCGCCCGGTGGCCGTGACGGCCAGCACCGGGCGGCCGGTGCGCGCGGCCAGCGCGGCCACCACGAACGGCCGCATCCCGGCCGGGGCCGTCAGGTCCAGCGCGGCGGTGCCGGCGTCGGCGGCCTCCAGGGCGGCCCGCAGCGCGGGATCGCCGCTCACGACGTCGAGCAGTCCGGCGAGCGACACGGGCAGTGGCCTCCGGGGCAGGGCGGTCAGCCCCGCACGGCGGGGTGCCGGGGGCGGCTCCCAGCGTACGTCCGGTTCCTCGCTCCCCAGGCCTCCAGATTCACCCCTTCGAGGACGACGAACCTCCCGAATGCCGCGTCACCCCGTCGTCGGCCGTGTAAAACTCCACCAGTCTCGTCAACAACCCCCGCTCGGCCGCCCGGGCCCTCCCGGACGGCAGGAAAGGCAGCACCGTGGACTTCGGACTCGCAGTAGCCGGGTTGTTCGTCGGCATGATCGTCGGTCTGACCGGCATGGGCGGCGGCGCCCTGATGACGCCGATGCTGGTGCTGTTCTTCGGCATCCCCCCGCTCGCGGCGGTCTCCAGCGACCTGGTGGCGTCGGCCTTCATGAAGCCGATCGGCGGGGTCGTGCACATGCGCAACGGCACCGTCAACAAGGGCATGGTCAAGCTGCTGATGATCGGCTCGGTGCCGAGCGCGTTCGCCGGCGTCTTCGTGCTGCGAGCCTTCGGGAACGGCGAGTCGGTGCAGCACGCGGTCAAGGTGGCGCTGGGTGTCGCGCTGCTCATCGCGGCGGCCTCGCTGGCGGTCAAGGCGTACCTCACCCTGGTCGCACGCGTCCGGCGGCACGCGCAGGGCCTGCCGGCGGCCGACGCGCTGCGCGGCGCGCCGCAGGTCGTGCTGCGGCCGGTCCCGACGATCCTGGTCGGCGTGCTCGGCGGCCTGGTGGTCGGCATGACCTCGGTCGGGTCCGGGTCCCTGATCATCATCGCGCTGCTCGCCCTCTACCCGAAGCTGAGCGCGAACCAGCTGGTCGGCACCGACCTGGTCCAGGCCGTCCCGCTGGTGGCCTCGGCCGCCGTCGCGCACTACTTCTTCGGCGACTTCTCCTTCGACGTCACCGCGGCGCTGCTGGTCGGCGCGATCCCGGGCGTCTACCTCGGGGCCCGGTACTCCTCGCGGGCCCCGGGCGGCGTGGTCCGTCGCCTGCTCACCCTGGTGCTGGTCGCCTCCGGGCTGAAGCTGCTGGGCGTCGACACGGTCACCCTCGGCTACGTGATCCTCGCGGTCATCGCGTTCGCGCCGCTGGCCTGGGCCGGCGTGCGGCGCCAGCACGGCCTGCCGGCCTTCTCGCGGGCGGCCCGCAAGGCCCGGGCCGGGGTGCCGGCGACCGACGCCGGGCCCGACGAGGAGCTGCCGGCCGCGGACCGGGAGCCCGCCCGCCGCGGCTGACCCGACGCGGGGCAGCACGACGCTGCCCCGGCGCGGGCACGGCGCCCCGGACGGTCTGCGCACCGGCCCGGCGGCTCACACCACCCGTCCTGTCATTCCTCCCCCGGTTCCGCGGCGTTACGGTGGGCGCGCTGATGGCGGACCTCGCCGCGGACATCGCGCCCCGCGCACCAGGGGCGGTGCCGGACCGGAACGACTGGGGCACCATGCGCCCGCTCCCGAGAGCCGCGACCGCGGCCGGACTGCTGGCCGGTCTGCTGACCGCGTCGCTGCTGTCCCCGTCCCTCCCGGTGTCCTCAGCCGCGGCCGGCAGCGCGACGCAGCCCCCGGTCGGCGCGGTGCAGCCCGGCACGGGAGTGGTCAGCCCGACACCGTCGCCGGCCACTCCCGACGTGCTCGACGGGCACGTGGAGGACGTCGCGACCGTCGGCGACACGGTGGTGCTCGGGGGCGACTTCTCCGCCGCCGCCGATCCCGGCGGCACGACGTCCCTGCCCCGCTCGGGCGTGCTGGCCTTCGACGCGGCCACCGGCACGGTCTCGCCGGGTTTCGCACCCCGGCTCGACGGCCGGGTCCACGCGGTGCTGGCCGGGCCGGCCGGTTCGGTCTACGTCGGCGGGACGTTCCGGACGCTCGACGGGACGTTCGCCCCCAAGCTGGTGCGCCTGGACCTGGCGACCGGCAGACCGGTCCCGGGCTTCCGTCCGCCCCGCCTGAACGGCCGGGTGGACGACCTGGGGCTGTCCGGCGGGCGGCTGTTCGTCGGGGGCACCTTCACCAAGGCCGGCGGCCAGCCGCGCGGCGGGCTGCTCACCCTGGACGCGGAGACCGGGGCGCTGGACCCGTACCTGCAGCTCGACGTCGAGGGGCACCACAACTGGCCCGGCGCCGACCCGGCCCGACCCGGCGCCAAGGGCCCGGTCGGCGTGAGCCGCCTGGACATCTCCGCGGACGGCCGGTCGCTGGTGGCCATCGGCAACTTCCGCACGGTCGCCGGCGTCCGGCACTCGCAGGTCTTCCGGGCCGACCTCACGGCCGGCGGCGCCCGGCTGGCGGACTGGTCGACCGAGGGCTACGACCACCCGTGCGCCGCCCGGGCGTTCGACAGCTGGGTGCGGGACGTGGCCTTCTCGCCCGACGGCCAGTTCTTCGTCGTGGTGGGCAGCGGCGGCTACGCCAGGACCGACGGCCGGCTGTGCGACTCCGCGGCGCGCTGGGAGACCGCCGCGACCGGCGCCTCCCTGCAGCCCACCTGGGTCGACTGGAGCGGCGGCGACTCCCTGCTGTCGGTCGAGGTGACCCGGGACGCGGTCTACGTCGGTGGCCACCAGCGCTGGATGAACAACGCGCTCGCCAGCGACCAGCCGGGCCCGGGGGCGGTCCCGCGGCCCGGCGTCGCGGCGCTCGACCCCGTCAACGGTCTCCCGCTGGACTGGAACCCCGGGCGCCACCCGCGGGGCGTCGGCACCACGGCGCTGCACGCCTCGGCCCGGGGCCTGTACGTCGGCGCCGACACCGACACCTACGGCCTGCCGGACCAGCGCGTCCGACGGGCCAAGATCGCGCACTTCCCGTTCGCCGGCGGTGCCGTCCGCGCCGCCGACCGCACGCCTGCGCTGCCCGGCACGGTCGTCAGCGTCGGCCGGACGCCGGCCGCGCCGCCCGGCGCCGTGCTGCACCGGCTCAACGCCGGCGGGCCGGCCGTGCCGGCGACCGACGGCGGGCCGGGCTGGGCCGCCGACGAGGCGGCCGACAGCCCGTACCGCACGACCGGCAGCTGGTCGACCGGGTACCCGCCGTCGGTCGCCCGGCACGGCACGCTGCCCGCGAGCACCCCGACGGCCCTGTTCGACACCGAGCGCTGGGACCCGCCGGCCGCCCCGGGGCTGACCTGGCGGCTGCCGGTGCCGGCCGGCGCCCCCCTGCTCGTCCGGCTCTACTTCGCCGACCGCTGCTGGTGCACCGCGCAGCCCGGCCAGCGGCGCTTCGACGTCGCGGTCGAGGGCGCGGTGGTGCTGGCCGGGTACGACATCGCGGCCGCCGTGGGCTCCGGCGTCGGGACGGTGCGCGAGGTCCCGGCCCGGGCAGCCGACGGCGTGCTGGACATCGACTTCCGGCACGTCCTGGAGAACCCCCTGGTCAACGGCATCGAGGTGCTCCGCGCGGCGGGGCCGGCCGCCGCCCCGCCGGTGACCGCCCGGCACGTCGACGGGACGACCGCCGGTCCCCCGGCTCCCGTGCCGACGGCGGACGCGACGCCCTGGGACCAGGTGCGGGGAGCGTTCGTCGTCGACGGCCGGCTGTTCACCGGCCGCGCCGACGACGGCCTGCTGCACGTCCGGTCGGTCGACGGGACGACGCTCGGCCCGGACACCGCGCTCGACCCCTACGCGGGCACCCCCTGGCAGCAGGTCCCCGACGGCTCCGGCGGCACGTACGCCGGCGGCGCAGCCAGCCTGTCCGCGCAGATGCGGGACGTCTCGTCGATGTTCTACGCCGCCGGCCGCCTGTACTACACGCTGACCGGCAGCCCGGACCTGTACGAGCGGGCGTTCACCCCGGACAGCGGCGTCCTCGGCGACCGCGCGTCCGTCGTGCCGACCGACCGGGACTGGTCCCGCACCGCCGGCGCGTTCCTGGACGCCCGGGCGGGCCGGCTCTACGTCGCGGAGGCCGACCGGCTGCTCGCGCTCGGCTGGCAGGCCGCGTCCCCGGTCCCGGGGCAGCCGGTCGCCGGGCGCCCGGTCGGTCCCGCCGTCACGGTCAGCGACAGCGGCCCCTGGGGCGGTCGGGCGCTCTGGCTGACCGGCTGACCGGCTGAGCCCGCCGCCGCCGACGGGCGCACCGGCTGCGACCCGGACGGGTGACAGTCGAGCGTTCTCCTCGTTATCGCCGGAAGGGACAGCACTGAGCGTCTATGCTCAGGGCTCAGGTGATCACAGTCAGTGACGATGAAGGGTACGACGGCATGGGCCAAGGGCGGACGGACGCGACGAGCACCGAGGACGCCGACTACGGCGTCCGCCTCCGCCGGCGCTGGTGGGTCGTCGTCGGCGGGATCCTGCTCGGCCTGGCGGCCGGGTACGCCTTCACGGCGTCCCAGCAGGAGCGCTACACCGCCTCCACCTCGGTGCTCGTGCTGCCGACCGGAGTCAGCACCGCCGGCAGCGGCGCCCGCGCCGACATCAACATGGACACCGAGGCCGCGCTGGTCGCCTCCGAGCAGGTGGCCACGGCCGCGCAGGGGCTGCTGGGCACCACGACCTCGCCCCGGACCCTGCTCGACGACCTGACGGTCACCGTGCCGAGCAACAGCCAGGTCCTCACCATCGACTACACCGACCTGACGGCCACCTCCGCCCAGGCCGGCGCGACCGCCTTCGCCCAGGCCTACCTCGGCTTCCGCACCGAGGAGGCCAAGCGCGAGATCGACGCCGCCAACGGCGCCGTCCGCGCCGACCTGGAGACCGCGACCCAGCAGCTGCGCGAGGCCACCGACAAGGCCGCGGCGCTGCCCGCGAACTCCCCCGACCGGGTGTACGCCGAGGCGCAGCGCTCGATCCTGGGCAACCAGATCAGCACCCTGTCCGCCCGGCTCTCGGCCCTGCAGGCGGTGACCCCCACCTCCGGCCAGGTGATCACCGCCGCCGCCCGGCCCGACGCGCCCAGCTACCCCATCGCCCCGCTCAACCTCGCGGTCGGCCTGGTGGCCGGTCTGCTGCTGGGCTTCGCCCTCGCGCTGCTCGTCGACCGGGCCGACACCCGGCTGCGGCACCGCACCGACGTGACCCGCCGGGTCGGCCTGCCGGTGCTGGCCGAGGTCCCGGCGAGCAAGGGCCCCGTGTCGCTGCTGGACGCCGACCACGCCACCACCTTCGACCGGCTCCGCAACAGCCTCGAGGCCACCCTGGACGTCCCCGGCGCGCCGCTGCTGCAGGTGTCGGACGCCGGAGGGGCCGGCGCGGGCGGGCTCGTCGCGCTGCGCCTGGCGCAGGCCTACGTCCGGTCCGGCGGCAGCGCCGTGCTCGTCGTGGCCCACCCGCACTCGCCGCTGGCGGCCTGGACCGGCACGTCGGACCGCGACGGGCTCTCCGAGGTCCTGCGCGGACGGGCGGGGCTCGAGCAGTCCCTCGTCCGGGTGCCCGAGCTGCCCGGCGTCCGGCTGCTCCCCCCGGGCCGCGACCCGGAGCTGCTCGAGACGCTGCTGCAGGCCCACGAGAGCCGCCAGCTGCTGCGGAGCCTGACGGCCGGCGGGCCGGTCGTGATCGACACCGCCGGGACCGGCGAGTCGGCAGCGGCGCAGGCCATCGCGGCGGTCGGCGACGGCACCGTGGTCGTCGCCGAGCGCGGCGTGGCCCACGACAGCACGGTCCTGCGGGCCGCCGACTCGGCCCAGGGCATGGGCGCCCGGGTGGCCGGTGTGGTGCTCGCCGCGCGCGGCGCGCACCGTCGCGAGCGCGCCGGTGAGACCAGCCCGGTCGACGCCGACGGTCCCCTCTCGCTGGACAAGCGCGACGCCGCCGCCGTCGGCACGGCCCGGGCGACGCCGAAGGCATGACCCGCCCCCGTCCGGGCGGTGCGTCCCCCGCCAGCCGGGTGCTGGCCGTCGCCGTCCTCGCGGCGCTGAGCGCCGGCTGCGGGGCGCAGACCGCCGCAGTGGGCCGCGCCGAGCCCTCGGCCGGCCTGCCCGGCCCGTCCTCCGCGGTCGTGCCGAGCCCGACCGCCGGCCCGGTGCCGGCCGGCGCGGCGCCGCTGAGCCCGCTGCTCGGGCTGCCCGCACCCTCGCCCGAGCAGGCGAGCCGGCCCATCGTCGGAGTCCCCGTCCTGACCGGCACCGGCCGACCACCGCCGGTCGGGCTGGACCGGGCCGACGTCGTGTACGTCAGCGTGGTCAACGCGGGCCGGCAGCGGTCGGTCGCGCTGTTCCAGAGCCAGGACGCCGGCCGGGTCGGCCCGGTGGCCGACACCCGGCCGATGGACGGCCGCCTGCTCGACGTGACCGGTGGGGTCGTGCAGCACCGCGGCGGCACGGCCGGCTTCGTCCGGCGCACCGACAACAGCGAGGTGCCGCAGTTCTCGGCCGTGGTGCACCCGGGCGCCTTCTCGCGCGACCCGGACGGGTCGGCCTACGCCGACACCGCGCCGGCCCGTGCGGCCGAGGGCGCCGCGCCGGCGCTCGTCGGCCTGATGGCCTTCCGCGCCCCGGCGGCCGACGTGCCCGCCCCGGGCCCCGTCACGGTGGCGATGCCCGACCAGCCCCGGCTGGAGCTGACGTACGACCCGGCGACCGGCCTGTGGAGCGGCGCCCTCGGCTCCATCCCGGTCCGGGCGACCAACGTCGTCGTCCAGCAGGTCGAGTACGGGCGGGTCGACCTGCCCGGCACCCCGGCGACCGAGGCCGACCCGGTGCTCACCGGCGACGGTGCGGCGGTGGTGCTCAGCGGGCCGACCGTGCTCGACGGCACCTGGAACCGCCCCGGGCGCAAGGTGCTCACCAGCTACGTGGCCGCCGACGGCACGCCGATCCGGCTGCTTCCCGGCGTGACTTTCGTCGTCCTCGCACCCCGCGGAACGCCGGTCACGCGCTGACGTCTGGGCAGGTGGCCGCGGAGTGTCGTCCCGACCGGGCTGTCACGCGCCTGTCATGAACCTGTGACCGAACTGGAGAAGAGCGCGCCGGGACCGCTGATCGTCCCGTACGCTTCCCGGACCGCGCCCGGTTCGGGCGTGGTGTCCGGACGGCATGCCGAATCCTGCCCCGTTGCGGACTTTCCACACCACATGTGGCAGGAGCGGGGGAACCGAGAACGTGGACGCCGAGAGGCGTCCTTGGGGTGAAGCCGTGCCGAGCACGGCCGGGCCGGGGGGCCCGAATCCGACAGCTCACCTCGTAGGCATCGGAAACGGACCCGTCTGTGTCTTCCATGCCCGCTGCTCTGTCCGGCCTCAGCCGCCGCGACCTGCTCAAGTACGCCTCGGCCACCGCTCTCGGTGCGACCGCCCTGTCCAGCGTCCGACCGTCGGTGGCGCTGGCCGCCGGCGCCACGCCGCAGTGGCCCGGGCACAAGCCCGGCAGCATCTACGTGGGGCTGTCCACCAAGGGCGACATGTCCCCGACGATCGCCAAGACCGGGCCGATCGGGGCCAGCCGGGAGTTCTACTCCTGGACCTCGGGCAAGGGCGAGATGCGCGACATCGCGCGGGAGCACGCCGCCGGGCGGCTGCCGTGGGTGTCGTTCAAGCCGCCGTACACCGGTCGTGGGGTGTGGAAGGCCGTCGCCTCCGGCCGGTTCGACGCCGACATCCGGGCCCGCGCGCAGCGCTACGCCTCGCTGAGGAAGCCGGTCATCGTGACGTTCAACCACGAGCCGCAGACCGACATCCCGGGCAACGGCTCGCCGGCGGACTTCGCCGCCGCCTGGACGCGGATCTACGACGTGATGAAGGGCGCGACCGGCCTGAAGAACGTCGCGTTCGTGCCGATCATCGGCGAGTGGGTCTTCAACCCCGTCAACAAGGGCCCGGACGCCCAGACCTACCTGACCGCCGGCGTGCTGAGCCGGATGGCCTTCCTCGGCGTCGACCTCTACCAGAACCAGTCCGGCGAGACCTACGCCGACCGCCTGCCGCGGATCCTCACCTTCCTCGACCAGCGCGGCCAGAGCCGCAAGATGATCGGCATCGGCGAGACCGGCGCCACCAACGGCTACCGCAACACGACCGGCGCCCGCTGGTGGAGCGACTCCTGGTCCTGGGCCAGCGCGCACACCGACCGGATCGGCATCGTCAGCTACTTCAGCAGCCTGCACAGCAACAACTCGGGCAACAACTGGCTGCTCACCGAGTCGGCGGACAAGCTGAACGCCTTCCGGGCCAGCGTGGCCTCGCCGAAGGCCTGCCGGCTCTAGCCGTCCGGCACCGCACCACCCGTGCGGCGGGGCGCCCCCTGCGGGCCGCCCCGCCGCACGACGTCGTTGCCGCCCCGGCTCAGGTGCCGGCGATCCGCTTCCAGGCCTGCAGCGAGGCCGCGTCGCGCAGCCGGTAGTCGGCGTCCTTGGCCGCGAAGTCCAGGTCGAAGTAGGTCACGAAGCGCGCGTCGTGGTCCGCGAGGTAGCGGCCCATCGACTCGAGCCAGCGCGCCCGGCCGCTGCCGTCGACGTCGCCGGGGGCCAGCACGCTGCCCAGCTCGGCGATGGCGAACGGCTTGCCGACGCTGGTGGCGACAGCGCGCAGGTTGTCGAGCAGCTCGGCCGGGTCGCTGTACGGCCGGGCCTCGCTCGGCCGGTTGTACACGTCCCAGCCGAACACCTCGACCGCGTCGCCCGGGTAGTAGTCGCGCCAGTTGCGGGCGCTGGCCGGCTTCAGCGTGTACGACTGCAGGACGAGCGTGCTGTGCAGCCGCGGGTTCTCGGCCTGCGCGGCCAGGCCGGCCAGGTGCGTGAACGCCGCCCGGAACTCCTCCGCCGTGAAGGCGCCGTCCCGGATGTCGTCCTCCGGCTCGTGGAAGAAGACCCAGAACGTCTCGAGGTCGCGCGGGGCCGCCCGGAACCACGCCGACAGGGCCGCGTCGTGGGCGCCCGCGAGCACCTCGGCGGGCGGGAGCTTGAAGCTGACCACGACGTTGCGCCCGGGGGCCTTGCCGGGCCAGGCGTCCGGAGCGCCCTTGTAGTACACCCGGACGACGTCGAGCTCACCCAGCGTCTGGTCGGCCCTGGCCAGGGCCTGCTGGTAGCCCTTCTCGCCCTGCGCGCCCTCGGGGGCCGCGCCGAACAGCGTCCGGACCGGGCCGGTCGGTCCGGTCCGGTCGGCGGTCGGGGTCGGCGCGGGGGCGGACGGCGAGGGCTGCGCGGTCGGCGCCGGCGACGGCCGGTCCCCGCTGCTCAGCAGGGCGGCGGTCCCGCCGGCCGCGAGCACCGCCACGACAGCCGCCAGCACCAGCCAGCGTCGCGGGGCGGTCGGTCGGGCGGAGGGGTCTCGAGGCACGAGCGGGTCCTTCTCTGTGCGGTGCGGTCGCTGTCGGTCCGGGTTCTCAGTGTGAACTGCCCCGCCCCGGGCGGCGTTCCGGATCAGGCAGGAGCCGGCCGGCGCCTGCGTCGCAGCGCGCCCCGGAACGCCCCCAGCCGCAGCGGCGCCCGGAACCTCCAGACCAGCGCCAGGTACGCGACGGCGCCGAGCCCCAGGGCCACGACGACCGGCAGGGCCGTCGAGGTGAGCAGGCGCACCGCGAACGGCACCGCGCCGAAGCAGGTGAGCGCCGCGGCGGCCACGGTGGCCGTCTCCCGGCCGACCGGCGAGATGCCGTACATGCGGGACACCTGGTAGAGCGGCAGCAGGTTGCGCACGAGAATGGCCAGCGCCCAGGCCAGCCCGGCGCCCATCACGCCCAGCTTGGGGATGAGCAGCAGGTTCGCCCCGACGTTGACGGCCAGCGCCAGCAGGCTGTTGCTCAGGCTCAGCCAGGCGTGCCCGGACATCAGCAGCACCGCGTCCACCGCGCCGCACCCGGTCGACACCAGCATCGCCAGGCTCAGCACGATCGCCACCCCGGCGACCTCGCCGTAGCCGGAGCCGAACAGCCGCAGCAGCTCGGGGGCCAGCACCGCGCAGACCAGGTAGGACGGCCAGGCGAGCAGCATCGACCAGGCCGTCGTGGCCCGGTACACGTCCCGGGCGACGTCGTGGTCGTCGCCGGCGAACAGCGCCGCGAGCTGTGGGCTCAGCGCCTGCTGGAGCGCCTGGACGCCGAGCTGGCCGATGGCGACGAACCGCGAGGCCGCGGCGTAGAGCGCGGCCTCGCGCGGCGAGCGCAGCGCGGCCACCAGCACGATGTCCGACCGCTTGAGCAGCATCTGCGAGGTGGTGCCGATCGCGCGGGGGCCGGTGAACCGCCAGAAACCGGCCACCGCGGCGGCGGCGGCGCCCGGCACCGGCGAAGGGGCGGACGGGCTGCGCCGCATCAGCACCCCGAGCCAGACGACGACCGCGACCAGCGCCAGCGCGTACGGGACGGAGTAGGCCACCACGACGGCGACCGCGCCCAGCGACAGCAGCTGCACGGCCGCGACGCCGACCAGCTGCGCGACGGACCGGCCGAGTGACTCCACCGCGACGGTCGGCACCATCGTGCGCAGCCCGCGGGTGGCCGCCAGCAGCACGTTGTAGACCGCGGTCAGCGGCAGGGCCACCGCCAGCACCCGGATCTCGGTGGTGACCAGGTCGCTCGAGGCGTCGGAGGCGATCACCCCGGCGAGCGGCCGCGCGAGCACCCAGCCGGCCGTCGCCACGAGTGCCGCGGCCGTCAGCACCGGGACCAGCGCGGTCCGCAGCACGTGCCGGACGTGGTGCGGCTCGGAGCGCACCAGCAGGCCGGGCAGCCACCGGACCACGCCGACCTCGGTGCCGAGCTGCACGAACGACGTGGCGATGAGGAAGACCGCGGTGGTCGCGAAGACCGTGCCGGCCTCCGTCTGCGACAGGCCGTTCGTGATCAGCGCGGCCAGCGCGATGCCCGCGACCGCGGACACGCCGGCCCCGGCGATGCTCAGCCCGCCGGAGCGGGCCATCTGCGAGACCTGCTCGGTGGAGTCGGCCGCGGGGGCCGAGCGGGCTCCCGTCCGCACGGTCATGACGCGGCAGCCACCGGCTGTGCGGCGGCGGTCGTCCCCGCGCCTCGCGCGGGACGGCCCTGCCGCGGGCGGCGTCCGAGCAGCAGGCCGAGGACCAGCCCGGCCAGCCCCCCGCCGACGACCAGGACGACCTGCAGCACGACGGCGGCCGAGGTGTCGACCCGCTGGACCTCGACGACCGACCCGGCGCGCAGCTCGGTCGGCAGCGCACGCAGGTCCTCCCGCAGCAGCACCAGCCGCTCCCCCAGCAGCGAGCCCTGCACGGACTCCGCACCGGCTGCCAGCGCGATCGCCGCGTCGAACAGCTGCTGAGCCTGGGTGATCCGCTCGCGCAGCAGCGCGGCCTGCGCCGCGACCGCCTGCCGGGCGCGCTCCTCGCGCTCCGCGAGCAGGGCCCGGGCGAGATCGCCGGCGAGCGCGGTCGCCCGGTCCCCGGTGCTGCCACCGACGGTGATCGCCAGCACCTCGGACCCGGGCCGCCGCTCGGCCCGGACCCGGGCCCGCAGGCCCGTCACCGTCGAGCCGTTCGGCACGGCCCGGCTCAGGACGGCGTCCGACCGCACGACCTGCGCCTCGGTCTGCAGGTCGACGGAGGCGTCCCGGTCGCCGCCGGCGTAGGCGTTGCCGACCAGCGGGCGCACCAGGACGGTCGCCGTGGCCGACGGCCCGGTCCCGACCTGCGACGCCGCGGCCAGCCCGGCGGCCGTGCCGACCAGGCCCAGCGCGATGCCGAGAGCCGCCGTGCGCCGGCCGGACCGGTGCGCCGGGCCGGCGGCGACGGGCCGGGCCGGACGCCCGGAGGACAGCAGCAGACCCAGCCCGAGACCCAGCAGCGCCCCGGTCGCGGCGCCCGACCCCAGCGGCACCTCCGGGTTGGCCCGCTGGCGCGGGGCGGTGGTGGCCTCGACGAGCACGGTCCCGGCGCCGTTCAGCGCCAGCTCGGCGGCCAGCGCCGCCTGCTGCCGACCGAGCGGGCTGACGACCGGCGCGGCCGCTGCGGCGCCCTCGGCGACCGGTGCGGGCGCGTCGACGACCTGGCCGAGCGAGGCCAGCGCCGCCCGGACCGGGTCGAGCACGAGCCGCTCGCGGGCCGCCAGGAAGGCCGCGGCGGCCGCCCGGGACCCGGCTTCGGCCGCCTTCGCGGAACGGTCCTCGTACGAGATGGACAGGACCCGGGTGAGGGCCACCGCGGAGACCGACAGCGCCCCGCGGGCCTGCTCGGGCGTGCGGCCGGCGGCGGCGGCGGCCGCCGCGACGACCTCGTCGGAGGCGAGCAGCTGCGCGTCGGTGTCCGCGGTGACCGCGGCGGTGGGGGCGCCGGTGAGGTCGATCTGCGAGCGGATCGCGGTCAGCTCCACGACGGTCGTGGCGCGGGCCAGCGACGGCGAGGTGAGCAGGACGCCGGCGCCGACGGCCAGGCCCACCAGCAGGCCGACCAGGGCGAACGGCAGGCTCCGACGCCCGTGCGCCAGCACCGGGTCGCGCCCGGGCGCCGCCCTCACGACTGCACCCACCCGGGGGTCCGGCCGGTCAGCGCGGCCAGCGCCCGGTCGTGCGGCGCGAACGCCTCGGCGAGCCGCTGGCGGGCCACCTCCGGCATGGCCGAGCCGACCCGGGCGTTGAACCGGTCGAAGCGGGCCGGGGTGTGCGCGGGCAGGCCCAGGAAGTCGGTGATCCGGCGGTACTCCACCTCCGGGCGGTCGAAGAAGTCGGCGCTCTCGACGACGAGCAGCCGGTCGCGGCCCAGCGCGTCGACGAACCGCTGCGAGCTGCTCGGCGTACTGCCCACGACGTCGGTAGGACTGGTGCCGGTGACGCGAAGCTGCGGTACGACGGGTCGGCCATCATCCGCGCGAGCTCGGGCTCCACCCGCTCGTCCTCCAGCTCCAGGGCCCGCTCGAAGCTCTCGGTCTCGAAGCCGCGCGCGAACTCGTGCTTGTACGCCGAGTAGGCCCGCTCGATCGGGTCACGCAGCAGCACCAGCACCTTGGCGTCCGGGATGTCCTCCGCCAGCCGCCGGGCGGCGTGCGGGTGGTAGCTGTAGTAGCCGCTCGCCTCGAACGTCATCGGCGGGTGTCCCGCCGAGCGGGCGCGCAGCGCTGCCACCGACCGCAGCGGGAAGTGCCCGCGGTACCAGTCGGCACCGTGCTCGTAGCCCACGTCGAAGTAGTTCACGCCCTTGTGGTGCACCGGCGGGAGGATGTTCGGGTGGTCCATCAGGGCCCGGAACAGCGAGGTCGAGCCGCACCGCTGGCCCCCGGCGAGCACGAACGACGGCGTCATCCGCCACGACGCGGTGTGCCGTCCGGTGGAGACCGACAGGCGGCGTCCGAGGATCTTGAGAGAACGGGGCGCCCTCTGCTTAAGCGTCGGCACGAGGCTCCTTCGAAGGTGCGGTGAGGGTCGAGAGGGTGGTGCGCAGGACGGCCAGCCGGTGACGCAGGGCCGGCGAGGGCGCCCCGTCGGAGTCCTGCAGGTAGCGCTGCAGGATCTCGAGCAGGTACAGCTCCAGGGTGGCGGCGACCTGGGCGCGGTCGGTGTACCAGCGCGACAGGGCGGGGGCCAGCTCGGCCAGCAGCCGGCCGGCCAGGCCCGCCGGATCGCCGGCGCCGCGCGCTGAAGGCCCGCTGCACGACGAAGTGCACGACGTCGAAGCCCAGCGGGACGCCGCAGGAGGACCGCTCCCAGTCCCAGACCTGGCACCGGCCGGCGGCCTCGCCCACGTTCCAGGGGGCCCAGTCGCCGTGCCAGCGGCCCAGGTCGAGGCAGACGTCGCCGAAGCGCTCGACGGCCAGCTGCAGCGAGCGCCCCAGCTCGTCGGCGGCCGGGCCGAGGGCGATCCGGGTGCGCAGGTCCGAGACGTAGCTGTTGTCGACCAGCGGCCCGCCCTTGCCGGGCAGGCACGCCTCGGCCACCTCCTGCATCGCGGCCAGCGGCAGCTCCCAGCTGGGCTGGCCGGCGGCCGGCTGCAGCGGGCTCTGGTAGAGCACCGGGCAGCCGTTCCAGTCGGCGGCCGCGATCACGTGCGGCACCTGCAGGTGCCGGAACGGGTGGTCGGCGAGCTCGTGCAGCACCACCGCCTCGTGCCGGACGAGCCGGGCCGAGGTGTCGTGGTGGCCGACCTTGCCGAACGCGATGGTCCGGCCGTCGGCGTCGAAGACCCGCAGCACGGGCTTGGCGTTGGCGCGGGGCGGCCCGAGCAGCACGCCGACCTGCGCCGCCCCGGGCACGTGCGCCCGGACGTGGTCGGCGATCGACGCCAGACCGGGCGCCGGCGTCAGGCGCGAGACCGGCAGCAGCGGCAGCAGACCCGAGCGCAGGGAGCGGGCGAGCGCGGCCTGCACCAGGCGCTGCAGGCCGGAGGTGCTGTGCCGGTGCAGCATGTCGGCGGCTGCCGGCAGCCCGGCCGGGACGAGCACCCGGGGGGCCCGGCGGGAGGGCAGCACGAGCAGCGCGGGGCCGCGCCCCGGCCGGCGGGACAGCCGCTGCTCCTGGCCGGGGAACAGCTGCGCGATTCCCGGGGCCGAGAGGACGTCCGGGGCCCGTCGGGCGGTCACGGAGTGCCGGGAGCCCGGGCTGCGGCGGTCAGGGCGGTCGGGGCGCCGGTGCGCGCTGCCGCGTCCTCCAGGCGCTCCCTGTTCATCAGCCCGAGAGCCAGCATGGTGATGAACAGCGGCGACTCCAGCGAGTCGTAGACGAACGACAGCAGCAGCGCGGTGGTCAGGGTCATGCAGCCGAGCACGGCGACCGGCGTGCGCCGGCCGAGATGGCGCAGCAGCTGCACGGCCATGAACGACAGGAACAGCAGCGCGCCGACGAACCCGGTCGTCAGGATCGAGGCGCCACATGAAGCCCTGGGTGCCGAGCGGAGGCGCGGCGCACTGCCGGCAGTCGTCGCCGCCGGTGCCGGCGATCGAGGCGAAGTTGCCCTGAACCGTGCGCGTGCTGCCGAAGCCCAGCAGCGGCGAGCCCTTCGCGGTGGTCTCGATCACGGTCTGCGCCACGGTGGTGCGACGGTCGTTGCTGTGCGGGGTGTCCAGGCGCAGCGTGATCGTCGCCCACAGCGGCGAGGCGATCAGCACCACGGTGGCGATCGACGAGGGAGACCGCGAGCAGCCACAGGGCGGTCAGCCGGCCGTTGCGGGCCAGCGCTCCCGCGGCGAACACGGCGAGCACGAGCAGGGCCGAGCCACAGCCCGCGGTTGAGCGAGTACGCGATCGGGACGGCCGCGACGGCCAGCACCGGCGCGACCAGCAGCCGCGACCACAGCCGCGGCGACCGCCAGCCGGCTGTAGACGTAGAACGGCAGCGTGAGCGCGAGGTTGTTGCCCCAGGCGTTGGCGTACAGGAACGGCGCCTTCGGCCGCGCCTGGGTCGTAGCCCAGGAAGTCGCTCTGGGTCGTCAGGCTCGGGTGCACGAGGGCGTTCAGGAAGCCGCTGTCGGAACCCGGCAGCAGCAGCTCGGCGGGCGAGGTGAACTCGAAGACGGGCAGCAGCAGGCCGGCGACGCCGCCCGCCACGCACACCAGGAAGAGGCGTGCCGAGCCAGCGAGGCCACCTGGTCGGCGCTCACCCGCCGGGAGGACAGGCTCAGCGGGTAGAGCAGCGCCACGGTGATCGCGAGGTACCAGACCACGCGGTAGCCGAACCCGACGAGCGCTGGCCGGCCCGACGCTCGGCACCGTGCCGGGCGCCTGCGCCCACAGCGTGACCACGCCGACCAGCATCCAGGCCAGGAACAGCAGCCAGACGCCGAAGCCGGCGGGCGTGCCGCGCAGGCCGCGCCGCACGGATCTGCACGGCCATCGGGATGGCGAACAGCGACAGGCGAAGCTCGCCACGCCGAGCGCCCACCACAGCGGGAAGCCCACGCAGCAGCAGCTTCAGCGGCCAGGCCGGCCCGAGCCGGCGGGACAGCCGCGAGCTCCGCTCCGCACCCGGCCGGCCGGAGGCCACCGCGGCCTGCGGCGCGGGCGGCCGGCTGTCGAGCAGGGTCACGCCGCCCGCTCGGCCCGGTCGGCCGCCTGCGGCACGTCCTGCGGCCAGCCCCAGCGACGAGCCAGGTCGAGCCCGAACAGCCGGTCGAGCTCGGCGACCTCCGGAGCCAGCGCCGTCTGGACGGCGGCACGCTCCTCGGCGGTCATCACGGGCTTGTCGTCCGACAGCGGGCGCGTACAGCACCCGCTGCACCAGCTGCGAGCGCTTGACCCGGCCGATGACGTTCGCGGCGCCCCGCTCGCGGACCAGGTCGCTGGCCTTGCGCACGGCGCGGGACACCAGGACCGACCGGGCCCGGCCGGCCGGCAGGCGGGCGTCGAGCAGGTCGTCGGGCAGCGTCATCGGCGCGACCTGCAGGAACGCCAGCAGCTCGTCGACGAACCGCTGCGGGTCGGCCACCAGGTCGTCGAAGACCGCGACGTGCAGCCGCTCGCGGCCGAACCGGTCCAGGAAGCGGCTGCAGCCGGCTGGCGTACCGGCCGTGGTCGAGCAGCCGCGCCCGGGCGACTCCAGCGCCTCGAGGAAGGTGCCGTGCTGCTCGCCCTGCTTCAGCATGTACAGGTAGGACGAGAAGGCCCGGTCGGCCGGGTCGCGCAGCGTGACCATGAACCGGACCTCGTCGCCGAGCGACTCCGCGATCCGCGCCGCGGCCTCGGGGTGGAACAGGTAGTCCTGGCAGACCTCGCCGACGACGTCGTGCTGCGGCCCGGCCGGGGCGAACAGCGGCAGGTACCAGCTCAGCCCGTGGTCGTAGTAGCGGTCGAAGAAGTACAGGTCCTTCGCCTCCGGCATGAACACCTGCGGGTGGCGCAGCAGGACCTCGTGCAGCCAGGAGGACCCGGCCTTGTCGGGCCCGATGTAGAGGAAGTTGGGCGTGGACACGACGGTCTCCTTGGTCGGTACGTGCGGAACGGCCGGTCATGACGGGGAGAACCGGCGCTGCTCCAGCGCCGCGAACGTCTCGGCGGTCGACTGCTCGAGCAGGTCGATCTCGTCGGCGGACAGCCGGGCGCGCCAGCCGCTGGCCACTTCCTGCGGTGCACGGTCGAAGCGGTGCAGCCGCGGTGTCGGCGGGGGACGTCGGGGCCGGCGCCGGCGTCGGTGCGGCGGCCGCCGCGACCGGACGGCAGGCCGAGCCGCGGCGCGCAGGGCGGCGAGCCCGCGCGGCCCGGCCAGCGTGCAGCTCGGCGTGCGACACCAGCAGGCAGCCCGGGACCTGGTCGAGCCAGCCCAGGACCTGCTGGTGCATGTACGTCCAGAACTCGGCCATCTGCGCCACGTCGCCGTCCGGCAGCGGCCGGTCGGGCGCGCCCTGCAGCACGCGCACCTCGGCGACGCTGGCGGTCCAGCCCATCCGGCGGTAGCTGCTGAGCACGGCGCCCGGGTGGCGGTACACGACGACCGGCACCGCGCCGGTGGCCGCGCACCACGGCCGGTACGGCCAGCAGCGCGAACGGGTCCTTGACCACGGTGGTCGCCCAGGGCAGCGGCGCCGCCCACTGCTTCACGCCGTACCGGCTGAGCGTGCGCGGCTCGAGGCCCCGGTAGACCCGGCGCAGCAGCGCGCGCTGACGCGCGGTCGGCTGCTCCAGGCGGGACCAGCCGGCCAGGGTGCCGCCCAGCGCGAACTGGCCGTCGCGCGGGTTCATCGGCTCCTTGCCCGGCAGCGCGGCCCACGGTGAGGCCGCCAGCTCCCGGGCCAGCCACGTGGTGCCGGACCGCGGCACGCCGGTGACGAGCACCGGGCGCCGGCCGGACGGGTCAGGAAAGGCCACGACCGACCATCCGGGCGAGCTTGAGCAGGGTCCGGGGGTCCGCGCCGGTGACGATCTGGAAGATCGCCAGACCGGCCTGCGGCGCCAGCGGCCAGCGGGCGAGCGAGCGCAGCACCCAGCGCACGGCCTCCCGACGACGGCCCAGGCTCGCCTTGGCGAAGGCGATCTGGCCGAGCACCCGGGCGTGCCCGGCGCGGGACTGCTGCAGCTCGGGGTGCGTGCGCAGCAGGTGCTCCAGCGCGTCCGCGACGACCTCGTTGCGCTCCCGGAACCAGGAGACGCCGTCCTTCTTGATGGTCGCCAGCGGCTCGCGGACGACGCCGATCGAGCCGTGCTGCGCGACCCTCAGCAGCCACTCGTAGTCCTCGGCGTAGCTGTGGGGCAGGTCCACGTCGTACGTGCCCGCCAGCTCGAACGCCCGGGCGCGCATCAGCAGGGTCGAGGAGTGCAGCTCCTTGCGGCGGGACCGGAACAGGTCCTGCTGCGTCACCACGTCCGCCGGGCCGAGCCACTCCACGACCTTGTCCTCGGGCATCAGGAGCTGGATCCCGGCGCCGACGACGAGCATGTCCTCGTTCTCGAGCAGCCGCTGGACCTGCAGGCGCGCCTTGTCGGGCAGCCACGCGTCGTCGTCGTCGCAGGACGCCACGAACTCCGTGCGGACCCGGGTCAGGCCGAAGTTGCGGCTGCCCGCCAGCCCGAGGTCCCCGGTGTTGCGGAGCACCGTGATCCGGCGGTCCGGCCGGCCCATCGCCTCCAGCTCGACATCGGGCTCCTCCTGGTCGTGCACGACGTAGCACTCGATGTGCCCGTCGTAGTCCTGCGCCACGATCCCGGCGACGGCCAGGCGGACCAGCTCGCGCCGGCCGCGGGTGGGCACGACGACGCTCAGATCGGGCATCGTCCGGACCGGGGCCGCGTCCTGGGCAGCGGCGCTCATGCCGCCGTCCGCTCGCGGGCCGTCAGGTAGCGGTAGCGGGTCAGCGGCGCGGCGGCGATGACGGTCGTGGAGACGCGGTCCCAGCGGGACATGTCCCGTCGCCACTGCTCGTCCACCCGCAGGGTCTGCGGTCCCACCCGGAACCGCGAGGGGTTGCCCGACAGCCCGTGGCTGGCCGGCAGGTCCACGGTCGAGCCGTCGACGGCCTGCAGGTCCTCCGGGCCGAGCGGCAGCCCGAGCGCGGCGGCGGTCTCGCGCAGGCTGCGCTCGGGCGCGGCGACGAGGTCCTCGTAGCGCAGCAGCGCCGAGGAGGTCACCAGCCGCCGGGCCAGCGCGATCTGCCCCTGCAGGAGCACCCACCGGGCGGCCGTGTCCTGCGGCCGGTAGGCGTGCATGGTGGCCCGGTCGCCGTCGCCGTGCGGGCGGGCGACGTCGGCCTTGGCCCAGGAGAAGGAGACACCCCGGGCGTCGCGGACCAGGTGCACCAGGCGCATGTCCACGCCCCGGGAGACGGCCATGGCCTGCGCGGCGCCCTTGCTGGCGTCCACGACGACCCGGCCGCCGGACTCGGCCAGCACCGCCGCGTACAGCCGGGCGTGCAGGTCGGCGAACCGGCCGAGGTCGGTGCGGAACTGGTCACCGGCGAGCTGCGGCGCGAGCAGCTGGGGCAGGAAGCGCTGCCGGGCGACGGCGCGCTGCAGACCGCGCGCCTCCTCGACGAGCTCGGGGGTCCAGCCGCCGAAGGCCCGCTGCCCGACCGCGCCCCAGAACGGGCAGTCCGAGAACGACAGCGCGCACCCGCACTTCTCGTCGTACGCGGCGACCCGGCGGAAGACGTCGTTGATCTCCCCGACGTTGACGAAGCCGGGCAGCGTCCCGAGCAGCCGTTCCAGCAGCGTGCTGCCCGAACGCCCCGAGCCGGCGACGTAGACCACGGTGGGCCGGGTCGACGGCGGTACGGATGGTGAGTTGCTCTGCGTCACCGGAGTGAGGCTGCCTTTCCGGAGGGGCCAGGGACGGACGATCCGCCCTTGCGAGCCGACGAGCAGTGCTCGGCGGCCGATCGACGGGGCGGCCCGGGCTCCCGACCGGGGGGTCGGGACCGGGGACGGCGCCCAGCTGTACAGCGAGAATAGGTCGAGAACGCCCCACACGAGGCCTGCCCGGGCATCTTCACCCGACCGATGGACGGCGCCCGGGCGGCCGACAGGCCACCCGGGCGCCGCGACGGGCGGCTCCGGCCGGTCAGAGGCCGGCCACGACCGCACGCCAGGCGGCCTGCGACGGCGCGTCGAGCAGGCGGTACTCGGGGTCGGGGACCGAGCCGCCGTAGGCGTCGAAGTAGTTGACGAACGCCGCGCCACCCTGCCGGGCGTACTGCGCCGAAGCCGTCAGCCAGGCGGCCCGGGCGGTGCCGTTGTCACCGGGCACCAGCTTGCTGCCGTACTCCCCCAGCCCCCACGGCTTGCCGACCGAGGCGGCGGCCGCGGCCAGGCCGTTCAGCAGGTCGGCCGGGTTGTCGTAGGCGCCGGTCTTGCGGCCGCGGTTGTAGCAGTCCCAGCCCAGCACGTCGACGACGTCGCCGCCGGGGTAGTAGTCGCGCCAGTTGCGCCCGGACCCCTTCTGCAGGTCGTAGCACATCCAGATGGTGGTGTTGACCAGCAGCGGGTTGCTCGCGCTGCGCGCCAGCCCGGCGAGTCGGCGGAAGGCCTCGCGGTACTGCTCGGCGGTGAACTCGCCGGCCTCGATCTCGTCCTCCGGCTCGTGGTAGTTCGTCCAGAAGATCTTGCGGTCGCGGGGCGCCTTGGCGAACCAGTTGCGGAAGAACGCGTCGTGCTGGCCGGTCAGCACCTCGGCCGGCGGTGCCTTGAAGGACACGACGACCGGGCCGCCGGACAGGCCGGCCGTGCCGGGCCAGGCCGAGGGCAGGCCGGTGTAGTAGGCCCGGACGACCTTGAGCTGGCCGTACAGCGCGGTCTGCCGGGCGAACGCCTCGGCGAAGGTCTGACCGCCCTCGCGGTACATCGTGGTGCCGAACAGCGTGCCGGCGACCACGGCGGGGGGAGCCGGGGTCGGAGCGGGAGCCGGGGCCGGGGCCGGAGCGGGAGCCGGGGCCGGAGCGGGAGCCGGAGCCGGAGCGGGAGCCGGAGCCGGGGCCGGGGCCGGGGCGGGAGCCGGGGCCGGGGCCGGAGCCGGAGCCGGGGCCGGGGCCGGAGCGGGCGCAGCCACCACCGGCTCCACCGCCACCGGAGCAGGCGCAGCCACCACCGGCTCCACCGCCACCGGAGCAGGCGCAGCCACCGGCTCCACCGCCACCGGAGCAGGCGCAGCCACCACCGGCTCCACCGCCACCGGAGCAGGCGCAGCCACCACCGGCTCCACCGCCACCGGAGCGGGCGCAGCCACCACCGGCTCCACCGCCACCGGAGCAGGCGCAGCCACCACCGGCTCCACCGCCACCGGAGCAGGCGCAGCCACCACCGGCTCCACCGCCACCGGAGCGGGCGCCGCCACGACCGGGTCCTCGGTGCCCGGGCCGGGCGACGGGACCGGGACGGCCGGGCTCGGCTTCGAGATCGGCACCAGGGTGATGTACAGCCGCGGGTCGGCCACGATCCGAACCCGGCTCGTCAGGCCCGGCAGCTGGGCGCCGGCGACGAGCGAGAAGCTGTACCGCCCGGCGGCCGACACGGCCGAGCTGACGTCGGCGGTGACCCGTCGACCCGGCGCCGCAGGCGCGGTGACGACCACCGGCCCGGTCGCGGGCCCGGTCGCCTGCCCGTTCGCCGGCGCGGCGCCCGGGTCCGCGGCCGGCACGGTCCGCACGGTCACCCGGCCGGCGGCCCCCTCGGTCGAGGTGGCCAGGCCGGCCCCGCCGATCCGCATGCCGGCCGGGGGGGCCGGGACCTGGAAGGTCAGGACGGCGCCCTCGCCCGCGGCCTGCACGTCGTGCGCGGCGACCGGCGCCAGGACGATGCGCGAGGTGTGCGGAGCCGCGCTGGGCGCCGCCGGGGCGGCGAGGGCCACGGAGCTGCCGGCGGCCAGGCAGGCGATGGTCAGGGCACCCAGCACCCGCGGCACCATCGTGTCGGTCTCGAGCGTCATCAGCGGTCTCCAGAAATCGTGTGGAACGTTTCTCGAGACCGGTGTCGTCGCTCGGAAATACCGTTCTGAACTGGGCGAACGAGGTTCCCCCGATCAGATGAACAGGCTCAAGGCCATTCGGCGCAGACCCTTTCGGCCACCTGGCGGAATGCCTTTTCGGCTGTTCGGAGCACCGCCGCTGGGCCGGATGGAGCAGCCCAGGACGACGACGAGCGCCGAGCCCCCGAAGGGGCTCGGCGCTCGTCCGTGCGGGCGGTGCAGGCGGGTCGGGGACCCGCGACGTCAGGAGTCGGCGGTCAGGATCATCCCGGCGGCGACGGTGCGGTTGTCGGCCTCGTCGATGAGGATGAAGCCCCCGGTGTCGCGGTTGCGGGCGTAGTCGTCGCACAGCAGCGGCTGCGTGGTCCGCAGCGTCAGCCGGCCGATCTCGTTCAGCGCCAGGCTCGACACCCCCTCCTCGCGGTGCAGGGTGTTGGTGTCCAGCCGGTAGGCGACCTCGCGCACGACGCACTTCGCGGTCCGCGTCGTGTGCTTGATGAGGTACTTGCGGCCGGGCACCAGCGAGGACGACTCGTCCATCCAGCAGACCATCGCGTCGATGTCCTGCGTGACGCGCGGCTGGTTGTGCACGCGGCAGATCATGTCGCCGCGGGAGATGTCGATCTCGTCCTCGAGCCGGACCACCACCGACATGGGCGGGAAGGCCTGCTCGACGGGGCCGTCGAAGGTGTCGATCGAGGCCACCCGGCTGTGAAAGCCCGACGGCAGGACCATGACCTCGTCGCCCGGCTTGAGGACACCGCCGACCACCTGGCCCGCGTACCCGCGGTAGTCCCGCCGGTGGTTCGACTGCGGCCGCAGCACGTACTGCACCGGGAAGCGGGTGTCGACCAGGTTGCGGTCGGACGCCACGTGGACGTTCTCCAGGTGGTGCAGCAGCGACGAGCCCTGGTACCACGGCATGTTCGCCGAGCGCTCCACGACGTTGTCGCCCTCGAGCGCCGACATCGGGATGACCGTGAGGTCCGGCACCGCCAGCTTGGTGGCGAACGCCGTGAACTCACGCCGGACGTTCTCGAAGACCTCCTCGCTGTAGTCGACGAGGTCCATCTTGTTCACCGCCAGCACCAGGTGCGGGACGCGGAGCAGGGACACCAGGAAGGCGTGCCGCCGGCTCTGGTCCACCAGGCCCTTGCGGGCGTCGACGAGGACGATCGCCAGGTCGGCGGTCGACGCCCCGGTGACCATGTTCCGGGTGTACTGGATGTGCCCCGGGGTGTCCGCGATGACGAACTTGCGGCGCGGGGTCGCGAAGTAGCGGTAGGCGACGTCGATCGTGATGCCCTGCTCGCGCTCGGCGCGCAGGCCGTCGGTGAGCAGCGCCAGGTTGGTGTACTCGTCACCCATCCGCGCGCTGGTGGCCTCCACGGCCGCCAGCTGGTCCTCGAAGATCGCCTTGGCGTCGTACAGCAGCCGGCCGATGAGCGTGCTCTTGCCGTCGTCCACCGAGCCGGCGGTGGCGAACCGCAGCATCTCGCTGGAGGCGTCCATCGCGGGGGCGAGGGTCTCGCCAGAAGGAGCGGACATGGTTAGAAGTAACCCTCTCGCTTGCGGTCTTCCATGGCGGCCTCGCTGACCCGGTCATCGCCACGGGTCGCCCCGCGCTCGGTGATCCTGGTCGAGGCGACCTCGGCGACGATGTCGTCGATGAGGGCGGCGTCCGAGCGGACGGCCGCGGTGAGGTTGGCGTCCCCGACCGTGCGGTAGCGGACGCGCTCGGTGAAGGTGCGCTCGCCCGCACGCGGCTGGGCGTGCTCGTTGACGGCCATCAGCATGCCGTCGCGCTCGAAGACCTCGCGCTCGTGCGCGAAGTAGATCGACGGCAGCTCGATGCCCTCCCGGGCGATGTAGAGCCAGATGTCGAGCTCGGTCCAGTTCGACAGCGGGAACACCCGGATGCTCTCTCCCAGGTGGACCCGGCCGTTGTAGAGGCTCCACAGCTCGGGGCGCTGGTTCTTCGGGTCCCACTGGCCGAACTCGTCGCGGAAGGAGAACACCCGCTCCTTCGCGCGGGCCTTCTCCTCGTCACGCCGGGCGCCGCCGAACAGGGCGTTGAAGCGGTGCTTCTCGACCGCGTCGAGCAGCACCGGGGTCTGGATCCGGTTGCGGGAGCCGTTCGGCTCCTCCTTGACCAGGCCGCGGTCGATCGCCTCCTGCACGCTGGCGACCAGCAGCTGGACGCCCAGCTCGTCGACCCTGCGGTCGCGGAACTCCAGCACCTCGGGGAAGTTCTGTCCGGTGTCGATGTGCATCACCGGGAACGGGATCGCGGCCGGGTGGAAGGCCTTCTCCGCCAGGCGGAGCATGACGATGGAGTCCTTGCCGCCCGAGAACAGCAGGCAGGGGCGCTCCATCTCCGCGACGACCTCGCGGAAGATGTGGATCGCCTCGGACTCCAGCACGTCGAGGTGCGGGAGCCGGTAGTCGGTCTGCCGCCCTGTCATGCGGCACCCCCCGACGCGGCGCGCCGCAGCGCAGTCGAGCCTGACATGGTCATTCTGTCCCCGTTCGGTATGTGCGTGTCGCACACGGTGTCGTCAAGGTCGGCCCGTGGCTGGAGCGCCCGGCTCCGACCGCTGTGGACCAGTCTGCCTGTCTCCCCGGCCGCCGACGGCCCTTCGGGAGATTTCGGACGCTCAGAGCGAGCCGGCTCCGGACCGGCCGGCCCGCGCCCGCAGCATCCGCGCCGCCAGCAGGCCGGTCGTGCCGAGGCCGCGGGCGTACCGCCCGGCCAGCCGCTGCGGCGCCTGCGCGACGCGGTAGGACCACTCGAGCCCGGCGGACTGCATCCACAGCGGCGCGCGCTTCTCGGCCTCGGTGAGGAAGCCGAACCAGCCCCCGCACGTGAGCACCAGCGCCGGGGGAAGCTCGGTCAGGTGCTCGTCGACCCAGAGCATCTCGCGGGGTGCGCCGAGGCCGACGACCACGACGTCGGGCCGGGCGTTCCGCAGCCGCTCGAGCACGCCGGTCCAGTCCGTGGAGTAGCCGTGCTCGGCCGCGACGACCTGCACCGGCGCCCCGGCCTCCAGCGCGGTACCGGCCGCCGCCGACAGGCCGGGCGGGCCACCGACCAGGGCCAGCCGGACCGGGCGGCCCAGCGCGGCGGCCAGAGCGCGCAGCACGCTCCACCCCAGATCGGTCGTGCCGCACCGGTCCATCGCGGTCGCGCCCGCCAGCCTGGCGAGCAGCACCACCGACATGCCGTCGGCGTACACCAGGTCGGCCCGGTTCATGGCGGCGACGAACGCCGGCTCGTTCCGGTCGTTCAGCCCGCCGACGTGCAGCGCGTAGGCCGTGAAGGGCCTCCTGCCTCGCGCCGCCACCGTGCCGTCGACCAGAGCCGCCACCAGGTCCTCGGCGCACAGGTCCGAGACCGCGAACGGGCCGACCGGGACGGTTCCCGGCCGGTCGGCCGGCGGCGCCCCGGCACCGGGCAGAGGCTCGGCCTCAGGCCTGCGACGCACGACCGGACCTCTCCGCGGTGCCGGGCCCGGTCACTGCCCGCTCCGGGCGGCGATGGCGGCCAGCAGCGACGACGCCAGCTCCGGCCGGCAGACCAGCAGGTCGGGCAGGTACGGCGACTCCTGGTTGTACTGCAGCGGGCTGCCGTCGACGCGGCTGGTGTGCAGGCCGGCCGCGCGGGCGACCGCCACCGGTGCGGCCGAGTCCCACTCGTACTGCCCGCCGGTGTGCAGGTAGGCGTCGGCCTCGCCGCGGATCACCGCGCAGACCTTGTAGCCCGCCGACCCGAGCGGCACGAGCTCGGCGCCGAGGTCCTCGGCCACCCCGAGGGTGAGCTCGGTGGCGCGCGAGCGGCTCACCGCCAGGCGGACCGCCGGGCCGGGCCGGTCGGGCACCGCGGCCGGGAGGTCGGTGCCGAGCACCTCGCCGAGCGCCGGCAGGGCGACCGCCGCGGCCGACAGCTCGCCGTTCTCCCAGAGCGCGACGTGCACCGCCCAGTCGTGCCGGTCGGCCTCGCCGTACTCGCGGGTGCCGTCCAGCGGGTCGATGATCCAGACGCGGTCGGCGGCGAGCCGGGCCGGGTCGTCCACGGCCTCCTCGCTCAGCACGGCGTCGGACGGCCGGTGCGCGGTCAGCAGGTCGCTGAGCAGGGCCTGCGCGAGCGCGTCGCCCCGGTCCTTGAGGTTCTCGCCGCCGTCCTCGCGCAGACCGAGCAGGGCGACGCCGGCCGCCTCGGCCGCGTGCCGGGCCAGCGCCACGTCGGTGTCGGAGCCCTGGAAAAGTGCCGTCATCGGTGTCCTTCGCAGGCGTTCGGGAGGCGGAGGGAGCAGGTCCGCACAGTCGCTCCACTCGAGCGTTCGCTACGCAGAGTAGTCCAGCCCCCGGAACGATCAGCGGTTTTCGCCCGATCACGTCCTCGGCCCGGCACACGTCCACCGTTCGGGTGACCGGGCCGACCAGCGCTCACCGGCTGGGGTACGGGGTGAGCAGCTGGTCCACGGGGGCGTCGTCGTCGGTGAGCACCCGGGCGTCCCCGGCGAAGTCCCCGGCGTCCCGGGCCTGGTCGCGACTGCCCCGCGCCGCGGCGAGCCGGGCCACCTCGGCGCGGTCCACCGGCGTGTCCGAGGCCGCCAGGACGATGTTGCCGCCGACGTCCCCGGCCTCCTGGGCGGCCGAGCCGACCAGGACGACGTCGGCGAACGCCGCACGCAGGGTGGCCGCCTCGGCCCGGGCGAAGGCCAGCGGCGGGTTGTCGATGACGTTGAGCAGGTACAGCCCGCCCGGGCGCAGCACCCGGCGGACCTCGGCCACCAGCTCGGCGGTCGTGAGGTGCCACGGCACCGCGAGGCTGCCGAACGCGTCGCCGACGACCACGTCGAACGCGCCGGCCGGCTGCCGGGCGATCCCGGTCCGCGCGTCCCCGACGAGCACCCGCAGGTCGGGGCCGGTGACCAGGCCGAGCCGCTCCCGGTCGATCCGGAGCACGCCGGGGTCGAGCTCGAGGACCGTGCTGCGGGTGCCCGGCCGGGTCGCGGCCAGGTGCCGCGGCAGGGTGCCACCGCCGAGCCCGATGTGCAGGACGTCGAGCGGGCCCGCGGGCAGCGACGCCAGCACGTCGCCGAACCGCCGCGCGTAGTCGAACTGCAGGTGCGCCGGGTCGTCGAGATCGACGTAGGAGTGCCGCAGCCCGTCCAGCACGAGGGTGCGCCCGGTCGGCCGGGCCGGGTCGGTCACCACCTGGGCGCAGTAGTACCGGGTCTCCCGGTCGCACGGGCCGTCGACCGTCACCAGCAGGCCGGACCCGAGCGCACCGGCGGCCAGCAGCCCGACGGCCACCTGACCCCGTGCGGGCGAGCTGCGGGGCGTCCCGCGGAACAGCGCGACCGACAGCGCGAGCCCGGACAGCACCAGCAGCACCCCGACACCCAGCAGCACCGTCGACACCGGCAGCGCCGAGAGCAGCACGGTGCCGGTGAGGAAGGTGCCGGCGAGCGCACCGAGAGTGCCGAGTGCCGACAGCCGGCCGACCGTCGCGCCGGTCTCGTCCAGCGAGTGCAGCCGGAGCTTGACGACGCCCGGTGGCACGGTCGACAGCACCAGCACGGCCGGCCCGACGGCAGCCGCGACCAGCACCACGGTCGAGGCCGCGCCGGCCGGCAGGCCCGGGCCGAGCGCGAAGACCGTGGGGCGGGCCAGCAGCAGCAGCACGCCGCCGAGCGCCAGCGCGGGGCCGAGCCAGCGACGCGGGCTCGTTCGGTCGGCGAGCCGTCCGCCGAGCGCCGCGCCGGCGGCGATCGCGCCGAGCGCCACGCCGATCGCCGCGGTGTAGGTCTCCAGCGTCAGACCGACGTACGGCGCCACGAGCCGGGTGACGAGCACCTCGAGCACCAGCACGGCCGCTGAGCTGAGCAGGACGAGAGCGGCGGCGAGTCCGGTGGGCACCCGGACAGTCTGCCCGCAGCGCCTGCGGACCGCTCAGGCGTCGACGTGGAAGACGTTCTGCGCCGCCTCGAGCGGGCCGGACAGCAGCGCCTCGACGGCGTCGGCGGCCCGGTCCACGAGGAACGGCAGGTCCTTGCGCTCCGCCGCCGTGAAGTCCTTCAGCACGAAGTCCGCGGGGTCCTGCCGGCCCGGCGGCCGGCCCACCCCGAAGCGCACCCGCAGGTACTCCTTCGAACCGAGCGCGCTGCTCACCGAGCGCAGCCCGTTGTGCCCGTTGTCACCGCCGCCGCGCTTGAGGCGCAGCACGCCGTACCCGATGTCGAGCTCGTCGTGCACGACCACGATCCGCTCCACCGGGACCCGGAAGTAGTCCCGCACCGCCGCGACCGGACCGCCGGAGGTGTTCATGTAGGACTTCGGCTTGGCGAGCACGGCCCGGGCGCCGGCCAGGCGGCCCTCGACGACGTCGGCCCGGCCCTTGTGGGCCTTGAAGCGACCGCCGGCCCGCTCGGCGAGCAGGTCGAGCACCAGGTGCCCGGCGTTGTGCCGGTTGCCGGCGTACGACGGTCCGGGGTTGCCCAGCCCGACCACGAGCCAGGTGTCCTCGGCCACGGCCGGGCGTCCCCGCCCGAACAGGGGCTAGGCGTCCGTCTTCGGGCCGTCGGTCTCGGCGACGACGTCGCCCTCGCCGGCCTCGGTCCCGGCCGGCTCCTCGGCCGCCGCGGCCTGGCCGGCGCCGAGCTCCTCCTCGGCCGCGGCGAGCTCGGCGTCGAGCTGCTCGGCGGTGACCTGCGCGAGGCCCTGCACGACGACCGCGTCGGCGTCCTGCGCCAGGACCGACCCGGACGGCAGCGAGACGTCGCCGGCCGTGACGTTGGCGCCGGCGGTCAGGCCCTCGATCGACACGGTCAGCTCGGACGGCAGGTGGGTCGCCTCGGCCTCGACCGTGAGGGTCAGGGACTGCTGGTCGACGAGCACGTCGGGCGCGGCGTCACCGGTCAGCACGACCGGCACGTCGACGGTGACCTTCTCGCCCTTGCGCACGGCGATGAGGTCGAGGTGCTCCAGGAAGCCCTTGATCGGGTCGCGGACGACCGCGCGCGGCAGGGCGAGCTGGTCGCCCTGCTCGGTGTCGAGCGTGAGCAGCACGTTGGCGTCGTGCTTGAGCGCGAGCATCAGCTCGTGCCCGGGCAGCGACACGTGGCGGGGGGCGTCGCCGTGGCCGTACAGGACGGCGGGCACCTTGCCGGCTCGGCGCACGCGGCGAGCGGCACCCTTGCCGAACTCGGTGCGGGGCTCGGCGGCGATGCGGACCTCGGACACGACGGGACTCCTCAAGCGGTACTGCTGGACTGGGGGCGCGAGTGCGCAGGACGAGAGTCTACGGGAGCCGCGCGTGGCGCCGGCCGGCAGGGCGACGCTCAGGCGGCGCCGTCGAACAGGCTGGTCACCGAGCCGTCCTCGAAGACCTCGCGCATCGCCCGCGCGATCAGCGGGGCGATGGACAGCACGGTGAGCTTGTCGAAGCGGCGGTCGGCGGCGATCGGCAGGGTGTTGGTGACGACGACCTCGCTGATCCGGGAGTTCTTCAGCCGGTCGACGGCCGGGCCGGACAGCACCCCGTGCGTCGCCGTGACGATGACCTCGGCCGCGCCGTTGTCGAACAGCAGCGTCGGCGGCCTTGGTGATGGTGCCGCCGGTGTCGATCATGTCGTCGACGAGGATGCAGGTCTTGCCGTCGACGTCACCGACGACCTCGCCGACCTTGACCTCGTTCGGGACGTTCGGGTCGCGGCGCTTGTGGATGATCGCCAGGCCGCAGCCGAGCCGGTCGGTCCAGCGCTCGGCCACCCGGACCCGACCGGCGTCCGGGCTGACGACGACGAGGTCGCGACCGCCCCAGCGCTGCCTCGACGTGCTCGGCCAGCAGCGGCAGCGCGAACAGGTGGTCCACCGGGCCGTCGAAGAAGCCCTGGATCTGGGCGGTGTGCAGGTCGACGGTCATCAGCCGGTCGGCGCCGGCGGTGCGGAACAGGTCGGCGATCAGCCGGGCGCTGATCGGCTCGCGGCCGCGGTGCTTCTTGTCCTGCCGGGCGTAGGGGTAGAACGGCATGACGACGGTGATGCGCTTGGCCGAGGCCCGCTTGAGCGCGTCGACCATGAGCAGCTGCTCCATCACCCAGGTGTTGATCGGGGCGGTGTGGCTCTGCAGCACGAAGGCGTCGCTAGCCGCGCACCGACTCCTCGAACCGGACGAAGATCTCGCCGTTGGCGAAGTCGTACGCGCTGGTCGGGACCGGCGTCACGCCGAGCTCGTCCGCCACCTCCGCCGCGAGCTCGGGGAAGGCCCGCCCGGTGAACAGGAGCAGGCTCTTGGAGCTGCCGATCGACAGGCCTGTCATGAGTGCTCCCCTGATCGGTTCTGCGAGCCGCGCCGACGCGCGACCCAGCCCTCGATGTTGCGCTGCCGGGCCCGCCCGACGCCGAGCGCACCCGGCGGGCACGTCCTGCGTGATCACCGACCCGCCGCGGTGTAGGCCCCGTCGCCGACCGACACCGGCGCCACGAGCACGTTGTCGCTGCCGACCCGCACGTCGTCCCCGACGGTCGTGCGGTGCTTGTCGCGCCGTCGTAGTTGACGAAGATCGTGGCCGGCGCCGATGTTGCTGCGGGCCCCGATCGTGGCGTCGCCGACGTAGGACAGGTGCGGCACCTTGCTGCCCTCGCCCGATCTCGCTGGCCTTCACCTCGACGTACGCGCCCACCTTGGCGCCGGCGCCGAGCACGGTGCCGGGGCGCAGGTAGCTGAACGGGCCGACGGTCGCGCCGCGGCGCCGATCCGGGCGCCCTCGGCGTGCGTGCGGACGACGCTGGCGTCCTCGCCCACCTCGCAGTCGGTGAGCGTGCTGTCCGGGCCGACCACCGCGCCGCGGCGCACGACGGTGCCGGCGTGCAGCTGCACGTCCCGGGCGGACGGTGCAGTCCGGCTCCAGCACCACGTCCGCGTCGATCCAGGTCGTGGCCGGGTCGAGCACGGTGACGCCGGCGCGCAGGTGGGCGTCGACGATCCGGTCGCGGAGGGCGCGGGCCGCGGCGGCGAGCTGCGCGCGGTCGTTGACGCCGGCGGTCTCGCCGGTCGTCGGCGGGCGACCACGGCGTGCAGGGTCAGCCCGGCCGTCCGGTGCAGGCCGACCACGTCGGTGAGGTACTCCTCGCCCTGCGCGTTGTCGGTGGAGAGCCGGCCCAGCGCCTCGCGCAGCGGGCCGGCGGCGAACGCGTAGACGCTGGTGGCGACCTCGCGCACGGCACGGGTCGCGTCGTCGGCGTCCTTGTGCTCGACCACGGCCGCACGGCGCCGTCCGCGCCGCGCACCACCCGGCCGTAGCCGGTCGGGTCGTCCAGCACGGCGGTGAGCAGGGTGGTCGCCGCGCCGCTGCGCTCGTGCTCGGCGACCAGCCGGGCCAGCGTCGCCGCGGTGAGCAGCGGCGCGTCGCCGGGCATCACGACGACCGTGCCGTCCAGCGTCTCCAGGCCCTCCAGCGCGATCCGGACGGCGTGGCCGGTGCCGCGCTGCTCGGCCTGCACGACGGGCACCGCAGCCGGGTCGAGACTCGGCGAGGTGGTCGCGGACCTGCTCGCGGGCGTGCCCGACGACGACGACCAGCCGCTCGGGGGTCAGGGCCCGGGCGGCCGTCACGACGTGGCCCGAGCATCGAGCGGCCGGCGAGCGCGTGCAGCACCTTGGGCGTCGTGCTGCGCATCCGGGTGCCCTCGCCGGCGGCGAGCACGACGACCGCGGCGGGACGCGCGTCGGTCAAGGAGTGCTCCTCGCGGCGTACGGGATGGGGGTTGCCGGCCGGCCCGCCGAGTCTACCGGCGGGTCGGGCGCCCTCCCCGGCGCGGTGCCGGCGGTGCTCCCGGGGGAGGAATCGAACCTCCGTTCAGGGATTCAAAGTCCCTTGTCCTGCCCCTAGACGACCCGGGACCGCACGGCCGCGGTCCGGCCATGATGCCCCGCCCGTTCCCGGGCGTGCACGCCGTCCGACCCGACCGTAGCTACGCGACCGTAGGTTACGGTCGCCCCGGCCCGCACCGCCCGCCGACCCACCCGAGGACGCCCGTGACCGCACCCCCGATCGACGCCCCGGACGCGCTCGACGCCCCGAACACGACGGTCGCCTTCACCGAGGACCGCGACCGGCCGCTGCAGGCGGTGCCGAAGACCCGGCTGCGGGCCCGGGCCGAGCAGGTCGCGCTGGCGGCGTTCATCGTCGTGCCGTTCGCCGCCGTGCTGGCCAGTGCGGCGGTGCTGTGGGGGTCGGGGCTGTCCTGGCGCGACGTGGTGCTGTCCTTCGTCTTCTACGCGGTCAGCGGGCACGGCATCACCGTCGGCTTCCACCGCTACTTCACGCACGGCTCGTTCAAGGCCGGCCGCGGGCCCCGGGTGGCGCTGGCGATCGCCGGCTCCTGGCGGTCGAGGGACCGGTGACCCGCTGGGTCGCCGACCACCGCCGGCACCACGCCTACAGCGACAAGGACGGCGACCCGCACAGCCCGTGGCGGTACGGCGAGAGCTTCGGCGCGCTGAGCAAGGGGCTGTGGCACGCCCACATCGGCTGGCTGTTCGACGTCGAGCAGACCGACCAGAAGCGCTTCGCGCCGGACCTGCTCGCCGACCGCGACGTCGCCCGGGTGAACCGCGCTGTTCCCGCTCTGGGTGCTGGTCAGCCTCGGCCTCCCGCCGCTGCTCGGCGGGCTCTGGTCACCGGTCGTGGGAGGGCGCGCTGACGGCGTTCTTCTGGGCCGGCCTGGTGCGCATCGCCGTGCTGCACCACGCCACCTGGTCGATCAACTCGATCTGCCACGCCGTCGGCGAGCGCCCGTTCCGGACCCGCGACCGCAGCACCAACGTCTGGCCGCTGGCGCTGCTGTCGCATGGGCGAGTCGTGGCACAACCTGCACCACGCCGACCCGACGGCCGCCCGGCACGGGGTGGACCGCTGGCAGGTCGACACCAGCGCCGAGCTCATCCGCGGGCTCGAGAAGCTGGGGCTGGCGACCGACGTCCGCTGGCCCAGCCGGGAGCGGCTGGACGCGCGGCGCGTCCCGGCCGGGCGCTGAGCCCGGCCGGGACCGACCCCCCGGCCGACCCCGGCGGGTCCGGGCGGCCGCGCCGCCGGATGGCGGCCGCCGACCGGCGGGCCGCCCTGCTCGACGTCGGCCGGACGCTGTTCGCCGAGCGCGGCTTCGACGGCACCTCGGTCGAGGAGATCGCGGCCCGCGCCGGCGTCAGCAAGCCGGTCGTCTACGAGCACTTCGGCGGCAAGGACGGCCTGTACGCGGTCGTCGTCGACCGCGAGGTCGCGGCCCTGCTGGAGCGCTTCACCGCCGCGCTCACCGGCGGGCACGCCGCGGCTGCTGCTGGAGCAGGCCACGCTGGCCCTGCTCGGCTACGTCGAGGAGCGCACGCGACGGCTTCCGCATCCTGGTGCGCGAGCCGCCGCTGCCCGGCGGCCCGGGCGGGGCGACCATCCTGATGACCGTCGCGCGGCAGGTCGAGCCCTGCTCGCCGAGGCGTTCTCCGCCCGCGGCCTGCCGACCGGGCTCGGCCCGCTCTACGCGCAGGCGCTGGTCGGGCAGGTCGCCCTGGTCGGCTCAGTGGTGGCTCGACGAACCGGGCCGCAGCCGGGACGACGTCGCCGCGCACCTGGTGAACCTCGCCTGGAACGGGCTGTCGCACCTGGAGGCCGAGCCCGGGCTGCTGGAGCCGGTGAGCGGCGGCCGCGGGCGCGGCAGGTCGACCGGCCGGACGGGACGGCGGCCTCGTCAGACCTGCTCCGACAGCTCCAGCCAGGCGTCCTCGAGGGCGGCCTTCTCGGCCTGCAGCGCGCGCAGCTCGCTCGTCGAGCTCGCAGCACCGCGGCGTAGTCGGCGGCGTGCTCGGCCAGCTGCAGGTGCAGCGCCGCCTCGGCCTGGTCCAGCCGGCCGATCTCCCGCTCCAGCCTCGACAGCTCCTTCTTCGCCGCCCGGGTGTCGCCCGCCGCCGGACCGGACCGCCGCCGCCGGGACGCCGGCGCGGCGCGGCGCACCCGCCGCGCGCAGGTACTCCTCGACCCCGCCCGGCAGCGCCAGCACCCGGCCGTCGCCCATCAGCGACGACGTCGTGGTCGGTGACCCGCTCGAGGAAGTACCGGTCGTGGCTCACCACCAGCAAGCGTGCCCGGCCAGCCGTCGAGCAGGTCCTCGAGCGCGGTCAGCGTGTCGATGTCGAGGTCGTTCGTCGGCTCGTCCAGCAGCAGCACGTTGGGCTCGCCCATCAGCAGCCGCAGCAGCTGCAGCCGGCGCCGCTCGCCGCCGGACAGGTCGCCGACCCGGCGTCCACTGGGCGTCGCCGGTGAAGCCGAACCGCTCGCACAGCGAGGAGGCCCCGACCGGCTTGCCGCCGCCAGGTCGACCGAGCGGGCGACCTGCTCGACCGCCTCGAGCACCCGCAGCGCCGGGTCAGCTCGGCGACCTCCTGCGACAGGTAGGCCGGCTTGACGGTCTGGCCGACCCGCACCGTCCCGGCGTCCGGGCGACGCGTCGCCGACCAGCAGCTTGAGCAGCGTCGATCTTGCCCGCGCCGTTGACGCCGACGATGCCGATCCGGTCGCCCGGGCCGACCCGCCAGGTCACGTCGTCGAACAGCACCGCGCGCCGTCGTACGCCGAGGCGCACGTCCTCGACGTCGTAGACCTGCTTGCCGAGCCGCGCGGTCGCGAAGCGCTGCAGCGCGATGGCGTCGCGGGCCGGCGGCTCGTCGGCGATCAGGGCGTTCGCGGCGTCGATCCGGAACTGCGGCTTGCTGGTGCGGGCGGGCGGGCCCCGGCGCAGCCAGGCCAGCTCCTTGCGCAGCAGGTCTGCAGCCGGCTTCTGCTCGGCCGTCGAGGCGATCCGGTCCCGCTCGGCCCGGGCCAGCACGTACGCCGCGTAGCCGCCGTCGTAGGCGTGCGACCAGGCCGTCGTGCACCTCCCAGGTGCGGGTGCAGACCTCGTCGAGGAACCAGCGGTCGTGGGTGACGACCAGGCGGGCCGGTCGCGGCTGCGGGCCTTGAGGTGCGCCGCCAGCCAGGCGACGCCCTCGACGTCGAGGTGGTTGGTCGGCTCGTCGAGCACCAGCAGGTCCGGCGTCCTGCGACGAGCAGCGGCGGCCAGCGCCACCCGCCGGCGCTCGCCGCCGGACATCGGTCGCGACCGCGCTGTCGAGCCCGACGTCGGCAGCCCGAGGCCGTCGAGCACCTCGCGGACCCGCGCGTCACCGGCCCAGGCGTGCTCGGCGGCGTCGCCCAGCACCGCCTGGTGCGCGGTCAGCCGCTCGTCCAGCCCGGACGTGCCTGGGTGAGCACGCCGACCCGCAGCCCGCCGGCGTGCGTCACGCGCCCGGAGTCCGGCGCCTCGGCCTCGACGAGCATGCGCAGCAGGGTGGTCTTGCCGCCGCCGTTGCGGCCGACGACGCCGATCCGGTCGCCGGCCGACGACGCCCAGCGACACGCCGTCCAGCAGCATGCGCGTGCCGGAGGCCACCGAGACGGCCTCGAGGTTGACCAGGTTCGACCGCCACTCAGACCACCACTCTCGCGCCCGGCACCGGGCCGTCGGCCAGCCGGACGGTCCGGCACAGGCCCTCGCCGGACAGCGCCGCCGCGAGCGCGGCGGCGTGCGCGCGGTCGCGGGCCGAGGCAGCGCGCAGGTCGGGCCCGCAGCCGGACGACGACGCCGCCGAGCGCGCCGAGCTCGCGGCCCGCGGCGAGCAGCCGGCGCAGCGCGGGGCGCAGCGCCAGCGCGGCCGGCTGCAGGTCGTTGCTCAGCGCTGCGCCGAGCGCCGCCGGGATCACCGGTGCGCAGCGCCGCCAGCACCGGCGGCGGGGTCGCCCTCGACGGGAACCGGGCCGGCCTCGCGCTGGCGGTCCAGCTCGGCGTAGACCGCCGGCGTGGACAGCCCGCCGTCGGCCAGCGCCAGCACCCAGTGAGTACGCCGCCGTCGGCGAGGACCGGGGTGAGCTGCTCGCCGCGACCGGTGCCCAGCGCCGTGCCGCCGTGCAGGCTGAACGGCACGTCGCTGCCGAGCTGGGCGCCCAGCGACGCGAGCTCGCTCGCGGGACAGCCCGGTGCCCCACAGCGCGTCGCAGGCGACCAGCGCGGCGGCCGCGTCGGCCGACCCGCCGGCCATGCCGCCGGCGACCGGGATGCCCTTGTCGATGCGCGACCGCGACGGTGGGCGGGCAGCCGGTCGCGGTCGGCGAGCAGCCGCACCGCCTGCCAGGCCAGGTTCCCGGCGTCGGTCGGGACGCCGGACGCGCCCTCGCCGACCACCTCGACCGTGAGCGCGTCGGCGGCGGTCACGCTCACCTCGTCGAACAGCGTCGACCGCGTGGAACACCGTGGTGAGGTCGTGGAAGCCGTCGTCGCGACGCGGCCCCACCGTGAGGTGCAGGTTGACCTTCGCCGGAGCCCGCGCGACCACGCACGGGGTGGTGGCGGCGGGAAGCAGGGCGGTCTCCTGGGTTCGGTCGGGCGGGAACGCCAGCCTAGAGGGAGGCGGTTCCGGCGAGCCGCGCGAAGTCCGCGACGCGCGAGCTGCTCGCCCCGCGCCCCGGGGTCGATCCCGGCGGCCCGCAGCCGCTGCTCGGCCGCCGCGGCGGACCCGGCCCAGCCGGCGAGGGCGGCCCGCAGCGTCTTGCGCCGCTGGGCGAACGCGGCGTCGACGACGGCGAAGGTGGCGGCCCGGTCGCCGGGCGGCGGCTCGCGCCGGGCGAACGCCACCAGCCCGGAGTCGACGTGCGGGGCGGGCCAGAACACCGTCCGGCCGACCGACCCGGCCCGGCGGACGTCGGCGTGCCACGCCGCCTTCACCGACGGGACGCCGTAGGTCTTCGAGCCCGGTCCGGCGACCAGCCGGTCGGCGACCTCGGCCTGCACCATCACCAGGCCGGTCCGCAGCGACGGCAGCCGCTCGAGCAGCCGCAGCAGCACCGGCACCGCGACGTTGTACGGCAGGTTCGCCACGAACGCGGTCGGCGGCGGACCCGGGACGCCCTCCAGGCGCAGCGCGTCGAGCAGCAGCACCTCCAGGCGGTCCGCCCGGTCGGGCAGCCGCGCGGCGACCGTGGCCGGCAGCTCGGCGGCCAGCACCGGGTCGATCTCCACCGCGACGACACGTGCGGCCTCGGCGAGCAGGCCCAGCGTCAGCGAGCCCAGGCCCGGGCCGACCTCGACGACGACGTCGTCCGGGCCCACCCCGGCGGTCCGGACGATCCGGCGCACCGTGTTGGGGTCGATGACGAAGTTCTGGCCGAGCGCCTTGGTGGGGCGGGTGCCGAGCCGGGCCGCCAGGCGGCGGACGTCCGGGGCGGTCAGCAGCGCGTCGGCGGTCACCTGTCCTGGCTACCAGGCCGCCGGTGGCCGGCTGCCACCGCCGACCTCAGAGGTGGCGGCCGCAGCTCGGCCAGGACGAGGCGCCGGTCCGGGCGTACAGCGCCTGCGCGCGGGCGGTCTGCTCGGCCGGCGAGGCGTCCGCCGGGCTGCCGGACCCGCCGACGCCGCGCCAGGTGGCGAGGGAGAACTGGTAGAGCCCGAAGTAGCGGCCACCGCCGCCGACGGCCCGCGGGTTGCCACCGGACTCGCAGCGGGCGAGCGCCGCCCAGTTCAGCCCGGAGCCGCTGCCCGCGGACACCGGCGCGGCGGCCGGGGCGGGAGCGGGCTTCGGCGCGGGAGGGGCCGGCTTCGGGCGGGTCCCGACCCGGACCTGCGCGGTCACCGGCTCGGCGGTGCGGCTGGTCGACAGCAGCGTGCGGCCGGTCTCGACGCCGTCGACCAGCGTCACCGCGTACCGGCGCTGCTCGCTGCCGGCGCGGCCGGCGGAGACGACCTGCTCGGTGCCGGCGTCCAGGCCCGCGTCGGGGGTGCGGACGGTGGAGAACGGCAGGGCGACGTCCTCGGCGGCCTCGACGGTGTCGTGGCGGGTGACCCGCACCATCAGGCCGTCGGTCACCGGCGCGTCGAGCGGCACGTCGGTGGTGTCGGTGGGCCGCAGCCACACGCCGGACTCCTGCAGCAGGTCGCCCACCGTCGCGGCCGTCGTGCTGCGGGTCCCGGACCCGCCGTCGGCGGCCACCCCTGCGGTCTTCGGCAGCCGGACCTCCAGCGACAGCCCGTCCAGCCCGATGGCGCGCGAGCGGGACGCCGACAGCGCCGCGCCGTCGGCCGGCAGGCCGATCTGCTGCAGGGCCTCGTCGACGTCGGCCGCGGTCACCCACACGCTGCGCGCGACGCCGTCGACGACCAGGCGCAGCTCGCGCCCGCGGCGCAGCGCCACCGCGTCACCGTCGGAGACCGGCCGGTCGGCGGCCGGTGCGAGCAGGTCGTGCTCGCCGGCCGTCAGCCCCGCCGCGGACAGCACGTCCGCGACGGTGGAGCCGCGCAGGCTCACCTCGCGGGCGACGCCGTCGACGCTCAGCGACACGGTCTTGGTGGTGGCCGACCAGGCGGCCGTCCCGGCGACGAGCGCCGCGACGAGCAGGCCGACGAGCAGCAGGACGGTGCGCCGGGGCAGGCGGGACAGGGCAGGCAGAACGGTCACGGGGCTCCGCACGTCGGGCGTCCCGGGCGGCGGGAGCCCGGCGCCCGGCCACGGCCCGGAGACGGGAGCGGCGGCGCCGGACGGACGTGCCCGCACCCGGCTGGTCACGCGACGGTAACGGGACGAGCCGGGCGAGTCACCCCCGGAGGCTGCTTCGTGCGTGAACCACCTCGGACGCCCCGGTGTACCCGCAGGTCAGGACAGGTCACGACGCGCCGGGTGTGACCGGCTTCACGTCAGCGCGAAGGCCCGCCGGCCGTTCGCCATCAGCGTCGCCGACAGCTCGTCGACCTCGGTGCCGGTGACCTCGGCGAGCGTCCGCACGGTCAGCGGCACCAGGTACGGGGCGTTCGGCCGTCCGCGGTGCGGCGCCGGGGTGAGGAACGGCGCGTCGGTCTCGACGAGCAGCAGCTCGCGCGGCAGCGCCGCCGCCGCCTCGCGCAGGCCCTGCGCGTTCTTGAAGGTGACCGTGCCGGCGAAGCTGGCGTACCAGCCGTGCTCGGCGCAGGTGCGGGCCAGCTCGACCCCGCCGGAGAAGCAGTGGAACACCACCCGGTCCGGCGCGCCCTCGTCGAGCAGCACCCGGACGACGTCGTCGTGGGCGTCCCGGTCGTGGATGACCAGCGCCCGGCCGGTCCGCTTGGCGATCGCGAGGTGCGCCCGGAAGGAGGCCTCCTGGCGGCGGTGGCCCTCCGCGCTCTCGGTGCGGTAGTGGTCGAGCCCGGTCTCGCCGACCGCGACGACCTGCGGCAGCGCCGCCAGCGCCTCGATCTCGCGCAGCGCCTCGTCGGTGGCCGCGCCGGCGCCCGCCTCGTTGGGGTGCAGTGCCACCGCGGCGTGCACCTGCGGGTAGCGCGCGGCCAGCTCGGCCGACCACCGGCTGCTCGGCAGGTCGACGCCGACCTGCACCACGGTCCCGACGCCGACGGCCCGCGCCTCGGCCAGGGCGGTGTCCACGTCGACGCCCATGATGTCGAGGTGGCAGTGCGTGTCGAGCACCGGGACGGCGAGCGGCTCCGGAGCCGGCGGCGGGGTGTCGTCGGCCGGTCCGTTGCGGGTCCGCCGGCTCACGCGCCCGGGTCCAGCCGGGCCAGCTCCTCGTCGACGACCGACGGGTCGAGCTTGGCGAACAGCGGCACCGGCCTGGCCATCGGCGTGCCGACCCGCACCGGCCGGCTCTGCCAGACCGCCTCGGTCGCGTAGTCCCCCATCAGCACCGGGTAGGCCGGACCGCCGTCCAGGTCCTCCACCTCGCGCAGCTCCGGCTGGCCGCTCCAGGTGCCCTCGCCGCCGAGCATCCGGTGCACCTTCTCGCTGCTGTCCGGCAGGAACGGCGTGAGCAGCGTCTTGGCGTCGTCGACCAGCTGCAGCGCGGTGTGCAGCACGCTCTCCCGCCGGGCCGGGTCGTCCTTGAGGGTCCACGGCGCCTGGTCCGACAGGTACTTGTTGGCGTCGGCGACCACCCGCATCACCTCGGCCAGCGCGGCCTTCTGCTGCGAGCGGCCGAGCAGCTCGCCGATCGGGCCGAACGCGGCCCGGGAGGCCTCCAGCGCCGCGGTGTCGGCGGCCAGCAGCTCGCCGGGCCCGGGGATGCTCCCCACGTTCTTCTCCACCATCGCCACCGTGCGGTTGACCAGGTTGCCCCAGCCCGCGACCAGCTCGGTGTTGTTGCGGGTGACGAACTGCTCCCAGGTGAAGTCGGTGTCGCTGGTCTCCGGGCCGGCCGCGGCCAGGTAGTAGCGCAGCGCGTCGGCGCCGTAGCGCTCCAGCACGTCGCGGACGTAGATGACGACGCTGCGCGAGGAGGAGAACTTGCGGCCCTCCATCGTGAGGAACTCGCTGCTCACCACCTCGCTGGGCAGCTCCAGCTCGCCGTACCCGCCGGGCTCACCGGCCGGCTTGCCGCTCGCGCCGAGCAGGATGCTCGGCCAGATCACCGAGTGGAAGACGACGTTGTCCTTGCCCATGAAGTACGACGCCGAAGGCGTCCGGGCCCTGCCAGAACGGCCGCCACGCGTCGGGGTCGCCGGTGCGCCGGGCCCACTCGACCGAGGCCGACAGGTAGCCGATGACGGCGTCGAACCAGACGTAGAGCCGCTTGTCGGGGCGGTCCTGCCAGCCCGGCAGCGGGATCGGCACGCCCCAGTCCAGGTCGCGGCTGATGGCCCGCGGCTCGCAGGTCCTCGAGCAGGTTCTGCGCTGAACTTCAGCACGTTGGGCCGCCAGTCGGTGCGGCTCTGCAGCCAGCTGCCGAGCGCGTCGGCGAAGGCCGGCAGCTCGAGGAAGAACTGCGCGCTCTCGACGAACTTCGGCGTCTTGCCGTCGATCTTGCTGCGCGGGTTGACGCAGGTCCTGCGGGTCGAGCTGGTTGCCGCAGTTGTCGCACTGGTCGCCGCGCGCGCCGTCGTACCCGCAGATCGGGCAGGTGCCCTCGACGTAGCGGTCCGGCAGGCCGCGCCCGGTGGCCGGGTCGATCGCCGACAGCTGCGAGCGCTCGACGACGTAGCCGTTGGCGTGCAGCGCCCGGAACATCTCCTGCACGACCGCGTAGTGGTTGCGCGTGGTGGTGCGGGTGAACAGGTCGTAGGACAGCCCGAGGCCCTGCAGGTCCTCGGCGATCACCCGGTTGTAGCGGTCGGCCAGCTCGCGGGCGCTGACGCCCTCCTGGTCGGCCTGCACCTGGATCGGCGTGCCGTGCTCGTCGGTGCCGCTGACCATCAGGACGCGGTTGCCGGCCATCCGCTGGTAGCGGCTGAAGACGTCGCTGGGCACGCCGAAGCCGGCGACGTGGCCGATGTGGCGGGGGCCGTTGGCGTAGGGCCAGGCGACCGCGGTCAGGATGTTGCGGGACACGTCCGGCAGCCTAGTTGCGGGGCCCGGCGGGCTCAGCCGCCGCGCTTGGCGGCGACCACCGCGTCGTACACGTCCCGGCGCGGCAGCCCGGTCTCGGAAGCCACCGCGGCGAGCGCCTCCTTGCGGGTCAGGCCGGCCTGCTCGCGGACCCCGACCAGCCGGACCAGCTCGGCCGGCGTGGTCTCCACCTCGGCCTCCGGGGCGCCGGCCAGCACCAGGGTGACCTCGCCCCGGACGCCGTCCTGCGCCCAGGCGGCGAGCTCGGCCAGGGTGCCCCGCAGCACCTGCTCGTGGGTCTTGGTCAGCTCGCGGCACACGACGGCCCGGCGGTGCCGCGCCGAGCACCTCGGCCATGTCGGCGAGGCTGTCGGCCAGCCGGTGCGGCGCCTCGAAGAGCACGACGGTCCGCCGCTCGGCCTGCAGCGCCGCCAGCCGGGTCCGGCGCTCGCCGGCCTTGCGCGGCAGGAACCCCTCGAAGCAGAACCGGTCGCTCGGCAGCCCGCTGACGGCCAGCGCCGTGGTCACCGCGGACGGCCCGGGCAGGCAGGTGACCGGCAGGTCCTCGGCGGCGGCCGCGGCGACCAGCCGGAAGCCGGGGTCGGACACGGTCGGCATGCCGGCGTCGGTGACCAGCAGCACGGTGCTGCCGGCCCGGACCGCGTCCAGCAGCTCGGGGATCCGGCGCTCCTCGTTGCCCTCGAAGCAGCTCAGGACCCGGCCGGTCGGGGTGACCCCCAGGTCGGCGCAGAGCCGGTGCAGCCGCCGGGTGTCCTCCGCCGCGACGACCTCCGCGGTCGCCAGCGCCTCGGCGAGCCGCGGGCTCGCGTCGCCCGGCCGGCCGATCGGGGCTCCGGCGAGGACGAGGGGCATCCCGACAGTCTGCCCCGCGGGCGCTCCCGGCCGTTCTCCTAGGCTCCGGCGCATGGCGGCTGGTGGCAGGACCGGGGGCGCCCGGTGACCGTCGTCGCGCCCGGCGCGCTCCCGGCGGCCGCCGAGCCCGCGCCGTGGCGGCGCCGGCTGCAGCCCGCGGTCGGGCCCGGGCGGCTGGCCGCTGACGCTGCTCGTCACGCTGCTCGCCGGCCTGCTGCGCGTGGTGCGGCTGGACCTGCCGGACAACGCGGCGGCCGGCGGGAAGGTCTTCGACGAGGTCTACTACGCCTGCGACGCGCAGAACCTGCTGCGGTACGGCGTCGAGCACGTCACCGAGGGCGGCGACCTGGCCGGTGCGTGCCTGCCCACCGGCGGCGGCTCGTTCGTGGTGCACCCGCCGCTGGGCAAGTGGGCCATCGCGCTCGGCATGCAGCTGTTCGGGGTGACCCCGTTCGGCTGGCGGATCGCCGCCGCGGTCGCCGGGACGCTGACCGTGCTGGTCGTCGTCCGGGTCGGCCGGCGCCTCACCGGCAGCACCCTGCTCGGCGGCCTGGCCGGCCTGCTGCTGGCGGTCGACGGGCTGCACCTGGTGCAGAGCCGGGTCGCGATGCTCGACGTGTTCCTGGTGCTCTGGACGACCGCGGCCTTCGCGCTGCTGGTGCTGGACCGCGACCGGCTCCGGGCCCGGCTGGCCGGCGCGCCGGACGGCCGGCTGGTCGGCGCCGGGCCGCCGGGCGGGCCGCGCTGGGCGCTGCTGGCGGCCGGCGGCTGCCTCGGCGCGGCCGTCGCCACCAAGTGGAGCGGGCTGTACTACCTGGCGGTGCTCGCTCTGCTGGTGCTGGCCTGGGAGGTCGGCGCCCGGCGCAGCGCCGGGCTGCGCGCGCCGTTCCGGGCGACGGTGCGCCGGTCGGCGGTGCCGCTGGCCGGGGCCTTCGTCCTGCTGCCGCTGGCGGTGTACCTGCTGTCCTGGACCGGCTGGTTCGCCTCCGACCTCGGCTACGACCGGCAGTGGGCCGCCGAGCAGCTGCTCCCCGGCCGCTTCGGCTTCCTGCCGGACGCGCTGCGCTCGCTGTGGCACTACCACGCGGCGGTGCTGTCGCTTCCACGAAGGGCTGTCCAGCCCGCACCCGTACGCGTCGCACCCGGCCGGCTGGCTGCTGCTGGCCCGGCCGGTCTCCTACTACTACCCGCCGGGGATCACGGAGGGGGCGTACGGCTGCGAGGTCGCCTCCTGCGCCCGCGAGGTGCTGGCGATCGGCAACCCGGTGCTGTGGTGGGCCGGGCTGCCGGTCGCGGTCGCGCTGCTCTGGCGGGGGGTGTCCCGACGCGACTGGCGGGCCTGGGCGGTGCTGGCGCTGGGTGCGGCGGCGATCGTGCCGTGGATCCGCGACGACCTGAACGGCCGCACCATGTTCCTGTTCTACGCGCTGCCGGCGGTGCCGTTCCTGGCGCTCGGCGTGGCGCTGGTCGCCGGGCAGGTGCTGGGCGGCCGGGACGCCTCGCCGGCCCGCCGGCGCTGGGGCGCGGCGGCGGTCGGGGGGTACGCGGCGCTGGCGGTGGCGGCGTTCGCGTTCTTCTACCCGGTGCTGGCGGCGGTCACGATCCCGCTGTCGCAGTGGCAGGACCGGATGTGGTTCCCCAGCTGGGTGTGAGCAGCCGGGTGGGACCGGCCGCGTCCGAGCAACCGGCTCTGCCGGCGGGTCGGCGGCTGCTGCGGCCACCGCTGCCGGCCCGCGGGACCGCCGTCGGGGTGCCGGCGCCCGAGCAGCGCTGAGCAGGGCCGGCGACGACGACGCCGCCCGGGCGGAGGGCCCGGGCGGCGTCGTCGTGCTGGCGGACGGGTGGAGCTGAGGGGATTCGAACCCCTGACCCCCTCGATGCGAACGAGGTGCGCTACCGGACTGCGCCACAGCCCCCAGGCCGGACAGAACCCTACCAGCCGGCCACGGCCCGCCGGCGCTCGCGGACCGCGTCGTACCCGGCCGCCGCGCCGGGGTCGTCGGGCAGCCCGACCTCGGGCCGCGGCGGCACGCCGCGCTCCCGCCGGGCCGGGCTCGGCGCGGCCGGGGCGACGGCCTTGCCCACGTAGGTCGGCAGCGGCACCGGGACCGGCTGCCACGGCGCGCCGACGGCGGCCCGTACCGGCTCGACCTCGGCCTCGGCGCGGGCTGCCGCGGCGGCCCGGGCCAGGGCGTCGCGGTAGGCAGCCGCCGCCTCGCGCTCGAGCCGGGCGGCCCGCTCCCGCTCGGCCAGCTCCTCCTGCTCGGCCAGCTCCGCCTGCCGGAGGGCCTCGTCCCGGGCCGCGGCGAGGTCCGCCTCGTACCGGGCCCGCTGCCGGGCGACGGCGGCCCGCCGGCAGGACGCCGCGAACAGCGCGGCCAGCCCCGCAGCCAGCGCGCTGACGCCGAGCAGGGCGGTCGGCCCGACCAGGCCGGCGACCAGGGTGAGCACGGCCAGCGCGAGGAGCCCGAGCAGGGTGCGACGCCGCCGGGCGGCCGGCGAGGCGGCGGTCAGCGCGCCGCGCAGGGCGGGGAGCGGGGAACGCAGCGCAGGCAGCAGACGGCGCCGGCCCGGCTCGTCGCCGGGGTCCTCGAGCAGGTCGTCGTCGTCCGACCAGCCGGACGGCAGCGCGGACCGGCGGGACAGCACGCGCATGGCGTCGCCGAACCGCTCCGGGGCGCGCGAGGACACGGCGCTGTCGTGCGAGCGCAGTCCCATGGGGACGAGCACCGCAAGCCAGGCACCGACGATGACGAGGAGGATGAGGCCGCTGCCCACGTCACGGACCGTAGTGACTGCCAGGCCGTTCGCGGTGGACGTGCAGCGGTGTGTCGCGGCTGCATCGGCAGGTTCCGGCGCCCCCTGAAGGTCAGCGGCGGGTGAACCGGTGCAGCACGCCCTCCGGCACGTCGTCGCGGACCAGCGCGTAGCTCAGGTGGTCGCGCCAGGCGCCGTCGATGAACAGGTACCGCTCGTGCAGGCCCTCGCGGCGGAACCCGAGCTTGTCGACGACCCGCAGCGACGCCGCGTTCTCCGGCCGGATGTTCGCCTCGACCCGGTGCAGGCCGGCTGCGCCGAAGCAGTGGTCCACGACCAGGGCCACCGCGGTCGGGGTCACGTCCCGGCCCGCCACCGCCGAGTCCACCCAGTAGCCGATCGCCGCGCTGTCGAACGCGCCGCGCACGATGCCGCTGACGTTGACCTGCCCGACCAGCCGGCCCTGGTACGTCACCGCGAACGGCAGCGCCCGGCCGGACCGGGCCTCGCGCCGCAGTCCGCGCAGCAGCACCCCGAACACGGCGGTGCTGTGCCGGTCCTCCCACCGCGCCGGGGGCTGCGACTCGGCCGCGCCCTCCCACGGCTCGAGCCAGGCCTGGTTGCGCCGGCGCACCTCGCTCCACGGGCCGGCGTCCCGCAGCCGCAGCGGGCGCAGCCCGACCGGCCCGTGCGCCAGGCTCGCCGGCCAGCCCCTGGCCGTCAGTGGTCCCCGCCGCGCAGCTGCGCCACGGCGTGCGCCAGGACGGGGGCGAGCGCGGCGACGCCGTCCCGCACCCCGCCGGTCGAGCCGGGCAGGTTCACCACCAGCGTCCGGCCGATCGTGCCCGCGGCGCCGCGTGACAGCACCGCGGTGGGGACCCGGTCCCCGCCCTGCCGGCGCACCGCGTCGGCCAGCCCCGGCGCCTCGCGCTCCAGCAGCGGCCGGGTCGCCTCCGGCGTGACGTCCCGCGGCGACAGCCCGGTGCCGCCGGTGGTCAGCACGACGTCGTACGCCTGCGCCACGCCCTCCCGCAGCGCGTCCTGCACCGCCGGGACCTCGTCGGGCACGACGACGACCGGGCCGACCGAGAAGCCGAGCGAGGTGACCAGCTCGGCGAGCAGCGGGCCGGAGGTGTCCGGCCGCTCCCCGCGCGAGGACCGGTCGGACACGGTCACCACCAGCACCCGGCCTAGCGGGTCCACGCGCCGCTCTTGCCGCCGCTCTTGGCCTCCACCCGGACGCCGGAGATGACCGCGCGCTTGTCGACGGCCTTGCACATGTCCACCAGGGTGAGGCAGGCGACCGTCACCGCGGTGAGCGCCTCCATCTCGACGCCGGTGCGGTCCGCGGTCCGGGCGGTCGCCGTCACCGCGACCCCGGCGTCGTCGACCGTCAGGTCGAGGTGAACCCCGGACAGCGCCACCGGGTGGCACAGCGGCACCAGGTCCGGCGTCCGCTTCGCGCCCATGATCCCGGCGATCCGCGCCACCGCCAGGGCGTCGCCCTTGGGCACTCCCTCGCCGCGCAGCAGCGCGACGACCGCCGGTGACAGGTCGACCCGGCCGGAGGCGGTGGCGGTCCGGGCGGTGACGTCCTTGGCCGTGACGTCGACCATCCGGGCGGCGCCCGACTCGTCCAGGTGGGTCAGCCGGCCCTCGCCGCCGCTCACTGGCCCCGCCGGTCGAGCACGAGCACGCCGACCTGCTCACCGGCCGCCACGTGCTCCACCTCCTCGGGCAGCACCGCCAAGGCGTTCGCGCGGGCCATCCCGGCCAGCAGGTGGGAACCGGGGCCGCTCACCGGTGTGACCACCGGCACCCCCTTGCGGGTCTCCAGCAGCACCCGGACGAACGTGCGCTTGCCCCGCGGTGAGGTCAGCGGCAGCGTCGTGGTCGCCGAGACCCGGGGGCGCTCCAGCGGCTCGGCGCCGACCATCCGGCGCAGCGCCGGGCGGACGAACACCTCGAAGCTCACCAGGGCCGACACCGGGTTGCCGGGCAGCGCGAAGACCGGCGTGGCGTCCGGTCCGATCGTGCCGAAGCCCTGCGGCATCCCCGGCTGCATGGCGACCTTGTCGAACTGGACCGTGCCGAGCCGCGACAGCACCTCCTTCGCGACGTCGTACGCCCCGACGCTCACCCCGCCGCTGGTCACCAGCACGTCGGCCCGCACCAGCTGGTCCTCCAGCGTGCCGAGCAGCGTGTCCGGCTCGTCCGGCACGATGCCGACCCGGTAGGCCTGGGCACCGGCCTCGGTGGCCGCCGCGGTGAGCGCGTAGCTGTTGGCGTCGGCGATCTGCCCCGGCCCGAGTGGCGTGCCCGGCTCGACGAGCTCGGAGCCGGTCGAGACCACCACGACCCGCGGGCGCGGGCGGACCAGCACCCGGTTGCGGCCGACCGCGGCGGCCAGGCCGAGCTGCGCGCTGCCCAGCGCGCTGCCGCGGGTCAGCACGGTCTCGCCGGCCGCCACGTCCTCGCCGGCCCGCCGGATGTAGGCGCCCTCGTCGACCCGGCGGTCGATCCGGACCGAGGTGACCCCGCCGTCGGTGAGCTCCAGCGGGACCACCGCGTCGGCGCCGGGGGGCAGCGCCGCCCCGGTCATGATCCGTACGCAGAGACCGGGCTGGACCCGCAGGTCCGACGCCGGGCCGGCGGCGACGTCCCCGACCACCGGCAGCACGACCGGCAGGTCGCCCGCCAGGTCGGCCACCCGCACCGCGTAGCCGTCCATCGAGCTGTTGTCGAAGCCGGGCAGCGGCGCCGGGGCGACGACGTCCTCGTCGAGGTAGCAGCCCTGCGCGTCGAGCAGGCCGAGGTCGAGCGGGGACAGCGGCTGCACCACCGACAGCACCCGCGCGAGGTGCTCGTCGACGGTGACCGGGGGCCGGTCGGCGGCGGCCGGACCAGCGGTCATGGGGTGCTGCCGGCCGGGCCGGGCGCCCCCGCCGGCTGCGGGTCGCCGGCCGGCCCGTCCTGCTGGGCCGGCAGCCACTCCCGCAGCCAGGCCAGGAACGGCTGCCCGAGGTCGTCGCGCTCCGCGGCGAGCCGGACGACGGCCTTGAGGTAGTCCAGCCGGTCCCCGGTGTCGTACCGGCGGCCACGGAAGACCACCCCGTGCAGCGGCTCGCGGCCGGCCAGGGTCTGCAGCGCGTCGGTCAGCTGGATCTCCCCGCCCCGGCCGGGCGGCGTGCTGCGCAGCACGTCGAAGACCGTCGGCGACAGCACGTACCGGCCGATGATCGCCAGGTCGCTGGGGGCCTCGGCGGTCGGCGGCTTCTCCACCAGCCCGGTGATCCGGACGACGTCGTCCCCGGACGCGCCGTCGCGGCCCTCGACCGCCGCGCAGCCGTACAGGTGGATGACCTCGTGCGGCACCTGCATGAGGGCGACCACCGAGCCGCCCTCGCGCTCCTGCACCTCGACCATCCGGGTCAGCAGCGGGTCCCGCGGGTCGATGAGGTCGTCGCCGAGCAGCACCGCGAACGCCTCCGCGCCGACGTGCTCGGCGGCGGCGAGCACCGCGTGGCCGAGCCCCTTCGGGTCGCCCTGGCGCACGTAGTGCACGGTCGCGATCTCGCTGGCCGCCCGGACCAGCGCCAGCCGCTCGACGTCGCCCTTGGCCTCCAGGGCGAGCTCGAGCTCGACGACCCGGTCGAAGTGGTCCTCCAGAGCGCGCTTGCTGCGCCCGGTGATCATCAGGACGTCGCGCAGGCCGGCCGCGGCGGCCTCCTCCACGACGTACTGGATCGCCGGCCGGTCGACGACCGGCAGCATCTCCTTCGGCGTCGCCTTGGTCGCGGGGAGGAAACGGGTGCCGAGCCCGGCCGCGGGGATGACCGCTTTGCTGACTGCCATGCGCCGAACCCTAAGCGCACCACCCGTCGGTCCGGGCAGGCTGGGGCCATGACCGCGACGCCGCAGCCGGAGCCGCCCGACCCGGCCGGCAAGCCGGCCTGGCGCCGCCGGTTGCTCGCCGCCCGCGCCGCGCTGCCGCCCGGCCGCCGCGCGGCCGGGGACGCGCGGCGCGACGACGCCCTGCGGGGCCTGCTCGCCGGCCGCCGGGTCGCGGCGTACGTGGCGTTCGGCACCGAGCCGGCGACGCAGGCCCTGCTCACCCCGGACACCCTGGTCCCGGTGCTGCGGCCGGACCGCGACCTGGACTGGACGGCGTACGGCGGCGGTCCGCTGCTCGGCGTCGACGCGGTCGCCGGCTGCGACGTCGTGCTCGTGCCGGCGCTGGCGGTGGACCGGCGGGGCGTGCGGCTGGGCCGCGGCGGCGGGTCGTACGACCGGGCGCTGCGGCGGGCCGGCGGGCTGGTGGTGGCGCTGCTGCACGACGGCGAGCTGGTGGCCGCCCTGCCGGCCGAGCCGCACGACGTCCGGGTGCACGCCGTGGCCACGCCCGGCGGGGTGGTGACCCTGCCGGTGACACGAACCGGACCGACCTGAGAGGGTACGGGCATGAGTGCGAACACCGCTGACAGCCCCGGCCTGCCGGCCTTCCACGACGTCCTGGCCGGCAACGCCGGCTACGCCGAGCGCTTCGTCGACGACGGCCTGCGCGGCCGGGCCGCCCGCGGGCTGGCTGTCGTGACGTGCATGGACTCCCGCATCGAGCCGCTGCAGATGCTCGGCCTGTCGCGCGGCGACGCGAAGATCCTGCGCAACGCCGGGGCGCGGGTCACCGACGACGTGCTGCGGACGCTGGTCCTGGCGGTGGCGCTGCTCGGCGTGGAGCGGGTGCTCGTCGTCCCGCACACCGACTGCGGGATGGCGAGCCGCAGCGACGAGCAGGTGCAGGAGGCGGTCTACGCCAACACCCAGGTGGACGCCCGCAGCATCGACTTCTTCACCGTCCGCGACCAGCGGGAGGCGCTCGAGCGGGACGTCCAGCGGGTCCGCAGCTGGCCGTTCCTGCCCCGCGGCCTGCCCGTCACCGGCGCGATCTACGACGTGCGGTCGGGCCGGCTCGAGGTCGCCGTCCCCTGACGGCGGGCCCGGTGGCGGTCCCCGGGCCGCGGGCGCCGGCCGGTTCGCCCGGCAATGCCCGGGAACGCACCCGCGGACCCTCCGCGGCCTTGCCAAAGGCCGCGCTCGGGAGCTGAGCCCAGGGCTACCCTCCGGTTCACCTCGGGTGGGGACCGGAGTCCGTACAGCGGCTGGGCCCTGCCCCGCGGCTGGCGGATGCCTGCTGGTCGGCCCACCACCCCGGGGGTCCGAACAGGAGGCCGCCGTGCCGACGCCGCCGAACCCGCCTGCCACCCCCGCCGACCCGCGGCAGCTGCGGGACGCCGTCCGGGCCGGGATCCCGGGCGCGCTCGCCCTGGTCCGGCTGCACTCCGCCGGGCACCGTGGGCTGGCCGCCGGCAGCGCCGAGGCGACCCGGTTCACCCTGGCCGACGCGCAGCGGGTGGTCGCCCGGGCGCACGGCTTCGCCGGGTGGGCCGCGCTGCAGGCGCACCTGGCCTTCGTGTCGGCGTGGAGCCGCAGCCCGCACGCGCAGCCGGTCGGCGCGGCCGCCGCGGACCCCGCGAGCCAGGCCGCGGAGCTCCTCCGGCTGGGCTGCGTGACCTACGGACCGGACGCCGGGCAGCGCCTGCAGCAGGCCGCGGTCCTGCTCGACGAGCGCCCCGACCTGGCCCGGCGCTCGCTGCACGTCGCCGCCGCGGTGGGCCACGTCGCGGCCGTGCGCGCCGCCCTGGAGGCGGACCCGGCGGCCGTGCACGCCCCCGGCGGGCCGTTCGCCTGGCGGCCGCTGCTCTACGTCGCGTTCTCCCGGGTCTGCGGGCCGGCGCCGACCTACGACCAGCTCGCCGTCGCCGAGCTGCTGCTCAGGGCCGGGGCCGACCCGAACGACGGCTACCTGTGGGAGGGCCGGGTCCCGCCGCGCACGGCGCTGGCCGGGGCGCTGGACGACGGCGACGGGTGGCCACCCCACCCGCACCGCCTGCAGCTGGCCCGGCTGCTGCTCGGGGCCGGTGCGAACGCCAACGACGCGGCGGTCTGCCAGCAGCTGCGCGCCTGCCCCGGGCAGGACGACACCGAGGTGCTCGAGCTGCTGCTCCGGGCCGGGCTGGGCCGGGGTGACGGCGGGCCGTGGCACTGGGCCCTGGCGCCGCACCACCCCGCGCCCCGGCAGCTGCTCGCCGACCAGCTGCTGCACGCCGCCCGGCACGGGCTCCCCCGGCGCGTGGCGGCGCTGCTGACCTCCGGCGCCGACCCCAGGGCGGTCAGCCCCGATCCGGCGTTCGAGGGCCGGACGCCGTACGCCGTGGCGGTGGAGCACGGCCACCGCACGGTCGCGCGCCTGCTGGCCGCGGCCGGAGCCGACGACGAGGCGGTCGACGACCTCACCCGGCTGGTCGGGGCGGTGCTGGCCGCGGAGGAGTCGACGGCGACCGCGCTGCTGCGGGCGGACCCGGACCTGGCCGACCGGCTGCGTCGCGCCGAGCCCCACCTGGTCGGCAAGGCGGCCGCCACCGGGCACGGCGAGCCCGTCCGGCTCGCCGTCGCGCTCGGGCTGGACGTGGACCACCGGCAGGTCGGGACCGCGCTGCACGAGGCCGCCAGGCGCGGCGACCGGCAGGTCGTGCTGGCGCTGCTGGAGCTCGGCGCGGACCGCACGGTGCGCGACCTCGAGGACGGCGCCACGCCGCAGGAGTGGGCCGCCGCGGCCGCGCACCCGGAGCTCGCGGCGCTGCTCACCCAGGCGGCGGGCCCGCCGCCGCGCCGGCGGGGTCCCTGACCGCAGCGGTCAGCCCGAGTACTCCCAGTGCCACGGCTCCGGGCGGCTGCCGCCCGGCTCGGCCCAGGACGGGTGCCCCCAGCCGTAGCTCCCCGCGTTGGACTTGAGCCAGTTGTACGCCGGCGTGCCGAAGTCCTGCGCGCCGCCGCACAGGTCGACGGCGACGCCCCAGCCGTGGTTGCTGGTCCCGGGGATGGCGGCCAGGCCGGGCTTGGAGCGGAACACGGCTACCTGCGCCCCGTAGCTGCGGTAGGAGTCGGTGACGCAGATCGGTGAACCGGTCGCCGACCGGTAGGCGCCGGTCATCCGGTTGAAGGCGGCGGCGGCGTCGGCCCGCAGCATGTGACCGGGGGCGTACTGCAGGGGGCACAGCGCCGAGGCCGGGATGCCGCCGTTCGCGTAGCCGCCGGTGGACCGGCCGCTGCAGGAGCCCCCGCCGGCCGGTGCGGCCGGCGCGGCCGGCGCCCTGGGCGCGGCCGGCGCAACCGGTCGGGGTGCCGCCGCCGGCGCCACGGCCCGGCTGCGCTTCGCCCGGGCCTCGGCGGCCTGGCGCTCGGCCTCGGCCCGCGCGGCTGCAGCCCGCTCGGCCGCGAGCCGGGCGATCTCGGCCTTGGCGGCCTCAAGGGCGGCGAGCTCGGCCGTCCGGGTGGCCTCCAGGCCGTCGAGCTCGGCGTTGGCCTGCTCGAGCCGCGCGCCGGTGCTGGCCGCGAGGGTCTGCAGCGACCGCAGGTCGGCAGCCAGGGCGCGCTCCTGCGCCCGGGCCGCGTCCTGCAGGGCGCGAGCGGCCCGCTCAGCGGCCTCGGCGGCCTCATTGGCCGCCTTCGCGTCGAGCAGCGCGTCGGTCTGGTTGCCGCGGATCCGGTCGAGGTCGGCCTCGGAGCGCAGCGCGTCGAGCATCCCGTTCTCGGTGGAACCGGCAGTGAGCGCGAGCGGCGCCATCACCGGGCTGCGGTAGTTCGCGCTGACGAACCCGGACAGGGTCCGCTTGCGCTGCGCCGCGACCTCGGCGGCGGCGGCGGCCCGGGCGGCCGCCTCCGCGGCCTCGGCCTGCTTGCCCGCCAGCTCGACCCGGCCGGCCTCCCAGCGCGCGGTGCCCGCCTCCAGCTCGCCGGCCACCCGGGCGACGGCGGCGCCGACCGCGGTGGCCCGCTCACGGGCCGACAGCACGTCCTGCTCGGACACCGTCACGGGCGGGAGAACGGGGTCGGCGGCGGACGCCGCTCCGACCGGACCTGTCCCGAGCACGGCCACGGTCAGAGCGACCAGCACCGTCGTGCGGCGTACGGCGGTCGTGATCACGTGAGCGGCTCCAGCCGTTCGAGGGTCGGGTTGTCCCGGTCTTCTCCGTGGTCTCGTTCTCGGCGCGTGCGGCCCGGGACGTTATAGCAAACCCGACATCGGGTACGGCGACACGCCGACCCGGCGACCCCGACCCGGCGACCCCGACCCGGTGATCCGACCCCGGCGGGCGATCAGCCCGTGTACTCCCAGTGCCACGGCTCCGGGCGGCTGCCGCCCGGCTCGGCCCAGGACGGGTGGTTCCAGCCGTAGGACGGCCCGTTCTTCTTCAGCCAGTTGTAGCCCGGCGAGCCGAAGCTCTCCGCGCCGCAGGCGAAGTCGACCGCGACACCCCAGCCGTGGTTGCTCGTGCCGGGCACGGCCGCCAGGTTGGGCTTGACCCGGTACACGGCCACCTGCTGGGCGTAGCTGCGGTACGAGTTCCCCGCGCAGGGCATCCCGCCGGCGGCCGCCATCCGGTTGAAGGCCGCCGCGGCGTCGGCCCGCAGCAGCAGCCCGTTGGTGCCGTCCAGCGGGCACAGCGCGTTGGACGGGATCAGGCCGTTGCCGTAGCCGCCCAGGCTGCCTCCGCCGCAGCTGCCGGAGCCACCGCCGACGACGGGCGGCGGCACGGTGCGGTCGCGGCTGGCCCGGGTCGCCTCGCGGGCGATGCGGTCCTGCTCGAGCTGCGCCGCCGCCGCCTCCAGGCGGGTGCGGCTCTGCTCGGCCTTCGCCTGGACGTCGGCCAGCTCGGCAGCCAGGGCTGCGGCCTGCTCGTCGGCCTCCTTCTCCAGCCGCTCGGCCTCGCGGACGAGCGCCTCGGCACGCATCGCCTCGTCCATCGCCTCGCGCAGCGTGTCCTGCTGCGAGCCCTGCACCTGCTCCAGGCTGACCTGGGCGCGGACGGCGTCGCCCAGCTCGCCCCGTCCGGCGGACAGCGCCACAGCGACGTCGCTGGGCTGCGGGCTGCGGTACGCGGCACCCACGATCCGGCCCAGCCGGACGCGGGCCGCCTCGGTGACGGCGACGGCGGCGTCGGCCTCGGCCCGGGCCTGCACGCCCTGGGCACGCACCTCGGCGAGGCGGGCCTCACCCTCCTCGAGCCGGCGGGTCGCGTCGGTCAGGGCGGCCGAGACCGCGTCGACCTCGGCCTGCAGGTCGACCAGGCTGGGGGCTGCTGTCAGCGCCCCGACCTGCAGTGCGGGGGCCGCGGAGGCGGCGGGAGCGGTCGTCGCGGCGAGAGCCAGAGCGAGGACCGGAGCGGCGGCAAGGGTGACAAGGCGGCTAGACATCACGGTCAGGTTACAAGGCGGACAGAGGCCCCGTCGCGTCGTCCACAGGCCGACAGGTGTCTGCGCTACCCCCCGGGGGTATGAACGGGAACGCGAACCCGCTGGTCAGCGGGAATCGGATACCCCCTAGGGGTGTTCAGAACGGTGTGACATATCTCCAGGAGGCCGCTGTGGGAAACCCCGTCGACGAGCCTGTACCGGCGCCGCCGTACGGCTACACGGGAGACAAGGCCGGCTATCTCAAACGCCTCGCCCGGATCGAGGGGCAGGTCCGTGGCATCGCCCGCATGATCGACGAGGACGTCTACTGCATCGACATCCTCACGCAGGTCAGCGCCGCGACCAAGGCCCTGCAGGCGGTCTCGCTGGCCCTGCTGGACGAGCACCTGGCGCACTGCGTCGCGCGGGCCGTCGCCGAGGGCGGGGACGAGGGGGCCGTGAAGCTCAAGGAGGCCTCCGACGCCATCGCCCGCCTCGTCCGTTCCTGACCGAGGCGCGGCCCGCCGCGTCCGGCCGACCGCGCACCGCACCCGACCCGACCCCGATCCGAGGAGCACCGTGAGCACCGAGACCACCCGTACCGAGACCGCCCCGGCCGTGCAGGCCTACGTCGTCGACGGCATGACCTGCGGCCACTGCGTCGCCGCCGTCACCGAGGAGGTCGGCGGGCTGCCCGGTGTCACCGAGGTGGCCGTCGACCTGCCGACCGGCCGGCTGACGTTCGCCGCCACCCCGCCGGTCCCCGTCGCGCAGGTCCGCGAGGCCGTCGAGGAGGCCGGGTACGCGCTGGCCGGCTGACGAACGGGCTCCCGCGCCTCCTCCCACCCGCCACCTCTCCCCGACAGGAGCACCGCATGAGCACCGCCAGCCGGCTCGCGGCGTACGCCCTCGCTCTGGTCGCCGTCTTCACGGTCTCCCTGACCGTCGGCGCGGCGGTCGGCCCGATCGGCACCGTCGCCCCCGCCTCCGTACCGGCCGGGCACGACGACGGCCGGCCCGCCCACCAGGAGACCCCCCGATGAGCCCCGTCACCGGCACCGCCGGAACCGCGACCCGCCCCGGCAACGACGTCGAGCTGGCGATTCACGGCATGACCTGCGCGTCCTGCGCGAACCGCATCGAGAAGAAGCTGAACAAGCTCGACGGCGTGACCGCGACGGTCAACTACGCCACCGAGAAGGCCAAGGTCCGCTTCGCCGAGGGGGTGGCCCCCGAGGCGCTGCTGGCGGCGGTCGCGTCGGCCGGCTACTCCGCCGCGCTGCCGAGCGCCGAGCCGGCGGGACCGACGGCTCCCGAGCCTGACGACCCCGCGGCCGCGCTCAAGCAGCGGCTGCTTGTCGTGACGGTCCTGACGGTCCCGGTGATCGCGCTGTCGATGGTCCCGGCACTGCAGTTCCGGGCCTGGCAGTGGCTGGCGCTCACGCTGGCCGCGCCGGTCGTGCTGTGGGGCGCGCTGCCGTTCCACCAGGCGGCCTGGAAGAACCTGCGCAACGGCGCGGCGACCATGGACACCCTGATCAGCGTCGGCACGCTGGCGGCGTTCGCCTGGTCGGTGTACGCGCTCTTCCTGGGCACGGCCGGCGAGCTCGGCATGGTCCACCCGTTCGAGCTGACCATCCGTCGCAGCAGCGGCGAGGGCGACATCTACCTCGAGGCCGCCGCCGGGGTGACGATGTTCATCCTGGCGGGCCGCTACCTCGAGGCGCGCTCCAAGCGCGCCTCCGGGGCGGCGCTGCGTGCCCTGCTGGAGCTCGGCGCCAAGGACGTCGCCGTGCTGCGCGACGGCGTCGAGACCCGGGTTCCGGTGGAGCAGCTGGCCGTCGGTGACACCTTCGTGGTGCGGCCCGGCGAGAAGGTCGCGACCGACGGGTCGGTGGTCGAGGGCACCTCGGCGCTCGACGTCTCGCTGCTCACCGGCGAGTCGGTTCCCGTCGAGGTCGGCCTCGGTGACCCGGTGGTCGGGTCGTCGGTGAACGCCGGCGGCCGCCTGGTGGTGACCGCCACCCGGGTCGGCGCGGACACCCAGCTGGCGCAGATGGCCCGGCTGGTGGAGGACGCGCAGAACGGCAAGGCGCAGGTCCAGCGGCTCGCCGACCGCATCTCCGGGGTGTTCGTGCCGGTCGTGGTGGCGCTCGCCGTGGCCGTCTTCGGGTTCTGGACCGGCACCGGCGGCGGTCTCGGCGCCGCGTTCACGGCTGCCGTCGCCGTGCTGATCATCGCCTGCCCGTGCGCGCTCGGGCTGGCCACACCGACCGCGTTGATGGTCGGAACCGGCCGCGGCGCCCAGCTCGGCATCCTCATCAAGGGCCCGGAGGTGCTGGAGAGCACCCAGGACGTCGACACCGTCGTGCTCGACAAGACCGGCACGGTCACCACCGGCACGATGACGCTGGTCGACGTCGTGCCGGCGGACGGGGTCGACCCCGACGAGCTGCTGCGCGTCGCGGGCGCGCTGGAGTCCGGCAGCGAGCACCCGATCGCCCGCGCGGTCGCTGCCGGAGCGGTCTCCCGGACCGGCGCCCTGCCCGCGGTCACCGACCTGACGAACGTCCCCGGCCTCGGGGTGCAGGGCATGGTCGAGGGGCGGGCGGTCCTGGTGGGCCGGCCGCGGCTGCTCGCGGAGTGGTCCATGCCGCTGACCCCGGAGCTGGAGCAGGCGGCCGGAGCCGCCCTCGCCGCCGGTCGCACCGCCGTGGCGGTCGCCTGGGACGGCCGGGCCCGCGGCATCCTCGGCGTCGCCGACACCGTCAAGGACAGCAGCACGGAGGCGATCCGCCGGCTGCGCGAGCTCGGCCTCGAGCCGATCCTGCTGACCGGGGACAACGCCGTCGTGGCCGAGGCCGTGGCGCGCGAGGTGGGCATCGAGGTCGGCCCGGACACCGTCATCGCCGACGTGCTCCCCGCCGACAAGGTCGCGGTCGTCCGCCGCCTGCAGGAGCAGGGACGTCGGGTGGCGATGGTCGGCGACGGCGTGAACGACGCCGCCGCGCTCGCCCAGGCCGACCTCGGGCTGGCGATGGGCACCGGCACGGACGTGGCGATCGAGGCCAGCGACCTGACCCTGGTCAGCGGGGACCTGCGGGTCGCCGCCGACGCCATCCGGCTGTCCCGCCGGACGCTGCGGATCATCAAGGGCAACCTGTTCTGGGCGTTCGGCTACAACGTCGCCGCCCTGCCGCTCGCCGCGTCCGGTCTGCTCAACCCGATGATCGCCGGCGCGGCGATGGCCTTCAGCTCGGTCTTCGTCGTGACCAACAGCCTGCGGCTGCGCCGGTTCCGGGCCCTGCCGCGCGGCTGAGCCGGCGGCAACGGGCCGGGCCCACCTGCGGGCGGGCCCGGCCCGATCGCGGCCCGCGAGCCGGCCGGCGCACGACGCCCGGAGCGGACGGCCGACGGCCGCTCCGGGTGGTCGTTGGACCGGGCGCCGCTGCGTGACGCACACTTGGCACTCACGACGCACGAGTGCTACGTCCGAGGAGCAGCCCGCGGTGCCGACCTACCAGTACGCCTGCACGCAGTGCGACACGCGCCTGGAGGCCGTGCAGTCCTTCTCCGACCCCGCCCTGACCGACTGCCCGGCGTGCCACGGCACGCTGCGCAAGGTCTTCTCCGCGGTGGGCGTCGTGTTCAAGGGCTCCGGCTTCTACAAGAACGACTCCCGCAGCTCCGGCCCGGGCGGGGCCGCGAAGAAGGACGCCGCGGCGGCCTCGACGTCCTCCGGCGACGGCGGCTCGTCGGGCAGCACCGGCTCGTCCGGCAGCAGCGGCTCCTCGGGCAGCACCGGCTCGTCGTCGGGTTCGACCCCGGCGAGCACCGGCGCCGCTGCCGCGCCGGCTGCGAAGAGCGCCTGACCTCCCCGCCGCACCTCGCGGCCGTGCCACCGGCCGGCCGCCCGGTGTGGACGGCCTCGCGGGCTGTGGACCGGGCCCGGCTGCGGTCCGGCAGGGCGACCTAGGGTGCGGTGCGTCCCGCCGCCCGGCGGGCGCGGCGCAGCAGAGGGAGCACGCGGGTGTCGGACGCGATGGTCGGGGTCATCGGGGGGTCGGGCTTCTACGACTTCCTGGACGACGCCGAGGAGTGCCAGGTCGACACCCCGTTCGGACCGCCGAGCGCGCCGCTGACGCTGGGCACCGTCGCCGGCCGGCGGGTCGCGTTCGTCCCGCGGCACGGCCGCGACCACCGGTTCCCGCCGCACCTCATCCCGTACCGCGCGAACCTGTGGGCGCTGCGCAGCGCCGGCGTCCGTCAGGTCCTCGCGCCGTGCGCGGTCGGCGGCCTGCAGCCCGCGCTCGGACCGGGCACCCTCGTCGTGCCCGACCAGCTGGTCGACCGGACGAGCGGCCGCGAGCAGACCTTCCACGACACCGGCGCCGTGCACGTGCCGTTCGCCGACCCGTACTGCCCGGTCGGCCGGGAGGCCGTCACCCGCCGGGCGCGTGACGCCGGCTGGGAGCTGGCGCCGGCCGGGACGATGGTCGTCATCGACGGTCCGCGCTTCTCCACCCGCGCCGAGTCGCAGGCGTACGGCCGGGCCGGGTGGGACGTGGTGAACATGACCGGCCAGCCGGAGGCGGTGCTCGCCCGCGAGCTGGCGCTCTGCTACACCTCGATCGCGCTGGTCACCGACCTCGACGCCGGGGTCGAGGCGGCCGCAGCGGTCACCGCTCCGGAGGTCTTCCGGGTCTTCGCCAGCAGCATCGACCGGTTGCGCGCCCTGCTCGCCGACGTCGTGCCCGACCTGCCGACCGAGCGGCACTGCCCGTGCGCGGCCGCCCTGGACGGGCTCGACGTCCGGCTCGCGCTGCCGTGAGCGCCGCGGGCGGTGAGCCGGCGCCCGGACCTGCGGGCTACCGGCTGCCCGGCGGCACGGAGCTGCTGCGCGCGGTCAGCCGGCGGCGCGGCCTGCTCGCCGGCGGCCTGGCCGCCGCCGCCGTCGCGACGGCGCTGCCGTCGCTGGCTCCCGCACCCCCGCCGACGACGACCGTGCTGGCGCTGGCCCGCGACCTCCCGGCCGGCACGACGCTGTCCGCCGGCGACCTCGTCCCACTGGACCTGCCGCGGCAGGCCGTCCCGGACGGTGCCGTCACCGGGCCGGACCACCTGGTCGGCCGGCTGCTGGCCGGGGCAGGCCGGCGCGGCGAACCGGTCACCGACGTCCGGGTGGTGTCACCGGGCCTGCTCGCCGGCCTGCCCGACGGCTTCGTCGCGGTGCCGGTACGCCTCGCCGACGCGGCCACCGTGCGGCTGCTGCGCGCCGGCGACGCGGTCGACGTGCTCGCGGCGGACAGCACGCCGGGGTCCGCGACGGCGGCCACCATCGCGGCCGGCGCGCCGGTCCTCGCCGTCCCGGCGGACGACGGCGGGTTCGAGGGCGCGCTGGTGGTGGTCGCCGCCCCGGCCGCGACCGCGGCACGGCTCGCCGCGGCGGCGGTCTCCAGCCGGCTGTCCGTCGTCGTCCGGCGCTGACCCGGTCACGAGTCGGTCCGTGCCGCGAGTCGGCTCCGGATTCCGGGCAGACTCGGCGGGACGCACCCGCTCGACTCCCCGAGGAGGAACCGCCATGGGCGGGTTCAAGAAGTTCCTGCTGCGCGGCAACGTCGTCGACCTGGCGGTCGCCGTCGTCATCGGCGCCGCGTTCGGCGCCGTCGTCTCGTCGTTCGTCGAGGCGTTCATCCAGCCCCTGATCGGCGTCGCGACCGGCGCGACCGGCGACGTCACCGCCAAGGAGTTCACCCTCGCCGGGGTGCCGTTCAAGTACGGGCTGTTCCTGCAGGCCGCGATCAGCTTCGCAATGATCGCGACGGTCGTGTACTTCCTGGTGCTGCGGCCGGTGCAGACGCTGATGGACCGCTTCAAGACCGAGCCCGAGCCGTCACGTCCGGTCAAGGAGTGCCCGGAGTGCCTGTCCAAGATCCCTGAGCCGGCGCGTCGCTGCGCCTACTGCACTGCTGCGCAGTCCGTCGCCGCCTGATCCGCAGGTCCGCTCTCCGCGCTACCGGTGCGGCTGCCCGTCGCACCGCCCACCACCCGCGGGCCTGCCCGGCACCTCCCGCCCCGCCCGGCCCCAGCCCTCCGCGCGGCCCGCCGCTCCGCTCTCCGTGGTTTCGGCGTCCACCTCGGCCCGCCGACCAGGGTGCTGAGCGCGCGCGGTCCGTCCCGACGGCACAGCTGGACGCTGGACGCACGATGGCCGGGCCCACGACCGGGCGCGGCGTCCGCTTCCCCTTCGGCGGGGCTGACCGGGCGGACCGTCCACGCCGGCCGCGTCCCCGAGCCGCGCGTACGCGCCCCCGCCGAGCGGGTTCTGCACCGCACCGACTGGCCCCCGGCCTCCGACCGGGCCGATCGCGTCCGCGCCGCGTTCGTCGGTGGTGCCGACGTCCGCCTCGGCCGCAGGGGCACGCCGCGGGAGCGTGCCCGGGTCCGCGGGCACCGCACCTGGACGCCGGAACCACGGCCGGGACCGGGTGACGGGCGCTGGGGAGGCGGTGCAGGGGTGCGTCCCGCGTCGCTCCCAGCCAACCTCTCCCCGGACCGCCGGCCGCGGCTCCAGGTCGCGGCCGGAGTGGCCTCAGCGTCCGCCTCGGGGCAGCGGCTCGTGGCTGACGCGTGCCCAGTGAGCCCGACCGCCGAGCTGGACGCCGAAACCGTTGGCCGCGCGGTCGGAGGCGGCCCGCCGGCCGGCGGACGGACCCCTGAGGCTGACCTACCGAAGGGGAAGCTCAGACCCCGCGGTCGTGGTGCGGCGGGCGGTCGGCGGACAGCCGGGCCTCGTCGGCCTCGGTGCCGGCCGGATCCTCGCGGTCCTGCTCGCGGGGACCCGGCCGCGGCTCGTCCTGCGGGGGCCGCGCCCCGGCCGGGCCCACCGCACGGCGGTGGCGTCGCGAAGGGGAAGGCACGAAGACCAGACTAGGAGCCGACGCACGGCTACGGTGGGTGGACAGGTTGTATCCGTCCGTCGCCTTGCCCCGCGGCCGCGCCCTCTCGGGAGGCCGTTCGTGGCCCCGCGTCCGGGCAGTCCCGCCATGCGGGGCGTCCCTGTCCAAGAGCAGCGCCTCGAGCGCGTCCTGCCGGCCGCCCCGCGCAGCGCCGAGCTCGCCCGGGCCGCGACCCGGGTGGCGTGCCGCTCGTGGGACATGGCGGCCGCCTGCGACACCGCCGCGCTGGTCGCCACCGAGCTGGTGGGCAACAGCGTGCGGCACGCCCGTACCCGCGAGCTCGTGCTGCGGCTGGCGATGACGCCCCGCCGCCTGCGGGTCGAGGTGGCCGACTCCGACCCGACGCCGCCCCGGCCGCGGGCGGCCGACGGGATGGACGAGGCCGGCCGCGGGCTCCTGGTGGTCTCGGAGCTGGCTGCGCGCTGGGGCGTGCAGGCCGAGCCCGGTGGCAAGGCCGTCTGGGTGGAGATCCCGCTGCCGGCACAGCGTCGGGGCGAGCCCGACTCCTGACCCCGGCACCGCCGTCGGCAGGATGTCGGGATGTCCTCCTACGACGTCGCCCGTGTCCGGTCCGCCTTTCCCGCCCTGCGCTCCGGTACGGCGCACTTCGACGGCCCCGGCGGTTCGCAGGTCCCCACCCCGGTGGCCGAGGCCGTGGCCCGCACCCTCACCAGCGGCATCGCCAACCGCGGCACGGTGACCGAGGCCGAGCGCCGCGCCGACGCCGTGGTCGTCGAGGCGCGCCGGGCGGTGGCGGACCTGCTGGGCGCCGACCCGGGCGGGGTGGTCTTCGGCCGGTCGATGACGGCGCTGACCTACGACCTGGCGCGCGCGCTGGCCAAGCAGTGGGGGCCGCAGGACGAGGTGGTCGTCACCCGGCTCGACCACGACGCCAACATCCGCCCGTGGGTGCAGGCCGCGCAGGCCGCCGGTGCGACGGTGCGCTGGGCCGACTCCGGACCGGGTGACCGGGGACCTGCCGGTCGACGCGGTCGCGTCCAGCTCACCCGCCGCACCCGGCTCGTCGCGGTGACCGGCGCCTCGAACCTGGTCGGCACCCGGCCCCCGGTCCGGGAGATCGCCGACGCGGTGCACGCCGCCGGAGCCCTGCTGCACGTCGACGGGGTGCACCTCACCCCGCACGCCCCGGTCGACGTCACGGCCCTGGGCGCGGACTTCTTCGCCTGCTCGCCGTACAAGTTCTTCGGCCCGCACCACGGCGTGCTGGTCGCCGACCCGGCGCTGCTCGAGACCCTCCACCCGGACAAGCTCCTGCCGTCCACCGACGAGGTGCCGGAGCGGTTCGAGGCCGGCACCCTGCCGTACGAGCTGCTGGCCGGCACGACGGCGACCGTGGACTTCCTCGCCGATCTGCTGCCCGGTGACGGCGACCGGCGCTCCCGGGTGCTGGCGTCGATGGCGGCCGTCGAGGAGCACGAGGACCGCCTGCTGGTGCGGTTGCTCGACGGGCTGGCTGCCCTGCCCGGCGTGACGCTGCACGGCAGCCCGGCCCGGCGGACCCCGACCGTGCTGTTCACGGTGGCCGGCCGGACCCCCCGCGAGGTGTACGAGCAGCTGGCCGGGCGCGGCGTCAACGCCCCCGCCGGCACGTTCTACGCGATCGAGGCGGCCCGCTGGCTGGGCCTCGGCGACGCCGGCGGGGTCCGCGCCGGGCTGGCGCCGTACACCGACGACGACGACGTGGACCGGCTGCTCGCCGGGGTGGCGGCGGCCGCAGCGGCCGCGGCGTGACCCGCCGGGTCCTGGTCACCGGCGCCTCCCGCGGCATCGGCGCGGCCGTCGCGCGGGCGTTCGCCGAGCGCGGCGACCGGGTCGCGGTGCACTGGAGCGCCTCGCGTGAGGAGGCGGAGCGCGTCGTCGCGAGCCTGCCGGGCTCGGCGGTGCAGGTCCGGGCCGACCTGGCCGACCCCGAGCAGGTCCGCCGGGCGGTCGACGAGGCCGCCGGGCTCCTCGGCGGGCTCGACGTGCTCGTCAACAACGCCGGGGTGTTCCTGGCCCACCCGCCGCTGCGCACCGGCTACCAGGCCTGGCAGGACGCCTGGACCCGGACCCTGGGCGTCAACCTGCTGGGGGCGGCGCACGCGACGTTCTGCGCGGTGCCGCACCTGGTCGCCGCGGGCGGCGGCGCCGTCGTCAACGTGTCCAGCCGGGGCGCGTTCCGCGGTGAGCCGGACTGCCCGGCGTACGGCGCCAGCAAGGCCGGGCTGAACGCCTTCGGCCAGTCGATGGCGCTGGCCCTGGCCCCGCAGGGCATCAGCGTGACCACCGTGGCGCCGGGCTTCGTCGAGACCGACATGGCACGCGAGGTGCTGGACGGCCCGGACGGGGATGCGGTGCGCGCCCAGTCGCCGTTCGGGCGGGTCGCCCGGCCCGAGGAGGTGGCCGACGCGGTGCTGTGGCTGGCCTCGCCGGCGGCCCGGTTCGCCAGCGGCACGGTCGTCGACGTCAACGGGGCCTCCTACCTGCGCAGCTAGGGCCGGGGCGCCGCAGCGCCCGGTCGGCGGTCCCCCGGCGAGTAGGCTCCTCGCGTCGCGAGCGCCTCCGTAGCTCAGTGGACAGAGCGCCTCCGTCCTAAGGAGGGCGTCGGGAGTTCGATTCTCTCCGGGGGCACCACCCAGGGCACGGCACGACCTCCGACACGACGCAGGGCCCGCCCCTCGGGGGTCGGGCCCTGCGTCGTGCGTACGCCGGTCAGCGCTGCGCGGACCCCGTCGTCGGGTACACCGAGGTGGTCGCCGAGGACGTGGAGCCGTTGCCCGAGGTCGACGAGCCGGCCTCTGCACGGACGTTGCCCGCCTCTCGCTGCGCCTTGGACAGGGCCTCCTCGAGCCGCGGCTGCATCGGCTTGATGAGCGCGCCGCCGACCCCGACGACCAGGATGCCGCCGATCGTGGCGAGCACCGCGATCAGCACCGGCCCGGTGACCGCGGTGGCGATGCCGACCTGGTCCAGGGCGGCCTTGAGGAAGCCGAGCAGCACGAGCACGCCGACGACGTCGCCGAGGATGTTGCCGTACGACAGGCCGCCGAGGCTGTTCTGGATGAGCTTCTTCACCGCACCGGCCACCACACCGCCGAGCACCACCAGGATCACCGCGACGATGATCTTCGGGATGAGGGCGATGAAGGCCGCCAGCGGAGCCTGCAGGGCGGCGATGCCGAGCACGCCGATCGCCGCGGAGAGCACCGGAATGAAGATCGCGTAGAAGACCAGCGTGCTGACGATGTCGCTGGCGTCGTAGGAGGAGCGGGACAGCGCCTGCTTGACCGGGCCCTTCTCGACCGCCTCGTCGAAGTGCACCCGCTCGAGCACCTTGTCGACGAGCTTGGCGACGAGCTTGGCCAGGAAGTAGCCGACGAGCAGGATGAGCAGGAAGCCGATCAGCTTCGGGACGAACGTGGCGATGTCGCGCAGCCCGTCGGTGACGGCGCCGCCGAAGTCGACGGCGGCGAGCGGGGCGGTGGAGGTCATGCGGGTCCTCTCGGGACGGGAAGGGATCTAGCTGGAAAGCTTGACGGTGTCGGCGAGCAGGTAGGCGCCCTGCGTGGCGAGCTGCTCGGCGCCCTCCGCCGGGGTCACGCCCAGGTCGGCCGGGCCGGCCAGGGCGGTGACCCGGGCTGTGAGGTCGATGCGCTGGCCGGCGGAGACCTGGAACGGCGACTCGCCGGCGGCCTGCCGGGCCGCCGGGGACAGCACCACGTAGACGCGGTTCCGCTCGTCGGCGCCGACCCAGAAGCCCTCGTCGGCGACGACCGCCTGCACGGGAGTGCCGGTCGCGACCGCAGGCTGGTCGGCCAGGTCCCGGAGGCCGGCGAGCGCAGCCGGGGTGCCCAGCAGGTCCGTGGTCCCGACGGTGAGCGTGCCGGGGGCGGTGGCCGAGCCGGCGGGAGTTCCGGCGCCGGTCGGGGGGCCGGGGGCGGGCCCCGGCGGCGGGGCGACCCCGTCGCCGGTCGGTGCGCTGCTGCCGGCCGTCCCGGCGTTCCCCCGCCCGGCGGAGCCGGCGGTGTCGTCGGGGCCGGACCCGAGCCGGCTGAGCAGCAGCCCGAGCAGGAGCAGCAGCAGCAGCGCGCCGAGCACCGCCCACGGCAGCCAGGCCAGCGGCGCGCGGCGGCGCGGCCGGTCGGCAGCGCGCGGCGGAAGATGCGCGCGACCACCGACGCCGGCGGCGGCGCGGGGCTCGGTGCCTGCGGGACGGGTCACGTCGTGCTCCGGGGTCAGGTGGGCGGGACGAACCCGTGCTTCCCCGACCGGGGAATCCCTACCGTGCAATTCCACCCCGGTACCGGTTTATGGCCACGCATCCCGGGCGAGCGGAACGCGCGCCGAGGTCCTACCGTGACGTCGATGACGACGTCCGTGCTCTGGCTGCGCCGTGACCTGCGCCTGGCCGACGCGCCCGCCCTGCTCGCCGCCCGGGACGACGCCGACGAGGTGCTGCCGCTGTTCGTGCTCGACGACGCGCTGCGCGGTCCGGCCGGAGCGCCCCGGCTGGCGTTCCTCTACCGGTGCCTGCGCGAGCTGCAGGAGCGCACCGACGGCCGGTTGCGGGTGCTGACCGGGCGCCCGGAGCAGGTCGTCCCGCGGGTGGCCCGGGAGGTCGCGGCGACCGCCGTGCACGTCAGCAGCGACCACGCGCCGTACGGCCGCGCCCGCGACGAGCGCGTCGAGTCCGCGCTGGCCGTCCCGCTGGTGCGCACCGGCTCGCCCTACGGGGTCACGCCGGGGGTGCTTGTCAAGGACGACGGGACGCCGTACCGGGTCTACTCGCCGTACGCGCGGGCCTGGACCGCCCGGGGCGTGCACTCCCCCGCGCTCACCCCCCGGGTCGTCCGGTGGACCGACGGGGACCTGCCCGACGACGGGGTCCCCGACGACCCCGAGCTCGGCGGCACCCGGCTGCCGGAGGCCGGCGAACGGGCCGCCCTGGACCGCTGGCGGGCGTTCCTGGCCGACGGGGTCGCGGACTACGCCCGGACCCGCAACGACCCCGGCGTCGACGGGACCAGCCGGCTGTCGGTCTACCTGAAGTACGGCTGCGTGCACCCGCGCACGCTGCTCGCCCAGCTGCCCGACAACGAGGGCGGCGAGGCCCTGCGCCGCGAGCTGGTGTTCCGCGACTTCTACGCCGACGTGCTGCACCACCACCCGGAGTCGGCCCGGCACGACCTGACGACGCAGCTGGCGGAGCTGCGCTACGACAGCGGCCGGCGGGCCGACGAGCACTTCGAGGCCTGGGCGGCCGGCCGGACCGGCTACCCGATCGTCGACGCCGGGATGCGGCAGCTGCTCGGCGAGGCCTGGGTGCACAACCGGGTGCGGATGATCGTGGCGTCGTTCCTGGTCAAGGACCTGCACCTGCACTGGTGGCGCGGCGCCCGGCACTTCCTGCAGCACCTGCGCGACGGCGACCTGGCCAGCAACCAGCACGGCTGGCAGTGGGTGGCCGGCACCGGGACCGACCCGGCGCCGTACTTCCGGGTCTTCAACCCGATCACCCAGGGCAGGACGCACGACCCGACCGGCGACTACGTGCGCCGCTGGGTGCCGGAGCTGCGGGACGTGCCCGGCAAGGCCGTGCACGAGCCGTGGACGCTGCCGGGCGGCCTCCCGCAGGGCTACCCGGAGCGGATCGTCGACCACGCCGAGGAGCGCGTCGAGGCCCTGCGCCGGTACGAGGCCGCCCGCCGCTGACCCCGCGGTCGCGGCCCGGTCCGGCGAAAGCCCCCTCGAGCCGCGACGGACGCGGCAGACTCCGCTCGCGAGCCCCTGCGGGCGCGGGGCCCGCCGGTGCGAGGAGGTCGGGTGACTGCTGCAAGGCGCCGCCGGAGTGCGCTGCTGCTGGCGGCGGTGCTGCTGTCGGGCGGGTGCGGCGCGCCCGCGGCACCGGACCGGGCCGCTGCCACCCCGCCGTCACCCAGCACCCCGCCGCCCACCACAGCGCCGCCCACCACCCCGCCGCTCGCAGCCCCCCGGACCGAGCCCTCCCCGCCGCCCGCCACCACCGCGCCGGCACCGGACGTGTACGCCTTCACCCGGGCCGGCATGCTCAGCCCGGCCGTGGCCGGGCACCGGCACCTGGTCTACGTCCCGAACCTCGACGACTCCACCGTCACCGTCATCGACCAGGCCGACCTGCGGGTCGTCGACACCCTCGAGGTCGGCCGGCAGCCGCAGCACGTCGTGCCGTCCTGGGACCTGCGCACGCTGTGGGTGAACAACAACCGGGGCGACAGCCTGACGCCGATCGACCCGGTGACCGGCCGCGTCCGCGGGCCCGCCCGGCCGACCCGCGACCCGTACAACCTGTACTTCACCCCTGACGGCACGGCCGCGATGGTGATGGCCGAGGCGCTGGGCAGCATCGACTTCTACGACCCGCAGACCTTCACCCCGCAGTCCCGGTTGCCGCTGGAGGCCCGCTGCCGGGGGGTCAACCACCTCGACTTCTCCCCGGACGGCAGCTACGCCATCGCGACCTGCGAGTTCTCCGGGCAGCTCGTCAAGATCGACGTCGCGCAGCGCCGGGTGCTGGGCTACCTGGAGCTGACCGGGAGCGGCCCGGCCGGGCCGCAGGACATCAAGGTCGACCCGACCGGCCGGACCTGGTACGTCGCGGACATGAACGCCGGCGGGCTGCACCTGCTGGACGGCGACGCGTTCACCCGGACCGGCTTCCTGCCGACCGGGCCGGAGACGCACGGGCTGTATCCCAGCCGCGACGGCCGCTTCCTGTACGCCGTCAACCGCGGCGGCCACCTGACCTCGCACCGGCCGCCGTACCCGCACACCGGAGCCGACGGCTCGGTGTCGGTCGTCGACGTCGCGACCCGGCAGGTGGTCGCGACCTGGCCGGTCCCGAACGGCACCCCGGACATGGGCAACGTGTCGGCCGACGGCGAGCCGGCTGTGGCTGTCCGGGAGGCGCAGCAACGAGGTGTACGTGCTGGACACCGGGGGCGCCGAGCCGGCCGCCGGGCGGCTGCTCACCCGGATCCCGGTGGGCCGCGAGCCGCACGGCCTGACGGTCTGGCCACAGCCGGGCCGCTACTCGCTCGGCCACACCGGCATCCTGCGCTGAGCCGGCCGGCCCGTCCTCAGACGTGCAGGACGATCAGCGCGACGTCGTCCTGCGGGTCGGTGCCCAGCCGGTCGAGCAGCGCGTCGCACAGCTGCTCCGACGGGAGCCCCGCGAACTCCGCGGCAGCCTCGCGGAGCCGCTCCAGGCCCACGTCGAGCAGCTCACCGCGCCGCTCGACGAGCCCGTCGGTGAACAGCACCAGCGTCGTCCCGGGCGGCAGCGTTCTCTCGTGACCGGAGCGCGGCGTGTCCGGCTGCAGGCCGAGCAGCAGGTCGGGGGTGCGTGCCAGCAGCTCGGCGGTGCCGTCGGCGTGCACGAGCAGCGGCGGCGGGTGGCCGGCGTTGGACCACAGCAGGGTCCGCTCCCCGGTCGCCCGCTGGCGGTCGTCCTGGCGCAGCTGGCAGAGCACCGCGGTGGCCAGGCTCTCGACCTGCAGGCCCCCCGAGCGCGCGGTCCAGCGCCGACAGCACCGCCGCAGGCGGCTCGCCGACGATCTGCGCCACCCCGCGCAGGATGTTGCGCACCTGCCCCATCGCGGCGGCGGCGTCCCGGTCGTGGCCGGCGACGTCACCGATGACGACGGTGGTGTTGCCGTCCGGGGTGAGGAACGCGTCGTACCAGTCGCCGCCGATCTGGGCCTGCTGCAGCGCCGGCCGGTAGCGGACGGCGATCTGCAGCTCGTTGGGCTCCGGCGGTGCCGTGAGCAGGCTGCGCTGCAGGGTCTCCGACATCCGGCGGGTCGCCACGGCGGCCAGTCGCTCGGCCTCCCGGGCGTGCACCCGGTCCAGGGCCTGCGCGGTGAGCGACGCGAAGGCCTCCAGCAGCTCGCAGTCGGCCTGTCGCCAGACGTGCGCCTCGGCGAAGACCACCGACAGCGACCCGAAGACCCGCCCGCGCTCGCTCAGCGGCAGCGCCGCCGACCCCTCGGTACGGGCCCGGCGGTAGATCTCCTCGCTGCCCGGGAACGCGACGGCCGCGGCGGCAGCGTCGCGGAGGTAGTACGAGGCTCCGGTGGTCGCCGCGTCGGCAGCCGGCAGCGGGATGTCGGAGGGCAGCATCGCCACCTCGGCCCGGAACGCGCTGTCGAAGTAGCTGGTCGTCATGACCCGCAGCTGCCGTCCCCCGTCCTCCAGCAGGCACAGCGCCGCGCCCTGGGCGCCGAGCGACGAGGCGCCCAGGCCGGTGACGATCTCCAGGACCTCCTCCTCGGTCTGCGCGCCACCCAGCGCCCGGGCGACCTGGACCAGGCCGGCCATCCGGGTGGCGTCGGCCGAGCGCTCACGCTCGGCCTGCCGCACCGCCGTGACGTCGAGGTTCGCGCCGATCAGGCGGACCACGGTGCCCTCGGCGTCGACCAGGGCCTCGCCGCGGCCGTACAGCCAGTGCACCGAGCCGTCCGGCCAGACGACCCGGAACTCGACGTCCACGCTGCCGGCGCTGTCGATCGCGCCGCCGAGGGCCGCCCGGACGTGCTCGAGGTCGTCGGGGTGCACCCGGGCGTCGACGTCGCCGATCGCGCCGGTCGACTCGGCCAGCGTGGTCCCGTACATCTGCGCGCTGCGCTCGTCCCAGACCAGCTCGCCGGTGACCAGGTCCCAGTCCCACAGGCCCATCTGCGAGGCGTCCAGCGCCAGCTGCAGCCGGGCCGCCATCAGCGACGGCCCGCGCGACGACCCCGTCGCGAGGTCCGGAGGGGCGTTCACCGGCACGTCACGTTCCCCAGTATTCCGCACGAACCGGCCGGCGGTGCCGGCGCACGGCCGGGGCGCGACCGGCGGCCTGCCCGGCTCCGCGGCCCGGAGCACCGCCCGGGTCTGGCTCTAGGCTCGCTGCCCGTGCTCGCGACCGAGGTCTGGCAGGCGCGCCGGGCGGCGCACGAGCAGCGCGTCGACGCCTGGACCGGACCGGTGCTGGCCCGCGCCTCCCGCGGCGAGAGCCACCCGGTCGAGGACTTCCTGTTCACCTACTACACCCACCGGCCCGGCCGGCTACGGCGCTGGAGCCCCGGCCCGGACGTCGCGCTGGCCGGGGCGCCGGTCGCCGGCCCGTGGGTCGCCGTGCCCGGCGGGGCCGTGCTCGGCCCGCCCGCGGACCGGGTCCGCCGCTCCGCCGCCCGTACCGTCGACGTGCTCGCCGCGACGGCGTCCCGCCCGCCGCAGCTGGGCTGCTTCGGGTTGCACGAGTGGGCGATGGTGCACGGCCAGGACGACACCTCGGTCCGGCACGCCGGCTGGCCGCTGCGGCTCGGTGCGGCCGGCACCACCGCGCTGGTCGAGGCGCTGCCGCTGCGCTGCACGCACGCCGACGCGTTCCGGTTCTTCGCCCCGTCGGCCCGGCCGCTCAACGCCGTGCAGCCGACCCGGGACAACCAGGTCGCCCTGGAGCAGCCCGGCTGCCTGCACGCCACGATGGACCTGTACCGGGCGGCCTTCCTGCTCTCGCCGTGGGTCGCCGCCGAGCTCGTCGCTGACTGCTTCGCGCTGGCCCGGCGGGTGCGGGTGCTCGACATGCGGGCGAGCCCGTACGACTTCCGCGGGCTCGGGCTGGCGCCGGTGCCGATCGAGACCGCCGCCGGACGGGCCGAGTACGCCGCCGCCCAGCGCGCCGTCAGCGTCGAGGCGGCGCCGCTGCGCGACCGGGTGCTGACGGCGGCCCGCCGAGTCGCCGCGGGGTAGCCGGCTCGGCGTGCGGGTCCCGCGCGTCGTACGCCCGGAACCGCGGGACGGCGGCGGCGACGGCCAGCACCACGCCGACGCAGGCCAGCCCGCCGGCCACCACCGCCCCCTGCAGGCCGACGAGCGCGGCGGCGCCGCCGGCCCGGGCGTCGCCGAGCCGCGGACCACCCGCGACGACCACGATGAACACCCCGCCGAGCCGGCCGCGCATCCCGTCCGGCGCCGCGGCCTGCAGGATGGCGGTGCGGAACACCGCTGAGACCATGTCCGCCGCCCCGGCGACCGCGAGCAGCAGCAGTCCCAGGGCCAGCCGGTCGGTGAGGCCGAACAGCGCCACCGCACCGCCCCAGACGACGATCGCGGCGATCACCGCGACCCCGTGCCGGTGCACCCGGCCGAGCCACCCGCCGCCGAGCGCCCCGGCGAGCGCGCCGGCCGCCAGCGCGGAGTACATCAGCCCGGCGGTCTGCGGTCCCCCGCCGTAGACCTGCTCGGCGAGCGCCGGGAACAGCGCGCGCGGCATGGCGAACACCATCGCCACCAGGTCGACCACGAAGGTCATCAGCAGCACCTTGCGGCCGGCGAGGAAGCGCAGCCCCTCCAGGACGCTGGCCAGGCCGGCCCGGCGGCCGCCGCCCTCGGGCGCCATCGACGGCAGGCCCGCCACCGCGAGCAGGGCGGCGGTGAAGCTCACCACGTCCAGCGCGTACGCCGCGGCGAAGCCGGAGCGCGCGACCAGCACGCCGGCCAGCAGCGGACCGAGCGTCACGCCGAGATTGAACTCGACCTGGCGCAGCGCGTTCGCCGCCGGCAGCAGCGCGACCGGCAGCAGCCGCGGCACGAACGCCTGCCGCGCAGGGCTGTCCAGGGCGAACAGCGCCGACTGCGCGGCGACGACGGCGTAGAGCAGCGCGGTCTGCTCGAGCCCGGCCAGCGCCTGGCCGAGCAGCACCGCGGACAGCACCGCCTGCCCGCCGGTGGTGAGCAGCACCAGCCGGCGGCGGTCGACGGCGTCGGCGACCGCGCCGCCGTACAGGCCGAACAGGATCAGCGGCAGCAGCCCGGCCAGCCCGACCAGGCCGACGGCCAGCGCCGACCCGGTGATCGCGTACACCTGCAGCGGGACCGCCACGACGGTGATCTGGGTGCCGATCACCGACACCGCGTCGCCGATCAGCAGGTTGCGGAACGGCCGCGACACCCGCAGCGGCGTCGTGTCGAGCGCCACGCCCCGGGCCACCCGGCGCAGCGCCGCGGCCCGCTGCGGCGTCCCCGGCCGGCCGGCGCCGGGCGCGGGGTCGGAGCTCATGCCCGCCCCGGGCGGGTCACGGCGCGAGCCGCTCGACGAGCCAGGTGCCGTCCGCGGTCCGCCGGTAGCGCAGCCGGTCGTGCAGGCGGGACGGCCGGCCCTGCCAGAACTCGACCGACGCGGGCACCAGGCGCAGCCCGCCCCAGAACGGCGGGACCGGCACCTCCGCACCGGCGAAGCGCTCCTCCACCGCCGCCCGGCGGGTCTGGAGCGCGGCGCGGTCCGGCAGCACGGTCGACTGCCGGGAGGCCCAGGCGGCGATCTGCGACCCGCGCGGCCGGGTCCGGAAGTAGGCCTGCGTGACCGCGTACGGCACCCGCTCGACGGCGCCGGACACGGTCACCTGGCGCTCCAGCTCGATCCACGGGAACACCAGCGACGCCCGCGGGTTGCCGGCGACGTCCCGGCCCTTGCGGCTGGCCAGGTTGGTGAAGACGACGAACCCGGCGGCGTCCAGGTCCTTCACCAGCACCGTCCGGGCGCTGGGCACGCCGTCCGCCCCGGCGGTGGCCAGCACGGCGGCGTTCGGCTCGAGCAGCCCGGAGGCCTCGGCGTACCAGCGGTCGAACTGCTCGGACCAGGTCGGGGCGAGGTCGGTCTCCGACAGGCCGGCGGCGGTGTAGTCGCGGCGGGCTGCAGCGAGGTCGGGGCGCACGCCGGCAGCCTGCCGCACCGGCCGGTGCGGCCGCACGGCAGAATGTCCGCAGGACCAGTCGGGGACGTCCCCGACTCGAGCTGCGGAGCCGCGACATGGCCGACGAGACCTTCGCCCCCGGACTGGAGGGCGTCATCGCCTTCGAGTCCGAGATCGCCGAGCCGGACAAGGAAGGCAGCGCGCTGCGCTACCGGGGCGTCGACATCGAGGACCTGGTCGGCCAGGTGTCGTTCGGCAACGTGTGGGGGCTGCTGGTCGACGGCCGGTTCAACCCCGGGCTGCCGCCCGCCGAGCCGTTCCCACTGCCGGTGCACTCCGGGGACATCCGGGTCGACGTGCAGTCGGCGATCGCGATGCTCGCGCCGGCCTGGGGCCTGCACCAGATGCTCGACATCGGGGTCGACCAGATCCGCGACGACCTGGCCCGCACCTCGGTGATGGCGATGGCGTTCGTCGCGCAGTCCGCCCGCGGGCTCGGCCTGCCGATGGTCCCGCAGCGCGAGATCGACAAGGCCTCCAGCGTCGTCGAGCGCTTCATGATCCGCTGGAAGGGCGACCCGGACCCGGCGCACACCCGGGCCGTCGACGCCTACTTCGTCTCCGCCGCCGAGCACGGCATGAACGCCTCGACCTTCACCGCCCGGGTGATCGCCTCCACCGGTGCCGACGCGGCCGCCGCGATCTCCGGCGCGATCGGCGCGCTGTCCGGGCCGCTGCACGGCGGGGCGCCGTCCCGGGTGCTGCAGATGCTCGACGACGTCGAGCGCAGCGGGAACGCCGAGGCCTGGGTGAAGGCCGAGATCGACGCCGGCCGCCGGCTGATGGGCTTCGGGCACCGCGTCTACCGGGCCGAGGACCCGCGGGCCCGGGTGCTGCGCCGGACCGCGCGCGAGCTCGGCAGCACCCGGTACGAGGTGGCCGAGGCGCTCGAGCAGGCCGCCATCGAGGAGCTGACGGCGCGGTTCCCGGACCGGCCGCTGCGCACCAACGTCGAGTTCTGGTCGGCCGTCGTCCTGGACTTCGCCCAGGTCCCGGCACACATGTTCACGTCGATGTTCACCTGCGCGCGAACCGCCGGCTGGAGCGCCCACATCCTGGAGCAGAAGCGGCTGAACAAGCTCATCCGGCCGTCGGCGCGCTACGTCGGCCCGGCGCCGCGGCCGGTCTCGGACGTGCCGACCGGTCCGCTGCCGGCCGGCAACCAGGTCTGAGGCGCGTCGGCATGAGCGCTCCCCCTCTACAGATCCCGGCTGCCCTGCTGCCTGCCGACGGGCGGTTCGGCTCCGGCCCGTCCAAGGTCCGGCCCGCCCAGCTGGAGGCGCTGGCCGCGACCGGCCGCAGCTACCTGGGGACCTCGCACCGGCAGGCCCCGGTGAAGCGCGAGGTGCACCGGCTGCGCGAGGGGCTGCGCCAGCTGTTCGCGCTGCCGGACGGCTACCAGGTGCTGCTCGGCAACGGCGGCGCGACCGCGTTCTGGGACATCGCCACGTTCGGGCTGATCGAGCGCCGGAGCCAGCACCTGTCGTTCGGGGAGTTCTCCTCCAAGTTCGCGGCAGCTGCGGAGGCCGCCCCGTTCCTGGCCGACCCGTCGGTGGTGTCCAGCGAGCCGGGCACCCACCCGCTGCCGCGTCCCGAGCCGGGGATCGACCTGTACGCGCTCACCCACAACGAGACCTCGACCGGCGTGATGATGCCGATCGTGCGTCCCGAGGGCATCGACCCGGACGCCCTGGTGGCGGTCGACGCGACCAGCGGCGCGGGCGGCCTGCCGGTCGACCCGTCGCAGTTCGACGCCTACTACTTCGCGCCGCAGAAGTGCTTCGCCTCCGACGGCGGGCTGTGGCTGGCGCTGATGAGCCCGGCCGCCCTGGAGCGGGTCGGCTCGATCGCCGCCTCCGGCCGCTGGGTGCCGGCGTCCTACGACCTGACGATCGCGATCGACAACAGCACGAAGGACCAGACCTACAACACGCCGGCGCTGGCGACGGTGTTCCTGATGGCCGAGCAGGTCGACTGGTTCCTCGACCAGGGCGGGCTGTCCTGGGCCGTCGAGCGGACCGCGGACAGCTCGAGCCGGCTGTACGGCTGGGCCGAGCGCAGCGCGTACGCCTCCTGCTTCGTCGCCGACCCCGCGCAGCGCAGCCAGGTCGTCGGCACGATCGACCTGGACGGCTCGGTGGACGCCGCCGCGGTCGCCGCGGTGCTCCGCGCGAACGGGGTGGTCGACACCGAGCCGTACCGCAAGCTGGGCCGCAACCAGCTGCGGATCGCGATGTTCCCGGCGGTCGACCCGGCCGACGTGGACGCGCTCACGGCCTGCATCGACCACGTCGTGGAGCGGCTCTGACCGGCCCGGCCCCCGAGCGGCTCCCGCAGAGCTGGGTGCCGCGGGTGCTCAACGCGGCGCTGGCGATCGTCCTGCTGTCGATCGTCTTCCCGATCGTGACGACCTTCCCGGACCACTCCCGGCTGCTGCAGGTCTACCTCGTGGTGGCCGTGCTGCCGGTGCTGCTGGTGGCCGGGCTGTGCGCCGCCTCGGCGCTGCGGCCGGGCAGCCTGGGCCGGGCCGCGCGCCGGTTGCGGGCCCGGCGGCGCGACTGAGGGACGCGCCGTCAGGCGGACGCGGACATGTGCAGGTGCGGGCGCCGCGAGCGCAGGTGCGGCCGGACCACCACGCCGCGGCTGCGGGCCAGCACCGCGGCCCCGGCGACGGCCGCCAGCGCGCTCAGCCCGCCGCCGAGCAGCAGCCCGGAGCGCGGGCCGAGCACCTCGGCGAGCGCCCCGATCAGCGGCGCGCCGAACGGGCGTGCCGCCGAGGAAGACCAGGACGTACAGCGCCATCACCCGGCCGCGCACGTGCGGCGCGCTGCCGAGCTGCACGATGCGCGTTGGCGGTCGTGGTGAAGGTCAGCACCGCGACGCCGGTCGGCACGAGCAGCAGCGCCATCACCGCGTAGGTCGGCGCGAGCCCGACGAGCGACCTCGAGCAGCGCCGAAGGCGAGCACCGCCAGCGAACAGCGTGCGCTGCCGCGGCGGCCCGGTCCGGCGGGCGCTGGCCAGCGCGCCGAGCAGCGAGCCGACGGCGAGGCAGGCCGACGAGCAGGCCGTACGCGCCGGCGCCGCGCCCGAAGACCTCCTTGACCACCAGCGCCAGCGTGATCTGGAAGTTCAGCCCGAAGGTGCCGACCACGACGACGAGCACGATCGGCACGAGCAGGTCGGGGCGCGACGCGGACGTACGCCAGCCCCTCGCGCAGCTGGCCCCTGGCCCGGGCGACCCGCGCGCCGGGGTGCAGCTCGGCGGCGCCGCATCGCCGGCAGCCCGGCGAGCACCGCGACGTAGCTGACACGGCGTTGACGAGGAAGACCCAGCCGGTGCCGACGGCGGCGATCGGCAGCGCCGGCGGCGGCCGGGCCGACGATGCGCGCGGAGTTGAAGGTCGCGCTGTTGAGGCTGACGGCGTTCGGCAGGTCGTCCGGGCCGACCATCTCGACGACGAACGCCTGCCGCACCGGGGTGTCGACGACCGACGGCCAGACCCGAGCGCCGAAGGCCAGCGCGTAGACGTGCCAGAGCTGGACGGCGCCGGTGAGGTCGAGCAGCCGCGAGCAGCCAGCGCGAGCACGCCCATCGCGGCCTGCGCGCCGATGCAGCAGCCGGCGCTTGTCGTAGCGGTCGGCCAGCACGCCGCCGTACAGCCCGAACAGCAGCACCGGCAGGAACTGCAGGCCGGTGGTGATGCCGAGCGCGACGCCGCTGTTGCCGGACAGCTCGAGCACCAGCCAGTCCTGCGCGACCCGCTGCGCCCAGGTGCCGGTGCAGGCGAGACGACCTGCCCGGCGGCGAACAGCCGGTAGTTGCGGATGCGCAGCGAGCGGAAGGTCGCGGCTCACGACGGCGGCCAGCCGGTCGAGCACCGTCGGCGGCGCGCGCGCAGCACCTCGCGGTCGTCCGGGTCGCAGGCTCGCGCAGCCGCTGGGCCAGCCAGGCGTCGCGACGGCGGCGGTCCTCGCGCAGCAGCGCGCGTGCCCGGCCGGGCTGATCGCCGAGCAGCACCTGCCGGCCGTCGGTCGGGTGCGGCGGTGCGGGTGACCAGCCCGGCGGCCTCGAGCGACGGCGACCAGCCGGGTCATCGACGGCGGCTGCACCCGCTCGGCGCGGCGAGCTCGCCCGGCGTCAGCGGGCCGTGCGCGCTCGAGCGTCGCGAGCGCGGCGAGCTGCGTCAGCGTCAGCGAGGTGTCGGCCCGCTCGGCGCGCATCCGCCGGGCCAGCCGCATCACCGACAGGCGCAGCGCGCTGGCCAGGGCGGGGTCGGTCGCGGGTCGTCATCACCGCGTACAACTCGTTCGCAGGCTAACCATTCCCGGGCGGGCCTGCCCGGGCGCCGGCGTCAGCCGACGAGCGCCGCCTCGATCGGGTCGATGCGCGAAGTAGACGACGAACAGCGCGGCGACCACCCACAGCAGCGGGTGCACCTCGCGGGCCCGGCCCTGCGTGGCCTTGAGCAGCGCGTACGACACGAAGCCGGCGCCGATGCCGTTCGTGATCGAGTACGTGAACGGCATGAGCGACGATGGTGAGGAACGCCGGGATGGCGATCGTGTAGTCGTCGAAGTCGATGTTGCGGACCTGGGTGATGCAGCAGGAAGCCGACGATGACCAGCGCCGGCGAGGCCGCCTCGAACGGCACGACCGTCGACCAGCGGGGTGACGAGCAGCGCGACCGAGGAACAGCACCGCCGGTGACGACGCTGGCCAGGCCGGTGCGCGCGCCGTCGCCGACGCCCGCCGCCGACTCGATGTAGGTCGTCACCGACGACGCCGACGCCGCCCCGCCGGCCACGGCGGCCAGGCCGAGTCGACGAGCAGCACGCGGTCGGCGCCGGGCAGCCGGCCCTCCTCGTCGAGCAGGTCGGCCTCCTGCGCCGACCCCGACGACGGTGCCCATCGTGTCGAAGAAGTCGGCGAGCATGAGGGTGAAGACCAGCAGCAGCGCCGCGACGACGCCGACCCGCGCGAACCCGCCGAACAGCGAGAAGTCGCCGAGCAGCGACAGGTCCGGGCACGTCGACGACCTGGTCCGGCAGCGCGCGGCACGTTGAGCGACCAGCCGCGCGGGTTGGTCTGCGCCGGCGAGACGAACGACGGGCCGACGTCGAACGATCGCCTCGACGACCATCGCGAGCACCGTCGTGACGACGATGCCGATGCAGGATGGCGCCCGCGCGTCTTGCGGGCCACCAGCACCGCGGTGAGCAGCAGCCCGACGACGAACACCGACCGTCGGCCAGCCGCTGCAGCTGCCCGGCGGCACCGAGCTGCACCGGCACCGTGGTGCCGGCGACGTCCGGGATGCGGCGCACGAAGCCGGCGTCGACCAGGCCGATGCAGCGCGATGAACAGACCGATGCCGACGCTGATCGCGGTCTTGAGCTGGATCGGGATGGCGTTGAACACCGCCGTGCGCAGGCCGACCAGCACCAGCAGCGCGATGACGAGGCCCTCGAGGACCACCAGCCCCATGGCGTCGGCCCAGCTCATCTGCGAGGCGATCGAGAAGGTGACGAAGGCGTTCAGCCCGAGCCCGGTCGCGAGGGCGAACGGGTAGCGCCCGACGACGCCCATGAGGATCGTCATCACGGCCGCGACCAGCGCCGTCACCGCGGCCACCTGCGGGATGCCGAGCACCCGGCCGTCGGCGTCCGCGACCGTGCCGATGATGAGCGGGTTGAGCACCACGATGTAGGCCATCGTGAAGAAGGTGGCGAGCGCCGCCGCGCACCTCGCTGCTCGCACCGTCGACCCGCGCTCGCTGATCTTGAAGTAGCGGTCGAGGCCGTTGCGGGGCTCGCGGCGGAGGTCGTCGGCAGTGCGGGTCATGCAGAAAGGGTGCCAGACCGGACCGGCGGGCTTCCCGATAGCCTGCGGGGCATGTCGTTGCTGCGTGGAAAGGGACCGCAGCACCCCGACCCGGCACCCCTGGAGCTCGACGACCGCCGGGTGGTCGCCGCGGGCACCGCGCTGTGGCTGCTCGGCCTGGTCGGTCTGCTGGTCGCCGCGCTGGCGGGCGCCCGGGTGTCCGCCTGGTGGTTCGGCATGTGCCTGTACGGCATCGCGCTCGGGCTGATCGGACTGCGCCTGGTGGCCCGGCGGTCCCGCCGCCGGCGCTGACCGGCGTCCGCCCGCCGGGCCGTCACCAGTCGGACGGCGCGTAGTCCTTGAGGAAGCAGCCGAACAGGTCCTCGCCGCGCTCGCCGCGCACGATCGGGTCGTACACCCGGGCCGCGCCGTCGACGAGGTCGAGCGGCGCGGCGAAGCCCTCGGAGTGCAGCCGGGCCTTGAGCGGGTGCGGTCGCTCGTCGGTGATCCAGCCGGTGTCGACCGCGGTCATCAGGATGCCGTCGGTCTCCAGCATCTCCTGCGCGCTGGTCCGGGTGAGCATGTTCAGCGCGGCCTTGGCCATGTTGGTGTGCGGGTGGCCCGGGCCCTTGTAGCCACGGCCGAACTGGCCCTCCATCGCCGAGACGTTCACCACGTACGTCCGGCGGGCCGGCGAGGCCGCCAGCGCCGGCCGCAACCGGCTGATCAGGACGAACGGCGCGGTGACGTTGCACAGCTGGACCTCGAGCAGCTCCACCGGGTCGACCTGCTCGACCCGCCGGGTCCAGCTGTTGACGTCGTCGAGGTCGGGCACGAGCCCACCGGCGTCGATCGCGGTGCGCTCCGCGACCCGGTCCAGCGAGGCGGACCCGCTGGTGAGGGCCAGCGCGGTGACGGCGTGCGCGGAGAACGTGCCGGCCGGCGCGCCGGTCAGCGCGGGCGCCCCGTCGCCGCCGAGTCCGCGGTCGCTCGAGCCCGAGGTCGACGCAGCACCTCGGGCCGCGGACCCGGCGGCAGCGCGGCGGACTCGGCCGCGGCGAGCTGGGCGTAGGCGCCCCGTGAGCGGCGTACGGTCTGCGCGGCGTTGTTGATCAGGATGTCGAGCGGGCCGCGCGCGGCCACGGTGTCGGCGAGCGCCAGCACCTGGGCCGGGTCCCGCAGGTCGATGCCGACCACGTGCAGCCGGTGCAGCCAGTCGGCGCTGTCCGGCATGGCCGTGAACCGGCGGACCGCGTCGGTCGGGAACCGGGTGGTGACCGTGGTGTCCGCGCCGTCGCGCAGCAGACGCAGCGCGAGGTGCATGCCGATCTTGGCCCGGCCGCCGGTCAGCAGCGCGCGCCGGCCCGACAGGTCGGTGCGGGCCTGCCGCCGGGCCCGGTTCAGCGCCGCGCACGTCGGACAGAGCTGGTGGTAGAAGGCGTCGACGTCGCTGTAGCGCTGCTTGCACGTGTAGCAGGCCCGGGCCCGGCGCAGCGTCCCGGCCAGCGCCTCGGCGGTACCGGTGGACAGCGGCGCGCCGCGGGTCTCGTCGTCGATCCGGCCGGGCGCGCCGGTCGCGGTCGCCGCGGTGACCGCGGCGTCGTGGGCCAGCTCGGCGGCCCGGCGCTCGCGCCGGCGACGCTCCTTGACCTGCTTGAACAGCCGGCCGGTCGCCTCGCGGACCGCGGTCGCGTCCGGGTGGTCCACCGGCAGGTCGTCCAGCTCGCGGAACACCGCCAGGGCGGTCTGCAGGCGCAGCGGGTCGATGCCGTCCCGGCCGGGGCGCGCCGCGCCGTCCGAGACGGGGCGGGTCGTCCCGGGCTGGCTGAGCAGCTCGGTCATGGTTGCGGCACGTCCTCGGGGTCGGGTGCGACGTCCCGACCCTACCGGCGGGCGGATCACCGGCCTCGACGTCGCCGGGCCGGGCCGGCGTCCCGCGCAGGTCCGGTCAGAGCTGCTCGGCCGGCTCCGGCGCCTCGTCGGCCGCGGCGGCCCGGACGAGCTCGACGTCGTCGTCGGTGACCGCGGACGGCATCAGCTCCAGCTCGTCACGCTCGACCGCCAGCCCGGCCGTCGCGGCGTGCTGCGCCGCGACGACGGTCTCGCTGTGCGCGCCGCAGCCGTGCGTCAGCGCGACGACCCGGCCGTCGTCGGGGGCGAAGCCGTTCGCGCACACCCCGAAGGCCGAGCGCAGGCCCCCGGCCAGCAGCACGAGGAAGCCGCAGTCGGCGCAGCGGCCGGGTGCCTGCTTGGCGATCGGGCTGTCCGGCCCGGCGTCGCCGTCCCACCAGCGCTCGGCCGCGTCCAGCCGGCCCTCGCGCGACAGCACCCGGGGCCGGCCCAGGCCGAGCTCGAACCGGACGGCGTCCGCGAGCGCGGCGTCGGGGCCGAACTCGGGGTCGGCGTACGCCGGCACCAGCCGGACGTCGTCGGGGGCCGGCGGCAGCAGGTCGCCCGGCGCGAGGTCACCGGGTCGCACCCGCTCGTTCCACGGCACCCAGGCGGGGGCGAGCAGCGCGCCGCTGCCGGGCAGCAGCACGACCTCGTCGACCGTGACGGTCTCGGCGTCCTCGGCCCGGGCCAGGGTGACCGCCCAGCGCCAGCCGACGTAGGCCGGGTCGGTCGTCGCGAAGGAGTGCGTGAGCACCGGGCCGCCGTCGGCGGGGCCCTCGACCTCCACGCCCAGGTGCTCCCCGACCGCCGTGCCGCCGACCTCGCGGGCGGCCTGGCGGGCCGGCTCGACCGCGGCGGCCAGCACCGGGTCGGCCGGGCGGGTGGGGCCGTCGACCGGGTCGGCGGCGACGGTCGGCTCCGGCCCGGCAGCCGGGGCGTCGGAGTCGGGCTCGGGGGCAGCGGTCGGCGCCTCGGTGGTCTGCACGTTCCCAGTCTGCGCCTGCTCGACCGGGGCCGACGCGGCGACCGGGGCCGCGGCGTCGCCAGGCTCGTCCGCGGCGGCCGCCGGGGGCTCAGCCGGGGCCTCGCCCAGCCGCACGCCGAGCACGCCCGATACCGTCTTGCCCACATCGCGCAGTCTGCGCCGCACTCCCGCCACCGCCTCAGTCCACCACCTCCCGTACGGAGCACCGCATGCAGGCCCGCCGCCGTCGCCTCGCCACCGCCCTCGGGGTCTCCGCCGCCCTGTTCGGGCTGGCCGCCTGCGAGAAGCCGACGCCCATCGTGACGTTGCAGTCGGGCAGCGTGAGCCTGTACGACTCGGCGTTCTCGTACTGCTTCGAGGGCCAGGACCCGACCCAGGAGCCGGGCGCCCCGGACGCCTGCCGCTTCGACACCGGCGAGAACCGCCAGCCCAAGGTGCTCGAGGTGCGGCCCGGCGACGAGGTGCTCATCGACGTCGACAAGAGCATCGCCGAGTCCGGCTGGTTCGTGGCGCTGCGCGGGGCCGGCGGCCAGGCCAGCCGGCTGGCCACCCAGACCGAGCACGTGACGCGCTTCCAGCCGGACTTCAGCCAGTCGCCGACGATCACCGTCGAGATCCGCAAGCTGGCCAGCCCCCGCGACGACGCGCAGCCGGTCGGCGTGTGGCAGTTCGCGGTCGTCCCCGGCTGAGCCCCGGCGGACCCGGGGTCAGGGGCGCCGCCAGCGGCGCACCGCGTCGGGGACGGCGGCTCCGTCCGGCAGGTCCTGCGCCGGGCGCGGCACGCCGGGCACGGTCGTCAGCGGCAGCACCCCCGCCCAGTACGGCAGGTCGGCGTCCGCCGGGTCGTCCACCGGGTCGCCGGTGCGCACCTTGAGCGAGACCTCCCGCAGGTCCAGGCGCAGCACGCTGGTGGCCGCCAGGTCCTTGCGGGACGGCCCGCGCGTCCCGGCGGACCGGCCCGGGGCGACCGCGTCGACGAGCGCGGTCAGCGCCCGGGTCTTCTCCTCGGCGTCGTCGACCGGCACGGCGGTGCCGTGCGCCACCACCGAGCGGTAGTTCATCGAGTGGTTGACCGCGGCGCGGGCCAGCACCAGGCCGTCCAGCAGGGTGACCGTCACGCAGACGTCCAGTCCGGCCCGGTCGGCGGAGCGCAGCGCCCGGGCTCCCGTCGACCCGTGCAGGTAGAGCACGTCGCCGACCCGGGCGTGCGCGTGCGGGAGCACGACCGGACGGCCGTCGACGACGAAGCCGACGTGGCAGACGAGCGCCTCGTCGAGCACCCGGTGCACCGCTGCCCGGTCGTACGTCAGGCGCTGCGGCTTGCGCGACGGCGTGGTGCCGGGAGTCTGCGGGTAGGCGTCGGTCACCCGCGAAGTCTGCCGGAGCCCGCCGGCCGGGACCCGCCGGGCTCAGCCCTCGAGCTCGGTGGCGACGGCCCGCAGGATCTGCGCGACGCGCTTGCCGGTCTCCCGGTCCGGGTGCTTCCCGCGCCGCAACCCGGGCTGCACGCGGGACTCCAGCAGCTTGATCATGTCTTCGACCATGGTGCCGAGCTCCTCGGCGGGCCGGCGGGCCGCGGCGAGCGTCGGGGCGGGCTCGAGCAGGACCAGCGACAGCGCCTGCTCGCCGCGCTTGCCGGCCGCCACCCCGAACTCCACCCGCATGCCGGCCTTGAGCTCCTCGACGCCGCTGGGCAGCGCGGTGCGCGGGACGAACACGTCCCCGCCGTCGTCGCGGGACACGAACCCGAAGCCCTTGTCCCTGTCGTAGAACTTCACCTTGCCGGTGGGCACGTCGACCCCGTCCGCTCCTGGCCGGCCGGGCTGGCGGGCACACCGGCGAGGCTATCCGTCCCGGCGGGGTCCCACACCCGGTCGTACGCTCTGGCCGTGAGCGCCCGGACCGACGTCCCCCACCCGCAGCGGCCCGGCGACGGCCTGGTGAGGGTCGGCGCGGGCGTGTTCGTCCTCGGCGTCGTCGCGGTCGTCGCGGCGGTGGTGCCGAGCCTGCTCACCGGTGAGCCGGGCCGCCTGGCGCTCGTCGTGCTGGCCGGCTCGCTGCTGCCGCTGGGCCTGGGCATCGCCCTGCTCGGGCTGCTGCGCGCCGCGCGCACCGCCCGCCGCGCGGCCCGCCGGCGGCCGGCCAGGCCGGTCGGCCCGGCCCGGAGCCCCGGTACCGGCTGACCGGCCCGTTCAGCCCTCGCCCTGCTGCAGCTGCTGCCCGGTTCCGCGCTGCTCACGTGCCGCGCGGGAGGTGTCGCTCTCCGCGTCGACCGGCGGCGCCGGCGCCTCGGGGGCGTCGGGGGCACCGGTCGACGGGGCGCCCAGCACGTCCCGAGCGCCGCTGCCCGCACCCTCGGCGGAGGAGTCCGCCGAGCCCTCGTCGACCCCTTCGGTGGGCACCAGCCCGTCCTGCTCGCTCACGGTCGCGCTCCCCTCGTCGTCGGTGCTCGCACCAGCCCTGCCCGACCGGGCTGCGGCGCAACCGGGAACGCCCCGGCAGCCGGGTCGGCGGCGGACGGCTAACCTCGCCGGTGATGAGCACCTCCGCGCGCAGCCTGGCGGACTGGCTGCGCGCGTGGCCGGACGACCGGATCGCGGCGCTGCTGCAGGCCCGGCCCGACCTGGCCGTCCCGGTCCCGCCGGACGTCGGGGTCCTCGCCGCCCGCGCCGCCGTCCGGCTGTCGGTCCTGCGGGCGCTGGAGCAGCTGGACGCCGGCACCCTGGCCCTGGTCGACGCGCTGGTGCTGGCCGGCGAGGCGGTGCCGCTGTCCGCGCTGGCCGAGCTGACCGGCCCCGCCTTCCCGCCGGCCGCCCTGCGCGCCGGGCTCGACCGGCTGCGCGACCTCGCGCTGGCCTGGGGCGAGGACGACGGGGTGCACCTGCTGGGCACCGTCCGCGAGGTGGCCGGAGCCGCGCCCGCCGGGCTGGGCCGGCCGGTGGCGGCGTGCCTGGCCCGGCACACCGACCGGCAGCTCTCGGCGGTCGCGGCAGCGCTGGACCTGCCGGAGGGCGCCGGGCTGGACGGCATCTGCGCGCTGTTCGCCGACCGCTCCCGGCTGGCCGCGCTGCTGGCGCGGGTCGACGACCGCGGCCGGCAGGTCCTGGAGTCGCTCGCCGGCGGCCCGCCGCTCGGCCAGGTCCGCGACGCGCTGCGGCCGGCCGGTCCCGCCGACGCCGACAGCCCGGTGCGCTGGCTGCTGGCCCGGGCGCTGCTGGTGGCGGTCGACGCCAGCACGGTCGAGCTGCCCCGTGAGGTGGGCCTGGCGCTGCGCGGCGACGCCCCGCTCGGTGCGGTGTCGCCGACCGGCCCGGAGCCGGCGGTCCGGCCGGTCGCCGGTGTCGACGACGGCGCCGCGCTCGCCGCCTCGGAGCTCACGGCCCGCGCCGAGGCGCTGCTGGAGGCCTGGTCCACCGACCCGCCGTCGGTGCTGCGCGCCGGCGGCCTCGGGGTCCGGGACCTGCGCCGGGTGGCCAAGGAGCTCGACGTCGCGGAACCGGTCGCGGCGCTGCTCGTCGAGGTCGCGTACGCCGCCGGGCTGCTGGACGCCACCGCCGGCGTCGACCCCGACTTCCTGCCGACGCCGGCGTACGACACCTGGCGGGCGCTCCCGCCGGAGCGGCGCTGGGTCGCGCTGGCCCGGGCCTGGCTGGACCTGCCGAGGCTGCCCGGGCTGGTGGGGACGCGCGACGACCGGGACCGGGTGCTGGCGCCGCTCGGCCCCGACCTGGAACGGCCCGCCGCGCCCGGCGACCGCCGGCGGGTCCTGGAGCTGCTCGCCGAGGCCCCCGCCGGGTCCGCCCCGACCCGGGAGAGCGCCGTCGCGGTGCTGCGGTGGCGCGCCCCGCGGCGCGGCGGCCGGTGGCGCGACCTCGTCGTGGACCTGGCGCTGACCGAGGCGGAGACCCTGGGGCTGACCAGCCGGGGCGGGCTGTCGTCGTACGCGCGGCTGCTGCTCGGCGGGGACGACCGGGGTGCCGCCCGGACCCTGTCGGCCCTGCTGCCCGCGCCGCTGGACTCCGTGCTCCTGCAGCCCGACCTCACCGTGGTGGCCCCCGGGCCGCTGGAGCGCGACCTGGCCGCCGAGCTGGCGCTGGTCGCCGACGTCGAGTCCACCGGTGGCGCCACCGTCTACCGGGTCGGCGAGAGCTCGGTCCGGCGGGCCCTGGACGCCGGCCGCAGCGCCGCGGACCTGCACGAGCTGTTCCGGTCGCGGTCGCGGACACCGGTCCCGCAGGCGCTCAGCTACCTGGTCGACGACGTCAGCCGCCGGCACGGCCGGATGCGGGTCGGCACGGCCTCGTCGTACCTGCGCTGCGACGACGAGGCGCTGCTGTCGGAGGTGCTGGCGCACCGCAAGGCCGGCCCGCTGGGGCTGCGCCGGCTGGCCCCCACCGTCGTCACCAGCTCGGCGCCGGTCCGGCAGGTGCTCGAGGACCTGCGGGCGATGGGGTACGCCCCGGCCGCCGAGGCTCCCGACGGCGCGCTGCTCGTCTCCCGGGCGGACGCCCGGCGCACCCCGCCCCGGCCGCGGCCGAGCCGGTGGAGCGAGCCCGTGGCGCTGCCGGCGGAGCAGGCCGCGCTGGCCGTCACGGCGCTGCGGGCCGGCGACCTGGCCGCCCGCGCCGCGCGGCGGGCGCCCGTGACGACGGTGCACACCCACGCCGGAGACACGCTGGCCTTCCTGCAGGACGCCGCGCGCTCCGGCCGCCAGGTCTGGATCGGCTACGTCGACGCGCAGGGCCGGTCCACCTCCCGGGTCGTGGAGCCGCGCGCCGTGGAGGGCGGCTACGTCACGGCGTACGACCACCTGCGCCAGGAGGACCGGACGTTCTCCATCCACCGGGTGACCGGGGTCGCCGACGTCGACGCCGAGCCCGCCTGACCCCAGCGTCGCCCGACGCCCAGCGTCACCCGGACGACACGGGCCGTCACCCTGGCGGACGATCTTCGCCCAGCGGCCCCGCGGCGATCCAGGTAGGACCACCCCCCTGGACCTCGGAGCCCCCGATGAGACGAACGCTGACCCTGATCGGCCTGACCGGCGCCCTGCTGGTCCCGGCCCTGCCCGCCCTGGCCGCCGGCGGCGCGCCGGTGCGCGCCGGCCTCGACACCACCTCGCAGAACGGTGGTGACCAGGGTTTCGGCAACTGCGGGCGAAACTCCAGCGGCGGCCAGCACAACCCGCTCGCCGGCAGCGCGGGCAACGGCAACGGCGGGCACAAGAAGGGCGAGACCTGCACGGTCGTCGTCTCCGCGCCCGCCGGCGGCGGGAAGACCGCTCCGGTCACCGGCGGCGACGCGTTCGACGACGGCCGGGGCACGCCGGTGATGGTCGCCGACTGATCCCGGCGCACCGCACCGCGGGCCGCCCGGAAGCACCGGGCGGCCCGCGGCGTTGCACCTCCCCGTGGCGACCCCTCCCGACGGCCCGTTGATCGTCCAGAGCGACAAGACCCTGCTGCTGGAGGTGGACCACCCGCTGGCCGCGGAGTGCCGGCAGGCCATCGCCCCCTTCGCCGAGCTCGAGCGCTCGCCGGAGCACGTGCACACCTACCGCCTGACCCCGCTGGGTCTGTGGAACGCCCGGGCCGCCGGGCACGACGCCGAGCAGGTCGTCGACGCCCTCGTGCGGTTCTCCCGCTACGCCGTGCCGCACGCGCTGCTCGTCGACGTCGCCGACACGATGGACCGGTACGGCCGCCTCACCATCGAGAACGACCCGGTGCACGGCCTGGTGCTGCGCACCACCGACCGGGCGGTGCTCGAGGAGGTCGTCCGCAGCAAGAAGGTCAGCCCGATGCTCGGCCCCCGGCTCGACCCGGAGACCGTGACCGCCTTCCCGTCCGAGCGCGGCCGGCTCAAGCAGGCCCTGCTCAAGGTCGGCTGGCCGGCCGAGGACCTGGCCGGCTACGTCGACGGCGAGGCCCACGACATCGCCATGAAGCAGGACGGCTGGCGGCTGCGGGACTACCAGCAGCTCGCCGTCGACGGGTTCTGGCACGGCGGGTCGGGCGTCGTGGTGCTGCCCTGCGGGGCCGGCAAGACCATCGTCGGCGCGGCCGCGATGGCCCGGGCGGGCGCCACCACGCTCATCCTGGTGACCAACACCGTGTCGGGGCGGCAGTGGAAGGACGAGCTGCTGCGCCGCACGACGCTCACCGAGGACGAGATCGGCGAGTACTCCGGTGAGAAGAAGGAGATCCGGCCGGTCACCATCGCCACGTACCAGGTGATGACCACGCGCCGCAAGGGCGAGTACGCCCACCTGGAGCTGTTCGGGGCCCGCGACTGGGGCCTGGTCGTCTACGACGAGGTGCACCTGCTGCCCGCCCCCGTCTTCCGGATGACCGCCGACCTGCAGTCCCGCCGGCGGCTGGGGCTCACCGCGACGCTGGTGCGCGAGGACGGCCGGGAGGGTGACGTGTTCAGCCTGATCGGCCCGAAGCGCTACGACGCGCCGTGGAAGGACATCGAGGCGCAGGGCTACATCGCCCCGGCGGACTGCACCGAGGTCCGGGTGACGATGACCGACGCCGAGCGGCTGACGTACGCCACCGCCGAGCCGGAGGAGCGCTACAAGGTCGGCTCGACCGCGCACACCAAGGTCGCCGTGGTGCGCAAGCTCGTCGACACGCACCCCGACGACCAGGTGCTGGTGATCGGCGCCTACCTCGACCAGCTCGAGGAGCTCGGCGCGGCGCTGGACATGCCGATCATCCAGGGGTCGACGAAGAACGCCGAGCGGCAGCGGCTGTTCGAGGCGTTCCGGCGCAAGGAGATCCCCGGCCTGGTCGTCTCCAAGGTCGCGAACTTCTCCATCGACCTGCCCGAGGCGTCGGTCGCGATCCAGGTCAGCGGCACCTTCGGGTCACGCCAGGAGGAGGCGCAGCGGCTCGGCCGGGTGCTGCGTCCCAAGGCGGACGGCCGGACCGCGCACTTCTACACGGTGGTCAGCCGGGACACCCTGGACCAGGAGTACGCCGCGCACCGGCAGCGCTTCCTCGCCGAGCAGGGGTACGCGTACACGATCGTCGACGCCGACGACGTCCTGTCGTCCTAGCTCGGCGCCCGACCCGGGGCGGCCCGCTCCGGGGAGTCGCGAAAGCCGACCTCGGCGTGGCTGCCGTCGCACAGCGGCTTGTTCTTCGAGGCGCCGCACCGGCACAGCGTCATCCGGTTGCGCGCCTCGAACGGCGCGCCGTCGGCCCGGGTGACCGGCACGGCGCCGGTGACGAACAGCGGGCCGTCGTCGACCACCCCGATCCCGGTGCGGAGGTCCGGCTCGACCGGTCGTCCGCCCGCGCTCCAGGTGAGCGCGCCGGACGGGCAGCGCTCAACCATCGCGACGACCTGCGACTGCACGTCGGTCTGCTCGCCCTGCCGGGTCAGCTTCCAGACGTTGGTCTGCGCGGTGGTGCAGAACGCGGCGTGCTCGCAGATCGACCGGTCGTCGTGCACGACGACGTCGTCGCCGGCCGGGTAGTCCTTCGCCCGCTCCGCGTAGCGCCCGGTCGGGGCGGTCTCCGCGCTGTCCCAGGGCGCGGTGGCGTGGCTGCCGTCGCAGAACGGCTTGGCCTGCGACCGGCCGCACCGGCACAGCGCGTACCGGTCCTCCGTGGAGAGCGGCGGGTCGGTCTGCCAGGCCAGCTGCTCGTCCTGACCCGTGCGCAGGTGCCGCTTGCGGCGCAGCGGCACGCCGCCGGTGACGACGTACGGTCCGTCGGCGGTGACCCGGATCTGCGGGGTGTCGACCATGGGACGACGCTGCCACCGCGGGCTGCGGGTGGCAACCGCCCGGCAGGACGGGGGGACGAGCATGGACCTCGCCCGGGCGGCCGCGGTGGCCCGCTGCCGGCCGTCAGGTGGCCGAGGCGGGCCGCCCGGCCCGCCGGAAGCGGGAATGTCGTAGGTTCCCGGCATGGGACGCCTACCGCTCGTCGACTCCACCTCCGCTGACGCCGATCCGCTGGCCCGCTCGGTCCTGCAGGCCGTCAGCGCGGCACGGGGCCGCAGCGTCGACCCCAACGTGTACCGCGCGGTGGCCAACCACCCGCAGGCCCTGCAGGCACTGGTGCAGTTCGGCACGGTCGTGTACTTCCAGAACTCGATGACCCCGGCCCAGCGCGAGCTGGCCTACCTCACGGCGTCGGTCACCAACGACTGCCACTATTGAATCCCCACCCACGTGCTGCTCGGTCGAGCAGCGGGGCTGACGGAGGACAAGCTCGCGCACCTCGGGGACGACCCGCTGCCCGAGGGCCTGTACCAGCCCGACGAGGCGGCCATCGTCCGGTACGCCCAGAAGGCCACCCGGATGGACGTCATCGACGACCGGACGTACGGGGACCTCGCTGAGCACTTCACGGAGCAGCAGCGGATCGAGATCTGCTTCACGGTGGGGCTGTCCAACATGATCAACCGCTTCCACGCCACCTTTCTCACCGACGTCGACCCGGAGACGCAGGAGGCGCTGGCCCCCAGTTGCCCGCTCGCCTACCCCGAGCCGCCGGCCGCCTGACCGGCCGGGTCGCCGGAAACCGCCCCCGGGCGGCCGGAGACCACTACGGTCCCGATGTCGGTACCGCCACGGTGCCCCACGGAGGTGGACCGTGACCAGAACCCGGGTCGTCCTGCTCCTGCTGCTCGCGCTGCTCCTGCCGCTCGCGCCGAGCCCGGCCTCGGCGGCCGAGCCGATCCTGTTCGGCGCGGCGCAGGCGGCCGTCCCCGGCAGCACCAAGCTGCAGGCGATCCGTGCGCTCGAGGGCGCCACCGGCCGGTCGCTGGCGGTGATCCGGCACTACGACATGTGGGACGACCAGTTCCCCAGCACGACCGAGACCGCCCTGCGGGACTCCGGCCACACCCTGCTCCTGTCGGTGAAGGCCAAGCGCCGGGACGGCCGGTTCGTCCTGTGGCGCGACATCGCCGCCGCGCAGCCGGGCAGCCCCCTGCACGACGACATGGTCCGTTGGGCGACGGCCCTGCGGGACTTCGACGGCCCGGTGCAGGTCTCGTTCAACCACGAGGCCGAGACGAGCTCGTCGCGACCCAGCGGCAGCGCCGCCGAGTACGTCGCCGCCGCCCGGGCCTTCACGACCGTGCTGCGGGCGCATCCCGCACCCAAGGTCCGGATCGCCTGGATCGCGGCGGTGCGCAACTTCAGCGTCCGGCCGACCGCGTCGAGCTACGCGCCGCCGTTCTACCCCGGCGACGCCTGGGTCGACGATCTCGCCGTCGACGCCTACAACATGTACTGCCTGCGCCGGGACGGCCGGTACTCCCGTCCCTGGCGCTCGCTGGAGGAGCTGCTGAGGCCGTGGATGGCCTTCGTCGCCGAGCACCCCGGCCCGGGCCTGGTCGTCGCGGAGTTCGGCAGCCCGGAGGACCCGGACGGGCCGGGTCGCAAGGCGCAGTGGATCGACGACGCCGCAGCGCTGTTCCAGCGTCCGGCGTACGCCCGGATCCGGATGGTCGCCTACTGGAACCAGCTGTCGCACAACTTCGCCGGCTGCGACTTCCGGGTGACCTCCAGCCCGTCCGCGCTCGAGGCCTTCCGGCGGATGGCGGCCGAGCCCTACTACGCCGCGACGGCGCCCTGACCGACGGCCGCCCACCCGGCCGGCGCGCTCACAGCAGGGCGTCGGCGAGCACGGCCCAGTCCGCGGCCGGCACGGTCTCCGGCTGCTCGCCGAGCACCTGCAGGCACACGTGCGAGGCGCCGGCGTCGAGGTGGTCCTGCACCCGCCGGGAGATGGCGTCCAGGCCGCGGACCACCATCGCGTCCTTCAGCCGGTCGCTCCCGCCGCGCACGAAGTCCTCGTCGGCGAAGCCCTGCCGGACCCAGCTGGCCCGGTAGTTCGGCAGACCGGTGTAGATCTCCAGGTGCCAGTGCGCGCGACGCCGCCACTGCTCGACGTCCTCGCCGAGCACGACCGCCTGCTCGACGGCCAGCAGCGGCCCCTCGCCGAGCACCGACCGCGCCGTCGCGGTGTGCTCCGGGGTCACCAGATAGGGGTGCGCCCCCTGCGCCCGGTCCCGGGCCAGCTCGAGCATCCGCGGGCCGAGCGCCGCCAGGACCCTCGGCGGCGGCTGCCGGCCGTCCACCACCCGGTAGGGGGCGGCGTCCATCGCGTCGAGGTACTCCCCCATCGCCGCCAGCGGCCGCCCGTAGGCGTGCCCGCGCATCCGCTCGACGAGCGGCGCGTGGCTGACCCCGAGACCGAGCAGGAACCGGCCGGGGAAGCCCGCCTCGACGGTGCGGGCCGCGGCGTTCGCCGCCATCGCGTCCCGGCCGTAGATGCTGGCGATCCCGGTGGCCACCGTCAGCCGCGAGCTGGCCGCCAGGTACACCTGGGCGGCGGTGAACGCCTCCCTGCCGTACGCCTCGCCGAACCACAGCGCCCCCCAGCCCTGCTCGTCCAGGGCGGCGACGGCGTCCCGGGCCTGCGACACCGGCAGGGCGTCCAGCGCGTGCGTCCACAGCCCGAGCCGGCCCAGGTCGGCCATCAGGCGAGCCCTCGCACGTCCTGCTCCAGCGCGGTGCCCACGGTCAGCGCGCCCGCCACCACCAGCGACCGCAGCGGGTCCGACAACGGCCGGAGAATCTGGACCACGTAGTGGTCCGCTGTCAGAAGCACAGCCTGGGCCATCCCTTCGAGAGTCGTGCGGATCCGGGCGACCTGCGCGCCGGTGTCGTCGACGACGGTGAGATCCCCGGCCTGCCGGCTCTGCGCCAGCAGCGCCCCCACCGGCCGGCCGCCGCTGAGCAGGCCGATGCGGAGCCCCGACCCGTCCTGGCGGACCAGCCGGCCGATCTCGCCACCGCCCGGCCGCGCGACGACGACCCGGCTCCGGACGAGCTCCGGCGGTCGGGTCACCAGCAGCTGCGGCACGCCCGCGGCGTCGCGCACCTCCAGCCGGCGGGCCAGGTACCGGTCGAGGCGGGGCACGAACCGCAGGGCCGTGCGCAGGCCGCTCCGGCCCACCTCGACGACGCTGCCGAGCGGGCGACCGGCCTGGTCGTAGACGGCGTACCCGTCGGTCGGCTCGGTGGGCGGAGCCGTGCGCACCACCAGCACCGGCTCGCTGAACAGCGTCCCGGTGCCGGCCGCGGCGCCGGCGCCGGCGCCCGGCAGCGGGGACCGGGCCTGCACGCCGGCCAGCACGACCGCGTCGGTCCACCCGTCGCCGTCCCACCAGCGCAGGTCCGAGGCGCCGGCCGGGTCGGCGTACCACCCGGGCTGCGGACGACTGCTCATGGCAGGGATGGTGCCGTACGCGGCGCCCGGCCGCGCGACCGGCGTCGGGCGGCCCCGACCTTGACGCTCCGCGGCGCGGGACAACCGTACGGCGGGTGGACATGGAAGTGACCGCGTGGATGTCGATGTACAACGCCATGCACGCGCAGCAGGACAGGCGGCCGTTCTCGCGGGCGACGCTGCGCCGGATCCTGCAGTTCGCCCGGCCGCACCGCGCCGCGGCTGCTGCGCTTCCTCGTCCTGACCGTCGTGACGGCCGGCGCTCGCCGTCGCCACGCCGGTGCTGGCCGGGCGGGTCGTCGACGCGATCGTCGGCGGCGACGACGCCGTCGGTCGTCTACCGGCTCGCCGGCGCTCATCGCCGTCATCGCGCGTCGCCGAGGCCGGGCTCGGCCTGCTCACCCGCTGGCTGTCGTCGACGATCGGCGAGGGCGCTGATCCTCGACCTGCGCACCGCGGTGTTCGACCACGTGCAGCGCATGCCGGTCGCCTTCTTCACCCGCACCCGCACCGGCGCGCTGGTCAGCCGGCTCAACAACGACGTCATCGGCGCGCAGCGGGCGTTCAGCGACACGCTGTCCGGCGTGCTCGGCAACCTCGTCACGCTGGCTGCTCACGCTCGCGGTGATGCTCAGCATCTCCTGGCAGATCACGCTGCTGGCGCTGGTGCTGCTGCCGGTGTTCGTCGCTGCCGGCCCGGCGGATGGGCACCCGGCTGGCCCGCCTCGAGCGCGAGGCGGCCAACCACAACGCGACGATGGCACGCAGATGACCGAGCGCTTCTCCGCGCCCGGCGCCACGCTCATCAAGCTGTTCGGCCGGCCGGAGGACGAGTCGGCGGAGTTCGCCGAGCGGGCCGGCCGGGTGCGCGACATCGGCGTGCGCACCGCGATGGTGCAGTCGGTCTTCGTCACCGCGCTGACGCTGGTGTCGGCGCTGGCGCTCGCGCTGGTCTACGGCCTGGGCGGCGCACTTCGCGCTGCGCGGCACGCTCGACGCCGGGCGCCGTCGTCGCCCTGGCGCTGCTGCTGACCCGGCTGTACGCCCCGCTGACCGCGCTGGCCAGCGCCCGCGTCGAGGTGATGAGCGCGCTGGTGAGCTTCGAGCGGGTCTTCGAGGTGCTCGACCTCGTGCCCGCTGGTCGCGGACCCGCCGCAGCCGCGGCCGCTGCCCGACGGGCCGCTGTCGGTCGAGCTCGACGACGTCCGCTTCGCCTACCCCGTCGGCCGACAAGGTGTCGCTCGCCTCGCTCGAGGAGGTCGCGCAGCTCGACGACCGCGGCGGCGTCGAGGTGCTGCACGACGTCTCGTTCCGCGTCGAGCCCGGCCAGCTGGTCGCGCTGGTCGGCTCGTCGGGCGCCGGCAAGTCGACGATCGCGCAGCTGCTGCCGCGGCTGTACGACGTGGACGCGCGGCGCGGTCCGCCTCGGCGGCGTCGACGTGCGCGAGCTGTCGGCGCGCACGATCCGCGGCGACGCTCGGCCTGGTCACCCAGGACGGCCACCTGTTCCACGAGTCGGTGCGCGCCAACCTGCTGCTCGCCCGTCCCGGCGTCGACGACGACGAGCTGTGGGACGCGCTGCGCCGGGCGCGGCTCGCGCGACCTCGTCGCGCTCGCTGCCCGACGGGCTCGACACGGTCGTCGGCGAGCGCGGCTACCGGCTGTCCGGCGGCGAGCGCCAGCGGCTGACGATCGCCCGGGTGCTGCTCGCCCGGCCGCGCGTCGTGGTGCTCGACGAGGCGACCGCGCACCTCGACTCGCACGTCGGAGGCGGCGGTGCAGGCGGCGCTCGCCGAGGCGCTCGAGGGCCGGACCGCGGTCGTCATCGCGCACCGGCTGTCGACGGTCCGGGCCGCCGACCTGATCCTCGTGCTCGAGGACGGCCGGGTCGTCGAGCGCGGGCACGCACGCCGAGCTGCTCGCCGCCGGCGGGCCGCTACGAGGAGCTGTACCGCACGCAGTTCGACGACGCGCCGGCGACCGTCGGGCCGTCGGGGGCGGGCCGGCTCACCGCCGAGGTCGCCGGCCCGGCGGCCTGACGGGGGACTGCGGACCGCCGGGACCACCGGGTCGCCACCGGTCAGACGACGACGTCGCCCTGCTCGCCGGTCGGCCGGCCGAGGGCGGCCGACGCCAGCTGCAGGACCGAGCCGAGCCGGCCGTGCGGGCCGTCCCAGTACTCGCCGTAGTGCACCGTGACGTCCAGGACCCGCACCTGCGGGTCGTCCTTGCCCTCGAAGTACGAGGCGGCCCCGACGTTCCACAGCTCGGCGATCCGCGGCCGGTCGTCCGCCGTGCGCGCGCTGCCCTGCAGCGCGACGTAGGTGTTGCGACCCGGGTCGCTGAAGGTCACGGTGGTCGGGGAGCCGCCGCCTCGAGCGCGGCCACCCAGTCGGCGTCGACGCTGACCAGGAACGACAGCACGGAGCCGTCCGAGCCGGCCAGCGCCAGCGGGCGGGAGGTCCAGGTGCCCGAGGAGTCGGCGGTCGCGACCATCGCGAAGCGCAGCCCGTCGAGGGCGTCGTGCAGGGTCCGGTCGTTGTCGGTCATGGCGGCGGTCCTGCCCCGGACCCGGCGCGGCAACCCGCGCGAACGCCGACGGGGCGGCCCTCCCGCAGGAGGACCGCCCCGTCGTACGAGCGAGCGCAGGTGGACTAGAAGTCCATGTCGCCCATCCGCCGCCACCGGGCATGCCGCCGCCGGCACCGGCGAGCCTTCTCCGGCTTGTCGGCGATGACGGCCTCGGTGGTGAGGAACAGCGCCGCGATGGAGGCGGCGTTCTGCAGCGCCGAGCGCGTGACCTTGGCCGGGTCGATGATGCCCTCGGCGATCATGTCGACGTACTCGCCGGTCGCGGCGTTGAGGCCCTGACCGATCTCCAGGTTGCGGACCTTCTCCACGACGACGCCGCCCTCGAGGCCGGCGTTGACCGCGATCTGCTTGATCGGGGCCTCGAGCGCCAGGCGCACGATGTTCGCGCCGGTCGCCTCGTCGCCGACCAGGTCGAGCTTGTCGAACGCGGTCTTGGAGGCCTGCAGCAGCGCCACGCCACCACCGGCGACGATGCCCTCCTCGACGGCCGCCTTGGCGTTGCGGACGGCGTCCTCGATGCGGTGCTTGCGCTCCTTGAGCTCGACCTCGGTGGCCGCGCCGACCTTGATCACCGCGACACCGCCGGCCAGCTTGGCCAGGCGCTCCTGCAGCTTCTCGCGGTCGTAGTCGGAGTCGCTCTTCTCGATCTCGGTGCGGATCTGGCTGACGCGACCGGCGATCTGGTCGGCGTCGCCGGCACCCTCGACGATCGTCGTCTCGTCCTTGGTGATGACGACCTTGCGGGCGCGGCCGAGCAGCTCCAGGCCGGCGGTGTCGAGCTTGAGGCCGACCTCCTCGGAGATGACCTGGCCACCGGTCAGGATCGCGATGTCCTGCAGCATGGCCTTGCGGCGGTCGCCGAAGCCGGGGGCCTTGACGGCGGCCGACTTGAAGGTGCCGCGGATCTTGTTGACGACGAGCGTGGCCAGGGCCTCGCCCTCGACGTCCTCGGCGATGATCGCCAGCGGACGGCCGCTCTGCATGACCTTCTCCAGCAGCGGCAGCAGGTCCTTGACCGAGCCGATCTTGGAGTTGACGACCAGGACGTACGGGTCGTCGAGGACGGTCTCCATGCGCTCGGGGTCGGTCACGAAGTAGGGGCTGATGTAGCCCTTGTCGAAGCGCATGCCCTCGGTGAGCTCGAGCTCGAGGCCGAAGGTGTTGCTCTCCTCGACGGTGATGACGCCTTCCTTGCCGACCTTGTCCATCGCCTCGGCGATGATGCCGCCGACGGTCGGGTCAGCCGCGGAGATGCTCGCGGTGGAGGCGATCTGCTCCTTGGTCTCGACGTCCTTGGCGGCCTGGCCGATGGCCTCGACGACGCGCTCGACGGCGGCCTCGATGCCCTTCTTCAGGCCCATCGGGTTGGCGCCGGCGGCGACGTTGCGCAGGCCCTCGCGGACCAGCGCCTGCGCCAGGACGGTCGCGGTGGTGGTGCCGTCACCCGCGACGTCGTCGGTCTTCTTGGCGACCTCCTTGACGAGCTCGGCGCCGATCTTCTCGTAGGGGTCCTCGAGCTCGATCTCCTTGGCGATCGAGACACCGTCGTTGGTGATCGTGGGGGCGCCCCACTTCTTCTCCAGCACGACGTTGCGGCCCTTCGGGCCGAGGGTGACCTTGACGGCGTCGGCGAGCTGGTTCATGCCGCGCTCGAGGCCGCGACGGGCCTCCTCGTCGAAGGCGATGATCTTGGACATGCGTGTGGGTCCTCCCGGTCGGGCGTGCTGATCGCGCGGTGCCCGCGACGGACGACCGGACTGCCGGCCTCACCGGGCGGATCTGGCACTCTGGCACGTTGGAGTGCTACGTCCTTGTTAGCACTCGACCCATGCGAGTGCAAGCCGGATCGGGCGAGCCGGGGACCGTCGGAGGCCTCCCCGCGTGGCAGGCTGGCCCGGACCGGGAGCCGCCCAGGGCTCCCGCGAACCCCGGAGGCCGCCGGTGCCCGCTCCCCGTCCCGGCGCCCGCCCGGCTCCCCGCCGGCAGCGCGCGACGGCCGCGGCCGGCGCCGCCCTGCTCGCCCTGCTGGCGGCCTGCGGCGCCGCCCAGGAGCCCGGGGGCGCGGCCGTCCCGCCGGCGACCGCCGGTGCCACCTCGGCCCGGCCGCCCGGTGCGCCGGCGTCGGCGAGCCCCGCCGCGCCCACCCGGCCCCTGCAGCTGGCCTTCGCCGGGGACGTGCACTTCGAGGGCGTCTCGCGGGCGGCGCTCAGCGGCGGCCTGGCCGCCATCACCCCCGCGCTGTCGAAGGCCGACCTCACCGTGGTCAACCTGGAGACCGCGATCACCACCCGCGGCACGCCGCCGGCCGGCAAGGCGTACGCCTTCCGGGCCCCGGCGTCGGCCCTGACCGCCCTGAAGGGCGCGGGCGTCGACGTCGTCTCGATCGCCAACAACCACGGCATGGACTTCGGCCAGGTCGGGCTGGCCGACAGCCTGGCCGCGGGCCGGGACGCCGGCCTGCCGGTCGTCGGGGCGGGCGTCGACGAGGACGCGGCGTTCGCGCCGTACGTCGCGCAGGTGCACGGCCGCCGCGTCGCGGTGATCGGCGCGACCCAGGTGCTGGACTCGAGCCTGGCCACGGCCTGGACCGCCCGGCCGGACCAGCCCGGCCTGGCCTCGGCCAAGGACGTCGAGCGCCTGGTCGAGCAGGTGCGGCAGACGCGCACGACGGCCGACGTGGTCGTGGTCTACCTGCACTGGGGCACCGAGACGGTCAGCTGCGCCACCGAGGCGCAGCGCGGCCTGGCCCGCCGGCTCGCCGACGCCGGGGCCGACGTCGTCGTCGGCTCGCACGCGCACGTCCTGCTCGGCGGCGGCTGGCTGGGCTCCACGTACGTGGACTACGGCCTGGGCAACTTCGTCTTCTACGCCCGCGGTGGCGCCGCGGCCGAGACCGGCGTGCTCACCCTGACGGTGCAGGGCCGGCGGGTCACCGACGCGGCGTGGGCGCCGGCCCGGATCCGCGGTGGCGTACCGGTCCCGCTGTCGGGCGCCGAGGCGACCACCGCCGCCGCCGCCAAGGAGAAGCTGCGGGGCTGCACCGGGCTCGCGGCCGCACCCGGCTAGGCCGCGAGCCCGGCCGGGGCCGGGACCCCGGCTCAGGCCGCGGCGGCCACCTCGTCGAGCGCCTCGCGCACCGGCGTCGGCAGCGACAGCCGGTCGATCTTGCGCAGCACCTGCAGCGTACTGCTCGGCCCAGCGGCCCGGTCGTGTACGGCAGGCCGTACTGCTCGCACAGTCGCGCGGACCTGCGGCGCGATCTCGGCGTAGCGGTTGCTCGGCAGGTCGGGGAACAGGTGGTGCTCGATCTGGAACGACAGGTTGCCGGTCATCAGGTGGAACAGCGGGCCGCCGTCGAGGTTGGCCGAGCCGAGCAGCTGGCGCACGTACCACTCGCCGCGGGTCTCGCCCTCGAGCTGCTCCTCGGTGAACTGCACGACGCCGTCCGGGAAGTGGCCGCAGAAGATGATCGCGTGCGACCAGACGTTGCGCACGAGGTTCGCGGTCGCGTTGGCCGGCAGGATCGGCGAGCGACGAACGGCGCCGGCCAGCAGCGGCGAACAGCAGGTAGTCCTTGGCGACCTGCGGCGGCACCTTGCGGCCAGACGCCCTTGAGGTGCTCGGGCCGCCGACGCGACCGGCTTCTCGCGCCGCGGCAGACCTGCTCCACCTCGGGTCGTACATCGCGATGCCCCACTGGAAGCAGCGGCGAGCAGCACGGCGGTCATCGGCAGCTGGGCCAGGTAGTACGGGCGCCACGGCTGCGTCCTCGCGACATCCGGAGGATCGCCGTAGCCCACGTCGCGGTCCTTGCCGACGACGTTGGTGTAGGTGTGGTGCACGTAGTTGTGGGTGTTCTTCCAGTCCGCCGCCGGGCGTGGCGTTGTCCCACTCCCACGTCGTCGAGTGGATCTCCGGGTCGCGCATCCAGTCCCACTGGCCGTGCATGACGTTGTGCCCGATCTCCATGTTCTCGAGGATCTTGGAGACCGAGAGCATCGCGGTGCCGGCCAGCCAGGCCGGCGGGAACAGCGCGGCGAACAGCGCGGCCGCGGCCGCCGATCTCCAGCAGCCGCTGCGCCTGGATGACCCCGCGGATGTACGCGGCGTCGGTCGCGCCGCGCTCGGCCGAGGACGTCGTCGCGGATCGCGTCGAGCTCGCGGCCGAGCTCCTCGACCTGCGCGGCGGTGAGGCGGCCTGCGGCGCGGGGTGGCGCGGTGCCGACGGGCGGGCGGGGTCCGGTGCGGGGGGTCAGGTCGGGGGTCCTCGCGGTCGGGGGTGCGCAGGTCGGAGTGTCGACGGGCTCCTCGGGGTCAGGCGTCGAGCAGGACGGGGCCGCAGGCGGCGCAGATGCAGGTCTGGACGAGGTCGCCGGGCTCGCCGTGCACCTCGCCGGTGCGCAGGTCGCGCACCTGGCCGTCGAGCAGCGGGAGGACGCAGCCGTGGCAGATGCCCATCCGGCAGCCGCTCGGCAGCAGCGCGCCGGCGGCCTCGCCGGCGTCCAGCAGCGCGGTCGCGCCGTCGGCGTCGACGGTCCGTGCCGGTGCGGGCGAAGGTGACCGTGCCGCCCTCGCCGCCGGCGTCGGGCAGCAGCCGGCGGCGCGGAAGCGCTCGACGTGCAGCCGGTCGGCGATGCCGGCGGCGGCCCAGTGCGCCTCGGCGGCCGTCCAGCAGGGCGGCCGGGGCCGCAGACGTAGGCCTCGCGCTCGCGCCAGTCCGGGCACCAGCGCGTCGAGCGCGGCCAGCGTCAGCCGGCCGGCCGTGCGGGTGTGCTGCTCGTGCAGCCGGAACGACGGGTGCGCGGCGGCCAGCGCGCGCAGCTCGTCGCCGAAGATCACGGCGTCGCGCGTCGGGCGCGCTGTGCACGAGCACGACGTCCGGGAGCCGGTCGGCGCGAGCGCCCGCAGCAGCGCCCATGACCGGCGTGACGCCGCTGCCGGCGGTGACGAACAGCAGCGGGCGCGGGACGGTCGCGGGCAGCACGAAGTCGCCGCTCGCCGGCTCGAGCGCGCAGGACCGCGCCGACCGGGGTGGACGCGCACCAGGGCGACGCTGACCCGCCCGCCGTCGACCGCCTTCGACGGTGATCGTCAGCCGGCCGTCGCGCGCCGGGGCGGCGCGCTGAGCGAGTACGATGCGCCAGTGCCGCACGCCGTCGACGTCGACGCCGATCCGGACCGTACTGGCCGGCGCCGGTGCCGGTCCAGCCCCGCCCGGGCCGGAGCACGAGCGTGGTGGCGCCGCCGGTCTCGGCGGCGCACGGCGACGACCCGGCCGCGCAGCGCCGTGCCGGACCACAGCGGGTCGACGAGCGCGAGGTACGTCGTCGGGCAGCAGCGGGGTGGTCAGCCGGGCGGCCAGGCCGGTCAGCGCCCGGCCGAGCACGCGGCCGGTCGGCGGGAACCGGACAGCGGCAGGGTGCACGGGACCTCCGGACGTGGTGGGCGAGATATCACGATCCGGTACGGACCGGCCACAGGTCTTGCCCTGCCGACCGGGGTTTGCGTGCGTTTCTTGTCAGCGCGGAGTGAAACCGCGGCGCCGGCGGCGCCACGCCGCCCGCCACCCGGCCCCCTGCGCTGGCGAACTCGCACGCGGATGGCAGTCTTGCGGGCGCGCTGCACCCGCGGCGCTGGTGCGAGGAGGCTGGCGTGGGCCTGAAGGACACCTTCCTGGGGTGGCCCGTCCTGAAGCAGCTGACGGGCGACGACCCGCTCGGCCGCGGCTCGGCGGCGCAGTCCCGGCGCAGCGCGGCGCTGACACCGCGCACCCGGACCGCCGACCGCGTGGTGCAGAGCGTGCTGCCCGTACTGCGCCGTCGGCTGCGGGCAGAAGGTCTTCGTGAAGGACGAGAAGGTCGTCCAGATCGAGGGCGACCCGGACTCCCCGATCTCGCGCGGCCGGCTGTGCCCGAAGGGCTCGGCGAGCGAGCAGCTGGTGAACAGCCCGTCCCGCGTGACGACGGTGAAGTACCGCGCGCCGTACGCCACCGAGTGCAGCCGACGATCCCGCGGCCCAGGCGATGGAGATGGTGGCCGACCGGGTCAAGGACAGCCGCGACCGCACCTGGCAGGACGTGGACGACCAGGGCCGCCGGGTCCGCCGGACGCTCGGCTTCGCCTCGCTCGGGGGGGCGACCCTCGACAACGAGGAGAACTACCTGATCAAGAAGCTGTTCACCGGCCTGGGGGCGATCCAGGTCGAGAACCAGGCCCGCATATGACACAGCGCCACCGTCCCCGGTCTGGGGACCTCGTTCGGCCGGGGCGGCGCCACCGGCTTCCTGCAGGACCTGCAGAACGCTGACTGCATCGTCATCCAGGGCTCGAACATGGCCGAGTGCCATCCGGTCGGGTTCCAGTGGGTGATGGAGGCCAAGGCGCGCGGCGCGAAGATCATCCACATCGACCCGCGCTTCACCCGCACCTCGGCGGTCGCCGACGCGCACGTCCCGCTCCGGGCCGGCAGCGACATCGCGTTCCTCGGCGGCATCATCAATTACATCCTGTCGCACGACAAGTTCTTCCGCGAGTACGTCGTGGCCTACACCAACGCCGCGACGCTGGTGCGCGAGGACTTCCAGGACACCGACGACCTCGGGGGCCTGTTCTCGGGCTACGACCCGCAGAGCAACACCTACGACACCGCGACCTGGTCCTACGAGGGGCACGGCGTGCGGGCCGCGGCCGGCAACGTCCGCGCCGGGCAGTCCTGGACCTCGACGGCGACGGGGACGGCGACGTCCAGGCCCCGGCCAAGCCGGCCGCCGCCCGCCGGGTGGAGGACCCCGCCTCGCAGACGAGCCGGGCCGCCGGCCACGAGATGGGCAGCCGCGGCGCCGAGCTGGAGCACAGCCGGGTCGAGCGCGACGAGACCCTGCAGCACCCGCAGACCGTCTTCCAGGTCCTCAAGCGGCACTACGCGCGCTACACCCCCGAGATGGTGCAGGAGGTGTGCGGCGTCCCGAAGGAGCAGTTCCTGCAGGTCTGCGAGGACGTCACGGCCAACAGCGGCCGGGAGCGCACCACCGCCTGGGTGTACTCGGTGGGCTGGACGCACCACTCGGTCGGCGTGCAGTACATCCGCGGCTCGGCGATCATCCAGCTGCTGCTCGGCAACATGGGCCGCCCGGGCGGCGGGATCATGGCGCTGCGCGGCCACGCCAGCATCCAGGGCTCGACCGACATCCCGACCCTGTTCAACATCCTGCCCGGCTACCTGCCGATGCCGAAGGCCGGCGAGCACGACACCTACGCCGACTACCTGCAGGCCATCGCCAGCCCCGGCCAGAAGGGCTTCTGGCAGAAGGCCGACGCCTACAGCGCCAGCCTGCTCAAGAGCTACTGGGGCGACGCCGCGACCCCGGAGAACGACTTCGCGTTCGACTACCTGCCCCGGCTGACCGGTGACCACGGCACGTACCAGACCGTGCTCGACATGAACGACGGCAAGGTCGACGGCTACTTCATCATCGGGCAGAACCCGGCCGTCGGCTCGGCGCACGGCAAGCTGCAGCGGCTCGGCATGGCCAAGCTCAAGTGGCTCGTGGTGCGCGACCTGCAGCTCATCGAGTCCGCGACGTTCTGGAAGGACGGCCCGGAGATCGCCACCGGCGAGCTGCGGACCGAGGACATCGGCACCGAGGTGTTCTTCTTCCCGGCGGCGACGCACGTGGAGAAGGAGGGCAGCTTCACCCAGACGCAGCGCCTGCTGCAGTGGCGGCACAAGGCGGTCAACCCGCCGGGCGAGGCGCGCAGCGAGCTGCACTTCTACTACCACCTGGGCCGGCTGCTCCGGGAGCGGTACGCGGGCTCCTCCGACCCCAAGGACCGCCCGCTGCTCGACCTCACCTGGGACTACCCGACGCACGGCGACGAGCCGGACGCGGACGCCGTCCTGCGGGAGATCAACGGGCGCTACCTGACCGGGGACAAGGCCGGCGAGATGCTGCCCGGCTTCACGGCGATGGAGAACGACGGCTCGACCTCCGGCGGCTGCTGGATCTACTCCGGCATCTACGCCGACGGCATCAACCGGGCGGCCAGCCGCACCCCCGGCAAGGACCAGGACTGGGTCGCCAAGGACTGGGGCTGGGCCTGGCCGATGAACCGGCGCACGCTGTACAACCGCGCGTCGGCCGACCCGGCCGGCAAGCCGTGGAGCGAGCGCAAGGCCTACGTGTGGTGGGACGAGGAGTCCGGCCGGTGGACCGGGCACGACGTGCCGGACTTCCCGGTCGACAAGGCCCCGTCCTACCGCCCGCCGGAGGGCGCCAGCGGGCCGGCCGGCCTGGCCGGCGACGACCCGTTCATCATGCAGGCCGACGGCAAGGGCTGGCTGTACGCGCCGACCGGGCTGCTCGACGGCCCGATGCCGGCGCACTACGAGCCGCACGAGTCGCCGGTGAAGAACGCGTTCTACAACCAGCAGGCCAACCCGACCCGGCAGGTCTTCCGGCGCACCGACAACCTGTCGAACCCGTCGGCGACCGAGGCCGGCGGCGAGGTCTTCCCGTACGTCTTCACGACCTACCGGCTGACCGAGCACCACACCGCCGGCGGGATGAGCCGCTGGCTGCCGTACCTGGCCGAGCTGCAGCCGGAGTTCTTCTGCGAGATCTCCCCCGAGCTCGCCCGCGAGCGGGGCATCGAGCACCTGGGCTGGGCGACGATCGTCACCGCCCGGACCGCGATCGAGGCCCGGGTGCTGGTCACCGACCGGGTGGTGCCGCTGCAGGTCGGCGGCAAGGTGCTGCACCAGATCGGGCTGCCGTACCACTGGGGCGTCGGCGGGGACGCCCTGGTCAGCGGGGACTCGGCCAACGACCTGTTCGGGCTGGCGCTCGACGCGAACGTGCACATCCAGGAGTCCAAGGTGGCCTCCTGCGACATCCAGCCGGGCCGCCGGCCGACCGGCCCGGCGCTGCTCGACTACGTCGAGGGCTACCGCAACCGGGCCGGGATCACCGTCGAGACCGGCAACCGCATCGCCACCGCCCCCGAGGGAGCCGCATGAGCAACTCGTTCTCGGGGCCGCTGCCCGACGTCGCCGGCGACGCCGGCTGGACGGTCGACAAGCAGCCCCGCAAGGGCTTCTTCACCGACACCTCGGTCTGCATCGGCTGCAAGGCCTGCGAGGTGGCCTGCAAGGAGTGGAACGCCGTCCCCGACGACGGGATGAACTTCCTCGGCTCGTCCTACGACAACAGCGGGGCGCTCGGCGCGAGCACCTGGCGGCACGTGAAGTTCATCGAGCAGCCCAAGCCGCTCGGCGCGCAGCAGAGCGGGCTGGAGGGCACGCCGAGCGGCCCGCCGGCCTCGGACGTGCTGAACCGGACCGCCGACAGCGCGCTGGCCGGCGACCGGTTCGCGCTCGGCACCGACATGAGCAAGGTGTCGGTGCCGGTCGACCTCGGAATGCCCTCGACGGCGCTCCCGGGCGCCGACGCGGGCGCGCCGCGCACCGAGTTCCGCTGGCTGATGGAGTCCGACGTCTGCAAGCACTGCACGCACGCCGCGTGCCTGGACGTCTGCCCGACCGGCGCGCTGTTCCGGACCGAGTTCGGCACGGTCGTGGTGCAGGACGACATCTGCAACGGCTGCGGCTACTGCGTGCCGGCCTGCCCGTTCGGCGTCATCGACAAGCGGGTCGGCGACAAGACCGCCGCCGTCAACGTCGGCATCGCCCAGAAGTGCACGCTGTGCTACGACCGGATCGGGGACGGCCTGCAGCCGGCCTGCGCCACCGCCTGCCCGACCCAGTCGATCCAGTACGGCGACGTCGACGAGCTGCGCGAGCGGGCTCAGCAGCGGGTCGACGCCCTGCACGCCTCCGGGGTGCACGACGCCCGGCTGTACGGCGAGAGCAGCTCCGACGGCGTCGGAGGGCTCGGGGCGTTCTTCCTGCTGCTCGACGAGCCCGAGGTCTACGGCCTGCCGCCGGACCCGGTCGTGACGACGAAGGACCTGCCGGCGATGTGGCGCAAGGCCGGGCTGGCCGCCGCGGCCATGCTGGCCGGTGCCGTGGCCGTGTTCGCCGCCGGGGACCGCCGGTGAGCGCCGCCGACGATGCGGCCGCCCGCGCGACCGGCACGTCCGGCCCGAACACGGTGACCCGGTCCGGGCCGACCGACCAGCGCGGCGCCGAGCAGGCCGTGCCCGGGCAGGCCGGCGGCCGCCGCAAGCGCGGCGACAAGAACGCCGTCGTCCCGGACGCCGCGTTCACGTCCTACTACGGGCGGCCGATCGTCAAGGCCTCGCCGTGGGAGAAGGACATCCCGATCTACCTGTTCCTGGGCGGCGTGGCGGCCGGCTCGTCCCTGCTCGGCGCGGGCGCGGACCTCGCCGGCAGCCCGGCGCTGCGCCGGACCGGCCGGCTGGGCGGCCTGGTCGGCATCCTGGTGAGCTTCGTGTTCCTGGTGCACGACCTCGGCCGGCCGTCGCGCTTCGTGCACATGCTGCGGGTCGCCAAGCCCACCTCGCCGATGAGCGTCGGCACCTGGATCCTCACCGCGTACGGCCCGCTCGCCGGGCTGGCCGGCGCCGCCGAGCTGCGCGGGCTGCTGCCGCGGCGGCTGGCCTGGGTCGGCCGGCTGCTCGGCCTCGGCGCCCGCCCGTCCGGGCTGGCCGCCGCCGTCGTCGCGCCGGCCGTCGCCTCCTACACGGCGGTGCTGCTGTCCGACACCGCCACGCCGACCTGGCACGACGCCCACCAGCACCTGCCGTTCGTGTTCGTGGGCTCGGCCTGCGCCGCGTCCGGCGGGCTCGGGATGATCGGCTCCCCGGTCGAGCAGGCCGGCCCGGCCCGGCGGCTGGCCGTCGGCGGCGCGCTGCTCGAGCTCGCCGTCGAGCACAAGATGGAGCAGGCCATGGGCCTGACGGCCGAGCCGCTGCACGAGGGCAAGCCCGGTCGCCTGATGGCGGCGAGCAAGGCGCTCACGCTCGCCGGGACCGCCGGTACCCTCCTGCTCGGCCGGCGCAGCCGCGCCGGCGCCGCCCTCTCGGGCGCCGCGCTGCTCGCCGGGTCCGCCTGCCTGCGCTTCGGCGTGTTCGAGGCCGGCCAGGAGTCCGCACGCGACCCGAAGTACACCGTCGTCCCGCAGCGTGAGCGCCTGGCGCGCGCCGCGGCCGAACGTGCCGGGCAGCCGCCCGCCACGACCCCGTAAGCCGCGCCACCCACAGCAGAAAGGCCCTGCCCATGTCCGCGCTGTCGTTCCTCGACCGCGAGCACTCCGTCGCCAAACCGGGGTACAGCCGCTGGCTGGTCCCGCCGGCGGCGCTCGCCATCCACCTGTGCATCGGCCAGGTCTACGCCCTGAGCGTGTTCAAGCTCCCGCTGGTGGAGAAGATGAACGCCAGCGAGACCTCGATCGCGATCATCTTCAGCATCGCGATCGTGATGCTCGGCCTGTCCGCCGCGTTCGGCGGCACCTGGATGGAGCGCAACGGCCCGCGCAAGGCGATGGCCCTGTCGGCGGTCTGCTTCTCCGCCGGCCTGCTGATCGGCTCGGTCGGCATCGCCAACGAGCAGCTGTGGCTGCTGTACTTCGGCTACGGCTTCGTCGGCGGCATCGGCCTGGGCATCGGCTACATCTCGCCGGTCTCCACGCTGATCAAGTGGTTCCCGGACCGGCCGGGCCTGGCCACCGGCATGGCCATCATGGGCTTCGGCGGCGGCGCGTTCATCGCCTCCGCGCTCTCCACCGAGCTGCTGAACTTCTACAGCGACCTGCCGGCCGGGCAGCGCCCGATCGACGGGCTCGTGCCGACCTTCGTCACCCTGGGCCTGCTCTACCTGGCCTTCATGATGTTCGGCGTCTTCACCATCCGCGTCCCACCGCCGGGCTGGGCTCCGAAGGGCTACGTCCCGCGCGACTCCGGTGGCAACAAGATGATGACCACCCGCAACGTGTCGGCGTCGAACGCGATCCGCACGCCGCAGTTCTGGCTGCTCTGGACGGTGCTGTTCTGCAACGTCACCGCCGGCATCGGCATCCTCGAGCAGGCCTCCCCGATGATCCAGGCGTTCTTCCCGGCGAACTCGGCGAACGCGGTCCTGCCGGCCACCGCCGCCGGCTTCGTCGGCCTGCTCTCGCTGTTCAACATGGGCGGCCGCTTCGTGTGGTCCTCGACCTCCGACGTGATCGGCCGCAAGCCCACGTACATGATCTACCTGGGTGTCGGCGCGGTGCTGTTCTTCCTGCTGGCCACCGTCGGCTCGACCAGCGTCGTGGTGTTCGTGCTGCTGGCGGCCGCCATCCTGTCGTTCTACGGCGGCGGCTTCGCGACGGTCCCGGCCTACCTCAAGGACCTGTTCGGCACCTTCCAGGTCGGCGCCATCCACGGCCGGCTGCTCACCGCCTGGGCGGCCGCCGGCGTCGCCGGACCGCTCATCGTCAACATCATCACCGAGAGCCAGAAGGAGGGCGGCGCCGCCGGCGCCGCCGCCTACCGGCCGTCGCTGCTGGTGATGGTGGGCATCCTGGTCGTCGGGTTCGTGGCGAACCTGCTGGTGCGCCCGGTGGCCGAGAAGTTCCAGGAGCCCGAGGAAGGCGGCGCCGGACGGTCCGGCACCGAGATGGCCGGCGCGAGCCGCGGGGAGGGCAACCGATGAGCACCCAGACGACGCCGGCGGCCGACGAGGTCGACCACCACGCGCACGACCCCAGCATCGCCGTCAAGATCGCGCTTGCCTGGTCGTTCGTCGGGATCCCGCTGGCCTACGGCATCTACGAGACGGTGAAGAAGGCCTCCGCGCTGTTCACCTGACCGACGGTCACCTGATCCACCCGCACGCTCCCGGACCGCCTCCGGGCGGGGCCTCACGCCCCGCCCGGAGGCGGTCCGTCGTCGTTCCCGAGCGCCGCGCGGTACTCCTGGGGGGTGTTGACGTTGCGGACCGAGGCCAGTGCCGGGTCGGCCGCCCGCAGCGCCGGGTCGGCCAGCAGCGCCGCCTCGTCCAGCACCAGCGTGCGGACCGCGTCGAGCAGGAACGCCGGACGCAGCCGGCCGGCCGCCACCAGCTCGGCGCAGGCCGGGGCCAGCGCCGTGCGGTAGGCCGCCGCCAGCGGCTGGCGGTGCCCGCCCGCGACCGGCAGCACCACGTCGACCCCGTCGACCAGCGCCGCCAGCACCCGCCGGACGTACGCGGGCGACAGGAACGGCAGGTCGACCGAGCAGACGAAGGCCAGCTCGGCGCCCGACCGGGCCGCCTCGGCGAGGCCGGTCGCCAGGCCCTGCACCGGCCCGAGCCCCTCCTGCGGGTCCTCGCAGCGCCACGTCCCGGCCGGCAGCGCAGGCAGGTCCTGGCCGGGCGCGGCGACGACCACCACCGGGCCGTCCAGCCCGGCGGCGACGGTCCGCACGGTCCGGGTCAGCAGCGGGGTGCCGTGCCAGTCCAGCCAGGCCTTCGCCTCGCCCATCCGGGTCGACCGCCCGCCGGCGAGCACCACGCCCGCGCAGCCCCTGGTCACGCCGCCGACAGTACGGCGCACGGGTGGGACGCCGCACAGCCCCGGCGACGTCGCGTGGGATGCTCGCCGGGGCCCGCCCGGGGCCCGCGAGGAGGTGCCGATGTCCGCCCATCGAGACCGGCCGGCCGGCCGGCCCCACCGGATCCGGCACGCCCTGCTGCTGGCGCTGCTGGGCGGAGCCGGCGGCGCCGCGGTCGCCGGCCGGCGCCGTCCGCCGGAGCCGCCCCCGCAGCAGGCCCGGCTGCCCGGACGACCCCGGCTCGTCGGGGTGCTCGGTGGCAGCGCACCGCACGCCGCCGCCGGGCCCGCGGCCCCCGAGACGCTGCTGCGCGAGGGGGTGACCGTTCTCGGCCGCGCGAAGGACTGCGACATCCACCTGGCCGACCTCACGGTGTCGCCCCGGCACGCGACGGTCGAGGCCTCCCGCACCGGCCGGGTCGTGGTCCGTGACCTCGGCGCGCTCAACGGCCTGCGCGTCGACGGGGTGCCGGTCGTCCAGGCCCGGGTGCACGACGGCCAGCGGCTGTCGCTCGGCCACGCCGAGCTCATCGTGCGGATCGACCCGGTCTCCGACGACGGCGGCCGGGAGGGCGGCGAGCTCGGCGAGCGCGCGGCCCGCTAGGACGGGTCGCTGACCGAGACGTCCTGGAGGATCCGGGACCGCACGGCGACCACGGCGCCGACGGCACCGACGGCGAGCCCCGCGGCCGCGGCCGGCCAGGACGGCAGCACCAGCGCCAGGCCGAGCAGCACCACCCCGAGAACCATCAACCCGGTGCCGACCCACGCGCCCACCTGCTGGCCCCGGGTCGGCCGGTCGGCCGTGCGGTCGCGGCGGCCCGAGAACGGCCGGGTGGCGCCGCGCGGCCACAGCGCCGGACGCGGCAGGTCGGCCGGCGAGGGACGCGGAACGCCCGGCTCGCCGCTGGTCGGCAGCTGTTCGCTCATGGTGGGGTGATGCCCCGTCCGGCCCGGGCGATAGCCCGCCGGGCCCGACCTGGCCCGGCGGTCAGCGCACCTCGACCAGCGCCTCGCGTCGCGCCACGACCTCTCCGACGACCGGGCTGCCCGGCACCTCGCCGACCACCAGCAGGCCGCCGCTGGTCTGCGCGTCGGCGAGCAGCAGCAGCTCGTCCTCGTCCACCGAGGACGCCAGCGACGGGCGGACCCAGTCCAGGTTGCGCCTGGTGCCGCCGCTGACGTAGCCCGCGGCCAGCGCGTCGCGGGCTCCTTCCAGGTACGGCACCGCGGCGGCGTCCACGACCGCCGTCACCCCGCTGGCCCGCATCATCTTGAACAGGTGACCGAGCAGCCCGAAGCCGGTCACGTCGGTGGCGGCGCGGGCACCGGCTGCGACCGCCGCCTCGGCGGCGTCCTTGTTCAGCCGGGCCATGCTGTCCACGGCGTGCGCGAAGACCTCGCCGGTCGCCTTGTGCCGGTTGTTGAGCACGCCGACGCCGAGCGGCTTGGTCAGGGTCAGCGGCAGCCCGACCGTCGCGGCGTCGTTGCGCAGCAGCCGCTCCGGGTCCACCAGCCCGGTCACCGCCATCCCGTACTTCGGCTCGGGGTCGTCGATGCTGTGGCCGCCGGCGACGTGGCAGCCGGCCAGCCGGGCGACGTCGGCGCCGCCGCGCAGCACCTCGCCCAGCAGCTCCACCGGCAGCACGCTGCGCGGCCAGCCGACGAGGTTGACCGCGACGACCGGGCGGCCGCCCATCGCGTAGACGTCGGACAGCGCGTTCGCCGCGGCGATCCGGCCCCAGTCGTAGGCGTCGTCGACGACCGGGGTGAAGAAGTCGGCGGTGGCCACGACCGCGGTCCGGTCGTCGACCCGCACGACCGCCGCGTCGTCGCCGTCGTCCAGCCCGACCAGCAGGTCGGCCGAGGCCGGGCCGGTCAGCCCGCGGACCACGTCCTCCAGCTCGCCGGGCGGGATCTTGCAGGCGCAGCCGCCGCCGCTGGCGTACTGGGTCAGGCGGTAGGTGAGCGTGGGTGCCGTCATGCGCGAACGCTAGCCCGCGAGCCGCTAGGGTGCCGCGCGGAGGCGTACGCGTTCCTGGTGGGCGCCCCGGTCTTCAAAACCGGTGAGGGTCGGTATCCGGTCCTGGTGGGTTCGATTCCCATCCGCCTCCGCCAACGCTTCCCGGTCAGGTCGCCCGGACCACCACGGCGTACGAGCCGCAGCCGATCAGGCGCGAGCCCTCGACGTCGGTGCCGCCGATGTGCAGGGTCAGCAGCGCGCCGCTGTCCGGGTCGAAGTCGTAGTCGTCGAGCGAGCCCAGCTCGTCCCCGCGGTCGTCGAGGACCCGCTTGCCGAGCAGCTCGGCGGCCTTGCCGGTCAGCTCCGCGGCGCGTTCCCGCGCCGAGGTGACGACCTGCTCGTCGGCGACCGTGACGGCGTCCGGCCCGAAGCCCTGCAGGTCCTCCCAGTGCAGCGTGTCGCCGCTGCCGGAGGTCTTGGCCAGGTGCAGCGCGACGACCCGCGCGGTCCGCGGGTCGACGAGCAGGCCGGCCACCCGGCCGATCGTGGTCGCCGACGCGGTGCTCATCACCGGGCGGCCCCTGGTCTGGTCGGCGCGCATCAGCCCTGCCCCCGCAGCCGGGTCCGGAAGGCCTCGACCGCGGCGCCGAAACCGGCCAGGTCGTCGGCGACGAACTCCGCCGCCTGCGCCGGCACCATCAGCGCCTCGCCCGAGACCGCGAGCGTGTCGGGCAGCGGGATCAGCACGTTGCGACCGTCCTTGTCCATCGCCGGGCTGGACGCGACCTCGTAGCCCACCACGTCGGCGACCTCGCCGACCTCGAGGATGACGTCCACCACGGTGCCCAGGTCGGTGCCGGAGTCGGTGATCACCTTCGACCCGAGGACGTCGCGGTCCCGGGCCGCGGCCCGTCCGACCACCGCGTCCCGCGGTACCAGGACGTCGGCGTCGGCCACCATGACCGCGTCCCGGCCGCAGCCGTGCACGGACTCCCAGAGCAGGGCGGTCTTCAGCGGGCCGGCGAACAGGCCGCGGCCGCTGAGCGTGAACCCGCCGACCGCCCCGCCGGTCCCCTCGTACACCACGTCCTTGACCTGCGCGACGTCCTCGCCGGCCAGCGTCACCACCGGGCGCTTGACCAGCTCGGTGGCCCGCATCAGCAGGGTCACCGCCGTGGCCCGTCGCCGCTGTCGCGCTTCCCGCCGGAGGCGATCACCCCGCCGGCGCGCCGCCGGGCCTGGACGAGCAGGACACCGCCGACCAGCAGCACACCGACCACCAGCACCAGGACCAGCCAGCCCCACCACTCCATCGCGGACCCTTCGCCGTGCCCGCAGCCGACTGCGCGCCTCCCACCATCATGCCGAGCCGGACGGCCTCAAGGCCATCGTCCGGATGCCGAGATCATGGAGGACGAAGATCGCGAACGGGCCGGGACCGGCCGGAAGGGACGGCGGCATGACGGGACGCACCGAGCCGGCTCGTCAGACCGCCGTGTCCCGGCTGGTGCCGGCCGACCTGGACGACGACGAGCTGCAGCGGCTCACCCGGCTGGCCGCGGCGGTCAGCGGGCTCCCGTACATCACGATCAACATTCTGGATGCCGGGTGCCAGCGGCAGCTGGCGGCGCACGGGTTCGCCGGTGGCACCAGCGCCCGGGACGACTCGATGTGCACCTGGGCCGTCGCCGACGGCCGGACGGTCGCCGTGGCGGACGCCCGGGAGGACCCGCGCTGGGCCGCGAACCCGTGGGTGGACGGCCGGCTCGCCGGAGTCCGGGCGTACGTCGCTGCGCCGCTGGTCCTGCCGACCGGCGAGGTGCTCGGCACGCTCTGCGGCTTCGACGAGCACCCCCGGGCCGTGCGCCCCGACGCGGTCGGCCTGCTCGAGGACCTCGCGGTGCAGGTCGTCGCCGTGCTGTCGGCCCGGCGCCTCGCCCGGGAGGCCGCCGAGCACAACGAGCTGCTGGCCGGCCTGCTGCAGGCCCTCGACGTCGCGGTGGTCGCCTGCGACGCCGACGGCCGGCTCACCCTGTGCAACGACACGTTCCGGCGCTGGCACGGGGCCGAGCCGGACGTCGCCCCGGGCAGCCTGACGACCCGCTACGACCTGTACGGCGAGGACGGGCGCACCCTGCTGCCACCCGGCGAGGCCCCGCTGGTGCGGGCGCTGGCCGGCCAGCACGTCCGCGACGCGGAGCTGGTCCTCGCCCCCTGGGGCCTGCCGCAGACCCGGGTGCTCGTCAACAGCCGGGCCGTGCACGCCCCGGACGGCCGGCGGCTGGGCGCCGTCGCCGCGATGTCGGACGTCACCGCGCTCCGGCAGCGCGAGGTGGCGGTGACCCGCAGCGAGGCCCGCTTCCGGGCCACCTTCGAGCAGGGGCTGACCGGCGTGGCCGTGTGCGACAACGGCCGGGTCCTGCAGGCCAACGGCGCGCTCGCCGAGCTGCTCGGGCGCTCCACGGCCTCGCTGCTCGGCAACCGGCTCCCGCTGGACGGCGGGACCGCGCTGCCCGCCGCCGGACGCGGCTCGGTCCGGCTGCGGCGCGCCGACGGCACGGTCGCCGACGCCGAGGTCGCGGTCGCGGCGATCCCGGACGCCAGCGGCCGGCTGCTCAGCCTGGTGCAGGTGGAGGACGTCACCGAGCGCCGCGCCGCCGAGTCCCGGCTGACCCACCTGGCCACCCACGACCCGCTCACCGGCCTGGCCAACCGGGCCCTGCTCCTCGACCGGCTGCGCGGCGCGCTGGCCACCGCCGCCCGGGACGGCTCGACGACCGCGCTGCTGTTCGTCGACCTCGACGACTTCAAGCAGGTCAACGACGCGCTCGGGCACGAGGCCGGGGACCGCCTGCTGGTGCACGCCGCGCGGCGGCTCGAGCGCGCCGTCCGGCAGGGCGACACGGTCGCCCGGCTGGGCGGGGACGAGTTCGTCGTGCTGTGCGAGCGGATCGGCGGCGGGTCCGAGGCGCAGGAGGTCGCCGACCGGCTCCAGCAGCGGCTGTCCCGCCCGGTGCTGCTCGACGGCGGCGCCGTCCGGGTCGGCGCGTCCGTCGGTGTGGCGATGGCCCGGCCCGGCGACGACGCGGCGAGCCTGCTGTCCTCGGCGGACGCGGCGATGTACCTGGTGAAGCAGAGCGCACCGGCCGCCTGAGGATGCCGGGGGGCTTCCCCTTGGGTGCGGCGCTTCCCCTTCGGTACGGCCGGGGTTCCCCTTCGGTACGGCCGGGGTTCCCCTTCGGTACGGCCGGGGTTCCCCTTCCGTGCGGCGCGTCCCCTTCGTAGGGGCACTCCGAAGGGCCCCTGCAGAGCCCTTGCGAAGGGGAGGCGACCCGGGGCAGGGGAAGCGGGGGCGCCCGCGGGGGTGCCCCGGCTTCCCCTTTGGTACGCCCCGGCTTCCCCTGCCGCAGGCCTCGGCTTCCCCTTACGTGCGGCACGTCCCCTTCGTAGAGGCACTCGGAGGGCCCCCTGCAGAGCCCTGACGAAGGGGAAGCGACCCCGCGCAGGGGACGGCGGCGACGACGCAAGGGGAAGCGACCGCACAAAGGGGAAGCAGCCGCACCGCCGCAGCCACACCACCGCCGCACCGCCGCGGCGACGCTCAGCCCGGCGCCGGCGCCAGGTAGCACCAGCGGCCGTCGACCCTGGCGAACGCGCTGACCTCGGACTGCACCGAGCGGACGCCGCGCAGCCGGAAGTGCGCCCGGAAGGCCACCGTGCCGGTCGCGGAGAACAGGCCGCCGTCGGCCGACAGCACCTCCAGGCGCTCCCAGCGCACCGCGGGGTCCAGGGACAGCGCGGGCGGCCGGGTCGACGGGTGCCAGCTGGCCAGCAGGTACGCCTGGTCCCCCACCGCGAAGGCGGTGTACCGCGAGCGCATCAGCTGCTCGGCGGTGGCCGGGAGAACCGTCCCGGCCAGCACCGGCCCGCAGCAGCGGGCGTACGCCTCCCCGGTGCCGCACGGGCAGGCCCGACCGCTCATCGCCGCGCCCACCGCGAACGCGCCGGCCCCACCCGGCCCGACCCCACCCGCGGCGGGTCCAGCTCGCCCGGCAGGTCGAGCGCCCGGGCGAACGCCGCCACCCAGTCCGTGACGCCGGCGGCGTTGGGGTGCAGCCCGTCGGCGTACTTCCCGCGGTACGGCGGCGCGGTCGCGGCCCACAGGTCGACCAGCGGCAGCGACCGCTCGGCCGCCAGCCGGGTCAGCAGCGCGTTCGCCGGCCGCGCCCGGGCCGACCGCAGCCCCTGCGGCAGGGTCGCGACGACCGTGCCGTCGGGCACCGCCGCGACGAACCGCGGCAGCGTCGCCAGCAGCTCCGGCAGCGGGGTGCGCCGCAGGTCGTTCGCCCCGACGACGGCGCTCACCAGGTCGGGCCGCCAGCCCGCACCGGTGAGCTCGGCGAGCCGCGGGAGCTGCACGTGCAGCACGTCCCGCAGGACCGCCCCGGACGCCGACAGGTTCAGCACCCGCCAGCTCCGGCCGGCGCGCCGCTCGAGCAGCGCCCGGACCCGCCCGACGTAGCCGTCGTCGACCGACGCCAGCCCGACGCCCTGCGCCGCGGAGTCCCCGAGCACCACCCACAGCGGGTCGCCGGTCGGCGGTCCGCCCAGCAGCTCCCGGCCGCGGCGCTCCCACTCGGCGGCGTGCGCCGGGACCTGCTCCAGGCTGCGCCGGAACGCGGGCACCGTGCGCAGCAGCCGGTCGGTCGCACCGCCCACGTCCACTCCCTCGTCCGGCGCCCCGCCACGGTACGCGGACCGCCCGCCCGTCCGCTCGGTCCCGCGGTCGGACAGACTGCCCGGGTGGCAGTGCGCGAGCGGACCGAGACCACCTGGCGGCGGGCGGTCTTCTCGCTGTTCGCGGTGGCCGTGGGCACCAACATCCCGACCCCGCTGCTGCTGGTCTACCGGGACCGGCTGGACCTGTCGGCCGGCACCCTGACGGCGATCTTCGGCTCGTACGCGCTGGGCCTGGTGCCCGCGCTGTTCCTCGCCGGACCGGCCTCGGACCGGCTGGGCCGGCGGCGCCTGGTCGTGGTCTTCTCCGGCCTGGCCTCGCTGACCTCCCTGCTGCTGGTCGCGGCGGCGTCGTCGCTGCCGCTGCTGTTCGTCGGCCGCTTCCTGCAGGGCGCGGTGAGCGGGGTGGTGTTCAGCGTCGCGAGCGCCTGGATCGCCGAGCTGTCCGGGCCGACCGCCGGGCAGGCCGCCGGGCGCCGGGCCGCCGTGGCGATGACCGCCGGCTTCAGCATCGGCCCGCTGACCGCGGGGGTGCTCGCGCAGTACGCGCCGTACCCGACGACCCTGCCGTACCTGCTGCACGTCGCCATCGTGGTGTGCGGCCTGCTCGTCGCCCGGAACCTGCCGGAGACGGTGCCGCAGCGGGTCGGCGGGGACGCGGAGGTCGCCGGGCCGCTGGTCGAGCCCGCCGACCGCAGGGTGCTGACGACGGTGCTGCTGCCGATGTCGGTGTGCGTCTACGCCTTCCCCAGCCTGGTCATCAACGCCGTGCCGGTGCTCGTCGAGACCACCGCACCGCCGGTGCTGCTGACCGGGGTGCTGGCCGGCATCACCCTCGGCGCGGGTGCGCTGGCCGCGCCGCTGCAGCGCCGGATCGGCCCGTGGAGCGCCGCGACCGGCGTGCTCGCCGGCGCGCTCGGGCTGCTGCTCGCCACGCTCGGGGCCGGCACCGGCGACCCGGCGCTGCTGCTGCTGGCCGCCCTGCTGCTCGGCAGCGGCGGCGGGCTGGTCTTCGCCGCCGGGCTCGGGCTGGTCGCCCGGATCGCCCGGCCGCAGCGCCGCGGCGCGCTGTCGGCCGCCTTCCTGGCCTGCGCCTACCTGGGCTTCGCGACGCCGTTCCTCACCGCGGTGACCGCCGCGGCGACCCGCGTGCAGGTGCCGTTCGCCGCCGCCACCGGCCTGACGGCACTGCTCGGCCTGCGCCTGGTGATCGCGACCCGGCGCGGCCAGCTGACCGGCCCGGTCGCGGCCTGAGCGCGCCGACGTAGGGTCTCGCCGTGGCCGACGACCCCCGCCGGCGGGTGCCGCGCACCGACGTGCTGCTCGCCGACCCGCGGCTCGCCGACGCCCTCGCCCGGCTCGGCGGGCGCGCCGTGAAGGCTGCCGTGACCGCGGCCCAGGACCGGTCCCGCCGCGGCGACCTGCCGCCCGAGCGGGTGCTGGACGCGGTGCTCGCCGCGCTCCCCCGGCAGGCCACGACGCTGCGCCCGGTGCTCAACGCGACCGGCGTCGTGCTGCACACCAACCTCGGCCGTGCGCCGCTGTCGCCCGCCGCGGTGCAGGCCGTGGTGACCGCCGCCGGCTACGTCGACGTGGAGTACGACGTCGCGACCGGTGCCCGCGCGCGGCGCGGCCGGGGCGCGCTCGCCGCGCTCGCCGACGCGGTGCCGGACGCCGAGGCCGTGCTGGCCGTCAACAACGGCGCCGCGGCGCTGGTGCTGGCGACGACGGCGCTGGCCGCCGGCCGGGAGGTGGTGGTCAGCCGCGGCGAGATGGTGGAGATCGGCGACGGCTTCCGGCTGCCCGACCTGATCGCCTCGACCGGCGCCCGGCTGCGCGAGGTCGGCACGACCAACCGCACCCACCTGCGTGACTACGCCGACGCGGTCGGCCCGGACACCGGGTGCATCCTGAAGGTGCATCCCAGCAACTTCCGGGTCGAGGGCTTCCACAGCGAGGTCGCGGTCGCCGAGCTCGCCACCCTGGCGGCGCCGGTGGTGGCCGACGTCGGGAGCGGGCTGCTGGCGCCCGACCCGCTGCTGCCCGACGAGCCGGACGCCGCGACCGCCCTGCGGGCCGGGGCCGCGGTCGTCACCTGCAGCGGCGACAAGCTGCTCGGCGGACCGCAGGCCGGGCTGCTGCTCGGCAGCGCCCCGGTCGTCGAGCGGCTCCGCCGGCACCCGCTCGCCCGGGCGCTGCGGGTCGACAAGACCACGCTGGCCGCCCTGGAGGCGACGCTGCGCGGACCGCTGACCCCGACCTGGCAGGCGCTGCGGGCCGACCCCGCCCGGCTGCGGGCCCGCGCCGGGATGCTGGCCGCGGCCGTCGGCGGCGAGGTCGTCCCCAGCGCCGGAGCCGTCGGCGGCGGCGGGGCGCCGGGCCAGGAGCTGCCCGGGTGGGCCGTCGCGCTGCCCGAGGCGTACGCCGACGCGCTGCGGGCCGGGGACCCCTGTGTCGTCGGCCGGGTCGAGCGGGGGCGCTGCCTGCTCGACCTGCGCTGCGTCGCCGAGACCGACGACGAGACCCTGGTCGCCGCCGTACGTGCCGTCGGCGCGACCGCCCCGGCCGGGACCGGCGCGCCGTGAGGGTCGTCGCCACCGCGGGCCACGTCGACCACGGCAAGTCGACGCTGGTCCGCGCCCTGACCGGGATGGAGCCGGACCGCTGGGCCGAGGAACGCCGCCGCGGCATGACCATCGACCTCGGGTACGCCTGGGCCCCGCTGCCGTCCGGCGAGCTGCTGGCCTTCGTCGACGTCCCCGGGCACCAGCGCTTCATCGGCAACATGCTGGCCGGGCTGGGCCCGGCTCCGGCGGTGCTCGTCGTCGTCGCCGCCGACGAGGGGTGGCGCCGGCAGTCCGCCGAGCACCTGGCGGCCGTCGACGCGCTGGGCCTGACGACCGGCCTGCTCGCCGTCACCCGCAGCGACCTGGCCGACCCCGGCCCGGCCACCGAGGAGGCGCTCGCCCACCTGGCGGCCAGCAGCCTCGGGAAGGTCGAGGCCGTGCCGGTCTCGGGCCGGACCGGGGAGGGCGTCCCGCAGCTGCGCGAGGCGCTGGACCGGCTGGTGGCCCGGCTGCCTCCCGCGCGGCCCGACGCGCCGGTGCGGCTGTGGGTGGACCGGGCGTTCACCGTCCGCGGCAGCGGCACGGTCGTCACCGGCACGCTGGGTGCCGGCACGCTGCGGGTCGGCGACGAGCTCACCCTCGGCGACCGGCGGGTGCGGGTCCGGGGGCTGCAGAGCCTCGGCACGTCGTACGACGAGGTGCCGGCGGTCGCCCGCGTCGCGGTGAACCTGCGCGGCGTGGAGCGGGCCGACGTCGGGCGCGGCGACGCGCTGCTCACGCCCGGCGCCTGGCGGCTCGCCGGCAGCCTCGACGTGCGGCTGTCCACGCCGGCGGGTGAGCTGCCGAGCGAGCTCGTGCTGCACGTCGGCTCGGCCGGGGTGCCGGTCCGGGTCCGGCCGCTGGCCGGCGACGCCGCCCGGCTGCAGCTGGCGCACCCGCTGCCGGTGCGCGCGGGCGACCGGGCGCTGCTGCGCGACCCGGGGGGCCAGTCCGTCGCGTCCGGCGTGCTGGTGCTCGACGCCGACCCGCCCGAGCTGCGGCGCCGGGGCGCGGCCGTGGCGCGGGCGTCCGCCCTGACCGGGGCGGCCGGTGAGCTCGACCTGGCGACCGAGGTGGGGCGCCGCGGCGCGGCGCGGCGCAGCGACCTGGAGGCGCTCGGCGTCGAGGTGGCGCCGACCGACGGCGTCGTCGCGGTCGAGGGCTGGCTGGTCGCCTCGACCGTCTGGCAGGACTGGGGGCGGGCGCTCGCCGCGGCTGTCGACGCGCACGCCGCCGCGGCGCCGCTCGAGGCCGGCCTGCCGGCGGAGGCGGCCCGGCGCGGGGTGGGCGTGCCGGACCTGCGCCTGCTCCCGCCGCTGGTCGCGGCGGCCGGGCTGGAGCAGGCCGCGGGCCGGGTCCGTCGGCCGGGCAGCACCCGGTCGCTCGGTCCGGCCGAGGCCGGGGTCGCGCAGGTCGAGGCCCGCCTGGCGGCCGACCCGTTCGCCGCGCCCGAGGAGCACGAGCTGCAGGCCCTCGGCCTCGGGCCGCGCGAGGTGGCCGCCGCGGCGTCCGCCGGCCGGCTGCTGCGGCTGCGGACCAGCTCGGACTCCGACCTGGTCCTGCTGCCGGACGGGCCGGCCCGGGCGATGCGGGTGCTGGCCGGGCTGCCGCAGCCGTTCACGCTGAGCCAGGCCCGCACGGCGCTCGGCACGACGCGGCGGGTTGCGGTCCCGCTGCTCGAGCACCTCGACGGCCGGGGGTGGACCCGACGCCTGGACGGGTCGCTGCGCGAGGTCGTCCGCTAGCAGCGGGGCCGACCCGGCGAGGGCCCGCTCCCGGGCTCGGGAGCGGGCCCTCGCGGTCTGTCGTCGCTCAGGACACCGGCCGGCGGCGGGTGAGCGCGACGCCGGCGACGGTGGCGACGACCAGCCAGCCGGCGAGCGTGAGCACCGGGCCGGTCGCGCCGCCGCCGACCGCCAGGGTCATCGTCGCGGAGGCCGGGTCCAGCGCGGTCGCGATCTCCGGCCGGAACAGCTGCAGCGCCGGCATGACGCCGAGCACCACCAGGTAGAGCCCGGTCAGCGCCGCCGGGGTGTTGCCCAGCGCGGCCCCCGTCCCGGCCCCGATCACGGCGAAGGCGGCGCCGGCGGCGACCGAGACCGCCATCGCGTACGGCACACCCGCCCAGGACGGGTCCCCGATCGGCGCGACGGACAGCACGGCCGACGACGCTGCGACCGCGATGCCGGCGAGCCCGGCGCCGAGCACCGCCACGGCGCCGGCCTTCGCGGCCAGCACCCGGCCGCGCGAGGGGACGAGCAGGAACGTCGTCTCCGCCGTCCGGTGGGTCCACTCGGTGGCCGTGGCGAGCACGCCCAGCGCGAGCAGCAGCAACGCGGTGACCATGCCGAACCCGGCCGATCGGTCCGACGACGGCGTCCAGCTCGTCACCACCGGACGCCAGGACCGCCGCCGCGGCCGGCACCAGCCCGGCCGAGGCGACCGCCACGGAACGGCCCGACCGGGTGGACAGCGACTTGCGGATCTCCAGCCGGACGAGGGCCGGCAGGGACGGGCCGGTGGTACGGACGGCGGGACGGGTCGGGAATCAGGGTCTCGGTCATCGCAGGCTCCTCGATGGCAGAACGGGTTCCGACGTGGTGGTGAGCTGGAAGAACAGGTCCTCGAGACCGCGCTCGTCCGCGCGGAGCTCGACGAGCACGTGACCGCCCGCGGCGGCGATCGCGCCGACCCGCGAGGGATCGGCGCCGGGCACGACCAGCGCGCCGTCCGGCCCGGGCTGCACCGGCGAGCCCCGCCGCCGTGAGGTCGGCCGCCAGCGCGGCCGGGTCCTGCGACCGGACGGTGGTCGCCGCGCCGCCCAGCAGCGTCGGCGATCGGGTCGTCGGCGACGATCCGGCCGCCGCCGATCACGACGCAGCCGGTCGACGGTGTGCTCGACCTCGTTCAGCAGGTGGCTGGAGAGCAGCACCGTGCCGCCGCGGGCGGCGTGCCCGCGGAGCAGGTCGCGCATCCAGCGGATGCCCTCGGGGTCGAGCCCGTTGGCCGGCTCGTCGAACACCAGCACCGGCGGATCGGCCAGCAGCGCCGCCGCGATCCCCAGCCGCTGCCGCATGCCCAGCGAGTAGCCGCCGATCCGGCGGCGGGCGGCGTCGGCGAGCCCGACCAGCTCCAGGACCTCGTCGACCCGCGCCGCGGGGACGCCGACCGTCGCGGCCAGCAGGCGCAGGTGGGTGCGACCGGTCCGTCCCGGGTGCGCCGCCGAGGCGTCGAGCAGGGTGCCGACGACGGCGCCGGGGTTCGGCAGCTCCACGTACGGCGTGCCGTTCACCAGCGACGACCCGGCGGTCGCCGGCACCAGCCCGGTCATCATCCGCATCGTCGTCGTCTTGCCGGCGCCGTTCGGCCCGAGGAAGCCGGTGACCGTGCCGGGCTCCAGGGTGAAGGACACGTCGTCGACGACGGTCCGTTCGCCGTACCTCTTGGTCAGTCCGCTGACCGTGATCATGGTGGCCTCCGCCCCGACCGGCCCCTCCGGTCCCGATGCCACACAGAACGCCGGCAGGGGCCGCGTCCGCGTCGCCCGGCGGGCGAGGATGCGCCGTCGCCGGACGTCGTCTCCTCGTCCTCCGAAAGGTGACCGGCACCGACTGCTTCCGGGCGACCCCGAGGCCGGCACAGCGCCCTACGCTCGCGCCATGGCCGTCCGGACCTCGCTGGTGCTCCCCCGCCGCGGCCTCGCGGTCGAGGCCGTCCTGGCGGTGCTCGGCGGCCTGATGATCGGGTTGAGCACCGGCGCCACCCGGGTCGGCGGGCCGCCGCTGCCGGTCGCCGCCGGCGGCAGCGCGGCGCTCGTCGTCCTGCTCTTCCTCCTCCGCCGCACCGCGCCGATGGCACCGTTCGCCGTCGGCGCGGTGCTGGCCGCCTTCTCGCCGGCCGTCACCAGCACGATGCTGATCACCTCCTACGCGGTGGGCCGGTACGAGCGGCGCTGGCAGCTGCGCACCGCGCGCCGGCCGTCGCCGGCTTCCTCGCTCTCGCCCAGCCGTGGGGCGTCGACGGCCTCCAGCCCGCGCTCGGCGCAGTCGTCAGCGCGGCCCTGCTCGTGCTGCTGCCCGGCGCCGTCGGGGCCCTGGTGGCGACCCGCGCGCGACCTGCTCGCCGCGCTGCGCGGGCGAGCCGAACGCGCCGAGGCCGAACGGGAGCTGATGGCCCGCGAGGCGGTGCTGAGCGAGCGCGCCCGGATCGCCCGCGAGATGCACGACGCCGTCGGCCACCGGGTGAGCCTCATGGTGCTGCAGGCCGGCGCGATCGAGATGGCCGCGGCCGACCGGGACCGGGTCGAGCAGCTCGCCTGCACAGGTGCAGTCGGCCGGCCGGCAGGCGCTCGACGAGCTCCGCCAGATGGTCGGCGTGCTGCGCGGGAGCGACGTCGACGAGCGAGCGCGCCGCTGGCCCCGCAGCCCGGCCTCGAGCGACCTCGACCGGCTGGTCGAGGAGGCCCGCGCGGCCGGGATGGCCGTCGACCTGCACGGGCCCGCCGGCGGCGAGGCGGTCGACGGCGCGGTCGGCGAGGGCGGCCTACCGGATCGTCCAGGAGGCGCTGACCAACGCCGGCAGGCACGCCCCGGGCGCCCCGGTGCGCGGTCGACGTCGAGCGGCACCCGGACGAGCTGCGTCGTCCGCGTCGTCAACGGCGCCGGCGCGGCGACCGACCGCGCCGGTCGCCGGCGGCGGCTACGGGCTGGTCGGCCTGGGTGAGCGGGTGCGCACGCTGGGCGGCCGGCTGCGGGCCGAGCCGCGGCTGGACGGCGGCTTCGTCGTCGAGGCGGTGCTGCCGACGTGATCCGCGTGCTGCTCGTCGACGACGAGGAGCTGGTGCGGTTCGGCCTGCGCACGGTGCTCGAGGCGGCCGGCGGCTTCGAGGTCGTCGGCGAGGCGGGAGACGGCGCGGCCGGGGTGCGGGCGGCGCGGGAGCTGCGGCCGGACGTGGTGCTGATCGACATCCGGATGCCGGTGCTGGACGGCCTCGCCGCCACCCGGCAGATCCTCGCCCAGCCGCACCCGCCGCAGGTCGCCGTCCTGACGACGTTCCACGTCGACGAGTACGTGTACGCCGCGCTGGCCGCGGGCGCGGCCGGCTTCCTGCTCAAGGACACCCCGCCCCGGGAGATCGCCGCTGCCGTCCGGGCCGTCGCCGACGGCACCGCCACCCTGTCGCCGAAGGTCACCGCAGCGCTGATCGACGTCCTACGTGGACAGGAAGGCGGCTCCCCGCAGGGCGTCGGCGCTGCGCCGGCTCGCCGTCCTCTCCGACCGGGAGCGCGAGGTGCTCACGCTGCTGGGCAGCGGCGGGTCCAACGCGGAGCTGGCCAGGCGGCTGTTCGTCAGCGAGGCGACGGTGAAGACCTACGTCTCGCGGCTGCTGGCCAAGCTGGACCTGGCCAACCGCACGCAGGCGGCGATCCTGGCCCACGAGGCCGGCCTGCTGGACGGCGACCTCTGACCGTCGTACCGGCCGTCCCCGTGTGCACGTGACGGATGTCACACCGCTGCCCTACGGTGCGGGCAGCCCGGCACTGCCGGGCCACCCGGCCGAGCCGGGTCTCCCCTGACCCGAGGAGAAGTTGATGACCGCACCACCTGCGACCAGCAGGCCCCCCAGCGGCACCGTCCACGTCGTGGACCCGTCACCGCTGAACTGGCTCTTCATCACCTGGAACACGATGGAGGAGCCGATCCGGATCGACGAGGACGGTCGCGTCGTGTACGCGCTCGCCGAGTCCTCGCAGTGGGTCGACGACACCACCCTGGAGCTCCGGCTGCGGCCGGACGTCCGCTTCCAGGACGGCCAGCCGTTCACCGCTGCCGACATCAAGCTCAACTTCGACGAGATGCAGCGCTGGGCGGCGCCGCACCCGCCGGGCACCTGGCTGAACTTCCCGCCCACGTCGGTCGCCGAGGTCGTGGACGACCTCACGATCCGGTTCCACCTGCCCGAGCCGGACGGGCTCGCGATCGGCAAGATGCGCGGCTTCCACATCGCCAGCAGGGCGTTCTGGGAGGGCCCCGACGCGCCGGGCTTCGGGTACAAGAAGTTCGGCAGCGGCGAGGGCCACTGGTGAGTGATCGACGAGGCCGGTCCCTGGGGGACCGGACCGTTCACCCTGGTCCAGGGTGCGTCCTCGATCACGACCCGCAACGTCCTCATGTCGGCCGAGCCCTTCGCCTGCTCGTGGCTCATCGAGTCCGAGCAGCGTGACCCGCTCGTCGTCCTCGAGGCCAACCTCGACCACTGGAACCGCGAACGCGGCCCGTGGATCGACAAGGCCGTCTTCCGCAACGACCTGACCCCCGCGCAGGCCCTCGACCTGTGCCTGTCCACCGACGGCGAGGTCGACATCCTCACCGAGGTGTCGCCGGCCGACGCCGACCGGGTGAAGGCCAGCGAGCACGCCCGGCTGGTCGTCAACGACGCGAACCGCGTGCTGGTCGGCATCATCAACCGCCAGGAGCGGGACGTCCCGCTGCAGGACCCGGACGTGCGCCGGGCCCTGAACCTGGCGATCGACCGGGCTCGGATCATCGCCGAGGGCCTGAACGGCTACGCGACGCCGCTGTGCGCGCTGACCCCGGCGTGGTGCAGCGGCTTCCCGCCGGACGCGGTGCCGTACGACCACGACCCGGCCCGGGCCAAGGAGCTGTTCTCCGGCTGGCCGGACGGCCGGCCGCTGCGGCTCGCGACACCGGGGCCGTTCGAGGGGATCGCCCGGCTGGTCGCGGACGACCTGACGGCCTCGCTCGGCATCGGGGTCGAGGTGCTCGTCATCCCGGAGGCCGCCATGGCCGCCGGCTCCCGGGTGCTGGTCGAGAACAAGCTGACGTCCCCCTGGGACGTGCTGCTGTTCGGCTGGTTCGACCTGTCGTCGGAGGCCCCGCCGGCCGCCGTCCACCGGGAGTTCTTCGGCCAGGACGGCGCGTTCCGGGCCGGCCCGCCGGTCCCGGAGTTCGACGCGCTGTTCGACGAGATGAAGGTGCAGCTCGACGGCGAACGGCTCGTCGAGGTGGCGGAGCGCATCGACGCGCTCTGCTTCGACCAGGCCCTGGCGCTGTTCGTGTGCGCCCCGCAGGCGCTGTACGCGGTGAACAACCACGTCAGCTTCGGCCCGTACCGCACGACCTTCGAGATCGCGGAGGTCACGGTCGACGAGGGTCACTGGTCGCGCACCGGCGGCGGGGTCGACCTCGCGGCGGCCGCCGGGTCGGGCGACGCGGTCGTCGGCACCGACGGCCTGCCGGTCGGCGCCGACGCCGGCAAGCCGGGGTTCTCCGGAGCCGCCGGCAACGCCTGCTGAGTGCCGGCGGGGCGGGGCGCGAGCGCCCCGTCCCGCCGGCTCACGCGCCCGGGCGCACCGGTCGCTGTCGTCCGGGCCCGCCCGTGCTCAGCCCGGCAGCAGCGTGCGGACGGTCCGCAGCGCCACCGACAGGGTGGCGAGGTCCCGCCGGTCGGCGGCGAGCACGTCGGCGAGCGTGCTGCGGGCCCGGGTGAGCGCCTCGTCGTTGACGGCCTCCCAGCTCTCGATCGCGTCCTGCGGCGCGGTGCCCGGCGCGCTCGCCCGCAGCACGTCGGAGGTCAGGCCCGCCATCGCGGCGTACAGGTCGTAGCGCAGTGACGACCGGGCCAGGGCCTGCCAGCGGTCACCGCGCGGCAGCCCGGAGATCTCGGTGAGCATCCGGTCGATCTCGAACCGGCTCGACATGGCGAAGTAGAGCGCGGCGACCTCGTCGAGGGACCGGCCGCTGCCGGCCGCGATCTCGACCACGTCGAGCAGCGAGAACGCGTCGAGCAGGGCCGCCGTCCGCTCGGCCAGCTCGGGCGGCAGCCCGGCCCCGGCCAGCTCGGCGGTCCGCTCGGCCAGCCGGTCGAGGTCCACCCCGACCAGCAGCTGCGGGATCCGCGGCGTGAGCGCGGCCAGCGGCTCGCGGAACCGCGCGACCTCGTCCTGCACCTCGATGCTCGCCCGGCGGGCCTGCAGCAGCCAGCGCGTCGTGCGGTCCAGCAGCCGGCGGCCCTCCAGCAGCACCAGGGTCTGCGCGGCGGTCGGCACCTGTCCGTCGAGCGCCTCGGCGTCCGCCCAGAGCCGCTCGAACCCGAAGATCTCCCGCGCCACGGTGTACGCCCGAACCACCTCGGCGGGCGTCGCCCCGGTCTCCTCGCCGGCCCGGAAGACGAAGCTGATGCCGCCGCGGTCGACCACGTCGTTCACCACCGCGGTGGTGATGATCTGGCGCCGCAGCGGGTGCGCGGCGAGCCGCTCGTCGGAGCCGTCCACCAGCGCCGCCGGGAAGTAGCCCACCAGCGCCCGCTGGAACCACGGGTCCTCCGGGATCCGCGAGTCCAGCAGCTGCGCCTTGAGCGTGATCTTGGCGTACGCCAGGAGCACCGACAGCTCGCTGGAGGTGAGCCCGAGCCCGCGGCCGGCCCGCTCCTCCAGGGCAGCGTCGGACGGCAGGAACTCCAGTCCCCGGTCGAGCTCGCCGCGGGCCTCGAGCTGGGCCATCAGCCGGGCGTGCACCGGTCGCATCGCCGGCGCCTGCCCCCGGGCGACGGCGAGCGCGAGGTTCTGGCTGTAGTTGTGCCGGAGCACCAGGCGTGCCACGTCGTCGGTCAGCGCGGCCAGCAGGGCGTTGCGGCCGTCCTCGTCGAGCTCGCCGCTGCGCACCGCCGCCTGCAGCAGCACCTTGAAGTTCACCTCGGAGTCGGAGGTGTCGACGCCGGCCGAGTTGTCGATGGCATCGGTGTTGATCCGGCCGCCGCGCAGGGCGTACTCGATGCGGCCGAGCTGGGTGAGCCCGAGGTTGCCGCCCTCGCCGACCACCCGGGCGCGCAGCTCGGACCCGTCGATCCGGATGGCGTCGTTGGCCTTGTCGCCGACGTCGGCGTTGCTCTCCCGGGCGCTCTTGACGTACGTGCCGATGCCGCCGTTCCAGAACAGGTCGACCGGGGCGCGCAGGACGGCGCGCATCAGCTCGGCCGGGGTCAGCCCCGCCACGTCCTCGGACAGCCCGAGCCGGGCCCGGACCTGCGGGCTGAGCGGGAGGAACTTCGCGCTGCGCGGGTGCACGCCACCGCCGGGCGACAGCAGGGCCGGGTCGTAGTCGGCCCAGGACGAGCGGGGCAGCTCGAACAACCGGCGCCGCTCGGCGTACGACACGGCCGGGTCGGGATCGGGGTCGAGGAAGATGTGCCGGTGGTCGAACGCGGCGACCAGCCGCAGGTGCTCCGAGAGCAGCATGCCGTTGCCGAACACGTCGCCCGACATGTCACCGACCCCGACGACGGTGAACTCGTCCCGGGCCGGGTCCAGGTCCAGCTCGCGGAAGTGCCGGGTGACCGACTCCCACGCCCCGCGCGCGGTGATGCCCATCGCCTTGTGGTCGTAGCCGACCGAGCCGCCCGAGGCGAACGCGTCGCCGAGCCAGAAGCCGTACTCCAGGGCGACCTCGTTGGCCAGGTCGGAGAACGTGGCGGTGCCCTTGTCCGCCGCGACGACGAGGTAGCTGTCGTCGCCGTCGCGCCGCAGCACGTCGGGCGGCGCCACGACCTGCCCGTCGACGAGGTTGTCGGTGACGTCGAGCAGGCCGCTGATGAAGCCCCGGTAGCAGGCGACGCCCTCGGCGAGCCACGCCGAGCGGTCCTGCGCCGGGTCGGGCAGCCGCTTGCCGACGAAGCCGCCCTTCGCCCCGGTCGGGACGATCAGCGCGTTCTTCACCATCTGCGCCTTGACCAGCCCGAGGACCTCGGTGCGGAAGTCCTCCCGCCGGTCCGACCAGCGCAGCCCGCCGCGGGCGACGGCGCCGAAGCGCAGGTGCACCCCCTCGAAGCGGGGGCTGTAGACCCAGATCTCGTGTGCCGGCCGGGGCTGCGGCAGCAGCGGGATCTGCCGCGGGTCGAGCTTGAGGGACAGGTACGGCTTCGGCCCGCCGTCTGCGGCCCGCTGGTAGTGGTTGGTCCGGACGGTGGCCTGCACGAGCACGAGCAGCGCGCGCAGGATCCGGTCCGCGTCCAGGCTGGCGACGTCGTCCAGGGCCGCCTCGATCGTGCCGGCCAGCTCCTCGGGCGACCGCTCCGGCTCGCCGACCGGGTCGAACAGCGCCTCGAACAGCTCCACCAGCAGGGTGGCGACCGCCGCGTTGTCGGCCAGCACCTCCTGCACGTACTCCTGGCTGTAGGTGGGTGAGGCCTGCCGCAGGTACCGCGCGTAGGCCCGCAGCACGACCACCGACCGCCACGGCAGCCGGGCCCGGGTGACCAGGGCGTGGAAGCCGTCGCTCTCGGCCCGGCCGGCCCAGACGGCGGCCAGGGCGTCCTCCAGCAGCGGGTCCCGGCCCGGCCCGGCGGGGGCGCTGCCGGCCCGGTAGCGCAGCCCGAAGTCGTACACCCAGCGGCCGCGGCCGTCCCCGCACTCCAGCTCGTACGGACGCTCGTCGAGCACGTCGACGCCGAGCGCCTGCAGCACCGGCAGCACCTCGGCCAGCGACAGCGGTCCGGTCCGGTAGAGCTTGAGGCGCAGCACGTCGGGCGGCGCGCCCGGCTCGGCGTAGGTCGCGGTGGCGAGCGGCCCGTCGGGGTCCACCGCCTCCAGGCGGAGCAGGTCCTGCAGCCCGGTGGTGGCCGGGAAGTCCTCCTTGTAGGCCTCCGGGAACGCGTCGCCGTACACCCGCAGCAGCCGGCCCGCCTCCGGACGCCCGGCGGCTGCCTCGGCGAGGTCGTCCACCCACGACCGGGCGACCGCGGCGAGCCGGGACTCCAGGGCCGCCACGTCCACGTCCGGCAGCCCGCCGGGCCGGTCGGCGCGGACCACGAAGTGCAGCCGGGCCAGCACCGACTCGGTGACCCGGGCGGTGAAGTCGACCAGCTGCGTGCCGAAGGCCTCGCGCAGGGCGTCGGCCATCGCCAGCCGCACCCGCGTGGTGTAGCGGTCGCGCGGCAGGTACACGAGCGCGGACATGTAGCGGCCGTGCCCGTCGCGGCGCAGGAACAGGCGGGTCTGCCGGCGCTCCCGCAGCCGCAGCACCGACGTCGCGATCCGCAGCAGGTCCTCGACGCCGATCTGGAACAGCTCGTCGCGCGGGAAGGTCTCCAGGATCGTCACCAGGTCGCGCCCGGAGTGGCTGGCCGGCGGGTACCCCGACAGCTCCAGCGCGGCGGCGACCTTGCGGCGCACGACGGGCAGCCGGCGCACGCTCTCGGTGTACGCGGTCGACGCCAGCAGTCCCACGAAGCGGTGCTCGCCGACGACCGAGCCGTCCGCCTCGCGGATCTGCACCGCGACCAGGTCCAGGTAGGCCGAGCGGTGCACCGTCGAGCGGATCCCGGCCTTGCTCAGGGCCAGCAGCTCGGGCTGCGGGCCGCGGTCGACGACCTCGGCGTCGAGGGCGTCGCCGGCCCGGGCGTCTCGCAGCAGCCCCAGGCCGGAGCCGGGCACCCGGGTCGGCCGGCCACCGGGAAGGCGCAGCTCGACCGCGCCCAGGAAGGTGAAGTGGTCGTCGACCAGCCAGCGCAGCAGCGCGGCCGCCTCGGCGGCGTCCGGGCCCTGCGGCGCGCCGGTCCCCGACTGCCCCGGGCCGGCCGCTGCCGCACCCAGGGTGCCGGCGAGCTGGGCGACCACGGCGAGCGCCGCGTCGCGCATCGCGCCCCAGTCGCTGACGGCGACCCGGACGTCCGCCAGTACCCGCTGCAGGTCGGCCTGCAGGGCCGGCGCGTCGTCGCCGACGTCGTCCAGCTCGAGGTGGATCCAGGACTCCACCCGACCCTGCCCGGCCTGTGCCGGTCGCCGGCCCTGCTGCAGCACCTCCAGCAGGGTGCCGTCGTCGTCCCGCCGCACGAGCAGCTGCGGGTGGACGACCAGGCGGACCGCGGTGCCGCGGCGGGCCACCTCGGCGCTGAGCGAGTCGACGAGGAAGGGCATGTCGTCGGTGACGACCTCGACGGTGGTGCCGCCACGGTCGTCGCCCCGGACCCGCACGAGAGCCGCCCCGACCGGCCGGTGCCGAGCCGTCTCCCGGTGCGTGAGGAAGGCGTCGAGGACGGCCTGCGGGCTGCGCCCGGCGAGGTCCTCCGCGACGACGCCCTGGAAGTACTCCGCCAGCAGGGCCTGGACCTGCTCACCGTCCGGTGCGAGCGCGGCGGCCTCGGCGAGCAGGCCCGCGGTCACGTCCGACGAGGTGGCGGTCACGGCTCTCCTCCTGCGCGGAGCCCGGCGCCGGGGTGTCCGGCGGGGAGCCGGCCCGCCCCCCGACCCTTCCACGCTCCCCGGGCGCCGTCGATGAGGTGCGGTCCGGCCGGGTCAGCCGCCGCGGACGGTGAGCACCGGCACCATCGGGACGACGGTGCGCAGCGGCAGGGTGGACGTGCCGACCCCGCTGCTGACGTACAGCCGCTCGTCGGGGTACCAGCCCGCCCGCCACCGGTTGCCGTGCCGACGGCTGATCCGGTGCACCGGCCTTCCGAGGACGCTCAGCTGCCCGCCATGGGTGTGCCCGGCCAGGACCAGGGCGACGGTGTCCGGGACGTCCAGGACCACGTCCGGGTTGTGGGTGAGCAGCAGGGTCGGGGCACCGGCCGGGACGGCCGCGAGCGCGGTCGGCACGTGCGGCCGCCGGGTCCACAGGTCCCCCACCCCGGCGACCCAGAGCCGGCCGTCCAGCACCGGCGTGGCCGACTCCTCCAGCACCGGCAGCCCGACCGCGGACAACGCCGCCCGCACGGCCTCCCCGTCGACGGTCCAGTCGTGGTTGCCGAGCACCCCGACGACCGGCCCCGCCGCGCGGAGCCCCGCCAGCACGTCGGCGACCGGCCGCGGGTCGAGCCGCCGGCCGAGCCGGACGTCCGCCAGGTGGTCGCCGAGCAGCAGGACCAGGTCGGGACGCGCCGTCACGACCCGGTCCACCAGCGCCGCGAGCCGCGGCAGGCTCACCCAGGGTGCGCCCACGTGCAGGTCGGCCACGACGGCGATCCGCAGCCCGTCGAGCGCGGACGGCCAGCCGGGCACCGCCAGCGGCACCTCCGGCAGCCGCAGCCGCCGGGGCACCAGCACGCCGGTGTGCAGCGCGGCGCCGGCGCCGAGCGCGCCGGCGGCCGCCAGGCCCCGGAGCCCGGGTCGGCTCAGGCCAGGCCGGTCTTGGCGAAGGCGTTGTACGACGGGGCGATCGTGGCGCTCGGGCCGACCAGCCCGGCGACCGCGTCGAGCGTCTTCAGCCCGTCGCCGGTGTTGTAGCAGCACGGTCTCGGCGTCGGGGTCGATCTCGCCCCGCTCGATCAGCTGCGCGCAGCGTCGCGACGGTGACCCCGCCTGCGGTCTCGGCGAACACGCCCTCGGTCTCGGCCAGCAGCCGGATGCCCTCCACGACCTGCTCGTCGCTGACGTGCCCCATCGCGCCGCCGGTGCGGCGCACGGCGTCCAGGGCGTACGGGCCGTCCGCCGGGTTGCCGATCGCGAGCGACGGGCGATCGTCGACGGCTTGACCGGCTTGACGGTGTCCCAGCCGTTCTCGAACGCCGTCGCGATCGGCGAGCAGCCGGTGGCCTGCGCGCCGTAGACCTTGTACGGGCGTGGCCTCGACGAGGCCGAGCCTGCGCCAGCTCGCCGAAGGCCTTGTCGACCTTGGTCAGCAGCGAGCCCGACGCCATCGGGACGACGACCTGCTGCGGCAGCCGCCAGCCGAGCTGCTCGGCGACCTCGTAGCCGAGCGTCTTGCTGCCCTCGGCGTAGTACGGGCCGGACGTTGACGTTGACGAACGCCCAGTCCTCGTGTCTCGGCGATCTCGCTGCACAGCCGGTTCACGTCGTCGTAGGTGCCGTCGACCGCGACCAGCGTCTGGCCGTACACCGCGGTCTGGACGATCTTGCCCTGCTCGAGGTCGCTCGGGATGAAGACCACCGAGCGCAGCCCGGCGCGGGCGGCGTGCGCGGCGACGGAGTTGGCGAGGTTGCCGGTCGAGGCGCAGGCGACGGTGGTGTAGCCGAAGGCGCGGGCGCGCCGACAGCGCCACCGACACGACCCGGTCCTTGAACGAGTGGGTCGGGTTGCCGCTGTCGTCCTTGACCCACAGCGCGCGCATGCCGAGCGCGCTTGGCCAGGTGTCGGCGCCGGCGCAGCCGGGTCATGCCGGCGCCGAGGTCGACCCGGGTCGCCACGTCCTGCCCGGCCGGCAGCAGCCCGGCGTAGCGCCACATCGTCTGCGGACCGGCCTCGATCGCACTCGCGGGTGACGCAGTCGCAGGCGGTCCTCGTCGTAGGCGACCTCGAGCGGGCGCGAAGCACTCGCTGCAGACGTGCACCGGGGCCAGCGGCGACGGTGGTGCCGCACTCGCGGCAGACCAGCGCCGGACGCGGGCGAGTCGGCGAAGGCGGCGGGAACGGTGACAGCGGTCATGCGGGAGGCCTCTCCTCATCTTCCCCGCGCGGACGTCGCGCGGGACGGAGTTGGCACCTGTCGCGACGGCACCGCCGGTGGCGGTATCTCGCGCTGGTTGCCGGGGCGTCGTCGGGCCGTGTCCCTGGTGCCCCTCGGGATGAGCGGTGCTGTGAAGTTGTCCTCCGAGTGTACGGGTCGCCCGCCTAGCCTGGCCCGGTGGCCGACCTGCTGCTCGCCTCCAACCGCGGCCCGGTGTCCTTCGCCGAGGACGACGACGGTCACCTCCTGTCGCGCCGCGGCGGGGGTGGCCTGGTCAGCGCGCTGGCGGGCGTCGCGGGCGCCGACGTCGCCTGGGTGTGCGCCGCGCTGACGCCGTACGACCGGCGGGCGGTGCGCAGCGGGGCGGTCGACGTGCCGGGCGTGCGGATGCTCGAGCTCGACGAGGTGGTGTTCCACCGCGCCTACGACCGGGTCGCCAACTCGCTGCTGTGGTTCGTGGCGCACCTGATGTGCTCGCCGGCGACCGCCCCGACGTTCGGCGCGGCCAGCAGGCGGGAGTGGCAGGGCTACCAGACGTACTGCGCGGCGTTCGCCGACGCCCTCGCCGAGCAGGCCGCACCGGGCGCGAAGGTGCTGGTGCAGGACTACCACCTGACCCTGGTGCCGGCGATGCTGCGCGCCCGGCGGCCCGACCTGCGGATCGCCCACTTCAGCCACACGCCGTGGGCGCCGCCGGAGTACTTCCGGCTGCTGCCCGACGAGACGGCCCGGGGGGTGCTGACCGGCATGCTCGGCGCCGACAGCCTGGGGTTCCTGTCCCGGCGCTGGGCGGACGCGTTCGGGCGCTGCTGCGTCGAGCTGCTGGGCGCGCGCTTCGACGGCTGCACGGTCGGCTGGGGCGGCCGGACCACCCGGATCGCGGTGCACGCCCTCGGGGTGGACCGCGAGGAGCTGCAGGTACGGGCCGCGCAGCCGGACGTCGTCTCGCGGCTGCAGACCGTGCGGGAGACCGTCGGGGACCGCCGGATGCTGCTCCGGATCGACCGGACCGAGCTGAGCAAGAACATCGTGCGCGGCCTGCAGGCGTACGGCGAGCTGCTGCGGACCCGGCCCGAGTGGCGCGAGCGGGTGGTGCACCTGGCCTTCGCGTACCCGTCGCGGCACGACCTGCCGGAGTACCGCGAGTACACCGCCGCGGTGCAGCGCACGGCCCGCGAGGTCAACGAGGAGTTCGCGACGCCCGGGTGGCTGCCGGTGGTGCTGCAGGTCGCCGACGACTACGCCCGCTCGCTCGCGGCGTACTCGCTCGCCGACGTGCTGGTCGTCAACCCGGTCCGGGACGGCATGAACCTGGTGGCGAAGGAGGGCCCGGTGCTGTCCGGCGGCGGGCTCGCGCTGGTGCTCTCGGCGGAGGCCGGCGCCGCCGACGAGCTGGGCGAGGACGCGCTGGTGGTGAACCCCTACGACGTGCTGCAGACCGCCGACGCCATGCACGAGGCGTTGCTCATGCCGGCGCGGGAGCGGGCCGAGCGGTGCGCCCGGCTCGCGGAACGGGCTACCGCGATGCCGCCGACGGCGTGGCTGCGCGCCCAGCTCGCGCAGCTGGACCACCTCGGGGGCTAGTCCTTTCTGGCCAGGTCAGACCGGCACGGACTGCGCCGAACGGCCCATAGTCACCGGCATCGTCGACTGCCACAGTCCCGGAGGCGGGCCGCCGGTCCAGCCCGCGCCCGTCCTGCCTCGCCGTGGAAAGGCCGCCATGTCCGCACGCTCCCGCCTGACCCTGCTCGGCGCCGCCCTCGGTGTCGGTGCCCTGGTCGCCGGCGCCACCCCCGCCGTGGCGGCCACCTCCCCCCGCCCGCTGGCGCAGGCCCGGGCCGCGACCACCGCCTTCCAGGACCCGGCCCGGGCCATCGCCGCGGGCTACATCCCGACCGACGTGTGCGTGTCGGTGCCCGGGCTCGGCACGATGGGCCAGCACTGGGTCAACCCGTCGCTGCTCACCAACGACCGCGACGACCTCGACCCGCGCAAGCCGCAGGCGCTGCTCTACGTCCCGGCCGCGAACGGCGGGGTGCGGCTCGTGGCGATCGAGTACATCGTGTTCACCGGTGGCGACCCGCGCACTCCGCGGCTGTTCGGCCAGCGCTTCGACGGCCCGATGCCCGGCCACGAGCCCGGCATGGGCGAGCACTGGGACCTGCACGTGTGGCTGTACGCGCACAACCCCGAGGGCCGGTTCAACGACTTCAACCGGAGCAGCTCGATCAGCTGCTGATCCGCGCGTCGGCGCCGGCCGGGCCGCCCTCGGGCGGGCGGCCGGCGCTGTGCCGTCCGGCCAGGTCCGGTCGGGCCGGGCTGTCCACATCGCGCTCCGGACCTGCGGTTTTGTCGTACCCGACGGTTAGCGTCCAGGCATGGACGACACCGTGGACACCCTCCTCGACCCGGACGTGCTCGCCGACCGCGCCGCGGGTGTGGGTGTGGAGGCGGCGGGGCTGGCGGTGCTGGGTCGGTTGGCGGCGGCGGAGGCCCGGTTGTTCGCGGCGGTGGCGGAGCAGCTGCAGGCGTGTGCGGTGTTGTCGCGGCGTCTGGAGGGGGTGGACGGGCCGGAGCGGTTCCTGGTGCTGGACGTGGCTGGGACGTTGCGGACCGGGCAGCTGGCCGCGTCGGCCCGGCTGGCCGAGGCGGAGCGGTTGGTGGCGGACCTGCCGTTGCTGCTGGCGGGGTTGCGCCGGGCGCAGGTGCTGGTGCCGCAGGCCCGGGTGGTGCTGGAGGAGACCCGGTCGTGCGCGCCGGCGGTGGTCGGTGAGGTGGAGCGCCGGTTGCTCGCGTCGGGGATCGGGTCGTGGACGGCCCGGCGGTTGCGGACCCGGACCAAGGCGCTGGTGCTGCAGGTCGAGGCCGAGCTGGACCCGGCCGCGACCGGCCGGCGGGGAGCGGCGGCCCGGGCCGGCCGGCGGGTCGGGGTGCGGCCGGAGCCGGACGGGATGGCGAGCCTGTGGGCGTTGCTGCCGGCCGAGCAGGCCCGGGCGTTCACCGTCGGGCTGGACGAGCTGACCCGCCGCCAAGCGCTGGCGGATCGGGCCGCGGGGATCGGGCGGACCGCCGACCAGCGGCGGGCCGATGTGCTCGCGACGCTGCCCGCGTTGGCGCTGCACGCTCTGGACGGCACCGCCGCGCCGGTCGCGGCCGACGGCGCCTGCAGCCATCCGCGGGTCGTGGTCGAGGTCAGCGTGCCGGTCGCGACCGCGCTGGGGCTCTCGCACGCCCCGGGTGACCTGGTCGGGTACGGGCCGATCAGCGCCGAGCACGTCCGGCTGCTGCTGCCCGACGCCGAGCTGCGCCGGGTCCTGGTCGACGCCACGACCGGCGAGCCGCTGCCGACCCCGACCGGCCGCGCCACGTCCCGACCCCACCCCGGCGCCGGCGGCATCGCCGGAGCCGGCGGGTCGGTGCGGGAGCGGCTGCTGCGGCTGATCCCGGACGGGCCGGTCGTGCTCGAGCCGACCGTCGAGCCCGGCTACACCCCGTCGCGCTCTCTGGCCCGGCACGTCCGGACCCGCGACCCGCTGTGCAACGGCCCGGGCTGCGCCACCGCCAGCCGGTCCTGCGACCTGGACCACGCGATCCCCTGGCCGGCCGGGCCGACCTGCGCCGGGAACCTGCGCCCGCTCAGCCGCCGCTGCCACCGCGCGAAGACCCTGAGCTGGCGCACCGAGCGCCACCCCGACGGCACGACCGTCTGGACCAGCCCCACCGGCCGGACCTACCCCGTCCCACCGCTGTGGCGCCCACCACCCCGACCCCAGCCGCCCCAGCACGCGGCGCCCACCCCACAGCCCCACCCCGACACCTGGGACACCGCCGCGTGGGACACCGCGGCGTGGGACGCCGCGCTCCTCGCGCACCCCCCGGCCACACCCGCCGCCCGACCCGCCGCCGACGCACCCGCGCCGTTCTGAGCTGCCTCAGCCCAGCCCGCGGAACGTCCACAGGCCCCGCAGCACCACCGCGGCGCCCACGACGAGGACCACGGCCGCCGTGGCGATCGGCAGCGCCCGCACGGCCCGGGCGGCCCGGCCACCGGTCCAGCCGCGCCGCTCGAGGGTCGCCTGCGCGCGCAGCAGCAGGAGGCCGGCGACGGTGAGGGTGACGGCCATCCCGACGCCGTACCCCACGACCAGCAGGGCGCCGAACACCGGACGTCCCAGCGCGGTCGCCCCCAGCAGGACGACGAGGGCGGACGGGCTCGGCACCAGGCCGCCGGCGACCCCCATCGTGGCCAGCGTCCGCCAGCCCAGAGGCGCGTCGTCCGCGGGCAGGTGGCTGTGCGCGCGCCCGCCGTGGCTGTGGACGACCGCGGCGGCCGCCGACGTCGCCGGACTGTCCGGGGCTGGTGCGCCGGCGAGGACAGGGACCCGCGCCGAACCGGCCCCCGGGCCGCCGGAACCGTGGTCCCGGTGATCGCGGCCGGAGGGGTCGTGCTCGTGGTCGTGACGGGTCGGACCCGTGGTCGTGACCGGACCCGTGACCGTGCCCGTGCTGCCCGGCCCCGCCGCGCCGCAGCGCCCGCCGGAGCAGGAAGATCCCGACGCCGCCGAGCAGGAGGCCGGACGCCACCTCGGTGGCCGGGAGCACCCGTTCCGGCGCCGCGACGGCGGTCAGCGACAGCACCGCGCCCAGCGCCAGCACGCCGGCGGTGTGCGTGGCCGTCACGGTGGCACCCAGCCACAACGCCTGCCGGCGCGTCCCGCGCTGACCGACCAGGTAGGCCGCGATGACCGTCTTGCCGTGCCCCGGCGCCACCGCGTGGCCGACGCCGAGCAGCACCGACAGCAGGACGGCCGCGACCGCGACCAGCGGCGTCAGGTCCTGCCGGCCGACGAAGTCGGTGTACGCCGAGGTCAGCCGGTCCACGCCGCGCGGGAGCACCGTGGCCGGTCCGGGCGTGCCGGCGACGTCGGCGCGGCACGCACCGCCGGCGCTCACCCCGAACGACGCCTCGGTGCGGGCGAGCGGCGACGACAGCAGGTCCTGTGGATAGCTCGTGAGCAGGTCGCTGGGGCTGTCCTCGGGCAGCCCGCCGGTCCCGGTGAGCCGGCCGCACAGCGCTGTCGCCGAGACCTCCTTCCACCCGGTCCGGTCCCGGGCCGACCCGTCCTGGAACGCCACCGTGGACCGGGGCGCCCGGTCGCTGTCCAGCGTGCACTCCAGCCGCAGCGTGCTCAGCCCGGCCTGGCCTGGCGGCGCGGTCGCCGACGCCGCCGTCACCCGCAGCGCCGCCGGGGAGCCGTCGAGCCGCAGGGACAGCTGTCCCGGCAGGGCCCGGCACGCGGACGTCGCCCAGCCGGCGAGCTCGACGCCGTCCAGCCGTCCGTCGCGGTCGGTGTCCGGCCCGGTCGTCGACTGCACCAGCTGCAGGGTGGGGATCTCCGCGGAGTCGACGACGTGCCGTACCTGCACCGACGACGCGCCGACCGCGAGCCGGTCCGCGGTGTTCACCGTGAAGTTGCCGAGCGGGTGCGCCGAAGCGGCCGGGGCGAGCCCCAGCACGCCCGTCCCCGCGACGACGGCGACCAGCAGCGCCCGCCCGAGCCGGCGCGTCACGCCGGCCCAGCGCGTTCTGGCAGCCCGGCGAGCAGCGCCCGGGCCGCCGGCGCGTGCAGCGGGCTCCACTCCGGGTTCAGCGTCAGCGCCGCCTGCAGGTTCTGCCGGGCCGCGTCCCGGGCCCCGACCGCCGCCTCGATCGCGCCGAGGTGGTACCGGAACGCCGGCAGCCGCAGGCCGGTGCGCACCGCCGCCCGGGCGATCGGCAGCGCCTCGGCGTCACGCCCGGCCCGGTGCAGCGCCCAGGCGTAGGCGTCCTGCACGTGCAGGGCCTCGGGCCGCGCCGCGTACGCCCGGCCCGCCAGCTCGACCGCGTGCGCGACGTCCCCGTGGTCGGCCTCGAACAGGGCCAGCTCGGCGTCCACCACCTGGCCGTTCGCGACGAACAGCTGCGAGGTGGCGCGGACCACGGCGTACTGCTGCTGCGCCTCGTCGCCCCGGCCGACGGCCTCGAGCAGCTCGCCGTACTCGGTGAGCGTCGCCGGATCCGGCCGGGTGCGCGCGGCGACCGCGTAGTCCGCCAGCGCGGCCTCGGTGCTCCCCCGGGCGGCCTGCACCCGGGCCCGCCCGGCGAGCGCGGCCACGGTCGACGGGGCCGCCGCCAGCGCGGCGTCGTAGGCCGCGGCCGCCGCCGGCAGGTCCCCGTTGTTCCAGGCCAGCTCACCCAGGTACTGCAGCGCGAACGCCCGGTCCGTCGGCGCGACCGCGACGTCGCGGGCCCGCTCCAGGGCCCCGCGTGCCCCGTCGACGTCGCCCTGCAGCTCCAGCGCGTACGACGCCCGGCTGAAGGCCTCGACGCCGGGGCGCAGCTGCAGCAGGCGCTCCAGCGCGGCCCGGGCCGGCTCGAACTGCCCCAGCTCGGTGAGCGCGTCGACCCGGACCGCCAGCGCCACCGGCGAGTACGCGTTCACGGCCAGCGCCTGGTCGGCCAGCCGCAGCGCGTCGGCGAAGGCGTGCCGGGCCGCCGCGAGCGCCGCCTGGCCGGCGAGCGCCAGGTCGTTGTCGGCGGGCCGCAGCCGGAGCGACTCGGCGAACGCGCCGTCGGCCTGGGCGTACACCGACGGGTCCGCGGACCGCCGGGCCTGCTCGACGTACGCCGCCCCGAGCTCGGCCCAGGCGCGGTGGTTGGTGGGTACCCGGCGCAGCTCCGCCTGCAGCCCCTCCACCCCGCTCGGCACCGGCGCAACGGCCGCCGGCCGGTCGGGCTGCTCGGCCCCCGAGCCGAACGCCGCCCCGGCCGCCAGCAGGGCCACCGCGAGCAGCAGCACGCCGGCTGCGGTGAGCAGGCCGCGGGCGGGGCGGCGTCGAGCGGGCGCGGTCACGTCGGCATGTTCGCGCGCCGAGGCCCGGCGGTTCAGGCCGACCGGCAACCCCGCCGGTCCCGGGTCGGTTCAGCGCTCGGGTGGCAGCAGCGCGCGCAGCAGCGCGACGACCCCGGCCGGGCCGTCGACCAGCAGGTCGGCCTGCTCGCGCAGCGCCGACGGCCCCTCCGGGCTGTCGCTGCCGACCGTCACCCCGGGCACGCCCCGCCCGCGCAGCTCGGTCACCGCGGCGAAGGCCGGCAGGTCGCCGACGTCGTCGCCGGCGTAGAGCACGGCGGACGGCGCCGGCTCGCACAGCTCGAGCAGCGCCCGGCGCTTGTCCGCCCCCGGCGGGCGGATCTCCAGCACCAGCCGGCCCGGGTGGACCTGCAGCCCGTGCGCCTCGGCGAGCGCGGTGAGACCGGGAGCCAGCGCGGCGAGCGTGCCCTGCGGGTCGGGCAGCCCGCGGGCGTGCACCACCAGCGACAGGCCCTTGTCCTCCAGCCGGGCCGGGCCGAGCAGCGGTGGCAGCGCCCGCCGGACCGGTTCGAGCCCCGGGGCGGCCGGGGCGGAGCGCAGGGAGCCGCCGTCGTAGCGCTGCGTGCCGTACTGGCCGAGCACCACCAGCCCCGGCACCCGGCGCAGCCCGGCGAGCTCGACGACGACGTCGGCCGGCCGACCGGTGACCAGGGCGAGCCGGCCGACCCGCAGGGCCAGGGCCGCGAGGGCGTCGACCGCGCCGGGCTCGGGCACCGCGTCCTGCGGCCGCGCCACGATCGGGGCCAGCGTCCCGTCGTAGTCGAGAGCGACGACGGCCCGGGCCGGGTCGGCCCGCAGCGCCGCCAGCCCGGCCCGCCCGGCTGCCGACCGGGGCGCCAGCACCGGTCAGCCCCCCGCGAGGTCGCGGGTCACCACGACCGTCAGCCCCTGTCCGGGCAGCCCGGCGAAGCGCGGCAGCACCCGCGCGATGCCGAACTGGTCGGCCAGCGACCGGGCCGCGTCCTGGCCACCCGGCGGGTAGTACACGGTCGTCGCGGCGATCCGGCCGCCCATCGAGCGCACCTCCGCGACCGGCCAGCCGGCAGCGCGGTACCGCGCGGCGGCGGTGCGCGCCAGGTCGGGCAGCCGGGAGTTGTTGATCACCGTCAGCGCGGGCCGGTCGGGGACGACCGCCGGGGTCGCCCCCGCCGCGAGCGGCGGGACGGCGGCCGGCGTGTCGGTCAGCGGGGTGTCGAGCGGGCCGGGTGGCAGGTCGACCCCCTGCGAGGGGCTCGTCGCCCGGTCGCCGTCGGCCTCGGCCCGGGACAGCTCCGGCGGGGCCGAGGGCCCGCGCACCGCGAGCAGCACGACGATCCCGAGCACGACCGCACCGACCGCGAGCGAAGGCCCGACCAGGCCGCGCAGGAGCCGGGCCGCCGCACGCCGGGCAGGTCGGCGGCGCGGGGCGACCCGCCGGCTGCGACGCGGTCCGACCCGGGTCGACGGGGCGGGCCGCTCGGCGGCGCTCAGGCGTCCGGCGCGAGCCGCCGGGCGGAGCGCGCCTGCTGCCGGGTCGCCCGCAGGCGTCGCAGCCGCTTCACGAGCATCGGGTCGGCGACCAGCGCCTCGGGACGGTCGATGAGCGCGTTGAGCACCTGGTAGTAGCGCGTCGCGCTCATGTCGAACAGGTCCCGGACGGCCTGCTCCTTGGCGCCCGCGTACTTCCACCACTGGCGCTCGAAGCCGAGCATCGCGAGGTCACGGTCCGACAGGGCGGCGGCTGGTGCGGTCGCGACGGTGTCCACGCGTCCTCCCGGAACGACAACGGTGTAGTTCGCCCATGAAAGCACGGGCGACCTCCGTTGCGGTGCCGCCGCTTACAGCGGTGCCGGCGGCGGGTTCGTCCAGGCCTGGCGGAGCAGCACCCGGTCGGCCGGGCGGACGACGAGGCGGCGCTGCCGGGGGATGCGGGCCGCCGGAGCCACCCCGGTGAACACGAAGCGGCGGTAGGCCCAGAACCGGAACGCCGTCGCCAGCACCAGCCCGATCACGTTGCCGGCGGTGTTGAGGGCGACGACGCCGGTCAGCCCCAGCGCGTACCGGGCGACGGCCAGCGGCAGCAGCGCCACGCCCAGCGAGGCGACGGTGACCGCGGCGTACATCAGGAGCTGACGGTGCAGGCGATGCCCGGGTAGGCCGTCGAAGGACCACTGCCGGTTGCCGACGAACGCCACGGTCGCCGCGACGGCCGTGGAGGCCACCTTGCTGGTCAGCGGGCCGACGCCCAGGCCGTACAGCAGCAGGTTGAACAGCCCGATGTCCACCGCGGTGGCGGCACCGCCGACCACCAGGAACCGCGTCGCCTGCCCCAGGACGGGCGATGCGGGCGGGGCCGGCGCGGCGGGTGCGGCCGGAGGCGCCACGGTCGTCAGCGTCACGCGGCATCACTTCCCTCTGGCGATCGGGGCACCCCTGCGGTGCCGTTCGTGACCGAGTCGTGCTCTGAACGTCGCCCGTTCCGGACGCTGCGGGCCAGCCCGGCCGCCGAGACGACGGCCCAGACGCCTTCCAGCAGCAGGAAGCCCCACTGCCGACCGTGAGCCGCGTCGACGGCGAGGACGGCTGAGCCGACCAGGTTGAGCGTGAGGTAGCTCCGCGACGCCGGGCCGACCAGGCCGCGCTGGGCGAGGACGAAACCGGTGAGGACGAGCACCGCACCGGCGGTCTGGATGAACTGGCTCATGACGAACTCCGGTGTGCGTCGTCTTGTCCGTCCAGGTACGGCGCACATCTCGTCCGGGGCGCCGCCGAGTGGCGGCGCCTCAGGCAGTCTCGCACCGACCTGGCCGCCGAACCACCGTCTCGCGGTGCGGCGCCGGTCACACCGCCGGGACGGCGGGCGGACAGGGCCGGCGGTCGGATTCGAACCGACGACCTACCGATTACAAGTCGGTTGCGCTACCGGGCTGCGCCACGCCGGCCGGCGTGCGGTGCGAGCCTAGTGGCGACCGGGCCGGATGGGGCCGTGCCGGGGCGGGTAGACCGCGAGTACCGGCGGCCCTGCCTCACCCCCCTGCGGCAGGGCCGCCGGCTCCAGCCTCCACCCGCCGGCGGCGGGCCACCTCGGCCAGGGCCACCGCGGCGGCGATGCCCGCGTTCAGCGACTCCGTCCCGCCGGCCATCGGGATCGACACGGTCACGTCGCAGGAGGCCGCGACCAGCCGGCCGAGCCCGTCGCCCTCGCTGCCGACGACCAGCACCAGCGGAGCGACGGCGAGCTCCAGGTCGTCCAGGCTCGCCGTGCCCTCCGCCGCCAGCCCTGCCACGAACAGCCCCGCCGAGCGGTACTCCTTGAGGGTGCGCGCCAGGTTCGTGCACCGGGCGACCGGCAGCCGGGCGGCGGCGCCGGCCGAGGTGCGCCAGGCGGCGGCCGTCATCCCGGCGGCCCGGCGCTCCGGGACCAGCACGCCCTGCGCGCCGAACGCGGCGGCCGAGCGCACCACCGCGCCGAGGTTGCGCGGGTCGGTGACCCCGTCCAGCGCGACCAGCAGCGGGGCGTCGGCCCGCAGCGCCCGGGCCAGCAGGTCGTCGGCGTGCAGGTAGGTGTACGGCGGCACCTGCAGCGCGATGCCCTGGTGCAGCGCCCCGCCGGTCATCTTGTCCATCTGCTGGCGGGTCATCTCCAGCAGCGCGACGCCGGCCTTGCCGGCCAGCGCGACGGACTCGGTCATCCGCTCGTCGGTGGAGGTCCCGAGGGCGACGTACAGCGCGGTGGCCGGGACCCGGGCCCGCAGCGCCTCGACGACCGGGTTGCGGCCGACGACCGTCTCGGGCGCGTCGTCCCCGGACCGCCGCGGCGAGCGCGGCGCGCCCGGCCGGCCGGCGGCCGGCCGGGGCCTGCGCCGTGGCGGCACGCCGGGCCGCCGCGGCGGCCTTGCGGGCCGCCGGGTGGTGCGGGCGCTCGACGGCGGGCGGCGTCGGGCCCCGCCCCTCGAGCTTGCGCTTGTTCTGACCGCCCGAGCCGACCGGCGCGCCCTTGCGGTGCGACCCGGCCTTGCCGGCCCGGCCGCCCTGGCCGCCCCCACCCACTCCTGATGACGAGCTGCTCACGTGCCCACCCTCCAGCGGACCCCGTCCGCGGTGTCTTCGAGCACGATGCCGGCCGCAGCCAGCCGGTCGCGCAGGCCGTCGGCCTGCGCCCAGTCCTTGCGGGCCCGCGCCTGCGAGCGGGCCTCGACGGCCAGCGCCACGAGCGCGTCCACCACCGGCCGCAGCTCCCCGCCGGACGACGCCGGCCACTGACCGACCGGGTCCAGGGCCAGCACGGACAGCATCCGCCGGACCGCGGCGAGCGTCCCGGACAGCGCCGGCAGGTCCCGGGCGGCGAGCAGCGCGTTGCCGGCCCGGACCGTGGCGTGCACGACGGCCAGGGCCTGCGGCACGGCCAGGTCGTCGTCCAGGGCGGCCGCGAAGTCGTCCCAGCCGGCCTTGGCCAGCGCCGGGTCGGGCGGCAGGTCGCCGACCGCGTCGGAGGCGTTGCGGACGAACGTCTCGATCCGGCCGTAGGCAGCCTCCGCCTCGGCCAGCGTCGAGGCCGACCACTCCAGCGGCGAGCGGTAGTGCCCGGCACCGAGCGCGTACCGCAGCACCTGCGGGCGGACGGTGGCCAGCACCTCCTGCACACCCGTCGCGACACCACGGCTCTTGCTCATCTTCTCGCCGCCGCTGGTCACCAGGCCGTGGTGCAGCCAGAACCGGGCGAAGCCGTGACCCGCACAGGTCGACTGCGCGACCTCGTTCTCGTGGTGCGGGAACAGCAGGTCGACCCCGCCGGCGTGGATGTCGAACGACTCGCCGAGGTGGTCCACCGCCATCGCCGAGCACTCGATGTGCCAGCCCGGCCGGCCCGGCCCCCACGGCGACGGCCAGCTCGGCTCACCGGGCTTGGCGGCCTTCCACAGCGCGAAGTCCAGCGGGTCGCGCTTGGCGCCGGTGTGCCCGTGCGGGACCGCCTTCTCGCTGGCCCGCAGCGCGTCCGGCGACTGCCCGGACAGCGCCCCGTACGTCGGCACGCTGCGCACCGACAGGTAGACGTCGCCGCCGGACGCGTAGGCGTGCCCGCGCTCGAGGATGCGCTCGATCAGCGCGACGATCGACGGCAGGCTGCCGGTGACCCGCGGGGTCGCGGTCGGCGGCAGCACCTGCACCGCGTCGTACGCCCGCTCGAAGGCCCGCTCCTGGCGGGTCGCCAGCGCCCACCAGGGCTCGTCGGCGTGCGCCGCGTCGTGCAGGATCTTGTCGTCGACGTCGGTGACGTTGCGGACCCAGGTGACCGCGAACCCGCGCTCCCGCAGCCAGCGGTGCAGCACGTCGAGCACGACGGCGCTGCGCAGGTGGCCGACGTGCGGCGCTGCCTGCACGGTCGGACCGCACACGTACACGCCGACCCGACCGGGGACCAGCGGGGCGAACGGCCGCAGCGAACGTGCGGCGGTGTCGTACAGGCGCAGGCTCACCCCCCGAGGCTACCGGCGCGCCACCAGGGCGGTCGCGACCGCGGCGAGCCCCTCGGCGCGGCCGGGGAAGCCGAGGCCGTCGGTGGTGGTCGCGCTCAGCGACACCGGCGCCCCGGCCGCGTCCGACAGCGCCCGCTCCGCCTCGAGCCGGCGGGGCCCGATCTTGGGCAGCGGTCCGACGAGCTGCACCGCGACGTTGCCGATCACGAACCCGGCCGCGACGACCCGGCGGGCGGTCTCGGCGAGCAGCACCGCGCCGGCCGCGCCGGCCCACCGCGGGTCGGCGGTGCCGAACGTCGCCCCCAGGTCGCCGAGCCCGGCGGCCGACAGCAGCGCGTCGCAGGCCGCGTGGGCGGCGACGTCGCCGTCGGAGTGCCCGGCGAGCCCGTCGACGCCCTCCCAGAGCAGCCCGGCGACCCAGCACGGCCGGCCCGCCTCGTACGGGTGGACGTCGACGCCGATGCCGGTGCGCGGCAGCCCCGCGCCGGCCTCAGCCGCGGTCACGCAGCACCGCCTCGGCGAGCAGCAGGTCGAGCGGTCGGGTCACCTTGAAGGCCTCCTCGGAGCCGGGCACGGTCGTGACGGGCAGGCCGAGCGCCTCGACCATGCCCGCGTCGTCGGTGTGCAGGTCGCCGCCGGCGGCGTGCGCCCGGGCGAGCACGTCGCGGGCGAAGCCCTGCGGGGTCTGCACCGCCCGCAGGTCGGCCCGCGGGACGGTGGCCAGCACCCGGTTCCCGGCGACCCGCTTCACCGTGTCGGCCACCGGCAGCACCGGCACGACCGCCTGCTCGCCGGCCCGCAGCGCGGCGACGACGGCGGCGAAGACGCCCGGCGGGGTGAGGCAGCGGGCCGCGTCGTGCACCAGCACGAGGTCGACGTCCGGCGGCAGGGCCGCCAGCGCGGCGGCCACCGAGGCCGACCGGCTGTCCCCGCCGGGCACCACCGTCACGTCGTACGGCCCCAGCAGCTCCCGGACGGCCGGCTGCTGGGCGGCCGGGGCGGCGACCACGACCGGGCCGACCTGCCCGCACGCGCGCAGCCCCCGCAGCGCGTGGGCGAGCAACGGCTCGCCGGCCAGCAGGCGCAGCGCCTTCGGCCCGTCGCCGCCGAGCCGCAGCCCCAGCCCGGCGGCCGGGACCAGCGCGCCCACCGTCACGCGCGCCCCCGCCGGGCTGACGTTCCCCGGACGCGCGACGGCCCCGCCGGGGGCCCCGCCGGAGCGGGACCCGGGACGGGGCCGGACGTGCTGGTGCTGGTCACGGTGCGGCGCCTGCCTCCGTCAGGAGGCGAGCACCTCGTCGAGGATGGCCTCGGCCTTGTCCTCGTTCGTACCCTCGGCGAGCGCGAGCTCGCTGACCAGGATCTGCCGCGCCTTGGAGAGCATCCGCTTCTCCCCGGCCGACAGGCCGCGCTCCTTGTCCCGGCGCCACAGGTCGCGGACGACCTCGCCGACCTTGTTGATGTCGCCGGAGGCGAGCTTCTCGAGATTGGCCTTGTAGCGGCGCGACCAGTTGGTCGGCTCCTCCACCGCCGGGGCCCGCAGCACCTCGAACACCCGGTCGAGACCCGCCTGGCCGACGACGTCACGCACACCGACGAACTCGGCGTTGTCGGCGGGCACCCGGACGGTCAGGTCACCCTGAGCGACCTTGAGAACGAGGTAGATCTTGTCCTCGCCCTTGATGGTGCGGGTCTCGATGGCCTCGATGAGCGCGGCCCCGTGGTGCGGGTAGACGACTGTCTCGCCGACCTGGAACGTCATGTGTGGTTGACCCCTCTCGCAGGACGCCCAGCGTAACACGGCGTCACGACCCGCCGGGCGGCGTCGTCGCAGGTCAGAGGGGTAACTCCCGCGCACGCAGGGGTTGACAGGAGCCGCCGCGGGTGCATGTCCGCCCCCGGCCGGACCCGCGCCGGGGGCGCGTCAGGTGGCCCGGAGCAGGGTCGCGTAGAGGGTGAGGCCGGGCCCGAACGCGAGCGCGACGACCGGGTCACCGGCCGTGAGCGGACGGATCCGGCGTATCCGGTCGAGCACCAGCAGAACGGTCGCGCTGGAGCAGTTGCCGACGTCGCGCAGCACGTCGAAGGAGGGCTCGAGGTCGTCCGCGGCCAGGTCGAGCACCTCTCCGACGACCTCGACGATGCGACGCCCGCCGGGGTGGATCGCCCAGCCCGCGACGTCGGCGACCGCCAGGCCGTGCCGGGCCAGCAGGTCCTCCACGACCGGCCGCGCGTGCCGGGCCAGCACCGACGGCACCCGCGGGTCCAGGCCCATCTTGAATCCCAGGTCGGTGACGTCCCAGGTCATGTGGTCGGCCGTGTCGACGTCGGTGCGGGCCACCACGTCGACGACCTCGAGCCCCGGCCCGGCCTCCTCGGCCGGCTCGACGACGACCGCGGCCGCGGCGTCGCTGAACAGCGCGTGCGCCACCATCTGCTGCAGGTCCTGCGGGGTCGGGCGGTCGGCCGCGCCCTCGGCCCGGGGCTGGACGTGCAGGCTGGTGAGCTCCAGGCACAGCAGCACCGACGGCCGCCCGCGGGCGGCGGTGAAGTCCGACACCGCGCCGAGCGCCGGCAGCGCCGCGTAGCAGCCCATGTGCCCGATCGAGAGCCGCTGCACCGACGGGGTCATCCCCAGGTCGCGGGCCAGCAGGATGTCCAGCCCCGGCGTGACGTACCCGGTGCAGCTGGCGACCGCGAACAGCCCCACGTCGGCCGGGTCGAGGCCGGCCCGGTCGAGGGCGAGGGAGACCGCCTCCTTGCCGAGCGGCAGCGCCTCCTGCAGGTAGCGCTGCATCCTCGCCCCGGTGCCCCAGTGCGAGACGTCCTCCGAGGTGGGGTCGACCACGCCGCGCCGGGTCCGGATGCCCGACCGCTCGAACACCGTGCGGGCCACCCGGTTGTCGGCGTAGTGCTCGCGGAAGAAGCCGTCCCACAGGGCCCGCTGGTCCATCGGCGGTGGCAGCGCGTCACCGGCGCCGGTGATCCGGGCGCCGCTCACGGCGTGCCCCGCTTGCTTCCGGTCGCCGAGAACAGGCCTGCCGTCGAACGGGTCGGGAGCATGCGCACGTCGCTGCGCCTACCCGCGAGCCAGCCGAGGTAGTCGAGCGCCGAGGGCCGCAACCCCGACAGCTCCAGCTGCACGCCGCCGGCCTCGGCCAGCCGGACCAGGGCGGCCCGGTCGACGAACAGCGCCGGGTCGTGCAGCCGGGGCGGCGGCCCGGCGGGCAGCCGCTCGGCGACCGTCACGGACGAGAACCGGCCCCACGCGGTGGCCGCGATCGTGTCGACGACCAGCGTGCCGCCCGGGCGCAGCACCCGGCAGGCCTCGCCGACCGCCGCGGCCAGGTCGGGCACGTGCTCCAGCACCTCCCCCGCGACGACGACGTCCGCCACCCCGTCGGCGAACGGCAGCGCCTGCGCGTCCCCGCGCACCACCTGCACCCCGTGCCCCCGGGCGATCGGCAGGGCCGTCGGCGACAGGTCCACCCCGACGTGCCGGTGGCCGAGCCCGGCGACGTGCGGCGCCAGCAGCCCGCCGCCGCAGGCGACGTCGAGCAGCAGGCTCCCCGGCCGGGTCGCGGCCGGCACCAGCCGGGCCCGCGCGGCGGCCAGCCAGTGCAGCATCGCGAACCCGCCGCGGCGGTCCCACCAGGTCCCCGCCAGGTCGTCGTACTGCCGTGGGTCGTTGCGGGCACGTACCTGCATGCCGCCTCCTCGGTCGTGCCGGCCCGGTCCGGGCAGCCGTTCCCGACGTCCCGGGTCGGGCCGCCTGCGACAGTCTGCTGGCCACGGGGCCGGGACCGCCGGGCGGCGCACGGACGGAGGGCGGAGTGACGACAGGGGCCGCGGGGACCGCCCGGGCGCTGGTCCGGGCCTGCCATCCCGAGCCGACCGTCGCGGTGACCGGCCTGGCCGCGCTGCTCGCCGGCGCCGCGGGCGCCCCGGTGCTGCCGGTCGCGGCCGCGTTCCTGTCCGGCCAGCTGGTCACCGGGTGGAGCAACGACTGGATCGACCGGGACCGGGACCGGCGGACCGGCCGGGCCGACAAGCCGGTCGTGGCCGGCCGGCTCGAGGCCGGCACGCTGCGGACCGCGACCCTGCTGGCCGGCGCCGCGTGCCTGCCGCTGTCGCTGGCGCTGGGGCTGCGGGCCGGCCTGGCGCACCTGCTGGCGGTGGGCTCGGCGCTGGCGTACAACGCCGGGCTGAAGAGCGGCCTGCTGTCCTGGCTGCCGTACGCGGTGTCGTTCGCTCTGCTGCCCTCGGTCGTCGTGCTGGCCGCACCGGCCGGCCGGTTCGCGCCGCTCGTGGGCCGGCGCGGCCGGGGCGCTGCTGGGCGTGGGGGCGCACCTGGCCAACGCCCTGCCCGACCTCGAGGACGACCTGCGCACCGGCGTGCGCGGGCTGCCGCACCGGCTCGGCCGGGCCAGGTCCACCGGCCTGATGGCCGTCCTGCTGCTCGCCGCCACCGCGCTGCTGGCGGTCGGCCCCGGCCCGCCCGGCCGGCTCGGCCTCGCCGCGCTGGTCCTGGCGACCGGCCTCACCGGCGTCGCGGTCGCCGCCGCCGGCCGCCGCACGTCCCGGCTGGCGTTCCTGGCCGCGATCGCGGTGGCCGTCGTCGACGTCGCGCTGCTCGTGGCCCGCGGTGCGCAGCTCACCGGTGGCTGAGACACTGGGTCGTGCCCGTCCGTCGCCTCGCTCCCGTCCTGCTCGCCGCCGCGCTGCTCACCGGCGCCTGCGGCGCTGCCGGCACCCCGGCGGCGGCGCCCGCGCCGGTGGCCTACCACGGCGCCGAGCCCGACCAGGTGCCCGACCGGCCGGACTTCACGCTGACCGACACGACCGGCGCGCGCTACGACTTCTCCGACCGGACGGCCGGCCGGCCCACCCTGCTGTTCTTCGGGTACACGAACTGCCCCGACGAGTGCGTGACCGCGATGGCCGACATCTCGGCCGCGCTGCGGGCCACCCCACCGGACCTGCGGGACCGGGTCGAGGTGGTGTTCGTCACGACCGACCCCGAGCGCGACACCCCCGAGCGGCTGCGCGGCTGGCTCGACCGGTTCTCGCCGGGCTTCACCGGCCTGGTCGGCACGCAGGCCGAGGTCGACGCCGCGCAGTCCGCCGTCGGCGCGCCGACGGCGACCCGCAGCGGCCCGCAGCCCACCCTGCCGGGCAGGCCCGACGAGCACGAGCACAAGCCCGGCACGGCCGCCCACACCCACGACGGGCCGCTCGGCTACGGTGTCGATCACATCGCCGCCATCTTCGCGTTCGACGCCTCCGACCGCATGCCCGTGCTGTACCCCTCGGGCAGCAGCCCCTCCGACATCGCCGCCGACCTCCCGGTCCTCGCCCGCAAGGAGACGACGTGAGCCTCCGCTCCGCGCCCGCCCGCCGCCTGGCCGCCCCGGCCGTCGGTCTCGTCGCCGCGCTGGCGCTCGGCGCCTGCGGCTCGGGGCAGAACGCGCTGACGTACCAGGAGCGGGCGTCCGCCCAGGCGACCAACGACCGGATCGGCGCGATCGCGGTCCGCAACCTGGCGGTCGCGCAGCCGTTCACCGGCATCGCGCACCCCGAGGGCAGCGCCGCCCGGGCCACCGCCACCTTCGTCAACGAGGGCAGCGACCCGGACGACCTGGTGTCGGTGTCGACCCCGGCGGCGCGGGAGGTCGAGGTGGTCGGCCCGACCTCGCGGCTGACCGTCCCGACCGGCGGCTCCGTCGACTCCTACTCGTTCCGCCTGCTCGACCTCACCCGCGACCTCGAGGCCGGTTCGTACGTCGAGCTGACCCTGGCGTTCGAGCGCAACGGCACCAAGACGCTCAGCGTGCCGGTGCAGGTCAACCCGACCGGCTCGCCCCGCGAGGACCTGGACTACGAGGTCGCGCATCTCGACAGCGCCGGCAAGCCGATCCTGAAGAAGAGCGAGGGCGGGGAGCACTAGCCCGCGCGCTGCCGCCGTCCTGTCGGACCCCGCGGCTAACGTCCGCGGCATGGCCAGGACTGCGACGAAGGACCGCCCCTCGCACCGCTGCAGCGAGTGCGGTCTGTCCGTCGGCAAGTGGGTCGGGCGCTGCCCGGAGTGCCAGGCCTGGGGCTCGATCAGCGAGGTCGCCCTGCTGGCCGGCTCGGCCGCGCGGGTCGGCGCCGGCGCCGTGTCGGCGCCGGCCCGGCGGATCGGCGACGTCGACGTCGAGGCCGCCCGCGCCCGGCCGACCGGGGTCGGCGAGCTCGACCGCGTGCTCGGGGGCGGTCTGGTGCCCGGCGCCGTGGTGCTGCTCGCCGGCGAGCCCGGCGCCGGCAAGTCCACCCTGCTGCTGGAGGTCGCCGCCCGGGTCGCCCGGGACGGCGCCCCGACGCTCTACGTCACCGGCGAGGAGTCCGCCGCGCAGGTGCGGCTGCGGGCCGAGCGCACCGGGTCGCTCGACCCGCACCTGTGGCTGGCCGCCGAGACCGACCTGGCGGCCGTGCTGGCCCACGTCGACGCCGTGCAGCCGGGGCTGCTGGTGGTGGACAGCGTGCAGACGGTCGCCAGCGCCTCGGTCGACGGCGGGGCCGGCGGCGTCACGCAGGTGCGGGCGGTCGCGGCCGCACTGATCGCGCTCGCCAAGGAGCGCGGCATCGCGACGGTGCTGGTCGGCCACGTCACCAAGGACGGCGCCATCGCCGGCCCCCGGCTGCTGGAGCACCTGGTCGACGTGGTCCTGCACTTCGAGGGCGAGCGGCACTCGACGCTGCGCATGGTCCGCGCCGTGAAGAACCGCTACGGCCCGGCCGACGAGGTGGGCTGCTTCGTGCTCGGCGACGGCGGCATCACCGGCCTGCCGGACCCGTCCGGGCTCTTCCTCACCCGGCGCACCGACCCGGTCCCCGGCACCTGCGTCACCGTCGCGGTCGAGGGGCGCCGCCCGATGCCCGCCGAGGTGCAGGCCCTGGTCGACCGCAGCCAGCTGAGCAACCCCCGCCGTGCGGTGTCCGGCCTGGACAGCGGGCGGGTCTCGATGGTGCTGGCGGTCCTGTCGAGCCGTGGCGGGCTCAAGCTCGGTGACTGCGACGTCTACGCGGCCACCGTCGGGGGCGTCCGGCTCACCGAGCCGGCCGCCGACCTCGCCGTCGGCCTCGCCGTCGCGAGCGCGTTCTCCGGCGCGGCGCTGCCGCCCGACCTGGTCGCGATCGGCGAGGTGGCGCTGTCCGGCGACGTGCGACCGGTCACGGGCGTGTCCCGCCGGCTGGTGGAAGCAGCCCGGCTGGGCTTCACCCGGGCGCTCGTCCCGGTCGACACGGGCATCCACACGCCGCCCGCCGGCATGCGGGTGACCGAGGTGGCCGATCTCGGCATGGCGATCGCCGCCGTGACCGCCCTGCGACCGCTGCCCCGGCCGGGAGGTCCGGCTGCGGCCTGAGCCGGCGGCGCGCCGGAACGGGCGATCCGCCTGCCGGGCTCTCTAGACTGCCCGGGAGACCAGGAGGTGGAGTGGCGAGCACGGACGACCTGCTGCGCAGCACGCTCGTCGCCGTCGCCCCGGGCAGCCCGCTGCGCGACGGCCTGGAGCGCATCCTGCGTGGCAACACCGGCGGCCTGATCGTGCTCGGCCACGACCGGTCGGTCGAGAGCCTGTGCACCGGCGGGTTCCAGCTCAACGTCGACTTCTCGGCGACCCGGGTCCGCGAGCTGTCGAAGATGGACGGCGGCGTCGTGATCACCAGCGACCTGTCCCGGATCGTGCGCGCCGGGGTGCAGTTCGTGCCGGACTCCTCCATCGAGACCAGCGAGACCGGCACCCGCCACCGCACCGCGGAGCGGGTCGCCAAGCAGACCGGGTTCCCGGTGATCAGCGTCAGCCAGTCGATGCGCATCATCGCGCTCTACGTGGGTGGCCGCCGGTACGTGCTGGACGACAGCGCCGCGATCCTGTCCCGGGCGAACCAGGCGCTGGCCACCCTGGAGCGCTACAAGATGCGCCTGGACGAGGTGGCCGGCACGCTGTCCGCCCTGGAGATCGAGGACCTGGTCACGGTCCGCGACGCGATGACGGTCAGCCAGCGGCTCGAGCGGGTCCGCCGGATCGCCGGGGAGATCGACGGCTACGTCATCGAGCTCGGCACCGACGGCCGGTTGCTCCGCCTGCAGCTCGAGGAGCTGATGGCCGGCGTGGAGGGCGAGCGCGGCCTGGTGGTGCGCGACTACCTCGTCCCGGCCGGGGTGAAGGCGCGCGGGATGGACGACGTGCTCGAGGAGCTCGACGCCCTGTCCGACGAGGACCTGCTGGACGTCTCCACGGTGGCCCGCGCGTTCGGCTACCCCGGCAGCGGCGACGCCCTGGAGGTGCCGGTCAGCCCGCGCGGCTACCGGCTGCTGGCCAAGGTGCCGCGGCTGCCCGCGCTGGTCGTGGACCGGCTGGTCGACCACTTCGGCGGCCTGCAGAAGCTGCTGGCGGCGGGCATCGACGACCTGCAGGTCGTCGAGGGCGTCGGGGACACCCGGGCGCGCAGCGTGCGGGAGGGCCTGTCCCGGCTCGCCGAGACCAGCATCCTCGAGCGGTACGTCTGAGCCAGACCGGCGCCGTCGAGCCGTTCTGGCGCGCCGTCAGCACCTGGTACGCCGGCGCCGCCCGCGACCTGCCCTGGCGGCGGCCCGGGACGTCGCCCTGGGCCGTCCTGGTCAGCGAGGTCATGCTGCAGCAGACGCCGGTGGCGCGGGTCCTGCCGGTGTGGGAGCAGTGGATGTCCCGCTGGCCGACGCCCGGCCTGCTGGCGGCCGAGCCGGCCGGTGAGGCGGTGCGGGCCTGGGGGCGGCTGGGGTACCCGCGCCGGGCCCTGCGCCTGCACGCCGCCGCAGGGGAGGTCACCGCCCGGCACGGCGGCGAGCTGCCGGCCACGGTCGCCGAGCTGCTGTCGCTGCCCGGGATCGGCGACTACACCGCCCGGGCCGTCGTCGCCTTCGCCCACCGGGAGCGGCACCCGGTCGTGGACACCAACGTCCGCCGGGTGGTGGCCCGCGCCTTGGAGGGCCGCGCCGACGCGCCGGTCACCCGGCGCGACCTCGACACGGTGCTGGACCTGCTGCCGCCGGACGGCGAGGCCGCGGCGACGGCCAGCGTGGCGGTGATGGAGCTCGGCGCGCTGGTCTGCACCGCCCGGGCGCCCGACTGCCCGGCCTGCCCGCTGCGGGCGCGGTGCGCCTGGCTTCTCGCCGGGCGCCCCGCGTCGACGACGGCCCGCCGCACCCAGGCCTGGGCCGGGACCGACCGGCAGGCCCGCGGCCGGCTGCTGGCGGTGCTGCGCGGGCGGCCCGACCCGGTGCCCGGCCGAGGCGCTCTCCGCCGCCTGGGACGAGCCCGTGCAGCGCGCCCGGGCGCTGGACTCGCTGGTGGCCGACGGCCTCGTCGACCCGCTGCCGGACGGCCGGTACGCGCTGCCCGGCTGACCGGACGCCCGATCCCCGGACAGCCCGACGGGCGGCCCCCCGGCAGGGGAGCCGCCCGTCGGGGCGAGCAGGTGCGCTACTCGGCCGTGCGCTTGGTGAGGTCCGCCGGCGGCGCGTCCGGCACGGCGACCGGCTTCGGCTCACCGCGGAAGGTGAACTTCGCGGCGTCGCCCTCGCCCTCGACGTCGACCACGACGATCTGGCCGCCGGTGATCGTGCCGTAGAGGATCTGCTCCGAGAGCACGTCCTCGATCTCGCGCTGGATCGTGCGGCGCAGCGGGCGGGCGCCGAGCACCGGGTCGTAGCCCTTCTTCGCGAGCAGCGCCTTCGCCGGGGCGGTGAGCTCCAGGCCCATGTCCCGGTTCTTCAGCTGCCCGTCGACCCGCGCCAGCATGAGGTCGACGATCTCGACGATCTCGGCCTCGGTGAGCTGGTGGAAGACCACGATGTCGTCGATGCGGTTGAGGAACTCGGGCCGGAAGTGCTGCTTGAGCTCGTCCTGCACCTTGGTCTTCATGCGCTCGTACGCACCGGTCGAGTCGTTGTCCTTCTGGAACCCGAGGTTGAAGCCCTTGGAGATGTCCCGGGTGCCGAGGTTGCTCGTCATGATGATCACGGTGTTCTTGAAGTCGACCTGCCGACCCTGGGAATCGGTCAGGCGGCCGTCCTCGAGGATCTGCAGAAGCGTGTTGAACACGTCCGGGTGGGCCTTCTCGACCTCGTCGAACAGCACGACGGAGAACGGCTTGCGGCGCACCTTCTCGGTGAGCTGCCCGCCCTCCTCGTAGCCCACGTAACCGGGCGGCGAGCCGACCAGCCGGGAGACCGTGTGCTTCTCCATGAACTCGCTCATGTCGAGCAGGATCAGGCTGTCCTCGTCGCCGAACAGGAACTCGGCGAGCGTCTTCGACAGCTCGGTCTTCCCGACGCCGGACGGGCCGGCGAAGATGAACGAGCCACCGGGACGCTTCGGGTCCTTCAGACCGGCCCGGGTCCGGCGGATGGCCTGCGAGACGGCCTTGATGGCCTGCTCCTGGCCGATCACCCGGCGGTGCAGCTCGTCCTCCATGCGCAGCAGCCGGGCGGTCTCGGCCTCGGTGAGCCGGACCGCCGGGATGCCGGTCCAGATCTCCAGGACCTCGGCGATCTGCTCGTCGTCGACCTCGGCGACGACGTCCATGTCGCCGGCCTTCCACTCCTTCTCGCGCTGCGCCTTCTCGCCGAGCAGGGTCTTCTCCCGGTCGCGCAGCGACGCGGCCTTCTCGAAGTCCTGCGCGTCGATCGCGGACTCCTTGTCGCGGCGCACGCCGGCGATCTTCTCGTCGAACTCGCGCAGGTCCGGCGGCGCGGTCATCCGGCGGATGCGCATCCGCGACCCCGCCTCGTCGATGAGGTCGATCGCCTTGTCCGGCAGGAAGCGGTCGCTGATGTACCGGTCGGCCAGGGTCGCCGCGGCGACCAGGGCGGCGTCGGTGATGGAGATCCGGTGGTGCGCCTCGTACCGGTCGCGCAGCCCCTTGAGGATCTCGATGGTGTGCGCCAGCGACGGCTCGCCGACCTGGATCGGCTGGAAGCGCCGCTCCAGGGCGGCGTCCTTCTCCAGGTGCTTGCGGTACTCGTCCAGCGTGGTCGCGCCGATCGTCTGCAGCTCGCCCCGGGCCAGCATCGGCTTGAGGATGCTCGCCGCGTCGATCGCGCCCTCGGCCGCGCCCGCCCCGACGAGGGTGTGGATCTCGTCGATGAACAGGATGATGTCGCCGCGGGTGCGGATCTCCTTGAGGACCTTCTTCAGTCGCTCCTCGAAGTCGCCGCGGTAGCGGCTGCCGGCGACCAGCGCACCGAGGTCGAGGGTGTAGAGCTGCTTGTCCTTGAGCGTCTCGGGCACCTCGCCCTTGATGATCGCCTGCGCGAGGCCCTCGACCACGGCGGTCTTGCCGACGCCGGGCTCTCCGATGAGCACCGGGTTGTTCTTGGTCCGGCGCGACAGGACCTGCATGACGCGCTCGATCTCCTTCTCGCGCCCGATCACCGGGTCGAGCTTGGACTCGCGCGCCGCCTGCGTGAGGTTGCGGCCGAACTGGTCCAGCACCAGCGAGGTCGAGGGCGTGCCCTCGGCCGGGCCGGCGCCCGAGACGCCCGCCGTCTCCTTGCCCTGGTAGCCGGACAGCAGCTGGATGACCTGCTGGCGGACGCGGTTGAGGTCGGCGCCGAGCTTGACGAGCACCTGCGCGGCGACGCCCTCGCCCTCGCGGATCAGGCCGAGCAGGATGTGCTCGGTCCCGATGTAGTTGTGGCCGAGCTGCAGCGCCTCGCGCAGCGACAGCTCGAGCACCTTCTTGGCGCGCGGCGTGAACGGGATGTGCCCGGACGGTGCCTGCTGGCCCTGGCCGATGATCTCCTCGACCTGGCTGCGGACGCCCTCGAGCGAGATGCCCAGCGACTCGAGCGCCTTGGCAGCGACGCCCTCGCCCTCGTGGATGAGGCCGAGCAGGATGTGCTCGGTCCCGATGTAGTTGTGGTTGAGCATCCTGGCCTCTTCTTGCGCCAGGACGACAACACGGCGGGCTCGGTCGGTGAAACGCTCGAACATCTGTCGCTCCTCACGGGGCGGGGACCGGGACGCGCCCTACCACCCGCACACTAGCCCCGGTGGGACGCCCCCGCCGACGGCGGGAAGACTCCGGGCTCCCCGGGCGGTGGCTCCGCCGGAGAGGGTCCTGCAGCGCCCGTCGCAGGACGGGCGCATCCGGCACAACGACGCCCGGACCACGGCACTTCCCGGGTGCGATTGCGCTCAGGGCGGACACGCGGCGGTCCGCTCCGGTCGGGAGCGGACCGCGCTGCTAGTGCGCTGCCTCGTACGCCGAGACGACCGCGCCGGAGAGCCGGCCGCGCTCACTGACCGCGTGGCCGTTGGCCCGGGCCCACTCGCGGATCTCCTGCACGTTCTCACGGCCGCCGCTCGACGCCGAGCCGGCGGCCCGGCTGCTGCTGCGGCGCCGCGGCGTCGCGGCGGCGCCGCCGCGACCCGCCCGACGGGCGGCACCGATGTACGGGGCGAAGGCGTCCCGCATCGCCGTCGCGTGCTCCTCGCAGGCGTCCAGCTCGTAGGCGGCGCCGTCGAGGCCGAAGGCGACGGTCTCGGCACCGGCGACCTCCTCGTCATGCAGGTCGCAGACCAACAGAACTTGAACCCGCTGTGCCACGTTCGACTCCCGTTCCTCGCGCAGGCCTCTCCTGCTGAGGAACAGATAAGCACGCTGACCACTTGGTTGTCGCATGCCGCGCTGAATCTGTCGTCGTTCTAACCCGAAAGTGTTACCGGGCCGCGACAGGAATGCCTGCGCCCCGCTGAGCCGTCCGCCCGCGTCGCTACTCCGGTCGCACCAACGGGAACAGGATGGTTTCCCGGATCGGCAGGCCGGTGAGCAGCATCACGAGCCGGTCCACGCCCAGACCCATGCCGCCGGTCGGCGGCATTCCGTGCTCCAGCGCGCGCAGGAAGTCCTCGTCGAGCTGCATCGCCTCGGCGTCGCCGCCGGCCGCCCGCAGCGACTGGGCGGTGAGGCGACGGCGCTGCTCGACCGGGTCGACGAGCTCGGAGTAGGCCGGCGCGAGCTCGAAGCCCGCGACGATGAGGTCCCAGGCCTCGGCCAGGCGGGGGTCGTCGCGGTGCGGGCGGGCCAGCGGGCGCACGCTCACCGGGTAGTCCCGCACGAACGTCGGCTGAAGCAGGGTGTGCTCGACGAGCTTCTCGAACAGCTCCAGGACGACCTCGCCGGCGTCCCAGCCGGGCTGCAGCGCGACGTCGTGCGCGGCGGCCAGCTCCTCGAGCCGGCCGACGGGCGTACCGGGGTCGACCGGCTCGCCGACGGCCTCGCTGACCAGGCCGTGCACCGTGGCGTGCCGCCAGGGCTGCGCCAGGTCGATCTGCCCGCCGTGGCCGTCCGGCACGACGGTGCGCCCGAGCGCCTCGGCGGCGTCCAGCACCAGCGCCCGGGTCAGCGTCGCCATCGTGTCGTAGTCGCCGTAGGCCTCGTACGCCTCGAGCATCGTGAACTCGGGGAAGTGCGTGCTGTCGATCCCTTCGTTGCGGAATGTCTTGCCGATCTCGTAGACCCGCTCGATTCCGCCCACCACCAGCCGTTTGAGGTACAGCTCGGTGGCGATGCGCAGGCTGACGTCGAGGTCCAGCGCGTTCACGTGCGTGGAGAAAGGCCGGGCCGCCGCGCCGCCGTGCACGCTCTGCAGCATGGGGGTCTCGACCTCGAGATAGCCCAGCCGGTGCAGGGTCTCCCGCAGGCTGCGCAGCACCGTCGCCCGCTCGTGCACCACGGCCCGGCTGGCCGGGTTGACGAGCAGGTCGACGTAGCGCTGGCGGACCCGGGCCTCCGGGTCGGTCAGGCCCTTGTGCTTGTCCGGCAGCGGGCGCAGCGCCTTGCTGGTCAGCGACCACGAGGTGGCCAGCACGCTCAGCTCTCCCCGCCGGCTGCTGATCACCTCACCGGTGACCCCGACGTGGTCACCGAGGTCGACGTCGGACTTCCAGGCCTGCAGCCGGTCCGCCCCGACGCCGTCCAGGCTGACCATCACCTGCAGGTGCGCGTCGCCCTGCTGCAGGGTCGCGAAGCACAGCTTGCCGCCGGTCCGGCTCAGCACGACCCGGCCGGTGACGGCGACGGTCCGGCCGGACGCCGTGTCGACCGCCAGGTCGGCGAACGTCTCGCGGACCTCCGCCAGGGTCGCGGTGCGGGGATACCCCAGCGGGTAGGGCGGCGCGCCGGCGGCGACCAGCCGGTCGTACTTCTCCCGCCGGACTCGGACCTGCTCGGGCTCGCTCTGCGGGGTGGTCTCGGGCACCCGGGAAGGCTAGTGGGCGCGGGGAGTCGGGCGGTCAGGCCCCGAGCCGCCCGCGTGGGCGCAGCCGGTCCCGGCCCAGGTCGGCCCGCTCGCCGTCGTGCGTGCCGCTGGCGAACGCGCGGCCGCTGACGCCGCCGCGCCCGGCCGCGGCGCCGCGCCAGGTGCCCCGGGCGGCGGAGGTGGCCGTGTGGAAGGCCTGCACCCGGTCGGCGCGGGCCCGCAGCACCAGCGCCGCACCCGGACCGCCCGACGCCGGCCCGGCCGGCGGGGCGTCCTGCGCCACGGCGCGCGCCCGGGCCTGCTCCAGGCGACGGCCCACCGTCAGGACGAAGCCGTCGTAGAACGACAGCCGCCAGGTGACCGCGGCGACCCCGGCCAGGCGGTGCTCGCCGCGGGCCAGGCGCCGGTCCGCCGCGGAGGTCATCTGCACCGCGAGCGACCCCCACAGCCGCTCGACCACGGCGAGGTCGGTCCGGTGCCCGAAGCCCAGCACGTAGGTGCTGTCGGCGGCGACGTTGACCAGCACGTCATTGGCCCGGGCGATCGCCACGTACAGCAGGACGCGGTGCCGGTTGCCGCGCCGACCGCGCTTCCCCGTCTCCAGGCGGTCCTGCTCGAGCGGCTCGGCGGCGTCCCGGTCCTGCCGGTCCCGCTGGCGGGCCCGGGCCCGCTCGAGGTCGACGGCGTGCGCCGTCGCCAGCTGCTGGGCCCGCTCGACGAACGCCGCCGCTTCGTGCTCGTTGTCGGTGCCCTCCGCCTGAGCGAGCAGCTTGCCGATCCGGTCGACCACCCGGTCCGGCGGCGTCACAGCGCACCCACCGTGACGCGCTGGGTGCCGTACTCCACGCGCAGCGCGAACGCCGCCTCCTCACCGAGCGCGGCGGCCACCAGCAGCAGCAGCAGCGCCGGGAACGGCGCCCCGTGGTGGCGGGCCGTACCGGTCAGGTGGCCGACGTGATGGGCCAGCTCGTGCAGCACGACGGTCTCCCGCAGCGCCCAGGGCTCCCCGTGCGGCGGCACCGGGACGGCCAGCACCCCCGGGGGCTCCCAGTGCGCCGCCCGGGCGCCGCGCCGCAGCCGGACCTCCGGCGGCCGGACCGCACCGACCACCGCCTGCACGGCCGGCAGCGCGCAGACCCGGACGGCGTAGCCCTGCACGGCGGCCAGGTCGCCGAACCGCCGCTCGGCCGGCAGCAGCACCGAGCTGCCGGCGACCAGGGCACGCGGCGCCCCGCGGCGGGCCGCGTCCAGCCGGGCCGCCCAGGCGTCCTCGGCCCGGTAGACCCGGGCACGCTGGCCGTCGCGGGTCGCTGCGGGGAGGGTGGGCGAGGGATCGGGCACGGCGAGGACGCTAGACGAGCCCGACCGGCCGGCCGGTCTCCCGGCCGGAGCCTGTGGACGGACCAGCGGGGTGGGGACGACACCTGCGGCCGCCCGGCGGCAGCGGCAGCCCGCACCGCGACTCACCGAGCCCCCGTGCCGTACGGCGGCGGCTGTGGACAACCGGGCGACGGCTGCGACGATGAGGTCACGATGCCGGGGTGGGGAGGCTGGATGACCGCGACCCTCGGCGGCGCGCACGCCGCTGCCGATCCAGGACTGCTCGGCTGGCTCGACGCTTCTGACCGGCGCTACGAGGTGCTCGACGGCGCCGTCGTCGTGACACCGCCCGCACGGCTGGCCCACGAGCGGCTCGTCCCCCGGCTCGCCGCAGCGCTGCTCGCCACCGTCCCGGACGACCACGTCGTGCTCGGTCCGAACTACGCGGTGCGCTACCGCCCGGGCAGCTTCCTGCTCCCCGACCTGCTCGTCGCGCGGGCTGACGACTGCGACGACGACGGGACGCGACGACCGCCACTCGTCGTCGTCGAGGTCCTCTCCCCCTCCACCCGGCGCCGCGACCTCGGCGAGAAGCAGCAGGTCTACGCCGAGCTCGGGGTCCCGCACTACTGGCTTCTCGACCCCGACGCAGAGGCGCTCGTGCTGCGCCTGGTGGACGGGGCGTACGTCCCGGTGCGGCGCACCGCCGGGCGTCTGCAGGTCGACGTCCCCTTCCCCGTCGCCCTGCAGTGGTGACGCCGGCCCCCGGGCGGCGGGCCACCGCGGGTCAGAGGTTGCGCTCGTAGACCAGTCGCAGGCCGATCAGGGTGAGGTCCGGCTCGTGGTGGTCCAGCGTCTCGCAGACGTGGAACATCAGGTGCGACAGCCCCCCGGTCGCCAGCACCACCGGACGGCTCCCCAGCTCGGCGCTGATCCGTCGCACCATCCCGTCGACCTGGCCGGCGAAGCCGTAGACCAGGCCGGACTGCAGGGCCTCGGCCGTGGTCTTGCCGATCACCGATCGCGGCTCGACCAGCTCCACCTTGAACAGCCGGGCGGCCCGGGCGGCCAGCGCGTCGACGCTGATCTCGACGCCGGGCGCCAGCGCGCCACCGAGGAACTCCCCCTTCGCCGAGACCACGTCGAAGTTGGTGGACGTGCCGAAGTCCACGACGACCGCCGGACCGCCGTACAGCGTGTGGGCGGCGAGGGTGTTCACCACCCGGTCCGGGCCGACCTCCCGCGGGTTGTCGTACAGCAGCGGGACGCCGGTCCGCACGCCCGGCCCGACGACCAGCGTCGGCACGTCGGCGAAGTAGCGCGCGAACATCGTGCGGAGCTGCTCCAGCACGGCCGGCACCGTCGAGCACACCGAGATCCCGTCCGGCGCCGGGTGCGCCGCGAGCAGGCCGCGGAACATCAGCGCCAGCTCGTCGGCGGTGCCCCGCGGGTCGGTCTTGAGCCGGTAGCTGTCGTAGAGCTCCTCGCCCTCGAACAGCCCGAGCACGGTGTTGGTGTTGCCGACGTCGACGGTCAGGAGCATGCGAGGTCCACCCCGAGATCGAGAACAGGCGCCGAGTGGGTCAGGGCTCCGACCGCGAGGAAGTCGACGCCGGTGGCCGCCACCGCGGCGGCATCGGCCAGGCCGAGGCCGCCGGAGGCCTCGGTGAGCACGCCCGCGGCCCGGCACAGCGCCGCGCTCGCCCGCAGGTCCGCCAGCGTCATGTTGTCCAGCAGCACCAGGTCCGCGCCGGCCCCGACCGCCTCGCGGACCTGCCCGACGGTGTCGCACTCGACCTCCACGGCCAGGTCCGGGAAGGCCGCCCGGACGGCCGCGAAGGCCGCCGCGACGCCGCCGGCGGCGACCACGTGGTTGTCCTTCACCAGCGCGGCGTCCGACAGCGACATCCGGTGGTTCACCCCACCCCCGGCCCGCACGGCGTACTTCTCCAGCGCCCGCAACCCGGGCGTGGTCTTGCGGGTGTCGCGGATGTGCGCCCCGGTGCCGGCGACCGCGTCGACCCAGCTGCGGGTCAGGGTGGCGACGCCGGACAGGTGGCACAGCAGGTTCAGCGCGCTGCGCTCCGCGGTGAGCAGCGTGCGGACCGGGCCGCGGGCGGTCAGCACCGTCTCGCCGGCCGCGATCGGGCGGGCGTCCGGGGTCGCCGCCAGCTCGACCGGGCCCACCACGTCGAGCACCGCCATCGCCACGCCGAGGCCGGCGACGACCCCGGCCGAGCGGGCGACGAAGGCGGCGGTGCCGACCAGGTCGGCCGGGACCGTCGCGACGCTGGTGACGTCGACCCCGCCGGCCAGGTCCTCGGCGACCGTGCGCCGGGCGAGGTCCTCCACCGCGTCGGGGTCCAGGCCGGCGTCGGCCAGCGCCGTGCGGGTCGGGGCGGACAGGCTCACGGGGCGGACTCCTCGAACGTCGTGCCGGACCGGGTGGTGACCAGGTGGCCGCGCCAGGCCGGCAGCGTCGCCGGGTGGTCCTCGCGCCAGTGCGCGCCGCGGGTCTCCTCGCGCAGCGTCGCCGCCGTCACCAGCGCCCGGGCGACCTGCAGCAGGCAGGTCGCCTCCCACGCGGCCGGGCCGGGCGGCCCGCCGGCCCGGGCGGCCAGCTCCTCCAGCGACCGCTGCGCGCCGGCCAGCGACGCGGCGGAGCGCAGCACCCCGACGCCGCGGCTCATCACCCGGGCCAGCTCGTCGCGGACCGCCGGGTCGACGAGCACGGTCGCGACGTCGTCGGGCGGCACCGGCTCACCCGGCGAGGGCAGCCCCCGGGCCAGGTCGGCGGCGATCCGCTCGGCGAACACCAGCCCCTCCAGCAGGCTGTTGGACGCCAGCCGGTTGGCGCCGTGCACGCCGGTGCAGGCCACCTCCCCGCAGGCGTACAGGCCGGGCACCGACGTCCGGCCGTCCAGGTCGGTACGCACCCCGCCGCTGGCGTAGTGGGCGGCCGGGGCCACCGGCACGGGGGTGGTGACCGGGTCGATCCCGGCCTGGCGGCAGCGGGCGACGATGGTCGGGAAGCGCCGCAGCAGCGTCGCCTCGCCGAGCCGGCGGCAGTCCAGCAGCACGCAGTCCTCGCCGCGCTCCCGCATCCGCCGGAAGATCGCCTTGGCGACGACGTCCCGCGGGGCGAGGTCGGCCAGCGGGTGGTCCGCCGCGGTGAGCACCCGCTCGCCGTCGGCGTCGACGAGCACCGCGCCCTCGCCGCGGACCGCCTCGCTGACCAGGGACTGCTGGCCCTGCGCGGGTCCGAGGAACAGCGCGGTCGGGTGGAACTGCACGAACTCCAGGTCGGTCACGGCGGCCCCGGCGCGCAGCGCGAGCGCGACCCCGTCGCCGGTGGAGACCGGCGGGTTGGTGGTGCTCGCGTACACCTGGCCCATCCCGCCGGTGGCGAGCACGACGGCCCGGGCCCGGACCGCGCCGACGCCGTCCTCGCTGCCCTCACCGAGCACGTGCAGGGTCACCCCGGCCGCCCGGCCGTCGGCGTCCTGCAGCAGGTCCAGCACCAGGGCGTGCTCGACGAGCCGGATCCGGGGCAGGCGCGGACCGCCGCGACCAGCGCGCGCTGCGACCTCCGCACCGGTCGCGTCCCGCCCGGCGTGCACGATCCGGTAGCGGGAGTGCCCGCCCTCCGGGTCGAGCGCCAGCGCGCCGGAGGGGTCCCGGTCGAAGGCCGCACCGAGCGCCGACGAGCTCGCGCAGCCGCGTCCGGGCCCTCGGTGCACAGCACCCGCACCGCGTCCTCGTCGCACAGCCCGACGCCGGCCGCCAGGGTGTCGGCGCAGGTGCTGCTCGGGGCTGTCGTCGGGGGCCAGCGCGGCCGCCACCCCGCCCTGCGCCCAGCGGGTCGAGCCGTCGCCGACGAGCACCTTGGTGACCAGCAGCACGGACCCGCCGGAGGCCCGGGCGTCCGCGACGTGCAGCGCGGCGGTCAGCCCGGCGACGCCGGACCCGACGACGACGACGTCGGCCCGGGTCGTCCAGCCCGGCTCGGCGGCGGCGCCGCAGCCGGGTCACCCGGCGAACGCGGGGCTGTCGCGCGACGCGGTCGACCGCGGTGCAGCGCCGTGGGCTCGCTGCCCGGCAGCGGCTCGGCCGGGTCGTGCCCGGTGCCGACGACCCGGTTCTCGGCGTCGACGAAGACGACCCTCGGCCGGCGGGTGCGCGCCTCGGCGTCGTCCATCTGCCCGTACGCGATGAGGATGACCAGGTCGCCGGGGTGCACCAGGCGGGCGGCGGCGCCGTTGATGCCGAGGATCGCCCGCTGCCGCGCGGACCGGGGATGACGTACGTCTCCAGCCGGGCGCCGTTGGTGACGTCGACGATCGCCACCTTCTCGCCCTCGAGCAGGTCGGCGGCGTCCATGAGGTCGGCGTCGACCGTCACCGAGCCGACGTAGTGCAGGTCGGCCTGGGTGACCGTCGCCCGGTGGATCTTGCTCTTGAGCATCGTGCGGAGCATCAGCGGTCACCTTCGGCAGTCCAGGACGGGCGTTGTCGATCAGGCGGGTGGTGCCGACCCGGGCGGCGACGACGAGCAGGTCGCCGGCCGGGTCGACGGCCGAACGTCGGTGCTGCGCACGCGCTCGAGGTAGTCGAGGATCGACGCCGGCTCGGCCGCGCCAGCACGGCCCGGGCCCGCCGCGACGTCCGCCGGTGCGCCAGCGCCCGGGACAGCGCCAGCGCGGCTGGCGCGCTCGTCCGGCGGACAGGTAGCGGTTGCGGCTGGACAGCGCCAGGCCGTCCGGCTCGCGGACGGTCGGCACGCCGACGACCTCGACCGGCACGTCCAGGTCGCGTCACCATCGCGGCGGATGCAGGCCAGCTGCTGGGCGTCCTTCTCGCCGAACAGCGCGACGGTCCGGGCGGACCAGGTGCAGCAGCTTGAGGACGACGGTGAGCATGCCGTCGAAGTGCCCGGCCGGACGGCGCCCTCGAGGACCGTCGCCGAGCGGGCCGGCGCGCGACCCGGACCGGGGCGCCGCTCGGGTAGACGACGTCCGGGCGTCGGGGTGAACACCAGGTCGACGCCGCCTCGGCGCGCAGATCGCCAGGTCGGCCTCGAGGGTGCGCGGGTAGCGGTCGAGGTCCTCGCCGGCGCCGAACTGCAGCGGGTTGACGAAGATCGTCACGACGACGCTGTCGGCCGGCCGCCGGGCCTGGCGGACGAGCGCGGCGTGGCCCGTCGTGCAGCGCGCCCATCGTCATGACGACCGCGCACCCGGCCGGGCAGCGCGCTTGCGGGCGGCCTCTGCAGCGTGCCTCGCGGCTCGACGCGACCTGCATCACGGGCACCTCCAGGCGCGAGGACGCGGGCGCGGCCTGCGCCGGCGCGCAGCCGGCCGCTGGCCAGCGCGCGGTCGGCGGTGAGCCGGGCCAGCGCCGATGTACGCCGGCCGGACGTCGTCCGGCAGCACCCGCAGGTGCGCCGCGACGGTGCCGGCGTCCCCCCGCGCGACCGGTCCGGTCAGCGCGCCGTCGCCGCGGCGTCAGCGCGCCGTCCAGCGCGGCGCTGCAGCAGCGGGGCGAGGACGGCGCCCGGGTCGTCGGCCCCGGCCTGCGCGCAGCAGGTCCGCGGCACTCGCGACCAGCGTCACCAGGTGGTTCGCGCCGTGCGCGAGCGCGGCGTGCCACAGCGGCCGCGGTTGGCCTCGGGCACCCAGACCGGCTCGCCGCCCATCTCCAGCACGAGCGCCTCGCCGACCGGGCGGAGCGGCTCCGGGGTGGTGACCCCGAACGACGCGCCGGGCAGCCGGACGAGGTCCACCGCGGTGCCGGTGAACGGCAGGACCGGGTGCAGGGCCAGCGGCAGCGCGCCGGCAGCGCTGGCCGGGTCGAGCACCGCCAGGCCGTGCCGGCCACTGGTGTGCGCCACGAGCTGCCCGGGGCGCAGCGCACCGGTCTCGGCCAGGCCGGCGACCAGCGAGGGCAGCGCGTCGTCGGGCACCGCGAGCAGCAGCAGCGAGCAGACCCGCGCGACGTCGTCGGCGGGCAGCAGCGGGACGCCGGGCAGCAGCGCCGCCGCCCGGGCGAGCGAGGCGTCCGAGACGCCGGAGGTGGCGGACACGCGGTGGCCGGCGCGGGCCAGCGCCGCGCCGAGCACGGCGCCGACCCGGCCGGCGCCGACGATCCCGATGTCCAGGCGCGCAGGAGGGTGAGGGTTCACGAGGCCGTTCCAGTCCTTCGAGGGGTACCGGTCGGAGTGCGGTCCGAGCGTAACGCGGCCAGGCGGGGCCGTCCGTCCCCTGTGACGCAGGTCTCAACCGAGGCCCGTCGCCAGGCGCGACGCGCATGCTCGTCGGCGTGGAGCCGTGGAGCGCGCGCTGGTCGCAGGCGCTGTACGGGCCGGGCGGCTTCTTCCTGCGTGAACGGCCGGGGGACCACTTCCGCACCTCGGTGACCGCGTCACCGCGGTACGCCGCCGCCGTCCGGGTGCTCGCCGGCCGGGTCGACGACGCGCTGGGCCGCCCGGACCCGTTCGACGTGGTGGACCTCGGCGCGGGCCGCGGCGAGCTGCTGGCGGCGCTTCCGGACGTCCCGGCGCGCTGGCGGCTGACCGCCGTCGAGCGGGCCCCCGACCCGGGCACGCCGTTCCGGTGGCTCGCCGAGCTGCCGGCGCTGACCGGGCTGCTGTTCGCCAACGAGTGGCTCGACACCGTGCCGCTGGACGTCGTCGAGGACGGCGCCCTGGTGCTGGTCGACGCCGCCGGCCGGGAGGCCCGCGGCCCGGCGGCCCCGGCCGAGCTGCGGGACTGGTGCGCCCGCTGGTGGCCGGCCGGGCGCGCCGAGGTCGGCCTGGCCCGCGACCGCGCGCTGACGGCGGCGGCCGCGCAGGTCCGGCGCGGCCTGCTGGTCGCGGCCGACTACGGCCACCTGCGCACGGGCCGGCGGGCGACGCTGACCGGCTACCGCGCCGGCCGCCAGGTGCCGCCGGTCCCGGACGGCTCGTGCGACCTCACCGCGCACGTGGCCTGGGACAGCTGCGCCGCGGCCGTCGGGGCCCGGCTGCTGACCCAGCGCGAGGCGCTCCGGTCGCTCGGGGTGGACGCCGCCCTGCCAGCCTGGACCGGCGACGCCGGCGCGTACGCCGCCGGCCTGCAGCGGGCCGGGGACGCCGCCGAGCTGCTCGACCCGGCCGGGCTCGGCGGGTTCGGCTGGCTGGTCCGCGAGGTCGGCATCCCGGCGGTGCTCTGACCGGCCCGCGGCCTGCTTGCATGGGCGGGTGACGCGCGAGCTGACGGTCGGGGTGGGGGTCGCCTCCGACGCCGACCTGGTGCTGCAGCTCGGGGCGGCCCACCCGTCCACGCACGGGGCGTTGCGGGTCGCGCTGACCCTGGACGGCGACGTGGTGGTGCGGGCCGAGCCGGTCGTCGGGCTGCTGCACCGCGGCGCCGAGAAGCTGTTCGAGGTCCGCGACTACCGGCAGATCCTGGTGCTGGCGAACCGGCACGACTGGCTCTCGGCGTTCAGCAACGAGCTCGGCGTCGCGCTGGCCGTCGAGCGGATGATGGGCCTGGACGTGCCGCCCCGGGCGGTCTGGCTGCGCACCCTGCTCGCCGAGCTCAACCGGGTGCTCGCCTCGCTGATGTTCCTCGGCGCCTCGCTGCCGGGCTTCCCGGCCTTCGCCCAGCGCGAGGGGGTGCAGGCCGTCATGGAGGAAGCCACCGGCGGCCGGCTGCACTACATGGCGAACCGGGTCGGCGGCCTGCTGCACGACGTCCCGGCCGGCTGGACCGGCCGGGTGCGCGCCGCGGTGCAGGACGTCCGCGGACGTGCTCCCGCAGCTGACCCGGGAGGTGTCCGCCAGCCTCGGCCCGGCGGCGGGCGTCGGCGTGCTGACCCGCGAGCAGGCCCTGTCCTACGGCGTGTCCGGGCCGGCCGCCCGGGCCAGCGGCCTCGACGTCGACCTGCGGCGCGACGACCCGTACCTGGCCTACGGCGAGCTCGACGTCCCGGTCGTCGTCGGCACCGACGGCGACGCGCTCGGCCGCTTCCGCTGCCTGCTCGCCCAGGTGCCGGTCTCGCTCGACCTCGCCGACGCCTGCCTGGACCGGCTGCCCGCCGGCCCGGTCGACGTGCGGCTGCCCAAGAGCGTGCGGGCCCCGGAGGGCGAGACGTACTGCTGGACGGAGAACCCGCTCGGCGCGATGGGCTACTACCTGGTCTCGCGGGGCGCGACCACGCCGTGGCGGCTGGCGATGCGCACCGCGTCGTTCAACAACGTCAGCGTGCTGCCGGCGCTGCTGCCGGGCGTACGGCTGCCGGACCTGCCGGTCGTGCTGGCGTCGCTGTTCTTCGTGCTCGGCGACGTCGACAAGTGACCGGCCGGGCTCCGCCGCGCAGCCTCAGCCGCGCAGGTAGTGCAGGAACCGGGCGCGTACCAGCGGCTCGTCGTCGGCCAGGCCCTTGCCGAGCATCTCGCGGGCCAGGTCGACGAGCTCGGCGATGGTGCCGGTGATCCCGCCGGCCGAGCCGTCCTCGGCGGCGATCGCCCGCGACCCGCGCAGGTGCGTGGCCAGGTCCCAGAAGAAGGCGCGGTCGTGCTCGGCGCGGGCCTTCTCGAAGGCCCGCAGCCGCAGCTCCTCGGTGGTCAGCTCGTCCAGTCCGTCGGTGGGGGCGCTCACGTCCGCGACCCTAGCCCGCCGTCGTCGACGGAGGCGTCCGGCGTCCGGCAGGCCCGCTCCAGCCGCAGCGCCGCGACGACCAGCAGCAGCGCCGCCAGCGCCGACGTCGAGGTGACGAGCGCGTCGGCCCGCGGCTGGTCGGCCTCGCGCGGCAGCAGCCAGAGCGTGAGCCCGGCGTACAGCCCGAGCAGCAGCGCCCCGGCGGGCGAGGACGCCTTCGCCAGCGCCGCCGCCCGGGCCACCTGCAGCGGGTGCAGCGGGCGGGCGCCCCGGCGGGCCCGCCCGAGCACCCGGTCGCGGACCAGGTGCGCCATCGCGAGCTCGACCACCGCGAGCAGGGCGAGGGTCACCGGCGCGATCCGGGGCAGCGGCGGCAGGTCGCTGTAGGAGGCCGCGGCCAGCGCGTACCCGCCGACCGCGGCCAGCACGGCCCACAGCGCCAGCATCCGCAGCGACGTCGGCCTCACAGCGGGCCGACCGGGTGCACCCGCTGGTCCGGCAGGCCGGCGAGCAGGTCGGCGACCGGGCCCCGGCCCGGCAGCACCGCCTGCGGGTCCAGCTCGAGCCACGGCGCCAGCACGAACGCCCGCTCGTGCGCCCGGGGGTGCGGCACCTGCAGCGCCGCCGGGACCGGGGCGGGAGCCACCACCACGTCGACGTCCAGGGTCCGCGGCCCCCAGCGCGTCGTGCGCTCCCGGCCGGCCGCCCGCTCCGCCGCCTGCGCCAGCTCCCAGGCCCGGGTGGCGTCGGCGTCGAGCAGCACCACCAGGTTGAGGAAGTCGCCCTGCGGCACCCCGCCGACCGGGTCGGTCTCCCACAGCGAGGACACCGCCGTCGGCGCGAGCAGCGTCACGGCGGCCCGCAGCAGCGCCCGCCGGTCGCCGAGGTTGCTGCCCAGCGACAGCACCGCGGTCACGGCCGCACCACGGTGACCGCGACGTCGGCGAAGGCGAGCGGGATCGGGGCGGCCGGCTTGTGCACCGTCACCTCCGCCGAGCGGACCCGCGGGTCGGCGAGGCAGACCGCGGCCAGCCGCTCCGCCAGGGTCTCCAGCAGGTCGACCGGCTCGCCCGCCACCACGCCGGCGAGCCGGCCGGCCAGCGCGCCGTAGTCCACCGTGTCAGCCAGGTCGTCACTGCCGGCCGCCGGCCGCAGGTCCAGGTGCAGCACCGCGTCCACGACGAAGTCCTGCCCGTCCCGGCGCTCGGCGGGGAGCACCCCGTGCCGGCCGCGCACCGTCAGTCCGGTGAGGGCGATCCGGTCGGGCCCGGTCACGGCTCGACGTCCCCGGCGGCCAGCAGCGGCCCCGCGTGGTGCACCTGCAGCCGCCAGCCGTCCGCGCGCCGCCGGAACAGGTTGGTCGCCACGGCGGAACCGGCCCCGCCGGTCTCCGACACGCCGGTCAGCACGTTCTCGGTGCAGGTCACCACGGCGGTGTCGCCCTCGACGGCGACCGTCACGTCGGTGAGGAAGAACTGGATGTACTCGGTGGTGGCCATCAGCGCCGACCAGGACCGCAGCACCTGCTCGCGGCCGCGCAGCGGCGGCCAGCCCGGGTGCACGCAGGACAGCGCCTGCGGCTGCTCGTCGTCCCAGACCCGGGCCATCGCGTCGACGTCGGCGCGCTCGAACGCGGCGTAGAACGCGGTGTTGGCGGCCTCGACGTCGTCGGTGCTCACGCCGGGACCGGGGCCGCCCGCAGCGCCTGGACGACCCGGACGGCGTCCGCGCTGGCCTGCGCGTCGTGCACCCGCACGCCCCACGCGCCGGCCTGCGCGGCGAGCACGGTCAGCGCGGTGCTGGCGGCGTCCAGCCCGGCCGAGCCGCGGGGGCCGTCCGGACCGGCGAGCAGCGCTCCCAGGAAGCCCTTCCGGGACGCGCCGACCAGCACCGGCCGGCGCAGCGCGGTCAGCGAGGGCAGCCCGCGCAGCAGCGCCCAGTTGTGCTCGGCGGTCTTGCCGAAGCCCAGGCCGGGGTCCAGGACGACCTGGCTCTCCGCGACGCCGGCGGCGGAGGCCGCGCCGAGCCGGTCGCGCAGCGCCTCGCAGACCTCGCGCACGACGTCGCCGTAGACGGCCCGGCTCTGCATGTCGGCGCTCGGCCCGCGCCAGTGCATGAGCACCACCGCACAGCCGGCGTCGGCGACCAGCGGCAGCATCGCCGGGTCGGCGAGCCCGCCGGAGACGTCGTTGACCAGCACCGCCCCGGCCTGCAGGGCGGCCTCGGCGACCGAGGCCCGGGTGGTGTCGACGGAGACCAGCGCGCCGGCGGCGACCAGCTCCCGGACGACCGGCAGCACCCGGCGCAGCTCGGTACCGGCGTCGACCCGCACGGCACCGGGCCGGGTGGACTCGCCGCCGACGTCGAGCAGGTCCGCGCCGGCCGCGTGCAGCGCCAGCCCGTGCGCCACGGCGTCCGCCGCCGTCGGGTGCGCGTCACTGAACGAGTCCGGCGTCGCGTTCACGACGCCCAGCACCAGCGTGCGACCCGGGTCGGGCAGGCCGGGCAGGTCCCTGCTCAGGACGGCTCGGCGCCGGGCGCCGGACGAGGCGCCGGGGAGCGCTCTGCGGCCTGCTCGCCGGTCTCCCGGCGCACCGTGCCGGAGGCCTCGGCGACCGGCTTGCGCAGCGGCACCCGGTTCCCGTTGGAGCGGCCCCGCGCCAGGTCCTCCAGGTCGGCCGGGCCCATCACGGCGAGCTCGGCGGGGGTGAGCACCGGCGGCACGTCGGACAGCGGGCGGCGGCCGTTCCCGGTCGGGTGCGCCCGCTGCGGGCGCTTGCTCACCGGACCGAAGATGTCGAGCACCTCGTCCTTGGCGAGCGTCTCCTTGTCCAGCAGCTTGAGCACCATGTCGTCCAGGACGTCGCGGTACTCGACCAGGATCTCCCAGGCCTCGTGGTGCGCGGTCTCGACGAGCGCGCGGACCTCCTCGTCGACGACCGCGGCGATCTGCTCGGAGTAGTCGCGCTGGTGGCCCATGTCGCGGCCGAGGAAGACCTCGCCGCCGCTGTCGCCGAACTTCACCGCGCCGAGCCGCTCGCTCATGCCGTACTGCGTCACCATCGCGCGGGCGGTGGCGGTGGCCTTCTCGATGTCGTTGCTCGCGCCGGTGGTCGGGTCGTGGAAGACCAGCTCCTCGGCCGCCCGGCCGCCCATCGCGTAGGCCAGCATGTCGAGCAGCTCGGCCCGGGTCTGGGAGTACCGATCCTCCTCCGGCAGCACCATCGTGTAGCCGAGGGCACGACCGCGCGGCAGGATCGTGATCTTGTGCACCGGGTCGGTGTTGGGCAGGGCGTGCGCGACCAGGGCGTGCCCGGCCTCGTGGTACGCCGTGACCTTCTTCTCCTTGTCACTCATCAGCCGGGTGCGCCGCTGCGGGCCGGCCATCACCCGGTCGATCGACTCCTCGAGCACCGGCAGCGTGATGAGCTTCTGCTCGGTCCGGGCGGTCAGCAGCGCCGCCTCGTTGACGACGTTGGCGAGGTCCGCGCCGGTGAAGCCGGGGGTCCGGCGCGCGATGACCTGCAGGTCCACGTCGGGGGCCATCGGCTTGCCCTTGCTGTGCACCTCGAGGATCTTGCGGCGGCCCTGCATGTCGGGCCGGTCGACGGCGATCTGCCGGTCGAACCGGCCCGGGCGCAGCAGCGCCGGGTCCAGGATGTCCGGCCGGTTCGTCGCGGCGATGAGGATGACGCCGCCCTTGACGTCGAAGCCGTCCATCTCGACGAGCATCTGGTTCAGCGTCTGCTCGCGCTCGTCGTGGCCGCCGCCCATGCCGGCGCCGCGGTGCCGCCCGACGGCGTCGATCTCGTCGATGAAGATGATCGCCGGTGCGTTCTGCTTGGCCTGCTCGAACAGGTCGCGGACCCGGCTGGCGCCGACGCCGACGAACATCTCGACGAAGTCCGACCCGGAGATCGAGTAGAACGGCACGCCGGCCTCGCCGGCGACCGCGCGGGCCAGCAGGGTCTTGCCGGTGCCGGGCGGGCCGTACAGCAGCACGCCCTTGGGGATCTTGGCGCCGACGGCCTGGAACTTGGCCGGCTCCTGCAGGAACTCCTTGATCTCGTGGAGCTCCTCGATGGCCTCCTGCGCCCCGGCGACGTCGGCGAACGTCGTCTTGGGGGTGTCCTTGGTGACCAGCTTGGCCTTGGACTTGCCGAACTGCATGACCCGCGAGCCGCCGCCCTGCATCTGGTTCATGAAGAAGAACAGCAGACCCAGGATGATGAGGAACGGCAGGAAGCTGATGAGGATCGAGACGAGCAGGTTGTCCCGGTTCACCTGGACGTCGTAGGTGACCCCGGCCTGCGCGAAGCGCCTCGGAGAACTGCCCCTGCTGGTCGGTGGCGTAGCTCGCCTGGAGCTTCTTGCCGTCCCGCAGCTCGACCTTGACCTGCTGCTCCTTGTCGAGCAGCAGCGCCGGGTCGCGGCCGGAGCTCACGACGTTGCCCGCCGAGATCTGCTGCAGGACCGCCGAGGTGGTGGAGGGGTCGTACCCGCCGTTGCCCCGGAAGGAGCTGGACAGCGCCAGGACCACGAGCAGGCCCAGCACGATGTAGAGGAGCGGTCCCCTGGGAAGGCGCTTGAGCTTCATCGACGCGGGGCGGTGCGCCCCGTCCCTCCTGGTGCGAAGTGGGCCTGGACGGTACACCGGCAGGTGCCGCCCTCACAGACCCCAACGGTGGGGGCGCAAGGGGTGTTCCGCCACCTGAGCAGCGGCGACGGTGCTGCCGCTAGGAGTACGCCTCGGGCTTGAGCAGTCCGACGAACGGCAGGTCGCGGTAGCGCTCGGCGTGGTCGAGCCCGTACCCGACGACGAAGGCGTTCTCGATGTCGAACCCCACGTAGCGTACGGCGACCTCGGCCTGCGCCGCCTCGGGCTTGCGCAGCAGCGCGCAGACCTCGACGCTCGCCGGCGACCGGCTCTGCAGGTTGCGCAGCAGCCAGCTCAGCGTGAGCCCGGAGTCGACGATGTCCTCCACGACCAGGACGTGCTTGTCGGCGACCGAGCGGTCGAGGTCCTTGAGGATGCGGACGACGCCGGACGACGAGGTCGCCGAGCCGTACGACGACACGGCCATGAACTCCATCGACACCGGCGTGCGCAGCGCCCGGGCCAGGTCGGCCATCACCATCACGGCGCCCTTGAGCACCCCGACGAGCAGGATCTCGCGGCCGGCGTAGTCGCGGTCGATCGCCTCAGCCAGCTCGGCGATCTTCTCGGCGATCTCCTTCTCGGAGATCAGGACCCGCTCGACGGCGTCCGGAACGTCGGGGTCGGTCACGCGCCCCAGACTAGCCGCGCGGCGCGGCGCTCGACCCGCACGCCCCCCGGCAGCGCGACGGCGCCCTGCCCGGACCACGCCTCCACCAGCGCCCGCAGCGCTGTGACGTGCGCCGACGTCACCGCCGCGCCGCAGGCCGCCTCGGCGCACCGCTTGAGCACCCGGGCCCGCACCGCCGCGGGCAGCGCCGCGAGCGCCGCCGGGTCGGTCCCGGCGCCGCCGGCCCGGGCCCGGTCGGCCAGCTCGTCCAGCGCGTCGGCGTCCTCCCGCAGGCTGGCCGCGGTCCGGGCCAGCGCCGCGGCGACCCCCGGGCCGAGCGAGGCCTCCAGCGCGGGCAGCGCGTCGCCGCGCACCCGCGCCCTGGCGTACGCCGGGTCGGTGTTGTGCGGGTCCTCCCAGGCCTGCAGCCCGGCGGCGGCGCAGGCCGCCCGGACCGTCTCGCGGGGCAGGCCGAGCAGCGGCCGGCGCAGCGCGCCGCGGACCGGGGCCATCCCGGCGAGCGCCCGCGCCCCGGCGCCGCGGGCCAGGCCCAGCAGCACGGTCTCGGCCTGGTCGTCCCGGGTGTGGCCGAGCAGCACCGTCGCGCCGGTCGCCTCGAGCGCCGCGAGCCGGGCCGTGCGGGCCGGCCCCTCGCCGGCGCCGGCCACCACGACCGGCACCACCCGGGCGTCCAGGCCCAGCCCGGCGCACTGCTCGGCGGCCCGCCGGGCCACCGCGGCCGAACCGGGCTGCAGCCCGTGGTCGACGACGACCGCGCCGCTGCCCGGGCGCACCGCCGCCAGCCCGGCGGCCAGCGCGAGGCTGTCCGCCCCGCCGGAGACCGCGGCGAGCACCGGGGCACCGGCCGGCAGGTCGGCCAGCGCCCGCCGGACGGCCACCCGCACCGCCGCGACCGGCGGCGGCGGGCCGGTCACCGGCTCAGACCGCGGCGCCGTGCAGCCGGCGCACCCAGGCCGCCGGCTCGCGGATCTCCTGCGCGGGTCGGCAGCGTCTCCGGCGACTCCCACACCCGGTTGAACCCGTCCATCCCGACCGCGTCGACGACGTGCCGGACGAAGGCGGAGCCCTCGGCGTACTGCAGGGCCTTGAGGTCCAGGCCGAGCAGGCGGCGCAGCAGCCGGTCCAACGGCCCGCCGCGCTCGGCGCGGCGCTGCTGGAAGCGCGCCCGGATGGTCGCCACGCTCGGCACCACGCCCGGTCCGACCCCGTCCATGACGTGCTCGGCGTGCCCCTCCAGCAGCGACATGAAGGCCGTCACCCGGGACAGCACGACCCGCTGCTCCGGGGTCTGCAGCAGCTCGACCAGCGCGCGGCGCTCGCCCAGGCCGTCCCGCAGCCGGGCGAGCAGCCGGGCCGGGTCGTCGAGGTCGCTGGCGGCCAGCAGCGCGTCGACCTCGCCCCGGACGTGCCCGTGCAGCCACGGCACCGCGGTGAACTGGGTGCGGTGGGTGACCTCGTGCAGCGCCACCCACAGCCGGAAGTCGGACGGGTCGACGCCGAGCCGGCGCTCGGTCTCGACGATGTTGGGGGCGACCAGCACCAGCCGGCCGGGCCGGCCGTCGGTCGCGAACGCCTCGTACTGGCCCAGCACCTTGCTGGACAGCCAGGCCAGCACGGTGCCCATCTGCACGCCGGCGAGCTTGCCGGTGGCGGCGGCCGCGACCCGGTTGGTCTGCTTGCCGGCCAGCAGCCGGTCGGCCATCGGCTCCAGCACGACCCGGAAGCCCTCGACGTTGGCCTGCGCCCAGCCGGCCCGGTCCACCACGGTCGCCGGGCCGGGAGCGCCCGGCGGCACCAGACCGGTCACCGCCCGGACGTGCTCCTCGGCCTGCACGGTGACCGACCGCAGCTCGCCCACCACGTCCGCGGCCTGGGTCAGCGACAGCACCGGGCCGGCGGGGGCGAGCCGCCGGGCGGTCGCGACGGCGAGTCCGTAGTCGACGGGGCTGGGCATGACCCGACGGTACGTGCCGGGAGCGCGGTCCGAGCGGTCGGAGCTCAGCGGCAGCCGCAGGCGGCCAGCGCCGCGGCGACCCGGTCCAGCGCGGCCTCGGCCGCCCGCCCGCCGCCGCTGGGCACCGCGTCAGGGTGACGTCGAAGGCGAGCAGCCGGCCGTCGCCGGTCCGCAGCAGCCCGGCCAGCGCGCTGACGCCGTCCAGCGTGCCGGTCTTGGCCCGGACCTGCCCCGCGGCGGGTGCCGTGGCGTCGGCGCGGAACCGCCGCTCCAGCGTGCCGTCGAAGCCGGCCACGGGCAGCCCGGACAGCACCGGCCCGAACCGGCCCTGCTCGTCGCGGGCGACCGCGGACAGCAGGGCGGCGACGCCGAGCGGCCGGACCCGGTTGTCCCGGGACAGGCCGCTGCCGTCGACCGGCGCGATCCCGGACACCGTCGGCGAGAGCCCGGCGAGCACTCGTCGCGGACCGCTGCCGCGGCGCCGGCGAAGTCGGCCGGCCGGCCGCGCTCGAGGGCCAGCCGGCGGGCCAGCGCCTCGGCGAGGTCGTTGTCGCTGCGGCTCAGCATCGAGCTCGACGAGCGGGCCGACCGGCGGGCTGTGCACCGCACCGAGCACGGCGGCGCCCGGCGGGCGCGCCGCCCCGTACCACCGGCACCCCCGGGGCGCCGAGCAGCGCGGCGAAGGCCCGGCCCGCGGCCAGCGCGGGGTCGGCGACCCGGCCGCGCGCGTCGGGCGAGACCCGCCCGCCGTCGACCGCGAGCGCCCCGACCGGCGCGACGTCGCCGGCGGTCACGTACGCCGGGCCGCCAGCCCGGTCCGAGCGCGCGGCCCGGTCCAGGCGGTGTCGTCGACCAGGACCCGGCGGACCGGCCCGGTCCTGCGGGCGGCGGTCTGCGCGGCCAGGTCCGCCAGCCGGGCGCCGTCGGCCGTCGCCGGCGCGCCCGGTCCCGCCAGCGTGCCGTCGCCGCCGCCCACCAGGACCACGTCGCCGGGCCGCGGCCCGGCGAGCTGCGGGTGGTCAGCCGGGTCGGCGGGGGCAGGCGCCGCCAGCACCGCCACGGCGGTGGCGATCTTGGCGGTGGACGCCGGGAGCACCGGCTCGCTCCCCCGCACGTCGAGCAGCACCCGGCCGCTGCCGGCGTCCAGCACCGCCGCCGCCACGCTGCCGCCCAGCGCCGGGTCGGCGAGCACGGCCGCCAGCGCGCGCGACAGCCCCTCCGACGTCGGGACCGGGCTGTCCTGCGGCGCCGCGCGCCAGCAGCGGCGGGCGGGTCGGCGGGCGGTCGGGCACGGCGACCGCGCCCGGCACCGTCGGCAGCTCGGGCGTGCCGTTCCCGCTCGGGAACACGACCGCGGCCGCCAGCGACACCGCCAGCGCCGCCCCCGGGACCGCCCACTGCGGTCTGCGCACACCGGCTCCCTGGGAGTTCGACCGCCCCCGTCCGACGCGCGGAGGCCCGTACGGGACACTAGGCGGGTTCACCCGCCCGAACCGTCTGCCGAGGAGCACGCCCCGTGGAGTTCGACGTCACCATCGAGATCCCCAAGGGGCAGCGCAACAAGTACGAGATGGACCACCACACCGGCCGGATCCGGCTGGACCGGCGGCTGTTCACCTCGACGAGCTACCCGGCCGACTACGGCTTCGTCGAGGAGACCCTCGGCGGCGACGGCGACCCGCTGGACGCGCTGGTGCTGCTCGACGAGCCGACCTTCCCGGGCTGCCTCATCCGGGTGCGGGCGCTCGGCATGTTCCGGATGACCGACGAGGCCGGGCCGGACGAGAAGCTGCTCTGCGTCCCGGTCGGCGACCCCCGCCAGGAGCACCTGCAGGACATCCGGACGTGTCGGAGTTCGACCGCCTGGAGATCCAGCACTTCTTCGAGGTCTACAAGGACCTCGAGCCCGGCAAGAGCGTCGAGGGCGCGAACTGGGTCGGCCGGGAGGAGGCCGAGGCCGAGGTCCTGGCGTCCCGCAAGCGGCTCGCCGACAACCCGCACGGCCTCGACCACTCCGGCGAGCCCAAGTCCCGCGGCGACGAGGCGGTCTGACCGCCGGCGGCGCTACAGGACGGCGTCGCCGTACATCTCGCCGAGCGGGTCGCAGATCAGCTCGAGCCGGGCGCCGTCGGGGTCCGCGGAAGTACAGCGAGGTGCCGCTGTGGTGGGCGTACTCCACGCCGGCCGCGTCCAGCTTGGCCTTCAGCGTCGCCCAGCGCGCCGGCTCGACGCTGATCGCCACGTGGTGCAGCCCGCCGATCACCTCGGCGTACGGGCCGAGCTGCAGGCCCGGGAAGTCGAAGAAGGCGAGCAGGTTGCCGTGGCCGATGTCGAAGAAGAAGTGCGTCGACCCGGGGTAGTCGCGGTTGTCGATCAGCTCGGTGAGCGGCATCTCCAGCAGGTCCTGGTAGAAGCGCACGGTGCGCTCGACGTCGGCGCTGACCAGCGCGGTGTGGTGCAGGCCGCGGCCACTGGAGGCCGGCCGCTCGGCCGCGGGGCGCAGGTGCTCCCGGCGCAGCCGCTCGCGCGTGGCGGCGAGCGCCTGGACGTCGGGCGAGGTGTCGGTCACCTGCCCGACGCTACGGCGTCGCGAGGCGGACCGGTGTGACGATCGAGCAGGTGGTGCTGCTCTGCGCGGTCGCGGCCTGCGCCGGCGCCCTCGACGCGATCGTCGGGGGCGGCGGGCTGCTGCAGCTGCCGGCGCTGCTGCTCGTGCTGCCGAACGCCCCGGTCGTGTCGCTGCTCGGCACCAACAAGCTGGCCTCGGTGGTCGGCACGGCCTCGGCGGCGGTGACGTACGCACCGCCGGGTGCCGGTCGACCTCGGCACCGCGTTGCCGATGGCGGGGGTCGCGTTCGCCGGGGCGGCCGTCGGGGCGCTGCTGGCGACGGCGGTGCCCGGGTCGGCGCTGCGACCGGTCGTTCTCGTCGCGCTGGTCGCCGTGCTGGTCTTCACCTGGCGGCGGCCGTCGCTGGGCGAGGTCGAGGCGCTGCGCCTGGGCCGGCGGCGGCAGCGGGCCGTCACCGGAGTCGGCGGCGCCGCGATCGGGTTCTACGACGGGCTGGTCGGGCCCGGCACCGGCACCTTCCTGGTCTTTCTGCTGGTCGGCACGGTCGGGCTGTCGTTCCTGCACGCCAGCGCCACCGCCAAGACCGTGAACACCGCCACCAACCTCGCCGCGCTGCTGCTGTTCGCGCTCGGCGGGCACGTGCTGTGGGCGCTCGGCGCCGCGATGGCGGCGAGCAACCTGCTCGGCGCGCAGCTGGGCGCCCGGCTGGCGATCCGGCGGGGCAGCGCCTGGGTCCGCCGGGTGTTCCTGGTCGTCGTCACGGCGCTGGTCGCGCGGCTGGCCTACGACCTGCTGGGCTGACCTGCCGGGCTTGACCTGCCGGGCTGGGCGCGCTCCCCGGCCGGTCAGACCGGGACGGCGGTCACCACGACGTTGTCGGCGTAGCTGCGGGTGACCGGATCGTACGCCCCGCCGCAGGTCACCAGGGCCAGCTCGGCGGGGCCGTCGGCCCGGAACAGCCGCGCCCGGTCGAGCCGCTCCTTCGGGGCGCTGCGGGTGCTGCGCACCGCGTACGCGTGCCGGCTGCCGTCGGCGCTGACCACGACCACCTCGGTGCCGACCGCGACGTCGCGCAGCCGGGTGAACGGGCCGGTGCGCCCCGAGTACGACACGTGCGCCGCGAGAACCACCGCGCCGGTCCCGGTGCCCGGCGCGGCCCCGCTCGCCCACCACGCCACGTCGGTCGCGCTGGCCGGCAGGTCCAGCCCGCCGCCGACCGGGTCGGTGGTGCGCGCCTGCACGGTGGCCGCGCCCCGCGCGCCGGGCACCTCGACCGCGACCGGCCGCCGGCCCTGCTCCTGCCGCAGCGCGTCCAGCGTCGCCGGCGCCGAGTCGAGCAGCCCGCCGGGAGCGACCGGGAGGCGCAGCGTGGCGGCCGGCGGGTCCGGAGCGGCCGTCGCGGGCGGCGGGTCAGGGGCGGCCGCGGGCGGCGCCGCGGCGGACGGGGCGCAGCCGGCGCAGGCCAGCGCCAGCAGCAGCCCGGCCGCGCGGCGCGCCGGCGTCACGCCCGCCGGCGGGCGGCCAGCACCAGCGGCACCCCGGCCAGCAGCAGCGCCAGCGGCACGAGCGCGGCCTCGCCGGCGAGGCCGCTCGACGGCGGCGGCCCGACCCCGGTGTCCACCCGGGCAGGTGCCCCGGACGCGCCGGGGCGCACGGTCTGCGCGACCCAGCCGAGCGTCCCGTCGGCCTGCGAGCCGATCAGGTACAGCACCACGGCCCGGCCGGCGGTGACCGGCACCTGCTGCGGCGGCACGACCGGGTCGCCGCCCGCGACCGGCACCGCGGACACCTCGTACGTGCCCGGCGAGACCTGCTGCGCCCCGCCCGAGCCGGGGGCCAGCGACGGCGACAGCACCAGGCTCCCGGCCGCCACCCGGACCGGGGCCGCGGCGGCCAGACCGCGCACGCCGAGCGCGGTGCTGCCCGCGGCCGGCAGCAGCTCGGCGTCGTCGAAGACCGTGATGACCGGCGTGCCGTCCGCCGCGAGGCCCACGCCGGCCGTGGCGCGCTGCCCGGCCGAGAGCGTGATGGTCTGGTCGAGCACCGGCCCGGCGGTGCGGTCGCTGCCGCTGGCCCAGACCTGCACCCGGTGCGTCCCGGCCGGGACCGTCAGCGGATCGGTCACCCGCTCCGGCGCGAACCCGGCGAGCACCTGCTGGCCGTCCAGGCCGACGTCGGCGACCAGGCCGCGGACGCCGTGCACCACCGTCAGGGTCGCGTCCGTCGAGGCGGCCGACGCCGGGGCCGGGGACAGCGCCCCGGCGGAGAGCGCGAGCAGCCCGGCGAGGAGCAGGCCGGCGCCGACACGAGGGGGACGGGAACGCGACACGGCAACCTCCGGGCACGGGACGGCGCCCGGGCCGGGCACCGTCGACATCCTGCCGCCAAGCGGCCCGACGCGGAGCCGCTTTGCGCGCGAAGGGACGCCGGACGGCAGCAGCGGCCTGCGGTTCGGCTGTTGCCGGCCCGGTCGGTGCGGTAGACCGGACCCCCGACGTCCGGGTCGGCCAACGCGACGGGAGCAGCCATGCCGTCGACCGCGATCGGCGCCGCGGTGGTCTCGACCCTGCTCGTCCTGGCTCCGGTCGGGGCGCTGCTGACCGCCGGGCCGGCCGGCGCCGCGCCGCAGGAGCTGACGCTCACCGCGCCGGAGCTGACCGACCGGGTCCTCACGGTGCACGCCACCGTCCCCGGCGCGATCGCCGACCGACCGGCGCCGGAGGGCGCCTTCACCGGCGTGCAGGACGGCCGCCCGGTCGCGCTGTCCGCCGACCGGGTCCTCGACGGCGACGTCGAGCTGCTGCTCGTGCTCGACGGCAGCGACGTGGCCGGTCGCCGTGACGCGGTGCAGGCCGCCGCGGCCGACCTGCTCCGGGCCGTCCCACCCACCCTGCCGACCCGGCTGCTGCCCGGCGGCGCCGCCGCCGTCCCGGCACGGGAGGCCGTCACCCGGCTGGCCGAGCTGCCCGCGACGGACGGGCTGCTCGCCGTCCCGCCGGGGCCGGCCTCCGGCCGCCGGCTCAGCGTCGTGGTCGCCGCCTGCCCGGCGGTCGCCGCGGTCGCGGCGCCGAGCCCGTTCGCCGGCGACCTGTCGGTCTCGGTGCTCGCCCTCGGCGACGGCTGCCAGGCCGCCGCTGCCGACCTGGGGGCCGGCCGGCCCGGCATCGTCCGTACCGGCCTGGACCCGCTCGGCCTGCTGACCGGCGTCGACGACGTCGGCCGGGACCTGGCCGGCCAGTACGTGCTGGTCTCCGAGCCGCTCGTCGAGCCGGGCCCGCTGGAGGTGACCGTCCGGATCGGCACCGCCGTCGCCGCGGCGTCGGTGCAGGTGCCGGGGACGCCCAGCGGCTCCGGCTCGTCCGGAGCCCGCGACCCGCGGGCCGGTGGCTCGGACGACGAGGCGTCGTTCGGCGTGCTGCTGCTCGCCTCGCTGCTCGCCGCGGCCGCCGCAGTCGGCGTCGGCCTGGAGCTCGTCCGGCGCCGCACACCGGTCTGAGCGGCGCCGCACCGCGCGCCGCAGGCCGCCCGGACGGCCGGCGTGCGAGGGTCGGGGCCCGCACGCCGGAAGGAGCCGCATGCCGCCCGAGAACCCCGCCGCCGACCCGGCGCAGGTCGACGTGCCCGAGCTGGTCTTCCCGGCCGGGCTGCCCGGCTTCGACGACCTGCGGCGCTTCGGGCTGTCGCGCTGGGGCGGCGAGGACAGCCCGTACGCCCGGCTGGTCTCGCTGGAGCGCCCCGACACCGCCTTCCTGGTGGCGCCGCCCGAGGCGTTCTTCGACGACTACGACGTGCAGCTGTCCGACGACGACGCCACCGCGCTGCAGCTCGACAGCGCCGACGACGCGCTCGTGCTCGTGGTGATCACCGTCGGCGAGCGCGCCGAGGAGGCCACCGCGAACCTGCTCGGGCCGCTCGTGCTCAACACCCGGCGCCGGCTCGGCGCGCAGGTCGTCCAGCCCGACACCGGCGACGGCCGCGGAACCCGCGTGCCGCTGCGCGCGGCCTGAGAGGGGATTCCCGTGCTCGTCCTCACCCGCCGGCCCGACCAGCGCATCGTCATCGGCGACGACATCGTCATCACCGTGCTCGACGTCAAGGGCGACACCGTGCGGCTCGGCATCGAGGCGCCGCGCTCCGTCCGGGTGCACCGCGAGGAGGTGTACGCCGCGCTGCGGGTCGCCAACGAGTCGGCCGTGCTCTCCGGGCAGGCCACCGAGCTCCCGCCGCTGCCGCTGCCGCCGGCGCGCCCGCGGCCTCGTCCGGGACCGCCGCCGGCGCGGGGCTGAGCCCGGGGGGGTTCCTCCCCTTCGGGGGTGCGGTTCCTCCCCTTCGGGGGTGCGGTTCCCCTTCGCGAGGGCACCCGGAGGCACCTCTGGAGAGGCGTACGGCAGGGGAAGCGGGACGGCCAAGGGGACGCCCAGGTCGTACGCCCGTCACACCCCGGCGCCCTCCCCTGCGCCGAGGCACTTCCCCTTCGCAAAGGCTCCCGGAAGGGCCTCCGGAGAGGCGTACGGCAGGGGAAGCGGCCCAACCAAGGGGAAGCCCGGGTCGTACGCCCGTCACACCCGGCGCCCTCCCCTGCGCCGAGGCACTTCCCCTTCGCAAAGGCCCCCGGAAGGGCCTCCGGAGAGGCGTACGGCAGGGGAAGCGGCCCAACCAAGGGGAAGCCGGGCCCCAACCAAGGGGAAGCCCCGGCCCCCACCAAGGGGAAGCCCCAGCCCCCGCCGCCCCGCCCTACGCGCCACGGAGCCTGACCCGCCCGAACAACCACCGCGCAACCGCAGCCGTCCGGGCGCTCACGTCACGGGCCGGACCTGCCGAAGCACCCGGCGTGGAAACCCTGGGCGAGCTGTCGTCACTGCTCTCGCGCGAGCGCCTCCAGCTGGAGCTGCTCGTCTTCAAGCTGACCGAGCTCGGGCTGCTGCTGGTCCAGGGCGAGGCGCGCTTCCTCGGCTGGGCCGCCGAGGAGGTCGAGCGGGCCGTCGATGCGGTACGGCTGACCGAGCTCGAGCGGGCCGTGCTGCTGCAGCAGGCAGCGGCGGACCTGCCCGGCGCGCCGCGGGGCGACGAGGCGGGCCTGCTCACCGCGCTGGCCGCCGCGGCTCCCGAGCCGCTGCGCAGCCGGCTGGCCGAGCACCGGGAGGCGCTCACCGCCCTGGCCGACGAGGTCGCCGAGGGCCTGCGCTCCACCCGGCGGCTCGCCGAGGCGGGCACCGCCGCGGTCACCGCGCTGCTGGACCGGGTCGGCGCGCCGATGGAGCCCGAGCCGGCGCTGCTCACGTACGGGCCGGGCAGCACCGCCGCCTGGTCGGCTCCCGCGCCCCGCCTGCGCACCACCCTCTGACGCGGGAGCCGGACGATGTCGTTCTCCACGCTCGGGATCGGGGCCAGCGCGCTCAGCGCGGCGCAGCGCTCGGTCGAGACGGCGGCGCACAACGTCGCCAACTCCACCGTCGAGGGCTACACCCGCCAGCGGGTCTCGCTGGCCGCGTCGACGCCCTCCGCCGGCTTCAGCGGCGTCGCGGGCGGGATGCGCGGCACCGGCGTGACGATCGTGGCGCTGGACCGGCTCCGCAACGACCTGCAGGACATCGCCGTACGGGCGGAGTCCTCCTCCGCCGGGACGGCCGGCGCCCGGGCGCAGGTGCTCGACCGCGCGCAGGGCGTGCTGGGGCCGTACGGCAACGGGCTGCCCGAGTCGCTGGGCCAGCTGTGGAAGAGCTTCGACCAGCTCGCCCTGACCCCGTCCAGCCCGGCCGCCCGCCAGCTCACCCTGGACGCCGCGGCCACCGTCGCCGACGGGGTCCGCGACGCGGCCGGTCAGCTCGCCCGGATCCGCACCGACACGCTCGCCGCGATGCAGGGCACCGTCACCGAGGTCAACGCCACCGCCTCCGAGGTGGCCGGCCTCAACCTGCAGATCGCCGACGCGCTGGTCGGCCGGCAGGTGCCGGCCGACCTGATGGACCGCCGCGACCTGGCGCTGGACCGGCTGGCCAGCCTGACCGGCGCCACGGTGCGCGTGCGCAGCGACGGCATGGTCGACGTGTCGCTCGGCGGCGAGACGCTCGTGCGCGGCGACCGTTCCACCGCGCTGGTGCTGACCAGCACCACCGCCGGCCCGGGCACCGCCGGCGGCGACCCGATGCTGACGCTGGACGGCCGCCCGGCCCGGGTCGGGGGCACGCTGGCCGGCAGCGCGGGGGCGCTGGTCACCGACCTGCGGCAGTTCGAGGCCGAGCTGGACGGCATCGCGAACGCGCTCGCGACTGCGGTGAACGACCAGCACGCCCGTGGCTTCGACGCCGCCGGCGGGGCCGGCCGGCCGGTCTTCGTCGGCAGCAGCGCCCGCGACTTCGCCCTGGCCGACCTGCGGACCTCCGACCTGGCGGCGTCGGGGACAGCCGTCCCGGGCGGGTCGCCGTACGACGGCGAGAACGCGCTGCTGCTGGCCCGGCTGCGCCAGCCGGGAGCGGACGGCACCAGCCTGTCCGACCGGCTGCACGGGCTGGCCTCGACGCTGGGCAGCCGGGCCGCGAGCGCGCTGCGGGCCGGCGACGCCGCCGAGGCCGGGCTGGACGGGGTGCGCCAGCAGCGGGCCGCCGCGATCGGCGTCTCGGTCGACGAGGAGATGGTCGAGCTGGTGAAGTTCCAGCACTCCTACGACGCCGCGGCGCGCGTCATCACCATCGCCGACGGCATGCTCGACACCATCGTCAACCGGATGGGGGCCGGACGATGAGCGTGCGCGTCCCCACGATGACGCTACAGCCGGCTGGAGCACGGTCTCTCCGTCAGCCTCGGCCGGGTCCAGAGCTGCAGGGCCAGGTCGCCTCGGGCAGCGGATCGCGAAGCTGTCCGACGACCCGATCGGCGCCACCATCGGCCTCGGCTGCGGGCGCAGGAGACCGACTGGACGGCGTACCAGCGCTCGGCGGACGACGCGAGCACCGCGCTCGGGACCACCGACGCCGCGCTGCAGAGCGCCACGGCCCTGCTCCGGCAAGGCCCGCGATCTCGGCGGTGGGAACGGCGCCTACGACCCGGCGAGCGCCAGGCGATCGCCGACGAGATCGGCCACGCGCGCGACCAGATGATCGACGTCGCGAACACGCAGTACCTCGGCCGGGCCATCTTCGGCGGGCACCGGGCCGACCGGCAGTCGGGTCCGTGGCAGCGGCCTTCGGACGGGCGCGGCCGTCAACCGGCAGATCTCGCCGGCGGTAACCTCGACGTGAACCTCGACGCCGCCGGAGGTGTTCGGCACCGGACGGCGACCCCGGCGCGGAGGTGTTCGCCGACCTGCAGGCCTCGCCGCGCCGACGGGCCGGCAACCGCCGACATCGCCACCGGGCAGAAGGCGCTCGAGGTCCGGTCGACGCGGTGACGAAGGCGCTGGGCACCGTCGGTGCGCTCACGAACCGGATCACCGCCGTCGCGCGCGCTCGGCCGCAACGTCGTCACCGAGGTGCGCCACCAGCGCAGCCAGGTCGAGGACATCGACTTCGCCGCGACCATGCTGCGCCTGCGGGCGGCGATCGGCTACCAGGCGGCGCTCGGCGCCATCGCGAAGGCCGACATGCCGTCGCTGGCGAGCTTCCTGCGCTAGAGCGCTCAAGCCGCGGCGCCGGCGCCGAGGAGTCTACTGCCGGCACGGACGCCCGGCGCACGACCTCCACGAGGGAGATCCCATGAGCCTCCGCATCAACAACAACATCGCCGCCAGCAACGCCTACCGGGCGCTGATCGCCTGCGGACTCGCAGATGGCGAAGAGCCTGGAGAAGCTGTCCAGCGGCTTCCGCATCAACCGCGCCGGTGACGACGCCGCCGGCCTGGTCATCAGCGAGGCCCTGCGCTCCCAGGTCGGCGGCCTCAAGGTCGCCGTCCGCAACGCCCAGGACGGCATCTCGGTCGTGCAGACCGCGGAGGGCGCGCTGACCGAGGTCCACGCCATGCTGCAGCGCATGCGCGACCTCGCCGTCCAGGCGGGCAACGGCACGAACAGCGCCGACTCGCGTCGCCGCTGCCCAGACCGAGGTCGACGAGCTCGGCTCACGTCGATCGACGGACATCGCGAACCGACACCAAGTTCAACGGCACCGGACCTGCTCAACGACGCGCCGGCGACCATCACCTTCCAGGTCGGTGCCAACCCGGGCGAGACGCTGGGCGTCACCACCGACATCGACCGCCGCGGCCGGGCTCGCCAGCGCCTCGGGCGTGGACGCGCCTCGACGACTCGGCGTCGACCGCGCACCGGCGCCGATCGCTGACCGCCATCGACGCGGCCATCAAGACCGTCTCGACCGCCCGCGGCACCCTCGGCGCCAGCGCAGAACCGCCTCGAGCACACCATCAACAACCTGTAGGTCACGGCGGAGAACCTCGCCGCGTCGGAGTCGCCGGATCCGTGACACCGACATGGCGACGGAGATGACGAACTTCACCCGCACCCAGATCCTGACCCAGGCCGGCACGGCGATGCTGGCGCAGGCCAACAGCGCCCCGCAGAACGTCCTGCAGCTGCTGCGCGGCTAGTCCCTCCCCTCCCGTCCGATCCCGGCGGCCGGCCCAGCCAGGGCCGGCCGCCGTCGGCGTTCCCTCCCTAGGAGCAGCGCGTGCCAAGCATCGACGGGCTCGGCTCGGGCCTGGACACGACCTCGATCATCAACCAGCTGATGGCGCTGGAGCGCCAGCCCAAGGACCGGCTGGTCGCGCAGCGCCTGTCGGTGCTGTCCCGCGGCACGGCGTGGGGGCAGATCGGCGCCGCGCTGACCGCCGTTCAGACCGCTGCCGACGCGCTCACCTCGACCGGCGCCCTGGGCGCCGCGACCGCCACGTCCAGTGCGCCGGCCACCGCCACCGTCACCGTCGCCGCCGGGGCGCAGCCCGGACTGCACACGGTCGGCGTCCAGGCGCTCGCCACGGCCGGGTCCTACGGCCTGAGCGTCGGCTCCCCCACCTCCGTCGTCGGGGCCGGGAGCCTGACGGTCACCCGCGGCACGGCGGCGCTGGGCCTGACCGCGGTGAGCGCCCCGGCCGGCGCGACCCCGCCGGCCGGCACCGGCAGCTACGCCGTCGAGGTGCGCTCGGTCTCGGACGGCTCGGCGGAGGTCGCGGTCAACGGGGTGGTCAGCACGGTCGACACCTCTCGCGGGGTCTTCTCCGCCGGCGGGCTGGAGTTCTCCGCCGGGTCGCTCGTCGTCGGCAGGGCCGAGGTCACGGTCGCCCGGACCGGCAGTGACACCGCCACCGTCGCCGACCTGGCGGCCGCCGCTCAACGCCGCGGGCGGCGTCGCCTCGGCCGCCGTCGTCACCAGCACCGACCCGCAGACCGGCGCTGCCACCACCCGGCTGCTGCTGTCGAGCACCGCGACGGGCACGGCCGGCGCGCTCACGTCGTCGACCGACGGGCTCTCCGGGCTCGGGCCGCAGACCGAGATCCGCGCCGCGGCCGACGCCCGGCTGACCCTGGACGGCCTGACCGACATCGTCCGCTCCAGCAACCGGGTCGACGACCTGCTGCCCGGCGTCACCCTGGACCTGGTGACCGCCGGCGGGCCGGAGACCACGATCGGCATCGCCCGCGACCCGGCCACCGCCGGCACCGCCATGAAGGCGCTGGTCACGGCGCTGAACAGCGCGCTGGGCACGATCACCACCAACACCCGGTACGACGTCGCGGCCAAGAAGGGCGGCCCGCTCACCGGCGACAGCATCGCCCGGTCGCTGTCCGGTCGCCTGCACGACGTGGTCAGCGAGGCCGGGGCGGGCGCCGCGACGACGCTCGGCGCGCTCGGCCTGACCCTGCAGCGGGACGGGACGTACGCCTTCGACGCTGCCGCGTTCTCGGCGTCGCTGGCCAAGGACCCGGCCGCCACCTCGGCCCTGGTGGGCGAGCTCACCAGCAGGTTGGGGGCGCTCGCGAAGGAGGCCACGGCCTACGACGGCGTGACCAGGACCGGCGCCGCGGGCGCCACCGACCAGGCCGCCCGGATGCAGGTGCAGCTGACCGCGTACGACCAGCGGCTGTCGCTGACCCAGGACCGGCTGCGCCGGCAGTTCAGCTCGCTCGACACGGCCCTCGGGTCGCTGCGCAGCCAGAGCAGCTGGCTGGCCGGCCAGCTGTCGACGCTCAACCGGTCCTGACCGGCGGGGCCCGCGCGCTCAGGGTCCGGCCTTCCCCGACCGACACATCCCTGCGGCGCGAACCCCGCCGACCATCCCGAGGAGCCGCGTGACCGTCGCCGACCACTACCTGACCGACCGCGTGCTCACCGCGAGCCCGGCGCAGCTGACCGGGATGCTGTTCGAGGCGGCCGCCGCCGCGCTGCGCGGTGCGGTCCGGCTGCAGGAGGCCGGCGACTTCGCCGCGGCGCTGCCGAAGAGCCTGAAGGCCCAGCGCATCCTGCTGGAGCTGCGGACCTCGCTGGACCACGCGGCAGGCGGGGAGATCGCCGGCAACCTGGACCGGCTGTACACCTGGGCGCACAGCACGCTGCTGCGGGCCAACGCCGAGCGCGACGCCGGCGCCACCCGCGACGCGCTGGCCGTCGTGGAGGACCTCACCGCCGCCTGGCGCGAAGGGTGCCTCGGGGCGGCGCCCGCACGGGCATGACGCACGACGGCGGGCTGGTCGGCGCTGCTGGACGCGCTGGAGGAGCGCAACCGGCGGCACGAGGGCGTCCTGCGCGGCGACCCCTCCCCGGTGCCGGAGGTACCCCTCGAGGCGCCGGGCCCGCTGCCCGCCGCGCTCGCCGAACGGGCCACCGCCGTGCTCGCGCGGACCCGGCGGCTCGAGCAGCTCGCCCAGACCCGGACCGCCCTGGCCCGGCAGGCGGCCGCGTACGAACGGGACTGACCGCCCGGGCGCGCGAGCTGGTCGGGCTCGCCCGGACGGCGGCAGCCTGACCCGCGAGCGGTCACCCGGACGGACCTGCACGCCACCGGTCCGATCCGCCGACATTCTCTGCACAGGCCCGCCGTCGGGGTGGGCCCGTTCCGCGGGGAGGCACCGTGCGCACCGACGAGCGCTCCGGACCCGGGACGACACCGTGATCGAGCCGGTGTCCGGTCCGGACCGCACCCGGTCGCGGCTGACCGCCCAGGTCGAGCAGCGGGCCGCCCGCCTCGAGGCGTACGTCGCCGCCGGCGGCGGCGACCCCGCCCCGCAGCCCGGCACCCTCGCGGCGCTGGCCGCCGGCCCGATCCCGATCAACAAGGTCCAGCAGGTCCAGGCCCTGCTGGCCGAGACCGCCCGGCTGGCCCGGGGAACCGGTGCCGGCCGACCCGACGCCACCGCGACGGCCGGGAACCGCCCGGCCGGGCCGGGGCGGTTCCTCACCGACTGAGCGGGTCACCCGGCACGGGGCTCAAGTCCGTACGGGGTGCGCCGAAGCACCTCTCGCACGGACAACCACATGCACCACCGAGCCCCAGGACGCCGGGCTCGAGACGACACAGGGAAGGACGCCGTCGCCCCCCAGGAAGGGGTGGGACGGGGTCGCTTCCCTGTTCTGCGTCCCGAGCCGGTCCGCCGATGCCGAAGGACTGCGAACCATGACCCTGTTCACCGACGGCGTGCAGAGCGGCATCGAGCGGGCGCTGACCGGCGTCTCCCTGCGGCAGCGGGTGACCGCGGACAACCTCGCCAACGCGATGACCCCCGGCTACACCGCGCAGCGGGTGGACTTCGAGAGCTCGCTGGCCTCCGCGATGCGGGACGGCCGGCCGGCCTCGGCGGGGATCTCGCTGCGCACCACCACCTCCGCCCCCAAGCTCGACGGCAACAACGTCAACGTCGAGGAGGAGGTCACCGAGCAGCTGCGGACCGGCCTGCAGTACCAGGCGCTCGTGGAGGCCGCGAACCACAAGCTCGGGCTGCTGAAGTCCGCGATCGACGGCCGCTGAGATGTCCATGTTCGGCGCGATCGACACCGCCAGCACCGGCGTGCACCTCGGCCGGGTGTGGATGGACGCGGTCTCGGACAACATCGCGAACCTCAACACCGTGCGGCCGGCCGGCGAGGAGCCGTTCCGCGCCCGGCTCGTCGTCGCCCAGAGCCGGCCCGGCCAGGCCGGCGTCGCCGTCGCCGGCATCGAGAAGAAGCCCGGCGCGCCGGTCGTCGTCTACGACCCCGACAACCCGCTCGCCGACGAGGGCGGCTACGTCACCCGCCCGCAGGTGGACCTGTCCGAGGAGATGACCCACATGCTCGTCTCGCAGCGGCTCTACCAGGCGAACCTGGCGATGATCCAGCAGGCCCGGGACAGCTACTCCGCCGCGCTCACGATCGGCCGGCAGCGCTGATGGCCGTCCTGCCGATCGGCACCGCCACCACCGCGTTCGTCCCCGGTGCGTCCGGGGTGTCCGGCGTCTCCGCGGTCCGCTCCCCGGCGGCGGCGACGGCCCCCGACGGGTCCAGCTTCGGGCAGATGCTCAGCAAGGGCATCGACAGCGTGACGTCCGCCGCAGGACAAGGCCAGCGCGCTCTCCGGCCAGCTCGCCACCGGGCAGCTCACCGACATCCACGAGTTCACCACCGCGGCGGCCAAGGCCTCGCTCGCGGTCTCGCTCACCGCCAACGTCCGCAACCGCGCGGTCGAGGCGTACCAGGAGATCATGAGGATGCAGGTCTGATGGCGCTCGACGTCTCCCGCAGCACCGCGCAGGCCAAGGCCCGGCTCGCGCTCTTCTCGACCCCGCAGAAGGTGATCATCGCGCTGCTGGCGGTCGTCGGCCTGGTGGCCGTCGGCACCTTCGCCCGGTGGGTCACCGCCCCGTCGTACGGCGTGCTGATGGCCGGCCTGGAGGCGACCGACGCCGCCGCCGTGACCGCGCAGCTCGACACCGGCGGCGTGCCGTACAAGCTCGAGGCGGGCGGCACCACCGTGCTCGTGCCGACCGACCAGCTGCAGGCGCAGCGCCTGGCCGTCGCCGCGGCCGGCCTGCCGCAGGGCACCACCCAGGGCTACGAGCTGCTCGACAAGCAGGGGATGACGTCGTCGTCGTTCCAGCAGCAGGTCGCCTACCAGCGGGCCGTCGAGGGCGAGCTGAACAAGACGCTCGCCCAGCTCGGCGACGTCCGCACCGCCACCGTGCACCTGTCGATCCCGGAGAAGGAGCTCTACACCGACCGCGCGACGCCGGCGCGGGCCAGCGTCCTGCTCGACACCCGGCGGCCGCTGCCGCGCGAGAGCGTGGAGGCGGTGCAGCACCTGGTGGCCGCCGCCGTGCCGGACCTGGCCCCCGAGGGCGTCACGGTCAGCGACACCAAGGGCTCGCTGCTGAGCACCACCGGCCCCGGCGGGTCCGGCAGCGAGGCGGCGAAGACCCTCGAGGACGCCGCGACCGTGCGGGCCGACTCGATGCTGGCCAGCATGCTCGGCCCGGGCAAGGCGGTCGTGCGGGTCAACGCCGAGATGGACACCACCACCACCCGCACCAGCGAGTCCGAGACCTACGACCCGACCAAGACCGTGACGCTGCGCCGGGACGCCAGCAAGGAGAGCTACAACGGCAGCGGGGCCTTCGGCAACGGCGGGCTGATCAGCGTGCCCGACCCGATCGCGGTCAACGGCACCAGCACCGACGGCAACGGCGCCTCGACGTACGGCAAGGACGACACCAAGGAGGAGTTCGGGGTCAACCGGCAGGTCGACAAGACCAGCGTCGTGCCCGGCGGCCTCAAGCGGCTCACCGTCGCCGTCGCGGTCGACAGCCGCGGGCCGTCACCCGCCCAGCAGGTCGTCAGCGACCTCGTGGCGAACGCGGTCGGGCTCGACCCGGCGCGTGGCGACACCATCTCGGTGGCCTTCGCCGCGTTCGCCGACCCCGGTGCCGACGCGGCCGCCGAGGCCGCCGCCGCCGCGGCCGGCGCCCGCGACTACGTCCGGCTCGGCACGGTCGGCCTGGCCGCCCTGCTGCTGCTCGTCATCGCGGTCGCCCTGCTGCGGGCGCTGCGCCGCGGCACCGTGTCGGAGATCCCGCTGGAGTCGCTCAGCCTGCCGGCCGCGTCGCCGGCGAGCCTGTCCGCCGCGCAGTCCGCGGCGCTGGCGGCGAGCAGCCCGGAGAGCACCGTCGAGGACGCCCGCATCCTGGAGCTCGTCGACAGCCGGCCCGACGAGGTCAGCTCCCTGATCCGCAACTGGCTCGCCGAGCCCGCAGGGTCCGGCAAGTGAGCAGCGCCGTCGCCGTCCGCGAGAGCACCCCGCTGCGCCGGGCCGCCGTCGCGATCGTCGCGCTCGGTCCCGAGCGGGCCCGCGGCATCCTCAGCAGCCTCAACGAGGCGCAGGTCCGGGCGCTCGCGATGGAGATCTCCGAGCTCGGGCCGGTGAGCCCGCAGGAGGTCCGCGAGACGCTCGGCCAGCTCGCCTCCGGCCTCGGCGGGATCGGGATGCTCCCGGCACCGGGCAAGAAGTACGCCCGCGACCTGCTGGTCGCCGCGCTCGGCGTCGACCGCGGCGAGATCGCCGCGTTCGACCTGGACACCGAGAAGCCGTTCAGCTGGCTGGCCGACGCCGACCCCAAGTCGGCGGCGCAGGCGCTGGCGAGCGAGCCGGCCGGGGCGGTGGCGCTGGCCCTGGCGCACGTCGAGCCGCGTGCCGCGGTCAAGCTGCTCACCCGGCTGCCGGCCGAGCTGCGGGCCCAGGTCGCCGCCCGGGTCGCCGGGCTGGACGTCGTGCACCCCGAGACGATCGAGGAGGTCGAGGCCGGGCTGCGCGCCCGGCTCGGCGCGGTGCTGTCCGTCGACGTGCGGCGACTCACCGGGCCGCAGGTGCTCGCCCAGATGCTCACCTACGCCCCGGTCGAGCAGGAGCGCTCGATGCTGCAGGCCGTCGCGGTGTCCGCCCCGGACCTCGCCGAGGCGGTCCGGGCCGCGCTGTTCACCTTCGAGGACGCGATGGCGCTGGACGCCCGCGCCATCCAGGCGCTGCTCAAGGCGGTCGAGACCCGCGACCTGGCGACCGCGCTGCAGGGCGCCGAGGGCGGGGTGCTCAGCCGGGTGCTCAGCAACCTGTCCGAGCGCGCCCGGGCCACCCTCCAGGAGGAGATCGACCTGATGCGCAACGCCCGGGGCACCGAGGTCAGCGAGGCCCGGCGCAAGGTCGTCTCGCAGGCCCGGGCGCTCGAGGAGCAGGGCCTGATCGAGCTGACCCGCGAGGGCGGCGACGATGAGGGTCTGGGTGACTGAGCGCCGCGCCGGCAGCCGGGTCGTGCGCGCCGGTGCCGTCCGGACCGTCGGCGCCCCGCAGGCCGACGCCGCACTGCAGCTCGCCGCGCGTGAGCGCGAGGCCGAGCTGGCCGGCCTGCTGGCAGGCGCCCGGGCCGAGGGGCACGCCGCCGGGGTCGCCGAGACGCTGGCCCGGGGCGCGGCGGCCACCCTGCGGGCCGCCTCGGCCGTGGAGACGCTCTCTGCCGAGGTGGCAGCCCGCAGCGAGCGCGAGGTGACCGCCACCAGCCGCGCCGCGGTCGGGCTCGGGCTGCTCGTGGCGCAGTGGGTGCTCCGGCACGAGCTGAGCGCCGCCGGCGCCGGCCTGCTGGCGCGCCTGGAGGAGGCGCTCACCGCGCTGCTGCCCAGCCCGCAGACCCGGCTGTCGGTGTCGCACGCCGACCACGCCCTCGTCGCGGAGTGGGCCGCCAGCCGCGGCCGGGTCGGCACCGAGGTGGTCGCCGACGCCCGCCTGGCCCCCGGCGAGGCGGTCGTCGTCACCGACGCCGGCAGCGCCGAGCTGACCGTGGCCGCCGCGCTGCGCGCCGCCGCGGAGGCGCTGACCCGGCCCGGCGACGACCTGCAGGAGCAGGACGCGGCGCCGGCCGACCAGCCGCCGCTGGCCGCTCCCCCGCCCGCCGGATCAGGCGTCGAGCCGGCCGGAGCAGCGGCGTGACCGCCGGGCTCGCCGCGGCCGGCGCCCAGCTCGCCGCGGCCGCCCCGATGCAGGTCAGCGGACGGCTCAGCCGGATCGTCGGCCTGGAGGCCGAGGCCCGCGGGCTGCGGGCCGCGCTCGGCGACACCGTCCGGATCCGGCGGGAGGACGGCTGGGTGCCGGCCCAGGTCGTGGCGGTCCGCGAGGACGCGCTGCTGCTCGCCCCGTACGGCGACCTGGCCGGCGTCGCGCCCGGCGCCCGCGTGGAGGTCGCCGGCCGGGGCCTGACGATGACCGTCGGCCCGGCCCTGGCCGGCCGGGTCCTCGACGCGCTGGGCCGCCCGCTCGACGGCGGGCCGCGGCTGACCGGCGAGGTCGTCTCGCTGGAGGCCGCCGCGCCGCACCCGCTGCGCCGCCAGCGGATCGCCGAGCCGCTGCCGCTGGGTGTCCGGGCCCTGGACACCGCCACCCCGTGCGGCCGAGGCCAGCGGGTCGGCATCTTCGCCGGCTCCGGCGTCGGCAAGTCCACGCTGCTCGGCATGCTGGCCCGCGGCACCGCCGCGGACGTGGTCGTCGTCGGCCTGGTCGGCGAGCGCGGCCGGGAGGTCCGCGAGTTCCTCGAGGACGACCTCGGGGACACCGCCCGCGAGCGGGTCACCACGGTCGTCGCGACGTCCGACGAGCCGCCGCTGATGCGGCTGCGCGCGGCGTACACCGCGACCCGGATCGCCGAGTGGCACCGCGACCAGGGCGCCGACGTGCTGCTGCTCGTCGACTCGCTGACCCGCTTCGCGATGGCCCGCCGGGAGATCGGCCTGGCCGCGGGCGAGCCGCCCGCGACCCGGGGCTACCCGCCGAGCGTCTTCGCCGAGCTGCCCAGGCTGCTGGAGCGGGCCGGGCCGGGTGAGCGCGGCACCATCACCGCGCTCTACACCGTGCTCGTGGAGGGCGACGACATGAACGACCCGGTCGCCGACCACGCCCGGTCGATCCTGGACGGCCACGTCGTGCTGTCCCGGCGGCTGGCCTCGGCGGGCCACTTCCCCACCATCGACGTGCTGGAGAGCGTGTCGCGGCTGGCCGGCAAGGTCACCACGGTCGAGCAGCGGGCGCTGGCCGCCCGGCTGCGCCGGCTGCTGGCCGCCGCCGCCGAGGCCAAGGACCTCGTCGAGATCGGGGCGTACGTGCCCGGCACCAACGCCGACGTCGACGAGGCGCTCGCCCGGCGCGACGGCCTGGAGGCGTTCCTGCGCCAGGCCGTCGACGAGGTCACCCCCAGCGCGCAGGCCTGGGACCGGCTGGCCGCGGTGCTCGCGTGAGCGCCGGCCGGCTCGACACGGTGCTGCGGGTGGCCGCGCTGCGCCAGGCCGGGGCGCGGGCGGCCGTCGGTGCCGCGACCGCCGCGGTCGCCGTCGCCGAGCGGGACCGGGACGCCGCGCTGACCGACGCCCGCGCCGCCGGCGCGCCGAACGGCCCGGTCCCGGTCGCGCAGGCGCAGCTGGCCGGCGGCGTCCGCCGCGCCGAGGCCGCCGGGACCGCCGAGCTCGTCGTGCAGGCCCGGCGGGACGACCGCACCGCCGCGCTGCAGGCCTGGGCGTCGGCGGCCCGCCGCGAGCGGCTGCTCGCCGAGGTCTGCGCCCGGCACCGCACCGAGGCCGCCGAGGCCGCCGAGCGGCGGACGCAGTCGCAGCTGGACGACCTGGCCGGCCGGCGCCCGACGGGGCCGACGCCGTGAGCCTGGCCGACGTGCAGGCCCGGACGGCCGAGATCTCCGCCCGGCTGGCGGCGCTCGCCCCGCCGGCGCTGCCCCGGGTCGCACCTGCCGGCCCCGCCGACGGCGCGTTCGCGAGCCGGCTGCGCGACGCGCTGTCCGGGGCGTCCGGCCGTCTCCGGCACGTCGGCGACACCAGCGGCGTCCGGCGCGGGCCCGGCCTCCGGGAGCGACGCCGTGCTGGAGACCGCCCGCAGCTACCTCGGCGTGCCGTACCTGTGGGGCGGCACGACCCGCGCGGGCATCGACTGCTCGGGGTTCGTCCAGGCGGTCTACCGCGAGCACGGCATCGACCTGCCGCGGGTCTCCAAGGACCAGGCCCGGGCCGGCCGTGCGGTCCCCGCCGGCGCAGGCCCGCCCGGGTGACCTCGTCGCCTTCGACAACTCCAGCGCGCGGGCCGGCATCGACCACATCGGGATCTACCTCGGCGACGGCAAGTGGATCGCCGCTCCGCGCAGCGGTGACGTCGTGAAGATCCAGAACGTGGACCTGTCCAAGGCGGTCACCATCCGGCGGGTCCTGCCGGACGCCCCGGCCGGCGCGGTCGCCGCACCGACCGCGGTGGCCGCGGCCGACCCGGCGGCGACCTGGACGGCCCGGCTGCCCGCCGCCGCCCGGCCGTACGTCCCGGCGCTGCTGGCCGCCGGGCGGGCCACCGGCGTCGACCCGCAGCTGCTCGCCGCCGTCGCCTGGACCGAGTCGAACTTCAACGGCGCGGCCCGCTCCCCCGCGGGCGCCGTCGGCCTGATGCAGCTGATGCCGGCCACCGCCCGCGGCCTGGGCGTCAACCCGGCCGACCCGACCCAGTCCGCCCTCGGCGGCGCGCGCTACCTCGCCGAGCAGCTGGCCAGCCACGGCGGGCGCACCGACCTGGCGCTGGCCGCGTACAACGCCGGGCCGGGCGCCGTGCGCAAGCACGGCGGCGTCCCGCCGTACCCCGAGACCCGCGCCTACATCAGCCGCGTGCTGCGACCGCTACGACACCCTGCGAGGAACCGCGTGACGCCGATTCTCCTGCCCGCCGCCGCTCCGGCGCCGGCCCGTCCGCTGCGCGAGCCGGGTCGCGACGACCGGGCCGGCGCCGGGCTGCCGGACTTCGCCGAAGCCCTGTCCGCGGCGCGGCGCGTCCCGGACCGCCGGCCCGCACCGGGTGCTGCCGGGAGCCCGCCCTCGTTCCGCGAGGCGGACTCCGGGCCGAGCGGCGCCGCCGACGCGGCCGCCGCGCTGGCCGGGGCCGCCGCCGCGCCGGTCCCGACACCGGCGGCGCCCGGGTCCGGCGGGCCGGCGACCGAGCCGGACGGCGACGGCGGGACGGACGGCGCGCCGGTCACCGGCGCACCCGGAGCCGCGCCGGCCGCGGCCGTCCCGACCGGCCCGCCCGCGACCGTCGTCGCGGACCCGTCCGCGTTCCTGCTCGGCACAGCCGCCGGCCCGCTGTCGCCCGGCACGGCGGCCGCCGCGGCCCCGCCGCACGGCGGGCCGGGCGCTCCGACCCCGGCCGCCCGGCCGGACGGTCAGCCCGGCCTGCCGACGACGGTCCCGGCCGCCCCGCCGGCAGGAACGGTCGCGCCCACCGGGACGGCAGCCGTCGCGACGCCGGCTCCCCCGAGCCGTCGGTCGGCAGCCCCGGCCCGGCGACACGTCGGCCCGGTCGGCAGCGTCGCCGACCCGGCCGCGGCCGCCGACCTCAGGGGCTCCGCCGGGCCCGCCCCGCAGGTCGTTCCGGCACCCGGCCGTCCCGCGGACGCGGCGCCGGCGGCGGCCGAACCCGCGGCGGGTGCGGGGGCGCCGGGCACCCCGGCCGACGCCGCCGGCGACCTGCCGGACCTCGCGGCTCCCGTCGCCCCGGCCCCTCCCGCCCCGGCCGCGCGAGACGCCGACCGCGCGCTGCCGCCCACGGCGGCGCGCGGCGACGGGCTCCGGCCGCTCCCCGAGCACCTCGTCGCCGTCGAGCCGGCTCCGCCCGGCCCGGCGATGCCCGGCCGGGACCGGCGGCCGCAGACGCCGCCCCGCCGGGCCCCGCGGCGACCCCGGCCGCCCCGGTGGCGCCGACCGCCGTTCCCGCGGCGCGCGGCGACCTGCCCTGGCAGCCGAGCCCGGCCTCCCCGGTCCCGCTGGCGCCGGCCGTCGCCGAGCTGGCCCGCACCGCCGTGCGGGAGGGCGGGGCGGCGCGGATCGTCCTGCGGCTGGACCCGCCCGAGCTCGGCAGCGTCACGGTGACGCTGACCGTGCGCGGCTCGGACGTCCGGGTCTCCGTGCTGACCGCCGACCCGGGCGGTGCCACCGCCCTGCAGAGCAGGCAGGACGACGTCCGGGCCGCGCTGGCCGGCGCCGGGCTGGACCTGTCCGGCTGGGACGTCGGCGGCGGGACGCAGTCCCGGCAGCAGGAGCGGCGGCCCGCAGCCGACTCCCGGCGCGCCGCACTGGCGAGCGATGCCGCGGCCGACGTCGCGGCCGGATCACCCGTTCAGGTCTCGCGCGGGCTGTTCCTGTGACCGATCTCCGACCCGAGACCCCGACAGCCCGGCTCCGCCGGACGCGCCGACCTGGAGGTGCACGTGCCTGACGGCATCGCCGGCCTGACCGGCACCGCGGCGACGACCCCGGTCGGCTCCGCCGGCAAGGCCGGCCAGCCGGGCAGCCTGGACAAGGACGCCTTCCTCAAGCTCCTGGTCGCCCAGCTGAAGTACCAGAACCCGCTGCAGCCCAGCGACCCCTCACAGTTCATGGCGCAGACCGCGCAGTTCACCATGGTCGAGCGGCTCGACGAGATCGCCAAGGCGCAGGCCGAGGCCGGCACCTGGCAGCGCGTCGTCGCCGGGCAGGGCCTGATCGGCAAGCAGGTCAGCGGCAGCGCCGCCGACGGCCAGCCGGTGAGCGGCCTGGTGACCGGGCTGCGGGTCACCGCCGACGGCGGCGTCCTCCAGCTCGCCGGCGGCGGGTCGCTCGCCGTCTCCGCGGTGCAGTCGGTCTCGGCAGCCGCCTGACCGGACCACCCCGCGGGCCGCGAACGGGCCGCTCCGCACCACCGCACCGCCGCACCACCGCACCACCGCACCACCGCACCACCCCGGGCGGGCCGCACCGCGACCGCTCTCGGGACGACTCGGACGTCGCCCCCTTCCGGCCAGGACGGCCGATCCTCCCCGGAAGGCACCTCCCATGCTGCGCTCGATGTTCGCCGGAGTCTCCGGCCTGCGCTCGCACCAGACGATGATGGACGTCGTCGGCAACAACATCGCCAACGTCAACACCGCCGGCTTCAAGGCCAGCCGGGTCACCTTCCAGGACACGCTGAGCCAGCTGCAGCGAGGCGGCAACGCCTCCGGCACCGACGGCCGGCGGCATCAACCCGCAGCAGGTCGGCCTGGGCACCCGGGTCGGCGCCATCGACAGCGTCAACACCCAGGGCGCCATCCAGACCACCGGCCGGGTCACCGACGTCGCCATCCAGGGCGAGGGCTACTTCGTGGTGTCGTCCGGCGGGCAGCAGCTGTACACCCGGGCCGGCGCGTTCGGCTTCGACGACGCCGGCAACCTCACCGACCCGACCGGGTTCGTCGTGCAGGGCTTCCTCGCCGACGTGACCGGCGCGATCAACGTGAACGGCGCGCTGGAGAGCATCTCGCTGCCGCTCGGCCAGTCGATCCCGCCGCGGCGCACCGAGACCGTGGTTGCCGGTGGCAACCTCAGCGCCGACGGCAGCGCCCCGGTGACGAACTCGGTGGACGTGTTCGACAGCATCGGCCTGGCGCACTCGCTGACCGTGACGTACACGCCCGGCGCCCTGGCCGCCGACGGCAGCCGCACCTGGGACGTCGCGGTGGCCGAGAAGGGCCAGACCGGGGTGCTCGGCACCGGCACCGTGCGGTTCACCGCGGACGGCCAGCGCGACCCGAACACCCCGCCGGTCACCTTCACCGAGCCCGGCGGCACCGGCACCGTCACCCTGGACCCGGGCCAGCCCGGCGGCCTGACCTCCCTCACCCAGTTCGGCGGGGCGACCAGCGCCGCGATCCTGAGCCAGGACGGCGCCGCCACCGGCTTCCTGCGCTCGTTCGCCATCTCCGACGAGGGGACGGTGTCGGGCGTGTTCTCCAACGGCGCGACGCGCGCCCTGGCCCGGCTGGCGGTCGCGACGTTCTCCAACCCCGGCGGCCTGGTCAAGGAGGGCGACAACCACCTGCGCGCCGACACCAACTCCGGGCTCGCCTCGATCGGCACCGCCGGCACCGTCGGCAAGGGAAAGCTCGCCGCCGGCGCCCTGGAGATGAGCAACGTCGACCTCGCCCAGGAGTTCACCAACCTCATCGTCGCGCAGCGCGGCTTCCAGGCGAACAGCCGCATCATCAGCGCCTCCGACGAGCTGCTGCAGGACCTGGTCAACCTCAAGCGCTGACCCCCGGCGCCGCCGGCTCCCGCGGGCCGGCGGCGCTTGCTCACCCGATCGGGCGTACGCGACCTGCGTCCTCCCGTCGAAGCACGAGAGCCGGTCAGGACGACCGGTAGGGACGCCCGGCGTCCCAGACCAAGGAGGTCACCGTGGTACCGCTCACCCGACTCAACGGCGGGGTGCTCCACCTCAACGCCGATCTCATCGCGACCGTCGAGGAGCACCACGACACCGTCGTCACGATGCTCGACGGCAAGTGCCTGGTGGTCGCCGAGACCGCCGAGCAGGTCGTCGAGGCCATCGTCCGGCACCGCGCCGAGATCCTGGCGACCGCCGAGCGGCTGCTCACCGTGTCGACCCTGCACGCTCCCCGCACCGAGCGCACCGGCGCGGACCCCGCCTCCGCGCGGGTGCTGGCGCTGCGCCCCGGAAAGGGGCTCTGACCGTGGACGTCGCCACCCCGATCGGGATCGTCCTGGCCATCGCCGCCGTCATCGTCAGCTACATCATGGAGGGCGGCAGCCCGGCGGTCTTCATGGCGCCGCCGGCCATCCTGCTGGTCGTCGTGGGCACCCTCGGCGTCGCGTTGGCCAGCAACCGGATGTCCGACATGGGCGGCATCGTCAAGGCCGCGATCGGCGCCCTGCTGCCGTCCTCCGGCAAGACCGGCGGCGCGACCGCCGTCACCGAGCTCATGCAGTACGCCGAGATCGCCCGCAAGGACGGCCTGCTCGCGCTGGAGGAGAAGGTCAAGACCATCAACGACCCGTTCCTGCGCCGCGGCCTGGAGCTGGTCATCGACGGCACCGACTCCAGCGAGGTGGCGGACGCGCTGGAGGAGGAGATCGACGCCCAGCGCGAGCGGCACAAGGTCGCCGCCAAGTTCTTCGGCGACATGGGCGCGTTCGCCCCGACCCTGGGCATCATCGGCACCGTCCTGGGTCTGGTGCACGCCCTGGAGGGGCTCAGCGAGCCGGAGAAGCTCGGGCACGCCATCAGCGCCGCCTTCCTGGCCACGCTCTGGGGCGTCATCACCGCCAACGTGCTGTGGCTGCCGCTGGCGAACAAGCTCAAGCGCACCTCGACGCTCGAGGGGAACCACCGCCAGCTGCTCATCCAGGGCATCCTGGCCATCCAGGCCGGCTCCAGCCCGCGCGCCGTCGGCGAGCGGCTCAAGAGCCACCTCCCGCCGAAGGAGCGCACCGCCATCGGCGGCGGCTCCGCCGAGGACAAGATCAGTGCCTAGGCACAAGCGGCACCACGAGGAGGAGCACGAGAACCACGAGCGCTGGCTCATCACGTACGCCGACATGATCACGCTGCTGCTCGCGCTGTTCATGATGCTGTACGCGATGAGCGTGCTGGACCTGCAGAAGTTCCAGGCGTTCCGGCAGGCGTTCAACAACGGCGACCGCAGCGGTGTCCAGGCGCAGGGCCTGCCCGAGGACCACAACCCGCCGGAGGGCGACCCGAAGGCCGAGTCCCCCGGGCTGACCGCGACCGCCGCCTCGGCGCCGGCCCCCGAGGCCGGAGCCGACGACGCGGCTCCCGTCGTGCAGCGCGCGGACGCCGCCGCGCTGCAGGAGCGCCTGGAGGCGGCCATCTCCGAGGCCGGGCTGGACGGCAAGGTGTCGGTCTCGCTGGACGACCGCGGCGTGGTCGTGTTCGTCACCGACGGGGTGCTGTTCGGCAGCGGGTCGGCCACCCTGCTCCCGGACGGCAACCGGCTGCTGGACGGCCTGGTCCCGGTGCTCGCCGGCATCGGCAACGAGCTGGTGGTCGAGGGGCACACCGACGACCGGCCGATCTCCAGCGCCCAGTTCCCGTCGAACTGGGAGCTGTCGACCAGCCGGGCGACCACCGTGCTGCGCGGGCTGATCGGCCACCCGAGCATTCCGTCCCACCGGCTCAGCGCGTCGGGGTACGCCGACACCCGCCCGCGGGTCCCGAACGACACCCCCGAGCACCGGGCGACCAACCGCCGGGTGGAGGTCGTGGCGGTGGTCCCGTCGCCACCGCCTGCGCCCGCACCGGACCCGGCGGCCGCGCCGGCAGGCGAGCACGGCCCGCCCGCGGACGACCACGGCAAGCCCGCCGACGACCACGGCAAGCCCGCCGACGACCACGGCAAGCCCGCCGACGACCACGGCGAGCCCGCGGAGAAGAAGCCCGCCAAGAGCAGCCACTGAACCGCCCGCGCGACCCGGACCGGTCGTGCCGCTCCCCCCTCGACGTCGCTCGACCTCAGGAAGGCGTCCATGGACGTGCACGTGGGCCGACAGCCCGTGTTCGACCGCGCCGGCGGCATCGTCGGCCATGAGCTGCTGTTCCGCGACGGCGACGTGCTGCACGCCCACGTCGTCTCCGGGACGGCGGCCTCCGCCCGGGTCATCCTGTCCTCGCTGCTCGACATCGGCCTGGACACCCTGGTCGGCGACGGGCTGGCCTTCGTCAACCTGCCGCGGGCCTTCGTGACCGGCGACCTGCCGCTGCCGCCGGACACCGGCCGGCTCGTGCTCGAGGTGCTCGAGGACGTCGGGCACGACGCCGAGCTGCACGCCGGCATCCGGCGGCTGCGCGCCGAGGGGCAGCGCCTGGCGCTGGACGACTTCGTCTGGACCGAGGCCAGCGCGGCCCTGCTGCCCGACGTCGACATCGTGAAGGTCGACGTGCTGCAGCACGGCGACGACGTCCCCGACCTGGTCCGCCGGCTGCATGCCGCCGGCGTGGAGGTCGTCGCGGAGAAGATCGAGACACCCGAGCAGCTCGCCACCTGCCGGGACCTCGGCGTCGAGTACTACCAGGGCTACCTGCTGCAGCGCCCGCAGGTGATGCGCGGCCGTTCCCTGACCGCCGGGCAGCTCGCCTGCATGGGGCTGGTGCAGGCGCTGCGCCGCCCGAACGTGCAGGTCGGCGAGCTGGTCGACCTGGTCCGCGGCGACGCCGGCCTGTCCTACCGGTTGCTGCGGGCCGCGAACGGCGCCTCGCTCGGGCTGTCCCGGCGGGTCACCACGGTCCGCGAGGCGCTGCTCATGCTCGGGTTCGCCAAGCTCCGCCGCTGGAGCCTGCTGATGCTCGCCGCCGACATGCCCGAGGGGATGGAGGCCGGTGTCGAGGCCGCCCTGCTGCGCGCGTCGATGTGCGAGCGGATGGCGCAGGGCGCGGGCGCCACCGACCCGGACGAGGCCTTCGTCGTGGGGCTGCTGTCCAGCCTGGACCTGCTGCTCGGCCAGCCGATCGAGGACGTCCTCGCGCTGCTGCCGCTCGCGCCGCAGACCCGGGCCGCCGTGCTGTCCCGGGAGGGCCCGCTCGGCGAGGTGCTGGCCTGCGTCCTGTCGTACGAGCAGGGCGGGCTGCGGGTCCCGGCGGCGTCCGGGCTGCCGGCCTCCGGGCCGCGCGAGGCCTTCCTCGGCGCGGTGCAGGACGCCGCCCGGTCCCGCCGGCTGCTCGTCAGCGCCTGACATGCCCACCCGCCCGACCGACGGAGGTCCCACGATGGACGACGACCTGCGCGAGATCGTCGAGGAGTTCCTGGCCGAGAGCCACGAGAACCTCGACCGGCTCGACGCCGACCTCGTCGCGCTCGAGGCCCAGCCCGGTGCCGCCGAGCTGCTCGGCCGCATCTTCCGCACGTTCCACACCCTCAAGGGCACCAGTGGCTACCTCGGGTTCGCCACGCTGGAGGGCCTGACGCACGCGGGCGAGGAGCTGCTGGTCCAGCTCCGCGACGGGGCCCGGCGCCTGGACCAGGAGCTGACGACGGCCCTGCTGGAGCTGGTCGACGCGGTACGCCGGCTGCTCGACGCGATCGAGGCGACCGGCGAGGAGGGCCCGGCCGACACCGGTGAGCTGCTCACCCGGCTGCGTGCGCTGGCCACCGCCCCGGCCGAGCCGGCCCGGCCGCCGTCCCGGCTCGGCGACGTCCTGCTGCAGTGGGGCCGGGTGACGCCGGAGGACGTCGCCCGTGCGCTGCTGGAGCAAGAGGCGGGCGACGAGCGCCCGCTCGGCCAGATCCTGGTGGACCGGGGGGCGGTGAGCGCCCCCGACGTCATCGTCGCGCTCGCGACGCAGGCCGGCCGGCGCGGCGGCGAGACCCAGGTCAGGGTGGAGGCCGCGCTGCTCGACGAGCTCGTCCAGGCCGTCGGGGAGCTGGCGGCCAGCCGCGACGTGATCGTGCGGCACGCGCTGGGCACCGACGACCCCGACCTGCTGCGGGCGGCGCAGCGCTTCGACCTGGTCTCGGGTCGGCTCGACGAGCTCGCCGCCCGGACCAGCGTGCAACCGGTGGAGCAGGTGTGGAGCCGGCTCCCCCGGCTGGTCCGGGACCTCGCGGTGGCCTGCGACAAGGCCGTCCGGCTGGAGACCGAGGGCTCGCAGACCGAGCTCGACCGGGGGCTGCTCGAGGCGCTGCGCGACCCGCTGGTGCACCTGGTGCGCAACGCCGTGGACCACGGCATCGAGCCGGCGGCGGCCCGGCTGGCGGCCGGCAAGCCGCCGGAGGGGCTGCTGCTGCTGCGGGCCACCCGGACCGGTCGCGAGGTCGTCCTGGACGTGGTCGACGACGGGGCCGGCATCGACCCGCGCGCCGTGGCCGCGAAAGCCCTCGAACGGGGACTGTGCTCGGCCCCCGAGCTGGCCGAGATGTCGGAGACGGACGTGCTGGCGCTGGTCTTCCGGCCCGGGTTCTCCACCGCGGCCACCGTGACCAGCGTGTCCGGTCGCGGAGTCGGGATGGACGTCGTGAAGAACAACATCGAGTCGCTCGGAGGACGGGTGGAAGCGCACAGCACGCTCGGCAGCGGGACGACCTTCCGGCTGCGGCTGCCCGCCGTCCCGGCGGCCGTCGCTGCGGCAGCCGTCGGCGCGGGAGTGCACGCGTGACCGCGACCTCCGCGCCGCCGGCCCCCGGCGCCCCGCACGCGGTCGGGACGCCGTGCCCGGTCACGCCGCACGAGGTCGCCGAGGCCGCCGGGCAGGTGTGGGAGCTGCTGCTCGGCCTGCCGCTCGAGGCCGCTCCCGGCCTGCCGGCCGGCGACCCGGCGCCGGACGCCGGCGGGCCGCACGTGCGGGCCGTCATCGGCCTGCAGGGCGCCTGGTCGGGCGCGATCGCGCTCCAGTGCTCGTCCGCGTACGCCGAACAGGCTGCCGTGGCCATGTTCATGACCGAACCCGGGACGCTGTGCCCGGACGACGTGGCGGACGCCCTCGGCGAGCTCACCAACGTCCTCGGCGGCAACCTCAAGACCCTGCTGCCCGGCCCCAGCACCCTGTCCGTCCCCTCGGTCGCCGACGCGGCCGAGCCCGTCCTGTTCCTGGCCGCCTGCCGACCCGTGCTCGACGTCCCGCTGAGCAGCGGGACCTCCGGCGTCCGGGTCGTGCTCTGGCAGTCCTTCGCCCCCGAGGAGACCGCGCCGTGCGCATCCTGATCGTCGACGACAGCAAGGCCATGCGCCTGATCGTTCTCCGCACGCTGCGCCAGGCCGGGTACGCAGCGCACACCCTGGTCGAGGCCGCCGACGGCGCCGCCGCGCTGGCGGCCATCGCCGCCGACCAGCCGGACCTCGTCCTGTCAGACTGGAACATGCCCGTGATGAACGGGCTGGAGCTGCTCCGGGCCCTGCGCGCGGCCGGCAACCTCGTGCCGTTCGGCTTCGTCACCAGCGAGAGCAGCCCGGCGATGCGCAACACCGCCGACGAGGCCGGCGCGGGCTTCCTGCTGTCCAAGCCCTTCACGGCCGAGTCCTTCCGCGACGCGCTGCAGCTGGTGCCCGCCTAGCCGTGCCGGCGCGCCGCGCCGACCCGGGCGGACCCGGGGGCCCGCAGGACTGAAGAAACCGCCCCGGGATGACGAGAGCGCAGGGGTGACAGTCGAGCCCGACCCCCCTGCGGTGCCGCTCCCCAGCCCGGCCGTCGTGCTGCCCACCGAGGCGGCGGTGCGCGAGCACCTGACCGGCTGCCTCGGCACGCCCGTGGCCGTCCGGTACGACGCCGAGCCCCGGCTGCGGCCCGACGGGGTGTTCGCCGTCGCCCGGTACGTCGACGACGCCGGCACGGTCCGCGCGCTGCTCGGCTGCGACCTGCGGGTGGGCGCCGCGCTGGGCACCGCCCTGGCGCTGCTCCCGCCGTTGCGCGGCAGCGAGGCGGTGGGCGCCGGCCGGCTGCCCGCCGACCTGCTGGCGAACCTGCACGAGGTGCTCAACGTGAGCGCCGGCCTGCTGAACGGTCCCGACCGCCCGCACCTCACGCTGGGCGGCATCGTCGACGGCGCGGAGCTGCCGGGCTCGGTCGCCGTCGAGCTGTGCGAGGCGACCGAGCGGCTGGACCTCACCGTCGACGTCCCCGGGCACGCCGGCGGCGCGCTCGCCCTGGTGGTCCCCGGCGGCCGCCGCACCGCCCGGGCGGAAAGTTCCGGGCCGGGGCTTGAGGACACCCGACCGGGTGACGAGACACAGCGCGTGACGATCCCCGTGCCGCAGCCGACCGCCCCGGCCGGGGTCGGTCCGGACGCGTTCGACTTCGAGGCGCCGCTGCCGCTGCCGGCCACCGCCCCGCGGCTGGTCTCCCGGGTGCAGGACGTCTCCCCGCGGATCGGCGTGGCGCTGTCCGTCGCCTGCGGCCGCACGGTCAGCGTCACCTGCACGGGCGCCGAGCGGGTCTCGGCCAGCCACCTCGCCGGCTCCGGCATGACCTGGGCCTACGTGGACTGCGGGGTGTTCGGCGCGGCCGTTCTCGCGGTCCCCGCGGCGCTGACGGTCGTGCTCGCCGACACCCTGATGGGCGGCACCGGCCGGCTGGACGACGACCGGCCCGGCCGGTCCGCCACCACGCTGGAGCAGCGGCTGGTGCTGCGGCACCTCGGTCCCGCCCTGCAGCCGCTGGTGACCGCGTTCTCGGCCAACGGGCTCAGCGCGCTGGTCGTCGGCGAGCCCGAGCAGCTGGCGCCGCCGACGAGCATCGGCGACCTGGTGGCGCTGCGCCTGCGCACCCGCATCGACGGCTCCGGCGTGGAGGACACGGTCACGCTGGCGCTGCCGGCCCGCGCCCTGCTGCCCGGCAGCGAGCTGGCGCTGGCGCAGCCGTCCGCCGCCACCGCCGCCGCGCTCGGCGCGGTGCCGGTGCAGATCTCGCTGCGGCTCGCGTCGACGCCGATGAGCGCCGCCGACCTGGAGAGCCTGTCGCCCGGCGACGTCGTGCGGCTGGACCACGCCGTCGACCAGCCGCTGCTCGGCGTGCTCGACGACCGTGTCGTGCTGCAGGCCACGCTCGGCCGCCGCGGCCGCCGCCGCGCGGTGCTCGTCACCGACCTGCTGGGAGGCAGCGCATGACCCCCGACCCGATGCCCGCGGGCGGGCCGGCGCTCACGTCGGTCTCACCGCCGTACGCCCCGGAGCTGCCCGCCGGAGCCCCGGCCCGCTCGCCGCGCGACCTGCGGCTGCTCGCCGACGTCGAGGTGTCGCTGTCGGTGCAGCTGGGCCAGGTGCGGCTGCCGCTGCGCGAGCTGCTGACGCTGGACGTCGGCAGCGTCGTCGAGCTCGACCGGTCCGCCGAGTCCCCGGTGGACGTCCTGGTCAACGGCACCGTCATCGCACGCGGCGAGGTGGTCGTGATCGACGGCGAGTTCGGCGTCCGGTTCACCAGCATCGTCGAGCCCTGAGTGGACCTGCTCGGGCTGCTCGGTCGGGCCGCTCTCGTGTTCGTCCTGCTGGGGCTGACGCTGTGGGCGGTCCGCCGCACCGACGGCGGGCGCCGGCTGCGCTCGCAGGACAGCCCCCTGCAGGTGCTCAGCAGCACCCGGGTCGGCAAGGGCGCCTCGGTGGCGCTGGTCCGGATCGCCGGCCGGGCGTACGCCCTCGGGGTGACCGAGCACAGCGTCACCCTGCTCACCGAGACCGAGCTGCCGGCCCCTGCCGGGGAGCCGGCCGCGGCCGGACCGCCCGCCGCCCGGGACGGGCAGCCGGCCGGGACCGTCGGGGCGGCGGCGGAGCGACCGACGTTCGCCGCGGCGCTGCAGGCCTCGGCCGCGCAGCTGCTCGCCCGGCCGGGCTCGCGCTCGACCGGGACACCGGACCGGCAGCGCTAGACCCGGCAGTCCCACCGGGCACGACGCCCGGACCAGCACGCCCCGGCACGACCAGCACGCCCGGCACCACCGGCACGGCACGACGGACGCGGACGGATCCGCGACCGGTACGGACGACGGCCCGCCGTCGCGCCTCGCAGGGACGCATCCGACGAGCCCTGGAGTCCGCAATGCCCGCCACCCCGGCGCACCCGCCGTGCACCCGCTCGCGGTGGCGGCGTCGGGGCTCCACGGTCGCCGGTCTGGTGCTGTGCCTGCTGGTCCCGCTGACCGCGGCCGCCTGGGCCGAGCCCGGCGACCCTGCGGTCGAGCCGGCGGCCACCGCTCCCGCGCCGGCTCCGGCCCCCGAGCCCGCCGGGCCCGCCCCGACCAGCACCGCCACGGCTCCCACGGCTCCCACGACTCCCGCGCCGACCGCCACGGCGCCCACCGCGAAGCCCGCGCCCACCCCGTCCGGCACCGCGTCGCCGAAGCCGGCCGCCTCGCCCACGCCGTCCTCGTCCACCCCCCGCCCCGCCGGTGCGGCCGCCGCGGTCGTCCCGAGCCCGGCGACCCCGCCGGCCGTGTCCAACCGCCGCGGTGCGACCGGGAACGCCGTAACGGGAGCCGAGCCGGCGACGCCGGCCGCCCCGGCGGCGCCGGGCACCGACCGCGCGGCCACGGCCACCGCACCCCCCGACGGGGCCGGCCCGGGCCTGGACCTCGGGCCCGCCGGCTCGGGCGGCCTGGACAGCCCGGTCAGCATCGTCCTGCTGCTCGGCGCCATCACGCTGCTGCCCGCGCTGCTCATCATGACGACGGCCTTCACGCGCATCGTCATCGTGCTGGGCTTCGTGCGGTCCGCTCTCGGCACGGCCGGTGTCCCGCCGAACCAGGTCGTCATCGGCCTCGCGCTGTTCCTGTCGCTGTTCGTGATGGCCCCGACCTTCGCCGAGGCCAACGAGCAGGCCCTGCAGCCGTTCACGAAGGGCGAGATCTCGCAGACCGAGGCGATGCAGCGCGGCCTGGAGCCGTTCCGGGAGTTCATGCTGCGTCAGGTCCGCGACGAGGACCTCGTCGATGTTCGTCAAGCTGGCCGGCGACGAGCGTCCGGCGTCCCCGGCCGAGGTGAAGACCACGACGCTGGTGCCGGCCTTCGTGCTCTCCGAGCTGCGTACCGCCTTCCTCATCGGCTTCGTGATCTTCATTCCGTTCATCATCATCGACCTGATCGTCTCGGCCGCGCTGTCGGCGATGGGCATGGTCATGCTCCCGCCGGTCCTCATCTCGCTGCCGTTCAAGCTCCTGCTGTTCGTCGCCGCGAACGGCTGGTCGCTCGTCGTCGAGTCCCTGCTGTCCTCGTTCTCCCGCTGAGAAGGGTTCGCCGTGCTCGACACCACCATCGTCTCGCTCACCTCGGACGCGCTGATCGTGGCCACCAAGGTCATCGCCCCGCTGCTCGTCGTGAGCCTGGTCGTCGGCCTGGTCGTGAGCCTCGTCCAGGCGGTCTTCCAGGTGCAGGACCAGGTGCTGGCGATGGTGCCGCGGCTGGCCGCCTGCGGGCTGGTGCTGCTGGTCACCGGGAGCTGGATGCTGCGCTCGCTGGTGGACTACACCTCGAACCTGTTCGCCTCGATCCCGACGCTGCTGGGCTGAGCGGCATGGCCAGTCCGGACGTCCTCGACCTGCCCCTGAACGCTGACACGTTCAGCGTGTTCCTGCTGGTCCTGGCCCGGACGACGGCGTGGGCGACCGTCGGTGCCGCTGTTCACCCCGCGGGCATCCCGTCGGTCGCCCGGCTCGCCGTGGCGGTCAGCCTGGCGCTGTTCCTCACCCCGCTGCTCCCGCCGGTCGCCGTCCCGCCGGACACCGGGGGCTTCCTGCTCGGCCGCCGCTCGCCCAGGTCGCCGTCGGCCTGGCGATCGGGCTGCTCACGGCGTTCGTGCTCGCCGCGGTGGAGGTCGCCGGCTCGCTGGCCGACTACGCCAGCGGGTTCTCCTACGGCGCCATGCTCGACCCGGTGAACGGCAACCAGTCGGCCGCGTTCGCCCGGCTCACCTCGCGTCACGTTCCTGGCGCTGCTGTTCGCCACCGGCGGCTACCAGACGCATCTTCGCCGGCTTCATCGCCTCGTTCCGCGCCCTGCCGGTCGACCACGTGCCGACCCTGGCCGCCGGCGCCGGCCCGCTGCTCGGCGCGGCGCTGTCCGGGGTGCTCGTCGCGGCGCTGCAGATCGGGGCGCCGCTGCTCGGCGTGCTGTTCCTCACCGAGGTCGCGCTGGCGCTGGCCGGCAAGTTCGTGCCGCAGGCCAACGCCCTCGTCGTCGGGCTGCCGGTGAAGTCGCTGGTCGCGCTGACCGCCGCCGGCACCATGCTCGCGATGCTGCCCGCCCGGCTGCCCGGCCTGGTCGACCCGGCGGTCCGGCTCGGCGGGCAGGTGCTGCGATGAGCGGCGAGAAGACCGAGAAGGCGACACCGAAGCGCCTGCAAGGACCTGCGCAAGAAGGGCACACGTCGCCCGCTCCATCGAGCTGCCGCAGGCGGTGGTCCTGGTGGCCGCCGTGGCGCTGCTGCCGGGCACGATCAGCCGGCTGAACGACGTCGGTCGGCACCAGCCTGGTGATCGCGCTGTCCAGCTCGACCGGTGACCTGTCGGTCGCCACCGCCACGGCCGGCCGGATGGTGTCGGAGTCGGTGCGGGCGCTCGCCCCGCTGCTCGCCGCGCTGGCCTTCGTCAGCCTCGCCTCCTCCGCGATGGTCAGCCGCTCCGGCCCGAACCTGTGGGCGCTGAAGCCGCGCAAGGAGCGGGTCAGCGCCAAGGCCGGCATGAAGCGGATGGTCTCGGCCCAGGTGGTCTTCGAGCTGCTGCGCAGCGTGATCAAGCTGGCGCTGCTGGCCGCCGTCACCGCCGGCGTCTGGACCAGCGGGTACGAGGCGCTGCTCGCCGGGCCGGGCACCGTCGACGCGCTGGTCGGCGTCGTCCGCGGCTCGGTCGGGGAGCTGCTGGTCCGCGTCGCGCTGCTCGCCGTCGTGGTCGGCGTCATCGACGCGAAGTGGTCGCGCCGGCGCTTCGACAAGCAGGCCAAGATGAGCCACCAGGACGTCCGCGAGGAGCACAAGTCCAGCGACGGCAACCCGCAGATGAAGGGTCAGATCCGGGCGCGGGCCGCCAAGCTGTCGCGCAGCCGCATGCTGGCCGCGATCGCCGGCGCCGACGTCGTGCTGGCCAACCCCACCCACCTGGTCGTCGCGCTCACGTACACGCGACGGCACCGGGGCGCCGACGGTGGTGGCCAAGGCGGCCGGCGGCGCCGCCCAGCGCATCAAGGACGAGGCCGCCAAGCACGACGTGCCGGTGGTCGAGGACAAGCCGCTGGCACGCGCGCTGTACCGGGCGACCGAGGTCGGGGACCCGGTTCCCGTCGAGCTCTACCGCGCCGTCGCCGAGGTCCTGGCGATGGTCTACAGCACCCGCAGGAGGAGCGCATGACCCCGACGAAGGGGCCCGGCCGGCTGATCCAGCTCGGCGTGCCGGTGCTGATCGTCTGCCTGGTGCTCATGCTGGTCCTGCCGCTGCCCAAGGCGCTGCTGGACCTGCTGCTGGCGACCAACCTCACCGGCGCGGTCGTCATCCTGCTGGTCGCCCTGATGGTCTCGCCGCCCGCTGGACCTCGTCGGTCTTCCCGGCGCTGCTGCTCATCGCGACGCTGTTCCGGCTGGCGCTGAACATCAGCTCGACCCGGCTGATCCTGCTCGACGCCGACGCCGGCAAGATCATCGAGGCGTTCGGCGACGTCGTCATCGGCGGCAACCTCGTCGTCGGCCTCGTCGTCTTCCTCATCCTCGTCGTCATCCAGTTCCTCGTGATCACGGCCGGTGCCGGCCGGGTCGCCGAGGTGGCCGCGCGCTTCACCCTGGACGCCATGCCGGGCAAGCAGATGGCGATCGACGCCGACCTCAACAGCGGGCTCATCGACGACGACGAGGCCCGCCGCCGCCGGTCCGAGGTCGGCCGCGAGGCGGACTTCTACGGCGCGATGGACGGCGCCAGCAAGTTCGTCAAGGGCGACGCCATCGCGGGCATCGTCATCGTGGTGATCAACCTCCTCGGCGGGCTCGTGCTCGGCGTCGTCCAGCAGGGCATGTCGCTGAGCGAGTCCGCCTCCCGGTACGCCCTGCTCTCGGTCGGCGACGGCCTGGTCAGCCAGGTGCCGGCGCTGCTCATCTCGGTGGCGTCGGCGGTCCTGGTCACCCGGGTGCAGTCCGACGAGGCCGGCGGCCTGGGCGGCGACGTCGCGGCGCAGCTGTTCCGCTCGGCGCCGGCGCTGCGGGTCGGCGCCGCGGCGACGGTGGTGCTGGGCCTGCTGCCCGGCATGCCCAAGCTGCCCGTTCCTGGTCCTGGCCGGGCTGCTGCTGCTCGCCGGCGAGCCGGGCGGTCGTCGCCAAGGTCCTGCCGGAGCCGGCACCGGTGCAGACCGCCGAGGACGGCGACACGGTGCCGGACCTGCTCGACAGCGCCCGGGTCGAGCCGCTCGAGCTGCACCTGTCCCCCGACCTGCTCGACCTGCTCGACCCGGCCCGCGGCGGCAACCTCATGGACCGGGTCCGCGCGCTGCGCAAGCGCACCGCCGGCGAGCTGGGCGTCGTGGTCCCGCCGGTCCGCACGCAGGACGCCCCGAACCTGCCGCACGCGACGTACGCCATCCACGTGCACGGCGTCGAGGTCGGCCGCGGCGAGGCCCCGCCCGGCTGCAGCCTGGTGCTCGGCGGCGAGGACGAGCACGCGGGCGTGCCCGGCCGGCCCACCGTCGACCCGGTCTTCGGGATGCCCGCCTCCTGGGTGCGCGAGGAGCTCGCCGAGGTGCTCGCCGCCGAGGGCGCCACCGTCATCGACCGCGGCTCGGTGCTCGTCACCCACCTCGCCGAGGTGGTCCGCCGGCACGCCGGCGAGCTGCTGGGCCGCCAGGACGTGCAGGTGCTGGTGGACGCGGTGAAGGCGATCAGCCCGTCCGTGGCCGCCGAGGTCGGTGGCGACGGGGTGTCGCTGGCCGAGGTGCAGGGCGTCCTGCGGGACCTGCTCGACGAGGGCGTCCCGGTCCGCGACCTGGTCCGGATCCTGGAGGCGGTCACCAGCAAGGCCCGCGAGACCCGGCAGCGCGAGGCGCTCGTCGAGGCGGCCCGCGGCGTCCTCGGGGCGGCGATCTCCACCGGCGCCGCGACCGCCGGGCGGCTGGCCGCCCTCACCTTCGACCCGCTGCTCGAGCAGTCCCTGCTGGAGGCGGTCCGGGCCGGTGACGCGGGCTCCTGGCTGGCGATCGACGGGCTGCGGATCGAGGGCCTGCTCACCGCCGCCGCCGGCGCGCTGGCGGCCGCCGAGGCGCAGGGCCACCGCCCGGTGCTGGTCTGCTCGGCCGCGCTGCGTCCGGCCGTCCGCCGGCTGCTCGCGCCGTCCCGCCCCGACCTGCGGGTGCTCGCCTACCCCGACCTCGCCCGCACGCTGCACGTCGAGCCCGTGGGGGTGATCCGCCTTGAGACGGCCGGAGTCTGAGCACGACACGGAGGTGTTCTCCGGGCCGACCGCCGCGGACGCGCTCGCCGCGGCCCGCGCCGCGTACGGGCCGGCGGTGCAGGTGCTGCGCGCCGCGCGGCACACCGGTGGGGTGCGCGGCCTGCTCGGCCGCTCGCACGTGCAGGTGACCGTCCGCCGCCCCCCGACGACGACGGTCACCGTGACCGGCCCGGCGCAGCCCGCGTCGGGCGCCCCGGCCGCCGGGAGCGCCGACGCGGTGGACACGGCGCTGGACAGGCTGCTCGGGGCCGCGGAACGGCGCGAGCGGGCGGCGCTGGCCGGCGTGCTCGCACCGGCCGGGCCGGCTCCGGGCAGCGCTCTGCCGACGGACGAGACGGCCTGGACCTGGGAGCAGCAGCAGGACGTCGAGCGGCTGCTCGCCGAGCTCACCGCCCGCGGGAGCGGCCCGGCGCACCCGGCACCCGCCCTCGCCGAGCACGACCGGGCCCCCGAGGGCGCGTCCGGCGGCGCGGTGCCCCTGCTCGACGGCGACGGCCCGCGGGACGGCGTGCCCCCGACCTGGGACCGCGGCGCGCTGCGCCGGCTCGGCGTCCCGTCGACCGTGCTCAGCCGACTGCCGGTCGAGGACCCCGAGGACGAGGAGAGCTGGCGGTCGGCTCTGACCTCGGCCGTGGCCGCCGTCGTACCGCCGCCGGGCGCGCCCGATGCCAGGCATCCGGTCGTCGTGAGCGGCTACGGGCTGCGCGGCGCGGTGGAGATCCTGCGGGCCGCCTGCGAGGACGGCGCCCGGCCGGGCACCTTGGCGCACGACGGCGCCGGCCGGCCGGCCACCGCTGCCCTGCTGGTGGAGGTGATCGCGTCGTGCGCCCGTTGGTGAGGACCCGTTCGGTCGCGCTGTGCGGGCTCGCCGGGCTGGGCTGCATCGCCGCCCTCATGCTGCGCGGCACGCTGGACCTGGTCGGCGGCGCCGGCCGGGCCGCCGTCCTGCTCGGCCTGGTTCTCGTCGTCGAGCGGGTGGCTCTGCCGGTCGCCCGGGTGCTGGTCGGCGACCCCCGGCCGCCGGACGCGCCGCCTTGAACGGGCCGGGTCTGGCCGGGAGCGCCGCTTCGGCGGACAGTGCCCAGGTGACCTCGGGGGACGTCGTCGTGACCGGCGGGACCGGCACGCTGGGCCGGCTGGTCGTGACAGAGCTGCTGGCGGCGGGCCGGAGCGTCCGGGTGGTCAGCCGCCGGCCGCTGAGAGCCGCGGCGGGAATCGAAGGCCGGGTCGCCGACCTGGGCACCGGGCAGGGCCTGGACGCGGCGCTCGCCGGCGCCGGTGCGGTGGTGCACTGCGCGACCAGCGGCGGGGCCGACGACCTGCCGCAGGCCCAGCGGCTCGTCGAGGCGACCCGGCGGGCCGGCGCGCCGCACCTGCTGTACGTGTCCATCGTCGGCGTGGACCGCATCCCGCTCGGCTACTACCGCGTGAAGCACCAGGTCGAGCAGGTCGTCGCGGCGTCGGGGCTGCCCTGGACCGTCCTGCGGGCCACCCAGTTCCACGAGCTCGTGCTGCGGGGCTGCCGCGCCCTGGCGCGCTCGCCCGTGATGGTCGTGCCGGCGGTCCCCTTCCAGCCGGTGGCGGCGAGCGAGGTGGCCGCGGACCTGGCCGCACGGGCCTGCGGACCGGCCGCCGGACGTGCGCCGGACCTCGGCGGCCCGCAGGTGCTCCCCGCCCGGCAGCTCGCGCGGGACTACCTGACGGCCACCGGCCGCCGCCGCGCCGTGCTGCCGGTCGCGCTGCCCGGAGCGACGTTCGCCGGATTCCGGCGCGGGCACCACCTCGCCGCGACGCCCGGGGGGCGCCTGACCTTCGCGGGGTGGCTCGCCGCCGCTGGACCGGCCGTCTGATGCCCGGGGCCGTGCGCCGGGCGGCCGGGCTGCCGTTCCCCCAATCGGATCATGTCTCAGCAAAACGGGGACGCGCGCCGGGCTGACCAGCAGGATGCGCTCCGACGAAGCGGTCTGCCGGTCCTGCACCGGTGCGGCCGCCCGTCACACCCGGCCCAGCCCGCCTCCGGTCCCGCACGGGCCGGAGCGGCCGACCCGAAGGGGGTGCCATGCGCGCTCGTTCCTGGCGATGAGCCATCCGTCGCCGCCCGCCCGCCTCGGGCCGGCCGCGACTTTCGCAGCTCGAGGCGGGCGGGGTGTCTGACGACCCCGCCCGCCTCGACCTCGCTGCGCTCCTCGGGCGCCCGACGGGCGCCACCGACCTGTTGGAGGTACACCCGTGCAGGACCGCGCCCGCGCTCTCGCGGCGCCGCTGCGCAGCCCGGCGTTCCGGCGCTTCTGGGCCGCCGGTGTCCTCACCGAGCTGGGCGACTGGGCGGCCCGCCTGGCGCTCGCGGTCCTGGTCTACGCGCAGAGCGGCTCGGCCACCCTCACCGGCCTGGTGACCGGAGCCGGGCTGCTGGCCTGGGTCGGTCCCGGGCAGGTGCTGGCGACGCTCGCCGACCGCACCTCGCGGCGGACGGTCCTGGTGGCCTGCGACCTGGTGCGGGCCGCCGCGTTCGCGGTCGCGGCGCTGGGCGTACCGCTGCCGGTCCTGCTGGCGCTGGTCTTCCTGGCCGGCCTGGCCAGCCCGCCCGCGGACGCCGCGGCAGCCGCGGTCCGGCCCACCCTGGTCCCGGAGGACGAGCTCCCCGCCCTGCACACCCTGACCGGCGTGGCCGAGGACTCGGCGCTGCTGCTGGGATCGGCGATCGGCGGGGCGCTCGTGGCCTGGCTCGGCGCGCCCGGTGCCCTGTGGTTCAACGCCGCGAGCTTCGTGCTGTCGGCCCTGCTGCTGTCCGGCGTGCCCTGCCCCGCCCCCGCGGCCCCCGCCCCGGCACGGCTGCGGCGCGCTGCCCGGGTGCTGTGGGCGCTGCCCGACGTACGCCGGACGGTGCTGCTGGTCACCGTCGCGATGGCCTCCGGGACCGCGGCGGCCACGATGATCGCGCCGTACGTCCTCGGCGACCTGCGTGGTGGCCCGGGCACCACCGCCGCGTTGAGCGGCGCCGCGGCAGCGGTCACCATCGTGCTGAGCCTGACCGCCGTCCCGCACCTGCCCGACCGGGTGCTGCAGATGCGCGTCATCGCCCTGCTCAGCCTCGGCGGCGGCTCCCTGCTCGCTCTGTTCGCGCTCACCCCGTCCCTGCCCGGGCTGCTCCTGCCGATCGCCGGTGCCGGGGCGCTGGCCGTCGTGATGATCCCGGCGTCCGCCCTGGTCGGCCCGCTGCTGCCGGACGAGATCCGGGGCAGCGCGTTCGGCCTGCTGATGGGCCTGCTGGCCGGTGGCCAGGCCCTGGCCGCGGTCGGCGTGGGCGCGCTCGCCGACCGGATCGGCACCGGGCCGGCGGTGGCGCTGGCCGGCCTGCCCGCCGTCGCCGTCGGGCTGTGGCACCTGGCCGTGCCGGTCGCTCGACCGGCAGCCGGGCTGCCCGCGCCGGACGGCCCGCAGGCGGCCGACCCGGTCGGCGTGCTCACGCGCTGACGCCCTTCTGTGCGCCCGGCTCAGCGACGCGCCCCCGCCGGGGTTCCGGCCCGGCTCTGGGCCGGGACGGCCGGCGCCGCCTGCTCGTCCGAGGTCGGCCCCGGCACGGTGTCGATGCCCTCCATGGCCTTGGTGAACTCGATCGCCTCGTCGTCCATCGACCGCCCGCGGGTTGAACGAGGGGTCGGCCATCACGCCGTGCACGCGGCGCCGCTGCATCCCGAAGTTGCCGGCGTCGTACAGCGGGAGCAGCGCGGCCTCCCGCAGGTAGCGGTCGAACGGGTGCGTGCGGTCCACCGCGTTGACGCCCACCACCTGCATGCACTTGTAGACGCAGTCGAACAGCATCTCGGTGCAGTGGATCTTGCACATGGCGCCGAGCATCTCGCCGTGGTAGTCGTGCTGGTCGAGGTAGTGCGCGGTCTTCCAGCAGAAGTACCGGGCCGCCTCGATCTTCGCGGCGACGTCGCCGAGCACGTAGCCGGGGTACTGGTAGTGGATGATCGGCTGCGGGCCGCCGGCGGTGTACGTCTTGGCCAACTCCAGCGCCTCCTCGTACGCCGCCCGGGCGACCGCCACCGCGCCGATCCCGGCCACCGGGCCCGACCAGGCGAAGTTGCGGTTGATGAGCAGGTCGCCGTTGCCCTTGGCGCCCTCGATCATGTTCGCCGCCGGGACCCGTGCGTAGTCGAAGACGATCTCGCAGTTCGGGGCGCTGCGCTGCGCCGACGTGCTGATCGAGGTGTAGGTCACCCCCGGGGTCCCGCGCTCGACCATGATCGCCGACAGCCCGTCGGTGCCGCCGCGCGTCGGGTCGGTGCGGACCACGACGAGGTTGAGGTCGGCGCCGAGGTTGTCCCAGCCGCCGACGTTGCACGGCCAGTACTTGCGACCGTTGAGGACGTAGCTCGTCGCCGTCCAGCGTCGCCGTCACGCCCATGCCCGGCGCCGTCGACGGCCGGCGCGTCGAAGTTGGCGGTGCCGCCCGGCGATCCCGGCGGCTCGCTGGCGGCGTAGCCGACGATGAACTCGCCCGTCGTGTCGGCCGTCGCGCGCCCGATGAAGCGCTGCTTCTGCTCCTCGGTGCCGTAGTACCAGACCGGCATGAGGCCGAGGCCGTTCACCAGCACGCTGGTGCCGAAGCCGGGGTCGACCGCCTGGATCTCCTCGGCGGCGATCGATGAAGTCGACGTTGGACAGGCCGCCGCCGCCGTACTCGCGGGGCAGCATGGAGAAGGTGATGCCGCGCCGGGACGCCTCCCGGTAGGCCGGCTTGGCCAGCTGGAAGCCGCGCAGCGGGTCCGGTTCCTCGTCGATCTGCCGCGACACCGGCGCGAGCACGTTCACGGCGAAGTCGCGCGCCGCGGCCTGGATCTCCTTCTGCTCCTGGGTCAACGTGAAGTCGATGGCCATGTGGTGGTCCTCCTCGGCCCCGGCGGTCCAGGTCGCGGCGCCGGGCGTGTCCCGCGGTGGGCGGCCGCGCCGGAGCGGGACGACCTCCGGCGCGGCGCGGGCGCCGCGGCCCTGGTCGGGCCGCGACCGGGTCAGGGGCGGAGCGGCCTCGGCCGAGCCGACGCTTCACGCCGCCCGGGCCGAGCGGCCGGACCACCGCCTCCACCTTGCTCGCCCCGCGCCCCGGGGTCCATGGCCGGCGGCGTACGGACGCCGGCCGGCGCCGTCAGGAGACGGCGAAGGGGTGCGCCCGGGGCCCCACCGTCCGCGCCGCCGGACGGTGCGCGGCGGCGAGCCCGGTCACGGCCCGACGCAGCACCAGCGCGAGCTCGCGCTCGGTGAGCAGCAGCCGCGCCGCGAGGTCCACCGGCGCGACGCCCTCGAGGTAGCCGGCTCGCAGCACGACCTGCTGCGGGTGCGGCAGCCGGTCGAGGGCAGCGAGCAGCGGCGCCGGCCGGCCGGCCGGCTGGAGCGGCCCCACGAGCACGCTGTCGGTGTTGCGGAGGGCCGTCATGCTGTCGTACTCGACCGGGTGGCCCGCGAACCTGAATGCCAGAAGCCCTGACCCGGGACGGCCGGCGTGCCCGCACCCACGGTCCTTGCCGGCCCCTGGCGAGGGCGGCAAGCCCGCCACCATCCCGCTCCGGTGCCGGTGATGCGCGCCGTCCGTGTCGTCGTGGACGGCCGAGCGACAGGGCCGCTCCTGACTCGTTCCCCGCGGGCATGACCGGGGGGCCACCGTCTGGCGGGTGCGGTCACGGGAGGTGGCGCAGACGGCTCGGCCCCACAGAGCCATGGCGCCGCGTTCGCGCTGTTCGTCACGGACGTGGTGCACCGGGGGTCGGGCACACCTCGATGCGGACGAGCGTTCCTGACAGCACCCGTGCGGCGTCACGTGGGTGCCGGCCGAGACGGTGCGCCGAGGGGTTGGCGCCGCGCCGCAGCACCTTGCTCGCCGACGGTCTCGGTCGCCGCGAGGAACGCCCGCCACTGGGCACGAAGCGACTCCCGCTGCGCCCGTCCGGCCGCCGTCAGCGCGTAGACCTTGCGCGCCGGCCCCGACTCGCCCTGCTCCCACCGCGAGTCAATGGCGCCGTCGTCCTCCAACCGCACGAGCGCGGGGTACAGCTGGGCGCCCTTGATCGGTTGCAGTCCCGCCGAGACCAGCGCCTGCGAGATCCCGTACCCGTGCCGCGGCGCCCCCGCGAGCACGTCCAGGACCAGCATGGGCAGGGACGCCCGCTGCCACGCGGCGAGGCTCATGGCTGCTCCGCCCACGGCCGACGGCCCCAGGCGGCGACAGGTCTCGCCAGGCCGACGAGCAGGAACAAGGTCGCGATCGGCGCCGTCAGGGGCCCCCAGCTGTCGCTCGTGACGACGAGGACTGCGATTCCCAGCGGGACGAGGGTGCCGGCGACCGTGGTCACCCGCCAGCGCCGTGCCCGCGCAGTCCGGTCGGCCCGTGCCAGCTCCTCCGCGAGGACCAGCGGGTGACCGAACTCGGCGAAGGCCGACCCCGCACCGGTCCCGAGCCCCTGCTCGACCTCTGCCACGTGACCGCGCGCTGTCTCGGCGGGCACGAGCCGAGCCCGCAGTCCGCCCCGGAAGCGTCGCATCCACGCGGCGTCGTCCCAGTCGCCCTGCAGGGTCGGCTGCGCCAGCCGGCTCGAGGCCACGAGCAGGAGGACCCCGGGGGTGAGCAGCACGACAGCCACCAGGGGCAAGGGGATGTCTCGCCCGAGCAGACGGTCCGGGCCCAGGCTGTCCGCGACGGCGATGCCGCCGACGGCGACCGTCAGGACGCCTGCGGCCACGGCGAGCGTCGCGGCTGCCCGTCCCGCGGAGTACAAGGCCCTCCCGACGACCCATCCCAGGAGCACAACCATCAAGCTCGCCACCAGGAGCACGGCCGCGGTGTCGACGTCGACGGACCAGCCGCTGCGCACCGCCATGGACAGGACCGCAATGACGCCCCCCACCAGTGCTGTCCCCCCGACCTCGAACAGCGCAGGCTTCAACCCGCCGGCCTCGGACGTGCGCACCGCCTCGTCGATCGTCGCCAGCTCGGCGGCGTCCTCGGCCGCGAGCGCATCGGCGTCGCCGAACAGCTCGGCCGCTGGCACCCCGGCCTCGCACACCGCCTGGAGCAGCTCCCGCTCGCGGGCTGCACGCACGGCCCCCGGGACCGCCGTGCCGGCGATCGCCGCCCGGTAGCGCTCCGCCCATCGCTCGTCCTGCTCCGGCCACGTCCTCGACTGCATGACCCACCTCTACCTAGGTTGTGAACGTACCTAGAGAGAACCAGAGACAGGGACGGTTGTCACCCGATCCATCCAGCGCGGAGGTCGCCGGACGCGGTGACCCGGCATCGTCCAGCTCGAGCACCCGCGGCAGCGCGGTGATCGCACCCGCCCCACCTGGCCTCGAGTGAGGCGGGCGTCGACGCTCGGCGCCGTCGACCCGCGACACGCGGGTCCTCGGGGCCACATGCGCGTGTTCAGCTCCCTCTGAGGTCCTGGGCGAACATCACGATGATGCCGCTGGGGCCGCGGACGTACGTGAGCTTGTAGATGTCTTCGTAGGTGGCGACGCCGCGCAGCGGGTGGCAGCCGTGCCTCGCGGCGACCTGCAGTGTCTCGTCGATGTCGTCGACGGAGAAGGCGACGCGGTGCATACCGATCTCGTTCGGCTGGGTGGGCTCGGTCTCGATCGCGTTCGGGTGGATGTACTCGAAGAGCTCAAGGCGTCCGTGCCCGTCCGGCGTCTGCAGCATCGCGATCTTCGCGTGATTGCCGTCGAGGCCGACCGCAGTCTCGGTCCATCCTCCACTCACCGTGTCGCGGCCCAGCACCGACAGTCCGAGGTCGGTGAAGAAGGCGATGGTGGCTTCGAGATCCCGGACGGCGATGGCGACGTTCTCGAGTCTGATCGGCATCCGGCAACCCTAGAGAGGCCCGGGCACCTGACGACGACATGACCCAGGTCGAGGCGCCGCCCTGGCCGCGGAGTCCGCCAACCCAGCGATGTAGAGGTGGGACGCAGGTGCAGGCACCCGCCCCGGTGTCAGTCCTGGGGCGCAGGGTGGCGACGTGCCTGCCATCCCAGCGACTACGCCCGTAGCGGATGGCCCAGCCCTACCGGGCGAGCCGTCCTGACCGGCGGCCGTGGCGCCAGTGCGCGTCAAGGGCAACAGCGCTGGCCCCGCAAGCAGCGACGATCGTGGTCGCTGACCTGCGGATCGCAGGTCAGACGTGGAGCCGCCTCGCGGAATCGAACCGCGGACAACCTCATTACGAGTGAGGTGCTCTGCCGACTGAGCTAAGGCGGCGTGGTGCCGGGACGAGTGTAGGGGACGGCCCGTCCGACCGGCGTCAGGCGGTCTGCAGCGACAGCGCCATCGCCTCGACGGCGAGCAGCGGCGGCACGTTGGCGTCGATCGCGGTCCGGCAGCCCAGCACCGCGTCGAGCCGGCACAGCGTCGCCTCGGGCCGGGTGGCCCGGGCGATCGCCGCGACCTGCTCCCCCAGGTCGGCGTGCACCAGCTGCGTGCCGGTGCCGAGCTGGGTGACGAGCACGTCGCGGTAGAACGCGGCCAGGTCGATGAGAGCGCGGTCGAGCGCGTCCCGGCTGCTGCGGGTGCCGCGGCTCTTCTGGGCCTTCTCCAGCTCCTTGAGGGCTCCCGCGCCGCGCCGGGCAGCGGCGACCCCCTTGCCGGTGGCGCCCATCCCGAGCGCGCCCTCCAGCTCCGCGCGCTCCGCGGCGTCACGCGGCGCGGTCAGCCGGCCGGCCTCCTGCTGCGCGGCGTCGACCAGGTCGCGGGCCGCGACCAGCGCCGCGCCGATGCTGCCGAGCGACCGCGGCAGCATGAGCACGTCCCGGCGCTCCCGGCGGGCCTGCTCGTCGGTCGCGAGCCGCCGGGCCCGCCCGACGTGACCCTGCGCGGCGCGGGCCGCGAACGCCGCCATCGCCGGGTCGACGCCGTCGCGCTCCAGCACGGCGGCGACCGCGCCGGCCGGCGGGGTGCGCAGCGCGGCCAGCCGGCAGCGCGAGCGCACCGTCGGCAGCAGGTCGTCCACGCTCGGCGCGCACAGCAGCAGCACGCTGTGCGGCGGCGGCTCCTCGAGCGCCTTCAGGACAGCGTTGGTCGCGTCGTCGGTCATCCGGTCGGCGTCCTCGATGAAGGTGACCTGCCAGCGCCCGCGGGTCGGCGCCCGGGACGACCGCACGATGATCTCGCGGGCGGCCTTGACGCCGAGGGTCAGCCCCTCCGGCACGATCCGTGCGACGTCCGGGTGGGTGCCGACGAGCACCTGGTGGCACGCCTCGCAGTGCCCGCAGGCCCCGCCGTCGGGCACCGGGTCGAGGCACTGCAGCGACGCGGCGAACGCCCGGGCCGCGACCGACCGGCCGGACCCCGGCGGGCCGGTGAACAGCCAGGCGTGCGTCATCGGCCCCCGCGCGGCGCCCGGCGTCCGCGCGTCCGCGGCGGCCTCGCGCAGCTGCTGGACGACGCTCTCCTGGCCGACCAGCTCGTCCAGCAGGCCGCTCATGCCGACACCACCGGCGCGTCCGGGTCCGCGGGCAGCGGGCCGGCGTCGTCGACCTCGGGCAGCGCCCGGGCGAGCCGGCTGCGCACCGCGGCCGCCACCAGCTCGGCGGGCTTGTCGGCGGGGAGCACGAGGTAACGGTCCGGCGCCGCGGCGGCCAGCGTCAGGAAGCTCTCCCGGACCCGGGTGTGGAACGCCAGCGACTCCGCCTCGATCCGGTCCGGCGCCCCGGTGTCGCGGGCCCGCGCCAGGCCCACCGACGGGTCGATGTCGAGCAGGACGACGAGGTCCGGGCGGACCCCGCCGGTCGCCCAGCCGGACAGCCGGGCCACCTCCTCGACCCGCAGGGCGCGGCCGGCGCCCTGGTAGGCCAGCGAGGAGTCGACGTAGCGGTCGGTCAGCACGACGGCGCCGCGCTCCAGCGCCGGCCGGATGACCGTGTCGACGTGCTGCGCCCGGTCGGCGGCGTACAGCAGCGCCTCGGCGCGCGGGCTCAGCCGGCTGGCCGGGTCCAGCAGCAGCGCGCGCAGGCGGGCGCCCAGCTCGGTCGAGCCGGGCTCCCGGGTCACCACGACGTCACGCCCCTGCGCGCGCAGCCAGGCGGCGGCCGCCTCGACCTGGGTGGACTTCCCGCCGCCCTCACCGCCCTCGAACGCGACCAGCACGCCCGGCCCGCGGGGCACCGCGCGACCGCGGTGCAGCAGCGCCCACAGGTCGCTGCGCAGCGGCACGCCCGGCCGGTCGTCCATCGTCCGGTACGACGCCCAGCCCACTCCGACCCCGACCAGGCCGCCCAGCAGCATGGTCACCGAGATGCCGTTGACGTCGACGACGCCCAGGCCGGGCAGCAGCACCTCGCGCTGGCCGACCGTGCCGGCGATCGACGGGGCGACGGCGAGCACCAGCAGCAGGTCGATCCGCATCAGGGAGTTGACCAGCCCGAACGTCCGGCCGCGGACCTCGTCGGCGACCTGGCCGCCGAGCAGCGTCAGCCCCAGGACGTACGCCAGGCCCGCGAACGCGCCGAGCAGCAGCGTGAACAGGACCGCCAGCGCGAGCACCGGCACGACGGCCAGCAGCATCAGGCTGAGCCCGGCCGCGGTGATCGTCGGGCCGAGCGCCCGCCGTCGGGACAGGTCACCGAGCAGCCGCGGCCCGAGCGCCACCCCGAGCGCGATCCCGACGAAGACGGTGCCGAACAGCAGCGCGAAGGCCGCGTCACCACCGGCCAGCACGGTGGTGGCGAACAGCTTGCCGTTGGCGACCACGACCCCGGCGGCGGCCAGCGCGCCGAGCATCCCGACCAGCACGCCCCGCACCACCGGGCTGCTGCCGGCGAAGGCCCAGCCCTCCCGGATGCTGGTCACGACCGACGGCACCGCCGTCGCCGAGGGCGCCTCCGACCGGCGCGGGATCTCGGTGATCCGGCCGACCTGCACGGCGGCGAACAGGAACGTCGCGGCGTTGAGGTAGAGCGCGAGGTCGACCGCCGGCAGGCCGGTGCTGCCGCCGAGCAGCCCGAGCACGCCGAACACCACCGCCGCGACCGGCGCGGTGCCGTAGGTGGCGACCAGCGAGGCCTGGTTCGCCGCCTCCAGGTCGTCGCCGACCAGGTTCGGGACCGAGGCCTCCTTGGCCGGGATCCAGAGCAGGCTGAGGGTCTCGACCAGCACGGTGGCGACGAACAGCCAGACCAGCGACTGCGCCAGCGGGATCGAGGCGAACAGCACGAAGCGCAGCACGTCGGTGACGACCATGAGGCCGCGCCGGTCGAACCGGTCGGCGAGCGCACCGGCGATCGGCCCGAACAGCACCGCGGGCAGCAGCCGGAAGGCCAGCACCCCGCCGACGGCGTAGCTCTGCGCGCCGAAGCCCGAGACGAGCTGGGTGGCGAGCGCGGTGGTGGCCAGGAAGCCCAGCCAGTCGCCGAAGCTCGACAGCGCCAGCGCCACGTACAGGCGCCGGAAGCCCCGGTGCCTCAGCGCACCGGGCCAGCGCACCCCGGTCGCAGCCACGCGGGAAGCCTACGGTCGATCAGCCGCTCGGCTCCGTCGGCGCGGCCTGGGGAGCCGTTGCCTTCTTCGCGGGCGCCTTCTTCGCTGCCGCCTTCGGAGCCGCCGCCTTCGCAGCCGCCGCCTTCTTGGCCGGCGCCTTCTTGGCCGGCGCCTTCCTGGCCGGCGCCTTCTTGGCAGGCGCCTTCTTGGCCGCCGTCTTCTTCGGGGCCGGACCGCGGGCCCGGCGCTCGGCGAGCAGCTCGGCGGCCCGCTCGTCGTCGAGCCCGTCGGGGGTGTCGCCCTTGCGCAACGACGCGTTGGTCTCGCCGTCGGTGACGTACGGGCCGAACCGGCCCTCCTTGACCACCATCTCGCCGCCGCTGACCGGGTCCTTGCCGAGCGTCTTGAGCGGGGGCTTGGGGGCGGCGGCCCGGCGGCCGAACTGCTTGGGCTGGGCCAGCAGGTGCAGCGCCTCCTCCAGCGAGACGGTGAACAGCGCCTCCTCGCTCTCCAGGCTGCGCGACTCCTTGCCCTGACTGACGTACGGCCCGTAGCGCCCGTTCTGGGCGGTCACCGGCTCGCCGTCCTCGGCGGTGCCGAGCGTGCGGGGCAGGGTGAGCAGCCGCAGGGCCTGCTCGAGCGTGATCGTCGCGAGGTCCATCGAGGCGAACAGCGACGCCGTCGGCGGCTTGTCCTTGCTGCCCTCGGGCAGCACGAGGCTGACGTACGGCCCGTACCGGCCGGCCTTGGCGACGACCTCGTAGCCGGTGGTCGGGTCGACGCCGAGCACCCTGTCGCCGCTCGGGGCGGAGGCCAGCTCGACGGCCCGCTCGAGCGTGAGCTCGTCCGGGGCGAGGTCCTCCGGCAGCGACGCCTTCTCCTCGCCGACCTGCACGTACGGCCCGTACCGGCCGACCCGGACGACCACCTCGGTGCCGTCCCCGGTCCGCCCGATGACGATCGAGTTGATGGTGCGGGCGTCGATCTCGTCGAGGTTGCCGCCGACCAGCTTCTTCAGCCCGCCCTGGCTGGCCACGCCACCGGCCTTGCCGGTCTCGGAGCCGAAGTAGAACCGGGTGAGCCACTCGACGCCGTTGCCGCTGCCGCCGGCGATGAGGTCGAGGTCCTCCTCCAGGGAGGCGGTGAAGTCGTAGTCCACCAGCCGGCCGAAGTGCTGCTCGAGCAGCCCGACGACCGCGAACGCCAGCCAGGTCGGGACGAGGGCGCTGCCCTTCTTCCAGACGTAGCCGCGGTCCTGCACGGTGCTGATGATGCTGGCGAAGGTGCTGGGCCGGCCGATGCCGAGCTCCTCCAGCCGCTTCACCAGCGAGGCCTCGGTGTAGCGGGCCGGCGGGCTCGTCGTGTGACCGAGGGCCTCCAGGCCGCCGGGGTCCATCGGGTCGCCGACCGCGACCTGCGGCAGCCGCCGCTCGGTGGTCTCCAGCTCGGCGTCCGGGTCGTCACTGCCCTCGACGTAGGCCCGCAGGAAGCCCGGGAAGGTGATGACCTTGCCGCTGGCGCTGAACTCGGCGTCGGTGCCGTCGGCGGTGCGCGCCCCGAGCCGCACGCTGGCACTGGTGCCGCGGGCGTCCGCCATCTGGCTCGCCACCGTGCGCTGCCAGATCAGCTCGTACAGCCGCAGCTCGTCACCGGAGACCTCGCGGGCCAGCTCGCCGGGGGTGCGGAACACGTCGCCGGACGGCCGGATCGCCTCGTGCGCCTCCTGCGCGTTCTTCACCTTGCCGGCGTAGCGCCGGGGGGCCTCCGGGCACGTACTCCGGTCCGTACAGGTCGCGGGCCTGCTGGCGCGCCGCGGCGACGGCCGTCTCCGACAGGTTGCTGCTGTCGGTGCGCATGTAGGTGATGTGGCCGTTCTCGTACAGCCGCTGGGCGGTCTGCATCGTGCGCTGGGCCGAGAAGCGCAGCTTGCGCCCGGCCTCCTGCTGCAGCGTGCTGGTCATGAACGGCGCGTACGGCTTTCGGGTGTACGGCCGGGAGTCGACCGCCCGGACCTCGAACGCGGCGGACTCCAGCCGGGCCAGCAGGTCGCGGGCGCTCGGCTCGTCGAGCAGCACCACGTCGGCGCCGGCCTTGAGCTGCCCGGTCTCCTGCTCGAAGCTCGCGCCGGTGGCGAGCCGCCGCCCGTCGAGCGCGACCAGCGTCGCGGTCAGGCTGCGCGGCGCGGTGGGGTCGCCGGCCGCGGCCGCACCGGGCACGGAGAAGGTGCCCTCCAGGTCCCAGTAGCCGGCCTGCACGAAGCGCATCCGGGCCCGCTCGCGCTCCACCACGATCCGGGTCGCGACCGACTGCACCCGGCCCGCCGACAGCTTCGGCATGACCTTCTTCCACAGCACCGGGCTGACCTCGTAGCCGTACAGCCGGTCCAGGACCCGGCGGGTCTCCTGGGCGTCGACCAGCGCGGTGTCCAGCTCGCGGGGGGTCTCGACGGCGTGCTGGATGGCCTGCGGTGTGATCTCGTGGAAGACCATCCGGCGGACCGGGACCTTGGGCTGCAGGGTCTCCAGCAGGTGCCAGGCGATGGCCTCGCCCTCGCGGTCCTCATCGGTGGCGAGGAAGAGCTCGTCGGCGTCCTTCAGCAGCGCCTTGAGCTTCGCGACCTGCTGCTTCTTGTCCGCGCTCACGACGTACAGGGTCTTGAAGTCGTGGTCGACGTCGACGCCGAGCCGGGCCCAGGCCTCGCCCTTGTGGCTGGCCGGCACGTCAGCGGCGTTGCGCGGCAGGTCCCGGATGTGGCCGATGGAGCTCTCGACGGTGTAGCCGGCACCGAGGAACGAGGCGATCTTCTTGGCCTTGGCGGGCGACTCGACGATGACCAGGCGGGTGCCGGTCCCGGTGCGCGCGGCCTTGCTCCGGGGCGCTCGAGGGGCGGCTGCCACGGGCTGCAGGTCGGTGTCGGGCACGGCTCTCCAGAATCGCGGCGTACGGGCTCGGGCGCGCAGTGTCTGACCAGGCAGGGTCGACCTGTCAAACGGCGGGCCCCGACGAGTGTGCACGACGGCTCCGGAACCGGGCCCCGCCCGGACGCCGCGAGCCCCGCCCGGCGGCTGCCGGGCGGGGCTCACGCGCGGGTCGGGCTACCGCATCGTGACGAAGGCGTCCAGGTCCACCCGGTTCGCGGTCGAGGCCGCGTTGCGGTTGCCCAGCGGTCGCAGCTCGAACGTGTGCGACCGGGTCGGGTCCAGGCCCTGCCGGCTGAAGACCACCGACGCCGGGCGCTGCGTGGCCGCGTACAGGTCGACCGTGCCGACCCGGACCCCGTCCGCCCACACCTCGGCCCGTCCGCGGTTCGGCCCGACCGTGCTGACCAGCTGGAAGCCGCCCGTCGTGGCCTTGGCCGTGGCGCTCGACCCGGCGGTGCTGTTGTGCCGCACCGACCCGCCGAACGCACCGGCCAGGGTCACCCGGGTCCAGGTGCCCTTCACGACCACGCTGCCGGCGTTCTCCTGCACCGCCGTGAGGGTGAACGCCGCCGCCGTCGCCCAGGCGGAGCAGAGCGTCCCGTTGCAGGCCCGCACCCGGTAGCGGTGCGCCGAGCCCGCCGGCACCGTCACCGACAGCGCGGCGGCGGTCCCCGGCTGGGCGGTCGTCCGGGCGTAGGCGCCGCCCGCCACGCTGACCTCCACCTCGTACCGGGTGACCATGCCGGTGGCCCCCGTCCAGCTCAGCGTCACCGGGGCCCGGCTGCCGGTGATGACACCGGCCGAGTCCAGGGTCTGCTGCGGCACCCCGGGCGTGCTGGGTGCGCCCGCGTTGATCCCGCTGCCGGTCAGCCGGACGTTCTGGAACGTGGTGTTGGCCGCGGTGTCGACGAAGTTGAGCGACGCCGAGCGGCTGCCCACTCCCGTCGGGGCGAAGGCGACCTGCACGACGAGCTGCTGCCCGGCCTGCAGGGTCGCGGGCAGCGCGACCGGGGTCAGGTCGAAGTCCTGCGGGTCGGCGCCCGCGAGGTGCACCGCGCTGACCTCCATCGGCGCGACGCCGACGTTGGTCAGCGTCACGTTCCGCACCGTGCTGCTCGCGACGACCTGGTCGCCGTAGGCGTGCTGGGCCGGCGTCCAGCCGGCCAGCGCAACCCCGCCCTCCAGCGGGGCGGTGCAGGCGCCGGCGGCCGGTCCGCCGTCGGTGCCGGAGCCGTTCTCCATGATCGTCAGCTCGTTGCCTGCTGCGGCGTCCCGGCCGAGCCAGCTGACGATGGACTCCCCGTTGAGCGCCCGGGTGACGTCCGCGGCGCTCAGCCCGGTGTAGGTCGCGGTGAAGGCACCGCTCGCGTCCAGCGTGAACGTGCCGTCGGCCGGCGTCAGGATCGCCCGGCGGCCGTTGCGGGTGAACTGCGCCCCGCCCGAGACGATCCGCTGCTCGAGCCGGCTGGCGTCGATCGGCAGGCCCAGCGCGGACCGGGCGGTCCCGCGCACCACCACCGTGCCCGGGCTGGTCTGCACCGGCCGCTGCACGGTCAGGTCCTGGGTGACGGTCTGGTCGGCCACCCCCGCCTGGTCGATGACCCGCACCAGGTCACCGGCCCGCAGGTCCGGAGTCACGGTGTCCCAGCAGCCCGGTCCGGCGTGGTTGACCTCCACGAGCCCCGCCGCGTCGGGCGCGGCGTCGGCCGTGCCGACCTGCTGCCAGCTGCCGGCGACCTGCCGCCAGACCTGCACGGTGACCGGGCCGGTGTACCCGCTGGCCTCGACGAAGTCCCGGGCCGGGAAGGCGGTGATCGACCGTCCGCCGGCCGGCGGGTCGTTCGCGGTGACCGCCGTGGAACCCCCGGACTGCTCGGAGCGGTTGCCGGCCGAGTCGACGGCGTCGACCGTGTAGGAGTGCGTGCCGGCGGGCACCGCCCGGTCGACGTAGCCCCGGACGTCCCCGGCCACGTCCGCGATCGGCACCCCGCCGCGGTAGACCCGGTAGCCGGTCACCGCGACGTCGTCGGTGGACTCGGCCCAGGTGACGTGAACGTCCGGCACCCGCAGGTCGGGGGTGGCCGCCAGCAGCGACCCGGGCACGGTCGGCGCGGATGCGTCGGGGACCTCGGTCACGTGCACCGTCACCGGCGCCGAGGACGCCGACCGGTTGCCGGCCTCGTCGACGGCCTGAACCGTGTAGGCGTAGACCCCGACCGTCAGGCCGGAGTCGGTGTAGCCGACCCGGCCGTCGGCGCCGACCTGCACCGGGCCCTCCACGAGCTGCCCGTCGCGCGTCACCACGTAGGTGACCGGGCCGGCGGAGTCGTCCGCCGACGGCAGCCAGCTCAGCTGCACCGTGCCCGGGGCCGGCGTGGTGCCGCGCAGGTCGGCCGGCACGGCCGGTGCCGCCACGTCGGGCAGCGTCACCGTCGTGGGGGCGGCGGCCGACGACAGGTTGCCGTACGGCCGGCCCTGCCCTGCGGCGAGCCGCTCCGCGGCGTCCGCACCGGCGCCGAGGGCGCTCGCCGCGTCGTAGGCCTGCACCGTGTAGCCGTGCTCGCCGGGCGGCACGTCGGTGTCGGTCCAGGACAGCGCGGACGCCGGCAGGTTCGTCACCGGCACGCCGTCCCGGGACACGCGGTAGCCGTAGACGGCCTCGTCGTCGGTCACCGCGGTCCAGCTCAGGGCCACCGTCCGGGCCGGGCCGTCCGGGGTCGCGGTGAGCGCGGGAGCCTCCGGGGCCTGCGTGTCGGGCGCCTCGATCGGGCTGGTGCAGAAGCCGGCCGCCGGGCCGGGCTGGTCGGCGCTGCCGGCCTCGTAGATCGTCAGCTCGAGCCCGGCCAGCGGGTCACGGCCCAGCCACATCACCCGGGCCTCGACGGACAGGGCGAGCCGCACGTCGGCGGCGTCCAGGTCGCTGAAGGTCGCGGTGAAGGCCGTTCCCAGCGGGTTGTCGACGGTGTCGTAGGCGAGCGTGCCGTCCTCGGGGGCCCGCAGCGTTCGCCGCCCGTTCTTGCCGAACGGGTTCTTGGTGCTGGCCACCAGCCGGGCCTCGATCTGGTCCAGCGGGAGCGGCCGGCCGTCGTGGCCCTGGGCGAACCCGTGGACCTGCACCGTGCCGGGACCGGTCTGCACGGCCTTGCCGGCCGAGACGTTCGCGACGTGGATCTGGTGCGCCGACACCTCCGCGCCGGTGACGCTGTCGTACAGCCGCACCCGCACGATGTCGAAGGCCCGGATCTCCGGCGTGACGCCCTCCCAGCACCCGCCGCCGGGGTGGTTGACCTCGACCACGCCGTTGGTCGGGATCAGGCCCTCGGAGGAGCTGACGACCCTGCCGGCGCGCAGCAGCTCGACGGTGGCGAGCTGGCCGTCCGGGATGCCGTCGACCTCGGTGAAGTCGCGGCTCGGGAACACCGTCATGGCGATGCCGCCGGCCGGCGGCTCGTGCACCGGGACGTCCTGCGCGGTCCGCGTCGTCGTCCGTGCTGACACGGCCCCGGAGGGCAGGGACCGGTTGCCGACCTCGTCCGCAGCGTCGACCGTGTAGACGTACGTGCCGGGCGGGACGTTCTTGTCGACGTACCCGGTCGGGGCCGGCGCCGACCCGTCGGGCTGCGCGACGTTGGCGATCGCCACCCCGTCGCGGTACACGCCGTAGGACGTGACACCGGTGTTGTCGGCCGAGGCCTCCCAGCTCAACGTCACGGTGTTGCTGTCGGACACGACAGCGGTCAGCATGGTCGGGTCCGACGGCGCTTCGGCGTCGCTGCCGGGAGGCGGCGGCAGCTTCTCCAGCGGGCCGTTTCCGGGCCCCTGCGGGCCGGGCGTGACGCCGGCGCCGATCTCGTAGTGGGTCGACTCGACCCCGGCGGCCGGGTCGTTGCCCAGCCAGATCCCGACCGACTCGGCGGCCAGCGCCCGGTCGACGTCCGCCGCGGTCAGGCCGCTGAACGTGGCCGTCCACGCCGCTGTCGTCGCGTCGTCGTAGCCGAGCGTGCCGTTGCCGCCGGCCGAGGTGGCCCGCAGCGTGCGCTTGCCGCTCTTGTCGAACAGGTTCCCGGGCGAGACCAGCCGCGCCTCCAGCGCGTCGAGCGGCAACCGGCCGCCGGCCGCGTCCGGAGCGGTGCCGTGCACCACCACGGTGTCCGCCGCGGTCCGCACCGGGCGGCGCCCCGTGACGCCGGCGACCGTGGTCTCCTGCGCCGCGCCGGTGTCGGTGACGATGCGCACCCGGTCGCCCGGCCGGATGTCCGGCGTGACGGCGCCCCAGCCGTACGCGCCGGGGTGGTTCACCTCGATGATCCCGTCGAACCCGGCGGTGGACGGGTCGTCCTGCGGGACCAGGCCGGACGGGCTGGAGATCACCCCGCCGCCGTACAGCACCGAGTGGTGCAGCTCGACGGTGACCGTCTCGCCCTCCGCGAAGCCGGTCGCCGAGACGAAGTCGCGCTGCGGGAACACGTCGATGGCGTGGGGGACGCTCGGCGGGTTCGTCACCGACGACGCCGGCAGCGGCTCCGCCTGCGAGGGCGGGGTGATGCCCGGCACCAGGGAGATCCCGAGCGCCAGCGCCCCCGCGCCGGCGAGGCCTCTCCTGGCCCTGGTGGTACGGCTGACCCGCATGGGGCGTCCTTCCGGTTGCACGAGCGCCCACTAATCGGGGCAGACTGCGCAAGAGAAGCGAACGCGCCTTGGGGAAACCTTGCGGAAGCCGTCAGCCGACCAGGAAGCCCTGCCGGACCAGCTGCTCGACCACCGGCAGCACCTGCTCGGCGGCCTCGCCGTCGGAGATCCCGGCGGAGGAGGCCAGCACGGCCAGCAGGTCACCCAGCCGGCGGGTGCCGTCGCAGCCCGCCAGCAGCGTCGCGCCGTAGACGTCGACGCCGCCGGACCAGCGCAGACCGGCCTCCTGCTGGAGCAGCTGGCTGTCGGCGTACCAGCCGTCCTCGGTGCGCCGGGCCACCTGGTGCAGCCGGACGTCCTCGCGCAGCCGCAGCCGGGCGGCGAGCAGGTCACCGCCGTCCAGCAGGTCCGCCGCGGCGAAGTGCGCCCGCACCTGCTCGCCCCAGGTCGCTGCCACCGGCTGGTCCACCTCGTCCAGGGTGCACCCGCCCGCTGCCGCCGGCCCGGATCGCGAGCACCCCGAAGGCGACCGCCTCGACGCGCGTCGACGAACCAGTCCACCCAGGCGTCGTAGAGCTCGTCGAACCGCGGGCCCTCGTCGGTGTCGCGCAGCCAGGCGGTGACGTAGTCCTCCGGCGCGGCCAGCTCGCGCTGCACGACCCAGCCGTCGCAGCCGGTACCGGCGAACCACGACCGCACCCGCTCGTCGCCGTCCTCGCCCTCCAGGTGCAGCCAGTTGACGAGCAGCACCGCGAGTGCCGTCGTCGGCCAGGTGCGCCGGGCAGCCCTGCACCAGCCGGCGGCAGACCTCGTCGCCGCCGAGGCCGGAGTCGCGGTAGGTGTAGCGCCGGCCCGGGCCGACGACGAACGGCGGGTTGCTCACCACCAGGTCGAACCGCTCGCCGGCGCACCGGCTCGAGCAGGTCGCCGGTCCGGGCGTCGAGCGCCGGCGCCGTTCAGCGCCGCCGGCCAGCCGGGCGTACGCCGGTCGCCCGCGGGTTGCGGTCGGTCGCGACGACCCGTCCGGCGTGGTCCGTCGGCGAGCAGCGCCTGCACGCCGCGACCCCGCGCCGAGGTCGAGCACGCTGCCGACCGGGTCGCGGGGGGTGGCCGCGGCCAGCGTCAGGCTCGCCGCGCCGACGCCCAGCACCTGCTCGGGCTCGCACCCCGGAGGCCGCCCGCCCCGGGTCGTGCGGGCACAGCACCTCGACGCCGCCGTGCACGGACCGGCTGCAGCCGCACCGCCGGGCCGTCCCGTCCGGCAGCAGCCAGCTCGCGGGGACCCCGGCCCGCGCGGCCTGCTGCGGGCCTCGACCGGCGTGCCGAGGACGAACAGCCGGGCCAGCGTCTCGAGCGCCGCCGCGCCCCGGGTCCGGCGCAGCAGCGGGGCCAGCTCGTCGCGGTCCAGGTGCGTGCGGGCCGTGCTGCCGAGCAGCTCGTCCAGCGCCGTCGGCCGACCAGCCGGCGTCGGCCAGCGCCTCCCGTACCCGGGGGGCGTCGGGCAGCAGGGCGGTCGGATCGGGAGAGGCGGTCACAGCGCCGGACCGTACCGGGACCGAGCCCGGCCCGGCCCGGTCGGGCCTAGGCCGGGCGCGGGACGTCGAGACCGTCGGCGCTTGGCCCCCTCGACGACGTCGACGGCCCCGGCGACGACCGCGGCGGTTGCTGACCGTCACCGCCGCGACGATGCCGCCGACGGCGATCAGACCCACCAGCAGGCGCAGCCCGGTGCTCTCGTCGCCCGGACGCCGTACTTCACGACGGTCGGCGCGATGAGCAGCGCCACCAGGTTCATGACCTTGAGCAGCGGGTTGAGCGCCGGGCCGGCGGTGTCCTTGAACGGGTCACCGACGGTGTCGCCGATGATCGTCGCCTCGTGGGCGGACGATGCCCTTGCCGCCGTGGGCGCCGTCCTCGACGAGCTTCTTGGCGTTGTCCCAGGCCCCACCGGAGTTGGACAGGAAGACCGCCATGAGCACGCCGGCCGCGATGGAGCCGGCGAGGAACGCGCCGAGCGGCTGGTAGCCGAGCGGCGAAGCCGACGGCGATCGGCGACAGGACGGCCAGCAGGCCGGGGGTGGCCAGCTCGCGCAGCGAGTCCTTGGTGCAGATGTCGACGACGCGGCCGTAGTCGGGCTTCTCGGTGTAGTCCATGATCCCGGGCTTGGTGCGGAACTGCTCGCGCACCTCGAAGACCACGCGGCCGGCGGCGCGGGACACCGCCTTGATCGCCAGGCCGGAGAACAGGAACACCACCGCCGCGCCGATGATCAGGCCGAACAGCAGGTTGGGCTGCTCGATCGACAGGGAGAAGTCGTCGGCGCTGCCGCCGGCACCTCGCGCGCACGACCGACCTCGGCCGGAACGAGCCGAACAGCGCGGTCGCGGCGAGCACGGCGGTGGCGATCGCGATGCCCTTGGTGATGGCCTTGGTGGTGTTGCCGACCGCGTCGAGGCTGGTGAGGACGAGCGCGCCCTCCTCGGTGACCTCGCCGGACATCTCGGCGATGCCCTGCGCGTTGTCGCTGATCGGGCCGAAGGTGTCCATCGCGACGATGACGCCGACGGTGGTGAGCAGACCGGTGCCGGCCAGCGCGACGGCGAACAGCGCGACGATCGTCGAGCCGCCGCCGAGCAGGAACGCCGCGTAGACCGCGCCGCCGATGAGCAGCGCGGAGTAGACGGCCGACTCGAGGCCGACGGAGATGCCGGCCAGGATGACGGTGGCCGGGCCGGTGAGCGAGCTCTTGCCGATCTCCTGGACCGGCTTGCGGTCGGTCTCGGTGAAGTAGCCGGTGAGCACCTGGATGAGGCTGGCCAGCACGATGCCGATGACGACCGCGCCGATGGCGACGATGCGCGGGTCGCTGCCGAGGCCTGGACTCCGTCGTCGCCGTGACGAACTCGGCGAAGTCGCCCGGCAGGTAGAGGAAGGCCGCGATCGCGACGAGCACGGCCGACACGACGGCGGACAGGAAGAAGCCGCGGTTGATCGCGTTCATGCCGTTGCGGTCGCCGTCGCGCGGGCTGGTGCCGTAGATGCCGACCAGCGCGGTGAGCACGCCGATCGCCGGGACGATGAGCGGGAAGACCAGGCCCTCGGAGCCGAAGGCGACCTGGCCGAGGATGAGCGCGGCGACGAGCGTCACGGCGTAGGACTCGAACAGGTCGGCGGCCATGCCGGCGCAGTCACCGACGTTGTCGCCGACGTTGTCGGCGATCGTCGCGGCGTTGCGCGGGTCGTCCTCGGGGATGCCCTGCTCGACCTTGCCGACGAGGTCGGCGCCGACGTCGGCGGCCTTGGTGAAGATGCCGCCGCCGACGCGCATGAACATCGCGAGCAGCGCGCCGCCGAAGGCGAAGCCCTCGAGCACGCGCGGGGCGTTCTCGTCGAAGCACGAGCAGCACGATCGACGCGCCGAGCAGGCCCAGGCCGACGGTGAACATGCCGACGACGCCGCCGGCGCGGAACGCCAGGCGCAGCGCCTTCTTGGTGCCGGACTCGTTCGCGGCGTTGCGCGACGCGCAGGTTGGTGCGCGTCGCCAGCGTCATGCCGATGAAGCCGACGAGCGCCGAGAAGCCGGCGCCGACGAGGAAGAAGACCGAGCGCCCGACCCGGACGCCGCCGGTCGTCGGCGGGCAGCAGGAACAGCAGCAGGAAGACCAGCGCGGCGAAGACGGCGAGCGTCTTGAACTGCCGGCGACAGGTACGCCGCGGCGCCCTCCTGGACCGCCTTGGCGATCTCGATCATCTTCGGGCGTGCCCTGGCCCGGCGGCGAGCACCTCCCGGGCGAACAGGCCGGCGAAGCCGAGCGCCACGAGCGAGATCAGCAGGATGAGGTAGACGATCAGGTTGTCGCCGTCGGCGACGGAGGCGAGCTGCTCGCCGTCGACGGCGAGGTCGATCGCGGGGAGTCAAGGCGGTCCTCCGAGTGCAGTGCGGAACCCCGACGGGGCGCGGGCCCGTGCCCGACCGCGCGGACGCCCGGCGGACCGGGCCTCCGCACGCCACGTCCCGCCGGACGGGTCCCGACGGGGCGCGACGGCCCGGCGCATACCGGGCGGGCGGAGCATACCGACCGGTCACGCGGCCGCGCGGCGCGGCGGCGTCAGCGCGACGACGTCAGGCGGCTGTCAGGCCGTGCCGCTGCCGGCTGCCCGGGCCGGTGCGGCCGACCGGCAGCGGCCAGCGCATGCGTGACGGTCGTGCCGGTCGCCGCGCGGGCGTCGACCTCGACCTCGTCGACCAGGCCGGTGAGCACGGCGAGCGCGACGTCGGGGTCGACGGCCTCGCCGTCGGCGTCCGGGCGCGTCGCCAGCGAGCCGTCCTCGGCGACAGGTCGTCGCGGCCGGGCCCGGCGGCCGGGCCGCGCGTCGGTGACCGGCGACCGTCAGCCCGGTCGGGTCGTCGGTGACGAGGACCTTCGACCGCGCTCCTCGGCGGCGTGCCGCGCGTTGCAGCGCCGACCGCCCGCGACGCACGCCTCGCCGACGGCGAGGCGGATCTCGTCCACCAGCGCCGTCGTCGCAGGCCGGCCCGCCGCGCCGCGGCGAGCACCGACGAGCCGGGCGGTGCGGACGTGCGCGGGCAGCGGGCTGAGCAGCAGCTCGACGAGGGCCATGACGGGTGCGCCGCGCGACTAGTCCGTCGCGGCCACGGCCTCCTCGACCGAGGTGTGGATCGGGAAGACCTTGGTCAGGCCGGTGATGCGGAAGATCTTGAGGATGCGCTCCTGGGTGCAGACCAGGCGCAGCGAGCCCTCGTGGGCGCGCACGCGCTTGAGGCCGCCGACCAGGACGCCGAGGCCGGTGGAGTCGAGGAACTCGACGCCCTCCATGTCGACGACGAGGTGGTACTGGCCGCTGCTCACCAGGTCGATGAGCTGCTCGCGCAGCTTCGGCGCCGTGTAGACGTCGATCTCGCCCCCCACGACGACCACGGTGCGGTCAGCCTCTCGGTGCGGGTCGACAGGGACAGGTCCACGGGATCTCCTCCAGGTAGCGCGTACGGCGGCGGGCCGCCGCGCCGGGGGCCTGCCGCGGCGCCCTACCCGGCGCCGGCGAGCATCCAACCGCGACCGGCCGCCGCGGCCCAGCGGCCGTCGGGCTCTGGGACGACTGGTCCGCCGATGACCGCGGCCGGGCCGTCCCGCGCGGCGACCCTGGCGGCCGCGGTGCCGGCAGCCGTCCCGACACCCTGCTCGCGCGGCTGCTCGCCGACCCGCGACGCGGCCGAGCGCGTCACCCACGTCGAGCACGTCCCGGCCCGCGGCCGGCCGCCGCGCCGACTGGCCGGCCTGGGTGCCGACCCGCTGCTCGTCGACCGGCTGCGGCTGGCCGGCGTCGCGCGCCCGTGGGAGCACCAGGCGCAGGCCGCCGAGCTCGCGCACGGCGGCACGCTCGGTGGTCGTCGCGACCGGGCACGGCGAGCGGCAAGTCGCTGGCCTACCTGCTGCCGGTGCTCACCGACCTGCTCGCCGACGACCGCGCCGACCGCGCTCTACCTCGCGCCGACCAAGGCGCTGGCCACCGACCAGCTGCGGGCGGTGCGGGCGCTGCAACCTCATGGCGGTGCGCGCGGCGACGTACGACGGCGACACCCCGCGCGAGGAGCGCGACTGGGTGCGCCGGCACGGCCGGCTGGTGCTCACCAACCCCGACATGCTGCACCGCGGGGTGCTGCCGCGGCACGCCGACTGGGCGTCCTTCCTGCGCGGCGCTGCGCTACGTCGTCGTCGACGAGTGCCACACCTACCGCGGCGTCTTCGGCTCGCACGTCGCGCAGGTGCTGCGCCGGCTGCGGCGGGTGTGCGCGCGGTACGGCGCGTCGCCCGTCTTCGTGCTCGCCTCGCGCGACCGCGCGCGACCCGGAGGTGTCGGCGGCGCGGCTGACCGGCCTGCCGGTCGTGCCGGTCACCGACGACGCCTCGCCGCGCGGGACGACCGAGTTCGCGCTGTGGGAGCCGCCGCTGATGCCGGCCTACGCATCGGGTCAGGGCGGCGGCGAGCACGGCGCGCCGGTGCGGCGGTCGGCGACCGCCGAGACCGGCGACCTGCTCGCCGACCTCGTCGTCGAGGGCGCCCGCACGCTGGCCTTCGTGCGCTCGCGGCGCGGCGCGGAGTCGGTGTCGCTGTCGGCCCGCCGGGCGCTGCAGGAGGCGGCGCCGGCGCTGGTGCCGCGGGTGGCGGCCTACCGCGCGCGGCTACCTGCCGGAGGAGCGCCGCGAGCTCGAGCGGCGGCTGCAGTCGCGGCGAGCCTGCTCGGCGTCGCCGCGACCAACGCGCTCGAGCTCGGCGTCGACGTCGCCGGGCTCGACGCCGTCGTGCTGACCGGCTGGCCGGGCACGGTCGCGTCGGTCTGGCAGCAGGCCGGGCGCGCCGGGCGGGCCGGGCAGGGCGCGCTCGCGGTGTTCGTCGCGCGCGACGACCCGCTGGACACCTACCTCGTGCACCACCCGCGAGGCGCTGTTCGGCCGGCCGGTCGAGGCGACCGTGCTCGACCCGGCCAACCCGTACGTCCTCGGCGCCGCACCTGTGCTGCGCCGCCGCCGAGCTGCCGCTCACCGAGGCCGACCTGCCGCTGTTCGGCGACCCGGACGCAGGTCCGGCTGCTGCTCGGCGACCTGGTCCGGCGCGGGCTGCTGCGGTCCCGGCCCGCGCGGCTGGTTCTGGACCTCCCGGGACCGGCCGGACGCCGACCTCCGCGGCACCGGCGGCCCGCCCGTGCGCCTCGTCGAGGCGCGGCACCGGCCGGCTGCTCGGCACGGTCGACGCGGCCTCGTCGCACAGCCAGGCCCACACCGGCGCGGTCTACCTGCACCAGGGCGAGACGTACGTGGTCGAGCGGCTCGACCTCGACGAGGCGGTCGCGCTCGTCCGCGCGCGACGAGCCCGACCACACGACCTCGGCCCGCGAGTCACCGACATCCGGGTCGTCGAGGAGCTGCGCGGCCGCGGCCGTACGACGGCGTCGGCTCGTCGCTCGGCACCGTCGACGTCACCAACCAGGTCGTGTCGTTCCTGCGCAAGCGGCTCGGCACCGGCGAGGTGCTCGGCGAGGAGCCGCTCGACCTGCCGCCGCGCGCAGCTGCGCACCCGCGCCGTCTGGTACACGGTGTCGGCCGAGCTGCTCGAGGCGCGCCGGGCTCGAGCCGGCCGACGTGCCCGGCGCCGCGCACGCCGCCGAGCACGCCGCGATCGGCCTGCTGCCGCTGTTCGCGACCTGCGACCGCTGGGACATCGGCGGGGTGTCGACCGCGCTGCACGCGGACACCGGCGAGCTGCACCGTGTTCGTCTACGACGGCCACCCGGGCGGCGCCGGGCTTCGCCGAGCGCGGGCTACGAGCGCGGCGCGGCCTGGCTGACGCGCGACCCGCGAGGCGATCGCCGGCGTGCGAGTGCGCGACCGGCTGCCCGTCGTGCGTGCAGTCGCCCAAGTGCGGCAACGGCAACGAGCCGCTCGACAAGGCCGGCGCCGTGCGGCTGCTCGACGTGGTGCTGGCGAGCGGTCTGGGTGGCGCGGTGACGCGGGGTAGGAGATCCGTACTGTCCACTGTCCCACCCTGACCCCAGGAGCCCGCCGTGATCGTCCTCGGCGCTATCCTGCTCGTCGCTCGCCGTCCTGCGTCACCCTCGGCACCGTCTTCACCAACGGCACCGACGCGCCCGACGCTCAGCGTCTTCGGCGTCTCGCTGTCCGAACGTCAGCGTCGGCGGCCTGTTCCTGACCGGCGTCATCATCGGCGTGGTCGGCATGCTCGGCCTGTCGCTGCTGCTCGGCGGCGGGCGCCCGCAAGCGCAACAAGCGCGTGCGGCGCAAGCGCGAGGTCCGCACGTGCGCGGCGAGGCGAGACGCTCGAGGAGGAGAACGCGCGGCTGCGCGAGGAGCTCGGCGCCACCGGCCGCACCGACACGCACGGACGCGTCCGGCGACGCGCACGGCGCGCTCGCGCTCCTGACCCCGGCGCCCGGCCGTCCGGCTCCGCGAGGGCCGCACCGTCCGGTGCGGCTCACCGGTCGGGCCCGGCCCGGGCCCGGCCGCCGCGCCGGCGCCGTAGCCGGCTGAGCCGGCCCGTCCGGGTGCACCGCGACCCAGCACCTCGGCGACCGGTGCCGTCCAGGTGGCAGCCGGTCAGGACGCCGCCGGCAGCCTCGGTCACCGCGCGCGGCGGCCGCGCAGGCCGCCGGCTGCGCCGAGGAGCGACGCGGGACGCTGCGGTCAGCGCCGCGGCATCGGCCGCGGCCAGCGGCGCGGTGCCGCGTCGCGGCGACCGTGCCCAGCGGCGACGAGCGGCCGGCGAGCAGGACCACCACCGCCGTCAGAGCCAGCAGCAGCACCGATCCCGACCCGGTGTCGTCCGGCCGGGCACCAGGCACGGCTCCCGCGCAGCCGTCCGGTCGCCGGCCGGCTCTCGTCAGCCGGACCGCTCACGGCGCGCCCGGCCCCACGGGTGCGCCGACGGGCGCCGCACCCGCCCGGTCCTCGCGGGCGGACACGGCGCGGCCGGCCACGTCGAGGGCCGGCAGCCGGCTCAGCACGCCGCCGAACGGCCGGGCACCGAGGCGCGCACCCGGACCTCGACGGCTCGCCGCCCGCCGGCCGCACGCTCGACGCTCGCGCCCGCGCGGCGCGATCGTCCCGGGCCGCAGCCACCACCTGCGTCCGGCGCGCTCGCCCCGGGCGACCACCCGGGCCGCGACGCCGGCCGCGTCGGCGCAGCGCAGCTGCGCGCGACACCGCGGCGAGGACCCACACGGCCATCGCCGAGCACCACCAGCAGCACCGGCAGCACGACGGCGGTCTCGGCGGTGACGCTGCCCCGCTCGCCGCGTCGGAGCCGGCGCACCGCTACGGCTCGGCACCACCCGTCTCGCACCATCGCGGCCTCCTCCGGCCGAGCTCCGGACCGGGCGACGAGCCGGTCCGGACGCGGACGGTCAGAAGGACAGCTTGAAGGCCCGCGAGATCACCGCCTTCAGCAGATCCGAGCACCGGCCGCTGGTGATCACCTTGTAGAGCACGCCGCCGAAGCCGCAGGCGGCGACGGTGCCGACGGCGTACTCGGCGGTGGTCATGCCGGCCTCGCGGTCCGCACCCGCGAGGCGGGCCGACGGCGGACGGGGGCGGTGCGGACGGACGTGACGATGCGCATGGCACCTTCGGGGACGGCACCGGCGAGGAGCCGGGCTGCGGCTGCCGGGCGGTCGCCCGGTGCCTGCACGCTGTCGACGGCGAGCCCGCCGCGCGAGGTCCCGGGACCGGACTGTGGACGGCAGCGCCGGATGTGGGCGACCGGGCGCCGGACCCGGGCGGCGGCGCGGTGCGGCGGTCAGAGCCCGGCCAGCAGCGGCCCGACCAGCCCGACCACGACCGGCACCACCCCGAGCAGGACGAAGGCGGGCAGGAAGCACAGCCCGAGCGGAGCGACCGCCAGGACGCCGACCCGCTCGGCGGCGGCCTGACCGCGCGCCCGGGCCGCCTCGCGGGCCTCTGCCGCCGAGCCGCGACACGGCGGCCGCCACCGGCGTGCCCCCTTCCGCGGCCCGCACCAGGGCGCGCGCGGCGGCCGGAGCCGGCCCGCTCGTCGTCCCGGCCGAGCCAGCGCCGCCCAGGCCTCGGCAGGGGGACTGCCGACCTCCAGCGAGGCGGCGACCCGGCAGAGCCGGTCCCCGCACGGGCCGGGCGTCGCCCGGCCGACCGCGCGGACGGCTGCCGGCAGGGACGCGCCGCCGGCCAGGCAGGCGGCCAGCAGGTCGAGCGCCAGCGGCAGGTCGGCGGCCAGCCCGCTCCCGCTCGTGCCGCACCGCCCGCGGCTCCAGCCGGCCGAGCGCCGGACGGCCCGGCCAGGCGACCACCAGTCCGCAGCACCAGACCGGCGACGCCCCCCAGGACGAGCGCGAGCGCGGCGCCCGCCAGCAGGCAGGCCGCGGCCGGCCCGACCGACACGCGCCGGCCGGCCCGCCGCCCGCCGGCGGCCGCCGGCCGGCGTGCCCGGCGGGGCAGGACCCGACGCAGCCGGGCAGTCCCGGCCGGTGGCGCGAGCCGCAGCGCGACGGCGAGCCCGGCCATCAGGGCCGGCAGCGCGCTCGAGCGCGAGGCCGGCCAGGACACCGCTGCCCGACGGCGCCATCACCGCGCGCCCGACGCGCTGTCGGTGAGCCGTCGGGTCCACCACAGCCGCCAGGGCGTCCAGCCCCAGGCCCGCCGAGCAGGCAGACCGTCGCCCAGCGGCGTGTGGAGCAGCACGTGCAGCGGGTCGGCGCCGAGCGCCGGCGGCCAGGCCGATGCCGGCCAGCGGCAGCAGGGCCAGCAGCAGGGCGGACGCCCGCGGTCCGGCGAGCGCGGCGTGAACCGCGCGCTCGCTGGGCCCGGCGCGGCGCGCAGGCCCTCGGCGAGCCGGTCGACGGCGGCCGCCGAGCCCGTCGCCCGCCCGTGCTGCAGACCTGCCAGCAGGCCGCCAGCCCGCGCAGCACCTCGGGCACCGCGCTGCCGCCGGCCGTCCGGCTCGCGCAGCGCCGCTGGCGACGTCGCCGCCCAGCCGGGCTGCCGCCGCGGCCCGGCGCAGCGCCGCTCGGGACGGGCCCCGGGCCAGCGGCACGCAGACGTCGAGGCCGTCGGCCGGCGGCCCGACCGGCCCGCAGCTCCGCGGCCAGGGCGGTGCAGGCCTCGACCGCGGCGCTCCCGCTCGGCGGCCCGCGCCGCGGGCGTGCGGCCCGCGCCGCAGTCCCCGCGCCGCGCAGCACGCCCACCGCCAGGCCGGCGACCGCGCCGCCGGGCCCCAACGCCCAGCCCGAGCGCCGTTCCCGCCGCCACGGCCGTCGGCACGCCGGCACGCCGGGCCCGACCCGTCGGCGACGGATCCCGGAGGCGCCCGGCCGGTCGCGACCGGCTCGGTCGGGCCGCGGCAGGACGGCACGCAGCCGCAGGTCGGCCGGCGACGGCAGCGTCAGGACCACCGCCACGGCGGCCGTGAGCGCGACCGGCGCCCACCCGGTCATCCCGGTGGCCTGAGCAGCGCGGCCGAGGCTGCCTGCTGCCGGCCCGGCCGAGCCCGTCGGCGCGGCCGCCGTCCCAGGTCCAGGCCGGGCTGCGCCGTCGACCAGCGCCGCGCCGACCCGCCGCAGGACAGCCAGCTCCGGCGACCCGGCGGCAGCCGCCGCCCGGCCGGGCGCGACCAGGTGGACGACGACGCGCAGCCCGGACGCCAGCTGGCTGTGCAGCGCCTCTCGGCCGAGCCCGGCGACGGCTCGCCAGCGCCTCGAGCCGGGCGGGGACGTCGGCGGCGGAGTTGGCGTGCAGCGTGCCGCAGCCGCCCTCGTGCCCGGTGTTGAGCGCGGCGAGCAGGTCGACGACCTCCGCCCCGCGCACCTCGCCCACCACGAGCCGGTCGGGGCGCATCCGCAGGGCCTGGCGGACCAGGTCGCGCAGCGATCACCGCGCCGGCGCCCTCGAGGTTGGGCGGCCGCGCCTCGAGCCGGACGACGTGCGGGTGCGCGGGCGCGAGCTCACCGGCGTCCTCGACGAGCAGCAGCCGGTCGCGCCGGGTCGACCAGCGACAGCAGCGCCGACAGCAGGGTCGTCTTGCCGGTGCCGGTACCGCCGGTGACGAGGAAGGCCGCCCGGGAGGCCGACCAGCCGGTCGAGCAGGGCGGACGCCGTCCGGCGGCAGCGCGCCCGCCGCGCCACGAGCTCGTCGAGGGTGAACACCCGGCGGCGCGGGACGCGCAGGGACAGGCAGGTGCCGCCGTGGCGCCACCGGCGGCAGGACCGCGTGCAGCCGCACCCCGCCGTCCAGCCGGGCGTCGACCCAGGGCTGCGCGTCGTCCAGGCGCCGGCCGGTCGGTGCGGCCAGCCGCTGGGCGAGCCGGCGGACCGCGGCGTCGTCCGCGAAACGGCCACCGGTGCCCGCTCGCAGCCCCTCGCCCCGGTCGACCCAGACCTCGTCGGGCGCGTTGACCAGCACGTCGGTGACCGCCGGGTCGCGCAGCAGCGGCTCCAGCGGGCCCGCGCCGACGATCTCGCTGCTGCAGCGCGGCGAGCACGGCGCGCGGACTCGGCGTCGCCGCGCAGCGCGCCGCCCTCGGCGCGCAGGGCCGCCGCGACGACCGCGGCGGTCGGCCGTTGCCCGCTGTCGGCGACCCGCCGGCGCACGCGCTCCAGCAGGACCGGGTCGGTGCTCCTCATGCCGCCCGCGCCGGGCGGCAGCAGCTCCTCCAGGAGCCGGGCACACAGGTCGGCCAGCGGTCCCCGGCCGCGCCGGGCCGGTGGCTCGCCCCGCTCGAGCGCGGCGTCGAGGCCCGGCTCGGGCCGCAGCGTGCCGGCCAGCGGCAGCCCGAGCGCAGCGGGCGACCGCGGCGGCCGGGAGCCGGATGGTCCGGGAGCCCGCGGACCACGACCCGCAGGTCGGCGCAGAGCAGCCCGACGGTCGCGGCCACCCGGCCGGCCGCCGCGGCGCCCCGCACCTCGGCCGGGACGACCAGCAGCACGCAGTCCGCCGCTGCCGAGCACGACGCGGGCGGCGTCGTCGACGGTCCGCGCGGCAGGTCGACCACCACGAGGTCGTGCGCCCGCCGCCCGGCGCGCGAGCACCGCCGACACGGCCTCGGCCGACAGGGCCGCGTCGGTGCCCCGGTCCCAGGACAGCACCGACAACCCGGCCATCCGGGGCAGAGCCTCGGCGAGCGCGGCCGCCGGCACCCGTCCGCGGGTCGCCGCGAGGTCGGGCCAGCGCAGCCCGCGCTCGGCTCTCGCCGCCGAAGACCAGGTCGAGCCCGCCGCCCAGCGGGTCGCCGTCGACGAGCAGCACGCTGCGCCCGGTCCGCGCGGCGGTCACCGCCAGCGCACAGGCCAGCGTGGTCGCGCCCGCTCCGCCCCGGCCACCCAGCACGGCGACCAGGACGGCGTCCCGCCCCGCGCCCTCGACCGCGTCGGCCAGCCGCGTGGCCAACGCAGTCCTCGCCGTCCGGCAGCAGGACCACCCGTCGGCCCCCACCTCGACCGCGGTCTGCCAGACCCCGGCGTCGTCCAGGTCGGTGGCCACCAGCGTCACGTCCGCGCGCCGCGGCAGGCGGGCCCGGGCGCAGTCCGCAGCCCGGTCGGCACCGACCAGCACGCAGGCCGCGGACGACCACCAGCTGCGCGCCGCCCCCGCGTCGGCCGCCACGACCAGCTCGACACCGGCGGTGGCCGCCAGCCGCAGCAGGTCGTCGAGCAGCGCCGGGTCCTCGGTCACGACCAGCGGGCGGGTGGGGCGAGAGCGAACGGGGGGCACGGCGTCTCCCGGGGAGCGGCGCTCCCGGTGCGGGGCGCGAGGAGCACGACCCTGCGAGCAGCCGCCCCGCAGGCGGGCTGCGCGTCCACAGCCGGCCCGCGCATCCACAGCCGACCCGGTCCGAGCTCCGGCGCGGCAGGCCCGGGCAGTCGGGCCGGTACGCAGACGACCCCCGCCGGGGGGGTGGCGGGGGTCGTCCGGAAGGCCCGGCTCCGGGGGGGAAGGCGGGCCGGCCCGGTCCGTCTCGCGCTGGTCCAGCGCTGCGACTGCACGGGGATGTCCCCCCGCGCCGCCGGCCCCAAACGCCGGACGCGGGCGACCGTCCCGTGCGCGGCATAGCCTGCGACCGTGGCTGCCCCGTGCCCGGTCCGCGGCCTTCTTCGACCTCGACAAGACGGTGATCGCCGAAGTCCAGCACGCTCGCCTTCGGCCGGCCGTTCTACCGCGGCGGCCTGGTCAACCGGCGCGCGGTGCTCAAGAGCTCGTTCGCGCAGTTCGTCTACCTGCTGCAGGGCGTCGACGAGAGGCCATGGACCGGATGCGCGACTACCTCACGGCGCTGTGCGCCGGCTGGTCGGTCGAGCAGGTCGACGCGATCGTCGCCGAGACCCTGCACGAGCTGATCGAGCCCGATGGTCTACGCCGAGGCGGTGCGCTGTTCGACGAGCACCGGGCGGCCGGGCGGGACGTCGTGCTCGTCAGCAGCAGCGGCGAGGAGGTCGTCGGACCGATCGGCGCGATGCTCGGGGTCGACCACGTGCATCGCGACCCGGATGGTGGTCGTCGACGGCCGCTACACCGGCGAGGTCGACTTCTACGCGTACGGCGAGGGCAAGGTCGTCGCGATCCGCGAGCTGGCCGAGCAGCGCGGCTACGACCTGGCCTCCTCGTACGGGCCTACAGCGACTCGGTCACCGACCGGCCGATGCTGCGAGGCGGTCGGCCACCCGATGGCGGTCAACCCCGACAAGGCGCTGCGCCGGCACGCCACGCGGCGGGCTGGCGACTGCGGAGCTTCCGCACGGCCGGTCCGGGTGCGCCGGTGCCCCCGGCCGCGACCGGCCCCGCCGGCGCTCGCCGCCGGCTGGCCGGAGCGCTGGCCGGCGGCGCTGGTCGGCGCCGCCGATCGGCCTCGCCGTGGTGGGCCGGACGGTCCCGCCAGCGGTGTGACCTCCGTCACAACAAGTGCTTGACGACCTGCCCGTCGCGGGCGTACCACGAAGGCACGGACCACCGCCTGCGGGCGGACGACGTTCCCTCCGACGGCGGTCCGTGCGCGACGACCCGAGCACCCACGTGCGACCGGCCACGAGATGGCACGTCGAGCGGGCCCACCGGACCCGGGACGACGAACGACAGCACGCATGGTCACTCGAGCCCTGCGCTGGCGACGGCGTCCCACCACCGGGTGGGGCGCCGTTCCCGTTGCGGGCCCCGTCTCCCGCCGGCTCAGGCGCGCGGGGTCTCCCGGACCAGCGCCTCGCACACCGCGCGGCCCTCGAGCGCGCCCGAGGCCGACCGCCCGGGCGCAGTGCACCAGCCAGGCGGCGACGCCGTCCGGGCCGCCGGAGACGTAGCCGCGCGGCCGCGTCGGCGTACTCGTGCTCCAGCTCGACGTGGCCGACCTCCGGGCGCCGACACGGCCTTGGGGTCCAGACCGCGGTCGACGAGCACGAGCCGGGCGGCCGCCCGCGCGACCAGCCCGTCGGCGAGCCCGAACGGGCGCAGCGCCAGCAGCTCGCCGTGCACGACGGCCGGCCACGACGACGGCCGGCACGCGCGTCGCCAGCAGCACCCGGGACAGCCCGTCGAGCCGCGCCGCCACCTCGAGCGGGTCCGGGCGCCGGCCCGAGCCCGAGCGGGTCGTCGACCGGCGCGCCGGCGGCGCGCGGACGGCCCAGCGCGTCCGGGTCGTCCACCAGGTCGGCCGCCGCCAGCACGTGCAGCCGCGCCAGCGCCTGCGCGGGCGAGCGCCGCCAGGACGCCAGCAGCTGGCCGAGGTCGGCGTGCAGCCGGACCGCGGCGCGCACCACCGCGCCCCGGCCGCGGGTCGCGGCTCGTGCGGCTCGACGGTGCCGCCGCGCGAGCAGCTGGCCGCGCAGCCGCTCCAGCTCGATCCCGGCGCCCTCGAGCTGCGCCGACGCCCGGGCGCCGCGCAGCGCCGACTCCGCGGTGACCTCCGCCGAGCGGCGCCGCAGCACCCGGTGGCCGAGCAGCGCGTCGACCTCGCGTCCGCGCGCCGGCGACCGCCTCGCCGACGCCGGGCAGGTCCAGCAGCGGGGCGAGCGGGTCGGCGGTCACCTGGCCACGCTAGTGGCGACCGGCGCCGGCGGGCCGCGCCCGTCTAGCCTGCCCGGTCGTGGGTCAGACCGCGGTCGTCGTCGGCGTGCTCGTCGCCGCTCGTCGGCGTCCGCCGTGGCGCTGCTCTGGCGGGTCCTGCGCGGTCGCCGGGCCTTCGGCACGGTCGCCGAGCGGGCCACCCACACCGCGCTGCACGAGGCGTCGCTGGCCGCGCCGCCGCTGCGCGGCCGGCCTCAGCCGCGCGAGTCCGCGACCCGCAGCGCCCGCCACCTGCGCGCCCTGCTCGGCAGCAGCGCGGTGTCCCTGACCGTCGACGACCGAGCTGCTCGTCTGGGACGGCGCCGGCGACGACGCACGCCGGCCAGGCCCTGCCGCTGGCCGCGGAGGCGCTCGCCGCCGGGCGGCCTGAGCCTGGGCGCGCGTGCGCTGCCGCGACCCGGACTGCCCGGTGCGCTCGGCCGTCGTCGCCCCGCTCGTCGTGGACGACGCACGTGGTGGGCACGCTGGCGGCGTACACCGACCGACGTCGGCGCCGGGCTGGTGCGGGCCGTCGGCGAGGTGGCCCGCTGGGTGGCCGGCCAGCTCGAGCTGGCCGAGCTCGACGAGTCGCGGGCGCGGCTCGCCGAGGCCCAGGTGCGCGCGCTGCGGGCGCAGATCAGCCCGCACTTCGTCTACAACGCGCTGACCGCCATCGCCTCGTTCGTCCGGACCGACCCGGAGCGGGCCCGCGAGCTGCTGCTGGAGTTCGCCGACTTCACCCGGTACTCCATCCGGGCGCACGGCGAGTTCACGACGCTGGCCGAGGAGCTGCGCAGCATCGACCGCTACCTGCTGCTCGAGCGGGCCCGGTTCGGCGACCGGCTGCAGGTCACGCTGCGGATCGCGCCCGAGGTGCTGCCGGTCGCCGTGCCGTTCCTGTGCCTGCAGCCGCTGGTCGAGAACGCCGTCCAGCACGGGCTCGCCGCACGGCAGCGGGCACCGTCAGCATCGTCGCGCGAGGACGCCGGCGCGGAGTGCGCACATCAGCGGTCGAGGACGACGGGGCGGGCATGCGACCCCGAGCGGGTGCGGGCGGTGCTGGCGGGCACCGCCGGCCGGACGAGGCCGGGCACGACTCGATGGGGCTCGGCAACGTCGACGCCCGGCTGCGCGCGGTCTACGGCGACGACCACGGCCTGGTCGTCGAGACCGCGCCCGGGCGCGGGCACCAAGGTGAGCCTGCGGGTGCCGAAGTTCCGCCCGGGCGTGCGCGCCTCGTGAGCCCTGCGGTGATGCCTGACCGTGCTCGCCGTCGACGACGAGCCGCCCGCGCTCGACGAGCTGGCCTACCTGCTGCGCGCCGACCCGCGGGTCGGCGAGGTGCTCACGGCCGGCGACGCGCGTGAGCGCGCTGCGCGTGCTCGGAGCCGCGCCCGGTCGACGCCGTCTTCCTCGACATCCGGATGCCCGGCCTGGACGGCCTGGAGCTGGCCCGGGTGCTCGCCCGGTTCGCGCGCCCGCCGCCGGTCGTCTTCGTGACCGCGTACGACGACGCCGCGGTCGACGCCTTCGCCCTGCACGCGGTCGACTACCTGCTCAAGCCGCTGCGCGCCGAGCGGCTGGCCGAGGCGGTGCGCCGGGTCGCCGGGGCCGGGCCGCCGGACGGCCGCGAGCGCCGGGCGGCGATCCCGGGCCGGACGAGGACACCGATCCCGGTCGAGCTCGGCGGCGTCACCCGGTTCGTCCCGCTCGCCGACGTGCGCTACGTCGAGGCGCAGGGCGACTACGCCCGGCTGCACACCGCGACCGGCAGCCACCTGGTGCGGGTGCCGCTGGCCACCCTGGCCGAGCGCTGGGCGCCGGCCGGCTTCGTCCGGGTGCACCGCTCCTACCTGGTGGCGACCGCGCACATCGGCGAGCTGCGGGTCGAGCCGACGGCGGCAGCCGTCGTCGTGGTCGGCGGCGCGAGCCTGCCGGTCAGCCGCCGGCACACCCGCGAGCTGAAGGACCGGCTGGTCCGCCGGGCTCAGCGGGAGACGCCGCGGTGACCCGCCCGGAGCGGATCCGGGTCACCGCGCCGCGGGCCGTGCGCCGCCCGCCCGGCCGGCCCGGCCTGCGGCCCTGGACGAGCAGGACGTGGTCGGCGAGCTGCTGGTGCGCGGTCGCTGGTGCGCGCCCAGCTCGCGCTGGCGCTGCGGCTGCTCGCCGTGGTCGGCGTCCTGGCTCGGCGGCCTGCCGCTGCTGTTCGCCGCTGCGCCGGCGACGCCGGACGCGCCTCGGTGCTCGGCGTGCCGCTGCCGTGGCTGCTGCTCGGCGTGCTCGTCTACCCCGCGCTGCTCGGCCGCCGGCTGGCTGTACGTGCGGCTCGCCGAGCGGCACGAGCGGGACTTCGTCGAGCTGGTCGAGCGCTCGTGACGCGCCGCGCCGTACTGACGCTCGCCGCGGTCGCGCTGGTCGTGCTGGCCACCGTCGGCATCGGCGCCTACGGGTTGCGGCTGGCCCGCACCACCTGCGACTTCCTCGTCGCGTCCCGCACGGTGAGCCCGCTGTGGGACGCGAGCGCGATCGGCGGGGAGTACCTGTCGGCCGCCAGCTTCCTCGGCGTCGCCGGGCCTGGTGCTGGCGTACGGCGTCGACATGCTCTGGTACCCGGTCGGCTTCGTCGCCGGCTACCTGGTGCTGCTGCTGTTCGTCGCCGCGCCGCTGCGCCGCTCCGGCGCGTACACGCTGCCCGGACTTCGCCGAGGCCCGGCTCGGCTCGCCCGGCGCTGCGCCGGCTGGCCAGCGTGTCTCGTCGTCGGCGATCGGCTGGCTCTACCTGGTGCCGCAGCTGCAGGGCGCCGGGCTGACGCTGCGCGCGACGACCGGCGCGCCGTCCTGGGTCGGCGCGGTCGTGGTCGCCGTCGTCGTCACCGGCAACGTGGCCGGCGGCGGCATGCGCAGCGCCACGTTCGTGCAGGCGTTCCAGTACTGGCTCAAGCTCACCGCGCTCGCCGTGCCGGCGCTCGTCCTGGTGCTGGCCTGGCAGGCCGACGGCGCGCCGACCGCGGCCGGCGCCGACGGCCCGCCGGTGCTCCGCGAGACGACGGTGGTCCGGGTCGACGCGGCCGTCCGGGTCGACGCGTCGCCGGGCCGCGTGGCGGTGCAGCTCGACGGCGGCGCCGACGGTGCTGCGCGGCTCGACCGTGCTCGCGCGGCGGGCAGCGACCGTCGACGTTCCCGGCCGGCGCGGCCGTCCCGCACGTCGAGCGGACCTGGAGCCGGCCGACCGGGCGGCGACTGGGCCCGGCCGCTGTCCGGGGCCGGCGGCCTGGAGCACCCGCTGTACGCCACGTACTCGCTGGTGCTGGCGACGTTCCTCGGCACGATGGGGCTGCCGCACGTGCTGGTGCGCTTCTACACCAACCCCGACGGCGGGACGGCCCGCCGGACGACGCTGGTCGTGCTGGCCCTGCTCGGCGTCTTCTACCTGCTGCCCACCGCTGTACGGCGTGCTCGGCCGGCTCTACACCCCCGAGCTGCTGCTCACCGGCCAGCACCGACGCCGTCGTGCTCGCGCTGCCGGCCGCGGCGCTGGTCGGCGGCACGGCCGGCCAGCTGCTCGAGGCGCTGCTCGTCGGCCGGCGCCTTCGCGGCGTTCCTGTCCACCTCCTCCGGCCTGCTCGTCTCGATCGCCGGCGTGCTGTGCAGGACGTGCTGCGCGGCACGGTGCGCGACTTCCGGCGGGCCGCGGTGCTCGCCGGCGTGGTGCCGCTGGCGCTGGCGCTGCCGGCCGTCGCGACCTGCCCGTCGGCCAGGTCGTCGGACTGGCCTTCGCCGTCGCGGCGTCGACGTTCTGCCCGCTGCTGGTGCTCGGCATCTGGTGGCGCGGGCTGACCGCGCCCGGCGCGGTCGCCGGGCTGCTGGTCGGCGGCGGGCTGTCGACCGCCGCGGTGGTGGCGACGCTGGCCGGGGTCGGCGCGTCCGGCTGGCCGGCGGCGCTGCTCGCCCAGCCGGCCGCCTGGACGGTGCCGATCGCGTTCGCGCGTCATGGTCGTCGTCTCGCTGCTGACCCGCGGCCGGGTGCCGGCCGACGTGGGCCGCACGATGCTGCGGCTGCACGCCCCGGAGTCGCTGGGCCTGAGCGTCGCTGACCGCTCGTCGCCCGTCCGGCACCGTTCGGCGCACAGACCGGCGGGCTCGGCGCAGCGGTGCCGCGCGGCCGCTCAAGACCCGGTGACCGGTCTGCGACCGTGACCCGGGTCACAGACCGTGGCCGTGACTGTCAGGAGGCAGCGTGACCGATCTCGAGAGCCCGCCGGGGGGCGAGCACCGCCCCGGGGCGGCCACGCTGGCGGACGACGCCACGCCGTGGGAGGCCACCCAGGCGACCGAGGAGTTCCAGTCCCTCAAGCGTGCGCTGCGCCGCTTCGCGTTCCCGGCCACGCTCGGCTTCCTGGCCTGGTACCTGCTCTACGTGCTGCTGTCCGGGTACGCCCGCGGCTTCATGTGCGACGAAGCTGTTCGGCAACATCAACGTGGCGTACGTGTTCGGCCTGCTGCAGTTCGTCTCCACCTTCGGGCATCGCCTACGTCTACTCGCGGTACGCCGCGAAGCGGCTCGACCCGACCGCCGACGCGATCCGCGAGCGCCTCGAGAGGACGACCCGATGATCCTCGCCGCCACCGCTCCGGCCGCCGTGGACGCCGGCCAGCGCTTCCTGACGATCGTCGCTGTTCCTGGTCTTCGTGGCGCTCACCCTGGTCATCACGATCCGGGCCAGCCGCAACAACGCGACCGCCGCCGACTTCTACGCCGGCGGCCGCTCGCTCACCGGCCCGCAGAACGGCGTCGCCATCGGCGGCGACTACATGTCGGCCGCGAGCTTCCTCGGCATCGCCGGGATCATCGCGCTGTACGGCTACGACGGCTTCCTGTACTCGGTCGGCTTCCTGGTCGCCTGGCTGGTCGCGCTGCTGCTCGTCGCCGAGCTGCTGCGCAACAGCGGCAAGTACACGATGGCCGACGTGCTGGCCTTCCGGATGCGGCAGCGGCCGGTCCGGGTCGCCGCCGGCATCTCGACGATCACGGTGTCGATCTTCTACCTGCTGGCCCAGATGGTCGGCGCCGGCGCGCTGGTGAGCCTGCTGCTCGGCGTCGAGCAGCGACGGCCGCCAAGAACATCACCATCGTGGCCGTCGGCGCTCTGATGATCTTCTACGTCACGGTCGGCGGCATGAAGGGCACCACCTGGGTGCAGATCATCAAGGCCGTGCTGCTGATGACCGGCACCACCCTGGTGACCATCCTGGTGATGGCGCACTACGGCGGCAGCGTCAGCGCGCTGCTCGGCGACGCGGCCCAGCGCAGCGGCAAGGGCGAGGCGTTCCTCAACCCGGGCCTGCGCTACGGCACGGTCGCCCAGGGCGGTCGCCGGCAAGCTCGACCTGCTCTCGCTCGGCATCGCGCTGGTGCTCGGCACCGCCGGCCTGCCGCACATCCTGACCCGCTTCTACACGGTGCCGGACGCCAAGGCGGCCCGCACGTCCGTGCTGTGGGCGATCGGCATCATCGGCAGCTTCTACCTGATGACGATCGCGCTCGGGCTTCGGCGCGGCGGCGCTGGTCGGCGGCGACGCCATCCGCGCGCAGAGCGCGAGCGGCAACACGGCCGCTCCGCAGCTGGCCCAGGAGATCGGCCGGATCTTCTTCGGCGACACCGGCGGAACGATCATCCTGGCGATCATCGCGGCGGTCGCCTTCGCCACGATCCTGGCGGTCGTCGCCGGCCTCACCCTCGCGTCGTCGAGCTCGTTCGCGCACGACATCTACGCCAGCGTGATCAAGCGCGGCAACGTCAACGAGGGTCAGGAGGTCCGGGTCGCCCGGATCGCCGCGCTGGTGATCGGCGCGGTCGCCATCGTGCTGTCGATCTACGCGCAGCGGCTCAACGTCGCGTTCCTGGTGGCGCTCGCCTTCGCGGTCGCCGCGTCCGGGCAACCTGCCGGCGATCCTGTACTCGCTGTTCTGGAAGCGGTTCAACACCACCGGTGCGGTCTGCGCCATCTACGGCGGCCTGCTCTCGGCGGTCACGCTGGTGATCTTCTCGCCGGTCGTGTCGGGAAAGCCGGCCGGCGCGGACGGCAAGAGCGCCTCGCTGTTCACCAACCCGGCGATCGACTTCCACGTCTTCCCGCTGGACAACCCCGGCCTGGTGTCGATCCCGCTCGGCTTCTTCTGCGGCTGGCTCGGGACGGTGCTGTCCAAGGAGCACAACGAGGCCAAGTACGCCGAGATGGAGGTCCGGTCGCTGACCGGTGTCGGCGCCGAGAAGGCGGTCGTGCACTAGTCCGCCCGCTCTCCCCCGGAGGCCCGGCCGCAGGTCCTGCGGCCGGGCCTCCGGCCGTTCCGCCGCCGGGCGGCCGCGCTGCGGACCCGGTTCGTGCTCCCCGCCGGATGGGGAGTTGTCCACCTGTCTGCGGTGCGGAATGGTCAGAGCTCACCTCTACCGTTCCCGAGATCCGCGCCGCACCATCTGCGAAGGAGCACACGTGACCACGAGCGAGTCCGGCCTGGAGGCGCTGTCCCGCGAGGACCGGCGGTTCGACCCGCCCGCCGAGCTGGCCGCCCAGGCCAACGCCACGGCGCAGACGTACGAGCAGGCCGCCGCGGACCGCCTCGCTTTCTGGGCCGAGCAGGCCCGACGGCTGGAGTGGGCGAAACCGTTCACGGAGGTCCTCGACTGGCAGCCGCCGTTCGCGACCTGGTTCGGCGACGGCGAGCTCAACGTGGCCGTCAACTGCGTGGACCGGCACGTCGCGGCCGGCAACGGCGACCGGGTGGCCCTGCACTGGGTGGGCGAGCCCGAGGGGGAGCGCCGCGACCTGACCTACGCCGACCTGCAGCGCGAGGTCTGCAAGACCGCGAACGCGCCTGGCCGCGCTCGGCGTGCAGGCCGGCGACCGGGTCTGCATCTACCTGCCGATGCTGCCGGAGGCGGTCATCGCGATGCTGGCCTGCGCCCGGCTCGGGGCGCCGCACTCGGTGGTGTTCGGCGGCTTCTCCGCCCAGGCGCTGGTCGACCGGATCACCGACGCGCAGGCCAAGGTCGTCGTGACGGCCGACGGCGGCTTCCGCCGCGGCTCCGCCAGCGGCCTCAAGCCGATCCTCGACGAGGCGCTGGAGCGCTGTCCGGACGTGTCCACCGTGCTGGTGGTCAAGCGCACCGGCCAGGACGTCGGCTGGGTGGAGGGCCGGGACGTCTGGTGGTCCGACGTCGTCGACGCGCAGCCCGAGACGCACGAGGCGCAGGCCTTCCCGGCCGAGCACCCGCTGTTCCTGCTGTACACCTCCGGCACGACCGGCCGCCCCAAGGGCATCCTGCACACCTCCGGCGGCTACCTCACCCAGACCGCCTGGTCGCACTGGGCGGTCTTCGACCTCAAGCCCGAGACCGACGTCTACTGGTGCACCGCCGACGTGGGCTGGGTGACCGGCCACAGCTACATCACCTACGGCCCGCTGGCCAACGGCGCCACCCAGGTGATGTACGAGGGGACCCCCGACGCCGGCGGCCGGGACCGGCTGTGGAAGATCGCCGCCGAGTACGGGGTGACCCTGCTCTACACCGCGCCGACCCTCATCCGGACCTGCATGAAGTGGGGCGAGGAGCTCGTCGCGGAGCACGACCTCAGCGCGCTGCGCATCCTCGGCTCGGTCGGAGAGCCGATCAACCCGGAGGCCTGGATGTGGTACCGCCGGGTCGTCGGCGGTGACCGCTGCCCGATCGTGGACACCTGGTGGCAGACCGAGACCGGTGCGATGATGATCAGCCCGCTGCCGGGGGTCACGTCGACCAAGCCGGGCTCGGCGATGGGTCCGCTGCCCGGCGTCTCGGTCGACGTGGTCGACGGCGACGGGGTGTCGGTCGGCGAGGTCGGCGGCGGCTTCCTCACCATCGACGAGCCGTGGCCGGCGATGCTGCGCGGGATCTGGAACGACGAGGAGCGCTACCGCGAGACGTACTGGTCGCGCTTCGAGGGCCGCTACTTCGCCGGTGACGGCGCGAAGTGGGACGAGGACCACGTCCTGTGGCTGCTCGGTCGCGTCGACGACGTCATGAACGTGTCCGGGCACCGGATCTCGACCACCGAGGTGGAGTCGGCGCTGGTCAGCCACCCCAAGGTGGCCGAGGCCGCCGTCGTCGGGGCGCAGGACGCCACGACCGGGCAGGCCATCGTCGCGTTCGTGACGGTGCGCGGCTCGGTCGCGGACGAGGAGAGCAGCGGCGAGGCCTTCATCAAGGAGCTGCGCGACCACGTCGCCCGGGAGATCGGCCCGATCGCCAAGCCGCGGCAGATCCTCATCTCCCCGGAGCTGCCGAAGACCCGCAGTGGCAAGATCATGCGTCGGTTGCTGCGGGACGTCGCCGAGCACCGCGAGCTGGGTGACGTGACGACCCTCGCCGACCCGACGGTCGTGAACGCCATCAACGCGCAGATGGGTGACGGCAAGGGCGAGGACTGAGCGCCGGTCCCCGGAAGATCACTTCGGGTCCGCCACTACCCGTGTCACCGTCGCGGTGCACGGGTAGTGGCCCGCGGGGGGCGCCCGCCTCCGCAGCACTCCCGGAGGCACCGTGACCGTCCCGCACACCCGCCCAGCGCAGGAGCGCAGCCTCGGCGAGCTCGTCGCCTCGGCGTCCGCCGACATCTCGACGCTCATCCGCACCGAGGTCGAGCTCGCCAAGCTCGAGCTCAAGCGCGAGGCCGTGAACGTCGGGAAGGGCGCCGGCGCGCTCGGTGCGGCGGCGTTCGCCGGGCTGCTGGCGCTGCTGTTCCTGTCGGTCGCGCTGGCGTACGGCTTCAGCGCGCTCTACGGCGACTCGACCGGCTTCGGCTTCCTGACCGTCGGGGTGCTGTACCTGCTGGTCGCCGGGGTCGCTGCGCTGCTCGGCAAGAAGAACCTGTCCAAGGTCGGCCCGCCGACCCGGACCATCGAGACGGTCAAGGACGACGTGGCGTTCGCCAAGCACCCCACGATCGCTCCCACCCGGCGCGCATCGGTCTGACCTGCTCGGCGGTGTGGCACCCTCGCGGCGTGCCGCCCGAGGAGAGCGTCGTCCTCGTCGACGGGCCCTGGGAGCACCGCGACGTCAGCGCCGGCGGCCTGCGCTTCCACGTCGCCGAGTGCGGTCCGGCGGACGGTCCGCTGGTCCTGCTGCTGCACGGTTTCCCGGAGTTCTGGTGGGCCTTCCGGCACCAGCTCGTCGCGCTCGGCGGGGCCGGTTACCACGCCGTCGCGGCCGACCTGCGTGGGTACGGCGGCACCGACAAGCCGCCGCGCGGCTACGACGCGTACACGCTGTCCGCCGACGTCGCCGGTCTGGTCCGGGCGCTCGGCGCGCACGACGCGCTCCTGGTGGGGCACGGCGTGGGCGGCCTGCTGGGCTGGACGACCGCGACGCTGCACCCACGGACGGTGCGCAGCCTGGCGGTGCTGTCCGCGCCGCACCCCCTGGCGCTGGCCGCCGGGCTGCGGTCCCGACGCCAGGCCCGCGCGTCGGCGCACGTCGCGGCCTTCCAGGTACCTCGTTGGCCGGAGGCGCGGCTACGGGCCGGCGGGTACGTCGGGGAGCTGCTGGACGCCTGGGGAGGGCCGGGGTTCCCGGACGCCGAGACCGACCGGCGCTGCCGTGAGGCGCTCGCCGTGCCGGGCGCGGCGCACAGCGCGCTGGAGTACTACCGGTGGGCGGTCCGCGCCCAGACCCGCCCGGAGGGGCGGCGGTTCCGCGAGGTGCTGAGCCGCGGCGTGCAGGCCCCGGTGCTGCACCTGCACGGCGCGCTGGACGGCTGCGTGCTGCCGGAGACGGCCGCCGCCGGAGCGCGGGACTGGGCGCACGGCGGGTACGAGCTGCGCGTGCTGGCCGGGGTCGGGCACTTCCCGCACGAGGAGGTGCCGGCCACCGTCAGCCGCGCACTGCTGGACCATGCGCGAGCGTGACCGGCTGGGTCGGCCGCTGCCGCCCGGCGACCCGCGTGCCGTGCCGTCGGTGCCCGAGGAGCCGCTGCCGCCCGACGAGGCGCTGACCTTCGCCCAGGCGCTGCTGGACGACGGGCGGGCCTTCGCCGCGCACGAGGTGCTCGAGGCGTGCTGGAAGGCCGCGCCGCCGCGCGAGCGCGACCTGTGGCAGGGGCTCGCCCAGCTGTGCGTCGGCGTCACGCACCTGCAGCGCGGCAACCAGGTCGGCGCGGCCCGGCTGCTGCGCCGGGCCGCCGGGCGCCTGGGCGCCGCGGGTGCGCCGACGCCGTACGGGCTGGAGCCGGGGCTGGCGCAGTGGGGGCTGCGGCTGGCTGCCGACGTCGAGGCAGGGCCGCGCCGTCGAGCCGCCGCGGCTGCGGCTGCGGCGGGAGGGGCCGGCCGCGCAGCCCTGAGCGGGGCGGCCTCAGTCGTCGTCCGGGCCGGTGTCGAGTCGGAGTCGTCCGAGCGGCTCGCCGGCTCGGCGACTCGGCCGGCTGGGTGGCGGCGGCGGCTCGGCCGGCTCGGCGGCTGCGGCTCAGCCGGCTCGCGGGTCCGGCTCGGACCCGCGACTCGGCTCGCTCAGCCGGTTCCGCCGGCCGGCGCGGCTCGTCGGTGGCGGCCGGACCCGGACCACGTCCGGACCGTGTGGACCCGGCGTTCCGGTCGTCGGAGCCGTCCGACGGACGCGCGGAGGCGGGGTCGTCCGGGCGCGGCGAACGGCCCGACCGGCCGTCGTCCGGCGACCGGGTCGCCGCGCCGTCCTCCGCCGCGCCGTCCTGGCGGCCGCGAGCGCCGTCGTGCGAGGGGCCGTCGTCCGCACCCGGCCCGGGGGACGGCGCCGGCCGCGCCGGCACGCCGGCGGACGCGCGGTCCAAGGCCGGCTCGGGCGCCGGGCCCATCACCGGGACGGTGCGCGACGGCTCCCGGTTGTCGTCGACCGGGAGGCCGTTGGCGCGCTGCACGGCCTCGTCGGGCGGGACGGACGCGAACCGGTCGGCGACCGGCACCGCCAGGCACAGCACCGCGATCGACCCGGTCACGCCCAGGGCCAGCGACAGCCGGAAGCCGGCACTCATCCGCGGGAGTCCGTCGAGGGGGCCGACACGTCCCCGAGGATGCCGGGCGCCGGCCGTTCCCGACACGGTCGAACAGTCCTAGGACCATCGCCCACTGGCAGCGGACGGGCCGGGCCCGAGATCGTCACCGCAGCACCGACGCCACCAGCTCGCACAGCTACCGCATCCCCAGGAGGATCCCCGTGAACCGCAGTCGTACTCTCGCCCTGGCACTGGCCGCCACCGCGTTCGCGGCTGCCTCCGCCGGCGCTGCCACCCCCGCCTCCGCCGCCGACGGCAAGATCCGCCAGGGCAGCTGCAGCGGCGCCTCGGACTGGAAGCTCAAGGCCAGCCACGACAACAACCGCATCGAGGTCGAGTTCGAGGTCGACAGCAACCGGGTCGGCCAGCGCTGGACCTGGCGGCTGGCCGACAACGGCTCCCGGGTCGCCTCGGGGACCGCCACCACCGCGGCCCCGAGCGGCTCGTTCGAGGTGGCCCGCCGGATCGCGGACAAGGCCGGCCGGGACCGCATCGTGGCCACCGCCCGCAACGCCGCCACCGGCGAGACCTGCCGCGGCGTGGTCACCGTCTGACGCACCCGACCCGGGCGCCGGCCCGGGCCCCCAGCCGGATGCGCCGGTCGACGAGCCCCCCCACCCCTCGTCGGCCGGCGCTCCGCCCCGAACCGGAGGCACCGGTCGACGAGCCCCCCCACCTCTCGTCGGCCGGTGCTCTCCCCTTTCCGGCCTGCCCAGCGCCGGCCCGGGGCCGCCCCGGGCAGACGGGCCGCACCTCGCCGTCCCCGGTGATCCGGGGCAACCTGTGGCAACTAGCCACCAAGCCCACCGGAGCACGCTTCACTGCTTCCGGGGGCCGCACGTCCGGCCTGAGGGGGGCAGGAGACGCCATGAGCAGCCCGACCAGCGCACGGGGAGGACCACCGGTGTCCGTCGCCCGTGCGGTTGCGGCCTTCCTGGTCGCCGGCGCCGTCGTGCTGGCCGTCACCGGGTTCGGTCTGGCCCAGCTGCAGCGCCAGCAGGCGGTCACCGAGGCCGTCCGCGACGCCCGGTCGCTGACGAGCATCATGGCGCACGCCGTCGTCGGCCCCGACCTCACCGACGCGGCGCTCCGGCCCGGCCCGGAGCGCCGCGAGCTTCGACCGCGTCATCCGCGGGCGGGTGCTCGGCGAGACGATCGTGCGGGTCAAGATCTGGGACGCCGAGGGTCGGATCGTCTACAGCGACGACCCCGGGCTGATCGGCCAGGTCTTCCCGCTGCCCGAGGAGGAGCGGCGGGCGCTGACCCAGGCCGGACCGCCGCTCGCCGAGGTCTCCGACCTGCTGGAGGAGGAGCACGCCTCGGAACGGCAGTTCGGCTCGCTGCTGCAGGTCTACCTGGGGGTGCAGACCGTCGAGGGCACTCCGCTGCTGTTCGAGACGTACTCGTCGTACACCACGATCCGGGAGGTGAGCCGGCAGATGTGGCTCAGCTCGCTGCCGGCCCTGATCGGCGGCCTCGGGCTGCTCTACCTCCTGCAGGCCCCACTGGCCTACCGGATGGCGCGTCGGCTGCGGTCCGCCCAGGAGCAGCGCGAGCTGCTGCTGCTCAGCGCCCTGGCAGCGGCCGACCGCGAACGCCGGCGGATGGCCGCCGACCTGCACGACGGGGTGCTGCAGGGCCTGTCCGGCGCGTCGTACTCGCTGTCGGCCGCCTCCGGCGCCGTGCGGGACGCCGGCGACGCCACGGCCGCGGCGGCCGTGGAGCGCACCGCGGGCGACCTGCGCCGCTGGGTCCGCGAGCTGCGCAGCCTGGTCGTCACCATCACGCCGCCGGCGCTGCACCAGCAGGGCCTCGCGGCCAGCCTGGAGGACCTCGCCTCCACCCTGGAGCTGCGCGGGTTGACCGTCGAGGTCGATGTCGCGGCCGCGCAGGACGTCCAGCTCGACGAGGCGACCGAGGCGCTGTGCTACCGGGCGGCGCAGGAGGCGGTGCGCAACATCGTCCGGCACGCCGACGCCGAGCACGCCTCGCTGGTCCTCACCGTCGACCCGGCCCGGCGCCGGGTCCGCCTGCGGGTCGCCGACGACGGCCGGGGCTACGACCCCGAGACGGCCGGGGCACGCCGCCGCGGGAGCGTCGGGCTGGAGCTGCTGCAGGGGCTCGTCGCCGAGGCCGGCGGCCGCCTGGTCACCACCTCGGCGCCCGGGGCCGGGACATCGCTGACGCTGGACCTCCCGCTGCCCAGCAGCGCCCGCACCGAGCGCCGGCCGGCGGCGGTGGCGACGTGACCCGGGTCCTCATCGTCGACGACCACCCGCTGGTCCGCCGCGGACTGCTCGACCTGTTCACGACGGTGGAGGACGTCGAGGCGGTGGCAGCGCTGGACGACGGCGCCGGCGCGGCGGCGGCCGTGCTGGAGCACCGGGCCGACGTCGTGCTGATGGACCTGTCGATGCCCGGGACCGACGGGCTCACCGCGACCCGGGCGGTGCTCGCCGCGGCGCCGGACGTCCGCGTCGTGGTGCTGACCAGCTTCGCCGAGTCCGACCGGATCGTGGCCGCCCTGAACGCCGGGGCGATCGGCTACCTGCTGAAGGACTCCGAGCCCGAGGACGTGGTCCGGGCCGTGCGCGACGCCGCCGCCGGGCACGCTCCGCTCTCGCCGCGGGCCGCCACCGCGCTGCTGCCGCAGCGCGGTGCCGACGGGACCGGGGCGCGGGCGTCCAGCGACGGGCTGAGCGCACGCGAGCGCGACGTCCTGTCACTGGTCGCGATCGGGTTGCCGAACAAGAGCATCGGCCGACGGTTGGGGATCAGCGAGAAGACGGTCAAGGCCCACCTCACCCGGGTGTTCGCCACCCTCGGGGTGGGTGACCGCACGTCGGCCGCGCTCTGGGCGCAGCGGCACGGGATGGTCGCCGGGTCCCCCTGACCCGGCGGTCAGTCGCAGGCCTGCGTGCTCACCGGGCGGGTCGCGGTCCGGCCCGCCTCGGCCTGCGGGGCGACCTCGGCCGCCGTGAGGGCGTAGCCGGTGTCGGTGCGGTCCGCGGCGGCGGCGAAGACCACCCCGAGCACCCTGCCCTGCGGGTCGAGCAGCGGGCCGCCGGAGTTGCCCGGCTGGACCAGCGCCCGCAGCGCGTAGATCTCGCGGACCACCGTGCTGGCGCCGTAGATGTCGGGGCCACGGGCGTTCTGGGTCTCGCGGATCCGGGCCGCGTCGGCTCGGAACGGGCCGTCCTGCGGGAAGCCCACGACGATGCCGCTGGCGCCGGGGGCCGCCGGACCGGCGAAGCCGAGCGGGCTGGCCCGCAGCCCGGGGACGTGCAGCACCGCGACGTCGCGCCGCGGGGTCGAAGACGACGACCGTGGCGCGCAGCGCGCGGTTGCCGACCAGCACGCGCGGCTCCGCGACGCCGGCCACGACGTGCGCGTTCGTCATCACCCGCTCCGGGGCGTAGACGAAGCCGGTGCCGTAGACCCGCCGGGAGCACGACGACGCCACCCCGTTGATCTTGAACACCTCGTCCTGCACGCCGACGACGGCCGGGCTGCCGGCCAGCGACGGGTCCGGCGGAGCGACGTCCGCCGCCTGCGTCGCCTCCAGATCGCCGAAGACTTCCGGAAAGCCCCGCTCGTCGATGAAGCGCCGGAAGTCGTCGAAGGACCGCCGGGCGGTGTCCGGGATCGCCGCGTCGACGGCCGCGATGACCACCGAGCGGCGGACCTGCGAGGCCAGCGCCGGATACGGCGAGGACGCGACGGCGGTCCCCAGCAGCCACGCCACGAGCAGCAGGCTCAGCACGCTCACCAGGGCTCCGGCGGCCGCGTCGAGCACGCCGGGCCGGCCGCCAGGTGAGCGTTCCGCGCAGCCGGGAGCCGACCAGGGCCGCCAGCAGCTGGCCCACCCCGGCCAGCGCGAACACCACCGAGAGGCCGACGACCGTCGGGTTGAGCTCGGCGAGCGGGCCGACCTCGGCGACCCGCGGGGCGATCCGGGCGCCGAGCACGCCACCGCCCAGGAAGCCGACGAACGACAGCACGCCGACGACGAAGCCCTGGCGGTAGCCGGAGACCGCGAACAGCGCCGCCCCGGCCAGCAGCAGGACGTCGAGCAGGTCGCCGGGCATCCGACGACCCTAGGCGGCGCGACGGCCGGCGGAACGGCCCGTCACGAGACGATCACCTGACCGTCCATCCCGCTGTGCACCGTGCACACGAAGCCGTACGTCCCGGGCGCGCCGAACGTGTAGGCCTGCGTCGCCGAGCCGCTCGGGATCAGCGGCAACGGCGACCCGACGCCGCTGTCGTCGAAGGCGAGGTCGTGCGGCACGCCGCCCTCGATGCGCATCGTCAGCGTCAGCGTGCCGACCTGCGCCCGCACGGTCTCCGGGGCGAAGGCCAGCCGGGCGTTGGCCACGACGGTCGCGGTCTGCGCCTCGGGCGGGCCCTCCGCCGAGACCGCGCCCGCCAGGCTGGGGGCGTCGCCGGCCCCACCGCAGGCCGAGACGGCCAGGGTCGGGACGAGCAGCAGGAGCGCGGCGGCGCGGCGGCGCGGCAGACGGGGGGTCACGGTGCGGGCTCCTCGGGACGGGGCGGGGCGGGGAACGGTCAGGCGTGCGGGGCGCCCGGCGGGCGCGGCGGCGTCTCCGGAACGGCCAGGGCGGGCGAGCTGGCCCGGGCCAGGGCCAGCACCGACGGGTCGAGCTCGCGGAACCGGCTCTGGTCCCACGGCCGCTCCCAGCCGCCGAGGGCCAGCAGCCGGTCGAGCAGCCCCGCGGTGAAGCCCCAGACCAGCAGGCTCGCCGACGTCGAACGCCGGGCCCGATCCAGCCGCTCGGGTGCCGGCACGCGCAGCCGGTGCGCCGGGTCGACGAGCTCGGCCGAGCGGGACCCGGACGACCGCGGCGACCTCGGCCGCGTCGACGACGCCGACCGGGTGCGGCGCGCGCCACCAGGCCGACGACCGGGGTGACGACGAAGCCCGACGGCGGCAGCCACAGCGCCGGCAGCGTGCCCAGGACGTCGACCGTGGCCGGGTCGAGCCCGACCTCCTCCTGCGGCCTCGCGCAGCGCGGCCGACCGGACCGGCGCCGCCGTCCTCCGGGTCGAGGGCGCCGCCCGGGAAGGCCGGCTGGCCGGCGTGCGAGCGCAGCGTGTGCGGCCCGCTCGATGAGCAGCAGGTCGGGCCCGGCGGCGCCCTCGCCGAACAGCACGAGCACGGCGGCCGTGCGGCGCGCCGCCGTCCTCGGGCGGCAGGAAGCGGCTGAGCTGCTCGGGCCGCACGTGCGGCAGCGCGGCCGCCAGCGTCCTCGAGCCACCCGGGGACGGTCGACCGCAGTGTCCAGCCTCCCGGTGTCGACGCTCCGGCGCCCTCACACCCGTCGGTCGCGTCACAGCCGGACGCCGAGGTGCTCGGCGACCAGCGCTCTCGAGCTCGGCCAGCGTCGCGGAACGCCCCCGCTGCACGTGTGCGACGACCGTGCCGCTCGGCGTCGACGAACAGCGTGACGGGCGGGCCCGGCCGCGAAGGCGCGCAGCACCGTCGCCGTCGTCGTCGACGACGCTCGGGTAGCTGCATGCCGAAGGTCGCGGCGAAGGCGCAGCCCGCTGGCGCGGGTCGTCCTGGTGCAGCACGCCGACCACCCCGACCCGGTCGCCGGCCTCGCGCGGCGAAGGCCACCAGCTCGGGCACCTCGTCGACGCACGGCGCGCACCAGGTCGCCCAGACGTTGACCAGCGTCGGACGGCCGGGCGGCGGCCGCGCAGGTCGACGTCCGGCCCGCCGCCGAGGCAGGGCAGGGTCAGCGTCGGGCAGGTCCGGTCGCCGAGCCCGCCGGGGCAGGGCTCCGGCAGGCGCGGCCGCGGCCCGCAGCGCGCGACCAGCGCCGGGTCGGCGACCGGCGCGGCGGCGCGGTCCCGGCCGCCGCAGCACCAGCGCGGCGGCGAGCAGCACCAGCACGGTGGCGAGCGCCGGCCAGACGGGTCCGGCTCACGGCGGTGCCCGCGACCTCGGCGGGCGTCTTCACCAGCCGCGCGGCCGCGCTCCGGGTCGGTCGGCCCGAGGCCGTACGACGGGCACAGCGCGGCGAGCCCGCAGGCCCCGCAGGCCGGCGTGCGGGCGTGGCAGACCCGCCGGCCGTGGAAGATCATCCGGTGGCTGAACATCGTCCACTCGCTTGCGGGAGCAGCGCCGCCACGGCGTGTCTCGACCTCGCACCGGGTCGGTCTCGAGCGGTCCAGCCGAAGCGCCGGACGAGCCGGCCGAAGTGGGTGTCGACGGTGAGCCCGGGCACGCCGAAGGCGTTGCCGAGCACGACGTTGGCGGTCTTGCGGCCGATGCCGGGCAGCTGCGACCAGGTCGTCGAGGCGGCCCGGGCACCTGCCCGCCGTGCCGCTCGACCAGCGCGGCGCCCGAGCCCGATGCAGGCTGCGTGGCCTTGTTGCGGAAGAAGCCGGTCGGGCGGATCAGCTCCTCGAGCTCGTCGCGGTCGGCCGCGGCGTAGTCGGCTGCCGTCGGGTAGCGGGCGAACAGCGCCGGCGTGACCTCGTTGACCCGCTGGTCGGTGCACTGCGCCGACAGGACCGTCGCGACCGCCAGCTCGAGCGGCGTCGTGAAGTCGAGCTCGCAGTGGGCGTCGGGGTGCAGCACGGCCAGCTCGCGGGCGATCCGGCGGGCCCGGCGGGTCAGCGCCAGCGGGTCTCGTCGGCCGCCAGCGGCGCGCGACGCGGCCGCACCTCCGACGTCGGGCACCGGCGCCAGCCTGCGGCCGGAACCGGGCCGGCGCCCGGCGGAGCGCTCGCGCCGGCCGAGTGACCGCAGGGGTGACGCCTGCTCAAGGGCCCTCCGGAGCCGTGACGACCCTCCGGCAGTCGCCCGAGTCACGCACCCGCGGCCGCACCATCGGCACGGATGCACGGACATGCAGCAGTCCCCGGCTCCGGCGCGCCCGCGCTCGCGCCGCGCGCCCGGGCGTCCCCGAGCGGCCCGGCCGACGACCGGCCGCACACGGGCGCGCCGCCCGCCCGCGTCCCCGAGCCTGTCGCAGGCGCACCGCGCACCTCGGCCTCGACGGCCTGCGGGCGTACCGCGCGGCGCTGCAGCGACGAGGAGGGCCGCGTGTCGTACTGGCGGCGCATCCTGCAGGCCCGGCTCGACGTCGTCCGCGAGGCCGGCACGACCGGCGCCGGGGCGTCGACGCACGCCAGCGCTGCGCCCGCTGCTGACGACCCGCGCGCGTCGGCGCCGGCCGCCGGCGCTCTGGTCAGCGTGCTGCCCGCTCGACGACATCCCGCCGCTGCCGAGCCTGGCCGAGCTGTGGGAGCGCCGGTCGAGCCGGACGACGAGGCCGGGCTCGGCACGCCTTCGAGCACGACCTGCGCGGCCGCGGAGCAGGAGCTGTCGGCCTACCGCAGCGCGCTGCACGGCCGCCTCGGCGAGGCCACCGGCGAGCTCATCGCGCGCTACCGCGAGCAGCCGGCGCTGTGCCTGTCGGCGCTGCCGCTCGCCGCGGCCGCGCGGTCGCCGCGGCGTGACCGGCCCGCGGGCGTGAGCGGCGCGCCGGACGGGGGACGATGGTGGCGTGTCCCTGCTGCCGGTCGCGCTGCTGCTGCCCGCTGCTGCCTGCTCGCGCTGATGCTCGGCATGGAGCGGGTCGAGCGGCCGCTGCGCGTCGACTCCGTCGAGCGACGCAGCTGGCCGACTTCCTCGACACCGCGCGACCCGAGGAGGTCGAGACCTTCGTCAGCGAGGGCTTCGCCCCGGCGCTCGAGCGCTACTGGCGACGCCGCCGGCTCGCGCGGCTGCTGCCGGGCCGCGCCCGCTGAGCCGTCCCGGCGTGACGTGCGGACACTCGGGCCGCCGTGGGACACGGAGCCGGACGCTCGACCGAGGCCAGCGCAGGGGACCCGGCGTCACGGCGGACGACGTCCTGGCCCGCGCCGGCCTGTTCCAGGGCGTCGCCGCCGGAGGCCGCGGGAGGCGCTCGCGCTCGGCCCTGCAGTACGCCGACTACACGCGCGGCGAGACGGTCTTCACCGAGGGCGAGCAGGGCGACACGCTGTTCATCGTCCTGACCGGCAAGGTCAAGGTCGGCCGCCGGGCCGCCGACGGCCGCGAGAACATGCTGTCGGTCATGGGGCCGTCCGACATGTTCGGCGAGCTGTCGCTGTTCGACCCCGGGCCCGCGCACGGCGACCGCGACGGTGCTCACCGACGCCCGGCTGGCCTCGCTGGCCCACACCGCGCTGCGGCCGTGGATCAACGACCGGCCGGAGATCGCCGAGCAGCTGCTGCGGGTGCTGGCCCGCCGGCTGCGCCGCACCAACGACGCGCTCGCCGACCTGATCTTCACCGACGTGCCCGGGCCGGGTGGCCAAGGCGCTGCTCGAGCCTGGCCGAGCGCTTCGGCACGCAGGAGGGCGACGGCGTGCGCGTGCACCACGACCTCACCCAGGAGGAGCTGGCCCAGCTCGTCGGCGCCTCCCGCGAGACGGTCAACAAGGCGCTGGCCGACTTCGCCTCCCGCGGCTGGATGCGCGTCGACTCCCGCGCCGTGACGATCCTCGACGCCGACCGCCTGGCCCGCCGCGCCCGCTGAGCCCGGCGCCGCTCAGCGGGTCAGCGGGCAGGGCGGCGAGCAGCCGCTCGGTCGGCGCGACCTCGGAGCGCTGCCCGGTCGAGCGGGCGACGTCGCAGCGCCTCGCGCGAGCGCCGGCCGCGCGCCCTGCTCGTCGCCGGCGGCGCGCAGCGCCGCGCCCGAGCGCCCGCAGCGCCAGCACCCGCGCCCGCACGTCCTCGCCGGCGTCGCCACCGCCTCGCGCGCGGCGGCCAGCGCCTCGCTCGATCCGGCCGAGCTCGAGCAGGATGCCGGCCCGGTGCGCCAGCGCCTGCCGGCGCGGGAACAGCAGCGCCGGCGCGCTGGGCGCCGGCCAGCGCCGCGTCGAGCTCGCCGAGCGCCGCCTCGCAGCCGCCCGCGGCGCGCGCAGCACCTGGGCGAGCAGCACCTGCGCGCCGAGCAGCGCGTGCGGCTCGAGGTCGAGGCCGGCCGAGCAGCGCCGTGGCCCGCGCGGCCGCGCCGCTCGGCGCCGTCGAGGTCGCCGCGGTCGAGGCTGGCGTAGCCGCAGGCGACCAGCGCGAGCGCGCGCGACGAGCGGGTAGCGCGCCCTCGTCGGCGAGGCGCGACCGCCTCGCTCCAGCAGCGTCGACCGCGCGGTCGGGCCGGTCGGCGCCGCGGGCCGCCGCGCCCCGCGGCGATGAGCGCCAGCGCCTGCCCCCAGCCGTCGCCGAGCTCGGCGAAGCGCTGCCGCGGCCTGCTCGGCCTGCGTCGGCGGCGGTCGACGACGTCGCCGAGCTCGGCGGCGGCCAGCGCGTCGATGGTCGAGCAGCGCCGCGACGCCCCAGCGCTCGCCGAGCGCCTCGCCGAGCGGCAGCACCGACTGCGGCCAGCTCGCGGGCCTCGCGCGAGCCGGCCCTGCAGCAGCCGGACGAAGCCCTCGGTGCCGGCGACCCAGGACAGCCCGCCGCTGTCCTCAGCGCCGCGAACACCTCGGCGGCCTGCTCGAGCACCGCGGTCGGCCAGGGCGTAGTCGCCGCGGGTCGTCGCGCTCCAGGCCAGGTGCTGCAGCGCCCAGCCGGCGCCGCGGGCGTCGTCGACCTGCACGGCCAGCGCGTGCGCCTGCCGGAAGCGCTCCTCGGCGTCGCGCAGCCGGCCGTCGAAGTAGTCGAGCAGCCCGAGCTGGCGCAGCGCCTCGCCGGTGAGCCGGTCGGCGCCCGGCCGTCGCCGGCGGCGGCCAGCGCCGAGACGAAGCGCCTGCGCGGGCGCGCGCCGGTCGTCGCCGCGCTTGCGGCGCACCTCGCCCGAGCACGACCAGGGCCGCGGCCCGCAGCGCCGCCGTCGGCGGCGTCGAGCGCGCGGCCGCAGCTCGGCCTCGGCCTCGTCGAGCCGGTGCAGCGCGGCCAGCGCCTGGCGCGTGGCGCGACGCGCGCCGGCACGACGAGGTCGGCCGGCAGCGGCGCGCCGTACGCCGGGCGCGCGAGCGCGAGCGCCCGGCGCAGCAGCGCCCTCGGCGCCGGGTCGGCCTCGTCGCGGGCGAGCGCGCCGCTGCGCCGAGCCGGACCAGCGCGGCGAAGGCGAGGTCGCCGCGCGCCGACCAGGACGGGTCGCTGCGCGGCAGCCCCATCTCGGCGGCGAGCCGCACCGCCCGCTCGCCCTGCGCGGCCGCCGACCGTGCGTCGGCCTCGCCGGCTGCGCACCGCGCTGCCCGCGCGGCTCGCCGGCCACGACGGCGCCGCGGCCGCGGCGTGCCGGCGGGCCCGCTCGGCCTTGGCCAGCCCGGCGTAGGCGACGTCGCGCACCAGCGTGTGGGCGAAGCGGTAGGTGCCGTCGTCCTCGGGCGTCGGGCCGCCGGCCTCGAGCAGCCGGCGGTCGACGAGCTCGTCGACCGCCGCCCGCACCACCGCCGGGGTCGCCGTGGCCGCTCGCCCGGCCGACCGCGACCAGCCCCGGCGACGGTGACCGCGCAGCCCGAGCACGCTGGCGTCGCGCAGCACGCCCTTGGTCGGCGCCGTCGAGCCCGTCGATGCGGGCGGCGAGCACCGCCTGCACGCCCGGCCGGCAGCACGCCCTCGGGCAGGTCGCCGCGCAGCACCCAGCGCGTCGCCCGTCGCGCACGCAGCGCGCCGCGGTCGACGAGCAGGTGCAGCAGCTCGGCGAGGAAGAACGGGTTGCCCTGCGCCCGCGACAGCAGCGCCGTCGCGGACCGCCGACGTCGAGGTCGTCGGTCGGGCCGCCGAGGTAGGCGCGCAGCAGCCGCTCGATGGCGCTCTCCTCGAGCGGCAGCAGCGGCAGCAGCTCGACGTCGGGCAGGCCGCGCCACCACGGCCCGTCGCCGCCGCAGCGCCGCGCTCGAGCATGTCGGGGCGGCCGACGGCGAGCAGCAGCACCGGCCCGCTGCATCTGGCCGGCGACGTCGAGCACCCCGTCGAGCATGATCGGCGTCGCCCAGTGCACGTCGTCGAGCACGAGCAGCAGCGGGCCGTCGGCGGCCAGCGCGCGTGAACAGCGCCGCGACGGCCTGCGCGGACCAGGTCGCCGCCGACCGGCGGCGCCCGGGGTCGCGCGCGTCCCGCGCGGCCGGCGACCGGGCTCGACCTCGAGCCCGAGCAGCGTCCGCAGCCGCTCGCCCATCGCCGGCGGCAGCGGCCCGGCGTACGCCGGGTGCTCGAGCCGGGCGACGCGTGCGCGCGACCCGCTCGCGGGCGGTCTCGGCGTCGTCGGCCTCGTCGATGCCGCAGGCGGTGCGCACCATGTCGGCGACCGGCCGACAGGTCGCGGCCCTCGCCGTACGGCGCGCACGCGGCCCCACAGCACCCGGGCGCCCGGGCAGCTCGCCGGCGAAGCGGCGAGAGCTCCTGCGCCAGCCGGGTCTTGCCGACGCCGGCGTCGCCGGTGACGAGCACGGTGCGCGGCGACGCGGCGTCGGACGACCTCGAGCAGCCGGCCGACCAGCAGCGCCGAGCTCGGCGTCGCGGCCGATGAACGGCGCCTCGTCGCCGAGCCCGAGCCGGCTGGCGGACGACGGGCGCAGCCCGACCAGCTCGTACGCCGGGACCGGCTCGCGCTTGCCCTTGAGCCGCAGCGGCGTGAGCGCCCGCCAGGACGCGGCGTACATGGTGGCCAGCGCGGTCGTCGCGGCCGGCGTAGACGGCGCCGACCCCGGCCGCGTCGGACAGCCGGGCGGCGGTGTTCACGGTGTCGCCGATGACGGTGTAGGACAGCGCGCCTGCACGCCCGGCGAGCACCTCGCCGGTGTTGAGCCCGACGCGCAGGCCGAGCCGGCGGCCGCCGCCGCTCTCCTCCTGCGACGAGCCGGCGCACGACCGACTGCATGCGCGGCGGCGGCCCGCACGGCCCGCTCGGCGTCGTCCTCGTGGGCGGTCGGCGCGCCGAAGACCGCCATGATGCCCGTCGCCGGTGAGCTTGTCGACGTGCCCGCCGAACGTCGCGCGACGGCCGCGGCGAGCGTCGCGAGCACCCGGTCGGTGACGACGCCGACCCGCTCGGGGTCGAGGTCCTCGGACCAGCTGGTGAAGTCGGACAGGTCGCCGAACAGCACCGTGACGACGCGGCGCTCGGTGCTCGGCGTCGCGCACCGCCGACGCCGGCAGCGGCGTGCCGCAGGCGAAGCAGAAGCGCGCGCCGGGCACCGTCGGGGTGCCGCAGGCCGGGCAGGTCACGGCGGCAGCCCCGCAGGTGGCGCGAGCTGGGCGCGCACCGACAGCGTCGGCGGCCGGCCACAGCGACCCGGTCGACGTCGGCGTAGACGACCTCGACGACCTCCTGCGGCGTCGTCGCGCCGGCCGTCGACGGCGGCCGCGCACCTGCTCGAGCCGCTGCCTCGCGGTGGGCGAGGTAGCGCTCGGCGGCCTCGCCGGCGCTCGGCAGCTCGGGGCCGTGGCCGGGCAGCACGGTGCGGTCCGCCGAGCTCGCGCAGCCGCTCGCAGCGAGGCGCAGGTAGTCGCCGAGCACGCCGTCGGGGTGCGCCACGACGGTCGTGCCCGCGGCCGAGCACGGTGTCGCCGGTGAGCACGGCGTCGTCGAGCACGAAGGACAGCGAGTCGGCGGTGTGCCCGGGCGTCGCGAGCACCCGCACCTCGAGCCCGCCGCCGGCGACGACGTCGCCCTCGCCGAGCCCCTCGTCGCCGAGCCGGTGCGCCGGGTCGAGCGCCCGGACCGGCGCGCCGGTCAGCTCGGCGAACCGGCGGGCGCCCTCGCTGTGGTCGGCGTGGCCGTGGGTGAGCAGCACGACGTCGACCGGCCCGCAGGCGGCCACCTCGGCCAGGTGCGCCTCGGTGCAGCGGCCCCGGGTCGACGACGACGCAGCGCTCGGCGCCCGGCGCGCGCAGGACCCAGGTGTTGGTGCCGTCGAGCGTCATCGGCCCGGGGTTCGGGGCGAGCACGACCGCGGCCGTCGCGGTGACCGGCCGCAGCGGCACGCCGGCCGCTCGGCTCGCCGCGACGCCGGCCTCGGCGACCGGGTCGACGCAGGCGCGACCGTCGCCGTCGTCGTCCGACGACCAGCGCGCGGCAGCACCGGCCGCAGGTCGCGCGGCGGCGGCCAGCGCGGCCGCGACGTCCGGCGTGCGTCCGCGAGCGTCCGCGAGCGCCGCGGCGGTCGGCGGCATCATCGCCAGCCCGTCGGCCGAGCGCGTCGGCCGGGCCGCACCCACAGCCGCGGGTCGGCCTCGCCGCCGACGTCGCGGCAGACCTGGCCGGCCGGCAGCGCGGCGACGAAGAAGCGGGTGTCGAAGCGCTGCGGCTCGACCTCCGGGGTGATCCAGTGCGCGAACGGGCGCAGCAGGTCGGCGCGCAGCACCAGCCCGCGGCGCGGCCAGCAGCTCCGACAGCGACTGCTCGCGGGCCTCGAGCGCGGCCCGCTCGGCCTCCCACTCGTCGGTGCTGACGTCGGCGAGCACCTCGTCCGGCGACGGGCCCGGCGAGCAGCACGCCGGACTCCTCGAAGGTCTCGCGCACCGCGGCGCAGACCAGCGCGCGGGCCAGCGGCTCGTCGCAGCCGACAGCGCCGCGCGCCCACTCCGCGGCGGCGGCCCGGCCCAGCCGATCGTCGGCGTCGGCGTCGGCCGGGTCGACCGAGCCGCCCGGGAAGACGTGCATGCCGCCGGCGAAGGCCATCGCCGCGCACCCGGCGCAGCAGGTACGACCTCGAGCCCGCCGGCGGCGTCGCGCAGCAGCAGCCACGGTGGCCGCGTCGCGCGGGCGCGGCCGGCGTCGAGCGCGCCGTCCGCCAGCGCCGCGCAGCCGCTCGCGCGAGCCGTCCGGCAGCAGCGTCACCGGCGGCCTCGCCCGGTCACGGCCGCGCGCGACCTCGACGACGAGCTCGACCTCGACCGGCGCGTCCAGCGGCAGCGCGGCGACGCCGACGGCGCGAGCGGGCGTGCCGGCCGGCGTCGCCGAAGACCTCGCCGAGCAGCTCGCTGGCGCCGTTGACGACGCCCGGGCTGACCGGTGAAGTCGCGGCGTCGACGCGACGAAGCCGACGACCTTGACGACCCGCACGACGCTGTCGAGGCCGACCAGCGCGTCGATCGCGGCCAGCGCGTTGAGCGCGCAGGTGCGGGCGAGCTCGCTTGGCCTGCTCCGGCGTCGACCTGCGCGCCGACCTTGCCGGTCGGCGGCAGCTCGCCGTCGACCATCGGCAGCTGGCCGGAGGTGAAGACGAGCGTCGCCGGTGCGCACCGCCGGGACGTAGGCCGCGACCGGCGGCGACGACCGGCGGCAGCGTCGAGGCCGAGCTCGGCGAGCCGGGCGTGCCGGCGCGCTCGCGGGCGCGCTCATGCCGGGCGCTTGAGGTAGGCGACGAGCTGGTCGCCGCCGCCGGGCCCGGGACGACCTGGCACGAGCTCCCAGCCGTCGTCGCCCCAGTTGTCGAGGATCTGCTTGGTCGCGTGGACGAGCAGCGGGACGGTCAGCGTACTCCCACGTCTGCATGGCCGGAGCCGGTCATGTCGCGCGGTGCGAGCGCAGCGCCACGCTCCGGTCGACCGGCCGCGGCCGGCCGCGCCCCGCCTACCCTGGCCGGGTGGCGGACTTCCCCGCCGTGCGGCTGCACGTCGTCACCGGCAAGGGCGGCACCGGCAAGACCACGGTGGCCGCCGCGCTCGCGCTCGCGCTGGCCGCCGGCGGCGCGCCGGGTGCTGCTCGTCGAGGTCGAGGGCCGGCAGGGCATCGCCCAGCTGTTCGACGCCCCGCCGCTGCCCTACGAGGAGCGCCGGTCGCGGTCGCGCCCGGCGGCGGCGAGGTCTACGCGCTCGCGGTCGACCCCGAGGAGGCGCTGCTGGACTACCTCGCACATGTTCTACAAGCTGTCGCCGACCGGGATCCCGGCCCGGACGCTGCGCCGGATGGGCGCCATCGACTTCGCCACGACCATCGCGCCGGGCCTGCGCGACGTGCTGCTCACCGGCAAGGTCAAGGAGGCCGTGGTCGCGCACGCGGCGCGGCGACGGCCGCGCCGCGCGTACGACGCCGTCGTGCTCGACGCCCCGCCGACCGGCCGGATCACCCGCTTCCTCAACATCAGCCAGGAGGTCAGCGGGCTGGCCAAGGTCGGGCCGATCAAGCACCCAGTCCGACGGGCGTGATGGCGGTGCTGCGCTCGCCGCAGACCGCCGTGCACCTGGTCACGCTGCTCGAGGAGATGCCGGTCCAGGAGACCGATCGACGGCGATCGCCGAGCTCGCAGGCCGGTCGACCTGCCGGTCGGCGGCGTCGTCGTCAACGCGGTCGCGCGCCCCGCTGCTGCGCGCCGGCCGACCTGCGCGGCCGCCGAGCACGGGCACGCTCGACGCGCCGAGCGCTCGCGGCCGGGCTGGCGCCGGCCGGCCTCGACGCCGCCGACGCGCCCTGGTCGACGCGCGCTGGCCGCCGAGGCCGCCGACCACGCCGCGCCGGGTGGCGCTGGAGGAGCGCGGCCGCGACGCGCTCGCGGCGCTGCGGCCGGCCGACGTACGAGCTGCCGCTGCTGCCCGACGCCGTCGACCTCGGCGGGCTGTACGCGCTCGCCGCCGCGCTCGCGGACCAGGGGATCGCATGACCGCGCCGCAGCCGCCGCACCGGTGCTCGACGTCGACGCGGCGCCTGCGACACCGCGCGGATCCTCGTCTGCTGCGGCTCCGGCGGCGTCGGCAAGACGACGACCGCCGCCGCGCTCGCGCTGCGCGCCGCCGAGCTCGGGCCGCCGCACCGTCGTGCTCACCATCGACCCGGCCCGCCGGCTCGCGCAGTCGATGGGCCTGACCGAGCTCGACAACACCCCGCGGCGGTCGCCGGCGTCCGGACCGCCGGCGGCGGCAGCTCGACGCGATGATGCTCGACATGAAGCGGACGTTCGACGAGCTCGTGGTCGACGCACGCCGACGCCGGGCAAGGCCGAGCCGATCCTGGCCAACCCCTTCTACCAGGCGCTGTCGTCCTCGTTCGCCGGGACGCAGGAGTACATGGCGATGGAGAAGCTCGGCCAGCTGCGCGCCAGCCGGCCGACTGCGACCTCGTCGTCGTCGACACCCCGCCGACCCGGTCGGCGCTGGACTTCCTCGACGCCCCGCAGCGGCTGACGACCGTTCCTCGACGGCCGGATGGTCCGGATCCTGCTCGCGCCGGCCAAGGCCGGCGGCAAGGCCTACCTCAAGGTCGTCACCGCCGGGCTCGGCGTCTTCACCGGCGTGCTCACCCGGATCATCGGCGCCGAGGTGCTGCACGGACCTGTCGCAGTTCGTCGCCGCGCTCGAGACGATGTTCGGCGGCTTCCGCGAGCGGGCGCAGGCGACGTACGACCTGCTCAAGGCGCCGGGCACGGCGTTCGTCGTCGTCGCCGCGCCCGGAGCGCGACGCGCTGCGCGAGGCGGCGTACTTCGTCGAGCGGCTCGCCGCCGAGCAGATGCCGCTGGCCGGGCTGGTCGTCAACCGGGTGCACCGCTCGGCGCGGCCGGCGCTCACCGCCGAGCGCTCGCTCGGCCGCGGCGCGAGCTGCTCGAGGAGCAGGCGCCGTCGGAGGCCGAGCTGGCGGCGGCGGTGCTGCGCCTGCACGCCGACCGGGTCGCGCTGGCGGCCCGCGAGGCGCACCTGCAGGAGCGGTTCACGCCGGGCGCACCCGCGCGGTGCCGGTGGTCGAGGTCGCCGGCGCAGCCGGGCGACGTGCACGACCTGGACGGCCTGCGCGCGGTCGGCGCGGACCTCGCCGGCGGCCAGCCGCGGCGTGCCACCGCGTCGGCGACGCGCAGCGTGACCGCGTCCTGAGCGGTCGCGGGCCTGCCCCGGCGGCGACGCTCCGGCACGGTCAGCTGGCGACGCTGGCCGGCGCTGGTGCGCGACGCGGGCCGTCCTGCAGCAGGGCGCGTCCAGCTGGTGACGTCGGGCCGGCGGCGCAGCAGCGCCCGGCGCTCGCGCTCGGTCATGCCGCCCCAGACGCCGAACTCGACCCGGTTGTCGAGGGCGTCGGCCAGGCACTCGGTGCGGACGGGGCAGCCGAGGCAGACGGCCTTGGCGCGGTTCTGCGCGGCGCCGGTGACGAACAGCTCGTCCGGGTCGCTCGTGCGGCACGCCGAGCGGGCCGTCCAGTCCTGCGCACCGTCGGTGCGCAGCGCGCTCATCCTGTGTCCTTGCGGGAGGGCCGTTCGTGGAGGTCTGCTGCGGGTTGGCCGCGACGCAACCGTAGGAAGAGGGACGACAGGGACGGCAGGCCCCGATCGGAGGGATCTCCACTAGTCCTTTCGGGCCACAATCGTGCCGGATCGGCCGACCCGGTCACGGCGGCGATCAGCCGCGTACAGCGTCCGGCGTGAGCAGCGATCGCAGCTCAGGCGCGCGGCCCCGACCCGTACCCTCGTCCGGGTGGAGCGCACCCTGTCCCGCCCGCGCACCCGACCTGACCGCAGCCCCTGTCCCGCGCGTCGGCCTGGCCCTGCTCGCCAGCCGCGCTCGCCGGCGTGCTGCCGCGGGCCTCGTCGGCCCGCTGGTCGGTGGCCGTCGGGCCTGGCCGCCAAGGCGACCGCCGACGACTTCCTCGCCCTGCCGGCCGAGCTCGACACGCCGCTCGCTGTCGCTGCGCAGCCGGGTCCTCGCCGCCGACGGCTCGCCTGCTCGCGCGACCTTCTACCGGGTCAACCGCGTCGAGGTGCCGTTCGAGGAGATCCCGGAGCACGATGCGCCAGGCCATCGTCGCCATCGAGGACGCCGCTTCTACGAGCACCACGGCGTCGACTACAAGGGCACCCTGCGCGCCGCCGTCACCAACGCCCGCAGCGGCGCGGTCGCGCAGGGCGGCTCGACGCTGACCCAGCAGTACGTGAAGAACGCGCTCATCGAGGCGGCCACCGACAAGGCCGGGCAGCAGGCCGCGCGTCGAGCAGTCCGTCGGAGCGCAAGCTGCAGGAGGCGCGCTACGCCCTGGCGCTCGAGCGCGACGCTGACCAAGGACGAGATCCTGCACGCGCTACCTGAAGATCGCCTACTTCGGCAACGGCGTGTACGGCATCGGCACCGCCGCGCACGTACTACTTCGGCAAGCCCGTCGAGCGCAGCTCACCGCTGCGCCGAGAGCGCGCTGCTCGCCGGGGTCGTGCAGAACCCCGCCGCGCTTCAACGTCGCGAGCAAGGACCCCGGAGTGCGGGCCGAGCTGACGACCGGCGCGACATCGTGCTCGCCCGGATGCGGGACGTCGGCTGCCATCACGGCGCGAGCGGGCCGCGGCGGCGGCCGGCAGCCGAGCTGCCGGCCGTGACGCTCGGCCAGGTCGGCCGCGGCTGCGAGGCGCCGCCGGCGTCGTCGGCGCCGTTCTTCTGCGACTACGTCCGCCGCGAGCTCGAGGACACCCCGATCGGCGCGGCGCTGGGGCAGACCCGCGAGGAGCGCCAGAGCAGCGCTGTTCGGCGGCGGGCTGACCATCCGCACCACCCTGGACCCGCGGATCCAGTGCACGAGGCCGCGCAGAAGGCGGTCGACGCCCAGGTCCCGCGCGACGACCCGTCCGGGGTCGCCGCGGCCACCGACGTCGTCGAGCCGGGCACCGGCGCACATCAAGGCGATGGCCGTCAACCGGCGCTACGGCGAGGAGCACGACCAGGGCGAGACCAAGGTCAACCTGCGCGACCGGCGGCTCGCTCGGCTTCCAGGCCGGGTCGACGTTCAAGCCGTTCTTCCTGGCCGCGGCGCTGCGAGCAGGGCATCCCGCTGGCCACCAGCTCTACTCGCCCGCGCAGTACACCTGCCGACCGAGTTCGTCAACTACAAGGGCGACGACGGCAAGCCGCTAGCCGGTCCGCAACGCCGGCGACTCGCGAGGCGGGCACCTTCGACCTGCGTCACCGGCACGCACGACTCGGTCAACACCTTCTACGTCCAGCTCGCCGGAGCGCACCGGGCTGGAGAAGCCGGTGGCGCTCGCCGAGGCGCTCGGCGTGCGCCAGTTCGACCGGGGCGGCCGACAAGCCGCTGCCCGGGTGCCCTCGTCGGTGCTCGGCAGCGCCGAGGTGAGCCCGCTGGCGATGGCCGGCGGCCTACGCCACGTTCGCCGCGCACGGCACGCTACTGCCCGCCGCGGCCGGTGCTGTCGGATCACCGCGGCCGGACGGCGCCGAGGTGCCGGTCGCCGGAGAGCCGTGCACGCCAGGTGCTCGAGCCGGAGGTCGCCGACACGGTCACCTCCGTGCTGCGCGGCGTCATCGACGGCAGCACGCCGGCCGCACGGGCCGGGCGCGCTCGATCGGCCGCCCGGTCGCCGGCAAGACCGGCACCACCAACGACAGCCAAGGCCGCCTGGTTCGTCGGCTACACCCCGCAGCTCGCGGCCGGCCGTCTGGGTCGGCAAGCCCGACCCGCAGCCGCTGCAGCGCATCACCATCAACGACAGCTACTACCGGCAGGTGTACGGCGGGACGCTGCCGGCGTCGATCTGGCAGCAGACGATGCGCGAGGCGATGCGCCCGCTGCCGGTCAAGGGCTTCCAGCCGGCCGACCCGGTGGTGGCCCGCGGCGACGGCAGCGCCGACCGGACCGCGGTCCCGGACGTCTCCCGCGCCTCCTACGACGAGGCGGTCCGCAGGCTCACCTCGGCCGGGTTCCAGCCGGTGCAGGGCCGGACGGTGGCCAGCGGCGTGCCGGCCGGGCGGGTGGCCTACACCTCGCCGCGGGCCGGCCGGTCGGCGACCGGCGGCAGCAAGGTGTTCGTCTACCGCTCCAGCGGCCCGGCACCCGCGCCGCCGGCGCCGGCGCCGGCGCCCGCGCCGGTCGAGCCGCCGCCGACGACCGAGGTCGCCCCGGCGGCCCCGCCGGCGCCGCCGGCGGCGGGTTGACCGGCTGACCCGACGCGGCCCCGGGCGACACCGGCGTCAGGTCAGCAGGGACGTCATGCCGAGCGCGGCGCAGACGCCGAGGGTCCGCAGCACCGACCAGCGGAGCCGGAACACCAGGACGGCGGCGACCAGGCCGATCGCGAGCGAGATCGGCTGGAGCGTCCCCGGGTCGGGCAGCTCGACGTGCAGCGGCCCGAGATCGTAGCGGGTGGCCCGGGCGAACAGGGTGTGCACCGCGAAGTAGACCGCCAGGTGGGCGATCACGCCGACGACCGCGGCCGTGATCCCGGACAGGGCCGCGGCGATCGTCCGGTTCCCGCGCAGCCGCTCCACGTAGGGCGCACCGAGGAAGATGAACACGAAGCACGGTACGAAGGTGACCCAGGTGCTGAGCAGCGCGCCGACGAGCGCGGCCAGCCAGGGGTCGAGCCGGCCGGGGTTGCGGTAGGCCCCGACGAACGCCACGAACTGCACCACCATGATGAGCGGCCCGGGCGTGCTCTCGGCCAGGGCGAGGCCCCGGACCATCTCGCCGGGAGCCAGCCAGTGGAAGACCTCCACGGCCCGCTGGGCGACGTAGGCCAGGACGGCGTAGGCACCGCCGAACGTCACCACCGCCGCACCGGAGAAGAACACGCCCTGCGTCGTGAACACGCTCCCCGTGCCGGTCAGCAGTGCCACCGCCGCGAGCGGGGCGCCCCACAGCGCCAGCCCGACCGCCAGCACCCGCAGGGCCCGCCGCCCGGTGGGGCGCTCGGTGTGCAGCGCGGCGTCGGAGACCAGCGGCTCCGGTCCGTCCTGCCCGGCGGCGGCGCTCCCGCGGCCGGCCAGGACCTGCGGCGCGAAGCGGCCCAGCGCCCAGCCGGCCCCCCGGCCACCGCGACCACGACCGGGAACGGGACCGCGAGGCCCGCGAGGGCGACGAACGCGACGACGGCCAGCGCTCGCAGCGCGGCGTGGTCCAGCGCGCGCCGGCCGATCCGGACCACGGCATGGGCGACCACGGCCAGCACCGCGGGGGCCAGGCCGGCGAACACCGCGGCGACCGCGGCGGTCTCCCCGAGGCCGACGTACACGGCGGACAGCACCAGCAGCGCGAGCACACCGGGCAGGACGAACAGCGTTCCGGCGGCCAGACCGCCACGCGTGCCGTTGAGCAGCCACCCGGTGTAGACGGCGAGCTGCTGGGCCTCCGGACCCGGCAGCAGGGTGCAGTAGCTCAGCGCGTGCAGGAAGCGCTGCTGGCCGATCCAGCGCCGCTCCTCGACCAGGACCCGCTGCATCACCGCGATCTGACCGGCGGGACCCCCGAAGGTCTGCAGCGAGATCGCGAACCAGGTGCGCAGCGCCTCGCCGAACGGGACCAGGTCGCGGGCGGGGCCGGCCGGGGCCGCACGGCCGTCCCCGGTGTCGACGACCGGGTCGACGCTCCCCACCCGTTCGTCCACCCGGGAAGGGAAGCACGGCTCGTGCCGAGCGGTGGAGCACTTGACGACAGATGCGCACGTCCGGGAGGGCGGCCGCCGCCCGGTCCGGACCGCTAGCCGGCAGAGCCTGCCGGACGGCGGCGGCGACCCGGCCGCCCTCGGCGCGGCCCGGCGACCCGCGGGCCGACGGCCTTCATCACCGCGCCCATGGCCCGGGGCCCGCTGGCGCCCGGTCTCCGCCACGACCTCGCGCCACCAGCGCGGCGAGCTCGTCGTCGCCGCATCTGCTGCGGCAGGTAGGCCTGCAGCACGCCGCCCTCGGCGAGCTCGCGCTCGGCCCGCTCGGTCGCGCCGCCGCTGCGGAAGGCCTCGGCCGCCTCGCGCCGCTTCTTCGCCTCGCGGGTGATCACGGCGAGCACCTCGCTCGTCGGTGAGCGTCGCGGGCCGCGTCGCCCGCCACCTCGGCGTCCTTGACGGCGGTGAGCACCATGCGCAGCGTGGCGCGGGTGAGCTCGTCCTGCGCCTTCATCGCGGCGGTGAGGTCGTCCTGGAGCTGCTGCTTGAGGGCCACCGAGCCGACCCTACGTCGCCGCCGGGACGCCCGCGGCGGTCGCGGTGCGCGCGGTCCGCCCCCGGACCCAGGCGCGTGCAGGCACGTGCACGACACCGGGGTGTGGCGCAGCTTGGTAGCGCGCTGCGTTCGGGACGCAGAGGTCGCAGGTTCAAATCCTGTCACCCCGACCAGCAGTCCTCCCGAAGCCGTGGGGCCGCTCTCCGGAGCGGCCCTTCTGCTGTCCGGGGCCGTCCGGCTCCCGCGGCACGGATCCTGCCGCCAGGCTGACCCCGACCGACCGTGCCCGTCTGGGAGCAGCGCTTCCGCGCCGCCCGGGTGTCGCTGCCCGACTGGGCGCAGGACGCCCCGCACGCGCTGCCTGTACGTCAGCAACGCCACCGGCACCTTCGAGCTGTACGCCTGGGACCGCGACGACCGGCACGCACCCGCCAGGTCACCGACCGCCCGAACGGCACCAGCGACGGCGCGCTGCCGCCGGACGGCGCAGCACGTCTGGTGGTTCGACGACACCGACGGCGACGAGTTCGGCGTCTGGCGGCGCCAGCCCTGGGAGGGCGGCCCCGACGAGCGCGGCGCGTGCCCGGGGTGCCCGCGGCCTACCCGGCCGGGCTGGAGATCGGCCGGCGCGCGGACGGTCGTCGGCTGCTCCACCGACGACGGCAGCAGCGTGCTACGTCGTCCGACCGGCGGCACGAGCCGCGGGTGCTCTACCCGCACGCGGAGGACGCCGACGTCGCGGCGCCTGTCGCGCGACGAGACCCTGGTGGCGCTCGAGCACAGCGAGCACGGCGACAGCCGGCACCGGGCGCTGCGGGTGCTGCGGCTCGGCGCGGGCCGAGCGGCACGGCGACGCGTCGCCGACCTGTACGACGGCGAGGGCCTCGGCCTGTCCGTGCTCGGCTTCGCCCCGGTGCGCCGGCGACCCCCGGCTGCTCGCGCGTGCACGAGCGGACCGGCCGGCCGGTGCCGTTCCTGTGGGACCCGCCCACCGGCGAGCAGGTCGAGCTGCCGCTGGACGACCTGCCCGGCGACCTCGCCGCCGACTGGTACGCGGACGGCACGGCGCTGCTGGTGCACGCCGAGCACCGCGGCCGCTCGACGCCTGCACCGGCTCGACCTGGCCACCGGCGCGCTGGAGCCGCTGCCGACGCCCGCGCGGCACGGTCACCGGCGCGACGACGCGCCCGACGGCACCGTGGAGTACGCCTGGTCCTCGGCGGCCGAGCCGACCGGTCATCCGGTCCACCGACGGCCGGGTCGTGCTCACCCCGCCCGGCGCCGGCCGCCCCGCCGTCGGTGCCGGTCGAGGACGTCGTGGTGGACGGTCCGGGCGGCGCCGTGCACGCCCTGCTGGCCCGGCCCGCCGGGCGCCGGCGCCGCTGCCCACGGTCTTCCTCGTGCACGGCGGGCCCGACCTGGCACGACAGCGACGCCTTCGCCGCCGACCGGGCGGCCTACGTCGACCTCGGCTGCGCGGTCGTGCGAGGTCAACTACCGCGGCTCGACCGGGTACGGCGCCGCCTGGCGCGACGCGCATCACCGGCCGGCCCGGGCTCACCGAGCTCGAGGACGTCGCGGCCGTCCGCGCCGCCCTGGTCGAGCGCGGGCGTCGCCGACCCGGACCGCGGTCGCGCTCACCGGCGGCTCGTGGGGCGGCTACCTGACCCTGCTCGGCCTCGGCACCCAGCCCGAGCTGTGGTCGGCCGGCGTCGCCGCCGTGCCGGTCGCCGACTACGTCGCCGCGTACGAGGACGAGATGGAGCCGCTGCAAGGCGTTCGACCGCTCGCTGTTCGGCGGCTCGCCGGCGGAGGTGCCCGGAGGTGTACGAGCGCAGCTCGCCCGCTCACCTACGTGGCCGCGGTGCGCGCCCCGGTGCTGGTCCTGGCCGGCGCCAACGACCCGCGCTGCCCGATCCGGCAGATCGACAACTGGCTGGCCGCGGCCGCGGAGCTGGGCAAGGACGTCGAGGTCTACCGCTTCGACGCCGGGCACGGCTCGCTGGTCGTCGAGGAGCGGGTCCGCCAGCTGCGCGCCGAGCTGGAGTTCGTGGCGCGGCGGCTGGGGCTGCCCGGGCCGGCCTGACGGGGCCGCCGCCTGCCGGCTCAGTCCGGGTCGACCGGGCCGCCGCACGCGGCGCAGGTCGTCGGAGGCTCGGTGTCGGCCAGCCGCCCGCACCGCGGGCACACCCGCCTCGACCAGCAGGCCGGGTCGCCCGAGCCGGATCCCGGTGCGTCGACGTCCTCGGGGTCCACGGCGCCTCCTGCTCCGGCGGGTCCGGCGGGTGTCCGACGCTACGTCGCCCGCCGGGGCTTGCGCCGCGGCGCCGCGGCGCCGATCGTCGTCGCCGACGCCTCGAGCGGGAAGGGAGGTCGCGATGTGCAAGGAGTGCGGGTGTGAGACGACCCAGAAGAAGTAGCCGGTCCGGCCGGCGGTAGCGGTGCCCGGCGGCGGCCGTCGCCGGGCACCCGTCACGAGCGGGCCGTCTGCTCGGCCACCCACGCGTCCAGCTCGGCCCAGCGCGCGTCCAGCCAGTCGACCTGCTCCGCCGGGTCGCGCGGCACCTCCGCGGCCGGCACGAACCACCACCGCAGCAGCAGGGTGGTGTCCAGCGGCAGGCCGCGCCAGATGTCGCGCGACGCTGCTCGAGGTGCTCCAGGCCGGTGTGCGCGACGAGCACGACGTCGGCGTGCGGCGCGGCCGCCAGCGCCGCCACGACGCCGCCCGGCCGCGGCGGCAGCAGCTGCCGCAGCCGCGCGGCCCGGTCGGCCCGGACCGTGAAGCCCCTTGCGCCGCAGCGACGCGAGGGCGCGCCGACGCGCGGTCCGGCGTGACGTTGCCGCCCTCCGGGAACAGCAGCAGCGCGTCCTCGCGTGCCCGAGCCCGCGGGCGAGCGCGCCGACCACCTCGGGCCCGTCCGCGGGCCGCACGAACGCGCTCGGCAGCCGGCGACAGGTAGAGGTCGACGACCGGGTCGAGCGACGAGCACGTCCTTGAGCACGATCCGCGGGACGCCGCAGGTGGTCGCGGTCGAGCAGCGTGTGCACGAGCAGCAGCGGCGTCGCCGGGCCCGGCGTGCCGGCTCAGGACGAGCATCGCCTGCTCGAGCCGGGTACGCCGTCGTCGAGCGGCGACCAGGACACCTGGTCGGTCGACAGCCGCAGGCCGAACAGCGCCTGGGCGGACCGGACGAGCGCCAGCAGCAGGACCAGCCGCAGCACGGCGAGGTGCGCCCGCTGGGCGCGCTCGCCGCGCAGCCGGCCCCGGCGTACGCCGAGCCGACAGCACGCCGGCGGCCAGCAGCGCCGGCCGCCTCGAGCAGCACGCCCGACGACGCGAACGCCGCCAGCCGCACCGGCCGCCACCGGCCCGGGCACGACCGCCGCCAGCGCGCCCAGCGCCACCAGCGGCCAGCGGCCAGGGCGTCCGCAGCGCGCCGTACGCCAGGCCGGCGACGACGCCGACGCCGAGCGGCCGGCGGAGCCAGCGCGGGCGGCAGCCTCAGCCAGCGCCGGCGAGGTACGCCGGCGGTGGCCTCGTGGGCCCGCGCCATCCGCTCGGCGACCCGCGAGGTGTCCGGTAGCGCAGGTCGTCGCGCCGGCCCGGCGCGCCGCGACCCGGTGGGCAGCACGTGCACGTGCGACGCCCGCCGGGCACGGCCGCCATGTCGGCGGCGAAGCGGTGCCGCCGGGCGATCTCGAAGGCCACCGAGCCCGACCTGCCAGGGCTGCGCGCGGCGGCCGCAGCGGGCGCTCGACCCGGCCGACCTGCAGCACCCAGACGGTGCGCGCGCCGCGCCGGACCGCCTCGCCGACCGGGATGCTGTTGACCAGGCCGCCGTCGACGAAGTGCTCCCCGTCGATGGGCACCGGCGGCAGCAGGCCCGGCACGGCGGCCGAGGCGAGCACGGCGTCGACCAGCGGGCCCGTCGTCGAACCAGTGCTCGGCCGCCCGCTCCACGCTGGCCGCGACGCAGGCGAACGGCACCGCCAGGTCGGAGAAGTCGCGGACGGGCAGGTGCTCGAGCAGCAGCCGGCGCAGCGGGCCGCGTCCGGTGCAGCGAGGTGCGGGTCCGCACGGCGGTGCCGCACCTGCCGCACCAGCGAGCCGGCGAAGACCTGCCCGGCCAGCTCGGACCACAGCTCGCTCGAGCCGGGCGGCAGCGGCCGGCGTCGGGTCCGCCGCGACGAACACGCCGTTCAGGGCGCCGACGCTGCGTGCCGAGCACGAGGTCCGGGACGACGCCGGCCTCGAGCAGGGCCCGCAGCATCCCCACCTCGACGGCGCCGAGCACGCCTGCCCCCGCCCAGCACGAACGCCGTCGGGGCCGGCCGGCGGCACCCGGCTCAGTCCCGGCGGGCGAGCCTGCGCGGCGACGGCGTCGCGCTCGCTCGCCGCGGCCGGCCGCCGCGGTGCCGGCGGCGCCGTCGTCGTCCCGTCGCCGCCGCCGTTGCCGCGGCCGGCCCGCCGCCGTTGCCGCCGCCGTTGCCGCCGCCGTCGCCGTCGGCGCCGCCGCCCCCGCCGTCCGTTGCCGCCGGCCTGACGTCGTCGGGGCTGTCGGCGCGGCTCGTCGGGCGACGACGTCGTCGGCGCCGTCGTCGGTGTCGGCGCGGTGCGCTCGTCGGGGTCGCGGTCGGCTCGGCGGCTCGGTCGTGGCGCTCGGCGGTCGGCTCGTCGTCGTGGGGCTCGACGGTCGCGGCTCGGTCGTCGGCGCCTCGCGTGGTCGGCGGACGGCGCCGGCTCGGCTCGGTCGTGGCGACGGGGTCGGGCTCGGCTCCTCCTCGAGCAGGCCGGCGTCGTCCCGCACCTTCTCGATCAGCGTGCGAGCAGCCGCTGGACCTCGGCGGCGTCGAGGGGGTCGCCGGCCTGCCGGCGGACGACCGGCGACGAGCGCGTCGGCGGCCTGCGCGGAGCGCCGTCGGCGTCGCCGTCGTTGGCGCGCTCGACCAGCTCGGTCGTCGCCTGGTTCGAGCTCGGCCTGCGGCGAGGCCGCCGCAGCCGGTCAGCAGCAGCCGCCGACGAGCCCGGCGGCGAGCGCGGTCCGGGTCCTCACGAGGCGATCTCCCGCTTCAGCTGCTCGCAGGTCGTGGCGCAGCTCGTCGGGCACGGAGGGGCTCACCGCGGGCGGCGGCGTCCCGGGTCGTCGCCCGCCCGGTCGTACAGCAGCAGCGCCGACGACGGCAGCGGCGACCAGCAGGCCGACCAGCGCCGCCGCCCAGCGCCAGCCCTGGCTGCCGCGGGCGGGCGCCCGGCGGGGGCGCTGCCGGCGCGACGCCCGGCGCAGCCGAGGTGGGTCGGCGACAGCGGACCGCGCGGGTCGGAGCAGCGCGGTGCGGTCCATGCACCTGGGTGCGCTCGCCGGCGGGGGCAGCGGCGCAGCACGGTCGTCGCCTCGCCGCCCAGCGGCGATGCGCGTCAGCTCGGTGGCCGCCTCGCTGCGCCGTCGGCCGGCCCGCCGGCTCGCGGGCGGTCATCGCCTGCGAGCAGGCCCGGCCAGCCGACGGGCAGGTCGTGCCGGCACCCGCGGCTGCCGGGTGAGCCGGGCGAGCGCCACCTCGACGGCGGTGCCGGGGTACTCCCGGGCGCCGGTGAGGCACTCGAGCAGGACCAGGCCGAGGGAGTAGACGTCGGCCGGGCGGGCCGACGTGCGAGCCGGTGACCTGCTCGGGCGAGAGGTAGCCGGCGGTGCCGACGGTGAGGCCGGTCGCGGTCACCCGCGCGGCGTCGACGAGCCGGGCGATGCCGAAGTCGGTCAGCCGCACCCGGCCGTCCCGGCCGAGCAGCACGTTGGCCGGCTTGACGTCCCGGTGGACCAGCCCCTCGGCGTGCACGTGGGCCAGCGCCTCGGCGAGGACCCGGCCGATCTCCGCGGTGCGCATCGGGATGCAGCGGCCCGCGCGCGCAGCGCGTCGGCGAGCGTCTCGCCGAGGACGAGCTCCATGACGACCCACGGGCGGCCGGCCTCGTCGGTGCCGGCGTCGTACACCGGCACCAGGCCCGGGTGGCGACAGCCGGGCGAGCAGCCGGGCCTCGTCGCCGACCCGGCCGGCGTCGTCGCCGCCGGAGGCGGTGACGAGCTTGACGGCCACCCGCCGGCCGAGCGCCTCGTCCTCGGCGGCCCAGACCTCGGCCGAGCCGCCGCGGCCGACGAGCGTCGTCGAGGCGGTAGCGACCGCCGACGCGCGAGCTCGGCCGACCGGCGGACAGCGCGGGCGAGTCGGGCACGGCGTCCTCTCCGGTCGGGCTCCGGGTCAGGCAGGCAGCGCCGCGGCGGTCCGCGGCGACGAGCTCGGCGATCTGCACCGCGTTGAGCGCGGCGCCCTTGCGCAGGTTGTCGTTGCTGACGAACAGCGCGAGCGCCGCGGTCGCCGTCCTGGCGCAGCCGGCCGACGTAGCTCGGGTCGCGGCCGGCGGCCTGGAGCGGGGTCGGCACGTCGACCAGCCGCACGCCGGGCGCCCCGCGCAGCAGCTCGAGCGCCCGCTCGACCGACAGCGGCCGCGCGAACTCGACGCTGAGCGACAGCGAGTGGCCGGTGAAGCACCGGCACGCGCACGCAGGTGCCGGACACCCGCAGGTCCGGGATGCCGAGGATCTTGCGGGTCTCGTTGCGGAGCTTCTGCTCCTCGTCGGTCTCCCGCGACCCGTCGTCGACGAGCGAGCCGGCGAGCGGCAGGACGTTGAAGGCGATCGGCGCGACGTACTTCTTCGGCTCCGGGAACGCCACCGCCGCGGCCGTCGTGCACCAGCTCGGCGGCCGCGGCGCCGACCGCGCCGACCTGGCCGAGCAGCTCCTCGACGCCGGCCAGCCCGCTGCCGGACACCGCCTGGTAGGTGCTGGCGACGATCCGGACCAGCCCGGCCTCGTCGTGCAGCGGCTTGAGCACCGGCATCGCGGCCATCGTGGTGCAGTTCGGGTTGGCGATGATCCCCTTCGGCACGTCGCGAGCGCCTCCGGGTTGACCTCGCTGACGACCAGCGGGACGTCCGGGTCGCGACGGAACGCCGAGCAGTTGTCGATGACGACCGCGCCGGCCGCGGCGAAGCGCGGCGCCTGGGCCCGCGAGGTCGCGCCGCCGGCGGAGAACAGCGCGACGTCCAGGCCGGACGGGTCGGCCGTCGCGGCGTCCTCGACGACGATCTCGCCGCCGTTCCACGGCAGCGTCGAGCCGGCCGAGCGCGCGGACGCGAAGAACCGGAGCCGGTCGACCGGGAGGCCGCGCTCGGCGAGCAGCCGGAGCATCACGGCGCCGACCTGGCCGGTGGCCCCGACGACGCCGACCCGCAGGCCGCTCACCGGCCGGTCCCGCCGTACACGGTCGCGGCCTCGCCGTCCGCGGCGCCGAGCTCGAACGCCTCGTGCACCGCGCGGACGGCGCTCGGGACGTCGGTGTCACGGCAGACCACCGAGATCCGGATCTCGGAGGTGGAGATCGCCTCGGCGTTGATGCCGGCGCCGGCCAGCGCCTCGAAGAACGTGGCGGTGACGCCCGGGTGGCTCTTCATGCCCGCCGCCGATCAGCGACACCTTGCCGATGTGCTCGTCGGACAGCAGCGGCTCGAACCCGACGCTGCTCTGCAGCCGGCTCAGCGCGGTCATCGCGGTCGTCAGGTCGCTCTTGGGCAGCGTGAAGGAGATGTCGGTCCGGCCGGTCGCGCCGGACACGTTCTGCACGATCATGTCGATGTTGACCTCGGCGTCGGCGACCGCCCGGAAGATCGCGGCGGCCTCGCCGGGCTTGTCGGGCACCCCGACGACGGTGATCCGCGCCTCGGACAGGTCGTGCGCGACCCCGCTGATGATGGCCTGCTCCACGGCTTCCCCTGTGATCGTCGTACCGGACCGGGTCGAGAAGGACGAGCGGACGACGAGCCGCACGCCGTACCGACGGGCGTACTCCACGCAGCGCAGGTGCAGGATCTTGGCGCCGCAGGCGGCGAGCTCGAGCATCTCCTCGTACGACACGGTGCTGAGCTGGCGGGCCGTCGGGACGATCCGCGGGTCGGCCGAGAAGACGCCGTCGACGTCGGTGTAGATCTCGCAGACCTCGGCGCCGAGCGCCGCGGCCAGCGCCACGGCCGTGGTGTCCGAGCCGCCGCGGCCGAGCGTGGTGATGTCCTTGCTGTCCTGGCTGACGCCCTGGAAGCCGGCGACGATCGCGATGTGGCCGGCCTGCAGCGCCTCGGTGATCCGGCCGGGCGTCACGTCGATGATGCGCGCCTTGCCGTGCGTCGAGTCGGTGATGACGCCGGCCTGCGAGCCGGTGAACGAGCGCGCCGACGCGCCGAGGTTCGCGATGGCCATCGCGAGCAGGGCCATCGAGATGCGCTCGCCGGAGGTGAGCAGCATGTCGAGCTCACGGCCGGGCGGCAGCGGCGACACCTGCTGGGCGAGGTCGAGCAGCTCGTCGGTCGTGTCGCCCATCGCGCTCACGACGACGCAGACGTCGTGGCCGGCCTTGCGGGTCGCCACGATCCTCTCCGCGACGCGCTTGATGCGCTCGGCGTCGGACACCGACGAGCCGCCGTACTTCTGCACGACGAGACCCATGACCGGGCAGCCTACCGGCGGGACGGGCAGGGGCCCTCCAGCCGGACGGACTCCCGGGTCAGCCGTACAGACCACCGGGCAGGTACGGCGTCATCGGGCCCAGCGCGCCGCGGGTGCACAGCGACGAGCCGGGCCGCAGGGCCAGCCGGGCCGCGAGCACGACCTCGACCGCCCACGGCTGGCCCGCCGTGAGCGGACCGACCTCGACCTCGCCGGCCCCGCTCTCGGCGAGCCCGGCCCACAGCAGCGCCGCGGCGGTCCGCGGGTCGGTCGCGCCGAGCATGACGATGCCGTACGGCCCGAGCACCGCGAAGCCGTCCCGCGCGACGAGCAGCCGGGCGCCGGAGTCCCGCAGCCAGGCCAGGTCCGGGCCGTACGCCGCGCCGCGCAGCCGCCGGCCCAGGTCGTCGACCCGTTCGGCGTCGGCCGCCCAGTCGCCGTCGCGGACCCCCTCGACGACCGGCAGCAGGGCCCGGTCGACCCGGCCGACCGCGTCGTAGCCGGGCTGCAGCGCGAAGCCCGCCGCGGCGTACCGGCGCAGCGCCTTGGGGTCGCTGCTGCTGGACCAGCAGCCCCGCCGGCGCGTCGGCCGCGGTGCGCAGCGCCGCGTCGAGCAGCTGCCCGCCGAGACCGCGGCCCTGCTGCCCGGGCGCGACCGTCAGCAGCGACAGGAACCACAGCGGTCCGCGGCGCATCGCCAGCGCCACGCCCACCACCTGCCCGGCCGCCTCGGCGACCCAGACGCCGTCCGGGTCGGTGGCGAGCAGGTGCGCGATCCGGCTGCGGCCGTGCGCGCGTGCCGCGTCGTCGGGCTCCGGCATCTGCCAGCCGTAGCGGGTGCCGGCCTCGCGCAGCGCGTCGTACCCGCAGACCTGCGCCGCCGCGACGTCGTCCTCGCGCAGCGGCCGGACGACGACGGCGGGGTCAGACATGCACCTGGCGTCGCCCCTCGAAGGCCCGGCCGAGGGTGACCTCGTCGGCGTACTCCAGGTCCCCGCCGACCGGCAGGCCGCTGGCCAGCCGGGTCACCCGCAGGCCCATCGGGCCGATGAGGCGGGCCAGGTAGGTCGCGGTCGCCTCGCCCTCGAGGTTCGGGTCGGTGGCCAGGATCAGCTCGGTCACGGTGCCGTCCTGCAGGCGGACCATGAGCTCGCGGATCCGCAGGTCGTCCGGGCCGATGCCCTCGATCGGGCTGATCGCGCCGCCCAGCACGTGGTAGCGGCCGCGGAACTCGCGGGTCTTCTCGATCGCGACGACGTCCTTGGGCTCCTCGACGACGCAGATCACCGACAGATCGCGCCGCGGGTCCCGGCAGACCCGGCACTGCGTCCTGCTCGCTGACGTTGCCGCACACCCGGCAGAACCGCACCGAGTCCTTGACCGTCTGCAGCACGCGGGCCAGCCGGGACACGTCGGCCGGGTCGGCCGCGAGCAGGTGGAAGGCGATGCGCTGGGCGCTCTTCGGCCCGACGCCGGGCAGCCGGCCGAGCTCGTCGATGAGGTCCTGGACGGCGCCCTCGTACACGTCCCCTACATCCCGGGCAGGCCGAGGCCGCCCATGCCGCCGGTGAGCGGCCCCATCCGGGCGTCCTGCAGCTCGCGTGCGGCGCGTGCGGCGTCGTGCAGGGCCGCCACCACCAGGTCCTCGAGGCTCTCCACGTCGTCCGGGTCGACGACGGACGGCGCGATCTTGACGCTGACGACCTCGCCGGCGCCGGTCGCGACGACCGTCACGAGACCGCCACCCGCGGTGCCGTGCACCTCCGCGGCCGGCCAGCTCCTCCTGGGCCGCCGCCACCTGCTGCTGCATCTTCTGGGCCTGCTTCATGAGCTGCTGCAGGTTGGGCTGGCCGCCAGGCTTCACGCTGTGCTCCTCCGGACGCGTCGGGTCGACCCGAGCCTACGGCGGTCCGGCGCGCGGCGGTCGCCCCGCGCCGCCGGGCCTCACTCGCCCATCGTGCCGAGCACCTTCCCGCCGAGGGCCTCCTCGACGAGCCGGAGCGCCGCGTCCTCGCCGCGCTCGCGGAGGCGGCGCGGCCGCGTCGTCGTCGTCGGCGGCCTCGTCGCCGGGCGCGAACCCCTCGTGGACGGGCGGCTCGGACGGCCCGGACCGCTGGCGGCCCGCGCGCCGGCGCCCGCCCGGCCTGCCGCCGCAGCCCGGCCGCCGTCGGCGCGGCCCCCGCCGGCGCGGCCGTGCCGGCCCGGTCGCCCCGGCGACGCAGACGACCTTGAGCTCCGCGCCGATGACCTCGCGCAGCGTGTCGCGCAGCACCTCGACGTGCACGCCCTCGGAGAACTGCCGGGCCAGCGTCGGCGGTGGTGAAGGACAGCTGACAGCACGCCGCCCTCGACGGCGACGACCTGCGTCTCGGACAGCCGCGCGTGCGTGACCCGCTTCTGCTCCTTGACCCGCTGCAGCACGGTGTCCCAGACCCGGCGCACCGCCGCGGCGTCGAGCCCGCCGCTGCCCGGGGCGGCGCCGCCGGGACGGGCACCGGCGCGTCCGCCGGGCTCGCGGGCGGACGCGGGCGCCGGGCGCTCCGCACCGGGCGCCAGGTCGCGGGCGCGCCGCCGCCGAGCGCCGCGGGCGTCCGGCCACGCGCCGGACCGCCGCGGGCGGGGCCGGCGGCGCCGGGGCCGCGGCGGCGGCGGCGCGGCCGCGCGGACGGCTCCGGGGCGCGCAGGTACCTGCCGCGCAGCCGGGGCCGCTGCGGCGCGCGGCCTGCCGGGCCCGCTCCTGCTCCGAGCGCTACCGCGCGCGCGGTCCTGGTCCGGCCAGGCCGGGTACCGGCGCGAGCAGGCGGGACTCGGCCGCCACCCGTGGCGGCGTGCCGGCGCCGAGCCCGGCGCCCCGATCTCGAAGCGCCGCTCCAGCCGCTCCACCCGCGACAGCACGGCCGACGGCGTCGGCGGACGCGGCGGGCAGCAGCATCCGCGCGCAGACCAGCTCGAGCAGCAGCCGCGGCGCGGTCGTGCCGCGCATCTCGGTCAGCCCGGCGTGCGAACAGGTCGGCGGCCCGCGACAGCCCGGCGCTGCCCATCGCGGCGGCCTGCCGGCTCATCCGCTCGAGCTGCTCCTGCGGGCAGTCGAGCACGCCGCGGGCGCCGGCCTCGGGCACCGCGTCGAGGATGACCAGGTCGCGCAGCCGCTCGAGCACGTCGGCGGCGAACCGGCGCGGGTCGTGGCCGCCCTCCATGACCGCGTCGACGGTCGCGAAGACCACCGCCGCGTCGCCGACGGAGAACGCGTCCAGCACGTCGTCGAGCAGCACGTCGGGGGTGACGCCGAGCAGGCCCGCGGCCGCCTCGCCGGGTCACCCCCTCGGCGCCGGCCGACGCCAGCACCTGGTCCAGGATCGACAGCGCGTCGCGGGCCGAGCCGCCGGCGGCCCGGACGACGAGCGGGCAGCACCTGCGGGTCCACGGCGATGCCCTCGGACGCCGACGACCTCCGTCAGCAGCGCGGTGAGGTCCTGGCGGGACATCAGCCGGAACGGGTAGTGGTGCGTGCGCGACCGGATGGTCTGCAGCACCTTCTCCGGCTCGGTCGTCGCGAAGACGAACTTCACGAACTCCGGCGGCTCCTCGACGAGCTTGAGCAGCGCGTTGAACGCGCGCCGGCGTGACCATGTGCGCCTCGTCGATGATGTAGACCTTGTAGCGGTCGCGACACCGGCGCGAAGAACGCCTTCTCCCGCAGGTCGCGGGCGTCGTCGACGCCGTTGTGCGAGGCCGCGTCGATCTCGATGACGTCGAGCGAGCCGGTCCCGTTCGGGCGCCAGCGCCACGCAGGACGTCGCAGACGCCGCACGGGTCGGGCGTCGGCCCCTGCTCGCAGTTCAGCGAGCGGGCCAGGATCCGGGCGCTGGACGTCTTGCCGCAGCCGCGCGGCCCGCTGAACAGGTAGGCGTGGTGGATGCGCCCGTTGGACAGCGCCGACCGCAGCGGGCCGGTGACGTGCTCCTGCCCCTTGACCTCCGCGAAGCTGCCCGGGCCGGTACTTGCGGTAGAGGGCCAGGCTCAACGGGTCCTCCGAACGTCGAAGGACCCCTCGCACACCCGCACAGAGCCCGCCTGCCCTTGCTGCCTTCCGGCCCTGGGGGGGTTCAGCGAGGTGCGCGCCGCACGAGGGGTCTGCCCTAACTGTAGCCGCCCCGCGGTCCCCCGGTACGGGCGGTGCACCCCGCCGGCGGACGACCGCTAGGATCGTCGACGGAGGATTCGCCTAGTTGGCCTATGGCGCACGCTTGGAAAGCGTGTTGGGGGCAACCCCTCGCGAGTTCGAATCTCGCATCCTCCGCCAGCCGTCCCCCGCACGACCCCTCGACCCAGGAGCCGTCCCGCCGCCGCGGGGCGGCTCCTGTCGTTGCCCGAGCAACCAAAGTCATTGACACGTCAACAGTTGACCCGTACGGTTCCTGGTACATGCACGCGCAACTACCCGGAGGACGTCATGACCACCGCCACCCCCGCCATCGCCGACCTGACCGGCGACTACACCCTCGACCCGACGCACACCCGGCTCGGCTTCGTCGCCCGGCACGCGATGGTGACCAAGGTGCGCGGCAGCTTCGAGTCCTTCGAGGGCACCGCCCACCTCGACGCGGCCGACCCGGGCCGCTCGTACGCCCGGGTCGTCGTCGACGTCGCGAGCGTGAGCACCGGGCAGCCGCAGCGCGACGAGCACCTGCGCACCAACGACTTCTTCGACGCGCCGACCTACCCGCAGATGACCTTCACGAGCACCGCGGTCGAGTCGACCGGCCCGGACACCTTCCGGATGACCGGGGACCTGACCCTCAAGGGCGTCACCAAGCCGGTGGCGATCGACTTCGAGCAGACCGGCACCGCCCGGGACCCGTACGGCAACCTGCGCGCCGGCTTCGAGGGCCGCGCCACGATCAACCGCGCCGACTTCGGCGTCAGCTTCAACGCGGCGCTCGAGACCGGGGGCCTGCTCGTCTCCGAGAAGATCACGCTGGAGCTCGACGTGTCCGCGATCCAGACGCCCGCCGACGCCTGAGCCCGCGACCAGCGCGCGACGAGCCCCGCCCGGGACCCGGGCGGGGCTCGTGCCGTGCGGGGCTCAGCTGGTGAGGCTGGCGTCCGAGCTGAACAGCAGCGCCACGGCGACCTTGCCGGTCTTGAGGGCGTTCTTGGACAGCGGCCCGCCGGCGTCGAGCGCGGTGAAGCCCGAGACCTTCAGGTCGTAGGTCTCCTCCAGGCCCGGCTGGCAGAACGGCCGCTCCGGGCACTCCGGCGGCCCACCGAGCGTCACGCCGCCGCCGCACGTCGAGGCCAGCTCGGACAGCGACGAGACGCCGTACTTCTCGGCGAAGGCCGACGTGACGGCGAACGCGTTCTGGTCGGTGGCCGCGGCCGGCTCCAGCGGGGTGAGCCCGACCGGCTTGGCCAGCTCCTCGAGCGCCGCGACGGTCTCGTCGATGTCGCCGGTGGCCTTGGCCGGCGCGTCCTGCCCGTTGGCCTTGGTGTTGAGGAACTCGGTGAGGGTGGCGGCGTACTCGGGGACGACGTCGACGTCGCCCTTCTGCAGCGCGGCCGCGTAGACCTCGCGGTTGGTCAGCTGCACGACCGAGGCGTCGAACCCGGCCGCCCGGAGCACGTCGGCGTACAGGTTCGCCAGGGTCTGGTTCTCGCTGAAGTTCGCGGCGACCACCCGGATCGGGCCGCTGCCCCCGGACAGCCCCTCGGTCAGGCCCTGCTCCTGCGCGAACTGCTCGGCGGCCTGCGCCGGCGACAGCCGGTCGACGTCGGTGGCCTTGTTCAGCCCGTTCAGCGCCTCCTGGGACAGCGCGTCGCTGACGTTGTTCAACGCCGTCCGCAGCGGGTCGGTGAGCTTGTCGGTCCGCACGACCGGGATAACGTTGTCGCTGTTCTGCAGGTTCTTGTCGTCCTCCAGAGCGACGAGCTGCTCGCCGGCGACCGGCTCGCAGACCGTCGTGCTCGCACCGGACGCGCTGCCGCTCGGGGCGGCCGACGGCGCGGCCGTGCCCGACCCGGAGTCGCTGCAGGCCGCCAGCGTCAGCGGCAGCACCGCGAGGGCGGCGAGCAAGGTGGTACGGGAGGGGCGCATCGCACGTCTCGCCTTCTGTGTCCCGCGCGGCTCGACGCCGCACGCGTGTCCGGCGGGGAGGAACCCGCTTTCCGAGCATCCAATCACGCGGCCCGGAGCGCGCCACCCCTGAGCGGGACCGGAGTGACCAGCCGCTGCAGCCCCGACAGGGCGAACTCCGCCGCGAGCGCCAGCACGGCGATCCAGACCGCCCCGCCGAGCACCTGCGGGTAGTCCTGCAGCCCGTACCCGCTGTCGATGAAGGTGCCGAGCCCGCCGCCGCCGACGTACGCCGCCAGGGTGGCCGTGGCGATGACCTGCACCACCGCGGTGCGCAGCCCGGCGACGACCAGGCCGATCGCCAGCGGCAGCTCGACGAGGAGCAGGACCCGGCGCTCGCCCATCCCCATCCCGCGGGCCGCCTCGACCACCTCGGGCTCGACCCCGGCGATCCCGACGTAGGTGTTGACCAGGATCGGCGGGACGGCGAACAGGATGAGCGCCAGCGCGGCCGCCCGGTTGCCGATGCCGATGCTCGCGATGCCGGAGAAGACGATGAGCACCCCGAGCGTGGGCACCGCCCGGCTGGCGTTGGTCAGCGCGGTGACCGCCGTCCCGCCACGCCGCAGGTGACCGAGGAGCAGCCCGACCGGCAGCGCGACGAGGGCGGCGACCCCGACCGCGATCCCGGTCAGCGCCAGGTGCTCCAGCAGCCGCTGCGGCACCGCCGGCGTCGCCGCGGTAGTGCGCCAGGTCGCCCAGCCAGCACCGCGGTCTCCCCCAGCAGGCTCATGCCACCCCCCGCACGGCGCGTCGCCACGGCGTCACCATCCGCAGCGCCAGCTGCAGCAGCAGGTCCACGGCCAGTGCCAGCACCACGACCAGCGCCAGGCTGGTCAGCTGCTGCGCCTTGTAGTCGGTCTGGAAGCCCGCGTACGAGCAGCGGAGCCCAGGCCGCCGTGGCCGACGACCGCCGCGACCGTGACCAGCGCGATCGTGGACACCGTCGCGAGCCGCAGGCCGGCGACGATCGCCGGCAGCGCGATCGGCAGCTCGACCCGGGCGAGCAGCCGGAACGCCGGCCGTGCCCGGTCCCGACGCGCGGCCTCCACGACCTCGGCCGGCACCTCGCGAGCCCGACGACCACTTGCCGGACCAGCACCACCACGTGTACGCGGCCAGCGCGACCACGACCGGCAGCGCGCGGTGAAGCCGAAGACCGGGCCGAGCAGGACGAACAGCGCCAGCGACGGGATCGTGTAGACGACCCCGCCGATCCCCAGCGCCAGCAGCCGTCCGGTCCGCGTGCGGCGCACCAGCAGCGCCAGCGGGAACGCGAGCAGCAGGGCCAGGCCGAGCGCCGCCACGGTGAGCGTCAGGTGCGACCGGGCGCGACCAGCACCGCCGCACCGTCGGCGGCAGGTAGGCGGGCAGAACCAGGGGTTCGCCGGATGCAGCCGCGACGGCCATGTCCACGCTCGCCTGCGCTCGCGCCGGATGCCGAGGCCGTCGGGATGACGCTGCCCGCGGCCGACGCTACAGCGATGATCCGGCTGGAGGGCGTGAGCAAGCGCTTCCCCGACGGCACCGTCGCCGTCGAAGCGCTCGACCTCGACGTGCGCCCGCGGGCGAGATCGTCTGCCTGGTCGGCCCGTCCGGCTGCGGCAAGACGACGACCATGAAGATGGTCAACCGGCTGGTCGAGCCGACGCACCGGCCGCATCGTGCTCGACGGCGACGACGTCACGCGCGTCGACCCGGTGCAGCTGCGCCGGCGCACCGGCTACGTCATCCAGCAGGTCGGGCTGTTCCCGCACCAGCGGGTCTGGGAGAACGTCGCGACCGTCCCGTCGCTGCTCGGCTGGGACAAGGCCCGCGCGCCGGGCCCGCGCCGACGAGCTGCTCGAGCTGGTCGGCCTGGACCCGGCCGTCTACCGCGACCGCTGGCCCGCGCAGCTGTCCGGCGGGCAGCGCCAGCGGGTCGGGCGTCGCCCGCGCGCTGGCCGCCGACCCGCCGGTGCTGCTCATGGACGAGCCGTTCTCGGCCATCGACCCGATCGCCCGCGACCGGCTGCAGTCGGAGTTCCTGCGCGTGCAGGAGCAGGTCCGCAAGACGATCCTGTTCGTCACGCACGACGTCGACGAGGCCGTGCGGCTCGGCGACCGCATCGCGGTGTTCCGCCAGGGCGGCGTGCTCGAGCAGTACGACACCCCCGCGACCGTGCTCGGCGCGCCCGCGACGCCGTTCGTCGCCGACTTCGTCGGGCGCCGACCGCGGGCTGCGCCGGCTGGCCGTCACCGGCATCGACACCGCCGACCTCGACAAGCCGCCCGTCGTCGCGCTCGACGACGCCGCTGGCCGCGGCCCGCGCGGCGCTGGCCGGCGCCGGCGCGCGCTTCGCGCTCGTGCTCGACGTCGGCGAGCGGCTGCGCGGCTACGTCGCCGCCGACCGGCTCGACGGCGACGGCACCGTCGCCGACCGGGTGCGCCGGCTGCCCGCCGCGGTGCCGCCGACGCCACGCTCAAGGCCGCGATGGCCGAGCTGCTGCAGCACGACGCCGGCTGGGTGGCCGTGCTCGAGCCGCGGCACCGACCGCTACCTCGGCGTGCTCACGCCCGGCTCGCTGCACGCCGCGCTGCGCCGCAGCGTCGGGCTCGACCGGGACGCCGCCACCGGCGAACCCGGCTGACGGGGCCGGTCGTCAGGCCGCGAGGACCCGTTCGAGCACCTCGGCCTTGAGCCGGACGAACGCGGGATCGGCGAGCACCGCCCGGCCGCGGTGCGGTGGGAACGGCACGGCCAGCTCGTCGACGACCCGGGCCGGGCGGGCCGACAGCAGCGCCAGCCGGTCGCCGAGCAGCAGCGCCTCCTCGACGTCGTGCGTCACCAGCAGGGTCGTGGTCGGCCGCTCGGCCAGCAGCGCGCCGAGCCACTCGTGCATCCGCAGCCGGGTCTGCGCGTCCAGGGCGCCGAACGGCTCGTCGAGCAGCAGGACCGGCGGCCGGTTGGCCAGCACCTGGGCGATGGCGGCGCGCTGCCGCATCCCGCCGGACAGGGCACGCGGCAGCGCGTCGGCGAAGCCCTCGAGACCGGTCGCGGCCAGCAGGTCGTCCACGGTCGCCCGGACCTCGGCCGCCGGGCGGCCCAGCGCCCGCGGGCCGTACGCCAGGTTGTCGCTGAGCGTCAGCCAGGGGAAGAGCCCACCGGCCTGGGCGACCATGCCGCGGGCCGGCGACGGGCCCCGCACGGGAAGGCCGTCGAGCAGCACCTCGCCGGCGGTCGGCGCCTCGAACCCGGCCAGCAGGCGCAGCAGGGTGGACTTGCCGCAGCCGCTCGGGCCGAGCACCGACAGCACCTCGCCGGGGCGGGCGTCGAGGGCGACGTCCGCGAGCACGGGCAGGGCGCCGAAGGACTTCGACAGGCCGCGGGCGGTCAGCGTGCCGGCGCTCACCGGTCGGCCCGCGTCATCGGTCGGCGCACGTCATCGGTCGGCCCAGCGCACCCAGCGGCGCGACAGCGCCCGCAGCGCGAGGTCGGCGGCGAGCCCGACGGTGGCGAAGACGAGGATGCCGACGAGCACCTGCTCGGTGCGGCCGGTCTCCCGGGCGGCGTTCATCATCGCGCCGACGCCCAGGCTGGTGCCGGACAGCTCCCCGACGATGACGCAGGTCCAGGCCAGGGTGAGCGACAGGCGCAGCCCGGTGAGCACCTCGGGCAGCGCGCTCGGCAGGTAGACCGCCCGCCACAGCGCCCGGCGCGAGGTGCCCAGCATCCGGGCGGTCTCGATGTGGCCTCGCGGCACCCGGCCGGTGGCGTCGGCGGTCGCCACCAGCACCGGCCACAGCGCGCCGAGAAAGATCAGCGCCCGGGCGGCGCCCTCGCCGATGCCGAACCAGATCAGCACCAGCGGCAGCCAGGCGAACAGCGGGACCGCGCGCAGCGCGTTCAGGACGGGGTCGAGCAGGTCACGGAACAGCGGCGACAGGCCGAGCAGCAGCCCGACGGCGCTGCCGACCACCACGGCGAGCGCCCACGACACGGCGCACCGGGTGAGGCTGGCGCCGAGGTGCTCCAGGCCGGCACCGGCGAAGGGGACCACCCCGGCGAAGGTGCTGCGCCGCTCGCCCAGGAAGAAGTCGACGAACGCGGCGGCCACGGTCGACGGGGCCGGCAGCAGCCGGGTCGAGATGACGCCGGACGACGAGACCGCCTGCCAGAGTCCCAGCAGCACCAGCGGGGCGAGCACCCCGAGCAGCCGGCGGGGCCGCAGCCGGCGGCGCACACCGGCCGTGCCGGGCACGACCGCCAGCGGCGCCTGCTCGAGCAGCGTCCCGGTCATCGTCGGGCCCCGTCCTGTCGTCGCGCGCGGGTCGTCGTGATCCGGCTGGGCGTCAGGCCCAGAACTCGCGGGCGTACAGCGTCTCGTAGTCCGGCTCGCGGGTGATCAGCCCGGCCGCCTTCAGCAGCCGCCCGGCGCCGACGACCTGGGCCTCGCGGTCCGCCCCGAACTCCGACACCGCACCGACGTTCTCGAGCACGGCCTCGTACACCGGGACGCTGTAGCCGAACTGGTCGACGAGCAGCTCCTTCCAGTGCGTCCGGTCGTTGACCCCGCCGGGGGTGAGGAAGGCCGCGGCCTTCTTCTGCAGCTGCACGACCTCGCGGACGACGTCCGGGCGCTCCCGCAGGATCTTCCCGGACGCCCAGTTCGCGGTGTTGAAGTCCCCGAGCGGGGTGTCGGACACCTCGGGCAGCCGGACGCCGCGCCCGGACACGATGCTCTGCGTGCAGAGCGGCTCGGTGCCGATGTAGGCGTCGACGTCCCCGCGCTCCAGCGCCGCGGGGTGGTCGGCGTAGCCCAGCGGGATCGCGGTGACGTCGGTGCCCAGGCTCAGCCCGGCGGTGCGCAGCAGCTCGGTGAGGATGAGGACCTGGGCGCCGGGCGGCGGGACGGCGACCCGCTTGCCGCGCAGGTCGGAGACCTGCTCGACGACGCCCTTGCGGCCGATCAGGCCGATCCCCTGGCGGGCGATCATGCCGACGATCTTCGACGTGAACCGGTTCTCCGACGCGGCGATCACCGTCGTGTAGGCGCCGAGCAGCCCGAAGTCCAGCTGCCCGGACTCCAGCGCGTCCTGGATCTGCGCGGAGCCGGTGACCGTCTGCACCTCGATGGTCCAGTTCGCCGGGGCGAACTGCTGCCAGTACAGCGCCGCCGAGGCGTGGTTCTTGGCGTACACGCAGGTCCGGACCGTCACCGGCTCCCCGGTCGCGGCGGCGGCCGGCGCCTGGGCCGCGGTGGTGCTGCCTCCGCCGCAGGCCGACAGCAGCGCGGCGGCGCCCGCGCCCGCCCCGAGCCCCAGCAGTCGTCGGCGGGTCAGGGCGGCGGACAACGCGGTCACGGAGGTGCTCCTCGGTCAGGGGGGCGACACTCCATCAAAGCAGACTGATGGAGTGCCCTCTCCTCAGGGCTCGAGGACGACCAGCAGGTCGCCCACCTCGACGTTGGTGCCCGCGGCGACGGCGACCTCGGCGACCGTCCCGTCGGCCGGGCTCGACACGGTCGACTCCATCTTCATGGCCTCGACGACGGCCAGCGCCTGGCCCTTGGTCGACCCGGTCGCCGACCGCGACCTTGGGCAGCACCAGCCCGGGCAGCGCCGCGCCGACCTGCCGCGGGTCGCCCGGGTCGGCGCGCCGCGCGGCGGTGCTCTGCACCTTCACCGACCGGTCGCGCACCTGCACCGGCCGCGGCTGGCCGTTGACCCGCACGTGCAGGGTGCGCATGCCCGTCGTCCGACAGCTCGCCGACGGTCTCCAGCTCGACGAGCACCTCGACGCCCGCCTCGAGGCGGACGGTCACGGTCCGGCCGGGCTGCGAGCCCGTAGAAGAACGCCTCGGTCGGGATCATCGAGACGTCGCCGTGCTGCGCTCGAGCGCCGGCTCGTAGTCCTTCCACGGCCCGGGGAACAGCAGCCGCGACAGCACCGCCCGGCGCTCGCGGCCCGTCGAGCGCCGTCGTCGTCGGCCGGGTCGAGCGCGACCTCGCGGCAGCTCCTCGCGCCCGGCCGGCGACCGCCTTGGTGCGGAACGGCTCCGGGAAGCCGGCCGGCGGCGTGCCCAGCTCGCCGGCGAGGTAGCCCAGCACGCTGGCCGGCAGGTCGTAGGCCCCCGGGTCCTCGCGCAGCGCGCTCGACGTCGACGTCGCCGCTGGCCAGGAAGATCGCGAGGTCGCCGACGACCTTGCTCGTCGGCGTCACCTTGATCGGCTTGCCGAGCAGCTCGTTGGCGACGGCGTACAGCTCCTGGACGTCCTCCCAGCGGTCGCCGAGGCCGAGCGCGATCGCCTGCTGGCGCAGGTTGGTGAGCTGCCCGCCCGGGATCTCGTGGCGGTAGACGGTGCCGGTCGGCGCGCGCAGCCCCGCCTCGAACGGCGCGTAGAGGTCGCGCACCGCCTCCCAGTACGGCTCGAGCGCCGACAGCGCCGGCCAGCGACAGCCCGGTCGCGCGCTCGGTGTGGTCGGTGGCGGCGACCAGCGCGGACAGGTTGAGCTGGCTGGTGCCGCCGGACATCGGCGCGGCGGCGGCGTCGACGGCGTCGACGCCGGCCGCGGTCGCGGCGAGCAGCGTGGCGAGCTGCCCGCCGGTCGTGTCGTGGGTGTGCAGGTGCACCGGCAGCGTCGAAGCGGCTGCGCAGCGCGCGTCACCAGCGTGGTCGCGGCCGCGCGGGCGCAGCAGCCCGGCCATGTCCTTGACGGCCAGCACGTGCGCGCCGGCCTCGACGAGCTGCTCGGCCAGGCGCAGGTAGTAGTCGAGCGTGTAGAGCCGCTCGGCCGGGGTCGGACAGGTCGCCGGTGTAGCAGAGCGTGCCCTCGGCGACCTTGCCGGCCTCGCGGACGGCGTCGAGCGCCGGCCGCATCTGCTCGAGGTCGTTGAGCGCGTCGAAGACCCGGAAGACGTCGACGCCGGTGGCGCGCCGCCTCGGCGACGAAGACCTGCACGACCCGGTCGGGGTAGGGCGTGTAGCCGACGGCGTTGCGGCCGCGCAGCAGCATCTGCAGGCAGACGTCGGGCGCGGCCTCGCGCAGCGCGGCGAGCCGCTGCCACGGGTCCTCGTGCAGGAAGCGCAGCGCCACGTCGTACGTCGCGCCGCCCCACGCCTCGAGCGACAGCAGGCCGGGCAGCAGCCGCGCCGGTGGTCGGCGCGGCGCCGAGGACGTCGGTGGTGCGCAGCCGGGTGGCCAGCAGCGACTGGTGGGCGTCGCGCAGCGTCGTGTCGGTGACGGCCAGCGACGTGCGCTCGCGCAGCGCCTGCGCCCAGCGCTCGGGCCCGACCTCGTCGAGCAGCCGCCGCGAGCCCTGCACCGGCGGCGGCGTCCGGCAGGTCGGGCAGCTTGCCGACCGGGTCGAGCAGCGGCCGGGCGGGCGCTGCAGGCCGTTGACGGTCGCGTCGGCGAGCGCGCCGAGCATCCGGGTCGTGCGGTCGGTGACGCGCCGGCGCGTCGGTGAGGTCGGGGTGCTCGGCGAGGAAGGACGTCGGCACGCGCGCCGGCCAGGAAGTCCTCGTCCTCCATGAGCCGGTAGAGGAACTCGACGTTGGTCTTGCACGCCGCGCACGCGGAACTCGCGCAGCGCCCGGCGGGTGCGGTTGGCCGCGGTGCGCAGGTCGGGGCGCGCGGGTCGTGAGCTTGACGAGCAGCGAGTCGAAGTACGGCGTGATCTCGGCGCCGGCGTAGACCGCGCCGTCGAGGCGCACGCCCGGGCCGCCCGGCGACTGGTAGGTCGCGATCGTGCCGGTGTCGGGGCGGAAGTCGTTGGCCGGGTCCTCGGTGGTGATGCGGCACTGCACGGCGCAGCCGCGCACCGAGAGGCGGTCCTGGACGAGCCCGAGCTCGCTCGAGCGTCTCGCCGCGCGGCGACCCGCAGCTGGGCGCCGACGAGGTCGACGCCGGTGACCTCCTCGGTGACGGTGTGCTCGACCTGGATGCGCGGGTTCATCTCCATGAAGGTGAACGCGCCGTCGGCGCCGACGAGGAACTCCACCGTGCCGGCGTTGACGTAGCCGACCGAGCGGGCGAAGGCGAGCGCCGCCTCGTGCAGCCCGGTGCGCGTCGCCTCCGGCAGGTCGGGCGCCGGCGCGAGCTCGACGACCTTCTGGTGGCGCCGCTGCACCGAGCAGTCGCGCTCGAACAGGTGGACCACCGAGCCGTGCGTGTCGCCGAGCACCTGCACCTCGATGTGGCGCGGCCGCTCGACGGCCTGCTCGAGGAAGACCGTCCCGTCGCCGAAGGCCGCCGCCGCCTCGCGGCGACGCCGACCGCGCCGCGTCGGCGAGCTCGTCCGGCGTCGCGCACGAGCCGCAGCCCGCGCCCGCCGCCGCCGGCCGCGGCCTTGACGAACAGCGGGAAGCCGACCGCCTCGGCGGCCTCGAGCGCGCCCTCGCCGTCCGGCAGCGGGTCGGAGGCGCGCAGCACCGGCAGGCCGGCGGCGCACCGCGGCCTGCGCGGGCGCGTCACCTTGTCGCCGGTCAGGCGCAGCACGTCGGCGGGCGGGCCGACGAAGGTGATGCCCGCGCGCGGCGCAGGCCTCGGCGAGCGCCGCGCTCTCGGACAGGAAGCCGTAGCCGGGGTGCAGCGCGTCGGCGCCCGAGCGGCGGCGCGACCTCGAGCAGCGCGTCGACGTCGAGGTAGCCGCGCACCGGGTGGCCGGGCTCGCCGAGCTGGTAGGCCTCCCCGGCCTTGGTGCGGTGCAGCGCCCCGCGGTCCTCGGGCGTGTAGACGCCGACGGTGAGCAGGTCCAGCTCGTGGGCCGCGCGCATGACGCGGACCGCGATCTCACTGCGGTTGGCGACGAGGACCTTGCGCACGAGCGGCTCCCTGGGAACGACGGGCGGGTGGGCGCAGACTCTCAGTCGAGGTCGCGGCGCGTAAAGAGGACGACGCCGACCGCGACGACGGCGGCGGTGACCGCGCCGAGCCACAGCCCGCCGTGCAGGTTGCTCAGCACCACCTCACGGGAGGCCTGCATCCCCCGGGCGTCCACCGGCCCCGGGAGGAACAGCCGGGTGCCCCCGGTGGTGAGCAGCGCGGCGGCGTTCTCGGTGAGCAGCCACGGCTGCAGGCTGCCGCGCAGGACGCGCAGCAGGTTCTCCGCGAGGGCGAAGTAGGCGAAGCCGACGCCGAGCGCCGCCCCGGTGTTGCGCAGCAGGTTCGCCACCCCGAAGCCGATGAGGCCGACCAGGACGACGAGCAGCGTGCCCCGGCCGGCGACGGCGAGCAGCTCCGCCGGTACGCCGTCCGGGACGCGGCCCTCGCCACGGGCGCTGTGAAGCACCCGGGCGGCGAGCAGCCACAGCCCCTGCAGCAGCACCGCCAGCCCGGCCAGGGCCAGCGCGAGGACGCCCAGCTTGGTGGCCATCACCCGCAGCCGGCGCGGCTCCCAGAACAGCAGCGCGACCATCGACCGGCTCGCCCACTCCGCGCCCACCGACGTCGCGCCGAGCAGGAACGCCAGCACCGCGGTCAGGCCCGCGACGCCGTACAGGCCGGCCCGGCCGTCCGTCTCCAGACGGAACGGCCGCTGGTCGAGGAACTGCTCCACGTCGCCGAGCTGGTCATCGCTCAGCGGCTCCCCGCAGGCCTCAGCGCTCGGCGGGCCGTCCGGGGTCCCGACCGCGGCCAGGCACTCCTGCCGGAACGCCTCCTGCTCGGCGACGACGGCGCTGCGGTTGCGCTCGGCGGCGGCCAGCGCCTCCGGCGTCGTCCGGCCGAACTGGGTCGACGCGACCAGCACGCCGGCCAGCAGCCCGAGCAGGGCGAGCACGTGCAGCACCCGGACCAGCGGGCGGGAGGTGTAGCGGCGGGCCTCCGCGCGGGCCAGGGATCCCCGGCGCGCCGGGTCGACCGGGCCGGTGCTCACGCGCTCTCCCCGGTGAGGGCGAGGAACGCGTCCTCGAGGTCGGCGGCGACCGGCGTCAGCTCCGAGACCCACAGGCCGTGCCCCGCGAGCAGCCGGGTGAGCTCGGCCGGCTCGGTGCCGCCGGAGACGCGCAGCGCGGCGCCGTCGGGGACGACCCGGTGGCCGGCCCGTTCCAGGACCTCCCGCCCGGCCGCCAGGTCGGCCACCCGCAGCCGGACGTCCCCCGACGCCCGGCCCGCGAGGACCGCCGCGACCGGCCCGGAGGCGATGCACCGGCCCCGGGCCAGGATCGAGACCGTGTCGCAGACCTGCTCGACCTCGGCGAGCAGGTGCGAGGACAGGAACACCGTCGTACGCCCGTCCGCGCCCAGCCGGCGGACCAGCTCGCGGACGTCCCGGATGCCGGCCGGGTCCAGGCCGTTGCTCGGCTCGTCCAGGATGAGCAGCCGGGGCGCCTTGAGCAACGCCGCGGCGATCCCGAGGCGCTGCTTCATCCCGAGCGAGTAGCCCTTGAAGCGCTCCCCGGCCCGCTCCCGCAGGTCGACGATCTCCAGGCACTCCTCGACCCGCGCCGCCGGGACGCCGGCCGTGGTGGCGAGCAGCTGCAGGCTCAGCCGCCCGGAGAAGCTCGGGAAGAACAGCGGTGTCTCGACCAGGGCCCCGACGTCGGCGACGACGGTCGGGAGCTCGGCCGGGACCGGCCGGCCCAGCAGGCGCAGCTCCCCGCCGTCGATGCCGACCAGCCCGAGCAGCGCCCGGATCGTGGTCGTCTTGCCCGAGCCGTTCGGCCCCAGGAAGCCGTGCACCCCACCCGCGGCCACGGTCAGGTCCAGGTCGTCCAGCGCGCGCAGCGGCGGCCGGCCGCGGCGCCGGTAGGTCTTCGTCACTCCCCGAACCTCGATCACGTCCACGGCGGTCCCCTCCGGTCGGTGCGCGCACCGTCCCATGGACGCCGGCCCCGTACCCGCGGATCGCCGGGACCGTGGACGCCCCCGGCGGCCTACCCTGCGCACATGGGCATCGACGTCCAGACCTCGCTCGAGATCGACCGGCCCCGCGCGCTGGTGGCCGCCTACGCCACCGACCCCGACCTCGTCCGGACCTGGTACGCGGCGATCGACGCCGTGCGGTGGCGCACCCCGCCACCGCTGGAGGTCGGCACCGAGCTCGACTTCGAGGCGCGCTTCCTGGGCCGGCGGCTGGTCTACACCTACCGGGTGCTCGAGCACGTCCCGGCGGAGCGGTTCGTGATGAGCACCGCGCAGGGGCCGTTCCCGATGGAGACGACCTACACCTGGGCGGACACCGCTACCGGCGGCACGCTCATGCGGTTGCGCAACCGCGGTGAGCCGCGCGGGTTCGCCGGCGTCGCCACCTTCGTGATGAGCCGCGCCGTGCGGCGCGCGAACACGCAGGACCTCGCCCGGCTGGCGCAGGTGCTGCCCACGCGGTGAGTTGAGGGTTCAACTACCTCGCCCTAGACTCGCCGGATGGCCCCCGCCGAGCCCCCGTGGCTGGACGACGCGCAGCAGGACGCCTGGCTGCAGCTCGCCGGCCTGCTGCACCGCCTGCCGACTGCGCTGGACGCCCAGCTGCAGCGCGACGCCGGCCTGACCCTGTTCGAGTACGCCACCCTGTCCCGGCTGTCCGAGGCGCCCGACCGGACGATGCGGATGGGCGCGCTCGCGGTCTCCACGTCGGCCTCGCTGTCCCGGCTGTCGCACGTGGTGACCCGGCTGGAGAAGCGCGGGCTGGTCCGACGGGTCGCGTGTCCGGGCGACAAGCGGGCGACGAACGCGGTGCTCACCGACGACGGCTGGGACAAGGTCGTGGCCAGCGCCCCCGGGCACGTCGCCGAGGTCCGGCGGCTGGTCGTCGAGCCGCTGTCCCCGACCACGCTGTGCCAGCTCGGCGCGGCCGGCCGGGGCATCCTGTCGGCGCTCGACGCCGACGCCGCGCAGGCGCCGCGGGCCGGCTGACCGGCCGCGGGCCTACGAGGACGCCGGCAGGAACTCCCGCAGCCGATCGAGGAGCTGTTCCGGCTGCTCCTCGGGCACGAAGTGTCCGCAGTCGGCGACAGGCCCACCCCGGACGTCGTCCGCGAACTCGCGCCAGATGTCGAGCACCGGCAGCCGCGAGGGCAAGCCCGGCGTCCCCCCACAGCGCCAGGACCGGAGCGCGCACCCGCTCCCCGGCGTCGTAGGACTCGCGGTCCAGCGCGGTGTCGGTGTCGAACGCCCGGTAGTCGTCGAGCGTGGCGCGCAGCGCGCCCGGGCGCTCGAGCGCCGCGACGTACCCGTCGAGCGCGTCGGCCAGCGCGTGCCGCTGCACCGTCCAGCTGTCCACCAGGTACCGGACGTACGTGCCGACGGCCGGGCCGATGAGCAGCTCCGGCAGGTCGGGCTGCAGGTGGAACAGCCAGTGCCAGTACCCCCGGGCGGTGGTCAGGTCGGCGTCCACCATCCGCAGCGTCGGCAGGATGTCCAGGACGGTCAGCGTCGCGACGTCGTCGGGGTGGTCGAGGGCGTAGCGGTGCCCGACGCGCCCGCCCCGGTCGTGGCCCACCAGGTGCACCGGCTCGCCGCCCGCCCCGAGGCGGCCGAGCAGCCCGCGCAGGTCCGCGGCCATCGTGCGCTTGTCGTAGCCCGAGGTCGGGCGGTCGGTCAGCCCGTAGCCGCGCAGGTCGGGGACGACGACCCGGTACCCCGCGTCGACGAGCGCGGGGGCGATCCTGCGCCAGCACTCGCCGGTCTGCGGCCAGCCGTGCAGCAGGACGACCAGCGGGCCCGAGCCGCCGGTCCGGACGTGAACGCGGAGACCGTCGACGACGACGCTGCGTGACGAGAGCGGAGAAGGCACGGGCGCAGTGTGACCGAAGACCAGCCCGCGGTCACCCATCCCGCCCGGCTGCCGGCCTGAGTCGCCGCGGCGCGCCGGTTCCCGGTGGTGTGCGGGACGTCCACCTGACCCTGGCCCGCCCGGGCGCGCGCTCGGCCGTGCCGGCATCGCCACCGGGTGGACGCCGGAACCACCCGGTCGGTCAGTACCCGCCCATGCCGGGGGCGTTCTGCGCCCCGTCGACCACCACGTCGGTGCCGCTCACCCAGGACGCCCGGGGGCTGAGCAGGAACGCCGCCACGTCCGCGATCTCGTCGGGCGTGCCGAGCCGGCCGAAGGGGAACTCCCGCGCCGCGAACGCCGCGAAGGCGGCCGGGTCGGCGTCGCGGCGGCCGGCCCAGCTGCCGCCCTCGAACAGCACCGACCCCGGCGAGAGGGTGTTGACGCGGACCCCGTCCGGGCCGAGCTCGCGGGCCAGCGACGCGGCCAGCGAGATCTCGGCCGCCTTCGCGGCGGCGTACTGCGGCCGGGGCTGCGGCCGCGACCCGCTGATGCTCGACACGATCACGACGCTGGCGGCGTCCGAGGCCGTCAGGTGCGGCAGCGCCGCCCGGATGGCGACGGCGGCGTGCACCACGTTGAGGTCGAAGGTGGCCCGCCACTCGCGCGCCGAGCTGTCCGCGACGCCCGGTCCGCCGGCTGCCCCGCCGGCGTTGGCGACGAGCAGGTCCAACCCGCCGAGCGCGGCGGCGGCGCCGTCGACGAAGCCGGCGAGCGCGTCCTCGTCGGTGACGTCGACAGCCTCGCCGTACGCCGTCACGCCGCGGCCCCGCAGCTCGCCGACCGTCGTCTCGACGGCCTCCGCGGTGCGTGCGCAGAGCGCCACCGCGCAGCCCTCGTCCGCCAGCCGCTGCACGACCGCCCGGCCGAGCCCGCGCGTGCCGCCGGTGACCAGGGCGCGCCGCCCCGAGAGCCCGAGATCCATGCCGCCACCGTAGGGCCGCCGGGCAGGTCAGGCGGGGGCGACGCCCCGAGCGGGTCAGGCCGGTCGGCGCCCGGTGAAGGCGACCAGCCGGGCCAGCGCGCCGGCCTCCGGGCCGGTCTCGACCTCCGGCGCGAACCGGCCCTGTCGGGTCGGCGGCGCGATGAGGTCCCGGGCGAGCGTCAGCACGTAGTCGCTGACCTCCTCGGAGACCGCGACCGTGCGTCCGGTGGCGGTGGCGAGGTCCCAGGCGTGCACGAGGAACTCCAGCGACAGGATGCTCGCCGCTCTGCCGGCCGGCATCTCCCGCGGCCCCGCGAGGACGTTGCCGTCGAGGCCGCGCGCCTGCCAGGCCTCGACGGCCTGCTGCGCGGCGTCAGCAACCCGCGACTCGGCCGGGCCGTCGCTCGGGACCCGCACCGAGGCGCCGGCCAGGCCGCCGAGGCTCTGCACCGAGCCGAGCAGGTGCTCGACGAGCGCGGCGCCGTCGTACTCGCTGCACGGCGTCGGGGCCGTCAGCGCGCTGTCCTCGAGGTCGCGCAGCACGTGCTGCAGCACGGCCAGGGTCGCGTCGGCGCTGGTCAGCGGGGTGAGCTCGGCGGGCGCCCAGGCCCACTCGTCCGGGCCCGCGGCACCGGTCGCTGCGGCCTGCTGGAGCCGGCCGACGAAGTGCTCCCAGCCCTCGGCGTGCCCGGCCGCCTGCTGCTCGCTCAGGCCGTCGTGAACCAGGCGCACCAGGGTGCCGCCGTCCGCCGGCTCGAACGTGATCGTCACGGTGGAGGCGTCGGGAGCCAGGTCGTCCGAGCCCTCCCAGCCCCAGCCGAGCACCAGCCGACGGCCGGGCTCGACCTCGCGCACCGTCCCGGCGGCGACGTGGCCGGGGACGATCGTCCAGCGGTAGTCACCGCCGGACCGCAGGTCGATGCGGGCCGAGACGGCCTGCCAGCGCCGCAGCCGCTCCGGCTCGGTCAGCAGCGCGAACGCGGCGTCGGGCTCGACCGGAAGCAGGGCCGTCTTCTCGTACGAACGGGTCGTGGTGGTGGACACGGGATCTCCTCGAACAGCAGGGAGGTCAGGGCGCCGAACGGGAGCCCTGCGGGGTGGACTCGGCGACGCCGGTGGCGTCGGTGACGAGGAGGTCGAGCTCGTCGGTCCAGAAGCGGTCGATCTCGGCGCGCAGCCGGGCCACGCCTGCCGGCACGACCGCGTAGATGCGCTGCCGGCCGTCCTTGCGGGCGGTCACCAGGCCGGCGTCGGCCAGCACGGCGAGGTGCTGGGAGATCGCCGAACGGGTGACCGGGAAGCTCGCAGCCAGCTCGCTCACCGGGCGCGGCCCGCCCGCGAGCAGCTGCAGGAGCCGCCGTCGGGTCGGCTCCGCGGCGGCGGAGAGCGGGTCGGTCACGGCGGATACGTTAGCGACGGCTTGCGCATCTGGCTAGGGGCCCGCGACGGGGCGACAGAAGGCCGCCCCCGGAACGCCGCGAGCCGCCGCCGGTTGCCCGGCGACGGCTCGTCCCTGGCCACGGCGCCGATCGACATCGACGGCCTGGCTGGCTGGCGGTGGCGGTGGGATTTGAACCCACGGAGGAGTTGCCCCCTCACACGCTTTCGAGGCGTGCTCCTTCGGCCGCTCGGACACGCCACCGCGGCGAGACTCTAGCGAAGCCCGCGGCGGCCCTCGAAGAACGCGCGCAGCAGCGCCGCCGCACTCCTCGGCGAGCACGCCGCGCGACCACCTCCGGCCGGTGGTTGAGCCGCCGGTCGCGCACGCACGTCCCAGAGCGAGCCGGCCGCGCCGGCCTTGGGGTCGGCGGCGCCGTAGACCACCCGGCGACCCGGGCCAGCACCAGCGCGCCGGCGCACATCGTGCACGGCTCGAGCGTGACGACCAGCGTGCAGCCGGTCAGCCGCCAGGAGCCCGCGCGGCCGCGGCCGCGGCGCAGCGGCGAGCACCTCGGCGTGCGCGGTCGGGTCGCCGGCGCCCTCGCGGTCGTTGTGCGCCGCCGCCGAGCACCGCGCCGTCGCGGTCCGAGCACGACCGCCCCGACCGGCACGTCACCGTGCGCCGGGCGCGCCGGGCCGCCTCGGCGAGCGCCGGCGCGCATCGCCGTCGCTCGTACGGCGGCTCACCCCTCGCGCAGCCGCTCGAGCACGTCGTCGCAGCCGGCCCGCTCGCACAGCGTCGGTGAGCACGTCGGCGGGCAGCAGGCCCTCCTCGGCGCACAGGTCGAGCAGGTCGTCGGCCGGAGGTGCCGAGGTCGGCGAGCAGCGTCGGCGTCGCCGACCGGCTCGGCGATCGGGCGGGTGCCCTCGTCCTCGTCGTCCTCGGTCGGCCTCCGTCGCGTCGGCGTCCTCCCAGAGCATCGCGGCGACGCTCGCTGCCGAGCACCGCCCGGCGGTCGGACAGGAAGACCCGCGGCTCGGCCAGGCTGCCCGCGCCGCCGTCGACGCGGACGACGGCGAGGTGCTCGTCGTCCTCCTCGAGCAGCAGCAGCGCCGGGCCCGCGGCCGTCGCCGGTGAGGTCGCGCAGCAGGTCGGCGAGCGCCTCGAGGTCCTCGACCTCGTCGAGGTCGAGCTCGACGCCGGTCCAGCCCTCGCTCGGTGCGGGCGAGCGCGGCGGCGAAGTACGACACGGTGCAGGCTCCGGGCGGTGAGAGAGGCGACGGGTCAGCCGGACGAGCGCGTCGACTACCCGCTCGTACGCGTCGCGAACCCGAGGCGACGGGCGAGGGCCGACGAGCATCTCGTCGGCGTACGCGTCGAGGTCGGACAGGACCGCGCCGAGCTCCATCTCGTCGAGCCCGAGGTCGTCGAACACGCCGAGGTCGCCGGCCGGCCAGACCTCCTCGAGGTCGTCGTCGCCGGGCACGTCGATGTCGAGGTGCTCGACGCACCTGCGCGGCGAGGTCCCAGTCGACCGCGGCGGTGACGTCGGACAGCAGCAGGCGCACCCGGCCCATGCTGCACGCGGACGACGACGAAGAACTCGTCGGCCACGTCGACCAGCGCGAAGCGCGCCGCCGTCCCCGGGCTGCTGGCGCACCGCCGCGACCAGCCCGTCGAGGTCGTCGGTGAGCGCCTCGGGCAGCAGCGCCGACCTGCCACTGCGCCCTGCTCGCGGTAGACCACGACGGCGTACGCGTCGGCGTCTGTCGAGCGGTGCCGGCACGGCGCCGTCCTCCCCGCGCGCGCCCGGGCGGGCCGGGCTGCCGCCGGGACTCTGGCAGACCGGCCGCACGCCCGGGAAGGGCGGCCGGTCCGGGTTCGTGCCCGCCGGGCAGGGGTAGGCGATCAGGCAGACGCACGTCCCCGTCCGCACCCCTCGGAGGAACACCATGTCTGAGCGCAACACCTTCGCCCACTCCCTGCACGACCCGGGCTCGCCGCCTGGTTCGGCGGCTCGCTCATGGGCGCCATCGGCGTCAACGGCGCGGCCGCCGACGTCGACGACCCGCGCCAGCGCGCCCGCGTCGCGAACGCCGGCTGGGCCCGCTGGACGCCGTTCAACGCCGTCGCCATCGGCGCGCACCTCGTCGGCGGCGCGCAGCTGCTCAAGGCGAACAAGGGCCGCGTCGCCACGCAGAAGGGCGTGCTCGCCAACACCAACGTCAAGCTGGCCCTGACGGCCGGCGCGCTCGGCGCCACCGCCTACGCGCGCGTGCTCGGCAAGAAGATGCAGAACGCCGGCGACGTCCCGGTCGCCGGCGGCACCGACCCGCTGGCCACCACCCCGCCCGAGGTCGCCAAGGCGCAGAAGCAGCTCACGCGCGCTGCAGTGGGCGATCCCCGGCCTGACCGGCGCGATGCTCGCCAGCTCCTCGCTGCACGAGGAGCAGCAGCGCCCCTCGCAGGTCATCGGCGGCACCATCAAGGGCCTGCCGAGCACCGTCGGCACGCGCCGGCGCTGCCGGTGCGGCGCGCCTGGCCGCCAAGCACAAGGTGCAGGACGTCCTCTAGGACCCTCCGCACGACGACGACGGCCCCCGCTCCTCGGAGCGGGGGCCGTCCGTCGTGCCGGTCAGCCGCACGGCCAGGCACCGCGGCGGCGCCGGCTGCGGGCGACGTGGGCGCGCCCTGCGTGCCGAAGAACGACTGCGCCGCCGCCGACCCCGGCGACCACGCCGGACGCGGCCGCGACCAGCGACCAGCTGCAGCCCGGGCGTCAGGTCGCCGGCGGCGTAGACCCCCGGCACGCTGGTCTGCGCCCTGCTCGTCGACGGCGACGTAGCCCTCGTCGTCGAGCTCGCAGCCCGAGCGCCACCGCGAGCGTCGGTGCGCGGCTGGTGCGCGACGCGAGAACATCACCAGCGACGCCGGCAGCACCCGGCCGCTCGTCGAGCTCGACGCCCCGCAGGTCGCCGCGCTCGCCGAGGAAGCGCGACGGCGTCCTGCTCGAGCAGCGTGATGTCGTGGTCGGCCAGCTGCGCCCGGCAGCCGTCGTCGCCCGCGGAAGCGCAGGCCGTTGGTGACGACCGTGACCGAGCAGGCCCAGTTCTGCAGCGTCGCGGCGAAGCCGACCAGGTGCGGGTCCCAGCCGAGCGCGACGACGTCGCGGTCGCGCGCCTCGTAGCCGTCGCAGGCCGGGCAGTGGAAGACCGAGGCGCCGTAGTGCGTCGACGAAGCCCTCGACGTCGGGGAAGGCGTCCTTGACCCCGCAGGCCAGCACGAGCCGGTGGGCGAGCAGGTCGTCGCCGACCTCGAACAGCCCGTCGTCGCGCCGCACGACGCGCTGCGACCTCGCCCGGCGCGGATCTCGCGCGGTCGGGTAGGCGCAGCACCTCCTCGCGACCCGGGCGAGCAGGTCGGCGGGCGTCTGCGGGTCGCGGCCCGAGGTAGCCGTGCGAGCGCTCGACCTGCTCGGTGCGGTAGTCCTCGCGAGTCGAGCGACCACGACCGAGCGCCGGTAGCGGCCGAGCCAGGACGCGGCGGCCAGCCCGGCCGACGCCGCCACCGACGACGACGACGTCGACCTCGAGCCGCGCCGCCGTCACGACGCCTCCAGCAGGCCGCGGCCGCCGACCGCCTCGCAGCGACAGCGTGCGGTAGCCGACCTCCTCGAACAGCACGACGATCCGGTCGCCCTCGTAGCGCATGACCACGCCCGTCGCCCCAGCTGGCGTGCGTCACGCGGGACTGCAGCGGGTACGGCGAGTCGACCGCGTCCGGCCTGCTCCTCGGCCGTCCCGTCGCGCGCAGGTGTCGCAGTTGCCGCACGGCTCGTCGAGCGTCTCGCCGAAGTAGGCGAGCAGGAACTGCCGCCGGCAGCCGGTCGTCTCGGCGTAGGCGCGCATCATCTCGACCCGCGACTGCTCGACCTTGCGGTGCGACTCGGCGACCTCGGCGGCCGCTCGGCGCGCCTCGCTGCGGGCGACGCGTCGTCGTCGGTGGCGGCGATCGCGCCGTCGTCGCGGACCTCGACCGCGCCGGCCTGCTCGAGCAGGTTGACCAGCCCGGCCAGCCGGGTCGGCGACAGGTCCATCTCCTCGCGCCAGCGTCGGTCGGCTCGACCGGCTCGTCGGCGTGGCTGCACCAGCGTCGACGACCTTGCTGCAGCGCCTGCTCGTCGACGCCGCCGGAGGCGAAGAACGTGCGCAGCCCGAGGTCCTCCTGCCGGTAGAACAGCACCGCCTCGCGCCGGCTCGCCGTCGCGCCCGGCGCGGCCGATCTCCTGGTAGTAGCTGTCGAGCGAGTCGGCCACCTCGGCGTGCAGCACGAAGCGCACGTCGGCCTTGTCGATGCCCATGCCGAACGCGGTCGTCGCGACGACGACGTCGAGCTCGCCGGCCATGAAGCGCGTCGTGCACGTCCTCGCGGTCCGCCGCGCTGCATGCCGGCGTGGTAGGCCGCCGCGTCGATCCCGAGCTCGGCGAGCGCCTCGGCGTACTGCTCGGCGCTCTTGCGGGTGGCCGTGTAGACGATGCCCGGGCTTGGGCTCGCCCATGGCGCGCAGGACGACGGCCTCGCGCCGCTGCTCGTCGTCGCGGAAGGCCTGCGACCTCGAGCGTGCAGGTTCGGCCGGTCGAAGCCGCGCACGACCTGCACCGGGTCGTCGAGGCGCAGCCGGCTCGACGATCTCGCTCGCGCACCGGCGGCGAGGCGGTCGCGGTCAGCGCCAGCACCGTCGGGCGGCCGAGCCGCTCGACGGCCGTGTGCAGGCGCAGGTAGTCGGGCCGGAAGTCGTGGCCCCACGAGGAGATGCAGTGCGCCTCGTCGACGACGAACAGCGACGGCCGCGCCTCGGCGACCGCGTCGAGCACCTCGGGCTTGGCCAGCTGCTCGGGGGCGAGGAAGAAGAACTCGACGTCGCCGGCGCGCAGCGCGCTCGAAGGCCGCCTCCCGCTCGCCCGCTCGCTCTGGCCGCTGTTGGCCTGCACCGCCGCCGCCGGCGCCGGCCCGGTGCTCGAGCAGCCCGGCGACCTGGTCGCGCTGCAGCGCGATGAGCGGGCTGACGACCACGGTCGGGCCGTCGAGCAGCAGCGCCGGCACCTGGTAGACCGCGCTCTTGCCGGAGCCGGTCGGCATGACGACCAGGGTGTCGCGCCCGGCCATGCACCGTGCTCCATCGCCTCGAGCTGGCCGGGGCGCAGCGCGGCCCAGCCGAGCGCTCGCGGGCGGTGCGCCGCAGCCGCGCGGCCACGTCCTCGGCGTCGGGGTGCGGGGGGTCACTGTGCTGGGGGGTCGGTGCGGGCGCGGTGCTCAGGGCGGCCTCCGGGGTCAAGGGGACTGGCCCGCACGTCCCCGGTGAGCCGGGCAGGAAACGCCCCGACCCGGCGGCCCGGACGTAGCATCGGCGCCATGACGGAGCTCGACACCCGCCCGGTCGGCGACCCCAGCCTGGACACCGGCGACGACGACCCGAAGCACAGCCACTACGTCAAGAAGGAGGACATCATGCGGAGCGCCATCGACGGCACGCCCGCGGTGGCCCTCTGCGGCAAGACGTGGATGCCCAACCGGGATCCCGAGAAGTACCCGATCTGCCCGAAGTGCGCCGAGCTGATGGAGATGCTGCGCGGGATGGACTGAGGGTCCGCCGGTCTGACGGGTGCAGACAAGCGGGCCCCGCAGGTGCCATCCTGCGAGCCCGTCACCCCAGGAGGACTCCATGAGCGACCACGTCTACCGCATCACCGAGGTCGTCGGGGCGTCCCCGGACTCGATCGACCAGGCGATCCGCAACGGGGTGTCCCGGGTGGCCCGTACGGTCCGCAACGTCGAGTGGTTCGAGGCCAGCGAGATCCGCGGCTCGGTCGCCGACGGGGAGATCTCGGCGTTCCAGGTGACGCTCAAGGTCGGTTTCCGCCTCGACGGCTGAACCGCCGGCCGATCGCCAGGAGCGGGTCGTAGCGTCGGTCGGCGACCCGCTCCTTGAGCGGGATCAGCGCGTTGTCGGTGAGGTGGATGCCCTCCGGGCAGACCTCGGTGCAGCACTTGGTGATGTTGCACAGGCCGAGCCCGAAGTCGTCCTGCACCGCCGCCCGGCGGTCGACCGTGTCGAGCGGGTGCATGTCGAGCTCGGCGAGCCGCAGCAGCACCCGCGGCCCGGCGAACGCCTCCTTGTTGTCCTCGTGGTCGCGCAGCACGTGGCAGGTGTTGGTGCACAGGAAGCACTCGATGCACTTGCGGAACTCCTGCGGGCGCTCCACGTCGACCTGCTGCACCCGGTGCTGGCCGTCGGCGTCGCGCGGCCGCGGGGTGAACGGCGGCACCTGGGCGGCCTTGACGTAGTTGAACGAGACGTCGGTGACGAGGTCGCGGATCACCGGGAAGGTCCGCAGCGGGGTGATCGTCAGCGGCTTCCCGACCGGGAAGGTGCCCATCCGGGCCAGGCAGAGCAGCCGGGGCCGGCCGTTCACCTCGGCGCTGCACGAGCCGCACTTGCCGGCCTTGCAGTTCCAGCGCAGTGCCAGGTCCGGCGCAGCGGTGGCCTGCAGCCGGTGCAGCACGTCGAGCACGACCTCGCCCTCGCTGACCGGCACCGTGTAGTCCCGCAGCCCGCCGCCGGCGGCGTCGCCCCGCCACACCCGAAGCTGCACGTCGGTGCTCATGAGGGCTCCGTCTCGACGAGGGCGACCAGGTCCGCGGGCATCCGCGGCAGCGGCTGCTCGTGCAGGGCGATGCCGCCGGCGTCGAGCGAGCAGACCAGCTCGCGCTGGGCCCAGGCGTCGTCCGGGCCGGGGAAGTCGTCCCGGGTGTGCCCGCCACGGCTCTCCTGCCGGGCGAGCGCAGCCCGGGCGATGCACTCCGACACCCGCAGCATGTGCGGCAGGTCCAGCGCGAGGTGCCAGCCCGGGTTGTACTGCCGGTGCCCCTCCACGGTCATCGCGACCGCCCGCGCCTTGAGCCCGGCGATCCGCTGCAGCGCCTGCTCGACCTCGGCGGCGGTCCGGATGATCCCGACCAGCTCGTGCATGGTGTCCTGCAGCTCGCGGTGCAGCGCGTACGGGTTCTCCCCGCCCTCCCGGGCGAACGGCGCCAGCGCGGCCTCGGCCGCCTCCCGGACGCCGTCCTCGTCGAGCTCCGGGGCCGGCGTGACCCGGGCGTGCGCGGCGGCGGCGACGCCGGCCCGCCGCCCGAAGACCAGCAGGTCCGACAGCGAGTTCCCACCGAGCCGGTTGGACCCGTGCATCCCGCCGGCGACCTCACCGGCGGCGAACAGCCCCGGCACCACGGCCGCGGCGGTCTCCGGGTCGACCTCCACCCCGCCCATCACGTAGTGGCAGGTGGGGCCGACCTCCATCGGCTCGGCGGTGATGTCCACCTCGGCGAGCTCCTTGAACTGGTGGTACATCGAGGGCAGCCGGCGCCGGATGTACTCGGCGTCCCGCCGGGAGGCGATGTCGAGGAAGACCCCGCCGTGCGGCGAGCCGCGGCCCGCCTTCACCTCGGTGTTGATCGCCCGGGCGACCTCGTCGCGGGGCAGCAGCTCGGGCGGGCGCCGGTTGGCCTTCTTGTCGGTGTACCAGCGGTCCGCCTCCTCCTCGGTCTCCGCGGTCTCCTTGCGGAAGTAGTCCGGGATGTGGTCGAACATGAAGCGCTCGCCGGCCGCGTTGCGCAGCACCCCGCCGTCGCCGCGGACCGACTCGGTGACCAGGATCCCGCGCACCGACGGCGGCCAGACCATCCCGGTCGGGTGGAACTGGACGAACTCCATGTCGACGAGCGTCGCGCCGGCCGACAGGGCGAGCGAGTGGCCGTCGCCGGTGTACTCCCAGGAGTTGGAGGTGACCCGGTAGGACTTGCCGATGCCGCCGGTCGCCAGCACCACCGACGGCGCCTGCCAGGTGAGGAAGCGCCCCGACTCGCGCCAGTAGCCGAACGCCCCGGCGATCGCGCCGTCGCCGGTGCGCAGCAGCCGGGTGACGGTGCACTCCATCTGCACGTCGATGCCGAGCGCGACGACCCGCTGCTGCAGGGTGCGCAGCAGCTCCAGTCCGGTGCGGTCACCGACGTGCGCCAGCCGGGCGAAGCGGTGCCCGCCGAAGTCGCGCTGCGAGATCAGCCCCTCCGGGGTGCGGTCGAACAGCGCCCCCCAGTCCTCCAGCTCGCGGACCCGGTCCGGCGCCTCCTGGGCGTGCAGCTGCGCCATCCGCCACCGGTTCAGCATCTTGCCGCCGCGCATCGTGTCGCGGAAGTGCACCGCCCAGCCGTCCTCCGGGTAGACGTTGCCCATCGCGGCGGCGATGCCGCCCTCGGCCATCACCGTGTGCGCCTTGCCGAGCAGGCTCTTGCAGACCACCGCGGTCCGCGCCCCGGCCTCGTGCGCGGCGATCGCGGCCCGCAGCCCGGCCCCGCCCGCGCCGATCACCAGCACGTCGTAGTCGTGCCGCTCGACCTCGGTCATCAGAAGAACCTCACGTCCTCGATCGTGCCGGTGGCCAGCAGCCGGATGTACAGATCGGTGAGGGCGACGAAGACCAGGCTGGCCCAGGCGATCTGGGCGTGCCGGGTGTTCAGCCGGGAGACCGCGGTCCACATCCGGTAGCGCACCGGGTGGGCGGAGAAGTGCTTGAGCCGGCCTCCGACGACGTGCCGGCAGGAGTGGCAGGACAGCGAGTACAGCCACAGCAGGGCGGCGTTGACGACCAGCACCAGGGTGCCCAGCCCCATGTGGAACCAGGTCTCCTGCTCGTCCCGGAACGCCAGCACCGCGTCGTAGGTGAGGATGACGTTGAACACCAGGCCGGCGTAGAAGAAGTACCGGTGGGCGTTCTGCAGGATCAGCGGCGCCCGGGTCTCCCCGGTGTAGCGGCCGTGCGGCTCGGCGACGGCGCAGGCCGGCGGCGACAGCCAGAACGAGCGGTAGTAGGCCTTGCGGTAGTAGTAGCAGGTCAGCCGGAACCCCAGCGGCACGATGAGGATGTACAGCGCGGGGCTGATCACCGAGGGCCCGCTGAACAGCTCGGGGAAGGTGTCGCCCTCGCACCGGTCGGTCAGGCACGGCGAGTAGAACGGCGAGATGTAGGGCGCCGCGAAGTAGTTCGCGTTCTCGAACGCCCGGAACGTCGAGTAGGCCACGAACGCCACCAGCACGCCGACGGTGATCAGCGGCGGCAGCCACCAGCGGTCCGAGCGCAGGGTGCGTGCGCCCACCGCCGCCCGACCCGGTGCGGTCGTCGTCATCGGGTCCTCCGCGGGGTCGGGGCGGTCAGCGTCGGGGCGGTCGGCGTCGGGGCGGTCAGCGCCGGCGCGGGTCGGCCGAGCCGAGACCCTCGTCCTCGGCGTCCATCCAGAAGTCGTGCGCGTAGCTGGTGTCCGGGATCACCTCCGGAGCCGGCCGGGGCGGCGGGGCGGGCGCCTGCTCCGGTCCGCACAGCAGGTCCAGGTCGGCCGCGAGGCGCCCGACGTCGGCCGCCAGCCGGCGGGCGTCGAGGCTGTCGCCGTACCGCCGCAGCAGCACCGCGGAGGTCTGCTCCACGGCGCGCACCGCGCGCCGCACGGCGCTGACGTCGTCGTTCCCGGGCGTCATCTGGCTCCCTCCGGCGAGGTGCCGCGATCAGCGGTGCTGCGCAGTGAACACCCGAGGGGGCGTCAGTGGGAAGTGCTCACAGCTGGGCGCCCACCAGCACGGGCTCGGGCACCAGCGAGATGCCGAGCCGGTCGTGCACCCCGTCGCGGACCTCCCGGGCGACCTCGAGCAGCTGCGCGGTGGTGCCGCCGCCCCGGTGCACCAGCGCCAGCACGTGCTTGTCGGACAGGCCGACCGGCCCGCTGCCGTGGCCCTTGCCGAAGCCGGCCCGCTCGATCAGCCAGGCGGCGGACAGCTTGGTGCGGCCCGGCCCGTCGGGGTGGCCGGGGACCTCGGCGCCGACCCGGGCGACCAGCGTGGCCAGCTCGGCGTCGTCGACGACCGGGTTGGTGAAGAACGACCCGGCGCTGCGGCTGTCGGGGTCGCGGGCGTCGACGACCATGCCCTTGCCGCGGCGCAGCGCGAGCACCGCCTGCCGGACCTGCTCGAGCGGAGCGGTGCCCTCCGGCGGGACGCCCAGCGCCCGGGCGAGCTCGGCGTACCGCACCGGCGCGCCGACCGCCGAGGGCCGCAGCCGGTACGTCACGGCCTGCACGACCCAGCGGTCGACGTCGGCCTTGAACCGGCTGGCCCGGTAGCCGAACGCGCACTGCTTGGCGGACAGCTCGACGACGCGCCGGCTGGTCCGGTCCAGCACCCGGACCCGCTCGACGACCCCGGCGGTGTCGGCGCCGTACGCCCCGACGTTCTGGATCGGGGTCGCCCCGACCAGGCCGGGGATCCCCGACATCGCCTCGAGCCCGGCGAGGCCCTCCTCGACGGCGTGCTCGACCAGGCCGTCCCAGTCCTCCCCGGCCTGGGCGGTGAGCAGGACGTCCTCGCCGTCCCGGACGGCGGCGAGCCCCCGCGAGGCGACCCGGACGACCGTGCCGTCGAAGCCCTCGTCGCCGACGACCAGGTTGCTCCCGCCGCCGAGGACCAGCAGCGGCACCCGGGCGCTGGCCAGCACCGCGTCGACCACCTCCTGCTCGTCGTACGCGGTGACGAGCCGGGCGGCCGGACCGCCGAGGCGCAGGGTGGTGAGCGGGGCGAGCGGGACGCCCTCACGGGTCAGCATCAGACGAGCTCCGGGACGAGGCGCTGCCGGCGGGCGTGCGCGACGAGGTCGTAGGAGAAGACGGCGAGCGCGGCCCAGACCAGGCCGAAGCCCAGCAGCCGGGCCGCACCGGCAGGGGTTCGGAGAACACCAGCAGGCCGAGCAGGAACTGCATGGTGGGCGTGACGTACTGCAGCAGCCCGAGCGTGGTCATCGGCACCCGGGCGGCGGCGCCCGCTGAACAGCAGCAGCGGGATGACGGTGACGACGCCGGTGCCGGCGAGCAGCACGCGCGTGCCCGGCGCCCGCGGAGGCGAACGTCGAGCCGCGGGTGCTGCCGACGACCAGCAGGAAGACCGCCGCCACCGGCGCGCAGCACCGCGGTCTCGACGGCCAGCCCCTCGACGGCGCGCACCCCGGCGGTCTTCTTCAGCAGGCCGTAGGTGCCGAAGGAGGCGGCCAGCACGAACGCCAGGTACGGCGGCCGGCCGTTCTCGACGGTGAGCACCACGACCGCCAGCGCGGCGAGCGCCGAGCGCCCCCCACTGCACCGGGCGCAGCCGCTCGCCGAGCACCAGCACGCCGAGCAGCACCGTGACGAGCGGGTTGACGAAGTAGCCCAGCGAGGTCTCGACGCACCTGGCCGCTGGTCACCCCGTAGATGTAGGTGCCCCAGTTGACGGCGATGACGACCGCGGCGAGCGCCAGCCGGGCCAGCCTGCCCCGGTCGGCCGGACCACCTCGCGCACGTCGCCGAACCGGTGCAGCACCGCGAGCAGGCCGACCACGACGAGCAGCGACCAGAGCACCCGGTGCGCCAGCACCTCGAGCGGCGCCGGTCGGCTCCAGCAGCGGCCAGTACAGCGGGAACAGCCCCCAGATGAGGTACGCGCCGAGGCCGAACAGCGTGCCTCTGCGCGTCTCGTCCACGCGGCTACGGTAGGTGGCGCCGCGCCCGGCGAACCGGCGGGGAGGCGCCCGGCGCGCCTCCCACCTCCCGCCGCGCCCTCCGGGTAGGAACCCGGCGACCGGGACCGCTGGAAGGAGGGCTGAGACATGATCAAGAAGGGGCTGATCTGGCTCGTGGTGGCCTTCGCGGTCTACTCGATCATCGCCACGCCGGACGTCGCCGCGAACGCGGTGCGCTCGGCCGGCAACGGCGGGCAGACCGCGATCGCGGCCGTGCTGGAGTTCTTCAACGCCCTCACGCCCTAGGACGCCGGCCGTGTCGCTCACCGAACCGGGCCGGCACGTCGAGCTGGACCGCTACCTGCTGGAGCGGGAGCGGCTGGTCGCCGAGGTGACCTGGCACCCCGTCCACCTGCTGCAGCCGACGGCGGTGCTGCTCGGCCTGCTGGTGCTGCTCGGCTGGGTGGCCGGCGGCCTGCCGGACCGCAGCATCCTGGGCCGCTACCTGCCGTTCTTCTTCCTGGCGCTGACCGGCTGGTACCTCTGGCGCTTCCTGTCCTGGCGCTACGAGCGGCTGGTGGTGACCGACCGCCGGCTGCTGCTGCTCAGCGGGCTGGTGTCCCGCCGGGTGGCGGTGATGCCGCTGCGCAAGGTCACCGACATGACGTACGAGCAGCCGCTGGTCGGGCGGCTGTTCGACACCTACGGCTGGGGGACGTTCGTGTTCGAGTCGGCCGGTCAGGACCAGGCGTTCCACCGGATCCGGTTCGTGCCGCACCCGGACGAGCTGTACCGCCGGCTCACCGAGGAGATCTTCGGCGAGTACGGCATCTTCGGGCGCAAGCCGCGGCCGGCGGCCGACCCGGCGCCGGATCCGCGCCCGCAGCCGGACTTCGACCGCCGGGACGACGAGGACTAGACCCCGGCCGCCGGCCCGGAGGCGGCCGCGGGCAGCGCGTTGCGGACGGCGCCGTAGGCCAGGGCCGCGCCGACGACGAGCAGCCCGGCGGCGACCGCCATCGCCACCCGGAAGCCGTCCGCGAAGGCGACCGGGTCGCGGTAGTCGTCCCCGGAGATCCCGGCGACCAGCGGCAGCACCGCGACCGCGAGCAGCCCGGCGGTCCGGGCGACGGCGTTGTTCACCCCGGAGGCGGTGCCGGTGAACCGGGGCGGCGCGGCCGCGAGCACCGTCGCGGTGAGCGGCGCCACCGTCAGGGACAGGCCGAGGCCGAACACCAGGGCGCCGGGCAGCACGTCGACGGCGTACGAGGCGGCCGGGCCGACCGGCCTCAGCAGCAGGACCCCGCCGGCGCAGACCAGCGGCCCCAGCGTCATCGGCAGCCGGGGGCCGATCCGGCCGGCCAGCGCCCCGGCCCGGGAGGACAGCAGCAGCATGCACACCGTGACCGGCAGCAGGGACGCCCCGGCGGCCAGCGGCGGGAAGCCGGCCACCACCTGCAGGTGCACGACGAGCAGGAAGAACACCCCGGTCAGCGCGGCGTAGACGGCGAAGGTGACGAGGTTGACCGCGCGGAACTGCCGGTCGGCGAAGAGCGCGACCGGCAGCATCGGGTCGGCGACCCGCCGCTCGACGACCACGGCGGCGACCAGCCCGGCACCCCCGACGGCGGCGGCGAGCGCGACGGCCACCGACCCCCCGGCGTCGCCGTAGGCCACCAGCGCGTACGTCGTCCCGGCGAGACCGGCGGCGACGAGCAGCGCGCCGGGCACGTCGAGCCGGCCGGTCGCCTGCTCGTCCCGGGACTCCGGCACGCAGCGCAGCGTGACGACCACGACGACCGCGGCGAGCGGCACGTTGAGCAGGAACACCAGCCGCCAGCTGAGCTCGACGAGCGCCCCGCCGACGAACGGGCCGACCGCGGCGGCGACCCCGGCCAGCCCCGACCAGGCGCCGACCGCCCGGGACCGGTCCTGCGGGCGGATGCTGGACGCGATCAGCGCCAGGCTGCCCGGCACCAGCAGGGCCGCCCCGGCGCCCTGCAGCAGCCGGGCGCCGACCAGCAGGCCGGCGGTGGGGGCCAGGGCGCACAGCAGCGAGGCGGCGGCGAACCACACCGCGCCGAAGAGGAAGACCCGGCGGCGGCCGGCCCGGTCACCGAGCGCCCCGCCGAGCAGGACGAACGCGGCCAGGGTGAGGGTGTAGCCGTTCACGGTCCACTGCAGCGCGGCGAAGCTGGCGTCGAGGTCGCGACCGAGCGCCGGCAGCGCGACGTTGACGACGGTCGAGTCGAGCAGCGCCATGCCGGTGCCCAGCACGGCGGCGAGCAGCACCGCCCGCCCGCGGGGCGAGGCCAGGGCGAGCGGCTCCACCGGCCGGCCGCCGGCTCAGCCGGCCAGCAGCGCGGCGAGGTGCGCGGGCCAGCCGGCCGCGAACCCGGGGTGCAGCACGCGGGCCGCCACCTCGGCCGGCGGCACCCAGTCCAGCGCGATGCTCTCGCCGTCCATCGGGCGGACCGGCAGCGCGGAGGGCGCCCGGGCCACCACCGTGGTGTACGCCCAGCCGCCGTGGTCGTCGACCACCTCGCCGGACACCACCAGCGCCGCGGCCTGCACGCCGGTCTCCTCGGCGGCCTCGCGCAGCGCGGCCTGCCGGGCGCTCTCGGTGGAGCCGCGGGCCCCTCCGGGGATGCCCCAGGTGTCGCCGTGGTGGGACCAGGTCGCCCGGTGCTGCAGCAGCACGAGGGGTCCGGGGGCGACCACCAGCAGGCCGGCGGCGCCGTACAGCCCCCAGTGCCGGTGCCCGAGGGAGCAGTGCAGCCAGCCGTCGCCGTCCCTCATGCCCGCCCCGCCTGTCGTCCCGGTCGTGCCGGTGCCCGCCCCACCGGGGGCCGCGGACCGACGTTGCCTCCGCAGCGTGCCATCCCCCGTCGGACCCCGCCCCACACCGCAACTGACAACCGTTGTCATGTGCGGGTACGGTGGCGGCATGCGACGCGCACGACGGGCCCTGGCCGCCGGCCTCCTGCTCACCCTGGCGGCCTGCGGCGGGTCCGGGGTCGGCGCGTCGGAGCCGGGGACGTCCAGCGACAGCCAGGTGCTGGCCGCGTTCTACCCGCTGCAGTTCCTCGCCGAGCGGATCGGCGGGCCCGACGTCGCCGTGTCCGGCCTGACCCCGCCGGGGGCCGAGCCGCACGACCTCGAGCTCAGCCCGCGTCAGGTCGGAGCGGTCTCCTCGGCCGATCTCGTGCTCTACCTGGGCGGCTTCCAGCCGGCGGTGGACGCGGCCGTGGCCGCGCAGGCCGGCGACCGGTCGCTCGACGTGGCCACGGTGACCCCGCTCGAGCGGGAGCCGGCCGGACCGGACCCGCACCTGTGGCTCGACCCGACCCGGATGCGGGCCCTCACCTCGGCGGTGGCCGACCGGCTGGCGGCGGCGACCCCGGCGGCCGACGCCGGGATCCGGGCGCGGGCCGCCGCGCTCGACGCCGAGCTGGCGGCGCTGGACGCCGACTTCCGCGCCGGGCTCACCGGCTGCGCCCGGACCGAGCTGGTCACCAGTCACGAGGCGTTCGGCTACCTGGCCCGGCAGTACGGACTCACCCAGGTCGGTATCGCGGGCCTGTCGCCGGAGCAGGAGCCGAGCCCCCGCCGGCTCGCCGAGCTCGCCGAGCTCGCCCGCGCCTCGGGCGTGACGACGGTGTTCTTCGAGCCGAGCGCCGGGCCCCAGCTCGCCGAGGCCCTGGCCCGTGAGGTCGGCGCCCGGGTCGAGGCGCTGAACCCCCTGGAGGGGCCCCCCGCCCAGGGCGACTACCTCACCGCGATGCGCGCCAACCTGTCCGCCCTGCGCGCGGCGCTGGGGTGCGCGTGACCGGGCTGCCGGCGAGCGTGCTGTCGTTGCGCGGCGGCGTCGTCGAGCACGACGGCCGGCCGGTGCTGCGCGGCGTCGACCTGCGGGTCACGGCCGGCGAGGTGGTCGCCGTCCTCGGGGCGAACGGGTCCGGCAAGACCACGCTGGTCCGGGCCGTCCTCGGCCTCACCCCGCTCTCCGCGGGTTCCGTCGAGCTGTTCGGCGAGCCCGCGGCGCGGTTCACGGACTGGCCCCGGATCGGCTGGGTGCCGCAGCGGGTCGGCGCCACCAGCGGCGTGCCGGCCACCGTCCGGGAGGTCGTCGCCTCGGGCCGGCTGCCGCGGATGCGCCGGCTGCGCCGGCCGAGCGCCGTCGACCGCGCGGCCGTGGACGACGCGGTGAGCGTGGTCGGCCTGGCGGACCGCGCCTCCGACAGCGTCGCCACGCTGTCCGGCGGTCAGCAGCAGCGGGTGCTGATCGCCCGGGCGCTGGCCAGCGGCCCCGACCTGCTGGTCCTGGACGAGCCGACGTCCGGCGTCGACGCGGAGAACCAGGTCGCGCTCGCCCGCGCCCTCGGCGAGCTCGTCGGCCGCGGCGTCGCGGTGGTGCTCGTCGCGCACGAGCTCGGCCCGATGGCCCCGCTGGTCGACCGGGCCGTCGTCCTGCGCGACGGCCTGGTCGTCCACGACGGGCCGGTGCCGACCGAGCACGACCTGCACGCCCACGACCCGGAGCACGCCCACCCGCCGCACGACGAGCCGCACGGCAGGTCGGGCCGACCGGTCACCGCCGCACCGAACCCCTGGGGCTGACGTGGAGCTGCTCACGTACGACTTCATGCAACGCGCGCTGCTGGCGGCCCTGCTCGTCGGCCTCGCCGCGCCCGCGGTGGGGGTGTTCCTGGTGCAGCGCCGGCTGGCCCTGATGGGCGACGGGATCGGCCACGTGGCGCTGACCGGCGTCGCGCTGGGCTTCCTGCTGGGCACGGCACCCGTCCTCACCGCGGTGGTCGTGGCCACGATCGGTGCCGTCGTTCTCGAGCTGGTCCGGCAGCGCGGGCGCACCAGCGGCGACGTCGCCCTCGCCCTGCTGTTCTACGGCGGCATCGCGGGCGGCGTGCTGCTCATCGGCCTGTCGTCCGAGGGCAGCAACGCCAACCTGCTGAGCTACCTGTTCGGCTCGCTGACCTCGGTCTCCCCCGGCGACCTGGTGCTGATCTGCGGCCTGTCGGCCACCCTGCTCGGCGTGCTCGCGGTGCTCGGCCGCGAGATGTTCGCGGTCTGCCACGACGAGGAGTACGCCCGGGTCGCCGGGCTGCCCGTACGCACGCTCAACCTCGTCCTGGCGGTCCTCGCGGCAGTCACCGTGACCGTCGCCATGCGGGTCGTCGGCCTGCTGCTGGTGAGCGCGCTGATGGTGGTGCCGGTGGCCACCGCTCAGCAGCTGGTCCGCGGCTTCCGTGCGACGGTGACCGTCGCGCTCGGCGTCGGCGTGGCCTCGGCGCTGCTCGGGGTGAGCGGCTCGTTCTACGCCGACACCGCACCCGGCGCGATGATCGTGATGGTGGCGCTGGCCGGGTTCGCCCTGGCCAGCGCGGCCGCCGGCCTGCGCCGGCGGACCCGGACGCCGCCGGCGGTCGGGCTCCCGGAGACGCAGCGGTGAGCGAGCCGGTCCGCCGCCTGCGCCCGACCCGGCAGCGCACCGCCGTCGCCGACGTGCTGGGCCGGCTCGACGGCTTCCGCAGCGCCCAGGAGCTGCACGAGCTGCTGCGCCGGGAGGGCCAGTCGGTCGGTCTGACCACCGTCTACCGCAGCCTGCAGGCCCTGGTCGACGCCGGCTCGGTGGACGCGCTGCGCAGCGACGACGGCGAGGTGGTCTACCGGCGGTGCGCCACCGACGCCCACCACCACCACCTGGTCTGCCGCCGCTGCGGCCGCAGCGAGGAGGTCGAGGGCCCTGAGGTCGAGGCCTGGGCCGGCCGGGTCGCCGCCCGGTACGGCTACCGGGACGTCAGCCACACGGTCGAGGTCTTCGGCACCTGCGGCGACTGCGCGCCCTGAGGCCCGCCGGCGGCTCAGACCAGCTCGAACCAGACGATCTTGCCAGGTCCGTCCCGCTGGACGCCCCAGTCCGCCGCGAGCGACTCCACCAGGGCGAGCCCCCGGCCGCCCTCCTCGAGCAGCCCGGCGGCCCGCGGCTCCGGCATCCGGGGGCTGTCGTCGGCGACCTCCACGCGGAGCGCACGGCCGCGGGCGGAGACCCGGACCTGGACGTCACCCGTGCCGTGCACCAGCGCGTTGGTCGCCACCTCGCTGACCAGCAACGCGACGACGTCGACGTGCTGGCCGAGCCCGCTGGCGCGGCAGGCCCGGATCGCGAAACGCCGCACGCTCGCGATGCTGGCGGGAAGGCTCGGAACGGTCAGGCGGTCCTCCACCTGGTCAGCTGCTTCTCGTCCCACGGCAGTCCCGTGCCCTCCTCGCGCCAGGCCCATGCCGGAAGCGACGGACATCTCACGCCCGGTGCCGGGGGCGTCGCAGGTCACGTCGGGTCGGCCGACGCCTCGAGCAGGAACCAGACCTCCTTGCCGCCGGCCTGCCCGGTCCGCGGGTCCACGCCCCACCGCTCGCTGAGCAGGTCGAGCAGCAGGAAGCCCCGGCCGCCCTCGGCGTCCAACGACGGCGGCTGGGGGACCGGGAGGACGGACGAGCCGTCCCGCACCCGGATGTGCAGGCTGTCGACCTCGCAGTCGGCGGCCAGCACGATCGGCGGTCCGCCGTACCGGACGGCGTTGGTGACCAGCTCGCTGACCAGCAGCACGGCGTCGTCGAGCACCGCCGCCCCGTGCTCGGCGCACCGGACCACCTGCAGCCAGGTCCGCGCCGCGCCGGCCGCGGTCTCGTGCACGGGGAGCAGCAGCTCCTGTCGTGGCGTGCTGGCGCACATCGCGACTCCCGCGGCCCTGCTGGGTGGCGCCGGAGCCGCGGGTGCGGGTCGGCCTGACCTGCTGGTGCTACCCCAGCGACCGGCGCAGGAACCGCGCGACGCCCTCCAGCGCGTCGCCGGCCTGCCCGATGACCGCCGTCATCCGGAAGAAGCCGTGGATCTGCCCGTCGAACGGCACGCGCTCGACCGGAACCCCGGCCGCCTCGATCGCGTCGGCGAGGGCCAGGCCCTCGTCGCGCAGCGGGTCCTTCCCCGCGGTCAGGACGAGCGTCGCGGGCAGCCGGGACAGGTCCGCCTCGCGCAGGTCCACCGGGACGTCGGTGCCGACGGCCGGCAGGTACTGCTCCCAGTACCAGCGCATCGCGGCGGTCGTCAGGCCGTAGCCCTCGGCGTTCTCAGCGGCCGACGGGGTGTCCAGACCGGGGGCCACGACGGGGTAGACGAGGGCGAGCCCGGCGAGCGGGACGGCGTCGTCGCGGGTCGCCGCGAGGGTGGCCAGGTGCGCCCCGGCGCTGTCGCCGGCCAGGGCCACCGGGCCGTCGACGCCGCCCAGCACGGCGCGAACCTGCTCGACCTGGTGGGGATGCCGGGCCGCGGGGGCGAGGTCGTAGCCGACCGAGACGACGGTCGACCCGGAGCGCCGGGCGAGCGAGCGGCACACCTGGTCGTAGGTGTCGAGGGTGCCGACCACCCAGCCGCCGCCGTGCACGTAGACGGTGGTCCCGCGGGCGCCCGCCGGGCGGTACTCGCGCACGGCCACCCCGCCGAGCCGGGAGTCCCGCACCTGCTCGACGGCCTCGCCGGGCCCGGACAGCATGGGCGCGGAGGCCTCGTGGGCGGCCCGGGCCTGCTCCGGCGTGCCCGCCTCCAGCGGCAGCGGGGCGAGCGCGCGCAGGCGCTCCAGGTAGGTCGCGGCGTCGGCGTCGAGCACGGGGCCTCCGGGGTCGGGCGGCCGAACGGTCCCGGCCGGCCGCCAGTGTGCCCACCGCCCGCGCCCGGGTGCGCGGCCGGGCCGCCGGACAGGGCAGACTTCCCCGGTGAGACCCCGCCCGGACCGCAGCGCGTCCCGCCGCGGCCGGCGGCCCGGGGCCGCGACGGCCGCGGTGGCGGCGCTGCTGTCGGTCGCCGCCTGCGGCCTCGGCCCGGAGCCACCGCCGACCTGCACGGCGACCGCACCCGGCGGGCCGGCCGTCTCGATCGACCCGGAGCAGGCCGGGCACGCCGCGACGATCGCGGCGGTCGGCCGGCGGGCCGGGCTGCCCGACCACGCGGTGACGGTGGCGCTCGCCACCGCCTGGCAGGAGTCCGGGCTGCGCAACCTGGCGTACGGCGACCGGGACTCGCTCGGGCTGTTCCAGCAGCGCCCGTCGCAGGGCTGGGGGACGGCCGAGCAGGTCTCCACGCCGACGTACGCGGCCCGGGCGTTCTACCGCCGGCTGGCCGCCGTCCCGGGCTGGGCGGACCTGCCCGTGACGGTCGCCGCCCAGCGCGTGCAGCGCTCGGCGTTCCCGCAGGCGTACGCCAAGCACGAGGACCGCGCCCGCGTGCTGGCCCGCGTCACCACCGGGCAGGTGCCGCTCGGGCTGACGTGCACCGGGCTGGCGGACGGCGGGCCGCTGCGCCTGGCGCCGCTGCGGGCCGCGGCCGAGACCGAGCTGGGTCGTGGCGCCCTGGAGGCCCCGACCGGCGCCGCGCTGTCGCGGGCCGCGGCCTGGCTGGTCGCGCACGCGCAGGAGTACGGCGTGAGCCGGGTCGACGCGGGTGGGCAGCGCTGGACCGCCGCCTCCGGCCGGTGGACCGCCGACCCGGCCGCCGGCCCGGGACTCGCGTTCGGCTGAGCGCCCCGGTCAGGGATCACGCAGCCGCCGCCCCGCCTCCGGCTCCAGCCCGCGGCGCAGGTCCCCGGCGGGCCGGCCGCGCTCCACCCGCCAGGCCCGGAAGGCGGCGGTGCAGGCGAGCAGCCAGGCCAGGCCGAAGGCGTAGCCGGCCAGGACGTCGGACAGGTAGTGCACGCCGAGCGCGAGCCGCGAGAAGCCCATCAGCAGCACCCAGCAGGCGGCCGCGGCGACCGCGACCGGACGCAGCGCCGGGCGCAGCGCCGGGAGCATCACGAGCAGCAGCACCCCGGACGCCACGACGACGCCCTGCGCGTGGCCGCTGGGGAACGAGCTGAACGAGCCGCTCGCGACCGGCTCGGGCAGCGTCGGGCGGGCCCGGTCCACCAGGGCCTTGACCGCCGCGTTGAGCAGCGCGCCACCCCCGACGGCGACCACGACGAACAGCGCCAGCCGCCGCAGCCCCGAGCGGGCCAGCCACCACGCCAGCGGCAGGAAGAGCACGGCGTACGCCGCCGACGTGCCGAGCAGGCTGACGGCCTTCATCCCCAGCACGAAGCCCGGGGCCCGTACCGCGTAGCCGTACAGGCCGTCCCGCACCGCCTCGTCGGCGGCGGCCAGCGGCGGCCAGCGGGTCTGCACGAGCAGCAGGAGCAGCCCGAACGGCACCGCCAGCGCGAGCAGCGCGCCGGCCGCCAGCAGGGTGCGCGCGCCGAACCGGCCGGCGGCCCGGTCGCGGGAGAGCCGGGGCCGGTGCACGGTCGCAGTCTCCCCTCGGCAGGGGCGCAGAAGCCACCCGCGGTGTTCACCTGGCGTTCATCCGGCAGGTGCACGCTCGCCGGGCGGGGGCTCCCCGCCGGCACGAGAGGCAGGCGCCATGACGGGGACCGCGCGGGACGACGAGGGCCGCCAGCTCGAGCACGTCCAGGCCGAGCTGCTGCGCGAGTTCGGCGACCGGCTCAGCCCCGAGCAGGTGGAGCGGCTGTTCAGCGAGACCGTCGACGCGTTCGCCGGCGCCCCGATCCGCACGTTCGTGCCCGTCCTGGCCGGCCGGGGGACCCGCGACCGGCTGCTCCGCTCGCTCTCCGACGCGCCCTGACCGGCTCCGCCGGCGTGCGCAGCCTGCTGCCGCCGGGCGGGGCCGTGCCCGACCTGGCGGCCGTGTACGCCACGCCCGACCGCCCGTGGCTGCGGCTGGGCCTGGTGACCAGCGTCGACGGCAGCACCGTGCTGGGCGGCGGGTCGCAGGCGCTGTCGAGCCCGCCGGACCGGACGGTGTTCTCGTTGCTGCGCAGCCTGACCGACGTGGTGCTGGTCGGCGCCGGGACGGCCCGCAGCGAGGACTACCGGCCGGTGCCGATGACCCCGGAGCGGCGGCAGGCCCGGCGAGCCCGCGGCCAGCGGGCCACCCCGGTGGTCGCGGTCGTCAGCCGCGGCCCCGGCCTGCCGGTCGGCGCGCGGCTGCTCGCCGAGGGGTCCGGGACGCTGCTGCTCACCACCGCGGCCGGCGCCCGGTCGGCACCGGCCGGGATCGAGCCGGTCGTGGTCGGCGAGGACGCGGTCGACCTGGAGCGCGCCGTCGCGGCGCTGCGCGAGCGCGGCCTGAGCCAGGTGCTGTGCGAGGGCGGGCCGGCCCTGGCCGGCGACCTCGTCGCGGCCGGGCTGGTCGACGAGCTGTGCCTGACCACGAGCCCGGTGCTGGCCGGTGGCCGGGGCCCGCGGCTGCTGGACGTCGCCGCCGAGCTGGCCCGGCCGGTGACGCTGCGGTCGCTGCTGCACGACGACGGCTCCCTGCTGGCCCGCTGGGTCGTCGAGCCCGCGCCCTAGGGTCGCCGCATGACCGAGGCGAGCCCGCGACCCCCCGTCGACCTCGACCGGGCGGCGGCCGCGGTCCGTGAGCTCCTGCTCGCGCTCGGCGAGGACCCGACGACCGAGGCGCTCGCCCGCACGCCCCAGCGGGTGGCCCGCTCGTACGCCGAGATGCTCACGCCGGAGCCGTTCTCCCTGACGACCTTCGACAACGACGAGGGCTACGACGAGCTGGTGCTGGTCCGGGACATCCCGTTCTCCAGCCTGTGCGAGCACCACCTGCTGCCGTTCGTCGGCACCGCGCACGTCGCCTACCTCCCGGCCCGGCGGATCCTCGGGCTGTCGAAGCTGGCCCGGGTGGTCGAGCTCTACAGCCGGCGGCTGCAGGTCCAGGAGCGGATGACCCAGCAGGTCGCCGACTGGCTGACCGACGAGCTGGCCCCGCGCGGCGTGGGCGTGGTCGTCGAGGCCGAGCACATGTGCATGCGGCTGCGCGGCGCCAGGGCCACCGGCACGCGGACCGTCACGTCGGCGCTGCGCGGCCGGCTGCGCGACGACCCGCGGACCCGCGGGGAGTTCCTGTCGCTGGTGCGGCCGGGCTGAGCCGCCGGCGCCGCCGGGTCCGCCTCGGGGTCAGAGGTCGATGAGGACCTTCATGCGGCTGCCGGACCGCAGGTCGTCGTAGACGGACAGCAGGGCGTCGAGAGGCGCGTGGTCGACCCACTCGTCCGCGGTGATCTCACCTCGGGCCATGCCGTCGATGACCTGCCGGTAGTCCTCGTCGGTGTAGACCAGCGAGGCGACGATCTGGGCCTCCCCGAGCAGCAGGGACGTCGGGTTGAGGTCCATCGACTTCTCGTGGATGCCCACGACGACGACCTTGCCCTGGGGTGCCAGAGCGGCGACGCCGCTGAGGATCGCGGCCCCGACACCCGCGGCGTCGAACACCGCGTACGCCCCCAGGTCGTCGCTCATCTCCCGCGCGAGCCGGGTCAGGTCCGTCTCGCGCGGGTCCACGACGGTCTTGGCGCCGAGTCGGCTCAGGATCTCCCGGCGCGCCGCGGAGGGGTCGCTGGCGATCACGTCCGTGATGCCGGAGGCGCGCAGCGCGAAGAACAGGCCGACCCCGATGGGACCGAGGCCGGCGATGACGGCGACCTGCCCCGGCTGGATGCCGCTGAGCTGGACGGCGTGGTAGGCGACCGCCATCGGCTCGACCAGGGCGCCCATCTCCAGGGAGACGTTCTCGGGCAGCGGGAAGACCATGCCGGCGTCCACGACGGTGAACTCCGACAACCCACCGCCCGGACCGCTCAGGCCGTGGAAGGCGAGCACCCGGCAGGTGTTGGGGGCGCCCGCGCGGCAGGAGGCGCAGGTCCCGCACGAGTAGGTCGGACGTACGGCCGCGCGGTCCCCCACGGCGAGGCCGGTCACGCCCTCGCCCACCGCGACGACGGTGCCGGAGAACTCGTGCCCGAGCGTGACGGGCGCCGCCACGCCCGTCTGCGGGTGCGGCTCCACCGGGATGAACGTCGCCGCCGAGAAGTACTCGTGCAGGTCCGACCCGCACACCCCGTTGTGGGCGACCCGCAGCTTGACCTGCCCCGGGCCGGCCTCGGGCTCGGGGACGTCCTCGATCCGGACGTCGTGCGCGCCGTAGTAGATCGCTGACCGCATGGCAACACCTCCTGTCGTGGAGCCCCGGACGGGGCCGTGCCGGGCAGGTTGGCAGGCCGACGCGCCCCCGTCGATGGCGAACGCCGAACTCGGAGGGAGTCCGCAGGCGCGGGAGCGCCGGCCCGACGGCCCGTTCCGTGGCTCTACCGGTGCTCGCCGGGGGTGCCGCACTCCGCGGTCGACGAGGTGAGCACCGCCGTCACGCTGGGGATGCGCTCCAGGCGGGTCGTCGAGCAGGACCAGCTCGGCCGGGGGGCAGCGCAGCACCGCACGGACCTGCCAGTACGCCTCGTCCGCCGTCGGCCGCGCCTGCAGGTCGCGGACGGCGTAGCCCCGGCCGCTCAGGACCACCACGATGCGCTGCACACCGCGCCAGCCGTGTGCGGTCACCTCGACGCGGACGCACTCGCCGGGCCGGTCCGGTTCAGGCTGCATCCGACGCCTCCGCAACACCGTCGCTGCTCGGCACGCGCGCAGCGGTCGACCCTTGATAGCGCACGACGCGGACGGTCGTCCCGCCACCCGGGTCGGCTCATCCCGGCACGCCCACGAGCCGCAGGGCCGCGTCGGCCCGGCGCGACAGCTCGGCTCCGGGCGCAGCGGACCTCGACGCCGCGAGCACCACCCGGTCCGGCCGCAGCACCACCGCCGTCGAGCGGCCCAGCCAGCTGCCCAGCGGCCCGACCGGCGGGTCCAGCTGCAGGACCGGGGCGCCGAGCGCGGCGGCGATCGCGCGAAGGGTCGCGTCCGGCGGCACCCGGGTCAGCACGAGGAAGCCGCGGCCCCACACCTCGTCCAGCCGCAGCTCGGCGGCCCCGACCCGCACCTGCGGCTGCGGCGCCAACGACCCCGGCCGCGGCCGGCCGGCCCGGCGGGGCACCAGCGGACCGCGCAGCCGCGGCGACCCGGCGTCGAGCAGCCCGGTCGATCCGGGGACGGCGCACAGCCCGGCCAGCACCACCCGCCGGACCCCGGCCGCCCGGTCCTGCCCGCCGGTCATCGCCCAGCCCGCGGTCCGGGCCAGGCGGATCGCGCTGCGCACGTGCGGCCGGCGCTCGCGCTGGTAGCTGTCCAGCAGCTCCTCGGGGGCCTGCCCGCGCAGCACCCGGGCCAGCTTCCACGCCAGGTTCGCGGCGTCCCGCAGCCCCGCCCCGAGCCCCTGGCCGACGAACGGCGGCGTGACGTGCGCGCTGTCGCCGAGCAGGAACACCCGCCCGGCCCGCCACCGGTCCGCCAACCGGGCCGAGAAGACGTACGGGGCAGCGCGCAGCACCTCGACCGGGGCCCCGCCGGTCCACGGCCGGAGCAACCCCGGCAGCGACCCCGGCGACGCGAGGTCCTGCGCGGACTCCCCGGCCCGCAGCTGGAACTCCCAGCGGTACCGGTCCGGCCCGATCCGCAGGTAGGTGGCGGCCCGCGCCGGGTCGCAGACCTGCTGCACCCCGTCCCAGGTCGGCAGCGGCAGCGGGCTGCGCCCGTCGACCACCAGCCACGGCTCGGTGAACCGCAGGTCCCGCCACGCCCCGCCGACCGCGCGGCGCACCGTGCTCACGGCCCCGTCGCAGCCGAGCACCGCCGACGCGGCCAGCACGGCCCCGCCGGCGAGCTGCACGCCCGGCGCCGGACCGGTCTCGACGCCGGTCACCTCGACGCCGGTCCGCAGCTGCGCGGCCGGGCACGTCTGCAGCTGCGCGCGCAGCAGCGCCTCGAGGTCCGGCTGGTCGAACAGGTTGGCCTGCGGATGCCCCTGCGGTCCGACGTCCCCGCGGCGCGGGAACTCGGCCAGCACCCGGTGCCGGGCGTCGAGCAGGCGCAGCCCCAGGGTCGGCCGGCTGATTCGCGAGAACGGCACCCCGGCGAGCTCGAGCAGCCGGGCGACCTCGTCGTCGAGGTGCACGGCCCGGGGCAGCGGCCACGGCTGCGGGTGCCGCTCCAGCACCACGACCGGGATCCCGTCGCGGGCCAGCAGCAGGGCCGCGAACAGCCCCGTCGGCCCGCCACCCACGACGACGACGGGCGGGCAGGGGGACGGCACCCCCCGATCCCACCTCAGACCTGGCGGCCGCGACAGCCCGCCCGGCACCCGGCGGACGGCCGGACGACCACCCTGCTGCACCCGCCGCCGGACCGTGCGAGAGTCGCGCGCGTGATCGTGGTCTGCGGCGAGGCTCTCGTCGACCTGGTGCCACTGCCGCCCGCGCCCGGGGTCGACCCGGCCGCCGAGGGCACCGAGCCGGACGCCGCACGGGGCGGGTACGCCGCACGCCCCGGCGGCAGCCCGCTGAACGTCGCCGTCGGCCTGGGCCGGCTCGGCACGCCGGTCGCGCTGCTGTCCCGGCTGTCCGGCGACGCCTTCGGCCGCCGGCTCGCCGACCACGTGCACGCCGCCGGGGTCGACACCGGCTGGTCGGTGGCCGCGGCCGAGCCCACCACGCTGGCCGTCGTCACGCTCGACGACGAGGGCCGGGCCGACTACTCCTTCTACGTGGACGGCGCCGCCGACGGCGGCTGGCGCCCCGACGAGCTGCCGTCCGCGCTGCCCGAGGGAGCGGCCGTGCACGTCAGCGGCTCGCTCGCCCTGGGCGTGCCGGCGATGGGCGACACCCTGGAGGCCCTGCTGCGTCGCGAGCACGGCCGCCGGGTCCTCACGCTGGACCCCAACGTCAGGCCCGCGCTGGCGCGGGACGAGGCGGACCTGCGCGCCCGGCTGGACCGCTGGCTGGCCCTCGTCGACCTCGTCAAGATCAGCTCGGACGACCTCGCGTGGGTCGCGCCGGGCGAGGCGGTCGAGTCCGTCGCCGAGCGCTGGGCGGCGGCCGGCCCGGCGCTGGTCGTCGTCACCCGGGGTCCCGACGGGGTGCACGCCCGCGGTCCGGCCGGCACCGTCGACCTGCCGGGCCGCTCGGTCGACGTCGTCGACACGGTGGGGGCCGGTGACGCGTTCATGTCCGGGCTGCTCTGCGCCCTGGACGAGGACGGCGACCTCACCCCGTCGCGGCTGGCCCGGCTCGACCGGGACGGCCTGTCCCGGGCGCTGGACCTCGCGCAGGACGTCGCCGCCGAGACCTGTCGCCGGCACGGCGCCGACCCGCCGTGGCGCGCGCAGCTGCCGGTCCGCTAGACACTCGTCACCCGCAGACCCAGGGAGCACACCGTGGCCGTGCACGACCGGGCGGGGACACCCGCGCAGCCGCAGGACCTTCTCGACGTCGCCCGCCTCGTCACCGCGTACTACACCGACCACCCCGACCCGGACGACCCCGACCAGCGGGTCGCGTTCGGCACCTCCGGTCACCGCGGGTCCTCGTTCGGGACGGCCTTCAACGACGACCACATCGCCGCGACCAGCCAGGCTCTCGCCGACCACCGCCGGGCCGCCGGCATCGACGGCCCGCTGCTGCTCGCCAAGGACACCCACGCGCTGTCCGAGCCCGCCTGGGCGACCGCGCTGGAGGTCTTCGCCGCGAACGGGGTGACCGTCCTGGTCGACAGCCGCGACGGCTACACGCCCACGCCGGCGCTGTCGCACGCCGTGCTGACGTACAACCGGGGCCGTCGCTCCGGACTGGCCGACGGGGTGGTGATCACTCCGTCGCACAACCCGCCGCGGGACGGCGGCTTCAAGTACAACCCGCCGGACGGCGGCCCGGCCGGCAGCGACGTCACCGGCGCGGTGCAGGATGCGCGCCAACGCGCACCTGCGCGACGGGCTCCGGCAGGTGCGGCGCGTGCCGCTGTCCCGGGCCCGGGCCGCCGACACCACCGGGACCTACGACTTCCTCGGCGGCTACGTCGACGACCTGCCCTCGGTGCTCGACCTCGACGCGGTGCGCGACGCCGGGCGTCCGGATCGGCGCCGACCCGCTCGGCGGGGCGAGCGTCGCCTACTGGGGCGAGATCGCCGAGCGGCACCGGCTCGACCTGACCGTGGTCAACCCGCTCGTCGACCCCACCTGGCGGTTCATGACCCTGGACTGGGACGGCAAGATCCGGATGGACTGCTCCTCGCCGTACGCGATGGCCTCGCTGATCGGCCGCAAGGACGACTTCCAGGTGGCGACCGGCAACGACGCCGACGCCGACCGGCACGGCATCGTCACCCCCGACGCCGGGCTGCTGGCCCCGAACGCCTACCTGGCGGTCGCGATCGAGCACCTGCTCGCGAGCCGCGCCGGGTGGCCGGCCTCGGCGGCGATCGGCAAGACGCTGGTGAGCTCCTCGCTCATCGACCGGGTCGTCGCCGGCCGGGGTCGCCGGCTGCTCGAGGTCCCGGTGGGCTTCAAGTGGTTCGTGCCGGGGCTGCTCGACGGCTCGGTCGCCTTCGGCGGCGAGGAGTCGGCCGGCGCGTCGTTCCTGCGCCGCGACGGCAGCGTGTGGACGACCGACAAGGACGGCATCCTGCTGTGCCTGCTGGCCGCCGAGATCACGGCGGTGCACGGCCGGTCGCCCGGCGAGCGGTACGCCGCGCTCACCGCGGCGTACGGCGAGCCGGCGTACGCCCGGGTCGACGCCCCGGCCACCCGCGAGCAGAAGGCGGCGCTCGGCGCGCTCTCCGCCGAGCAGGTGCACGCGACCGAGCTGGCCGGCGAGCCGATCACGTCCACCCTGACCGCGGCGCCGGGCAACGGCGCGGCGCTCGGCGGGCTCAAGGTGAGCACCGAGAACGGCTGGTTCGCGGCCCGGCCGTCCGGCACCGAGGACGTGTACAAGATCTACGCGGAGAGCTTCTCCGGACCGGAGCACCTGGCCCGGATCCAGGACGAGGCCCGCGAGATCGTGAACGCGGTGCTCTAGCCGCGCCCCCGCCGGTAGCGCTCGAGCAGGGCGTTGGTGGAGCTGTCGTGGTCCAGCGGCGCGTCCGAGCTCAGCTCCGGCACGATCGCCGACGCGAGCGCCTTGCCCAGCTCGACGCCCCACTGGTCGAAGGAGTTGATGCCCCAGATCGCGCCCTGGGTGAAGACCTTGTGCTCGTACAGCGCGACCAGCGCACCGAGCGTGGCGGGGGTCAGCTGCTCGACGACGATCGAGGTGGTCGGCCGGTTGCCGGGGAAGGTCCGGTGCGGCGACGAGCTCGGGCGCCATCCCTGCCGCCTCGAGCCTCGGCGGCGGTCCGGCCGAACGCCAGCGCCTCGGTCTGCGCCAGGAAGTTCGCGAACAGCAGGTCCTGGTGCTGCCCGAGCGGCTCGGCGGCCCGCACGACGCCGAGGAAGTCGGCCGGGACGAGCTCGGTGCCCTGGTGGATGAGCTGGTAGAAGGCGTGCTGGCCGTTGGTGCCGGGCTCGCCCCACACGACCGGCCCGGTCGGCACGTCGACCGGCCGGCCGTCCCGGTCGACCCGCTTGCCGTTGCTCTCCATGTCCAGCTGCTGCAGGTACGCCGGGAAGCGCGCCAGGTACTGGCTGTACGGCAGCACGGCGAGCGTCTCGGCGCCGAAGAAGTCGGTGTACCAGATGCCGACCAGGCCGAGCAGCACCGGCAGGTTCGCCTCGAACGGCGCGGTCCGGAAGTGCTCGTCCATCGCGGCGAAGCCGCCGAGCATCTCGCCGAACGCTCCCGGGCCGATCGCCAGCATCAGCGACAGCCCGACCGCCGACGGGAAGGAGTAGCGGCCGCCGACCCAGTCCCAGAAGCCGAACATGTTGTCGGGGTCGATGCCGAACGCGGCGACCTCGTCGGCGTTGGTGGAGACCGCCACGAAGTGCCGCGCGACGGCGTCCTCGGCGTCGAGCCGGGAGGTCAGCCAGTCCCGCGCGCTGGTGGCGTTGGCGAGCGTCTCCTGGGTGGTGAAGGTCTTGGACACCACGACGAACAGCGTCTCGGCCGGGTCGAGGTCCCGGACCGCCTCGAGCAGGTCGCTGCCGTCGACGTTGGAGACGAACCGGACGGTCAGGTCGCGGTCGCTGAACGCGCGCAGCGCCTCGTACGCCATGGCCGGGCCGAGGTCGGAGCCGCCGATGCCGATGTTGACGACGTTCCGGATCCGCCGGCCGGTGCTGCCGGTCCACGCCCCGGACCGCACCCGGTCGCAGAAGGCGCCCATCCGGTCGAGCACCTCGTGCACCGCGGGCACCACGTCGACCCCGTCGACGACGAGCGAGGCGTCCCGCGGCATCCGCAGCGCGACGTGCAGCACCGACCGGTTCTCGGTGGTGTTGATCCGGTCGCCGGCGAACATCGCCTCGATCCGCTCGCGCAGCCCGGCCCGCTCGGCCAGCTCGACGAGCAGGGCGAGGGTCTGCTCGGTGAGGCGGTTCTTCGACAGGTCGACGTGCACGCCGGCGGCGTCCCGGGACAGCCGCTGGGCCCGCTGCGGGTCCTGCGCGAACAGCTCGCGCAGGTGCACGTCGCGCAGCTGCTGGTGGTGCGTGACGAGCGCCTGCCACTGCGCCGTCGCCGCGATCGGGCTCGGCCCGTCCGTGGTGGTCATCTGCCGCCCTCGCTCTCGCCGCCCTGCCGGACCGCGAACCTAGCCCGCGGACGCGGGCTCAGAGCCGCAGGTCGACCTCGGGGTCGCCGCGCGGGGCCACCCGCCAGGTGTCCCGGCGCAGCGCGACGTACCCGGCCGGAACGGCGGCCGCGGTCCGCGGCCGGCGGCGCCGGTCGGGCGCGGCGAGGGCCAGCAGCAGGTCCCGGGCCGCCTGCACCCGGACCAGCCAGGCCCCGTCGGCCTCGCCGAGGTCGGGACGGGCCGTGCGCACCGCCCGGCGGTACGCGCTGCGCACCTCGGTGGCCGTCGCGCCCCGGCGGCACCCGAGCAGGGCCGCAGCCTGCACCTGTGCGCTGTCCTCCACCTACTCAGAGTAGCGACGAGGCCAGGCTCCCCGCTTCCCCCGGCCGGGTGGCACCAGGGGTTGCGTCGAGCCGAAACCTGCTACACACTCAACGCGCATCGCAACGCTGGCGTAGGGCTTTCGGCGCCGGCTCGGACACCAGGTCGGGAGACGGACATGACGGCACCCACCCAGTCGGGCAGCTCGGCGCACCCGGGGACGACGCAGACCGGCGACGCCCCGGCGCCGACCGGGCCGCTCAGCCCGATCGACTACTCCCAGCGGATCCCGAACAACGTCGACCTGGCGAACGACCGGCGGCTGCAGCGCGCCCTGGAGGGCTGGCAGCCCAAGTTCCTGGACTGGTGGAAGGCGCTCGGCCCGGCCGATGCCGACCCAGGACGTCTACCTGCGCACCGCGATCGCGGTCGGCCGGGACGGCTGGGCGCACTTCGACCGGGTGCCGATGCAGGACTACCGCTGGGGCATCTTCCTGGCCGAGCGCGACCCGGAGCGCCGGATCGCCTTCGGCAAGCACCAGGGCGAGCTGGCCTGGCAGACCGTGCCCGGCGAGTACCGCGCCGAGCTGCAGCGCCTGATCGTCATCCAGGGCGACACCGAGCCCGCCTCGGTCGAGCAGCAGCGCCACCTGGGCGCCACCGCGCCGTCGCTGTACGACATGCGCAACCTGTTCCAGGTGAACGTGGAGGAGGGCCGTCACCTGTGGGCGATGGTCTACCTGCTGCACGCCTACTTCGGCCGCGAGGGCCGCGAGGAGGCCGAGCAGCTGCTGCAGCGCAACTCCGGTGACGCCGACGCGCCGCGCATCCTCGGAGCGTTCAACGAGGACACCACCGACTGGCTGCAGTTCTTCATGTTCACGTACTTCACCGACCGGGACGGCAAGTACCAGCTCGGCACCCTCAAGGAGTCCGGCTTCGACCCGCTGGCGCGCACCTGCGAGTTCATGCTCAAGGAGGAGGCGCACCACATGTTCGTCGGCACCACCGGCGTGCAGCGGGTGGTCGAGCGCACCGCCGCGCTGATGACCGAGCACGGCACCGACGACGTCTTCCCGCACGGCGGGATCCCGCTCGACGTCATCCAGAAGTACCTCAACTTCCAGTTCGCGGTCTCGATGGACCTGTTCGGCTCCGAGCAGTCCACCAACGCGGGCAACTACTTCACCTCCGGGCTCAAGGGCCGCTGGGGCGAGACCCGGCGCAAGGACGACCACGTCCTGCTCGACCAGACGCGCGAGATGAACGTCGTCGAGAACGGCGCGATCGCCACGCGGACCGTCCCGCTGCTGTCGGCGCTCAACCTCGACCTGCGCGACGAGTACGTCGCCGACTGCGAGAACGGCGTCCGGCGCTGGAACCAGGCGCTCGAGGACGCCGGTCTCGAGCAGCGGCTGACGCTGCCGCACGAGGGCTTCTTCCGCAAGGTCGGCGACGTACGCCGGCGCCGGCATCAGCCCCGGAGGGCGAGGTGATCGGAGGCCGAGGCGTTCGAGGCTCGCAAGGCCGAGTGGGTCCCGACCCCGGAGGACCGCGACCGGGTCGCCGCGCTGATGGTGGCCTGACTACGAGCCGGGCGAGTTCGCCGGCTGGATCGCCGCCGCCGCCGCAGGGGATCAACGAGCAGTCGGTCGAGTTCGACTACGTCCGCTTCTGAGCCGGCGGACGCCGGGCCGCGCAGGTCACACGCGCCGCCCGGCGTCCGCGCGACAGGGCCGTCCAGCGGGCCTGGGCACCCGCGTGCCAGGCCGCGTGCCGCGCGGCGGAACAGCGCCGCCGCGGCCGGCCCCGGCCAGGAGGCCGGCAGCAGCGGAGCCGGCAGCGCCGGGTCCAGGAACGGGAAGCGCCGCCAGGCCTGGACCAGGCGGACCTGCGCCGCGAACGCCTCGGCGGGGCCGGGCGCCGACTCGTCGCCGAAGGCCGCGAGGAAGTCGTCGTAGCGCCGCTCGACCTCGCCGAGCTCCCAGGCGCCTGCCGACCACCCGCTGCTGCTCGCCGATCATGCCCGTACGGGCCCTGGAAGGAGTACGCCTCGACGCCGAGCTCCTCGACGACGGCGGCGACCTCCTTCTCCTTCTCCGATGTCGGGGGTGACCCACAGGCCGGGCAGCGGGCTGCCGAGCCCGGCCCAGGTCAGCCGGGTGCGCAGCCGGTGCCGGAGCTGGCGCTGGGTCTCCGGCACGCTCACCGCGAGCACCAGCCAGCGGCCGTCCCAGCGCTGCGGCTGCCGGCCGAAGCCGTAGATCCGCTCGGCGCCCTCCTCGAGCAGCCGGCGCCCGGGCGCGGTGAGGTGCCAGCGCACCCGGCGGCCGTCCCGCTCGGCCGCCAGCAGGCCCTCGGCCGCGGTCCGGGACAGCGACTGCCGTGCCGCCTTCTCCTCCACGCCGACCTCGGCCAGCCCGCCGACCAGCGCGCCGGTCCAGACCGGTTCGGCGGCCGGCAGCACGAACTCGCCGAGCACGGTCAGCAGCAGCGAGCGGGCGCTGGCGGCCCGCTCTCGCGCCGCCGGCCTGCGGGAGCCACGTCCATCCGGCGATTGACACCACAGGCTCGGCCCTCAGACGCACTACACGTGCTTGACGCGACAGCGCTCGTCCGTAGTGTGTCGAAGGCCACAGCCGGACCTCGGACGGACAGGTCTCGTGACCGACCCCTTCAACGCCGCCGCCTTCCTGCGTCGACCGCCACGTCGAGCAGGGCCGGGCGACCGGGTCGCGGTCCGCTGCTCGGGCGACCACCACGACCTACGCCCAGCTGCGCGACCTCGCGGCGGCCTTCGCCCGCGGCCTGCGCGCGCTCGACACCCGCACCGGCGAGCGGGTGCTGTTCGTCTGCTCGGACCGGACCGAGCTGCTCGCCGGCCTGCTCGGCGCGATGCGGACCGGCGCGGTGGCCGTCCCGGTGTCGACGATGCTCACCGGCCCCGAGCTGGCCAAGCTGGTCGTCGACTCCGGCGCCCGGGTGCTGGTGGTGTCGCCCGGAGTTCCCCGCCGCCGTCGCCGAGGCGCGTCCGCGACGCCCCCGAGCTCGCGCACGTCGTGACGGTGCGCGGGGCCGAGGTGGACGCCGCCCGGCCGGACCGTGACGGCCTTCGAGGACCTGGTGGCCGCCGGCGGCGACGCGCTGCGCGCCACGACCGGCGACACCCCGGCGCTGTGGCTCTACACCACCGGCACCACCGGGATGCCCAAGGCCGCGATGCACCGGCACGAGAACCTGCGCGCGGTCTGCGAGACGTACGCCCGGCACGTGCTGCGGCATCGGCCCGGACGACGTCTGCTTCTCGGTCGCCAAGCTCTTCTTCGCCTACGGGCTGGGCAACTCGGCGCTGTTCCCGCTCTGGGCCGGGGCCACGACGGTGCTCGAGCCGAGCCGGCCGTCGCCGGCGCTGGTCGCCCGGATCGTCGCCGAGCACCGCCCGACGCTGTTCTTCTCCGGTCCGACGTTCTTCGCCGCGCTGCTCGCCGCCGACCTGCCGCCGGACACCTTCGCCTCGGTGCGGCTGATCGCCGAGCGCCGGCGAGGCCCTGCCGGCGACGCTGCACCGCCGCTTCACCGACCGCTTCGGCAGTCGAGGTCCTCGACGGGATCGGCTCGACCGAGGCGCTGCACATCTTCCTGTCCAACCGTCCCGGGCAGGTCCGGCCCGGCACCTCCGGCACGCCGGTCCCCGGCTACGACATCTAGCTGCGCGACGAGTCCGGCACCGAGGTGCCGGACGGCGAGCCCGGCGCGCTGTTCGTGCGCGGCGCCTCGATCGCCACCGGCTACTGGGCCCGCACCGACGCCTCCCGGGCGGTGTTCTCGGGCGAGTGGCTGCGCACCGGCGACACCTACGTCCGCTCGGCGGACGGCTACTACACCTGCCTGGGCCGCTCCGACGACCTGCTCAAGGCCGGCGGGATCTGGGTGTCCCCCGCCGAGGTGGAGGAGCGCCTGCTGCAGCACCCCGGGGTCGCCGAGGCCGCGGTCGTCGGCGTGCACGACAGCGACGAGCTGGACAAGCCGGTCGCGTGCGTCGTCCCGGTGCACGGGGTCACCGCTCGACCCGGACGAGCTGGTCGCCTGGTGCCGCGAGGGCCTGGCGGCGTTCAAGCGCCCGCGCGCGGTGCTCGTGCTGGACGAGCTGCCCAAGACCGCGACCGGCAAGGTGCAGCGCTTCCGGCTCCGCGAGGCCGCGCAGGCCGGTGCGGTGCTGCCCGCCCAGGCCGCGGGCAGCCCGGTGCCCAGCCTGTGAGCCTGGACGGGCACCTGCTCGTCGACGCCCACGTGCACGTCCCGGTGCTGTCGCACGCGTCGCGCCGGCCTGGACTCGACTGGGCCCGGCAGTTCGGCCGCGCCGGCGTGCTCGAGCAGGTCTGGCGGCCCGACGGCACGCCCGAGCCGGCCGCGCTGGCCGCACTGTTCGCCGACCGAGGGCGTCGACGTCGCGCTGCTGTTCTGCGAGTACAGCCCCAAGGCCACCGGCTACCAGCGCTTCGACGACCTGCTGCCGCTGGTCGAGCACGACCCGCGCCGGTTCCGGCCGGTCGCCAACGTCAACCCGCACCTGCACTTCCCGATCGCCCGCGAGCTCGCCGCGCCAGCTCGACCTGGGGGCCGCCGCGCTCAAGCTGCACCCGGTGCACGGCGGGTTCCGGGCCGACGACGCGGCGCTCTACCCGGCGTACGCGGTGCTGGTCGAGCGCGGCGTCCCGCTGGTCGTGCACTGCGGCACGAGCACCTTCCCGGGCTCGACCAACGCCTACGCCGACCCGCAGCTGCTCGACGCGGTGCTGCGCGACTTCCCCGACCTCGACGTCGTGCTGGCGCACGGCGGCCGGGGCTGGTGGTACGACGCGGCGGCGTTCCTGGCCTGCTCAGCCGCGAGCGGGTGTGGCTCGAGCTGTCCGGGCTGCCGCCGCAGCGGCTGCCGGAGTACTACGCCCGCTTCGACCTGGCCCGGCTCGCCCGCAAGTGGATCTTCGGCACGGACTGGCCGGGCGTGCCCGGCCAGGCGGCGAACGCCCGCGCGGTGGCCGGGCTGGGCCTGACCGACGAGGTGGTCGGCCTGGTGCTCGGTGGCAACGCGCGTCGGGTCTACGCCGGCCTCGACTGACCTGCTACACCCTCTTGACGTACGTCGTGCTCGACGTAGTGTGTTTGGGGACCAGACGCCGCACCCGGAGGTCCCCATGACGCTGCTCGAAGACTCCCCCGCCGGCACCCCCGGGCCCGGCGCGCCGGCGGCGGTGCGGGTGGACTTCGACACCGCCCCGGACCGCTACCGGCACTGGACGCTCGCCGTCGACGGGCCGGTCGCGACGCTCACGCTGCGGGTCGACGAGTCGGCCGGCCTGGTCCCCGGCTACGAGCTGAAGATGAACAGCTACGACCTCGGCGTCGACATCGAGCTGTACGACGCGGTGCAGCGGCTGCGGTTCGAGCACCCCGGCGTGAAGGCCGTGGTGCTCACCGGCGGGCTGGACCGGATGTTCTGCGCCGGAGCGAACATCAAGATGCTGGCGCAGAGCCCGCATGCCTGGAAGGTGAACTTCTGCAAGTTCACCAACGAGACCCGGAACGGGATCGAGGACGCCACCGCGACGTCCGGGCAGACCTGGATCGCGGCCCTGAACGGCACCGCCGCCGGCGGCGGCTACGAGATGGCGCTCGCCTGCGACCAGATCGTGCTCATCGACGACGGCTCGTCGGCCGTCTCGCTGCCCGAGGTGCCGCTGCTCGGCGTGCTTCCCGGCACCGGCGGGCTGACCCGGGTGGTCGACAAGCGCTTCGTCCGCAAGGACCTCGCCGACGTCTTCGCGACCAAGACCGAGGGCGTGCGGGGACGCACCGCGGTCGAGTGGGGCCTGGTCGACGAGACCGCCCCGGCCAGCCGGTTCGCCGACGCCGTCCGCACCCGGGCGCTGGCCGCGGCCGCGCGCTCGGCCCGACCGGACACCGGAACGGGGGTGCGGCTGACTCCGCTGGAGCGCACCGAGACCGACACCGAGATCACCTACTCCACGGTGTCCGCGACGCTGGACCGGGCGGCCCGAAGGGTCGACATCACCGTCCGCGCCCCGCGCACCGCCCCGCCGGCCTCCCCGGTCGAGGAGGGCGTCGCCTGGTGGCCGCTGGCGGTGGCCCGCGAGCTCGACGACCTCATCCTGCGGCTGCGCACCAACGAGGACGACCTGGGCACCTGGGTGCTGCGCACCGAGGGCGACGCCGCGCTGGTCCGGGCCTACGACGCCCAGCGGGCCGAGCTGGCCGGCGACTGGTTCGCCTCCGAGGTGACGCAGTTCTACAAGCGCACCCTCAAGCGGCTGGACGTCACCAGCCGCACGCTGTTCGCGGTGATCGCGCCGGGCAGCTGCTTCACCGGCAGCCTGCTCGAGCTGGCGCTGGCCTGCGACCGGCAGTACATGCTGGACGGCGTGTTCGAGGACATCGACCCCGACGCCGCGCCGGCCGTCGTCGAGCTCGGCCCGGACAACCTCGGGCCGCTGCCGATGGGCAACGGGCTGACCCGGCTGCAGTCGCGCTTCCACGGCCGGCCCGACGCGCTGCGCGCCGCGGTCGACCGGGCCGGCGAGCCGCTCGACGCCGCCGCGGCCCGTGAGCTGGGCCTGGTCACCCTCACCCCGGACGACCTCGACTGGGACGAGGAGCTGCGGATCGCGCTCGAGGAGCGCGCGTCGCTGTCGCCGGACGCGCTGACCGGGATGGAGGCCAACCACCGCTTCGTGGGGCCGGAGACGGTCGAGACGAAGGTGTTCGGCAGACTGACGGCATGGCAGAACTGGGTCTTCGTCCGGCCCAACGCCAGCGGACCGGACGGCGCGCTGCGGCGCTTCGGCAGCGGCACGCGGGCGGCGTACGACACGCGGAGGGTGTGAGGTGACCGACCTCGACGTCGACCTGCTCCTCGTCGGAGCCGGCCCGGTCGGCCTGTACGGGGCGTACTACGCCGGGGTGCGCGGGCTGCGCACCGCCGTGATGGACGCGCTGCCCGAGGCCGGCGGGCAGATCACCGCGATGTACCCGGAGAAGCCGATCTACGACGTGGCCGGCTTCCCCAGCATCCGCGGCCGGGACCTCGTGACAGGTCTGGTGCAGCAGGCCGCCCAGTACGACCCGACGTACCTGCTCGGCGACCCGGCGGTGACCCTCGCCGACGAGCCGGACGGCCGGCTCGCGGTGACCACCGAAGCGGGCCGGGTGGTGCGCTGCGGCGCCGTCGTGCTGACCGGCGGGATCGGCAGCTTCACGCCACGCCCGCTGCCTGCCGGGGAGGAGTTCCTCGGCCGCGGGCTGGCCTACTTCGTGCCCGACCCGAGCGACTACGCCGGCGCCGACGTCGTCATCGTCGGCGGTGGCGACAGCGCCTGCGACTGGGCGCTGACGCTGCAGGGCACCGCCCGCAGCGTCACCGTCGTGCACCGCCGCAAGGCGTTCCGGGCGCACGCCGCGGCGGTCGCCGCGATGCAGGCCAGCGCCGAGGTGCTGGTCGACGCCGAGATCAGCCGGGTGCTCGGCGGCGACACCGTCGACGCCGTCGAGGTCACCGTCAAGGGCGAGCCGCCGCGGGTGCTGCCCTGCCAGCGGCTGGTCGCCGCGCTCGGTTTCCTGGCCGACCTCGGGCCGGTCCGCGAGTGGGGGCTCGAGCTGCACGACAACCGGCACGTCGTGGTCGACACCCGGATGCGCACCAGCCGGGCGGGGGTGTACTCCGCAGGTGACATCACCGACTACGAGGGAAAGGTGCGCTTGATCAGCGTCGGCTTCGGGGAGGTGGCCACCGCGGTGAACAACGCCGCGGTCGCGCTCGACCCGGAGGCGCACCTGTTCCCCGGGCACAGCACCGACGCCGCGCCCCTGCCCGTCCCCGCCTGAGCTCGAGGAGCCCCGTCATGGCGTACGTCATCGCCGGTCCCTGCATCGACGTCAACGACAAGGCGTGCATGGACGAGTGCCCGGTCGACTGCATCTACGAGGGCGAGCGCAAGAGCTACATCAACCCCAAGGAGTGCATCGACTGCGGGGCCTGCGAGCCGGTCTGCCCGGTCGAGGCGATCGCGCAGGACCGCCGGGTCGAGGAGGACCAGAAGGCGTTCATCGCCGACAACCGGGCGTTCTTCCTCGAGGTGCTGCCCGGGCGGGACGAGCCGCTGGGTGCGCCGGGCGGCTCGCGCAAGGTCGGCGACATCGGCGTGGACACCCCGCTCGTCGCCGACTGGGCCGGCTGAGCGCGGCCGGGGCGCCGCGCGGCGCCGGCGGGACGGCCCAGCGCCCGACCGCCACAGCCGACCTTGCGAGGCCGTACGCCGGCCCGTTCCGCTGCCACCCCACATCAGCTGTGGGGCCCGCGCCCCACCCGACCCGCGACCCGCGCCCCGCCGAGCACCCACCGCTACAGGAAGCTGAGCCGCACCTCGTCGGTCGTCGGGTGCGCCTGGCAGGTCAGCACCACACCGGCCTCGATCTCGTCCGGCTCGAGCGCGTAGTTCACGTCCATCTCCACCGCCCCGGACACCACCCGCGCCCGGCAGGTGCCGCACACCCCGCCCTTGCAGGCGTACGGGGCGTCCGGCCGCACGGCGAGCAGCGCGTCGAGCACCGAGGGCCCGTCGGGGTCGACCTGCAGCGTGGTGGTCCGCCCGTGCAGCTCCGCCGCGACCGTCGCCGACCCGGCCGAGGCCCCCTCGGCGCGCGGCGCGCGCGGCGGCGGGGCCTCGGCGTGGAACATCTCGGTGTGCACCCGGGCCGGGTCCGCGCCGGCGTCGAGCAGCGCCTGCTTGCCGTCGACGACCATCCCGAACGGCCCGCACAGGTACCACTCGTCGATCTCGTCGACCGGCACGAGCGTGCCGAACAGCCGCTCCAGCCGCTCGCGGTCGAGCCGGCCGGACAGCAGCTCGCTCTCCTGCTCCTCACGGGAGAGCACGTGCAGCAGCTGCAGCCGCGCCGGGAAGCGGTCCTTGAGGTCGGACAGCTCCTCCAGGAACATCACGCTGCCCTGCGTGCGGTTGCCGTACAGCAGCACGACGGTGCTCTCCGGCTCGACGTCGAGCACGGTCGAGGCGATCGACAGCACCGGCGTGATGCCGCTGCCGGCGGCGACCAGCCCGTAGCGCAGCGCCCGGTCCGGCGCGACCCGCGGGCCGAACCGGCCGGCCGGCGGCAGCACCTCCAGCTCGTCACCGGGCTGCAGGGTGTCCAGGACCCAGGTGGAGAACGCGCCGCCTTCGAGCCGCTTGACGGCCACCCGCAGCGGCCCGCCGGCGGCGCTGGCGCAGACCGAGTACGTCCGCCGCAGGTCCCGGTCGCCGTCGACGTGCCGCAGGGTGAGGTGCTGCCCGGGCGAGAAGGCGTACGCCGTGCGCCAGCTCGGCCGGCAGCGCGAAGGTGATCGCGACCGAGTCGTCGGTCAGCCGGTCGACCGCAGCCACCCGCAGCCGGCGGAACCCGGCGTCGGCGCCCGCGTCGGGAGCGGCAGCGGTGTCGGTGTCCGCGTCGGTCTCCGACGGGGCGGTCGTCATGTCAGTGCGCCTTGAAGTGGTCGAAGGGCTCGCGGCAGGACAGGCAGCGCCACAGCGCCTTGCACGAGGTGGAGGCGAAGCGGGTGAGCTCCTCGGTGTCGGACGAGCCGCACTGCGGGCAGGCCGGCAGCTCCGGCCGACGGCCGAGCGTCACCGGGACCGGGCCGCCGGCCCGGCGGCCCGGCGGGGCGATGCCGAAGGCGCGCAGCTTGTCCCGGCCGTCCTCGCTCATCCAGTCGGTCGTCCAGGCCGGCGACAGCACCATCTGCACCTCGACGTCGGCGACCCCGCGGTCGGCGAGCGCGCTGCGGATGTCGGCCCGGATCTCGTCCATCGCCGGGCAGCCCGAGTAGGTCGGGGTGATCGTCACGGTGACGTGCTCGCCGTCGACCCGGACGTCGCGCAGGATCCCGAGGTCCTCGATCGTGACAACCGGGATCTCCGGGTCGCAGACGGTCGCCAGCACCTCGCGGACCTGCGCGGCGGTGGTCACCAGGTGGCTCCGGGGTGCGACCGGTGCAGGTGCTGCAGCTCGGCCAGCAGGTAGCCGAAGTCGGTGGTGTGCCGGCCGGCCCGGCCGCCTGACGGCCGCCAGGTGGTCTCCGGCAGGGTCAGGGTCGCCTCGGCGACGACCGCCTCGACGGTCGCCCGGAACGGCTTCTCGAGCAGCGCCGGGTCGGCCGCGACCCCGCGCGCCAGCAGCCGCTCGACCAGCGGGTCGCGCTCGAACAGCTCGAAGGAGTACGGCCAGACCGCGTCCAGACCGGCCTGCATCCGCTCGTGCGACTCGGGGGTCCCGTCGCCGAGCCGGACGACCCAGGTGCGGGCGTGGTCGAGGTGGTAGGCCACCTCCTTGACCGCCTTGCCGGCCACGCCGGCGATCCCCTCGTCGGTCGAGCCGGCCAGCGCGTGATACAGCGGCAGCTGCCAGGCCGCGACGAGCAGCTGGCGCGCCATCGTCCGGCCGAAGTCGCCGTTGCCCAGCTCGAACAGCAGCGCGTTGGTCCAGTCCGGCTCCTCGCGCAGGAAGGCCAGGTCGTCCTCGTCCCGGCCCTCGCCCTCGAGCCGTCCCGCCAGGGTGAGCAGGTTGCGCGCCGCGCCGAGCTGGTCGAGCGCGAGGTTGAGCAGCGCGACGTCCTCCTCGAGCTGCGGCGAGCGGGCCGCCCACTCGCACAGCCGCTGGCCGAGCACGAGCGCGTCGTCACCGAGCCGCAGCGCGTACGCCGCGACGTCCAGGTCGAGATCGACGGGCAGGCCGCTCACAGGTGCGTCAACCCCTCCGGGACCTCGTAGAACGTCGGGTGCCGGTACGGCTTGTCACCCGCCGGGTCGAAGAAGCTGTCCTTCTCGTCGGGGCTGCTCGCCACGATGTCCGTGGCGGCGACCACCCAGAGCGAGACGCCCTCCTGCCGGCGGGTGTACAGGTCGCGGGCGTTGCGCAGCGCGAGGTGCGCGTCCGGCGCGTGCAGGCTGCCGACGTGGGTGTGCGACAGCCCGCGGCGGCTGCGCACGAACACCTCCCACAGCGGCTGTGGCCGGGGGTGCGGCGCCGGGTCGGGGTCCGGAGCGACGTGGCCGCTCGGCACTCCCGTGGTCGGCACGGCTCCGTGACCGCCCTCGGCGACGAAGTCGCCCGCGTCGGGTCCGGTCACGCCGCGACCCGCTCCCGCCCGGCGTGCTTGGCGGCGTAGGCGGCGGCGGCCTCCCGCACCCAGGCGCCCTCCTCGTGGGCGGCCACCCGGTTCTCGATCCGCTCGCGGTTGCACGGTCCGTCGCCGCGCATGACGGTGGTGAACTCGGTCCAGTCGATCTCGCCGAACACCCAGTGCCCGGTCTCGTCGTCGAAGCGCAGGTCCGGGTCGGGCAGCGTCAGCCCGAGGTACTCGGCCTGCGGCACGGTCGCGTCGACGAACCGCTGGCGCAGCTCGTCGTTGCTGAAGCGCTTGATGCCCCAGGCCATCGACCGGGCGCTGTTCGGCGAGTCGGTGTCGGACGGGCCGAACATCATCAGCGACGGCCACCACCAGCGGTCCAGCGCGTCCTGGGCCATCCGCCGCTGCGCCGGGGTGCCGTTGGCGAGCACCGTCATCGCCTCGAAGCCCTGCCGCTGGTGGAAGCTCTCCTCCTTGCAGACCCGGATCATCGCCCGGGCGTACGGCCCGTACGAGCAGCGCGTCAGCGGCACCTGGTTCATGATCGCCGCACCGTCGACGAGCCAGCCGATCGCGGCCACGTCGGCCCAGCTGGTCGTCGGGTAGTTGAAGATCGTGGAGTACTTCTGCCGGCCGGTGTGCAGCATGTCCAGCAGCTCGTCGCGGTCCACCCCGAGGGTCTCCGCGGCGCTGTAGAGGTAGAGGCCGTGGCCGGCCTCGTCCTGCACCTTGGCCACCAGGATGGTCTTGCGGCGCAGCGACGGGGCCCGGGTGATCCAGTTGCCCTCGGGCTGCATCCCGATGATCTCGGAGTGCGCGTGCTGGGCGATCTGCCGGATCAGCGTCTTGCGGTAGCCGTCGGGCATCCAGTCCCGCGGCTCGATCCGGCCGTCGGCGTCGACGCAGTCCTGGAACTGCTGCTCGAGGGTGCTGGTGTCCACGACGTCTCCCGTGCTCTGCGTACCGAGACCGGACGCGCGGTGCGCCGGCCGCTCCAAACCGAACGGTCGTTCAGATACTCCGCCGAGGGGGTCGGGCTGTCAAGCCCCCCGCAGGTCGTGTACCCGCTGGGCCTTGCCGGCAGAGCGCTCCACCGTCCCCGGCTCCACCACGTCGCAGGCGACGGTGACGCCGATGTTCTCCTTGACCAGGGCGCACAGCCGCACCCCGAGCCCGGCCCGCTCGTCGGCCGAGCAGTCCGGCCGTGCCTCCACGCGCACGGTCATCTCGTCCATCCGGTGCGGCCGGGACAGCACGAGCTGGTAGTGCGGTGACAGCCCCGGCACCCGCAGCAGCAGCTCCTCCACCTGGGTCGGGAAGACGTTCACCCCCCGCAGGATGATCATGTCGTCCGTCCGGCCGGTGATCTTCTCGATCCGTCGCATGCTCCGCGCGGTGCCCGGCAGCAGCCGGGTGAGGTCGCGGGTGCGGTAGCGCACCACCGGCATCGCCTGCTTGGTCAGCGACGTGAACACCAGCTCGCCGTACTCGCCGTCGGGCAGCACCTCGCCGGTCTCCGGATCGACGATCTCCGGGTAGAAGTGGTCCTCCCAGACGTGCAGCCCGTCCTTGGACTCGACGCACTCGTTGGCCACGCCCGGGCCGATCACCTCGGACAGCCCGTAGATGTCGACGGCGTGCAGGTCGGCCCGCTCCTCCACCTCCAGCCGCAGGTCCTGGGTCCACGGCTCCGCCCCGAACACGCCGACCTTGAGCGAGGTGGAACGCGGGTCGACGCCCTGGCGCTGCATCTCGTCGAGCAGGGCGAGCATGTACGACGGCGTCACCAGAATGGCGTCCGGCTGGAAGTCCTGGATCAGCCGGACCTGCCGCTCGGTCTGCCCGCCGGACATCGGGATGACCAGGCAGCCCAGCCGCTCCGCGCCGTAGTGCGCGCCCAGCCCGCCGGTGAACAGGCCGTAGCCGTAGGCGTTGTGCAGCTTCCAGCCGGGCCGAACCCCGGCGGCGCGCAGCGACCGGGCCACGACGTCCGCCCAGGTCGAGATGTCGGCGGCGGTGTACCCGACCACCGTCGGCTGGCCGGTGGTGCCGCTGCTGGCGTGCACCCGGGCGATCTGGTCCTGGGGAACGGCGAACATGCCGAACGGGTAGCCCGCCCGCAGGTGCGCCTTGGTCGTGAACGGGAAGTGCCGCAGGGCGGCGAGGTCGGTGAGGTCCGCCGGCGCCACCCCGGCCGCGTCGAACGCCTGCCGGTAGTGCGGGACCCGGTCGTAGGCGTGCTGCAGCGACCAGCGCATCCGCTGCAGCTGCAGCGCCGAGATCTCGTCCCGGCTCGCCACCTCGATCGGCTCGAGGCTGGACCGGTCAGGCGTGAGGTCGAGCACGGTGGGCTCCTAGGTCGGCGGTCGGCGGTCGGTGGCCGGCGCAGCACCGGGCGCGGGGTCGGGGTCGCCGGACGGCGCCGGCGTCACGGCGCGGCTGCGGCCGCGGAACTCGCAGACCGTCTCGCTGCCGACCCGCACCGTGACGTCGTACAGCCCGCTGCGGCCGCGCACCACCCGCTCGACGGCCTCGGCGACCAGCTCGTCCCCCTCCCGGACGGCCGACAGGAACGCCACGTCGGCGCCGGCCGCGACCACCGAGGCGCCCCGGGTGTTGCAGGCGAAGGCGAACGCCGTGTCCGCGAGCAGGAACAGGTACCCGCCGTGGCAGGTGCCGTGGCCGTTCAGCAGCTCCGGCCGGACGGTCAGCGTCGCGGTGGCCCGGCCGGGGGCGATGCCGGACAGCGTGATGCCGAGGCCACGGGTGGCGGCGTCGCCGGCCCACAGCCGGGCCGCCGAGGTCTCGGCGAGCTGCTGGGCGGCCCGGTCGGCGTCGTCCAGCGACGGAACGGCCCCGGGCGGCGGAACGGCCTCGGGCGGCGGGGCGCCCGGCTCCTGCGACATGGCAGCACCTTCCTGAGACCGAACGACCGTTCGGTCTTCATACGCGTCCGACGGTCCCGGCGCAAGGACCGGCGCGTCCCGGCGGCGCCCTTCACTGTTGACCTCGCTGGGCACGGCGGCCACAGTGACCCCGACGGACGACGTCGACCGAACGGACGGTCGGGACTGGACGGGGAGACGGATGCTGCTCGAGAGCTGGGTCGCGGGGCACTGGCGGTCGGCCGGCGACGAGGGCGCGCCGCTGCGGCACGCGGCCACCGGCGAGCTCGTCGCCCGGGTCTCGACCCGGCCGGTTCCGGCCCCGGCCGCCCTGGCCTACGCGCGCGAGGTCGGCGGCCCGGCCCTGCGCGCGCTGGACTTCCCCACCCGGGCCGGCCTGCTCAAGCAGCTCGGCACCTTCCTGCTCGAGCGCAAGGAGGAGCTGTACGAGCTGTCGTACGCCACCGGGGCCACCCGGGCGGACAGCGCGTTCGACGTCGACGGCGGCATCGGCACGCTGCTCGCCTACGCCTCCCGCGGCCGGCGCGAGCTCCCCGCCGGGTCGGTGCTGCTCGACGGGCCGCCCGAGCAGCTGGGCCGGCGCGGCGGTTTCGTGGGCCAGCACGTCCTGACCCCGCGGCGCGGCGCCGCGGTGCAGATCAACGCCTACAACTTCCCGGTCTGGGGGCTGCTCGAGAAGCTCGCGCCCGCGTTCCTGGCCGGTGTCCCGACCGTCGCCAAGCCGGCCGGACAGACCGCCTTCGTCACCGAGCTGCTGGTCCGGCAGATGGCCGCCTCGGGGCTGCTCCCGGACGGGGCGCTGCAGCTGCTCGTCGGCAGCCCGGCGGGCCTGCTCGACGGGCTGACCGGCCAGGACTCGCTGAGCTTCACCGGCTCGGCCGGCACCGCAGCGCACCTGCGGGCGCACCCGGCGGTCGTCGGGCGCAGCGTCCGCTTCACCGCGGAGGCCGACTCGCTCAACAGCTGCGTGCTCGGCCCGGACGCCGGCCTGCTGGACCTGTTCGTCGCCGAGGTCGTCCGCGAGATGACGGTCAAGGCCGGCCAGAAGTGCACGGCGATCCGCCGGGCCTTCGTGCCGCGCACCGCGATGGGCCAGGTGCAGGAGGCGCTGCGCGCGGCACTCGACGCCGTCGTCGTCGGCGACCCCCGCGACCCGTCGACGCAGATGGGCGCGCTGGTCAGCACCGCCCAGCGCGACGACGTCCGCGACGCGGTCCGCCGGATCGGCGCCCGGGTGGTGCTCGGCGACCTGGAGGCGGGGGTGGCCGAGCTGCCGCACGGCGCCTTCCTGCGGCCGGTCCTGCTGCGCCAGGACGACGCCGCCGCCGCCGGCGCGCACGAGGTGGAGGCGTTCGGCCCGGTCGCGACGCTCGTGCCGTACGACGACCCGGAGAACGTCGTCGAGCTGCTGGCCCGCGGCTCGGGCAGCCTCGTCGGGTCGGTCGTCAGCGGCGACCCGACCTTCGTGCGCGAGGTCGTGCTCGGCGCGGCCGCCCATCACGGCCGGATGCTCGTGCTCGACCGGGTCAGCGCCGCCGAGTCCACCGGGCACGGAGCCCCGCTGCCGGGTCTGGTGCACGGCGGCCCGGGCCGGGCCGGCGGCGGCGAGGAGCTCGGCGGGCTGCGCGCCGTCCGGGCGCACCTGCAGCGCACCGCCCTGCAGGGCTCCCCGGACATGCTCACCGCGCTGACCGGGCGGTACGTCCGCGGCGCGGCCCGGGACACCACCGGCGGGCACCCGTTCCGCAGGTCGATGGCCGAGCTGCGGATCGGCGACACCGTCGAGACGGCCGGGCGGACGGTCACCCGCGAGGACGTCCAGCACTTCGCCGACTTCACCGGCGACACCTTCTACGCGCACACCGACGAGGCCGCGGCGGCGGCGAACCCGCTGTTCGGCGGGATCGTGGCGCACGGCTACCTGGTGCTGTCGCTGGCGGCCGGGCTGTTCGTCGACCCGGCACCGGGCCCCGTGCTTGCCAACACCGGCCTCGACACCCTGCGCTTCACCCGGCCGGTCAAGCCCGGGGACACCATCCGCGCGGTGCTGACCTGCGCGTCCAAGACCCCGCGGAGCGCCGCGCAGGGGGAGGTGCGCTGGGACGTGCAGGTCCTCGACCAGGACGACACCGTGGTCGCGACGTACGAGCTGCTGACGATGGTGAGCGCGACGGCCGGCTGAGCCGCGCCCGGCCCGTCGCATACTGCCTTGCCCGGCGCGTCCCGCGCCGCCCAGCGTCAACCGCGCCGACCCCAGGAGCAGCCCCCATGACTGACCGCCTCTACACCGCGGACGCCACCGCCGACGGACCCCGCACCGGCCGCACGGCGTCCTCCGACGGCCGGCTCGACGTCACCCTGTCCCGTCCCAAGGCGATGGGCGGCGACGACGGCCCGGGGACCAACCCCGAGCAGCTGTTCGCCGCCGGGTACGCGGCCTGCTTCCACAGCGCGATGCGGCACGCCCTGCGCCCGCTCGACCTGCGCCCGGACGTCCTCGAGGGCTGCACCGTCACCGCCCGGGTGCACTTCGACAAGAGCGGCGCCGCCGAGTTCGACCTCGCGGTGGACATCGAGGCCTCGCTGCCGAAGCTGTCCCGTGAGGTGGCGCAGCAGCTGGTGGAGAAGACCCACGAGGTCTGCCCCTACAGCCGGGCGACCCGCGGCAACATCGAGGTCACGCTCACGGCCGTCTGACCCGCCGGACGGACGGCCCGGGGTCCGGACGGGCAGGCCGGCCGGGTGAGGCCGCGGACCGTGATTGACATCACGAGAAGGCCACGGAGAGACTGCCGGGGCTCGCCGGCCCCGGGCGGACCGCCCGGGGCCTTCCCCGCTGCTCTGGAGGCGCCACGTGACCGACTCGACCCCCGCCCCGTACCTCGGAGAGCTGCTCAAGGACTCGCCCAGCAACTGGGGCAAGTGGGGCCCGGACGACGAGGTCGGCTCGCTGAACTACCTCGGCCCCGAGCAGGTCCTCGCGGCCGTCCGGCTGGTCCGCTCCGGCAAGGTGTTCACGCTGCAGCGGCTGATCGGCGACCCGAAGGGCGACCCGGTGTGGCCGGGCCGCACGCCGGCCGAGCGCACCCAGATCCTCGACGAGTCGAACTGGGACGAGGGCGGCGACGGCCCGGCCTACCCCGGCGGCCTGCACTACGCCGACGACAAGATCAACGCCTTCCTGCAGGGCTCGACGCAGTACGACGCGCTCGGCCACGTCTGGTACGACGGCAAGATCTGGAACGGCTACGACGCCCGCACGACGATCGGCGGCATGGACAAGGCCAGCGTCGAGCCGATCGCCCAGCGCGGCGTCGTCGGCCGCGGCCGTGCTGCTCGACATGGCCCGCTTCCGCGGCAAGGACAACCTCGACAAGGGCGAGACGTTCACCCACGAGGACCTGCATGGCCTGCGCCGAGGCGCAGGGCATCGACGATCGAGAAGCGCGACATCCTGATCATCCGCACGAACTTCCTGCAGCTGTTCTACGACCAGGGCGAGGCGTTCTACGAGGGCTTCAACGAGCCCGGCCTGGTCTACAGCCCGGAGCTGGTGCAGTGGTTCGCCGACATGGAGATCCCGAACCTGGTCACCGACACGATCGCCAACGAGGTCACCTTCGACCCGAACAACGGCGTCGCGCTGGTGCTGCACAACGCGCTGATGCGCAACCTCGGGCGTCACGCTCACCGAGATCGCCGACCTCGAGAAGCTCGCGGCCGACTGCGCCGAGGACGGCCAGTACGACGTTCCTGTACGTCGCGGCGCCGCTCAAGGTCGCCAAGGGCAGCGGCTCGCCCGTCAACCCTGTCGCATCAAGTAAGGACCGCATGAGCGCGTACGACGACCGGCCCTGGCTGGCCCTGCTACGGCGACCAGCCGGCCGACTACGACATCGAGTTCGACAGACGCCCTGGAGATGTTCCGGGCCGGCGCTGGCGGCGCGACCCCTCGGGCGACGCGCTGCAGGTACTTCGACGGCGTCGATCACCCGCACGGAGCTCGACGAGCTCAGCGACGCGCCTCGCCAGCGGCCTGCTCGCGAACGGCTTCGCAGCCCGGCGACCGGCTCGCGGTCTACCTGCAGAACGTGCCGCAGTTCGTCATCGCGATGGTGGCGACCTGGAAGGCCGGCGGGGTGATGGTCTCCATCAACCCGATGAGCCGCACGCGCGAGCTGACCTACCTGCTCAAGGACTCCGGCGCGAAGGTGCTGGTCGCCCTCGAGACGCTGTACGACGAGGTCGGCCCGCGACGTCGTGCCCGGACACCGACGTGCAGCTGGTGCTCACCACCAGCGAGCTGGAGTACCAGACGCCGCAACGACGAGCGGCTGTTCAAGGGCATGACCCGGCAGCGGCACGAGGGCACGACCGACTTCGCCGAGCTCATCGAGCAGCACCGCGGGCAGGTGCCGCCGCCGGTCGCAGCTCGCGGCCGGACGACGTCGCGTTCCTCACCTACACCTCGGGCACGACCGGGGTGCCCAAGGGCGCGATGAACACCCACCGCAACGTGGTGTTCACCGCGCAGGTCTACCGCGACTGGGTGCGGCTTGCCGCGACGGGACGGCTCGATCTTCGGCATCGCGCCGCTGTTCCACATCACCGGGCTGATCGGGCACATCGCGGTGAGCCTGCTGACCCCGGTGCCGCTGGTGCTCGCCTACCGCTTCGAGCCGCAGGTCGTGCTCGACGCCTTCCTCGAGCACCGGCCGACGTTCACCATCGGGGCGATCACGGCGTTCAACGCGCTGCTCAACGCGCCCGGCGTTCACGCAAGGACCACTTCTCGTCGTTCACGTCCGTCTACTCCGGCGGCGCGGCGATCTCGCCCGACCGCCGAGCAGGCGGTTCCTCGAGGCCACCGGCAAGCAGGTGCACAACGCCTACGGCCTGACCGAGACGACCTCGCCGATGACCGTGACGCCGTTCGGCTCGCCCGTCGCCGGTCGACCCGACCTCGGGCGCGCTGTCGGTCGGCGTGCCGGCGCCCAACACGATCGTCCGCATCCAGGACGACGACGGCACGGACCTGCCGCTCGGCGAGGTCGGCGAGATCGTCGCCGACGGGCCGCAGGTCGTCGCGGGCTACTGGGGCAAGCCCGACGAGACCGCGGCGAACCTGCCCGGCGGGGCGCTCAAGAGCGGCGACGTCGGCTTCATGAACCCCGAGGGCTGGGTGTTCATCGTCGACCGCAAGAAGGACATGATCAACGCGTCCGGCTACAAGGTCTGGCCGCGCGAGGTCGAGGACGTGCTCGCCGAGCACCCCGCGGTCCGCGAGTCGGCGGTCGTCGGCGTGCCGGACGAGAAGCGCGGCGAGACCGTCAAGGCCTTCGTCAGCCTCAAGCCCGGCGCGACGACGACGCCCGAGGAGCTCATCGCGCACTGCAAGGAGCGGATGGCGGCCTACAAGTACCCGCGGCAGGTCGTGCTCATCGACGAGCTGCCCAAGACCGTCACCGGCAAGATCCTGCGGCGCGAGCTGCGCGGCTGACGCGTTCGCCGTCCCGTGGACGGGGGGTGACAGGGTGGGAGCCCTGCCACCCCCCGTTCCGTGTCCCCGACATCCGTCCCGACCCGCGAGGAGCGAACGACGATGACCGACCCCTCCGCCGACGCCGAGAGCGTCTTCACCTACGGCTCGCCCAGCCTGAAGTTCGGCCCGGGCGCCGCCGACGAGATCGGCTTCGACCTCGCCCAGCTCGGCGCCCGCCGGGTGCTCGTCGTCACCGACAAGGGAGTGGCCGCCACCGGCTCGCCGCAGCGCATCGCCGACGCGATGAAGGCGTTCGGGGTCGAGGCCTCGGTCTGGGACGGCGTGCACGTCGAGCCCACCGACGTCAGCCTGAACGCCGCGATCGACGCCGCACGGGCCAGCGGTCCGTGGGACGCCTTCGTCGCGGTCGGCGGCGGCTCCAGCATCGACACCGCCAAGGCCATCAACCTGCTCACCACCAACCCCGGTGAGCTGATGGACTACCTCAACAAGCCGGTCGGGGCGGGCCGTGCCCCGAGCGAGCCGCTCAAGCCGCTCGTCGCGGTGCCGACCACCACCGGCACCGGGTCGGAGAGCACCACCATCTGCGTGCTGGACGTGCTGGCGCTCAAGGTGAAGACCGGGATCAGCCACGCCCGGCTGCGCCCGACGCTCGCCGTCGTCGACCCGCGGCTCGCCCGCACCCAGCCGGCGATGGTCACCGCGGCCTCCGGCATGGACATCCTCTGCCACGCGCTGGAGAGCTACACCGCCAAGCCGTACACCTCCTTCGCCCGCAAGAGCGCCGACCAGCGGGTGCCGTACTGCGGCGCCAACCCGGTCGCCGACATGTGGTCGGAGAAGGCCCTGTCGCTGCTGGCGCAGTCCTTCCGCACGGCGGTGCGCAACGGCGACGACGTCGACGCCCGGATGGACATGGCGATGGCGGCCACCTTCGCCGGGATGGGCTTCGGCAACGCCGGCGTGCACATCCCGCACGCCAACGCCTACCCGATCGCCGGACGGGTGAAGGAGTACCACCCGGAGGGCTACCCGGGCGACGAGCCGATGGTGCCGCACGGCATGTCGGTCTCGCTGACCGCGCCGGAGGCCTTCCGCTTCACCTTCGAGGCGTCCCCCGAACGGCACCTGCGTGCCGCCGCCCTGCTCGCGCCCGGCGCCGAGAAGACCGCCGACCCGGCCGAGCAGCTGCCGGCGGCGCTGATGGCGCTCATGCAGGACATCGGCATCCCCAACGGGATCGGCGGGGTCGGGTACGGCGAGGCGGACGTCGACGACCTCGTCGACGGGACGATGAAGCAGCAGCGCATCCTGGCGGTCGCGCCGCGGCCGGTCTCCGAGGAGGACGCCGCCAAGATCTTCACCGGCTCGCTCGAGCTCTGGTAGCGCCGCACCCGCCCGACCTGACCCGATCGGCCCGCCCCGCTCCCGGGGCGGGCCGATCGGCGGTCCGGGAGGTCACGGAACGGACGGGAAGCCCGGGCGTACGGGGTGTCGTCCGGGCGTACCGGCGCCAGGGGTCACACTCTCTCCCGCCAGGGACCGCACCCGGTCCCGTCCCGCCGCCCAGGAGGCCCCGGTGCCCGGAAACACCCCCCCGCCCGCTGCCCGCGCCGTCCCGCCACGCCGCTCCGACAAGAGCGTGTGGAACTGGCTGCTGCTGGTGCCGCTGCTGGTGACGCTCTACCCGCCGCTGTACAACCGCCGGACGCCGGAGCTCGTCGGCATCCCCTTCTTCTACTGGTACCAGCTGGCCGTCATCTCGGTCGGGGTGCTCTGCACCATCGTCGTCTACCGCAAGACGAAGGGCTGACGTGGACGGCATCAAGGGCACCGAGCTCGCGGTCTTCACCGTCCTGTTCCTGGCCGTCAGCGCGCTCGGCTTCTTCGCCAGCCGGTGGCGTCGCGGGGAGTCGCTGGAGAGCCTGGACGAGTGGGGGCTCGGCGGGCGCAGCTTCGGCGGCTGGATCACCTGGTTCCTCATCGGCGGGGACCTCTACACCGCCTACACGTTCGTCGCCGTGCCGGCCCTGGTCTTCGGCGCCGGCGCGATCGGCTTCTTCGCCGTGCCGTACACGATCGTGGTCTACCCGCTCGTGTTCATCGTGCTGGCCCGGCTGTGGTCGGTCAGCCACCGCAACGGCTTCGTCACGCCGGCCGACTTCGTGCGGGCCCGCTCGGGCTCCCCGACGCTGGCGCTGCTGGTCGCGCTCACCGGGATCGTCGCGACGATGCCGTACATCGCCCTGCAGCTGGTCGGCATCGAGGCCGTCCTCAAGGCGATGGGCGTGACCGGCCACCTGCCGATCATCGTGGCCTTCGCGATCCTGGCCGCCTACACCTACAACTCCGGCCTGCGCGCGCCGGCGCTCATCGCCTTCGTCAAGGACACCCTGATCTACATCGTCGTGATCACGGCGATCATCGTCATCCCGATCAAGCTCGGCGGGTTCGGCGAGATCTTCGCGGCGGCCGATGCGAAGTTCACCGCCAGCCCCAACCCCGGTGACGGCGTCATCCTGGGCGGCCCGGCGCAGCTGCAGTACGCGACGCTGGCGTTCGGCTCGGCGCTGGCGCTGTTCCTCTACCCGCACTCGCTGACCGGCGTCTTCGCCGCCAACAAGCGGGACACCATCAAGCGGAACATGGCGGCGCTGCCGGCCTACAGCTTCGTGCTGGGGCTGCTGGCGCTGCTGGGCTACATGGCCATCGCCTCCGGGGTGAAGCCGCTGGTGGGCGAGAACGGCCGGCCGGACGGCAACACCGTCGTCCCGCTGCTGTTCGAGCAGCAGTTCCCCAGCTGGTTCGCCGGCGTCGCGTTCGCCGCCATCGGCATCGGCGCGCTGGTCCCGGCCGCGATCATGTCGATCGCCGCGGCCAACCTGTGGACCCGCAACATCTACAAGGAGTACATCAACAAGAACGCCACCCCGAAGCAGGAGGCGACCAGCAGCAAGCTCGCCTCGCTGGTCGTCAAGGTCGGAGCGCTGGCGGCCATCCTGGCGCTGGACCCGCAGTTCTCCATCGACCTGCAGCTCATCGGCGGCGTCATCATGCTGCAGACGCTGCCGGCGGTCGCCCTGGCGCTGTACACCCGGTGGTTCCACGCCAAGGCCCTCATCGCCGGCTGGGCGGCGGGCATGGCCGTCGGCTTCTGGGCGCTCTACCAGGTCAAGCAGCGCTCGTTCGCCGCCGACGGCACCGTGACGATCGTCAAGGAGCACTTCGGCGGGTCGGCGTTCCCGCTGTCCGAGCTGGGCTTCGACACCAAGACCACGATCTACGCGGGCATGATCGCCATCGCGGTGAACCTGCTGGTCTGCGCCCTGGGCACGCTGGCCCTGCGCGGGCGGGTCGCCGACGGCGAGGACACCACGCTGCCCGAGGACTACACCGCCGAGGCCGGCGACCCCGGCGTGAAGAGCGACCTCGACGAGCTCGTGCACTAGCCCGTCCACCGCACGACCGGCGCCCGGCCCGGGGAGCAGACGCTCCCCGCGCCGGGCGCCGTCCCGTCGGACCGGCCCTCAGTCCGGGTGCACCTCGATCGGCGCCGACCCGGCGTCCGCGTCGAGCCGCCGGACCACGGCGAGCAGGCGGTCGGAGACGTCCGTCAGCTCGGCGGCGAGCTCGTCGCGCCGGCGCTGCAGCCGGGCCACCTCGGCCTGCGCGGCGTCCCGGGCCGCCCGGGCGTCCCGCTCCGCCGCGGCGCGCACCTCCCGTGCGGAGGCGGTCGCCTGCGCCAGCCGGCCGGCGATCTCCAGCTCGGCGTCGCGACGGGCGTGCGCCAGCTCCGCCTCGAGCAGCTCGCGCTGAGCGGCGGTCGCCGCCTCGATCCGGCGCAGCTCGCGGTCCGCCGCCCCGCGCGCCTCCTGCAACGCCCGGTCCTGCTCGGCCTGCAGCGCGGTCAGCTCGGCGGTCACCTCGGCGGCCCGCCGCCGGACCTCCCGATCGGCCGCGGCCCGCAGCGCCGCGGCCTCCGCGTCCGCCAGGGCGAGCAGCTCCGCGGCGCGCGCCCCGAGGCCGGTGAAGTCCGGCACCCAGCGGTCCTGCGCGGCGCGCTGCGCCGCCAGCGCGGCGCGCTGGGCGGCGAGGTCGTCGAGCTGCCAGCGCAGGTCGGCGAGCTCCTGCTCGAGCGCGGCCACCCGCCCGTCGACCTGTCGACGGTCGTAGCCCCGGCTGACCACGTCGAAGACGACGGCCCGCTCGGCGACCTCGACCGGGATCTGCACCGGCCGGCCGGCCGTGCCCTCGGCGCTCACGCGTGCACCGTCCCCTCGTGCTCGGCGTGTCCGGGCGCCTCCAGCTGGAAGGTGCAGTGCCGCACGTCGAAGTCCTCGGACAGGCACGCCGTCACGTGGTCGAGCACCGCGCCGCCGTGCCCGTCGGCCAGCGTCGCCGGGTCGACCACGACGTGCGCGCTCAGCACCGGCAGCCCGGAGCTGATGCGCCAGGCGTGCAGGTCGTGCACGGCCAGGACCCCGGGGGCGGCCTCCAGGTGGGCACGCACCTCGCCGAGGTCCACGCCGGGCGGGGTGCCCTCCAGCAGCACGTCCACCGCCTCGGACAGCAGGTGCCAGGCCCGTGGCAGCACGAAGAACCCGATCAGCACACCGACCACCGGGTCGGCGAGCGGGCTGCCGGTGACCGCCACGAGCAGCGCCGCCACGATCACCGCGACGCTGCCGAGCAGGTCCGCCAGCACCTCCAGGTAGGCGCCGCGCAGGTTGAGGTTGCCGGCGCCGGCTCCGCGGAGCGCGCCCCGGAGCACCAGCAGGCTGACCAGGTTCGCCAGCAGGCCGACCGCAGCGACCGCGAGCATCCCGCGGGCGGCCACCGGTTCGGGGGTCCGCAGCCGGCCGACCGCCTCGACCACGACCCAGACCGCCGCGCCCGCGAGCAGCAGGGCGTTGAGGGCTGCGGCGAGCACCTCCGCACGCAGGAAGCCGTACGTCCGGGTCAGGCTCGGCGGGCGGGCGGCCACCGTCGCGGCGAGCAGCGCGAAGCCCAGCCCGGCCGCGTCGGTGGCGACGTGCGCGGCGTCGGCGAGCAGCGCCAGGCTCCCGGTGACCAGGCCGCCGACGACCTGCAGCACGAGGACCGCGAGGGCGATGCCGAAGGCCACCGCCAGCCGGCTGCGCCCCCCGCCCGCCGGGACGACGTGCGCGTGACCGTGCCCCGAGCCCACCTCGTCACCTCCGCCTCACGCCGGTCCTCCCGCTCCGGCCCCACGCTACGGCGCGGCGGACGCCCGCCGCCGGGAGGACGCGTCGCCGGCCCGCGACACGCCGCCCAGCGCCAGCAACCCTCCCAGGGCGCCGCGCCGGCGCACCGCCCGGCCAGGGACCGGCTGCTCCGGCTCGGCGTCCGGCGCCGGCACCCGGGCCGCCAGCAGGGGCGCCAGGACCGCCTCGGGCAACCGGTCCCACGGGTTCGCCCCGGTGCCGTCGGTGAGCATCAGCGCACCGGCGTGCCGGTCGCCCGCGACGGTCAGTCCGCGGCCGAGCTCCACCGGCGGCACCGCGTGCACGAGGTGGCACAACCTGCGGACGGGCTGGCGGCGCAGCCAGGCCGGCTCGGCCAGGGTCAGCCAGGCCTGCCACGGCCCCTCGAACGTCACGGTCAGGTTCGCCAGGTCGAGGTAGCCCGGGTGCGGCACGGCCCCGTGGTTGAGCGCCACGAACCTCGCGCCCGCGGCCCGGGACAGCCGGACGACCTGGCCGTAGTGCTCGAGCTGGTCCAGGCCGGTGCTGACCTGGTCCAGGAACACGCCGGCCAGGCCGTACCGCTCGCCGTGCAGCGCGACGTCGGCCGCCACCTCGGCCGGGCTGCGCTGCCCGTAGGCCGTGTCCACGTAGCCGGCCATCCGCACCCCGGCTGCCCGCAGCGCCGCGACGACCGGCGGGTACGCCGGGTCCACCTCGCGACCGGGCCCGTCGTGCGGGTTGACGACGACCAGCCGCAGCACCGGCGCGGCCTCGACCAGCCGGGCCCACAGGCCGGGGTCGACGCGAGGGTGGACGTAGGCCGGGACGACCAGGCCGGGCGCGTCGGGGAGTGACGTCATCGGTGCCGGCTCACCTGCCCGTACGTCCCGGCCGCCAGCGGCAGCAGCAGCACGGCCAGCGCAGCGAAGACGACCAGGTGACCGGCGGCCGTACCGACCGGGTCGAGCGGGGCGAGCCGCCCCGCCAGGTCCGCGGTGCACGCGGCGGCGACCAGCACGAGCACCGTGCCCGGCCGCCCCAGCGACACCAGCACGTTCGCCAGGAACAGGGCGAACCCCAGCACGCCGCAGGCGGCGGCGTCGAGCAGCAGCACCGGGGGCAGCGCGCTGCCCGCGACGACCAGCCCCAGACCGGTCAGCAGGGTCAGGTCGACCAGCCCGACGGCGTAGACCAGCGCGGTGAGCAGCATGCCCGTCCGGGCGGAGCTGCGGAAGTCCCGGGGGGTGCGGGCCGCGCCGAGGGCCGCCCGGCCCCTGCTGCGCAGCCGGTGCACCAGCCACTCGGCCAGCCCGAGGCTGACCACCAGCGGGGCCATCGCCGGGGCGACGACGTCGACGCCGAGCGGCGCCCGGCCCGTCACCACGTCGATCACCAGGAACGACACCAGGCCCGCGGAGACCGCGCCGTACGTCAGGTGCGTGGCCGCGAGGCGCAGGTCGGCCCGGCCGAGCGCGTCGGGCAGCGCCGGGCCGGACACCTCCCGCGGCGCGACGGCGGCGGCCGCCCCGCAGGCCAGCAGCACCGGAAGGGCGACGGCGGCGAGCAGCACCGGTGCCGGCAGGGTGAGCAGGCCGGCCAGCGCCGCCCCGGCCAGCGCGACGCCGGGTGCCAGCACCACGAACAGCGCGGCGTCCGCGCGACGCACGAGCAGCACCGTCGCCGCCATCTGGTAGACGATCTGCACCCCGCCGAGGACCGCCACCCCGCGCGGCGCCCCGAGCAGCATGCCGCCGGCAGCCACCAGCAGCCCCAGCAGCGGACCGACGCCGACGACCGCCCACCTCAGCAGCGCGCCGGCCGCGCGGGCGTCGAGCCGGCCGAGCAGCAGGTGACCGAGCAGCGCGACCCCGGAGGCGGCCGCTGCCCCGAGGGTGGCGGCGACGACGAGCAGCCCGACCTCGACGCCGGCGTGCACGGTCCGCAGCGCCAGCACGTAGAGCAGACCGGGCGCGGCGTACAGCACGCCGCGCAGGAGGTGGCTCGGCCAGGGCCGGCGCCACGGGTCGTCGGCGAGGTCCACCTGCGCCGGTCGGCGCGGGACCGCGTCGTACATCAGCGCCGCCAGCTCGAAGACGTTGCCGACGCCGTAGCCGGTGCGAGCCTCGCGGTCACCGACGCCGGCCGCCTCGAGCCCCGCCGCGATCTCCGAGGGGTCGACGGCCTGGGTGCACAGCGCGTCGTGCCGGCGGGCGAGCACCGCCACCGGGTCCCGGCGCTGCCGGCGGTCCGGGCCGCCGCGTGCGGGGGTGGCGGTCAGCACGCACGAGCCGAGCGGGGCGCTCTGCGTCGGCAGCCGGCGGGCCAGCCCGGCCCGCAGCGCGCCACCGTCCAGGGCGGTCGGGGCGCTCACCGGGCACCGGCCAGGTCGCCGACCGGGCGCGCCCGCAGCGGGGTGACCGCGGGCGCGTCGACGGCGGACATCACGTCGGCGTAGATGCCGGAGAACGTGGAGAGCATGCGCTCGAGCTGGAACAGCTGCAGCGCCCGGGTCCGGGCCGCCTCGGCGAGCTCGCCACGCAGCGCCGGGTCGTCCAGCAGCCGCTCGCAGGCCAACGCGAACGCCGCGGGGTCGCGCGGCGGGACGACCAGGCCGGCGTTCCCCACCACCTCGGACACCCCGCCGACATCGGTGGAGACGGTCGCGCGGCGGCACATCATCGCCTCCATGACGGTGTACGGCAGCCCCTCGGAGATGCTGGACAGCACCACGACCGTCGAGGCGTGGTACGCGGCTGTCACCGGCCGGACCGGTCCCTCGAAGGTGACCGCGTCGGCCAGGCCGAGCTCGTCGACCAGCGCGCGGACCTCCTGCTCGTACGCCTCGTTGCCGACCGGGGTCGGCCCGAACAGGCGCAGCACGGTCTCCGGACGCCGGGCGTGCAGCAGCCCGAACGCCCGGACCAGCGTGGGGAGGTCCTTGAGCGGGTCGACCCGACCGACCCAGCCGATCGTCGGCACCTCGGGCTCGCCCGGTGCGGTGGGGTAGGACTGCGCGCTCACCCCGTTGTAGGCGGTGGCGATGGCGTCCGGGTCCGCGCCGTGCCGCACCTCCCACCGCTGGTTGTAGACGTTCACCGGGACGACCAGGTCGGCCGCGGCGTACGCCGTCCAGCAGACCCGCCGGAACAGGGCCAGCAGCACGACCTTGACCGGCCAGGAGTACCGGACGTCCCGGAAGGCGAGGTAGCGCTCCCGCAGGTACACGCCGTGCTCCGACATCACCATCGGGGTGCCGTGCTGCCACTTGGCGACCAGGGCGAGCAGCGCGGGCAGCCCGTTGGAGACCGCGTGGCACAGGTCGGCGCGCACGACCGGGTACGACAGCGGCCGCAGGAAGTGCTCGACGAGGTCCGTCGCGTCCAGCGCCTCGCGCATCGTGAGCGGCACGCCGTGCGGCAGGGCGGCCCAGGCGTCGACCAGCGCCGCGACGGCCGGCTCGCTCTGCAGCACCCGCGTCAGGTCGCCGCGCTGCGCCAGCTCGGCCAGCGCGCGCAGCTCCGCCGTGAAGCACTCGGGGGGCGCGCCGGGGTCGAGCATCGCCACCAGCAGCCTGCGGTACGCCTCGAGCGTCGCCGCCCGGTTCCGGCGCGAGCTCCTGCGCCGCTCGGGTCCGGCGCCCCACAGCGGCACCGGCTGCAGCCCGACCACGTTGTCCGGCATCGCCGAGGCCACCTCGCGGCCGGTCGCGCAGACCGCCACCACGTCGAAGGCGTGCTCCGGCATGCCGCGCACCAGCTGGTCGCACCAGGTGCTCACGCCCCCGGTGACGTAGGGGTAGCAGCCCTCGGCGAGCAGGGCGACCCTCACCGGGCACCCCAGGTCCCGGCTGCCCCGACCTGCACGGCGACCCTCCTCCTCGTTGGCGACCGCGTCATCGTCGCCCAGATCGTCACGGCGCGTGACACTATCTCGGTACTCCGCGTGAGACCTCGGTCGCACGTCGTTGCAGCAGTCCCGAGCGGAAGCGAGTCGACAGGGTGCCTGCCCCTCACGCAGTGTGGCCGCGACTGGCTGCGCTCGCTCTGGCCGGCCTGCTCCTCGGCGGCTGCGGCACCCCGCCGGGCCCGGCGGGGCAGGTCGACGGCGGGCCGGTCGCCGGCGGACCGCCGCGTTGGGTACCGGAGCCGGGGACGACCTGGCAGTGGCAGCTCACCGGCCGGCTGGACCTGTCGCCGGACGTCGCGGTCTACGACGTCGACGGCGAGCAGACCTCGGCCGAGACGGTCGCGGCGCTGCACGCCGCGGGCCGGCACGCCGTCTGCTACCTCAGCGTCGGCAGCTGGGAGGCGTTCCGGCCCGACGCCGGGGCGTTCCCGCCCGAGGTGCTCGGCGCACCGCTGGCCGACTTCCCGGACGAGCGCTGGCTCGACGTTCGCCGCCTGGACCTGCTGCAACGCCCGCTGTCGGCCCGCCTGGACAGCTGCCGCGCCAAGGGCTTCGACGCGGTCGAGCCGGACAACGTCGACGGCTACGCCAACGACTCCGGCTTCCCGCTGACCGCCGCCGACCAGCTCCGGTTCAACCGCTGGGTGGCCGGCGCGGCGCACGCACGCGGCCTGTCGGTGGCCCTGAAGAACGACCTCGACCAGGTCAGCGACCTGGTGGACGCCTTCGACTTCGCGGTGGTCGAGGAGTGCGTCGCCTACGACGAGTGCGGCGCCCTGGCGCCGTTCGTCGACGCCGGCAAGGCGGTGCTGCACGTGGAGTACGACGTCGCCACGTCGCAGTTCTGCGGCGACCGCGCGCTGCCGGGCTTCTCCTCGCTGCGCAAGCACGTCGACCTCGATGCCTCCCGGGCCACCTGTGACGGTGGGTGAACAACCCGCCTTCGACCCCGGAGGGGTGAACCTGAACCCCCGATCGGTGGAAAGGTCACGCTGAGTAGTCACCGACGGTACGGTCCCCTCGTCCGGATCTACCGAGGGAGACCGCATGTCCGCCCAGCCCCCCCACCGTCGCTCCCGGGCCCGGCGCGCCGTCGCGGCCGCCGCGGCCGCGGCGACGCTCGGCGCCCCGCTGCTGGCCGCCGCACCCGCGTCCGCGGCGCCCAGCCCGCGTGTCCTGCTGCGGGTGCTGGTGGTCTCGGACGGCAGCCCGTGGGCCGAGGCGCTCGCGAACCAGCTCGACCGGACCGGCGTCCCCTACACCCGGGTCGCTCCGGGGGACGCCGGCCGGCCGACCGTCGACGCCTCCTTCCTGGTCCGGGACGGGGCGGCGCAGTACCAGGCCGTCGTGCTGCCGAACACCGGCGGCGGCGGGCTGTCCGCCGCCGAGCTGACCGCCCTGGCGGCCTACGAGGCGACGTACGGCGTCCGCGAGGTCGACGGCTACAACTGGCCGGGAGCCGCCGGCCTGGTCACCTCCTTCGCGGGCTCGCTCGACGGCGCCGCCGCGACCGTCACCCCCGAGGCGAACGCGGCCGGATTCGGCTACCTGCGCGGCGCCCTGACCATCGACGACGTCGACCCGAACGTCAGCGAGGTCTTCGGCTACCTGGCGTCGCCGCCGGCGACCCCCGGGCCGGACGAGTCGTACACGCCGTTCCTGCCAGGTCACGCAGGGCACGAGCACCGGCTCGGTGGCGACCGTGCACCGGACCGGAGCCCGGGAGCGGCTGGTGCTCACCGCGGCCTTCAACTCCTCGATGCAGTGGTTCGACGTGCTGGCGCCGGGCGTCGTGGAGTGGATGACCCGCGGCGTGCACCTGGGCCTGCAGCGCAACGACTTCGCCGTGCACGTCGACGACGTCTTCCTGCCGGACAGCCGGTGGAGCACCAGCGGCAACTGCACGCCGGGTGACGACTGCGTCGACCCGACCGTGACCACCCCGGACATCCGGATGACAGCCCGCCGACGTGACCCGCCTGGTCGCCTTCCAGAAGGCTCACGGGTTCCGCTTCGACATGGTCTTCAACGGCGGCGGCAGCGACGCCTGGCGGGCCGCGCACGGCGGCCGGGACCCGCTCGCCGACGCGCTGCTGGCAGCGCAGGCCCGCTTCCCGTGGATCAACCACACCTCGACGCACCCGTACCTGGGCTGCATCCAGGTCGCGCCGACCGTGCAGGGCCGGAGCACCACCTGCGCCACCACGCCGGACGCCGCACCCCGTCAGGACCCGGACATCCCGCAGGCCGAGAGCGGCGGCACGTACTGGGCCTCGCAGGAGTTCCTCACCGCGCAGGTCGCCGACAACGCCGCCTGGGCGACCGCCCGCGGGCTCACCGACTTCGACCGGACCGAGCTGGTGACGGGCGAGCACTCCGGGCTGAGGAGCCTGCCGCAGCAGCCCACGGACAACCCGTTCCTCGCCCCGGCGCTGGCCGCCGCCGGCATCCGCGACGCATCGCCTCCGACGCCTCCCGGGAGGCCGACGCCGCGGGCGGTCGGGGCGGCCACCACCGTGCCCCGGCACCCGATGAACATCTACTACAACACCGCGACGTACGCCGAGCAGATCGACGAGTACAACTGGTACTACACCCGCGCGGCTGACGGCGGCGGCGGCATCTGCGAGGCCAACCCGGCGACGAGCACCTGCATCACGCCGCTGGCGGCCGGCGACCCCCGCGCAGGCGAAGGCCAGCTTCGACGGCTACCTGGCGCCGCTGGAGGTGCGCAACGCCCTGCGGTACGTGCTCACCAACGACCCGCGGCCGTTCTACGCCCACCAGTCCAACCTGGCCGAGGACGGCATGCTGTACCCGGTCGTGCGCGGCGTCCTGGACCGCTACGCCGCGCTGTACGACACGGCCAGCACGCCGCTGGTCCGGATGGACATGACCGGCCAGAGCCTCGCGCTGAGCCGGATGGCGAGCTGGAAGGCCAGCTCCGGGACCACCGCGTGGGTCGACGCGACCGGTGTCCACGTGCGGGCCGGCGGCGCCGCTGTGCCGCTGACCGTCCCGGCCGGCACCACCGCCAAGGGCGCGTCGCTCAGCGCGTACGCCGGCTCGCGCTCCGGCTGGGTCCCCACGGCGCTGAACGGGACGCTGCCCCTGCCGGCCGGCGGGTACGCCGGGCTGCTGCAGGCCCCCGGTGCCCCGGCGCTGACCGCGGCCGCTCCCGGCGACGCGTCCGCGACGGTCAGCTGGACCGCGCCGACGGCGACCGGCAGCGGTCCGGTGCTCGGCTACCTCGTCCGGGCGTTCGCCGGCGACCCGGTCACCCCGGCCGTCGTCGTCGAGGTCCCGGACACCGCGCGCACCGCGACGGTGAGCGGCCTGGCGAACGGGACGGCGTACACCCTCGAGGTCGCGGCGCGGAACGTCGGCGGGATCGGCGCACCGTCGGCGCGCTCCGGACCGGTGGTGCCCGCCGCCCCGGCCCAGCCCGCACCGGTCCAGCCCGCCCCGGTTCCGGCGCAGGGCGCGCCCAGCGCGCCGCAGTCCCCGTCGGCGGTGCCCGGCGACGCCTCCGCCGTCGTCAGCTGGACAGCCCCCGCCTCGTCGGGCGGGAGCCCGCTGCTCGGCTACGCCGTGCGCGCCTTCGACGCCTCCGGCCGGCTCGTCTCGGCCACCGCGGTCGCTGCGGGCAGCACCGCGGCCCAGGTGGGCGGGCTGGTCAACGGTCAGGCGTACACGTTCGACGTGCTCACCGCGAACCGGGACGGCGTCAGCCCGGCGTCGGTCCGCTCCCCGGCCGTCACGCCGGCCGCCGACCCCAAGCTCAAGAAGGCGAAGAAGCCGAAGGCGGTGGTCACCGCCTGAGCCCGGAAGGGCGCCCGACGGCGCGGCCGGCCACCCCATCGGGTGACCGGCCGCGCCGCCGGCGTTCCGAGGACAGGAGGAACCTCCGGAGGTTCCCGTGCGCCTGCCCGTCCGCTCGCTGCTCGCCGCCCTCGCGGTCGGCGCCGTGCTCGGCACGACTCCGCCGGCCGCCGCCGCCTCGTCCTCGACCGCGCGCTGGGCCCCGGCGCCGGGCACCACCTGGCAGTGGCAGCTGCAGGGACGGGTCGACACGTCGGTGCGGGCCGACGTGTACGACGTCGACGGCCTGGACACCCCGGCCGCGACCGTCGCCGAGCTGCACGCCGCCGGCCGCAAGGTGGTCTGCTACCTCAGCGTCGGGTCCGTCGAGTCCTGGCGGGCCGACGCCGGCGCCTTCCCCGCTGCTGTTCGGGGCCGGGCGCTGGACGGCTGGGCGGGTGAGCGCTGGCTCGACATCCGCCGGCTCGACGTGCTGCTCCCGATCATGGCGCGCAGGATGGACGTCTGCGCCGCCAAGGGGTTCGACGCCGTCGAGCCGGACAACGTCGACGCGTACACCGCCCGCACCGGCTTCCCGCTGACCGCCCGGGACCAGCTGGCCTACAACCGGGCGATCGCCGCCCTCGCCCACGGGCGCGGGATGTCGGTGGCGCTGAAGAACGACGTGGCCCAGATCGCCGCGCTCGAGCCGGCGTTCGACTTCGCGGTGAACGAGGAGTGCTTCGCCTACCGCGAGTGCGGGACGTACGCCCCGTTCGTCCGGGCCGGCAAGGCGGTGCTGCACGTGGAGTACGCCCGCGACCCGGCAGCCTTCTGCCCGGCCACCGCCCCGCTCGGCCTGTCCAGCCTGCGCAAGCGGCTGAGCCTGGACAGCTGGGTGCAGGCCTGCGGCTAACGGGCGGCGACCCGTCGCAGCGTCGCCAGCAGGGCCTCCGGGCTCTGCGCACCCGGCACGACGCGGCCTCCGTCGACCACGAACGTCGGCACCGCCGTGATCTCCCGTCGGGCGGCCTCCGCCTCATCGGCCCGGACGTCCTCGGCGTACGCCACACCGGCCAGCACCTCACCCGCCTCGCCGACGTCCAGCCCGGCCTGACCGGCGAGCCGCTCCAGCGTCGCGGGGTCGCTCAGCAGCGCCCCCTCGGCGAGGAAGGCCCGGGTCAGCCTGTCGTGCAGGACCACCTGCCGGCCCCGCTCCCGGGCGAGGTGCAGCAGCCGGTGGGCGTCGAAGGTGTTCGCCGGCCGGGCGAGGTCGAAGCGCCCGGTCAGGCCGGCCGCCTCCACCGCCGCGCTGATCCGGCCGACCATCGCCCGGCCGCCCCGCAGGCTGGTGGAGTAGCGCCGGGCGAGGTGCTCGTCGTAGCCAGAGTCCTCCGAGCGGGGTGCGCCCGGGTTCAGCTCGAAGCTGCGCCAGACGACCTCGACCGAGCCCTCGAAGCGGGCCAGGGCAGCGCTGAGGTGCGCCGCGCCGACGGCGCACCAGGGGCAGACGAGGTCGGACCAGACGTCGATCCTCACCGGCGGGACGGCCCTGCGGGCTTCCGCCGGCTCATCGCGGCGGGTCCCCGACCTCGGCCAGCACGCTCCGGATCTCCGCTGCCAGGACCTCCGGCGCGTCCTCCGGGACGAAGTGCCTGCCCCCCTCGATGCGGCGCACCTGCGTGCCCAGGTCACGGGCGAAGCGCTCGCCGTAGCGGATCTTCTGGAACGGGTCCGCGACTCCCCAGACCACCCGGGCGGGCACCTGCAGGCGCGGCAGCGCGTCCTGCACCGCAAGCGTGTCCCGGACGTCGAGGGCGGCCACCTGGCGGGCCATCGCGGCGCCCCCACCGTGCTCGGCGTACGGCCGGTAGTGCACGCCGAGCGCCTCGCGGGCCTTGCCGAGGCTGTCGTGGCCGCGGGCGAGCAGCATGCCCAGGGCCGGTCGCAGCGCCACCGCCGGCAGCGTGGCCAGGGCCGGCGACGCCGCCCGCATCGCCTTCACCGACGGGATCGGCCAGGAGTCGTAACCGACCGCGTTGGTGATCACCAGACCGGCGCACAGGTCGGGGCGACGCACCGCGGCGATGTGCACCACGCCGCCACCGAGGTCGTGCCCGACCAGCACCGCGCGCGGGATCCGCAGCGCGTCCAGCCACCCGGTCAGCCGGTCGGCCTGCGCGCTCAGCGACAGGTCCCGGTCGCGGCCCGCCGGGATGCTGTCGCCGTAGCCGGTCATCTCCAGCGCCAGCGCCCTGGTGTCGGGCAGCAACGGCAGCACGTGCCGCCACAGCGCCGGCGAGGTCGGGATGCCGTGCACCAGCACGACGGGCGTGCCATCGCTGCCCTGCTCGAGCCAGCGCAGCGGCGTCCCCCGACCGTGGCCGTCCGGACCTGTGCGCTCACGTGCCCTCCCCCGGTCGACTGTCGGTACGAGCCTCCCCGGTCGCCCCCGGGGCAATCAAGGCCGCACGCCGCCCGTCCCCTGGACAGGGGCCCGCCCCGTCGACAGCGACCCGTGGACCGGGGCGTCCCGTCGTTGCAGGTCGTCCTCGGGGACCTGCGCGAGCTCGACACCAGCCGCAACCCCTACGTCGGCTACGACACCTCCCCACGGCCGTTCCTGTACTCCGGCGAGGTCGACGACCGGGTGCCCACCTTCGAGCGGGTCGTCGGCCTCGACCTCGACGCCGACGTGCGCGCCTACCCGTACTCGCTGCTGCGGGAGCGGCGGGTCGTCCAGACCGGTGTCGCCGGGCGGGACGCCGTCGTGCTGTGGGCCCCCGGCAGCAGCTCCCCGCTGGACGGCGCCGACGTCCGGGCGGGTCGTGACGTGGGCAGCGCCGGGGTGTTCGACAGCCGGCTCGACGGGCGGGCGCTGACGCTGCGCCCGGCCGGGGACGACCGGTTCACCGACGCCGAGACCGGCTCGCAGTGGACGGTCACCGGGACCGCCGTCTCCGGCCCGCTCGCCGGCGCGCAGCTGCACCGGCTGGCGCACACCGACGCGTTCTGGTTCGCCTGGGCGGCGTTCCACCCGGAGACGGACGTGATCCGCGGCTGACCGCGCCCCGGGGGCGTCCCGCACCGGACGGTCGTACGGCACACTGCGCGGATCCCGACCTCGACGGAAGGCCGCCCGTGACCGTCCTGCCCGCCCTGCTGGCCGATCTCGCCGCCGGCGCCGTCGAGGTCGTCGACCTGACGGCGCCGCTGTCCGACCGCACGCCCGTGCTCCAGCTGCCGCCGCCGTTCGCCAACACCAACGCCTTCGCGCTGCAGGAGATCAGCCGGTACGACGAGCGCGGCCCGGCCTGGTACTGGAACAACATCTCGCACCGGCGAGCACGTCGGCACGCACTTCGACGCGCCCGTGCACTGGGTGACCGGCAAGGACGGGCTCGACGTCTCGCAGGTGCCGGCGGCGCAGCTGGTCGCCCCGGCGGTGGTGCTCGACAAGAGCGCCGAGTGCGCCGCCGACCCGGACTTCCTGCTGGAGATCGAGCACGTGCGAGCGGTGGCAGGCCGAGCACGGCCCGCTGCCCGCCGGCGGCTGGCTGCTCTACCGGACCGGCTGGGACGCCCGCGCCGACGACCAGGCGGCCTTCCTCAACGCCAACGAGACCGGCCCGCACACCCCGGGCATCTCGGTGGCGTGCGCCCGCTGGCTCGCCGAGCAGCCGACTGCTCGGCGTGGGCGTCGAGACGGTCGGCACCGACGCCGGCACGGCGCACAGCTTCGATCCGCCGTTCCCCTGCCACTCGTTCCTGCTGGGGGCCGGCAAGTACGGCCTGACCCAGCTGCAGAACGTGGCGCCGCTGCCGACGACCGGCACCGTGCTGATCGCCGCGCCGCTGCCGATCGTCGGCGGCTCGGGCAGCCCGGCCCGGGTGCTGGCGCTGGTCCCGCGGTGACGACCGTCGCGGCGGCGGTGGGCGCCGCCGACTGGCCGCGCTCGGCGAGCCGACACCGGGTCTTCGGCGTGCTCGGCAGCGGCAACTTCTGGTCACGCAACGCGCTGGTCGAGCACGGCGCCGCGGTGGTCTCCGCCGCGCGCACGAGGGCGGCGCGATCACGATGGCCGACGCCTACGCCCGGGTGACCGGGGAGGTCGGCGTCTGCACCGCTGCACCAGGGGCCGGGCCTGACCAACGCGATGACCGGGCTGACCGAGGCGGCCAAGAGCCGGACGCCGCTGGTGGTGCTGGCCGCCGACACGGCCGCGTCCGCGATCCGCTCGAACTTCCGGATCGACGCAGGACGAGCTGCTGGGCGCGGTCGGCGGCGGCGTCGGAGCGGCTGCACGGCCCGGCCGTCGGCCGTCGCCGACGCGCCGCGGGCGTACCGCCGCGCCCAGGTCGAGCGCCGGCCGGTGGTGCTGATGCTGCCGCTCGACGTGCAGGCCGCCGCCGGCGACCGCGGCACCGACCGGACCGGCCGGCGCCCGCGCCCAGCGCGCAGGACCCCAGCGCGCCGGACCGCCAGCACGCAGGACGTGCAGGCGCTGGCCGGACTGCTCGCCGGGGCGTCCCGCGCCGGTGATCATCGCCGGCGCGGGGCGCCGTGCTGGCGGACGCCCGCGGTCTCGTCGAGGAGCTCGCCGCGGCCACCGGGGCGCTGCTCGCGACCTCGGCGATGGCGAACGGCCTGTTCGCCGGCAACCCGTGGGTCGCTCGGGATCTCCGGCGGGCTTCGCCTCGCCGGCCGCGGCGGACCTGCTCGCCCAGGCGGACGTGGTGCTGGCCGTCGGCGCGTCGCTGACGATGTGGACGACCCGGCACGGCCGGCTGCTCGGCCCGCAGGCCGCCGTCATCCAGGTCGACGACGAGGCCGACGGCGCTCGGGGCCGAGCCGCGGGTCGACCTGCGCGGTGCTCGGGGACGTCGCGCGCGACCGTCCGCGCGGTCCTGGCCGCGCTGCCCGCGCCGACCGGCCCCGACGCGCGCGCCGCCGGGTGGCGCACGCCGGAGTGGCCGCCCGGATCGCCGCCGGCACCTGGAGGGCGACCCCGTACGACGACGCCAGCACCCCCGAACAGATCGACCCGCGCACGCTGCCCGGCGCCCTCGACGATCTGCTGCCGGCCGACCGCACCCTGGCCGTGGACTCCGGCCACTTCATGGGCTACCCGCCGATGTACCTGCGCGTGCCGCGACGCGCAGGGTTCGTGTTCACCCAGGCGTTCCAGTCCGTCGGGCTGGGGCTGGCGAGCGCCGATCGGCGCGGCGCTGGCCCGGCCGGACCGGCTGACCGTGGCCGCGCTCGGGGACGGCGGCGTGATGATGGCGCTCGGCGAGCTCGAGACGGTCGCGCGGCTGGGGCTCGCCGTGCTCGTCGTGGTGTACGACGACGCGGCCTACGGCGCCGAGGTGCACCACTTCGGGCCGGCCGGGCACCCGGTCGACCTGGTGCAGTTCCCGGTCACCGACCTCGCCGCGGTCGCCCGCGGCCTCGGGATCCCGGCCGTCACCGTGCGCGGCGTCGCGGACCTGGCGCCGCTGACGGCCTGGCTGACGGCCGGCCGGACCGGACCGCTGCTGCTGCACGCGCACGTCGTCCCGACCGTCGTCGCGGAGTGGCTCGAGGAGGCGTTCCGCGGCCACTGAGCGCGGGTCGGAGGTCCCCCGCCGCAGGGACCGGCGCCCCTGTCGGCGACCGGCCGCAGGGTCGACAGTGGTCCCATCGCCGAGCCGTCGGCGGCAGCGGGGCAGTCCTCCCGGGGTCGCCGGTGGACGACCCCGGGAGGACGGACATGGCCGCCGCCGTCGCACTGATGCTGGTGAACGTCGCCGCCGTGTGGTGGCTGCTGCGCGAGCTGCGGCGCCCCTCGTCACCCCCGCCCCCGGGCACCGGGCCGGTCCCCCGCCAGCGCCAGCGCCGGGCGCGGTGCAGCGCCGACCCGCCGGCCCTCACCGAGGACGACGTCATCGCCTTCGGGCTGGCCCTGGAGGCCGAGGCGGACGTCGCGCGCGGCGCGGCGGGACCGCCACCCGGACGCCGGCCGCAGCGGGCCGGAGAGGCACCCGGCCCGCTGTTCTGAGCTCGGCCGCACGGTCTGGCAGCCTGTCGGCGTGACCGGTACCCAGCAGGCCTCGCGGGCCGCCTCGCTGCGACGCTGGCGGCGCCGGCTGGCCGACGAGCGGATGGAGGCCGAGCTGTACCGCTCGCTGGCGTCCCGCCGGACCGGCGAGGACCGCGAGATCCTGCTCGGCATCGCCGAGGCCGAGGCCCGGCACGCCGCGCACTGGGAGCGCCTGCTCGGCGACGACGTCGGCCGGCCCCGCCGGGGCAACCTGCGCAGCCGCGCGCTCGTCGCCCTCGCCCGGCGGTTCGGCTCGGTCTTCGTGCTGGCGCTGGTGCAGCAGGCGGAGAGCCGCACCCCCTACCAGGGCGACCTGGACGCGACCCGGACGATGGCCGCCGACGAGCGGGTGCACGAGGAGGTGGTGCGCGCACTCGCCGCCCGCGGACGGGCCCGCGTCTCCGGCACGTTCCGGGCCGCCGTGTTCGGCGCCAACGACGGCCTGGTGAGCAACCTCGCCCTCGTCCTGGGCGTGAGCGGCGGCGGGGCGGCCGCCGGCACCGTGCTGCTGGCCGGGCTCGCCGGGCTGCTCGCCGGGGCGCTGTCGATGGGCGCCGGCGAGTGGATCTCGGTGCGCTCGCAGCGCGAGCTGCTGACGGCGTCGTCCCCCGGCGCCGGCACCCAGGACCTCGTGCCGCACCTGGACGTGGACGCCAACGAGCTCGAGCTGGTCTACCGCGCCCGCGGGATGCCGCAGGACGAGGCGCGACGCCGGGCCGCCGCGGTCCTGCGCCGGCAGGAGCCCGCGCACGACGCCCAGTCGACCGAGGGGCTGGACGCGGTCGGGTCCGACCTCGGGGCGGCGCTGTCCAGCTTCTGCTTCTTCGCCGTCGGCGCGGCGGTGCCCGTCCTGCCGTTCCTGCTCGGCCTGACCGGCACCGCCGCCCTGACGGTGGCCTGCGGCCTGGTCGGGACCGCGCTGCTCGTCACCGGCGCGGTCGTGGGCGTGCTGTCGGGCGGGCCGCCGCTGCGCCGCGCCGTCCGGCAGCTGGCGCTCGGGCTCGCCGCCGCCGCCGTCACCTACCTGCTCGGGCTCGGCGTCGGCGCGTCGCTCGGCTGAGCCGGCGCGGTCAGCCGAAGGCGACCCGCACGTCGTCGGAGGCGTGCGACGGGCCGTCCGGTGCGGACGCCGTGTCGGCCGGCGCCCCGGCCTGCTCGGCGGCCGGGCCGTCCACCGCGACGACGGCCGGGTCGACCCGCATCACCGCGTAGCCCGCCACCGCCCCGGCGCCGAAGCCCGGGGCGAAGACCCGCACCGGCTCCCGGATGACGCCGTCCCGGACCGCGTCGTGCAGGGCCAGCGGGATGCTCGCGGAGGACGTGTTGCCGACCCGCTCGATGTTGAAGTACAGGCTCTCCGGGCTCAGGCCGGCCCGGCGGGCGAGGTCGGTGACCATCGTCTTGTTGGCCTGGTGCGGCACGATCACGTCGATCCCGTCCAGCATCGACCGGGACCCGTCGGCCGGGTCGCGCATCTCGGTCAGCTCGTCGATCATCTGCGCGAGGTAGCGCCCGGCGAGCGACTTCACGTGCGGCCCGAACACCGTGATGTTGTTGTCGAACATCGGGTTGGGCCAGATGATGGAGTTGACCTCGTCGACCGGGCCGCTGGCGTAGGTCTTCAGCACCTCGATGTCGGGCTCCGCGCCCGGCGCGGCCGGGCCCACCACGAAGGCGGCTGCGCCGTCCCCGAAGATCATGCGTGACGGCCGCACGTTGCCGATCTTGTCGGAGAACTTCTCGACGCAGACCACCAGCACCGGCCGCTCGATCTCCTGGATCAGCCGGGTCGCCTCGGCCAGCCCGTACGGCATCCCGGCGCAGGCGGCGACCAGGTCGTACGCCGCGTACGCCTGGTGGATGCCGAGCTGGCCGCACAGGTACGTCGCGACCGACGGGATCATCCGCGAGCTGGTGCAGGTGCAGACCAGCACCCCGCCGACCTCGCCGGCGGTGCGCCCGGCCTTCGCGAGCGCGCGGCGGGCCGCCTGCAGGCCGAGCTCCTCCAGCGGCTGGCGGGTGTAGCGCCGCTCCTCGATGCCGGTCTTGTCGCCGATCTCCTCGGCCGACATCGGCGACCAGCTGTACGCCGAGTTCCGGATGATGTCCTCGTTGGTGCACACCGTCTCGCCGTGCACGACGGCCAGCGCCTCGATCCGTGGCATGACGCGCATGTCGCGCCGCACGTCGACCGCGCGGTACGGCCGGACCGGCTGCTCCGGCGGCGACGCCGGCGCCACCGTCCGGGCCGGCTCGCCGCGGCGCAGCCGGCGCAGGAAGCCCCGGACGTGCTTGTCGCGCGGGTGGAAGGCGATGACGTAGTCGTCGTCCTTGAGCTGGCCCGCCTCGGCGAGCTCGACCTGCGTGCGGTCCCACGGGTACTGGTTGTGCAGCACCATCGCCCAGCGGTGCAGCGCCTCGAGCTCGGGCTGGTCCTGCGCGCAGTCCAGGATGTCGTCCAGCTCGTAGACCGGGTAGTCCGGGTCGTACGACGGCAGCCGGAAGGTCAGGGCGCCCGGCGTGGCGAGGAACTCCGCGACGGTGGGCTTGACCGCGGCCAGGGTCGTGGCGTGGTGCTTGCGCGAGCCGAACACGTCGAACAGCACCGCGAAGATGCGGTCCTCGACCTCGGCGTCCCAGCGGGCCGGCAGCTCGTCGTACGCGGCCCGGACCGCCGCCACCTTGACGTCGGCGTCCTCCCAGGGCGTGACGACCGGCAGGAAGACGTCGGGCCGGCTGCGTGGCAGGTCGGCCCAGCGGGTCGGCCGCTTCTCGTACATCGTCATCGCGAAGCGGTTGGCCCAGAACAGGTTCAGGGCCAGGTCCCGCATCAGGGCGTAGCGCGAGGTGTACCGGCCCTTCTCGAGCCGGCGCAGGATGTCGGTGCCGGTCGGCGCCTTCATCTCGAAGTCGCGCCGGACCACCCGGGCCAGCTGCTCGAGCGTCTCCAGCGTGGAGAAGTCGAGCTCAGGGATGAGGTTGGCAGGGAAGACCATCCGGCCGTGCCGGTTCTGCACGTGCATCCGGGCTCCTCCTCAGGATCCGACGGGGGCGGTCGAGCCGGCCCGCTCGATGCCGCGCTCCACGGCGCGGATGAGCCGCGGGCGCAGCTGCGCGGCCGGCACGATCTCGTGCACCGAGCCGACCTGCTGGGCCCGCTCGATGGTGTGCACCCGCTCGAACTCCGCGGCGACCTCACCGAGCTTCTCGGAGCGGACCGCCGAGCGCAGGTCGGCGAGCTCGACGCGCAGCCGCGTCCGGTCCTCCTCGCCGGCGGCGGACAGCGACTCCTCCAGCTCGCGCACCCGCGGGTCGGCGGAGGTGCGCTTGTTCACCTGGCCGGCGAACACCACCGCCGCGGCCGGGGCGCCGCCGATCACCGAGGCGAACGAGCCCTCCACCGCGAGCACCTGCATGTTGTCGTTGAGGACGCCGGAGAACACCACGAAGGCGCCGCCGTGGTAGCGCGAGATCACGCAGAACACGATCGGGCCGTCGAAGTTCACCATCGCCCGCCCGATCTCGGCGCCGTACTCCAGCTGCAGGTTGCGCAGCGACTCCGGGGAGCCGTCGAAGCCGGACAGGTTCGCCAGCACCACCAGCGGGCGGTTGCCGCTCGCGGCGTTGATCGCCCGGGCGGTCTTCTTCGACGAGCGCGGGAACAGCGTCCCCGCGGTCCAGGTGTCCGGACCGTCCGCCGGGAAGCGGCCGCGCCGCGGCATCGGCCGCGACTCGACGCCGATCAGCGCCACCGGGTGGCCGCCGAGGTGCGCGTCGAAGACGACGGTCGTGTCGGCCTCGGCCATCCCCGCCCAGCGCTCGAGCGCCGGGTGGTCGGCGTCGATCACCGCACGCATCACCGTACGGATGTCGAACGGCTTCTTGCGCTCAGGGTTCGCCTCGGCCGAGAAGATGTCCCCGACCGTGGTGAACTCGCTCGCCGGGTGGTCGTGCGGGAACTCCCGGACGTCGCGGTCGACCGGGTCGGCGGTCGGCGCCGGGCGGGCCCAGCGCTCCCCGGGGGCCACCCAGGTGTGCTCGTAGTGCGCCAGCAGCAGGTCGCAGGCGGCCGACAGGTTCGGCGCCCAGTACTGCGCCTGCCCGTTCGGCCCCATCACCCGGTCGTAGCCGCCGATGCCGAAGTTGTCCTCCGCGGAGACCCCGCCGGAGTAGTCCAGCGAGTGCTTGCCGGTGAGCACCATCGCGCTGTCCGGGGTCATCACCAGCACGCCCTTGGTGTGCTGCAGCATCGTCGCCTCGGCGTTCCAGTACGGCTGCGCCCCGACGTTGATGCCGGCCACGACGACGTTGACCTCCCCGCCGGCCTGGGTGAACGTGATGATCCGTCGCAGCGCGCGGGCCACCCAGTCCATGTTCTCGGTGCCGCTGTCCATCGAGATCCGGGCGCCGGACGACAGCGCGAACCACTCGACCGGGATGCCGCGCTCCTGCGCCAGGTCCAGCGCCGCCACGATCCGGACGCACTCGGGCTCGGCGACCGTGCCGAGCGCCCGGGTCGGGTCGCCGAACAGCGTCACCCGGCTCATCCCCTCCGGGTAGCGCTCGGTCGGGGTGCTCGCGACGCCGACGATGATGCCGGCCTGGTTGCGGCCGGGCGGCCGCTCGACCGGCACCAGCGCGCCCGAGGCGTCGAGGTCGTGCTCCACGAACGTGCCACCCGGCCCGGCGACCGTCGGCGTCAGCTCGTACGGGTAGACGGCGCCGCGGGCCCGGGACTGCAGGACCTTCTGGGTGTACTCGTCCAGCGGGCGCATCGGCTCGGTCGGCCGGTCCGTGACGCTGATCCCGACCCCGGCGCCGGGCCGGTTGAAGAAGCGCAGCGCCACCTCGCGCGGCGGCTCGCCCGGCTGCTGCAGCCGGGCCAGCAGCACGACCTGGTCGATCCCGGCCCCGACGGTGAGCGGCGCCGCGGCCCGCACGAAGGTGGCGGCCTCGGCCACCGGGATCTCGATGGACGGCCAGGCGTACAGCAGCACCCGGTTGTTCTCCAGGCGCCGGCCGTTGGTGCGCTGCGCCTGCGCCCGGCGCAGGCTGTCCATGCAGGACGCCAGCAGCCGCTCGGCGGTCGGGAAGCCGATGATCTCGCCGTTGGCGTCCCGCAGCGGGGTCAGGTCGCGCACCTCGGCCATCGCGATCAGCCGCTCGTCGGCCGGGTTGTCCTTCGCGACGACGTGGAACAGGTAGGTGTCCTCGGCCGACGGCAGGCGGGTGCCGTCGAAGTTCTTCAGCCGCCACAGGTCGAGCCGCTGGCCGGTCAGCGGGTGCAGGCCGCGGATCACCCGCTCCTCGGCGAGCCCGTCCGGGCCGGGCCGGTAGGTCAGGTGCTCCACGTCGCCGTCCGGCGTGCAGACGGTGACGGTGACCCGGCGCCCGCTGTGCAGCGCAGCCGCGTCGGCCAGCGCCGCCTGGACCGCCTCGGAGACCTCGTCGGGGTCCTGCGGCCGGTCCGGCCAGGACAGGTACAGGTCCACCACCAGGCGCGCCGGGTCGTCGAGCTGCTTGGCGTGCCCGACCAGGGCCTCGAGCGCCGCCGGCAGGTCGCGGTGCTCCGCCATCAGCGACACCAGGTGCAGCTGCGTGCCGGCAAGCTCGAAGTCGCCCCGCACGCACGGCCGGCCCTCCAGGGTGCCGGACCGGACGTTCTCCAGCCGGCGGACCCGGTAGTACCGCCGGGTCAGCACCTCCAGCGCCGGCTCGGGGCCGCGGCCGGGCGGCCCGAAGCGCTGCGCGAGCAGCCCGACCAGCGGCTGCGGGCTGGCGACCAGCGCGTCGATGCGCCGGGCGTAGTCCTCGGAGTCCGGCGCCACGTCCAGCCGGGCGAGCAGCCGCTCGGCCTCGGCGAGCACGTCCCGGCGCGCCTCGCGCACCAGCGGCTCGTCGAACCAGCGGAACCGGACCGCCCGGGCCAGGTCGCCGATCGCCGGGTAGCGCAGCTGGGTCGCGACGACCAGCCGCTCCAGCACCTCGGCCAGCTCGTCGCGGGACTCCCCGTCCGGCAGCGCGCCGGCGTCCAGCCAGCGCTCGAGCAGCGCGCTGACGGCCGGCAGCTGCGCCGCGGCGCGCTGCTGGGCCAGGAACAGCCGGTAGACGGCCTCCTCCAGCGCCGGCCCCGGCTCCAGGCTCTCGACGCCGTAGTGCAGCAGCGCCCGGGCCAGCCGGGTGCGGAAGCTCGCCGGCAGCCCCTCCCGCTCGACGTCCAGGGAGTGCAGGTACGCGTGGAAGTACTCCCGCGGGCTGTGCACCTGCTCGGCGGTGTCCTCCTCGTCGGTGGTCGGCCGGTTGCGGGACAGCTCGCAGAGATCGGCGAAGGTGGTGAGCACGGCCAGCTCGGCGTGCCGCAGCTCGGAGTCGTCGACCGGCAGGTCGGCCCGCAGCGAGGTCCAGCGCCGGACCAGCGCGCGGGCCCGGGTCTCGTCCACGTCGTAGCCGGTGAGCAGCGCGCGCATGCCGTCGAGCAGGTCCAGCGCCTCGGCCCGCGGGTCGGTGGCGACCGCGGCCGCCGGCTCCGGAAGCGTGACGCGGACCCCGGCCGCGACCTCGTCGTCCCCGCCGATCTTGTCCAGCCGCAGCAGCGCGGTGCCGGCGTCGACCTGGGTGTTCACGGCGACCGAGATCTCCCGGACCCGGCCGGTGAACGGCGCCCGCAGCGGCGTCTCCATCTTCATGCTCTCGACCACGGCGACGGTCTCGCCGGCCTCGACGGTCTGCCCGACCGCCGGCAGCACGGCCACCACCACGGCCGGCGCGGGCGCGCGCAGCACGCCCGCCTCGTCGCGGGTCACCCGGTGCGTCACGCCGTCGACCTCGACCAGGTGCGAGGTGGCGCCGTGCACCGCGACCACGGCGTGCCGCGCCGTCCCGACGGTCAGCCGGGTCTGCAGCGGGCCGAGCCGGTCCACCTGCACCTCGACGGACCGGCCGTCGAGCTCGACCCGGTACCGCGAGCCGTCGGTCTGGGTGACCGACAGCCGGTAGACCTGGCCGCCGGCGCCGAGCTCGACGGTCCGGCCGACGGCGTGGCCGGCGCGCGGCCGTCCGCCGCGGGCCGAGGCCAGGAACCCGGCGCGCTCGAGCGCCTCCTGCTCGTCGTACACGTCCACGGCGACCTGCAGCAGCGCCACCGCCTGGGTGGGTGGGGCCTGCTGCCCCGGCTCGCGCAGCACGCCACCGACCCGGTCCAGCCAGCCCGTGTCGGCGGTGCCCGCGACGACCTCGGGGTGGTCCAGCAGCTCGAGCAGGAAGGACTTCGTGGTGGTGCCACCCCGCAGGACGACCGTCGTCTCGCGCAGCGCGCACCGCAGCCGGGCCAGTGCCTCCGCCCGGTCGCTGCCCCAGGCGATGACCTTCGCGACCATCGAGTCGTACAGCGGCGGGATGACCTCGCCGACGGCCAGCCCGGTGTCGATCCGCACGCCCGGCCCGGACGGCAGCGACAGCAGCTCGACGGTGCCGGGGGCCGGGGAGAAGTCGTGCTCGGCGTCCTCGGCGTTGAGGCGGGCCTCGACGGCGTGCCCGAACTCGGTCGGCGGGGCCTCCGGCAGCGGCTCGCCGGCGGCGATCGCGATCTGCAGCTTGACGATGTCGATGCCGGTGGTGACCTCGGTGACCGGGTGCTCGACCTGCAGCCGGGTGTTCACCTCCAGGAAGGTGAACAGCTGGTCGCTCGGCTGGTACAGGAACTCCACCGTGCCGGCGCCGACGTAGCCGGCCTTGCGCACCAGCCGGATCGCGGCCTCGCGCAGGCCGGCGTCCTGCTCGCGGGTCAGCGCGGGCGAGCTGGACTCCTCGATGAGCTTCTGGTTGCGGCGCTGCACCGAGCAGTCGCGCACCCCCGGCGCCCAGACCGTGCCGTGACCGTCGGCGAGCACCTGCACCTCGATGTGCCGGCCACCCTGCACCAGCCGCTCGAGGAACACGACCTCGTCGTTGAACGTGCGCTGCGCCTCGCCGCGGGTGCTCTCGAACGCGGGCAGCAGCTCCTCCGCGGTCCGGACCACCCGGATGCCGCGGCCGCCGCCGCCGCTGCGGGCCTTGACGATCAGCGGGTAGCCGATGTGCTCGGCCGCCCGGACCGCCTCGTCCGGCGTCTCGACCGCGCCGCCGCTCCACGGCGCCACCGGCACGCCCGCCTGCTCGGCGAGCAGCTTGGCCGCGACCTTGTCGCCCAGCCGGCGCATCGCCTCGGGCGGCGGTCCGATGAAGGTGACCCCCAGGCTGGCGCACAGCTCCGCGAAGGCCGGGTCCTCGGCGACGAAGCCCCAGCCGACCCAGGCGGCGTCGGCCTGCGCGGTCTGCAGCGCACGGCCGAGCTCGGCGTGGTCCAGGTACGGCGTTCCGGGCCCGTTCTCGCGCAGCAGCACCGCCTCGTCGGCGGCCCGGACGAACCGGGCCCGGCGCTCGGCCTCGGTGTGCAGCGCGATGACCCGGATGCCGTACCCGTGCTCGGCGTTGAGCTCGCGTACCGCCCTGATGAGCCGGACCGCGGGCTCGCCCCGGTTGACCACCGCGATACGCCGAAACACCGTTGGGCTCTCCTCGTCCGTCTGTGCGTGTTCTGTCGGTCTGTCCCCTGTTTCACATGTCGATGCCGCCGTTGACGCCCCAGACCTGTCCGGTGATGTACGACGACGCATCGGCAGCGAGGAAGTGCACCACACGGGCCACCTCCTCCGGCGTACCGAGCCTGCCCAGCGGGACCTTGGCCCGGATGCCGTCCAGCACCCGCTCCGGCACGGTGCCGAGCATCTCGGTCTCGATGAAGCCCGGGGTGACGGCGTTGACGGTGACCCCGATCCCGTCCCGCCGCTCGGCCCGGGCGAGCTGGAACGCGGCCTCGCGGGCCAGCGTCTTGGTCAGCCCGAAGAGGCCGGACTTCGCCGACGCGTAGTTCACCTGGCCGATGTTGCCCGTCTCCCCGATCACCGAGGAGATCATGACGATCCGGCCGCTGCCGCGCTCGATCATGTGGGCCAGCACCGCCTGGGACAGGAAGAAGGCCCCGGACAGGTTGACGTCGATCACCCGTCGCCAGTCCTGCTCGGTCATCTTCAGCACGCCGCGGTCGGCGGTGACCCCGGCGTTGTTGACGAGGATGTCGAGCCGGCCGTGCTGCTCGAGCACCTCCTCGACGCACCTCCGGCAGTCGTCGGCCGACCCGACGTCGCCGCGGTGCACGGTGAGCCGGCTGCCCGGGTGCTGCCGGCCGAACGCCTCGGCGAAGGCGGCGGCCTTCTGCTCGTCGGCGCTGAACCCGGCGGCCAGCGCGGCCCCCTGGCCGGCGAGGCTGCGGCAGATGGCCGCACCGATCCCGCGGGTCCCTCCGGTGACGAAGGCGACCCTGCCGCGGAGCTTGCCGCCGGCGGCCGCCGTCGTCCCCTGCTCCGCGGTGCGCTGTGTGGTGGTCATCGGCACGCCCCCGTCCACTCGTCCGCCGCCGAGTCTGCGGCCGCCCGTGGGTGCACGTCCAACCCCGGCAGGCACGGGATCGGGGGTCCGTCCGACTTGCGACGAAGCACCCCTTGCGCAGCCCGGGCCCGGCCGGGACAGTGCCCGCACGAGGGGCCGCGCCTCCACGAGGGGCGGGGCCGCAGCGATCCCGCCCGGCAGGGCAGCGAGGAGTGCCGCGTGAACCACGACCGCGACGCCGCCGGAGCCTGACGTGGAGGGCCGGCCGGCACGCGAGCTGAGCGACGACGAGCTCGAGGCGCAGGGCACGCACGCCCACGCCACCCGGAACTGGGTGTTCCTGCACGGCACGGCCGAGCAGTACCAGCGGCACACCGAGCGGATGCTGGAGCTGGAGCAGGAGTACCTGCGCCGGCACCCCAAGCGCACCTGGCAGGGCCGCGGCGGCGATCCGCAGGAGCTCGACGAGGCGAGCCGGCTGCGGCTGTCGCTGCGCGGACTGCAACGGCAGATCGACGCGCTGCTGGACGAGGAACCCGCGCCGCAGGAGAACGTCGCCGACCCGCAGCAGGTCGACGCCCTGCTCGCCAGGGTCGCCGCCGCGGGCGGCCGGATGCACAAGCTGGAGCTGCACCAGGCGGCCCGCGAGCTCGGCATCAGCCCCGCCGCGCTGGCCGGGCTCTACCGCGGGGCGACGCCGGTGCTGCGGCCCGACCGAGACCAGCGCGTGCTCGTGGCGCCGCCGGACGGGCGCGGGTGACCGGTCGGCAGCCGGCGCTGGAGTGGAGCCGGACCTGCACCGACGCCCTGCTCGCCGGCGTCGGCGAGCTCGACGAGCAGGCGCTCGACGCGGCCAGCGCGCTGCCGGGATGGTCGCGCCGGCACGTGGTCGCGCACCTCGGCTTCAACGCCGAGGCGGTGCGGCGGCTCGCGACCTGGGCCCGGACCGGCGTGCGCACGCCGATGTACCCGTCCCGGGAGGTCCGCGACGCCGAGATCGCCGACGGGGCGACGTGGGACGCGCCGCGGCTGCGGGCGTTCCTGGTCGACAGCGCGGACGCCCTCGCCGCCGACTTCGCGGCCCTTCCGGAGGCGGCCTGGGACGCCGAGGTCGTCACCGCCCAGGGCCGCGCCGTCCCGGCGAGCGTGCTGCCGTGGATGCGCGCCAAGGAGGTGGCCGTGCACGCCGTCGACCTGGCGACCGGGACCGCCTTCGCCGACCTGCCGCCCGGGTTGTGCGAGGCCCTGGTCGACGACGTCGCCGCCCTGCGCGCGGCGCGGGGCGACGGCCCGGCGCTGCGGCTCGAGGCGGGTCCACGGACCTGGGACGTACCGGGCTTCGGCCCGGTGGTGACCGTCTGCGGCGACGCGCCGGCGCTGGCCGCCTGGCTGACCGGGCGCGGCGACGCGGGGCTGTCGGCGGAGCGCGGTGAGCTGCCCGTCCTGGGACCGTGGCTGTGACCCGGCCCGCGCGGCGGCGGTAGCGTCCGGCCCGTGACGGAGCGCTGGTTCGAGGACTACGTGGTGGGGCGGACCGAGCAGTTCGGGCCGGTCGGCGTCGACGAGGCCGAGGTGGTGGCGTTCGGCGAGCGGTACGACCCGCAGCCGTTCCACGTGGACGCGGCGGCCGCCGCCGCCGGGCCGTTCGGCGGCCTCATCGCCAGTGGCTGGCAGACCTGCGCGCTGATGATGCGGCTGCTCGCCACCGAGTACCTGTCCGCCGCGTCCAGCCTGGGCTCGCCGGGCATCGACGAGCTGCGCTGGGTGCGACCGGTCCGGCCGGGCGACTCGCTGGTGATGCGCACGACGGTGCTGGAGGCCCGGGTCTCCCGGTCCAAGCCCGACCGCGGCCTCGTGCGGACGCAGATCGCCCTGGTCAACTCCGCCGAGGAGGTCGTGCTGACGCTCACCGCGATGAACCTGGTGCGCACCCGGCCTGCCGCCGGCGGCTGACCGACGGGACCGAGCGGCGCCCGGTCAGTCCCGCCCGGTCACTCGCGCCGGGTGACCAGGCCGGTCAGCAGGCTGTCGGCGAAGGCCTCGCCGATCTCCTCCGCCGACATCGGCGACGCGTCGGGGTCGAACCACCGGTTCGTCCAGCCGACCATGCCCATGATCCCGTACGTCACGACCCAGGCCGGTGAGACCGGCCGCATCGAGCCCTCGTCGAAGCCGGCCTGCACCAGGTCCATGACGATCTGCTCGTACTCCCGGTTCACCCGGCGCATGTCCCGGGCCCAGCTCGCGTGCTTGTCGGGTACGTGGCTGAGGTTCTCCTGGATGTACACGTAGAGGATCGGGTAGTGCTCGGCGTACGAGGCCATCAGCGACACGATGAGCCTGCGCAGCTTGTCCGGAGCCGTTCCCTCGCCGTCCCGCAGCGCCCGGGCGGCGGCCAGGTTGCCCTCGACCGCACCCCGGACCACCTCGTGGAACAGCTCCTCCTTGCTCGACACGTAGTAGTAGAGCGAGGCCCGGTCCGCACCGGCCTCTGCGGCGATGTCGCCGAGGTTGGCGCCCTGCAGTCCCTTGGCCTTGAAGACCCGGGCGGCGGCCTCGACCAGCTCCCGGCGGCGCTGCAGGTACACCGGGTTCGCCTCGGTGCGCGCGGCCTCGCGGCGCCGGGCGATGCCGCTGGGCTCCGCGGGCTTGGCGCTGTCCGCCGACCGCGTCGTTCCGGGCGCCTCTGTGCGGAGCTTGGCCACGTCGCGTTCCTTCCGGGATGTCGTCTCCGCCCTGGTCCTCTCGAGGCGCGTGGCCCGGACCGAGAGGCCGGTCGCCGTCCGCGCGGGCCAGCACCCAGCAGACCGCTGTCCCGCGAGGCTGTCAACATGGCCGTCGACACACGCGACATGGCGATGAGGACCGGCGACACGGCCGAGCACCGCGTCAACAGAAGGGTTGACGGCCCCCCGTGCGGGCTCTAGCGTCGGCCCTGCACCCGTGCATCGCTTCCGACCCCATCAGGAGGACCTGTGAGCCCGAGCGTCGGCGTCGTCGGCGGCGGGACCATGGGCGTCGGGATCGCGTACGTCTTCGCGGCCGCCGGCTGCCGGACGACGGTCGTCGAGCCCGACGGCGCCCGGGGCGCCGGGGTGCCGCGGGTGGTGCGCGAGCAGGCCGGCAAGGGCCTGGCCCGCGGCAAGCTGACCGCCGAGCAGGCCGACGGACTGCCCGACCTGGTCTCGCTGGCTCCGTCGGCCGACGAGCTGCCCGAGGGGCTCGACCTGGTCGTCGAGACCGTCCCGGAGCGGCTCGAGCTCAAGCACGAGGTGCTCGCCGCGGTGCGAGCGCCGCCGGCCGGCGCTGCTGGCCACGAACACCAGCGCGCTGTCGGTCGACGCGCTGGCCGCGCGGCTCGACCGTCCCGAGACGTTCCTCGGCATGCACTTCTTCAACCCGGTGTGGTCGCTGCAGATGGTCGAGCTGATCCGCGGCGCCGCGACGACCGACGACACGCTGCGGACCGCGCAGGAGCACGTCCGCCTGCTCGGCAAGACGTCGATCGTCGTCCGCGACGTGCCGGGCTTCGCCACCAGCCGCCTCGACGTCGTCACCGCCCTGGAGGCGATGCGGATGCTGGAGAGCGGGGTCGCCTCGGCCGAGGACATCGACACCGCCATGACGGTGGCCTACCGCCACCCGATGGGGCCGCTGCGGCTGTCCGACGTCGTCGGCCTGGACGTCCGGCTCGACATCGCCCGCAACCTGTCCCAGGTGTACGGCGAGCGCTTCGCCCCGCCGCAGATCCTCCTCGACAAGGTCGCGGCCGGCCAGCTCGGCCAGAAGACCGGCCAGGGGTTCTTCCCGTGGTGACCGTCCCCCCGCCCCCTGTCCCGACCTGTCAGGAGACCCCGTGAGCGAGTCCCGCCTCAGCAGCTCCCCCGTGATCAGCGACGACGACGACCGCCGGGCGCTGCGGGACAGCGTGAGCCGGCTGGTCGGCAAGTACGGCCGGTCCTACTTCCAGGACGTCTGCCGGCGCGGCGGCTTCCCCGACGAGCTGTGGCGCGACCTGGGCGAGGCCGGCTTCCTCGGCGTGCACCTGCCCGAGGAGTACGGCGGCGGTGGCGGTGGCCTGGCCGACCTCGCCGTGGTCATCGAGGAGTGCGCGGCGCACGGCTGCCCGATGCAGTACATCGTGATCTCGTCCATCTGCCGGCGCCGATCCTCGCCGCACCACGGCTCGCACGAGCTCAAGGAGCGCTGGCTCCCGGGCCTGGCGGACGGCACGAAGAAGATGGCGTTCGCGATCACCGAGCCCGACGCCGGCACCAACACGCACAAGATCTCGACGACGGCGCACCCCGGTCGAGGGCGGCGGCTACCGCATCTCCGGGGCAGAAGTACTGGACGTCGGGCGTCGACGAGGCCGACGCGCTGCTGGTGGTGTGCCGCGACGCCGAGGTCGGGCCGAGCGGCAAGCCCACGCTGTCGCTGTTCGTCGTGCGACACGCGACGCGCCCGGGCATCACGCTGCAGGCCGATCGACTCGGCGCTCGGCGCGCCCGAGCGGCAGTTCATCGTGTTCTTCGACGACGTCCCGGTCGAGCCGGGCAACATGATCGGCGCGCAGGGGCCAGGGCTCAAGCAGGTCTTCGCCGGGCTGAACCCCGAGCGGGTCGCGCGGCCGCGCATCGCCAACGGGATCGCGCTGTTCGCGCTCGGCAAGGCCGCCACGGCTACGCCACCGAGCGCGATCGTCTGGGACGCCCCGATCGGCGCGCACCAGGGGGTCGCGCACCCGCTGGCCGAAGGCCTACATCGAGGTGCAGCTCGCCCGGCTGATGAACGTCCGGGCCGCCGAGCTGTTCGACGCCGGGAAGGACGCCGGCGAGGCCGCCAACATCGCCAAGTTCGCGGCCGGCGAGGCCTGCCTGGCGCGCTCGACCAGGCCATCCAGACGCACGGCGGCAACGGCCTGTCCAACGAGTACGGCCTGTCGGACCTGTGGTTCATCGCCCGGATGCTCAAGACCGCTCCGGTCAGCCGCGAGATGGTGCTCAACTACGTCGCGCAGCACAGCCTCGGGCTGCCCAAGAGCTACTGACGGTGCCGCCGTGACCCACGCTCGCCGAGCTCGTCCGCCGAGCACGCCGCCGACGCGCGCCGGACGCCCCGGCGCTCGACCTGCGGAGACCGGACGCTGACCTTCGACGAGCTGCGACGCCCGCAGCTCCCGGGTCGCCAACGCGCTCGCCGGCGATGGGCGTGGGCCGCCGGCGACCGGGTGGCGGTGCTGGACAAGAACGCCCCGACGTTCTTCGAGGTCGCGTTCGGCTGCAGCCAAGCTCGGCGCGGTCGCTGGTCGGGCTGAACTGGCGGCTCGCTCCGGTCGAGATCGCCACGATCGTGGCCGACGCCGACCGTGTCCGTCGCTGGTCGTCGGCCCGGAGCTGCTGCCCGCTGCGTCCCGGCCGACCTCGGCGTGCCGACCGTCGTCAGCTGGGCGAGCCGTACGAGGCCTGGCTGGCCGCCGCCGAGGCCACCGACCCGCGGCGCGAGGTCGTCGCCCGACGACGTCGTGCTGCAGCTCTACAGCTCGGGCACCACCGGGCCGCCCAAGGGCGCGCATGCTCACCAGCGCCGAACCTGTCGTTCACCGCCGCGGATGGCCGGGAGCTGCCTGCGGCATGGGCCCGGACACGGTGAACCTGGTGCGCCTCGCCGCTGTTCCACATCGGCGGCGCCGGCTACGGCCTGACCGCGCTGAGCCAGGGCGGGCACACCGTGCTGGTCCGCGACGTCGACCCCGCGCCGCTGCTCGGCGCGATCGCAGCGCGCACCGGGTGACGCACGCGTTCTTGGTGCCGGCGGTCGTGCAGATGCTGTGCTGGACTGCCCGGCGCTGCCCGGACGCCGACCTGTCCAGCCTGCAGCTCGATCGCCTACGGCGGCGGCGCCGATGACCGAGGCGCTGCTGCAGCGGGCGATCGCCGCGCTGCGGCTGCGACTTCCTCGGGCGTGTACGGCATGACCGAGACCTCCGGCACGGTGGTCGCGCTGCCGCCCGAGGACCACGACCCCGGCGGGCCGCGGGCGCACCTGCTGCGCTCGGTCGGCAGGCCGCTGCCCTGGGTCGAGATGCGGTGATGCGACCCGGTCACCGAGCAGGACGTGCCGGCCGGCGCGGTCGGCGAGATCTGGGTGCGCTGCGGCGCAGAACACGGCCGGCTACTGGGGCCAGCCGGAGGCCACGCGCCGAGACGCTGGTCGACGACGGCTGGCTGCGCACCGGCGACGCCGCGCTACGTCGACGAGCGAGGGCTACGTCTTCCTGCACGACCGCATCAAGGACATGATCATCTCCGGCGGGGAGAACGTGTACCCGGCCGAGGTGGAGAACGTCCTGGCGCCGCACCCCGACGTCGCGGAGGCCGCGCGTGATCGCGTGCCGTCCGAGCGCTGGGGCGAGACCGTCAAGGCGGTCGTCGTGCTGAAGCCGGGCGCCGCGGTCGATGCCCCGGAGCGCTCATCGCCTTCGCCCGGACCGGCTCGCCGCACTACAAGTGCCCCACCGCGGTCGACTTCGTCGACGCGCTGCCGCGCAACGCCTCGGGCAAGGTGCTCAAGAAGGAGCTCCGCGCGCCGTACTGGACCCCGACCACCTCGGGTGACGCGATGACCCCGGTCGCGCTGGTCCGCCGCTGGGCCGTCGACTGGCTCGGCGGCCAGCGACCCCGAGGTGTGCGACGGAGATCCTCGCGCCGGACTACGCCCTGCTCATCGGCGGCTACGTGCTCGGCCCCCGCGAGCCGTACGTCGCCGGCCACGCTGGCGCCAGCTCGAGCCGTTACCCCGGCCTGGTCGCTGACCGTGCACGAGCTCGTCGCCACCGGCGACCGGGTGGCGATCGTGCTTCACCGAGCACGGCGCCTCGGCCCGGCACGACGGCCGGGCGGCGGCCTGGACCGGGGTGGCGCTGTTCCGCAGCGACGGCAGCCGGCTCAGCCGCTGCTGGGCCGAGGAGGACTACTACGGCCCGCCGCCGCCAGCTCGACCGCCGGCGAACCCGCGACCCGGTCGAGCGCGCCGGCTCGGCGCCCTGGGACACGCCGCCCGCAGGACGCCCGACCCGGCCGCCGAGGACGTCGTGCGCACCTGGCTCGCGGCCCCCGACCTGCGCAGCGCCGAGGTCGTCTGCGACGACGAGGGCACCGGCCGGCCGGCGGACCGGTTGCTCGAGGTCGTCCGGCTGACACCGTGCACGAGCTGTTCTCGGCCGGCGACCGGGTGGCGTTCTCCGCGACGCAGACCGGCCGCTACCTCGGCGGTCTGGACGGAGCGGACGACCGGATCGGGCAGGACACGACCCTGCACCTGGCCGGGCTGGTGCAGGTCTCCGGCGGGCGGGTGAGCGGCGGGCGGGTCGTCCGCGATCGGCTCGGCACGGCGCGGACGCTGCAGGACGCCACCCCGGCGGCCGGCCGTGGCTGACTCGGTGCTGGTCGCCCGGGACGGCGGGGTCCTGACGATCACGATGAACCGGCCGCAGGTGCGCAACGCCATCGACGCGGCGATGGCGCACGCGGTCGCCGCGGCGCTCGACGAGCTCGACGACGACCCCACGCTGGTGGTCGGCATCCTCACCGGCGCGGGCGGCGGGTTCAGCGCCGGCATGGACCTCAAGGCGTTCCTCGCCACCGGTGAGCGCCCCGAGGTGCCCGGCCGCGGCCTGGCGGGGCTCACCGCCCAGCCGCCCCGGACCCCGCTGATCGCCGCCGTCGAGGGCTTCGCGGTCGCCGGCGGCTGCGAGCTGGCGCTGGCCTGCGACCTGGTCGTCGCCGCCGAGAACGCCGCGTTCGGCCTGCCGGAGGTCACCCGCGGCCTGATCGCCGGGTCCGGCGGGCTGCTCCGGCTGCCGCCGCCGGGTGCCGCCGCAGATCGCGATGGAGTACGCGCTCACCGGACGGCCGATGCCGGCTCCCGACGCGCACCGCTGGGGGCTGGTGAACCAGCTGACCCCTCCGGGCGGCGCGCTGGAGGGTGCCCGAGCGCTGGCCGCGGAGATCGCCAGGAACGGCCCGCTCGCCGTCCGGGCCACCAAGCAGATGATCGTCGAGTCGGGCAGCTGGCCGGCCGACGAGGCCTGGCAGCGGCAGACCGACCTGCTGCTCGCGGTCGTCGACTCGGCCGACGCCCGGGAGGGCGCTGCGGCCTTCGTCGAGAAGCGACCGCCGGTCTGGCGGGGGGAGTAGTGCGCCTCGCCACGTTCGCCTCCTCCGGACCGGGGGCCGCTGAGCGGTCCGGCGTCGTCGTCGGCGACGCCGTCCACCCGTTCCCGGACGGCGTTCAGGTGCTCGACCTCGTCCGCGCCGGGCTGCCGGCGGCGCTGGCGGCCGGGCAGGCCGCGCTGGAGGCGCCGCCGGTCCCGCTGTCGACGGTCCGCCTGCGGCCGCCGCTGCAGCCCCCGAGCGTGCGCGACTTCTTCACCTTCGAGGAGCACGTCGAGGGGGCGATGCGCAGCGTCGTCCCGGGCGCCACGGTCGTGCCGGAGTGGTACGAGGCGCCGACGTTCTACTTCACCAACCCGCACACCCTGCTCGGTGACGGCGACGACGTCGCCGCCCCGCCGGGCTGCACGCAGCTCGACTTCGAGCTCGAGGTCGCCGTCGTCGTCGGCCGGGACGGCACCGACCTGACCGCCGAGGCCGCCCGCGAGCACGTCTTCGGCTACGCGGTGTTCAACGACTGGTCGGCCCGCGACCTGCAGCGCCGCGAGATGCGCGTCGGGCTCGGCCCGTGCAAGGGCAAGGACTTCGCGAGCACCCTCGGGCCGTGGATCGTCACCGCGGACGAGCTCGACCCGTACCGCACCGACGACGGACGCCTCGCGCTCGCGATGACCGCCGAGGTGAACGGCGTCGTGCTCGGCAGCGACCGGCTCTCGCACATGGCATGGACGTTCGAGGAGCTGGTCGCCTACGCCAGCCGCGGCAGCCGGGTGCGCGCCGGCGACGTGCTGGGCTCCGGCACCTGCGGCGGGGGCGGCTGCCTGGCCGAGCTGTGGGGCCGTTCCGGCACGCAGACCCCACCGCCGCTGGTCCCCGGCGACGTCGTCCGGCTCACCGTCGAGGCGCTCGGCACGCTCACGAACCGGGTGGTCGCCGGGCCGCCCGCCCCGCCGCCGGTACGTACCGCCCGGCGGCGCGGCACGCCCGGCTGACCTGCCCCCGGGTCAGCTCACCCGGTCGACGACGTAGGAGCCCGGCGCCGCCTCCAGCGGCGGGTGCTCGTCGTCGCCGAGCGCGGTCGGGCGCGGGCCGCTCGTCGCCGGAGCGCTCGCAGCATCCAGTCGGCCCAGGCCTCCCACCAGCTGCCGGTGCGCTGCTCGGCGCCGGCCGCGCCACTGCCTCGGGGTCGTCGACCGGGCTCGGCCGCCGACCAGTAGGTCGCCTTCGGGTTGCCGGGCGGGTTGACCAGGCTGGCGATGTGGCCGGCGTTGCTGAGCACGAAGGTGCTCGGCCCGGACAGCAGCCGCCGTCGTCCGGTAGCAGCCCGTCCACGGCGTGAGGTGGTCGTTGATCGCGCCGGTGACGAAGGTCGGCACCGTGATCCTGGCCGAGGTCGACGGGCGTGCCCGAGCACGTCGACCTCGCCCTGGCCGCATCAGGGTGTTGTCGCGGAAGATCTCGAGGAACTGCTCGTGCAGCGCGGCCGGCAGGTTCGTGCCGTCGGCGTTCCAGGCCAGGATGTCGAACACCGGCGGGTCGCTCGCCCATCAGCCACTGGTTGACCAGGTAGTTGAAGACCAGGTCGTCCGGGCGCATCCAGCTGAACACCGTGCCGAGCGACCGGGCGCTGATGATCCCGCGCCCGCCGCGAGTCGCGCCGCGCCAGCTCCAGCAGCCGGGGCGCGGAGAACGCGCCGATCGGCGCCGGGCTGTCGAAGTCCAGCAGGGTGACGGCGAAGGCCGCTGCGTGCGACCCGGTCGTCACCGGTGGCCGCCAGGTGGTTCAGCACGGTCGTCGGACAGGATGCCGCCGGCGCAGAAGCCGAGCGTGTTGACGTCCGGCGACGCCGGTGATCTCGCGTGACCGCGTCCGAGCGCCGAGACGATCCGCCCGGCGTAGGTGTCGAGGTCCCAGTCGGCCTGCTCCTGCGTCGGGTTGCGCCAGCTGACCAGGAACACCTGGAAGCCCTGGCTGACCGCGTACTCGACGAAGCTGCGGCCCGGGCCGCAGGTCCAGGAAGTAGAACCGGCCGATCGGCGGCGGGACGATGAGCAGCGGCCGGGCCCGCGACCGTCGCGGTGGTCGGCGCGTACTGCGATGCAGCTCGGCGACCTCGTCCCGGTGGACGACCGCGCCCGGGGTGAGCGCCAGGTCCTCGCCGACGGTGAAGGCGCTGCGGTCGGTCTGCGTCGGCATCCCGCCGTTGTGCCGCAGGTCGTGCAGCAGGTGGCCGAGCGCCGCGCAGCACGCTGCGCGCCGCCGGTGTCGAAGGCCCGCTTGAGCGCCGCCGGGTTGCCCAGCAGCGTGTTCGTCGGGGCCAGCGCGCTGGTCAGGGCGGTCGCGCCGAACCGGGCCCGCTCGACGTCGTGCCAGTCGCCTCCGGAGGCCTCGTAGTCGTCGACCAGCCGGTTCAGCGAGCCGCGCCGAGCGACAGGTAGCCCTGCGCCACCCGGCGGTAGACCGGGTTGACCGACCAGGCCGGGTCGGCGAACCGCTTGTCCTTCGGCGAGGGAGCCGGCTCGGCCGTCCCGCGCAGGATGCGGGCTCCGTCGCGGGCCAGCGACACCGCCTCGCGGGTGAGCGCACCCGGCCGGACCAGCGCCGCGAACAAGCCCTTCGCGACGCCGCCGAGGGACGGGATGCCGACGGCCTCCGCCGACTCGACGGTGGCCGTGGCCTCCTGCTCGTCGGCCGGGACGGCGGCTTCACGTCGCGGCGGCGGTGCGGCCGATCGGTCGGCACTGGTCATGACGCTCCGGATTCTGCTGGGGCCGGTCCCGGTCGGGGCCGGGGCGGGTCGGTGGGGGCCGTCCTCCAGCCGGGTCGCCGCGACGGGCCTCGCAATGTACGGAGCCGCCGATCGGACGTCCAGCCTGTGTCAACACGGCCATGGACCCTGCTGGGAGCACCGCCGTGGACCGCTCAGCCGCGCCGGGGCGGCCGGCGCTGCCGGGGCACCGGGACCGGCCCGCCCGGTTGCACGACCGCCTGCTCGTACGCCAGCACGACGAGCTGCACGCGGTCGGTGACCCCGAGCTTCGTCAGCAGGTGCCCGACGTGGGTCTTGACGCTGCTCGGGGCGATCCGCAGCCGGTCGGCCACCTCGGCGTTGCTCAGGCCGCGGGCGACGAGCTGCAGCACGTCCAGCTCGCGCGGGGTGAGGGCGGCGAGCACGCCGTCGCGGGCCGGCAACCGCAGCGGGGCGAGCGAGCGGGCCCGCAGCTCCAGCAGCCGCTGGGTGACCGAGGGCGCGAGCAGCGCCTCGCCCCGGGCGACGACCCGGACCGCGTGCACGAGCTCCTCCGGCGGGGAGGTCTTGACCAGGAAGCCACTGGCGCCGGCCCGCACAGCCTCGACGATGTGCTCGTCGAGGTCGAAGGTCGTCATCACCAGCACCCGGGACAGCGCGACCGCACCGCCGGCGATCTGCCAGGTGGCCGCGATGCCGTCCATCCTGGGCATCCGGATGTCCATGACGACGACGTCCGGCCGGGTGCGGCGGGTCAGCTCGAGGGCCTCGTGGCCGTCCCCGGCCTCCCCCACGACGCTCAGGTCGCTCTGGGCGTCCAGGCAGGCCCGCAGCGCGGAGCGCATCAGCGGCTGGTCGTCGGCGAGCAGCACCCGGGTGGTCACGCGACGTCCCTGCGGCGTAGGAGCCGCGGGAGCGGGGCGAGCGGCAGCCGGGCGTGCACGCGGAACCCGCGTCGGGTCCCGGGGCCGGCGACGAGCCGGCCGCCGAGCCGCTCGACCCGCCGGCGCATCCCGGCCAGGCCGTAGCCGGGCGCCGGGCGCTCCACCGACAGGGTCCCGGCCGGCGGGCCGGCGCCGTCGTCCTCGACCTGCACCTCGAGCCGGGTCCGGCGCAGCGCGAGGACGACCCGGGCGCGGGCCGGGCCGGCGTGCCGGAGCGTGTTGGTGAGCGCCTCCTGCACGACGCGGTACGCCGCCGCGCCGACCTCCGGCGGCACCCGCCGGCGGCGGCCCCGCACGGCGAGCTCCACCGGGAGCCCGGCGGCCTGCACCCGGGCCAGCAGGTCCGGCAGGTCGCGCAGGTCGGGCAGCGGCGGGACGGCGGCGGGGTCGGTGCCGTCGGGAGGCCGGCGGCACTGCGCAGGCTCGGCGTGCCAGCGCCCCACCAGCTGCCGCAGCTCGACCAGGGCCCGCCGGCCGACCTGCTCGATGTCGGCCAGCGTGGCCGCGGCGTCCTCGGGTGACCGGCTCCGCGCGGCAGCGGCCTGCGCGACGATGACGGACAGGCCGGCGCCCACCAGGTCGTGGACCTCTCCGGCCAGGTCGACGCGTTCCCTGCTCACAGCCGCGTCGACCGCCGCCCGGACCCGCGGGTCGCAGTCGGAGACGCCGGACGGCGGGGCGGCCGCTGCCGTCCGGCGTCGCGTCATGGCGGGCTCTCCTCCCCGGGGTCGGGTGGTGCCTCCCGCTGCAGGCGTACCGGCCTCCGTCCAGCGGTGGAGGTCGCACCGTCCCGCAGAACGATGCGCCACACAAGCCCCATCCCTAGCGTCACGGACACGCTCGATCCGCCGCCGCGGACCCGCCCAAGCACGTCCGCGGTGGTCCGTCCCCAGGGAGGCCCGGATGACGAACACCCGACGTCGGTGGAGGCGGAGCCTGCTCGGCCTGCTCGCTGTCCCGCCCCTGCTGCTGACCGGGGTCGTCCCGGCCGCCGCCGCCGGCACGGCCGCGGCGCCCGCCGCGGCTCCGGCCGCCGGCGTGCAGGCGTCGGCCGCCGCGCTGCGGCCGCCGTGCGGCGGGGTCATCCCGTTCGACCGGCGCGACTTCTCCCGGTCGACCCGGATCACCAACCAGTACCAGCCGCTGCTGCCCGGCACGCAGTTCGTCATGCAGGGCACGGCCGACCGCGGGGGCGGCCAGTTGCCGCACACCATCCGCACGACGGTGACCGACCTGACCAAGCGGATGAACGGCATCCGGGTCGTCGTCGTGCTCGACGAGGACGTCAACGAGGGCGTGCTGTCCGAGGCGGAGCTGGCGTTCTTCGCCCAGGACGACGCGGGCAACGTCTGGAGCGTCGGGGAGTACCCCGAGGAGTTCCGCAACGGCCGGTTCGTCGGCGCCCCGAGCACCTGGATCGCCGGGGTCGGGTCGGCCCGGGCCGGCATCATCATGAAGGGCGACCCGCAGCCCGGCACGCCCCGCTACCTGCAGGGCTGGGCGCCGGACGTCGGGTTCCACGACTGCGCCCGGGTGCTGTCGACCACCCGCAAGGCCTGCGCCCCGGTGGGCTGCTTCGACTCGGTGCTGCTCACCGACGAGAACAACCCGTTCGAGCCGGAGGAGGGCCACCAGCGCAAGTTCTACGCGCCCGGCGTCGGCAACATCAAGATCACCGCGGTGAACGACCCGGAGGGCGAGACGCTGCGACTGCGCAGCGTCGAGCGGCTCTGCGGCGCCGACCTGCGCGAGGTCCGCGAGCGGGCGCTGCGGCTCGACCGGCGGGCCTACCGCTACCAGAGCGAGGCGTACGGCGACACCTCGCCGGCGCAGCGCACGCTGCGCTCGGTGGGCTGCCGCAGCGTGAGCTGACACGGCCCGACGCCCGCCGCGCCTCCCTGTCCGGCCGGGGAGCGCGGCGGGCGGCCGTGCGCGCCCGCCACGCGCTAGCCTCCGGCGCACTGCTGACCGTGCTCCGGGAGGGCCGACCGCGTGCATGTCCTGGTGCTGAACGGCCCCAACCTCGGCCGCCTCGGTCGACGGGAACCCGACAAGTACGGGACGACGACCTACGCGGAGCTGGTCGAGCTGTGCCGGACCACGGCCGGGCAGCTCGGTCTCACCGTCGACGTCCGGCAGACCGACGCCGAGGCCGAGATGCTCGGCTGGGTGCACGAGGCCGCCGACGCGGGCGACGCCGTCGTCCTGAACCCGGCGGCGTGGACGCACACCTCGGTGGCGCTCCGCGACGCCTGCGCGATGCTGACCGGCCCGCTGCTGGAGGTGCACCTCAGCAACGTGCACGCCCGGGAGAGCTTCCGGGCGCACTCCTACATCTCGGCGGTCGCGACCGGCGTCATCACCGGGCTGGGCGTGCAGGGCTACGTCGCCGCGCTGCGCTGGCTGGCCGACCGGGGCTGACCGGGGCCACGGTCAGGGCTGCCACTGCTCGGCAGCCACGAGGCGCCGGCGTACGCCCTCGCCGCCCACCTCGGCGATCTCGTCCAGGTCCCCGCACACGACCAGCTGGGTGCGCGCCCGGGACAGCCCGACGTAGAGCATCTCCCGAGCCCGCCCGGGCTGCTTGAAGCCGTTGACGGCCAGCACGACGGCCTGCCGCTCCAGGCCCTTGAACCCGAGCACGTGGCCGTAGAAGACCTCCTCGCCGGCGAAGAACTCGTCCCAGTACTCCTGCCAGCCGTGCCCCTCGACGACTTCCTGCTGCACCGGGTGGCGGTGCTTGGTGGTCAGCAGCGCGATCTGGCCCGGCTCCCAGACCTCGTCGAGCAGCGCGTCGACCGCGTCGTCCGCCCGGCCGACCGCGTCCTCGGCGGCGCACTGCACGAACCGCACCGGCGGGCCCTCCAGCCCGCGGTAGGTCGCCTGCTCGGTCGACAGGCTGCCGAACACCTGGGCGATCCGCTTCGTGTTGCGGATGTTCTCGTTCCGAGCGCGTACGGCGGGATCGCGATCGGCGGCTCGGACTGCCGGCTGAACACCCGCTGCGCCTGGTCCATGAACACGTACACCCCGCCGGCGTCCGGGTCGCGCAGGCAGGCCAGCAGCGAGGTCCACCACAGCTCGCCGAAGTCCTGCGCCTCGTCGACGACGACCGCGTCGAACCGCTCGGCGGGGCCGCGGCGGGCCGCGAGCTCGCCGAGGGCCCGCGGCAGGTCCGTCTCGTAGTAGTGCTCGACTCGACGCCGGAGCGTGGCGGCGCGCCCCACTCGACCGCGAGGTCGTGGAACAGCCCGGTGAACGCCGGCGGGCGCTCCCAGGTCGCGGTCATCCGCTGCAGGAAGCGCCCGAGCCCGCGCGAGTAGCACAGCAGCGCGACCCGCTGCCCGTCCTTGGTCAGCCGCCGGGCCTGCTCGAGCGCCAGCCAGGTCTTGCCGGTACCGGCACCGCCGACCACGGCGAGCCGGCTGTGGTGCCGCAGGCTCTGCAGCGTCCTGGCCTGGTCGCGGGTCATCTGGTCGACCCGCTGCTCGTGCTCCTCGGCCTGCGACAGCAGGGACGTCTGGCCGGGCAGCTGGGCGGTGAGCAGCCGCCGGACCTGCTCCGAGCTCCTCCGGCGACAGCGGCGGGTGCCCGTCGCCGGCCTCGATGGCGCGCCCGGACCCTGGCGGCGGCGTCGGCCAGGTCGGCGCTTGTCGAGCACCAGCCGGCGCGGGCAGGTCGGCTGGGTCGTAGTGCCGGGCTCACCGGCATGTGCGGCAGGGCGAGCAGGTGCTGGGCGCGTACCGAGCCGGCCAGCCGCTCCCGGGACAGGTAGCGCTGCAGCGCGTGCCGGGCGTCCGCGGCCTGCACGAGCGGGTGGCCGGTCGGCCGGCGCTCCGAGCCCCTGCTGCATCCACCAGCGGCCGCTGTCGTCCCGGGTGACGTGACCCCCCTTGACCTCCACGGCCGCCAGGCCGACGCCGGGCCAAGCGACGAGCAGGTCGATCTCGTGCTCGCGGGCGTCCTCCAGCGACCCAGCACGGAGTAGAGCAGCACCGCGTCGTCGGGCAGCGTGTCGCTGCAGGGCCTCCCAGACGGCTCGTTCGCCGTGCCGGCCCTCGCCGAAGTCGGGGTCGGGCGGGTAGCAGCGCGGCATGGCCGGCATCCTGACGCAGCCGAGGCCCGGAGCAGGCGTTTTGCCGGTTTTGCTGCGGACATCCCCTGCGCCCATCTCGACGGCGTTTATGCGGTTCTCCGGACAGCGCCCGCTCGACGTGATCAAGTTCCCGCCGACGCGACTGGGTCGTGGGACAGCAGGGGGACGTGGGATGCAGGCACGGTGGCGGCAGGGCGTGGCGGCGCTGGGATGCGGAGTGCTCGTCGCGACGGGGTTGACGGCTGCCCCGGCCGTCGCGCAGACCGTCGCCCCGGCGGTGATCAGCTCCGCGGACTGCACCCAGAACGAGCTGACAGCCAACGACGACGGCTCGGCGGACCTGGTCTCGCTGCCGTTCGGGCTCAACTTCTACGGGGACGCCTTCACGTCGCTGTACGTCAACAACAACGGCAACGTGACCTTCGACGAGTCACTCAGCTCCTTCACGCCGTTCGGCCTCGCGAGCACGTCCCGAAAGATCATCGCCCCCTTCTTCGCCGACGTGGACACCCGCCGAGGGAGCACGGTCCGGTACGGCTGGGGCAACACCACCTACGAGGGGCACCGGGCGTTCTGCGTCAACTGGGTCGACGTGGGTTACTTCAACCAGCACACCGACAAGCTCAACAGCTTCCAGCTCCTGCTGGTCCAGCGCGAGGACGCCGGGGTCGGCGACTTCGACATCGTGTTCAACTACGACCGGGTCGAGTGGGAGACCGGCGACGCGAGCGGCGGCAGCGGGGGGCTGGGCGGTACCTCCGCCAGTGCCGGCTTCTCCAACGGCAGCGGCCGGGAGGGCACCTCGTACGAGCTGGCCGGCTCGCTGGTCAACGGCGCCTTCCTCGACAGCAGCCCGAGCGGCCTGGCCCGCACGAGCACCGACAGCGCGATTCCCGGGCGGCACGTCTTCCGGGTGCGCCAGGGCGGCGCCCCGCTCACCCAGTACGTCGCGCTCGGCGACTCCTTCCAGAGCGGGGAGGGCGCCGGCGGTTACCTCCCGCTCACCGACATCTCGGGCAACCAGTGCCACCGCTCGGTGTACGCCTACCCGCGACGGCTCGTCGACGACGGCGTCGTCAACCTCACGCTGGACTTCGGCGCGTGCAGCGGTGCCGTGATCGACGACCTGGCCGTGACCTACGACCCGCGGCGGCCGCCGTACACCGACGGGATGTCGCAGCTCGGCCGGCTCGGCAGCAGCACCAAGCTGGTGACGCTGGGCATCGGCGGCAACGACATGCAGTTCTCCGACGTCCTGGCCGGCTGCATCACCGGCACCGTCCTGGGCGCGCTCAACCCGTTCGGCGACTTCTCCTGCCAGGAGAAGTACGACGCGCAGCTGGAGGACAACTACACCGCCCTGGTCGACGGCGGCCGGCTGCGCGACATCTACCAGACGGTCCGCGAGCAGGCCCCGTACGCCCGGATCGTCGTCATGACGTACCCGCGGTTCTACGTCGAGGGCGGGGCTGCGAACCGCTTCACCGACGACTACTGCGCCGGCGTGCGGCAGACCGACCAGCGCTGGATCAACAGCGGCATCCGGCGGCTCGACGACGCGATCCGGACCGCGGCGGCCAGCCTGGGGCTGCAGGTCGTCGACCTGTACGACACCCCGGCCGGCCACGAGCTGTGCGGCCCCAGTGCCGACCGCTTCCTCAACGGCGTCAGGCCGCTGGCGAAGGTGGAGTCCTACCACCCGAACGCGTTCGGGCACGGCCTGATCACCGACGCGGTGGCCCGTGAGCTGCGCGCCCTGCCGCCGGGGGACCTGTTCAACGTCCGGCCGGGTGAGACGCTCACCTCCCAGTTCCCGGTGACTCCCGGGCCGACGCTGGACGCCTCGACCCAGTGGCCGGGCAGCGACGTCGTGCTCAGCCTCACCTCGCCGTCCGGGCGCCGTTACACGCGGGAGACCGTCGACCCCCGCGTCGAGCACCTGCTCGGCCCGACCTTCGAGACCTACCGCATCTCGGACCCGGAGCCGGGGGTGTGGACCGCGACGCTGTTCGGGCGCCAGGTGGCGCCGGGCGGGGAGGAGACCCGTCTGGTGGTGCACAACCCGCCGCCGACCAACGCCCTCCCGACGGCGGGAATGACGCAGTCGTTCGCGGGACGCACCGTGACGGTCGACGCCGGCGCCAGCCGGGACAGTGACGGTGCGGTCGTGGAGTACCTCTGGGAGTTCGGCGACGGCACGACCGCGACCGGCAGCCGGGCGACGCACACCTACGCGGCGGACGGGACCTACAAGGTGAGCCTGGCGATCAAGGACGACCGGGGAGGCGAGGACTTCGCGACCGCGCCGTCGACCGTGACGGTCAGCCCGTACGTCTTCACCGGCTTCGGACCTCCGGTCGACAACCCGCCGGCCGTCAACGCGGTGCAGGCCGGCCGGGCCGTACCGCTGAAGTTCGGCCTGGGCGGCGACCTGGGCCTGAACGTGCTGGCTGCCGGCTCCCCGAGCTCGGTGCGGGTCGCCTGCGACACGGGGGTCGCCGTCGCGCCGGTGGAGAGCGCAGCGACCGCGGGCGGCGCCGCGTTGACGTACGACGCGGCCTCCGGTCGGTACACCTACGTCTGGAAGACGTCAGCCGCCTGGGCCGGCACCTGCCGCACGATGACGCTGACACTCACCGACGGCAGCACGCACAGCGCGCTGTTCCGCTTCCGCCGGTAACGGGACGACAGGGAACGGGAGGCGCGCGGTGACGGGCCTGGCTGCGCGCCTCCTGCTCGGGGTGACCGGGCTGGCGGGGCTCGTCGTCCTCGGGGCAGGGCTGATCCGCACGGTGTCGTTCGAGCGGACACCGGCGGGGGTGAGCAACGAGCGGATCGGCCAGCTGCTCATCCTGGGTGGCTGCGCCGTGCTGCTGCTGGTGGCGGCGGGCGTCAGCCGGTCGGGGCCGGGCTGGGCCGTGCTGGCCGTCGCCGCGCCGGCCGTGCTGTGCGGGGGGCTGACGGTCCTGGCGGGCGGGACGCTGCTGCCGCAGATCGTCGCGCTGCCGGCGTTCGGTGCGGCCCTGGCCGGCATCGTGGCGTCGGTGGTGCAGCGCGCCCCGTGATCGGCCCGCGCTCCGGTCAGCCCGTGGCGCCCACCGCGTCGGCGTGCGTGGCCACGGCGTACCGCTCGACGAACCTGCGCAGCAGCCGTGGAGGGTGCGTGACCGTGGCCAGGCCCACCCGCGCGGAGATCTCGGCGAGCTCCTCCGGAGCGAAGTACCCGGCGTGCCGATAGACCGAGATCCGGGTGCGCAGCCCGACGACGTCGAGCTCGGGGTGGAACTGCGTGGCGTAGACGTGCTTGCCGATGCGGAAGGCCTGCACCGGGCAGGTCGCGGACCCTGCGAGCAGCACGGCCCCCGCCGGCAGCCGGCTGAGCGCCTCCTTGTGGCCGACGAAGGCCTCGAAGACCTCCGGCAGCACGCCCGTCAGCGGGTCCGTCCGCCCGGCCGCCGTCAGCGTCACGGACACCGCACCGATGGGCTCGCCGTAGCGGCGGTCGACGACGCCGCCCTGGTGCCTCCCGAGGGCGCCGACGCCGTAGCAGGCGCCGAGGAACGGGACGTCCGCGGCGACGACCCGGTCGAGCAGCGCCCAGAGCTCGGCCTCCACGCGGCGCTGCGTGACGGACCGGGTCTCGGGCGGGTCGCTCCAGGTGTACGGGCTGCCGCCCAGGATGAGTCCCGACCAGGCGCTCAGGTCCACCTCGCCGAGCGGCCCCTGCTCGAGCCGGCGCCGGACGAGCTCGCGCTCGCTGAGCCCGGTGCAGGCCAGGAACGCGGCGTACTCGTCGTCGGCGGCCTCGTCCTCCGCTCGCGTTGCGAGCAGCAGGAAGGGCTTCACGATCGACACGCTACGAGAAGCCATCCGGGCGTCTCGAGGACGGCGCCGGAACCCAGCCGTCGGGGCCGAGCCGGCGCCCGTCCTTGAGCCGGAGCACCCGGCCGGAGTGGACGCCGGCGTGGCAGGAGTCGCAGACCAGTGCGGTGTCGGCCAGGCTGGTGCTCCCGGTACGGCTCCAGGGGTTCGCGTGGTGCGGATGCAGCACCGTGCCCGGGACCCTGCTGGAGCGCCGGCAGCCGGCCCCCTGACAGGCACCTGCGGTCTGCGTCCAGAGCGCCCGGCGCTCCGCGCCGGTGAGGGTGCGCTGCGTGTGGCTGGTCGCCAGCACCTTCCCGCGCAGGTCCAGCACCTGCCGGGTCAGCGCGCTGCCGCACACCCACCGACGGACCAGACGCCTCGGCAGGCTGGCGCCCGAGCCGCTGCGCCCGGGGAGCGCGCCCGGCGCGTCGTCGAGGGCCTCGACCGGAACGGTCACCACGACCTGCACCGGGAGCTTGTCGTGCGTCCCGCCCAGCCCGTCCTCGAGATAGCGGCCGCAGGCGGAGTCGAGCGCGTCGTGCAGGCGCTGGGAGGCGGTCCTCGGCGTGCGGGCGGAGCCGAGCTCCGGGTCATAGGGGTCCAGTCCCTGGGCGCGCAGCTCGGCCGCGAGCTCGGTGTCGAGCGGCGAGTCGGGGTCGCGGCGCAGCTCGGCCTGCAGCACGGCGAACAGCCGCTCACCGCACCGCAGGTCGAGGCTGCCGGTCAGGTGCCAGCCGGCGCCGTCCGCTGACCGCGTCAGGCGCAGCCCGCGCCGGTCGTGCGCGCGCTCGGCCCGACGGTCGTGCTGCTCGGGGAGCAGGGCGTCGACGAGCAGGCCCAGCGCGCCGCTCAGCTGCCCCGGCTCGACGTGCTCGGCGAGCAGCACGAGGGCGGCCTCCAGGCGCGCCAGCTGGCCCTCCGGTCGTTCCATTCCCGCCGACAGCCGCTCGTGGAGGGCTCTCAGCACCGGGTCGCCGTCGCTGGCGAACCCACCACGTGCCTGCGCCACCAGCATCGGGACCCCGTCGAGCACCACCGCCGCCAGCGCCTGCTCGGCGTCGTGGCCGTCGATCCGGCCGTCCGGCCGGTCGAGGTGCGGCCGGACGCGGGTCAGCGCCACCTGGAGCTGGTGCGCCTGCGCCAGCCCCACCCGGCCGTCCAGGACCCGGGAGCGGACCGTGGGAAAGGCCGACAGCCGGCGGGCCACCGCCACGCTCGTCCGGTCCGCGCCGACCGCCAGGCTCTCCACCCAGCGACCGGTGCTCGACACCCCGTCGAGGGCGTACAGCTCGCGCCGGTCGACCTCGGCCAGGTGCGCCAGCGCCAGCAGCTGCAGGCGTTGTGCCTGCGCGAACAGCGCCGCAGTCTGAAGAAGGACCTCGGGTCCGTCGACGGCCGCGGGATCATCCTCGGCGAGCGCGTCGACCGCACGCGTCAGGGTTCGCACGGCTGCCGACGCGGCGACCGGGTAGGGCCGATCCTGGCCCGGAACCGCCCAGGACGGCTCCGGGGTGAAGGGTGGTTCGTTATCGAACATGTGTGCGATTCTACGCTGCAAACACCCCGCTGACCAGCCCTTTCGTCGTAGCCGCCGGGATCTGTGGACGGCCGCCGCGGCTGTGGAAGGGCCCTTGCGGCGGGCAGCCGCGGCCCCGTCCGCCCCGCCCGCACACAGCACCGTCGTAGCGTCTGCGGCATGCGCATCGCCATCGCCGGGGCCCACGGACAGATCGGCCTGCGGCTGGGCCGCCGGCTCGCCGAACGGGGCGACACGGTCGTCGGGCTGATCCGCAGCAGCAGCCAGGCCGACGACCTGCGCGCGGCCGGCGTGCAGCCCGAGGTGCTGGACCTGGAGGCCACCCCGGTCGAGCGGCTGGCCGAGGCGCTCGCCGGTGCCGACGCCGTGGTCTTCAGCGCCGGGGCCGGGGCCGGCAGCGGCGACGCCCGCAAGGACACCGTCGACCGGGCCGCGGCCGGGCTGCTGGCCGACGCGGCCGAGGCTGCCGGGGTCGGGCGCTACCTGCTGGTGTCGTCGATGGGCGTGGAGTCGGTCCGCGACGGAGCCACGCCCGACGGCGTCGAGGACGCGTTCGTCAGCTACCTGCGCGCCAAGCTCGCCGCGGAGGACGACCTGCGAGCCAGGTCCCTCGCCTGGACGGTGCTGCGCCCGGGTCGGCTCACCGACGACCCGGGCACCGGCCGGGTGCGGCTCGCCCCGCGGGTCGACCGCGGTGACGTCCCGCGGGACGACGTCGCCGCCGTGCTGGTCGCCCTGCTCGACGCCCCGGGTACCGCCGGGCGGGTCCTGGAGCTGACGGCCGGCGACACCCCCGTGGACGAGGCCGTTGCCGCGCCGGCCTGACGGTGATCGCTCCCGGGGAGCCGTGACCCGGCCCGCACTCGACCGGGCGGCGCTGCAGACCCGCAGCCTGCGGGTGCTGGTGCTGTCCCAGGTGCTCGGCGGCGCGGGCCTGACCGCCGGCGTCACGGTCGGCGCGCTGCTGGCCGAGGACATGCTCGGGTCGACCCGGTTCTCCGGGCTGCCGGCGGCGCTGTTCACCCTCGGCTCGGCGGGGGCCGCGTACGGCATCGGCGCGCTGTCCGACCGGGCCGGGCGCCGCCCCGGGCTGGCCGCCGGCTACCTGGCCGGCGCGGTCGGCGGCGCCGGTGTCGCCCTCGCCGCGATCCTGGACAGCCCGGCACTGCTGCTCGTCTCGCTGCTGGTGTACGGCTCGGGGACGGCGACGAGCCTGCAGGCCCGGTACGCGGGCGGCGACCTCGCTCCGGCGACGGCGCGCGGCGCCGCGGTCAGCACCGTGCTGGTCGCCACCGCGCTGGGGGCGGTCGCCGGCCCGAACCTCGTCGGGCCGACCGGCTCGCTCGCGGTGGCGGCCGGCATCCCGGCGCTCGCCGGCCCGTTCGTGCTGGCCTCGCTGGCGTACGCGCTCGCCGCGCTGGTGCTGACCGCGTGGCTGCGCCCGGACCCGCTGCTCACCGCCCGGGCCCTGGCCCGCCAGGACGCCCTCGACCGGCCGGGCGAGCCCGGGGCAGCGGCCGTCACCGACATCGCGGCGGTCCGGTTGGGCGGCCTGGCGATGGTGGTCACCCAGGTCGTGATGGTCGCGGTGATGACGATGACGCCGGTGCACATGCGCGACCACGGCCACGGGCTCGGCGCGACCGGCCTGGTCATCGCCGTGCACATCGGGATGATGTACCTGCCGTCGCCGCTGACCGGCCGGCTCGCGGACCGCTACGGCAGCTCGCCGGTGATCACGGCCGGGGGGCTGTGCCTGCTCGCGGCCGGGCTGGTCGCGGCCACCGCCCCGGCGTCGTCGGTCGCCGCGCTGGCGTTGGCTCTGGCGCTGCTCGGGCTGGGGTGGAACCTGGGCCTGCTGGGCGGGACGACGCTGGTCGCCGGTGCGGTCGCGCTGGCCGAGCGGGCCCGGGTGCAGGGTCGGGTGGACGTCGCGGTCGCGCTGGCCGGCGCGACCGGAGGCCTGTCCAGCGGGCTCGTCGTGGCGTCCAGCAGCTTCGCCACCCTGGCCCTCGGCGGGGCCGGGCTGGCGCTGGCGGTGCTCGTCGCCGCGCTGCGGCCCAGCAGGCGGGGCACCGCGTCGGCCGCCTGACGGTCAGGCTCCGACGACCTGCTGCCACAGGCTGGGTGCGGCCGGGTCGAGCGCCCGGTCCGCGAGCCGGTCGGCCCACCGGCCCTCGCCGCCCGCCTCGTCGCGCCACGACCACAGCCGCGTCGTCGACCGGTGCAGCGCGTGCTCCCGGGTGACGCCGATCCCGCCGAGCAGCTGGTGCGCGATCGCGGCGATCCGCCCGGACGCCTGCGCGGAGACGACCGCGGCGGCGGCCACCGCCGTCGCGGCGTACGCCGGGTCGTCGCCGGCGACCGCGAGCAGCGCCGCCTCGGCGCCGACCTCGACGGACGCCACCTCGCCGGCCAGCTCGGCCACCAGGTGCTGCACCACCTGGAAGCGGCCGATCGGCCGGCCGAACTGCTCGCGCTCGGAGACGTGCCGCAGCACGACCGCCAGCACGGTCTGCGCGGCGCCCGCGGTGAGCACGACCCGCGACAGGGCGACCCGCTCCGCGAGCTGGCCGGCCACCGCCTCCGCCACCCCGGCGGCCGAACGCGCCACGACCCCGTCCAGGTCCAGGTCGTCCCGCGGCTCCCCGGCCAGGTTCGTCCCCTCCCGCAGGGCGCAGCTCGACGGGTCGACCAGCACCGCCAGCGGGCCGTCCGGACCGGTCGCGACCAACGCGACCCCCGCGCACACCCGGGCGTACGGCACCCGGCGCGCGCTCCCGGCCAGCCGCCAGCCCCCGTCGACCGGGACGGCCGTGACCGCGCCGTCCAGCGCGGCGGTGAGCGGGCCGGCGGGCACGTCGAGCCCGGCTGCGTGCAGCAGCCAGGACGCGACCAGCGCCGTCTCGGCCAGCGGCAGCCGGGCCGAGCGGGCTCCGGCGACCCGGACCACCTCGGCCGCCTGGCGCAGCGTCCCGCCGCTCCCGCCGGCCGACTCGGGCAGGTCGACCCGGGTCAGCCCGGCGTCCTGGAGCACCGCCCAGGCCCGCGCGTCCCAGACGCCGTCGCTGTCCGGCCCGGCGCCGAGCATCGCCTCGGCGGCCTCGGCCAGCGGGCCCAGCTCCGGGTCGGTCACCGCACCCCCAGGCCGCGCGCCACGACGCCGCGCAGGATCTCGTTCGTGCCACCGCGCAGGGTGAAGCCCGGCGTGTGCAGCACCGCGGTCGCCAGCATGCTCGACAGCGGCGACCCGGCCAGGTCCGGAGCGTCCGGCGCCAGGCGGCGCACCGCCTCGACCACCTCCCCCTCGAACCGGGTGCCGAGGTCCTTGACCAGCGCCGCCTCGACCTCCGGGCTGGCGCCGGCGGCCAGCGCCCCGGCGACCGCCAGCGACATCTGGCGCAGCACGAACAGCCGGGCGATCAGCCCCCCGAGCACCCGGCAGGCGTGCGGGTCGGCGGTGCCGGAGCGCAGCACCTCGACCCAGGCGAGCAGCAGCGGGACGGTGCTGAGCACCCGTTCCGGGCCGCTGCGCTCGACCGCGAGCTCGCTGGTGCACTGCTTCCAGCCGTCCCCGACCGCGCCGAGGACGTCCTCGTCCGGGACGAAGACGTCCCGGAACACCACCTCGTTGAAGTGGTGACCGCCGTCCAGGCTGAGGATCGGCCGGACCTGCACGCCCTCGCTGTGCAGGTCGATGACGAACTGGCTGAGCCCGGCGTGCCGGGCGCTGTCGTCGCGCGGCGACGTCCGCAGCAGCGCGATCATGCGGTGCGCGAGGTGGGCGCCGGACGTCCAGACCTTGGTCCCGGAGACCCGCCAGCCGCCCGGGACCTGCTCCCCGCGGGTCCGTACCGACGCCAGGTCCGAGCCGGTGTCGGGCTCGGACATGCCGATCGCGAAGTACAGCTCGCCGCGGGCGATGCCGGGCACGAAGCGCTGCTTCTGCTCCTCGGTGCCCCAGGTGCAGGATGCTCGGCGCCATCTGCCGCTCGGCGACCCAGTGCGCCGCGACCGGCGCGCCCGCGGCGAGCAGCTCCTCGGTGACGACGAACCGGTCCAGCGCGCTGGCGGCCCGGCCGCCGTACGCGACGGGGTAGGTCATGCCGAGCCAGCCGCGCGCGCCGAGCGCCCGGCTGAGCTCGGGGTCGGCCCCGCCGAGCCAGTTGTCGACCGCCGGCACGAACGCGCCGCGCGCGACCTCGCCGGCCAGGAACTCCCGCACCTGCCGGCGCAGCTCCTGGGTGCCGGCCGGCAGCGCGGTCGCCTCGAGCCTCACGGCTGCCACGTCCCGGCGCCGACCTCGACCTCGCGGCCCGGTGCGGCGCTGTACTGCGACCAGGAGCCCGGGTAGAGCCGGCCGGGCCCGAGCCCGGCGACCTCCAGGGCGAGCAGGTTGTGGCAGGCGGTGACGCCCGAGCCGCAGTACGACACCACCGGGGTGCTCCCGGTGACGCCGACGGCGGCGAACCGCTGCCGCAGCGCCCCGGCCGGCAGCATCCGTCCCGACTCGTCGAGGTTCCCGCGGCACGGCAGGCTGCGGGCGCCCGGGATGTGCCCGGCGCGGGGGTCGACCGGTTCGAGCTCACCGCGGTAGCGCTCGGCGTCCCGGGCGTCCAGGACGACGGACGTCCCGTCGAGGGTGTCGCCCGGGTCCGCCAGCCGGCCCACGGGCCACGGCCGGGCGGGAACACCCCCGCCGGCCGGTCCGGCGTGTCCTGCTCGAGCGGTCCGTCCCAGGCCGCCAGGCCGCCGTCGAGCAGCGCGGCGTCGCACCCGGTGACCCGGAGCATCCAGACCAGCCGGGCGGCGATCACGCCCCCCGCGTCGTCGTACGCGACGACGGTGTCGGTGTCGCTGATCCCGAGCCGGGCCATCCCCTCGGCGAACAGCCCCGGAGCAGGCAGCGGGTGCCGGCCGTGCTCCGGTGCGGGCGGCCCGGCCAGCCAGCGGTCCAGGTCGACGAAGACCGCGCCGGGCAGGTGCCCCTGCTCGTACGCGCGCCGGCCGGACCGGCCGTCGAGGTACCAGCGGACGTCGGCCACGACGACCCGCCCGGCCCGCTCCCGCAGCCACGGCACGTCCACCAGCACAGGCGTCACGGGGGGACGGTAGCGCCGCGGAGCCGACCCCTCGAGGCGTGGTGCGCCGCGAATCCGGGCAGCACCCTGCAGAACGGGCGTGCGACTTCCGCCCCCGGCACCCTCACGCCCGTACGACGGCCGTGACCCGACGAGAGCGGCGGCATGGCGACGAGCACCCGGCAGGACAGCGACACGACGAAGGACAGCGTGCTGGACCGGCGCTACGCCCGCTTCGCGGAGCGCGCCGAGAAGGCGCCGGGCGGACGCACCGGCCTCAAGGTCGTCGTCTTCCTCGTCGGCCTGCTGTTCGTGGCCGGGGGTCTGGCGCTGGCGATCCTGCCCGGGCCGCTCACCATCCCCCCGGTGCTGGTCGGGGTGTACGTCTGGTCGCTGGAGTTCGACTGGGCGCGCTCGCTGCGGGTGCGGGCCGTGCGGAGCGCCCGAGAGGCCTGGGGCAATGCCCAGGAGCACCCGGTCCGGGCCACGCTCATCACGGTGGCCGGGCTGGTCGGCGCCGCCGTCGCGATCTGGGCGGTCGTCCACTACGAGCTCGTGGACCGGGCGCTCGACCTCGTCCGCTGAGCCCCCCCGCCGCGGTCGCCGCCGATCATGGAGTTGCTGCCCGGGCGTAAGCGCGGGCGGCGGGCACTACTTCCATGATCGGCGCAACGCGGGGGCCCGGAGACGCCACCGACCCCGCGGCCGCAGCCACGGGGTCGGCGAGCGAGCGGGTACTACGGCACGTACACGAGCTTCTTGTTGACGAACTCGTCGATCCCCAGCGGGCCGAGCTCGCGCCCGACGCCGGAGCGCTTGGTCCCGCCGAACGGCAGGTCCGCGGCGCTCCCCTGCGCGCTGTTGATCCACACCATGCCGGTCTCGAGCCGGTTCGCGATCTCGAGCGCCTGGTCGGTGTCGCTGCTGAAGACCACCCCGCCGAGGCCGTACGACGAGCTGTTGGCGAGCTCGACGGCCTCGCTCGGCGTCGGCGACGCGGTAGATCGACCGCGGCCGGGCCGAACAGCTCCTCGGAGTACGCCCGCATGTCCGGCGTGACGTCGGTGAGCACGGTGGCCTCGACGAACGAGCCGGGCCGGTCGACCCGGTGCCCGCCGGTGCGCAGCGTGGCGCCCTTCTGCACGGCGTCGTCGATCTGCTCCAGCAGGCTCTCGGCGGCCTTCTCCGACGACAGCGGCCCGAAGTCGGTGCCCTTCTCGGCCGGGTCGCCGGGCGTCAGCGAGGACATGACGGCGGTGAAGCCCTCGACGAACTCCTCGTACACGTCGTCGACGACGATCAGGCGCTTGGCGGCGTTGCAGGCCTGGCCGGCGTTGCCCATCCGGCCGATGACGGCGGCCTTGACGGTGTTCTCCAGGTTCTCGCCGTCGAGCACGATGAACGGGTCGGACCCGCCGAGCTCGAGGACGACCTTCTTGAGGTTCTTGCCGGCCACCTCGGCGCGACGGCCGCGCCGGCCCGCTCGCTACCGGTCACCGAGACGCCGACCAGACGCGGGTCGGCGATCATCGTCGCGGCCTGCTCGTTGGTGGCGAAGACGTTGATGTACGCGTCCTCCGGCAGCCCGGCGTCGCGGAAGATCTGCTCCATGACGAGCGCGGACTCCGGGCACTGCGGCGCGTGCTTGAGGATGATCGTGTTGCCGATCATCAGGTTCGGCGCGGCGAACCGGGCCACCTGGTAGTACGGGTAGTTCCACGGCATGATCCCCAGCAGCGGCCCGACGGCCTCCTTGCGGATCACCGCGTTGCCGCCGCCCTGCGGGCTGAGCGGCTCGTCCTCGAGCAGGCCGGGGCCGTTGTCGGCGTAGTAGCGGAAGATGTCGATGACGAGGTGGACCTCGCCCTTGGCCTCGCGGGTCGGCTTGCCCATCTCGCGGCCGATGATCGCGGCCAGCTCGTCGCGGCGCTCCTTGTACAGGTCCGCGACCTTGTTCAGGATCGCGGTGCGCTCCGCCTTCGACGTCGTGCGCCAGGAGCGGTACGCCGCCTCGGAGCGGGCCAGGACGTCCTGGATCTGCTCGTCGGTGGTCTCGGGGTAGGACTGGCCGGCCTCGCCGGTGGCGGGGTTGACGACCTGGTAGCTGCTCACTGCGTGGGATGCCTCTCGTCGGTCGGATGGGTCTGTCTCCACTCTGCCCCGTCCCGGGGCGGGCGACCCGTTCGGGCGGGGCGACGGGTCGTTCTGCCCGGAGGTCGGTCTGGGTGGGACCGTCACCCTGGGCGCAGGGCGAGGGGAGGCGACCACATCGAACGCGCCGGCCGTCCGGGTGCTCGGCGCCGCGGCCGCGCCGCGGCTGTCGTGCTCGCCGCGGTGCTGGTCACCGGGTGCGCCGCTGGGGTGAACGACGTGGCGCCGGGGACCGGCCCGGCCGGCTTCGGCCTGGGGCTCTGGCACGGGCTGATCACCCCGGTCACGTTCCTCATCTCGCTGTTCGACGAGCGGGTGAGCATCTACGAGGTCCGCAACAACGGGAACTGGTACGACGTCGGCTTCGTGCTGGGGATCGCGGTGGCGTTCGGCGGTGGGCGGCGGTCCGGGCGGGTGGCTCGGACGCGCAAGGAGTGACGTCGCGGATGCGGCGCGTATCTACCGCCGCGGCGTCGGGAGCTGCGCCGGCACGAGCAGCGACTGCAGCAGCTCCTGCGTCTCGCGGTCGGTGCTCAACAGAAGCGACCCGCGCATGCCGCGTGTCAGCAGCACCTTGTAGGTGTTGCGGACCGCCCGGTCGAACTCCGCCAGCGTCGCCCGCTTGACCGCAGTGTCGTGGCTGCGCCCCGGCTGGGCCACCCAGCGGTCGGCACGCCACACGAGGTCCGGACCCAGATCACGACTCCCGACTAGTCGTACTCGAAGCCCTGGGCGGTGTAGACGCAGCCGACCTGCTCGAACCCGGCCGGGTCGCTGGACCAGTACGGCCGGCCCGGAGCCCCGTCGATGCGAGGTGTCCTTCTTGTTGTTCCACGGCCGCCGCCAGTCGCCGATCACGACGTCGTCGACGAGCGTGCCGTCGGGACGCGGGTCGCTCCACGGCCAGCAGTAGCCGGCGGTGATCCGGGCGCTGTAGCCGGCGTCCTGCTGCTCGCGCAGCCGCACCTCCATCTCCTCGGCGACTCCGGCGAGACCGACTTCGAAGTGGTCGTCGCCTCCCCAGCGGTCGGGTCCGCCGGGCTCGAGGCCGAGCAGCCGGAGCACCCACGTGCTCGTACGCCCGACTGCCGCCGCAGCGGAACTGCCCGTCGAGCTCGCACGACACGGACGTCGATGCCGAGCCGAGCTGCGGCGGCCTGGATCTCCGTCGACTGATCCCGATCTCGCCGGGGCGTACGACCTGGTGCTCGTCGAGCAGGAACACCGGGACCCGGGCGGCGTCGATGCAGCTCTTCGACCTGCGGCGTGCCGGTGCGCAGGCTGGCCGGGGTGTAGCGGTTGGCGGAGGTCTCGCGGATCCGGTGCGCCTCGTCGCAGAGCAGGACGTCGAGCCCGTTCGGCTCGAGCGTCGCCGAACTGGTTGAAGTACCGGAACATCGCCCTGCACCCGCGGCGCCCGGCGGCCGGCAACCCGCCGCAGCGTCTGGGTGAACGCCTGAGACCCGGTCGCGTGCAGCACCGCCCGGCCCTGCCGTGACAGCTCTCCGAGCAGCGACAAGCGCGATGACGCTCTTGCCCGGAGCCGGGCCCGCCTGAGACGATCACGACCTCCTTGGTGTGCGCCGCGTCGGCGCGCTCGACAGCGCGCATCACCAGGCTGTAGGCCGACCTGCTGCTCGTCCAGCAGCACGAACTGCTCGCGGTGCTGCACCTCCTCGGCAGCCAGCGCCAGCAACTGGCTTGCTCGGCCGCACGGCGCTGCCGAGCAGCAGGTCCGCCGCCTCGGCGCCGGGCTCGGGTGCCAGCCGCGAGCGCAGGTAGGCACGAAACTCGCCGCGTCGCTGGCCGGTGAACAGCCGACCGTGCTCGTCGTCGGGCAGGTTCCACAGGTCGGCCACGTCCAGGTCGGTCGCGTTGTGCAGGTAGGCGACGCCGGCGAGCGGGTCGGACAGCGTCACCCAGGGCGCGCCAGGAAGTCCAGCAGATGCCCGCAGTAGCGCCGGACCTGCTCGCCGGGTGCAGGTGCTCGCCGCCGTACCCGCCGACCACGCAGACGTCACTCGCCCCCTCGAGCAGGCCCGCCCGGCTCCACTGCTTGAGCTCGACCACGACGTACGACGGCGCACCGGTGACCGGGTGGACGCCGCACAGCACGCGTCCGCCCGCTTGCTCGTCAGCGGCAGCTGGTGCTCCAGCAGCACCTCGACGCCGTCTAACCCAGCCAGGTTCAGGTCGAAGGCCAGCACTCCGAGACTCCGCTCCCAAGAGCGGACCTCCCCTTCCGAGGGGCGGCGCGACAGGTAGTGCACGTACTGCTCGATGAGATTCGGGACCAGGCTCGCGTCCAGCACCTGGGCACGGAACTGCGCCACCGGCGCGCGGTACAACGGCACGACAACCCCGAGGAAGGCAGGAATGACCTACCTGCGGGTGGGGGCTTACCGTGCCGGTTCGCTCGTCGGGCCGCAGTGCTGACGGGTCGACCCTACGTCGTGGCGCTCACTCGGACGCGGGAACCCGGAACGAGAGGCGTCAAAGGAACGCCGATCCGGGAACCGCACATCCGATCCTTTGTCGCTGACTGGTGTCGCATCGCCCAGCCCGACGTTAGCGCCCGACCTGACTGAAAGCACCGTGACCGTCGACGTGGCCGTAAGCGACGAGGTCATCATGCCGGTCCCTTGATGCCTCAGGATCGCGGCACACCGCACCCGGAGAATCGTCGACGCGTCCTCTGACGCCGTGCCCGGCCCTGACTGCGCCATTGGGAATCTTGCGGCGGCGTCACCGCGGGTAGGCGTCTCGATCTCGTTCTGTGAAAGCGTGCTCACATGACGACCGGACCTCTCGATCGCCTGCTCGACCTTCGCCTGCACCAGCAGGACGGCGTCCGCTCCCCGCACAAGCCTCTGTTGACCTTGCTCGCCCTCTCACAGCTGATGAGCACCGGTAGCAGCCTCATGGCCTGGTCTCAGATTGCAGAACGGCTGGCCGACCTGCTCGCGGAGTTCGGGCGGCCCTCCACGACCGGGCGCGCGCAGAGCGCTGCCTACCCGTTCACCCGGCTGCGGTCAGACGGCGTCTGGGAACTCGATGCGGAGGTCCCGATGGACCGGGTCGGACCGCTGCAGGCGCATGACGTCACCGGTCACTTCACCGCAGAGATTGAGGTGGAGCTTGCCGCCCACCCTTCCAAGGCGCTCGACACGGCCCGGGCACTCGTCCTGAGCCACTTTCCGGAGACGCTCGCGGTGGACGTCCTGGCGGCCACCGGGCTTGACCCCGACGCGGTCCTGCGGTCCGGCGCGGCGCTCGGGGGCACGGCCCGACGCCGCAGCCCGCTGTGGCGCAACGCCGTGATCGAGGCGTGGGACCGCTCGTGCGCCTTCTGCGGGTGGGACGGGCAGCTCGGGGGTGCACCAGTCGGCCTGGAGGCAGCGCACGTGCGCTGGCACGCGTACGACGGCCCCGACGACCTGGACAATGGGCTGGCGCTGTGCAGCCTGCATCACAAGCTGTTCGACCGCGGAGCAATCGGTCTCGACGAGCAGCTGCAGATCATCGTCAGCAGTGCATTCTCCTCCCGGACGTCAGCCGGCCGCTCGACCTACGGTTTGCACGGTCGCCCGTTGAAACCTCGACCAGGCACCGCCGCGCCGGCCGAAGTCCACGTGATGTGGCACGCCCGGGAAGTCTTCAAAGGCATAGCCCTCGCGGCCTGATCGAACGCCCACGCCCACGCCCGTGGCCGGCCGGCGTCCGGGGTTCTGCCGGGGCGCGCACTCCACAACGTTGCCCGATGGGGAGCGGCCCACTGGCCGAGGACGCCGTCAGGCCCTGTCGTCGCCGTCGCGTTCAGGCGAGAACCCCACAGATCCACTCCGTGGTCGGCGCCGGGAGGCGTGGTCGTGCAGTCCGGCACGACAAGACTCGGCCGACCAGTAGGTGGTCCAGGTCGGCGCGGGCGGGTCCCGGGCCACCGCCGCGCGCAGGGCCCGCCAGCCCTGCGGTTCGAGCTCCGCGACCAACCGTCGGACCTGGGCCTCTCCTCGACGCTTCCTGGAGACGCTGGAACGTGCTGCTGGAACTCGGCGAGCCGCGCGCGCATGTGGGCCAGCTGGCCGGGGCTGGGGTCGCGCATCCCCACTCGAAGCCGGCGCAGGCACCTGCGACTCGGCAACGTCGCCGCCGCCATCGCGGCCGGCGCCGACGTGAGCACCACGGTCATCCTCGCCAGCGGCAACCGCGAGCTGCAGACGCACGTCGACCTCGTCGTCGCCCGGACCACCCGGCTCGTCGCCGCCACCGCCGAGGACGACGTCTGGCAGGTCTGGGTGGTCGGCTACCGCGAGACGCTCGACCTGCTCGAGGCCGGCCGGCACGGCGACGCGCTCGCCCGCTACCGGCAGATCTACGCGGACTACCGCGGCTGCGTCGAGACGATGCTGTTCGACAGCTGACGCCGCCGGCCAGGCGCCGACCCCGCCGACAGCCGCGTCAGCTCCGGTCGAGCCGCTCCTGGATCGCCGCCAGCACCGTCTTGCGCCCCTTGCCGTGCCGCTTCTCCGCGGCCCGCGCCTTCCGAAGCTGGCGTTCGCCGTCCATCTTCCGCACCGCCTTGCGCGCCTCGCCGGCCTTCATCGTCAGCAGCTCGGCCGCCTTGCGGGCCTCCTTCGCGGCGCGGGTGTTCGCCACGTACTGACCGTCGCCGCGCTTCTTCTTCGCCTCGGTGGCCTTGCGCTCCTTCGCGCTGAGCAGCTTCCAGGCGATCTCGGGCAGGTAGCGCGCCCCGCCCGTCCAGTCCTGCTCGCCCCACTCCTTCAGGTGCTCCTGCGACCCGCGGCGCGACGTCGCGTAGCCGCCGCCCTCCTTCTCGTACCGCCGCACCAGCAGCTGCGCCTTGCGCGCCGACCACTGCCCGGGCTTGCCGCCCTTGCCGCCCGCCTGGATCTGCTTCTTCAGCTTGGCGCGCAGCTTCGGCTTGGTGTACGTCGCATCGTCCTGGGCCATGGGACCTCCCCGTCGTCAGGCAGGCCCTGTACCCCGCTACTGCTGCTGCGACCGCGCGACGAGCCGCTTCCCCAGCTCCCCTGCCTGCTGCGGTGAGAGCTGCGCCGCCTGCTCCTCCACCAGGCGCAGCAGCGCCGGGTCCTCCCGGACGACCTCGCTGCTCTGCAGCAGCACCGTCCCGGCCCCGGTGAAGTCGAACTGCCGTTCCTCGCCCGACACCCGGCCGAGCGCGCCGGTCAGCATCCCGGTCAGGCTGGACGCCATCCAGGCCGCGTCGTGGTGGACCGCCGGGCTCGGGCAGTCGGCCCAGCCCAGCAGCGCCTCCGGGTCGGTCCGGAACGGCGGCTCGACGAAGATCACCGGTCCGTTGGACGACGCCAGGAACTGCCCGGTGCCCAGCAGCGTGACGAAGCCCGGGACGATCGACTGCTTGAGCTCCAGCGTCGGCGCGAAGCCCAGCAGGTTGCCGGCCCGCACCGTCAGGTTGCCGTCGTCGAGGTCGTAGGCGTTCACGTCGAACCCGCGGTCGGCGAGCAGCACCTGGCCCCGGCCCTGCGCGACCACCCAGTCCCGGACGTAGACCGGGCTGGAGAAGCGAGCCGCGAGGAACGCGTCGACCGACGTGTACGCGGTCACCGCCGAGAAGGACACGTCGCCGTAGTACGCGATCATCGCGCCCTTGCTGATGAACCAGCTGCCCTGCAGGTCGACGCAGAAGCAGTACGGGTTGACGTTGTCGTTGCGCGGCAGGCTGTCGGGCCCCAGGACGTTCACGACGACACCTTCTTCTCGGAGGCCTGCACGTGCACCGTGCCGGTGCCGGTCACCTGCAGCTGGAACGCCTCGCCGCTGCCCCGGCCGACCGCGTCCCGCCAGCCGACCTTGGCCTTCAGGTCGACCGACAGGTCGCCCTGCGACGCGACGTAGGCCTGCGGGTCGACCCCGACGACGACACCCGGGCGGACGTCGAGCGCGAACGTGCCGCCGTGCGAGAGCAGCGCCACCGACCCGACGCCGGAGACCGAGGTGGTGAACAGCCCCTGCCCGGTCGCCGCCCCCCGGACCGCAGCGCGCAGACCGCCGGAGCCGAGGAACTGCACCGACGTCTGCAGCCCGGCGTCGTGGGCGAGCAGCCGATCCGCCTCGACGAGCAGCGGGGCGCTCCCGTCGAGCTGGAGAACGGTGACGTGCAGGCCGAGGAGCCCGTACAGCACCTCGCCGTTCCCGGACGTGACCATCATCGGGGTGGACTCGTTCGCCAGCGCCGCCCCGACCATGCCGCGCACCCCGCCGCCGGGCCCGTGCACCGGCCGGAACGCCACCGCGCCCCGGTAGCCGAGCATCGCCCCGCGCCGGGCCAGCACCGGGCGGCCGTCGTCCACGTGCGCCCGGACGACCTTGCTGTTGACCTGCTCGAACGGCACGGCTCAGCGCTCCGCGGGCTGGATCAGGACGACCCCGTCGCCGTCGAAGCGCAACGAGAACGGCTCACCGGAGCCCTCGCCCACCAGCGAGCGCCAGGACACCCCGGAGACCAGCGTGGTGCGAAGCCCGCCACGTGAGGCGACGAAGGCGTCCGGGTCGACGACCAGCGGCGAGCCGGCAGCGACCCGGAGCGCGATCGCCGGCCCGTCGCTGAGCAGCGCCACCTGCCCGGTGCCGGTCACCGTGGTGGTGGCCAGCCCCTGCCCGGACGTCATCCCGCCGAGCCCGGCGAACCGCACGTCCAGGCGCAGGCCGGCGCTGACCGCCAGCAGCTGCTCGGACTCGACCGCCAGCGTGTCGCCGTCGAGGTCGACCACCACGACGTCCTGGGCGTCGACGGCCAGCTGCACCCGCCCGGAGCCGGTGCACTCCATCAGCGCCACGCCCTCGCCGGCCGCCTTGCGCTTCAGCGCAGCCCGCAGCCCGTCGCCGCCACCGATCCCGGCGCCCCGGAACTCCACGTCGCCGGTGTACGCGACCATCGAGCCCTGCGCGGCGCGCACCGCGTCGCCGTGCAGCTCGACCGTCAGCACCCGGCCGTTCGCGCTCATCGTCGCCACGCGCACCCCCTGCCGCTGAACCTAGGCCGTCGGACGCAGCGCGCACCGGCTGATCGGTGCGTCGCGCCCGCAAACGGTGAGCCTCGACACGGCGCCGACCCGGCAGAACCGCGAGCCCCCGGGGCTTCTACCAGTCGGACATCTCGCCTCCGCAGCGCCCGCAGCACGGAGACGGCACGACGCCCACCACCGTCCGACCCCAGCCCAGGAGAGCCATGACCTCGCCCCTGTTCGACGCGTACGACCTCGCCGGCACCTCGCTCACCAACCGCCTGGTGATGGCCCCGATGACGCGCAACCGCGCGGGCGCCGACGGCGTGCCGACCGACTCGATGGTCACCTACTACGCCCAGCGGGCCGGCGCCGGCCTGATCGTCACCGAGGGCACCCAGCCCTCCGCCGTCGGCCAGGGCTACCCGCTGACGCCGGGGATGCACGACGAGGCCCAGGCGGCCGGCTGGAAGCGGGTCACCGACGCGGTGCACGAGCGCGGCGGCAAGATCTTCCTGCAGATCATGCACGCCGGTCGCATCTCGCACCCGTCGCTGCAGCCCGGCGGAGCGCTGCCCGTCGCGCCGTCGGCGGTGCGCCCGGCGGGGCAGGTCTTCACCCCCGAGGGCATGCAGGACTTCGTCACCCCGCGGCCGCTGGAGACCGACGAGATCGCCGGCGTCGTCCGCGAGTACGCCGACTCCGCCCGCCTCGCGGTCGAGCAGGGCGGTTTCGACGGCGTCGAGATCCACGGCGCGAACGGCTACCTGCCGCAGCAGTTCCTCGCCTCGGGCACCAACACCCGCACCGACGCCTACGGCGGCAGCCCGGAGAACCGGGCCCGCTTCCTCGTCGAGGTGACGCACGCCGTCACCGAGGCCGTCGGGGCCGCCAAGGTCGGGCTGCGCCTGTCGCCGGCCAACACCTTCAACGACATCCTCGAGACCGAGACCGAGCAGGTCTACGACGCGGTCGTGGCGGGCATCCGGCCGCTCGGCCTGGCCTACCTGCACATCGTCGAGGGACCCGTCGCGGTCACCACGGCGATCCGGGCCGGCTATCCCGGCACGCTGATCGTCAACCCGGCCTTCACGCTGCCGACGACGCGCGACAACCTGGAGACGCTGCTCGCCGACGAGCGCGTCGACCTGGTCGGGGTCGGACGGGCCTTCCTCGCCAACCCCGACCTGGTGCGCCGGCTGGCGGTCGACGCCGAGCTCAACCCGGCCGACGAGGCCTCGTTCTACGGCGGCACCGACGCCGGCTACATCGACTACCCGGAGCTCGAGCAGGCCGCCTGAGCCCCGCCGCCCCGCCCGTCGAGCCCGCATCCCCGCATCGGGGAGGCGGGCTCGACGCCGTGCGGCCCGGACGGCACGCACGCGGGTGCAGGATCGGTCCCGCCCCGTTCCCCGTCCGAAGGAGCGCTCCGTGCCTCTGCCCTGGTCCAGCGAGCTCGCCGGGCGCCTCGACCGGCACCTGGTCGCGTTCTCGACGCTGCGCGGCAACCCGCTCGGGGACCCGCACGAGCGGCCGCTGCACGTCTACGTGCCGCCCGGGTACGACGACGAGCCCGACCGGCGCTACGCGAGCATCTACGTGCTGCAGGGCTACACCGGGCACCTCGCGATGTGGGACAACCGGCTGCCGTTCCGGCAGACCTTCTACGAGACCGCCGACGCCGTCTTCGCCCGCGGCGAGGCCCCGCCCGCCGTCGTGGTGTTCGTCGACGCCTGGACCCGCTACGGCGGGTCGCAGTTCGTCGACTCCCCCGGCACCGGCGACTACCACTCCTACCTCTGCGACGAGGTGGTGCCATGGGTCGACGCGCGCTACCGGACGGTGCCCCGCCCGGAGCACCGCGGGATCACCGGCAAGTCCAGCGGCGGGTTCGGGGCGTACGTCACGCCGATGCTGCGACCCGACCTCTTCGGCGGGTTCGCCAGCCACGCCGGGGACGCGCTCTACGAGTACTGCTACCTGCCGGAGTTCGCCCAGGTGACTCGGGCGCTGCGGGCCTACGACGGGGACATCGCCGCCTGGGAGGCCGACCTGGCCGGGCGCCCCGGGCTGACGAAGCCCACCGACGGGATCCTGCTGTCCGCGCTGGGCTGCTCCGCGGCGTTCTCCGCCGAGGCCGACGGGACCGTGGTGCTGCCCTTCGACCCGCGCAGCGGCCGGATCCGCGAGGACGTCTGGGCGCGCTGGCTGGCCTGGGACCCGGTCCGGATGGTGCCGCGGTACGCGGAGGCGCTGCGCAGCCAGCGGGCTATCTGGATCGACGCGGGCACCCGGGACGAGTACTACCTGGACCTGGGAGCGCAGGCCGTCGTCGACGCGCTCGCCGAGATCGGCGTCCGCGACGTGCACCACGAGACCTACGACGCCGGCCACGCGGGCATCGACTACCGCTACCCGCTGTCGCTGGCGTTCCTGGCGCAGCGGCTCGCGGTGTGACCCGGGCCGCTACTCGAAGTACCGCCGCGGGTTCCCCACCAGCATCAGCTCCAGGTCGGCGTCGGAGACCCCGGCAGCCGTCAACGCCGGCAGCACGTCGTCCGGGATGTGGCGGTAGTTCCAGTTCGGCGCGGCAGCGGCGAGCATCTCCTGCGACGCTGCGCCGCTGAAGTAGTCGATGTAGCAGGACGCGTCGTGCGCGAGCACCAGCCGGTCGGCGTACCCCTGCTCGACGAGCGTCGCGATGGTGGCGACCCGGGACTCGGTCGGGTTGAACATGTCCAGCCCGAAGCGGTCCATCCCGGCGGTCGCGCCGCGGTCCATCAGCGCCCGCAGGTAGTCCAGGTCGTTGGTGTCACCGCTGTGCCCGACCACGACCTTGGTGAGGTCGACACCCTCGGACTCGAACAGGTCCAGCGCGATGAGCCCGGTCTGGTGCGCGGCGTTGGTGTGCACCGTGATCGGCACGCCGGTCTCGCGGTGGGTGAAGGCGACCGCCCGGGCGACCCGCTCGACACCCGGCGTCAGCCCCTTCTCCTCCACGACGCACTTCAGGAACGCCGCCTTCACCCCGGTGTCGGCGATGCCCTCGCGGATGTCGCGGACGAACAGCTCCGCCAGCAGCTCGGGCCCACCCAGCAGCGTGCCCGGTCCGCGGTAGTGGAAGTAGTGCGGCAGCTCGTCGAAGGTGTACAGCCCGGTCGCGGCGAGAATGTTCAGCGCGGGCACCTGCTCGGCGATGCGCTGCACCCGCGGCAGGTAGCGGCCCAGCCCGATCACGGTCGGGTCGACGACCGTCGAGAACCCCCGCGACACGAGGTCCCGCAGCTTGCGAACCGCGTCGTCGACCCGCTCCTGCTCGTCCCACCACTCGCCGCCGTAGTTCTCGACGATCTCCGTCGAGAGCACGAACACGTGCTCGTGCATCAGCGTGCGCCCGAGCTCGGACGTCTCGACCGGACCACGCACCGTCTGCACCTGCGCCACAGGACCTCCTCGTAGGAAAGCCGGACCCTCCCGCGTCCTGGGGCGCCGCGTCAACGCCGGCTACCGGGACACGGCCCGCGCCACGGTCATCGCCGCGAGGCTGCGTGGCACGCCCTTCTCGTAGTACTCCTCAGCCGCCACGACCTCGAAGCCGGTGTCCTCCAGCAGCCGCACGACCGGGCGGGTGAGGTGGCACCCGCCGGCGACCACCTTCTGGACCGGCTCCAGGCGGGCCTGCCAGCGCTGCACGGACCGGTCCGGAGCCAGCCCGTGCTCGGCCACGTGCAGTGTCCCTCCGGGCCGCAGGACCCGGCGGACCTCGCGCAGCGCGGCCCGGACGTCCGGGATGGTGCACAGCGTCCAGGTCGACAGCGCCGCGTCACAGCTGCCGTCCGGCAGGGGAAGCGACGCCCCGTCCAGCCCGACGCGCGTCACCGGGACAGGGCTGTCCGCGACGCGCTGCCCGGCGAGCTCCCAGCCGAGGTCGGCGGGCTCGACGGCGTACACCTCGGTCACCGCCGCCGGGTAGAACGGCACGTTGCGCCCGGAGCCGAACCCGAGCTCCAGCACGCGGCCGGTCAGGTCCTGGCAGACCCGCCGGCGGAGCGCGTCGTTGCGCTTGATCCCGCAGACGACGTCGACCAGCCGCGGCACGACCCGGTCGCGGTACCTGCCCATGCGATCACCCCCGGCGGGGAGCCTCGCACCGGGAGCCGACCGCGACAACCGCGACGTCCGGCGTCAGCCCAGCAGGGGCCCGGCCCAGCGCCAGTCCCCCCGGTCGCCGAGGAACTCCACGCGCTGCACCTGTTCGTCCCAGGCGTCCTCGTCGGCGGCCCGGGCGAGCGCGGCGGCGTGGTCGTCGGCCTCGATCTCGCCGAGCACCTCACCCATCGCGTCGAGGTACCGGTAGCGCGTCACCAGTACACCGACCCGGTCGCGGAACGCAGCAGGACCGCGACCGAGCCGGCGTCACGAGGGATGGCCCGGCTCCGGCGGCTCGGGGTCCACCAGGTGGATGAGGGGGAGCTGATCGAGGGCCGGCCGGGCCATCGCCGCTGCCGCCGTGAGCACCACCGCCTGCTGCGCCGCGAGCCGCGAGTCCACCAGCCCGCTGAGCGCGTACGCCACCGCCCCGGTCTGCCGCACGCTGACCTCGTCGACGCCGGGCTGGCGGGTCGAGGCGACCGCGATGCCCTCGGCGTGGCCGCTCCGGTCCTGCGCCGCACCCACCGAGAAGGACTCGCGCGGGTTGACCACCGGGTCGACGGCGCGGTCCCGCAGCCGCAGCAGCACCTGGTGCCAGCCGGCGACGTCGCCCGCCAGGCCGGTCTCCGTGACGTCCTGCTCGGTCAGCCCGGTGCCGCGGGGCCCGGCCGCGAAGCACCGGCCGTACGACAGCACCGCCGTGGTCCAGTAGGCCTCCAGCGCCAGGTCGTCGGGCTCGTCCCGGGCCAGCTCGCCGATCAGTCGCTCGCAGCAGCGCAGCACGGTCTGCAGGTCCTCGAACAGCGCCGCGAGGTCCGCCAGCGCCAGGGCTGCCGGCGACGTCAACCGCCGGACCGCGCCCGGCGCGGCGGCCGGCGCGGGCGCCCCGTTCGGGGGCGGCCCGCCCTGCTCGGGGACCTGGCCGGCCGGCACGCTCATCCGACCGACGGGCCGAGGCCCAGCGACTGCGGCGTGCTGGCGTCGGGCGACGGCTGGTGCAGCCCGCCGTCGAGCTCCCCGAACTCGGTCATCAGCGCCCGGCTGCCGCCCCAGGGCGTCTGCTCCTCGGCGATGAGCGTGTTCGTGGTGAGCAGCAGACCGGCCACCGAGGCGCCGTTCTGCAGCGCCGAGCGGCAGACCCGGAGCGGGTCCAGGATGCCCATCTCGATCATGTCGCCGTAGCGGCCCTCGAGCGCGTCGAAGCCCTCGTCGACGCCGAGCTCCGCGATCCGCGAGATCACCTCCTGGCCGTTGTAGCCGGCGTTGGCGGCGATGAGGAAGGCCGGCTCGGCCAGCACCCGGCGCACGATCTCCACGCCGATCTCGAAGTCGCCCGACACGTCCAGGTCGTCCAGCGCCGACGCGGCGTGCAGCAGCGCCACCCCGCCGCCGGCCACGATGCCCTCGGCCATCGCCGCCCGGGTCGCACCGAGCGCGTCCTCCACCCGGTGCTGCAGCTCGGCGAGCTCGGCGTTGGTCGGCGCGCCCACCCGCACGACGGCCACCTTGCCGGACAGCGACCCGATCCGCTCGGCCAGCACGTCCTCGTCGACCCCGAAGGTGGCCTTGGCCTGCTCGGCCTGCAGCTGCGAGACGCGGAACGCGATGTCCTCCGCCGACCCCGCCCCGCCGATGATCGTGGTGCGGTCCGCGGTGACCCGGACCTGCGCGGCCCGCCCGAGCTGCTCCACCGTCACGGTGTCGATGGCGGCCGCGGAGTGCTTGGACAGCACCGTGCCACCGGTCGTCGTCGCGAGGTCCTCCAGCTTGCGCAGCCGCCGGTCACCGAAGCCCGGCGCCCGGGTGACCACGCACTGGAACACCCCGTTGACGTGGTTCTGCACGAGCATGCTGAGCGCCGCGCCCTCGACGTTCTCGGCGATGATGAGCAGCGGCCGCGGGGCCCGCATCACCTTGTCCAGCAACGGCATCAGCTGCGCGATCTTGGTGATCTTCTCGTTCATCAGCAGGATGTACGGGTCGTCGAGGACGGCCTCCAGGCTGGCCGGGTGGGTCACCATGTACGGCGAGAGGTAGCCGTTGTCGTACTCGAACCCCTCGACGAACTCCACCGACATCCCGGGTGACGACGACTCCTCGACCGTGACGATGCCGGCGTCCCCGACCGTGAAGAGCGCCTTGGCGATCACCGCACCGACCGCGTCGTCGTCGTTGGCCGAGATCGCGGCCACCCGGGCGTAGTCCTGCTCGGTCACCACGGGCCGGGCCACGGTGCGCAGGTGCTCGACCAGCCGCCCGACGGCCAGGTCGATGCCGCGCTTGACGAGCACCGGGTTCCCGCCGCCGCCGATCGCCTTCATCCCCTCGCGGATGATGGCGTGCGCGAGGACCGTCGCGGTCGTCGTCCCGTCGCCGACGATGTCGTTGGTCTTGATCGCCGCTTCCTTGACCAGCTGCGCCCCCATGTTCTCGAACTGGTCGGGCAGGTGGATCTCGCGCGCGATCGTCACCCCGTCGTTGGTGACGACGGGCGAGCCGGTGATCTTCTCGATGATGACGTTGCGCCCCTTGGGTCCGAGCGTCGACCGCACCGCCTCCGCGAGCTGGTCCACCCCCGAGAGCAGCCGGGCTCGCGCGTCCTCACCGAACTTGAGTTCCTTGGCCATCTGCACTCCACACGCGTAGGCGGGGCTGGGGGTCGGACGCGGGCTCGGGACCGGGAGCGCCGCGGGCTGGGGGACGGCGGGGCGGGCCCGGCTCGCCGTCGGCAGAAGCGGGCCCGGCCCCGCCGGCGGGCCGCGCCGTCAGCCCTTGCCGCCGGGCAGGTCCCAGCCCATGTGCTCGGCGAGGTCCTCGGGTGAGGCGAACATGATCGTGCGGTCGTCCTCGTGGATCATCTTCCCGTAGTGGGTCGACATGTTCTCCTCGAACTGCGCGGAGTCGAAGAAACCGGGCTCCTCGCCGAGCGCCTCGGAGATCTCGTCGTAGACGAAGTCCATCCGGTTCGTCGCGTCGACCCGGATCATCGACGGGAGCGGGGTGACGGTGACGCCCTCGTGCTCCTTCATGACCTGCGCCATCACGACGCCGATCTGGTTGTTCATCAGCGTCACGCCGCACCGGCCGGATGCGGTGTGGTCGGAGGTGAACGGGCTCGAGGTCGTCGTGGTCACAGCGAGATCTCCTTCGGGACGGTCAGGCCGAGGTCGGCGAGGATGCCGCTGAAGCGGTTCTTGCAGCGGTCGAGGCCGTCCTCGAACCGTGGGGGCTTGCTGTCCGGCTGCGACCACAGCGGCTGCATCGCCCGCGCGGCCTCCAGGCACCGGGGCACCCACACCTCCAGCCACTTCTGCAGCGTGGCGACGTTGTGCTCGGCGAACTCCCGGTCCGCGGTGAGCAGCTCGAACATCGCCGTGGTGTACCGCAGGTCGCGCGTGGCGTAGTCGTGCTCGCCGGCGCCCATCACGGTGGGGGTCACGAAGTCGCCGTTGCGCGGCGCGGCCTGCTGCACGAGGTGGCTGCGGAACAGCTCACCGACCAGCGGCTCGAACACGACGTTGGTCGCGAACACCGCCTCGGCCCAGTCGTCGACACAGGTCAGCTGCTCGACGACCTTGCGGACCCCCTGCCAGGCCGGGTCGCTGTTCCACGCCTCCAGGTGCGCCGCGCCGTCGAAGCCCGAGATCTCCTCGGACAGCGTGAGGTTGTACAGCGCCAGGTCCTGAGCGGTCCGGATCCGGTGCATGCTGTTCACCGAGATCGCGTTGTTGTGCATGTTCGTGGGCGCCCGTCGCTGGGCGTTGGCGAACACGTACAGCCCGAGGCCGTGCTCGACGTGCATCCAGGCGCCGACGTGGCTCTCGACGAACTGCACCCAGTTCGGGTTCCACTGCTCGAAGGCCTTGGTCTGCCGGGCCGCCTCGACGTTGGCGTTGATCTGCCGTACGACGTTGGCGTTGTACTTGTAGAGCGTGAGCTCCCACTCCTCGTTCGGGTCGCGGAACTCGTGCCAGCCGTGCGCCGGCCAGTCGTAGCCCTTGCCGCCCGAGCCGGGGAAGCGCTCCGGCACCGGGCGGTCCGAGCCCCAGGCCTTCAGCACGGTCCAGTCCAGCGGGTAGCCGCCGCGGCCGTCGGCGAAGCCGTACAGCCAGCCCTGCGCGAGGTAGTGCCGGGGGTCCGGCTGCACCTCGACCGTGACGTCCTCGTAGTGCGACTGCTTGCGCTTCTGCGGGACGAAGTAGTTGTACCGGCGCGCCGTCGAGTCCGGGAACTCCTTGGCCCCCGCCTCGGCGTCGGTGAACTCCGGCTTGGGCAGGCTGCGCTCGGTGGGTAGCTCGGTCGCGGTCGTCATCAGGACGCCCTTCCAGTCGCGGGGGTGGTGGCTTCACCGGTGGTCGTGAACTTGTCGTAGAAGATCCGTCCGTCCTTGGCGCCCAGGTCGCTGAGCACGTCGATCGCGGCCTCGACCATCGGCGGCGGGCCGCAGACGTAGGCGTCGGCCCGGCGCAGGTCCTTCTCGTGCCGGCGCACCACCTCGGTGATCAGCCCGACCTCGCCGTCCCAGTCCTCGCCGGCGGCCGGCTCCGACAGCGCCGGTACGTACCGGAAGCCGGGCAGCACCTCCTCGAGGGCGCGCAGCTCCTTGTCGAAGCACAGGTCACGCCGGCCGCGAGCGCCGTAGTAGTAGGTGGCCTTGCGCTCCGGGTCCCGCTCGGCGAGCGAGCGCAGCACCGACAGGATGGGTGCCATGCCGGCGCCCCCGCCGACGAAGACCAGGTCGGCCGGGCTGTCCCGCAGCGTGAACACGCCGAACGGCCCGGTCAGCTCGAGCTCGTCGCCGACCGCCAGCCGGGTCGCCAGGAACTCCGAGAACAGCCCGCCCGGGTAGACCCGGATGACGAACTCGAGCTGGCCGGAGTCCTTGGCGGACACGTTCGCCATCGAGAACGAGCGGGTCGCGTCCGTCCCGGGCAGGGCGATGTCGACGTACTGCCCGGGGAAGAACCGGAACTCCTCCGGCTTGGCCAGCGCCAGCACCAGGTGCCGCATGTCGTGCGTGACCGGCTCGTTCGACACCACCGTGCCCACCGCGTGCTGGATCGGCAGGCCCGAACGGATCATCTCCTCGTCGTAGTTGAGGAGCTCGATCGTCACGTCCTCGTAGACGTGCGCCCGGCACAGCAGCGTGTAGCCCTCGTCCTTCTCCTGGTCGGGCAGGGCGAAGGTGGAGTAGCTGTCGTGCTCGACGTCCTCGCCCTCGAGCAGGAACGACTTGCAGGAGGCGCACTGGCCCTCCTTGCAGCCGTGCATGAGCATGATCCCCTGCTCGGCCGCAGCCCGGAGCACGGTCTGCGTCTCCTCGACCTCGATCTCGATCCCGACCGGCTCGAACCGCACGGTGTGCTTGTCGGCCATGGCTCCTCACGAAGTTCGTCGGGACGTGGGGGTGCGACTCGGCGGGAGGGCCCGGGCAGCCCGGGCCCTCCCGCCGGAACGAGCGTCAGCCGCTGACAGGCGCCTTTCCGGCCGGCCCGTGCTTGATGTAGTCGGCGTGGAAGGCCTGCTTCTCCTCCGCGTTCATCTCGTTGAGCAGCACGTTCGGGCTCTGCAGCGGCGGGCAGCGCCGCAGGTGGTCCAGGGTCCACATCTTCTTGGGGTCCAGGTTCAGGTGCGGCTGCGCGACCATCGTCTTGCCGTCGTCGCGCACGTAGCCCATGTCCGAGACCACGTCGGCCCAGTTCCAGCCGTGGTAGAGCGTCTCCCACTCGCGCTTGCCGATCAGCCGGCCCATGTTCGGCGTCTCGCGGCCCTCGTAGGTCGGCCGGAAGGCCACCGTGTCGGTCCACTTGCAGGCCGGGTGGCAGTACGTCCGGGTCTGCCCGTCGACCTCGGCCATCACCATGTCCTCACGGACCAGGCAGGGCACCATGCAGGTCCAGCAGCGGTGCGGGTAGGCGTAGTCGACGTCCTCGAAGACGATCGGGTTGTGCCCGTTCGGGGTCGACAGCCGCGCGTAGTTCTCCCACCATGCGCCGTACTTGTCGTACCAGCCCGGGTACTTGTACTCGAACCACTCGAAGTCCTTGTCGGTCATCGGGTCCATGCGCCAGTAGTTGGCCAGCCACCCGGTGCAGAAGAACTGCGCGACCTCGTGCACGTAGCCCTTGTTCCAGATCTGGTTCCAGGACTCCTCGATGAGGTCGTGCGGGATGACCAGGCCGTACTTCTCCAGCGGCACGAGGTAGCTGCGGTAGTAGTCGTCGTAGATCCACCGCCGCCACATCTCGGCGTAGCTCTCGCGGTCCTTGCGGCGGTCCTTCGTGCCGTACTCGATGAACGTGCCGATGGCGGCGTCCACGACGCGGTGGTTGTTCCACCACGCGTACCGCAGGTCGCGCTCCAGCAGCTGGTGGTTGCCCTCGTCGGCCAGCGCCATGAGCAGCGTCGCGTAGCCGTTGCTGATGTGCCGCGACTCGTCGGACTGGACCGAGTGGAACACCGTCGGCAGCAGGTAGTCGCCGTTCGCCGCGGCCTCGGCCGGCATCGCCACGAACAGCGTGTTCGTGAAGGCGGTCTCGGCCACGATCGTCAGGTAGATGCTGGCCGCGGTGATCGCGTCACCGGTGATGAAGCCCTCGGCGAACTGCCGGCCGATCGTCCCGCAGTAGTCGTTCTGGAAGTTGCGCAGGCTGTTGTTGAACCCGGCCGGGTCGATGTAGTTGTTCATGTACAGGCGCTTGAGGTTCTGCTGGATCGTCGAGTGCCGGACCTCGTCGATCATCTGGATGGCCTGGCCGTTGTGCAGCTCGGGGTTGGGCACGTTGTGGAACAGCAGCGGCATCGCCCGGGCGGCCGAGATCTCCGGGAGCGGGATGATCGACAGGAAGAGCTTCTGCCACTCCAGCCAGCGCTCCTGCACCTGGCGGAACATGTTGCCCCGGATGGCACCGTCGGCGGCGCCGTAGACCCGGGAGTCCTTCTCCTCCTGCATCGGGAAGTACGACCGGAGCACCTGCTTGAGCGGGTCCTTCTTCTTGGCCTTGGCGAAGGTGTAGTCCGTGCCGTACTGGGAAACCGGTTCGTGGTAGAGCGGCTCCCACGCCAGTTCCTGGATCTTCTGGTGGGCCGCTGCCACGCTCTGGCGGGTCATGGGCTGTCCTCCGAGTCGGGGTGTGCGCTGCGCTGAGCGCCAGCACACCGCGCCTGCGGCCCCCGTGCGGTCTCAGTCTGAGACACCTTCATGTGACCCAGGTCACCTCCGGCGGTCACGACTCGAGCACCGCCGCCCGGATGTCGGCAAGGTGCGCCTTGACGTCCCGGGCGACCTGACGGTTGCCCTCCACGGACGGCTCGATGCCGAGCGCCCGCAGCAGCTCGATGGCCGGCGCCGACGGGTCACCGGTGCTTCCCAGCACCGGGTGCAGGCCCTGGTCGACCAGGTGGTGGAAGACGACGTGGACGACGCTCCACGGGTTGAAGGTCTCGGCCTCGTAGTCGGTCACAGCCACCTCCGGCGGTCCGAGCGCAGCACCGGCCGCGCGAGAAGGCCTGCCTACCGCGGTCTCCGGACGCGGCAGTGTGTCAATACGAGACACCCCGCGGGCCCGGGTCCGCCGCTACGGTCAGGTCATCGCCGGCAGCGCCCTGCCCTGCGCTACCTCTGGAACGGGAGCTCAGGCATGACGCTCGACGACGGGCGCTACCTCCGGGACGCAGCGGGCGTCGCCGCGGCGCGCCAGCGCTTCCTCACGGTCGACCCGCTGCGGCCGGAGGGGGTCCGCCAGGCGATCCTGGCCTCGTGGTGGCGCTCGCGCGACTCCAAGGTCGCCGCCGACCGGCTCGAGCTGCAGTACGTCCGCGACCCCGAGCTGGACACCCCGCTCACCCGCAGCGCCGAGCCGGTGCTCCGGGCGCTGCACGAGCAGCTCGACGGGCAGCCGATCAGCATCGTGCTCACCGACCCGGCCGGCGTGGTGCTCAGCCGGCTCACCGCGGACCCGGCCCTGGAGCGCCAGCTCGACCGGGTCAACCTGGCCCCCGGCTTCAGCTACGCCGAGTCGGTCGTCGGCACCAACGGCATCGGCACCGCGATCGAGGCCGGCCGGGCGATGCACGTCTTCGGCCATGAGCACTACGCCGAGCACCTGGAAGAGCTGGCCTGCGCGGGCGTGCCGGTCTCCCACCCGACGAGCGGCAAGACCGTCGGCGTGCTCGACCTGACCTGCTGGCGCCGCGACGCCGGCCCGCTGCTGATGACGCTGGCCAAGACCACCGCGGCGCAGATCCGGCAGGCCCTGCTGACCGAGACCGGGATGCGGGAGATCGAGCTGCTGCACGCCTACCTGCGGGCGTGCAAGCACACCACCGGCATGGTGCTGGCACTCAACAACGACGTCGTCATGATGAACACCGCGGCCCAGACGGGCCTGGCCGACGGCGACCAGACGGCGCTGCTGCGCCAGGCCGCAGAGGCGCTGGCCACCCGCCGGCCGACGTGCACGGTCGAGCTGCCGTCCGGGGTGCAGGTGCGCCTGCACAGCCGGACGGTGCGGGCCGACGGCCGGGTGGCCGGGGCCGTCGTCGACGTCGCCCTGCTGTCCACCGGCCCGACCGGTCCGACCGCCGCCCCCGGCGCGCACGGCATGGTGCTGCCGGGGCTGGTCGGGACGGCGACCGTCTGGCGCCGGGCCTGCGCGGAGACCGAGAGCGCCCGGCGCGCGGGTGGCTGGCTGGTCGTCGAGGGCGAGCCCGGGGTCGGCAAGCTCGCCCTGCTGCGGGCCGTGCACCAGCGCGTCGACCCGACCGGGCACTTCAGCCTCCTCGACGCGGCCGATGCCGACACCGGCACCGACGCCCGGTGGGTCACCCAGGCGCGCCGGGTCCTCGCGGAGGAGACCGGCACGATCGTGCTGCGGCACGTCGAGCAGCTGCACGAGGTCGCGCTGCGCGTGCTGACCGCGTCGGTCTCGGACGCCGCGCAGCGCCCGAACGCCTGGATCGCGATCGCCGTGCCGGACACCCCGCCCGCGCCCGAGCTGGCCCGACTGCTGCAGCTGTTCCCGAGCACCGTGCAGGTGCCGCCGCTGCGCCACCACGTCGAGGACGTGCAGCACCTCACGCCGTTCCTGCTGCAGCGGCTCGGCAGGGGCGGCCAGCTGACCTGCTCTGCCGAGGCGATGCAGGTGCTGCTCCGCTCGCCCTGGCCGGGCAACGTCGAGCAGCTGCTGTCGGTGCTGCGCACGGTGCTCAAGCGCCGCCGGACCGGCGTTCTCACGGTGGCCGACCTCCCGCCGGAGGTGCAGGCGCTCAGCCGGCACCGGCTGAGCACGCTGGAGTCGCTGGAGCGCGACGCCATCGTCCTGGCCCTGCAGGACGCCGGCGGCAACAAGGCGCAGGCCGCCCGGGCGCTGGGCATGGCGCGGGCCACGATCTACCGCAAGATGCGGGAGTACGGGATCGCGTCGCAGGTGCTCGGCTGACCGGTCCGGCTAGCGCCGACCCGGCCGGGGGTGCGTCTCGTACATCCGGACGGCCACGACGACCCCGGAGGCGAAGGTCAGCGCGGCGACCAGCGCCACCGCCGCCCGCAGGCCCCACAGGTCGGCCGCGACGCCGCCGATCGCCGCGCCGAACGCGAAGCCCGCGTCGCGCCACAGCCGGTAGACCCCGACCGATCGGGCCCGCCAGGCCGGGTGGGCGACGTCGCCGATCGCGGCGAGCAGCGTCGGGTAGACCATCGCCGTGCCGGCGCCGAGGGCGACTGCGGCCAGCGCCCAGCCGACGAAGGTGTCCACCAGCGCGACCGCGGCCAGCGCCGCGGCCTGCAGCCACATCCCGCCGACGATCAGGCCCTTGCGACCGAGCCGGTCCGACAGGGCTCCGGTGGCGAGCTGGCCGAAGCCCCACACCGCCGGGTACAGCGCGACCAGCACGCCGATCCGCGAGACCGACAGCCCCGCCGCCGCGAACAGCAGCGGGAACAGCCCCCAGGCCAACCCGTCGTTGAGGTTGTTGACCAGCCCGGCCTGGCTCACCGAGGACAGCGCCGGCTCGTCCAGCGAGGTCGCCCGGAACACCTGGCGGGTGCTCAGGTGCTCCGGCGGGTGTGCCCGCCCGTCGGCCCGGTCCGGGGGTCGGTGCTGCGCCGCCTCCAGGCGGGCGTGCCCGCGGGTCTCCCGGACGACCGCGCCGGACAGCCCCAGCCCCAGGCCCGCGAAGGCCAGCCCGAGCAGGAACGGCGCCGGCCGCAACCCGTACCGGGCTGCCAGGTAGCCGGTGGCCAGCGCGGTGGCGGCCACCGCCAGGTAGCCGGCCGCCTCGTTGAGGCCCATCGCCAGGCCGCGCCGGGCCGGCCCGACCAGGTCGATCTTCATGATCACCGTGGTGGACCAGGTCAGCCCCTGGTTCACCCCCAGCAGGACGTTGGCCGCCACCACCCAGCTCCAGCTCGGCGCGACGATGAGCAGCACCGGGACCGGCAGGCCGGCCAGCCAGCCGGCCACCAGCACCGGCTTGCGGCCGTACCGGTCGGACAGCGCGCCGGCGGCGAAGTTGGTCGCCGCCTTCGTCAGGCCGAACGCCACGATGAAGGTCGTCGCGGCGGTGAAGCCGGTCAGCCCGAACTCGTCCCGGGCGAGCAGCGGCAGGACCGTGCGCTCCTGCCCGAGCATCCCGCCGACCAGCGCGTTCACCGCGACGAGCAGCGCGAACTGCGCCGCGTTGGCGCGCAGTCCGAGCCGCGGGAGCGGCGGGTCCGTCACGGCCGGGCCGCGGGCCGGGTGCCGGTCATGCCGAGCCGAACGTCACCTCGCACCACACCACCTTGCCGGAGCCGTCCCGCCGGACGCCCCAGCCGGACGACAGGGCGGTGACGATGCGCAGTCCGCGGCCGCCCTCGGCGGTCGGGTCGTCCGCCATCCGGCGCGGCAGGCGGGGGTCGGTGTCGGCGACCTCGACCACCACCCGGTCCGGGAGCCGCCGCAGCCGCAGGTGCCGCACCCGTCCGGTGTGGCTGACCGCGTTCGTCACCAGCTCGGCGGCGAGCAGCACGACGCTGTCCGCGACGGCTCGGGGCACCTGCCAGGTGACGAGCGCGGCGGCGGTCGCGCGGCGGGCGGCCCGGGCGGCCCGGTCCTGACCGCGCAGGTCCACCGTCAGCCCCGGAAGGTCGACCCGCGGGACGCGCACCGCGAGCACGGCGACGTCGTCGTGCGAGTCGGGCGGCTGGATGCCGAACGCCGCGTCGGCGAGCCGCTCGAGGTCGTCGTCGCCGGCCCGGAGGCACCGCGGCGCACAGCCGGGCGATCCCCTCGTCGATGCCCTCGTCGCGCTGCTCGACCAGGCCGTCGGTGTAGAGCAGCAGGCCGGTGCCCGGCGGGCAGCGGCCGCGACGCTGCTCCGGTAGCCGCCGACGCCGATGCCGAGCGGCGGGCCGACCGGGCCGTCCCAGAGTCTCGCAGCGCCCGCGGCCCGAAGAGCACCGCCGGCGGGTGCCCGGCGGTGGCGAGGGTGAGCGTGCCGGCCGTCGGCGTCGTGCACCCCGTACACGCAGGTGACGATCTGGCCGACGTCGCGGCCCTGTCGAGACGTCCTGCACCAGGCGGTCGAGCAGCTCCAGCACCCGCGCCGGCGGCAGGTCGAGCTGCGCGTAGGCCCGCACCGCCGCCCGCAGCTGCCCCATCACCGCCGCGGCCGGCACGCCCCGGCCCATCACGTCGCCGATCGTCAGCGCGGTGCGCCCGCCGCCGAGCGGGATGACGTCGTACCAGTCGCCGCCGACCTGCGCGTCGGTGAGCCCGCTGGCGTACCGCGTCGCGACGTCCAGCGCGACACCCTCGTCCACGGTCTCGGGCAGCAGCGAGCGCTGCAGCGTCACGGCGACCTGGTGCTGCTGCTCGTGCAGCGCGGCGGTGACCAGCGCGGTGGCGGTCTGCCCGGCCAGCAGCTGCAGGAAGTCCCGCTGCGCGTCGTCCCAGGGCCGCCGGGGGCTCAGGCCCAGCGCCAGCAGCGCCATCGGCTCGGCGCGCCCGGGCCGGGCCAGCGGCAGCACGACACCGACGTCGGCGCGCTCGGGCCACGGCCAGCCGGCGAGCAGCCCCGGATCGACGTCGAGGCCGCGCGTCGTCTGCAGCCGCCCCTGCGCCGCCGCCGCGCTCAGCGGCCAGGGCGTGTAGGTGCGCATCCGTCAGGTCGACCTCGGTCGGGAACACCGCCGGCGCGTCGACGACCCCACCCGCCGCGGCGAGCCGGGCGACCGCGGGCACGCCCGTCGCCGGCGACGTCGTCCAGCAGGTAGAGCGCGGAGAACGGCACGTCCCGCGGATGCGCCGCGAGGACCTCGACGATGCGCCGGCACGCCTCGTCCAGGGTCACCGCCAGGCCACCGGCGGTGGCCAGGTCGCGCAGCAGGCGCATCCGTCGCTCGGCCAGCACGCGGCCGGTCGACTCGAACGCCGGGTGCAGCGCCCCGGCGACCCGCCGGCCTCGTCCCGCAGCGGACTCCAGGAGAAGGTCCAGAACATCTCCTCGTCGCGGCACCTGACGGTGGAAGAAGACCGGCAGGTCCTCGAGGTAGCTCGACTCGCGCCCGCTCGTGGACGGCGCGCCACCAGCGGTGCCATCACGTCGTCCCAGATCTCCGGGAAGCTCTCCGCGTAGGGCCGCCCGAAGCGCCGCCGGGTGCTTCGGGCCCATCAGCGGAGCCAGCGCGTCGTTGTACAGCGGCACGTGCTCCGGGCCCCAGACCACCATCATCGGCGACCGCGAGGCCAGGCACAGCTCGACCGTGGTGCGCAGGCTCTGCGACCAGTCCTGCGTCGCGCCGAGCGACGTGCGAGCCCAGTCCACGGTGTTCAGCGCCTCGGCCATCTCGCCGCCCGACAGCGCCGGCCGGGCCGGTCCCGCCGGCGCCGGGTCGCGGGTCTGCGCCCCGGGGACGTGTGGCACCTGCGCCTCGTCCGGTCCGTGTCGCATGTCAGGCGGCGCCCGCGCCTCGGGGCCGGAACGCCGTCACAGCGGCCGCCACACGCCGGTCACCGCCAGCAGCAGGACGGTGAGGGCGATCGAGATCAGCAGGCTCGGCAGGCAGCCGAGGCGGTTGGAGAACAGGAAGAACATCCTGGCCTGGTACCCGGGCGGGAGTGCGGACACGCACCGCGGCGCGGGTCGCACGTCACACCCGCCTCGACGCCCTGCTCCTCCCGGCGTCGGACACCACCGTCCGCGCCGGCCGGCCTGCTCGGCCGATCAACCTGTCACCTGCATGGCGCTCTGGACGCGGCGGCCACACCGAGCCTGACGGGGTTGCAGCGCCGCATTTACCGCGCAGCAACCGCTGCCGTTGGCGTGACAGCCCGCCGCAGAACCGGCGTCGGCTCCGTCGCTCGGGGTCTGCAGCCGCTCAGTCATTGCGGGCACGGATGAGCCAGTCGCTGCGGGGCCCATTGCAGCAGGCCTGAAGCTATGGACACCCCGTGCACATGTACCGCGGGCGGCGCGCACGAAGCCCGGGTCGTCGTCGCAGCGACCCGGGGTGCGGGCTGCGACGTGGTCAGTCACCGACAGCGTTGCGCAAAGATCTGCTGGGTGCCAAGGTGCCCGACCACCCACGCCCCGCCACGGCCGTCACCGTCGATCGCACGCCAGCCTGAACTGCCGGACGCGTCGGCGGGAAGACCCGAGACCCGCTCGGAGCGCCACGTCGCGCCGTCGTAGGTCTCGAAGACCGGGGACAGGTGGAAACTGCCGCCGTCGCCGCCTCCCGCCTCACCCACGACGGTGACGAGCCCCCGGCGGTCGTCGACCAGCAGGTCACGCGCAGGTGCGTACACGAGGCGGTCGGGCATGGTCAACCGCTGCCAGCCCCGGTCGGTGCGGCGCGCAACGGTCGCGAACGCGTGGCAGCAGTCCCCGGCGTCCACGAATCCAACCGTCCATGTAGAGCCGGCGGGCCTGGTCCTGACGGCGAGCAGTGAGCCGGCCGCGCCGCGGGGGTCGCCGCGCTGCACCACCTCCCGGCGCCACGCGCGGCCGTTCCAGTGCCAGGCCACGAGATCGCTCGTGCGCTGCGCAACAGCGTCGCCCACGACCCAAGTGTCGTCCGGTCCCGCCGTGCCGACCCCGAACCCACGGGCATCGCCGAAGCCGGGGAGCACGTGGCGCTGCCAGCGCACGCCGTCGAAGTGCAGCGCCAGCGCACGGCTGTGACGGAAGCCCTCGTCGTACAGGACCCCGCCGATCCAGACGTTGCGCGCGGAGGACACCGAGACGGAGGAGAGAGTGCTGCGGGCCGGGGCGCCGTGCACCGTGCGCCAGCCGGAAGGGGTGCGGTGCACGATCAGAGGGCGGCCTTCGGGATCAGCGCCGACCGCCCAGACGGCCCCCGCCCGGCCCGCGACGGCGCCGAGGTAGCCGGACCCGTCGACGTTCTCGACGGTCCACCGACCGTCGTCGTGATGAGCGATCGCTCCGGACGCCGGTCCCACACCGACCGCCCAGACCTCGCCGCCTCGCAGGACCGCCAGGTCCCGCACGTCGACCTGCTCGCTGGTCGGACCGGGCTGGACGGACCACTGCGCGCTGCACGCAGCAGCCGCGTCGGTCACCGGCGACGCGAGCAGCACGATCAACGCCAGGGCCAGCGTGCCGCGCGGCCAACGCCGACGGGGAAGCAACGAGAACCGCGGCATGACCGCCCCCTCACCACCACGGGGAATCTCGCGAATGCGGGACGACGGTCCTCCCGGCGGCACCCGGCGTCAAGGTCCGCCGACGCAGCCCGCGTCCTTCCTTGCTCTAAGGCACCGTTTCGCCTTGCTGAGGCACCGTTTCGCCTTGCTGAGGCACCGTTTCGCTGAGCCGGGATCGTTTGCCCCGGCGCGAGCGCAGCGGTGACCGCGTCGCCGTCGTCAGGGACCCTCAGCGGTTGTCCGGTCCGCACCGACAGCACCAGGTCGGAAGCCGGCCGGGTGACCGCCGCCGCGTGATCCGGGTTGTCCCCGGAGGCAGCGTGGGTCGCCCCCGACTCGATGCGATGGCGCCCACGGTCTTCATGCGTGGACCGAACGGCGACGAGCGCTCACCCGACGGTAAAGCCGGTCAGCACCATCGCGGCGGAGAAGGTCGCATCCGCCGTGCCGACCGGGGGAACGCGAAGATCACCGCCGTCACGGAGCCCGCGGCCAGCCATTCGGCCCCGACTCCGCCAAGGGCCGGCGCTGTAGCCCCGGAACGGGAGGCGCTACGTCGTCGCTGCTCGTGGCCTCAGTCTCACTGCGTAGCCTCATGACGGGCCACCTCGGATGCAGCGCGTGGGTGCACCTCCGCGCCACGACCCTGACCTCGCCGGAGCTCCAGGGGTGGCCGACCGAATGCCTCGTGATCTCATCCGAACCGTCGAGCACGGCCGACAGCTGCCTGTCATCGCCGCCGCCCAGGGGCCGAGCGGGCCGCAGGGGCCGCGCACCTACGAAGAACGGCGCGGCCGCGCAGTCACCACCGCCACCAGGCTGACCGCGCAGGCACCGCACCTTGCCGCAGTGGACTGGGGGGACCCTTGGGACCTAGTCGTCAACGTGTCTGGACGACGGCCGCAAGGACGGCAGACCGGCCCGGATACTTCTCGCGACTGACCCGCAGACTTGTGTGCGCTCGGCAGGATTCGAACCTGCAACCTCTTGATCCGTAGTCAAGTGCTCTATCCGTTGAGCTACGAGCGCGCGCCGTCCCGCAGGACGGCGGTGGTCAGCATAGCCGGTCGGCCCGGTCGGCCCGGTCGGCCCGGTCGGCCCGGTCGGCCCGGTCGGCCCGGTCGGCCCGGTCGGCCCGGTCGGCCCGGTCGGCCCGGTCGCGCCGCGGCGGCGGCGGCCCCGCGGTGGTGCACGCCACCCGGTGCGCCGGTCGGCCGGTCGCTACGCACCAGGCCCGGTCAACCATGCCGGGGCGCGGCGCCGACCGCGCTTGCTCCCCGTTGGCAAACACGTTACGAAGCGCAGTGCCTCAACGACGGACACCCTGTGACCGTGCCCGTTGCGCCATCTCTTCGAGAGGACCCTCATGCACGCACGCACGGCACTCGCCCTGAGTGCCGCGGTGGCCACCGTTACCGCTGGACTGGTGGCGCCCGCCGCCGCCCAGGCCGCCGCCGCATCGCCCGCACCGGCGCCCAGCGACATCCGCGAGCTCAAGCCGGGCACGACCTACCCCCTCTCCCCCGAGCTGGCGCTGGCCCAGCAGCAGCGGGCGCAGGCCCCCGCCGCAGCCGCGGCGTACGACGCCCCCGGTCGGCACCGTCCGGCCGTGGATCGGCCTCGACACGGTCAACCAGCGGCTCTACCTCAAGGACTTCACGCTGAAGGCGGTCGGCAACAAGATCGAGGTCTGGGTCGCCAGCGACACGGACAGCGTCTCGACCGGCACCCGGTTCCCGGACGGCGACTGCCGCAACGCCGTCCCCGGCAGCACGACGATCACGACTCGACAGGCGCAGGACCTGGCCCGCGAGTTCGACACGACCATCCACCCGAGGGAGTCGGCGGCGTTCAGCGTCCCGCCCGACCGGGACGGGACGAACGCGCTCGTCGGCGGCGACTACACCGGCGCCGGCGACAAGATCGTCACGCTGGTCGACAACGTGCGCGACGAGAACTTCTACACGTTCCCCGAGAACCCGACCTACATCGCGGGCTTCTTCTCCTCGCAGTTCAACGAGCTGCTGGACCGCAACGTCATGACCATCGACGCGTACGACTGGAAGCACCGCACCGGCGCGAACCCGCCCGACCAGCCGACCGGCGACCCCTGCACCAGCCGGCCCGGGCGGCCTTTCCTCTACGAGGGCGTGTTCGCGCACGAGTACCAGCACCTGCTGCAGTACTACCAGGACCCGAACGAGGTCAACTTCATCAACGAGGGGCTGTCCGACTTCGCCATCTCGCTGACCGGCTACGGGTCGCCGGAGAAGACGATCTTCCAGCGGGGGGCGGACAGCCACATCACCTGCTTCCAGGGCTTCGGCGTCGTCCGTACCCGGTTCAACCCCAACCCGCGGGACTGCGGAGGGCCGCAGAACTCGTTGACCCTGTGGGGCGACGAGGGGGACGGGGCGGAGATCCTCTCGGACTACGGCAACGCCTGGTCGTTCCAGCAGTACCTGTTCGACCGGTACGGCCAGCGGTTCATCTCCGCGCTGCACCGCGACGGGGCGCACCAGGGGCTCGGCGGGGTGCAGGCCGCGCTGAACCGCTTCGGCAACCGCGCTGACGTGTTCGACGTGCTGCACGACTTCCAGACGATGAACCTGCTCGACCGGGCGATCGGCGTCCCCTCCGGCACGGTCACCGGCCGGCCGAAGTCGGCGGTGACCACCCCGAGCCTCCGGCAGGCGCTCAACCTGGACAACCCCGCGGCGTACGCCAAGCCCGGTGCGGCCCCGAACGGCGCCGACTACGTCTCGCTGCAGGGCGTGTCGGCCCCGCTGACCGGCAGCCAGCTGAAGGAGGTGACCTTCCGCGGCGCGACCACCCTGCCGCCGCTGTCGCTGCGCTGGTCGGTGGTCCGCGACGCTCCTGGACGGGCCGGCAACCCCACCCTGTGGTCGGGCAACGAGTCCAACCTCGACGCGGCGGCGATCACCTCGGTCGCGGTCCCGACGGCCAACCCGACCCTGACGTACACCGAGAAGCACCTGGCCGAGGAGGGCTACGACTACGCCTACACGGTCGTCTCGACCGACGGCGGCAGGACCTACACGCCGCTGGCCAACGCGAACACGGTCCGCGGTCCGTTGGGGCCGGCGCTGAACGGCGACGCCGGCTCGTTCGTCACGCAGCGGTTCGACCTGTCGGCCTATGCCGGTCAGACCGTGCTGCTCGGCTTCCGCTACGTCAGTGACGGCGGCGTGAACGACGGTGGCTGGTACGTGGACGACGTCCGGGTCGGCGGCACGACCGTCAGCAACGGCTCGACGCTGGCGCCGTTCCGCAGCCCGAGCCAGGTCCGGCCGACCGAGGTCGCCAACTGGCACGTCCGGCTCGTCGGGCTCGACGCGGCCGGGCACCGCGCGCACGTCGCGGTGCTCGACGCCCGCAACCGGTTCCGGCTCGATGCGCAGCAGCTGGCCGCCTTCCGCGGCTTCCCGACCGTCGTCGCCACGGTGGCGTACGACGACCCGACCGAGCAGGTGCAGCAGTACGCGCCGTACACGCTCACCGTGAACGGCGTGGTCCAGCCGGGCGGCTGATCCTTCAGCCGGCGACCGGGAGGGGCGAGTCCTGCGGGGCTCGCCCCTTCCGCCGCCTGCCGGCCAGCCACGACCCGCCGGCCGTCCACAGCCACCAGTACGCCAGCCCGGTCGCGACCGACAGGGTCATCGCCAGCACCGGCGTCCGGTCGAGCGTCTCGGGCAGCAGCCAGTGCCCGACGTACAGGTGCAGCGAGGCGGCGGCCAGGACGGCGACGCCGGACCGCAGCCGGCGGGGCACCGGCAGCGACGCGGTCCACACCAGCAGCAGCAGCGCGCCCAGGACCACGGCCTCGCGCCCGGGCTCGCCGAACCAGCCGGGCACCAACGCGAACGACGCGGCCGACACCGTCAGCCGGCCGGCCAGCGAGCCACGTGCCCGGGCTGCCCACCAGCCGAGCCCGAACAGCCACAGCACCGCGGGGCCCGACTGCAGCGCGTCCGGCACCGGGCCGAGCCGGTCGACGAGCAGCCGCCCGGTGACCGCGCCGACCGCGGTCACCCCGACGGCGAAGGCGACCGGCCGGCGCCGCTCGAGCCGCCACAGCGCCGGGACGGAGAGCGCCGCGCCGGCGACGAGGAGCACCTGGACGAGGGCCTCGACGGTCCAGTACCGCCACGCCGGGCCGAGCGGGTCCGGCCCGAGCAGGTCGTTGACCAGCAGGACGCTCGCCCAGCCGTTGCCGTAGCCCAGCGCCAGACCGGCCGCCGCGGCGACCGCGGTGGGGAGCGCGATCCGCCGGGCGGCCCGCGCGACGCCCCGGCGGAACGCCCCCACGTCCGCCCCGCCGAGCTGGAAGCGGGCGAAGTTGAACCCGGCCACCCCGATCAGCGCGTGCGCCCCGCCGATCAGCGAGAACAGGTGCGCGTGCGAGCCCAGGATCAGCACGATCGCCAGCGCCCGCAGCACCACCGAGGTCTCCATGCGCGAGCCGGACCGGCGCACGGCCGGCGCGAGCTCCGCGATCGGCGTGACGTGCCAGCTCTCCGGCAGGTGACCCAGCGCCTGCTCCAGCCGCAGCGACAGCTCGACGTAGGACAGCGAGTCGCCGCCCAGGCCGGCGAAGGTGTCGGCGGGGCCCACGGCGCTGCGTTCGAGCACGTCGGCATAGATTGCGCAGAGCGCCGCGGTGTCGGTGCCCGGCGACGCGGCAGGCGCCTCGGGCGGGCTCCCCGCGAGCCGGGCGGCGGCGGCCAGGTCGACCTTGCCGCTGCCGGTGCGGGGCAGCGCGTCCACGCCGACGACCCGCACCGCGCGGGCCGGCAGCCCGCACGCCCGCGCCAGCCGGTGGCGGACGGCCGGCCCCGGCGGCTCGGTCACCAGGGCGACCACCTGGTCCTGCACGGCCACGCAGCAGGCCGGCAGCCCGGCGGCCCGCAGCTGCTCCTCGACGTGCTGCAGGTCCACCCGCAGCCCGAACACCTTGGCGGTCCGGGAGCAGCGGCCGACGATCTCGTACAGCCCGTCCTCGGTGCGCCGGGCCAGGTCGCCGGTCCGCAGCTCGGACAGCGTGGCGCCGTCGCGCCAGGTCGGCCGGCCCGTTCGCGTACCCGAGCATCACGTTGGGACCGGTGTAGACGAGCTCGCCGACACCCGGACGCAGGCAGCCCTCCGGCGGGTCCAGCCGGAACTGCCCGCCGGGCACCGCCCGGCCGATCGCGGCGGGGTGACGCTCAGCCAGCTCTGCCGGCAGGCAGGCCATCCGGGCCGTCGCCTCGGTCTGGCCGTACATCACGACCAGCTCGCAGCCCCGCCGTCGGCCCGAGAGCGGCGTACGCCCGGACCCGCTCCGGCGCCAGCCGACCGCCGGCCTGGGTGACGTACCGCAGCGTCGGCAGGTCCATCTCCGCGAAGCCGACCCGGTCCAGCAGGTCGAAGGTGTACGGCACGGCCGCGAACGTCGTCGCACGGCTGTCGCCGGAACAGCTGCCAGAAGCAGCTGTCGACCACCGACAGGTCGGTGAGCACGATGCCCGCCCCGCGCAGCAGGTGACTGTGCACCACCGACAGGCCGTAGCAGTAGTGCAGCGGCAGGGTCGTCAGCGCCCGGTCGTCGGACGTGACCCCCAGCACGTCCGCGATGGCCTGCGCGTTCGCCTCGCAGGTTGTCGTGCGAGAGCCGCACCAGCTTGGGCGAGCCGGTCGAGCCCGACGTGGTCAGCAGCAGGGCGAGGTCGGGGTGCAGGTCGTGCGCGGTCCCGGCGCGCCGCTCGCGGACGCCGCCCGTCGGCCGCCACCACGACGTCCGGGTCGTACCGCTCCACCCAGCCCGGGACGCCGGTCGCCCTCCGGCACGAGCAGGACGACGTGCCCGGCGGACAGCGCCGCGAGGTAGAGCACCAGGCAGCGCACGGCGTTCGCGCCGGGCAGCAGGACCAGCCGGCGGGTCGCGCCGAGCTCCGCGCCCGCGTCCCGGACGGCGGCCCCGAGCTCGCCGTAGGTCAGGCTGCCGGTCGCCGTCACGACAGCCGTGTCGCCGGCCGGGTGGTCCAGCAGCCTGCCCGCGAACGAGGACACCCGCGGCGGCGTCAGGACGGGAGGCACGCGGGCACTGTAACCACTTAGGTAAGGCTGCCCAAACCTTGCGCTGGCGGACGGGACCGTTGCCCCGTGCCGCCGGGGCGGGCAGCATGGGGGCGTCGACGCGGATCAGGAGGACCCCATGAAGGCCACTGTCGGAGACCGCCTGCACGTGCCGGGCCGCCACGTCGGCGAGCCGGGCCGCGACGGCGAGGTGCTCGAGGTGCGCGGCGCCCAGGGGGACCCGCCATACCTCGTGAAGTGGGACGACGGGCACTCCGGGGTGTGCGTGCCCGGACCCGAGACCAAGGTCGAGCACCGCAGCGCCGGCTGACCGACCGCCGGTCAGGCGACCAGGACCTCCAACGCCCGGCTGAGCGCCCGGATCCCGGCGACGCAGTCGTCCGGGTCGGCGTACTCCGCCGGGCTGTGGCTCACACCGGTCGGGTTGCGGACGAACAGCATGGCCGCAGGCACGTGCCGGGCCAGCGTCCCGGCGTCGTGCCCGGCACCGGTCGCGATCTCCGGCACACCTCCGAGCGCCGTCGACAGCCGGCCCCGCAGCTCGGGGTCGAAGACCACCTCGGGCTCCACCGACGCGGTCTCCAGGCGCACCGCCACGCCGTGCGACTTCGCGGCCGCCCGGGCGGCCCGCTCGACGTCCTCGACGACCGCGGTGAGCGCTGCCGGGTCCGGCGCACGGGCGTCCAGCCAGGCGGTCGCCTGCGACGCGACCGCACCCGCCGCGCCCGGCAGCACCTCCAGGCGCCCCACGGTGGCGAGCGCCCCGTGCCGGGCGGCGGCGTCGCGCGCCGCGGCGGCAGTCGCCGCGCAGGGCAGCACCGGGTCGTGCCGGTCGGCCAGCGCGGTCGTGCCGGCGTGGTTGCCCTCGCCGTCGAAGCGCAGCCGCCACACCCCGTGCGGCCAGATCCCGGTCGCCAGGCCGACCGGGGCGTCCCGACGGGTCAGCTCACGACCCTGCTCGATGTGCAGCTCGACGAAGGCGCCGATCCGGCCGAGCAGTCCCGGGTCGGCGCCGAGCCGGTCCGCGTCGACGCCGAGCACCTCGGCGAGCGCGGTGCCGTCCCGGTCGACCAGCGCCCGGACCTGGTCCGGCTCCAGGTCACCGACCAGCAGCCGGCTCCCCAGGCAGGCCACCCCGAACCGGGCGCCCTCCTCCTCCGTGAACACCGTCACGGCCAGCGGCCGGGCCGGTCGTACCCCCCGGTCCCGCAGGTCGTCCAGTGCGAGCAGTGCGCCGATGACACCCAGCGCCCCGTCGTAGGCCCCGCCGCCCGGAACGCTGTCCAGATGGCTTCCGGTCACGACGGCAGCAGGCCCGGGCTCGCCCAGCCAGGCCCACAGGTTGGTGTTGCCGTCGCGGTCCACGTGCAGCCCGCGTGCCTGCGCCTGCCGCACGAACCAGGTGCGCAGCGCACGGTCCGCGGCGGACCAGGGCGTACGGCACCAGCCCCCCGTCGGCTCGCGGCCGAGGGGGGCGACCTCCGACCACAGGTGGTCGAAGGCGGTGCGTAGATCGAGCCCGGTCACGGTCCGGCAGCGGTCAGCCGGTTCCGGAAGTCAGTAGACGCGGCGCTTCGACCCCCCGATCGGAACGAGGTTCAGCACCAGGCCGACGATGATGAGGATGATGCCGACAGTCACCAACCAGCTGAGCGACGACACCAGAAGACCCAGGATGAGGAGCACGACACCCAGAACGATCACAGCTGAAACACCTCCGGAAAGCCCGCCGAATGCGGGACTCAGGCATACCCGTTGACCTGCGCTGTGATGCCCCTCACATCAGGATCGACACCACATCGTCATGAGCATCTCGGGAGGTCGACAGCGGCGCGGAGCACGCCCACACTTCTCGACGAGCACCGGGGCCAGTTCGCCCACTCGGGGTGTCCCCCGGGCTGGGAGGATCCCATGGCGGATCTCATCAAGAAGCGGTTCGAGCAGGCGGAGGAAGTCCGCCCCTTCCCCGGCGGCACCGGGGACCTCAAGCTGGTCGACCTCGGTGGCGCGCCGGTCGGGCTGGCCACCTTCCACGCCGGGTGGCGGTGGTCCGAGCACATCCGGCCGATGGCGGGCACCACAAGCTGCGAAGCGCCCCATGCCGGGTACTGCCTGTCCGGGCACATGACCGTCCGGATGGACGACGGCCGCGAGGCCAACATCGACCCTGGCGACGTGATCGCCATCCCCCCGGGTCACGACGCCTGGGTGGTCGGCAACGAGCCGTGCGTGGTGCTCGACTGGCAGGGGTTCGCCGACTACGCCAAGGCAGCGACCGCGGAGACCGCCGCGCAGGCCTGACCACCGGCCGGAGAACGGCCGGGCCGCGCAGCCTGGCAAGGTGCGCGGGTGGATGCTGCGCTGCGGTACGCGGGACCAGGCGTCTTCGTCCTGCTCTGGAGCACCGGCTTCGTCGGGGCCAAGTACGGCCTGCCGTACGCCGACCCGTTCCCGTTCCTGGCGCTGCGGCTGGTGCTGGCCGCCGGCCTGCTGGCGCTGCTCAGCGCGGTCACGCGTTCGCCGCTGCCGCGCGGCCCGGTGCAGTACCGCTCCGCCGCGGTGGTCGGTGTGCTGCTGCACGCCGGCTACCTCGGCGGCGTGTTCAGCGGGATCGCGCTCGGGGTGCCGGCCGGCGTGGCGGCGGTCATCACCAGCCTGCAGCCGGTGCTCACCGCCGTCCTGGCGGTGCGGGTGCTCGACGAGCCGCTGCTTCCCCGGCAGCTGGCCGGGCTGGTCCTCGGCGTCGGCGGGGTCGCGCTGGTGCTCGCGCCGGGGCTGGCCGGGTCCGGCTCGCTGCCGGTGACCGGCGTGGCCGGCTGCGTGCTCGCCCTGGTCAGCGGGACCGCCGCGACGCTGTACCAGAAGCGGCACGGCGGCGCCGTGCCGCTGCTGTCCGGGACGGCCGTGCAGTACGCCGCCGCCGCCGCGGTCCTGCTGCTGGCCGCCGCGGTCACCGGCCAGTCCCGGATCGACGTCACCGGTGAGTTCCTGCTGGCGCTGGGCTGGCTGGTGGTCGTGCTGTCGCTCGGCGCGGTCCTGCTGCTCCTCGTGCTGCTGCGCCGCGGCACCGCCGCGAGCGTGTCGAGCCTGCTCTACCTCGTGCCGCCGGCGACTGCGCTGGAGGCGCTGCTGCTGTTCGACGAGCGGCTCGCGGCCGTCTCGGTGGCCGGCATCGCGGTGGCCGCGACCGGCGTGGCGCTCGTCGTGCGCCGGTCGGCTGCCCCCGGCTGACCGTCGTCGCGCCGGCCCGGCGAGACTGACCGCTCCTGAGAGCGGAGGCGGCATGTCCGAGGTGCAGATCGAGGTGCGCGGGTTCGACCAGACCCTGGGTCTGGTGTTCGACCGGCACGACGGCGACGAGGTGGTCGCCCGGCTGCCGATCACGCCGGCGTTGCACCAGCCGTACGGGATCCTGCACGGCGGCGTGTACTGCTCGGTCGTCGAGACCACCGCCAGCGTCGGCGCGGCCCTGTGGTTCGGCGAGCGCGGGAACGTCGTCGGGGTGGCGAACCACACCAACTTCCTGCGCGCCGTGCGCGAGGGCGAGCTGACCGTGCGGGCGACGCCGGTGCAACGCGGGCGGACCCAGCAGCTGTGGACCGTCGACATCCATGACGACCAGGGCCGCCTGGTCGCCCGCGGCGAGGTGCGGCTGGCGAACGTCGCGAACGCAGACCGGCTCGGCCAGGCCTGAGGCGTCAGTCGCCCCACATCTCCCAGACGACCACCTCCGCCGGCGTCGCGGCGACGAGCCGCAGGCTGCCCGCCGCGCGCATCCGGGCGGCGTCGTCGGTCTCCAGCAGGCCGGACCCCTCCATCTCCACCTGCCCCCGCGGCACGGCCAGGTGGACGTACGGCGCGTCCGGCAGCGCCACGACGCCGCCGGGCGGCAGCCGGGCCACGTGCAGCGCAGCGCCGGGCCGGGCCAGCGGGACCGCCCCGGTGCCGGTGTGCCGGTCCAACCCGGAGGCGACCGGGACCAACCGGCCGCTCGCCAGCTCACCGTTGAGATCGGCCTCGGCGTAGCCGGGTGGGACGTCCCGGCCCGCCGGCAGCAGCCAGCTCTGCAGGAACCGGGTCGGGCCGCCGCCGGTCGCCCGCTCGGAATGACGGATGCCGGTGCCGGCGGTCAGCCGCTGCACCTGCCCGGGGCGCAGCACTCCGGCCCGGCCGGTGGAGTCCCGGTGCTCCAGCGCGCCGTCGAGCACCCAGGTGACGATCTCCAGGTCGCGGTGCGCGTGCTCGGGGAAGCCGCCCCCGGCGGGGAGGCTGTGGTCGTTGACGGCGACGAGCAGGCCGAAGCCGGTGTCCTCGGGGTCGTAGTGCTCGCCGAAGGAGAACGCGTGCGCCGTCCGGTGCTCCGCGGTGACGGTCCGGAACCGCTCAGCGGCCCGACGGACGTCGACGCGGCCGGTCACGGTCAGCAGCCCACCAGCGCGAGGGTGCTGCCCGCCCGCCCCTTGCGGACGTGCACCTGGGCGGGGATCCGGCCGCGCAGCTCGGCCACGTGACTCACCAGCCCGACGACCCGGCCGCCCTCCCGCAGCCCGTCCAGGACGTCCATCACCTCGTCGAGGGTCTGCTCGTCGAGCGTGCCGAAGCCCTCGTCGACGAACAGTGCCTCGATCCGGGTGCCCCCCGCCTCGGCCTGCACGACGTCCGCGAGCCCGAGCGCCAGAGCCAGCGAGGCCTGGAACGTCTCGCCGCCGGACAGGCTGCTGGTGTCGCGCTCCCGGCCGGTCCAGCTGTCCCGCACGATCAGGCCCAGGCCGGACCGGGCGCCACCACGGGCGGCACCGTCGGTGTGGCCCAGTGTGTAGCGGCCCTGCGTCATCCGCAGCAGCCGTCCGCTCGCCGCCGCGGCCACCTCCTCCAGCCGGGCCGCCAGGACGAACGAGCTCAGCGTCATGCGCATCGCGTTGGCGCCACCCCCGGCGCACAGGTCGGCGAGCCGGCGCACCCGGTCGGCGTACGCCTCCAGCGGCGCCAGCGCGGCTCGCTGCTCCTGCACCAGCGGGGCCAGCTCGGCGACCTGATCGGCCCGCCGCTGAGCATCGGCCAGCGCTCCGACGGCCCCCGTCAGCGCCGCGTCGGCGAGGTCGAGGGCGGTGGCCGCGCCGTCGACGTCGGCCACCGGCTCCAGCGGCACGTCCAGCTCCGGGTCGGCCAGCGTGGCGCGGACCGCCGCCCGCCGGTCCTCGTACGCGCGGCGCCGGCCCAGAGCGTCGGCCCGCCAACCGGCGTCGCGCAGCGCTACGCGGGCCGTCGCCGGTTCGAGGCCGCTCGACCGGGCGGCCTCGGCCAGGGCCGCGGCCGCCGCACGGACTCCGCGCCGGCCCGGGCCGACCGCTCCGCGGCGGCGGCGACCTCGTCGGCGAGGGCAGCGCGGCTCAGCGCACCGGCGAGCGCCGCGTCCAGGTCGGGGGCGTCACCCAGGGCGTTCCGCAGCCGCTCGTCGAGCCGGTCCGCGCGCCCCCGCGCGTCGTCGCGACGACGGCCGGCGCCCAGCGCCTCGGCGGAGGCCTCCGTGGCCGAGGTCTCGGCCGCGGCCCGCTCCCGCTCGATGCCCTCGACGACCTGGAGCGCAGCAGCCAGTCCGCCGCCCGCCCCGCCAGCTCCGTCACCTCGGTGACCAAGGCCTGCTCGGCGCGCAGCAGGAGCGCGACGTCGCCGTCCGGGTGGCCGGCGGCGACGAGCCGGGCGCGGTGCCCGTCGGCGGTCGCGGTGACGGCGGCGATCTCCTGGCCGAGCTCGGTGACCACGCGCTCCGCCTGCCCGGCCTCGAGCCGGGCGCGCTCCTCGTCCTCGCGGCTGACGCCGTCCCCGGTGCCCTCGTAGGGGTCGGGGTGGTCCACGGACCCGCACACCTCGCAGGGGGCGCCGGGCTGCAGGGTGGCGGCGAGCTCAGCGACCATCGAGGTCAGACGGGCCTCCCGCAGGTCCATCTCCTTCTCGCGAAGGCTCACCGCCGTCTTCCGGGCCAGCAGGTGCTCCTCGCCCAGCGTGGCCAGCCGGTCCAGGGCCGTTCGCAGCCCGCGGGCCTCGGCCAGGGCCGCACCGGCAGCCGACAGTCGGGTCTGCACGCGCGGGAGCTCGGCGGCGGCGTCCCGGGCCGCCGTCACCTCCGCGGTCGCCCGCGCCCACCTGTCGGGCAGCGCGGCCAGCAGCACGGCGGCGACGTCCCCGCGGGCCGCGGCGGCGCTCGCCTCCCGATCCGCGGCCTCGGCGGCGGCCCGCTCCGCGGCGCGATCGGCCTCGAGTCCGCGCAGCCCGTCGAACCGGCCGGCCAGCTCCCGGGCCGCGCCGGCGGCCGAGCGCAGCGCCGACGGTGACAGGTCGACGGCCAGCCCGACGCCGGCCAGCCGGGCCCGGGCCGTCGCCTCGCCGGACAGCGCCCGGCCGCGCTCGGCGTCCCGGGCGTCGGCATCGGCCAGCACCGCCGCCAGCTCGGCGGCGCGCTCCGCGGCCGCCAGCTCGGCTCCGAGCGCGTCGTGGCGGGGCTCGTCCGCGGCCAGCTCGCTGCGGACCCGGTGGGCCTCGCGCAGCCGACCCTGCCGGTCGGCCAGCCGGGTCGCCTCCTGCGAGACCAGGCGGGCGGAGTCGCGTGCCAGGGTGGCTGACGCGGCGGTGAGCGGCGGCCTCGTCCCGCCGGCGGCCGGCCTCGGCGAGCAGGCCGTCCGCCCAGTCGGCCGGCACGTCCTCGGGCGCGACGGCCCCGGCGGCCTGCGCCAGCCGGGCCGCCCGCACCGCCAGCTCCTGCCGGGCCGCGGTGACGGCGGCGGCGCTCGTCACCCGCCGGCCGGCCAACCAGGCCTCGACGTCGCGGAACCGCTCGGTGGCGAACAGCCGCTGCAGGACCTCGCCGCGCTCCTTGCTCGGAGCCCGCAGGAACCGGGCGAACTCCCCCTGCGGCAGCAGCACGACCTGGAAGAACTGGTCGGCGCTCATCCCCAGCAACGGGTCGAGCTCCTGCGCGGCCTCGTCGAGCCGGGTGGAGACGGTGGTCCACGCGCCGCCCGAGGAGACCTGCAGCAGGACGCGGGCCTGCTCGGTGGTCGTGCCGGTGCCGCGCGCCTTCGGCCGGTCCTGCGCGGGGCTGCGCACGATCCGCCAGCGCCGCCCGCCCAGCGTCACCTCCAGCTCCACCTCGGTCCGGGTGCCCGGCTCGGCGTGGTCCGAGCGCAGCCGGGCGCCGAGCCCGCGCGCCCCGGGCACCCGGCCGTACAGCGCGAAGCCGAGGCCGTCGAGCACGGTCGTCTTGCCCGCGCCGGTCTCACCGTGCAGCAGGAACAGCCCGCCCGCGGCGAGCCGGTCGAGGTCGACCTCGACGGTCCCGGCGAACGGGCCGAACGCGGTCATCCGCAGCAGGTGCGGCCTCACCGCGAGGCCGCCGCGAGCCGGCCGGCCTCGAACGCCTCGGCGAGCAGGGCCCGCTCGGCGTCGTCGGCGGCGCCCTCCTGCGAGGTCGACCCGCCGGCGCGCACGTGGCGCACGAACTCGGCGGCCACCTCGAGGTCGTCGCGGCCGGCCACCCGGGCGCCGTACGTGCGCTCGTCGGCGACCGCACCCTCGGGCCGCCACTCCAGCACCAGCACGTGCGGGAAGCGCACCCGCAGCCGGGCCATCGGGTCGTCCGGCCGGACCGGGTCGGTGAGCACCACGCTCAGCCAGTGCCCCTCGAGGCCCGCGTGAGCCGGGGAGGTGAGCAGCGCGTCGAGCCGCCCCTCGAGCACCGACAGCGGACGGGGCGAGGGCGAGGGCACCTGCTCGACCCGGGCCAGCCCGTGCGCGCCCAGCTCGACGAGCCACGACCCCTTCACGTGCCCGGCCTCGGCGAACGAGTACGCCAGCGGCGAGCCGCTGTAGCGCAGCCCGTCCCGGAGGACCTGCGCGCCGTGCAGGTGACCCAGCGCGGTGTAGTCGATCCCGTCGAACAGGGCCGCCGGCACCTGGCCGGCGCCGCCGACGGAGATGTCCCGCTCGCTGCCGCCCTCCTCGCCGCCGGCCACCCAGGCATGCGCCAGCACCACCGACCGGCTCCCCCGCCGGGACAGGTCGTGCCGGACGCAGGCCATCGCCCGCCCGAGCACGCCGGAGTGGCCGCGCAGCTCCTCGGTGCCGCCGGCCGGGTCGGCCGGCAGCACCGACCGGACGGCCTCGGGCTCGAGGTAGGGCAGCCCGTACACCGCGACCGGACCGTGCTCGTCGGCCAGCAGGATCGGCTCGCCGACCGCCTGCGGGCGGGTCCGGACGTGCACCCCGGCCGCGTCGACCAGCCGGGCGCCGACGCCCAGCCGGGCGGCCGAGTCGTGGTTGCCGCTGGTCACCACCACCCGGGCCCCGGCCTCGCGGAGCCGGACGAGCGCGTCGTCGTACAGCGCCACCGCGTCGACCGAGGGGACCGCGCGGTCGTAGACGTCACCGGCGATCAGGACCGCGTCGATCCGCTCGGACCGCACGGTACCCACCAGCCCGTCCAGGAAGGCGGACTGCGCGTCGCGCAGGTCGGCCCGGTGCAGGGTGCGACCGAGATGCCAGTCCGAGGTGTGCAGCAACCGCATGCCAGGGACGGTAGGTCGGGGGTCCGACAGAACGGCGGAGCCGGGTCCGGCGGGCCGCGTCCCGGGTCGACCCGGAACACGGCAGGGCCGGGCGCGATGTCAGGGGGGCGGTCTAGGTTCGGAACCCACGACACACCCCTCGGAGGTCCCTGTGCAGCAGCTGTCCGGGCTCGATGCCGCCTTCCTCGCCATGGAGACCGGCTCGGTGTTCGGGCACGTCGGGAGCGTGTGCCTGCTCGACCCGACGACCGCACCGGAGCCGCTGACCCTCGACCGCCTGACCGAGGTGATCGCCTCCCGGCTGCACCTCATCCCGCCGTTCCGGCGTCGGCTGGTCGAGGTGCCGTTCGGCGTCGACCAGCCGTACTGGATCGAGGACCCCGACTTCGACATCGAGTACCACGTCCGCGAGCTCGCCCTGCCCGAGCCGGGGGACGACCGCCAGCTGGCCGACCAGGCGGCCCGGCTGCACGCCCGCCCGCTGGACCGCCGTCGCCCGCTGTGGGAGCTCTACCTCATCCACGGCCTGCAGGGCGGCCGCAAGGCGGTCTACAGCAAGGTGCACCACGCCGCCATCGACGGGGTCTCGGGCAACGACGTGCTGGCGGCGGTGCTGGACGTGACGCCGGAGGGCCGGCCGGTGGAGCAGGCACCGCCGTGGCACGGCGACCGGCAGCCCGGCCAGCTGGCGATGCTGGCGCGCAGCGCCGTCTCGCTCACCGGCCAGCCGCTGCGGGCCGCCCGGATGTCGTACGGGCTGCTGCGCGCGGCGCCGGCGCTGGCCGCCAGCCCGGCCCGGCCGCGGCTGCCGGTCGTCGACCGGTGGCTCGGCCGGGACAGCGCGGTCGTGCTCGGCGGCTCCGGCCTGCGCGCCCCGGCGACGCCGTTCAACAAGTCGGTCAGCCCGCACCGGCGGTGGGCGTTCGTCAGCCTGCCCTTCGCCGAGGTCAAGCAGGTCAAGGACGCCGCCGGGGTGACCGTCAACGACGTGGTGATGGCGCTGTCGGCGGGCGCGCTGCGCCGCTGGCTGCTCGACCACGACGCGCTGCCCGAGCAGCCGCTGGTCGCGGCGGTGCCGGTCTCGGTGCGCACGAAGGCCCAGGAGGGCACCCACGGCAACCGCGTCTCGACCATGATCGCGCCGATCCCGACCCAGCTGGCGGATCCGGCGGCCCGGTTGCAGGCCTGCCACGAGGCGATGCGGGCGGCCAAGGAGCAGCACGGGGCGCTGCCCGCGGACATGCTGGCCGACGTCGCGCAGTTCGCCATGCCGGCGCTGGCCGGTCAGGCGGCCCGGCTGGCGGCCCGGCTCCGGCTCGTCGAGCGGGTCAACGCCTTCAACCTGATCATCTCGAACGTGCCGGGCCCGAACGTGCCGCTCTACTACGCCGGGGCCCGGATGCTCGCCTACTACCCGATGTCCGCGATCGCCGACGGCCAGGGCCTGAACATCACGGTGATGAGCTACGGCGGGGCGCTGCACTTCGGGCTGATCGCCGATCGCGACCTGGTGCCCGACCTCGACGCGATGGCCGGGTACCTCAGCGACGAGCTGGCCGCGCTCCGGCCGGCGTAGCCGGGTCCGCCAGCACGAGCTGCCAGTCCGCCATCGTGTCCACCGGCCGGTAGCCCAGCGCCTCGTTGACGGCGATCATGTGCGGGTTGCTGTCGGCGTTCCACGTCGCGACCACCTCGCAGCGCGGCTCGTGCTCGCGCAGCCACTGCACCAGCGTCGCCTTGAGCAGCAATCCCAGGCGGTGCCCCCGGTGGGCCGCTGCCACCCCCGTGCCCCACTGCCAGGCGTACCTGCCGTCCTCGCTCACCAGCACCTCGGTGAGGCCGGCCGCCTCGCCGTCCGGGGCGAGCGCCAGCGCACCGTGCATCCGCAGCCCCGCGCCGGCCAGTGCACCGTCGCGCTGGGCGACCCGTTCGGCGTCCCAGACCTCGTCGGCGACGTCGAGCCCGCCGAGCGGGGCGTCGTTGAGCGTCATCGACGCCACCGCGACGGCCGCCCGCAGCTGCCCGGGCGTGGGACCGGACCAGACCTCGAGCCGGTAGCCGGCGGCCGCCCGCTCGGCGTCCCGCCGCACGCCCTCGACGCGCACCGGGTCCAGCTCGCGCAGCGGCTGGTGCCGGCGGACGTCGGTGAGCTCCGGGGACAGGCCCATCGCCGCGGCGAACGCCTCCATCGCGCTGCCGCAGCGGGCCTCGACGATCATCGTGGTACGACCGGCGTCGCGCACCAGCTGCTCGGCAGCCTGCCAGAGCCGGCGGCCCAGGCCGCCGCGCCGGCGACCCAGCTCCACGTGCATCTCGACGGTGGCGAGGTGCCGGTTGTCGTGCATCGACAGGTACACCACCGCGCAGCCGACCGGCACGTCCCCGTCCTCGGCGACGACGAGGCGGACGTCGTCACCGAACCAGGGTGTCAGCAGCTGCGAGCGCCAGACCGCGGCCGTCGGCGCCGGCTCGAACGGCTGGTCCAGGGCCGCCGACGCCACGATGCCCGGGTACAGCGCGTCCAGGACCCGACCGAGCTCGTCACGCGTCGGGTCCAGCACCCGCACGGTTGTCATCCGACGTCCCCGCCTCTCCCGGGCCGGAGCCGGGCGCGGCAGCCGGCGGCTGGCTGCGCACGACGAGGGTCACCATCGCCGCCTGCCAGGCCAGGACCGCCGCGACCAGCAGCGGCCACCAGCCGGCGGCGATCTCGGCGACCCGCTCGCGCGGCAGGAGCAGCACGCCGTACCCGGCGAGCACGAACAGCGCCCACAGCCACAGCGCGGCCCGTCGGCACCGGGCCGGGGCCCGGTCGACCGGGCCGATGCCGAGGTTGCTCAGGTCGTCCGGCGGGTGGTCGCGGAGCATCTGCCGCATCGACCGGTACACCTGCACGTCCGGGTAGCGCGCGGCGAGCATGGCCCGCACCCGTGCCGTCGCGCGCGGGTGCCAGCGCAGCGGTACCGGCAGCGTCATCGCCACGACGCGCCCGCGGCCGGCCCGGAACCCGGCGTCGCCGAGCACCACCCGGCCGGCGACGGCGACCACCGCACGGACCCCGCCGTACGCGCCCGACATCCCGGACGGGTCGTACCAGCCGTAGAAGCCGCACGTGCAGCCGCGGTCGGGCGCCGCGTGCTCCCCGCCGACCGAGCAGGCCGCGTCGCGCCAGCCCTGCGCCCACGGACCCGCCGCCCAGTGGACGACCGGGTAGAGCCCGTCCTCGAGGAGCAGGAACTGCCGGTAGCCGCGCAGCTCGCCGGGCACCAGGGGCACCGGCACCCCCGCGCTCATGCCGGAGCCCGCTCCGGCTCCGGCGCCGCCGGCTCGCGGACCGGCGGCACCGGTGCGGCCTCGTCCGGCAGCGGCTCGAACTCCACCTCGCGTCGCTCGATCCCGATGTCGCCCATGTCCGACCCCCTCGTCGCGCCCACTGTCGAGGGTGCCCCCACGGGGCCCGCGCGTCCATGCCGGATGCGGCCGCGAAACGCCGACTGCGGGCCTCCCCGGAGGGAGACCCGCAGTCGCAGGGCGGAGGCTCGGGGATTTGAACCCCGGATGGGCTTGAAGGCCCAAACCGCATTAGCAGTGCGGCGCCATAGACCGGACTAGGCGAAGCCTCCTGGTCGGACAGGGGCAGAGACTACAGGCCGGCGGTGGCGCCGAGGCAGGGGAGGCGGTGCCGGAGCCCTCGCCTCCCCTGCGCAACGTCTCTGCGGGAGCCCTGTGGAGTGCACGTACGCAGGGGACGTGCCCGGTCCGCCGCGCCTCCCCTGCGCAACGTCTCCGCAGGAGCCCTGTGGAGGGCCCTTACGCAGGGGACGTGCCCGGTCCGCCGCGCCTCCCCTGCGCAACGTCTCTGCAGGAGCCCCGCAGAGAGCCCGTACGCAGGGGACGTGCCCGTACGAAGGGGACGTGCCCGTAGGCAGGGGAAGAGCTCGCCCTAGGACGCCGGGCGGTTGCCGCTCACGTCGGCGTTGGGCGCGGCCTGACGGACCAGGTCGGGCAGGACCTCGGCGATCTCGCCGGCCTCCCACTTGGCCTCCCGCTCGACCCGCGGGCCGGCCACCCAGCCCTCGTTCACGGCGATGCTGCCGCCGTAGACCGAGAACACCCGGCCGGTGATGTCCTTGGACTGCTCACTGGCGAGGTAGACGACCAGCGGGCTGACGTTGGACGGGTCGAACTGGTCGAAGCCGCTCGGGGTCTTGGAGATCTCGGCGAAGCCGAGGTCCTCGGTCATCCGGGTCAGCGCGGTCGGGGCGATCGCGTTGACCGTGACGCCGTACCGGCCGAGCTCCTGGCTGGTGATGATCGTGAAGGCGGCGATGCCGGCCTTCGCGGCGCCGTAGTTGCTCTGGCCGACGTTGCCGTAGATGCCGGACGACGAGCTGGTGTTGATGATGCGCGCGTCGACCGGGTTGCCGGCCTTGCTCTGGTCACGCCAGTACGCCGCGGCGTGGTGGGCGGGCGCGAAGGTGCCCTTGAGGTGCACCTGGATGACCGCGTCCCACTCCGCCTCGGTCATGTTCACCATCATCCGGTCGCGCAGGATGCCGGCGTTGTTGACCAGCACGTGCAACGTGCCGTAGGTCTCGATGGCCTGGGCGACGATCCGCTCGGCGCCGGCCCACGTGGAGATGTCGTCGGTGTTGGCGACCGCCTCGCCGCCCATCGCCGTGATCTCCTCGACGACCTTCTGCGCCGGTCCGGCGTCGCTGCCGGAGCCGTCCCGGGCGCCGCCGATGTCGTTCACGACGACCTTGGCGCCCTCGCGGGCGAAGGCCAGGGCGTGCTCGCGGCCGATGCCGCCGCCTGCGCCGGTGATGATGACGACGCGTCCGTCGCAGATGCCAGCCACGCTGCGGTACTCCTTCGTGAGGTGAACTCGGGTTCACACCACGATGCCACGAGTACGTTCGGACCCCTCACCTGCCCTAGGAGGATGCGGTGTCGCTGCTGGAAGGCCGGACGGCCGTTGTGACAGGCGGTGCCCGAGGCATCGGGTACGAGATCGCCCGCCGCTTCGTCGAGGAGGGCGCCGCCGTGGTGCTCGGCGACCTGGACGAGAACGAGGCGGTCGAGGCCGCGAAGTCCCTGCCGGGGACGGCGGTCGGCTTCCGGTGCGACGTCACCGTGGAGGAGGAGGTGCAGGCGCTGCTGCAGCACTGCGTCGAGGAGTTCGGCTCCCTGGACGTGCTGGTCAACAACGCCGGCTTCACCCGCGACAAGACGATGCGGAACATGTCCAGCGACGACTTCCGCAGCGTCGTGGACGTGCACCTGTTCGGCGCGTGGCTGGGCACCAAGCACGCCAGCCTGATCATGCGCGAGCAGGGCCGCGGCGCGATCGTCAACATCAGCTCGATCAGCGGCAAGGTGGGCAACGTCGGGCAGACCAACTACTCGGCCGCCAAGGCCGGGATGGTCGGGCTGACCAAGGCCGCGGCCAAGGAGGTCGCGCACGCCGGCGTGCGGGTCAACGCCGTGCAGCCCGGCCTCATCCGCACCGCGATGACCGAGGCGATGCCGCAGAAGGCCTGGGACCAGAAGATGGGCGACATCCCGATGGGCCGGGCCGGTGAGCCCGCCGAGGTCGCCTCGGTGGTGCTGTTCCTCGCCAGTGACCTGGCGTCGTACGTCACCGGCACCGTCGTCGAGGTCACCGGCGGGCGGCACGCATGACCGCCGCCGACTACGACGGCTCGGCCGTCGTCATCTGCGAGCCGGTCCGCACCCCGGTCGGCCGGTACGGCGGCGTGCTGAAGAGCGTGACCGCCGCCGAGCTCGGCGCGACCGTGGTCCGCGAGGTGCTGGCCCGGACCGGCGTCGACCCCGAGCTGGTCGACGACGTCATCCTCGGCCAGGGCTACCCCAACGGCGAGGCCCCGGGGCTGGGCCGGGTCGCCGCGCTCGACGCCGGCCTGCCGATCACCGTGCCCGGCATGCAGGTCGACCGGCGCTGCGGCTCCGGGCTGCAGGCGGTGCTGCTCGCCGCCGGGCAGATCCGGGCCGGGATGGCCGACGTGGTGCTGGCCGGCGGGGCCGAGAGCATGAGCCAGGTCGAGCACTACACCACCGCGATGCGCTGGGGCGCCGGCGGCGCCAGCCCGGTGATGCACGACCGGCTGGCCCGCGGCCGGGTCACCTCCGGCGGCGTCTACCACCCGGTCCCGGGCGGGATGCTGGAGACCGCCGAGAACCTGCGCCGGGAGTACGGCATCACCCGGCAGGCCCAGGACGAGCTGGCGGCCCGCTCGCACGCCCGGGCGGTCGCCGCGCAGGCCGCCGGCACGTTCAAGGACGAGCTGGTGCCGGTGACGGTGCGCGGCCGCAAGGGCGACACGGTCGTCGACACCGACGAGCACCCGCGCGCCGACACCACCGTGGAGACGCTCGCGGCGCTGCGCCCGGTGATGGGCAAGCAGGACCCCGAGGCCACCGTCACCGCCGGCAACGCCAGCGGCCAGAACGACGGCGCCGCGCTGTGCCTGGTCACCACCCTCGACCGGGCGCACGAGCTGGGCGTACGGCCGTACGCGCGGCTGGTCAGCGCCGCGGTCGCCGGCGTCCCGCCCGAGACGATGGGCATCGGGCCGGTGCCGGCGACCGAGAAGGCGCTGGCCCGGGCCGGGCTGGGCCTGGCCGACCTGGACCTTATCGAGCTCAACGAGGCGTTCGCCGCCCAGGTGCTGGCGGTCACCGGCCGCTGGGGGATCGGCGACGACGACCGGCTCAACGTGCACGGCTCGGGGATCTCGCTCGGCCACCCGATCGGGGCGACCGGCGTCCGGATCCTCGCCACGCTGCTGCGCGAGCTGGACCGCCGCGAGGGCCGCTACGGGCTGGAGACGATGTGCATCGGGGGCGGTCAGGGGCTGGCCGCGGTGTTCGAGCGGATCGCCTGACCGGACCGGGGTGGGCGCCTCAGGTGAAGGCGCCCACTCCGGTGATCTCCCGGCCGACGAGCAGCTCCTGGATGTCGGCGGTGCCCTCGTAGGTGTAGATCGCCTCGATGTCGGCCATGTGCCGCACGACGTGGTAGTCGAGCAGGATCCCGTTGCCGCCGAGCAGCTCGCGCGCGGTGAGGATCACCTCGCGGGCCTTGCGGGTGTTGTTGAGCTTGGCGAGCGAGGCGATGGTGTCGGTGAGGGCGCCGCGCTCGGCGAGCCGGGCGAGGCGCAGGCAGTACAGCTGCATCCCGGTGACCTCGGCGAGCATCCGGACCAGCTTGTCCTGCACCAGCTGGAAGCCGGCGAGCTTCTGGCCGAACTGCTCGCGCTGGGTCGCGTACGCCAGCGCGACCTCGTACGCGGCGGTGGCGTGCCCCAGGGCGCCCCAGGAGACCGAGCCGCGGGTGGAGGCGAGCACCCGGGCGGTGTCGGCGAAGCTCTGCGCGCCGGGCAGCTGGGCGTCGGCGGGCACCCGCACGCCGGACAGCGTCAGGTCGGCCTGCCAGACCGCGCGGACCGAGACCTTGCCGTCGATCCGGTCGGCCTGCAGCCCGGGCGTGCCGCCCTCGACGAGGAAGCCCTTGACCTGGCCGTCGTCGGCGTCCCGGGCCCAGACCACCAGCACGTCGGCGATCGTGCCGTTGCCGATCCAGCGCTTCTGCCCGTCGAGCACCCAGTCGCTGCCGTCCCGCCGCGCGGAGGTCTCCAGGGCCACCGAGTCCGACCCGTGCCGCGGCTCGGTGAGCGCGAAGGCGCCCGAGCTTCTCGACCCGGGCGAGCGGAGCCAGCCAGCGCTCCTTCTGCTCCGGCGAGCCGAGCTCGTGGATCGACTTCATCGCCAGCCCGGACTGCACGCCGAGGAAGGTGCCCAGGCTGCCGTCGCCGCGGTTGACCTCCATCTGCACCAGCCCGCTGCCGGTCGGGCTCATGCCGGGCAGCCCGTCCCCGGTCATGTCGTCGCCGACCAGCCCCAGCTCGCCGAGCCGGCGCACCAGCTCGTACGGGAACTCGGCGCGCTCCCAGAACCCGCCGATCACCGGCAGCACCTCGTCGTCGACGAACGCCCGGGCCCGCAGCAGCAGCTCCAGGTCGGCCGGGCTGAGCTCGTCCTTCAGCCCGAAGTAGTCGGTGGACAGCGAACGGCCGACCTCGTAGGCGCGGGCGGGGACGGTCACGGGCTCCTCCGGGGGGCAGGCGGTGCCCGGTCCCTCCCCCGGTGTGCCCGGCGTCACTCCCGCGCGAGCAGGTCGTCCTCGACGAAGCGGGCCTGCGCGGCGTACCAGCCGGCGACGGCGAGCAGCCCGAGGTCGGCGAAGACCAGGACGAACGGCCACCCCCAGCCGCCGGTGGCCCCGTGCAGCACGCCGAACAGCAGCGGGCCGCCGCCGGCGATGAGGTAGCCGACGCTCTGCGAGAACGCCGACAGCGACGCGGTCGTCGCCGGCGTCCGGGTGCGCAGCCCGATCATCGTCAGGGCCAGCGGGAACGAGCCGGCCGCGACGCCGGCCAGCAGCATCCACAGCAGAGCGCCGGCCCGCGGCGCCACGAGCAGCCCGGTGTACGCCACGACGTAGCAGGCCACCAGCACCGCGAGCACCGGCCGCTGGTCGGGGAACCGCGCCGCCACGGCCGGCACGACCGCCGAGACCGGGATGCCGACCGCGGCGAAGACCGCGACCAGCAGGCCGGCCGTCGTGGCGGACAACCCGGCGGCCTCGCGGAAGTACAGCGCGAACCAGCCGAACGCGATGTAGGCCTGCATCGACTGCGCGCCGAAGAACACCGCCAGCGCCCAGGCCGTCCGGCTGCGGGCCACGGCCGGCCGGGCCGGAGCGTCCGCCCGCGGCGGCGGCCGATCCCGCCAGGACAGCCCCACCCAGGGCGCGGCCGCGACGGCGGCCAGCAGCGCCCACACACCGAGGCCCAGCCGCCAGTCCAGCTCGCCCGCACCGAGCCCGGCGATCGGCACGGTGACCGCCGCGGGCACCGTGGTGCCGACCGCGATGGCCGTCGTGTACGCCGCCGTCATCGGCCCGATCCGGTCCGCGAAGTGTCGCTTGACCAGCACCGGGAGCAGCACGTTGCCGACCGCGCCGCCGGCCAGCGAGGCCACGCTGAGCAGCAGGAACCCCGCGGCGTCGTCGACCAGCGCCCGGCCGGCCAGCCCGGCGGCCATCACGACCAGCGACCCGAGGAGCACCCGGCGCTCGCCGTAGGCCCGGGCCAGCCGCGGGGTGAGCGACCCGACCAGCGCGAACGACAGCACCGGCAGGGTGGTGAGCAGGCCGGCGGCGGCCGAGGACAGCCCGACGCCCTGCCGGATCTCGTCGAGCAGCGGCCCGACGCTGGTCACCGCGGTCCGCAGGTTCAGCGCCGCGAGCACCATCGCGGCGGCCAGCAGCCGGCGTGACCCCGTCCGGCCCGGCGCCGGCGGTGCGGTCACCCCGGTCACGCGCCGGACCAGGACGCCAGCAGCGCGGCGCCGTCGGCCGGCGCGGCCGGCACCGCCGGCGTCCGGGAGAACCGCGGCGCCGGAGCCGGGCGGACCGAGCGGCCGGACCGGACCAGGGTGCCGCGCGCCGCCAGGTGCGCGCCGTCCGGCGCCTCCGCCAGCGACAGCACCGGGGTCACGCAGGCGTCGGTGCCGGCGAAGTGCGCGGCCCACTCGTCCCGGGTCCGGGTGGCGAAGGCGGCGGTGAACGCCGCCCGGGTCACCGGCCAGTCCTCGTCCTGGCCCGGCAGGCCGGTCAGGCCCAGGCCGGCGACGAGCGCGGCGTAGAACTGCGGCTCGATCGCGCCGACCGCGACGTGCCGGCCGTCCGCACAGGCGTACGTGTCGTAGTACGGCGCCCCGCCGTCCAGCATGTTGCTGCCACGCTCGTCGCGCCAGCGGCCGGCGCCCCACAACGACCAGGTCATGCTCATCAGCTGGCTGACCCCGTCGACCATGGCCACGTCGACGACCTGGCCCTGCCCGCTGCGGGCGCGCTCGACCAGCGCGGCCAGGATGCCGCTGACCAGGAACATCGAGCCGCCGCCGAAGTCGGCGACCAGGTTGAGCGGCACGACCGGCTTGCCCCCGGGCTCGCCGATGGCGTGCAGCGCGCCGGTCAGCGACAGGTAGTTCAGGTCGTGGCCGGCCCGCTGCGCGAGCGGGCCGTCCTGGCCCCAGCCGGTCATCCGGGCGTAGACCAGCCCGGGGTGCCGGGCGGCGCACTGCGCCGGACCGAGGCCGAGCCGCTCGGCGACGCCGGGCCGCATCGCCTCGACCAGCACGTCCGCCCCGGCGACCGCGTCCAGCAGCCGGGCCACCACCGCCGGGTCCTTCAGGTCGAGCGCCACCCGCGGCCGGTCGCCCGCCAGGCCGTCGTCGATCGTCGCGCCGCCGGCCCGCTCCACCCGCAGCACGTCGGCGCCGAGATCGGCGAGCAGCCGGCAGGCCAGCGGGGCGGGGCCGATGCCGGCGAGCTCGATCACGCGTACGCCGGAGAGGGGTCCCATGGCGGCGGACGCTAGCCGACCGGCGACGCCGCGGCCGCGGAGCCCGTGACCCGCAGCCAGCCGTCCCCGGACGTCTCGATCGGCTCGCCGTCGACCACCGTCGCGACCTGCCCGGAGCCGGTGTCGACCGGCAGCTGCCGCCAGTTCCGGCGGCGCAGGTCGCCGGCGTCGTCCCGGCGGTAGACCGCCAGGACCAGGCAGGTGGTGTCCGGGCAGCGGCGCGCGTGATTGCGCGGCCAGCCGGGCGGCACCGGTGCGCTGTCGCAGCCCGCGGTGCCGCTGGGGGTGAGCGTGACAGCGGTCGCGGGGCGCAGCCGGCAGGCCGTGGCGCGCCCGTTGCGCTCGACGACCAGCACGTCGGCCCGCCGGTCGACGAGCGTCACGGCGAGCTCGACCCGGGGCCCGGCCACCCGCTGCTGCCGGCCCAGGGCGTAGGTCAGCTCGTCGTTGCCGTACACCGCCTTGGGCAGCTGCAGCAGGGCCGGGACCGGCTCGCCCGCAGCGGGCACCGCCGCGTACGCCGCCAGCACCGTGCCGGCCACCAGCCCGCTGACCGGGTGCCCGAGGTAGGGCGGGTCGACGCCGAGCCACAGCGTCCCGCCGGCCCGGCCGCGCTCGGCGACGGCCAGCACGGTCGCGGTGCGGTCGGCGTCGGCCCGGCCCTGCACGACGGCCGAGCCGAGCTGCACCAGCGACACGGCGGCCGCGACGGCCGCGACGCCGCGCAGCGCGCGGGAGCGGCGCAGCCCGGCCCGCAGCACCGGCAGCGCCGCCAGCACCACCGGGACGACCAGCGGCACCGCGTAGATCGGACCGAGCACCCGGGTCCCGCGGCCCCACAGCACCGAGAAGTTCCACGGCCCCCAGAACACCGCGTACCCGAGCAGCTGCGCCGCCGCGCTGACCAGCAGCACCCGCACGACCGGCCCGGACCGTCGCCAGGCCAGCACCGCCGCCGGGACGACCACCAGCCCGAGGGCGTACCAGCTCAGCGGGGCGAGCCCGAAGTGCAGCAGCAGGCCGTGCAGCCCCTCCAGCGGCCCGAAGCGCTCCAGGCTGTCCTCCGGGATGAGCCGGCGGCGGCCGAAGCCGGGCACGTCCCGCGGCTCGGACAGCGCGAACGGCAGGCGCAGCGCCGAGCCGGTCGCCCGCGCGTCGTACGCCAGGACGGCCACGGTCAGCGGCAGGGCGCCGCCGACCAGCGCCGGCACCAGCCGGGGCAGCGCGGCCCGTCGCCGCCACGCCGCCCACAGCGCGCCCGGTCCGAGCAGCAGCACCGCGTCGTACGGCCGGGCGGCGGCCGCGGCGGTCCCGACCAGCCCCAGCAGCAGCGCCGCCCCCGGTCCGGCCCGGCCGAGCCCGATCCGCGCCAGCAGCAGCCAGCCGGCCGTGACCAGGACCAGGAAGACGACGTAGGACAGCGGCAGCGCGGTCTGCACCAGCACCAGCGGCGAGGCGGACACCAGCGCCGCCGCCAGCAGCGCCTCGCGGCGGCCCAGCCCGACCTCGGCGGCCAGCGCCGCCACCAGCGGCGGCACGGCCGCGGCGAGGACCGCGAGCACCGGCAGCACGCTGCCGACCGCCCAGAAGCCGACCGCGAACGCCGCCGAGACCAGCGGCAGGTACTTCGAGACCTGGCCCACCGGGCGCTCGACGAAGAACCACACCCGGGAGGCCGCGGACGGCTGCGGCACGTCCAGGAACAGCTCACCCCGCGCCAGGGCCTTCGCCTGCAGCAGGTAGGCGACCTCGTCGTTGTTCAGCGAGCCCTGGTCGAACAGCAGCACGTGCAGGACGACGGCCGACGCCGCCGCGGCCGCGCTCAGCGCGAGCAGCAGCGCGCGGTCCCGGGACACCGGCCCGACGGTACCCAGCGCGGGTCGGCACCGCCGTCAGAGCCGGCCGAACTCCCAGTGCCACGGCTCGGGCCGGCTCCCACCCGGCTCGGCCCAGGACGGGTGCACCCAGCCGAACCGCGGCGCGTGAGCCTGCAGCCAGCGGTGCGCCGCGCCGTCGAAGGTCTGCGCGCCGCCGCACAGGTCCACGGCCAGCCCGCGGCCGTGGTTGCTGGTGCCCGGGACAGCCGCCAGGGTGGGCTTGGTGCGGAAGACCTGCACCTGCGCGGCGTAGCTGCGGTAGGAGTCGGTGACGCACAGCGGCTCCCCGGACTGCGCCGCGTAGTCCGCGCTCATCGCGTCGAAGGACCGCGCGGCGTCGCCCTGCAGCCGGTGCCCCGGGGCGGCCCGCAACGGGCACAGCGCGGCGTCGTCGACGAAGCCGTTCGGGTAGTCGGCGGTCGTCGCGGCCGAGCACGGCGGCCCGCCGGGCAGCGGCTGCCAGGGGCCGGCCGCCGCGGCTGCCGCGGCCTGCTGCTGGGCCGACCGCTGCTGGGCCTGCCGCTCGGCCGCCTGCTGCTCGGCCCGGCGGCGCTCGGCGGCCTGTGCCCGGCGCAGCGTCGCGTACGCCGTCTCGAGCTCGGCCCCGGTGCGGGCGGCGCTGACCCGCAGCGCCTCGAGCTCGCCGTCCAGGCGCGAGGCGAGGGCGGCCCGCTCGACCCGGGAGGCGGTGAGCGCGTCGGCGTCGGCGAGCGCCCGGCTGCGGTCGGCGGACGCGGCGCGCAGCGTGTCCACCTGGGCCTGCTGCACCCGCGCCAGCACGACCTGGGTCGCGACGGTGTCTCCAGGCGCGCCGGAGGCGCGGCTGACCAGCAGCCGCAGCCCGTCCGGGACGGGGTCGCGGTAGCGGGCCGCCACCACCCGGCGGACGGCGTCCCGGGCGGCGACCCGCCGGGCGTCGCTGCGCTCGGCGGCGCGCTCGGCGGCGACCTCCGCGGTCAGTCCGGCGCCGAGCTCGGCCTGACCCTGCTCGTAGCGGGCGGTCGCCGCGGCCAGCTCGGCGGCGACCGCCTCGACCCGGGCCGACAGGGCGCCGACCGAGGCGGTCGCGCTGTCGAGGTCGGCCGCGGACACCGGACCGGGCAGCGCGAGGCCGGTGAGCACCGCGAGCGTCAGCGCACCGCGCCGGAGCAGCCGGGAACGCGGGGCGGGGGGCACCTCGCTGGGATCGGCGCTGAGGCGGGCGTACTGGAGCCCCCGGTCAGGCGAGCAGCTCGCGCAGCGCAGCCGGTGCGCCGGCGGCGCCGGCCAGCGGCAGCCAGCGGGCCCCGGCCCGGTCGGCGAGCGCCCGGGCCTCGTCGCTGTCGTCGGCCGGGGACAGCACGACCAGCTCGGGCAGCGCGCGGGCCGCGGGGGTCGGGTCCTGCTCGTCGGTGGACCGGCAGTCCGACAGCAGCACGGTGACCCGCCGGGAGGCCCGGGTGCGGGCCAGCTGCTCCCCGGCCGCGCGCAGCGCGGTGGACAGCGACGTGACGCCGTGGCCGCGCAGCGCGAGCACCGCGTCGACGACCGCCCCCGGCGCCCGGGAGCTGTCCATCGCCCGGACCACCGTCACGGTCCGGTCGAAGGCCAGGACGGCGTGGTCCCCGGGCGCCCGCAGCGCGCAGGCGGCAGCGGTCAGCGCCGCCGCGGCGAGCCGCTCGCCGCCCATCGAGCCGGACGCGTCGACGAGCAGGCACAGGGCCAGCTCGGGCCGCCCCCAGTCGACGGCGACCAGGCTGTCCGCCGACGGCGCCCGCCGGGTCGCCCGCGCCGTCGACCAGGGCGTCCAGCGAGGCCTCCACGTCGAGGTCGCCGCCCTGCTCGGCCGGCTGGCGGCGCAGCTTGCCGATCCCGCCCGCCCGGGGCAGCCCGGCGCGGGCCCGGTCGAGCACCACCCGGCCGGCCAGCGCCCGGGCGGCGGCCCGCAGCCGCTCGTCGGTCGCCGAGCCCATCTCGACCAGCAGGGTGAGCGCGGCGTCCGCGTCCTGCCGCAGCGCCTCGGCGAACGCGTCCTCGTCGAGCGCGCCGACCTCGGGGGAGATCTCGTGAAACTGCGCGCTCTTCGCCAGCTCGGCCCGCGGGACGGTCCGCGAGCGCGGGCCGCGTGGTCGCGACGGGGCGGGTTCCTGCGGCGTGCCCGCCGGCGGCGGGCTCAGGCTCCCCCCGGCGCATCACTCCCCGGCTCGGCGTCGGCGTCGCTCGGCTCGCGGCCGAACACCGCCTCGTACAGCTCGCGGACCACCGCCTCGGGGCTGCGCGAGCAGGACTCCTGCATCCGGACCCGGCCGGACAGCGCGACCAGCGCGGCGTCCAGCCCGGTCCGCCAGGACTGCGGCCGGCGGCCGCGCAGCGTCCCGAGCGAGCAGGCCATCCGGACCGTGTCGATGGCGCCGCGCACCGACGAGCCGACCCGCAGGTCGGGGTGCTCCCGGGTGCGCCGGACCAGCTCGACGACCTGCGCGCGCCAGGCCTCGTCGACCTCCGGCGCGCGCAGCGCCACGACCTGCGCCTCGTCCTGCGCGCTCTGGTAGCCCATCGTGATCCGGCAGACCCGGTCGTACACGGCCGAGGAGATCCGGGCCGTGCCGACCGCGTCGTACGGGTTCATCGCCGCGACCAGCCGGAAGCCGTCCGCGGCGAGCACCCGGCCCAGCCGCGGCACGTGCAGCTCGCCCTCGCTCATGACGGTGAGCAGCACGTTCAGCGTCTCCTCGGGGACGCGGTTGACCTCCTCGACGTACAGCAGCGCGCCGTCACGCATCGCCTGGACGAGCGGGCCGTCGACGAACACGTCCTCGCGGTAGCCCGGCCTCGAGCACCCGGGCCGGGTCGAAGTGGCCGACCAGCCGGCCCGGGGTCAGCTCGGCGTTGCCCTCCACGAAGACGAAGGGCACCGCGCTCGCCGCCGCCACCGCGCGCAGCAGGGTGGTCTTGCCCGTCCCGGGCGGTCCCTCGAGCAGCACGTGCGCCCCGCAGTCCAGCGCGGCGACGAGCAGCTCGACCTCGCGGGACCGCCCGACGACGGAGCCGGCGACGGCGGCGAGCGTCGGGGCGCTCAGTGCTCGTGCACCAGGACGCCGCGGACGTTCTTGCCGCTGAGCAGGTCGTCGTAGCCCTCGTTGACCTGGTCCAGCGTGTACGTCTGCGTGATGATCTCGTCGAGCTTGATGTCCCCGCTCTGGTAGAGCCCGAGGATCTTCGGGATGTCCGTCGTGGGGTTGCAGTCGCCGAACAGGCTGCCCTTGAGGGTCTTCTTGAACAGGGTCATGATCGACCCGGGCAGCTTGATGTTCTCGACGGCGATCTTGTTGAGCCCGGTGAGGACGATGGTGCCGCCCTTGCCGGTGGCGTTGAACGAGTCGGTGATGATCTCCTCGGTGACGATGCCGGCGGTGACGATGGTCTTGTCGGCGCCGTTGCCGTTGGTGAGCGACTGGGCCAGCTCGGCCGCCTCGGCGGCGCTCGCCACCGCGTGGGTGGCGCCGAGCTCCATCGCCTTCTCGCGCTTGTTCTCCAGCGGGTCGACCGCGATGAGGTTCTTCGCCCCGGCGTACCGGGCGCCCTGCACGGCGTTGATGCCGATGCCACCGACGCCCACGACCATCACGGTCTCGCCGGGCTTCACGCCGGCCGCGTAGACCGCGGACCCCCAGCCGGTGGGGACGCCGCAGCCGACCAGCACGGCCTTGTCCAGGGGGAGGTCGTCGTCGACCTTGACGACCGAGTTCTGGTGGATCGTGGCGTACTGGCTGAACGTGCCGAGCATGCACATCGCGCCGTAGTCCTTGGTGGGGCCGGGGCCGGAGAACACGAAGCGCTCGCCCGGCAGGTAGCCCTCGAGGATCGTGGCGCCCATGTCGCAGATGGCCTGCTGGCCGGTGGCGCACCAGCGGCAGGTCCCGCAGTTGGGGATGAACGAGCAGACCACGTGGTCGCCGACCTTGACGCGGGTGACGCCGGGGCCGACCTCCTCGATGATCCCGGCACCCTCGTGCCCGAGCACCATCGGCAGCCGCGCCTCGAGGTCGCCGTGCGAGATGTGCACGTCGGAGTGGCACAGCCCGGCGTGGGTGTACCGGATGAGCACCTCGCCCTCGCGCGGCCCGTCCAGGTCGAGCTCGACGACCTCGATCGGCTTGCCCGTCTCGTACACGACCGCTGCCTTGGTCTTCATGGGTGCGTCTCCTCGCTGCCGGGTGTGACCGTCGTCATACCGCGGGGCCCCACGGTTGTCTACAGACCTGGGGCGCGACGACGTCCTCACGTGGCACGTCGGCCCGGGGGGAACCGGCTACGGTCCTGCTCGTGACCGACGCGCCGCGCACCGCTGCCCGCCGGCCGGGCCGGCCGGCCCGCTACCGCCTCGACGAGCTGCTGCAGGTCGTCGTCGAGCAGTTCAACACCCGCGGGTACGACGCGACGAGCATGGAGGACCTCGCCCGGGCCACCGGGCTCACCAAGTCCTCGATCTACCACCACGTCGCCGGCAAGGAGGAGCTGCTCCGGCTGGCGGTGGCCCGGGCCGTCGACGCGCTGTTCGCGGTGCTCGAGGAGCCGGCCAGCACCGCCGGGCCGGCGGTCGCCCGGCTCGAGCACGTGGTCCGGCGCAGCGTCGAGGTGCTCGCCGAGCAGCTGCCGTACGTCACGCTGCTGCTGCGGGTGCGCGGCAACACCGGCGCCGAGCGCTGGGCGCTGGAGCGCCGTCGCGAGTTCGACAAGCGGCTGAGCGCGCTGGTCCAGGCCGCCATCGACGAGGGCGACGTCCGCGCCGACCTCGACCCGCGGCTGGTGACCCGGCTGCTGTTCGGCACGGTGAACAGCGTCGCGGAGTGGTTCCGCCCGGACGGCAGCCACGACGTCCGGGAGATCGCGGACGCGCTGGTCGCGACCACCTTCTCCGGGCTGGTCCGCGAGCGCTGAGGGTTCAGGCCCCGAGCCGCCGGGTCTGGCCGGCACGGACCTCCGTCGCCGCACCCCCGGCAGACCAGCGCCGCGTCCAGCACCTGGCCGCAGCGGTGCTCCACGCGCAGCGGCGGGCCGTCGGCCCCGCCGCGGTGCCGGTCGCCCCACTGCCGCAGCGCCACGATCACCGGGTAGAGGTCGCGGCCGGCCTCGGTGAGCAGGTACTCGTCCCGCGGCGGCCGCTCGCTGTACCGGTGCCGCTCGAGCACGCCCGCCTCGACCAGGCTGCGCAGCCGCGCGGCGATCGTGTCCCGGGGGGCGCCGGTGCGGGCCACCATCTCGTCGAACCGGTGCACGCCGAGGAACGCCTCGCGCACCACGAGCAGCGCCCACTTCTCGCCGACGACCTCCAGCGTGCGCGCGACCGAGCAGCTCCGGACCGTCGGCGACACGCTCACCCGGCCACCCTACGCCGAGTGGGTCGACTTCCCGGACGCACTGCCCTACCGTCCGTCCGGAAGTCGGACCCACCCGCGGGCACGGCGCAGCCGGAGGACCCCGTGACTCAGCCGACCCTGCTGCCGGCGCCGCCGTGACCGGAAGGGCCCTGACCGCCGCGGTCGCGGTGCTGTCGCTGGCGGCCTTCCTCACCAGCCTCGACCTGTTCATCGTCAACCTGGCGTTCCCGTCGATCGCCGCGGAGTCCCCGGGCACCAGTACGGCGGCGCTGTCCTGGGTGCTGAACGCCTACACCGTCGTCTTCGCCGCCACGATGATCCCGGCCGGGCGGTACGCCGACCGGTTCGGCCGCCGCCGGCTGTTCCTGCTCGGGCTCGGGGTGTTCACCGCCGGCTCCGCGGCCTGCGCCCTCGCGCCGGGGGTCGGCGCGCTGGTCGCCGCCCGCGCGGTGCAGGCGGTCGGCGCGGGCCTGCTCGTGCCCACCTCGCTGTCGTTGCTGCTGTCGGTCGTGCCGCCCCCGGCCGGGCGCGCGCGCTCGGCACCTGGGCCGCCGTCGGAGGCATGGCCGCCGCGTTCGGACCGGTGGTCGGCGGGCTGCTCGTGCAGGTCGACTGGCGCCTGGTGTTCTGGGTGAACGTGCCGGTCGGCGTGAGCCGCGCTCTGGCTCGGCCTGCGCGTCTTGCCGGAGAGCCGTGACCCGCACCCGGGGCCGCGTCCCGACGTGCTCGGCGCGGGCCTGCTCGCCGTACGGGTCGCTCTGGTCGCCCTGGCCCTGGTCCAGGGCCCGGACTGGGGCTGGTTGTCCGGCCGGACCGGCGGCGTCGCCGGCGCCGCCGTCCTGGCCGCCGGGGCGCTGGCCGTCCGGTCCGCCCGGCACGCCGCGCCGGTGGTCGACCCGGCGCTGCTGCGCGACCTCGCCCTGCGCGGCGCGAGCGTGGCCTCGCTCGCCTACTACCTGGCCTTCGCCGCGTTCCTGCTCAACACCGTCACCTTCCTCACCGGCGTGTGGGACTACTCGGGGATCCGTGCCGGCCTGGCGATCGCCCCGGGTCCGCTGATGGTCCTGCCGTTCGCCCGGCTGGTGGCCCCCCGGCTGCTGGCCCCCCTCGGCGGCCCGGCCCGGGTCGTCGCGCTCGGCTGCGCGCTCGGCGTGGTCGCCCAGCTGCTCTGGTGGTCGCAGGTCCAGCCGGCCCCGGCGTACGCGACGACGCTGCTGCCGGCGCAGCTGCTGGGCGGCGCCGGGGTCGGCCTGGTCATCCCGTCGCTGATCGGCGCCGGCACGGCCACGCTGCCGGCGGCCCGGTTCGGCGCCGGCAGCGGCGTGCTCAACACGGCGCGGCAGGTCGGCCTGGTGCTGGGGGTCGCCGCGCTGGTCGCGGTGCTGTCCGGCTCGGTCGACCCGGTGCAGGGCACCCGCGGTGGGGCGCTGCTGTCGGCGGCCGGCTTCGCGGTGGCAGCCGGGCTGGGCGTGCGCCTGGCCGGCGCCGCTCAGCGCTCGGCGCGCAGCTCCGGGAAGTCCTCGTAGCGCCACTCCTGACCGTGCTGCTCGGCCTCCTCGGCCGTCCGCAGCTCGACCCGGCGGATCTTGCCGCTGACCGTCTTCGGCAGGTCGGCGACGAACTCCAGGCGGCGCACCCGCAGGTAGGGAGCCAGGCTGTCGCGGGCGTGCGTGAGCAGTGCCAGGGCGGTGTCGCGGTCGTCCGGCACGCCCGCCGCCAGCGTCACGTACGCCTTGGGCACGCAGAGCCGGACCGGGTCGGGGGCCGGCACCACAGCCGCCTCGACGACCGCCGGGTGCTCGACGAGCACGCTCTCCAGCTCGAACGGGGAGACCTTGTAGTCCGAGGACTTGAAGACGTCGTCGGTCCGGCCGATGTAGGTGATGTAGCCCTCGGCGTCGCGCTGCGCGACGTCGCCGGTGTGGTAGTAGCCGCCGGCCATCGCCTCGGCGGCCCGCTCGGGGTCGCCCCGGTAGCCCGTCATCAGCCCGACCGGCGCGGCGGACAGGTCCAGGCAGATCTCGCCCTCCTCGCCCGGCTCGCCGGTGATCGGGTCGATCAGCACCACCGGCATGCCCGGCAGCGGCCGCCCCATCGAGCCCGGCTTGAGCGGCGCACCGGGCGGGTTGCCGACCTGCGCCGTCGTCTCGGTCTGCCCGAACCCGTCCCGGACGGTGAGCCCCCAGTGCTGCTCGACCTGCGAGATGACCTCGGGGTTCAGCGGCTCCCCGGCCGCCAGCACCTCGCGCAGCGCGCCCGGGCCGCCCGACAGGTCGCTCTGCACCAGCATCCGCCAGACCGTCGGCGGAGCGCACAGCGACGTCACCTCGGCCCGCCGCAGGGTCGCCAGGACGGCGGCCGGCTCGAACCGCGCGTAGTTGTAGACGAACACCGCGGCTTCGGCCAGGAACGGCGCGAAGAAGCAGCTCCAGGCGTGCTTCGCCCAGCCCGGTGAGCTGATGTTGAGGTGCACGTCCCCGGCCTGCAGCCCGAGCCAGTAGACCGTGCTCAGGTGCCCGACCGGGTAGCTGGTCTGGGTGTGCTCGACCAGCTTGGGCCGGCTGGTGGTGCCGGAGGTGAAGTACAGCAGCAGCGGGTCGGTGGCGTCGGTGACCGCCTCGAAGGTCCGCGGCTGGGAGACCGAACGCGCCTGCCGGTAGTCCGCCCAGCCCTCCGGCGCGCCGTCCACGCAGTACCGGGAGAGCTGCTCGTGCCCGGCGAACTTGCCGGCGTCGGCGGCGCCGGCGATGACGTGCCGCACCTGGGCCCGCTCGATCCGGTCCGCCAGGTCGTCCGGCCCGAGCGCCGTGGTGGTCGGCAGCACGACCGCCCCGAGCTTCATCACCGCGAGCATCGACTCCCACAGCTCGACCTGGTTGCCGAGCATGAGCACGACCCGGTCCCCCTGGCCGACGCCCTGCTCGGCCAGCCAGGTCGCCACCTGGTCCGACCGCCGGACCAGGTCGTCGTAGCTCAGCCGGGTCTCGCTGCCGTCCTGCTCGACGATCCACAGCGCCAGCGCGGGGTTGCCCCGGCCGATCGCGTCGAACCAGTCGGTGGCGAAGCAGAACCGGCCGGTCACCCGCGGGAAGGTGAACTCGCGCAGCGCCGTCGCGTAGTCCGAGCGGTGCGCGCGCAGCAGGTCGCGGGCCTCGGCGATCGCGGCGGTGTGGTCGGTGCGGCTCACGGACGGCTCCCGGGGTCGGTGGACCCCTGTCCTACACCCTCGCGCCGACGGTCAGCGCGTCGCGGCCAGGTGCCGGCTGATCACCAGGCGCTGGATCTGGTTGGTCCCCTCGAAGATCTGCATGACCTTCGCCTCGCGCATGTACCGCTCCAGCGGGAAGTCGCGGGTGTAGCCGTAGCCGCCGAGCACCTGCACGGCGTCGGTGGTGACCTTCATCGCGGCGTCGGTGGCGACCAGCTTGGCGACGCTCGCCTGCCGGCTGTACGGCCGTCCCGCGTCGCGCCGCCGGGCCGCGTCGAGGTAGGTCGCCCGGGCGCTGTCGACGGCCGCCGCCATGTCGGCGAGCAGGAACGCCAGCCCCTGGTGCTCGATCACCGGCTTGCCGAACGCCTCCCGCTCCTTGGCGTAGGCCACTGCGTCGTCCAGGGCGCCCTGCGCCAGGCCGGTGGCGATCGCCGCGATCCCGAGCCGGCCGCTGTCCAGCGCGGCGAAGGCGATCTGCAGCCCCTGCCCCTGCCCGCCGACCCGGCGCTCGGCCTCGAGCTGGACGCCCTCGTAGTAGGCGTTGGTGGTGGGCACCGCCCGCAGGCCCATCTTCGCCTCCGGCTTGCCGAAGCTGAGGCCGTCGGCGCTGCCCGGCACCAGGAAGCAGGTCACCCCGCGCGGGCCGTCGTCGCTGGTCCGGGCGAACATCGTGTAGAAGTCGGCGATCCCGCCGCTGGTGATCCAGCTCTTCGTCCCGTCGATGCGGTAGCCGTCCTCGGTCGGCGTGGCCCGGCAGCGCAGGGCCGCGGCGTCCGAGCCGCAGTGCGGCTCGGACAGGCTGTACGCCCCGAGCTGGGTGCCGCCGAGCATGCCGGGCAGCCAGCGCTCCTGCTGCGCCGGCGTGCCGTACTCGGCGAGCGCGAAGCACGACAGCCCGTGCACGCTCGTCGCGACCGCGACGGCCGCCCACCGCGCCGCCAGCTCCTCGAGCACCTGCAGGTACACCTCGTACGGCTGGCCGCCCCCGCCGAGCTCCTCGGGATAGGGCAGCGACAGCAGACCGGCCTCGCCGAGGGTGCGGAACAGCCCGTCCGGCAGCGACTCGGTCGCCTCGGCCTCGACCACCCGCGGGGCGAGCTCCTTGTCGGCCAGCTCCCGGGTCAGCGCCAGCAGCTCCTCGGCCTCCGACGTGGGCAGCATGCGGTCGACGGGCACGGGACCTCCAGAGCGGGCGACGGGTCGTCCGACCGTACGGCCGGGTCAGCGGGTCCGCGAGGACAGGGTCAGCTGCACCTGCTGCTCGGTCCCGTTGCGGACCACGGTGACCGGAACGCTCTGCCCCGGCTCCAGGCCGCGCAGCGTGCCGAGGAACTCCTCGACCGAGCGCACCCGCTCGCCAGACAGCTGCACCAGCACGTCCCCGGGGCGCAGGCCGGCCGCGGCGGCCGGGCCGTCCGGCACCACGCCCAGGACCAGCACCCCGCCGGCGTCGGTCAGCCCGAACTGCTCCGCGAGCTGCGGGGTGAGCACGCCCGGCTGGATGCCCAGGAACGGGACGGTGACGGAGCCGGTGGCCAGCAGCTGCTCGACGACGTCGAGAACGGTGGCGGTCGGGATGGCGAAGCCGATGGAGACCGCCCCGGCGGCCGGCGGGATGTAGGCGTCGTTGATGCCGACCACCTCGCCGGCGCTGTTGACGAGTGCTCCGCCGGAGTTTCCGGGCGAGATCGCCGCGTCGGTCTGGATGAGGTCGACCAGCGCCAGCGACGAGGCCGCCGATCCCGGCACCTCCCGGCCGAGCCCGGAGATGATCCCGGCGGTGGCGGTGTTCTCGAAGCCGAGCGGGCTGCCCAGAGCCAGCGCGAACTCGCCCACCTGCGGCAGGCGCGGCTGGAAGCGGGCCGCGGGGACGTCCTGCCGCTCGGCCCGGACCACCGCCAGGTCGGTCCCGGCGTCGGCGGCCAGCACCCGGCCGGGCACCCTGCGGCCGTCGGCGAACCCGACCTCGACGTCGGTGGCCCCCCGCACGACGTGCTCGTTGGTGACGATCGTGCCGTCCGCCCGGTAGACCACGCCGCTGCCGAGACCGGTCGGCGTGAAGACCGTCACGACGGACGGCTCGACCTCCCGGATGAGCTCGGGCAGGCGGGCGAAGATGTCGGTGCCGGCCGGCGCCGGCGACCCGGTCGGCGCCGGTGAGGCCTGCGGGCTCGGCGTCGACGACGAGCCGGGCGTCGGCTCCGGGGCGGTGAGCCGAGGCGAGCTCGCCGTGCAGGCTGTCGTGGTGAGGGCCGCCGCGGCGGCGAGGACGCCGAGACGGCGCAGCGGTCCGGTGCTCGTGGTCATGGGACTGCTGTGCCCGCCCGGGCGCCGGGCTAGCCGTCCTGCCTCCGGTCCGCGCCGATGGCGGCCCCATCCGGTGGGGCAGCGCCGGCTTGTCCGGTGTCGGGCCGTTGGGCCCTTGTCGGGTACGTCACCCCCCGTTACCGTTCGCTCGCGGGAAGGTCGACCCGACGCGGCCCGCGGACACGCCGGGAGGTGGCGGTCGTGAACACCATGGTCGAGGACGTCATGACGCGAGAGGTCGTGACGGTGGCCCCGGACACCAGCTTCCGGGACGTCGTACGGCTCATCGAGGACCGGCACGTGGACGCCCTTCCGGTCGTCGAGTCCGGCAAGGTCGTCGGCATCATCAGCGAGAGCGACCTGCTGTTGAAGGAGGAGGGCCCGGAGGGCGGGCACACCGGGATGCCCTGGCAGCGCCGCCGGGACCGGATGCGGGCCGGAGCCACCTGCGTGGCCGAGGCGATGACCCGGCACGTCATCAGCGTGGCGCCGGGCACCACCCTGAGCGCGACCGCCCGCCTGATGCACCGCCACCGGATCGGCGGCCTGCCGGTCGTCGACGAGAACGGGCACCTGCTCGGGATCGTCACCCGCAGCGACCTGCTCCAGGTCTTCCTGCGCGAGGACGACGACCTGTGCGCCGAGGTGCAGGCGGCGATGCACCCCGCGCTGCGCGAGAAGATCACCTGCTCGGTGCGGGACGGCCAGGTCACCCTCACCGGCCGGACCGCCTTCCGCAGCGACGCGATGGGCGCCACCGGGCTGGCCCGCCGCGTGCCCGGGGTCATCTCGGTCGAGAACCGGGTGGGCTACGACACCGACGACGTCGAGGTGGCGATGGTCGGGCCGTGAGCCCGGGCTAGTCCGCCCGGTCGTCGGCCAGCCGGTAGCCCACGCCCCGGACCGTGCGCAGCGTGTCGCGGCCGAACGGTCGGTCGATCTTGTTGCGCAGGTACCGGACGTACACGTCCACGACGTTGCTGTCGCCGTCGTACGCGGCGTCCCAGACGTGCTCGAGCAGGTAGGTCCGGGTGAGCACCTTCCCGCGGTGCCGCAGCAGCTCCTCGAGCAGGCCGAACTCCTTGGCCGTCAGGGCCAGGTCGACGGTGCCCCGCCGCACCTCCCGGCGGACCGGGTCGAGGACGAGGTCGCCGCAGCTCAGCGACACCGGCCGTTCCTGCGGGCCGCGGCGGGTCAGCGCCCGCAGCCGCGCGTACAGCTCGTCGAGAGCGAACGGCTTGGCCAGGTAGTCGTCGGCGCCGGCGTCCAGCCCGGTCACCCGGTCCGGCACGCCGGTGCGCGCGGTGAGCAGCAGCACCGGCGCCCACCTGCCGGCCAGCCGCATCCGACGGCAGACCTCCACGCCGTCCGGCGCCGGGATCATCACGTCCAGCACGACCGCGTCGAAGTGCTCCTCGGTCACCCGCCACAGGGCGTCCTCACCGGTCTCGGCGAGCACGACCGCGTACCCCTGCCTGGCCAGAGCCCGCTGCAGCAGCGAGGACAGCGCGGGGTCGTCCTCGACGACGAGCAGCCGCATGCCGGCAGCCTAGGTCGGGGTCCGGGCTCACGTTCCTCTCATCCGCGAGTCCGCACTGTTCCCCCCTGTCCGTACCGAGCGGACATCGACCCCGGGAGCGGACATGACCCTGACCGACACTCTCCGATCTGCCACCGGCACCGCGGTCCCGCGGGCCGCCCGTGCCGCCGGCGCCGTGCTCGCGCTCGCCGTGGCCGCGCTGCACGTCGTGGACCAGGGCGGCCTGACCGCCCAGAAGAGCCCCGCGTACGTCGGCGTCGGGTACTGGGTGCTGGAGGTCGTCGCGGTCCTCACCGCTGTCATCCTGCTGAGCCGCGGGGCCGCCCGGCGGGCCGGCTGGCTGCTGGCGACCGGGGTCGCGGCCGCTCCCCTGGTCGGGTACGCGCTGTCGCGCGGGCCCGGCCTGCCCGACTACACCGACGACCGCGGGAACTGGACGGAACCGCTGGGGCTGCTCGCGCTCGGCGTCGAGATCGTGCTGCTGGTGCTCGCCGGCTGGGCCGTCAACCAGGGGACCCGGCCCCGGGGCTGATGCCGGGCGGGCTCGGCAGGCGCAGGCGCACCGCCGCGCCACCGAGCCCCCCGGCGTTGTCCGCCGACACCGAGCCCCCGGCCCCCTCGACGACCGCGGCCACCAGGGACAGCCCGAGCCCGGCCCCGCGTCCCCGGGTCCGGGCGGCGTCCGGCCGGCTGAACCGCTCGAAGGCCGACGGCAGGAAGTCCACCGGGAAGCCCGGGCCGTCGTCCTCCACCACCAGCACCACCTCGTCCCCGTCCCGGGCTGCCGAGAGCCGCACCCGGCCCGCGCCGGCTGCCGCAGCGTTCGTGACGAGGTTGCCCAGCACCCGTTCCAGGGCAGCGGGCTCGACCAGCACCGGCAACGGTCCGGTGGCGGCCGACACCGTCACCGCGGTCGCGCTCGCCGCCGCCAGCCGGGCGCGGCCACCGGACAGCACCTCGGCCAGGTCCACCGACGCCTGCGGCGCGGCCGGTTGCCGCTCCCGGGCCAGCGCGAGCAGGTCGTCGGCGAGCGTCCCCAGGCGGTGCGCCTCGGCCAGCGCGGCCCGCAGCGACCGCTCCACCTCGTCGGAGTCGGCCAGGTCGGACAGCGCCAGCTCGAGCTCGCCGCGCAGCACCGTCAGCGGGGTCCGCAGCTCGTGCGAGGCGTCGTCCACGAACGCCTGCTCGCGGGTGAACGCCCGGTGCAGCCGCTCCAGCATGTCCCCGAGCGTGCGCGCCAACCGGGCGACCTCGTCGTCGCCGTCCACCGTCGGCATCCGACCGGCGGTGTCCGGGCCGGCGGTGATCTCGGCCGCCCGCCGGGTGAGCGCGTCCACCGGGCGCAGCGCGGCGTGCACCGCCCGGTGGACGACGGCCGCCACCACCGCCAGCAGCACCGGAGCGGCCAGCGCCAGCACCACCAGCAGGCGCTCGGCCGCGTCGATCTGCGGCTGCAGCGACACCGCGACCGCCAGCACCCGGCCGTCGGGCAGGCAGCCCGCCCGGACCCGGATCCGGACCGGGTCCTCACCCGCCGAGCCGGGCCGACCGGTCCCGGGACACGTCCGGGCCGGGCAGCGGATCCCGTCGCGGTCGGGCAGCAGGTCGCCGCCGCCTCCCGCGGCCGGGGAGGTGGCGACCGCCCGGTTCCCCTCGTACAGCTCGGCGAGCGGGACCCCGGACAGCGCCGCCGGGCCACGCTCGGCGACCCCCGCCCGCAGCTCGGCGAGCGTGACCGCCAGCCCGTCGTCGACCGAGACGTCGAGCTGGCGCACGAACAGCGCCAGCACGCCGGCCAGCAGCAGGACCACCACGCCCGCGGTGAGCGCGGTGGCGAGCAGCGTGACCCGGACCGCGATCGAACGGGGGCGCCCGCCGGTCGGGAGGCGGACCCACCGGCGACCTGGCACTCCCGGACCGTACGGCGGCGGCGGACGGTACGGCGCAGGCGCTCTCACCCTGCTCTCATCGCCCCCGCGGGACCGTCGGACCCTCAGGGAAGGAGCCCCCGTGACCCGCACACCCGATTCCGGCCTGTTCGACGCGGTCAACGCGTTCGCGCGCGCCACCACCCCGCTGCACACCCCGGTGCTGCTGTTCGCCACGTACGGCGTGGTGCTGGTGGCCGTGCTGCTGCTGGCCGGCTGGTGGACCGCCCGCGCGCACGGTCCGCGCCGGGTGGCGGCCGCGCTGTGGGCCGGAGCCGGGACGCTGCTCGCGGTCGCGGTGAACCAGCCCCTGGTGGCGCTGTTCGCCCGGGCCCGGCCGTACAGCGACCCGTCCACCCTGCTGGTGCTGGCGCACCGTTCGGCGGACTTCTCGTTCCCCTCCGACCACGCCGTTCTGGCCGGCGCCGCCGCGGCGGGGCTGTGGCTGGTGCACCGCCGCCTCGCGCTGGCCGCTACGGCAGTGGCGCTGCTGATGGCGTTCTCCCGGGTCTACATCGCGGCGCACTACCCCGGCGACGTGGCGGCCGGTCTGGCCGTCGGGGCAGCGGTGAGCCTGCTGGGCTGGCGGCTGCTCGCCCGGCCGCTGACGGCCCTGGTCGCCCGGCTGACGGCGACCCCGCTGCGCCCGTTGCTGAGCACGGTTCCGGTGCCGGCGTGACGGCCCTGCTGGACCACCTGTTGCTGCTGCCGCCGGGCCTGGCGTACGGCCTGATCGGGGTCCTGGTGTTCGCCGAGGCCGCGGTTTTCGTCGGCTTCGTCCTGCCTGGTGAGACCGCGGTGCTGCTCGGCGGCGTGCTGGCCTCGACCGGGCGGCTGTCGCTGCCGGTCCTGCTGGTCCTGGTGGTGCTCGCCGCCGTCGGCGGCGACAGCGTCGGGTACGAGGTGGGGCGGCGGTTCGGTCCGCGGCTGCTCGGCGGCCGGCTGCTCCGGCGGCACCGGGCCCGCGTCGACGACGCCTCGGCGGTGCTGCGCCGGCGCGGCGGGTGGGCGGTCCTGCTGGCCCGGTCCACCGCCTTCCTGCGCGCCGTGATGCCGGGGCTCGCCGGCCTGAGCCGGATGCCCTACCGGCGCTTCCTGGCCTTCAACGCCGCCGGGCGGGCTGCTGTGGGGCACCGGTGTGGTCCTGCTGGGCGACGCGGCCGGCAGCTCCTACGGGCACGTGGAGAAGCTGCTCGGCCGGGGCAGCGCGACGCTGCTGGCGCTGCTGGTGGCGGGGGCGGCGCTGGCGCTGCACCGGCACCGCCGCCGCCCCGGCACCGCCGAGCTCACCAGCCGGCCTGGAACAGCAGCCGGTTCGGGGTCCCGGTGACGTTGCCCGAGACAGCGTTGCGGGTGGTGTACGACACCAGGTAGCTCACCAGGTCCGGTGAGGCGACGTCGCCGTAGTCGCCCTTGACGAGCGCGGCGACGCCGGCGACGTGCGGCGCGGCCATCGACGTGCCGCTCATCACGGTCGAGCCGCCGCCGTTGCGGGCGCTCTGGACGCTGACTCCCGGCGCGTACAGGTCGACGCAGCCGCCCCAGTTGGAGTCGACCGCCTTGCGGTCGTACCAGTCGACCGAGCCGACGGTCATCGTCCCGGGGGCGCTCGACGGCGACGAGGAGCAGGCGTCGGCGTTGCTGTTGCCGGCAGCGACGGCCGCGAACACCCCGGACCGGGTCAGCGCGGTGACCGCGTTGTTCAGCGCCGGCGAGTACGGCGCGCCGAGCGAGAGGTTCGCGACGGCGGGACGGCGCGCGTTGCGCATCACCCAGTCGACCCCGCCGAGGATGCCCGAGACGGTGCCGCGGTTGGCGCAGTCGAGCACCCGCACCGACCGCAGCGAGACGCTCTTGGCGACGCCGTACCGGGCGCCCCCGATCGTGCCGGCGACGTGCGTGCCGTGGCCGTGGCAGTCCTGGCCGTTCCCGCCGAAGGCGTCGTAGACCGCCGTCGCCCGGCCGCCGAACTCCGGGTGCGAGGTCATGATCCCGCTGTCGACGACGTACGCCGTGACCCCGGCGCCGGTCCCCCGCCAGCTGTAGCTGCGGCTCAGGCCCGTCCGCTGGTCGATCCGGTCGAGCCCCCACGGCTGGCCGGTGGTGTCCAGGTACTGCGTCCCGTCGCCCTCGACGACGCTGTCCTGCTCGACGGCGGCCACCTGCGGGTGCCGGCGCAGCGCCTCGGCCTGCCGGTCGGTCAGCTCGGCGCTGAAGCCGTTCAGCGCCGCGGAGTAGGTGAAGCGCGGGCTGGCCAGCACCCCGCGGGCCACGGCGGCCGGCTCGGCGCCCGGCGCGACCGTGACGATGTAGACGCCCGGCACGGGGCGGCGGGCAGCCCCCGGCGCGGGCTTCTTCTCGGGCCCCGTCACGGACCGGCCGGGCGGGTCCGGGCGGGCCGCCGCGGGCGCGGCGTCCGCCGCGGCGGCCAGGCCGAGCGGGGCGAGCACCGCGACCGCGGTGAGCGTGGCGAGACGGGTACGAGTGCGCATCGGAGCCTCCGGGTGCCCGGGCGACCGCTTCGCCCGACCCCGGAACGGTCCCGCCGACGCCTCCCGGCGACCGTTGCCGGCGCGACTCCCGTCGTGTCGGCGTGCTGACGCTGCTAGCCGGCAGCGGCGGCGGCCGGCTCCCGCGAGCTGCCGAGCACGAACCCGTCGTAGCCGTCCGCGACGACGCGCTCGAGGATCCGCCGGTAGCCGCGGACCCCGCCGACGTACGGCATGAAGACCCGCGGCTTGCCGGGCACCTCGTCGCCGTTGTAGTAGGAGGTCGCCAGCGGATAGAGCGTCTCCTGCGCGCGCTCGTTGACGTGCGCCACCCAGCCGCCGCTCGGCCTCGGGGGTCACCTCGACGCGGTCGGCGCCCTCGGCGGCGACGTGCGCCAGCAGCGCCGGCGATCCAGTCGACGTGCTGCTCGGTGGAGAGCAGCACGTTGCTCAGCAGCGACGGGCTGCCGGGGCCGGCGATGATGAACAGGTTCGGGAAGTCCGAGACCATCAGGCCCAGGTAGGTGACCGGGCCGGCCGACCACTTCTCGCTTGAGCGTGACGCCGCCGCGGCCGACGATCTCCGGCCGTAGCAGCGACCCGGTGAGGGCGTCGAAGCCGGTCGCGAACACGATCATGTCGAGCTCGTAGTGCGCCTCGCGGGTCCGGATGCCGGTCTCGGTGATCTCCGGCGATCGGGTCGCTGCGGATGTCGGCGAGCGTGACGTTGTCGCGGTTGAAGGTCTCGAAGTAGCCGCTGTCGACCGACGGGCGCTTGGCGGCGAACGGGAAGTCCCGGGGCAGGAGCTTCTCGCGGACGCTCCGGGTCCTGCACCAGCTCGGCGATCTTGCCGCGGATGAAGTCCGCGGCGGTGTCGTTGGCCTTCTGGTCGACGCAGGATGTCGTAGTAGGCCAGCGCGAAGCCGAAGCCGAGCCGGGTCCAGGCGCGCTCGTAGTGCGCCTGGCGCTCCTCCGGCGTCGACCTCGAGGGCCGACTGCTTGTTGGGCGGGAAGCCCAGCCCGCTCGGCGAGTTGCGGGCCGCCTCGCGGCGCTCCCGGTAGCCCGCCTTGACCTCGGCGTCGTCCTCGTCGGTGATCGGCGCGTTGGTGGCCGGGACGCTGAAGTTCGGCGTGCGCTGGAAGACGGTCAGGTGGGCGGCCTGCTCGGCGACGATCGGGATCATCTGCATGCCCGGACGAGCCGGTGCCGATGATGCCGACCCGCTTGACCGGTGAAGTCCACGCTCTCGTGCGGCCACCGCGCCGTGTGGTGGAGCACGCCGGTGAAGCGCTCCTGCCCGGCCAGCTCCGGGGTCTTGGTCGTCGACAGCTGTCCGGTCGCCAGAACGACGATAGCGCGCGCTCCAGCGGTCGCCCGCCTCGGTCTCGACCGTCCACCGCGAGGCCGTCTCGTCCCAGGTCGAGCGGGTCATCCGCTGGTGCAGGTGCACGTCGCGGCGCAGGTCGAAGCGGTCGGCCACGTGATGGATGTAGCGCAGGATCTCCGGCTGGGTCGCGTACCGCTCGCTCCAGCGCCACTCCTGCTCGAGCTCGGGGGAGAAGCGAGTAGGAGTAGTCGTAGCTCTCCACGTCGCAGCGCGCGCCGGGGTAGCGGTTCCAGTACCACACCCCACCGACGTCGCCGCCGGCCTCCAGCACGGCCACCGACATCCCGGCTGAGCGCAGCGTGTGCAACGTCCGCAGACCGGCGAAGCCGGCCCCCACGACGACCACATCGACGACGGACGGCGCGTCGGGCACCTGGTTCGGGTCCGGCTGGGTCACGGGAACTCCCTCTGCTCTTCGGTACCGCGACGGTACGGAGTCCCCCCCACCACGTCAACACCTTTGTTGATTTGGCCGACCCTTGCCCCCGATCCGCGTCAACGCCTACGTTGAGACTGTGGCCCGGATCACGGGGCCGATGTCGTCGCCAGGAGGAGCACAGGTGCTCGAAGCGTTGCAGGACCGGCAGTCGGCGCTGGAGGCGCGGCACCCGACGTGGATCCCCCGCCGTCTCGACGAGCAGCTCGACGTCACCGCTGCCGAGTTCCCCGACCGGCCGTACGTCGTGACCGACGACCGCACGCTGTCCTACGCGCAGGTCCGGGAGGAGTCGGTACGGCTCGCGCGCGGCCTGCAGGCGGCCGGCGTGCAGCCGGGCGACCACGTGGCGCTGCTGCTCGCCAACTACCCCGAGTTCGTGGCGATGAAGTACGCCATCGCCCGGGCCGGCGCGGTCTGCGTCCCGCTCAACTTCCTCAACCGGCGCGACGAGCTCGGCTACGTGCTGCGCCAGTCCGACGCGGTCGTCCTGGTCACGATGGACCGCTTCCGGTCGCTGGACTACCTGACCATGCTCGACGAGCTGGCGCCCGGCTGGGAGAGCGCCGGCGGCGGGACGGCGTTCCCGAAGCTGCGCTCGGTCGTGGTGCTGCCGACGGCTCCCGGCGGCGGGCGGGCCGGCGCCGCGACCGTCGCCGAGCTCGGAGCCACCGAGGAGGGCTTCGTGCCGGTCGCCGTCCCGGCCGACACCCCGGCGGACGTGCTGTACACCTCGGGCACCACCGGCCAGCCCAAGGGCGTCCTGCTCACCCACGACATGCTGCTGCGCACGGCCTACGGCAGCGCGTACGCGCGCGGCGTTCGCAGGACGGTCGGCGCATCCTGTTCTCGCTGCCGATGTACCACGTCTACGGGTACGTCGAGGGCATGCTCGCGGTGCTGTTCGTCGGCGGCGCGATCGTCCCGCAGCTCACCTTCGACGGCGAGGCCACGCTGCGCGGCATCGAGCGGCACGGTGCGCAGGACGTGCTGCTGATCCCGATGATGACGATGGCCGTGCTGGACGCCGCCCGCGCCGGTCGGCACGACCTGTCGTCGCTGACCGCGTTGATCTCCTCGGGCGGGCAGTCCCCGGCCGGCATCTGGGACGAGATCGACGAGGTGCTCCAGCCGCAGGAGGTGACGACCGGCTACGGGATGAGCGAGACGACGGCGTCCACGACCGTCACCCGGCCGGACGACCCGAAACAGCGCCGGCAGCAGACCAACGGGCGGCTGCGCGACGTCGGCGTGGCGGGTGACCCGGCGCTCGGCCGCCGGCTGGTGGTCTACAAGGTCGTCGACCCCGAGACCGGGGCGGACCTGCCGGCCGGGTCGGTCGGCGAGCTGCTGGCCCGCGGCCCCGGGGTCACCGCCGGCTACTACGACAAGCCGGAGGAGACCGCCGCCGCGTTCGACCCGCAGGGCTGGCTGCGCACCGGCGACCTCGGCCGGATCGACGACGACGACTACCTCACCCTCGTGGGTCGCAAGAAGGACTGCTACCGCTGCGGCGGCGAGCAGGTCGTGCCCAAGGAGATCGAGGACGTCCTGACGACGCACCCGGCCGTGGCGCAGGCGCACGTGGTGCCGCTGCAGGACCGGCGGATGGGCGAGGTGGGCGTCGCGTACGTCGTGTTCAAGGACGGTGCCACGGCCGCGCCCGAGGAGCTGATCGCCTACAGCGCCGACCGGCTGGCCCGGTTCAAGGTGCCCAAGCACGTGCTGCCGATCGCGGCCGACGACATCCCGAGCACGCCGAGCGGCCGGCCGCGCAAGTTCCTGCTCGCCGAGCGCGCGGCGCAGGCGCTGGGGGACGCGTGAGCGCCCGGGTCGCCCTGGTCACCGGCGGGGCGCGCGGGATCGGTGCGGCGATCGCCCTGCGGCTGGCCGCCGACGGGCACGACGTCGCGGTGCTCGACCTCGACGAGGCCGCCTGCGCCGACGTGGTCGACGCCGTGCTGGCCACCGGCCGGCGCGCGCTCGCGGTCGGCGCCGACGTCGCCGACGAGCCGGCCGTGACCGCGGCGGTCGAGCGGGTCACCGAGCAGCTCGGGCCGCCCCTGGTGCTGGTCAACAACGCCGGCATCCTGCGCGACCACGTGCTCGCGAAGATGACGGTCGACGAGTGGGACCTCGTGATGCAGGTCCACCTGCGCGGGGCGTTCCTGCTGTCGAGGGCGGTGCAGCCCGGCATGCGCGCCGCCGGGTGGGGCCGCATGGTCAACGTCTCCAGCACCGCGGCGCTGGGCAACGTCGGCCAGGCCAACTACTCCGCTGCCAAGGCGGGCCTGCAGGGCCTGACCCGGACGCTGGCCCTGGAGCTGGGCCGGCACGGCATCACGGTCAACAGCGTCGCCCCGGGCTACACGATCACCGACATGACCCGGTCCACGGCCGAGCGGATCGGGGTGTCGATCGAGGAGCTGTCGAAGGACGTGGTCGCGCAGATCCCGGTCGGCCGGGCCGGCCGGCCGGAGGACATCGCGCACGCGGTCGCCTTCTTCGCCGACGAGCGCTCGAGCTTCGTGTCGGGCCAGGTGCTCTACGTGGCGGGCGGGCCGCGGGGCTGAGCCCGGCCGGTCAGGACCGGCCGCCGCGGACCTCCTGCACGAGCCAGCCGTTGCCGTCGGGGTCCTGCACGGACAGGAAGCTGCCGTGGTCGACCCGCTCGGGGTGCAGCCCCGGGGTCTGCCCGTGCTCGCCGAAGTGGAACGGCTCGCTCACCGGCGCGCCGCGGCCCGCCAGCTCGGCGTGCGCCGCCTCGAGATCCTTCACGACCAGGTGCAGGCCCTGCACCGACCCCGCCGCCCCGTTGCGCATCAGGGTGACCGAGCAGGCCGACCCGGGCGGGGTCAGCTGGACGACGCGGAAGTCCTCCCCGGCCCGGTGGTCGACGTCGAGCCGGAAGCCGAACCGGTCGACGTAGAAGTCCTTGGCCCGGTCGACGTCCGACACCGGGAGCACCACCAGCTCCAGCTTCCAGTCCATCGGCAGACTCTCGCCCGACCAGGCCACGTTGTCACGCCACGTCGTGCTGACCGTTCCCGAATCGTGTCAACTACTTAGTTGACGGGGTGGGTGACAGGTGACACATTCCGTGTCACGCGCTGACGTCGCCGCCGGGAGTTGCACCCGGCGCCCGGCTCTGGCCCGGACTGCGGTCCGCAGCGCGCCAAGACCCGACCCGGCGCAGTGGCCCGGGTCGTCCTCGTATCGAGAACAGGGAGTCCCTGTGGGTGGACACGCCGTGAAGAAGATCCGGATGGTGGCTGCGGTCGCCGGGCTGGCACTGCTCGGCGCCGCGTGCGGCGGCGACGACGCCGGCACAGGTGCCGCAGGCGCCGGCGGCGGTGACACCTCCACCTGCAAGGTCGGCGTCGCGCTGGCGCTGACCGGCGTGTCCGGGGCGATCGGCGAGCCGCAGAAGAAGGCCCTCGACCTGTTCAACGAGCGGCTCGCGGCCGACGGCGGGATCAGCGGCCACCCGATCGAGTTCGTCTACGTCGACACGACCAGCGAGGAGAGCGCGGCGGTCAACGCCATCCGCAAGCTCGCCACGCAGGACAACGTCGTCGCGATCGTCGGGCCGAGCTCGTCGGGCGAGGGCATCGCGGCCAAGCCCATCGTCGACTCCCTCAAGGTCCCGACGATCACGATCGCCGGCGCCCCCGGCATCATCGCGCCACCGGTGAAGTACATGTTCAAGGAGTTCCCGAGCCCGCTCGACGGCCTGCGCGGCCAGCTCGAGTACCTCAAGGAGAAGGGCCTGACCAAGGTCAGCATCATCTTCCAGAACAACGCCTACGGGCAGGCCCCGGCCGAGGCGCTGCCGGGGATGGCCAAGGAGCTCGGCCTGGAGGTCGTGTCCTCGGTGGCCTTCCCGCCGGCCGCGACCGACGTCACGCCGCAGATGCAGTCGGTGGCGAGCAGCAACCCCGACGCCGTCATCGTCTACGCGGTCACCCCGGCCAACGCCGTCGTCGCCAAGGCGGCCCGGGCGCTGAACACCCAGGCGCTGCTGTTCCAGTCGCCGGGCGCGGCCAGCACGGCCTACATCGACCTCGCCGGCCCGGCCGCCGAGGGCACCCTGGTCCAGGGCTCCAAGATCCTCGCGGCCGACTCCGTCGCCAAGGACGACCCGCAGTACGAGGCGATCAACGAGTTCGCCAGCGCTCACCAGGACAAGTACGGCGCGCTGCCCAGCCAGTTCGCCGCCGGCGCCTGGGACGCGATGACGGTGATGGCCGCGGCCATCGAGAAGGCCGACCCGAACTGCTCGGACGTGCCGAAGGCGCGGGACGCGATCCGGGACGCGCTCGAGGAGATCGACCCGATCGCCGGGGTCGTCGCGGTGTACGACTACTCGCCGGAGCAGCACGGCACCTCCGGGACGAAGGGCTTCGCCATCCTCAAGGTGGAGAACGGCAAGTACGTCGTGGAGCAGACCAGCTAGTCCCCCGGGACGGGGCGCGGCCGAGGCCGCGCCCCGTCCGGGCCGTCCCCTCTCCGCGTGCAACGAAGGGCTCCCGGTGCTCCAGGACCTGTTCACCGGCCTGTCGGTCGGCGTCGTCTACGGCTTGATCGGTGTCGGTTTCGTCATCGTGCACCGGATCACGGGCATGGTGAACTTCGCTCAGGGCGAGCTGGCCATGCTCGGGGCGTTCGGCGCCGTGGTGGCCGTCCGCGGCCTGCCGGTCGGGCTCTCGCTGCCCGCCGGGGCGCTGGTGGGAGCCGCCGCCGGCTTCCTGCTCTACTGGCTGGTCGTGCACCCGCTGCGCAACCACGGCCTGCTCGTGCAGACCATCGCCACGCTCGGCGCCGCGCTGGCGATGCGCTCGATCGCCCAGCTGCTGTTCGGCACCCAGCCGTACGCGGTCCCGCCGCTGATCGCCGGGCCCCCGCTGCAGATCGGCGGGGCGTCGCTGACCCGCCAGGCCGTCTGGCTGCTGGTCTTCGCCGCTCTGATCTACCTGCTGCTCACCCTGTTCTTCGACCGGACGATGACCGGGCGGGCGATGAGCGCCTGCGCGATCAACCGGTACGCCGCCGGGGTCGTCGGCATCAACGTCGTGACGATGGGCGTGCTCGCCTTCGTGATCAGCGGGGCCATCACCGGCTTCGTGGGGGCGGCCGCCGCCCCGCTGACGTTCGCCTCGTCCGGCGTCGGGCTGGTGCTGGCGCTCAAGGGCTTCATCGCCGCGATCCTGGGCGCCTTCGACAAGATCGGCCTGACGATCGTGGGCGGCCTGCTCGTCGGGATCGTCGAGGCGCTGTCGGCGTCGCAGATCTCCACCGCCTACCAGGAGGCCATCGTGCTGAGCCTGCTCCTCGTCCTGCTCGTGGTGCGGCCCTCCGGGCTGACCCGGCACCGGGTGGCCGAGCGTGTCTGAGCGGATCCCGGCGCCGGTGCGCGCCGTCCTGACCCCGGCGCTCCCGGTCGCCGGCTGGCTGATCGCGCTCGCGGTGCTCGCCGCGACACTCGACTCCTACTACCTCGGGCTGGCCGTCGGCATCGGCATCACCGCCCTGCTCGCGCTCGGCCTGGTGCTGGTCACCGGCCTGGGCGGGCAGTTCTCGCTCGCCCAGGCAGCGTTCTTCGGCATCGGCGCGTACGGCAGCGGGCTGCTGACGGTGAAGGCGGGCCTGCCGGCCGGGCTGGCCCTGATCGCCAGCGCCGGCGCCGCGACGGCCGTCGCGTACCTGATCGGCAAGCCCATCTTCCGGCTGCACGGGCACTTCCTGGCGATGGGGACGCTCGCGCTGACCGAGATCTTCTTCGTGCTCGTCGGCAACCTCAAGGTCACCGGCGGTGGCGGCGGCTTCGGCGGCATCGTGCCGCTGTCGGTGCTCGGGGTCGACTTCGCCTCGCTGACCGCACAGCTGTGGCTGGTCGGCGTCCTCCTCGGCGCCGGGATGTGGGCGGTGCACAACATCAAGCGCAGCCGGGAGGGCCGGGCGCTGCGGGCGCTGCGCAGCCACGAGGCCGCCGCCGCCTCCTGCGGCGTGAACGTGTCGTGGTCCAAGACCCGGGTCTTCGCCGGCTCCGCCTTCCTCGGCAGCATCGCCGGCTCGATCTACGCCCATCAGCTGCTGTACGTGAGCCCCGCGCCGTTCGGCCCGCTGCGCTCCATCGACGTGCTGGCCGCGGTGGTGCTCGGCGGGCTGCTGTCGCCGTGGGGACCGCTGGTCGGGGCGGTCAGCTTCGAGGTGATCCGGCAGGGCGTCGACCGGTGGCTGCCGAGCCTGCTCGGCGAGCGCGCCGTCGGCGCCGGCGGCAGCCTGGTCTTCGGCCTGATCCTGGTGCTGGTCCTCGTGCTGCGGCCCGACGGGCTGGCCGGGGTGTTCGGTGCGCTGCAGCGCACGGCCCTGCGGTCGCCCGCCCTGCGTCAGCTGACCGCCCGGCTCGCCCCGCCGACGAGGGCGCCGGACCGGGCGCCGGCCGCCGAGGCCGGCCGGGTCACCGGCCCGGGCGACCGGGTGGTGCTGGAGGCGACCGGGCTGACGAAGACCTTCGGCGGTGTGCACGCCCTGGCCGAGGTCGACCTGGTGCTGCACGAGCACGAGATCCTCGCCGTGATCGGGCCGAACGGCGCCGGCAAGTCGACGCTGATGAACGTGCTGTCGGGCAACCTGCCGCCGACCGCCGGGCGGGTGCACCTCGGCGGCAAGGACGTCACGACCGCGCCGGCGCACGTCGTCTCGGCGGGCGGCCTGGCCCGGACCTTCCAGACGCCGAGCCTGTTCGCGGGCATGCCGACCCGGGAGAACGTGCTGGTCGGGTCCTACCTCGGCGGGCGGACCGGCATGGTGCGGGCCGCGCTGCCCACGCCCGGGGCGCTGCGCGAGGAGCGCCGGCTCGGTGCGCGGGCCGACCAGATCCTGGCCGACCTGGGGCTCGCCCACCTGTCCGGGACGCTCGCCACCGAGCTGTCCCTGGGCCAGCAGAAGCTCGTCGAGGTGGCCCGGGCGCTGGCCCACGAGCCCTCGGTGCTGCTGCTCGACGAGCCCGGCGCCGGCCTGAACCGGGTGGAGAAGCTGGCGCTCGCCTCGACCCTGCGCGAGCTGCGGTCCCGCGGCATCTCCCTGCTGCTCATCGAGCACGACATGGAGTTCGTGATGAGCCTGGCCGACCGGGTGCACGTCCTGGACTTCGGGCGCACCCTGCTGGTCGGCAGCCCGGCCGTGGTGCAGGCCGACGAGAACGTGATCGCCGCGTACCTCGGGACGCCGCACGAGGTGCCCGGCGGCAACCCCGACGACCTCGAGGAGGCGCTCGTCCATGGCAGCTCTTGAGGTCACCGGTCTGGGCTACAGCTACGGCCGGGCCCGGGTGCTCGAAGGCGTCGACCTGCACGTCGAGGAGGGCGAGATCGTCACCCTGCTCGGGCCGAACGGCGCCGGCAAGAGCACGCTGCTCAACGTCCTGTCCCGGGCGCACCGGCTGCGCGAGGGTCGGGTGGTGCTGTTCGGGACCGACACCACCGGGGACAGCCAGGCCGACCTGGTCCGGCAGGGCTGCCTGCTGGTCCCCGAGGGGCGGCAGGTGTTCCCGTCGCTCACCGTCGAGGACAACCTCGTGCTCGGGCGGTACGTCCGGCGCCGCGAGCCGGGTGCGCGCCAGGAGCTGCAGCGGGTGTACGAGCTGTTCCCCCGGCTGCTGGAGCGGGCCAAGCAGCTCGCCGGCACGCTGTCCGGCGGGGAGCAGCAGATGCTCGCGATCGGTCGGGCACTGATGGGCAAGCCGCGGCTGATGCTGCTCGACGAGCCCAGCCTCGGGCTGTCGCCGCAGATGGTCCAGCGCATCATGGGTGCGCTCGCGACGCTGCGCGACGGCGGCCTGACGATCGTGCTCGTCGAGCAGAACGCGCACGCCGCGCTGCAGCTGGCTGACCGCGGCTACCTGATGCAGAACGGCCGGGTGATCACCTCGGGCACGTCCGCCGAGCTGCGGGACGACCCGGCCGTGCAGCACGTGTACCTCGGCGCCGCACCGGAGCCGGCTCCCGCGGCCGACACCTGAGAGCCCCGAGGGGGCTGTTCGGGGGGCGCTGGGAGTCCTACGGTGCAGGCCCCGCACCCGAAGGAGAAGGCAGATGGCTCGTCGCGATCTCGAGTTCGACGCCGAGGGCGTGACCCTGCGCGGCTGGTTCTACCCCGCCGAGGGCGTGGCGACCTCGGCACCGACGGTGGTCCTGGCGCACGGCTTCTCGGCCGTCAAGGAGATGTACCTCGACGACTACGCCGAGGTCTTCGCCGCCGCCGGGCTGAACGCGCTGGTCTTCGACAACCGCAACTTCGGGGCCAGCGACGGCGAGCCGCGCCAGGAGATCGACCCGTGGGCGCAGGTCCGGGACTACCGGCACGCCATCACCTACGCCGGCACGCTGCCCGAGGTCGACGCCTCGCGGATCGGCGTGTGGGGCAGCAGCTACTCCGGCGGCCACGTCCTGGTCGTCGCCGCGATCGACCGGCGGGTCAAGGCCGTCGTCAGCCAGGTGCCGCTGGTCAGCGGGCACGACAACCTGCGGGCGCTGGTGCGCGCCGACCTGATCGCCGGCTTCCGGGAGATGTTCGACGCCGACCGGGCGGCCCGCTTCTCCGGCTCGGCGCCGATGACGGTGCCGGTGGTCGCGGAGGACCCGGCCGCCGCGTCCGCGCTGCCGACCGCCGACTCCTGGCAGTGGTTCACCGAGACCGCCGCCAACCGGGCGCCGTCCTGGCGCAACGAGGTGACGCTGCGCAGCGTCGAGATGTTCACCGAGTACGAGCCCGGTTCCTACCTGCCGTACATCAGCCCGACCCCGCTGCTGATGCTGCCCGCGGCCGGCGACCACCTCACGCCGTCCGAGCTCGCCATCGCGGCGTTCGACCGGGCGCACGAGCCGAAGCGTCTGCAGATCCTGCCCGGCGGCCACTTCGACGCCTACGTCAAGGGTGCGTCGATCTCGCAGGCCGCGGCGCGGGACTGGTTCGTGGAGCACCTGGCCCCCTGACCCCTCTCAGACGACCTCGACCTCGACGCGGGTGTCGGAGAACGTGGGCGCGTTGCCGAGGTCGGAGAACGCGAACGCGGTGACGGCGTTCACCGTCGCGTCGCCCCTGGCGTTCTTCGGCCACGTGCCCATCGGCGACAGGGCCACGCCCTGCGCGATCTCGTCGCTGATCTCGGCGAGCGCGACGTACGAGCCGCGGTCGTTGAAGACCCGGACGTACGCACCCGAGGTGACCCCCCGCTCGTCGGCGTCCCGGGGATGCAGGATCACCGTCTGCTCACCCTGCACGCGCCGCTGGTGCGGCTGGTCGCCGGCGCTGGAGTTGAGGTAGCCGTGCGACTTGGGTGACACCAGGCTGAGCCGGTAGCCGCCGTCGGCCGTCTCCCGCGGCGGGACGTAGTGCGGCAGCGGGTCGACGACGCCGCCGGGCTGGAACTCGTTGCTCCCCTGCCGGAACAGCGGCACCACGAAGTTGCCGACCGCCTCGGCCACCGAGGAGCGGAACTCGGTCTTGCCCGACGGTGTCGGGAAGCCGCCCTCGGCGTGCGGGGCGTACTCGTCCGGGCCGGGCAGGTTCAGCCGTGCCCAGCCGGTCTCGCGCAGCGAGTCGAGGGTGATGCCCTGCATCGCGGGCGCCGCCCAGTCGAACGCCTCGGCCATCATCTCCTCGTCGGTGCGCGAGAAGCACGGGTCCGTCAGGCCCAGGCGCGCCGCGAGCCGGCGGAACAGCTCGGTGTTGGAGACCGCCTCGCCCAGCGGGGCGATGGCCGGGGTGTTCAGCGAGACGTAGAAGTGCCCCCAGCTGAACATGATGTCGTGCTGCTCGAGCTGGGTGGTGGCGGGCAGGACGAGGTCGGCGTAGCGCGCCGTGTCGGTCAGCACGTGGTCGCTGACCACGGTGAACAGGTCCTCGCGGGCCAGCCCGGCGGCGACCTTGTCCTGCTCGGGGCAGACCACCAGCGGGTTGGAGTTGTAGACCATCAGCGCGTTGATCGGCGGGTCGAGCGCCAGCTCGCCGGTCAGCGCCTGCCCGAGCAGGTACTGGTTGACCACCCGGGTGCCGGGCGTCGCGAGCTCGGGGTGCATCAGGGCGCCCCAGTTCACCGGGAACGCCCACAGCGGGAGCTGCAGCAGGCCACCGCCGACGCTGCGCCAGGCGCCCACCAGGGCGGGCAGGCAGGCGATCGAGCGCACCGTCTGCCCTCCGCCGGCGTGCCGCTCGATGGCCACGCCGATCCGGATCATCGACGGTCCGGAGGTCGCGTACTCCCGGGCCAGGGTCCTGATGTCCTCGGCCGGGATCCCGGTCTGCTCCGACGCCCACTCCGGGGTGTGCTCCTGCACCCGCGCGACGAGCTCGTCGTAGCCCACCGTGTGGTCGCGGACGTACGCCTCGTCCGTCAGACCCTCGTTGATGATGACGTGCATCAGGGCGAGCGCGAGCGCGCCGTCGGTCCCCGGCCGGATCGGGATGTGCCAGTCGGCGAGCTTGGCGGTGCGGTGCCGCATCGGGTCGATCACCACCACCTTGGCGCCGCGTCGCTGGGCCTCCGCGACGAACGGCCACAGGTGCAGGTTCGTCGACACCATGTTGCAGGCCCAGATGAGGATGTACCGGGAGTGCACGAGGCTCTCCGGGTCGACGCCGGCGGTCGCGCCGATCGTCATCGTGTACGCCGTGCAGGCGCCGGAGTCGCAGTACGTCCGCTCGGCGATCGTCGCCCCGAGCTTGTTGAAGAACGGGTCCCCGACGTTGAGCCCGTTCAGGATGCCCTCGCGTGCCCAGGTAGCTCACCGGCATGATCGACTCGGGGCCGTGGGTGTCGATCGTCGCCCGGAAGCGGTCGGCGATCTCGTCGAGCGCGGCGTCCCAGCTGATCCGTTCGAACTCGCCGCTGCCCTTGGGGCCGGTGCGACGCATCGGGTACAGCACACGGTCGGGGTTGTAGACCTTGTCGGGGTAGTTGTTGACCTTGACGCAGAGCCCGCCGCGGGTGAACGGGTGGTCGGGGTCGCCGCGTACCTCGACGGCCCTGCCGTCGACCACGGTCACGAGCATCGCGCAGGTGTCCGGGCAGTCGTGCGGGCACGCGGCCCGCACGGTCGTCGCGGAGACGTCGGTGACAGGCAGGTCCTCGATCGCGGTCATGGCCGCAGCCTGCGGCCCGGGGCCGTCGCCGGGTCGGCGCTGGGTGACGAGTGTGTTGTCCCCGAGCGACACGTTGACGCCGGCTGCGGCCGGCTCCTACCCTCGGCCGACCCCGAGCAGCCGAGGCGCACATGGGCTCGCCCGCCACGACCGACCCAGGCGCGTCGTCCGCCGCCCCGGTCGGCAGCAGCGAGCTGGGGCACCTGACGATCGCGTCGGTCCGGTCCGGTGCGCAGGACTGCCACCGCATCCCCGGTCTCGCCCGTCGCGACGCGAGCGCCTCCCTGCAGGTCGGGCTGCTCACCCGGGGGGCGGCGACGCTCGTCCAGGACGGGCGCGTGGCGGCGCTGCGGCCCGGGGACTTCGCCGTCTACGAGACCGAGCGCCCGTTCGTCTGGGCCCTGCAGGGCGGGTGGGAGCTGCTGGTCCTCGGCTGGCCGCGGGCCGGCGTCGCCCTGGACCGCGCGACGTCGCAGCAGCTGACGGCACGCGCGCTGGGCGGGGTCGGCCTGGGCGCGATCGTCGGGCGGATGCTGCGCGACCTCGTCGCGGATCCGCCCCTGCTGAGCCCGGCCGGCGGTGTGCGGCTGGCCGACGAGCTGGCCGAGCTGGTCCTGCTGGTCGCGGCCGAGCGGATCCGGCCCGCCGCGCCGGCCCGCGCCTCGGACGGCCTGCTGCGCAGGATCGACGCGCACATCCTCGAGCACCTCGCCGATCCCGGCCTCACCCCGACGAGCATCGCGGCGGCGCACTACGTGTCCACCCGGCACCTGCACCGCCTGTTCACCCAGCGCGGCAGCACGGTGGCCTCGCACGTGCAGCGCCTGCGGCTGGAGCGCTGCCGCCACGAGATGCTCGACCCGGGCGCTCCCCGCTCGATCACCGACATCGCCCGGCGCTGGGGGTTCCCCGACCTCCCGACCTTCAGCCGGGCCTTCCGCTGCGCGTACGGCATGGCGCCGAGCACGTGGCGGGCCTGCCGGCGGCCGGGCGCCGAGCGACCGGACGATTGACCCCTCCCGGGGGCGGGCTCATGATCGCCGCACCTGGCGCGACGACCCCAAGGAGCGACCATCAGCACCACAGACACCGTTTCCGTGCCCCACCTCGGCGGTTCGACCGTCGGTTACCGGTTCGGCAAGGCCTACGACGCCTCGCTCCCGACGCTGGTCCTGGTCAACTCGTTCAGCACCTCGGTCGAGCTGTACCGCCCGCAGTTCGACTCCGCCGAGCTGAGCGACACCGCGAACCTGCTCGCTCTCGAGCTGTACGGCCACGGCCAGACCCGCGCGACGTACGAGCAGTTCACCTACTGGGACAGCGCGATCGCCAACCTGCAGGTCCTGGAGGCGCTGGGGATCCCGAAGGCGTTCGTCCTGGGCACCTCGCAGGGCGGCTGGGTGGCGGCTCGGATGGCGATGCTCGCTCCCGGCGTCGTCCAGGGCATCGTCCCGCTCGGCACCTCGATGGACTTCGAGAGCCAGCGCAGCCGCGACCTGGGCTGCTGGGACGGCATCGAGTTCTGCACCCCGTCCATCGACGGGCTCGCGGCGGACGTCGGGGACGACTGGGTGGTGCCGACCGAGTTCGTCGACGCGGTGCTCGAGGCCGGTCTCGGCGCGAACGTCTCGCCCGACGAACGGGCGTTCTGGCACGCCACGTACCAGCAGAACTACACCGGCAACGACGGGCGGCACCGGCTCCGGGTCAGCACGATCAACCTGCGCGACCGGGACGGCCTGCACGCCCGGCTGGCCGGCGTGCGGTGCCCCGTCCTGTGGATGCACGGCACCGACGACCAGGTCTACTCGGTGCGCAACGCCGAGGAAGAGATTCAGATGTTCGTCAGCTCCGCGAACGCCGAGCTCCGGGTCGTCGAGGGCGGGCAGCACTTCCTCAGCGCCTCGGACCCGGACGCGGTCAACACCGCGACGGCCGACTTCCTGCGCCGCACGGCGTAGCCGCTCTCGCCGCCGGCCTCTCCGTGGGGGGAGGCCGGCGGGGGGCGCTACTTCTTGCCCTTGGCCGTGCTGGCGCTGACCACCCCGCTGCCGGCGGCGGGCGTCTGCCCGCTGACCTTGATGTTCTTCTCGGCCTTGGGCTTCTTGGCGGCTCGGCCGCCCTTGTCCTTGCTCATGGCGCACTCCCGGGCCTGCGGGGCCTCCGGCGGCGCCGGTCCTGCCCCGAGCCGTGCTCCCCGCCCCTGCGGACGGGTACGGCCACTGTCTCACGCGGGTCGGGTCCCGTCGCCTCCGCGGTCGGGCTGGCACCGGCTCCGGGCCGCGCCCACGCGGTGCGGCGTAGGAGCGGAGCGCACGAACGTCCGACGCGGGCTTCGACCGGGACGGAGAGATCGCCGCACGCGGCGCGCTTCCCGAGCCGCCGACCCGAGCACGCGGACCGCGGCGACCGACGCCGGACGACCCGGTGCCCGCTCCCGCCCGGCAACGACACCTCGCAGGCCGGGACAGGAAGGGGACACGCGGTGGCACGCCCCGACCTCGACCAGGCCGTGGACTTCCGCGCGCTGTTCGCGCTGCTGCCGACGCCGTACGTCGTGCTCGACCCCGACCTGCGCATCGTCGCGGCGAACCAGGCGTACCTGTCGGCCACCGGCCGTCGGCTCGGCGAGCTCCTCGGCCGGCCGTTGTTCACGGCGTTCCCACCGCTGCCGCACAGCGTCGACGAGCCCAGGGGCCTGCCCGTGGAGCTCGCCTGCGGCGTGCCTGCCTGACCGGCCGCTCCGTGACCTTGCCGGTGTTCCGCTACGACATCGCGGATCCGACGACCGGGCGGATGAACGAGCGGCACTGGCTGCTGTCCGTCGCGCCCGTGCTGGGCGCCGACGGCACGACGGCGCTGCTCGTCCAGCGCACCGAGGACCTCACCGAGTTCGTCCGCGTCCGCGACCGTGGCCGGCTCGCCGAGCAGCGGGGCGACGCGTGGCGCGAGCGGTTCGAGCAGGTCGAGGCGGACCTGTTCGGCGCAGGCCCGGGAGCTCGCCGCCGCGCTGAAGGAGCGCGAGGCGGTGGCGTTGCAGGCCGCGGTGCTCGCGGAGGTGGCCCTGGCCCTGGTCACCGCGGAGACGCTCGAGGACGTCGAGCAGGAGCTGTTCGCCCGCGGCCTGCCGCCCTCGGTGCCGACGGCGGGGCCCTCGTCACCCGCGGCGACGACGGGACGTGGCGGCTGGCGGTCGGCCCGGCGCCGGGCGCGCTCGGCCAGGCCGCGTACGGGGTGCTGCCCGCCGACAGCCCGCTGCCCGCCTCCTGGGCGGCCCGGACCGGCCGGCGGCTGCTGCTGCCGACCCGCGAGTCGGGCCTGGCCTTCCGGCCGGAGATGGCGCAGGTGTACCGGGACACGTCAGCACCGCGGCTGGGCGTTCCTGCCGCTGCGGGTCGGGCCCCGCACCCTCGGCTCGCTGGCGGTCGCCTGGAACGACGAGCACCAGTTCACGGCCACCGAGCTGGACCTGCTGGACGGGTTCGCCGGGCAGTGCGCGCAGGCCGTGCTGCGCATCGAGGCCAAGCACGCCGAACGCACCGCCGTGCTGCAGGTCCGCCGGCTCGCCGAGGAGCTCCAGCACGCCCTGCTCACCCCGCCGCCCGAGCCGGACCACCTGCAGGTCGTCGTGCGCTACCACGCCGCGTCCGGCGCCGAGGTCGGCGGCGACTGGTACGACGCGTTCCAGCAGCCGGACGGCGCGACGATGCTCGTCATCGGCGACGTCGTCGGCCACGACAGCCGGGCGGCGGCAGGGATGGGGCAGCTGCGCGGCGTCCTGCGCACCCTGGCGTACGACGCCGACGGCACCGACCACGACGGCTGCGCGGCCGTGCTCACCCGCACCGAGCACACCCTCCGCGGGCTGGCCGTCGACGCCCTCGCCACCGCCGTCCTCGCCCGCATCGAACGCATCCCGGACGTGCCCGTCGCCGGCACCCGCCTGCTCCGCTGGTCGAACGCCGGGCACCTGCCACCCGTCGTCCTGGCCCCGGACGGCAGCAGCCGGCTGCTCGAGGCCGAGCGTGGACCTGATGCTCGGCGTCGACCCCGGCGCCGCCCGGACCGAGCACACCGTCGAGCTGCCGGTCGGACACACCCTGCTGCTGTTCACCGACGGGCTCATCGAACGGCGCGGCGAGGACCTCGACGACGGCCTGACCGCGCTGCGGACCGCGCTGACGCGACCTGGGGACCGCCACCCTGGACCAGCTCTGCGACACCCTGCTGCAGCGGCTCGTCCCGACCGACGCCGAGGACGACATCGCTCTGGTCGCCGTCCGCGGCTTCCCGGAGGACGAACCGCGACCGGCCGAGGCCGGCCCTCACCGGACCGCTGCCAACCAGCCGGACGAGTGAGCGTCGCGACCGTCCCGGCGTCCGCGGTGCGTCCCGGCCAGCCTGGGCGCACCTGTGGCAGCCTCGGGCGGTGCACCTGCTCGGCCCATCGGCGGAGGCGAACCGCTTGCTCGTGCACCAGATTGCTCACACCGGACAGGGAAGGCTCGACGTCATGAGCGGACCAGTGACAGGGACCGGGGCCACGCCCCTCGACGTCGTCGACGAGCCTGGGTCGCCAGGCGTGGAGCTGTCCGACAGCCGGGACGAGCGGGTCGGCCACATCCGCGTTCGACGTGCGCTGCCCCGGCGCGGCCGACGCACCGTCGGCGCCTGGTGCTTCGCCGACCACATGGGACCCGCGGACGTCTCCGAGACGTCGGGCCTGGACATCGGTGCGCATCCGCACATCGGCCTGCAGACGGTCACCTGGCTCGTCGAGGGGCAGGCGCTGCACCGCGACAGCCTGGGCAGTGAGCAGCTCCTCAGCCCCGGCGAGCTCAACCTGATGAGCGCCGGTCGCGGCGTCAGCCACAGCGAGGAGGCGACCGGTCACTACCGCGGCCGCCTCGAGGGTCTCCAGCTGTGGATCGCGCAGCCCGAGCAGACCCGTGACAGCCCACCCGACTTCGAGCATCACGGCGAGCTGCCTCGGGTCGAGCTCGACCGCGCCGTGGCGACGGTCCTCATTGGCGAGCTCGCCGGCGGGCTGAGCCCGGCGCGCAACGACACCCCGCTCGTGGGCGCCGACCTGACCCTGGACCGTGGCGGCAGCGCCGTGCCGCTGCGGCCGGACTGGGAGTACGCGCTGGTCGTCCTGCGGGGGGCGGCCGGCGTGGAGGGGCAGGTCCTCGAACCGGGCCGGCTCGCCTACCTCGGCACGGGCCGTGACGAGCTCGGGCTGGACGCGCTGGAGCCGACCCGGGCCGTGCTGCTCGGCGGGGAGCCGCTCGAGGAGCAGCTGGTCATGTGGTGGAACTTCGTCGGCCGCAGCCGCGACGAGATCTCCCTGGCCTACGACGCCTGGCAGCGGCAGGACGAGCGCTTCGGCCGGGTGCGCTCGGCGCTGCCGCGGATCCCGGCTCCTCCGCCGTACTGGACGGCGTCGGGTCCGGGTGCCTGACGCCGGGCCGGCGTCAGTCCACCTCTGCAGGCTGCCGGCGCGCTCCGCGCCGTCCCCGGCCTGCCAGGATCGCGGCATGACCGACCCCCCTGCACTGGACGGCGCGCCGGGCTGGCGCGCCGTCGCGGTGGCCTTCGCCGCGATGGCGACGACCTTCGGCATCGCGTACTCCTTCGGCGCCTTCCTGCTGCCGATCAGCGCCGAGCTCGGCGCCGGCCGCGGCGCGACGGCCGGCATCTTCTCGCTGACCACCGTCGCGCTGTTCGGCCTCGGCGGGCTGTCCGGCCCGGCGGTCGACCGGTTCGGCCCGAGGCGGGTGCTGGTCGTCGGCGCGGTGTCGCTCGGGCTGGGGCTGCTGCTCACCTCGCGCGCGACGTCGCTCTGGCAGGCCTATCTCGGACACGGCGTCGGCGTGGGGCTCGCGGTCGCCTGCGCGTACGTGCCGTTGGTCGCGGTGGTGGGCGGTTGGTTCGACCGGCGGCGCACGCTGGCGGTCGGGGTCGCCGTGAGCGGCATCGGGCTCGGGACGCTCGCGGGCGCACCGATCGCCGCGGCGCTGGTGGAGAGGGTCGGCTGGCGCGACGCCTACCTCATGCTCGGCGCCGTCGGCGTCACCGTGCTGCTGATCTGCGCCGCGTTCGTGCGGGCCGCCGGCGCCGTGGCCGGCGCGGAGCACGTGCCGCTGCGGCCGCGCCTGCGGCAGCCGGACTACCTGCGGCTGTACGCGGCCGGGCTGCTGCTGTCGGTCGCGCTGTTCGTACCGTTCGTGCACCTGCCCTCGTACGCGCAGGCGGGCGGTGCCGGACCCGTCGCGGCCGCCGCCCTGGTCGGCGTCATCGGCGCGGCCAGCGTCGCCGGGCGGCTGGCGCTCGGCGCCGTCGCCGCCCGGACCGGCACGCTGCGCACCTATCAGGCCTGCTTCGCGCTCATCGCCGGCAGCTTCCTCGTATGGCTGGGCTCGCCCGGCTACGCCGGCCTGGTGGTCTTCGCGCTGCTGCTCGGGCTCGGGTACGGCGGGTTCGTGGCGCTCGGGCCGCCCCTGGTCGCCGAGACCTTCGGCGTGCACGGGCTCGGCGGCCTGCTCGGCGTGCTGTACACGTCCGCCGCACTCGGATCGGCCGTCGGCCCGCCCGTCGCCGGGGTGCTCATCGGCGCGAGCGGCGGGTACGCCTCGAGCATCGCCGGGGCGCTGGCGGTCGCCACCGTCGCGGTCGGCGTCGTGCTCACCGTGGGCCGGACGCGCCGGGCAGCGACGGGTGTGCCGGTGGGGCGGCGCTGACCGATCGACGGCCCGCCCCCCCGACGGGCCGAGTACCGTCCCGGTCACCTTCCGTGGAGGTGCAGTGGGCGACGTCGAGGGTGCGCGTACGTTCGCCGTTTCCGGCCGGGCGTACGACTCGTTCATGGGTCGGTACTCGCGGGCCCTGAGCGAACCGTTCGCGGACGCCGCGGGCGTGTCCGGCGGCGACACGGCGCTCGACGTCGGCTGTGGCCCGGGTGCGCTCACCGGAGTCCTGGTGACGCGCCTCGGGGCGGACTCCGTGTACGCGTGTGACCCGTCCCCGCCGTTCCGCGATGCCTGCGCGGCGCGGCACCCGGGTGTGGTCGTCGAGCTGGGCCGCGCCGAGGCCCTCCCCTTCGCGGACCACCTCGTCGATCATGCTCTGGCGCAGCTGGTGCTGCACTTCGTGTCCGACCCGCGACAGGCCGTCTCGGAGATGGTGCGGGTCGTTCGCCCCGGCGGCAGCGTCGCCGCGTGCGTGTGGGACTTCGCCGACGGGATGGAGATGCTCCGCCGGTTCTGGGACGCCGCCCTGAGCCTCGATCCGGACGCGCCCGACGAGGCGCGGACGCTGCGGTTCGGGCGGCCGGGCGAGATCGCCGAACTCTTCTCCTCCGCGTCCCTGGATGCTGTCGTGGAGTCGACGCTGTGCGTCGAGTCGACGTACGCGTCGTTCGACGAGCTCTGGGAGGGCTTCCTCACCGGCGTCGGGCCTGCCGGCGCCTACTGCGTGTCCCTGCCCGACGCGGCCCGGGAGCGGCTGCGCGCCGCGCTGTTCACCAGATGCGGTTCCCCTCACGGCTCGATGACCCTGAAGGCTGTCTCGCGCTGCGCCGTCGCGCGTGTTCCCGGCTGAGCGAACGACGGCACCGACCGCCGGCGCGACGCCGCCGGCACCCTCCGCACCGACCGCCCACCGCCGTCGTGTCGTCCCTCCGGGACCCGGCCCGGCCCTGGCCGTTGACGGCCCCCCGAGGCTTGCGGATACTCCGCCGTCACGGCTTCCGGCCATGATGAGGTGCACATGCCGATCTCTCCGCCCGATCTGCCCGACAGCGCTCACCGACGGCGCGAGCCACGGCATGGGGCCCGCCGAGGCCGACGTCGCCCCGCGTCCGGCCACCTGACCTGCAGCGTTCCCAAGACCCTTGTGATCTTGCCGACCCACAAGATGAACGGGGTGACGCACGTCGAGGATGCGCCCGTGCTGCAGGCGTGGGCCACCCTCGAGCAGGCCGTCGGCCGCCCTCCCTCATCGCGGGTCCTGGCCGGAGCACGGACGTGAACGGCGTCCACGACCTTGGCGGCACCGACGGCCTCGGCCCGGTCGTCGCCCCCGAGAGCGAGCCGGTCTTCCACGAGGAGTGGGAGAAGGCGGTTTTCGCGCTGTTCCCGACGAACTTCCGCGCCGGACTGTTCGGCGTTGACGCCTTCCGCTTCGGCATCGAGCAGATGCACCCCGCCGCCTACCTCGCGTCGGGCTACTACGAGCACTGGCTGCACTGCACGGAGCACTACGCGGTCGGTGCCGGGGTCATCGACGAGGCCGAGCTCGAAGCGCGTACCCGCTACTACCTCGAACACCCGGACGAGCCGCTGCCCGACCGCAAGGATTCCGACCTGCTGGCTTTCGTTGACGCGGCGGTGAAGGGCGGCGCCTCGGCGCGGCGCACGTCCGACAAGCAGGCCGCGTACGAGGTGGGCGACACCGTCACCGTCATCGACGACAGCCCGCGGGGCCACACCCGCAAAGCGCGGTACGTGCGGGGCAAGACCGGCGTCGTCGTCATGGCGCACGGCACCTTCATCTACCCCGACAGCGCGGGGAATGGCGGCGACGACGCCCCCGAGCACGTCTACACGGTGAGGTTCACCAACGCCGAGCTGTGGGGCGCCGACCACAGCGAGCCCAACGGCGTCGTGCACTTCGACGTGTGGGAGCCCTACATCGTGCCTGCTACCCGAAGCGTTGGAGCCGCCTCATGACCGTTACCGCTCACACCCAGGCAGAGATCGCCGCACGGGTCAAAGCGCTCGAGTCGCTGATGATCGAAAAGGGGATCATGACGACGGAGGCGGTCGACCGGCTCGCCGAGATCTACGAGAACGAGGTCGGCCCGCAGCTCGGGGCCGCCGTCGTGGCCAGGGCGTGGACCGACCCGGAGTTCAAGGCCCGGCTGCTCGAGGACGGCACGAAGGCCTGCGCAGAGCTCGGGATCGGCGGGCTGCAGGGCGAGGACGTCGTCGCGGTCGAGAACACCGACACCGTGCACCACCTCATCGTCTGCACACTGTGCTCCTGCTACCCCTGGCCACTGCTCGGGCTCCCACCCAACTGGTACAAGGACCCCGCCTACCGGGCACGCGCCGTGCGCGAGCCGCGGGCGATGCTGCGTGACGACTTCGGCGTCGAGATCCCCGACTCCAAGGAGATCCAGGTCTGGGACTCCAGTTCGGAGATGCGCTACTGGGTGATTCCGCAGCGCCCGGCCGGCACCGAGGGACTGGACGAGAAGCAGCTCGCAGCGCTCGTCAGCCGCGACGCCATGATCGGCGTCGGACTGGTCTCGGCTCCCTGATGCGGCCGGACGCTAGCGAGCTCGGCGACGCGCGCCGCCGGGTCGAGGCGCTCGTGCGCGGACTGCCGGTCAGCTCCGGCGACAGGGCCTTCGACCAACCCTGGGAGCTCCGGGCGTTCGCGATCGCCGTCGCGGCTTACCACGCCGGGCAGTACGAGTGGTCGGAGTTCCAGCTCTCGCTGTCCGACTCCATCCGGCGTTGGGAGGACGGCGACGGAGGAGAGCCGTGGTCCTACTACGAGCATTGGCTCGAGGCGCTCGAGACGGTGCTCGCCGGCAACGGGGTGCTGTCCGACGCGTCGCTCGACGAGCGGACGAGGACCGTGCTCGCGACGCCCAGGAACACCGGTCACCACGAGGCACATCGAGAGCCGGTGGCGATCGACCCGGCACGGTCCACTGTCTGACCTGACCGCCCTCCCGCTGGCGCTCGCGGGCGGGAGTTTCGCTCTCGGGGCGCGGCACGGGCTCGACTGGGACCACATCGCCGCCATCACCGACCTCACGGCGCCCCGCGCCCAGGACCGGGCGCACGAGCACGCCCGACGCGGCACGGGCCTTGCGTTCTGGTACTGCACCGGCCACGGCCTGGTGCTGTTCGTGTTCGGGATGCTCGTGCTCGCGGTCGGCGTCGGGCTGCCCAGCGCCCTCGACGCCGCCTTCAGCTACGCGGTCGGCACCACGCTGGTCGTCCTCGGCGGCCTGGTGCTCTACCAACTGGGGCGCGACCGGGGCACCTACCGCTACGCCGGACGAGTCACCATCGCCGTCGGCGCGCTGCGGCGCGGTTGGGCGCGCGCCCGCCGCCGCGAGGCCCCGGCCACCTGCGGCGACGTCGACCGCCGCGGCGCGTTCCTCGTCGGTCTGCTGCACGGAACCGGCGCCGAGACGCCCACGCAGGTCGTGCTGTTCGCGACGGCCGGCGCGTCCGGCTCCCAGGCGACCGCCGCCCTCGTGCTGCTCGCCTTCGTCGCCGGGCTCATCGTCACCGACCTCGGCATCGCGCTCGCCTGGCTGTCCGGTCTGTTGGGTTCCCGGCGCACCCCACGGGTGCAGATCCTCCTCGGCGCCGCCACCGGCATCGCCTCGCTCACCCTCGGAGCGCTGATCCTCACCGGATACAGCGACATCGTCGCGCCCCTCGCCGGTACCTGAGCTGCCTCGAGCGAGGCCACGCTCGGCTGCGGACAGAAGACCGACCATGCGCGGTCCGTTGCCGAGGCTGCCGCCGCGCGCCCCCGTGAGAAGCAGAACGGGCGGCTCGGAGCGGCCGCGGGTGGAGGCGCAGTCGCCTCATCGGAGGCCAGATGTCGAGCCGGGCAGCTCTCTCCGGCCCCAGGTCACCGATGCGGCAAGTAGCACGGCAATGGCAGTCTCGATCTTGCTCCGCGACGCCCGAACCGGCACGGGAGGTCGTCATGGGAGTCGTCGAGGTCGACCCGTTGGCCGTACTGCCCGTCACCACCGCGTCTGCCAGCGCCGCCCTCGCTCGAGCCAAGGAAACCAGGTCGTGACCTCAACGAGCGGCAGGAGCACCTACGAGCCCTCAGCTCGATGCTCGCCTCGGTCCGTCGGCACCTTGACGGCTGTGGAGAGGCAGCCGCGCGACTGGCGGCACCGCCATGGCGCCGCGACCCTGGCTCTGGCGCTCGCCGGCGGCGCGGACCTCCAGGTGGTCGCGGAGATACTCGGCCACTCCACCATCGCGATCACCGGCCCTGGCATGGAACAGTCCGCTCGAGGTCTGCAGCCGCGCAGCCGTTGCGATGACCGCATGAGCCCACCGCCGTTACCGTCGGTGTCATGCGCCCCGATCTGTCAGCCGAGCAGTGGGATGCGGTCGAGCACGGCGTCCTGACCGCGCCCGACGGCAGGTCGTTCACGAGGCGGACGACCCGAGCGAAGCACAAGGACGCCACCGCCCTCGTCGAGGACGGCTGCCCGGTCGTCGTCTACTGGCCGGGCGGGCTTCCCGAGAGGACCGAGGTGCTGTGGAACGACGGCGAAGATGCCCACCTGGCCTTCGCCGAGGCTAGGTCGGCTCTGACCAGCGACACGCCGGACCCCCGCAAGGGGAGCGTTGCGACTGTGGGTCGGTGGGAGACCGAGGACGGCGACGCCTTGCTGGTCGTGACCTGGCACGACTAGCCGGTGAGGGTGGGGCCGTTACGGGACTGCTGCAGGTCGGTTGACACTGGGTGAGTGGTGATCATGCCGCAAGTGCGGCCTGAGTGGTGAAGGCGAGTTCGTACTCGACCGGGGTGAGCTTGCCGAGGGCGCGTTGGCGTCGGCGGCGGTTGTAGGTGTGCTCGATCCAGAACACGATCGCCTCGTGCAGCTCGTCGCGGGTGCGCCAGCGGCGGCGGTCCAGGACGTTCTTCTGCAGCAGCGCGTGCCAGGACTCCATCGCGGCGTTGTCGCCGGCGGAGGCGACCCGGCCCATCGAGCCCTGCAGCCCGGCGGCGGTCAGGACCGCCCGGAAGCGATCTTGCTCGAAATTGCGATCCTCGGTCCGAGTGCACCACCACGACGCCGGTCGGCTGGCGCCGGGCGACGGCGGTGCGCAGCGCGGTGACGGCGAGCTGGGCGGTCATCCGCTCGTCGAGGGCGTAGCCGACGATCCGGTTGCTGAACAGGTCCTTGATCGCGCAGCAGTAGAGCTTGCCCTCGGCGGTGGGGTGCTCGGTGATGTCGGTGACCCAGACCTGGTCCGGCGCCGGCGCGGTGAAGTCCCGCTGGACGTGGTCGTCGTGCACCGCCGGCCCGGGGGTCTTGCCGCTGCCGCGCCGGCCCTTGCGCACCGTCGCTGACCACAGCTTCTGCTGCGAGCACAGCCGCCAGACCCGCCGCTCACCGACGTCGTGACCGGCGCGCTCGAGCTCGTCGGCCAGGAACCGGTAGCCGAACTCGGGGTCGTCGCCGTGGGCGTCGATCAGCGCGTTGGTCAGGTAGGCGTCCTCGAGGTCGCGCTGGCTGACCGGGGCGGCGAGCCAGGCGTAGTACGCCTGCCTCGAGTGGCCGAGCACCCCGCAGGTCAGCCGCACCGGGATGCCCTCGGCGGCCAGGTCACGGACCAGCGGGTAGCTCATTTTGGGAGCGATGCCGGCAGCGAAGTAGGCCGCCGCCCGGCGCAGGATCTCGTTCTCCATCTCCAGCCGGCGCTTGTCCCGGCGCAGCTGGACCAGCTCGTTCTGCTCGCTGCTGGTCTGGCCGTCGACGACGCCGTCGTCGACGTCGGCCTGGCGCACCCAGCGCCGGACCGACTCGACCGAGATGTCGAAGTCGGCAGCGACCTCGGCATGGCTCAGGTCGCCGCGGCGGGCGACCCGCACGACGTCACGCTTGAACTCCGGCGGGAACTTCTTGGGCACAGCGACATCCTTCCTGCGGGACCTCGTCCCACAGATGGAGTGTCAACCAGACCTGCAGCAGTCCCATCTCGTCACCGCGGCGTCGGTTCTCGGCATCGGGCGGACCACCGCCTACGAGCTGGTGCGCACCGGTCGCTGGCCGACCCCGGTCCTTCGTCTCGGCAACCGCATCCGCGTCCCGACCGCCGCGCTCCGCGAGCTGCTCAGCCTGTCCACAGCCAGCCCCGAGGTGCAGACGCGGGTCGCCGCCGAGCGGTAGAACCTGACCAGCGAGAGGACCGGCGATGAAGGGCTCGACGTACAAGCGGTGCGGCTGCACCGACGCCGCCGGCAAGCCGCTCGGTGCCGACTGCCCCAAGCTCGGCGGCCGCAGCCACGGCACCTGGTACTACTACGCCGAGCTCGCCACCGGTCCCGGTGGTCGACGGCGTCAGCGCCAGGGCGGCTTCGCCAGCCAACGCGACGCCCAGGCGGCGCTGGTCGACCTGCTCGACCGGGTCCAGAAGCGCACCCACGTCGACGCCGGCCGGCAGACCGTCGGTGACTACCTCGACGACTGGCTCGCCGGCAAGGCCAGGCTGCGGGCGAGCACCCGCCGGACCTACGCCGAGCACATCCGGCTCTACCTCACGCCGGCCCTGGGCCACCTGCGGCTCGACCAGCTCGACGCGGTCGACATCGAGCGGATGTACACCGCGATCCGCAGCCTCGGCAGCAGCACCGGGCGCGCGCCCGGCCCCGAGGTGAAGGCCATGCTCGCCGCCCGGCAACGCTCACAGCCGGCCCGGCCGCTCACCGCCGCCCGGCTGCGCCGGATCCACACCACGCTCATGTCGGCGCTGAACACCGCCGTCAAGCGCCGGCTCCTGCCCCTCAACCCCGCCAGCTACGTCGAACTCGACACCGGCCGGCGGCCCAAGGCGGTGGTGTGGACCGAGCAGCGCGAGGCGCACTGGCGCGCCACCGGCGAGCGGCCCAAGGTCGCGGTCTGGCTCCCGTCGCAGACCGGAGCGTTCCTCGACCACGCCGAGGCGCACCGGCTCTACGCCCTGCTGCACCTGATCGCCTTCCGCGGCCTGCGCCGCGGCGAGGCCGTCGGCCTGCGCTGGACCGAGGTCGACCTCGAGCAGGCGACGCTGACCGTCAGCCGGCAGATCCTGCAGCTCGGCGCGCACCTCGAGACCGGCGAGCCCAAGAGCGAGAGCGGCGAGCGCACCGTCGCGCTGGACGCCGCCACCGTCGACGTCCTGCGGCTGCACCGGGTCCGCCAGCTCGAGGAGCGGCTGCAGTGGGGCGCGGCCTGGACCGACACCGGCCTGGTGTTCACCGCCGAGGACGGCACCGCACTGGTGCCCGACCACGTCTCCCGGCTGTTCGCCCGCCTGCTCAAGGAGGCCGACCTGCCGCCGGTCCGGCTGCACGACCTGCGCCACGGCGCCGCGACCCTCGCTCTGGCCGGCGGCGCGAACCTCAAGGTGGTGTCGGAGATGCTCGGCCACTCCACCATCGCGATCACCGCCGACACCTACACCAGCGTGCTGCCCGAGGTCGCCCGGGAAGCCGCCGAAGCGGCCGTCCGGCTGGTGCCCCGCGCGACGTCGGCCGGACATCCCGGCCCCATTTTGTCCCCATCTGGCGATCAAGGACCGCCACCCAGGGGGTCGCCGGTGACGAAACCGCAGGTCAGCGGAGGGCGTGGGATTCGAACCCACGGAACGAGTCACCCCGCTCAGCGGTTTTCAAGACCGCCGCCATCGGCCTCTAGGCGAGCCCTCCCGATGGCCGCTCACCCTAGGCGACCCACCGGTCAGTCCTTGTTCGGCACCAGCACGCCACGGCCGATCATCCGGCCCTCGTCCAGCGCGTGCAGCGCCTCGTTGATCCCCTCGAGCGGGAACGTCGTCGTGGTCAGCCGCACCGCCCCGCGGGCTGCGAGCGCCACGAGCTCCACCAGCTCGTTGTACGTCCCGCAGATGTTCCCGACGAAGCTGGTCTCCGGGAACAGCGCCTGGCTGAGGATCTCCACCTCCAGCGTGCCGCCATAGCCGACCAGGAAGTCGACCCCGTTGGCGCCGAGCAGCTCGACGCCGTCCCGCTCGGCGCCGCCCTCGCCGACGTAGTCGATGACCACCTCGGCGCCGGCGCCGTCGGTGAGGTCGCGCACCTCCTGCACGTGCGAGCGGTCCTCCCGCGACAGCACCGTGTGGTCGGCGCCCCAGCCGCGGGCGTGCTCCAGCGCCTCGGGGCTGCGGTCGACCACGATGATCTCGGTCTGCGACAGCGCGCGCAGGGCCTGGATGCCGATGTGGCCGAGCCCGCCGGCACCGAGCACGACGGTCCGGGTCCCCGGGACGGCGAGCGGCAGGGCCTTGCGGACCGCGCGGTAGGCGGTCAGCCCGGCGTCGCCGAGCGGCGCGACGTCGACCGGGGTGAGCCCGCCCTTGATCGGCACCACGGCGCGGGCGTTCGTCTTGACGTACTCGGCGAACCCGCCCGGCGCGAACAGCCCCGGGAACACCCCGGCGGTGCAGTGCATGTCGTCGCCCGCGCGGCAGGCCTTGCAGTAGCCGCAGGTCGCCAGCGGGTGCAGCAGGACCGGGTCGCCGACGGCGATGTGCGACACGCCCGCCCCGACCTCGGCCACCCACCCGGCGGTCTCGTGGCCGCAGACGAACGGCAGGTCGATGCCGGCGCCCTTCTGCGCGGCGTCGAACTGGCCGTCCCACATGTGGATGTCGGTGCGGCAGAACCCGGCCGCGCCGACCCGGACGATGACGTCGTTCGGGGACGTGATCGTCGGGTCCGGCACCGTGTCGATGCTGAAGTCCTTGCGGTACTCGGTGAGCAGGGCGGCTCTCATGACGCGGCCTCTCGGGTCGCCTGGTCAGGACAGGACGGGCTGCAACCTCCAACGCGTTCACAGCTCTGTCAAGCCCGACGCGGACAGGGCTCTCAGCGGCGCGGCTGCCAGCGGAACCGCCACACCCCGATTCCCGCGGCCGCCACGCCCCACAGCGCCATCACCGTCACGTCCGACCAGGCGAACCCGTGCGCCGGCCCGCTCGGAAGCCGCGGGTCGAAGGCCGTGAAGACGGCGCTGTTGAAGTGCCGGACCGGGAAGACGTTCGCGATCCGGGTGACCAGCGCGTCGGGCGGGAGTGGGAAGAACGTCCCCGAGATGAACAGCACCGGGAAGAAGACCGCGTTGACGACGGCGGGCGCGGCGTCGGCGTTCGGCACGAGCGTCGAGACCATCACCCCGATCGCGCAGAACGTCGCCGCGCCGACCAGCAACGCCACCGCCAGGGCGAGCCAGTGGCCGGGGAACGTCACGCCGTACGCCACCACGCCGAGCCCGGTGGTGAGCACCGTGATCAGCGCGGCCACCACGACCGAGCTGCCGAGCAGCCCGGCGACCAGCGCCCAGGACGGCAGCGGGGTCGCCCGGAAGCGCTTGAGCTCTCCGGTCTGCCGGCGCAGCGACAGGGAGATCGCGATCTGGGTGTAGGTCGCCGAGATGATGCCGAAGGCGAGGATCGAGGGGATGTAGAACTGGTTGTACGCCAGCCCGCCGAGGAAGTCGATCGTGGTCCCGGTGTTGATCGACGCGAAGACCACCAGGAAGATCAGCGGGAACGCGAAGGTGAAGAAGGCACTCGCCGGGTTGCGCCAGTAGGCCTTCTGCTCGTACCGCACCTGGTGGGCGACGAGCCGGGCCGGCGTCACGCGGCACCCCCGGTGAGCTGCAGGTAGACGTCCTCGAGCGTGGGCCGGTCCACCGTCAGACCGGTCAACGGCACGTCCCGCTCGACGGCCCAGCCGGTCAGCGCGTGCAGCGTGCGCACCGCGTCCAGCGTCGTGACCTCGACGAGGGTCCCGGTCCGGACGACCTGGTCACCCGGACCGACCGGCGGGGTCGCGCCGGTCACGGCGAACCGCACCGTCGCCGGCCCCTCGCCGCGGCCGCTCAGCGACGCCGGCGGCCCCTCGGCGAGCACGAGGCCGCCGGACAGGACGCAGACCCGGTCGGCGAGTGCCTCGGCCTCGTCCAGGTAGTGCGTCGTCAGCACGACCGTCGTGCCCTGGTCCCGCAGCGCCCGCACGACGTCCCAGGCGCCCCGGCGGGCGCTGGGGTCGAAGCCGGTCGTGGGCTCGTCGAGGAACAGCAGGGCCGGCCGGCCGACGATGCCGAGCGCCAGGTCGAGCCGCCGCTGCTGGCCGCCCGACAGGCGCTGCACCCGCTCGTCCGCCTTGCTGTCCAGCCCGACGAGGCCGAGCACCTCGTCCACCCCGCGGGGCCGGGAGTAGTACGCCGCGTTCCGGGTCAGCACCTCGCGGACGGTGAGGAACGGGGTGACCGCGATGTCCTGCAGCACGACCCCGACCTGCTGGCGAAGCGCACGGTCCGTCGGCGGTCGCCCGAGCACGCGCACCGCGCCCGACGACGCCGGCCGGTAGCCCTCGCAGACCTCCAGCGCGCTGGTCTTGCCGGCACCGTTCGGACCGAGCAGGCCGAAGACCTCGCCCTCGGCGACCTCGAAGCTCACTCCCCGGACGGCGTGCACGTCGCCGTACCGGACGTGCAGGTCCTGCACCTCGACGGCAGCCATCCAGGCATCCTGTCGGCCGGTCCAGTCCCCCGGCAAGGACGGCCGGGAGAGCATGACCGGTATGGCGCCGACCGGGACCTCCTGACGTGCGGGTCCGTCGGGTCGGTGCGCGGGCGCTGCTGCTCGAGGTCGAGCCCGGGGACGGCGAGCCGCTGGCGTGCGTGGCGGCGTGGCGTACGGCCGTGTCCGACCTGGTCGACCGTGGCGGGCTGGCCCGGCCGGACGACGTCGTCCCGGGCGCGCGCACGCTGCTCCTCGACGGGATCGCGGCGTCGGACGCCCGCCTGCTGGCCCGGCTCGACGGCGCCCGCGGCGACCTGCGTCCCGGGCCGGTGGTCGAGGTGCCGACCGTGTACGACGGCGAGGACCTCGCCGAGGTGGCCCGGCTCTGGGGCGTGACGCCGGACGAGGCGGTCGCCCGGCACGCCGGCACCGCGTTCACGGTGGCGTTCTGCGGGTTCGCCCCGGGGTTCCCCTACCTCGTCGGGATGAGCGGCGAGGTGCCGCGCCGGGCGTCGCCGCGCCCGGCGGTGCCGGCCGGGTCGGTCGCCCTCGCCGGCCGCTACTGCGGGATCTACCCGACCGCGTCCCCGGGGGGCTGGCAGCTGCTCGGCCGCACCGCGGTTCCGCTGTTCGACCCGGACCGCGACCCGCCGGCCCTGCTGCCGCCCGGGACCCGGGTGCGCTTCGTCCCGGTGCCCTCGCTGCCATCGCTGCTGCCCGCACGACCGGCGCCGGCCACGGCCGACCGCGCGCTGACCGTGGTCCGAGCCGGGGCGCTGACCACCGTGCAGGACACCGGCCGTCCCGGCCTGGCCGATCTCGGGGTTCCCCGGTCGGGAGCCCTCGACGCGGCCGCCGCGCGGCTGGCGAACCGGCTGGTGGGCAACCCGGAGGATGCGGCGGTGCTGGAGACGACCGTGGACGGGGTGGCGCTGCGGGCGTCGGCGCCGATGACGGTCGCGGTCACCGGGGCCGGCGCGCCCGTGCGGGTGGCCGGCCGGGCCGCCGACCTCGGCCTGTCCGTCGGCGTCGGCGCCGGCGAGGTCGTCGACGTGCGGGGCGGCGGTCACCGGGCTCCGGTCGTACGTCGCGGTCGCCGGGGGCGTCGACGTCGCCCCGGTGCTCGGCAGTCGCTCCACCGACACGCTCTCCGGGCTGGGACCGCCGCCGCTGCGGGCCGGCGACGTCCTGCCGGTGGGCCGGGCCGGGCCGATCCCGCCGGTGGACCTCGCGCTGCCGGGCGTCGTCGCCGGGTCGCTGACCCTCGGCCTCCGGCTCGGTCCGCGCGAGGACTGGTTCGGTGACGACGGTGTGGCGGCGCTGCTCGGCGGCTCCTTCACCGTGTCCCCGCTGAGCAACCGGATCGGCGCGCGACTGCTCGGACCGCCGGTGCCGCGAGCCGTGCAGGGCGAGCTGGAGAGCGAGGGCATGGTGCTCGGCGCGGTGCAGGTGCCGCCCGACGGCAGCCCGGTGGTGTTGCTCGCCGACCACCCGACGACCGGCGGCTACCCGGTGATCGGGGTCGTCGACCGGACGGGGTGGCCGCGCTCGCCCAGGCCCGCCCGGGCACGTACGCTTCGTCCGGAGGACCCCGTGATCGACCTGAACGCGACCTCGGCGAGGGCTTCGGGGTGTGGCGGCTCGGCGACGACGAGGCGCTGCTCGACGTCGTCAGCAGCGCCAACGTCGCCTGCGGCTTCCACGCCGGCGACCCGCCGATCCTGCGGGCGGTCTGCGCCCGCGCCGCTGCGGAGGGGGTGTCGGTCGGCGCGCAGGTCGTCCTACCGCGACCTGGCCGGCTTCGGCCGGCGGCGGATCGACATCGCCCCCGCCGAGCTCACCGACGACGTGCTCTACCAGCTCGGCGCGCTCGACGCCTTCTGCCGGGTCGCCGGTGATCGCGTCCGGTACGTCAAGCCGCACGGCGCGCTGTATCACGCCACCGTCGAGGACGAGGGGCAGGCGGCCGCCGTGGTGCGGGCGGTGCAGGAGTACGACGCGACGCTGCCGGTCCTCGGCCTGCCGGGGTCGGCGCTGCTGCGGGCCGCCGAGACGGCCGGGCTGCGCGGGGTCGCCGAGGGCTTCGTCGACCGGGGGTACACCGCCGCAGGGACAGCTGGTGCCGCGCAGCCTGCCCGGGGCGCTGGTGACCGACGAGGACGAGGTGGTCGAGCGGGCGGTCCGGATGGCCACGACCGGGCGGGTCCTGGCGGTCGACGGCACCGAGCTGCACCTGCCGGTGCGCTCGCTGTGCGTGCACGGCGACACCCCGGGGGCGGTCCGGCTGGCCCGACGGGTCGCGGCCGCGCTGGAGCACGAGGGGCTGCCGCCGACCGCGTTCGCGACTAGCCGAGCCCGCCGAGCGCGAGGCCGGCGGCCGCCGCGGCGACCGTCAGCAGCAGCGTGCCGACCGCGTTGGCCAGGGCGCGGCCGGGCTGAGTCGTCCAGGGCGAGCTGGACGCTGACCACCGAGACGGTGGAGAACGTCGTGAAGCCGCCGCAGAAGCCGGTGCCGACGACGACCCGCCAGGCGTCCGGCGCTCCGGCGTCGAGCACCGACCCGGTCAGCAGCCCGAGCAGCAGGCTGCCGGCGACGTTGATGGCGAGGGTGCCGTACGGGAACGGCGCGGCGACCCGGCTGGTCGCGACGCCGTCGAGGACGACCCGGGCCACGGCGCCGAGCGCGCCGGCCAGCCCGACAGCGGCGACCAGGGCGAGGCTCACGCGTCGACCGGGCGTCGTCGCAGCACGGCGGCCGCTCCGAGCAGGCCGGCGGCGGCCGCGGCCAGGCCGGCGATCAGGCTGGCCAGCGCGTACCCGAGCGCCAGCCAGGCCTGCCCGTCCCGGCCGAGCAGCACCGTCTCGGTGGCCAGCGCCGAGTACGTGGTGAACGAGCCGAGCAGGCCGCTGCCCAGGCCCATCCGGATCGCCGTGCCGCGCCGGCCCGGCCGGCGGACCAGGACCGCGGTGAGCGCCCCGAGCAGCAGCGCGCCGGTGACGTTCACCGTGAACGTCGCCCACGGCCAGCCCTCGGTCGGCAGCACCCGCCCGACCGCGTACCGCAGCAGCGAACCGACCGCTCCGCCCAGCGCCACGAGCAGCAGCAGCCGGGGCGTCGCGTACGCGGGGCGGGCGGGCACGCACGGAATCCTCGCTCAGGCCGGGACGGTGCTGCGGGTCTGGCCCCGGGGTGTCGTCCAGGTGGTGGTGCCGTCGCGGGCGCGGGTGGGCGTGAAGCCGTCCTGCTTCAGCCGGTGATGGTGCCGGCACAGCGGGTGGAGGTTGCCCACGTCGGTGGGCCCGGCGGGATAGGCCCGGCGGTGGTCGAGGTCGCAACGGGCGGACGGTCTCGGGCAGCCGGGGAAGCAGCACTGCGGGTCGCGGATGCGGACGACGCACGCCTGGGAGGCCGTCGGGCGGTAGCGGTCGATGGCAGGTGGAGGTGCCGGGAGGTCGGCGGTGAGGCGGCGCAGGACCTCACCCGGTGCCCCGAGCGGCAGAGCGCCGGCGCGGGCGTCGACCGCCAGCACCTGGCCGTGCCGGTCGGTGAGCAGCCGGCGCAGGCGCACCGGTCCGAGGCCCAGGGGCAGACCGGCGGCGTTCCCGAGCAGGTCGGACAGCAGTGTCGGGTCGACCGGGCCGGAGCCGAGCAGCTCGGGGACGCCGTCGCGGGGTGGTCGGCGCCTGGGCGGGCCTGGCGGCTGCCCGGGCTCCCCCGGCCCCGGCTGGGACACCTCCGGCTGGCCGCCCGCATCTGCGGTCGACGCGGCCAGCAACGCCGCCAGCTCGCCGTGAAGCTCGGCTGCCAGCACGACCGGCTCGGGCGGCCCGGACCGCACGCCGACCGGCACGTGCACCTGCAGCTCGACCGGGACCGGAGCCGACGCGCGGGCGGCCAGTGCGCCCAGCAGCGCGTCGAGCTGGCGCCGGCCGCGCGGCCGCGTGTCGTCCGGACCGTCCGGCCCGGCCAGCGCGCCCAGCAGCCGGTCGGCAGTGAGCAGCGACAGCCCCGGTCCGGTGACGGTCCAGTCGGCCAGCCCGTCCGCCCGCTGGCGGAGCCGGGCACCGGTCCGCGCGGCCGCGGCCTCGGCCCGCCGCGCGGCCGACCCGGCCGGGTCCAGGCGGATCGCGGTGCGCCGCAGGGTGGTCCGGAGAGATCCGGGCGTGCTGTCCCAGCCGAGCCGGCCGCCGCCGGCCAGGACCGCGGTCAGCACCCGCTCGGCCAGCTCGGGCGGCAGCGCCGAGGTCTCGTCCAGGGCGGTCAGGGCGTGCGGGACGCCGAGCCGGCCGTCCCGGAGCAGCCCGGTCACGAGCGGCAGGGCCCGCAGCCGCCTCGCCACCTCGTACCGGGCCTCGACCGTGAGGGGGTGCAGGCCGAGCGCGAGACCCGCCTCGGCGAGCGCGTGCGCGCGGCGGCCCGCCCTGGTGTCGTCCGGCGTCGAGTCCCAGAGCGCGAGCAGCGCAGCGCCCTGCGCCAGGAAGGCCCTCGCCGCCTCGCACTCCGCCCGCTGCAGGGCCAGGACGGGCTCGTCCGGCACGAGCCGTGCGTTCGGCGCAGGCGGCACAGGAGCCGGGCGGGCCGGGCCGGGAGTCACGGGTCCCGCAGGAGAGGGCGTGTCGAACATACGAGCGAATCTACGGCGGACCTGGGACAGTTCCAGGCGTCGCGCACGACCTGTGGACGACGCCGCACCGGCCGCCAGGAACTGTCGGACGGTCCCGTCATGGTGCCGTCATGACAGCAGTCCCGAACCCCCCGGGCGTGCGTCGTCGCGCACCCCAGCCGCCGACCTCAGCCGGCCGCCAGCCCCGCGTGCTCCTGCCGCAGATCCCGCTTGAGGATCTTGCCGCTGGGGTTCTTCGGCAGGGCGTCGACCAGCACGACGTGCTTGGGCCGCTTGTACCCCGCGAGGTGCTGCCGGCAGTGCTCCCCGACGTCCTCGGCGGTCACCGAAGCCCCCGGCCGGACCACCACCGCCGCGGTGACCGCCTCCACCCACTTCGGGTCGTCGACGGCGAAGACCGCCACCTCGGCGACGCCGTCAAGGGCGTAGATGCACTCCTCGACCTCCCGGCTGGCGACGTTCTCCCCGCCGGTCTTGATCATGTCCTTCTTGCGGTCGACGACCGACAGCCGCCCCTCGTCGTCCAGCACGCCCAGGTCGCCGCTGTGGAACCAGCCGTTGCGGAAGGTCTCCGCGGTCTTCTCCGGGTCGTTGTAGTAGCCCAGCGTCGCGTGCGGGCTGCGGTGCACGATCTCGCCGACCGTGCCGGCCGGCACCGGCTGGTCGTCGTCGTCGACGACGAGCGTCTCGACGTTCAGCACCGCCCGGCCGGCCGAACCGGCGTGGCTGAGCTGCTCCTCCGGCGGCAGCAGCGTCGCCAGCGGGGCCATCTCGGTCTGGCCGTAGAAGTTCCACAGCCGCACGTCCGGCAGCCTCCGCTGCATCTCGTGCAGGATCTCGACCGGCATCGGCGAGGCGCCGTAGTACCCCTTGCGCAGGCTCGACAGGTCCGCGGTGTCGAACTCCGGGCAGCGCAGCAGGGCGATCCACACCGTCGGCGGGCAGAACAGCTTGGTCACCCGCTCCCGCTCGATCGTGCGCAGCAGGGCCACCGGGTCGGGGCCGCGCAGCACGATCGAGGTGGCCCCCAGGTAGACGTCCGGCCCGAGGAAGCAGTCCAGCTGCGCGCAGTGGTACAGCGGCAGCGCGTGCACCTCGACGTCGTCGCCGGTCATGCCGCCCTCGACGACGCACGAGACGTACTGCCACAGCAGCGACCGGCTCGACAGCAGCACACCCTTGGGCCGGGACTCGGTGCCGGAGGTGTACATCAGCCGCAGCGGGTCGTCGTCGGCCACCACCACCTGCGGCGGCGCGTCCGGGCAGGCGAACCATGCCTCGACGTCCGGCCACTCCTCCAGGCCGCTGCCGGCGAGCGGGATGCGCGCCCGGATCCGGACGTCCCCGCCGGCCTTCTCGGCGACCTCGGCCAGAGCGTCCTCCGCGACGAACGCCACCGCGCCGCTGTGCTCCAGGATGTACGCCACCTCCGACGCCCCGAGCATGAAGTTGACCGGGACCAGCACCACCCCGAGCCGGGCGCAGGCGAACGACAGAACCGCGAACTGCCAGCAGTTGTGCGACAGCAACGCCAGCCGGTCTCCCGCGACGAGCCCCTCGCCGGCCAGTCCGGCCGCCGCGCGGTCGATGACCGCGTCCAGCTCGGCGAACGTGAGGCGGACGTCGCCGTCGACCAGCGCGGTCCGCCCAGGCACCCGCCGGGCGGTGCGCCGGGGCAGGTCACCGAGGGCGTGCGAGCGGGCAGATGCGACGAGGGCGGCGAGATCGGTCACGGCCCGGACGGTGCCACCCCACCCAGGGCTACCGCAAGCCACCCCCGGCTAGCCTTGCCGACGTGCACGAGCTCGGCCCGGCCCTGCTGGTCGTCCTGGGCATCGCCGTCGCCGGGCTGCTGTCGCGACGCAGCGGCATCCCGTCGCCGGTCCTGCTGGTGCTCGGCGGCCTGGCCGTGGCCTCGGTGCCCGGCACGCCGAGCGTCGAGCTGGACCCCGAGGTCATCCTCGTGCTCGTCCTGCCGCCGCTGCTCTACAGCGCCGCGCTCGATGCGAGCCTGCTGGACTTCCGGGCCAACGCCCGCCCGATCGCCCTGCTGTCGGTCGGACTGGTGGTCTTCAGCGCCCTCGTCGTCGGGTCGGTGGCCCGGCTCGTCCTGCCCGACCTGCCCTGGTCGGTCGCGCTCGCCCTTGGCGCCGTGCTCGCACCACCGGACGCCGTCGCCGCGATCGCCATCGGCCGGCGGGTGGGCATGCCGACCCGGCTGCAGACCGTCATCGAGGGCGAGGGGCTGCTCAACGACGCGACCGCGCTGGTGCTGCTGCAGGTCGCGGTCGCCGCGGCCGTCGGCGGGGGGCTGTCACCCGGCCGCACCGTGCAGGTGCTGTTCGTCGCCTCGGTCGGCGGACTGGTCGTCGGCCTGGTCGTCGCGTGGCTCGTCGCGCAGGTGCGACGCCGGCTGGAGGAGCCGCTGGTCGAGAACGTGCTGTCGCTGGCCACCCCGTTCCTGGCGTACCTGCCGGCCGAGCAGATCCACGCCAGCGGGATCCTGGCCGTCGTCGTCTGCGGCCTGTGGCTGGGCCACGCCACCCCGACCCTGCTCTCGTCGACGTCCAGGCTGCAGACCCAGCCGGTCTGGCGCGTGGTCGTCTTCCTGCTGGAGGGGGGCGTGTTCCTGCTCATCGGCCTGCAGCTCCCCGACATCGTCGACGGGCTCGGGGAGTACGGCGCGCTGCAGCTCACCGGCTGGTCGACCGCGATCGTCCTGGCGGTCCTGCTCGCCCGCCCGGTCTGGGTCGTGCCGGCGACCTACCTCCCGCGGCGGTGGAGCGCCCGGTTGGCTGACCGCGACCCGGCCCCGCCCTGGACGGTCACCGCCGCGCTGTCCTGGGCAGGCATGCGGGGGGTGGTGTCGCTCGCCGCGGCGTTCGCCCTGCCGTTCACCACCGACGACGGCCGGCCGTTCCCGCAGCGCGACCTGCTGCTGTTCCTCGTGTTCGTCGTCATCCTGGTGACGCTGCTGCTGCAGGGCCTCACCTTCGGACGGGTGCTGCGCAGGCTCGGGCTCGGTCGGGACCGGCAGGCGATGCTGCTCGCCCAGGCGTCCGGGCAGCAGTCCGCCGCCCGCGCCGGCGTCGCCGCCCTCGACGCCGTCGCGCGCGACCCGGAGGACACCGCCGTCGCCGAGCAGCTCCGCCGGCTCTCCGAGGCCCGGGCCAACGCCCGCTGGGAGCGGCTCGCCGAGGCCCGCGGCCCGGGCGCCGAGACCCCGTCGGCGCGCTGGCGCCGGCTGCGCATCGTCATGCTCGAGGCCGAGCGCGCCGAGCTGCTCCGCCTGCGCGACTCGGGTCAGCTGCCCGACGAGGCGATGCGCGAGCTGCAGCGCACCCTGGACCTCGAGGAGGCCGCTCTCACCACCGGCTGACGGTTCAGCCGAGCCGCTCGTGCACGTAGCACCAGCGCCAGCTCTCCCCCGGCTCGAACGACCGCATCACCGGGTGCCCGGCCGCGGTCGCGTGGCCCCGGGCGTGCTTGTACTCCCCGGTGTCGCAGCACCCCACGTGCCCGCAGTCCAGGCACATCCGCAGGAGCACCCAGGTCGACCCGAGCTCCAGGCACTCCTGGCAACCCTCCGGCGTGATCGGCTCCGCGTCGGCCGGCGCGTCCCGCAGCTCCTCGCACGGCTCCGGGCCGACCGGCACGGGCGGGGACGGAAGCAGCCGGCGCAGGGAACGCGGAGTCATGCCGTGATTCTCCCCGACGGCCGGAATGTGAGGCGGCTCACGTACCCTGGGGGTATGCCCATCGAGCACTCCGGGGTGGGGGACGTCGTCGCCGACGTCCTGCCCGACGCCGTGACCGCATCGTCGTTCGACCCGGTCCCGGCACCGGCACCCGACGAGCCGTCCTGGTGGGGCCGGCCCCTCGGGGAGCTGCGCTGGCAGGCCGAGCTCGTCCGGCTGCTGGCCGACCCGGTCTACGCCGGCCGCGGCCTGCCCCGCGGCGACGGCGGCCCGGTGCTGCTCATCCCCGGCTTCCTCGCCGGCGACTCCTCGCTGTCGGTCATGGCGCGCTGGCTGCGGCGGATCGGGCACGACCCGTACGGCGCCGGCATCGCCACCAACGTCGACTGCTCCGACCGCGCCGTCGCGCGGCTCGAGCGCACGCTGCTGCGGCTGCACCTGCGCACCGGGCGCAAGGTCGCCCTGGTCGGGCACAGCCGCGGCGGCCACTTCGCCAAGGCCCTCGCGGCACGACACCCCGACCGGGTGCGCGCCGTGGTCTCGATGGGGGCCGGCCTCGACGAGCCGTTCGACATCTCGATCCCGACCAAGGTCGCGGTCTCGATGGTCCGCGGCGTCCTGCACCGCCTGGACCCGACGACGGCGGAGCGCGGCTGCCTCACCTCGTCCTGCGACTGCCCGTTCGTGCGCGACTACACCGCGCCCTGGCCGTCGAGCGTCCCGCTGACCACGGTATGGACCCCGACCGACGGCGTCGTGCAACCGCGGTCCTGCGTCGTGCCGTACGCCACGAGCGTGCAGGTGCCCGGCAGCCACCTGGGCCTGGCGTTCAACCGGCACGCCTACCGGGCCGTGGCGCGCGCGCTCGCCGGCTGACCCGTTCACAGCCGGCTGCTCAGCACCTCCAGCGCGCTCCGGCCGGCCCGCCACGCCCCGGCCGACAGCCCGCGGTGCAGCGGCTCGACCCCCGCGACCAGCCGGTTCGGCGGCCGCCCGGGACCGACCGGGCCGAGCCGGTCGAGGAAGCCCGCCAGCAGGTCGAAGGACTCCTGCGGCTTCTCCAGCAGGTACGCGTGCCCCGCGCCCGGCACCACCGCCAGCTCGGCGCCGGGGATCCGCCCGGCCAGCCGGCGGGCCGCCGTCAGCGGAGTGAGCCCGTCCGCACCGCCGTGCATCACCAGCGTCGGCCGGTCCAGCCGGGGCAGCCGCGACCAGGTGTCGTGGTACAGGCTCGCCCACCAGTGCGCCGACAGCCCGCTCGCCCGCGCGCGGTGCCGCCCGACGTACCCCAGCAGCTCGGCGACCCGCTCCGGCTCGCGGGCCCGGAACTCGGCGCTGAACAGCATCGCCGCGACGGTCCGGGCGCGGGCGTGCTCCAGCGGACCGGGCAGGTGGCCGGCCAGGGCGCGCAGCTCGCGGACCGGCACACCCGCGTGCGGCCCGCCGGGAGTCGTCGCACCGAGGATCAGGCTGCGCACCCGGTGCGGGAAGCGCAGCGCCATCTCCTGCGCCACCATGCCGCCCATCGACAGCCCGTAGACGTGCGCGCTGTCGAGCCCGACCGCGTCGAGCAGCCCGACCGCGTCGGCGGCCAGCTGCCCCATCGACAGGCCCGGGCGGGCCGCCGAGCTGCGGCCCGCCCCGCGGTTGTCGTACGAGGTGACGGCGAACCGCCCGGTGTAGAGCGGCAGCACCGGCTCGAAGATCGCCGAGCTGATCGCGAACCCGGTGATGAGCAGCAGCGGCTCCCCGGAGCCCGCCTGCTCGACGTACAGCCGGGCGCCGCGGACCGGGACGTGCGGCACCGTCAGGTCACGAAGACGTACGTGCCGGGCGCCGCGCACAGCGGCTCGTACACGTCGTTCCCCAGCTCCTTCGGCGCGTCGACGAGCTCGCCCGCCCGCTCGGTGGCCCACGCCGTCCAGTCGGTCCACCACGAGCCCTGGTGGGTCGTCGCGGACGTCAGCCAGGTGTCGGCCGACTCGGGCAGCTCCTGGGCCACCCGGTAGGTCGACTTGGGGTTGCCCGGCGGGTTCACCAGCGCGGCGATGTGGCCGCTGGTCGACAGCACGAACCGCGGCCGGGAGCCGAACAGCCGGCCGCTGCGGTAGACGGTCTCCCACGGGCAGATGTGGTCGGCGATCCCGGCCAGGTTGTAGGTGTCGACCTCGATCTTCGACAGGTCCACCGGAGTACCGAGCACGACGAACTTCCCCGGCTGGACCAGCGCGTTGTCGATCGACATGCGCAGGAAGTCGCGGTGCAGGTTCGCCGGCATCCGGGTGGTGTCGGAGTTCCAGAACAGCACGTCGAAGGCCGGCGGCTTCTTGCCCAGCAGGTAGTTGTTGACCCAGTAGTTCCACACCAGGTCGTCAGGGCGCAGCCAGGCGAACACCCCGGCCAGGGACCGGCCGTCGAGGTAGCCGCGGCTCTGCGACTCCGCCGTCGCGGCGGCCGCGGTCGGCGCGTCGATGAGCGCGCCGAGCGTGCCGTTGCTGCTCTGGTCGAGCACCGTCACCCCGAGCGTGAGCGCGGCGACCCGGTCCTGCTGCCCGGTCGCGACCAGGTGCGACACCGCCGTGCTGGTGACGATGCCCCCGGCGCACAGGGCGAACAGCAGCGCCTTCTGCGCCCCGGTGACGTCCTCGATCGCGTCCATGGCCCGCAGCACCGAGCCGGCGTAGTCGTCCATGCCCAGGTCGCGGTCCTCCTGCGACGGGTTGACCCAGGAGATCGCGAAGACCTGCAGCCCGGCGTCGAGGAAGAACTCGACCATGCTGCGGCCGGGCGCCAGGTCGGCGATGTAGTACTTGTTGATCATCGGCGGGACGACGAGCAGTGGCGTCTGGTGCACCTTCTCGGTGCGCGGCATGTAGTGGATCAGCTCGAAGACCCGGGTCCGCAGGATCACCTGGCCCTCGGTGACGGCGACGTCCCGGCCGACCACGAAGGCGTCCCGGTCGACCATCTGCGGGATGCGCGGCTTGGTCGCGAGGTCCCGGACGAGCTGGCGGCCGCCGTGCAGGTAGTTCTTGCCGCCGGTGTCGAGGGCCACCTTGAGCGCCGCCGGGTTGAGGAACGGGTTGTTGCTCGGCGCGAGCGCCGCGACGAGGTTCTCGGCGACGAAGCGCAGCCGGCGGTCCTGGCGCCAGTCCAGGTTCGCGTCGTCGAGCAGCTGGTCCACGGTGCCGCCGGCGGCGAGGTAGCACTGCACGACCCGGCGGAGCACCGGGTTGCCCGACCACGCCGGGTCGGCGAAGCGGCGGTCCTTCTTCGCCGGCGCCAGCTCGGACCGGCCCACGGCGATCTTGGCGAGCTCCCGGGTCAGGCCGAGCGAGCGGCGGGTCACGGTGGCCGGGTGGGCGGCCAGCTTGGCCGCCATGGTGACCCCGGCCATGCCGGGCAGGAAGCGCCGGAAGGACGCTCCGGTCGAGTCGGTGAGCAGGGCGTCGAGCGTGCCGGTGCCGCCGGCTCCGATGGACTCGGTCGCGGCCTCGGCCGTCATCGCGTCTCCTCGATCTGGTCGCCGTGCGGGGTGTCGCCGTGCGGGGTGTCGCCGTGCATGGTGGGACCTCCGGAACATGCTCGTCACGCGCTGTCGGCGGGTGTGCTACCCGTCACACCCGCGCCTCACCACCCTATGCCCGCCCGTACAGCAGGCGGAGCGTCAGCACGACCAGGTCCTCCACGACCCGGGCGTCGTCCTGCGGCGGCCTGGCCTGCGCGAGCAGGTCGTTCTTCAACGCCAGCACGGCCCCGGCCAGCACCGCCGCGCTCGGCGGGCCGGCGGGCGCGAGCCCCGCCGCCCGGTCCCGTTCGATCTTGGCGGCGGTGCGACGGGTGCCGCGCTCGACCAGCTCGGCCCGCCAGGCAGCCAGCTGCGGGACGCCGTCGTCGCCGCGCCAGGCCTGGCGCAGCAGGCCGCCGTGGGTCCGCCACAGCGCCACGCTGTGCCGGGTGGCCTGCCGCAGCGCGGCCTCGTCGGGCCCGACCGCCTCCAGCCAGGGGGTGTTCTCCGCCGCCAGCTCGGCGGAGAGCCCGTCGAGCAGCGCGGCCAGCAGGGCCGACTTGGAGTCGAAGTAGAAGTAGAAGCTCGACCGGGACAGGTCGGCCGCCGCGGCCAGCTGGTCGGTGGTGATCTGGGACAGCGGCGTGGTCTCCAGCAGCGCCCGGGCGCCGTCCAGGATCGCCTGCTCGCGCCGGTCCCCGCGGGACGGAGAGCGGCGGCGGCTGACCGGCGTCGGCGTCGTCACACGGACCAGCCTAACGGCGTCGTGTCGGCGTGACTCGACACACTGTCGACTCCGGTGAACAGGGCGTCTAGAGTCCCGGCATGCCTCCCCGCAGCGCCTCGCCCCTGCTGCTGCCGGTCCTCGCGCTGACCACCACCGTCATCGCGGTCCTGCAGACCGTCGTCGTGCCCGTGCTCGCCACCATCGGCCTGGCGCTGGGCTCGTCCCCCTCGGCCACCGGCTGGGTGCTCACCGCCAACCTGCTCGCCGCGGCCGTGCTCACCCCGGTGCTCGGCCGGCTCGGCGACGTGCACGGCCGGCGACCGGTGCTGCTCGCCGTGCTGGTCGTCGTCACCGCGGGGTCGCTGCTCGCGGCGCTCACCACCTCGCTCCCGATGCTGCTGCTCGCGCGGGTCCTGCAGGGCGCCTCGTACGCGCTGTTCCCGCTGTCGATGGGGGTGCTGCGCGACGAGCTGCCGGGCGAGCGGCTGACCGGCGCGATGGCGATCGTCAGCGCCGCGCTGGGCGCCGGCGGCGGGTTCGGCCTGGTGCTCACCGGCCTGCTCGCCCGCGACGGCGGCGACTACCACCGGGTCTTCTGGGCGGCCGCCGCGGTGAGCCTGCTCGCGCTGCTGCTCGCGGCCCGGGTCGTGCCGGCCCGCACGCCGCCGGCCTCCGGGGGCGTCGACTGGCTCGGCGCCGCGGTGCTCGGCGCCGGCCTCGTGCTGCTGCTGCTCCCGCTGTCGCGCGGCGCCGCCTGGGGCTGGCGCTCGCCGGCGACGGTCGGCTGCCTGCTCGCCGCGGCAACGGTCCTCGCGCTCTGGTGGGTCCTGCAGAACCGCCTCGCCACGCCGCTCGTCCGGCCGCAGATGCTGCGCAGCCGACCGCTCGCCGTCACGCACGCCGCCGCGCTGCTCATCGGCGTGGGCATGTTCGTGGCCTTCCTCGCGGTCTCCGGCTTCGTGCAGACCCCGGCGGCCTCCGGGTACGGGTTCTCTGCGAGCGTGCTCGCCGCCAGCGCCGGCTACCTGCTGCCCGGGGCGCTGTTCGGGGTGCTGCTCGCTCCGCTCGGCGGTCGCGCGGTCACCCGCGCCGGGGGCAGGGCGGTGCTGCTGTCCGCCGCCGCCCTCGGCGCCGGCGGCTTCGCCCTGATGGCGGTGATGCACAGCGCGAGCTGGGAGCTGATCGTCGGCTCGCTGCTGGTCAACGGCGCGGTCAGCCTGGCCTTCGCCGCCCTGCCGGCCCTGATCGTCGCCGAGGTCTCCCCGCACGAGACCGGCGTCGCGAACAGCGTCAACTCCATCGCCCGGTCGATCGGCAGCTCGCTGGCCAGCGCGGTGGTGGTCACCCTGCTGGCGAGCTCGGTCCTGCCCGGCGGCCTGCCGCGCGAGTCCGCGTACGTCTCGGCCTTCGCGATCGGCGCCGGGGCCTTCGTGCTCGCCGGGATGCTCGTCGGCTTCGGTCTGCCGCGCCCCGGGACGACCCGGGCAGCCGCCGCGCCCGCGTTCCTCGTCGGCGCCCGGGCCTGACCCGACCCGGTTAGGGTCGGGTCGGGAGGCTCCCATGGGCACCACGCACCGGCACCGCGTCGTCGTCGTCGGCTCCGGCTTCGGCGGCCTGTTCGCGACCCAGCGGCTGAAGAAGGCCGACGTCGAGGTCACGCTGATCGCCCGGACCGCGCACCACCTGTTCCAGCCGCTGCTCTACCAGGTCGCCACCGGCATCCTGTCCGAGGGCGAGATCGCACCGGCCACCCGTGAGGTGCTGCGCCGCCAGCGCAACGCGTCGGTGCTGCTCGGCGAGGTGACCGGGATCGACCTGGCCGCACGCACGGTCACCTCCGAGACCGCGATCGGCGAGGCCGTCACGCCCTACGACAGCCTGATCGTCGCCGCCGGCGCGACGCAGTCCTACTTCGGCAACGACCGGTTCGCCGAGTACGCGCCGGGCCTGAAGAGCATCGACGACGCCCTGGAGCTGCGCGGGCGCATCTTCGGCGCGTTCGAGCTCGCCGAGCTCTCCGAGGACCCGGCGCAGGTCGACCGGCTGCTGACCTTCGCCGTGATCGGCGCCGGCCCGACCGGCGTCGAGATGGCCGGCCAGATCGCCGAGCTCGCCCGGCGGGCGCTGCCCGGTGACTTCCGGCGGATCGACCCGCGCACCGCACGGGTGGTGCTGGTCGACGGCGCCGACGCGGTGCTCGGCTCGTTCGGCAGCAAGCTCTCCGGCATCGCCGCAGCCCACCTGCGCGCCCTCGGCATCGAGGTGCAGCTCGGCGCGATGGTCGTCGACGTCGACGCCACCGGGCTCGTGGTGCAGGACGTCGACGGCGGGCGGCGCCGGATCGACGCGGTCACGAAGGTCTGGGCGGCCGGCGTGCAGGCCAGCCCGCTCGGCGCCCTGCTCGCCGAGCAGTCCGGCGCGGGGCTGGACCGGGCCGGCCGCGTCCAGGTCCAGCCCGACCTCACGCTGCCCGGTCACCCGGAGGTGTTCGTCGTCGGCGACCTGGCCGCACAGGGCCTGCCGGGCGTCGCGCAGGTGGCGATCCAGGGGGGCAGGTACGCCGCCGACACTGTCCGCAGCCGGCAGGAGGGGCGGCCGCCGCCCGGCCCGTTCGCCTACCGCGACAAGGGCAACATGGCGACGATCAGCCGCTTCCAGGCCGTCGCCAGCATCGGCGAGCGGATCCGGATGGCCGGTTTCGTGGCCTGGCTGATGTGGCTGGCCGTGCACCTGGTCTACATCATCGGCTTCAAGAACCGGCTGACGACGCTGCTGCACTGGGCGGTGAGCTTCCTCGGCCGCGGGAGGTCCGAGCGGACCGCCACCTCGCAGCAGGTGGCCGCGCGCACCGCCCTGGTCCGGCTGGGGATGCCCGGGCCCACCGGTCCGGACCAGGTGCTGCGGGACGCGGCCGAGGCGTCCCGCGCACGCGGGGACGGCTGACCTCGAGGCCCCTCAGGTCGGCGGGACGCGCAGCACGTACCCGACACCGCGCAGCGTGTGCAGCAGGCGCGGCTCGCCGGTGTCGACCTTGCGGCGCAGGTAGGAGACGTAGGACTCGACGACGTTGGCGTCGCCCCCGAAGTCGTAGTGCCAGACGTGGTCCAGGATCTGCGCCTTGCTGAGCACCCGCCCCGGGTTCTGCAGGAAGTACCGCAGCAGGTTGAACTCGGTCGGCGACAGCGGCACCGGCACGCCGGCCTTCCACACCTCGTGGCTGTCCTCGTCGAGCTCGACGTCGGCGAAGACCAGCCGGGGCGAGGCCGGGCCGGCGGTCGCACCGGCGCGGCGCAGCACCGCACGGATCCGGGCGACGACCTCCTCCAGGCTGAACGGTTTCGTGACGTAGTCGTCGCCGCCCAGCGTCAGGCCGGTCACCTTGTCCTGCGTGCCGTCCCGGGCGGTGAGGAACACCACCGGCACCTTGGCGCCCTCCCCGCGGAGCCGGCGGACCACCTCGAAGCCGTCCAGGCCGGGCAGCATCACGTCCAGCACGACCAGGTCGGGGCGGAACGTCCGGGCGACCTGCACGGCCTGCAGCCCGTCGGCGGCGGTCGCCACCTCGAAGCCGGAGAACCGCAGCGCGACGCTCAGCAGCTCGAGGATGTTCGGCTCGTCGTCCACCACCAGCAGCCGCGCTTCGGCCTGCGTCACGTCCGGTCTCCTCCGCTCGGTGTCCGGGCAGCATGGCCGAGCCGGCTGTGAGCCCGCTGGAAGCGACGTCCAGCCGGCTCACAGGACGGCCCGGCAGACTCGGGCCGTGACCCGACCCCGCCCCGCCCGCGTGCCGCTGCGGGTACGGCTGGTCGCCTCCGTCGTGGTCCTCGTGGCGCTGGGGCTGCTCGTCAGCGGCCTGGCCGCGACGACCCTGCTGCGCAGCTACCTGCAGGACCGGCTGGACGGCGAGCTGCGGGCCGCCGCCACCGCCCTGGTCGGCGACGGTGACGGGGACCGGCCGGGCCCGCTCGGCCGGGGCGGTCCGCGCGGCGGCCCGGGCGCGCTCAACCGGTTCTACGTGCAGGTCCGTGCCGCCGACGGTTCGGTGACCGCCGAGCTCGGCGTCGACGGGCCGCCGCCCGCGCTGCCGGCGGACCCGACGCCGGGGCGGCCGGTCACCACCGCGGCGACCGAGGGGGACGAGCGCTGGCGGGTGCTCGTGGTGCCGGTCGCCCGGGGCGGCCAGGTGGCCCTGGGTGCCCCGCTCGGGCAGGTCGACGCGCCCGTCGCCCGGCTGCTGGCCATCCAGGCCGGGGTCAGCCTCGTCGTGCTGACCGCGCTGGCCGGCGCGGCCTACGCCGTCGTCCGGAGCAGCCTGCGACCGCTGGACGACGTGGAGCGCACCGCCGCCGCGATCGCCGGCGGGGACCTGACCCGACGGGTGCCGCGCGAGGACGACCGCACCGAGGTCGGCCGGCTGGCCCGCGCCTTCAACGCGATGATCGGCCGGATCGAGGGCGCGTTCGGCGAGCAGCGCGCCTCGGAGGACCGGCTGCGCCGCTTCGTCGCCGACGCGAGCCACGAGCTGCGCACCCCGCTCACCAGCATCCGCGGGTTCGCGGAGCTGCACCGGGCGGGCGCCGTCCCGGCCGGTCCGGAGCTGACCCGGGTGATGGGCCGGATCGAGGCCGAGGCGACCCGGATGGGCCAGCTGGTGGAGGAGATGCTGCTGCTCGCCCGGCTGGACGAGCACCGGCCGCTCGAGCGCACGCCCGGTCGACCTGCTGGCGCTGGCGTCCGACGCCGTCCACGACGCGCGCGCCGCCGACCCGGGCCGGCCGGTGGACCTGCAGGTCTCCGGCGACGCCGCGGTCGTGCTCGGCGACCCGGACCGGCTGCGCCAGGTCCTCGTCAACCTGCTCGGCAACGCCCTGGCGCACACCCCCGCCGGGACCGCGGTGCACGTCCGGGTCGGGGCGGCCGACGGCCTGGCCCGGGTCGAGGTCGCCGACGAGGGGCCCGGACTCGAGCCCGAGCAGGCCGAGCGCGTCTTCGAGCGCTTCTACCGGGCCGACCCGGCGCGCAGCCGGGCCGCGGGACGGGCCGGCGGCAGCGGCCTCGGGCTGTCGATCGTGCAGGCGGCCGTCGAGGCGCACGACGGCCGGGTCGGGGTCCGCAGCACCCCGGGGCGGGGCGCGACGTTCGTCGTGGAGCTGCCGCTCGCCGGGTGACCCGTCCGGGTCAGCGGGGCGCCACGAGCAGCGACTGGGCGCCGGCGGCGACGGTCCCGGACTGGTCGGAGAGCGTGCTCGTGGCGAGCCCGACGCCGCCGCGGCTGATCACGGTGGCGGCGTCCAGGCAGATCCACTCGCCGACCGCCTCGCGGTGCAGGTGGACGGTGAGCTCGGGGTTGATGAAGTGCCACGAGGCGAGGTCCAGCTCGGCCGAGATGCCGCTGCCGCTGTCGGCCACCGCGAGCACCCGCTGCAGGGGGGAGGGCTCCTCACCGGGCACCAGCGGGTGCCGCAGCCGGGTCCAGGCGGCGCCCGGGCCGGCCGAGACGAAGCCGTCCCCCCGCACCACCCGCCACTCGACCGCGGCGAGGTAGCCGCCGCCGAAGGCGCCGGTCGACGGGTCCGTCGGCGCGGCCGGGAGCGGCGGCGGCGGGTCCCGCCGGTCCGGGACCGTCTCGGCGTCGGTCCGCCGGACCCGCCAGGCGCTGGCCCGCGCCACGTCCCGGCCCCCCGCGGACAGCGCCGCCTCGACCAGCTCGACGCTGCGGCCGGGCCGGACCATCCGCACCCGCAGCGCCAGCTCGGCGACCGGCACCGGCCCGAGCAGCTCGACGGTGACCCGGCTGACCAGGGTGTCGTCGCGGCGCTCGCAGCCCTCCAGCGCGCGGCCGAGCAGCGCGCTCGGCGGTCCGGCGTGCTGCGAGCCGGGATCCCACGGGCCGGCGGTGTGCCCGGTGGCCTGCCAGCGGCTGCCGTCGTCGGACAGGGGGAGGAAGAAGCTGTCGGCCACCGGCCGACCCTAGGGTGGGCCGATGCAGGCCATCACACTGCCGTCGTACGGCGGTCCCGAGGTGCTCACGCTCGACGAGGTCGACGACCCGGTCGCCGGTCCGGGCGAGGTGCTGCTCGAGGTGCACGCCACCGCGGTGAACCGCGCGGACCTCATGCAGCGGCAGGGCCTGTACCCGCCGCCGCCGGGCGCCTCGCCCTACCCCGGGCTGGAGTGCTCGGGCACCGTCGCGGGCCTCGGCGAGGGCGTGGCCGGCTACCAGGTCGGCGACCGGGTCTGCGCGCTGCTGTCCGGCGGCGGGTACGCCGAGCGGGTCGCGGTGCCGGCCGGTCAGCTGCTGCCGCTGCCGACCGGGCTGGGGATGGTCGAGGCGGCCGCGCTGCCCGAGGTCGCGTGCACCGTGTGGAGCAACGTCTTCCTGCGCGCCGACCTGCAGCCCGGCGAGGTGTTCCTGGTGCACGGCGGGGCGTCCGGGATCGGCACGATGGCCGTGCAGCTGGCGCACCGGATCGGGGCGCGGGTGCTCGCCACGGTCGGCTCGGCGGACAAGGCCGAGCGGGTCCGCGAGCTCGGCGCCGAGCGGACCGTGCTCTACCGCGAGGAGGACTTCGTGGAGGTGGTCCGCGAGCTCGGCGGCGCCGACGTCATCCTCGACGTGATCGGCGCGAAGTACCTCGCCCGCAACGTCACGGCGCTGGCCGACGGCGGCCGGCTGGTCGTCATCGGGCTGCAGGGCGGCGCCAGGGCCGAGCTCGACCTCGGCGCGCTGCTGGCCAAGCGCGGCTCGGTGCACGCCACCGCGCTGCGCTCGCGGCCGCTGGCCCAGAAGGCCGCGATCGTGCAGGCGGTGCTCGCCGGCGTCTGGCCGGCCGTCGAGAGCGGGGAGGTCCGTCCGGTCGTCGACCGGGTGCTGCCGCTGGCGCAGGCGGCCGAGGCGCACCGCGTCGTCGAGGCCTCCGAGCACGTCGGGAAGGTCGTGCTGCAGGTCCGCTGAGAGCTCGTACGCCGGGTCGGCCGGGCACCGGACGGGTAGGGCAGCGCCGGGCCCGCGCGTCGCGGGCCGTGCCGACGACGAGGGAACGCCCGTGAGAACTGTCCCGCTGGGAACGCAAGGCCTGACGGTGTCCGAGCAGGGGCTCGGCTGCATGGGCATGAGCGCCTGGTACGGCGCCTTCGACGACGCCGAGTCCACCGCGACGATCTCCCGGGCGCTGGACCTGGGCGTCACGTTCCTGGACACCGCCGACGTGTACGGGCCGCACACCAACGAGCGGCTCGTCGGCCGGGCCATCGCCGGCCGGCGCGACGAGGTGCAGCTGGCCACCAAGTTCGGCAACGAGCTCGACGGGTCCGGCGCGCGCACCGGCGGGGTGAACGGCCGGCCGGAGTACCTGCGCCGGGCCGTCGACGGCTCGCTCGCGCGCCTCGGCGTGGACGTGATCGACCTGTACTACCAGCACCGGGTGGACCCGGACACCCCGGTCGAGGAGACCTTCGGCGCGCTGGGTGAGCTGGTCGCCGCCGGCAAGCTGCGCTACCTGGGGATCAGCGAGGCGGCGCCGGAGACGATCCGCCGGGCGCACGCCACCGCGCCGCTGAGCGCGGTGCAGACCGAGTACTCGCTGTTCACCCGCGACGTGGAGGACAACGGCGTGCTCGCGACGGTCCGCGAGCTCGGGATCGGCTTCGTGCCGTACTCCCCGCTCGGCCGCGGTTTCCTGTCCGGCCGGATCCGCTCGATCGACGACCTCGAGGCCGACGACTTCCGCCGCACGTCCCCGCGGTTCCAGGGCGAGAACTTCGCGAAGAACCTCGACCTGCTCGACTCGGTGGTCGCGATCGCGCAGGCCAAGGGCGTGACGCCCAGCCAGCTCGCGCTGGCCTGGGTGCTGGCCCAGGGCGACGACGTGGTGCCGATCCCCGGGACCCGCCGGATCGCGAACCTGGAGGAGAACGCCGCGGCCGTCGACGTCGAGCTGACGGCCGAGGACCTCGCGGCGATCGAGCAGGTCGCGCCGGCCGGTGTCGCCGCCGGCGAGCGGTACGGCCCGGCCGGCATGAAGGCGCTGCACCACTGACCTCAGGCCGGTCGTTGCACCGGCCGGTCCGCGGGTGAAGGCTCCGGGCATGACGACACCCCTGCGCGACGAGGACCTGGTCGGCGCGGTCCCGCACGACGAGGCCGCCGACCCGTTCCCGGTCCGCGGCATGGACCACGTGCGCTTCGCCGTCGGCAACGCCCGGCAGGCGGCGCACTGGTACGCCACCGCGTTCGGCATGACCGTGGTCGCCTACCGCGGGCCGGAGACCGGGTCCCGCGACGCCGTCGAGTGGGTCCTGACCTCCGGCAGGGCACGGTTCGTGCTGACCGGGGAGGCGCACGCCGGGACCGCCGTCGGCGAGCACGTCCGCCGGCACGGCGACGGGGTGGTCGACCTGGCGCTGGACGTCCCGGACGTCGACGCCGCCGTGGCGTACGCCCGGCAGCGCGGCGCGACGGTGCTCACCGAGCCGCACGACCTGGTCGACGAGCACGGCACCGTGCGGACGGCCGCCCTGGCGACCTACGGCGAGACCCGGCACAGCCTCGTCGACCGGTCCCGCTACACCGGCCCGTTCCTGCCCGGCTTCGCCGCCGCGCAGCCGACCTACGCCGGCAAGCCGGCGCACCACCCGAAGCGCTACTTCCAGGCCATCGACCACTGCGTCGGGAACGTCGAGCTGGGCCGGATGGACCCCTGGGTCGCGTTCTACCAGCGGGTGATGGGCTTCACGAACATGAAGGAGTTCATCGGCGACGACATCGCCACCGAGTACTCGTCGCTGATGAGCAAGGTCGTCACCAACGGCAACCACCGGGTCAAGTTCCCGCTGAACGAGCCGTCGCCGGGGCGCCGCAAGAGCCAGATCGACGAGTACCTGGAGTTCTACGACGGCCCGGGCGTGCAGCACATCGCGCTGGCCACCGGCGACATCGTGGCCAGCGTGCGGGCGATGACCGAGATGGGGGTGGAGTTCCTGCAGACGCCGGACTCCTACTACGACACGCTCCCCGACACCGTCGGGCAGACCCGGGTGCCGCTGGAGGTCCTGCGGGAGCTGCGCATCCAGGCCGACCGGGACGAGGACGGCTACCTGCTGCAGATCTTCACCCGGCCGGTGCAGGACCGGCCGACGGTGTTCTTCGAGCTCATCGAGCGGCACGGCTCGCTCGGCTTCGGCAAGAACAACTTCAAGGCCCTGTTCGAGGCGATCGAGCGGGAGCAGGCCCGGCGCGGCAACCTCTGATGGCGCACTACCGCAGCGTCGGGCAGGTCCCGCGCACCCGGCACACCCAGCACCGCCGACCGGACGGCGGGCTGTGGTCCGAGGAGCTGATGGGCGAGGAGGGCTTCTCCGGCGACTCCTCGCTGCTCTACCACGAGCACCTGCCCAGCGCCCTGGTCGACGCCCGGCCGTGGGAGCTGCCGGACGCCACCCTGACGCCGAACTCGCCGCTGCTGCCGCGGCACCTGCGCCTGCCCGACCTGACCTTCCCGGCCGACGCCGACGCCGTGCGGTCCCGCCGGCTGGTGCTCGGCAACGCCGACGTGCGGATCTCCTACGTCGCCGCGACCACCCCCAGCCCGCTGTACCGCAACGCCACCGGCGACGAGTGCGTGTTCGTCCAGGCCGGCTCCGGGGTGGTCGAGACCGTGTTCGGGCCGCTGCCGGTGCAGGCCGGCGACTTCGTCGTGCTCCCCCGCAGCACGACGCACCGCTGGGTGCCGGACGGCCCGCTGCGGCTGTACGCCGTGGAGGCCGCCGGGCACATCGCGCCGCCGCACCGCTACCTGAGCCGGTACGGACAGTTCCTGGAGTCCGCGCCGTACTGCGAGCGGGACCTGCGCCCGCCCGGCCCGCCGGTCGTCGAGCAGGGCACCGACGTCGAGGTGTACGTCCGGCACCGCGCCGGCGGCAGCGTGCACGTGCTTCCGCACTCCCCGTTCGACGTGGTGGGCTGGGACGGCTGCCTCTACCCGTACGCCTTCGCCGTGAGCGACTTCCAGCCGATCACCGGCCGGGTGCACCAGCCGCCTCCGGTGCACCAGGTGTTCGAGGGACCGGGCTTCGTGCTCTGCGCGTTCGTGCCGCGGAAGGTCGACTACCACCCGCTCGCCGTACCGGTGCCGTACTACCACGCCAACGTCGACAGCGACGAGGTGATGTTCTACGTCGACGGGGACTACGAGGCCCGCCGAGGCTCCGGCATCGGCAGGGGCTCGGTCTCGCTGCACCCCGGCGGGCACAGCCACGGCCCGCAGCCCGGAGCCGTCGAGGCGACGCTCGGCGCCACCGCCTTCGACGAGCTGGCCGTCATGGTCGACACGTTCCGGCCGCTCGAGCTCGGCGAGGCCGGCGTTGCCAGCGACGACGGCGTCTACGCCTGGTCCTGGGCCGGAGGCCGGCGCTGAGCGGCTACGGCGCGTTCACGGTCCGCGGGTCGGCGCCGCGGCTGGGGGTGCGGACCGGTGAGGCGGTGCTGGACCTGACCGGCGCGGCGGAGCTGCTGCCGAGGTACGCGCCGCTGCTGACCGGCGGCAGCCTGGACGCGCTGCTGGCCGCCGGGCCGGACGCCTGGGCGGGGGTGCGCGAGGGCGTCGCCGGGCTGCTGGACCGCGGCGACGGGGAGCTGCTGGACCTGGCGGCGGTCTGTCCGGTGCTGCCCTGGACGGTGCGCGACTACGTCGACTTCTACTCCTCCGAGCACCACGCCACCAACGTCGGCCGGATCCTGCGGCCCGGCTCCGAGCCGCTGCCGCCGAACTGGAAGCACCTGCCGATCGGCTACCACGGCCGGGCCGGCACGGTGGTGGTCTCCGGCACCCCGGTCGTGCGGCCGCACGGGCAGCGCCGGACGTCCGCCGGCGAGGTGGTGCTGGCCCCGACCGCCCGGCTCGACCTGGAGGCCGAGGTCGGCTTCGTGGTCGGGGTGGGCGCGGACCGGCCGGTGCCGCTGGCCGGGTTCGCCGAGCACGTGTTCGGGGTGGTGCTGCTCAACGACTGGTCGGCCCGCGAGATCCAGGCCTGGGAGTACGCCCCGCTCGGCCCGTTCCTGGCCAAGTCGTTCGCCACCTCGGTCTCGCCCTGGGTGGTGCCGCTCGCCGACCTCGCGGCGGCCCGGGTGCCGCCGCCGCCCCGGGACGTCCCGCTGCTCGGCTACCTCGACGACGCGGCCGCCGAGCCGTGGGGGCTCGACCTGACGCTGGAGGTGTCGATCAACGGCTCGGTGGTGTCCCGGCCGCCGTTCGCCACGACCTACTGGACCGGCGCCCAGCAGCTCGCGCACCTCACCGTCAACGGGGCGACGGTGCGCAGCGGCGACCTGTACGCCTCCGGCACGGTCAGCGGACCGGCCGCCGACACGCGCGGCTGCCTGCTCGAGCTCACCGAGGGCGGCACCACGCCGCTGGTCCTGGGCGACGGCAGCACGCGGCGCTGGCTGCAGGACGGCGACGAGGTGGTGCTGCGCGGCACCGCGCCGGGCGGCGTCGACCTCGGACAGGTGCGGGCCCGGGTCCTGCCGGCCCGCGACCCGCTCTACGCGTAGACGCGCGGCGCCGGCTCGGTGCCCTGCCCCTGCCGGACCGCGAGCGACAGCCCGGCGGCGACCAGGCAGAGCAGGCCGGCGCCGTAGAACGCCAGGTCGTACGTGCCGAACGCGCCGCGGACGGTGCCGGCGGCGAGCGCCGCGAGGCCGGCGCCGAGCTGGTGGGCGGCGAAGACCCAGCCGAAGACCAGGGTGCCCGAGCTGCCGAACAGCTCCCGGCACAGCGCGACGGTCGGCGGCACGGTCGCCACCCAGTCCAGGCCGTAGAACAGCACGAACAGCAGGATCCGGGCCTCGGGGGTCGCGGCGAACAGCACCGGCAGGGCGAACAGCGAGAGCCCGCGCAGGCCGTAGTACCAGGCGAGCAGGACCCGGCTGTCGACCCGGTCGGTGAGGTAGCCCGAGCCGATCGTCCCGACGATGTCGAACACGCCGACCAGGGCGAGCAGGCTCGCGGCGGTGGTCAGCCCCATCCCGTGGTCGTGCGCGGCCGGGATGAAGTGCGTCCCGACCAGGCCGTTGGTCGTGGCGCCGCAGATCGCGAAGCCGCCGGCCAGCAGCCAGAACGCCGGCCGGCGACCCGCGGTGCGCAGCGCGCCGAGCGCGGCCCGGGCGGGCGAGCCGGCCGCCGGCGGCGCGTCAGGCTCGGCGACGGTGGCGCCGTAGGGCAGCAGGCCGAGGTCGCTGGGGCGCTCCCGCAGCAGCAGCAGGACCAGCGGCACGACGGCCAGCGCGGCCAGCGCCACCGCGAGCGAGGCCGCGCGCCAGCCGTACCGCTCGACCAGCAGCGACAGGACCGGCAGGAAGACCAGCTGGCCGGCCGCGCTGCCGGCGGTGAGCACGCCGGTGACGAGCCCGCGGCGGGCAGAGAACCAGCGGTTCGCCACGGTCGCGGCGAAGACCAGCGCCATCGACCCGGTGCCGAACCCGACCAGCACGCCCCACAGCGCGACGAGCTGCCAGCCCGAGGTCATCCGGGTCGTCAGCGCGCTGCCGACGGCGACCAGCAGCAGCGCGCTGGTGACCACCCGGCGGATCCCGTACCGGTCCATCAGCGCCGCGGCGAACGGGGCGGTGAGCCCGAACAGGACGAGGTTGACCGAGACCGCCAGCGAGACGACCTCGCGGCTGAAGCCGTCCTGCTCGAGCGGCACCAGCAGCACGCCCGGGGTCGCCCGGAACCCGGCCGCACCGACCAGCGCCACGAACGCGACCGCCGCCACGCCCCAGGCGCGGTGCGGCAGGACGCGGCGGGGCAGCAGGGCCGGCGGAGTCACAGCGGGAAGACCAGGCAGGTGCTCGTGGCGGTCGCGACGAGCTTGCCGTCCGGGGTCCGGACCTCGCCCTCGGCGAACGCGGCCCGGCGGCCGGCCCGGGTGACGCGGCCGACGGCGGTCAGCTCGCCGCCCCCGGCGCGCACCGGGCGCAGGTAGCTCACCTTGATCTCCATGCTGGTGTAGCCGGTGCCGGCCGGCAGCGTGCTCTGCACCGCGCAGCCGCAGACGGAGTCGAGCAGCGTGCAGACCAGCCCGCCGTGCACGACCCCGATCGGGTTGTAGACCGACTCGTCCGGGTCGACGGTGAAGGTCACCTCCCCGACGTCGACCGCGGAGATCCGGAAGCCCATCAGCCGGGCGATCGGCGCGGGCGGGTGCGTCCCCTGCAGGATGCCGCGCAGGTGCTCGATGCCCGGGAGCGCGAGCCCGCGCTCGGCCGAGGCGACCGGGTCGTGCCAGGACACCGTCTTGCTGCGGGGCGCTCCCCATTCGTCGGACATGGACGGACCCTAGACGGGGCGACCATCCCACCTCTGCGCAGTCGTTCTCTCACGCTCGGTGACCCGAAGGTTTTCCCAAGGCCGGCCCGGCATCGTTGCGGTCGCAATCGCTCGATGACGGCTAAACCGGACGCGTCCGGCCTGGGGGAAGTCATGACGTCGATGCCCGACCGCAACCACGAGACAGGCCGCGCTGCCGGCCACCCGCCGCTCGGTCCTGCAGCTCGGCCTGGCCGGGGCGGGCGCCGTGGCCGTCGGCCCCGCGCTGGTCCGGATGGGGCTGCTGGGTGGCACGCCCGGTGCGGTCGAGGCGGGCGGCGTGGCCGGCGTGATCAGCGGTAAGGCGCCGATGAAGGGACCGACGGTCCCGAAGTTCCAGCGCGAGCTGGTCCGTCTGGAGGACCGGGTGCCGCGCCCTCCCCGGGTGGTGACCGAGGTGTTCGGCGGCAAGGAGCACGCCGTGCACTACTACCAGCTCGAGCAGCGCAAGGACACCGCCGACCTGCTGCCGGCGCCCTTCCCGCGGACCGAGATCTGGGGCTACGACGGCATGTACCCGGGCCCGCTGTTCCGGCAGCAGCAGAACGGGCCGTACATCGTCGTCGAGAACGAGCAACCGGCTCGACCTGGGGCACCCGACCTCGACCCACCTGCACGGCTCGCCGACCCAGCCGGCCCACGACGGGCACCCGGACGACGAGACCTACCCGGCGGCAACGCCGGCACCCGGAGCCGCTGAGCAGGTTCTACGACGACGGGGTCACCGAGGCGTACTGCCCGACGCACGTCTACCGCTACCCGAACGCGCAGGAGTGCCGCACGCTCTGGTACCACGACCACGGCATGCACCGGACCGCCGAGCAGGTCTACAAGGGGCTGGTCGGCGTGTACATCCAGGAGCCCGACGAGGAGTCGGTCAAGCGGCACCCCGGGCCTGGCCGACCTGCCGAGCGGCGAGTACGACGTCACGCCTGGTCGTGGCGGACATGCAGTTCGACACCAAGGGCCGGGTGGCCTACGACGACAAGGGGCACGACAGCCTGTGGGGCAACGTGCTGCTGGTGAACGGCCGGGCCTGGCCCAAGATGACGGTCGACGCGACGCGCTACCGCTTCCGGGTCCTGGTCGCCGACCTGTCCCGGGGCTACAACTTCGCGCTCGGCAAGCCCAGCAAGGGCAGCCCCACCCCGACGATGACGATGATCGGCACGGACGCCGGGATGCTCGCCAGGACGGTGCCGGCTGACCGAGTGGCGCCAGGGGATGGCCGAGCGGTACGAGGTGGTCATCGACTTCTCCGGGCTGCAGGCCGGCGAGACGGTGACCCTGCTGAACACCGCAGCCGGCGGCGACATGGGACAGGTGATGCAGTTCGTCGGCAACGGCGTCACGGTGCCGAGCAAGCCGGTGCCGGCGTCGCTGAACGACTACGACTTCGCGAAGGAGGAGAAGCGGCGTCGTCAACGCCGCCACCCCGCGGTACTTCCGGTTCGACCGCAAGAACGGCCTGTGGTCGATCAACGGCCTGCCCTGGGACGGCCGGATCGCCGCCGACCCGCGGGTCGGGACCAGTGAGCTGTGGGTGCTGGAGAACACCTCCGGAGGCTGGTTCCACCCGATCCACATCCACCTCGTCGACTTCGCCGTGCTGCGCCGCAACGGCCAGCCGGTGCCGGAGTGGGAGCGGGGCTGGAAGGACGTCGTCTACGTCGGCCCGGACGAGCGCGTCGAGCTGGTGATGCGCTTCAACGCCGCCGCCCAGATGGACCCGGACACGGTGCCCGAGGCCGAGCGCAAGCCGGTGACCGGCAAGTACGTCATGCACTGCCACAACCTGGTGCACGAGGACCACGACATGATGACCCAGTTCGAGACCCGGCTGGAGTCCTCCGGGCTCGGGCTCGGGCAAGCCGGCCGGTCATGCACGGCCGGGCCGGCGCCGTCGCGGGCCGACCTGCAGCAGCCGAGCATGATGGTGCAGTGGCGGCTGCAGGCCTGACCGCCGCTCAGCGCGGCGGACCCCGGCCGGGTCCACCCACCCGCGCAGGCCCGGGCGGAGCCGCAGGGCGCCGGCCACGCACAGCACGCCGACGGCGAAGCCGACGACGTGCGACTCGTACGCGACGCCGACCGGGTACTCGGCGAGGCGCAGCACGACGGCCGTGTAGCCGACCTGCAGGGCGGCCCAGACCGTCAGCACGAACCAGGTCGGCAGCCGCACCGGGACCGGGCCCACGAGCACCCGCAGGCGGGCCCGCGGCGCGAGTACGAGGTGCGCGCCGAGCACCCCGGCCACCGCGCCGCTCGCCCCGATGGTCGGCGCCACCAGCAGCGGCACGAGCGCGACGTGCGCGGCGCCGGCGAGCACGCCGCTGCCGACGAACAGCGCCAGCAGGCCGACGCGCCCGAGGTCGGCCTCGACTCGCGGCGCGAAGGCCAGCAGGAACAGCAGGTTCGCCGTCAGGTGGAACCAGCCGGCGTGCACCAGCAACGACGTCAGAAGGGTGTGCAGCTGCCGGCCCTCGTCGATCTCGTTGGGGATGGCGCCGTACCGGCAGACGAACGCCGGCGACCGTCCCGGCCGCCCGGCGCACCGCCGCCGCCGACTCGGTGAGGTCGCTGCAGTACGCCGCCGGCGGGCCGTTCCGCAGCAGCTGCACGTGCACGAACACCGCGACCAGCAGCAGCGCCAGCCCCCAGGTCAGGTACGGCCGGCCGCGCGGCGGAGCGCTGACGCCGATCGGCAGCACCGCACGCCCCTTTCTCGCCGGGTCGGGCGAGCGTAGGGCCTGCGGTGCCGCCCGGCGGATCAGCCGGCCAGGAAGTCCAGCAGCACCCGGTTGAACTCCTCGGCGTGCGAGGCGTTGAAGCCGTGCGGGCCGCCTTCGACCACGTGCAACCGGGCCCCCGCGATGAGCTCGGCGGAGCGCTTGCCCGACACCTCCAGCGGCACGATCGCGTCGCTGTCCCCGTGGATCACCAGCGTCGGGACAGTGATCTTCGCGAGGTCGTCGCGGAAGTCGGTGTACGCGAACGCCTTGATGCACTCGAGCGTGCCGCGCGGCGACGCGAAGGCGGCGATGTCGCGGGCGTACACCCGCTGGGCCTCGCTCACCGCCAGCTGCCCGCCGGCGCTGAAGAAGCCGGTGGTGAACTCGTCGAGGAAGGCCAGCCGGTCACCCGCGACGCCGCCGAGGAAGCCGGCGATCGCCTCGTCGGTGAGCCCCCCGTCGGGGTTGTCGCTGGTCTGGCGCAGGTAGGGCGGCACCGCGCCGGCCAGCACGGCCTTGGCGATCCGGTCCGCGCCGTAGGTGCCGAGGTAGCGGACCACCTCGCCGCCCCCCATCGAGAAGCCGACCAGCGTGACGTCGCGCAGGTCGAGAGAGGTCAGCAGCGCGTCCAGGTCGGCCGCGAACGTGTCGTAGTCGTAGCCGGTCCACGGCTGCGTCGACTCCCCGAAGCCGCGACGGTCGTAGGTCACGACGCGGTAGCCGGCCTCGACGAGCGCCGGCACCTGGTTCTCCCAGGAGCGCCCGGACAGCGGCCAGCCGTGGATGAGCACGACGGGAGCGCCGCTCCCCTGATCCGTGTAGTGCAGCTCGACGGGGGTGCCGTTGTCGGTACCGGCGGTCAGCGTGGGCATGGCTTTCCTCCTGCAGCAGCGGGACGAGCCCGGAGATGTGGTGACGGATGCGAGCAACCCGGCGAGACCCGTCGCTCTTCCCCCGCCCGCGGACCGACGCCCCTTGCCGTGACGCCCCGGCCAGGGCAGGCTCCGGTCGCCGACCGGCCGACGACGAGGAGCCCCGATGTTCAAGGTCATGTTCGTTCTGTACGAGCGCTCCGGCGTCGACCGGGACGAGGCGCTGCGGTACTGGCGCACCGAGCACGCCGACATCGTGCGCAAGGTCCCGGGCGTCCAGCGGTACGTGCAGAACCACGCCGTGGCCTCACCGGAGAGCCCGGTCCCGTTCCTCGGGGTCGCCGAGCTGGTGTTCGCGGATCAGGAGGCGTTCGGGGCCGCTGCCGCCGCACCGGAGTTCGGGGCGGCGGTCGCCGACGTGGCCAACTTCGCCGACGAGACCCGGCTGCCGACCGCCTTCGCCGAGGAGGTCGTGGTCGTCTGACGGCCCGGGCGGACCACCAGTCCGTCCAGCAGCTCCGCCGTCGCCGCGGCCACCGCGGCGACGGCGGCGTCGAAGGCCGGCGCGTTGCGCGCCGACGGGGCGCGCATCCCGGCGATCTTGCGGACGTACTGCAGCGCGGCGGCCTCGATCTCGGCCGGCGTTCCCGCCTCGTGGTACGGCGGCCGGAGCGTCTGGATGCTGCGGCACATGAGCGCCTCCCGGATCAGGCCGGCAGGTCGGCCAGCATCGCCGCGGCCGGGTCGACGGCCAGCTCGACGGCGGTGCCGGCCGGGAGCAGCCGCGGCCCGCTCGGACGGGACGTCGACCCGCACGACGTCGCCCTCCGGGCAGCCGCACGCCGAGCCGGGTGACCGGGCCGAGGAAGCTCTGCGTCATGCACGATGCCGCCGAGCGCGCCCGGTGCCGTCGACGCGCACCTGCAGGTCGCCCGGGCGCACGAGCACCCGCACGTCGCTGCCGGCCGGGCGGCCGCCACGACCGCCGCGGGCAGCCGGGCGCCGGTCGGCAGCAGCACCGCGCCGTCGGCCGACCGTGCCGGCGGAAGGAGTTGGTGACGCCGACGAACTCCGCGACGAACGGCGTCGCCGGCTCGCTGGTAGACCGTCGGCGGGCGTGTCGAGCTGCTCGAGCCGGCCGCGCGACATGACGCCGACCCGGTCGGAGATCGGCGAGCGCCTCCTCCTGGTCGTGCGTGACGAACAGCGTGGTGATCGCCAGCTCGGTCTGGATGCGGCGGATCTCGTCGCGCAGCTGCACCCGCACCTGCGCGTCCAGCGCCGACAGCGGCTCGTCGAGCAGCAGCACGCGCGGCTGGATCGCCAGCGCGCGGGCCAGCGCGACGCGCTGCTGCTGACCGCCGGACATCTGGTGCGGGTACTTGCGCGGCCTGCGCGGCCGAGGCCGACCAGCTCCAGCAGCTCGTCGGCGCGGCGGCGCTCGTCGCGCCTCGGACGTCTTGCGCAGCCGCAGCCCGAAGCGCGACGTTGTCGCGCGCGGTCAGGTTGCGGGAACAGGCTGTAGGCCTGGAAGACCATGCCCATGTCGCGCCGGTTGGCCGGCACGCCGGTGACGTCCTTGCCGCCGACGAGCACCTGCCCGCGGTCGGCCGTCTCGAGCCCGGCCGAGCGACGCGCAGCGCGGTCGTCTTGCCGCAGCCGGACGGGCCGAGCAGCGAGACGAGCTCGCCCGGCTCGAGCCCGCAGGTCGAGGCCGTCGAGGGCGGGCACGCCGCCGTACGACCGGCGCAGGTCGACCAGGTGGACCCCGGCTCCGGACGTCATGCGTGCCTTCCACTGGTCAGCGGCGCAGCGGCTCGACCTCGCGGGCGGCGCGGCGCCGGCCGGCGACCAGCGACAGGGCGAGCAGCAGGGCGAAGGCGAAGCAGCAGGCGCGGCCAGCGACACCGCGATCGACAGCGCGCGCGTTGCGCTTGCCGAGGAGGTTGACCGCCACCTGCAGGTGTCGGGAAGTTGAGCAGCGAGGCGATGGTGAACTCGCCGAGCACGAGGGCGACGGTGAGCAGCGCGCGCCGACAGCACGGCGCCGCGGATGTTCGGCAGCACGACGCGCAGCAGCACGGTGCCCCAGCCGGCGCCGAGGCTGCGGGCGGCCTCGGACAGGGTCGTGAGGTCGATCGCGGTCAGCCCCGAGTCGAGCGCGCGGTAGGCGTACGGCAGCACCAGCACGACGTAGACGAAGGTCAGCGTCAGCGGCGAGTCGCCGAGGAAGTAGGTCACCCACGAGTACAGCGGCGCGATGCCGACGACGAGCACGATCGCCGGGATGACCAGCGGCAGCAGGCAGAGGAACTCGACGAGCCGGCGCAGCCGCGGCAGCCGCAGGTGCACCCAGACCATCGTCGGCACGCAGCAGCACGCAGCATCAGCACGCTGGTCGAGCACCGCGAGCTGCAGCGAGGTGACGATCGCGTCGAGCAGCTCCGGGTCGTCGCCGATCGCCCGCCAGGCGTCGAGGTCGCGGCCGCCGCTCGAGCCTGCCGCGGGTGGAGAACTCGAGCATCGCGACCAGCGGCAGCAGGAAGAAGGCGCCGAGCACCAGCAGGACGCCGTGCGCGGAACGCGCTGCGGCGCTAGCGTCACCGCAGCCACCGCGACGTCCTCCGCTGCAGCAGCGCGTACAGCGCCATGACGACCGCGACCACGAGCGACCATGCCGAGGCCGAGCGCCCGGCCGAGGTTCTGCTGGCCGAGGATCACCTCGCTGGTCTGCAGCGCGCGGATCTGCAGCGGCACGATCGGGCGTGCCCTGCGAGACCAGCGCCGCGGCCGTGGCGTAGGCGGAGAAGGCGTTGGCGAACAGCAGCAGCATCGAGCCGAGGAACGCCGGCGCGAGGATCGGGCCGCCGACGTGGCGCCAGTACGTCCAGCTCGTGCCGCCCAGGCTCGCGCGCGGCCTCGCGCCACTGCGGCCGGAGGCCGTCGAGCGCCGGCAGGAAGACGATGACCATCAGCGGGATCTGGAAGTAGGTGTAGACGAGCGCCAGGCCGGGCAGCTCGAAGATCCACGCGCCGCCGGCGAACAGGTCGATGCCCGCGGTCGCGCAGCAACACCGTGACGAGGCCCTCGAAGCCGACGGTGGCGAGGAACGCGAACGCCAGCGTGCACGCCGCCGAACTGGGCGAGCACGCCGGCGGCGGCGGTGACGACCCGGCGCAGCATGCCGTCCGGGCGTGCCGGTGACGACCGCCCAGGCGAGCAGCGCGCCGAGGACCGCGCCGATGACCGCGGTGATGCGCGGACAGCTGCGATGCTGCGGACGAAGGCGTCGAGGTACGACGCCGCTCGCAGCGGTCCGGACGTTGTCCAGCGTGAGCGCCGCCGGCGTCGTCGACGAAGGCGCCGGCGACGCACGACGAGCGTCGGGTAGAGCAGGAAGACGCCGACGTAGACGCAGGAACGGCACCGCGCCGAGCCAGCGGCAGCCGACGGCCGACCGGCGGCCCGCGCGCGGCCGGGCGGGGCCGCGCGCGGCTCGCCGCCGCGGTGCGCCGGCGCGGCCGGAGCCCGTCAGCTGATGGCCTGGGCCCAGTCGGCGCGCCAGGACGCCTTGGCCTTGTCGGCCTGCTGCTGGGTCAGGAAGACCGGCTCGCCCTCGGCCTCGGGCAGCGTCGGCGAACGCCGCCTTGTCGATCGTGCCGGCCTTCTCCATGGCCTCGGCGCGCACCGGGCGGGCCGAAGCCCTTGAGCCAGAGGTTCTGGCCCTCGTCGGAGTAGAGGAACTCCTGCCACAGGCGCGCGGCCGCCGGGTGCGGCGCGTCCTTGTTGATCGCCTGCTTGTAGTAGGCGCCGACGACGCGCCCGTCGGGCACGACGACCTTCCAGTCGCGCTTGCCCGTCGAGCTTCTCGGTCTGCGCGGCGTTGGTGTAGTCCCAGTCGATGACGACGGGCGTCTGGCCGGACTCGATCGTCGCGGGCGTACGGGTCGACCGGCAGGAAGTTGCCGGCGTCCTTGAGCTCGCGCGAAGAAGTCGACGCCCGGGCGCGATGTCGTCGGCGCGAGCCGCCGTTGCCGAGCGCCGCCATCACGACGCCGTTGAACGCGGCACCGGCCTGCGTCGGGTCGCCGTTGAGCGCGACCTTGCCCTTGTACTCGGGCTTGAGCAGGTCCTCGACGCTCGTCGGCGCCGGCACCTTCGCCGGCGTCGTAGCCGATCGACATGAAGCCGCCGTAGTCGCTGACGTAGCGGCCCGTCGGCGTCCTTGAGCTCCGTCGGCGATGTCGTCCCAGGTCTCGACCTTGTACGGCGCGAACAGGTCGTTGTTGGCCAGCGCGACGGCCGAGCCCGAGGTCGAACACGTCCGGCGCGCGGTCGGTGCCCTTGAGCTGCTTGGCGGCGTTGATCTCGTCCTGGCTGCGACGCGTCCGGCTGCGCGGAGTCGACCTTGATGCCGTACTTCGCGCTCGAAGGTCTTGATGATCTCGCCGTAGTTGGCCCAGTCCGGGCGGCAGCGCGATGACGTTGAGCTTGCCCTCCTTCTTCGCGGCCTCGACGAGCTCCTCCATGCCGCCGAACTCCTCGGCGGAGGTGGCGGTGGCCGCGTCGGTGCCACCGGCGGCGGTGTCGTTGGTGCTGCTGCGCTCGGGCGCGCTGCCGCAGGCGGCGGCGGCGAGCAGGGCCGCGACGGCGACTCCGGCGCGCAGCCGGGAACCGGATCGGCTCAGGTGCGGGATCACAGGCACTCCTTCAGCACGGTCGGCCGTCGGACGGCCGCTCCGCGCGGAACGTACTGCAACCGCACGACAGATCGAACCGGCTGCGGGCAACGGTCGCGCAACATCACAGCAGCCGACCTCATCGGATGCCGATCCCACCGCCGTCCAGGACCGCCTGCGACAGCGGCCGGACGAGGTCGAGCAGGCGGCCGGCGTCGCGCTCGCCGAGCACCGCCCACGGGCGCAGCGCGAGCCGGTCGGTCTCGTCCTCGACGGTCTGCCGGTGCGCCCGGCCCTCGGCGGTGAACGCGCCGTCGCTCGTCAGCCACCCCCGCGCGGCGAGCGTGTCGATCGCGCCCTGCCACTGCTCGTCGGTGTAGCCGCGGGTGGTCTGCAGGCCCGCCCGGCTCCAGCTCTGACCCGACGCGACGTGCAGCACGGCGGCCTGCAGGCCGTCCAGCCCCTCCCGGGCCAGCGTCGCGACGTGGCCGTCGCCCCGGAACTCGCGCAGCAGCGTGACCCCGTGCCACAGCGCCAGGTGCGGCGCCTGTGGCCACGCCAGGTCGGCGTGCGCGGCGTAGACCGGCCGGCCGCCGGCGGTGCAGCCGGCCGTCGCGGCGCGGGCCAGCCCCGCGGCCTCGGCGACGGCGGGGTCGTCGAGCAGGTCCCCGCACAGCCGGCGCAGCGCGCGGTCGGCGCCGCGCAACCGGGCCGCGAGCAGCTCCTGCGGGGTGGTCACGTCCCACACCCCGGCCATCCCGCGGTCCACCGCCGGCCGCGAGAAGTTGAAGAACGTGGCGTGCACGACCGCCGCCCCGACCCGCCCCATCGCCGCCGCCCGGGGTGGGAAGTACCCCGCCGCCCGGTTCCCCGCGACGTCCAGGCCGAGCGCTGCGTACTCCGCCTGCGGCTCGGCGGTGAAGTACACCATCGCGTGGTACGGCTCGAGCGCTCGCCAGCCCTGCCGGGCGGTGTCGGGGTCCACGGTGCCTCCACGTCGCAGGGCCGTCCGGCCGGCCCGGTGTGCAGTGCACCACGGCGCCGGGCGCGCGTGACGGGAGGCAGGCCGGGGCAGACCGGGCACATGACGCAGCCCTCGCAGACCCCGGACCCGACCCAGGACCCCCCGGTGCTGGTGGTCGGACCCGACGGCCGGGCGGTCGGCGCGGTGCCGGTGCCCGGCACGACCGGCGACGGGGAGCGCAGCCCGGTCGAGCTCGTCGAGCAGCCGGCGAAGATCATGCGGATCGGCACCATGGTCAAGCAGCTGCTGGAGGAGGTCCGGGCCGCGCCGCTGGACGCCGCCGCGCGGCAGCGCCTCGCGACCGTGCACACCACGTCGGTCCGGGAGCTCTCGGACGGCCTGGCGCCCGAGCTGCGCGAGGAGCTCGAGCGGCTCACCCTGCCGTTCGGCGACTCCGACACCCCGTCCGACGCCGAGCTGCGGGTCGCGCAGGCGCAGCTGGTCGGCTGGCTGGAGGGGCTCTTCCACGGCATCCAGACCGCGCTGATGGCGCAGCAGGTCGCTGCGAAGATGCAGCTGGAGCAGGGCCGCGGCCGCCCGGCCCTGGAGGGCCCGGCCGGGACGCCGGGGCCGCCGCTGGGGCCGACCAGCGGCACCGGGCAGTACCTCTGAGGCCCCGCCCGGGCCCGCGGGTGCGCTAGCCGCGCATCTGCTTGGGCAGCCGCTCCAGCGCCCAGGCCGCGGCACGTGCCTGCAACGGGCGCCGGGCCGGGGCGTCCGCCAGCGACTCCAGCGCCGCCGTCAGCTCCTCGTCCACGGCCGCGCAGCGACGGCGCAGCACCGCCCGGCTGCCCAGCCAGCCCATCCCGCCGGCTCCGGCCGCCGCCGGCACCGCCAGCAGCATCTCCGGGCTGCCGAGCAGGGCGACGCCGACCCCGCCGGCGGTGAGCACCGCCGGCGTCGCGACCAGCCCGGCCAGCAGCCCGCTGCGGGTGTCCCCCAGGTCGGCGACGACCCGGACCCGGGAGCCGCCCCCGTCGGCCGGGCCGACGGCCACCCGCAGCCGGCCCACCCCGGACAACCGCAACCGGCGGTCGAGATCGGTGGCCCGCCGGGCCGAGGCCAGTGCGCCCCGGCGGGGCCGCCACTCGGTCTGGAAGCCGTTGCCGCGGCACCGCTCGAACCACTGGCCACGCAGCCACGCCTCGAGGCGCGGCACCGCGTCCTCGGGCGACAGCGCGACCCGCAGCTCCACCGCCGCGCTGCCCGGCAGGCCGGCCCGGCGGGCCGGGGACAGCGACGGGAGCGGCGCGAGCAGCCCGGACCGCCACTCGGTCACGGCCTGCTCGACGGCCCGCTCGGACAGCCCCACCTCCCGGGCCGCCTCCCGGACCACCTGCTCGTCGAAGCCGTCGGCCGCCTCCAGGGCGGGCGTGTCCAGCTCCGCGGCACGTCGCAGCACCGCGGCGGCGTCCTCGGGGCTCAGCACGCCTGCGAGCCTACGACTGCCGGCGGCCTCAGAACCAGCGCTCGAGGACCTGCGCGACGCCGTCCTCGTCGTGGTGCCCGGTGATCTCGTCGGCCACCGCGAGGACGTCGGCGTGCGCGTTGGCCATCGCGACCGCGTGCCCGGCCCAGGCCAGCATCGGCAGGTCGTTCGGCATGTCCCCGAACGCCACCACGTCGGCGGGCCCGAGCCCCCGCTCGTCGGCGAACGCGGCCAGCCCGCTGGCCTTGCTCACCCCGGCGGCGCTGATCTCCAGCAGCCCGTCCGCCGAGGAGTGCGTCGTCTCGGCGAGGTCTCCGAGCGCGGCGCGCGCCGCGGCCAGCAGCTCGTCCCCGGTCATCTCCTCGTGCCGCACGAGCAGCTTGACCACGCCCCCGGCGGTCAGCTCCTCGACCGGCGCCACCCGCATGCCGTCGGTCTCCCAGCGCACCCGGTAGCCGGGTTCGTGGCCGAACAGCGCGTCCGCGGCCTCGGCGGCGAACGCCACGCCCGGCACCTCCCGGCGCAGCGCCTCGACCACCTCGGCAGCGGCGTCGGCCTCCAGCAGGTGCGACCGGACGACCGTCTCGGTGTGCAGGTCGTACAGCAGCGCGCCGTTCGCGCAGACGGCGAGGCCGCGGTGCCCGGTGGCCGCCACCACCGGGGACATCCAGCGCGGCGGCCGGCCGGTGACCATGACGAACGGCACGCCCGCAGCCTCGATCCGGGCGATCGCCTCGACCGTGCGCCGCGCGATGGTCCCGTCGCTGCGCACCAGGGTGCCGTCGAGGTCGGACGCGACGAGCCGGGGTCGGTTCACCGCCACAGTGTTCCCCAGAGCGCCCGGTCAGGCCGGGCGCAGCACGTCGCGGCCGCCGAGGTAGGGCCGCAGCGCCGCCGGGACGTGCACCGAGCCGTCGGCCCGCTGGTGCACCTCGAGCAGCACCGCGATGGTCCGGCCGACCGCGCAGAGCGTGCCGTTGAGCGTGGCGACCGGGCCGGTGCCGCGGGCCCGGACCCCCAGCCGGCGGGCCTGGAAGGTGGTGCAGTTGCTCGTCGACGTCAGCTCGAGGTAGCGCTCCTGGGACGGCAGCCACGCCTCGCAGTCGTACTTGCGGGCGGCGCTGGAGCCCAGGTCGCCGGCCGCCACGTCGATCACCCGGAACGGCAGCTCCAGGGCCGACAGGAACGCCTTCTCGTGCTCGAGCAGCCGCGCGTGCTCCGCGGCGGCCTCGGCCGGGTCGACGTAGGCGAACATCTCCACCTTGTCGAACTGGTGGACCCGGATGATGCCGCGGGTGTCCTTGCCGTACGACCCGGCCTCGCGGCGGAAGCAGGAGCTGAAGCCCGCGTAGCGCCGCGGGAGCTCGTCGAGCAGCTCGCCGGAGTGGTAGGCCGCGATCGGCACCTCGCTGGTGCCGACCAGGTACAGGTCGTCGGCGGCGAGGCGGTAGACCTCGTCGGCGTGCGCACCGAGGAAGCCGGTGCCCTCCATCGCCTCGGGCCGGACCAGCGACGGCGTGATCATCGGCGTGAAGCCGGCCTCGAGGGCGCGGGCCATCGCCAGGTTGACCAGGGCCAGCTCCAGCAGCGCCCCGTCGCCGACCAGGAACGCGAAGCGCGCCCCGCTGACCTTGGCGCCCCGCTCGGTGTCGATCGCGCCCGCCCCCCGGGGGCCGAGCCCGGCGGCGACGTCGAGGTGGTCGCGGACCGGGAAGTCGTAGGTCGGGAGGTCCCCCACGTGCTCGAGCACGACGAAGTCCTGCTCACCGCCGGGCGGGACGCCGTCGGCCACCACGTTCGGCACGGCCAGGTGGGCGGCCCGGAGCGCGCTCTCCGCGCCGGCCTGCTCGACCTCGGCGGCCTTCACCTCGGCGGCGAGCGCCTGCGCCGCCTCGAGCAGCGCCGGCCGGCCGGCCGGGTCGGCGCCGCGGACGGCCTGCGAGGCGGCCTTCTGGTCGGCGCGCAGGGTGTCCGCCCGGGTCACCGCCGCCCGGCGGGCCTCGTCGGCGGCGAGCAGCGCGTCCACCAGCGCCGGGTCCTCGCCGCGGGCGGCCTGGGAGGCCCGGATCCGATCGGGGTCGTCGCGCAGCATCCTCAGGTCGATCACGCCGGGGAGTCTACGGAGGCTCCCCCGAACGTCCTGGTGCACGCTGGACGGATGGACTGCCCGTTCTGCCGCGTGGTGCGCGGCGAGCTGCCCTCGCACGTGGTGCTCGCGGACGACCGCGCCCTGGCGTTCCTGGACGTCCGGCCGGCGGCGCGCGGCCACACGCTCGTCGTCCCGCGCGTCCACGTCGAGCACCTGTGGGACGCCGGCGCGGCCGACGCCGCGGCGGTGATGCGCACCGCGCACGCGGCGGCCGCGCTGCTGCGCGAGCGGCTGCGTCCGGACGGGCTCACGTTGCGGCAGAACACCGGGGCGGCCAGCGGGCAGCAGGTGCCGCACCTGCACCTGCACCTGGTGCCGCGCTGGCACGGCGACGGGACGGTCGGCTGGCCGTGGCCGCCGCCCGAGGACGTCGACCTGCCGGCGCTGCTGGCGCACCTGCACGCTCCGACGTCCGCCTAGGCCCGGCGCGCGCCGCCGGCCGGTTCAGACCGGGAGCAGGAAGGCCAGCACCCCGGCGCGCCGGGCCAGCGGCAGCGCGACCGCGTCGACGGTCACCAGCTCGCCGTCGGGCCGGCGCAGCCGCACGAGGCCACGGGCCGGGACGCCGGTGACCAGGGCGCGCACCGGTGGCAGCGCCCGCTCCTCGTCGGGATCGGGCTGCGCGGCGGCGGTGAAGTCCACCGGCGAGAGCAGCTCGGCCAACCGCCGGCCGGTGCTCGTCGCGACCGACACGCCCAGCAGCGCGGCCGCCGGCGGCGACAGCGCGGTCACCCGCCCCGCGCCGTCGAGCACGAGGACCGCGTCCTGCGCGGTACCGGCGACGCGGCCCCAGCTCGCGGTCGCCCGGCGGACCGCCGTCTCCAGCCCGTCGGCGTCCGCGGCGAGCCGCCGGAGCGGGAGGAGCAGCTCGGTGGACGTCGCCGGGCCCAGCAGGTCGGTCACGAGGGTCCTGGAGCAGGGGCCGGGTCCGGCCGGGGAAGGGGGGGCAGCGTACGACGGGCCGTCGACCAGGCGGGCCCGGACCCGTTACACCGGCGGCACAGCGGGGAGGGGCTCTGCGCGCACCGCGGGCGGCCGGACCTCGGCCGGTGGTGCTCTTCTGGAGGCACACCGATGAATCAGACCGCGCCCGGGACCCCGACCACGGCCCGACGCACCGCCCCGCTCGCCGCTGCGCTCGACGCGGCCCTCGACAGCGGCGACCTGGACGACCTGCAGGGCCAGGAGCCGGCGGACCGCCGGGACCGCTTCCTCACCCTGCTGCAGCTGTACGACCTGCACACCGCCCCGCTCGACGTCGTCGGCGAGCGGGCCCGCTGGCAGCACGCGCCGCAGGTGGCGGGGCTCAAGACCCGGCTGGAGGCGCCCTGGCTGGCCGAGCTGGAGGCCGCCTGGCAGGACGCCGGGCCGCTGACGCGGGCCGGCGACGCCGCGCAGGTCGTGCAGGCGATGCGGGCGGTGGCCGCGAAGGACCGGCTGCCCGCGGCGTACCGCTGGCTGGCCAAGGACGCCGGCTGGGACGAGCTGGTGGCGTTCCTCGCGCTGGAGGGCGGGCCGGACGGCGGCTTCGACGACCTGGTCGCCGCCTGCCAGATCGGGCTGGCCGGCAGCGCCAAGCTCGAGCTCGGCAAGAACTACTGGGACGAGATGGGCCAGGGCGACCCGGCCGGCGTGCACACCGTGCTGCACCAGGAGATGGCCGCGGCGATCGGCATGCCCGCCGTCCCGCGGGACGCGCTGCCGGTCGAGGCGCTCGAACGGGTCGCGCTGGGTGGGCTGCTGGCCACCAACCGCTGGCTGCAGCCCGAGATGCTCGGCGCGCTGGGTCTGCTGGAGCTGCAGGCCGGGCCGCGCTGCCGCCTGGTGCTGCAGGGCTTCGACCGGCTCGGCGCCCCGGCCGGTGCCTACCCGTTCTACCGCGAGCACGCCGAGGTCGACCCGGTGCACGGGCGGGACTGGATGGACAAGGCCGTGGTGCCGACCGTGGAGCAGCGGCCGCACTGGGGTCCCCGCATCGTGCGTGGCGCCTGGTGGCGGTCGGTGACCAACCTGCGCTTCTTCGAGGCGGCCCGCGCCGAGCTGGTGGCGGAGCGCACGGCCGCCTGACCCCTAGGGTGCGGGCATGACCGAGCACCGGGTGCGCAGCGAGGTCGGCCGCCTGCGCACGGTGCTGCTGCACCGGCCCGGCCCCGAGCTGCAGCGGCTGACCCCCCGCAACAGCGCCGACCTGCTGTTCGACGCCCTGCCGTGGGTGGCCCGGGCGCAGGACGAGCACGACGCGTTCGCCGGGGCGCTGCGCGACCGCGGCGTGGAGGTGCTGCACCTGGCGGGCCTGCTGGTCGAGACGCTCGAGGCGCCGCAGGCCCGGGCCGAGGTGGTGGACGCCGCGGTGGCCCCCACCGTCGTCGGGCCGCACCTGGCGCAGGTGCTGCGGCGCTGGCTGCTGGACCGGCCCAGCGAGGAGCTGGCGGCGGTGCTGATCGGTGGGCTGACCCACGAGGAGCTGCCGCGGCACGGCCCGGAGGGCGTGGTGGCACGTCTGGCCGGGCCGCACGAGTTCGTGGTCCGGCCGCTGCCGAACCTGCTGTTCACCCGGGACTCCTCGGTCTGGGTGGACGACCACGTCGCGGTGACCAGCCCGTCGATGCACGCCCGGCAGCGCGAGGCGGCCCTCACCCGGGCGGTCTACACCTCGCACCCGCGGTTCGCCGGCACCCCGCTGCTGTACGGCGGCAGCCCGGCCGAGGCATGGTTCGAGGGCGGTGACGTCCTGCTGCTCGGCGACGGCGTCGTCGCGGTCGGCGTCGGGCAGCGCACCACCCCGGCGGGGGTGGAGGCGTTCGCGCTGAGGGCGTTCGCCAGCGGCGTGGCGCACACCGTGCTGGCGGTGCCGATCGCCCAGGAGCGGGCGACGATGCACCTCGACACGATCTGCACGATGGTCGACGTCGACGCGGTCGTGATGTTCCCCGCGGTGGCGGACACGCTGGCCGCGTGGCCGGTGACGCCGGACGGGGAGGGCGGCGTCTGCGTCGACGCGCCGCAGCCGTTCCTGGAGGCCGCGGCGAAGGCGATGCAGATCGACCGCCTGCGGGTCGTCGCCACCGGCCTGGACCCGGTCACCGCCGAGCGCGAGCAGTGGGACGACGGCAACAACACCCTCGCGCTGGCGCCGGGCCTGGTGGCGGCGTACGAGCGGAACACCGAGACCAACGCCCGGTTGGAGGACGCCGGGATCGAGGTGGTCCGGATCGCCGGCAGCGAGCTCGGCAGCGGCCGCGGCGGCCCGCGCTGCATGAGCTGCCCGGTGCTGCGGGACCCGCTGCGTCCTGGGGCGCCCACCTAGCCGGTCGGGGTGGAGCGGCGCAGCCGCGCCCAGCCGTCACCGGCCCGCCGGCGGGCCCACGCCAGCAGCCGGCCCGCCCAGGCGAACTCGGTGGCCAGCAGGGCCAGCCCGGCGAAGATGGTCACCCAGCCCGGACCGGGCAGCACGAGCAGCGCGGTGCCGAGCAGGACGAGCAGGACGCCGCCGACCAGGACGAGGGCCCTGCGGCCCAGCCGCAGCACCGCGCCGGTCACGGCTGCACCTGCGCCGGTTCCGAGACCGCGGGCTGCGCCCTGCGGCGCCGGGCGGGGGGCAGCCCGAGGGCAGCCCCGGCGGCCTCGCAGGCCGCCTCCCGGACCGTGCCGGCATCGGCGTCGGCCAGCGCCGACACGGCCACCTGCAGACCGCCGATCGCCACCGCGGCGCGCACCTGGGAGCCCAGCTCGAGATCCCGGAGCAGGAGCCCGGCCAGTCGACGGCCCTGGTCCTGCGCGCGCGGACCCAGGCCGGACCGGCCCAGGATCGACAGGTCGGCGAACGCCAGCCCCACGAGCCGGCGGTGCGTGACCACCACGTCGACGTAGTCCTCGAGCAGGCGCCTGCGTGCCGCGGCGGTGACGACCTCACCCGCCCCGTCCAGCAGTCCCTCGACGTCGGAGAACAGCGGTTCGAGGAGCTCGGCGACGAGGTCCTCCTTGGAGCTGAAGTGGTAGTACAGCGCCGCCTTGGTGAAGCCCATGCGGTCCGCGACCTCGCGCAGCGACGTCCCGGCGTAGCCCTGGGCGGCGAACAGGTCCAGAGCCGCCGCCAGGATCTGGCCACGGGTGTCGATGCGGGTCGCGGTCACGAGGCCTCCTGGCACACGGGGAGAGCGAGACTACGCCACTAACCGTACGGCAAGTTACCTACTTGACGAACGGTAAGTAGCCTGGCACCGTGCTCGTGTCGGCGACAGCGCCCGAGCGCCACAGCCCGCCGGCATCCCCGACCAAGGAGACCCTCGGTGGCCCTGTACCTGTTCCGACTGGGACGACTGTCGTTCCGGCGACGCACGACCGTGCTCGCGGTCTGGCTCCTCGTGCTGACGGCGCTCGGCGGACTGGCCGCGGGCTTCGGGCGCTCGGCGGACGCCCAGCTCACGATCCCGGGCGTCGAGTCGGTTGCCGCCGGCGAGCTGCTCGCCGAGCGCTTCCCGGGCGGGAGCGCGGGCGGCGCGAGTGCCCGGCTGGTGTTCGCGGCACCGGACGGTGGGCGGCTGACCGACGCCGCAGCCCGCACCGCGATCACCGAGACCCTGGCCGAGGCCGCCGCCGCACCCCAGGTGGCCGGCGTCAGCGACCCCTACGCCACGGGCGCCGTCTCGCGGGACGGCGGCACCGCGTACGCCACGGTCACCTACGGCGTGCAGGTCGACGCCATCACCGACGCCGCCCGCGAGGGCCTGGTGTCGTCCACCGAGGCCGCAGAGGCGGCCGGCGTGCGCGTGGAGCTGGGCGGCGAGGCCACCCAGGCGGTCGCCGAGCAGGCCGCCACCGAGGCGCTCGGCGTGCTGGTGGCACTCGGAGTTCTGGCAGTCACCTTCGGCTCGCTGCTGGCCGCCGGGCTTCCGCTGCTCACGGCCCTGATCGGCGTCGGCGCCGGGATGGCGGGCGTGACCGCGCTGTCCGCTCTGGTCGACCTCACCAGCACGGCGCCCACCCTGGGGCTGATGATCGGCCTCGCCGTGGGCATCGACTACGCCCTGTTCATCGGCGTGCGGCACAAGCAGCAGCTCGCCGAGGGCATGGACCCGCAGGAGTCGGCCGGACGCGCCGTCGGCACCGCCGGCAGCGCCGTCGTCTTCGCCGGTGCCACCGTGATGATCGCGCTGGCCGGGCTGGCTGTCGTCGGCATCCCGTTCCTCACCTCGATGGGACTGGTCGCCGCCGGCATGGTCGCCGTGGCCGTGCTCGTCGCGCTCACCCTGGTCCCCGCCCTGCTCGGCTTCGCCGGCGACCGCTTTCACCGCTGGCCGGTGCGCGGCCTGCGTCGCCGTCAGGTGAAGCTGCGGGTCGAACGAGTCCGCCGGCACGCGGTGGGCGCGGACGGTGACCCGCCGCCCGCTGCCGGTCCTGCTCGGAGCCGTGCTCGGGCTCGGCGTGCTCGCCCTGCCCGCCCTCGACCTGCGGCTCGGCCTGCCGGACGAGGGCGACCTCAGCGCCTCGACCACCCAGCGCCAGGCGTACGACCTGCTCGCCGAGGGCTTCGGCCCCGGGTTCAACGGCCCGCTCACGGTCGTCGTCGACGCCACCGGCGCGGCCGACCCGCAGGGCGCCGCCGCGGCCACCGCCGCCGCCGCCCGCACCCTGCCGGAGGTCGCGCTGGTCTCCCCCCGGCCTTCAACCCGGCCGGGGACACCGCCGTCCTCACCGTGGTCCCGAACAGCGGGCCCGCGGAGGCCAGCACCAAGGAGCTGGTCGGTGCGCTGCGCGACCTGCGCCCGGACCTCACCGCCACCACCGGCTCCGAGCTGTCCGTGACCGGCAACACCGCCCTGGGGATCGACATCTCCGACAAGCTCACCGGAGCGCTCCCGGTCTTCCTGCTCGTCGTCGTCGGCCTCGCGCTGGTCCTGCTGACCGTCGCCTTCCGCTCGCTGCTGGTGCCGCTCAAGGCCACCGGCGGGTTCCTGCTCAGCCTGGCCGCGACCTTCGGCGCCCTGGTGGCCGTCTTCCAGTGGGGCTGGCTCGCCGACCTCATCGGCCTGCAGCAGACCGGCCCCATCATCAGCTTCCTGCCCATCCTGCTGATCGGTCTGCTGTTCGGCCTGGCGATGGACTACGAGGTCTTCCTGGTCAGCCGGATGCGCGAGGAGCACGTGCACGGCGCGACGCCGGACGAGGCCGTGATCGGCGGCTTCCGGCACGGCGCCCGCGTCGTCACCGCCGCGGCACTCATCATGGTGTCGGTCTTCAGCGGGTTCATCCTCGGCAACGACCCGACCATCAAGAGCATCGGCTTCGCGCTGGCCTTCGGCGTGGCGATCGACGCCTTCGTCGTGCGGATGGCGATCGTGCCGGCCGCGATGGCCCTGCTCGGGAACCGGGCGTGGTACCTGCCGCGCTGGCTGGACCGCGTGCTGCCGAACGTCGACATCGAGGGCGCCGCCCTGGAGCGGCCGGTGCCGTCACCGGCCGGCGGGCCGGACCTCGAGCCGACCGACGACCTCCGGCAGGACGCGCTCACCGCACGGTGATCCCGTCCGGCGCCGCACCGGTCCGGTGCGGCGCCGCAGGTGCGGACCGCCGGGAAGGGGGTACCGCCCCGGCATGTCGCTGCTGCCGTCACTGCTCGAGCGCCTCGCCCGGACGATCGAGTCCGCCGCCGTCCTGGACCGCCCCGCCGCCCTGGGACAGCGGCTGACCGGGCTGCTGCCCGCCGGGCCGGTCAAGGACCTGCTGTCCGGCACGCCGATCGGCCATCCGCTGCACCCGGTGCTCGTCACCGTCCCGCTGGGGGCCTTCGTCGGCGCCACCGTGCTGGACGCCACCGGCAGCGACGGTGCCGCGGCCCGCAGGCTGGTCGGGCTCGGGCTGCTGGCGGCGGTGCCGTCCGCGGCGACCGGGCTGTCGGACTGGGGCGACACGATGGGCGCCGAGCGCCGGGTCGGGGTCGCGCACGCGATGAGCAACAGCGTCGGGCTCGGCCTGCTCGCCGCGTCCTGGCTGGCCCGGCGCTCCGGCGGGGGACGCGGCCTGTCCGCGGCCGGGCTCGCCGTGCTCGGCGCCTCCGGCTGGCTCGGCGGGCACCTGGCGTACGCGCAGGGCGTCGGGGTCGACACCACCGCGTTCTCGGCGCCGCCGCAGGAGTGGACCGACGCCTGCGCCGAGGCCGACCTGGCGGGCGGCCGGCCGCACGCCGTGACGGTCGGCGACGTCCCGGTGCTGCTGCGGTCCTCCGGCGGGCGGCTCACCGCGATCGGCAACCGGTGCACCCACCGCGGGGCGCCGCTGTCGGAGGGCACGGTGGTCGACGGCTGCATCGAGTGCCCCTGGCACGCCAGCCGGTTCGACCTGGCGACCGGCGCGGTGGAACGCGGCCCGGCCACCCGGCCGCAGCCGCGGCTCGAGGTCCGCAGCGTGGCCGGGCGGGTGCAGGTGCGCCGGGTCGAGGACCGGTCGTTGCGGACGAACCCGGCGAGCTGAGCCGCGCTCAGCGCAAGGTGAGCTGCCGGGAGAGCAGCCCCGACGTCGGGCTCGACCAGGTGCGCCTGCCGGCGCGGGCTGAGCCTGGGCCTGCGTCCGCAGGGCTGCGGGGCAGGTGCCGCGCGATCGACCGCCCACGTGCGACCGTCAACTCGGTCGGCCAGTGAGCGCCACCCGGGCACCGAGGCCGATCATGACCAGGCCGCTCGCACCGCCGATGCCCTCGATCCGCCGCGGCGACCGGGCCAGCCAGCCGCGGGCCGTGCCGGCGCCGATCGCCCAGATGCTGTCCGTCACCAGCGCGATGCCCAGAAAGACGGCCCCGAGAAGCAACATCTGCAGCGGCACGGCGCCAGCGACGGGATCGACGAACGGCGGCAGGGCCGCCGCGAAGAAGACGGTCGTCTTGGGGTTGGTGAGACCGACCAGGAACCCCTCGCGCAGCACGCGCCCGACCCGGGTGGGTCCGGCGTCGACGGCGGTCCCGACGGCGAAGGCGCCGCGGTGCCGGAAGGCCTGCACTCCCAGGAACACCAGGTAGGCGGCACCGGCGAACTTCAGCACGGTGAACGCCAGGATGGACCGCTCGACCAGGGCGCCGATCCCGACTGCGACCGCGATGACCTGGGCGAGCGTTCCCAGGGCGTTGCCCAGCACGGTGGTCAGGGCGCCACGCCGGCCGAGCGTGAGGGCTCGGCCCACCACGAACAGCACGCTGGGCCCGGGAACGGCCACGACGACGAGAGCGACGACGACGAAGGCCGACAGGTGTGACAGGGACACACTCCGACGGTAGCCGCGGGGGCACATCGCCCAGCGGTTCGCGGCGTCGCCCGTCCAGCACGGGGAGGCCGGCGACGCGGGTCCGGGGTGGGCAGGTGTCGTGCAGGAGCGACGCTCAGCGCAGGGTGAGCTGCCGGGAGAGCAGCCCGGCCCGGGCCCGGCGCTCGGCGGGCTGCAACGGGCGCGGTGCGGCGAGCGCCTCGTCGAGCCGGCCGCGCAGCGACGCCGCCGGCTGCTCGACCGCCTCGGCGGGCGTCGCTCCGGGCAGGTCCCAGACCGGCACCAGCAGCCCGTGCGCCCGGAAGCAGCCGAGGTAGCGGGTGTCCGGACCCAGCCCGAGCCCACCGGCGACCGCCAGCCGGGCCAGCGCGTCCAGCAGCGGCTCCTCGTCCTCCGGCAGCACCCAGCGCAGCGACACCCGCTCGCCGATCCGGCACCAGTAGGCCGCGTCCACACCGGTCAGCCGCGCGGTCGGCACGATGGTGCTGTTGGCCCGCTCCAGGGACGCGGCGACCTCGCTGTCCGGCTCGGGCGGACCGCCCAGCCAGTGGTCGAAGCCGGCGTGCAGCGTGACGTCGAGCGGCGCGGGGTCGAGCAGGTCCTGCAGCCGCGGCCCCGGGCCCGGCAGCCCGGCCGGGACGACGGCGCTGCCGGGCGCGGCGTCCAGGGCCTGCAGGAGCGCGGCCGCCACGTCGCGGCTGGCGTCCCCGGAGCGCGACGGGACCTGCAACCCGACCAGCACCCGCCCGTCCGGCCGGACCATCGCCGGCCAGGCCATCGGCAGCACGGTGGACAGCACCACGTCGCGGTCCTCGTGCCCGCGCACCCTCAGCGGCGCGGTCGCCGAGGGCACCACCTCGCGCAGCGCCACCCACTCGGTCTCGTCGACCCGACCGGCGAACGGCCGGGCGACGAACGCCGGGGACGCGGTCCGCCCGTGGCAGGCCTTGTAGCGCTTGCCGGAGCCGCACGGGCACGGCTCGCGGCCGCCGACGACCGGCACCTCGGCGGAGCGGTCGGCGGCCGGCGACGGGGCTCCGGTGGGGCGGGCGGGCGGGCGGCGGCGGGCGCTGATGGGGCCTCCTCGGTCGGGTGGTTCCCGGGCGGGCGAGCCTACGGCCGGGGAGCGGTGGCCGGACCGCGACGGACAGGGCAGGCTGGACACGTGCTTCCCCGTGCCGCGCTCCCGCGTCCCGCTGCGCTCCGCCGGCGAGTCGGCCGGTGAGGGTCTGCGTCGTCGGCGCCGGCATCGCCGGCGTCGCCTGCGCCCGGGCGCTGGGAGCCCGCGGCGTCCAGGTGCAGGTGCTCGACCGCGGCCGGGTGCCCGGCGGGCGGATGGCCAGCCGCCGCATCGAGGGCCGCTACGTCGACCTCGGCGCGTCCTACTTCACGGTCAGCGACGAGGGCTTCGGCCGGGTCGTCGACGACTGGCGGGACCGCGGGCTCGCCCGGCCGTGGACCGACCGCTTCGTGACCGCCGGGCCGGCCGGGCTGGGACCGGCCAAGCCGGGTCCGGTGCGCTGGGCGGCGCCGGGCGGGCTGCGCTCCCTGGTCGCCGACCTCGCCCGGGGCCTGCGACGTGCGGCAGCAGACCCAGGTCGGCCGGGTCGGCCCGGGGCCGCTGGTCGACGGGGAGCGCTACGACGCCGTCGTCCTGGCGATGCCCGACCCGCAGGCACTGGCCCTGCTCGACCCGGCCGACCCTGCCGCGCGGCTGCTGGCCGGCCGGGACTGGGAGCCCGCGCTGGCGCTCGCCGCCGGCTTCGCCGAACGCACCTGGGACCTCGACGGCGCGTTCGCCGAGCACCCGGTGCTGTCCTGGGTCGCCGACGACGGCCGGCGGCGCGGCGACGCGGCCCCGGTGCTCGTCGCGCACTCCACCCCGGACTTCGCCGCCGGACGGCTCGCGGACCCGGACGCCGCCCGGGCCGAGCTGGTGGCCGCGCTGCGCGAGCTGCTGGACCTGCCGACCCCGCTGTGGGCCCGGGTGCAGCGCTGGACCTACGCCAAGCCGGTCGGCACCCGGGACGAGCCGTACGGGCTGGCCGGCGCCATCGGGCTGTGCGGCGACGGCTGGGGGGCCTCGAAGGTGCAGGCGGCCTGGCGGTCCGGGGACGCGCTGGGCCGGGCGCTCGGCGAACCGGCTGCGGTCAGGCCCGGCCGCTGAGCTTCATCACCCGGGCCGGCTCGTTGCTGATGATCGCGTCGACGCCGAGCCCGAGCAGGAACTCGATGTCCTGCGGCTCGTCGACGGTGAAGACGTGCACCCGGCCGCCGGCGGCGTGCACCCGCTCGACGTAGCGCGGGTGCGCCTTGACGGTCGTCAGGTCCACCGCGACGGCCCAGACGTGCGACGGCAGGCTCCCGTCCCGCATCCGCAGAGGGATCCGGTCCAGGTTGAGCACCGTCGGGATCTGCGGCGCCAGGGAGTGCACCCGGCGCAGCGAGGTGGTGGCGTAGGACAGCACGGCGACCTGCGAGATGGTGCGGGTGAGCGGCCGGGTGAGTCCGTGCCGCTCGAGCAGCCGGACCAGCTCGTACTCCACCATCGCCCCGTACCGGGTCGGGTGCTTGGTCTCGATCTGCAGCTGCACGTGCCGACCGGCGTCCAGCACCAGGTGCAGCAGCCGCTCCAGGGTGAGCACCCGGCCGGCGTCGCGGTCGACCTCCTCCCACGAGGCCCGCAGCACCGGGTCCCGCTCACGGTCCTTCCACGACGCGAAGTCCAGCGCGTGCAGGTCCGCCAGCTCCAGCGTCGACACCACCCCGCGGCCGTCGCTGGTCCGGTCGACCTTGCGGTCGTGCACGCAGACCAGGACGCCGTCGCGGGTCAGCCGGACGTCGCACTCCAGCGCGTCGACGCCGTCGTCCAGCGCCGCCTCGAAGGCCTGCAGGGTGTGCTCGGGGTGGATGCCGGAAGAGCCGCGGTGGGCGACCACCTGCACGCGTCGGGGCACCCCCGCATGGTGCCGCAGGCGCGGCCGGCAGTGCCGACGGGGCCAGGTCACTTGAGCAGGCGGGACAACCGACGGTCGGCGAGCGGCTTGCCGCCGGTCTGGCAGGTGGGGCAGTACTGCAGCGCCTTGGTCGCGAACGACACCTCGCGGACGGTGTCGCCGCAGCGCGGGCACGGCAGGCCGGCGCGCCCGTGCACCGCGAGGCCGCTGCGCTTCTCGGCCTTCAACGCCTTCGCCGCGAGGCCCTCGGCCCGGCCGACCGCGGTCCGCAGGGTGTCGACCAGGACGGCGTGCAGCCGCGCGACGTCCTCGGCCCCCAGCGACGGCACCGGCTTGAACGGCGACATCCGCATCTCCCACAGCACCTCGTCGCTGTAGGCGTTGCCGACGCCCGCCAGCACGCTCTGGTCGGTGAGCACGCCCTTGACCTGACCGCGCACCCCGCGAAGCAACCCGGCCAGCACCTCCGGGGTGAACGCCGGGTCGAGCGGGTCGATCCCGAGCCGGGCCACCCCGGGCACCTCGGCCGGCGCCCGGACGACGTACACCGCCAGGCGCTTCTGCGTTCCCTGCTCGGTCAGGTCGAAGCCGGAGCCGTCGTCCAGGTGCACCCGCAGCGCCAGCGGCCCCTTCCCGGGCCGCGGCGGCGCCGCCGGCAGGCTCTCCCGCCACTGCAGCCAGCCGGCCCGCGCCAGGTGCACCACCAGGTGCAGGCCGTCCACCTCCAGGTCGAGGAACTTGCCGTGCCGGCGGGCACCGGAGACCGCCAGACCGGCCAGCGCGGTCGGCGGCGGGTCGTACGTCTTGAGCGCCTGGATGCCGGCCACGTCGACGCGGGCGACGGTCCGGCCGACCGCCCGCTCGCGCAGGAAGGCGGCAAGGGCCTCCACCTCGGGCAGCTCCGGCACGCCTGCACTCTGCGTGACGGGCGGCCCGGCACGCAACACCAGCCCCCCGGTCAGGCCGGCTGCACCGTCGTCCGGCCGGTGGTGGCGTCCCAGGAGATCGAGCCGCGCTGGAAGTCGCTGCGCCGCCCGCCGGGGACCGCGTACTCGCCGGAGACCGGGTAGCCGAGCCGGCCCTGCTCGTAGCCCAGCTCGACCCAGCGGTCGTGGATGGCGCCGTACACCTCCTGGCCGCCGGTGGCCGGGGTCCAGTAGACCGAACCGCCGCCGCTGCCGGAGAAGTGGTTGAACCGCCCGACCCCGTCCGGCGTCGGCAGCTCCGCGGTGGTCGGGTAGGCCAGCGGACCCGCGACGCCGCCGGTCGCCCGGTAGCGCTCCCCGATGCCGCCGTACACCGGGTGCGTGCCGGTGGCCGGGGACCACAGCAGCTCGCCGGTCCGGAACCGCTGCGCGACGCCGCCCGCGACGCCGGTCGGCTGCTCCCAGCCCAGCGGGGGCCCGAGCACGCCCCGCTCCTGGCCGAGGTCGCGGTAGGCCTGCTCGATCCCGGACCGGCGCACCGCGACGCCGTGCAGCCGCGCGACCGCGTCCCGCTCGGGGATGAGCGGCCAGACGTTCGCCAGGCAGCCCTGCAGCGAGATCGACTGCTGCTGCATCACGGCGGCCGCGCGTCCGGGGCCGGGGCAGGTCTGGTGGCCCAGGCCGAGCCAGTGCCCCACCTCGTGCAGCAGCACGTACCGCTGGTACTCCGCGAGCGAGAACGTCCAGGACGGCGTCGCGGTGCGCCACCGCTCGTCGTTGAGGTAGACCCGCCGCCCGACCCGGCAGGAGTAGGAGCTGCTGCAGCCGGGCTGGGCGCCGATCACGCCGGGCGAGGCCAGCACGAGGTCGAACGAGCTGCCCGACCCGACCTCGGAGAAGGCCAGCGCGCCGCCGAGGCTCCAGCCGCGGTAGTCGGCGAGCGTCTCCCGGGCGACCGCGGCGACCTGGCCGGGATCGGCCCGGACACTGCCGCTGGTGGAGACCGTGTAGGTGATCGTGCGCTCGGCGGCAGCGGCGGCCGGCTGCGCCGCGGCGACGCCCACGCCGCAGAGGACGACCAGGCTCGTCAGCAGCGTTCCGGTCCGCATCGGCCGACCGTAGACCCGGGCGGGGCTGTGCGGCGGCAGACCGGCCCGGTCCGGATACCGTGTTCTCGTCAGCGGGACGAGAAGGAGAGCCATGACGACGGCGCTGCTCACCGACCGGTACGAGCTGACGATGCTCGACGCCGCCCTGGCGTCCGGCCTGGCCGGCCGCCGCGCCGTGTTCGAGGTCTTCGCCCGCCGGCTGCCGCCCGGCCGGCGGTTCGGGGTGGTCGCCGGGCAGGGCCGGCTCGCCGGGCTGCTCCGCGAGCTCGTGTACGACCTGGACGACGTCGTCGCGCTGCGCGACGTGGTGCGCCCGCAGACCCGTGACTGGCTCACCGGACGCCGGCTCGGGCTGACGATCGACGCCTACCCGGAGGGCTCGACCTACGCGCCGGGATCGCCGGTGCTCACCGTCGAGGGGTGCTTCGGCGAGGCGCTGCTGGCCGAGACGCTCGTGCTGTCGGTGCTCAACGCCGACTCCGCGGTCGCCTCCGCCGCAGCCCGGATGGTGCTGGCCGCCGGGGACCGGCCGCTGCTGGAGATGGGCGGCCGGCGCACCCACGAGCAGGCCGCCGTGTCGGCCGCGCGGGCCGCGTACGTCGCCGGGTTCAGCGGCACCAGCAACCTGGAGGCCGGCCGGCGGCACGGCGTCCCGACGATCGGCACGACCGCGCACGCCTTCGTGCTGGCGCACCCCGACGAGCGGGCCGCGGTGCGGGCCCAGGTCGCCGCGCAGGGCGTCGGCACCACCGTGCTGGTCGACACCTACGACACCGCAGAGGGCATCCGGACCGCCGTCGAGGTCGCCGGCGAGCAGCTCGGCGCGATCCGCCTCGACAGCGGCGACCCGACCGTCGAGGTGCCCAAGGCCCGGGCCCTGCTCGACGAGCTCGGCGCGACCGGCACCCGCATCGTGGTCACCGGCGACCTCGACGAGCACGCCATCGCCGCGCTGTCCGACGTCCCGGTCGACCGGTACGGCGTCGGCACCGCGCTGGTCACCGGGGCCGGCGCACCCACCGCGGGCTTCGTCTACAAGCTCGTCGCGATCGCCGACGGCGACGACCCGGACGCCCCGCTGCGCCCGGTCGAGAAGCGCAGCAGCGGCAAGTCGACCCGGGGCGGCCGCAAGTGGGCCTGGCGGACCCCCGACGGGACGGAGCTGCTGCGCCTCGACGGCGCGCCGCCGCCCGGCGGCACCGCGCTGCAGGCCCCCCTGACGACGTACGACGACGTCCGGGGCGCCCGGGCGACGTGCGCGGCGGCGCTCGCCGCGCTGCCCGAGCCCGCCCGCCGGCTCGACGCCGGCGAGCCGGCCTGGACCGCCCACCTGGAGGACCCGGCATGACCCGCGCGCTGCTCGCCGTCGACGTCCAGGAGGACTTCTGCGAGGGCGGCTCGCTGGCCGTCGCCGGCGGCCGGGAGGTGGCCCGCCGGATCGCCGCGCTGCTCGCCGACTACCCCCTGACGGTGGCGAGCACCGACTGGCACGTCGACCCCGGCGCGCACTTCGCCGCCGAGCCGGACTTCGTCGACTCCTGGCCGGCGCACTGCGTGGTGGGCACCGCCGGCGCCCGGCTGCAGGCGCCGCTGTCCGAGGCGGCGTTCGGCGCGGTCGTGCGCAAGGGCGAGCACGCCGCGGCGTACTCCGCCTTCGAGGGCACGCTGCCGGACGGCACGCCGCTGGCCCGGTGGCTCGCCGACCGCGGCGTCGACGCCCTGGACGTGTGCGGGCTGGCCACCGACTACTGCGTGCGGGCCAGCGCCCTCGACGCGCGGTCCGCCGGGCTGGCGGTGCGGCTGCTGACCGACCTCACGGCCGGCGTCGCCCCCGACACGACCGCCCGGGCGCTGGAGGAGCTGGTCGCCGCGGGCGTCGAGCTCGCGTGAGCCGCAGCGAGGACGCGGCCGAGGAGGCGTTCCTCGCGGCCTACGACCCGCTGGCCTTCCCGCCGTTCGCCGTCACCGTCGACGTGGTGCTGCTGACCGTGCGCGGCGGGCGGCTGCAGGTGCTGCTCGTCGAGCGCGACACCCACCCGTTCCGCGGCGACCTGGCGCTGCCCGGCGGGTTCGTCGAGCCGGCCGAGGACCTCGACGCCGCGGCGATCCGCCGGCTGGAGCGGGAGACCGGCGTGCGCCGGGACGTCGCGCACGTCGAGCAGCTCGGCGCGTTCGGCTCGCCGACCCGCGACCCCCGGATGCGGGTGGTCTCGGTGGCCTACCTGGTCTTCGCGCCCGACCTGCCGCCACCCCGCCCGGGGCCGTCCACCCGCTCGGTGGCGTGGCACCCCGTGTCGCGGGTCGACCGGGGCCGGCTGGCGTTCGACCACGCCACCGTGCTCGACGCGGGCGTCGAGCGGGCCCGCGCCAAGCTCGAGTACTCGCCGTACGCGACCGCCTTCTGCGCCGAGGAGTTCACCGTCGGCGAGCTGCGGCAGGTCTACGAGGCGACCTGGGGGGTGCCGCTGGACCCGCGGAACTTCCACCGCAAGGTCACCGGCACGCCGGGGTTCCTGGTGCCGGTCGGTCGGGACAGCGTGCCGGGCCCCGGCGGCGGGCGGCCGGCCGCGCTCTTCCGGCGAGGACCGGCGGGGGCGCTGCACCCGGCGATGCTGCGGCCGGCTCGGTAGCTGCGCGGGGGGTTGCTTCCCCTGCGCTGCGTCGGTGCTTCCCCTGCTGCTAACGGGCGTGCCTCCCCTGCGGCGGGGCGGGGCGTCCCCTTCGGTCGGACGCTTCCCCTTCGTACAGGCACTCCCAGAGGGCCCTGCAGAGGCGTTGCGCAGGGGAGGCGAGCGGGCGACCGGACCCGACTGGGGACGACTCGCCCGGCCTGTGGACAGCCGGCCGCGCCACCCCAGGATCGGCCGATCCTGCGCGCGTGGACGCACACGTACGGCAGCTGCTCGCCGAGCAGGGCGGAGTGATCGGCTGGTCCCAGGCCCGCGAGCTCGGGGTGCCGCGCACGCAGCTGAGCGGCGGCGAGCTGGTGCTCGTCCGGCGCGGCGCGTACGCCGAGCGTCGTGCGCTGGCCGGGCTCGACGAACCGGGGCGTACCGCGGTGGCGGTCGCCGCGGCCCGGCTGGTCTCGCAGGTCGACCTCGTCGCCTGCCGCCTGACGGCCACCGCGCTGCACGAGCTCCCCCGGCTCGGACCGCTGCCGGCCGCGCCGCAGCTGCTCGAGCGCCGGGAGGAGCGGCCCCGCCACCACGGGCAGAGCACGACCGTGCCGCCCGGCGACGTCACCGTGCGGATCGGCGTGCCGGTGACGTCGCTGCCCCGGACGGTCGTCGACGTGGCGCGCCGGTACGGCTGGCTGGCCGGGGTCCTCGTCGCCGACGCGGTCCTGGCGCGCGGGATCCCGGCCGCAGCGCTGCAGGAGGTGGCCGACCGCTGCCGGTCGTGGCCTGGTGCCGGGCGGGCGCGGCGCGCGCTGCTCTTCGCCGACGGCCGGTCGGAGAGCCCGCTCGAGTCGCTGGGCCGGGTCCGGTTCAGCGAGCAGCGGCTGCCGGCCTGCGAACCGCAGGCCTGGCTCGGCGACGAGCACGGGCCGATCGGCAGGGTCGACCACTACTGGGAGGCCCACCGCACGATCGCCGAGGCGGACGGCGCGCGGAAGTACGCCGACTCGGTGGCCCTGTTCGCCGAGAAGGAGCGCGAGGACCGGTTGCGCGAGGCCGGCTTCGAGGTCGTCCGCTACACCTGGGACGAGGCGTGGCGGCGGCCCGAGATGCTGGCCGCCCGGGTGCGGCGGGCGTTCGGGCGGGCTGCGGAGCGGCAGCGCCGGGCCGGCTGAGGCGGGCGCCGCTCTGGGGCCCGGCCGCGTCCCCGCTGGGTCGCGTAGCGCCGACCCTCTCCCCTGCGTAGCGCCGGTCCCTCCCCTGCGTAGCGCCGGTCCCTCCCCTTCGTAGCGCCGGCGCCTCCCCTTCGTACCGACGCCTGCCCTGCGCAGGTGCTCCCCAGCAGCCCCTTCTGGGGCCGTACCGAAGGGGACGCGACGCCGGCAAGGGGAACCACCGACGCCACGAAGGGGAACCCGCCCCGCAAGGGGAGCGCCGTACCGTGCGCTCACCGGCGGAAGGAGATCACGGTGCCGCAGCTCGACCGCGAGGACGCGGTGTTCCTGCTCGACCTGGGCGACGGCGAGAACCGGCTGTCGCCGAGCTGGCTCGACGCGGTCGAAGCGGCGCTCGACGAGGTGTGCGCCGCGCCCGCCCCGCGGGCGCTGGTCACGACGGCGACCGGCAAGACCTGGTCTCAAGGGCTGGACCTCGCCTGGCTCGCCGAGCACCCGGACGAGCGGCCCGCCTACATCGCCCGGGTGCAGGCGCTGCTGGCCCGGGTGCTCACCGTGCCGGTGCCGTGCGTCGCGGCGGTGCAGGGGCACTGCTACGCGGCCGGCGCCATGCTCGCGCTGGCGCACGACAGCATCGTGATGCGCGCCGACCGAGGGTTCCTCTGCCTGCCCGAGGTCGACATCGGCCTGCCGTTCACCCCCGGGATGAGCGCCCTGGTCGCCGCCCGGCTGACACCGGCGACGGCCCACGAGGCGATGACGACCGGCCGGCGGTACGGCGGCGTCGAGGCGCTCGCCGCGGGGATCGTCGCGGCTGCCGAGCCGGAGGACCGGGTCCGGCCCGCAGCGGTCGAGCGGGCGGGCGCCCTGGCGGGCAAGGACCCCGCGACCCTGGGGCAGATCAAGCGCGTGCTGTACGCCCGGGTGCTGGAGGCGCTGACGCCGCCGGCCGGCTGAACGCACCCGTCCCCTTTCTCCGTGCGCCTCCCCTGCCCAGGTGCACGGAAAGTGCCCCTTTCAGGGCCCTGACGAAGGGGACGCGACCGAACCAAGGGGAGGCAACGACCGACGCAAGGGGAAGCGACGCACGCGCCCCGGCATCAGACCGCCAGCGCGGGCACCACCAGCCGGGCGGTGAACTCCTCGGCCGGCAGCGGCCGGGCGAACAGGAAGCCCTGCGCGAGCACGCACCCCCGGGCCACCAGCGCGGCCCGCTGCTCGGCCGTCTCGACGCCCTCCACGACGGTCACCAGCCCGCTGGTGCGGGCCAGCTCGACCACGCCGTCGGCGAGCCGGCCGGCCGGGCTGTTCGCCCCGACGTCGCGGGTCCAGGAGCGGTCGATCTTCACGATGTTGATCGGCAGGTCGGCCAGGTAGCGCAGCGAGCAGTAGCCGGTGCCGAAGTCGTCGGCGGCGAGCTGGACGCCGCGGTCCCGGATGCCGGTGAGCTGGTGCTGCACGTGCACGGTGTCGACCGTGAGCAGCCGCTCGGTCAGCTCCAGCACCAGCGCGCTGGGCGGCAGCCCGGTCCCGGCCAGCGCCTCGTCGATCCGGTGCAGCAGCGCCGGGTCGTCCAGCTGGCGGGGGCTGAGGTTGACACCGATCCCGAACTCGACGTCGGCCGGCAGAGACGCCTTCCAGGCCACCGCCTGCCGACAGGCGTTCCGCAGCACCCAGTCGCCGATCGCGTGGATCGCGCCGCTGGTCTCGGCCAGCGGGATGAACGCGTCGGGCCCGATCAGCTGCCCGGCGCGGTCCAGCATCCGGACCAGCGCCTCGGCGCCCATCGTCGCGCCGGTGCGCAGGTCGACGACGGGCTGGTACAGCACCCGTAGCCGGCCCTCGTCCACGGCGGTGTCGACGAGCTCGGCCAGCCGCGGCCGGACGGTCACCGCGGGCGGCGCCGCCCGCCGCTGCGCCGGGGCCAGGGCAGGGGTGACGCAGGAAAGGGGACGCCCCAGGGCGCGCTGCCCCGCCTTTCCCTCGTACATCTGCGCGTCGGCGCGAGCCAGCACGGTCTCCGGGCGCTCCCCCGGTACGGCGTGCGCGACGCCGATCGTCGCCCGGACCGCCAGCGGGCCGCGGGCCGTGACGACCGGCGCGGCCAGGCCGTCGCGGAGCCGGGCGAGCAGTGCCGGGGCGTGCTCCGCGCCGTCCGGACCGGTGTCGCAGACGATCACGAACTCGTCGCCGCCGAGCCGGGCCACCAGGTCGTCCGGCCGGACGGAGCCTCGCAGCCGCTGCGCGACCTCGGCGAGCACCTCGTCCCCGGCCGCGTGGCCGTGCCGGTCGTTGACCGCCTTGAAGTCGTCGAGGTCGAGGAACAGCAGCAGCAGCCGACCGGAACCGCTGCCCGGCGCCAGCCGGTCGGCGAGCAGCCGGAGCAGCGTCGCCCGGTTCGCCAGGCCGGTCAGCGCGTCGTGCGCGGCGAGCCGTTCGAGGTGCGTCTCGCGGGACTTGCGGGCGTCGATGTCCACCAGCTGCAGCAGGACGAACGGCCCGTCGTCGTCGGTGCCTGCGGTGCCGTTGACCTCGCACCACACGTCGCTGCCGTCCGAGCGTCGCAGCCGCACCTCGACCGGGGCGGCCGGCGGGCCGGGGCACGCCCCGGCCCCGGCGAGCGCGACCTGCAGGCGCTCCCGGTCGGCGGGCGCGACCTGCGCCAGCAGGCTGGAGCCGATCAGCCGTCGGCTGGGCACCGCCAGCAGCCTGCGCAGGGCGGGGTTGGCCCGCCGGACCCGGCCGGTCCCGTCCAGCGCGCACATCGCCGTCGGTCCGTGCTCGAACGCCGTCCGGAACTGCTCCTGGCTGCGCGCCAGCGCGGCCGCGGACCGGCTGACCGCCTCGTGGGCGAGCCGCAGCTCGCGTTCGGCGGTGATGTCGGTCATCGCGACGACCGCCCCCACCACGGTCCCGTCCTCGGCGTGCAGCGCCTCCCCGAAGCAGCGCACGAGCCGCGCGGGCAGCCCGACCGGGGCGAGGACGATCTCGACGTCGCTGACCGCGCCCTCGCGCAGCGCCCGCAGCAGCGGGACCCGCTCGAACGGCAGCGGCGTCGTCCCGTCGGCCTCGTACAGGGCGAACCGCTCGGGCCACTGCTCGGGGGGCACGCTGCCGTCCGCCGGGACGCCGTGGAACCGACGGGTCGCGTCGTTGAAGACGGTGAGGTGGCCGTCGGCGTCGCAGGCGACGATGCCCACGTCGACCCGGTCCAGCACGGCCTGGATGAACGCCGAACGCGACGGCGAGACCGCGAGCTCCTGGGCCTGGCCGTCGGGCAGGGCCGCCTCGGCGTGGCGGCCCGGTGGGGCCTGGCTGTCGCTCACCCTGGACCCTTCGGCCCACAGAGCACCGAAGTGGAGGGTGATCAGCGAAATGTCCGGTTGGCCGCTCCGGAGGGGCCGGCCGTGTGGTCGAGCGGCCCGTGGCCCGCCCCGAGCCGCCAGCCGGCGCCGCCGGCGAGGGCGCGCGCGACGTACGCCTTGGCGGCCGCGACGGCGTCGACGACGGCCGTCGCCCCGGCCAGCCCGGCGGCGATCGCCGAGGCGAGCGTGCAGCCGGTGCCGTGGTCGTTGCGGCCGTCCACCCGCGGGCCGCGCAGCTCGAGCAGCTCGCGCGCCGTCCCACAGCACGTCGACGGCCTCGTCGCCGGCGCCGGCTGACGGCGTGCCCGCCCTTGACGAGCGACGGCGCGCGGACCGAGCGCGCCGAGCGCGCGGGCCGCCTCGCCGCTGCTGCGTCGAGCGTGGTGATCGCCCGCGCCGAGCAGCACCTGCGCCTCGTGCAGGTTGGGGGTGAGGACCGCCGCGTGCGGCAGCAGCGCCTCGACGTACGCCCGCTCGGCGGCCGGCTCGAGCAGCCGGGCGCCGCTGCGAGGCCACCATGACCGGGTCGACGACGAGGTGCGGCAGCCGGCCGGCCGCGGCGAGCGCCGCGACGGCGTGCACGACCTCGGCGGTGGCGAGCATGCCGGTCTTGACCGCGCGCGACGTCGAGGTCGTCGAGCACCGCCTCGACCTGCTCGGCGACGAAGGCGCGCCGGGACGCGCGTGCACGCCGCGCACGCCGCTGGTGTTCTGCGCGGTGAGCGCGGTGATCGCGCTGGCGCCGAAGACCCCGAGCGCGGCGAAGGTCTTGAGGTCGGCCTGCACGCCCGGCGCCGCCGCTCGAGTCGGAGCCGGCGATGGTGAGCGCGACGCGGGGCGTGGTCGCTCAGGCGTCTCGCTCGAGCGGCGGCCAGCAGGTCGGCGACGACCCGGTCGGGCCGCGTCGGCCCGCATGACGGCGCCCATCACCGCGACGCCCGACGCGCGCCGGCGGCCCGGCAGGCACGGCCCGGCGTCGGCGGCGGTCAGCCCGCCCAGGGCGTACACCGGCGGGCCGCCGGCGTGCAGCGCGGCCAGCCCGGCCGGCCCGAGCGCGGGGCCGTAGCCCGGGCTTGGACGCGGTCAGCCGCACCGGCGAGACGGTCACCCAGTCGCAGCCCTCGGCGCGCGGCGCGGGCCGAGCTCGGCGGCGTCGTGGCAGGACCGGCCGAGCAGCGCCGGGCCGGGGCGCGGGCACGGCGTCGGCGGCCGACAGGTGCACCGCGTCGGCCCGGCAGCGGCGGTGCCGGCGAGCGACGAGCAGTCCCGCCGACCGGCTCGAGCACGCGCGCGCAGCTGCGTCGGCCAGCGCGGCGCGCTCGGCCGGCCGGCAGGTCCTTCTCGCGCAGCACGACCGTGCGGGCGCCCGCCGTCGACGGCCGCCGCGCACGACGTCGACGAGCGGACGGCGGCACTGGCGCGCGGTCGGTGAGCACGCAGCAGCGGCGCCGAGCGGCGCCGGCGTCACAGCGTCGGGCAGTCCCTGCCATCGGGGTGGACGCCTGCGGCGTGCCAGCGGCGCGGGATGCGCCCGGCCCGCAGCGCCAGCCGGCCGCCCTCGACGGCGTGCCGCATCGCCAGCGCCATCGCGCTCGGGGTCGCGGGCGCGGGTCACGGCGGAGGCGAGCAGCACCGCGTCGCAGCCGAGCTCCATCGCGAGCGCCGCGTCGGAGGCGGTGCCGATGCCGGCGTCGAGCACCACCGGCACCTGCACGCTGCTCGCGGATCAGCGCGATGTTGTGCGGGTTGCGGATGCCCAGGCCGCTGCCGATCGGCGAGCCGAGCGGCATGACCGCGGCGCAGCCGGCGTCGGCGAGCCGCCGGGCGACGATCGGGTCGTCGCTGGTGTAGGCGAGCACGCGAGAAGCCGTCGAGCACGAGCTGCTCGGCGGCGTCGAGCAGCTCGAACGGGTCGGGCAGCAGGGTGTCCTCGTCGCCGATCGACCTCGAGCTTGACCCAGTCGGTGCCGAACGCCTCGCGCGCCGAGCTGGGCGGTGCGCACCGCCTCGCGGGCGGTCATGCAGCCGGCGGTGTTGGGCAGCAGCCGCACCCCGGCCGCGCTCGACGACGTCGAGCAGCGAGCCGCTCGAGGTCGGGTCGACCCGGCGCAGCGCGACGGTGACGATCTGCGTGCCGGACGCGTCGATCGCCCGCTGCAGGACGTCGAGGCTCGGCACGCCGCCGGTGCCGAGCAGCAGCCGGGAGGTGAACTCCTGCGCCGGCGAGGCGGAACGGGTCGGCCGCCTCCTCGACCTCAGCGCGCGCTCGACGCGGCACGGCGGACCTGCACGTCAGCCACCGGCCACGGCCACGAGCACCTCGACGGCGTCGCCGTCGCGCAGCACCGTGGCCGCCCAGGCGCTGCGCGGCACGACGTCGGCGTTGACCGCCACGGCGACCCGGCGGTGCTCGGGCGGCGCGGTCGGCGACGAGCGCGGCGACGGTCGGCGCCGTCGGCGAGCTCGGCCGGGTCGCCGTTGACGGTCGAGGTTCATGCGGTCCTCCAGTGCGGTCGGGTGCGGCGAAGCGGTCGCCGGCGAAGCGGTCGGCGGGCCGGCGCGCGTCGGCAGCCCGTCGCCGGCCAGCACGCTCGGCGACCACGTCGGCCGGTGAGCGGGGCCAGCAGGACGCCGTTGCGGTAGTGGCCGGTGGCGAGCACCAGCCCGGGCAGCGCGCGACGGCCCGAGCAGCGGGCGCGTTGTCGGGCGTGCCCGGCCGCCAGCGGGCGAGCGTCTCGACCAGCTCGAGCTCGGTGAGGCCGGGCACGCACCTCGGTGGCGTCGCGCAGCAGGTCGAGCACGGCGCCGGCGGTGACCCGGCGCGTCGAAGCCCTGCTCCTCGACGGTCGCGCCGACGACGACGCCGGTCCGCGCCGTACGGCACGAGGTAGACCGCGCGGCCGCGGACCAGCGCCCGGACCGTCCCGTCGAGCAGCGCCTCGCCCGCGCAGCCGCAGGATCTGGCCCTTGACCGGCCGCACCGGCACGTGCCCGGCGGGCACGCCCGGCAGCCGGCCGCTCCAGGCGCCGAGCGCCAGCACGGTCTGCGGCGCGGCGCAGCCGGCGCCCGTCGTCGAGCTCGCAGCGCCGGTGGCCCGGCCGTCCTCGACGAGCAGCGCGTCGACCCGGCGCGTGCACCACCTCGACGCCGGCGCGCTCGGCGGCGCGCGAGCAGCGCGGCGTGCAGCGCGCGCGGCTCGACCGAGTGGTCGCCGCCGACCCGCGACGCCCGCCGCGCAGCCGCGGGGTCAGCGCCGGCTCCTGCGCGCGGCAGGCCCGCGGCGTCAGCCGGTCGGCGGACAGCCCGAGCTCGCGGTGGAAGGCGTGCAGTGCGTCGAGCGCCGCGCACGTCGTCCTCGTCGAAGCCGACGAGCAGCGTGCCGGCGGTGCGCAGCCCGACGTCGGTGCCGGAGGCCTGCTCGAGCTCGGCGACGAAGGCGGGGTAGAGCTCGAGCGACGCCGCGGCTGAGCGCGACGAGCGCGCTCCTCGCCGTACGCCGCCTCGGCGACCGGGGCGAGCATGCCGGCGGCGGCGTACGACGCGCCCGTGCCGGGCGCGTCGTCGACGACGGTGACCGACAGGCCCGCGCTGCGCGGCCCGCCAGGCGACCGACAGCCCGGCGACGCCCGCCGCCGGCGACGAGGACGTCGCGTCATGCGCGCCTGCTCCAGCGCGCGCAGCAGGGCCCGGGTCGCCGCGGCCGGGTCGGCGGCCTCGGACACCGCGGCGACGACGGCGACGCCGTGCGACGCCGGCGGCGAGCAGCGTCGGGGACGGCGGCGACGGTGACGCCGCCGATGGCGATGACCGGCACGTCGACGGCGGCGGCCACGGCGCCGACCGCGGCGACGCCGAGCGGGTCGGGCAGGCCGTCCTTGGTGCGACGTGGCGGCGGCCGGGCCGACGCCGAGGTAGTCGGCGCCCTGCGGCGACCAGCTCGCGGGCGAGCCGCGGGTCGCGGGCGGTGCCGCCGAGGACGTGGCCCGGGCCGGCGACGCGCCGGGCGGCGGCCAGCGGCAGGTCGTGCGCGCCGAGGTGGGTGCCGCCGGCGCCGACGGCCAGCGCGACGTCGACCCGGTCGTCGACCAGGCACAGCGCGCCGGCGTCGTCGCACAGCGCGCGCGACCCGCTCGGCGAGGTCGAACAGCTCGCGGTCGGTGCCGTCCTTGGACCGCACCTGCACGACCGGCGCGCCGGCCGACAGCGCCGCGGCGCACGACGGCGAGCGGCGTCGCGGCCGTCGCGGGTGTCGGTGAGCGACGTGCAGCCGGCCCACGACCGGGTCGTCGGGTCACGCGCCGCCCGGCGGGCGCGCAGGGCGCCCGGCAGCGCGACGGCGACCGTCAGCAGCGACGCGACGGTGAGGCTGACGAGCGAGGCCGACAGCCCGTGCGTCGGCCGAGATGCCGAGGTCGGCCGCGCGCGCGGCCCACCACGACGGTCCAGCCGGCGCCCGGTGCCGATGAAGTACGTCGGCACGGTGAGCTGGTAGGCGACGAAGCCGACCGCCCACGGCAGCAGCAGCGCCGGCCGGGCGGGCGCGTCGTCGGAGACGTCCCAGGCGCCGCGGGGGAGCAGGTAGTAGGCGACGAGCAGCACGCCGGCCAGCGGCACGAACACCGCGCCGAGCAGGAACAGGAACGGCTCGTAGGCCACGACGTCGAGGCTGAGCGCGAGCAGCGTGGCGACCGTGCCGACGGCGACGGCCATGCACCCGCCGGTCGATGCGGGCCGACGAGGTTCTGCGTCGAGACGGCGGTCGAGTAGATGTTGGCGAACGCCTCGTCGACCTCGACCGCGACCAGCACGAGCACGGCGAGCAGGCCGAACGGGACGGCGAGCAGCGCGTCGATGACGTCGAGCCCGACCGGTGCCGTACGCCGACAGCGCCAGCACGCCGAGCGTGAACATGACGAACGTCGCGAGCGCCGTAGCCGGCGGCCGTGCCGACGAAGGCCGTCCGCGGGTCGCGGACGTGCCGCGTGTAGTCGGCGGCGAGCGGGAACCAGCTGACCGGCAGCGCGATGACGATGTCGACGGCCGACCAGAACGACGCCGGCGCCGCCCTCCTGCGACCTGCGGCAGCGGCTCGGCGAGCACCCGCACGAACAGGTAGACGACGGCGGCGAGCGCCGCCCAGACGGCGTAGCGCGACAGCACCCGCACGACGCCGAGCGGGCGCAGCGCCATGGCGGTGGCCAGCACGCCGGCGGCCGAGGACGAACGGCCAGCGCGGCGCGTCGAGCGCCCGCGACGCCGCCTCGGCGATGATGACGATCTCGAAGGTCGCCCAGCCGAGGCACTGCAGGACGTTGAGCCCGGTCGGCAGCGCGCTGGCCCGGCGGCCGAGCAGCCCGCGCAGCAGCACCATCGCCGGGACCCGCTCGCGGGCGGCGGGCGCGGCGGTGAGCCCGAGCAGCACCGCGCCGATGACCGCGCCGACCGCGATGGCGAGCACGCGTCACGCCGAGCGGCCGGCCGGCCAGCACGACGAACGACGGCGGCGACCGGCAGCAGCAGGCTGATGCCGAGGTTGGCCCACAGGCCGAAGGTCTCGCGCAGGCCGAGCGCCGGCGGCGCCGGCTCGGCGAGCGTGAGCGGGGCCTCCGCGCGCGGTCGGCGGCGGTGATCGTCAACGTGTCTCCCTACGCCGGCATGACCCGGACAGGTTCCAGCGGTCGACGGCGCGTCCAGCCGTCCTCTCAGCCCGGTCTGTCCGGACTCCCGCACACAGCACTGCCGACCCTACGCCAGCGCGCCTAGGGTGCGCCCGTGCCCGAGCCCTGCCGCCCACGTCCGACGCTGTGGACCGCCGCCACCCGGCACCCGTTCCTCGACGGCGTCCGCGACGGCTCGCTGCCGGTCGCGGCGCTCGACACCTGGCTGGCCCAGGACGCGCTGTTCGTCGCCGACCTGCTGGCCTTCCAGGCGCGGCTGCTCGCCCGGGCGCCCGCGCAGCGACCAGGCGGTGCTCGCCGGCGGCTGCGTCGCGCTCGTCGAGGAGCTCGACTGGTTCGAGCGCCTGGCCGCCGGCCCGCGGGCTCGACCTCGACCGCCGCGCCGCTGCCGCGCGACGCTGGCCTACCGCGACGCTGCTGCAGCGGCTCGACGCCGCGCCGTACGCCGACGCGCTCGGCTGCCTCGAGGTCGTCGAGCGGGTCTACCTCGAGGCCTGGCGCTCGGCCGCTGCCCGGCGCGCCGGCGTACGCCGAGCTCGTCGAGCACTGGACGACGCCGGGCTTCGCGGCGTACGTCGACGGGCTCGCCGGCCGCCGCCGACGCGGGCCGGGGCGCCGGACGACGCGCTCGTGGCGGAGGTGCTGCGGCCGGAGGCGGCGTTCTGGGACATGGCGCTGGCGTCGGGGACGGCGCATGAGCCTGTCCGCCGCGCTGTGGGCGGCCAGCGCCGACCAGGCCGCCGCCGCGCTGGCGCACCCGCTTCGTCCGCGGGCTCGGCGACGGCACGCTGCCGCTGCCGGCGTTCCAGGTCTACGTCGCGCAGGACGCGCTGTTCCTCGAGGCGTTCGCGCGGGCGTACGCCCTGGCGCTCGCCGCGCAGCCGCGACCGCGGCGACCCTGCGAGGCCTTCGCCGACCTGCGTCGCCGGGGTGCTCGAGGAGCTGCGGCTGCACGCGGCGTACGCCGAGCGCTGGGGCCGACCGTGGCCGCCGCCGAGCCGCTGCCGGCGACGCTCGGCCTACACCGACTTCCTGCTCGCGACCGCGTCGCTCGGCGAGCTCGGCGAGACGTGCGCGGCGATGGCGCCGTGCATGCGGCTGTACGCCCACCTCGGGCAGTCGCTCGACGCCGACGGCCGCCGGGCCGTACGCCGAGTGGGTGCGGACCTACGCCGACCCGGGCTTCGAGGCGCTGGCGCGCGACGCTGGAGGCGCTGCTCGACCGGCACGCCGCCGACGGCCCGGCGGTGCGGCGCGCCTACCGCCGGGCGATGGACCTCGAGCTCGGCTTCTTCCAGGCCGCCTGCCCGGACGGCGCCGGCGGCTAGGCCACCCGGGAGGTCGACCGGCCGGTGACGGACAGGTCGAGCCGGACCGGCAGGTCGTCGGTCTCCAGCGCGGCCCGCACCCGGCTGACCGCGTCCCGTTCGATCCGGGCCCGCAGCGCGGCGGGGTCGGCCCGTTCCTCGAGCTCGACGCGCAGGTCCAGGCGGGCCACGCCCCGGACCTCGGTGAGCCGGCCCCGCGCCTTGCTGACGCCCCGGTAGCCCTCGATCTCGCCGGTCACCGCGTCGAGCACGGCCCGGCCGGCGAGGTCGGTGCGGCCCTGCGGAGCGGTGGGTTCCAGCTCCAGCGTGCCGACCCCGGTCGTGCGCAGCTGGGCCCGCAGCCAGCCGACCGCCAGGCCGGCCAGCACCAGCGCCGCCACGGCGATCGCCGGCCAGAGCCAGCTGCCGTTGTCGGTGAAGAACTCACCCACCGCGTTGTCGAACAGCAGCTCGTCGGGGAACCGGGAGCCGAAGACCCCGGCGCCGGCGAGCAGCGCGAGCGCGCCACCGGCGGTGAGCAGCAGCCCGACGACGAGCAGCACGGTGCGGTCGCGCCGCCGGCTGGTGTCCATCAGGACCCCTGCCGGGCAGCGACCCGGACGCGCAGCGAGGGGCTACGGCGCAGCCGCAGGCCGTCCAGCCGGGCCCGGACGCTCTGCTCGACCTGGGTCTGCAGGCTCCGGGCCACCTCGTCGTCGCCGAGTCGGCTGGTGGCCCGCACCGTCGTGCGGCGCCTGCCGACCGAGGCGGACGCCCCGGTCACCCCGTCGACCTCGCGGGCCGCCCGCACGCAGGCCGCGCGCAGCGCGCTGCGGCTGATCCCGGCGTCCACCCCGGGCACGTCGGTGGCGAGCCGGAGCCGGCGGACCCGGCGGGGCTTGAGGGTGACCACGAGCAGCAGGAGCCCCACGGCGAGCGCGACCGCGGCGACGACCCGCACGGACGTGCTGCTCCAGGTGTCCTGCCAGCCGGTGTCGTACAGCCCGCGCCAGCGCACCAGCACCGGGTCGGCGCCGACAGCGGCGGCCCCGACCTCCAGCACGAGCAGCACCGCGCCGATCACGACGGCGGCGGCCAGCAGCAGGGAGAGCAGGCGTTCGATCAGGCGCATGGCGGGGTTCCTCTCATCGCACGCGCGGCGGGGTCGGGAGCTCGGTCACGAGCGCCGGCACGGAGATGTCGACCTCGCGGACGTCGAGCCCGCACAGCTCGGCGACCCGGGCCTGCACGGTCTCGCGGACCTGCTGCGCGACGTGCCGGACCGGCGCCGGGTAGCGCACGCTGAGGGTCAGCCGGATGAACGCGAGCTGGCCGTCCACCTCCGCGCTGGTGGCCGGCAGGGCGCCCAGCTCGGTGCTGCGCATCCCGAGCCGGTCCAGGCCGGTGCTCCCGAGGTCCTTGCCGAGCACCCGGGGCGCCGCCGCGCCGACGTCGTCGACCTCCAGCGCGGCCCGCGCGGCGAGCCGGGCGACGACCCGGTCGCTCACCGCGATCTTCCCGAGCTCGGTGCGGCCGACCCGGCGGTCGGGTCCGGGCTCGACCGGCAGGCTCTGCGCTGCAGGCACCCGGCGCCGCACGCTCGAACCGCGCTTGACCAGGTCGGCCCGGCCGGGCAGCTGGGCCGGCGGCAGCCCGGCGGGCGCGTCACCGCCGCCGGACCGCGTCGGAGATCTGCGAGAGGTCGATCTCGCCGTCGACGACCTTGCCCGCGGCCCAGCCCAGCGCGGCGAGCAGGGCGACGACGAGCATCGCCCCGAAGCCCTGGAAGATCGCGGCGTAGCCGAGGACCACACCGAGGACGAGACCGAGGGTGCTGCGCGGTACGTGTGCCATGACGGGCTCCTTGGAAGCGGGAGGACGAGGTCAACGGACCCGGGGCGGAGCCTTGCGACGGCGCCGCCGCTCGGCGAGCCGGGCCAGCAGGCCGCGCAGGCCGCGCGACCGGTGGTGCACGAACACCCGCGGGGTGTCCTCGGCCCGGCGCTCGCGGCCGCCGAGCAGGCGGTCGAAGCGGTCCAGCCCGGCCCGGAAGTGCTCCGGGTCGCCGCCGCGGTCGGGGTGCGCAGCGGCGATGAACGCCCGGCGGGCCCGCCGCACCTCGTCGCGGGCGCTCATCGCGGACGCGCCGGTGGCGTACCGGTCAGGGCTGGACGGCGAACGGGCTGCTGCCGAGCGCGTCGGGCCCGACCGTGTCCGCCTCCGGCTCGTCCGCCGGGTCCACGACGTCCTCCAGCACGACGTCCAGCCGCCGGCCGCCGAGCACGTCCCGCAGCGCGGTGCGCAACTCGGCGGCGACCCGGTCGACCGGCGTGTCCAACCGGCCGACGACGTGCAGTGCCACGACCTCCGGGGACAGTCGAACCCCGCGGACCGACCGCCCGACGAGGTGCGTCGCGGCCTCGCCGAACGAGCCACCGGAGAGCCGGACGACGCCGGGGCAGGCCAGGGCCAGCCGGGCGATCTGGTCGGCGTCGACGTCGTACAGCGGCGGCCGGCCGGGCTCGGCGCTCACTGGACGCGCGGGGGCGCCTGCTCCTGGTCGGAGCTGTCGCCGAGCCAGACGTCGTCGACGGTCACGTTGATCTCGGTGACCTCGAGGCCGGTCATCCGCTCGACGGCGTTCTTCACGTTGCGCTGGATCGAGCGCCCGAGGTCGGCGATGGACACGCCGTACTCGATGACGATGTCGAGGTCGAGCGCGACCTGCGTCTCACCGACCTCGGCGGACACGCCCTGCATGACGTTGGGACCGGAGGAGCCCGGGATCCGCTCCCGCAGGCTGCCCAGGGTGCGGCTGGCGCCCGCGCCCATGGCGTGCACCCCGGACACCTCACGCGTGGCGAGGCCGGCGATCTTCGTGACGACGTTCGAGGCGACAGAGATCTTGCCGTCGCTGGTGCTGAGCGCGCTGCCCTTCGAGGTGCTCGTGGCGGGGCTCTTGGAGGTGCTGTCGGGTGTGGACATCGGCCGTCCTTCCGGAGGCAGGGTCACGCGGCGGGAACCGCGGACGGCGGGTCTTCCGAGACTGTGACGCTGCTCATCATCCTGTCTCGCCATCCCGTCCGGAAACCCCTCTGATGAGAAAACCCACGTCAGGCGGGGCCGAGCAGCCCTGCCGGCAGCCAGGCCTCGACCACGACCGGCCGGCCCGGCGGGCCGGGGACGACGTAGACCACCCGGCCCTCCCAGGCCCCGGACGGGTCCTGCCGCCACTCCACGAGCAGCCCGGCGCAGCGCGCCGCGGACTCCGGCGGGCCGTCGACCCAGCAGTGCCGGCGGACGACGGACCGGGAGCCGGGCGACGACCCGGCACCGGCCGGTTCCGGGACGGGCGGGGCGGCGTCGACCGGGGCGCCCGTGCGCTGCGCGAGCGTCGGCCCGTCCCGGCGTCCCATCCCTCCGGCCATGTCCCAGGATGACACGGCAGGTCGAACACGTGTTCGACCCGGCATCATCAATACGTGTGTGGACGGGATCACATCTCCCCGATACGGTGCCGCAGCCGAGACGGCCGCCCGACCGTCGGTGACGGGAGAGACATGAGCCTGCTGGGAACGCGCGTCGTCCGGGTCGAGGACCCGAAGCTGCTGACGACGGGCGCGACGTACACCGACGACCTCGACGACCCGCGCCTGACCGGCGCGCTGCACCTGACGTTCGTACGGTCCCCCGTGGCGCACGCCCGGATCCTGTCGATCGACACGTCGGAGGCGCTCACCGCGCCCGGGGTGGTGGCGGTGCTGACCGGCGCGGACCTCGGACTGCCCGAGCTGCCGGTGATGATGCCGATGTACAACGCCGGGATGACCACGCCGCTGCTCGCGACCGACGTGGTGCGCTTCGTCGGCGAGCCGGTCGCGGTCGTGGTGACCGAGCAGGCCTACCAGGGCCAGGACGCCGCCGACCTCGTCGTGACGGACTACGACACCCTGACGCCGGTCGTGGACATGCGCGACGCGGCCAGGGACGAGGTGCTGCTGTTCCCGGAGGCCGGCACCAACACGGTCTGCACGTTCGGGGCGGAGACCTTCGCCGAGGACCTGTTCGACGACTGCGAGGTCGTCGTGACCCAGGAGCTGCACAACCAGCGGGTCGCCGCGGCGCCGCTCGAGGGGCGCGCCGCCGCCGCCGTGCCGGAGGGCGGCAAGCTCACGATGTGGGTCTCCACGCAGGCGGCCGCGGCCGCCCGTGGCGCGATCGCCGCCTGGTCCGGGATGGCGCCGGAGGACCTGCGCATCATCACCCCCGACGTCGGCGGCGGGTTCGGTGCCAAGATCGGTGCCGACCCCGACCACACGGTCGTGGCGGCCGTCGCCCGGCACCTGAACCGGGCGGTCCGCTGGAACGAGACCCGCTCGGAGAACATGGTCGGCGATGACCCACGGCCGCGCCCAGATCAACACGGTCACCGTCGGCGGGCTCCGCGACGGCACCGTCCTGGCGTACCGGCTGGACGTGCTGCAGGACAGCGGCGCCTACCCGCGGCTCGGCGCGGTGCTGCCGAGCCTGACCTGCCTGATGGCGCCGGCGGTCTACGCGTTCCCCAAGGTCGAGGCGCGCGCCCGCACGGTCGTCACCAACACCACCTCGACCGGCGCCTACCGCGGAGCCGGCCGCCCCGAGGCGACGCACGCGGTCGAGCGCGGCCTGGACCTGTTCGCGGCCGAGATCGGCATGGACCCGGCCGAGGTCCGCCGGCGCAACCTGGTGCCGGCGTTCTCCGAGCCGCACACCACCCCGACCGGCGCCGTGTACGACTCCGGCGACTACCCGGAGGCGCTGACGCGCGCGCTCGCCGCCGCCGGCTACGACGAGCTGCGGGCCGAGCAGGCCGCCCGCCGCGAGCGCGGGCGAGGTCGTCCAGCTCGGGCATCGGGATGTCCGTGTACGTCGAGATCACCGGCGCCCCGACCGAGGGCGCGCCGCACGAGGTCGCCGACGTGCAGGTGCACCCGGACGGCTCGGCGACCGTGCTGACCGGCACCTCCCCGCACGGCCAGGGGCACGCCACCGCGTGGGCCATGCTGGCCAGCGAGGAGACCGGCATCCCGATGGACAAGATCACCGTGATCCACGGTGACACCGACCTGATCCCCGACGGGGTCGGCACGTTCGGCTCGCGCAGCCTGCAGCAGGGCGGCGCGGCCGTGCGGCAGGCCACGATCGAGCTGGTCGAGCAGGCCCGCCGGCGGATCGCCGACCTGCTCGAGGCCAACCCCGACGACCTGGTGGTCGACAAGGAGCGCGCCGGCATGCACGTCGCCGGCTCGCCCGACACCGCGGTGACCTTCGCGCAGCTCGCCGAGACCGAGGAGCTGCGGGTCCGCAGCGTGTTCACCGCCCCCGGCCCGACGTTCCCGTTCGGCGCGCACGTGGCCGTCGTGGAGGTCGACACCCAGACCGGCAAGGTGCGGCTGCAGCGGCTGGTCGCGGTCGACGACGCCGGCACGCATCCTCAACCCGCTGCTCGCCGACGGGCAGCGGCACGGCGGGTACGCGCAGGGCGCGGCGCAGGCGCTGGTCGAGGAGGTCCGCTACGACGCGGACGGCAACCCCGAGACCTCCAACCTGGCCACCTACCCGTTCCTGTCGGCCACCGAGGTGCCCAGCTTCGAGCTGGTCGAGATGGCGACGCCCACCTCGTACAACTCGATGGGCGCCAAGGGCATCGGGGAGGCCGGCACGATCGGCGCCACCCCGGCCGTCCACAACGCCGTCGTCGACGCGGTCTCGCACCTCGGCGTCCGGCACTTCGACATGCCCACCACCCCGCCAGACGGTGTACCGGGCGATCCAGCGAGCCACGGAGGCGGCGTCCTGATGCAGGTCAACCCCACGGTCAACGGCGCAGCACCGCGACGACGAGATCGAGGACCGGCTGCTGCTCGTCCACTACCTGCGCGAGGTGTGCGGGCTGCGGGCGACCAACGTCGGCTGCGACACCACCTCCTGCGGCGCCTGCACGGTGCTGCTGGACGGCGAGTCGGTGAAGTCCTGCACGGTGCTCGCCGCGCAGGCCTCGGGCCGCGAGGTCACCACCGTCGAGGGCCTGGCCGGCTCGGACGGCGAGCTGCACCCCGTGCAGGCCGCCTTCCGCGCCGAGCACGGTCTGCAGTGCGGCTTCTGCACGCCGGGCATGGTGATGGCCTCGGTCAGCCTGCTGCGCGACACCCCGAAGCCGTCCGAGAAGCAGGTCCGCGAGGGCCTGGAGGGCAACTTCTGCCGCTGCACCGGCTACCACAACATCGTGCAGGCCGTGCTCAGCGCCGCCGGGAAGGACTCGGCATGATCCCCGCCCCCTTCCGGTACGAGCGGGCCGACCTCGGTCGCGCACGCGCTCGAGCTGCTCGCCAGCTCCGGTGAGGACGCCAAGATCCTCGCCGGCGGGCAGTCCCTGCTGCCGGTGCTCAAGCTGCGGCTGGCCCGGCCCGAGGTGCTCATCGACATCAGCGGGATCGCCGACCTCAACTACGTGCGGGTGGACGGCGACGAGGTCGCGATCGGCGCCGGCACCCGGCACCGGGACGTCGTCGAGTCCGCCGAGCTGCAGCGGCGAGGCCCCGCTGCTGCCGTACGTCGCCGCGCTGGTCGGCGACCGGCAGATCCGGCACCGCGGCACGTTCGGCGGCTCGCTGGTGCACGGCGACCCGGCAGCCGACCTGCCGGCGGCGGTGCTCGCGCTCGGCGCGACCTTCGTCGTGCAGGGCCCGTCCGGCGAGCGCCGGGTCGACGCGAGCGACTTCTTCCGGGGCTACTTCGAGACCGACGTGGCCGAGGACGAGCTGCTGGTCGAGATCCGGGTGCCGCGCAGCGCGGGCACCGGCTGGGCGCTACGAGAAGTTCACCCGGCGGGCCAACGACTGGGCGATCGTCGGGGTGGCCACCGTCGGCGACCGGGTCGGCCTGGTCAACATGGGCGAGACCCCGCTGCGGGCCGCCGCCACCGAGGCGGCGCTCGCGTCCGGGGCCAGCCCGGCCGAGGCCGCGCAGGCGGCCGCCGAGGGGACCTCGCCGGTCGAGGACATGCACGCCGACAAGGAGTTCCGCAAGCACCTGGCCCGGGTGCTCACCGAGCGGGCGCTCACCACGGCCCGCTCGGCCTGATCGGTCAGCTGCCGCGCAGCGCCTGCTTGGTGACCTTGCCGAGCGCGTTGCGCGGCAGCGCATCGACGAACACCACCGCCTTGGGCCGCTTGTACGGCGCCAGCTGCCCGGCGGCCAGCTCCAGCAGCACCGCCTCGCTCACCCCGTCGGCCTCGACGAAGGCTGTGACCCGCTCGCCCCACACCGGGTCCGGCAGCCCGACCACCGCGGCGTCCCGGACCGCCGGGTGGCTGCGCAGCACGTCCTCCACCTCGCGCGGGTAGACGTTGAAGCCGCCGCTGATGATGAGCTCCTTGCGCCGGCCGACGATCCGCAGGTAGCCGTCGTCGTCCAGCCGTCCGACGTCGCCGCTGGCGAACCAGCCCGGCTCGGGGAACGCCTCCGCGGTCGCCTCCGGGCGCTCGAAGTACTCCCGCAGCACGTTCGGCCCGCGCAGCAGCACCTCGTCGGTGCCGTCGGCGAGGCGCACCTCGACGCCCGGCAGCGGCAGCCCGACGGTGCCCGGCCGGCGCTCCCCGTCGTAGGGGTTCGACACGTTCATCAGGGTCTCGGTCATCCCGTACCGCTCGACGATGCGCTGCCCGGCGCGCTCGGCCACCGCGTCGAACAGCTCGGTCGGCAGCGGCGCGCTGCCCGACACGCACAGCCGGAGCCGGCGCAGCTCGGCGAGCCGGTCGGAGTCGGCCAGCCTGGCGTACATCGTCGGGACGCCGAACCACAGCGTCGCGTCGTGGGTGGCCACGCTGTCGAACACGTCGGGAGCGTCGAAGCGCGGCCGCAGGACAGCCGAGGCGCCGGCGTGCAGCGTGCCGTGCAGCCCCACCCCGAGCCCGTGCACGTGGAACAGCGGGAGCGCCAGCACCAGCCGGTCGGCCGGCGACCAGCGCCACGCCAGCCGGACGGCCTCCGCGCTGGCCAGCAGGTTCCCGTGCGTGAGCAGCGCGCCCTTCGGCGCGCCGGTGGTGCCGGAGGTGTAGACGATCAGCGCCGGGTCCTCCGGTCCGAGCGCGTCGAGCTCCGGCCCGGGAGCGGCCTCCGGCAGGTCCACGTCGGGCCCCACGACCACCACCGGGCCGGGCGAGGCGTCCCGCACCCAGCGGCCCCTCGCCGGGTCGTCGACGACGGCGGCCGACGGCCGGCAGTCGCGGGCGAGCCCGGTGACCTCCCGCTCGCCGTAGGCGGCGTTCACCGGCACGACCACCAGGCCCAGGCGCAGCGCCGCGACGTGCGCGACGGCCAGGTCCAGCGACGGCGCGGCGGACAGCACCAGCCGGTCACCGCGCACCAGCCCGGCCGCCGCGTACCGGCCGGCGACCCGCCGGGTGCGCTCCTCGAGCCCGGCGCCGGTCGTCCAGCCGGTGCCGTCCTCCCAGAGCACCGGGGCGTCCCCGTCGGCGGCCCAGCGGCGCGTCCAGCTGCCCGGCAGGCTCCGGTCGGCGAGCAGGTCGACGGTGTCCGGGTCGGTGCCGGCGGGCAGGTGCGGGGACCAGGCGGGCGTCATGGCGGCAACCTACGACGGCATGTCCGTACGCTCCGGCCGTGGTCGACGATCTGTGCCTGCTGCCCGCCGTCGAGCTGGCCCGCCGCTGCGCCGCCGCGAGCTGTCGGCCCGGGAGCTGCTGGACGCCTCGCTGGCCGGGCATCGACGCCGTCGACCCGCTGCTCAACGCGCTGGTGACCCGCGACGACGACGCGGCCCGCCGGCAGGCCGCCGCGCTCGACGACGCGCTGGTGCGGACCGGGCCGGTCGGTCCGCTGCACGGGCTGCCGGTCGCGCACAAGGACCTGCTGCCGACGGCCGGGATGCGCACCACCTGGGGCTCGACCATGCACGCCCGACTTCGTGCCGACCGAGGACGCGGTGCTGGCCGCCCGGATGCACGGCGGCCGGGGCGGTCCGGGTCGGCAAGACCAACGTGCCGGAGTTCGGGGCCGGCTCGCAGACCACCAACCGGCTGTTCGGCGCCACCCGCAACCCCTACGACCCGTCCCGCACCCCGGGCGGCAGCAGCGGCGGCGCCGCGGTGGCGCTGGCCACGGGATGGTCGCGCTGGCCGACGGCAGCGACATGGGCGGGCTCGCTGCGCAACCCGGCGAGCTTCTGCAACGTCTTCGGCCTGCGCCCCACCCCCGGCCGGGTGCCGAACCTGCCGGCCCGGGACGCCTGGTTCGACCTGTCGGTGCTCGGCCCGATGGGGCGCAGCGCCGCGGACGCCGCGCTGCTGCTCGGGGCGATCGCCGGGCCGCACCCGGCCGACCCGCTGTCCCTGCACGGCGACCCGGCCGCGTTCCTGCGCCCGCTGGAGCGCGACCTGGCCGGGGTGCGGGTGGCCTGGGGCGGCACCCTCGGCCTGCCGTACGACACCGCGGTGCTCGACGCGTTCGCCGCGCGCCCGGCCGCGGGGTCGAGCCGCTCGGGGTCGTGCTGACCGAGGCCGAGCCGGAGGTCGCGCGGCGCCGACGAGGTCTTCCGGGTGCTGCGCGGCTGGCACCTCGCCACGACGCATCGGCGACGAGGTGGAGGCGGCCGGCGAGTGCGTCGCGCCGATGGTGCGGGAGAACGTCGCGTACGGCCGGACGGTGACCGCCGACCAGCTGGCCGCGGCCCAGCAGCGCCGCACCGACCTGCTGGTGGCCGCCGCGGCCTTCTTCGACCGGCACGAGTTCCTGCTGCTGCCGGTCAGCCAGGTGCTGCCGTTCGACGTGCGGGACGCTGTGGCCGCGCGAGGTCGGCGGGCGAGGTGCAGGCCGGACTACCTGGGCTGGATGCGCTCGGCGTCCTGGTCAGCGTGCTGCGGGTGCCGGCCGCCTCGGTGCCGGCCGGCTTCACCGCCGAGGGGCCTGCCGGTCGGGCTGCAGGTGGTCGGCCGGCCCGGCGACGACCTCGGGGTGCTGCAGCTGGCTCGCACGCGCTGGAGAAGGTCTTCCGGGCCGGAGACCGGCGCCCCGACCTCGCCGCGCTGGCCGCGGCCGCCCGCTGACCGGCGCCGCCGGGCAGGCCGCGCTGCTGCTCGCCGCGGGGGTCGGCGCGGGCGTGGTGGGCTCGACGGCGGGGCTGGCCTCGCTGGTGTCCTACCCGGCGCTGCTGGCTGCCGGGCTGCCGCCGGTGACCGCCAACGTCACCAACACCGTCGCGCTGGTCGGCAGCGGGATCGGCGCGGCGCTGGGGTCACGGCCGGAGCTGCGCGGCCAGGGCGGCGCGGTCCGCGCGCTGGCCGCTTTCGCGGTGGCCGGCGGCGCCACCGGGGCGCTGCTGCTGCTGCTCACCCCGCCGGACACCTTCGAGCGCGTGGTCCCCGCTCTGATCGCCGTCGCCGCCCTGCTGCTGCTCGGCCAGCCCCGGGTGCGGCGGCTGCACGAGGCGCACGTCGGCGACGGCGGCCGGTGGCTGCTCCCGGTCGGCACGTACGCGATCGGGGTCTACGGCGGCTACTTCGGCGCGGCGGCCGGCGTGATGCTGCTCGCCCTGCTGCTGGTCGCCACCGAGGCGACCCTGGTCCGGGCGAACGCGCTGAAGAACGTGCTGCTGTGGATGGCGAACGGGGTGGCGGCGGTCGGCTTCGCGGTGCTCGCCGACGTCCGGTGGGGGGCTGCGCTGCCGCTGGCGGCGGGCGCCCTGCTCGGCGGCGCGCTCGGCCCGGCCGCCGCCCGGCACCTGCCGGCGCGCGGCCTGCGGATCACGATCGGGCTGGCCGGTCTCGGGCTGGCCGTGCGGCTGTGGGCTACCGCGCCCTGACCCGGCCGGGGGCTGACCCCGGCACCGCCCGGGCAGGGCCGGCTCAGCGGCGCGGGAACAGCGGGCGCAGGGCGGTCGGCGGGCGGAACGGTCGCCAACCCCCTTCGGGCTGGGCGAGCCGGTCGGCGAGCAGCCACAGCACCGCCGGGTTGGTGCCGAGCCCCAGGTGGCTGCCCCGGACCTCGACGTTCTCCCGGTGCGGGCGCTCGTCGTACCGGCAGGCCGACCAGGCGACGATGCCGTCCCCGCGGGTGTAGACGGACGTGGCAGGGACCCGCAGGGTGCCGCGCTCGGCCCAGGGCCGGGGCAGCGGCCCCGCGCCGGGGGTGAGGTCGGCGAGCCGGGACGCCTGCTGAACCCATCCGGAGCGGGTCAGCACCGGGCTGCCCAGCGTGACCAGACCCCGGATCCTGCTCGGGGTGGCCCGGGCGAGCTCCTGGGCGTACAGGCCGCCCAGGCTCCAGCCGACCAGGGTGACCGCCCGGCCGGAGTCCTGCGCGAGCCGGTCGACCGTGACCCGCAGCCGCGAGACGACGCGCGAGGTCGGGCCGCGGTTGGTGCCGAGGCTCCAACCGTGCACGTCGTGGCCCAGGGCCCGCAGCGCCCGGCGCAGCACCGCCGTCGCCGGGTCGCCGGTCATCAGGCCCGGCAGCACCAGCACGGGGTGCCCGTCGCCGCGACGGGCGGTGGCCAGCAGCGGCCAGGTCGCGAGCAGCGCGGCGGCGTCCAGCCCGGCGCGGGGTGGCTCGGTGGCGAGCAGGGCCAGAGACGGGCGGCGGGAGCTGGTCACCGCAGGGTGCTACCCCCTGGCGGCGACCGCGACGCCGCGCCGCGTCGGTCACGGCTCGGCAGGCACCGAGGCAGCATGCTCGCCCGGTGACCGCGACGACCTCCGGCTCGGGCCGCCGGACGCGCTCGCGGCTCGCCCGGCCACGCCTGGCCCACCCCGCGCAGGTGGTGGTCGCCGGGTTCGCCGCCGCCGTGGTCGTCGGCACGGTGCTGCTGCTGATCCCGGTGGCGCGGGCCGGCCCGGGCGGCGCCGGGTTCGTCGACGCGCTGTTCACCGCCACCTCGGCGGTCTGCGTCACCGGCCTCGTCACGGTCGACACGCCGGTCTACTGGTCCGGGTTCGGCCAGGCGGTGATCCTCGGGCTCATCCAGGTCGGCGGGTTCGGGATCATGGCCCTGGCGACCCTGCTGGGACTGCTCGTCTCACGGCGGATGGGGTTGCGCGACCGGCTGAACGCTGCCGCCGAGGCGAAGACGGTGGGACTGTCCGACCTGCGCAGGGTCCTGATCGGGGTCGCCCGGACCAGCCTGCTGTTCGAGGCGGCCGGGGCGGTCGTGCTCGCCCTGCGGCTCGGGACCTCCTACGACGAGTCGCCGGGCACCGCGCTGTGGCTGGGGCTGTTCCACGCCGTGTCGGCGTTCAACAACGCGGGCTTCGCTCTCTACAGCGACAACCTCATCGGCTTCGCGACCGACCCCGTGGTCTGCCGTGGCCCTGTGCGTGCTGGTCGTGGCCGGCGGGCTGGGCTTCCCGGTGCTGTTCGAGCTGCGCCGGGCCTGGCGCACGCCGCGGCGCTGGAGCCTGCACACCAAGATCGTCACGACGATGACCGGTGCGTTGCTGGTGCTCGGCGTCGCGATGTTCCTGCTGCTGGAGTGGACGAACCCGGGAACGCTCGGGCCGATGAGCGTGACCGGCAAGTCCGTCGCCGGCCTGTTCCAGGGCGTGCAGCCGCGGACCGCCGGCTTCAACAGCATCGACACCGGCGCCCTCAACCCGGAGACGCTGCTCGGCACCGACGTGCTGATGTTCATCGGCGGCGGGAGCGCGGGCACCGCCGGCGGCATCAAGGTCACCACCTTCGCGGTCCTGCTGTTCGTCATCGTCACCGAGGTGCGCGGCGACCCGAGCGTCACGGCCTTCGGCCGCCGGATCCCGCGCGAGGTGCAGCGGCAGGCGCTCAGCGTCGCGCTGCTGGCGGTCGCCGTCGTGGTCGGCGCCACCGCGCTGCTGCTGCAGCTCACCCACTTCACGCTGGACCAGGTGCTGTTCGAGGTGGTCTCCGCGTTCTCGACGGTCGGCCTGTCGACCGGGATCACCGACGAGGTCGGCACCGCCGGCCAGCTGCTGCTGACGGCCCTGATGTTCCTGGGACGGCTCGGACCCATCACGCTGGCCTCGGCGCTGGCCCTGCGGTCCCGTCCGCGGCTGTACGACCTGCCCCAGGAACGCCCCATCATCGGCTGAACCGGCCGAACCGCCCGCGACCACGGAGTCCCGATGCCCGACCTGTTCTCCCGCGACTCCGACCAGACCGCCCGCCGGCTGGCCGAGATCGACAGCGTCGTGGTGATCGGCCTGGGCCGGTTCGGCAGCGCGCTGGCGCTCGAGCTGATGGAGTCGGGCACCGAGGTGCTCGGCATCGACGAGGACGAGCACATCGTGCAGGACCTCAGCAGCCGGCTCACGCACTGCGTCCGGGCCGACAGCACGAACGAGACGGCCCTGCGCCAGCTCGCGGTGCACGAGTTCGACCGGGCCGTGGTCGGGATCGGCACGCACATCGAGGCGAGCCTGCTCACCGCGTCGCTCCTCAAGCAGATCGGCGTGACCGACATCTGGGCGAAGGCCATCAGCGAGCCGCACGGCCGGATCCTCGAGCAGCTCGGCATCCCGCACGTGGTCTTCCCGGAGTACGAGATGGGCCGCCGGGTGGCGCACCTGGTCAAGGGCAGGATGCTGGACTTCATCCAGTTCGAGCCGGACTACGCGATGGTGAAGACCGAACCGCCGGCGCTGCTGCTCGGTGTCCCGCTCGGGCACAGCGGGGTGCGCCGGCGCCACGGCATCACCGTCGTCGGGGTGAAGCAGCGTGGTGGCACGTTCGTGCACGCGACCGGCGAGACCGTCCTGTCCGCGGGCGACACGATCATCATCTCGGGGCAGCCGTCCGCGGTGGAGCGGTTCAGCGAGCTGCGCTGACCGGACCGCTCAGGCGCGCAGGTGCACGTCGAAGAACCGGAGTACCCGCGTCCAGGCGTCCTCGGCCGACGGGGCGTGGTAGCCCAGTCCGGCGACCCGCTCGAGCACCGAGAACGGCCCGGCGTTGTGCCGGTTGAGGAAGGAGTGCCCCGCGTCCGGGTACTCCTTCACGTCGTGCTGCACGCCGGCGTCGGAAAGGACCCGCTCCAGCCGGCCCGCGGCGCCGCGCAGGCCCCGGTCCCGCCCGCCGTAGCTGGCCACCACCGGGCACGCCCCGGCCAGCACCCGCTCGGCGTCCTTGGGCAGCAGCCCGTAGTTCGGCGCGGCGGCGTCGAACCCGCGGGCCGCCGCGAGCAGCGCGAAGCCACCACCCATGCAGAAGCCGATCACCCCGACCCGGCCGGTGCAGTCCGGTCGGCTCGCGAGCAGCGCCCGGCTGGCCTCCACGTCGCCGAGCGCCGGGCCCTGCCCGGACAGCAGGGCGGAGAACGTCGAGCGCAGGCAGCGCAGCGCCCCGCCGGCGGTGAACAGGTCGGGCGCCAGGGCCAGGTACCCCGCGGCGGCCAGCCGGTCGGCCTGCTGGCGGGTGTCGTCGGTCAGCCCGAACGCCTCGTGCAGCACCACGACGCCGGGCCAGGGCCCGGTCCCGATCGGTGGAACCGCCAGGTGCGCCTTCAGCTCGGGCGCACTGGCGGCGTGCGGGACGGTCACGGCCGGCATGGCGGTCTCCTGCGGTCGGCGGCGGCGGGGACTGCGGCGCTGCTCGTCGTGCTACCCGCTGCCCGGGCGCGCGACGCCCGCGGTCGACGAGCACCCCCACCTGCCTTGTCAGACTGACTAGTACGCCGTACTGTCTAGCCATGGAACAGCAGCAGTGGCCCGGGGACTGGATGCGCGGCGTGCTCTCGCTGTGCGTGCTGGCCGTCGTCGCCGAGCAGGAGACCTACGGCTACGCCATCGCCCAGCAGCTGCAGACGGCCGGCCTCGGCACCGTCAAGGGCGGGACGCTCTACCCGGTCCTCACCCGGCTGGAGTCCGACGGCCTGCTCACCTCCAGCTGGCGGGAGGGCGACGGCGGGCCGGGGCGCAAGTTCTTCGCCGCGACGGCCGCCGGCCGCCACGCCCTGCAGGAGCGCACGACCAGCTGGCTGGACTTCACGGAGCGGGCCACCGGCCTGCTCATCTCGACAGGAGCGGTACGCACATGACCACGGACGTCCAGGACTACTCGCACCGCCTGCTGTACGCCCTGCGCCTGCGGGACGTCCCCGGGCCCCGGATCGCCGAGGCCCTGGCCGAGGTGCACAGCCACGTCGCCGAGACCGGCGAGGACCCCTGGGCGGCGTTCGGCGCGCCCGACGCCTACGCCGGAGAGATCACCGCCGCGCTCGGCGAGGCCGGCGCCCCGGCGCACCAGGGCCGCCGCGTGGCCGGGATCGCGACGGCCTACGGCCTCGGGGCGACGGCCGGCACCTGGCTGCTCCTGCGTGCCGCACTGTCGTGGGGCGGCGGCGGGGGCGCCGTGCTGGGGCTGCCGCCGGTCGCCGCCGCCCTGATCGGGGCCGGCCTGCTCGCCGCCCTGGCGCTCGGGCTGCGCCGGCTGGGCCGCCACCCGGACGTCCCCGTCCTCGACCCGCGCAGCGGGGCCGACATGACGCCGCCCCGGCCCCGCTGGGTGCTCCCGGTGATGCTCACGCCACCGCTGCTGGGCATCGCGCTGGGCGGCGTCCTGCTGCTGTCCGGGCGCTGAGCCGTTCGCCGTGCGGCGAACCGCCGCGGAGCCACCCGGCCGAGCAGGAGCCCCCACACGACGAAGGGGCCGCCACCGGCGGCCCCAGACGGCGGGTTCAGAGACCCCGCCGCACGTCCTCACGTGAACAACTTCCTGTGGGCGAGGGGGGAGTTGAACCCCCACGTCCTTTCGGACACACGGACCTGAACCGTGCGCGTCTGCCATTCCGCCACTCGCCCGAGTGCGGGCGCCAACCTAGCAGGCCGGGCCCCGGACCTCGCACGGATACGATCTCACCTCGGAGGGAAGGGGTCGCGCGTGGGTGTCCTGCAGCGCTTCGAGCGACGGCTCGGGAACCTCGTCGAGGGTGCCTTCGCCCGGGTCTTCGGCGGCGCCGTGCAGCCGGTGGAGATCGCCGCCGCCCTGCAGCGCGAGGCCGAGGACCGCAAGATGGTCGTCGGCAAGGGCCGCCTGCTCGTGCCGAACGACTTCGTCGTCGAGCTCGGCGCCACCGACAGCGACCGGCTGCAGGAGTACGACGAGCCGCTGCGTGCCGAGCTCGCCGCGATGGTGTCGGAGCACGCCCAGGAGCAGGGCTGGTCGTTCGTCGGCCCGGTCGCGGTGCGCTTCGAGCAGGTCGAGGGCGTCGACACCGGGATGTTCCGGGTCCGCAGCGCCGTGCTGCAGCCGGCCCCGGCGCACGCCCCGGCCGGCGACGCCGGCACCGGTGAGCACCGGACCGGCACGCCCTACCTGCTCGTCCCGGGCGACGGCGCGGAGCGCCGGATCGCGCTGACCACCGAGGTGACCCGGATCGGCCGCAGCAACGAGGCCGACGTACGGCTGCCCGACACCGGGGTCTCCCGGCTGCACGCCGAGCTGCGCACGCTCGGCGACGAGGTGGTCCTGGTCGACCTCGGGTCGACCAACGGCACCACGCTGAACGGGCGCAAGGTCGCCGAGGGACGGCTGCGCGACGGCGACCGGATCGGGGTCGGCAGCAGCTCGCTGCTGTTCCGGCAGGAGCCCTGATGGCCAGCGCGCTCGTCGTCACGCTGGTCAAGTACGGCCTGCTGACCCTGCTGTGGCTGTTCGTGGTGGCCGCCGTCCGCACCGTGCGCGCCGACCTGTACGGCAGCCGCCCGCCGGCGCCCCCGGCCCCGGCCGCCCGGGCCGCCGCCGCGCCCGCCGGCGGCCGGCGCAGCCAGGCCCGCAAGCTCGTCGTCACCGAGGGCCCACTCGCCGGCACCACCGTCACCCTCGGCACCACGCCGGTCACGCTGGGCCGCGCCGACGAGTCGACGCTGGTGCTCACCGACGACTACGCCAGCAGCCACCACGCCCGGCTGTCCCCGGGCGAGGGCGCCTGGCTGGTCGAGGACCTCGGGTCGACCAACGGCACCTACCTCGGCACTGACAAGGTCGTCCGGCCGACGCCGGTCCGGCTGGGCCAGCCGATCCGGATCGGCAAGACCGTCCTCGAGCTGCGGCGATGAGGGCCTGCGCGTGACCCTGGCCCTGCGGTACGCCGCGATGTCGCACGTCGGTCTGCTGCGCACCGGCAACGAGGACAGCGTCTACGCCGGCCCGCGGCTGCTCGCGGTCGCCGACGGGATGGGCGGCCACGCCGCCGGCGAGGTGGCCAGCGCGGTGGCGATCGCCTCGATCGCCGCGCTCGACGAGGACGCTCCCGGCGCCGACCTGCTCGCGGCGCTGCAGGACGCCGCCGAGACCGCCAACCGGCACCTGCGCGACATGGTGGCCGGCGACAGCGGGCTCGAGGGCATGGGCACCACCCTGACGAGCATCCTGTTCACCGGGAACCGGCTGGGGCTGCTGCACATCGGCGACTCGCGCTGCTACCTGCTGCGCGACGGCGAGCTCAGCCAGATCACCCACGACGACACGCTCGTGCAGAGCCTGGTCGACGAGGGCCGGATCACCGCCGAGCAGGCCAGCTCGCACCCGCAGCGCAACATGATCCTGCGAGCCCTGGACGGCCGTCCGGACGTCGCCTTCGACCTGTCCGTCCGCGAGGCCCGGGACGGCGACCGCTACCTGCTGTGCAGCGACGGCCTGACCGGCCCGGTGACCGACGCGACGCTGCGGGACACGCTGGACGAGCCGGACCCGCAGGTCGCCGCCGAGCGGCTGGTGGAGCTGGCGCTGCGCGGCGGCGGACCCGACAACATCACCGTGATCGTGGCGGACGTCGTCGACGGCGAGTCCACCGGGCTGCCGGTGGTCGCCGGCGCCGCCGCGGAGTCGCCGCAGGAGCTGCCCCAGCGGCTGATGTCCGGCGCGGCCGGCCGGGCTGCCGAGCGCGCGGCGTCCGACCGTGCCTCGGCCGAGCGCACCGCGGCCGAGCGCGCCGCCTCCGAGCGCGCGCCCGCCGGGCGGGCGGCCGCAGCGCCGGCCCCCGCCGGGGCGCAGGCACCGGCCGGACCGCCCGCGGCCCGCGGGCGGCACGTGCGGCGCACCCTGCTGCTGACCGTCGTCGCGGTCGGGCTGCTCGCCGGCGGCGCCGCCGCGGGCACCGCGTACGTCCGGTCGCAGTGGTTCGTCGGGGCCGACGGCGAGCAGGTGAGCGTGTTCCGCGGGCTGACCGGGTCGATCGCCGGGCTCTCGCTGTCCTCCGTCGAGCGGCGCACCGACCTCGCCACGACCGAGCTCAGCGAGCTCGACCGGGGCGCGGTCCAGCGCGGCATCCGGGTGACCGACCGCGCCGACGCGCAGCGGATCGTCGACACGCTGCAGGAGCGCACGGTCTGCCGCGCGGTCGCCGCCGAACCGGTGCTCCTGCCCGACCCGCGCTGCGCCGTCCCGCCCGGTACCGCCGAGCCCGGCCTGTCGCCGGTCCCGACCCCGTCCGTCCCGTCGGCCGCCGCCCGATGAGCGCGACCGTGCTGCCGGGCCCCGCGCCGCACCGCAACACCGAGCTCGCGCTGCTGTCGTTCGCCCTGCTGATCGTGATGGCGGCGTACACCGCCGTCGGGCTCGCCGTCGACGGTCAGGTGCCGCCCGGCGTTCTCGGCTACGGCGCCGGGCTCGGCGCGCTGTTCCTCGCCGTCCACCTGGCCGTCCGCTGGCTCGCCCCGTACGCCGACCCCCTGCTGGTGCCCTGCGTGGCGCTGCTCAACGGCCTGGGGCTGGTGATGGTGCACCGGCTCGACCTCGCCGAGGCGGCCAAGGCCCGGCTGGCTGCCCGCGCCGTCCCCTCGGCCGACGCGCCGCTGCAGCTGATCTGGACGGCGCTCGGCATCGCCCTGGTGATCGCGGTGCTGGTCGTCGTGCGCGACCACACCCGGCTGGCCCGCTACACGTACACGATGGCCGCGGTCGGCATCGTGCTGCTGCTGCTGCCGAACCTGCCGCTGATCGGGCGCACCATCAACGGCGCCCGGCTGTGGGTCCGGATCGGCCCGGTGCAGGTGCAGCCCAGCGAGCCCGCCAAGCTCGCCCTGCTGATCTTCTTCGCCGGCTACCTGGTGGCCAAGCGCGACGTGCTGTCGCTGGCCTCCCGCCGGGTCGCCGGCCTGGACCTGCCGCGGCCCCGCGACCTCGGCCCGGTCCTGCTCGCCTGGGGAGCGAGCCTGTCGGTCCTGGTCTTCGAGAAGGACCTCGGCAGCTCGCTGCTGTTCTTCGGCATCTTCATCGTCATGCTGTACGTCGCGACCGAGCGGACGTCGTGGCTGCTCATCGGGGTGGCGCTGTTCGCCGGCGGGGCGTACGTCGCCTACCTGCTGTTCAGCCACGTGCAGCGCCGGGTGGACGTCTGGCTCGACCCCTTCGCCGACCCCGACGGCGCCGGGTACCAGCTGGTCCAGTCGCTGTTCGGCTTCGGCACCGGTGGGCTCACCGGCACCGGGCTCGGCCAGGGCAGCCCGGACACCGTCCCGTTCGCGAAGACCGACTTCATCCTGGCCAGCTTCGGCGAGGAGACTCGGCCTGGTCGGCGTGATGGCGATCCTGCTGCTGTTCGCGCTCGTCGTCGAGCGCGGGCTGCGGGCCGCGCTGGGCTGCCGGGACTCGTTCGGCAAGCTGCTCGCCACCGGACTGTCGTTCGCCCTCGCGCTGCAGGTCTTCGTCATCGTCGGCGGGGTCACCGGGCTGATCCCGCTGACCGGCGTGACCCTGCCGTGGCTGTCCTACGGCGGGTCGAGCGTGGTCGCGAACTGGGTGCTCGTCGCGCTGCTGCTGCGGATCAGCGACGCGGCCCGCCGGCCGGCACCGTCGCCGGTCAGCCCCGGCAGCGCCCGGGCCGCCCTCGAGGACGCCCCGACCCAGGTGGTGCGGCGGTGAACCGGCCGCTGCGCAAGGTCGCCGTCGCCTGCCTGGTGCTGTTCGGGCTGCTGCTGGTCAACGTCAACTGCGGCAGATCGTGCTGGCCGACGGGTACCGCGACAACGAGCGCAACTCCCGGGTGCTCATCCGCAACTACGAGCGGGAGCGCGGCTCCATCGCGCTGGCCGGGCCGGGCCGGCCGGTCATCGCCCAGAGCGTGGAGACCTCCGGCCGGCTGAAGTACCTGCGGACGTACCCGACCAAGGAGCTGTTCGCGCACGTCACCGGCTACTACTCGCTGGTCTACGGCCAGGACGGGCTGGAGGACACCCGCGACCGGGTGCTGTCCGGCGAGGACCCGCAGCTGTTCGTCTCCCGGCTGTCGGACACCCTCACCGGCCGCGAGCCGCGCGGTGGCGACGTCGTCATCACCCTGCTGCAGGCCGCCCAGCAGGCCGCCGTGACCGGCCTGGCCGGACAAGCGCGGCGCGGTCGTCGCCCTGGACCCGCGCACCGGCGCGATCCTGGCGATGGCCAGCGCCCCGACCTACGACCCGAACCAGCTCAGCTCGTTCGACCCGGCGGCGATCCGCGCGTACCGCGAGCGGCTCACGGCCGACGGCTCCGGCGACCCGCTGCTGAACCGGGCGATGTCGCAGACCTACCCGCCGGGCTCGACCTTCAAGGTCATCACCGCGGCCGCGGCGCTGCAGGACGGCGTCCGGCCGCAGACGCCGGATCCCGTCCCCGACCGTGCTGGACCTGCCGCAGACGAACGTCGGGCTGCGCAACTTCGGCGGTGAGACCTGCGGCGACGGCAGCACCACCACGCTCGCCGACGCGATGCGGATCTCCTGCAACACCGCCTTCGCGCAGCTCGGCCTGAGCCTCGGCCAGGAGCGGCTGCGCGAGCAGGCCGAGGCCTTCGGCTTCGGTGACACCGGCCTGACCGTGCCGGAGCGGGTGGCGCCCAGCGTCGTCCCGCCGGAGCTCGACCCGCCGTCCCTGGCGCAGTCCGCGATCGGCCAGCTCGACGTGCGGGTCACCCCGCTGCAGATGGCGATGGTCGCCGCCGGCGTCGCGAACGGCGGCACCGTCATGAAGCCGTACCTGGTGCGCGAGGTGCAGGGACCCGACCTGAGCCGGCTGTCGGTCGCGCAGCCCGAGGTCTACCGGCGGGCGGTGCCGGCCGGTGTCGCCGACGAGCTGCGGGCGATGATGGAGAGTGTCGTCACGAACGGCACCGCCACGTCGGCGCAGATCCCGGGCGTCCGGGTGGCCGGCAAGACCGGTACGGCGCAGCACGCGCCCGGTGCCGCCCCGCACGCCTGGTTCATCGGCTTCGCGCCCGCCGACAACCCCAAGGTGGCCGTCGCGGTGGTCGTCGAGCGGGGCGGTGACGCCGGCTCCGAGGCCACCGGCGGCCGGGTCGCCGCCCCCATCGCCCGGTCGGTGATGCAGGCGGTGCTCGGCAGATGACCGCCCGTGGGAGTGGACGCGCTGGCGGGCCGCTACCGGCTGGAGTCGCGGATCGCGACCGGCGGCATGGGCGAGGTCTGGCGGGCCCGTGACCTCGTGCTCGACCGGCCGGTGGCGGTCAAGCTGCTCAGGGCCGAGTACGCCGACGACGAGGACTTCCGCTGCCCGCTTCCGGGCCGAGGCCCGGCACGCCGCCGGCCTGTCCCACCCCGGCATCGCCTCGGTGTACGACTACGGCGAGTCCGACGGCGCGCACGGACGGTCGGCGTTCCTGGTGTATGGAGCTGGTCGAGGGCGAGCCGCTCTCGGACGTCCTGCGCCGCGGACCGCTGGACGTGCTCGACGGACGCTCGACGTGGTCGGCCAGACCGCCCTCGCCCTGCAGGCGGCGCACGACCGGCGGGGTCGTGCACCGCGACGTCAAGCCCGGCAACCTGCTGGTCCGCCCGGACGGCGTGGTCAAGGTGACCGACTTCGGCATCGCGTACGCCACCGGCGCGGCGCCGCTCACCCAGACCGGCACCGTCGTCGGCACCGCGTACTACCTCTCGCCCGAGCAGGCCGCGCGGGGAGCCGGTCTCCGGGCTGTCCGACGTCTACTCCCTCGGTGTCGTCGCCTACGAGTGCCTGACCGGCGAGCGGCCCTTCCCCGGCGACCAACCCGGCGGTGGTCGCCACCGCCCACCTGCACACGCCTCCGCCGCCGCTGCCGGCCTCGGTGCCCGAGCGGGTCCGCGACCTGGTCGGCGCGGCGCTGGCCAAGGACCCGGCGGACCGGCCGGCAAGCGCCGGCGACCTCGGCCGCGACGCCCTCGCGCTCCGCCAGGCGCTGCAGAGGGCCGAGCGCACCCGTCCGCTGCGTCTCGGGGCGCCCGCCCGCCCGGCTCCGGACCGGCCCGCGCTGCCGGTCCGGGCCGGTACCGACCGGCACCGCACGGCCGCCCGGCTCGGCGGCAGCCTGCTCGGCGTGGTCCTGCTCGGGCTGGGGACGCGGGCCTGCCTGGCACCGGGGACCGCGACCGTCCCGCAGATCCCGCGAGGGTCCGACGTGCAGGTCGGCACGGACGCCGTCCGCGACGCCGGGCTCCGCGTCCAGCAGCGGCTCGACCCGGCGCCCGGGGCGCGGCTCGGCACGGTCCTGGGCACCGACCCCGCGGCCGGCACCCGGCTGGAGACCGGCAGCCTGGTCACGCTGCTGGTCGGCAGCGGGCCGGCGCCGGCCGAGCCGCCGGTCGAGGCTCCGGTCGAGGCCTCCGCCGTGCCGACCCCCCTCCCGGCAGCGCCGGCCGCCGTCGCCCCGGTCCCGCCCGGTCCCGCCGCCCCGCGCCGCGGCCCCGCTGCCGTCGCACCCGCCGCGCCGGCGCCGGCGCCGGCGCCGGCGCCGAAGGGCAAGCCGGCGGGCGGCAAGGGCGGCAAGGACGCCAAGGACAAGAAGGGCAACGCCAAGGGCGGCAAGGGCGGCGGCGCGTGACCGGCCGGCAGCAGCGCCTGCTCGGCGGGCGCTACGTGCTGGCCGGGACGCTCGGGGAGCGGCGGGATGGCCGAGGTGTTCCTCGGCACCGACACCCGGCTCGGCCGGACCGTCGCCGTCAAGGTGCTGCGGGCCGACCTGGCCCGGGACCCGAGCTTCCAGGACCGGTTCCGCCGCGAGGCGCAGGCCGCCGCGTCGCTGAACGCGCCGAGCATCGTCGTCGGTGTACGACACCGGCGAGGACAGCGTGGACGGCACCCGGCCGGTGCCCTGCATCGTCATGGAGCACGTCTCCGGCCGCACGCTGCACGACGTGCTGCGGCAGGAGGGCCCCCTGCTGCCGGTCCGGGCGCTCGAGGTCGTCGCCGACGTCTGCGCCGCGCTCGAGGTCGCGCACGCCGCCGGCATCGTGCACCGGGACATCAAGCCGGGCAACGTGATGCTCACCCCGGCCGGCGACGTCAAGGTGATGGACTTCGGCATCGCCCGGGCTGCTGCCGGGAACAGCCAGACCGTCACGCAGACCGCCGCACATCCTCGGCACGGCCGCCTACCTGTCCCCCGAGCAGGCCCGCGGTGAGCACGTCGACGCCCGCAGCGACCTGTACTCCGCCGGCTGCCTGCTCTACGAGCTGCTGACCGGTCGGCCCCCGTTCGCCGGCGAGAGCCCGGTGGCGGTGGCGTACCAGCACGTCCGCGAGGACCCGGTCCCGCCGTCGCAGGTCGACGACGCCCTCGACGCCACCCTCGACGCGGTCGTCCTCAAGGCGATGGCGAAGAACCCGGGCAACCGCTACGCAGCAGCGCCACCCGGATGCGGGAGGACCTGCTGCGCGCGGCCGCCGGCGGCCCGGTGGAGGCCACCCCGGTCCTGCTCGGGACGGCGCACCTGCTGCCCGCCGGGCCCGGCGCCCCCTCCCGGCGGCGGCGCGGCCTGGCGTACGGCCTGTTCGCCCTGCTCCTGCTCGGCGTCGTCCTCGGCACCGCGCTGGGGCGTACGCGAGCTGATCAGCGGCGGATCGAGCCTGGTGGCCACCCCGGCCGTCGTCGGGCTGAGCCAGGAGCGGGCGCAGCAGGTCCTGGCCGAGCGGGGGCTGACCGTCGGCCGCGTCACGCCGGTGTTCGGCGAGCGCCCGGTCGGCGAGGTCGTCGAGCAGTCACCCCGCGGCGAGCTCCTGGTCCCGGCCGGGGGTCGGGTCGACCTGGTCGTCAGCCAGGGCGTGCAGATGACCCTGGTCCCGCAGGTCGTCGGCGCGGCGCGACGAGAGGCGGAGGCGCTCCTGACCCGGGCCGGGCTCGTCGTCGGCGAGGTCGTCGAGCGGGACGGCAACGTCGCCGCGGGCCAGGTGCTCGACGTCGTGCCGGCCACCGGGACGCAGCTGCCGGTCGGGCAGGCCGTGACGCTGGTGGTCGCCAACGGCCGGGTGCCGGTGCCGGGAGTCGTCCGGCTGCCGCAGGAGCAGGCGGTCCGGCAGCTGCGGCAGGCCGGCTTCAACGTCGGCGTCCGGCTCGTCGACGATCCCGGGCCGCCCGGGGTCGTGCTCGGGCAGGACCCGGTCGACGCGATCGCGCAGCGCGGCAGCACGGTCAGCCTGACGGTGTCGCAGGCGCCGCTCCCGCCGTCGCCGAGCCCGACGCCGACCCCGAGCCCGACGCCGACCCCGGAGCCCTCGGTCGGCCCGACACCGCCCGCGAGCCCGGCGCCTCCCCCGACGGCGAGCGCCACGCCGTCCCCCTGAGACGCCGGCGGGTCAGACCGCCCGGGGCTCCCCGAACGCCGCGAGCCGCTTGGCCTCGACGCCGTCGGACAGCGCCGGCGCGAGCGCGCCGGCCGCGGTGTCGCCGCACTGCCGCAGCCACGAGGCGAGCAGCAGGTGCCCGCCCTGGGTGAGCACCGACTCGGGGTGGAACTGGACGCCCTCGACCGGCCGGTCGCGGTGCCGCAGCGCCATCACCACCCCGCTCGCCGTCCGGCCGGTGACCTGCAGCTCGGCCGGCACGCTCGCCTCGTCGACAGCCAGCGAGTGGTAGCGGGTGGCGGTGAACGGCCGCGGCAGGTCGTGCAGCACGCCGGCTCCCTCGTGCAGCACCTCGCTGGTCTTGCCGTGCAGCAGCTCGGCCGCCCGGCCGACCCGCGCGCCGTGCGCCACCGCGATCGCCTGGTGGCCCAGGCACACCCCGAGCAGCGGCACCCCCTCGTCCTCGCACCGGCCGACGAGCTCCACGCGAGATGCCGGCGTCCTCCGGCGTGCCCGGGCCCGGCGACAGCAGCACCCCGTCGAAGCCGCGCAGGTCGCCCGCGGCCGGGTCGTCGTTGCGGCGCACCACGCACTCCGCGCCGAGCTGGCCCAGGTACTGCACCAGGTTGAAGACGAAGCTGTCGTAGTTGTCCACGACCAGGACGCGGGTCACCCCTCCACCGTACGACCCGCCGCCGGACCGCCCGGGTCCGCGACCAGCTCGAACCAGCCGTCCGGGTGCATGCGCACGGTGCGCCCGGTGCGCCACCACCCCTGCGGGGCCCGCGGGGCGGCGTCCCCCCAGTAGCCGGCGAAGACCTGCGGGCCGGCGACCGCCAGCTCCCCCGGGCTGCCCACCGGCACCTCCCGGGTCGGGTCCTGCAGGTCGAGCACCGCGCAGCGGATCCCCGGCAGCGGCAGGCCGATGCCCGGCCGGCGCCCGGCGGCGGCCGTCGTCGGGGCGCAGTGCGTCGAGCCGGACGCCTCGGTGAAGCCGTAACCCTGCACCAGCCGAGCGCCGGTCAGGGCCTCGAAGTCCCGGCGGACCGGCTCGGGGAGCGCGCCGACGCCGGACACGCACAGCCGCAGGCCGGACAGCGCCTCCGCCGCCCGGTCGCCCCGGCCGGACAGCGCGCGGTACAGCGCCGGCACCCCGGCCAGGCTGGTCGGGGCGTGGGCGCCGGCCGCGGTCAGCACCTGGTCCAGGCCCGGACGCGGCAGCAGCACGAGGGTGCCACCGAGCAGCACCGTGGAGGTCAGGGTGACCGTGGCGCCGTAGGCGTGGCACAGCGGCAGCACGCCGAGCACCACCTCGCGCCCGGCGACCGCCCCGACGTCCCACAGCCGCAGCGCGTACGCCCCGGCCACCAGGTTGGCGTGGGTGAGCACCGCCCCCCGCAGGCGGCCGTGCCGGGCCCGGGCGTACTGCAGGACGGCCGGTGCCGTCTCCGGGTCGAGCCGGGCCTGCCGGGCCGGCACGCCCGCGGCGTGCAGCAGGGCCAGGAAGCTCAGCGCGTCCGGCAGCCGCGTCGGGGTCGCCGCGGCCGGCCCGAGCGCCCGGCGGGCCCGGCGCCCGGCAGCGCCCGGCAGCCGCATCGGCAGCCGGCGCCGGGCCGGCAGGCCGTCGGCGAGGTGCGTGAGCACCACCGTGCGGACCGAGGTCCCGGGTCGGGCCTGCGCCACCGTGCCGGCGAGGCGGTCCAGGCACACCACCACCTCGGGCGTGCAGTCCGCCCAGACCTCGTGCAGCTCCGCCGAGGTCGCCGCCGGGTCGTGCGGCACCACGACGGCTCCCAGGCGCAGGGCCGCGAAGAAGGTGATCACGTACTGCGGGGTGTTGGGCAGCAGCACGGCGACCCGGTCCCCCGGACGCACGCCCAGCGACGCCAGGGCGGTCGCGAAGCGGTCGACGGTCTCCTTCAGCCGGCCGTACGGGAGCCGCTCGCCCAGGTAGGCCAGCGCGGCCGAGGCGCGGAAGGACGCGGCGGCCTCGTCGAGCAGGCGGGTGAGCGGGACGGCCGGGAAGGGGAAGTCGGCGGGAACCTGCGGGGGGTAGCCGGCGAGCCACGGCCGCCCGTCGTACGGGCTCGCCGGGTCCCGCGGCGCCGCCGGAGAGGGGACGACCGGCCGGGGCACCGCCCGCTCAGCCGGCACGCGGCACCACGGAGGGCAGCTCCAGCGGCCCGTCGTAGGCCGGCAGGGTCACCGTGTCCTGCGCGGTGACCTCGTACCCGAGGCCGAACCGGTCGACGTAGCGCTGGAACAGCTCGATGCCCGGTTCGCGGTCCAGGGCGGCGCGCATCCGCTCCCGGCTGCCGACGGCCGTGACGACGAACGGCGGCCCGTACACCTGGCCGTGCAGGACGACGGTGTTGCCCACGCAGCGCACCGCGCTGGTCGACACCACCCGCTGCCCCATCAGCGTCATCGCCTCGGCGCCGCCGGCCCACAGCGCGTTCACGACGGCCTGCACGTCCTGCTGGTGCACCACCAGGTCGTCCGGCGACGGCGCCGCGGTGCCGGGCGGCGCGTCGTCGAGGCTCACCGTCAGGGCCGGACCGGAGACCGCGACCGTGCCCGCCGCCATCGCCAGCGCGTCGGCCCGGGCCGTCTCGGCGGCCACCCGGGCGTCCCGGGTCGCGGCGACGGCGGCGACCTGCGCCACCTGGTCGCGCAGACCGGCCGCGGCACGCTCCTGCGCGGCCACCTCGGCCCGCTCGCGGGTGATCAGCTCGCTGAGGTGCGACCGACGACCGGCGCGCAGGTCGGTCCCGTCCGCCGTGGTGGCGCTCGTCGCGAACAGCAGGCCGGCTCCGGCGGCGGTGAGCGCGACCAGCCCCGCGGACACCCGCAGCGGTCCCGATCGCGGCACGCGTCCTCCTGAAGCCTGTGCAGGTCCTGCGGCCGATACGCTAGTCGTCCCAGCCGGCACCGTCGGCCCGAGTCCCGGGAGGCTGCAGTGCCCGAGTCCAAGCGCCGCAAGAAGCCCGTCTACACGCGGCCCGCCGATCAGCAGGCGAGCAGGAAGAAGGGCCCCAGCCCGGTCTGGCTGGCGCCGCTGATGCTGGCGCTGTTCGGCATCGGCATTCTCTGGCTCGTCGCGTTCTACGTGACCCAGGGAGACCTGCCGGTGATCGGCGACCTGGGCAACGCCAACCTGGCGGTGGGCTTCGGCTTCATCGTCCTCGGGTTCGTGCTGTCCACGCAGTGGCGCTGACCGACGTCGGTCAGCCCGCCTGACCTGGACGTTTGCACGCAGCACCGCTGAGTGACAGTGGTGTAGTTCTCCCCAGGCGTTGTCCACAGTGTGGACGACGGACCGCCGGCCGCTGCAGGCTTTGTCCTGGCATCGGCACGGCCGCCCGGAACCTGAAGGGCCGGCCCCGGAAACGACGGATCCCCCCGGCCGCAGGGCCGGGGGGATCCGATCGCGGGTCGGGCTAGGCGCCCTGCACGAGCTCGAGGATCGTGGCGTTGGCCTGGCCGCCGCCCTCGCACATGGTCTGCAGCCCGTACCGGATGCCGTTGTCGACGCATGTGGTGCACCAGCGTGGTCATCAGCCGGGCGCCGGAGCCGCCGAGCGGGTGGCCGAGCGCGATCGCGCCCGCCGAGCGGGTTCAGCGACTTCTCGTCGGCGCCGATCTCGGCGAGCCAGGCCAGCGGCACGGAGGCGAAGGCCTCGTTGACCTCGAAGGCGCCGATGTCGTCGATCGCGCAGCCCGGAGCGCTGCAGCGCCTTGCGGGTCGCCGGGATGGGCGCGGTCAGCATCGATCACCGGGTCGCTGCCCGACCACGACCGCGGTGTGGACCCGGACGATCGGGGTCAGCCCGAGCTCGCGGCCGCCTTCTCGCTCGTGGTGACCAGCAGCGCCGCGGCGCCGTCGGAGATCTGCGAGGAGTTGCCCGCGGTGATCACGCCGTCCGGCCGTGAACGCCGGCTTCAGGCCGGCGAGCGCTCTCCAGCGTGCCGCCCCGGCGGATGCCCTCGTCGCGCCGAGACCACGCCGTCGGCGGTGGTCACCGGGGCGATCTGCGCCGTCGAAGGCCCCGGCGTCCGGTGGCCGCCGCGGCCTTCTCGTGGCTGGCGAGCGCGAACTCGTCGAGCTGCGCGCGGGACAGGCCCCACGCTCGGCGATCATCTCCGCGCCGACGCCCTGGTTGGGGAAGTCGTCGCCGTACCGCGCGCGGTAGCCCTCGGACCCAGCGGGTTCCGCCGATCCATCGCGCGAGCCCATCGGCACGCGGCTCATCGACTCGACGCCGCCGGCGACCGACGACGTCGTAGTGCCCGGCGATCACCGCCGGCGGCCGCGAAGTGCACGGCCTGCTGGGAGGACCCGCACTGCCGGTCGATGGTCGTGCCGGGCACCGACTCCGGCCAGCCGGCCGCCAGCAGCGGCGTCCGGGCGATGTCGAAGGTCTGCTCGCCGACCTGGCGCACGCAGCCCCAGATGACGTCGTCGACCAGGGCCGGGTCGATGCCGGTGCGCTCGACGAGCGCCCGCAGGACGTGCGCCGACAGGTCCGCCGGGTGGACGCCGGCCAGCCCGCCGTTGCGCTTGCCGACGGGGGTCCGCACCGCCTCGACGATGACCGCGTCCCGCATGGGACCTCCTCGGAAATCCCCCGGGCAGGCGGACCTGCCGGGCTCGACCTCGGCCGGACTTGTGAACGACCGTTAGCACACCGTACGCCGCTCCGCCGGCGCCAGCCAGGCCGGGGGCGGGCCGGGCTGCCTAGGTGAGGGTGTGCTGACCGCCGGCCCGTCCCGGAGCAGCGGCGTCGCACTGCTCGTGCTGGCCGGGTGCTGGCGCTCGTCGCGGGACGGGCCGACCCGGCGGGCCGGCTGCTGGCGGGACCGGTCGGCGACCGTTGCTGCGGCGATGGCGCTGCGGGACCTGCTGCTGCGCCCGGTTCTCGCGGCCGACGGCGCGGGGCTGTCGGTCGTCCGGGCCTGCACCGGCTGCGCGCTGCCGTGGCGCCGAGGTCGGGACGGCTCCGGGTGGTCACCGACCGGCGGGCGCCGCTGCTGGAGCATCGACCTCGGGCGGACGACGAGGCGTGCGGTCGTCCTCGGTCGCCGCCGACCTCGGCGCGGCCCTCCGGACGTCGTGGCGCTGGCCGGGCTGCTAGACCCTGCAGCGCAGCAGCGCGGGCCGAGCACCGCGACGAGCAGCACGACGCCGACCGACGACGCAGGCACCGACCTGGACGGCCGTGCGCCGACGGCCCCGCGGCGCGTACGCGAAGGCCACCGCCGACCAGCGCGCCGGTGACCAGACCCCCGACGTGCGCCGCGCCAGTCGATGATCGGCACCGAGAAGGTGATGACCAGGTTGATGCCGAGAAGCAGGAGCAACGGTCCGGTCTGCCCACCGCCGCGGCGGACCACGACGTAGAACGCGCCGAACAGGCCGAAGATCGCCCCGGAGGCGCCGACCCCCAGCGTCCCCGGTGACGACACCAGCATCGACAGCGTCGAGCCGCCGAGCGCCGACAGCACGTAGAGGGTGAGGAAGCGGCTGCGGCCGAGCGCCGCCTCCAGCGGCGGACCCACCGTGAACAGCGCGAACATGTTCATCAGCAGGTGGAACAGGCCGGCGTGCAGGAAGGCCGCCGTGAGCAGCCGGTACCACTGACCCTCCGCGACGCCGATGAGCTCTGCCACCGTTGCGGGCCAGGGCCAGGTTGCCGAAGTCGACCACCAGGCCGGGCCGGGCCAGCTGCACCAGGTGCACCGCCACGTTGAGACCGATCAGCACCAGGGTGACCCGAGCCGTGTCGGCGCTGACCCGTCCGCCGAACGTCGTCCGCGCCTCCCGGACGCTGCGCCGGCCGGCCTGCACGTCGTCCGGGCACTGGAACCCCACCGACGCCGCGATCATGCACTCGGGGCAGATCGGCCGCTCGCAGCGCGTGCAGCGGACGTAGGTCTCCCGTTCCGGATGGCGGTAGCAGGTCGGCGCCGCCGGCCGCCGGCCTCGGACGGCTGGGTCAGGACTCGACGCTGCTCGATCTCCACCGACTCGATCACGACGTCCTCCTGCGGGCGGTCCTGACGGCCGGTCGGCGTGCCGGCGATCCGGTCGACCACGTCGCGCGAGGCCTGGTCGGCCACCTCGCCGAAGATCGTGTGCCTGCTGTTGAGGTGCGGCGTCGGGCCGACGGTGATGAAGAACTGCGAGCCGTTGGTGCCGGGGCCGGCGTTGGCCATCGCCAGCAGGTACGGCTTGCTGAAGGTCAGCTCGGGGTGGAACTCGTCGCCGAACTGGTAGCCCGGGCCGCCGGTGCCGGTGCCGAGCGGGTCCCCGCCCTGGATCATGAACCCGCTGATGACCCGGTGGAACACCGTGCCGTCGTAGAGCGCGCCCTCGCCCGGCTTGCCGGTCCGCGGGTCCTTCCACTCGCCGCTGCCGTCCGCCAGTCCGACGAAGTTCTTCACGGTCTTGGGCGCGTGGTCCGGGAACAGCTGGATGCGGATCGGGCCGTGGTTGGTCGTGAGGGTGGCGAACAGGGACGAGGCCACGGAGGCTCCTGTCGGGGTACGGGGCGGGCTCGGGACTGAGCTCGGCAGCAACTCCCATCCTTCCACGAGGTGTGCGGAGCCGGCTGCGTGGCAGGCTGCGGACGACGCGGTGCGAGCGCCGCGACCCGACGGAGGGAGCAGCACGTGAGCCACCGCCCGAGCCCGGACAACCTGCACGTCCCGCTGGCGCAGGCACCCGAGAGAGGAGCCGAGTGGGGGGCCGCGGCCGGTCGCACGCTCGGCACCGCGGTGGAGGAGGCCGCGGTGCACGCGGAGGCGCTGGCCGCCGGCCTCGCCGACTCCTACGACGCGCTGCGCAGCCGGCTGGCCACGACCGACGCCGGGGACGTGGTCCGGCACTGGGGCGAGGTCGTCGAGGGCGTCGTCGAGGAAGGTCGTGAGCGGGCCGCCGCTGCGCTGGCCACGCCGACCCGACCGAGCCGGCGCTGGCCCTGGGCGGTCACCGCCGCGGTGGCGGGTGCCGTCGCCGGCGCCGCGGTCGCGCTCGCCGTGCGCCGGGTGGTCGGCGAGGACGCGCCGGGCGCGCAGGAGCCCGAGCAGCTGCGGGCCGTCGTGGACACCGACACCCCGGCCTGACCCCGGGGGGACGTGGAGACGGGGGACTCGAACCCCCAACCCCCGCCTTGCAAAGGCGGTGCTCTGCCAGTTGAGCTACGTCCCCCGGTTCAGCGGAGGTCGGGCGGGGAGACGCCGGCCTCCGCCCACAGCCGGCGCTCCGCACGAGCCGCCGCCGCGCGGCGGCGGACCACCACCAGCGCCGCGGCCAGAGCCACGAGCAGGGCCGGTCGTCGCACTCGTGCCTCCGGAACGTGCCTGGTCGTGCGGAGTGGGCCTGGGAGGACTTGAACCTCCGGCCTCATCCTTATCAGGGATGCGCTCTAACCGTCTGAGCTACAGGCCCGCACAACGCCGCGAAGCGGCGGCGCAGACACTACCAGCGCTGCCGGCCGGCACGACCTGGCGGTCAGTCCCGCTCGACGAGGACGACGTCGACCCCGCCGGTCAGGCTGGCGCACAGGTTGTAGAGGAACGCACCGAGCGTGGCCAGCGCGGTCAGCAGCACCGCATCGACGGCCGCCAGGACAGCGGCGATCCCCAGCACGGTGGGCAGCCGCAGCAGGGAGGTGTTCGCGTCGATGAGCTGCAGGTCCCGTGCGAAGGTGTCGACCGCCTCGAGCACGCCGAGCGAGCTCAGCAGGAGGTACAGCACGCTCACGGCCACCACCAGGATCACGCCCAGGAACAACGAGACCAGGAACGACAGCAGGAAGACCGACCACGGGTCGACCCGGGTCACGCCGAGCCGGGCACGCCGCCGCGCCCCCGGCCGGGCCGTACCGGCTCGTGGGTCGAAGCGGACGGGGCGGGTCGCGCGGTCCTCGGCGCCGGTGCCGCCGGGCCTGCCGGCAGCGCGTGCCGCACCCGGCCCGGCGGTCGCCTCGACCGGTGCCACGCTGTCCGCCTGCGCGGCGTCCCCGGCGTCGCCCCGGTCGGCGGCCTTGGTCAACCGGACCTGCTCGTCGCTCATGCGCTGTCCCCGTCCGTCGGTGCGGCGTCGCCGTCGTCGTCCTGGTCGTCCTGGTCGTCCTGGCGGTGCTCCGCCTCCTCCTGCTCGACGAGGTCACCGGACTCGTCCAGCACCACCACCTGGTCGCCCGCCCCGTCCGCCGCCAGGACCTCTGCCGGCACCGGGTCGGCGCCGCTGTCCAGCGCGGACTCCACCTCGGCCTCGGCCTCGCCGTTGCGCGCGACCGAGACCACCGTGGCACCCGACTCCAGCGAGATGAGCCTCACCCCACCGGTGGCCCGGGAGAGCAGGCGCAGGCCCTGGACCGGAACCCGGATCACCACGCCGGAGCTGGTGACGGCGAAGACCTCGTCGCCGTCCCGCACCACCAGCGCGCCCACCAGCTGGCCGCGCTTCTCGGCCACGGCGGCGGTGAGCACGCCGCTGCCCCCGCGGCCCTGCTGCTTGTACTCGGTGAGCGCCGTCCGCTTCCCGAAGCCCCCGTCGGTGACCACCATCAGCGCAGCCTCCAGGTCGTTCGCCACGACCATGGCCAGCAGCTCGTCCTCGTTGCGCAGCCGGATGCCCATCACGCCCGACGTGGCACGACCCATCGGGCGCAACGCCTCGTCGTCGGCCCGGAAGCGGATCGACTGGGCCTGCCGGCTGACCAGCAGCAGGTCGTCCTCGGCGCTGATCAGGGCCGCCGCGATGAGCTCGTCGTCCTCGCGCAGGTTGACCGCGATGAGCCCGCTGGACCGGCCGTTGTCGTACTCCCGCAGCCCGGTCTTCTTGACCAGGCCGTTCCGGGTGGCCAGCACGAGGTACGGCGCGACCCCGTAGTCGCGGATGTCCATCACCTGGGCGATGTGCTCGTCGGGCTGGAACGCCAGCACGTTGGCGATGTGCGCACCGCGGGCGTCCCGGCCGGCCTCCGGCAGCTCGTGCGCCTTCGCCCGGTAGACCCGTCCCTTGTTGGTGAAGAACAGGATCCAGTGATGCGTCGTCGTCACGAAGAAGTGCTCGACGATGTCGTCCTGCTTGAGGGCGGCGCCCCGCACTCCCTTCCCGCCACGCCGCTGCGAGCGGTACAGGTCGGTCCTGGTGCGCTTGGCGTAGCCCCCCCGGGTGACCGTCACGACGACGTCCTCCTGGGCGATGAGGTCCTCGGCGCTCATGTCGCCCTCGAACGGCACGATGCGGGTGCGGCGGTCGTCCCCGAACCTCTCGGCGGCCTCGCCGAGCTCGTCGCCGATGATCGACCGCTGCCGGCCGGGGTCCTGCAGGATGGCGGTCAGGTCGGCGATCTCGGCCTCGCGCTCGGCCAGCTCGTCGAGGATCCGCTGTCGCTCCAGCGCTGCCAGCCGGCGCAGCTGCATGTCCAGGATCGCGAGCGCCTGGATCTCGTCGATCTCCAGCAGGGCCATCAGGGCCTCGCGAGCCGCGTCGGCCGACTCCGAGGCCCGGATCAGGGCGATCACGTCGTCCAGCCGGTCCAGCGCCTTGCCGTACCCGCGCAGGATGTGGGCGCGCTCCTCGGCCTTGCGCAGCCGGTAGCGGGTCCGCCGGACGATCACGTCGACCTGGTGGTCCACGTAGAACGTGACCATCTCGTCCAGGCGCAACGTGCGCGGGACGCCGTCGACGATCGACAGCATGTTGGCGCCGAACGTGTACTGCAGCTGGGTGTGCTTGTAGAGGTTGTTCAGCACGACCTTGGCGACCGCGTCGCGCTTGAGCACGACGACGAGACGCTGACCCGTGCGCTGGCTGCCCTCGTCGCGGACGTCCGCGATCCCGTTGATCCGCCCGTCCTTGACCAGCTCGGCGATGGACAGCGCCAGGTTGTCCGGGTTGACCTGGTACGGCAGCTCGGTGGCGACCAGGATGGTGCGCCCCTTGGCGTCCTCGTCGACCTCCACCACGGCGCGCATGGTGATCGAGCCGCGCCCGGTCCGGTACGCCTCGCCGATGCCCTGCTTGCCCACGATGAGCGCACCGGTCGGGAAGTCCGGACCCTGGATGCGCTCCAGGAGCGCCTCCTGCAGCTCCTCCGCGGAGGCCTCCGGATGGGCGAGTGCCCACTGCACACCGGCCGCCACCTCCCGCAGGTTGTGCGGCGGGATGTTCGTCGCCATGCCGACGGCGATCCCCGCCGAGCCGTTCACGAGCAGGTTCGGGATCCGGCTGGGCAGCACGTCCGGCTCCAGCGACCGGCCGTCGTAGTTGGCCGAGAAGTCGACCGTCTCCTGGTCGATGTCCCGCAGCATCTCCATCGCCAGCGGCTGCAGGCGGCACTCGGTGTAGCGCTGCGCGGCCGGCGGGTCGTTGCCGGGGGAGCCGAAGTTGCCGTTGCCGTCGATCATGGGATAGCGCAAGGACCACGGCTGGGCCAGGCGGACCAGGGCGTCGTAGATCGAGGCGTCACCGTGCGGGTGGTAGTTGCCCATCACGTCGCCGACCACGCGGGCGCACTTGAAGTAGCCGCGGTCCGGGCGGTAGCCGCCGTCGTACATGGCGTAGAGCACCCGACGGTGCACCGGCTTCAGGCCGTCCCGCACGTCCGGCAGCGCGCGACCCACGATGACGGACATCGCGTAGTCGAGGTACGAGCGCTGCATCTCGACCTCGATGCCGACGGGCTCGACACGGTCGCCGGGCGGCGGGGGCAGGACGTCGACCACGAGGGTCCTCTCGGATCACGCTGTTCCACGTGGAACAGCGACGGACAGCGTGCCTCGTTCCACGTGGAACAGGGCACCGAGCTAGATGTCGAGGAAGCGGACGTCCTTGGCGTTGCGCTGGATGAAGCTGCGGCGCGCCTCGACGTCCTCGCCCATGAGCACCGAGAACAGGTCGTCGGCCGTCGCCGCGTCGTCCAGCGTCACCTGCAGCAGCACCCGGGTGGCCGGGTCCATCGTGGTGGACCACAGCTCCTCGGCGTTCATCTCACCGAGGCCCTTGAAGCGCTGCACGGCCTCGCCGGACTTGGGGAGCCGCTTGCCCGCGGCCTGGCCGGCCTCGATGAGGCCGTCGCGCTCCCGGTCGGAGTAGGCGTACATGACGTCCCCGCCGTTCCACTTGATCTTGTACAGCGGGGGCTGCGCGAGGTAGACGTGCCCGAGCTCGACCAGCGGCCGCATGAAGCGGAACAGCAGCGTGAGCAGCAGCGTGCGGATGTGCTGACCGTCGACGTCGGCGTCCGCCATGAGGACGACCTTGTGGTAGCGCAGCTTCCCGGCGTCGAACTCCTCGTGGATCCCGGTGCCGAGCGCGGTGATCATGGCCTGGACCTCGTTGTTCTTGAGGACCCGGTCGATCCGTGCCTTCTCGACGTTGAGGATCTTCCCGCGGATCGGCAGGATCGCCTGGAACTTCGAGTCCCGGCCACCCTTGGCCGAGCCACCCGCCGAGTCGCCCTCGACGACGTACAGCTCCGACTCCCGCGGGTCGGTGGACATGCAGTCCGCCAGCTTGCCGGGCAGCGAGCTGGACTCCAGGAGCCCCTTGCGGCGGGTCAGGTCACGCGCCTGCCGAGCCGCCAGCCGGGCCCGCGCGGCCTGGGTGGCCTTCTGCACGATGGCCTTGCCCTCGCCAGGGTTGCGGTCGAACCAGTCCCGGAGCCACTCGCCGGTGGCCCGCTGGACGAACGACTTCGCCTCGGAGTTGCCGAGCTTGGTCTTGGTCTGCCCCTCGAACTGCGGGTCGGCGATCTTCAGGCTGATGATCGCGGTGAGGCCCTCCCGGATGTCGGACCCCTCGAGGTTGGTCTCCTTCTCCTTGAGGTGCCCCTTGCTGCGCGCCCAGTCGTTGAACGTCTTCGTCAGCGCAGCCCGGAAGCCCTCCTCGTGCGTCCCGCCCTCGTGCGTGTTGATCGTGTTGGCGAACGTGTAGACCGACTCGGTGTAGGAGTCGTTCCACTGCATCGCGACCTCGACGGTCATCCGCATGCCGGTCGTCGTCTCCTCGCTGAACCCGATGACGCCCGGGTGCACCGGTGACTTGCTGTGGTTCAGGTGGCGGACGTAGTCCTCGAGGCCACCGGGGTAGTGGAAGACCGACTCGAGCGGCTCGTCCGGCCGCTCGTCCCGCAGCGTGATGGACAGGCCCTTGTTGAGGAAGGCCATCTCCTGCAGCCGGCGGTGCAGCGTCTCGCGGGAGTACGCCGTCGTCTCCGTGAAGATGTCCGGGTCGGCCCAGAACGCCAGGATCGTTCCGGTCTCCTCGGTCGTTCTCCCGCGTTCGAGCGGGGTCGGCACCGAGCGGTGGTAGGTCTGCGACCAGACGTGGCCCTCCCGCTTGATCTCGACCTCGAGCCGGGTGGACAGCGCGTTGACCACCGCGGCACCGACACCGTGCAGGCCACCGGAGACGGCGTAGCTCTCGCCGTCGAACTTGCCGCCCGCGTGCAGGGTCGTCAGCACCACCTCGACCGCAGGCCGGCCCTCCTTGGGGTGGATCCCGACCGGGATGCCCCGGCCGTTGTCCTCGACCCGGACGCCGCCGTCGGCGAGCAGCGTCACGACCACCCGGTCGCAGTGCCCGGCCAGCGCCTCGTCGACGGCGTTGTCGACCACCTCGTACACCAGGTGGTGCAGACCGCGCTCACCCGTCGAGCCGATGTACATGCCGGGCCGCTTGCGCACGGCCTCCAGGCCTTCGAGAACCGTGATCGACGAGGCGCCGTAGCTGGGCTGCTCGAGGGCCATAGGTGGACGCTCCGCTCTCCCGCCGCATCGCGGGCAACGACCTGCGGCGGGGGGAGGGCTGTGGGGGCCCGGACCCCGCGCAACGGGGCGGCCACCGGCGGCAGCGCTCCCGCTCGGGTGCTCCCGCAAGTGTAGCCGCTGCGCAAGCCAGCACGGCGTGCAGCGGCCCAGGATGCCCGCTGGGCGCGTCACCCCCCTGTCGCGTGGTCCCCCACGCACCGACGAACCACGAGCCGTACAGCCTCGCCGGGCGGGGGTCAGCCGTAGGTGTCGCGCGGCCCGCGACCCTGCACCCGTCGGGGTCCGCGGCGCCAGTCCGGCTGCGCCGGGCCCCGCACGACGACCCGCGTGACCACCCCCGGCCCGACCGCGCCCGTCAGCCGTCGCACCAGCTGGGCCGACATCAGGCGCAGCTGCGTCGCCCAGGCGGACGACTCGGCCACCAGCACCAGCTCGCCGTCCAGCAGGGAGGCGGGCCGGCAGTGGTCGGCGATCTCCGGCCCGACCAGCAGGTCCCACTCCCCGGTGACCCGGGCGGCGCTCGTCGTGCCCTCCCAGCCCCGCTCGGTGACCAGCCTGGCGATCGCAGCCCCGAACAGCACCGGGTCGCGGGCGTCGCCGTCGGTCCGCGGAGCAGCGGACCGGCGTGGCCGGGCCGTCCGGGGGGTGGCGCCGCGCTCGCGTGCCCGCGCCTTGGCCGCGGCCAGCGCCGCCCGGGCGAGGTCTGGTCCGGCCAGACCGCCCGTCCCGCCGCCCGGGGCGCCCGGTCCCCGAGCACCGGGGTCGCGGGTACCGGCGTCGTCGGCCCCGGACCCGTCAGCCACGGGTGACCCGGCCGCCCGCCACGTCCCACCGCACACCGCGCAGGGCCGGCGGCACGTCCTCGGCGACGGCTGCCGAGACGAGCACCTGCTCGGCCTCCCCGACCAGGGTGGCGAGCCGGTCGCGGCGACCCTCGTCGAGCTCGGCGAAGACGTCGTCGAGGACGAGCACCGGCTCGCCGTCGCCCTCGGCCGCGTCGGCCCGCAGCAGCTGGAAGCTCGCCAGCCGCAGCGCGAGCGCGACCGACCAGGACTCGCCGTGCGAGGCGTAGCCCTTCACCGGCAGCTCGCCCGCGCCGCTGTGCGCCAGCGTCAGGAGCAGGTCGTCCCGGTGCGGGCCGACCAGGGACACGCCGCGCTCGACCTCGGACGGCCGCAGCCGACCCAGCTCGGCGGACAGCGCCTGCTCGAGCGCCGGCCGGTCCGGCTCGGACGGCATCGCCTCGCCGAGCGAGGCCCGGTAGGTCAGCCCCGGCTCGCCGCGGCCGGCCGAGACCTCCGCGTACGCCTTGCCCACGTGCGGCGCCAGCGCCGCGACCAGGCCGAGCCGGGCAGCCAGCAGCTCCGCGCCCGCCCGGGCCAGGTGGGTGTCCCACACGTCCAGCGTGCGCATGTCGCCGCCGCCCGACCGACGAGCCAGGAAAGCGGTCTTGAGCAGGGCGTTCCGCTGCTTGAGCACGCGGTCGTAGTCGGCGCGTACGCCGGACAGCCGGGGGGTGCGCAGCACGAGCAGGTCGTCCAGGAAGCGACGGCGCTCGGAGGGGTCGCCCCGGACCAGCGACAGGTCCTCGGGCGAGAACAGCACGGTCCGGAGCAGTCCGAGCACCTCGCGGGCCCGCGGCACCGGCGCCCGGTTGACCCGGGCGCGGTTGGCCCGACCGGGGTTGATCTCGATCTCGACGAGGGTGGCGCGCCCGGCCCTGTCGACCCGGGCGCGCACGACGGACCGCTCGGCCCCGGCCCGGACCAGCGGCGCGTCCGTGCCGACCCGGTGCGAACCCAGCGTCGCCGCGTAGCCGATGGCCTCGAGGATGTTGGTCTTGCCCTGGCCGTTGGCCCCCACCAGCGCTGTCGGGCCGGCCGACAGCTCGAGCTCGAGCGCCGGCCAGGACCGGAAGTCCGTCAGCGACAGGTGGGAGACGCGCATCAGGACTCCGGCGGGGTCCCCGGCGTGCCGCGCTCGGTGCTGTCGGCGACGTCCTGACCTGCGCCGGCATCCGCACCGGGGGCGTCGGCACCCCGCTCGGCCGCCCCGGCGGCCGACGTCACGGCGTGGCCGCCGAACTGGTTGCGCAGCGCGGCCACCATCTTCATCGCCGGCGAGTCGTCCTGTCGCGAGGCGAACCGGGCGTACAGCGCGGCGGTGATCACGGGCAGCGGCACCGCGTGGTCGATGGCCGCCTCGACGGTCCAACGGCCCTCCCCGGAGTCCTGCGCGTAGCCGCGCAGCGCCTCGAGGTGGGCGTCCTCACCCAGGGCGTTGACCATCAGGTCGAGCAGCCAGGAGCGGATCACCGTGCCGGACTGCCAGGACGAGATCACCGCGGGGACGTCGGTCACCACGTCGGTGGCCTCGAGCAGCTCCCATCCCTCGGCGTAGGCCTGCATCAACCCGTACTCGATGCCGTTGTGCACCATCTTGGCGAAGTGGCCGGCGCCCACCTCGCCCGCGTGCACGAACCCGCTGTCGCCGGGCGGCTTCAGCGTGTCCAGGAAGGGCTGCAGGCGGGCGACGTGCTCCGCGCCACCGCCGACCATCAGGGCATATCCCTCGGTCAGCCCCCAGATCCCGCCCGAGACGCCGACGTCGACGAACCCGACGCCCCTGCCCTCCAGCGCGGCGCTGTGTCGCTGGTCGTCGGTGTAGCGCGAGTTGCCGCCGTCGACGATCACGTCACCCGGCTCGAGCAGCTCGCCGAGCGCGTCGATCGTGTCGTAGGTCGGCGGGCCGGCCGGGACCATCACCCAGATCGCCCGGGGCGGCTCCAGCGCGGCCACGAGCGCCTCGAGGCTGTCGACGTCCCGCACACCGGGGTCGCGGTCGAATCCCACGACCTCGTGCCCGCCACGCCGCAGTCGCTCGGCCATGTTGCCGCCCATGCGGCCCAGGCCGACCATTCCCAGCTTGCCCACGCGGACCTCCCGGTCGGATCGTCCCTCGTCGCCTGCGCTTGCGCTTGCGGTGCGGTGTCGCCCGGTCAGCCGGAGAGCCGGACCGGCATGAGCAGGTACCGGTAGTCCGCGACCTCACCGGGCGCGGCGTCCGGCTGGCGCTTGCCGGTGAGAACGGCGGGGCGGGTCGGGCCGGTGAACGACAGGGTCGTCGCGTCCGAGTCGACGGCGAGCAGCCCGTCCAGCAGGAAGCCGGGGTTGAACGCGATCTGCATCGCCTCGCCCTCCCAGGAGCAGGACAGCTGCTCGGAGGCCTGGGCCTGGTCGCTGCCGCCGGCCTCGAGGACCAGCCCGTCCGCCGAGAACCCCAGCCGGACGGGCGTGTTCCGCTCGGCGACGAGCGCGACCCGCTTGACCGCCTCGACGAACGGGCCGGTCGGGACCTCGGCCACCGCGGTGCTGTCGCTGGGCAGCAACGACCGGTACTTCGGGAACTCACCCTCGAGCAGCCGGGACGTCGTCCGCCGGCCGGCCCCCTCGAAGCCGATCATGCCTTCGCCGGCGGACCCGGTCGCCAGTGCGACCGCCACCTCAGGGCCGGCGGTGAGCGCCTTCGCCACCTCCGCCAGCGTGCGGGCCGGCACCAGCGCCGTCGTCGTCAGGCCCGGGTCCGCCGGACGCCAGGGCAGGCTGCGCACGGCGAGCCGGTACCGGTCCGTGGCGGCGAGGGTGAGCGACTCGCCGTCGATCTCGACCCGGACGCCGGTCAGCACCGGCAGGGTGTCGTCCTTGCCGGCGGCCAAGGCCACCTGCTGGACCGCGCTGGCGAACACGTCGCTCTCCAGCGCCCCCGCGGTGGCCGGCATGTCCGGCAGGGACGGATAGTCCTCGACCTGCATCGTCGGCAGGGTGAAACGCGCTGCGCCGCAGGTCAGGACCACTCTGCTGCCTTCGAGCCGCAGGTCGACCGGCTGAGCCGGCAGCGCCCGGACGATGTCGGAGAGCAGCCGGCCGGGCACCAGGACCCGCCCGGCGTCGCCGATCTGCGCCGGAACCGTGATCCGCGAGCTGACCTCGTAGTCGAAGCCCGACACCGCGAGACCCTCGTCCCCCGCTTCGAGCAGCAGGCCGAGCAGCACCTGCATGGGGGGACGGGCCGGCAGGGAGCGGGCAGTCCAGACGACGGCGTCGGCGAGCGCGTCGCGCTCGACCCTCAGCTCCATGTGCGTGCCCTTCGGGAGTCGTGCCGGACGTGCCGGCTCGGGGTCGCGACCCTAGTTCCTGAGCGGGTGTCCACAACGGGGCGGGCCTCGATGGTGGTTCTGGAGATCGAGGGAGAGACAGGAACCGTCGTCGTACTAGGGCTGTGCATCGCTGTGGACCGCCGCGTGCCTCGCAGGTCGCACGGTGTGTCGCCCTGTGTGCGCACTGTGGACGCCCTCCCCGTCGACCCGTGGACGAGGGTGGACGACGCCCGGGGTGCCCCCCCGCGTCCACCATCCGTCCCCGATGAGATGCCCGGCGTCCACAGCGTTATCCCCAACCTGTGCAGAGCGTGAGTGACGGACACGCTGCCCCGCGTGACAACAGCACCGGTCGGGGTCGAACCGACACGAAGCGTCACGATCTGGACCGGGTCTTGATCCGGTTCGTGAGCTCAGCGACCTGGTTGTAGGTCGCCCGACGCTCCGCCATCTGCCCGCGGATCTTGCGGTCGGCGTGGATCACCGTGGTGTGGTCACGACCGCCGAACATCTGACCGATCTTCGGCAGGGACATGTCGGTGAGCTCCCGGCACAGGTACATCGCGATCTGACGACCGGTCACCAGGACCCGCGAGCGGGAGGAGCCGCACAGGTCCTCCATGGTCAGGCCGAAGTACTCCGCCGTCGCCGCCATGATCGTCGCTCCGGTGATCTCCGGGCCGCCGTCGGTCGGGATGAGGTCCCGCAGCACGATCTCGGCGAGCGCGAGGTCGACGCCCTGGCGGTTCAGGCTCGCGAACGCGGTCACCCGGATCAGGGCGCCCTCCAGCTCCCGGATGTTCGTCGCGATCTTGCTGGCGATGAACTCCAGCACGTCGGGGGGCGCGGCCAGCCGGTCCTGGGCCGCCTTCTTGCGCAGGATCGCGATCCGGGTCTCGAGGTCGGGCGGCTGCACGTCGGTGATCAGGCCCCACTCGAAGCGGGTGCGCAGCCGGTCCTCCAGCGTGGACAGCTGCTTGGGCGGCCGGTCCGAGCTGATCACGATCTGCTTGCTGGCGTTGTGCAGCGTGTTGAAGGTGTGGAAGAACTCCTCCTGCGTCCGCTCCTTGTTCTCCAGGAACTGGATGTCGTCGACCAGCAGGATGTCGACGTCCCGGTAGCGGCGCTGGAAGGCCTGGGCCTTGTCGTCCCGCAGGCTGTTGATGAAGTCGTTGGTGAACTCCTCGGAGCTCACGTAGCGGACCCGCGCGCCGGCGAACAGGTGGACCCCGTAGTGCCCGATCGCGTGCAGCAGGTGGGTCTTGCCGAGCCCGCTCTCCCCGTAGACGAACAGCGGGTTGTACGCCTTGGCCGGCGCCTCCGCCACCGCGACCGCCGCGGCGTGCGCGAACCGGTTGCTGGCGCCGATGACGAAGGTCTCGAAGGTGTACTTCGGGTTCAGCCGCGGCGGCTCCACGTCGGTCCGCCGGGCGTCGGTGTCCCGGCCGGTCCCGGGCAGAGCGCGCACGTCGGCGAGCCCGGACGGGCTCAGCTCCCTGGCGTAGCCGCCGGACACCGCCCCCTCGTGCCGGTCCCGCTCGCTCTCGGACGCGGCGCCGTCGCGGGCCGACCCGTCGTCCGGTTCGTCCTCGACCGGCTGGACCATGACGGTCACCCGGACCTCGCGCCCGTACGCGGCGGAGAGCGCTCCGACGAGCAGCGGCCGCAGCCGGGCGTCGAGGACCTCCTTGGCGAACTCCGTGGGAGCCGCCAGCAGGACCACGTCCTCGACCAGGCCGAGCGGCCGGGTGAGCCCGAGGAAGGCACGGTGCTGCGGTGACAGCGCGTTCTGCGTCAGGCCGTCGACCGCCCGGCCCCAGGCGGTCTCCGGGTCCGGCACCCCGCTCGCGGCGGCGTCCGGGTCGGTCTCGGAAGGCGGGAGGGGGCCGGTGTCGGTCACGCACGTCCTTCGGTCCGGGGCGGGGCCCCGTGGGGGTGGGCAGCGGAGCGACGGGGCCGTCCACACCTTCGTCCACAGCCTGTGGAGACCACCCGGAGAGCACGAGGAGCCTCCGAGGCGCGCGCAGAGCGCTGCCGTCGTGGCACCTGTCCGAGAAGGTCCGACGAGGCGGGGAAGGAGGCGGGCAGAACGCTAACAGCCCAAATGCCGGCGCGGCAAGAGTTGTCCACAGGCCGCCACCGCCTGGTCGTGCGTGTCCGGGGTCGGGTGTTTGACCGGCCCCGAGCCGGTCCGTAGGCTCAGACGGTCTGTGCCTCTGCTGCGCCGCGAGCTCGCACCAGCCGGGAGTGCAGGCCGGACGCCCGCACCACCCGCGCCGCGCGCCCCCGCAGGGGAGCCGCGGCACCATCGCCAGGAGACCCCGCCGTGAGCAAGCGCACCTTCCAGCCGAACAACCGCCGCCGGGCCAAGGTCCACGGCTTCCGGCTGCGCATGCAGACCCGCGCGGGCCGCGCCATCCTCGCTGCCCGGCGCCGCAAGGGCCGCACGGAGCTGTCGGCCTGATCCGGCCCGGCGGGTCGAGCAGGACGGGGACGCACGTGCTCGCACCCGAGCACCGGCTCCGGCGGTCCACGGACTTCCGCGACGTCCTGCGTGCCGGGCGGCGCGGGTCACGACCGCTGCTCACCGTGCACCTCCTGCTCCCCGCCGAGCCGTCCTCCACCGGGCCGGCATCCACCGACGTCACGCCCGCCGGCCCGCCGGCCGTGCGTGCCGGGCTGGTCGTGAGCAAGGCCGTGGGCGGGTCGGTCGTGCGCAGCCGCGTCTCCCGCCGGCTGCGCCACCAGCTGCGCAGCCGCATCGCAGGCCTGCCGGCCGGGAGCCGGCTGGTCGTGCGGGCCGCGCCGGCCGCTGCCCTGGCGACCAGCGACGAGCTGGGGTCCGCCCTCGATGCCGCGCTGGCGTCGGCCGCCCGTCGCCCCGTGCGGTCGGCCGGCCTCCGGGACGGCCGGTCGTGAGCCCGGTCGCTCGCGCGCTCGTCGGCGCCGTACAGGGCTACCAGCGGCTGGTGTCCCCGTTGCTGGGCCCGCGCTGCCGGTTCGCGCCGTCGTGCAGCAGCTACGCCCTCGAGGCCGTCGGCGTGCACGGCGCCGCCCGCGGGTCCTGGCTGGCCGTGCGCCGGATCGCCCGCTGCCACCCGTTCCACCCCGGTGGGCACGACCCGGTCCCCGGGCGCCCCGACGGGACAGCCCGCCGCGGCGTCAGCGACGATGCTGACCGCACGCCCGCCGTCCGCACCACTGCACCTGCCGCGACCCCGGTGGGTCCCCGCGCCCCTCGCACCGCAGACCTGGGAGCCCCCTCGTGAGCGTCATCGATGTCATCGGCACCCCTGTCGCTCAGGTGCTCAAGGCCATCCACAGTGGCCTGTCCACGTTCCTGGAGCCGGGCAGCGGTCCGGCCTGGGGCCTGTCGATCGTCCTGCTGACGGTCTTCGTCCGCCTGCTGCTGTTCCCGCTGTTCGTCAAGCAGATCAAGTCGCAGCGGCGCATGCAGGAGCTGGCGCCGCGGATCAAGGACCTCCAGAAACAGCACAAGGGCGATCGCGAGACGCTCAACGTAGAGATGATGAAGCTCTACAAGGACAACAACGCGAACCCGATCTCCGGGTGCCTCCCGCTGCTGCTGCAGCTGCCGGTGTTCTTCGCGCTGTTCAGCGTCATCCGGGAGTTCAAGCCGCAGGCCAACGGTGAGCCGGCTGTCGCGCGGTTCGGGCTCTCGGCCGCGGACCTCGCCGAGGGTGGCCGGGCCCAGATCTTCGGTGCGCCGATCTCCGCGGCGTTCAACAGCTCCCCGGACTTCCTCGCCCGGCTGGGTGGCGAGCAGGGCACGGTCCGCGTCGTCGCCGTGATCATGCTGGTGCTGATGGGTGCGACGACGTACTGGACCCAGCGCCAGATGATGGCCCGGGCGACCACGACCGACCCGACGCAGCAGTCCGTCCAGAAGATCATGCTGTACGTCCTGCCGCTGAGCTTCGCGGTCTTCGGCTTCAGCTTCCCGATCGGCGTGCTGCTGTACTGGCTGACCACCAACGTCTGGTCGATGGGCCAGCAGGCGTACGTGATCCGCCGGATGCCGCCGCCGCTGCTCGACGGCCCTTCCGCCGGACCGAAGTCCGTGCCGGCACCCGACAAGGTCGACCTGGCCAAGCGCGGCGGGCGCAAGACCGGCGGTGCCGGCGCCGAGACGCCGGTCCCGGTCGGCGGGCCGGGCAAGGCGACGCCGACCGGCCAGCGGCGGCCGCAGGGGTCGCGGAAGAAGAAGGGCCGGCCGGGCGGTCGGCGCTGACCGTCTCGACGCAGGCCCGACAGACCCAGAACAGATCCCGGTGCGGCGCCGCCGTGCGTCGCACCTCCCGAGTGGAACGAAGGACCCCGTGACCGAGACCCAGGCCGCCCCCGCCGACCCGTCCGCCCCGAGCCAGCAGGACCTGCTGGTCCAGGAGGGCGACATCGCGGGTGACTACCTCGAGCGGCTGCTCGACATCGCCGACGTCGACGGTGACATCGACATGGACGTCGAGAACGACCGGGCGGTCGTCGCGATCGTCGGGGACGGCCTCGACGCCCTGGTCGGGCCGGGCGGTGTCGTCCTGGACGCGCTGCAGGAGCTGACCCGGCTCGCCGTCGTCCAGCAGACCGGCGTGCGCAGCCGGCTGATGCTCGACATCGGCGGCTGGCGGGCGCAGCGCAAGGCCGAGCTCAGCGAGATCGGGAGGCGGGCCGCCGAGCGGGTGCTGTCCTCCGGCGAGCCCGTGTCCCTCGCGCCGATGACCCCGTTCGAGCGCAAGATCGTCCACGACGCGGTCGCCGGTGTCGACGGTGTGGCGAGCGAGTCCGAGGGCGTCGAGCCCGAGCGCCGCGTCGTGGTGCTGCCCGTCGGGGCGTGACGCAGCCCGCCGCCCCGCCCCCGGCTCCGTCGGCAGCGGTCGAGGTCTTCGGGAGCTCCCTGCCGGTGCTCGAGGCGTACGCCGCGCTGCTGGCCGGTGCCGGGGTCGAGCGGGGCCTGCTGGGCCCGCGCGAGACGCCCCGGTTGTGGGACCGGCACCTGCTGAACTGCGCGGGGGTCGCCTCGCTGCTCGACCCGGGTCAGGTCGTCCTGGACCTGGGGTCGGGGGCCGGGCTGCCGGGAGTGGTGCTGGCCGCGATGCGCCCGGACGTGCAGGTCGTGCTGGTCGAGCCGCTGCTGCGCCGGGCGACGTTCCTGACCGAGGTCGTCGACGCGCTGGGCCTGTCCGGGGTGGTCGTCCGGCGCACGCGCGCCGAGGAGCTGGCTGCGCATCTGCTCGTGGACGTGGTGACCGCACGGGCCGTGGCTCCTCTGGACCGGCTGGCCGGTTGGGCGCTCCCGCTGCTCCGCCCCGGCGGGCGCCTGCTCGCGCTGAAGGGCGACCGCGCCGACGAGGAGCTCGCAGCCTGCGGAGCTGCCCTGCAGCGGGCCGGCGGCCGGGACGCCCGGGTCGTCGAGGTCGGCGACGAGCGCCTGGGCACCCGGGCCCGGGTGGTCGTGGTGGAGCGCTCCGCCGGCGTGCCGGCGGCGGCCCGGCGTCGGCCGTCGCGGGTGGCCCGATGAGCGGCCTGGGCTGGCCGGCGCAGCCGGTCGCCGCGCCCCGGGACACCCCGAGCGGCCTCGGTTGGCCCGGGTCGCAGCCGTCGTCCAGCACGATGTTCCACGTGGAGCAGAACGGGCCGGCCGACGTGTCGCGCCCGGCTCCGGACGCCCCGGAGCCCGCGCCCGACGCGCCCGCGCCCGACGCGGCTGCCGGGTCGCGCGCCGAGGTGGAGCCGGAGTCGGCACCCGCCCGCCTGCCGGAGCCGGAGGCGGCGCTCGTGGACCAGGAGCCCGGTCCGGGATCGGCGGAGGCCGATGACGCGGCGGCCCGGCGGATCCGGGGGCTGCTGCGCGACGACCCGCCTGGGCCGGCCCCGGCGGCCGCCGCCCCGGCGCCGCCGGCCCCGACACCGGTCCGGGCCCGCCGCACCCCGCGGGAGCCGTTCCCCACCCCGCCGGGCTGCCGGATCCTGGGGGTGGCGAACCAGAAGGGCGGCGTCGGCAAGACCACCAGCACGGTCAACCTGGCGGTGGCGCTGACGATGCACGGCGCTCAGGTGCTCGTCATCGACCTCGACCCGCAGGGCAACGCCAGCACCGGCCTGGGCGTGGAGCACCACAGCGGCGTGCCGAACGTCTACGACGTGCTCATCGACGGGGTGGCCGTGGCCGACGTCGTCCAGCCCGCCGGAGGCGTCGACGGCTGCTGGTGCGTGCCGGCGACGATCGACCTGGCGGGCGCCGAGATCGAGCTGGTCCCGGCGGTCGCCCGCGAGTGGCGGCTGTCCCGGGCGCTCGAGACCTACCTGGCCGGTCCCGGCGCGGACCTCGACTACGTCCTCATCGACTGCCCGCCGAGCCTGGGCCTGCTGACGCTCAACGCGATGGTCGCGGCCCGCGAGCTGCTCATCCCGATCCAGTGCGAGTACTACGCGCTGGAAGGGCTCGGACAGCTGCTGCGCACGGTCGACATGGTCAAGGCGCACCTCAACCCGGGGCTGGAGCTGTCCACGATCCTGCTGACCATGTACGACGCCCGGACCCGGCTCGCCGACCAGGTGGCCGCCGAGGTGCGCGACCACTTCGGGGACGTGGTGCTCGACCTGACCATCCCGCGCAGCGTGCGGGTCAGCGAGGCGCCCGGCTACGGCAAGAGCGTCGTGGCGTACGACCCGGGTTCGCGGGGCGCCCGGGCGTACGTGGAGGCCGCGCGGCAACTCGCCGCGCGGGGTGCGGGGCAGCCGCCGGGCGCCCTGCGGGAGGAGCGGACGTGAGCACACCGCGAGGCGGTCTCGGGCGCGGGCTCGGAGCCCTCATCCCCGGCGGCACGCCGGCCCCGCCGCCGGAGCCGGCCGGCCCGGCCGCGGCTCCGGCGCTGCCCGACGTCGCCGGCGCCCGGTTCGCCGAGGTGCCGCTGGATGCGATCTCACCGAACCCGCTGCAGCCGCGGCAGCACTTCGACGAGGAGGCCCTCGCCGAGCTGGTGACCAGCATCCGCGAGGTCGGCCTGCTGCAGCCGGTGGTGGTCCGCGAGATCGCCGCGGCGCCGGACGGCTCCGCGCGGTACGAGCTGGTGATGGGCGAGCGCCGCTGGCGGGCCGCCCGGCAGGCCGGCCTGGGCACGGTGGCCGCGATCGTCCGGGACACCAGCGACGACGACATGCTGCGCGACGCGCTGCTGGAGAACCTGCACCGCCAGCAGCTCAACCCGCTGGAGGAGGCGGCGGCCTACCAGCAGCTGCTGCACGAGTTCGGCGCGACGCACGAGGAGCTGGCCGCCCGGATCGGCCGCTCCCGGCCGCAGATCAGCAACACCATCCGGCTGCTGCAGCTGCCCCCGGCGGTGCAGCGCCGGGTCGCCGCCGGCGTGCTGTCGGCCGGCCACGCCCGGGCGATCCTGGGGCTGCCGAGCGCCCAGGCGCAGGAGACGATGGCGCTGCGGGTCGTCGCGGAGGGGCTGTCGGTACGCGCCGTCGAGGAAGCCGTGGCGCTCGCCCAGAGCGACGGGGAACCGGCGGCGGCCCGGGCCCGGCGGGGGCGGCGGCCGGCCTCGCCGGCTCTGCTGGAGCTGGCGGACCGGCTGTCCGACCGCTTCGAGACGCGCGTCAAGGTCGACATGGGCCGGGCCAAGGGCAAGGTCACGATCGAGTTCGGCTCCCGGGACGACCTCGACCGGATCGTCGGGCTGCTGGACGGGGCCGCGGACCCGGGCTGAGGCCACCCCGGGCCGGGGCGCGGCTCAGCGCTCGACGGCCACCTCGAGCAGCGTCTGCAGCAGCTCGCCCACCGACAGCCCGGCGGCCTGCACGGCCATCGGCAGCAGCGACGTCTCGGTCATCCCCGGCGCGGTGTTCGCCTCCAGCAGGTACGGCGTCCCGTCGTCGGCGACCACCAGGTCCACCCGCGACAGGTCGCGCAGCCCCAGTGCGGTGTGCACCGCCACCGCGGCCGAGGCGACGGCGTCGGCCACCCCGCGATCGAGCCGGGCGGGGGCGAAGTACTCGGTCTGACCGGCGGTGTAGCGGGCGGTGTAGTCGAACACCCCGGACAGCGGGCGGATCTCCACCGCGGGCAGGGCCCGCGGGCCGTCGCCGGTGTCGATCACCGTCACCGCCACCTCGGTGCCCTGGACGAACTGCTCCACCAGGGCCGCCTCGCCGTAGCCGTAGCAGGCCACCATCGCCGAGGGCAGGTCGGCGGGGTCGTGCACGGCGCTGGCGCCGAGCGCCGACCCGCCGCGGGCCGGCTTGACCATCAGCGGCACGCCGAGGTGGTCCCGGATGCGCTCCAGCACGCCGCCGGCGCCGAGCTCCTGGAAGGAGGCGTGCGGCAGGACCACGGCGTGCGGCGTGGCGACCCCGGCCTGCCGGGCGACGAACTTGGCGTTCGGCTTGTCCCAGGTCAGCCGGCACGCGCCGGGCGTCGAGCCGACGTAGGGGATGCGGGCCAGCTCGAGGACCTCGCGGACCGAGCCGTCCTCACCCGACCCGCCGTGCAGCGCCAGGACGACCGCGTCGTAGCTGCCCAGCGCGTCGAGCAGCCCCGCGTCGGCGTCACGCAGGTCGGCGGAGGTGCCGGTCGTCCGCAGCGCGTCCACGACCCGCCGCCCGGAGCGCAGCGACACGTCGCGCTCGTGCGACAGACCGCCGGCCAGGACCAGCGCCCTCATGCCATGTCCGGCGCGGGCGTGCGGACGGCGGCGCCGCCCCGACGGGTGGCCGTCGGGCCGAACGTCTCGAGCAGCTCGAGCTCCTGCTCGACGACTCCGGCCAGCCGGCGCACGCCCTCCCGGATCCGGTCGGGCTCCGGGAAGCAGTACGACAGCCGCAGCTCGCGGGCGCCCTGCCCGTCGGCGTAGAAGCCGATGCCGGGCACGTACGCCACCCGGGCGGTGATCGCCCGCGGCTGCATGACCTTGGCGTCCAGCCCGTCCGGCAGGGTCGTCCACACGTAGAAGCCGCCTGTCGGGTGGGTCCAGGTGGTGCCGGCCGGCATCTGCTGGGTGAGCGCGTCGAGCATCGCGTCCCGGCGCTCGCGGTAGATCTGCTGGAACACCCGGACCTGGCCCCGCCAGTCCTGGGTCGTCAGGTACTCCACCACCGCCAGCTGGTTGAGCGCCGGCGGGCAGAGCACCGACGCCTCGCTGGCGAGCACCAGCTTCTCCCGGACGGCATGGGGGGCGAGCACCCAGCCGACCCGCAGCCCGGGGGCGAAGGTCTTGCTGAAGGAGCCGAGGTAGACGACGTCGTCCTCACCGCCGCGGGCCCGGATCGCGCGCACCGGCGGGCCGTCGAAGCCCAGCAGCCCGTACGGGTTGTCCTCGAGCACCAGCAGCCCGGCCTCCTGGCAGATCGCCAGGACCTCGTCGCGGCGGGCCTCGGACAGCGAGGTCCCGGCCGGGTTGTGGAAGTTCGGGATGGTGTAGAGGAACTTGGCCCGGCCGCCGGCCGCGGCGATGGCGGCGCGCAGCGCCTCGGGCTGCAGTCCGTCGGCGTCCATCGGCACGTGCCGGACCTCGGCCTGGTAGGCGGCGAAGGTGCCCAGCGCGCCCACGTAGGACGGCGCCTCGGCCAGCACGACGTCACCCGGGTCCACGAAGATCCGGGTGACCAGGTCGAGCGCCTGCTGGCTGCCGACGGTGACCACGACGTCCTCCGGGCTGGCCTGCACCCCTTCCAGCGCCATGACCTCGCAGATGAGCTCGCGCAGCACCGGGTCGCCCTGGCCGGAGCCGTACTGCAGCGCGGTGGCCCCCCGGGTCGCGAGCAGGTCGGCGAGCAGCTTGCCGACCGCGTCCAGCGGCAGGGCGGCCGTGAAGGGCATCCCGCCGGCCAGCGAGACGACCTCGGGCCGGCTGGCGACCGCGAACAGCGCGCGGATCTCCGACGCGGTCATCCCGGCGGTCCGCGCGGCGTACCGGCCGGTGAAGGCGTCGAGCACCACACCGGTGCGTGGGCCTGCCTCGTGCTCCGGGGCTCCTGCCATGACGGCAGGCTACCGGCGCCGCGGCGGGGTGCCCGTGCGCCGCGACGGTCCATCGGCGTTCCGGTGGCTTCCGGACGGACTTCCGCCGCGCCGGGGCGGGTCGTACCCTGCGGGTGTGATCGTGCCGAGCCCTGCGTCCGCCTCCTGGCGCGCCGTGGCGTACGGCCTGGCCGGGCTGCTGCTCGGCGTCGTCGGTGGCTGGCTGGCCGGGCTGCTGCGGGCGCCCCGGAGCGCCTCGTGAGCCGCCGGGCCGTGAACGTCACGCTCGACAACCTCGACGACCTGCCCGGCCGGTGCCGCAGCTGCGTGTTCTGGGAGCTCGACCCGGTGGCCCTGGACCGGGCGGTGGAAGCCGGGGACACCCGGCTGGAGAAGGAGTCCTGGGTCTCGGCGACCCTGCTCGAGTGGGGCTCCTGCGGCAAGATCGTGTACGTCGACGGGGTGCCGGCCGGGTACGTGCTGTACGCGCCGCCCGCCTACGTCCCCCGGTCGGTGGCCTACCCGACGTCGCCGGTGAGCGCGGACGCCGTGCTGCTGATGACCGGGCACGTCCTGCCGGAGTTCCAGGGCGGCGGGCTCGGCCGGATGCTGCTGCAGGGCCTGGCCAAGGACCTGACCCGGCGGGGGGTGCGGGCGGTGGAGGCGTTCGGCGACGAGCGGTGGTCGGCTCCGGCCTGCGTCCTGCCGGCCGACGCGCTGCGCTCGGTGGGTTTCAAGACGGTGCGTCCGCACTCCCGCTGGCCCCGGCTGCGGCTGGAGCTCAAGACGGCCGTCTCGTGGCGGGAGGACGTCGAGGTGGCGCTGGAGCGGCTGCTGGGCTCGATGTCACCCGACCCCCTGCTCCGACCGGTGTGACCGGTGGCGGCGGACCGACCGGTCGCCGCCACGGCGCGCCGCGTCGCGCCGCCGGAGCGACCGCCCCCGGTCCCGCGGCTCCTGGTGGCGGCGAGCGTGCTGGTCGTGCTGGTCGTCGTGGCGGTCTCCGCCGCCGGGTCGGGCGCCGAGCTGGCGGGGGTGCGCGGCAGCACGGTGCGGGCCGAGCTGGGAGCGGTCCGGGTCGACGCGGCGCTGCGGCTGACGGTGGAGCTGCGCAACGACGGCCCGCCGGTCCGGCTGGCGGCTGCCCGGCTGCGGCTCGTCGGAGCGCAGCAGCGGGCGCCGCTGCGGCCGTCGGGCACGCGCGACCCGACCGTGCTGCCGCGCGGTGCGGTGCAGCTGGCCACCGAGCTCGTCGAGCACTGCGGGCCGGACGGGCCGCTGGCGCCGTTCGGCGGCACGGTCCTGGTACGGCTGGAGGCGGGCCGCCACCCCCTGGAGCTCGAGGCCGAGCTCCCGCGGGAGCGGGCCCGGGAGACGATCCGGCGCCGGTGCCTGCCGGTCTCGCTGGCGGCCCGGCCCGCCCGCAGCCAGGCCGGGCCGCGGGAGGTCCGGCTGGAGCTGGACATCCGGACCCGCCCGTCCTCGCACCCACGCCGGGTCTCGGCGGTGACCTTCGAGGGTCGGCCGGCGGAGGTGCTGGGCACCGAGCTGCCGGTCTCGGCCGGCATCCCGGGCCTGGAGACCGTCACCTCGCTGCGCGTGCTCGTCCCGGCGTCCTGCGCACCGCCGGGCGAGCTGGTCGTCGTGCTCGACGAAGAGCCGGTCGTCGTTCCGGTGGAGGGCAGCGACCCGCGCGACCCGACCTGCTGACCGGCCCGGGCTCAGCCGGCCCGGGCGAGACCGGCCCGGACCAGCGGGCCGAGGTCGACCCGCTGCGCCGGCAGGGCGTCGACCGGCCACCAGCGCACGTCCAGCGACTCGGCGCTGACGACCGGCTGCGCGCCGGTCGGTGCCCGCAGCAGGAACTGCACGTCCAGGTGGTCCCGGACGCCGCACGGTGCCGGGTGCCGGTCCAGCAGGATCGGCAGCGGGTCGACGTCGAGGTCCGCGACCCCGGTCTCCTCGGTCGCCTCCCGCAGCGCCGCGGCGGCCAGCGACGCGTCGTCGTCGTCGACGTGCCCGCCCGGCTGCAGCCACAGCCCGACCTTGCGGTGCAGGACCAGCAGCACGGCCGAACCGGCCGCGTCGAGCACCAGCCCCGACGCGGTCACGTGCGCCGGACCGTGCGTCCGGCGCAGGCCGTCCGGGGAGGCCAGCGCCTCCAGCCACAGCGACAGCTGCGGGTCGGTCAGCCGCCCCAGCTCGGCGGCCGCGTCACAGGCGCGCACGTCAGGCCGGCGACAGGCTCGGCAGGCGGAGCACGCCGGTCGGCGGGTCCAGGTCCGCCGGCAGGTACAGGCGCTGGACGCCGACCAGGATCGCCTCGGCGACGGTGTCGCGGAACGCCGGGTCCGCCAGCCGGCTGGCGTCACCGGGATGGGTGAGGTGCCCCAGCTCGAGCCGGACGGCCGGCATCCGGGTCAGCCGCAGCAGCTCCCAGGTCTTGGCGTGCACCGAGCAGTCGAGCAGGTCGGTGCGGGCGGTGACCTCGCGCTGCACCAGGGAGGCGAGCTCCTCGCCGACGGTGGACGTCACGCCGCTGCCGGTCCCGAAGTGGTACGTCGCCACGCCGTGCGGGGCCCGCGTCGCGGCCCGGTCCACGTGCAGGGAGACGACCAGGTCGGCACCGACCGCGTTGGCGAACGCGGCCCGCTCGGCGTCCGTCGGGCAGGTGTGCGACGGACGGGTGAGCAGTGCCCGCACCCCGACGGCGGCCAGCCGCCCCTCGACCCGGGCGGCCAGGTCCTCGACCACGGCCGCCTCCTCCAGGCCGTGCCCGGTCGCGCCGCGGTCCGGGCCGCCGTGCCCCGGGTCGACCACGATCGTCTTGCCGGCCAGCGAGCTGCCGGAGCGGTGCAGCTGCTCGGTCTCGCGCAGGGCGTGCGGCCGGCCACCGGTGACCAGCCGACCGAGCTGCTTGAGCGCGCGCAGGGTGGCCATCCCGCAGGCGCCGTCGGCGACCATGCCGTACTCCCGCTGGAAGCCGCGCAGCGCGGTCGCGGTGCGGGTGCCGAACACCCCGTCGACGCGGCCGGCGTCGAAGCCCAGCTCGAGCAGCCGCTCCTGCAGCGCGGCGACGTCGTCGCCGACGAAGGGGTTGCTCGCGAGCGACAGCAACCGGTCGCCGAGCCGCCAGCGCGCAGCGGCCAGCGCCCGGTAGGTCTCCGGGCCGACGAGGCCGTCGACCGACAGGCCGCGCTGCTGCTGGAAGGTGCGGACCGCCCGGTCGGTCTCCGGGCCGAAGCCGTCCTCGGCCCGGCACAGCAGGCCGAGCTGCGTCAGGGCGGCCTGGACCTCCGCGACCGCCGGTCCGGTGTCACCACGGCGGAACAGCTGCACAGGGGACCTCGTCGTCGAAGGCTGGTCGGGTGGGCCGGGACGACGGTACGTCGGCGGACCCGGCGGGTCGGGCAGGCGCGGCTGCCGTCGCCAGCGTAGAGGGCGGGCCGGTCGGAGCCGGACAGCCCTCCGGCCGGCCCCGAGGGGCCGGCCGGAGGACGTGCGGACCTACAGGTAGGCCTCGAGGTCGCGCAGGATCGCGGCCTTCGGCTTCGCTCCGACGATCGACTTGACCAGCTTGCCGCCGGAGAACACGGCCATCGTGGGGATGCTCATGATCTGGTAGTCGCGGGCGGCACCCGGGTTCTCGTCGATGTTGAGCTTGACGACGCTGATCTTCTCGGCGTTCTCGCCGGCGATCTCCTCGAGCACCGGGGCGACCATCTTGCACGGGCCGCACCACTCCGCCCAGAAGTCGACGAGCACCGGCTTGTCGCTCTGCAGGACGTCGGTGGCGAACGTGGCGTCCGTGGTGGTCTTGGTGTTGGCACCCATGCGTGCTCCTCGGGGTCTCGGGGTTGCTTACGGGTCAACCAGGTCGGCGGGGACGGGATTCCCCGGCTCCGGGCTACTGCGGCGGCACCGAGCCCGCGCCGCGGTCGAACGGCTCGTCCGGCGGGGCGGCCGGGATACCGGTGTCCCAGCCGGCGCCGGTGTGCACCGGGCCCTCGGTCGCGGACAGGTACCGCTCGGCGTCCAGAGCCGCGGCGCAGCCCGTGCCGGCCGCGGTGATGGCCTGGCGGTAGGTGTGGTCGACGAGGTCGCCGGCGGCGAACACGCCCGCCACGTCGGTCTCGGTGGAGTGCAGCTTCTGGACCACGACGTAGCCCTCGCCGTCCAGCTCGACCTGGCCCTTGACCAGCTCCGAGCGCGGGTCGTGGCCGATCGCGATGAACAGCCCGGTGGCCGGCAGGGTGCTCTCCTCGCCGGTCACCCGGTTGCGGACCCGGACGCCCTCGAGCCGGTCCTCGCCGACGGCCTCGAGCACCTCGGTGTCCCAGACGAACGCGATCTTGTCGTTGCCGAAGGCGCGCTCCTGCATGATCTTGCTCGCGCGCAGGCTGTCGCGGCGGTGCACCAGGGTCACCTTGCTGGCGAACCGGGTGAGGAAGGTCGCCTCCTCCAGCGCGCTGTCGCCGCCGCCGACCACGACGATCTCCTGGTCGCGGAAGAAGAAGCCGTCGCAGGTCGCGCACCAGGACACGCCGCGACCGGACAGCCGGTCCTCGCCCGGGATGCCCAGGGTGCGGTAGGCCGAGCCCATCGCGAGCACGACGGTGCGGGCCCGGTAGGCGGTGTCGCCCACCTGGACGACCTTGGTCTCGCCGGACAGGTCGACCTCGGTCACGTCGTCGGTGACCATCTCGGCGCCGAACCGCTCGGCCTGCGTGCGCAGCATGTCCATCAGGTCCGGACCCATCACGCCGTCCGGGAAGCCGGGGTAGTTCTCGACGTCGGTGGTGTTCATCAACGCGCCGCCGGCGGTGACGGAGCCCTCGAAGACGAGCGGCTGGAGCCCCGCCCGGGCCAGGTAGATCGCAGCGGTGTAGCCCGAGGGGCCCGACCCGATCACGATGGCCTGGCGCACCTCGTCGGCGCTCGCGGTCTGGCTCACAGCGTGCTCTCCTTCGTCGTCGTCTCCTGCTCCGCGGGTCGCCCCGGGCAGGTCTCTGCGTAACAGCCGGGCGTCCCGACCTCTTCCGGAGCGGGCTCGACGGCCGGCGCGAGCCCGGGCCCGCGCTGCGAGGCGGGCGCCTCGCCGACGGCCAGGCCCAGCGCGTACGACACGGTGGCGAGCGCGGCGAGCAACGCCGCTCCGGCGACCAGGCGGCCGCCGCGCCGGCGCCGCCGAGGAGCCGGGCGTACCGCGGGGCGCAGGTCCCCGGCCGCGGTCTCGAGCGCCGCGCACAGATCGGCCGCCGACGCCGGCCCGCCGCCGGCCGGCCCGGCGAGCGCCCGGACGACCAGCCGGTCGAGGCTGCGCGGAACCCCGGCCCGGACCAGGCGGGGGGCCCGCGGACCCGTGCCGGCGACCGGGGCGGGCGGCAGGCCGCGGGCCGGCTGGACGGTGGCCTGCAGCGGCCAGCAACCGGTGAGCAGCGCGTAGAGCAGGGCGGCCAGGTCGCGCACGTCCCCGTCGGCGGTGCCCGGCCCGCCGTCGCGGACCGCGGCACCGACCGCCGTGTCGGTGATCCGCAGCCCGCCGGGAGACAGCACCAGGTTGCCCGGGTGCAGCCGACCGTGCACCGTGCCGACCGCGTGCGCGCCGGCGACCGCGTCGGCCGCCTGGGTGGCCAGCCGGACCGCCTCGGCCGCGGTCAGCGGCCCGTCGAGCAGCGCCTGGGCGAGCGGCACGCCGTCCACCCACTCGCGCACCAGGTAGACCAGCGGGCCGGCCGGGCCGGTCTGGACGGCGGCGTCGTAGAGCCGGGTCGCGGCCCGCGTGCCGACCGCGCCGGCCCGGGCGGCGGCAGCCAGCAGGCGCCCGGCCGCCGGGTCGTCCCCGTCGAGCAGGGTCACCGCGACCGGACGGGCCAGCACCTCGTCCCGCGCCCGCCAGAGCGCCGCCCGGGCGTCCGGCGGCGCCGGCACGACGGACTGCAGCCGGTAGCGCCCGGCCACGAGCTGTCCCGGTCCGGGCCGGGCGGAGGCGGGCGGCACACGCACCTCCTCCAGCGGACGGACGCCGACCACGTCGAGGGTAGGGGGCCCGGCGGCTGCCGATAGCCGGCCTCTACGGCGTCCCGGTGCCGGTGGCGCTCATCCGGGTCAGGGGACGCAGCGGACCGATCCGCCGGACCAGCAGGGTCGAGGCGGTGGTGTCGACGGTCAGGGTCACCGTGCCGCCCGGCGTGACGCGGAACGTCGGGGCCTGCACGCTGTCGGCGGGTGAGGTCAGGCTGGCGACGGCTGCGTCGTAGGCGACCTGGACGTGCCCGCTGCCCGGCCAGGCGTCCGCAGCGGCCCGGGCGGCCTGCGTCGCGGCGTCCTCGACGTGCACCCGGGTGCTCAGCAGGCTCGCGCCGTCGACGGCGAGCAGGCCGCCGAGCCCCAGCACGACGACCAGCCGGGTGAGCCAGCCCAGGACGATGTCACCGCGGTCGTCGCTGCCCCGTGCGCCTGCCATGCCGCTGGATCGGCCGGTGCGACGTCGGGCTGTAGCACCGGGCGCCGCCCCGGTGCGGCCGGCCGGCTCAGCGGCCGAACCGGGCGAGCACGGGACGCAGTGCGGCGTCGACCTCCGGGACCCGCATCCGCCGCACGAGCAGCAGGTAGCCGACGGCCAGCACGGTGCCGGACGCGGCCACGTTGACCGCGGCGCCGACCACCCCGGTGCCGACCGTCGCGGCGAGCCAGGCGCCGACGGCGAGGGCGAGCAGCGCCGGCGGGAGCACGGCGACCAGGCAGCGGACCCCGGTCCGGACGACCTGCTGACCGGCGGCGCCGCCGGTGCGGCGGCGCAGGACGAGCGACACCACGACCAGGCCGACGAGGAAGGAGGTGGCCTGTCCGGCTGCCAGGCCGGCCACCTTCAGGTCGTCGGGAAGCACGGCGTACAGGGTGAGGTCTCCCGCGACCAGCGTCGCGTTGACGACCAGGTTGACCAGGAACGGCGTGCGGGTGTCGGCCATCGCGTAGAAGGTGCGCAGCTGCAGCTGGTAGACGCTGAACGGCACCAGGCCGACGGCGAACACGCCGAGCAGCACGCCGATGAAGCGGGCCTGGTCCACCGTCACGGCGTTGTGCGCGAACACCACCGTCGCCAGCGAGCGGCCCAGCACGAGGAAGGCGACGGCCGCGGGCACCAGCACCACCAGCACCAGGCGCAGCCCCTGCCCGAGCGCGGCGGCCAGCTCGGCCGGCCGGTTCTCGGCCGCCGCGCGGCTCATCCGCGGCAGCAGCGCGGTGATCACGCTGACCGCCACCACGGCGTGCGGCAGCTGCCAGAGCACGAACGCGTAGACGTACGCCGAGTAGCCGCGGCCGAACGACCCGGCGCCCGCACCGGTCGCCAGCCGCACCACCACCAGGTACGCCAGCTGGTTGGCCAGCACGTACAGGAACACCCACTTCGCGAGCCGGCCGGCCTGTCGCAGCCCCGCCCCGCGAAGGTCCAGGCGCGGCAGGAAGCGGAACCCGGTGGCCCGCAGAGCCGGCACGAGCACCGCGGTCTGAGCGACGATGCCGAGCGTCACCCCGATGCCGAGCACCGTGGTCTGGGTGTCGGTGATGGTGCCGACCTGCGGCGCGTCCGGGCCGGGCAGCAGCAGGAACACCACCCCCGTGACGATCACGACCAGGTTGTTGAGTACCGGCGCCCACATCGGCGGGCCGAACCGGCCCCGGGTGTTGAGGTAGGCACCCATCACCGCGCCGGCGCCGTAGAACAGCACCTGGGGCAGGAAGAACCGGGCGAACACGACGGCCAGGTCGCGGGTCGCCGGGTCGGTGTCCCGGCCGGCGTAGGCCGCCACGACGGCCGGTGCGAGCAGCACGAGCAGCACCGCGGCGCCGCCGAGCACGAGCACGGTGAGGGTGAGCAGGCGCTGGGTGAAGGCCGTGCCGGCGTCGCCGTCGCGCTGGGCCGCCCGGACCAGCAGCGGCACGACCACGCTGGACAGCACGCCGCCGAGCAGCAGCTCGTAGATGATGTTGGGGGCGGTGTTCGCGAGGTTGAAGGCGTCCCCGACCGCGGCGACGCCGAGCACCGCCGCGAGCACGGCGGTGCGCAGGAACCCGGTGGCCCGGGAGGCGATCGTGCCGACCGCCATCGTGCTGGTGGCCCGGAGCAGCGAGCTCACGACGACCCGGGCGCCGGCTCGGCGGGCCGTCGCCGGCCGCGACGGACGAGCCGGGCGCCGGCCGCGAGCAGCAGCACGGCCGCGCCCAGCCCGGTGACGGCGAGCGCGACGGTGCCGTACCGGGTGGAGCGCACCCGCAGGTCGCGGGGCTCCCCGAACGGCACGCCGGCGCGGTCCAGCAGCTGGGCCTTCACCACGAACCGGCCGCTGGTCCGCGTCCGCGCGTCGACCTGCACCGGCAGGCTGGTGCGGGCCGGCACGACCAGGACGTCGGTCTGCGCGCGGGAGAGCCGGGCCTCGCTGGGCGCCCTCAGCCGCAGCGCGACCGTGACCGGCTGGTCCAGCTCGTTGACCACCGCCACCGACACGCTCCCGTTGTTGCTCGTCAGGGTGATGGAGCCGGTCAGGACCGACACCTTGCCGCGCAGGTCCGCGACGTCGTCGGCGGCGAGCGCGACCAGCCGGGCTCCGGCGGAGCGGTCGTCCCGCCAGGCGCTCGACTCGCCGCGCAGCCAGGCCCGCTGCATGCGGGTCCGGGTGGCCTGGGCCTGCTCCGTCCCGCCGAGGATGATGGCGCCGGTGAACTGCCCCGCGGCCTCGCGGACCGCGCCGACGGCCGCGAGCAGCGCCGGGGCCAGCGGGCTGACCCGGGGGTCCGGCTGCAGCAGGTCCACGTCACGGGAGTCGTCGGGCGCCGCGGAGCCGCCCGGGCAGGCCTCGCGCCCGGCCGCCACGTCGGCCAGCCGGACCGGGCACATCCACGGCACCCGCCCGGTGTCGGCGACCGCCGCGCCGGCCACCGCCGGGTCGACGGCGGCCCGCCGGGGTGGCGCCACGAGCAGCGTGCGTCCCCGGCTGGGCAGCTCGGCGGCGATCATCGCGGTCTCGACCAGCCAGCGCTGCTCGGCCAGCCGCGGGTCGGTGTCGCCGGTCGGCACGAGCAGGTCGGACAGGGCCTGGTCGGGGACCAGGCCCGCGACCCGCCCGGAGGTCGAGCTGGCCAGCGGCCCGATCCGCGCCCCGGGCGTGCTGCGGGCGTCGGCCGGCGGGCCCGGGACGGCGTCCCCGCTCAGCACGACGGCCTGCGTGGAGGCGGTCGTCAGGGCGTCGAACGCGGCGTCCGACAGCCGGCCCGCGGGTGGGAAGGCCACGGCCTGCAGCGGTTCGCGCCCCAGCACCTCACGGGTGACGGTCGCCCCGTAGGTCCGCGCCGCGGCGACGTCGGCCGCGAGGTCGGTCTCGCTGCCGACCACCGCCGCGACGTCCTGGTCGGCGTACGGCAGGGCCAGGACGTCGGTCCCGGCGGTGGCGGCCGCAAGCGCGGCGAGCCAGCCGGTCGCCGCTGCGCTGCCCTCGCCGGGGCGGGTGGTGCCGCCGGGCGCGAGCACCGGGTACGGATCGGTCATCGCCCGCGCCGAGAACAGCAGGTCCGGGTCGACGGCGTAGGTCACCGGCACCGGGGCGCACGGAGCGGGGAGCTCGGCCGCCGGTGGGGCGGCGGGCGACGTCGGCGCGGGGGCCGCGCCGGTCGGCGGGCTCGGCGTCTCCGCCGGTTCCGCCGGTGGGGCGCAGGTGCCGGCCTCACCGGCCCGCGCCGCGGTCAGGCTGCGTCCCAGCCGGCCGTCGGGCTGCAGGCTGGCTGCGAGCTCGTCACTGAGGAAGACCTCGCGGGGACCCATCCGCGGCCGGTCGACGAGGGGCCACAGCCAGGCGATCCGCAGCGGGTCGAGAGCGGTGGTCCGGAACCAGGGCAGGTAGGTCGAGACGACGGCCAGCCGCACCCGGGTGCTCGAACCGGCCCGGCGGCCCCGCAGCTCGACCTGCAGCGGGTAGACGCCGTCGGCGCCCAGCCGCAGCTCGTCGACGGCGACCCGCAGGTCGACCGGCAGCTGCGCCCCGGACGGCAGGTCGGCGACCTGCTGCACGGCCCGGTCCCGGTAGACCGGTGGGCTGGTGTCGGCCCGGGAGAGCTCGCTGCGGGTGGACAGCCGGTTCCCGACCCGGACCAGGAGCTGCAGGTCGGTGGCGGCCTGCGGCCCGGCGTTGCTCAGCGTGCCGACGAGCTGCAGGTCCCCGCCGGGCTGCGGGGCGCGCGGGCGCAGGTCCGCCACGGTCAACGTGACGGGTGCGGGCTCGGCGATCCCGGCCCGGTCCGGTCCGGCGACCGTCGCGGCCGCCGGGACGGCGGGGGCCGCCGCGGGGCCCGCCGTCGCCAGGAGCGCGGCGAGCGCGAGGCCCGCGCGCCGCGGGCGGGCTCTCATGCGGTGTCGGCCAGCAGGTCCGGCACGCGGTCCAGGAGCCGGCGCTCGTCGGCGTAGGCCAGGCGCGTGGCGCACTCGGCGAGCGGCACCCACGCCACCTCGCTCACCTCGACGTCGGCGTCCGACAGCTCCAGGCCACCGACGGGGTCCGCTGCCACCAGCAGGAAGTGGTGGACCGTCTTGTGCACGCGACGGCCCTCGGCGACGAACCAGAAGTCGATGGTGCCCAGCTTGCCGATCACCCGGCCGGCGATGCCGGTCTCCTCGGCGACCTCGCGGACCGCGGTCTGCTGCTCGGTCTCACCCGGCTCGACGTGCCCCTTCGGCAGCGACCACAACAGCCGGCCGCGCCGGTCCAGACGTCCGATCAGCGCGGCGGACGCCCCCGGACCGAGGTGGTCGAGCACCAGGCCGCCCGCACTGGTCTCGTCGACCCGTCGCATCGGCCGCCGGGCGGGCGGCGTCGGTGGCGGGGAGGGCACCCGGTCAGCGTACGGCGGCAGCCCCCTGCCGGCAGTGCGCGACCGGCGCCGTCAGGCGAGCCGCGGTGTCCGGGTGCGCTCGGCCGGCCGGGAGTCGACGGCCTCGTCGAGGTCGATCCGGCGGGCGCCGTCGCCCCACGGGCCGGGCTCCTGCGGCGGCATCGGCAGCGAGGACAGCAGCGTCACCTTCGCACCGGTCGCCCGCAGCAGGTCGGCGGTCCGGATGCCCAGGGCGATCCCGCTCTCGCCGACCGGGCAGTACACGACCTCCACCTCGCCCAGCGCGGCATCGGCCAGCAGGGTCACGTCCCGGGGCAGGCACACCGGGCTGACCAGGCCCGCGGCGTAGTCGGTCGCGGCGTTGACCTCGTCGGCGTCGGCGGGGCGCATCGTGCGGGCGCCCACGGCGTCGAGCACGGCGGCCGGGGCCGGCACCACGCCGGCCCGCACCGCGACCGCGACGGGGCCGGTGTCGGTGACGTAGCAGCGCACCGCGACGCAGGACGAGGCGGCGACACCCAGCGCACGAGGCAGGTCGTCGGCGTTGCCGAGGACGGTCGTCCGCAGCCGCACCATCTCGTGCGGGACGTCGTCGGCGAGCAGCGCGCGGTGGACGTCCAGAGCACCCTTCACGGCGCGCGGCCTCCCCTCGGCTGTGCGTCCCGAAACGCCGGTCCCGGCGTCCTGGCGGCGTCGGCCCCCGGGTCCGGCACCCCACCCTGACGGCTCGGCGGGGGTCGGGCAAGCGGCCGTGCTGTCGCGGCACCGTCCCCAACCTGTGGAAACCGGATCCCCAGCTGTGGACAACCTCGGTCCTCGCGCCGGCAGATCGCCGCCGCGGCTGTGGACAAGTTCCGGTGTCTGTGGACAGGTCAGGGGCTCCTAGCCTGAGCAGCATGTCCCTGTCCGACGCCCAGCACCGCGCCGTCCGTGAACTGGTCCGGGTCTCGCCCGTCGCCGTCGAGCTGGGGGAGCGCTTCGCCGCGGCCGGTCACACCGTGCACCTGGTCGGCGGGTCGGTCCGCGACGCACTGCTGGGCCGGCTCGGCGACGACCTCGACCTCACCACCGACGCCACCCCGGAGCAGGTGCTCGCCCTGGTGGACGGCTGGGCGGAGGCGGTCTGGGAGACCGGGATCGCGTTCGGCACGGTCGGCGTTGCCCGACGGGGCTTCAAGCTCGAGATCACGACGTACCGGGCGGAGGCGTACGCGCCGGAGTCGCGGCACCCGGTCGTGGCCTACGGCACCGATCTCGCCGGCGACCTGGGCCGGCGCGACCTCACGGTCAACGCGATGGCGGTCGCGCTGCCGGACTGGCGGGCCCCGGACGCCTTCGTCGACCCGTTCGGCGGGCTCGACGACCTCGCCGCCGGCCGGCTGCGTACGCCGGGCCGGCCGGAGGACTCCTTCACCGACGACCCGCTGCGGATGCTGCGGGTCGCCCGGTTCGCCTCCCAGCTCGGGTTCGCCGTCGACCCGGCGACGCACGACGCGATGACGATGATGGCCGACCGGCTGGCCATCATCAGCCGCGAGCGGGTCAAGGAGGAGCTGTCCAAGCTGCTGCTGGGCAGCTCCCCGCGACGCGGACTGGAGATGCTCGTCGAGACCGGGCTCGCCGCGCACGTCCTGCCGGAGCTGCCGGCGCTGCGCCTGGAGATCGACGAGCACCACCAGCACAAGGACGTCTACGAGCACACGCTGCAGGTGCTGGAGCGGGCCGTCCGGCTGGAGCCCGACGGCCCCGACCTCGTGCTGCGGCTCGCCGCGCTGCTGCACGACGTGGGCAAGCCGCGGACCCGCCGGCACGAGCCGGGTGGCGGGGTGTCCTTCCACCACCACGAGGTGGTCGGGGCCAAGATCGCCCGCAAGCGGCTGCAGCAGCTGACGTTCGGCAAGGACGTCGTGGACGCCGTCACCCTGCTCACCGAGCTGCACCTGCGCTTCCACGGCTACGGCCAGCCCGGGACCAGCGAGTGGACCGACAGCGCCGTCCGGCGCTACGTGACCGACGCCGGCCCGCAGCTGGAGCGCCTGCACCGGCTGGTCCGGTCGGACTGCACCACCCGCAACCGGCGCAAGGCCGCCGCGCTGTCCGCCGCCTACGACGACCTCGAGGCCCGGATCGCCCGGCTACGGGCGCAGGAGGAGCTGGACCGGATCCGCCCGGACCTGTCCGGCGAGCAGGTGATGGCCCTGCTCGGGCTGCCGCCGGGCCGGCCGGTCGGGATGGCGCTCCGGCACCTGCTGGCGCTGCGGATGGAGCACGGCCCGCTCGGCGAGGACCGGGCCAGGGCCGAGCTGCTCGCCTGGGCGCGCGAGCAGGGCCTGCCGGTCGCCTGATCCGGCCGGCGCGCTCAGCGGACGATGACCGGCTCGGGCGGCTCGCTGGCCGCCCGCCGGGCGCTCGCCGTGCCGTAGACGAGGGCGGTGAGGCCGTAGCCGACCGCGACGAGCGCGATCACCAGGTAGCTCTTGCCGTCGTCGGGGAGCACGACCGCCGCGAGCCCCGCCGCCGACACGAAGCTGGCGTTGAACGTGGTGTCGTAGAAGGAGAAGACCCGGCCGCGGTAGGCGTCCTCGACGCTCTCCTGCAGCAGCGTGTCGACGCAGATCTTGCTGGCCTGGGCGGCGAAGCCGAGGAACGTCGCCGCGACCAGGAAGGCCTCGTGGGTGTAGGGCAGGCCGAAGGCCACCTCCACGACGGCGGCCACCGCGAACACGATCGTGATCCAGCGCTGCGTGCCGATCGAGCGGGTGGCCCGCGGCGTGACGAGCGCGGCCAGCAGACCACCCAGGCCGGACGCGATGATCACTTCTGCCAGCCCGCCGAAGCCGCGGCCGATCGCACCGGTCTCGGTGTAGAGCAGCAGCGTGGCCACGAACGACAGGCCGTAGAAGAACCGGTGCGCGCTGATGGCGGCCAGACCGCGGGCGGCCGGACCGCGCTGGTGCACGTGCGCGGCGCCCTGGGCGACCCCCCGCACGACGCCGGCCAGGGCCTGCGACCACCGGGTGGTCGGGCGGTCGTCCGGGCCGAGCAGGTCGCGGGACATCGTCGCGGCCAGAGCGGCGGCGCCGACGTACAGCGCGGCGGCGATCAGCGCGCTGCGGCTGGCGCCCACGTCGCCGTCGCCGAACAGCTCCCGGGCACCGACCGCGACCCCGCCGCCGAGGATCGCCATCGCACCGCCGAGCGTGGTGCTGAAGGAGTTCGCGACGACGAGCTGCGCCGGGTCGACGACGTGCGGCAACGACGCGGACAGCCCGGCGAGGACGAACCGGCTCACCGAGAGGACGACCAGCGCGAGCACCTGCACCGGCAGCGCCGTGGCGCCCAGCACCGCGAGCAGGCCGCCGAACGCGAGGACCAGCGCGGCCCGTCCCAGGTTCGTGGCGAGCAGCACCCGCTGCCTGCGCCAGCGGTCCAGGAAGACCCCGGCGAACGGGCCCACGAAGCTGTACGGCAGCAGCAGCACCGCGAAGCTGCTCGCCGCCTGGGCCGCCGAGGTGGCCCGCTCCGGGTTGAAGAAGACCGCGGAGAACAGCGCGGCCGAGAAGAGCCCGTCGGCGAACTGCCCGAGCAGGCGGACCCGCAGCAGCCGGCGGAAGTCCGGGACCGAGACGACGGCGCGCAGCGCAGCGGTGTCGGTCGTCACCGGGTCAGCCTAGGGCGGCGGCTTCGCCGCTCCGGGCCCGGGACGGCCGACGGCCCGGCCCCCCGCGACGGGGGAACCGGGCCGGTCGGGACGGGCGCGCGGGTCAGGCGGTCTCGGCGGCAGCCTCGGCGTCGACGACCTCGCTCAGCTGCTCACCGCGGATCCAGGCCTCCAGCGCCGGCCGGGCCAGGTCGTCGCGCACCTGCTGGGGCGGCGACTTCATGAAGTAGGTGCTGGCCGGGTGCACCGGGCCGCCCTCGCCGCGGTCCAGCGCGATCTTGGCGCAGCGCACCGCGTCGATGATCACACCGGCCGAGTTGGGGCTGTCCCAGACCTCGAGCTTGTACTCCAGGTTCAGCGGGACGTCACCGAAGGCGCGGCCCTCGAGACGGACGTACGCCCACTTGCGGTCGTCCAGCCACTGCACGTAGTCGGACGGGCCGATGTGCACGTTCCGGGCACCCATGTCGTGCTCCATGTTGGAGGTGACGGCCTGGGTCTTGCTGATCTTCTTGGACTCCAGCCGGTCGCGCTCGAGCATGTTCTTGAAGTCCATGTTGCCGCCGACGTTGAGCTGGTAGGTGCGGTCCAGGATCACCCCGCGGTCCTCGAACAGCTTCGCCATCACGCGGTGCGTGATGGTCGCGCCGACCTGGCTCTTGATGTCGTCACCGACGATCGGGACGCCGGCGTCGACGAACTTCTGCGCCCAGGCCGGGGTGCCGGCGATGAAGACCGGCAGGGCGTTGACGAAGGCGACCTTGGCGTCGATGGCGCACTGCGCGTAGAACATCGCCGCCTGCTCCGAACCCACCGGGAGGTAGCAGACGAGGACGTCGGCCCGGGCGTCCTTGAGGGCCTGCACGACGTCGACCGCGGTCTCGTCGCTCTCCTCGATGGTCTCCCGGTAGTACTTGCCGAGGCCGTCGAGGGTGTGCCCGCGCTGGACGGTGATGTCCGACGGCGGAACGTCAGCGATCTTGATGGTGTTGTTCTCGCTCGCGAAGATCGCCTCGGAGAGGTCGCGGCCGACCTTCTTGGCGTCGACGTCGAAGGCCGCGACGAACTCCACGTCGCGGACGTGGTACCCGCCGAGCTCGACGTGCATGAGCCCCGGAACGCGGGCGGTCGGGTCGGCGTCGCGGTAGTACTCGACGCCCTGGACGAGCGACGCGGCGCAGTTGCCGACGCCGACGATGGCTACGCGGACGGAACCCATGAGGGCGATCCTCTTTCTGAGCGGGGATGGGGGTCAGGGTGCAGGTGCAGGGGGCGGTGTCGGCGGGGTGCCGCGCCGCTCGGTCTCGATGAGCTCGTTCAGCCAGCGGACCTCGCGGTCGACCGACTCGAGGCCGTGCTCCTGCAGCTGCAGGGTGTAGCGGTCCAGGCGGGCCCGGGTCCGCGCCAGTGATCGGTGGACGCCCTCGCGGCGCTCCTCCAGCCGGGTCCGACGGCCCTCGAGGATGCGCACGCGAACCTCCGGGTCCGTCTGGCTGAAGAACGCGAAGTGGACGCCGAAGGTCTCGTCCTCCCAGGCCGACGGTCCGGCCTCGGCGAGCAGCTCGCTGAAGCGCTCCTTGCCCTCCGCGGTCAGCTTGTAGACCACCTTGCCGCGCCGGCCGGTGAGCGGCGGTGCGCCGGCCACCACCTCGGCGTCGCCGTCGTCCTCGGCGATCCACCCGGCGTCGCGCATCCGACGCAGGGTCGGGTAGAGCGAGCCGTAGGAGAACGCGCGGAAGGTCCCGAGCGTGGCCTTGAGCCGCTGGCGCAGCTCGTAGCCGTGCAGGGGTGCCTCGTGCAGCAGACCGAGGACCGCGAGCTCGAGCACCCGCACCTCCTCACCGGGGCCGGGGCCCCTGTCCGACCGGGTCGTGCCCGGTCCGGGTCGAACCGCACGTGCGGTCTGACTGCTCGTGCGGTCTCACTGCTGGTGCGATGTATCACCGCGATACATCGCGGTGAACTGGAGAGTACGACCTGGGGAACGTGCGTGCAACAGGGCGGAGAACGGCGCGTGTCGCGCCGGTGGGTCGTACCGTCGGGAGGTGACACCCGGCGACCCGCCGCGGCGGGACGAGGTCGACCACGCGCTGGCCCGGCGCGCGGTGCTCTCCGACGTGCGGCGGGGGCGGACCGGCACCGTCGAGGTCTGCGACGCCTCGCCGTACCTGCAGCGCGCCGCACGGGAGTGGGGGCTGCGCGCCCCGCGGCCCTGCCCGATCTGCGCGGGGCGCCGGCTCGACGAGATCTCCTGGGTGTACGGCGACGCGCTGGGCGACGGCAGCGGCACGGCCCGGTCGGCCCGCGGCGTGCTGCTGCTGGCCCGGGCCCGCCCCGACTTCGCCGTCTACGAGGTCGAGGTCTGCCAGGACTGCGGGTGGAACCACCTGCTGCGGACCTACCGCACCGGCACGCCCGGGACGACCGCGGCCCGGCGCACACGCACCGCGGCCCGCTGACGCGCGGCTCACCGGGACCACACCCGGCCTGCGCGACACTGGACGGGTGAGTCGACTGCGCCGCCTGCCCTGGAAGAAGATCACCCTTCTCAGCATCCCGACGGCGGTCGTCGCCGGGCTGGCGGTCTTCGGGGTGGCGTACGCCGTCACCGACGTGCCGCCGCCGAACAGCCTGTCGCAGGAGCAGTCGACGGTGATCCGGTACGCCGGCGGCGAGGAGCTCGCCCGGCTGGGGACCAACCGGGTGCTGGTGCCGCTGTCCTCGGTGAGCGACCCCGCGCAGAAGGCGATCCTGGCCGCCGAGGACCGGGGCTTCTACACCGAGCCCGGGATCAGCCCCCGGGGCATCGCGCGGGCGCTGTTCACCAACCTGCGCGGCGGGGGCGGCGTCCAGCAGGGCGGGTCGTCGATCACCCAGCAGTACGCCAAGAACGCCTTCCTGAGCACCGAGCGCACCTACACCCGCAAGATCAAGGAAGTGCTCATCGCCCTGAAGATGACCCAGCAGCTCAGCAAGGAGAAGATCCTCGAGGACTACCTCAACACCATCTACTTCGGCCGCGGGGCGTACGGCATCGAGGCGGCCAGCAAGGCCTACTTCGGCAGCGGGGCGAGCGCCGCGACGCTGACCCCGGCGCAGGCGGCGGTGCTCGCCTCGAGCATCCGCTCCCCGGCCGGCTACGACCCGGCCAAGCACCCCGAGCGGGCGGCCGAGCGGTGGGGCTACGTGCTGGACGGGATGGTGGACAAGGGCTGGCTCGCCGCCGGCGACCGGCCGGCCGCGTATCCCGAGGTGGTCGCCCCGGGCAGTCAGGCGCGCGCCGACCGGTCCGGCCCGGCCGGACACGTCATCGACGCGGTCCAGCAGGAGCTGCTGCGCCGCGGCTACGCCGAGGACGAGGTCAACGTGGGTGGCCTGGTCGTCACGACCACGCTCGACAAGCGCTCGCAGGACGCCGCGGTCAAGGCGGTCGAGGCGGTCAACCGCGGGGACAAGGCCGACGACGCCCTGCAGGGCGCGCTGGTGGCCGTCTCGCCGGCCGACGGGGCGATCCGCGCCTACTACGGCGGCGCCAACGGCGCCGGGCTCGACTACGCCGGCGGCCTGGACCCCTCGTCCGGGGTGCTCCGCCAGCCCGGCTCGTCGATGAAGCCGTACGTGCTGGCGACGGCCCTGGAGAAGGGCGTCTCGCTGCGCAAGACGTTCGACGGCAGCAGCCCGCAGACCATCGCCGGCTCGCCGGTCAGGAACTTCGGCAACCGCTCGCTCGGCCGGGTCGACCTCGTGACCGCCACCGAGGACAGCGTGAACACGGTCTACTTCCAGCTCGGCGTCGACGTCGGCCCCGGCAGCGTCGCGGACCTGGCGCACCGGGCCGGCATCCCGCAGGAGGTGTCGCTGAAGAACGCCGAGACCGGTCGCACCGAGGGCGGCATCTCGCTCGGGGTGTACGAGGTGCACGTCGTCGACCAGGCCGTCGGGTTCGCGACGTTCGCGGCAGGCGGCGAGCAGGCGCCGGCGTACCTCGTGGCGAAGGTCGAGCGGCAGGGCCGGCTGGACTACGAGGCGAAGCCCGCGGTGCGCCGGGCGTTCGACGCCGACGTCGCGGCGGACGCGACGTACGCGATGCAGCAGGTCGTCGCCAGGGGCAGCGCCACCCGCGCCCAGCTGGCCGGCGGCCGGCCGGCCGCCGGCAAGACCGGGACCACCAGCGACAGCGCCGACGTGTGGTTCGTGGGCTACACCCCGCAGCTGAGCGCGGCCGTCTGGTTCGGGTACGGCGACCGTCGCACGGTGACCACCGCGAACGGCCGCGACGCGACCGGCGGCGCGGTGAGCAGCGCGGTGTGGAAGGCCTTCATGGACGCCGCGATGCAGGGCCAGCCGGTGAAGCAGTTCCCGAAGCGGGCCGATCTCGGCAAGGCGCCGGCACCGCGGCGCACGGTCACGCCCGCACCGACCCGCTCGGCCTCGCGGGCACCGAGCCCGACCGCCACCCCGTCGCCGACCGAGACGCCGGCGCCGACCGGGACGCCGTCCGACACCCCGTCGGGCCCGCCGCCCCGGTCCGCCTCGCCGCGGCCGCCGACGCCGCTGACCATCGCGCCGTCCCCGGGCACCGCGCCGCGGCCCGGCGCGCCCGGCCTGCGGGTGCCCGGGCAGCCCTCGCCGGTGGGAACCGTCCCCGCCGCCGGCTGACCCGTGCCTGCGGCGAGGTCGCGGCCTGTGGTGCTCCCGTCGGTCGACGACCCGGTGGTGGCCGGGGCGGTGACGGCGATCGGCGGGCCGCCGGGGCGGCATGCCCGGCTCGGCGGACCGAGGCGGCTGACGCCGGTGCGCTGGCTGGTGCTGCTGGCCCTGCTGACCAGCGCGCTCGGCTTCTGGCAGAAGGCGCCGTGCCGGGTGCACGACTGGACCGACGAGTACCAGTACACCCGCGCCTGCTACACCGACGTGCTGGCGCTCTGGTACAGCGAGCGCCTCGACGCCGGGGCCCGGCCCTACCTGGACCACCCGGTCGAGTACCCGGTCGTGATCGGCGGGGCGATGGCGCTGGTGGCCGGCGCCGTCGACGAGGTCGCGACGGCGCTGCCCGGCGCACGGGTCGCGGACGCCCGCCGCGACCTGGCGGCCGCGAGGCAGGCCGGGCAGGGCGACCCCGACCGGCTGGCGCAGGCCGAGCGCGAGCTCGCCACCGCGCTGGCCGGCGCCCGGGCCCGGACCTTCTTCGACCTGACCTGGGTGCTGCTGACGGCCTGCGCCGTCGTCGTGGTCGTCAGCACCGCCCGGCTGGCCGGCCGACGGCCGTGGGACGCGGCGCTGGTGGCGCTGGCGCCCGGGTTGCTGCTGCACGCCGGCACCAACTGGGACCTCGTCGCGGTGGCGCTCGCCGGGCTGGGCCTGCTCGCCTGGGCCCGGCGCCGGCCCGTCCTGGCGGGCGTGCTGCTGGGTCTGGCGACCGCCACCAAGCTCTATCCGGTGCTCTTCCTGCTGCCGCTGCTGGCGCTCTGCTCCCGGGCGGGCCGGCTGCGGGCGGGCCTCACGGCGTCGCTGGCGCTGCTGGCCACGGCCGCGGCGGTCACCCTGCCGGTGTACCTGGCGGCGCCGGCCTTCGCCGAGATCGACGGCCGGCAGGTGCGGGTGGCCGGGAGCCCGCTGGACCGCCTCGCCGAGCAGGGCCTGGCGGCGCTCGCCCCGCACGTCGCCGCCGAGCACGACGGCCGTCCGGTGGAGGGGGTGTCCGCGGTCTACCGGTTCGTCGAGCTGAACCGGGAGCGACCGGCGGACTGGGACTCGCTGGCCTACGCCCTGCAGCGCACCCGCGGCTCGCTGCCCGGGCCGGTCGGCACCGCGTACGACGCGGTCGGCGCCTTCCTGGTGGGCACCGCGGGCAGCGACAGCGGGCGGCTGAACGTCACCGTCGCGATCGGCACGACGCTGGCCGTCGGGCTGGTCGTGCTGCTGTGCCTGCGCGCCCCGCGGCGCCCGCGGCTGGCGCAGGTGCTGTTCCTCGCCACGGTCGCGTTCCTGCTGGCGAACAAGGTCTGGAGCCCGCAGTACGTGCTGTGGCTGCTGCCGCTCGCCGCGCTGGCCCGCCCCCGTTGGGGGCCGATCCTGGCGTGGCAGGCCACCGAGGCGGTGCTGCTGCTCGCCCGGTTCCTGTTCTTCGTCAGCCTGCCGGCGGGCGCCGACGACCAGGCCGCCGAGGGCATCGGCGTGTCGTGGTTCCTGTCCGCGGTGCTGCTGCGCGACGTCGCGCTGCTCGGGGTGGCCGCCCTGGTGGTGCGTGACGTGCTGCGCCCGGACCGGGACGTCGTCCGGGCCGACGGGATCGACGACCCGGTCGGCGGGGTGCTGGACGGTGCGCCGGACCGGGCCCGCGCCGTGCCCGCCGCCCCGCCGCCGGCAGCCGCGCCGCGAGCGACCCGGTGACCCGGCCGGCCGGCGACGCCCGAGCGGCGCTGACCGTCTGGCTGGCGTCCCGGGTGGCGGTCGCCCTGCTGGTGCTCGCCTCGACCTGGCTGCTGGCCGGTGCGCGGGCCGGCGCTGTTCCGGGCTTCCTGTCCCGGTGGGACCGCTGGGACGTCGGCCTGCTGCGCAAGGTCGCGCAGTTCGGGTACGCCGGCTACCCGCAGTCCTACCCGGACCGCGGGATCGAGGCGTTCTTCCCCGGCTTCCCGCTGGTGCTGGCCGCCGTGCACCGGCTGGTCCCGGACTGGACCGCGGCCGGGCTGCTGGTGTCGCTGGTCGCGGGCGCGGTCGCCAGCGTCGCGCTGGCCCGGCTGGCCGCGCTGGACGGCGGGGACGGCCGCCGCGCGGTGCTCTACCTGGTGCTGTCGCCGTACGCGGTGTTCCTGGCGGCCGGCTACTCCGAGGCGCTGTTCCTCGCGCTGGCCCTGCTGGCCTGGGGCGCCGCCCGGCGCGGCTCCTGGGCGGCGGCCGGGCTGCTCGCCGGCGCCGCCGCCGGCGTGCGCGTCACCGGGCTGTTCCTCGCCGTCGGCCTCGTCGTGCAGTACCTGCACCAGCACGGCCGGTTCCGGGCCGACGCCGGGTGGCTGCTGGCGCCGTTCGCGGTGCTGGCCGGCTACGCCTCCTACCTGTACGCCCTCACCGGCGACTGGTGGCGCTGGTCGCACGCCCAGCAGGAGGGGTGGGGCCGGGAGCCGACGGCCCCGTGGGAGGCGCTGCGGACGACGCTGCGGGCCGCCGTCGCGCCGGGCCAGGCCGCCGAGTACGCCTGGAGCTTCCGGGCGGAGGTCGTCGCGGTGCTCGTCGGGGTGCTGCTGACCGCGGTGCTCGCCCGGCGCCGCCGCTGGGGGGAGGCGACGTACGTGGGCCTGTCGGTGCTGGCGCTGGCGACCAGCACCTACTACCTGTCGGTGGCCCGGGCCACGCTGCTGTGGTTCCCGCTGTGGCTGCTGCTCGCCGAGGCGACGCAGCGCCGGCCGTGGCTGCACACGGCGTACGTCACGCTCGCCGCGCCGCTGATGGTGGTCGGCGTGCTGGCCTTCACCTCCGGCCGCTGGGTGGGCTGAGCGCCGCCGTGCCCTCAGCCCGGCAGGTGCCCGCGCAGCCAGGCGATGTCGGCCGCCTGACCGGGAGCCCCACCGGGTGTCTCGCAGACCACCGGGGCGTCGGCCGCGGCCACGACGGCCAGCAGGGCGCCCGGCTCGATCTCGCCGTCGCCGAGGTTGGCGTGCCGGTCGGCGCCGGAGCCGAAGGCGTCCCGCGAGTCGTTGCAGTGCACGAGGTCGATCCGGCCGGTGATCGCGCGGATCCGCTCGACGACGTCTGCCAGGGCCTCCCCGCCGGCGTGCGCGTGGCAGGTGTCCAGGCAGAACCCGACCCCGTCGAAGTGCCCGACCGCGTCCCACAGCCGGGCGATCGCGTCCAGCCGGCGGGCCATCGCGAAGTCGCCGCCGGCCGTGTTCTCGACGAGCACCGGCAGCGGGCACTCCATCCGCTCGAACGTCTTGACCCAGTTCGCGACCCCGACCGCCGGGTCCTCGCCCTTCGGGACGTGCCCGCCGTGCACGATCAGCCCGCGGGCCCCGGCGGCGGCCGCCGCGGCGGCGTGCTGCGCCAGGATCTTGCGCGACGGGATCCGGATGCGGTTGTTCGGCGACGCCACGTTCACGATGTAGGGCGCGTGGACGTACAGGTCCACGCCGGCCGGCGCGAGCTGCTCGACGCCGTCGGGCACCACGGGGGCCTTCCACCCCTGCGGGTCGCCGAAGAAGGTCTGCACGAGGTCGGCGCCGCGCGCCCGCGCCTCGTCGAGCAGGTCCGCGGGGGAGACGTGGGCACCGATGCGCAGCACGCGGCCACGCTACGGCGCGCGAGCGGTGCCGGGCGTCGCGGCTCCCGGCCCGTCGTGCCCGGAGCGGCGCGGGCCGGCCGTCGGGCCGGCTGTCCACCGGCCGGGCGTGCGTCCCCAGCCGGGTCCGGCTGCCCGCTCGCCTCCCCTGCGCAACGCCTCTGCAGGACCCTCTGGGAGTGCCTGTACGAAGGGGAAGCGTCCGGCCGAAGGGGACGCCCCGCCCCGCCGCAGGGGAGGCACGCCCGTTCAGCAGGGGAAGCACCGACGCGCCGCAGGGGAAGCCCCCGGCCTGACTCTCGGCGATCCCGCCCGGGAAGTTGCGCCGCCTGGGAGCATGCCGCCATGACTCCGGCTCGTCCCCGCGCGCCCCGCGCTGTGCTGCTCGCGTCCCTGGTCCTGGCGGTGGGTGTCGTCCCGCCGGCGGTCGCCGCCGCCGTGGCGGTCTCCCCGACGGGAACGCCCACCGCGACGACGACCCCGACCGGCACGGCCTCCCCCGCCACCAGCCCCACCGCGACGACGACCCCGACCGGCACGGCCTCCCCCGCCACCAGCCCCACCGCGTCGGCGACCGCGTCCCCGCCGGCGGCGGCGGTGACGGCGCCACCCGCGGCGGGCGCGGTGACGGTGCACCTCGGCTCGACCGGCCCGAAGCCCGCCCAGGTGACGCTTCCCGCCGGGGCGACGCTGGTGTTCGTCAGCGACGAGCGGACCGCCGGCGTGACGCACTCCCTGGTCTCGCCGGACCTGCTCGGCAGTCCGCTGGAGGTCACGCTGGACCCGGGGGCGAGCACCCCGCCGCGCACGGCGGTGGCGCCGGGCAGCTGGACCTGGACCGGCACCCGGCTCAAGGACGGCGTCGGCAAGGCCACCTCGACCGGGACCGTGGTGGTGGAGGCCGCCCCGGCGACCGACCCGACCGACCCGCCTGCTCCGCCCACCGACCCGCCTGCTCCGGACCGGCCGACCGAGCCGGCCGCGCCGCCCGCGACGCCCACCGGGGCTCCCACCGGACCGGCGACGCCGGAGTCGCCCGCCGCCCCGCCGGCCGCTCCCGGTCCGGTCGCGCCGGCACCCGTGGCCGGGCCGGCCGGCACGCCGCCGCCCGTCGCTGCGCCGAGGTCCTCGCCGCCCTCGCCGGGAGCTGCCGGACCCGTTGCGCCGGCACCGCCTGCGCCGGCCGCCAGGGCCGCCACCCCGGGCTCGGCGCTGAGCAGCTCGCCGCTGGCCGTCTTCCCGGGTGGGACCGGTTTCGCCAGCGCACCCCGGCTGCTGGCCGGCACCCTGCCCGGGGCCCCGTCGGAGCAGGTCGTCCCGGACCCGCAGATCGCGCCGGAGGCCGGTGACGACGCGGTCGAGCCGACCGAGCCGGACGTGGCGGCACCCACGATCGCGGTGGAGAGCTTCACCCCGGCCAGCCGGACGGTCGGGCTGGGCCAGCCGCCCGGCTCGCGGCCGTACGGGCTGCCGGTGACCGTGGCGCTGGTGGCCCTCGTCGGCGCGGCGTCGCTGCTGGGTCGCACCCTGCTGGCCGAGCCGGTCCAGGTCCCGCCGGGGGCCGGGCCCGACGGGCGCTGAGCGCGACCACCGCCGCGCAGCCGCGGCGCTGGTAGCGTCGGCACGTTTGCTGACGCGAACACCCTCCTGCCACCGACCGTCGGTGGCCGATCAGTCCACAGGAGGAGGTGGGTCACTTGCGTCACTACGAACTGATGGTCATCCTCGACCCCGACCTGGAGGAGCGCACCATCGCTCCTTCGTTGGACACGTTCCTCAACGTCGTCCGCAACGGCGGCGGCACCGTGGAGAAGGTCGACATCTGGGGCCGCCGGCGGCTCTCGTTCGAGATCGACAAGAAGCCCGAGGGCATCTACGCGGTGGTCGACCTCACGGCCGAGCCGGCGCTGATGAAGGAGCTGGACCGCCAGCTCAACCTGAACGAGGCGATCCTGCGGACCAAGGTCCTCCGGCCCGACATCCGCTAGCCCTTCCGTCCCGGACCAGCAGCTCGCCCCTTCCCCGCTCGACCGGTGCGCGACGGACTGCGCACGCACCCACACCACGACTCCCGCTTCGCGGGAAGGGCACCAGGAGGACCTGCATGGCAGGCGAGACCGTCATCACCGTCGTCGGCAACCTGACGAACGACCCCGAGCTGCCGCTTCACCCCGAGTGGTGCAGCGGTCGCGAGCTTCACCGTGGCCTCCACCCCGCGGACGCTGGACAAGGCGACCAACGAGTGGAAGGACGGCGACGCGCTGTTCCTGCGCTGCAGCATCTGGCGCCAGGCGGCGGAGAACGTCGCCGAGTCGCTGCAGCGCGGCATGCGGGTCGTCGTCCAGGGCCGGCTCAAGCAGCGCTCCTTCGAGACGAAGGAGGGCGAGAAGCGCACGGTGGTCGAGCTCGACGTCGATGAGGTCGGCCCGTCCCTGAAGTACGCCACCGCGAAGGTCACCAAGGCCTCCCGCGGCGGCGGTGGGGGCGGCGGCGACTTCGGCGGCGGCGGCGGGTACGGCGGCGGCGGCGGCGCATCCCGCTCCTCCGGCGGCAGCTCCTCCGGCGGCAGCTCCTCCAGCACCGGCGACGACCCGTGGGCCAGCGCGCCCTCGGGCGGCGGCGGCGGCTGGTCCGACGAGCCCCCCTTCTAAGACATCCCTGACCAGGAGAGACCCCGATGGCCAAGCCACCGCCCCGCAAGCTCAAGAAGAAGGTCTGCCAGTTCTGCAAGGACAAGGTGACCTACGTCGACTACAAGGACACCGGCCTGCTGCGCAAGTACATCTCCGACCGCGGCAAGATCCGCGCGCGTCGGGTGAGCGGCAACTGCAGCCAGCACCAGCGCGACGTCGCCGTGGCCGTGAAGAACAGCCGCGAGATGGCGCTGCTGCCCTACACCTCCACGGCGCGCTGAGATGAAGCTCATCCTCAACCAGGATGTCCCGGGGCTCGGCGCTCCGGGCGATGTCGTCGAGGTCAAGGACGGCTACGGCCGCAACTACCTCGTGCCGCGTGGCTACGCGCAGCGGTGGACCCGCGGCGCCGACAAGCAGATCGCCTCGATCCGGCGGGCCCGTGAGGTGCGCGAGGTCCGCGACCTCGGGCAGGCCAACGAGATCAAGGCGCAGCTGTCCGGTCTGTCGGTCCGCCTGCCGGCGCGCTCCGGGGACGGCGGCCGGCTGTTCGGCTCGGTGACCACCGCGGACATCGTCGCGGCCGTCGCCGCTGCCGGCGGGCCGAAGCTCGACCGCCGGCTCGTGACCGTGAACGCGCCGATCAAGGCCCTCGGTGCGCACACCGTCTCGGTGAAGGTGCACCCCGAGGTCGAGGCCACCGTGAAGGTGGACGTCGTCGCGGCCTCCTGATCCGTCCGTCTCCGGCCCGGCCCTCGTGGGCCGGGCCGGAGGCGTGTCCGGGGGTCGGAGCCGGCGCGCCGCGGCGTTCGGCCGCCCGGACTGTCGGAGGTCGGTGCTGTCCTACCGGCATGCCCGTCCTCCCCGGTGTCCGTGCCGCCCGCCCGCCCGCCGTCGAGCGGGCGGGCGGCTCCCGGGTGGCCGTCCCGGCCCGGTTCCCCCTGGCGGCCGCGGTGTCGGTCGACCTGCCGTCCGAGGTGGTCCACGCCCTGGTCGGGCCGGAGGTGGAGCACGCCGTGCAGCCGCTGCTGGCCGCCGGGTGGCGCCCTGCCCAGCTGCAGGCCCGCATCGGGGCGCTGCCGGCGTCCGGTGACCCCCGCGCGGCCGTGCTGACCCTGCTGCAGGAGCTGAGCGCAAAGGAGAGCCCGGCCCGGCGGTGGGCGCGGGAGCGGGCGCAGCGGGTGCGCGAGCGCGACCCGGCGGCCTCGGGCGAGCGCGCGACGGCGGCGCAGCGGGACCACTGGATCGCCGTGGCGCGCCGCAGCCTCGGGGCCCCGGCACGGCGTGCGCCGGCGCCACCGGTGCGTTGCGTCCCGCCCTGTGCGTCCTGCGGCGACGCGGGGACGTTCTTCGTGCGCCGCGGCGTGCGGCTGTGCGCCGGCTGTGTCGGCCGGCTGGAGACCGGCGAGGTGCGAGGGGGATCCGGTGCCGACGTGCGCTGACTCCGCCGGCCGCCCGGAATTCTTTGTCCACAGGCAGTGCACAACCCTGTGGGCAAGTGATGAGCGTGTCACCGCGCGCAACGGCCGGCAGCGTCCCCAGCCCTGTGGGCGGGCATCCACAGCGGCGCGCGGCGCGGCCCACACCCTGTGCACAGCCTCGTCCACAGCCGCGTGCCGGCGGGCCCCGGCGACACGCGCGGGATGCCGTTCGCAGCCGGTAGACAGACCTGCGCCGGGCGCTCCCGCCGCGGCGGGGACGAGAGGATCGGTGTGAGCGAGCGCGTCGTGGAGCTGCCGCGACCGTCGCAGACCCCCGAGTTCGAGCGGACCCCGCCGCAGGACGTCGCGGCCGAGCAGTCGGTGCTCGGCGGCATGCTGCTCAGCAAGGACGCCATCGCCGACGTGGTCGAGGTGCTGCGCGCCACCGACTTCTACCGCCCAGCGCACCAGACGATCTTCGAGAAGGTCCTGGACCTCTACGGCCGCGGCGAGCCCGCGGACGCGGTCACGGTCGCCGGCGAGCTGACCCGCAGCGGCGACATCGGCCGGATCGGCGGCGCGCCGTACCTGCACACGCTGCTGTCCAGCGTGCCGACCGCCGCGAACGCCGGCTACTACGCACGGATCGTCGCCGAGCGGGCCATCCTGCGCCGGCTCGTCGAGGCCGGGACCCGGATCGTCCAGCTCGGCTACGCCGCCGACGGCGGCGAGGTCGACGACCTCGTCGACCGCGCCCAGCAGGCCATCTACGACGTCACCGAGCGGCGCACCAGCGAGGACTACACCGTCCTCGGCGACGTGATGCAGCCGGCGATGGACGAGATGGAGGCGATCAGCAGCCGGGCCGGCACGATGACCGGCGTCCCGACCGGCTTCACCGACCTGGACACCCTCACCAACGGCCTGCACCCCGGCCAGCTCATCGTGGTGGCCGGCCGGCCGGGTCTGGGGAAGGCGCTTGGCACTGGACACCCCCCTGCCGACCCCGTCGGGCTGGACGACCATGGGGCAGGTGCGCCCCGGGGACCTGCTGCTGGGTGCGGACGGCCGGCCCGTGCGGGTGGTCGCGGCCACGGACGTGCTGGCGGACCGGCCCTGCTACGAGGTGCACTTCTCCGACGGCTCGGTCCTGGTGGCAGACGAGCAGCACCAGTGGCTGACGCACACCCGGGCATCGCGGCGGTCGTCCGACCATCGGCCGGCAGTCCGTACGACCGGTGACATAGCGAGCGACGGTGCGGTGCGCCACGGCCGACGCCCGGGCCAACCACTCGGTGGCGACCACGGCGGCCCTGCAGCTGCCGGATGCCGACCTGCTCCTGTCGCCGTACGTTCTCGGTGCCTGGCTGGGCGACGGGCACAGCGCGGGCGCGCGCATCACGACTGCGGACGACCACCTGGTCATGCTGCTCGAGGCCGAGGGTGTCGACGTCGTCCCGCAGGCGGGCCGGATGCTGTTCGGCCTGCGCCTGCCGCAGCCGTCGATCGACGAACGGGCTTGCGTGGTGTGCGGGGTCGCCTTCGTCCCGGCCACCTCTCAGGTCCGGACGTGCGGCCGGACCTGCGGCGGACGCAGCCGTGCCTTCGGTCCGACGCCGGCCCCGACCTGCTCCGAGTGCGGGGGCCCCAGCTGCGGACTGCGCCGCTGCCAGGCGTGCCGGGACCGGAGCGGCAGCGTCCAAGCCCGGCTCCGGACGATCGGGGTGCTGGAGAACAAGCACATCCCGCCGGCGTACCTGCGCGCCGGCGAGGGGCAGCGACGGGCGCTCCTGGCCGGCCTGCTGGACACCGACGGAACCGTCACCTCGACCGGGAACGTCCAGATCTGCGTCACCTGGGCGCCGCTCGCCGTCGGCATCCAGGAGCTGGTGCTCAGCCTGGGCTACCGCTGCACGATGACGACGCGGACGGTCCGAGGGCGTCGCCCGGAGACCAGCACCGCGTACACGCTGAACTTCACGACCGACGACGAGGTCTTCCGGCTGCCCCGCAAGCAGCTGCTGCACAAGGAGCGGCACCGCGGGTCCCGGGACAGCCGCCTGCGCTACATCGTGGACGTGCGCCCCGTGGAGTCGGTGCCGGTGCGCTGCGTCGAGGTCGACAGCGCCGACCACCTGTACCTGGCCGGTCGGTCGATGATCCCGACCCACAACAGCACGCTCGGACTGGACGTCGCCCGCAGCTGCTCGATCAAGCACGGCATGACCAGCGCGATCTTCAGCCTGGAGATGAGCAAGACCGAGATCACCATGCGCCTGCTGTCGGCGGAGGCCCGGATCGGTCTGCACCACATGCGCACCGGCACGATGAGCGACGACGACTGGGCCCGGCTGGCCCGCCGGATGGGCGAGGTCGCCGACGCCCCGCTGTTCATCGACGACTCGCCCAACCTGTCGATGATGGAGATCCGGGCCAAGGCGCGCCGGCTCAAGCAGCGGCACGACCTCAAGCTCGTCATCATCGACTACCTGCAGCTGATGAGCGGCAACAAGAAGGCCGAGAGCCGCCAGCAGGAGGTCAGCGAGCTCTCCCGCAACCTCAAGCTGCTGGCCAAGGAGCTCGAGGTGCCGGTGATCGCGATGAGCCAGCTGAACCGCGGGCCCGAGCAGCGCACCGACAAGAAGCCTCAGCTGTCCGACCTGCGCGAGTCGGGCTCGATCGAGCAGGACGCCGACATGGTGATCCTGCTCTACCGCGAGGACGCCTTCGAGAAGGAGAGCCCGCGGGCCGGTGAGGCCGACCTCATCGTGGCGAAGCACCGCAACGGGCCGACGCAGACCATCACGGTCGCCAGCCAGCTGCACTACTCGCGCTTCGTCGACATGAGCACCGGCTGACCGGCCGGGACCTGCGGCCCGGTCCGAAGGACCGGCCGGGCCGGGCCGGGCTGCTCTGAACCTGGTACGGCCGGCCGTGGCACGGTCAGGCCGGAACCGGTGCGCCCGCGTCGGCGACGGAGGTGAGTGCGTTGATGGACTACTGGGACGGCAGCTGGGGTGCCGGCAACGGGGTCGTCGCCGGCACCATGATGATGCTGCTCTGCGCCGGGATGATCGTCCTGGTCCTCTGGGTGGTGCGCAGCACGACCGGCAGCGGGCAGCCGGCGCAGCCCGGTCCGACCGGCAGCCGCGGCGCCGAGGAGGTCCTGGACGGGCGGTTCGCGCGCGGGGAGATCGACGAGGACGAGTACCTGCGGCGTCGTGAGCTGCTGCGAGCGGCGTCGCCGCTCCGGTCCCGCGAGTGAGGCGGGGTGGCGCTCAGCCCCCGGAGGTCCAGACGTCCGCGCCCGCCTCGGGAGCCGCGGTCTCGGACCCGCTGGCCAGCCAGCCCTCCGGCAGCGAGACCGTCTTCGGCCCGTAGGTGTGCCCGCGCGGCATCCGCAGCGCGACCTCGGGCAGCTCGGTGGACGGGTCGAGCTGGTCCAGCAGCGCGTCCACCTCGGCGATCGAGGCCACCTGGGACAGCTCGCGGCGGCGCACCCCGCCGACCGGGTAGCCGGTCAGGTACCAGCCGACGTGCTTGCGGAAGTCGCGGGTGCCGTACCGCTCGGACTGCCGGTGGTCGACCAGCAGTCGGACGTGCTCCTTCATCACCTCGACGACCTCGCCGAGCCGCGGCGGCGGGGCCACCGGGCGTCCGGCGAAGGCGTCGGCGAGGTCGCGGAACAGCCACGGCCGGCCCAGGCAGCCGCGCCCGACCACGACGCCGTCGCAGCCGGTCGAGGCCTGCATCGCGAGCGCGTCGGCGGCCTCCCAGATGTCACCGTTGCCCAGCACCGGCACCCCGGGCAGCTCGGCCTTGAGCGTGGCGATGGCGGTCCAGTCGGCGTGCCCGGAGTACAGCTGCTCGGCGGTCCGGGCGTGCAGGGCCACCGCCGACGCTCCGGCGTCCCGGGCGGCCCGCCCGGCCGCCAGGTAGGTCAGATGGGCGTCGTCGACGCCCTTGCGCATCTTGACGGTCACCGGCACCTCGCCGGCGGCCCCCACGGCGGCGGCGACGATCTGCCCGACCAGCCCGGCGCGCACCGGCAGCGCGGCCCCGCCGCCCCGGCGGGTCACCTTCGGAGACGGGCAGCCCATGTTCAGGTCCACGTGGTGGACGCCCTCGTCCTGGACGAGCAGCCGCACCGCGGCCGCGACGGTGGCCGGGTCGACGCCGTACAGCTGCACGCTGCGGACCGTCTCGTCCTCGCCGCAGGAGATCCGCCGGGCGCTGCCGGCGTCCTCCTCCACCAGGGCCCGGGCCGACACCATCTCGCTGACGTAGAGCCCGGCCCCGTAGGACCGGCACAGCCGGCGGTAGGCCGCGTCGGTGACCCCGGCCATCGGCGCCAGGACCACCGGCGGGTCCACCGTCAGCGGGCCGATCCGCAGCGGCGCGACCGCCAGCGTCGTCACGCCGCCGCCCACAGCTCGTGCACCGCGACGCCGAGCTCGGCGAGCAGCCGGCGCAGCAGCGGCAGGGACAGCCCGATCACGTTGCCGTGGTCGCCGTCGATGCCGTCGACGTACGGCGCGGAGCGCCCGTCGAGGGTGAACCCGCCGGCGACCCGGAGCGGCTCGCCGGAGGCGATGTAGGCCGCGAGCTCGGCGTCGGAGGGGGTGCCGAAGCGCACGGTGGTGGCCCCGACCCCGCAGGCGGTCCGGCCGGTCACGGTGTCCAGCACGCAGTGCCCGGTCAGCAGGGTGCCGGACCGGCCGCGCATCCGCTGCCAGCGGGCCAGCGCGACCTCCGGCGTGCCGGGCTTGCCGAACGGCTCGCCGTCGAGGTCGAGCAGCGAGTCGCAGCCGACCACGAGCGCGCCGGCCGGCGCCGGCACCGCCCGCGCCTTGCGCACCGCGAGCTCCTGCACCAGCGCCGCGGTCGAGCCGCAGTCGATGTCCTCGTCGATGCCGCTCACCAGCACCTGCGGGTCGAGGCCGGCGGCGCGCAGCAGCGCGAGGCGGGCCGGGGAGGCGGAGGCGAGCACGAGCGGACGGGGCACGAGGATCCAGACTACGAGGTGCCGCCGGGGTCGCTCCGGCGAACCGTCAGCCGAGCAGCAGGCCGAGACCGCCGACGGTGAGGGCGACCATCACCGCCAGCAGCGGGTACTGCGACCGGCGGGCCGCGCCGGGGGTGCCGGCCAGCCGGACGGCCCGGTCGTGCGCCAGCACCACGCCCAGCACGTGGCCCAGCACGATCGCGAGCACCTGCACGGCGGCGATCGCGTCCGGGCCGATCGCGGTCAGGTCCAGCTCGTTGCGGTAGGTCCCGAACAGGTCCACGCCCTCCTGCGCGAAGGGGTTGCTGGCCAGGATCCAGGTGAGCTGGCCCTCCAGCAGCAGCAGCGAGACGTAGTGCGCGGCCGCGTAGCCCGCGGCGATCGGCAGGATCGAGTGCGCGAACGCGGCGGGCGCACCCCGGGTGGCCGTCAACCGGCCGGCCAGCCGGCTCGCGGCCGCGTACAGGCCGCCGACGGTCAGCACGGTGAGCAGCAGAACGACGGTCGGGGCGAGCACGCCCGGCCCCGGCACCAGGTCGGCGTACCAGGTGGCCCGGGTGACCCCGTCGTACGCCGTCGTGCCGACCAGCGTGACGACGAACGCCGCCAGACCGGGCTGCGCGGGCGTGCCGGCGGCGCCGTCGAGCGGGTTGCGCAGCACCCAGCGGCCCTGCTCGTCGCGGCCCAGCGGGCTGAGCCGGCCGAGCAGCGTGCTGTAGACCTCGAAGGCGTCCCCGCGGGCGAACCAGCCGGGGCCGTACCAGAGCGCGAAGGCGAGCTGCGCCAGGGCGTAGCTGACCAGCAGCAGGCCGAGCGTGCGGGGCACCGCGCGGCCGGGCATCACCAGCTCCACCCAGGCGTAGGCCAGCAGGAAGCCGGTGGCCGGCCACAGGCCGAGCCGCGCGAGGCCGTCGGCGCCGGGCGCCGGGCCGGTCAGCCGGGCCAGCCCGGCGTGCAGCGTGCGCAGCGGGTTGACCGCCCGCCAGACCGGGCCGAGCAGCAGGCTGACGGGGACCAGCCCGACCCAGAAGGTCACGTAGAAGGCGTACGGCGCCAGGTTGAACGCGGTCTCGGTCGGCCCGAGCAGCGCCACCACCACGACGACCAGGGCCGCGACCAGGACCAGCCCGCGCACCAGCGCCCGCGGGACCGGCGCGTCGAGCAGTCGCGCCGGCGCCACCGGAAGCGGCCGCCCCGCTGTGGCCGCTCCGAGGCGCGGCGTGCGCCACAGCGCCGACAGGGCGCCGAAGGACACCAGCACCGCCAGCGCCCCGGCGACCAGGACGGCGGTCAACGGGACCGGCAGGTCGGAGCGGACCCCGACGGCGTGCGCCAGCACCACGACAGGCGCGGCCACCGGTCAGCGCGCCTGCAGCCGCAGGAGCACCCGGCCGCTGGTCTCCAGCTCGACCTCGTAGCGCCCTGGCGCCGGCTGGGCGAACGTCAGCACGACCGTGCCCCCACCGGGCGGGATGTCGGCCCGGACGTCCGACCCGTGCACGTGCACCTCGTCGGCGACGTCGCTGGTCACGGTCAGCTCGACCGGTTCCCCGACGGCGACGTCGACCGTGCCGGTGTCGCCGGTCACCGGGCCGTCGGTGCGCACCGTCACCTCGAGCCGGCGCACCTGCGGACCGGCGGGGGTAACCGACGGGACCGGCGTCGGAGCCGCGGGCGCCGTGGTCTCCGGGGGTGCGGCGCCCGGCGGTGTGGTTCCCGGCAACGCCGGGGCGGCGCTGGGCGTGCTCGCAGGGCTCGCCGCGGTCGGGGACGGGTCGGCGGCCGGGGTGCCGGCGCTGCAGGCGGCCGCCAGCAGGACGGCGCCGAGCGCGGCCGCGGGGCGCAGGAGGGAGAGATGTGGCACGACTGCCAGTAACGCACGCGTCCGCCGAGGGGTGCCGGGGGGAAGGTCGGTCGGGGTCTCTCACCCCGCGGGGTGAGACGGAGGTCACATCCGTCTGGCACGATGCAGGGGACCCGACGTCGCGACGGGACCGCCCACCCCGCGGTTCCGGTCGGCGGCGGGCCCGCCCTGCCGACCGCCGGACACCCCGGCGGCGGTGCCGAGCGCAGGACAGGAGTGCCCGCGTGACCATCGCCGAGCCCACCCGCACCGCCGCCCCGACCACGGTCGGGGACCGCACCACCGCGGGGAGCGAGCTGGTGCAGCTGCTCACCCCGGAGGGTGAGCGGGTCCACCACCCCGACTACGACCTCGACTTCACCGACGACCAGTACCGCGAGCTGTACCGCGACCTGGTGATGGTGCGCCGGATCGACGTCGAGGCGACCGCGCTGCAGCGCCAGGGCGAGCTCGGCATCTGGGCGGCGCTGCTCGGCCAGGAGGCGGCCCAGGTCGGCAGCGGCCGCGCCCTGCGCGAGCAGGACTTCGCCTTCCCGACCTATCGCGAGCACGGCGTCGCGTGGTGCCGGGGGGTCGACCCGCTCACCCTGCTCGGGCTGTTCCGCGGGGCCAGCAACGGAGGCTGGGACCCGCAGGAGAAGCGGTTCAACCTGTACACCATCGTGATCGGCAGCCAGACGCTGCACGCCACGGGGTACGCGATGGGCATCCAGCGCGACGGTGCGGTGGGCGACCCGGAGACCGGTGAGGCCGCCATCGCCTACTTCGGCGACGGCGCGAGCAGCCAGGGCGACGTCAACGAGGCCTTCGTGTGGGCCGGCGCCTACGCCGCGCCGGTCGTCTTCTTCTGCCAGAACAACCAGTGGGGGATCAGCACCCCGACCAGCACCCAGACCCGGATCCCGCTCTACCAGCGCGCCCGCGGCTTCGGCTTCCCCGGCGTGCGGGTCGACGGCAACGACGTCCTGGCGTCGTACGCGGTGACCCGCAAGGCGCTCGACGACGCCCGCAGCGGGCAGGGGCCGACGCTCATCGAGGCGTTCACCTACCGGATGGGGGCGCACACCACCTCCGACGACCCGACCCGCTACCGGCTGTCCAGCGAGCTCGAGGCGTGGAAGCTCAAGGACCCGCTGGAGCGGATGAAGTCCTTCCTGTACCGCCAGCAGCTGGTCGACAGCGACTTCTTCGGCCAGCTCGAGAGCGAGGCGGACGCGCTCGCCGCCCGGATCCGCAAGGGCTGCCTGGAGATGCCCGACCCGGACCCGCTCGCGATGTTCGACGACGTGTACGTCGAGCAGACCCCGCTGCTCGCCGAGCAGCGGGAGGCCTTCGCCGGCTACCTCGCCGGCTTCGCGGACCGGAGCTCCTGATGGCCGTCCTGACCCTCGCCAAGGCCCTCAACGAAGGGCTGCGCGCCGCGCTGGACCTCGACCCCAAGGTCGTCCTGATGGGCGAGGACATCGGCCGGCTCGGCGGGGTCTTCCGGGTCACCGACGGGCTGCAGAAGGACTTCGGCGAGGCGCGGGTCTTCGACACCCCGCTGGCCGAGTCCGGCATCGTCGGGACCGCGATCGGCCTGGCCCTGCGTGGCTACCGGCCGGTCTGCGAGATCCAGTTCGACGGGTTCATCTACCCGGCGTACGACCAGATCGTCAGCCAGCTCGCCAAGATCCACGCCCGGTCCAAGGGGTCGGTGCGGATGCCGGTGACCATCCGGGTGCCGTTCGGCGGTGGCATCGGCGCCGTCGAGCACCACAGCGAGAGCCCCGAGGCGTACTTCGCGCACACCGCCGGGCTCAAGGTCGTCGCCTGCAGCAACCCGGCCGACGGCTACGCGATGCTGCAGCAGGCGATCGCCAGCGACGACCCGGTGCTGTTCTTCGAGCCCAAGCGGCGCTACTGGGAGAAGGGCGAGGTCGACGTCGGGGCGCCGCCGGCCCGGTCGCTGTGGTCGGCGGCGGTGGTCCGGCCCGGCACCGACGCGACGCTCGTCGCGTACGGCCCGATGGTGCGCACCTGCCTGGAGGCGGCGACGGCCGCCGCGCAGGAGGGCCGGGAGCTCGAGGTGGTCGACCTGCGGTCGCTGTCGCCGCTGGACCTGCCGACCGTGCTGGCCTCCGTCCGGCGCACCCGGCGGATGGTCGTGGTGCACGAGGCGCCGTCCTACGTCGGACTGGGCGCCGAGCTGGCCGCCCGGGTCAGCGAGGAGCTCTACTACGAGATGGAGGCCCCGGTGCTGCGCGTGACCGGCTTCGACACGCCCTACCCGCCGTCCCGGTCGGAGGAGGAGTACCTGCCCGATCTCGACCGGGTGCTGCACACCGTCGACCGAAGCCTGGCCTACTGATGTCCCGGCTGGAGCAGTTCCGGCTGCCGGACCTGGGCGAGGGCCTCACCGAGGGCGAGATCCTGCAGTGGCTCGTCGCCCCGGGCGACACCATCACCCTCAACCAGCTCATCGTCGAGGTGGAGACCGCCAAGGCCGCGGTCGAGGTGCCGTCCCCGTACGCCGGAGTCGTGCACGAGATCCACCACGCCGCGGGCGAGATGGTCGACGTCGGCGCGCCCATCATCACGGTCGACACCGACCCGTCGGCCGGGCCGGTCGAGCAGCCCTCCGCGCCGGCCGCCGCTGCCGCGGCCGGGGCGGCCGCCAACCCGGTCGAGTCGGCGGCCCCCAAGGCCGCCTCCGCGGTCGGCACGGTCGCCGAGGTCGCCGCCGACACGGTGCCGGCGCAGGCGTCCGGCGCACTGATCGGCGAGACCGGCGCGAACGGCCGGACAGCCACCCTGGTCGGCTACGGGCCCAGGAGCGGGGCCACGTCCCGGCGCGCCCGTGCGGACGCCCCGCAACCGGTCGCGCCGTCCACCGCGACGCCCACGCCGCCACCCGCGACGGCGGCCCGGGTGTCCGCCGCCGCGGTCGGCCGGCACGCCGAGCGGGCCGCCGGCGGGGTCGCGGTCCTCGCCAAGCCGCCGGTCCGCAAGCTCGCCCGGGACCTCGGGGTGGACCTCGCGCTGCTGCACGGGTCGGGGCCGCACGGCACGGTCACCCGCGGTGACGTCGAGGCCGCAGCCCGGCCGACCACCGCGCCGGCGGTCGAGGCGGCGCCCGCCTACGACCCGCAGACCCGCGAGCGACGGGTGCCGGTGAAGGGGGTGCGTCGGGCGACGGCGAGCGCGATGGTCGCGTCGGCGTTCACCGCGCCGCACGTCACGGAGTTCGTCACCCTCGACATGACCCCGTCGATGGAGCTGGTGGCCCGGCTGCGCGCCCTGCCGGAGTTCGCCGAGGTCAAGGTCAGCCCGCTGCTGCTGGTCGCCCGGGCGCTGCTGCTGGCGGTCGCCCGGCACCCGGAGATCAACAGCACCTGGGACGACGAGGCGCAGGAGATCGTCGTCAAGCAGTACGTGCACCTCGGGATCGCCGCCGCGACCCCACGCGGCCTGATCGTCCCCAACATCAAGGACGCGGACCGGCTGTCGTTGGTCGGGCTGGCCCGGGCGCTGCAGGACCTGGTGAGCACGGCCCGGGACGGGCGGACCAGCCCGGCGGACATGTCCCGGGGCACCATCACGATCACGAACGTCGGGGTCTTCGGCGTCGACACCGGCACGCCGATCCTCAACCCCGGCGAGAGCGCGATCCTGTGCTTCGGTGCGGTCCGGCCGACGCCCTGGGTCGTCGACGGCGAGATCGTCGTGCGGCAGGTCACCCAGCTCGCGCTGTCGTTCGACCACCGGGTCGTCGACGGTCAGCTGGGGTCGGAGTTCCTGGCCGACGTGGCGCGGGTGCTGTCCGACCCGACGACAGCACTGGCCTGGTCGTGACCCACGGCTGTGACCCGGCTCGCTGATCGGGATCACGCTCGGAAGTGGCACGTCAGAGGCGGTTTCTGGGGTTGTGTGGAGTGTCAACGACGACACCCCCCAGAAGGGCACGACATGAGCATCGTCTCGCTCAGGAGCACGTTCGCCGCGAACCGCCGGCTGGCCCAGCAGCAGCGCCGGCTGAACCGGGCGCTGAGCAGCGCCCCGACCCAGGCCTCCCGCCAGGAGCTGCTCAACCTGCTCCAGCGCTGACCTGCGGACGCCCGGGCCGGTCCCCTTCCGGGGCCGGCCCGGTGGCGTCCCTAGGCTCGGCGGGTGAGCACCCCCGCCCCGGCCCCGCCGCACGCCCCGACCCCGCCGGTCCGGTCGGCCCGGGTGCGGGCGCCCGAGCTCGCCGGCGCCGGAGGCTGGATCGGCACCGACGGCCCGCTCACCCTCGCGGGCCTGCGCGGCCGGTTCGTCCTGCTGGACTTCTGGACCTTCTGCTGCGTGAACTGCCTGCACGTGCTGGACGAGCTCCGGCCCCTGGAGGAGCGGTTCGCCGACGTCCTCGTCGTGGTCGGGGTGCACTCGCCGAAGTTCGCCCACGAGGCGGACCACGCGGCGCTGCGCGACGCGGTGGAGCGCTACGAGGTCCGGCACCCGGTGCTCGACGACCCCGGGCTGCGAACCTGGTCGCAGTACGCGGTGCGGGCCTGGCCGACCCTGGTGCTGGTCGACCCGGAGGGCTACGTCGTGCACACCGCCTCCGGCGAGGGCCACGGCGACGGCCTGGGCCGGCTGCTGGACGAGCTGGTGGCCGAGCACGAGGCGAAGGGCACGCTGCGCCGCGGCGGCCCGCCGTACGTGCCGCCGCCGGTCGCCTCGACGGCCCTGCGCTTCCCCGGCAAGGTGGCCGCCCTGCCGGACGGCGGCCTGCTGGTCAGCGACACCGCGCACCACGCCCTGGTCGTGCTGGAGCCGGACCTGGTCACCGTCCGGGCCCGGATCGGCACCGGCAGGCGCGGCCTGCGCGACGGCCCGGCGCCTCGGTTCGCCGAGCCGCAGGGGGTGTGCGTGCTGCCGGACGGCACGGTGCTGGTGGCGGACACCGCGAACCACGTGCTGCGCTCGGTCGACCTCGCGACCGGGTCGGCGACCACGGTGGCCGGCACCGGCGCGGTCTGGCGGCCCGGCACGCCGAGCGCCGGCCCGGCCCGGGACGTGGCGTTGTCCACGCCCTGGGACCTGTGCTGGTACGGCGGCCGGGTGGTCGTGGCGATGGCCGGCACCCACCAGCTCTGGCAGTACGACCCGGGAGCGGGAACCGTCGGCGTGCTGGCCGGCACCACGGGGGAGGGGCTGCGCGACGGCGACGCGGCCGCCGCCTACCTGGCCCAGCCGAGCGGGCTGGCGGCCGGGCCGGACCGGTTGTGGTTCGCCGACGCCGAGACCTCGGCGCTGCGCTGGTACCGCGACACCCCGGGTGGCGGCGAGGTCGGCACCGCGGTCGGCACCGGGCTGTTCGACTTCGGGCACCGCGACGGGCCCGCGGACCAGGCGCTGCTGCAGCACCCGCTCGGGGTCTGCCTGCTGCCGGACGGCGCCGTCGGCGTGCTGGACACCTACAACGGCGCGGTCCGCCGCTACGACCCGGCGACCGGCGCGGTCAGCACGCTCGCCACCGGCGTGGCCGAGCCGAGCGGGGCCGTCGGCGTGGACGGCGCGCTGGTCGTGGTGGCCAGCGCCGAGCACCGGCTGGTCCGGCTGGAGCCGGCCGCGCTGCAGGTCCGCGGGCAGGCGCAGCGCACCGCGCGACCGGTCAGCGTCGTGGCGCCGGGAGCCTGCGCGCTGCGGGTGGTCTTCGAGCCGCCACCCGGCCAGCAGCTGGACGACCGGGACGGGCCGGCGACCCGGCTGGTGGTCAGCGCCTCCCCGTCCGGCCTGCTGGTGTCCGGCGGTGGCGCGGCGACCGGGCTGTCGCGGGACCTGGTGCTGGCTGCCGAGGGGGAGGGCGTGCTGCACGTCGCGGCCACCGCCGCCAGCTGCGACGTCGAGGGCGAGCACCCGGCCTGCCACCTCAGCCAGCAGGACTGGGGCATCCCGGTCCGGCTCGCCGCCGGCGGGCCGGACCGGCTGGAGCTGGTGCTGCGCGGCTGACGCCCGCCAGGGCCGGGCAGCACGACGGCCCGGCCCTGGCGGGCCGGGCCGTCGGGACGGAGCGGGCTAGTAGACGTCCCGGTCCCGGACGCCGCGCTCACGCACGACCCGGTCCTCGACCACGTCGGCCCGGCGGGTGCGCGGCCCGAACACCGCGAGGAACAGCACGAGACCGAGCACCCCGGCCGCCATCAGGATCACGCCGACCACCTGCAGGTCGATGCCGCTGACCGCGGTGTTGACCGCGAACGTGAGGATCGCGCCGAGCGCGAGCAGGAAGACGCTGACGCCGATGCCCATGATGAGGTTCCTTCCCAGGGCGCAGCACGGCGCTGCGCTCCGTCCTGCCGTCTACCCCTGGCTCCGGGTGACGACACAAGCCGGTCGGGTGACGCAGCGTCAGAACGCCGCCGGGTCCAGGTGCATCAGCGACAGGTCGGTGCTCTCGGTGACCACCCGCTGGGCGGTCAGCAGCGGCAGGACCGACCCGGCGAACCAGCTCGCAGCGGCCACCTTGCCCTCGTAGAAGGCCGTGTCGCGCCCGCCCGGGCCGTCGGCGAGCCGGTCGACGGCGATCGCGGCCTGCCACAGCAGCAGCCAGCCGACGACGAGGTCGCCGAGCGCCATCAGCAGGCGCGTGGTGGTCAGGCCGACCCGGTAGATCGCCTCCGGCTGCTGCTGGGACGCGACGAGGTCCTGCACGCACGAGCCGACGATCGCCTGGACGTCCTCCAGCGCCGTGGCGAGCAGCTCGCGCTCCCGGGCGAGGGTGCCGTCGCCGGCCTTGCAGAAGTCCTGGATCTGCCCGGTCAGCTGCCCGAGCGCCTGGCCCTGGTCCCGGACGACCTTGCGGAAGAACAGGTCCAGGCCCTGGATCGCCGTGGTGCCCTCGTACAGCGTGTCGATCTTGGCGTCCCGCAGGTACTGCTCGACCGGGTAGTCCTGGGTGAAGCCGGACCCGCCGAGCACCTGCAGCGAGCTCGCCAGCAGCTCGTACGCCTTCTCCGAGCCGTAGCCCTTGACCAGCGGCAGCAGCAGGTCGTTGAGCCGGACCGCGGCCTCGTCGACGGTCCCGGCCGCGGCGGCCGTCTCGACGGCGTCCTGCTGGGCGGCGGTGTACAGCAGCAGCGCCCGCAGCCCCTCCGACCACGCCTTCTGGCGCATCAGCAGCAGCCGGACGTCGGGGTGCGACAGGATCGGCACCCGCGGCGCGGTCTTGTCGGTCATCCGGGTCAGGTCGGCGCCCTGCACCCGCGTCCGGGCGTACTCCAGGGCGTTGAGGTAACCGGTGGACAGCGTCGCGATCGCCTTGGCGCCGACGAACATCCGGGCGTTCTCGATGACCTGGAACATCTGGCGGATGCCGTCGTGGACGTCCCCGACGAGCGTGCCGACGGCCGGCGCGTGCTCGCCGAAGGTGAGCTCGCAGGTGGTGGAGACCTTCAGGCCCATCTTCTTCTCGAGCCCCGTCACGTGCACGCCGTTGCGCTCGCCGAGCTCGCCGGTCTCCAGGTCCACGGAGAACTTCGGCACCAGGAACAGCGACAGCCCCTTGGTGCCGGGCCCGCCGGCGCCGTCGACGCCGACCGGCCGGGCCAGCACCAGGTGGAAGATGTTCTCCGGCCAGTCCCACTCGGCCGAGGTGATGAAGCGCTTGACGCCCTCCAGGTGCCAGCTGCCGTCCGGCTGCCGGGTGGCGGTCGTCCGGGCGGCCCCGACGTCGGACCCGGCGTCGGGCTCGGTGAGCACCATCGTCGCGCCCCACTGGCGCTCGATCGCGAGCTCGGCGAAGCGCTGCTGCTCGGGCGTGCCGTTGGCGTGCAGGATCGCCGCGAAGCCCGCGCCCGAGCCGAACATGTAGACCGCGGGGTTGGCGCCGAGGATCAGCTCGCTGGCCGCCCAGCGCAGGGTGGGCGGCGCCCCGATGCCACCGAGCGAGGCCGGCAGGTCCAGGCGGTCCCAGCCGCCGGCCGCGTAGGCGGAGTAGCTGCGCAGGAACGAAGGCGGCAGGGCGACCGTGCCGGCCTCCCGGTCGAACACCGGCGGGTTGCGGTCCGCGTCGGCGAACGAGGCGGCCAGGTCGTCGGTGGCCAGCCGGTTGACCTCGCGCAGCACGTCGCGGGCCGAGTCGACGTCGAGGTCTGCGAACGGGCCCCGGCCCAGCGTGTCGCCGGTGCCGAGCATCTCGAACAGGCAGAACTCGAGATCGCGCTGGTTGCTGCGGTAGTGCCCCATGCGGCCGCTCCTTCGAGACCGGGCACCGTACGTACCCGCCGGTAACAAAGGATGCTACCGATCGGTAACCTTGGCAAGCACCCGCTCGGGCGACTCCGGGCGCGTGGCCGGGCACGCCGACGGCCCGCCGGCCAGGCCGGCGGGCCGCTGGGTGTCGCTGGGGCGCGGGTCAGGCGACCATGCCGTGCGGGTCGATGACGAACTTCTTCGCCGCGCCCTTGTCGAAGTCGGCGTAGCCCTGCGGCGCCTCGTCCAGCCCGATGACGGTGGCGTTGACCGCCTTCGCGATCTGCACCTTGTCGTGCAGGATCGCCTTCATCAGGCCCAGGTTGTAGCGCATCACCGGGCACTGGCCGGTGACGAACGACAGCGACTTGGCCCAGCCGGTGCCCAGGCTCAGCGACAGCGCGCCGACCTTGGCGGCCTCGTCGATGCCGCCGGGGTCGCCGGTGACGTACAGGCCGGGGATGCCGATCGCCCCGCCGGCAGCGGTGATCTCCATGAGGGAGTTGAGGACCGTGGCGGGAGCCTCCTTGCCGGCGCTCTCGCCGTGCCCGCGGGCCTCGAAGCCGACGGCGTCGACCGCGGCGTCGACCTCGGGCACGCCCAGGATCTGCTCGATCTGGTCCTGCGGCGAGCCCTGGGAGACGTCGACGACCTCGCAGCCGAAGCTCTTGGCCTGGGCGAGCCGCTCCGGGACGAGGTCACCCACGATGACCACGGCGGCGCCGAGCAGCTGCGCGCTGGCCGCCGCGGCGAGTCCGACCGGCCCCGCGCCGGCGACGTAGACCGTCGAGCCGGGCTTGGTGCCTGCGGTGTAGGCCCCGTGGAACCCGGTCGGGAAGATGTCCGACAGCATGGTCAGGTCCCGGATCTTGGCCATCGCCTGGTCCTTGTCCGGGAAGCGCAGCAGGTTCCAGTCCGCGTACGGGACCATCACGTACTCCGCCTGGCCGCCGACCCAGCCGCCCATGTCGACGTACCCGTACGCCGCCCCGGGCCGGGCCGGGTTGACGTTCAGGCAGATGCCGGTCTTGCCCTCCTTGCAGTTGCGACAGCGCCCGCACGCGATGTTGAACGGCACCGAGCAGATGTCGCCGACCTCGATGAACTCGACGTCGGAGCCCTTCTCCACGACCTCGCCGAGGATCTCGTGGCCCAGGACCAGGTTCTCCGGCGCCGTGGTCCGCCCGCGCACCATGTGCTGGTCGCTGCCGCAGATGTTGGTGGTGACCACCTTGAGGATGACCCCGTGGTTGCACTTGCGCCCGACGTTCGCCGGGTTGACGCCCGGGCCGTCGCGCAGCTCGAGCTTCGGGTAGTCGATCTCGTGGACCTCGACCTTGCCGGGTCCCATGTACGCCACGCCTCGGTTGCCTGCCATGCGTTGCCCCTCGTCCTCGTGTCAGCTGCTGCGGATGCCCCGGTACCGGGACCGAACGTGCGTGCTCCTCCTCCCGCGGGTGCTCAGACCCGTTCGCCGACCACGTCTCCCTGCGTCCCCTGGGCGGTGTCCTCGCTGTCGGCATCGCCCGGCCGGGCGATCAGGTCGTAGCTGAACGCCGCGGCGAGCGCGCCCAGCAGCGACCCGACGACGTACGCCGGGTACTGGCTCCACGAGAAGGTGCCGTCGAAGAACGCGGCCGCCGCGTTCGGGCCGAACGCGCGTGCCGGGTTCACGGCGGCACCGGTGAGCGGTCCGAAGACGACCACCAGGCAGGTCACCGAGAGCCCGATGATCAGACCGGCCCAGCCGATCGGCGCCCGCCGGTCCACCGCCGTACCCATGATCGCCAGCATCAGCAGGTACGTGGCCACCGCCTCGACGAGGATGGCCTGGCCGTACCCGACGCCGTCGCCGAAGGCGACACCGCCGACGTTCCCCCGGTCGACGGCGACCGTTCCGAACGTGCCGATCAGCAGCAGCCCGCCGGCCAGCGACCCGGTGATCTGGGCGGCGATGTACGGGACCGCGTCGCGCCACGGGAACCTGCCGGTGACGGCGAGCGCCACGGTGACCGCCGGGTTGATGTGCGCCCCGGACGTCGTCCCGAACGAGTAGATGACGATCGCGACGACGAGCCCGAAGGCCAGCCCGACGACGCCCAGGCCCGGGTAGTCCAGGCTGTCGCCGACGGTCAGAGCGGCGACCACCGACCCCGGTCCGAACAGGATGAGCAGCGCGGTGCCGATGAACTCCGCCGCGCAACGACGTGACAGCGAACCGGTCATGCGCCCTCCCCGGGCTTGCGACAGGCCGGACGCTACATCCGGACCACGGTTTTGTGCACGGTGGAATCTCTCGCCCTGTGCGCCAGCGCGTCACGCTTTCCGGTCAACCGCGACAAGGCGCGTGAGATCGTCCGCGGCGGGTAGCACAGCGGGCACGGAACGGCCACTCGACCAGGGAGACACACACATGGGCATCATCCTGCTGATCATCATCGGCGCGATCGCCGGCTTCATCGCCCGCGCCGTCGTCCCGGGCCCCGACCCGATGGGCGTCGTCGGCACGATCGTGCTCGGCGTCGTCGGCTCGTTCATCGGCGGCTTCCTCGGCGCCCTGCTGTTCGGCAAGGACGCGCTGGAGGGCCTCCTGCAGGCCTCCGGGATCATCGGCTCCATCATCGGTGCCATCATCGCCCTGCTGGTGTACCGCGCGGTCAGCAGCAAGTCCCGCGCCGGCGCCCGCTAGCCCGAACCGGGCCCCGTCGCGGGGCCCCACCCCTCCCCGGTGACCTCTCCGGCCCCCGCGCTCGGCGCGGGGGCCGGAGCCGTGTCCTGGCCACGAGCACCGCTGTGACACGCTTCCGGCGCCCGGCCGGGCGCCGACACCGACGCAGGAGGACTGCATGACGCTGCTGGACCGCTTCTCGCTCGATGGCAAGGTGGCGATCGTGACCGGCGCGTCCTCCGGCCTCGGGGTGGCCTTCGCGCACTCGCTGGCCGAGGCCGGCGCCGACGTCGCGCTCGGCGCCCGCCGCGCGGAGCGGCTCGCCGAGACCGCCGAGCTGGTCCGCGGCCTGGGCCGCAAGGCGCTCGTGGTCCAGACCGACGTGGCGAAGCAGGCGGACTGCCAGGCGCTGGTCGACGCCACGATGGCCGAGTTCGGAAAGGTCGACATCCTGGTGAACAACGCCGGCATCGGCACCGCGGTACCGGCCACCCGCGAGACCGTCGAGCAGTTCACCTCGGTCATCGACGTCAACCTGAACGGCTGCTACTGGATGGCGCAGGCATGCGGCCGGGTGATGCAGCCCGGCAGCAGCATCGTCAACATCAGCAGCGTGCTCGGCATCACCACCGCGGGGCTGCCGCAGGCCGCCTACGCGGCCAGCAAGGCCGGCCTCATCGGGCTGACCCGTGACCTGGCCCAGCAGTGGGCCGAGCGCAAGGGGATCCGGGTCAACGCGCTCGCCCCCGGGTTCTTCGCCTCCGAGATGTCCGGGCAGTACACGCCCGACTACATCGAGAAGGCCGTGCGCGACCGGGTGCTGATGAACCGGATGGGCGAGGCCGAGGAGCTCTCCGCGGCGCTGCTGTTCCTCGCCAGCGACGCCGGCTCCTTCGTGACCGGCCAGACGCTGGCGGTCGACGGCGGGCTCACCGTCACCTGACGGCACCCGGTCGGCCGACCCGCCGCCCGCCCGGGGTGCGGGTCGGCCGACCCGGACCGGTCAGCCGGTGGTGAAGATGCCGCCGTCCACCGGGAGCACGGCCCCGGTGACGTACGCGCCGGCCCGGCTCGCCAGGAACACCGCCGCGCCGGCCATGTCGTCGGCGCGGCCGATCCGGCCCAGCGGCGAGGACGACGCGATGGCGTCGCCGTGCTCGGCCAGGGTGGCCGCCATCATCTTGGACTCGAACGGCCCGGGCGCGATCGCGTTCACCGTGACGTGCCGCGGCCCGAGCTCGCGGGCGAGCACCCGGGTCAGCTGGTGCACGCCGGCCTTGCTCGCCGAGTAGGAGTACGTGGGCAGCTCGGGCACCCGCAGACCGTCGATGCTCCCGACGTTGATGATCCGGGACGGGTCGTCGGCAGTCGCGGTAGCCGTCAGCAGCGGCAGGCAGGCCCGGGACAGGAAGAAGGGCGCCTTGAGGTTGAGGTCCAGCACCTTGTCCCAGGCGTTCTCCGGGAACGACTCCAGCGGTGCGCCCCAGGTCGCCCCCGCGTTGTTGACGAGGATGTGCAGGGCGGGCTCACGCTCGGCCACCTCGCCGGCCAGCCGCACGCACTCCTGCTCCGAGGAGACGTCGGCCGGCAGGCTGACGACCTCGCCGTGCGGGGCGAGCTCGGCGACGGCCTGCTCCCCGGCCTCGGCCTTGCGCGAGCTGACGTACACCCGCGCACCGGCGTCGAGCAACCCGCGGGCGACCATCAGCCCGATGCCGCGGGTTCCCCCGGTGACCAGGGCCACCTTGCCGGTCAGGTCGAAAAGCGTCATGGAGGTGCTCCCGGGGGGTCCGTAGATGAAGGTCGGACCGACCCTAGCGGCGGGCGTGTGAACACCCCCGTTGACGGCGACCACGCGCTGCGGCACGGTCGGGTCCCGACCGGTCGAGGAGGCGCGCGTGAGGCAGGACCGCCCGGACCACGAGGACCTCGGCAGCCTGCTCCGCCGCGCCGCCGTCGACTGGCCCGACCGGCCGGCGGTGGTGGAGGGCGACCGGACGCTGACCTTCGCCGAGCTCGCCCGGGCTGCCGAGCGCTGCGCCCGCGGGCTGGTCCGGCTCGGCGTCGGTCCGGGCGACGTCGTCACGGCTCAGCTGCCGAACTGGTGGGAGACCCAGGTCGTCACGTACGGCGCGGCGCTGGCCGGGGCGGTCTACAACCCGGTGGTCGCGATCTACCGGGAGGCCGAGCTGGGGTTCATCGTCCGGCAGGCCCGTCCCAAGGTGCTCGTCGTGCCGGGGAGCTTCCGCGGTGCGGACTCCCTCGCCACCGCGGCCGCGGCGACCGCCGGGCTGACCGACCCGCCGGTCGTGGTGGCGGTGCGGGCCCCGGCCTGCCTGCCGGACGGGGTGCTGGCGTTCCCCGACCTGCTCGACGGCGGCGACCTGTTCGACGGTGACCTGCCCGGGCCGCGGGACCCGGACGCCGTCGCGCTGCTGATGTACACCTCGGGGTCGACCGCGGACCCCAAGGGGGTCCTGCACAGCTCCCGCACGCTGCTGCACGAGGTGCGTCAGGTCGCCGGCATCGCCCGGCTCGGCGCCGACGACGCCGTGTTCATGGCCTCCCCGCTGACCCACATCACCGGGCTGCTGTTCGCCTCGCTGCTGCCGGTCGACCTCGGCATCCCGAGCGTGCTGCAGGACCGCTGGGACGCCGCGGCGGCGGTCGAGCTGATCGAGCGGCACCGCTGCACGTTCACGGTCAGCGCCACGACGTTCCTGCTCGGCCTCACCACGGTCCACGAGCAGCGCGGCGAGCCGTCGAGCCTGCGGGTCTTCGTCTGCGGCGGCGCCGAGATCGGGCCGGTGCTGGTCGAGCGGGCCCGGCGCGCTCTCGGCGCCCGGGTGGTCCGGACCTACGGCTCGACCGAGTTCCCGACCTTCAGCCTCGGGGACCCGTACGGCGACCCCGCCGCCGCGGCCGCCAGCGACGGCCGGCCGGTGCCGCTGTCGTCCTGGCGCATCGACGAGGCGGGCGGGGGCGAGCTGCTGGTGAAGGGCGCCGAGCTGTTCCTGGGCTACCTGGACCCGGCGCTCGACGCCGACGCCTTCACCCCCGACGGCTTCTTCCGGACCGGCGACGTGGTGCGGATGGACGACGCCTCCGGCTGCACGGTGTCCGGCCGCATCAAGGACATCATCATCCGCGGTGGCGAGAACCTCAGCGCCATCGAGATCGAGGACCACCTGCAGCAGCACCCGCAGATCGAGGACGTCGCGGTCGTCGCGATGCCCGACCCGGTCCTGGGCGAGCGCGCCTGCGCGTTCGTGGTCCCCTGCGGCGACGCGCGTCCCGGGGTCGCCGAGCTGCGGGACTTCCTCACCGGCCGCGGCCTCGCCGTGCAGAAGTCCCCGGAGCGGGTGGAGCTCGTCGCCGAGCTGCCGCGCACGGCCAGCGGGAAGGTGCAGAAGTTCCGGCTGCGGGAGCGGGTGGCGGCCGCGGTGGCCGCCGGGACCGGCCCGGTCGGCTAGGACCCGACGGCGACCGCGCTCGGCGCCGCGGGCTCCGCGGTGCGGGCGAACGTCCGGCTGGCGTGCCGGCCGAGCAGCGTCAGCAGGGACGGCACCAGCAGCGAGCGGACCACGACGGCGTCGAGCAGCACGCCGAGCACCATGGCGCAGGCCAGCTCCCGGAACGGCCGCAGCGGCACCAGCGCCAGCAGCCCGAAGCTGGCCGCCAACGCGGCCGCCGCGGTCGTGATCGCCCGGCTGCTGTCCGGGACGGCGACCCGCAGCGCCTCGCGCAGCGGCCGGTGCCGTGCCTCGTCCCAGACCCGGCCGACGGCGAAGATGTTGTAGTCCGAGCCGAGCGAGACCAGCAGGACCGCGGCGGCGAACGGGACGTAGAAGGTCAGTCCGGTGCCGCCGAGGACGTCCTGGAACAGCAGGACCGTCAGCCCGAGCGCGGCACCGAGCGCCAGCACGCTGCTGGCCAGCAGCAGCAGCGACGTCCACACCGCACGCAGGAACAGCAGCAGCATCACCAGGTTCGCGACCAGCGCGGCGATGCTCAGCCGGACCAGGTCACGCTGGGTCGCCCGGACGATGAGCTCGGAGACGGCGGTGTCGCCGGCCAGCGAGGCGCGGACGCCGGTGCCCAGCCCGGCCTCGGCCAGCAGGTCGGGCAGCCGGGTGCGCAGCAGCCCGACGGCGTCGATCGCCGGTGCGCTGAGCGGCCGGGCGTCGAGGACCAGCAGGAAGCGGGCGGCGTCCCCGGACCGGGCGAGGAAGACGTGGAACCTGTCCGCGGTCTCCAGGTAGCCGGGCCCGATCACCCCGCTGACGGTCGGTTGGTCCCGCAGCAGGCCGGCCAGCGTCGCGAGCTCGTCGGTCTGCTCCGCCACCCCGGCGCCCTCGAGCAGCACCTCGGTCGGCGCGAGGATGCCGGGCGCGAAACCCGCCCGGGCCTGCTGCGCGGCCCGCGCCACCGGCTCGTCGGACGGCAGCGCCTCGATGAACGACACGCCCAGGTTGAGGTGCAGCAGGGGGAGCGAGGCCAGCAGCAGGCCGGCGGTGGTGGCTCCGACGACGACCGCCGCGGTGCGCCGCCGGGTCAGCGCGGTGACCAGCGCCTCGCCGGCGCGCTCCGGTCGGCGGCCGGTCGGCTCCGCGGCCGGGACCGGCCACAGGGCGGTCCGGCCGAGCGCCGCCAGCAGGGCCGGCACCAGCGTCATGGTGATCAGCAGCGCGAGCAGGACCGTGATCGCGAGCCCCGGGCCGAGGCCGCGGAACAGCGGCGACCGGGCGACCACCAGCGCACCGGTTCCGGCGCTCACGGTCAGGCCGGCGACCAGCACGATCGGCGCGGTGCGCGCGGTGGCCTCGACCACCGCCTCGCGGGCGTCGAGGCCGGCCTGGAACTGGCGACGCAACCCGGACAGGAAGAACACGCAGTAGTCGGTGACCACCCCGAGCAGCAGCGCGACGAGCAGCGGGCGCAGGTCGTCGGGCACCGACTGGTTCAGGGCCGCCGCCACCGCGCCGACCGCCCAGACGGTCACCAGCGTGGCCACTCCGGCGACGCCGAGCGCCACGGCCGCGGCGACCGGGGAGCGGAAGGCGAACGCGACCAGCAGGGCGATCGCCGCGATCGTCGACACCTCCACGACGTGCAGCGAGCCCTCGATGAGGTCGGCCTGCACCGCCCGCGCCGGGATCGAGCCGGTCACCCCGACGAGCGCGTCGTCGGGGTCGGCGAGGTAGCGGTCGGCGTACTCCTGCGCCGCGTCGCGCTGGGCGTCGAAGCCGGTGCGCGGCGGCAGGAACAGCGAGGTGACCACGGTCGTCCCCGACTCGGCCGCCCCGGGGACGAGACCGAAGGTGTTCGGGATCGGCAGCGCGCCGAGCACCAGCGGCAGGTCGTCGGTGCCCTGGTCGACCGACACCGCGCGCAGCACGGCGCCGGCCTGCGCGTAGACCGACAGGCCGTCGGGGTCCCGCTGCACGACGCTGACCCGGCCGAACAGCGGGAACCCGAACGCCTCGTAGGAGCGCAGCTCGGTGGCGATCGCCGGGTTGTCCGAACCGAGCAGGCCGCCGAGCCCGCCACGAGGAGGCGCGCCGGGTGTGGGCAGCAGGACGGCTGCGGCGGCGATCCCGAGCCACAGGGCGATCACGGGGTAGCGCAGCCGGACGACCAGCCGGGCGTACGCCGACGAGAACCGGCCGGGACCCGGGACGGCTGGCACGTCGATCCGCATCGGCAACCTCCGCCAGCCACCTACCCCCGTCCGGCGGGGTGCGACGCCTCGTCCGGGGAAGGGGTGTCCGCGACGGTAGAGCGAGGAGGCAGCGTGGTCGAGGACGACAAGCCGCCGGTCGCCGCCGGCCGGCCGGCCGCGGTGAGCCGCGGCCGAGCGGTGCTGCTGACGGCGGCGGCGTTCGCGGTCGGCCTGCTGCTCGGAGCCGCGGTGCTCGGTGCGGACGGGCCGGCCCGACGGACCGACGCCGCCCCGATCCCGACGCCGACCGCCGGCCCCTCGCCGACCCCGACGCCGACGGCGACCGGCGGGGCGACGATCCGGGTCCCCGGACCCTGCCTGCAGGCTGCCGAGCAGGCGGACGAGGCGTACGCGCTCGTCGAGGAGGGCGTCGTCGCCGCCCGCAACCTCGACGCCCGGGCGCTGGCGGACCTGGTCGACCGGGCGCAGCGCAGCAGGCCCGAGGTGCAGGCGCTGCTCGACGCCTGCCGGGCCGAGGCCGCCGGAGCGCCGCCGGCCCCCGCCCCGTCCTGACCCCGGCGGGCCGTCGAGGATGCGGGCACCGGCGTCCCGGTCGGTCGCCAACGAGGAGAGCCCGTGCAGATCGGCATCGACAGCTTCGTCGCGACGGGCATCGACCCCGCGACGGGCCAGGACGTCAGCCCGGTCGAGCGGGTCGAGCACCTGCTGGCGGAGGTGCAGCGCGCCGACGAGGTGGGCCTGGACTCCTACGGCATCGGGGAGCACCACCGGCCCGAGTACCTGGACTCGGCCCCGGCCGTGCTGCTGGCCGCCGCCGCCGCGCGCACCCGCACCATCCGGCTGAACAGCGCGGTGACCGTGCTGAGCGCCGCCGACCCGGTCCGGGTCTTCCAGGAGTACGCCACCCTCGACCTCATCTCGCGGGGCCGGGTCGACCTGGTGGTCGGTCGGGGCTCGTTCACCGAGGCGTTCCCGCTGTTCGGTCTCGACCTGGCCGACTACGACGGCCTGTTCGCCGAGAAGCTCGACCTGCTGCTGCGGATCCGCGAGCAGCCGGCCGTGAGCTGGTCCGGCCGGCACCGGCCGCCGCTGACCGGCCAGGGCGTCTACCCCCGCCCGCTCCAGCAGCCCCTGCCGGTCTGGGTCGGGGTCGGGGGGACGCCCGCGTCGTTCGTCCGCGCCGGCGCCCTCGGGCTGCCGCTGATGGTGGCGATCATCGGGGGGCAGCCGGCCCGGTTCCGCCCGCTGATCGACCTCTACCGCGAGGCCGGCCGCCGGGCCGGGCACCCGGCGGAGCAGCTGCGGGTCGGCCTGCACTGCTTCGGCTTCGTCGGCGACACCGACTCGCAGGCCGCTGACGACTTCTACCCCGGCTGGGAGCAGATGTTCACCACGATCGGCCGGGAGCGGGGGTTCGGCCCCCCGAGCCGGGCGCAGTACGACGCGATGTGCCGTCCCGCCGGGGCCTTCCTGATCGGCGACCCGGACACCGTCGCGGCGAAGATGCTCCGGATCTCCGACGACCTCGGCGGCGTCGCCCGGCTGTCGCTGCAGATGACCAACGTCCGGCTGGCGCACGACACGCTGCTGCGCGCCATCGAGCTGCTGGGGACCCGGGTCGCGCCGGCGGTCCGCGGGGCGTTGTCGACGTGAACGTGCCCGCCGCGGACACCCGGTCGAGCCCTCGCGGCGGCAGCACCGCCGGGGGCGACGGGCGATCGCGGCTCATGTCGTGCTGAGCACGCTCGCGCCGTCGCCGTCGACCACCTCCAGTCGGGTCGAGGCCCTCCGGGTCCAGCGCCGAGGCCCCCGTCACCTCGGCCGAGCCGGTGCTGGTCGCCCGCCAGGTCGCGGTCGGGGTGCGGTGGCCGCGCTCGTCGACCGCCCACGCGGTGAAGGTGCCCTCGCGGGGCATGTCGTGCAGCGTCAGACGCAGCTGCGTCCCCCACGCACGGGTCTCCAGCCGCGCCACCCCGGTGGCCCGGGCGCCCGTGCCGCCGGGCTGGGCCGGCACCAGCGGGAGTGCGGCTGCCGGAGTCCCCGCTCCGGTCGGTGGGGAGCTCGCGACTCCGGGCAGCACGAGCACGGCGGCCAGGCCGCCGGCGACGGCGAGGGCGGAGACGCCCAGCGCCGCGCCGCGCCAACGCCGCAGGCGCCGCGCGCCGAGGGCTCGTTCCTGCTCGACGGCGGCGAGGGTCCGAGGCAGCAGCGAGCCAGGCGGCGCGAGCAGGTCGGTGAGGACCTCCTCCGCCGACAGGCGTGACATCAGGCCCGGCAGCGCGGCGTAGGACGCGAGCTCGTCGCGGCAGGGCGCGCAGCCGGCGAGGTGCGCGTCGACCCGGGCCCGTTCCGGCCCGTCGAGCGAGCCCAGCACGTACGCCCCCAACGCCTCGCGCATGCCGTCGTGGTCGCTCACCCGGTGACCCCCATCTCCTCCAGCGCGAGGCGCAGGGCGCGCACCGCGTAGTACGTCCGGGACTTGACCGTGCCCGCCGGGATCCCCAGCACCTGGGCGGTCTCGGGAACGGACCGGCCCAGCCAGTACGAGTGCACCAGCACCTCCCGGTGCTGCTGGGACAGCCGGCGCAGCGCCTCCGCCATCGTCCAGGACTCCACCGCCCGGTCCATCTCGTCGCCGACGACGGTCACCCCCGCCAGCGCAGCGTCGTCGGCGACGACCCGGGGCCGCGCCCCTTCCGCGCGGTGCAGGTCCGTGAGCACGTTGCGGGCCACCGTGAACAGCCACGGCCGGACCGGCCGGTTCTCGAGCTCCAGGCGGCTGAGCTGACGCCAGGCCCGCAGCAGCACCTCCTGCACGGCCTCCTCGGCGCGCTGCCGGTCGCCGGTGAAGCGCAGGCAGAACGTGAACAGCGCGCCCGCGTGCTCGTCGTGCAGCAACCGGACCAGGTCCGCGTCGGCGCCGGTGCGGTCCGGACTGCCGGGCGCGGACACGGGTGCGGCGCGCACGGGCCGACCCTGGCCTCTGCGGGTCGTGGTCATCGGGCCCCCTGCGCGTGTCGGCTGTCACTGTCCAGCACGGGCGCGGTCCCCGGCCGGTTCACCCGTGCGGCCCGCGACGGGTTGCCTCGGCGCGGTGAACCGATCGGTCCGGCCGTCCGTGACGACAGACATGACACCCAGGCGAGCGCTGCTCGCAGCCGTTCCTGCCTCGATGCTGCTCGCGGCCTGCGGCGGCGCCGGCACCACCGGATCAGGCGCCGCGCCGACTGGAACACCGACGGCGGCCCCGGGCTCGACCGGCACCTGGGCTCCCGGCGGTGCGACCACGTACACGGTCTCGCAGTACACGTTCCCCGCGCTCACCGTCGCCCCCGGCACGGCGGTCCAGGTCATCGACGGTGACGCGGAACCGCACACCGTCACCGCCGACGACGGCTCGTTCGACACCGGCCCCTTCGACGGGACCTCGCCGGGCACCTTCACCGCCCCGAGCACGCCCGGGACCCACGCCATCCACTGCACGGTCCACCCATCCATGCACGGCACCCTCACCGTGCGCTGAACAGAGGAACCTCCATGACCCCGCCCGTCACCCGCACGGTCCGAACCTCCGCCGGCGCTCTCGTGCTGCTCGCGAGTCTGGCCGCCTGCGGCAGCGACAGCAGCACCACCGCCGGCCCGACCCCCGCCACGACGACCAGCAGCAGCGCCGCCAGCTCCCCCGCAGCGGGACCGTCGGCAGCCGCCAGCGGCACGCTGTCCGCCTCCGACCAGAGTGGCGACGGCACCACGCTGACCGTCGCGAGCGTCGCGATCGAGGGCAGCGGCGGCTGGGTGGCGGTGCACACCGACCTGGACGGCAAGCCCGGTCCCGTTGTCGGCGTCGCCCAGGTCAAGAAGGGCGCGACCACCGACCTCGAGGTGTCCCTCGACAAGAAGGTCACGACCGGCGCGTACTGGCCCATGCTGCACGTCGACGACCACACTCTCGGGACGTACGAGTTCCCCACGACGCCCGGCGCGGACCTCCCGGTGAAGTCCGGGACCGACATCGTCATGAAGAAGATCACCCTGACCGTCACCTGACGCGTCCGTCGGACCCGGGACGTGCGGAGCCAGCGGGTCAGGCCCCGAGCGCCGCTTCTGCAGGATCCTCACGCCACGGGCGATGACGAGTACGAGAGCGGGCGACGAGAATCGAACTCGCGTTCTCAGCTTGGGAAGCTGATGTTCTGCCGCTGAACTACGCCCGCAGCGTGCGGGGCCACCTTAGCGTGCCGGGCGCGGTGCGTCGCACGGACCGGGACGGCTAGCCTCCGCTGGTGCTGCTCTCCGACCGCGACCTCAAGGCCGCCCTCGCCGTCGGGCCGGCTCGGCCTGACGCCGTACGACGAGGCGATGGTGCAGCCGAGCAGCGTCGACGTGCGGCTCGACCGCTACTTCCGGGTGTTCGCCAACCACCGGTACACCCACATCGACCCGGCGGTGCAGCAGGACGACCTCACCGAGCTGGTCGAGCCCGACGGGCGACGAGCCGTTCATCCTGCACCCGGGCGAGTTCGTGCTCGGCTCGACGCTCGAGGTGATCAGCCTCGGGCGACGACCTGGCGGCCCGGCTGGAGGGCAAGAGCTCGCTCGGCCGACTGGGCCTGCTGACGCACTCCACGGCCGGGTTCATCGACCCCGGGTTCTCCGGGCACGTCACCCTCGAGCTGTCGCAACGTGGCGAACCTGCCGATCAAGCTGTACCCGGGGATGAAGATCGGCCAGATCTGCGTGCTGCCGCTGTCCTCGCCGAGCCGAGCACCCGTACGGCTCGCAGCGTGTACGGCTCGCGCTACCAGGACCAGCGCGGCCCGACGCCGTCGCGGTCGCACCTGCGGTTCAGCCGGACCCCCACGCAGGGCTGAGACCCCTCTCGCACCTGGACGGACGAGGTCCGGACAGCACGACGCCCGGCCCTGCGAGCAGGGCCGGGCGTCGGGGCGAACGGGGCTACGGCGCCGTGTCGGGGCCGCCGGACGGCCGCGGCTCAGGCGGCTTCGGCCCGCCGAGACCGCCCGCGCTGCCGCCCTCGGACGCGCCGCCGGGCGCGTCGCCGGCGCTGCTGGTGCCCGCGCCGCCCGCGGTCGGTGCCGGCCCGGAGCCCTCGGCGGTGCGCGGCGCGTCCTCGGCCAGCTGCGGGTAGTCGGCGACCGCGGTCCGGGCCGGGTCGTCGAGCACCGGCTTGCCGGCCTCGACGGTGAGGTCCTCGGACCCGGCGCCCACCAGCGCCGGCTCGGCGGCGACCAGCGAGCGGGCCAGGATCTGCGCCACGTCGAGCACCTGGACGCTCTCCTTCGGCGTCGCCGGACTGCTTCTTGGCGGTCACCGCGTCGGACAGCATCACCATGCAGAACGGGCAGGCGGTGGAGATGACGTCGGGGTCGAGCGCCGAGCGCCTCCTCGGTGCGCTCCACGTTGATCCGCTTGCCGATCTTCTCCTCCATCCACATCCGCGCGCCGCCGGCGCCGCAGCAGAAGCCGCGCTCCTTGCAGCGGTGCATCTCCTGGCGTGCGCAGGCCCGGGATCGCGGCCAGCACCTCGCGCGGCGGGGTGTAGACCTTGTTGTGCCGGCCCAGGTAGCAGGGGTCGTGGTAGGTGACCTTGCCGTCGACCGGCGGTGACCGGGATGAGCCGGCCCGTCCTCGACCAGCTGGCCGAGCAGCTGGGTGTGGTGCACGACCTCGTAGTCGCCGCCGAGCTGCGGGTACTCGTTGGCGAGCGTGTTGAAGCAGTGCGGGCAGGTCGCGACGATCTTCTTCGGCGCCTCGGCCTCGTTCAGCGTCTCGACGTTCTGCTGCGGCGAGCATCTGGAAGACGAACTCGTTGCCCAGCCGGCGGGCCGGGTCGCCGGTGCAGGTCTCGCCCGCGCCGAGGATCGGCGAACTCGACGCCGGCGGTGTGCAGCAGCTCGGCGACCGCCTGGGTGACCTTCTTGGCCCGGTCCTCGAACGCGCCGGCGCAGCCGACCCAGAACAGGTACTCGACGTCGTCGGGGATGGCGTCCTCGACCCGGCGGACCTCGAAGGCCAGGCCCTTCGGTCCAGTCCGTCGCGGGCGTTCGGCGTTCAGCCCCACGGGTTGCCCTTGTTCTCCAGGTTGCGCAGCATCACGCCGGCCTCGGCGGGGAAGCTCGACTCGATCAGCACCTGGTAGCGGCGCATGTCGATGATGTGGTCGACGTGCTCGATGTCGACCGGGCACTGCTCGACGCAGGCGCCGCAGGTGGTGCAGCGACCACAGCACGTCGGGGTCGATGACCCCGCCCTCCTCGGCGGTGCCGACCAGCGGGCGGTCGGCCTGCTCGGGGTCGTGCCCATCGATCCGCGCGTAGCCCGACTCCGGGACGTGCGTGCCGCTGTGCGTCGCCGGCGTCGTGGAAGTCCGCGGACGTCGTCCTCCGGCGCCGTCCGGGCCCCGAGCAGGTACGGCGCCTTGGCGTACAGGTGGTCGCGCAGGTCCATGATCAGCAGCTTGGGCGACAGCGGCTTGCCGGTGTTCCAGGCCGGGCACTGGCTCTGGCAGCGGCCGCACTCGGTGCAGGTGGCGAAGTCGAGCATGCCCTTCCAGGTGAAGTCCTCGATCTTGCCGACGCCGAAGAGGTCGTCGTCCGGGTCGGCCTCCTCGAAGTCGAGCGGCTTGCCGTCGCTGCTCATCGGCTCAGCGCGCCGAGCGCGATCGGCTGGCGCTTCTTGAGCACGTTGAGCGGCGCCAGGAAGATGTGCAGGTGCTTGGAGTAGGTCACCAGCACCAGGAAGCCGAACACCACCGCGATCTGCCCGATCACCATGACGTCCTCGATCCGCTCGTTGGCGGTCTCCCCGAGCGGCTCGAGCGCGAGCGCGAGGAGTGTACGAGAAGAACGGCGCCTGCGGCGTCTCCTGCCAGGGCGACACGCCGGTGTTGAGCTGAGCGGCGCGGATCGCCGAACAGGGTCAGCACGACCAGGAAGATCAGACCGAGCACGGCCCAGGCGGCGCCGGTGTGCGAGCCGTAGAACCGTGAGTCGCGCTGCTTGCGGGCCGGGTCGTTCGTCACCCGCAGGATCGCGAAGACGATGATGCCGAGCATCACGGCGACGCCGAAGAAGTCCTCCAGGAACCCGAGCGCGCGGGTCTTGCCGATCAGCGGGATCGCGAAGTCGACCTGGAACAGCGCCCCGACCGCCTCGATGATCGTGAACGTGAGGATGATGAAGCCCCAGAACACGAAGAAGTGGGCGAGGCCGGGCACGCTCCAGCGCAGCAGCTTGCGCTGACCGAAGACCTCGGTGACCTGGGTGAGCAGCCGGCGCGGGCGTCGTCCAGCCGGCCCGGGCTCGGCTGGCCCGAGGAGATCATGCGGTAGAGGAAGAAGACCCGTCGGCCGGCCACGGCCAGCGCGACGATCATGATCGTCAAGCCGAGCACGAGGCGCACGAGCATGTGCGTTTCCATCAGGTCCTCCTGGTACGGGTGGCGCGGTGCCCGGGACGGCGCGCTCGCGCGCGCGCAGCGTACCGCCGGGCCGGGGACCTGCTACCGCGCGGTAACCGCCGTCCGGTCAGCGAGCCGGTCAGATCAGGGGCGGGGGACGGTCAGAGCGCGACGCCGAGCGCCCGCGCGGCGGCCCGCACGACGAGCACGGTCAGCGGACCGGCGAGCAGCAGGGCGAGCAGCAGCGCCAGCGCTCGGACGGCGACGTTGGGCGACCCCGAGCGGTCGCGCAGTCCCTGGAGCACGTTCCCAGCCTGGCACAGTGCGGTCCGGCCTGCCGGGCACCGGCGTGATCCGCGCGGCCGGGCACCGGCAGGATCCGCTCAGCCGGCGACCGGGACCACGCCGCCGGTCGGCGCCGGCTGCCGGCCGCGCGTACCAGACCGCGAAGTCCGGCACCGGCATCGGCCGGGCCAGCAGGCAGCCCTGTCCCTGGGCGCAGCCCATCTGCGGCCGGCGCCACGTCGCCTCGTCCTCGATGCCCTCGGCCACGACGTCCAGGCCGAGGTGCTGGCCGAGGTCGACGATCGAGTGCGACGATCGCGTCGTCCTCGCCGGTGCTGGACAGCGACCGGACGAAGCTCTGGTCGATCTTGACCTCGCACACGGGCAGCCGCTTGAGGTAGGACAGCGACGAGTAGCCGGTGCCGAAGTCGTCGACGGACAGCCGGACGCCGAGGTCCCGCAGCTGACCGAGCAGGACCTCGGCCCGCGCGGGCTCGACCATGACGCTGCTCTCGGTGATCTCCAGCGTCAGCAGGTGCCCCGGCACACCGTGGCGGGCGAGCGCGCGGCGAACCTCGTCGACGATGTCGGCGTCGAGCAGGCTGCGGGTCGACAGGTTGACGGCGATCCCGACGTCCCAGCCGTACGAGCGCCACTGCGGCGCACGCCGTCAGCGCACGCTCCAGCACGAGCTGCGTCAGCCGCGGATCAGGCCGCTGCGCTCGGCGACCGGGATGAACTCGGCCGGGGAGACGCATCCCCAGCTCGGGGTGCTGCCAGCGCACCAGCGCCTCCACCGACGTCACGGTGCCGTCCGACAGCCGCGCCTTCGGCTGCACGTGCACCTGGAGGTCCTCGTTCTGCAGCGCGCGTGCCGCAGCTCGGCGACCAGCACGAGGCGGCGGGTGCTGGCGCTGGCTGAGCTCGGGCTCGAACATCCGCAGCCCCCAGCGAGCTGGACTTCGCGAGGTACATCGCCATGTCGGCGTTCTTCAGCAGGGCGCCCGGCTCGGTGGCGTGGTCGGGCGCGATGGCGACACCGAGCGAGCCGCCGACCTCGACCTCCATGCCCTCCAGGACGATCGGCATCTCGAGGGCGGCCAGCAGCCGCTGGCCGAGGTCGCAGCACGTCGGCGTCGCTGCCGCGGCTCGGGCAGCGACGACGGCGAACTCGTCGCCACCGAGCCGCGCGACCATGCCCGTCGTCGGCCGACGGCGTGCACGAGCCGCGTGCCCACCTCCGCGAGCAGCCGGTCGCCCTGGCCGTGACCCAGGCGTGTCGTTGACGTCCTTGAAGCCGTCCAGGTCGAGGATCATCACGGCGGCCCGGCGGCCGTCCGGGCGGAGCTCGGCGAGCACCTGGCGTCGAGCCGACGCTGCAGGGACACCCGGTTCGGCAGCCCGGTGAGCGCGTCGTGCAGCGCCTCGTGGCGCAGCTGGTCGATCAGCCGGCCGTTCTGACAGCGCCATGCTGGCGTGGTTGGCGACCGTCTCGAGCAGCAGGACGTCGTCGGCGTCGAACGCACGGACCTCGCCCGATCCGGTCGCCGACCGAGAGCGTCGCCGAACGACGCCCGCCGCCGCCGCGCAGCGGCACGATGACGGCCTCGCGCAGCCCCTGGGCGTCGAGCCACGCCGCGCAGCCGCGCGTCCGCGGTGCCCCGCGGCAGCAGCACGCGGCTCGCCCCGGTCGACGACCAGGCTCGCCGGGGCCAGCGTCCTCGGGCCGGCGGCGGCCTCCTCGGTGCGGCGCAGCGTCCGTCGGCGTCGAGGGCGACGACGGCGGACGGACGCCTCGCGCTGCCCGGCAGACGACGACCTCGGCGCGGCTCGCCGCGCAGCAGCTCGCTGGGCCTCGCACCAGCACGGTGCGCAGCACCTCGTCGATCTCCGGGGCTGCTGCCGACCACCTGGCTGAAGCTGTACATCCGTTCGAGGCTGAGGTGCCGGTCGAACAGCCGGGCGTACGCCCGGTAGCGCCGACCAGGACCACCGGCCGGCGGCGACGAGCAGCAGCGCGTTGCGCAGGTCCTGAAGCGCAGGCTCGTCGACGCCGACGAGGGCCACGACGACGACCATCGGCCGTACAGCGGCAGCTGGTCGCGCGAGCTCGCGGAGCCAGCTGCGCGCAGCGGCGGCCGGCCCTCGTAGACCGCGATCACGCGCGGCGATCGCCAGGATCGCCGACGCACCTGCTCGGCGCCGACGGCGACGGACGCGGCCAGCCAGGCGCTCGGGCCGCGTCGCGTCGCGTCGGCCCCACCGAGCAGGCCGGAACACGGCGATCGCGATGGCCGTCTCGGCCAGCACGAGGCCGCGTTGAACGCGGTCTTCACCGGCGAGGACCGCCGGTGCAGCAGCCGCGACGACGAGCGCGACGCCGAGCAGCCGGCCCGACGACGCAGCTCCACCGGGCGCGGCGAAGAACAGCGCCGAGCGACCAGCGGCAGCTCGCTGAGGCTGATGGTCTGCGCCTCGCGGCTGACCTGCACGTGCATGACGACCAGCTCGGCGACCGCGAACATGCACGGCGAGGACCCACCAGGGCAGCGGCGCCGCGCGGACGCAGCTCGGCGGCACCGACGCCCAGCGAGGCGCGAGGGCGAGCAGCCACGCCGAGCAGCGGCGAGCCGCGGCCGGTCGAGCACGGCGACGCGCGCCGGCGGCGCCGGGACTCCCGGCGCCGCACGGTCTGCGTCGCTCGCTGTCGCACCGCTGTCGGCCCGGTCCACGCGTGCCTGTGCATCGGCACGGCCGGGCGGGACCCGGGGTCCGCCTGCCGCGCGCCGGTCGCGTCGCGTCAGCTCCAGCCGCCGGTCGCCCAGGCCCGGCCGGCCCACGGCCGGCCGGCCCACGTCCGGCCGTTCCAGTAGCCGTCGGCCCAGGTCCGGCCGTTCCAGGTGCCGCCGGCCCAGGTCCGCCCGGCCCAGGTCCGCCCGGTCCAGTCGACGCCCGGACCAGGTGGTCGCCTGCCAGCCCTGTCGGCCGCCCAGGCGCTGCCCCGGTCCAGGCCGAGCCGTTCCAGCTGCCCACCGTCCAGGTCTTGCTGGCCCGCGCAGCGAGGCGCGTGCGTCGCGGCCGACGTAGGCCTTGCCGAAGATGTCCTTCTCGCCGGTCAGCGGCGACGCCGAGCCTCGGTCTCGACCGGCAGCCCGCCGCGGGCCGCGTCGCAGCGAGCCGGTGCCCTTGGCCGGGGCGAACGGCCTGCGCCTGGTAGGACAGGGCGCCGGCCGCGGCCGGGCGCGCAGGTCGAGCATGCCCGCGCCCTGCGCCTGCGGGTCCGCCGACGGGCAGCGCGCGGGTGCCGGTGGTGAGCAGGTGCTTGACGTCCTCCGGGGTGTAGCTCCGGGCTGCTGCTGCAGCAGCAGCGCCACGGCGCCGGAGACCACGGCGGCGGCCTGCGACGTGCCGCTGCCGCGCAGGAAGCGCTCGCCGACCGCCGCGGTCGCGCCGTACTGCTGGTCGATGTACGAGCCCGGCACCCGCAGCGACTGCACGGACGTGCCCGGGGCCACGAGGTCCGGGTTGCGGACGCCGTCGCCGCGGCGTGGAGAAGTCCGGGATGACGTCGTCGTCGGTCGAGTTCGTGCCCTTGCTGTCGTTGGCGCCGACCGCGAGGACGTACGGGTTGCGGGCGGGGTTGAGCAGCCGGCCGGTGCCGGTGCCGTCGTTGCCGGCGGAGACCACGACGACGATGCCCTTGTGCCAGGCCTGCTCGGCGGCGTGCGACGAGCGGGTCGAGCAGCGCCGACTGCGTCGACGGCGTGCCGAGCGAGAGGTTGAGCACCCGGATGTTCAGGCCCGTGCTCCTGCGGTGCTCCACGACCCAGTCGATGCCGGCGATGATCTGCGAGACGTCGGCGTTGCCGTAGGCGTCGGCGACCTTGACGCTGACGATGCGGGCGTCCGGGGCCATGCCCATGAAGCGGCCCGTCCTTGCCCGGCTGCGCGGGGTCGGCGTCGGCGTCCTGGCCGGCGATGATGCCGGCCATGTGGGTGCCGTGCCCGAAGCCGTCGAGGTGCCGGGTCGTCGGCGGACTGGCAGTCGAAGGACAGGTCCGGCCCGTGGACGACCTTGCCGGCACCGTCGAGCCCCTCGACCGGGCTGACCCCGCTGTCCAGCAGCGGCGACGTCGACCCCGCGCCGGTCCACTGCAGCCTGCCGTTGTCGCCGCCCACATCGGCTGCGGGCGCCGATCACGGTCGACTGATGTTGTAGACGACTGTTGGCGTCGCGCCTTGGCGTCGTAGCTGTCGGCGAGCAGCCGGACGGCGCTGTCCGGCGCCGACCGCGGCGACCCGCGGCGTCGCCGGCCAGCCGGCCGCCGCGGCCGGCGGTCGCCTCGACGACGGCCATGCCGACGCCGGCCAGCGACGCGGGTGACCCGGACGCCGGCGGCGCGCAGGTCGCGGTGACGGCGCCCAGCGCACGCCGGGGCCGCGGTCGAGCAGGACAGGTCGAGCGGGCCGGAGCCCGCGGCGGCGTGGCCGCCGGCCGGGACGAGCCGCCGCCGGCGGTCGCGGCGGCGATCGCCGCGAGCAGGCCGAGCGCCAGGCGGCACCGCGGGCCGCGGTACGGCGCGCGAGCGGTCCGTCGAGGACCGACGTCATGGTCAGCTCCACCCGTCGCTGGCGAGGTCGGCGGCGCGCCAGGCACGGCCGCGACCAGGTGCCGTCGCGCCAGGTCCGGCCGGACCACTCGCCGTCGCGCCACGTCCGGCCCGCCCAGGCCTCGTCGCGCCAGGTCCGGCCCGACCAGGTGCCGGCGGTCCACGTCGGCGCCGCGCCAGGCCCGGCCCTCCCAGCCGTCACCGGTCCAGGTCGCGCCGCGCCAGGCGCCGGCCCTGCCAGATGTCGCCGCCGTCGACGCCGCTGCGCGTACGCGGCCGGGTCCCAGGCGTTGCCGAAGACGTCGATCTCGCCGCGCAGCTCGTCACGCCGTCGGAGACGTGCGAGCTGCCGCGGGCGGCCTCCAGCGAGCCGGTACCGGTGCCGAAGAAGGTCGCCGGCTGCTTGGCGTTGGTGACGTCCTTGACGCTGGGCGCCGCCGGACGTCGGCGACGCCGTTGCCGCGGTACTGGTTGGACGTCGAGTCGAACGGCACGCGCCGTGGTCATCAGCTGCCGCTTGACCTGGTCCGGCGTGAGCCGGGGGTTCTGCCTGCAGCAGCAGGGCGACCTCGCCGCTGACGACCGCGGCGGCCTGCGAGGTGCCGGAGGCCGTGGCGAAGCGGGTGCCGACGCGGGCCGTCGGGTGGCGCTCGTCGGCGTAGCCCGTGCGGCACGCGCAGGCCGAGCACCGAGACCCCGGGCGCCACGACGTCGACGTGCCGGTGGTTGGTGCCGCGCGTGGCCCAGGCGGGCACCGTGTCGTCGGCGACGCGAGACCGTGCCCGCGGGTGTCGGCGGCACCGACCGCCAGGACGTACGGGCTGCGGGCCGGGTTCGCCAGGGTGTCAGGTGTCGGAGCCGTCGTTGCCGCCGGCGACGACGACGACGATGCCGTTCTTCCAGGCGTTCTCGACCGCGAAGGCCAGCGGGTCGACCTTGGTGTCCTGCACCGAGTCGGTGCCGTAGGACAGGTTGATCACCCGGATTCGGGACCGGGCCGTCGTTGCGGTGCTCGACCACCCAGTTGATCGCCGGCGATGACCTGGCTGACGTCGACGGCGCCGTCGCTGCGCGCCGACCTTGACGCTCGACGAGCGTCGCGTCGGGGGCGACGCCGTTGAAGCCGGTCGGTGCTGCCAGTACGACGGCGGGCGTGCCGGCCACGTCGCGGCCGACGATGATCGAGGCCAGGTGCGTGCCGTGCCCGTAGCCGTCCTTGTGGGTCAGCTCGGGGTCCTGGCTGTCGAAGGACAGGTCGGGTCCGTGCCAGACGTTGCCGGTGTCCAGGCCGCGCACCTCGGTCACGCCGGTGTCGATGAGCGCGACGCCGACGCCCTTGCCGGTGAAGCCGGCGCGGAACGAGTCGGCGGCGCCGACGGTCGTGGCGATGTGCGACAGCGCGCCCTTGTCGGCCGACGGGTCGTAGCCGAGCGCGGCGTTCACGGCGGCGCCTGCGGGCAGGGCGGGGATCAGGCCGGCGGCGATCAGCGCGCCTGCCAACGTCGCCGCGGCGCGGCGTCGGGTCCGGGTCACCGGTTCTCCTTGCACTGGGGAGGTGGTCCTGTGTGACAACGGCAGGTCGGCGGGGTGCACCCAGGGGGCGGACGGCGCAACTTCCGGCGGGTCCTGCGGGGCCGAACGGCTCAGCCGGCGCCCCGTCGCGGCGGGGATGCCCCGGGTTCCGGCAACAGAGTTGCGTCACCTCGACTCAGTCGAGTGGACAAGGAGGCGGGGCCTGCCTAGCATGAGCGCCAGGCACTCAACCCATCTCTCAGGGAGACGTCTCCATGGCACGAGCGGTCGGCATCGACCTCGGCACCACCAACTCCTGCGTCGCCGTTCTCGAGGGCGGCGAGCCCACCGTCATCGCGAACGCGGAGGGCTCGCGGACGACCCCGTCCATCGTCGCCTTCGCCAAGAACGGCGAGGTGCTCGTCGGTGAGGTCGCCAAGCGCCAGGCGGTGACCAACGTGGACCGCACCATCCGCTCGGTCAAGCGGCACATGGGCACCGACTGGACCATCGACATCGACGGCAAGAACTTCACGCCGCAGCAGATCAGCGCCTTCGTCCTGCAGAAGCTCAAGCGGGACGCCGAGGCCTACCTCGGCGAGACCGTCACCGACGCGGTCATCACCGTGCCGGCGTACTTCAACGACGCGGAGCGCCAGGCGACCAAGGAGGCCGGCGAGATCGCCGGCTTCAACGTCCTGCGGATCGTCAACGAGCCGACCGCGGCCGCGCTGGCGTACGGCCTGGACAAGGGCGAGAAGGAGCAGACCATCCTGGTCTTCGACCTCGGCGGCGGCACCTTCGACGTGTCCCTGCTGGAGATCGGCGAGGGCGTCATCGAGGTCAAGTCGACCTCCGGCGACAACCACCTCGGCGGCGACGACTGGGACCAGCGGGTCGTCGACCACCTGGTCAAGCAGTTCGCGCTGTCCAACGACGGCATCGACCTGTCCAAGGACAAGATGGCGCTGCAGCGGCTGCGCGAGGCGGCCGAGAAGGCCAAGATCGAGCTGTCGGCGTCGCAGCCACGACGATCAACCTGCCGTACATCACCGCCAGCCCCGAGGGCCCGCTGCACCTGGACGTCACGCTGACCCGCGCGGAGTTCCAGCGGATGACCCAGGACCTGCTCGACCGCTGCAAGGGCCCGTTCCAGCAGGCCATCAAGGACGCCGGCATCAAGGTCGGCGACATCGACCACGTCGTCCTGGTCGGCGGCTCGACCCGGATGCCGGCCGTGACCGACCTGGTCGCGCGAGCTCACCGGCGGCAAGGAGCCCAACAAGGGCGTCAACCCGGACGAGGTCGTCGCGGTCGGCGCGGCGCTGCAGGCCGGCGTGCTCAAGGGCGAGGTCAAGGACGTCCTGCTGCTCGACGTCACCCCGCTGTCCCTCGGCATCGAGACCAAGGGCGGCATCATGACCAAGCTGATCGAGCGCAACACCACCATCCCGACCAAGCGCTCCGAGGTCTTCACCACGGCCGACGACAACCAGCCGTCGGTGCAGATCCAGGTCTTCCAGGGCGAGCGCGAGATGGCGGCGTACAACAAGAAGCTCGGCATGTTCGAGCTGACCGGCCTGCCGCCGGCGCCGCGCGGCGTCCCGCAGATCGAGGTCACCTTCGACATCGACGCCAACGGCATCGTGCACGTCTCCGCCAAGGACCTGGGCACCGGCAAGGAGCAGCGGATGACGATCACCGGCGGCAGCGCGCTGCCCAAGGACGACATCGAGCGGATGATGCGCGACGCCGAGGAGTACGCCGAGGAGGACGCAAGCGCGCGCGACGAGGCCGAGACCCGCAACTTGGCCGAGGCGCTGGAGTGCCAGACCGAGAAGTTCCTCGGCGAGAACGGCGACAAGCTGCCCGCCGACGGCCGGGCCGAGGTCGAGGAGGCGCTCGCCGAGCTGCGCAGCGCGCTCGGCGGCAGCGACGTCGCGGCCGTCAAGGCCGCCGCCGAGACGCTGGCGACCAAGAGCCAGGAGCTCGGCGGGGCGCTGTACGCGCAGCAGGCCGCCGCGTGCCGAGGGCGGTGCCCCGGACGCGGGGCCGGCCGACGACGACGTCGTCGACGCCGAGATCGTCGACGAGGACGGCAAGTGAGCGACCGCGACGACGCGGTCCGTCCCGAGGTCGAGGCCGAGCCGGTCGTCGTGCGGGACAAGCGGCGGCTCGACCCGCTCGACCGGCGAGCCCCGTGAGGGGGCGGCGTCCACGCCGCCCCCCGCGGGGGAGCCCGAGCCGGTCGACGAGGAGCCGGCCGGGAACCCGGTCGCCGAGCTGACGGCCGACCTGCAGCGGGTGAGCGCGGAGTACGCCAACTACCGCAAGCGGGTCGACCGCGACCGGGTCGCGGTGGCCGAGCAGGCCACCGCCGGCCTGGTGCGAACGGCTGCTGCCGGTGCTCGACGACATCGACCGGGCCCGCGAGCACGGCGACCTCGACGGCGCGTTCAAGGTGGTCGGCGAGGGTCTGGAGGCGGTGGTCTCGCCGGCTCGGGCTGGAGCGCTTCGGTGCGGCCGGCGACGCTTCGACCCGCACGTCGCACGAGGCGGTGATGTCGGCGCCGAGGACCCGGCCGACGTGACCGCAGCCGACCTGCGCGCAGGTGATGCGGCCGGGCTACCGGTGCCGGCGGCCGGGTGCTGCGGCCGGCGATGGTCGCGGTCGCCGACCCGGGTGGCGCGGCCGACGGCCCGGCTGCGGGCGCCCCCACCTCCGGCGCCCCGGCGGCCGACGGGCCGGCGCAGGCGCAGGGGGCCTGACCGTGAGCGCGCGCGACTCGGTGGAGAAGGACTACTACGCCGCGCTCGGCGTGGCCAAGGACGCCTCCGCCGCCGACATCAAGAAGGCGTACCGCAAGCTCGCCCGCGACCTGCACCCGGACACGAACCCGGCAACGCCGGCGAGGAGCGGTTCAAGGAGGTCTCCGAGGCCTACGACGTGCTCTCCGACGACGCCAAGCGGCGGGAGTACGACGAGCTGCGGGCGCTGTTCGGCGCCGGCGGCTTCCGCGCCGCGCCCCGGCGGTGCCGGCGGGGCGCCGTTCGACCTCGGCGACCTGTTCGGCCGGGCGGAGCGGCGGGGCTCGGCGACGTCTTCGGCGGGCTGTTCGGCGGCGGCTCGCGCCGACGGGCCGGCCGCGGCCCGCGCCGCGGCGCCGACGTCGAGGCCGAGGTGACGCTGGAGTTCGCGGACGCGGTGCGCGGCGCCACCGTGCCGCTGCGCCTGACCACGCCCGGCGCCTGCGACACCTGCCACGGCACCGGCGCCACGCCGGGCACCGCGCCCGCGCACCTGCCGGTGTGCGCCGGGCAGGGCGTGACCAGCCGCAACCAGGGCGGGTTCGCCTTCGCCGAGCCGTGCCGCGACTGCCGCGGCGGCGGGCGCGTCGTCGACACCCCGTGCCCGTCGTGCCGCGGCAGCGGCGCCACCAGCCAGGAGCGCACCCTGACCGTGCGCATCCCGGCCGGCGTCGCGGACGGCCAGCGGATCCGGCTGGCCGGCCGGGGCGGCCCGGGCGAGCGCGGCGGCCCGGCCGGCGACCTGCTGCGTGCAGGTCCAGGTGCCACCGCACCCGCTGTTCGGCCGCAACGGGCGACGACCTGACGCTGCACGGTGCCGATCACCTTCGCGGAGGCGGCGCTCGGCGCCGAGGTCGAGGTGCCGACGCTCGGACGGCCCGGTCGACGCTGCGGCTGCCGCCCGGCACCCGTCCGGCCGGACCCTGCGGGTGCGCGGGCGCGGGGTGCCCACGCAAGCGACGGCACGCGGCGACCTGCTGGTCACCGTGCGAGGTCGTGGTGCCCGCAGCGGCTGCCGGACGGCGGCCCGCGAGGCCTTGGCGCGCGTACGCCGAGCCGACGCCCGACGACCCGCGAGCCGGGACTGCTGGAGCGCGGGGTCCGTGATGGACGACGACCGCCCGGTGCTTCGTCATCTCGGTGGCGGCCGAGCTGGCCGGGATGCACCCGCAGACCCTGCGGCAGTACGACCGGCTCGGCCTGGTGACCCCGGGCCGGGCCGGCGGCGGCGGGCGCCGCTACTCGCCGCGCGACGTCGCGCTGCTGCGCGAGGTGCAGCGGCTCTCCCAGGAGGAGGGCGTCAACCTGGCCGGCATCAAGCGGATCATCGAGCTGGAGAACCAGGTGGAGGCGCTGCGGGCCCGCAACGCCGAGCTGGCGCACGAGCTGGCGCGCGCGCAGGCCGCGCTGGCCGACGCGCACACCGTGGCGCTCGCCTCGATGCGCCGCGACCTGGTCCCGCTGCGCGACAGCGCGATGGTGGTCTGGAAGCCCCGGGCCTGATCCCGCGGCCGCCTCAGGCCTGCCGCTCGGCGTCCCCGTCCGGCAGGGGCGGGGCGAGCCGCACCGGCGGCAGCCCGACGATGTCGTACGTCGCGGAGGCCAGGCCGATGCCGGCGGCGTCGAGGCCCTCGAGGACCTGCCGGCTGATCCGGTCCTTGACGTCCCGCACGCCCCGGGAGCTGACCAGGAAGCGCAGGGACAGCTCGAGCCAGTTGTCCGTCAGCCGCCAGTAGACGGCCGGGTCGAGAGCAGCGTCGGCCATGGCGTAGCGCGACCGCATGAAGGCCAGCGCCCGCTCCGCCTCGGGGTCGTCGACGACGGCGTGCGCCCTGGCCGCCTCGAGCAGCACCTGCTCGGCGCGGTCCCGGTCGGCGTCGTAGCCGAGCGGCAGGACGATCTCCTCCCACAGGTAGGGGAAGTCGCGGGTGTAGTTGTAGACCGGCTCGCGGAAGATCACGCCGTTGGTGACGGTGACCAGCCGGCCGGTGTACTGGCGGGAGTGGACCCACACGGCCGGGTCGGCGCGGCGACGGCCGGGGGCTGCCCCATCTCCATGATGGTGGTCTTGAGGAAGCCCAGCCGGACGACGTCGCCGCGCACGCCGCCCAGGGTGATCCGGTCGCCGACGCCGAAGGTGTCGCCACGCAGGATGACGAAGTAGGCGGCCAGCGACAGCACGACCTGCTGCAACGCGAAGGCCAGCCCCGCGGTGACCAGGCCGACCCCGGTGGACAGGTCCGTGTCCGGGGTGACCCAGATCGAGACGACGCCGAGCACCAGAACCAGCGCGGCCACGACCTGCACGCCCTGGCGGGCCCAGAACCGCCGGGGGTCGGCGACCTCCCCGCCGAGCAGCCGGCGGGTGACCCACAGCGCGAGACCGCGCAGCAGCGCGACGGCGACCACGAGCAGCAGGGTGAACCCGACCTTGACGGCGGTGGTCGAGCTCACCCCGACCAGCGTCACGCCGAAGACCCGCACCGCCCCCGACGCCGCCAGCACGGTCTCGCCGGTCACCGCCGCCGCTCCGGCCCGGCGCGCCGTCCCTCGTCGTGCTCCAGCACGGGATCTCCTCGGTGGCTCGCCGGTGGGGGGCCGGCCCTCCGGCCGTCGCGGGCGTCCTGCCCGGCCGTCCTGCATCCATGCCCGGCCGGGCAGTGTGGGGTGCCCGACGCCCACCCGCTGTACGGTCGGCCCGCCCGGAGGGCGCCTGGCCCCGGCTGCTGTCCGGGAAGTTGAGCGGAACAGACTCAGGGGTAGGGACGTTGCTGAGGATGAGACCCCGTATCACCCTGTGGAGGGCCCGTGTCCGACTTCTCCGGTGACCGCCTGACGACCAAGAGCCAGGAAGCCGTCTCCACCGCCGTGCGGCGGGCGGCGACCGAGGGCCACCCCGAGGTCGCGCCGGTCCACCTGCTGCTCGCCCTGCTCGACCAGCCGGAGGGCATCACCGGCTCGCTGCTGTCCGCCGTCGGCGCCGACCCGGCCACCGTCCGGTCCCGCGCCGAGGCGCTGCTGCGCGCCGCTGCCGGCCGCGTCCGGCTCGACGGTCGCCGCCCCGCAGCTCAGCCGCACGCTGCTCGCCTCGCTCTCGGTCGCGCAGACGCAAGGCCAAGGAGATCGGCGACGACTACGTCTCGACCGAGCACCTGCTGGTCGGGCTGGCCGACGCCGGCGGTGACGTGGCCTCGCTGCTGCGCGGCCAGCAGGCGCTGCCCAAGGCCCTCGTCGACGCTTTCGAGAAGGTGCGCGGCGGGGTCCGCCGGGTCACCAACCAGGACCCGGAGGGCACCTACAAGGCGCTCGAGAAGTACGGCGTCGACCTCACCGAGCGGGCCCGCCGCGGCGAGCTCGACCCGGTCATCGGCCGGGACACCGAGATCCGCCGCGTCGTGCAGGTGCTGTCCCGGCGCACCAAGAACAACCCGGTGCTGATCGGCGAGCCGGGCGTCGGCAAGACCGCGGTCGTCGAGGGCCTGGCGCAGCGCGTGGTCAGCGGCGACGTGCCGGAGAGCCTGCGCGGCAAGCGGATCGTCAGCCTGGACCTCGGCGCGATGGTCGCCGGCGCCAAGTACCGCGGCGAGTTCGAGGAGCGGCTCAAGGCGGTGCTCGAGGAGATCAAGGGCGCCGAGGGCCAGATCATCACGTTCATCGACGAGATGCACACCGTCGTGGGGGCCGGCAAGGCCGAGGGCTCGATGGACGCCGGCAACATGCTCAAGCCGATGCTGGCCCGCGGTGAGCTGCGGATGGTCGGCGCGACGACGCTCGACGAGTTCCGCGCAGAACATCGAGAAGGACCCGGCCCTCGAGCGCCGCTTCCAGCAGGTCCTGGTCGGCGAGCCCAGCGCCGAGGACACCGTCGGCGATCCTGCGCGGCCTCAAGGGCCGCTACGAGGCGCACCACAAGGTCGACATCTCCGACGCCGCGCTGGTCGCCGCGGCGACGCTGTCCGACCGCTACATCACCGTCGCGGTTCCTGCCCGACAAGGCCATCGACCTGATCGACGAGGCCGCGTCCCGGCTGCGGATGGAGATCGACAGCCGGCCGGTCGAGATCGACGAGCTGCAGCGGGCGGTCGACCGGATGCGGATGGAGGAGCTGGCGCTGGAGCGGGAGACCGACGAGGCCTCGCCAGCAGCGGCTCGCCGAGCTGCGCCGCGACCGCGCCGACCGCGAGGAGGAGCTGCAGTCCCTCGTCTCGCGCTGGGAGCAGGAGAAGGACGGGCTGAACCGGGTCGGCGAGCTCAAGGAGCGGCTCGACGCGCTGCAGACCGAGCTGGAGCGCGCACCAGCGCGACGGCGACCTGGAGGCCGCCTCACGGCTGCAGTACGCCGAGATCCCGGCCGTGCAGAAGCAGCTCGAGGCCGCCGCCGAGACGGCCGACGAGCGCGGCGCCGATGGTCAAGGAGAAGGTCGGGCCGGACGACGTCGCGGACGTCGTGTCGGCCTGGACCGGCATCCCGGCCGGCCGGCTGCTCGAGGGCGAGACCGCCAAGCTGCTGCGGATGGAGGAGGCCCTGGGCCGCCGGGTGGTCGGCCAGCAGGTCGCCGTGCGGGCCGTCTCGGACGCGGTCCGGCGGGCCCGCGCCGGGGTCAGCGACCCGGACCGGCCGACCGGCTCGTTCCTGTTCCTCGGCCCGACCGGGGTCGGCAAGACCGAGCTCGCCAAGGCGCTCGCGGACTTCCTGTTCGACAACGAGAAGGCGATGATCCGGATCGACATGAGCGAGTACGGCGAGAAGCACTCCGTCGCCCGGCTGGTCGGGTGCCCCGCCCGGCTACGTCGGGTACGACCAGGGCGGCCAGCTCACCGAGGCGGTCCGGCGCCGGCCGTACACGGTGGTGCTGCTCGACGAGGTCGAGAAGGCGCACCCGGACGTGTTCGACGTGCTGCTGCAGGTCCTCGACGACGGCCGGCTCACCGACGGCCAGGGCCGCACGGTCGACTTCCGCAACGCCATCCTGGTGCTCACCAGCAACCTCGGTTCGGTGTACGCCAACGACCCGCTGCTGGACAGCGACCAGCGGCGCGACAAGGTGACCGAGCTGGTCCGGCAGGCGTTCAAGCCGGAGTTCGTCAACCGGCTGGACGAGATCGTGGTGTTCGACGCGCTCAGCAGCGAGCAGCTGGCCGGCATCGTCGACCTGCAGGTCACGGCGCTGGCCGACCGGCTGCGTGGCCGGCGGCTGACGCTGACGGTCTCCAGCGCCGCCCGGGAGTGGCTGACGCTCACGGGCTACGACCCGATGTACGGCGCCCGGCCGCTGCGCAGGCTGGTGCAGTCCGCGATCGGCGACGAGCTGGCCCGGGCGATCCTGTCCGGCGAGGTCCGGGACGGCGACGAGGTGCTCGTGGACCGCGATCCGGACGGGACCGGGCTGACCGTACGCCGGGTCGAGGTGGCCAAGACGCTGTAGGAGCCGCGTCCGGCCGCCGTCGGGCCCGGCCCGCCTGGACGGCCGGCCGGTGCCGGCGCAGGGTGGCGGCATGGACGAGACGTACGCGCTGCGCCGCCACCTGTACGAGTGCGTGGCCCGGTTGCCCCGGCGGGACCGCCCGGCCCGTCGGGCCCTGCGACGGCAGATCGCGCTGCTGGCCGGCCGGCCCGACGAGGGAGGCGGGACGGCGGGGGTGCGCGAGCCGCGCCGGCCTCATCCGCCGGCGGACCGGCCGGGGCAGGTCCGCCGACCGGGCTGAGCGCGTGCCGCCCGGGACGTGCGGCAGGCTGGTCGCATGCCCACCGCACTGGTCACCGGAGCCACCGCCGGCATCGGCGCCGCCTTCGTCCGCCGGCTCGCCGCCGACGGGTACGCGCTGGTCCTCGTCGCCCGCGACGAGGGCCGGCTGCGGGCGCTCGCCGACACCCTGCCGGTGCCGGCCGAGGTGCTCGCCGTCGACCTGGCCACCGACGAGGGCTGCGCGCGGATCGAGTGGCGGCTCGGCGAAGGCGTCGACCTGCTGGTCAACAACGCCGGGCTCGGCCTGGCCGGGGCGTTCGCGGACAACGACCGGGCCGACGAGGAGCACCTGCTGCGGCTGAACGTCCGGGCGGTGATGCGGCTGACGCACGCCGCGCTGCCGCCGATGCTGGCCCGTGGCGCCGGCGCGGTCGTCAACGTCAGCAGCGTGGCCGGGTTCGCGCCCGGCGCCCGCGGCGCGACCTACAGCGCCAGCAAGGCCTGGGTCACCAACTTCTCCGAGTCGCTGCACCTGCAGTACGCCGACCGCGGGGTCCGGGTGCTGGCGCTGTGCCCCGGCTTCACCCGCACCGAGTTCCACGACCGCGCCGGGATGGACCTGTCCGGGGTCCCCGAGCGGCTCTGGCTGGACGCCGACCGGGTCGTCGACGAGGCCCTGGCGGACCTGGCCCGCGGCCGGTCCCGGAGCGTGCCGGGGGCCGCGTACAAGGCCGTCGTCGCGGCGTCGCGGGTGGTGCCGCCGACCGTGCAGCGCGCCGTGGTGCGCCGGCTGCGCAGCCGGATGCCGCAGCGGCGCTGACCACCGGGCTGGCTACTGTCGGGCCGTGACCTCCGACCCGGCCGACGACGACCGCGCCCAGCTGCTCGACCTGATCCGCGCCGAGGCGATCGTGCACGGCCGGGTGACCCTGTCGTCCGGCCGCGAGGCCGACTACTACGTCGACCTGCGCCGGATCACGCTGTCCGGGCAGGCCGCCCCGCTGGTCGGCCGGGTCATGCGGGCGCTCACCGCCGGCCTGGACTACGACGCGGTCGGCGGCCTGACGATGGGCGCCGACCCGGTCGCCGGGGCGATGCTGCACGCCGCGGCAGCCGACGGCGGCCGGCTGGACGCCTTCGTGGTGCGCAAGTCGGCCAAGGCGCACGGGCTGCAGCGCCAGGTCGAGGGGCCGGAGATCGCCGGCCGTCGCGTGCTGGTCGTCGAGGACACCAGCACGACCGGTGGCTCCCCGCTGACCGCGCTGGCGGCGGTCCGCGAGGCCGGCGCGGTGCCGGTCGGCGTCGCGGTCATCGCCGACCGGGACACCGGGGCGAAGGCCCGGATCGAGGCCGAGGGCGTGCCCTACCTCGCGGCGTACTCGCTGGCCGAGCTCGGGCTGGCCTGACGGCGGCCGGCGTCAGCGGCTGTCCGGCCCCAGCGTCTCGGGGTCGAGGTCGGCCCGCGGCGCGGGCCCGCTGCGGTGGTGCCTGCGGGCGCGGAGCACCTCGGTGACGATCGGGACCACCGAGAGCGCGACCACGCCGAGGATGATCGGCTCGACGTTGTCGGCGATGAACGCGACGCCGCCGAGCCAGTAGCCGAGGAGCGTCACGCCGACGCCCCACAGGACCCCGCCGAACACGTTGTACGTGACGAACGTCCGGTAGTGCATCCGGCTGATCCCCGCGACCACCGGCGCGAACGTGCGCACGATCGGCACGAACCGCGCGATCACGATGGTGCGTGCGCCGTACCGCTCGAAGTAGGCGTACGCCTTGTCGACGTACTCCTGCTGGAACAGGCGCGAGTCGGGCCGGTCGAACAGCGACGTCCCCGCCTTGCGGCCGATCGCGTAACCGACCTGGTCGCCGGCGATCGCCGCCAGCGGGATGGTCAGCAGCAGCAGCCACAGCGGCAGGGCCAGCCGGTCGCTCGCCACCAGGACGCCGGTGGTGAACAGCAGCGAGTCGCCCGGCAGGAAGAACCCGACGAGCAGGCCGGTCTCGACGAACACGACGACGAGCAGCAGCAGCAACCCGGCGCCGGCGATCCGCTCCGGGCTGAGGAACTCCGGACCGAGGGCCAGGGTGGTGGCAGCGAGGGTCACCGCAGTCACGCTACCGGGGTCGTCCCGGGCACGCCGCCGGTTCCGACCGGCCCGGTCGGTACGTTCCCGGCATGGTGCAGCGGTTGGTCGTGGTCGGCGGCGATGCCGCGGGGATGAGCGCGGCGGCGCAGGCCCGCCGGCGTAGAGGCCCGGACGAGCTGTCGATCGTCGCCTTCGAGCGCGGCCGGGCCACGTCCTACTCCGCCTGCGGCATCCCGTACTGGATCGGCGGGGTGGTCGAGGACGAGGCGGCGCTGATCGCCCGGACCCCGGAGCAGCACCGGGCCGGCGGGATCGACGTGCGGATGCGCACCGAGGTCACCGGCATCGACCTGGACCGCCGGACGGTGTCCTGGCGCGACCTGTCCGACGGCCGCGAGGGCAGCGAGCCCTTCGACGACCTGCACTACGCGACCGGGTCGGTGCCGATGCGCCCGCCGGTGCCGGGCATCGACGCGACCGGCGTGTACGGCGTGCAGGTCCTCGACGACGGGGTGGCGCTGCGCCGCGAGCTGGAGTCCGGGCAGGTCCGGCGGGTCGTCGTCATCGGCGGCGGCTACATCGGCCTGGAGATCGCCGAGGCCTGCCAGCGGCGCGGCTTCGTGGTGACCGTGGTGGACCGCTCGGCGCAGCCCGTCGGCACGTTCGACCCCGACGTGGGGGCGTTCCTGGCCGACGCCGTCCGGGCGCTCGGCATCGAGCTGGTGCTCGAGGACGCCGTCGTCGAGATCGGCACGACCGACGGCCGGGCCAGCTCGGTGGTCACCGCCAGCGGCCGCGAGCTCGGCGCCGACCTGGTCGTCCTCGGCCTCGGGGTGCGGCCGAACACGGCGCTCGCCGAGGCCGCCGGGCTGCCGATCGGGGTGTCCGGCGGGCTGGTCGTCGACGCCCGGATGCGCACCCCGGTCGAGGGGGTCTGGGCCGCCGGGGACTGCGTGGAGAGCGTCCACCGGCTCTCCGGTCAGCGGGTCGTCGTCGCGCTCGGCACGCACGCCAACAAGCAGGGCCGGGTCGCCGGCATCAACCTCGGCGGCGGCTACGCGACCTTCCCCGGCGTGATCGGCACGGCCATCACGAAGGTCTGCGACGTGGAGGTGGCCCGGACCGGGCTGTCCAGTGCCGAGGCCGACGCCGCCGGCTACGCGTACGTCTCGGCGGTCGTGGACTCCACGACCACCGCCGGCTACATGCCCGACGCCCAGCCGGTCCGGCTGAAGCTGCTGGCCGAGCGCCGGTCCGGCCGGCTGCTCGGGGCTCAGGTGGTCGGCCGGCAGGGCTCGGCCAAGCGGATCGACGCGCTCGCGCTGGCGGTCTGGAACCACATGAGCGTCGACGAGCTGCTCGGGCTGGACCTGTCCTACGCGCCCCCGTTCTCGCCGGTCTGGGACCCGGTGCTGATCGCGGCCCGCAAGGCGCAGGAGGCGGTGGAGGCCGACCTGTCCGCCTGCTGACCGCGGCGGGCGGCCGTGGCATCCTCGCGGGCATGCCGATCGCCACGCCCGAGACCTACGCCCAGATGCTCGACCGTGCCAAGGAGGGCCGGTTCGCCTATCCGGCGATCAACGTCACGAGCTCGCAGACCCTCAACGCCGCGCTGCGCGGGTTCGCCGAGGCCGAGAGCGACGGCATCGTGCAGGTCTCGACGGGCGGGGCGGAGTACCTGTCGGGCCCCACGGTGAAGGACATGGTGCTCGGCGCGCAGGCCCTGGCGGAGTACGCCCACCACGTCGCCAAGGCCTACGACGTCACGATCGCGCTGCACACCGACCACTGCCCCAAGGACAAGCTCGACGGCTACATGCGCCCGCTGATCGCGCTGAGCCAGGAGCGCGTCGACGCCGGCCGCGACCCGCTGTTCCAGTCGCACATGTGGGACGGCTCCGCGGTCGAGCTGGAGGAGAACCTGGCCATCGCCCAGGAGCTGCTGGGCAAGTGCGGCCGCGCCCGGATCGTCATGGAGATGGAGATCGGCGTCGTCGGCGGCGAGGAGGACGGCGTCGACAACACCGGCGAGAACGAGAAGCTCTACACCACCCCCGAGGACGCCCTGCGGACCGCGGAGGCGCTGGCCGGCATCGACGGCCGCTACCTGCTGGCGGCGACGTTCGGCAACGTGCACGGCGTCTACAAGCCGGGCAACGTCAAGCTCCGGCCGGCCATCCTCGACGAGATCCAGCAGGCCGTGGGCGCCCGGACCGGCACCGACCGGCCGTTCGACCTGGTCTTCCACGGCGGCAGCGGCTCGCTGCTGGAGGAGATCCGGGAGACCCTCGACTACGGCGTCGTCAAGATGAACGTCGACACCGACACCCAGTACGCCTTCAGCCGGCCGGTGGTGGACCACATGTTCCGCAACTACGACGGCGTGCTCAAGGTCGACGGCGAGGTGGGCAACAAGAAGGCCTACGACCCGCGGGCCTGGGGCAAGTCGGCCGAGGCCGGGATGGCCGCCCGGGTGGTGCAGGCCTGCGAGGACCTGCGCTCGACCGGCACCCGGCTGCGCTGAACGGGGCCGGCCGACCCGGCCCGGCCGGCCGGGCAGGCATCATGGCGGCATGAGTCTTGCCGGCAAGGACCTGCTCGGCGGCCCGCCGCCCACCCTGCTGCCCGAGGACCCGGCGGTCGCCCTGCTCGCGCAGTCCGACGCCGCGCAGGTCGCCGCCGGGCACCCGACCTCCAGCGCGGCCTGGGCGGCGCTCGCCGACGAGGCGTACGCCCGCGGCGCGGTCGTGGAGTCCTACGCCTACGGCCGGACCGGCTACCACCGCGGGCTCGACGCGCTGCGCCGGGCCGGCTGGAAGGGCTACGGCCCGGTGCCGTGGTCGCACGAGCCCAACCGGGGCTTCCTGCGCGCCCTGCACGCCCTCGGCCGGGCCGCCGACGCGATCGGCGAGACCGAGGAGGCGGCCCGGATCGCCGCCTTCCTCGACGAGAGCGACCCCGCCGCCCGGGCGGCGCTCGCCGGCTGAGGCCGCCCGGCCCGCTACAGTCGGCGGGCACGAGGGCCCGGCGCGGACTGCACGGGCCCTTCTCTTCTGCCTAGGGAGTGGCAGGCATGCCGGCACTCGTCCTGATCGGCGCCCAGTGGGGCGACGAGGGCAAGGGCAAGGCCACCGACCAGCTCGGCGGGCTCGTCGACCTCGTCGTGAAGTTCAACGGTGGCAACAACGCCGGCCACACCGTGGTCGTCGGGAACGAGACGTACGCGCTGCACCTGCTGCCGAGCGGCATCCTGTCGCCCGGCTGCACCCCGGTGATCGGCAACGGCGTCGTGGTCGACCCGGGCGTGCTGTTCTCCGAGATCGACGGCCTCGAGGCCCGCGGCGTCGACACCAGCCGGCTCGTGGTCAGCGCCGACGCGCACCTCATCGCCTCGTACAACTCGACGATGGACCGGGTGGCCGAGCGCTTCCTCGGCAACCGCAAGATCGGCACGACCGGGCGCGGCATCGGCCCGACGTACGCCGACAAGATGAACCGGATCGGGATCCGGGTGCAGGACCTGTTCGACGAGAAGATCCTGCGGGCCAAGGTCGAGGGCGCGCTGGCGCTGAAGAACCAGATCCTGGTCAAGGTCTACAACCGCAAGGCGTTCACCGTCGACGCCGTCGTCGAGGAGCTGCTGGCCTACCGCGACCGGCTCGAGCCGATGGTCGCCGACACCTCGCTGCTGCTGAACCGGGCCCTCGACGAGGGCAAGACCGTGCTGCTGGAGGGCGGCCAGGCGACGCTGCTGGACGTCGACCACGGCACCTACCCGTTCGTCACCTCCAGCTCGGCGACCGCCGGCGGCGCCTGCACCGGCTCCGGCATCGGCCCGCGCCGCGTCGACAAGGTGATCGGCATCGTGAAGGCGTACACGACCCGGGTCGGGGAGGGGCCGTTCCCCACCGAGCTGCACGACGCCGACGGCGAGCGGCTGCGCTCGGTCGGGCACGAGTACGGCACCACCACCGGCCGGCCGCGCCGCTGCGGCTGGTACGACGCGGTGATCGCGCGGTACGCGGCGCGGGTCAACGGCGTGACCGACTTCGTGCTCACCAAGCTCGACGTGCTGACCGGCTGGGAGAAGGTGCCGGTCTGCGTGGCGTACGAGGTCGACGGGCGCCGGCTGGACGAGATGCCGATGACGCAGACCGAGTTCCACCACGCGGTGCCGGTCTACGAGCTGCTGGACGGCTGGACCGAGGACCTGTCGGGCTGCCGGACCTTCGACGACCTGCCGAAGAACGCCCAGCGCTACGTCCGGGCGCTCGAGGAGATGAGCGGGGCGCCGTTCGCCTCGATCGGGGTCGGCCCGGACCGCGAGCAGACGCTGCAGCTGCGACCGCTGGTCTGAGCGCTCGGGCCCGGCCGCCCCGGGGCTCAGTCGCCCTCGGCGAGCGGCAGCTCGGCGAGCTCGGACCACCGGCCGTCACCGCCGCGCACCCACAGCGCCGCGGTCGCGGCCCGGGCCCGCAGCGGCAGCGCGGGCTCCAGGGCCGCCCGGGCCTGCGCGTGCAGCGCGTCGTCGCCCTCGGCGACGACCGTCAGGTGCGGCACGACGTCCGGGAACCGCCCGCCGTACGGCGGGTGGTCCGGCCAGCGGCGGTGCAGCGCGAGGGTGAGCTGGCGGCAGTCCTCGGACTGCGCCGGCGCGAGGTAGCTGGCCCCGCCGGCGAACCGGTCGACCCGGACGAAGTCCAGGGCGAAGCCGTCGACGCCGGCGAAGAACCAGCGCAGCTCCTCGACGATGCCGACGTCCGGGTCGGTGACGAACGGCATCAGCAGCGTGACGTGCGCCGGCACGCCGAGCGCGGCGGACGGGTCGGCCCGGGCCCGCCACGCGCCCACCAGCGGCTCCGCCTCCGGCACGGTCAGCAGCACGGCGCTCGTCATGCCGGCGAGTCTGGCCCCGCCCGCTACGGTGCCCGCGTGCAGGTCCTCGTCCTCGGCAGCGGCGCGCGCGAGCACGCCCTCGTACTGGCGCTCCTCGCCGACCCCGCGGTCACCGGGGTGCTCTGCGCCCCCGGCAACGCCGGCACGGCCGCGGTGGCCCCGGCGCTCGCCGTCGACCCGGCCGATGCCGACGCGGTGCTCGCCCTGGTCGCCGAGCTGCAGCCCGACCTGGTGGTCGTCGGGCCCGAGGCGCCGCTGGTGGCCGGGGTCGCCGACGCGGTCCGCAGCGCGGGCGTGGCGTGCTTCGGGCCGTCCGCGGCCGCCGCCGCGCTGGAGGGCAGCAAGAGCTTCGCCAAGCAGGTGATGGCCGAGGCGGGCGTGCCGACCGCGTCCGCGGTGGCCCTGACCGACCCCGAGCAGGCCGCGGCACACCTGGCGACGGTGGCGCCGCCGTACGTCGTGAAGGCGGACGGGCTGGCCGCCGGCAAGGGCGTGCACGTCGGCAGCGACCTGGCGGTCGCGCAGGCCTTCGCGCGCGACGTCCTCGCCGCGCCCGGCTCGGTCTGCGTGGTCGAGGACTTCCTGGACGGGCCGGAGGTGTCGCTGTTCGCGGTCACCGACGGCACGGCCGTCGTGCCGCTGCTGCCGGCGCAGGACGCCAAGCGGGTCGGCGACGGCGACACCGGCCCGAACACCGGCGGGATGGGGGCCTACGCCCCGCTGCCGTGGCTGCCGGCCGGCACGGTCGACCGGGTCGCCCGGGACGTGCTGCAGCCGGTCGTCGACCGGATGCGCGAGCGCGGCACGCCGTTCCAGGGGCTGCTGTACGCCGGGCTGGCGCTGACCGCCGCCGGCCCGCAGGTCATCGAGTTCAACGCCCGGTTCGGCGACCCGGAGACCCAGGTGGTGCTGGCGCTGCTGGACAGCCCGCTCGCCGCCCTGCTGCACGCCGCCGCCACCGGCACGCTCGGCGGGCACCCGCCGCTGCGCTGGCGCGACGGCGCGGCGGTGACCGTCGTGGTGGCCGCCGAGCGCTACCCGGCCGCCCCGGTGACCGGCGACCCGGTGACGGTCGGCGCGCTCCCCGACGGCGTGGCGGTGCTGCACGCCGGCACCCGGGCGCAGGGCGACGGGACGGTGTCGGCCGGCGGCCGGGTGCTGTCGGTGACCGCCGTCGGCGCCGGGCTGGACGAGGCCCGGACCGCCGCGTACGCCGGGGTGGCCGCGGTCTCGCTGCGCGGCGCGCACTGGCGCACCGACATCGGGCTGCGGGCCGCCCGGGGAGAGATCGCCGTGCCGGCGGCCGACCGCGCCGGCTGACGCCGCCGGGCGGGCCGGACGGTCTGGGAGACTGGCCGCTCCCGAGTCGAGGAGCACCAGTGATCGAGCGCTACACGCTGCCCGAGATGGGCCGTGTCTGGTCCGAGGCCCACAAGTACGAGCTGTGGTGCCAGGTCGAGGTGCTCGTGCTGGAGGCGCACGCGGCGGCCGGCGTGGTGCCGGCGTCGTCGGTGGCGCCGGTCCGGGACGCGGCCCCGCCGACCCCGCAGGCGGTCGCCGAGATCGAGGCGGTGACCCAGCACGACGTCATCGCCTTCCTGTCGGCGTGGGCGGACAACACCGAGCCGCGCGAGGCGGCGGCGTACGTGCACTTCGGGATGACCAGCTCGGACCTGCTCGACACCGCCCTGGCCCTGCAGCTCGTCGAGGCCACCGACCTGCTGCTGGCCCGCTGCGACACCCTGGTCGCGGCGCTGCGCGACCTGGGACTGGCCCATCAGGACACCGTCAAGGTCGGCCGCACGCACGGCATCCACGCCGAGCCGACCACCTGGGGGCACCGGGTGGCCGACCTGGCCTTCGCGATGGCCCGCTCCCGCGACCGGCTGCGCGCCGCCCGGGCCGCGGTCGCGGTGGCCAAGATCAGCGGCGCGGTGGGGACGTACTCCAACATCTCCGGCGACGTGGAGCAGGGTGTCGCGGCGCGGCTCGGGCTGACCCCGGCGCCTGCCGCCACCCAGGTGGTGATCCGGGACGGCATCAGCGAGTGGGTGTCGGCGCTGGCGATCATCGCCACGGTCTGCGAGGCGTTCGCGCTGGAGGTGCGGCACGGCCAGCGGACCGAGGTGCGCGAGCTGTCCGAGCCGTTCGGCAAGGGGCAGAAGGGCTCCTCGGCGATGCCGCACAAGAAGAACCCGATCGCGTCCGAGCGGATCGCCGGGATGGCCCGGGTCGTCCGGGCGCAGGTCGTGCCGGTGATGGAGGGCATCCCGCTGTGGCACGAGCGGGACATCAGCCACTCCTCGACCGAGCGGATCGCGCTGCCGGACGCGGCGATCGCCACCGACTACCTGCTGCACCTGACGACCCGGCTGGTGACCGGGCTGGTGGTCGACCCGGAGCGGATGCGCGCCAACCTGGAGAGCTCCGGCGGGCTGATCTACACCTCCACCGTGCTGCTGGAGCTGGTCGAGGCCGGGCTGTCGCGGGAGGACGCGTACGCCTTCGTGCAGCGCGCCGCGATGCGGACCTGGGAGACCGGGACGCCGTTCCGGACCACGCTGTCGCAGGAGGCGGCGGCCGCCGGGCAGACGCTGGACGAGGCGCGGCTGGACGAGGTGTGCCGTCCGGAGCGCTACCTGGAGCGGCTTCGCCCGGTCTTCGAGCGGCTCGCGGCGCTGTCGTGACGCTGCCGCTGCCGCTGGTGGCCCGCGGCAAGGTCCGCGAGCTGTACGCCGTCGACGACGACCACCTGCTGCTGGTCGCCTCCGACCGGCTCTCCGCGTACGACGTGGTGCTCCCCACCGAGATCCCGGACAAGGGGGCGGTGCTCACCGGGCTGTCGCTGTGGTGGTTCGGGCAGCTCCGCGACCTCGTGCCGGACCACCTGGTCACCGCCAGCACGGCGGAGTACCCGGCGGTGCTGGCGCCGCACGCCGAGCAGCTGCGCGGGCGCTCGATGCTGTGCCGGCGCCTGGAGATGCAGCCGGTCGAGTGCGTGGCCCGCGGCTACCTCACCGGCAGCGGGCTGGCCGACTACCGGGCGACCGGCGCGGTGTGCGGGGTGGCGCTGCCGGACGGGCTGACGGACGGCTCCGCGCTGCCACAGCCGATCTTCACGCCGGCGACCAAGGCCGAGCTGGGCGCGCACGACGAGAACGTCTCGTTCGACGCGGTCGCCGCGGCGGTCGGGCTGGAGGTGGCCGAGGAGCTGCGCCGGATCACGCTGGCGGTGTACGGCCGGGGCGCCGCGCTCGCCGCCGAGCGCGGCATCCTGCTGGCCGACACCAAGCTCGAGCTGGGCTTCGACACCGCCGGGGTGCTGACCCTCGGCGACGAGGTGCTCACGCCGGACTCCTCGCGCTTCTGGGACGCCGCGGCGTACGCCCCGGGCCGGCCGCAGCCCTCCTACGACAAGCAGTACGTCCGGGACTGGCTGTCGGCATCCGGTTGGGACCGCACCGAGCCGGGCCCGGAGCTGCCGGAGGACGTCGTCGCGCAGACCCGCGACCGCTACGTCGAGGCGTACGAGCGGCTGACCGGCAGCTCGTTCGACAGCTACCTGCGCGAGGCCTGACGGGCGCGGCCGCTTCCCCTTCCTTTGTGCCGATCATGGAGGTATTGCCCACCGACCCCGCGTGAGGCCGGGCACTCTTTCCATGATCGCCGCGGGCCTGGGGACAGCGGCGGCACGCAGGCCCTGAGCCCGGCACCCTCGCCGGATGACCGTACGGACCCGCGAGCAGCTGCTCGCCGAGCTCGGCCGCCGCGAGCTCGACCGCGCGGTGGCGGCCGGTCGGTGGCAGCGGGTGCTGCGCGGCGCGTACGCCCCGGCCGGGCCGGTCGACCTCGGGGTGCGGGCCCGGGCCGCCTGCTGCCTGCTGCCGCCGACCTGCGTCGTGGCGGACCGCAGCCTGCTGTGGCTGCTCGGCGTCGACGTTCTGCCCACCGGGCCGCCCGTGCTGGAGGTCGTGGTGCCGCGCGGTGCCGTGGTGCCGCGCCGGGCGGGCGTCCGGGCACGGACGGCGGCCCTGCCGAGCCGGGACCGCGTCGTGCTCGCCGGGGTGCCGGCCCTGCGCCCGGCCCGCGCGGTGGCGGACCTGCTGCGCGCACTGCCGTTCGTCGAGGCGGTGGTGGTCGCCGACGCCGCGCAGCGCGTACGCCTGTGCACGCGGGACGGCCTGGCGTCCGAGCTCGAGCGGCACGCCGGGCTGCGTGGGGTGCGGCAGGCGCGTCGCGCCCTGGTCGTGTCGGACCCGCGCGCGGAGTCGCCGCCCGAGACGCGGCTGCGGCTGCTGCTGACCGCGGCCGGGCTCGCCCCGGTGCCGCAGCACGACGTGCACGACGCCGACGGGCGCTGGCTCGCCCGGGTCGACCTGGCCTTCCCCGCGGCGCGGCTCGCCGTGGAGTACGACGGGCGCGACGCGCACCTGACCGGCGGCGCCTTCGTCCGGGAGCGCCGCCGGCAGAACGCCCTGCTCGCGGCCGGGTGGACGGTGCTCCGGTACACCGCGGCCGACCTGCGCTCCCAGCCGTACGCCGTCGTGGCCGAGGTGCGGCGCGCGCTGGCCCGCGCGGCGTGAGGCCGCCCGCCTCGCCGCCCGCCTCGCCGATCGCCCCGCCGCCCGCCCCGCCGATCATGGGATTGCTGCTCAGCGGTGAGCGTGCGCAGTGAGCACTTTCTCCATGGTCGGCGAGAGGGCGACGCGGCGCGGGCGGCGAGAGGGCGACGCGGCGCGCGCGGCGAGAGGGCGACGCGGCGCGCGCGGCGAGAGGGCGGGGCACGGCGCGCACGGCGAGGGCGGGGCACGGCGCGGGCGGGGCACGGCGCCTACGCGGGCACTAGCCTGCGGGGCATGCCCGTGCACCAGGTCGTCGTGGACGTCATGCTCAAGCCCGAGATCCTGGACCCGCAGGGCCAGGCGGTCGCCAACGCGGTCCCCACCCTCGGCGCCCCCGCCCCGGTGTCGGTGCGGATCGGCAAGCACGTCGAGCTCGCGATCGAGGCGGAGGACGAGGCGGCGGCGCTGGCCCAGGCCGCCCACCTCGCCGAGGTGCTGCTCAGCAATCCGGTCATCGAGGACTTCCGCGTACGCGGCGCAGCAGCGGGGTAGCACCGGCAACATGGAGATCAAGCTCACGCTGGCGCTGCCCCGTGACGAGGTCTCCGTCCCGGTCGTCCGGCGTCTGCTCAAGCAGTCCATGGACGTGCTGGGCGTGGACGACGAGGTCACCGCCGACATCGAGCTCGCCCTCACCGAGGCCTGCACCAACGTCCTGGAGCACGCCGCCGAGGGCGACGAGTACGAGGTGTCGGCCGGGATCGACGGTGACCTGTGCGTGCTCGAGGTGGTGGACCGTGGCGGTGGCTTCGACGGCAGCCTGCAGGGGCTCGACGACGCCGAGGCCGGGGCGGAGGGCGGCCGCGGGATCCAGCTGATGCGTGCCCTCGTCGACCGGGTGACGTTCCTCAACCGGCCGCACCGGGGCACCGTCGTGCACCTGGAGAAGAAGCTGACCTGGCGTGAGGGCTCGGTGATCCAGCACTGGACCGAGGACGCGCCGGAGACGACCGGCGGGCCGTGGTCGCAGGACGGCGCCGACGACGAGGAGGTCGCGGCGCCGTAGGGCCCGTCGCCCCGCCGGTAGGCTCGGCCCCGTGAAGATCGGCGTCGTGACGTTCCCGGGCAGCCTCGACGACCGGGACGCGCAGCGCGCGGTCCGCCTGGCCGGCGGGGAGGCGGTCGCCCTCTGGCACGCCGACCCGGACCTGCACGGCGTCGACGCGGTGGTGCTGCCCGGCGGCTTCTCGTACGGCGACCACCTGCGGGCCGGGGCGATCGCCCGGTTCAGCCCGGTGATGACCACCGTCGCCGAGCAGGCCCGCGCCGGGATGCCGGTGCTCGGCATCTGCAACGGCTTCCAGGTGCTGTGCGAGAGCCACCTGCTGCCCGGGGCGCTGACCCGCAACCAGGGGCTGAGGTTCATCCACCGGGACCAGCGGCTGCGGATCGCCTCGAAGGCCACCGCCTGGACCGCCGACCTGCCCGACGAGGTCGTCGTGCCCGTCAAGAACGGCGAGGGGGCGTACGTCGCGGACGAGCGCACGCTGGACGCGCTCCAGGCCGAGGGCCGGGTGGTGGCGTACTACGCCGGCGGCAACCCCAACGGCAGCTCGCGCGACATCGCCGGCATCACCAACGCCGCGGGCAACGTCGTCGGGATCATGCCGCACCCGGAGCACGCCGTGGAGGCGCTGACCGGAGCCGGGACCGACGGGCTGGGGTTCTTCACCGGCGTCCTGAAGACGCTGGTGACGGCGTGACCGGCCCGGTCGACGAGGCGCTGCGCGGCGGGGCGGTCGACACGGTCGCCACCGCCGAGCGGACGCCGGAGCTGGACCAGCCCTTCGCGGAACTGGGGCTGAAGGACGACGAGTACGACCGCATCCGCGAGGTGCTGGGCCGGCGGCCGACGCAGACCGAGCTGGCGATGTACTCGATCATGTGGAGCGAGCACTGCTCGTACAAGAGCAGCAAGGTCCACCTGCGGCAGTTCGGCGACATCCCTCGGGGCGACCGGATGCTCGTCGGGATGGGCGAGAACGCGGGCGTCGTCGACGTCGGCGAGGGCCTCGCGGTCACCTTCAAGGTGGAGAGCCACAACCACCCCAGCTACGTCGAGCCCTACCAGGGCGCGGCGACCGGGATCGGCGGCATCGTCCGGGACATCCTCACGATGGGCGCCCGCCCGGTGCTGGTCATGGACCCGCTGCGGTTCGGCGACGCCGACCACCCCGACACGGCGCGGGTGCTGCCGGGGATCGTCGCGGGCATCGGCGGCTACGGCAACTGCCTCGGCCTGCCCAACATCGGCGGCGAGGTCGTCTTCGACCCCAGCTACCAGGGAAACCCGCTGGTCAACGCGTTGTGCCTGGGCGTGCTGCCGAAGGACCGCATCCAGCTGTCGGCGGCCCGCGGGGTCGGCAACGTCGTCGTGCTGCTCGGCGCCAAGACCGGCCGCGACGGGATCGGCGGGGTCAGCGTGCTGGCCAGCGCGACGTTCGAGGAGGACGGGCCGGTGAACCGGCCGGCCGTGCAGGTCGGCGACCCGTTCACCGAGAAGCTGCTGATCGAGAGCTGCCTGGAGATGTACGACGCCGATCTGATCGCCGGCATCCAGGACCTCGGCGGCGCCGGCCTGACCTGCGCGCTCACCGAGACCTCCGCGGCCGGCCGCAGCGGGATGCTCGCGCACCTGGAACGGGTGCCGCTGCGCGAGGCGAGCATGGAGCCGCACGAGGTGCTGGCGAGCGAGTCGCAGGAGCGGATGCTGGCGATCGTCGAGCCGCGGCACGTCGACGCGGTGCTCGCGATCGCCGCGAAGTGGGGTGTGCTCGCGACCGCGATCGGCGAGGTCGTCGAGGGCGACCGGCTGACCGTGCTGTGGCACGGCGAGACCGTCGTCGACGTGCCGCCGGGCAGCCTGGCCGACGACGGCCCGGTCTACCGGCGTCCGATGGCCCGGCCCGCCGACCTCGACGAGCTGCGCGCCCGGCCGCTGCCGGCCTACCCGGACGTCGACGCCGACCTGCTGCTGCGGATGGTCGCGAGCCCCAACCTGTGCAGCCGGCGCTGGGTCGTCGAGCAGTACGACCGGGTCGTGCTGGGCGGGACGGTGCTCGCCTGGCCCGAGGACGCCGGCGTGGTCCGGCTGTCCGAGCAGACCGGCCTGGGGGTGGCGCTGGCGACCGACGGCAACGGCCGGTACACCCGGCTCGACCCGTACGCCGGCGCGCAGCTGGCGCTGGCCGAGGCCTACCGCAACGTCGCCGCGACCGGGGCCGTGCCGATCGCGGTGACCAACTGCCTGAACTTCGGCTCGCCGGAGGACCCCGAGGTGATGTGGCAGTTCGCCGAGGCGACCCGCGGGCTCGCCGACGCCTGCACGGCGCTCGGCACCCCGGTCACCGGCGGCAACGTGAGCTTCTACAACTCGACGGCCGGCAGCCCGATCAACCCCACGCCGGTGGTCGGCGTGCTGGGCCTGTTCGACGACGTCGCCCGGCGCACCCCGCTGGGCTTCGCCGAGCCCGGCGAGGTGCTGCTGCTGCTCGGCGACACCCGCGACGAGCTCGGGGGCAGCGAGTGGGCCTGGGCCGAGCACCGGCACCTGGGCGGCACGCCCCCGCAGGTCGACCTGGCCCGCGAGAAGCTGCTCGGCGAGGTGCTGGTCAGCGGCTCCCGCGACGGGATGCTGTCCAGCGCGCACGACCTGTCCGACGGCGGGCTGGCGCAGGCGCTGGTGGAGAGCGCCCTGGCGAACGGCGTCGGCGCCCGGGTCGTCCTGCCGGGCGGCCTGCCGGCGTTCGTGCAGCTGTTCAGCGAGTCCGCCGGCCGGGCCCTGGTGAGCGTGCCGCGCAGCGAGGAGCTGCGCTTCACCGAGATGTGCAGCGCCCGTGGGCTGCCGTGCGCGCGGATCGGCGTCACCGACGGGACCTCGCTGGACGTGCAGGACGTGCTCCGCGTCGAGCTGGCGGACCTGCGGGCGGCGTACGAGGCGACCCTGCCGGCGCTGTTCGGGCCGCTGGCCGGTGCCGACGCGACCGCGCCGGCCGCCCCGGCGCTGGCCGGGCCGGTGACCGCGCTGCCGGACCGCGCGCCCGACCTGGGCTGAGCCCGGTCGGACCGCCGTGCCCCGACCGCTGCGCGACGACGACCTGCGCGCGGCGCTCGCCGCCCAGGACCCGGACGCCGTTCCCGCGCCGGACCGCGACCGGCTCGAGCGCCAGCTCGTGCTCGCCGTCGCCGCCTCGGACGCCCCCGCCGGCGCGGCGCTGCGGGTGGCCTGCCGGCTGCTGGCGGGCCGGCTCGCCGACACGGTGCCGGGCAGGACCGTCGAGCTGCGCGTCCCGCCGTACGCCGCCGTGCAGTGCGTCGCCGGTCCCCGGCACACCCGCGGGACGCCGCCGAACGTCGTGGAGGCGCAGCCGCTGGCCTTCGTCCGGCTCGCGACCGGCACGCTGGCCTGGGACGACGCCGTCCGGGACGGGCGGGTGCGTGCCAGCGGGGAGCGCGCCGACCTGTCGGCCCACCTGCCGCTGGTGGAGCCGTCCGGGTCCCCCTGACGCGGCCGTGCCTGCTGGCCTAGCCTCGGCAGTCCGGGATGTGACCGGCGTCACAGGAGGCCGCGCATGAAAGAGCTCGTGCTGGCACCGGCAGCTGCTGCCCAGCGTCGAGCGGTACGCCGACCGGCCGTTCCTCACCGACGGCGCGACCGGCACCACGACGACCTACGGCGAGCACGGCCGGCGGGTGCTGCGCCTCGGCCACGTGCTGTGCTCCGAGCTCGGCGTGCTGCCCGACCGACCGGGTGGGGGTGTCGCCTGAACAGCGCCCGGTTCGAGGAGCTGTACCACGCGTGCCTGCTCGGACCGGGCGTCGATCAACCCGCTCAACCTGCGCTTCGCGCCGCGCGAGCTGGTGCACGTGCTGTCCGACAGCGCCACCACGGTGGTCTTCGTCGACGCCGTCTTCGCGCCGCTGCTCGACCGGATCCGGGACGCGGCGGGCGTGCGAGACCGTCGTGCTGATGGGCCCCGGGGACGTCCCGCACGACGCGTCGTACGAGGAGCTGCTGGAGGCCGGCGAGGAGCGGGTGCCGCCCGAGCCGGACGAGGACGACGCCGGCGATGCTGATGTACACCGGCGGCACGACCGGGCTGCCCAAGGGCGTGCTGCTGGACCAGCGGGCGGTGACGCTCACCCTCTACCACCTGCGGATGACCCTGCCGGCCGGCGCCGAGGACGTCTTCCTCGGCGCAGGTCCCGATGTTCCACGCGGCGTCGCTGGACGCGTCCTGGCCGCGCCGACGACCGGCGGGCAGCTGGTCACCGTGCCCGTCGTTCGACCCGGAGCAGGTGCTGGCCGCCGTCGAGGAGCACCGGGTGACGCAACACGATCATGGTGCCGACGATGCTGGCTCTGACGCTTCGCGCACCCCGGGTACCGGCCCGAGCGCCTGCGCGTCGCTGCAGCGGCTGACGTACGGCGCCTCGCCGATGCCGCGGCCGGTGCTGCGAGCGGCTGCGCAGGCCGACCAGCCGCAGGTCGCGCTGTACCAGGGCTACGGGATGACCGAGAGCGCCGCGCTGGTCAGCGTGCTGCGGCCCGAGGACCACGACCGCGGCGGAGCGCTGCTCGGCTCGGCCGGCCGGCCGGTGCCGGGCACGATCGGTCAGCATCCGGACGGCCGACGGCACCGTGCTGCCGGCCGGGGAGGTCGGCGAGGTGTGCGTGCGCGGCGGCAAGCTCATGCGGGAGTACTGGCGCCGGCCGGAGGAGACCGGCCGAGGTCTTCCGCGACGACTGGTACCACTCCGGCGACGCCGGCTACCTGGACGCCGAGGGCTACCTGTACCTCGTCGACCGCATCAAGGACATGATCGTCACGGGCGGCGAGAACGTCTACTCGACCGAGGTCGAGCAGGCCGCTCGGCGCGCACCCGGCGGTGGCGCAGGTCGCGGTGATCGGCGTCCCGGACGACATCTGGGGCGAGGCCGTGCACGCCGTCGTCGTGCTGCACGCCGGATCACGACGGCGACCGAGGACGAGCTGCTCGAGCACGCCCGCGGGCTGATCGCCGGCTACAAGGCGCCCCGGTCGGTGGAGTTCCGCACCGAGCCGCTGCCGCTGTCCGGCGCGATGAAGGTGCTCAAGCGCGAGCTGCGGGCGCCGTACTGGGAGGGGCGGGAGCGGGCGGTCTCCTGAGGGCTCGTGCAGGCGTCCCCTTTGCGCGGGCGCTTCCCCTTCGTTGAGGCTTCCGCGGGGGTCTGCGCGGCAGGGGTTCCCCTGCGCGCGTGCGCTTCCCCTTCGGTGGGGCCGCGGAGGTGGTGAGAGGCGGCGGACTTCCCCTGCGCGGGTGCGCTCCCCTGCGCAACGACTCTCGGAGGGCCCTGGAAAGTGCACCTGCGCAGGGGAGGGGCCCGTACGCAGGGGAGCCCGCGCCCGTACGCAGGGGAGCCGCGCGAGCGCCCGTACGCAGGGGAAGCGCCCGAACGCAGGGGAAGCACCCGCCGCGCCCGCCCGCCCCCGCACCACCCCACCGGCGCGCCGAGCTGACCCACCCCGTCCCGGTAGACTCGCGCCGCCCCCCTGCCCGCACCTGCGAGGAGCCCCGCGTGCCCGTCAACGACGGTCAGCAGGACCCACCCCCCTCCGACGAGGCGGCGTTCGAGCCCGAGCACCCGATCGGCGAGGAGTGCGGCGTCTTCGGCGTCTGGGCGCCCGGCGAGGACGTCGCCAAGCTCACCTACTACGGCCTCTACGCGCTGCAGCACCGCGGCCAGGAGGCCGCCGGCATGGCCGTCTCGCGACGGCAGCACCGTGCTCGTCTACAAGGAGCTCGGCCTGGTCGCGCAGGTCTTCGACGAGGCGACCCTGTCGCAGCATGCGCGGCCACCTCGCGATCGGCCACACGCCGCTACTCCACGACCGGCTCGGGCACCTGGGAGAACGCCCAGCCGTCGTTCCGCACCGCTGCCGACCGGCGGCAGCCTCGCGCTCGGCCACAACGGCAACCTCACCAACACCGCCGAGCTCGCCCGCGCGGGTCGCGGCGCTCGACGCCGCGGTCGCGGCGCGATGGGCGCGACCACCGACTCCGACCTCATCACCACGCTGCTGGCGGCGCCAGCCGGACCTGTCGCCGGACGCAGGCGGCGCTGCGAGGTGCTGCCGACTGCTGCAGGGCGCGTTCTGCCTGGTCTTCATGGACGAGCACACGCTGTACGCCGCCCGCGACCCGCACGGCGTGCGCCCGCTGGTGCTCGGCCGGCTCGAGCGCGGCTGGGTCGTGGCCAGCGAGACGGCGGCGCTCGACATCGTCGGCGCGTCGCTTCGTGCGCGAGGTCGAGCCCGGCGAGCTGCTCGCCATCGACGAGCACGGCGTGCGCAGCTCGCGCGCTTCGCCGAGCCGACGCCCAAGGGCTGCCTGTTCGAGTACGTCTACCTCGCCCGCCCCGACACCACGATCGCCGGCCGGTCGGTGCTACACCGACCCGCGTCGCAGGTCGGCCGCACGCTGGCCTTCGAGGCGCCGGTCGACGCCGACCTGGTCATCCCGGTGCCGGAGTCGGGCACGCCCGGCCGCGATCGGCTTCGCCGAGCAGAGCGGCATCCCGTACGGCCAGGGGCTGGTGAAGAACGCCTACGTCGGGCGCACCTTCATCCAGCCGTCGCCAGACGATCCGCCAGCTCGGCATCCGGCTCAAGCTCAACCCGCTGCGCGAGGTCATCCGCGGCAAGCGGCTCGTCGTCGTCGACGACTCGATCGTGCGCGGCAACACCCAGCGCGCGCTGGTGCGGATGCTGCGCGAGGCCGGCGCCGCGCGAGGTGCACGTCCGCATCTCCAGCCCGCCGGTGATGTGGCCGTGCTTCTACGGCATCGACTTCGCCAGCCGGGCCGAGCTGATCGCCAGCGGCCTGGGCGTCGAGCGAGATCCGCGCGTCGATCGGCGCCGACTCGCTGGCCTTCGTCTCCCTCGACGGGCTGACCGCCGCGAGCGGCCAGCCGGCCGACCGGCTGTGCCGGGCCTGCTTCGACGGCGACTACCCGATCGCGATCCCGCAGCGCGACCTGATCGGCAAGCACGTGCTCGAGGGGCTCAGCCGCAAGGCCGCGGCCCGCTGGCCGCCGACGGCGGCGCGACCGGCCGACCACGCCGCACACGCCGACGGCACGGTCGTGCACAACGGCCTCGGCCACGCGTCGACGACTTCGACGCGGCTGCTCGGCGCCGTGAGCGCGGCCGACCTGCCCCGAGCGCACGCGCTCCTACGCCGCGGCCGGCGTCGACATCGAGGCCGGCGACCGCGCCGTCGAGCTGATGAAGCAGCGGCGTCGCGCGGGCCGGCCGGCCCGAGGTGCGTCGGCGGCCTCGGCGGCTTCGCCGGGCTGTTCCGGCTCGACACCGCGCGGTACCGCGACCCGCTGCTCGCCAGCGTCCACCGACGGCGTCGGCACCAAGCTCGCGATCGCGCAGGCGATGGACAAGCACGACACCGTCGGCATCGACCTGGTCGGCATGGTCGTCGACGACCTCGTCGTCTGCGGCGCCGAGCCGCTGTTCCTGCAGGACTACATCGCCTGCGGCCAGGTCGTGCCCGAGCGGATCGCCGAGATCGTCGGCGGGCATCGCCGACGGCTGCGCGCTGGCCGGCTGCGCGCTGGTCGGCGGCGAGACCGCCGAGCACCCCGGCCTGATGGCCGACGACCACTACGACATCGCCGGCACCGGCGTCGGCGTCGTCGAGGCCGACGCGCTGCTCGGCGCCGACCGGGTCCGCGCGGCGACGTCGTGATCGCGATGGCCTCCACCGGCCTGCACAGCAACGGCTTCTCGCTGGTGCGCCACGTGCTGCTGCAGGGCGCCGGCATGCGGCTCGACGCCGTCGTCGACGAGCTCGGCGCGCCGCTCGGCGAGGCAGCTGCTGACGCCCGACCCGGATCTACGCCAAGGACTGCCTGGCGCTGATCGCCGAGACCGAGGTGCACGCGCTTCTGCGCACGTCACCGGCGGCGGGCTCGCGGCGAACCTCGCCCGGGTGCTGCCGGCGCACCTCGTCGGCGAGCGTCGACCGCGGCACCTGGACGCCGCCGCCGGTCTTCGACCTGGTGCAGCGCACGCGGCCGCGTCGAGCAGGCCGAGATGGAGCGCACCTTCAACATGGGCGTCGGCATGGTGGCCGTCGTCGCCGCCGCCGACGTCGACCGGGCGCTCGCGCTGCTCACCGCCCGGCACGTCCCGGCCTGGGTGCTCGGCGCGGTGGCGACCGGCGACGGCGGCGCCGTCCTGCGCGGGACGCACCCGGCCTGACCGGCGGCCCGGCGCGGGCTGACCGGCCGCGCGCGGCGCCGGCCGTCCCCGGACATGCGGGAGCCCGGAGCCGGACGGCCGTCGGCCGCCCGCCCGGGCGCCGAGCGGCGTCAGCGCCGGTCGGCGCGTCCTCGTCGTCGTCGGCCGCGTACGGGTCGTCGCTCGTCGTCGTCGTCGCTCAGCGCGGGCGACGACGAGACGGGCTCGGGGTCACGCCCGCGAGCTCGGCCTTCAGCCGGTCGAGGTCGAGGCCCGGCCGCTGCTGTACTTCAGCTCGCGGGCGACCTTGGTCTGCTTGGCCTTGGCACGGCCGCGCCCCATGGCTCGACCCCCTCGCGACGTCGGGGCGTGGGAGCCCCGGGCGGTGGAACGGTGGAACAGCCGGGTGGAACGACGATCGCGGAACGGTCCACGTTCGCACGCGCCGTGGACGGCATCCTCACCGCCACGGTACAGGCTCGGCGGCGCCGCCACACCGCGGGCGGCGGACCGACCGGGCGTCCCGGTCACGCCCGGCAGGCGGCACGCCGCGCAGGCGGCCGACGTCGGCCATCCGGCGCTCGGCGAGCCGGTCGGCGGCGACCGCCGGCGGCACGCCCTCGCTCGGCCGCGGCTGCGCAGCACCGCCAGCGTCGTGTCGAAGATCGCGGCGGCCCGGGCCTTCGCCCGGTCGAACCGGAAGCCGCCCGAGCCGGCGTGCAGCGCCTCGTCGGCGACCTGGACGAGCCCGCCGGCGTTCGCGACGTAGTCCGGGGTGTAGAGCACGCCGCGGTCGGCCAGCGCCTTCTCGACGCCCGGGTGGGCGAGCTGGTTGTTCGCCGCGCCGCAGACGACGGCCGCCTGCAGCGCGTCGGCACGAGCTCGTCGGTCGAGCGAGCCGCCGAGCGCGCAGGGGGCGTAGACGTCGAGGTCGCGCGGTGGGCAGGGCGTCGACGTCGAGCACCTCGACCTGCGGGTGCTCGCGCGCACCAGGCGCGCCAGCGTCGCCGGCGTCCACGTCGCTGACCACGACCGAGGCGCCGTCCTCGAGCAGGTGATCGACGAGGTGGCGCCCGACCTTGCCGACGCCCTCGACGCCGACCCGGCGACCGGCCAGCGTCGGCGCGCCCCAGGTGTGCTCGGCGGCGGCGCGCATGGCCTGGAAGACGCCGTACGCCGTGAGCACCGCGCTGTCGCCGGCGCCGCCCTGCTCGGGCGAGCGGCCGGTGACGAAGCGGGTCTCCTCGGCGATGACGTCCATGTCCGCCGACGTAGGTGCCGACGTCGCAGGCGGTGTAGTAGCGGCCGCCCAGCGACTGCACGAAGCGGCCGTACGCGCGCAGCAGCGCCTCGGTCTTGTCGCCGTGCCGGGTCGCCGAGGATGACGGCCTTGCCGCCGCCGAGGTCGAGCCCGGCGCAGGCGGCCTTGTAGGCCATCGCCCGGGACAGCTTGAGCACGTCGCCGAGCGCCGTCGTCCTCGCTGGCGTACGGGTAGAAGCGCGTCCCGCCGAGCGCGGGCCCGAGCGCGGTGGAGTAGATCGGCGATGATGGCCCGCAGGCCGCTGGCCGCGGTCCTGGCAGAACACGACCTGCTCGTGCCCGGCGTCCGCGAGGTGGTCGGTGCGGTCGAAGACGCCCATGCGTGCTCCCGGGTCGGCGGCGCCCTCGTGAGGCGCCGGCGGAAAGGGGGTGGTGTGCCCGGGCTCCAGCCTAGCGACTCGTCAGGGCGTCGGGAGACCTGCGTCACTCCCGCCGTCGCGCAGCGGCTGGACCGCGGAGTCCTCGCCGGTGAGCAGCCGACGGGCCTGGTCGAGGTGCGCACTGACGTCGGTGGGGACGAACCACACCTTGTTGGCGGTCCCCTCGGCGAGCCGGGGCAGCAGCTGGAGCTGCTGGTAGGCGAGCACCTTCTCGTCGACGCGGGCGGTCTTGATCGCCTCGACCACCCGGGCGATGGCGAGCGCCTCGCCCTCGGCCCGCAGCACCCGGGACTGCTTCTCGCCCTCCGCCGCCAGGATCGCCGCCTGCTGCGCGGCCTCCGCGCGCAGCACCGCCGCCTGCTTCTCGCCCTGCGCCGACAGCACCGCCGACTGCTGCTGGCCCTCGGCGGTGAGGATGGCGGCCCGCTTGCCGCGGTCGGCGCGCATGGCCTGCTCCATGGCGTCGCGGATGGTGGCGGGCGGCTCGATCCCGCGGATCTCCACCCGGTTCACCTTGATGCCCCACTTGCCGGTGGCCTCGTCGAGGACGGTCGCCAGCTGGCTGTTGATGTGGTCGCGGCCGGTGAGGGCCTCCTCGAGGGCCAGCCCGCCGACGACGTTGCGCAGCGTGGTGACGACGAGCTGCTCGATGGCTGCGACGTAGTCCTCGATCTGGTAGGTCGCCGCGGCCACGTCGGTCGGGGAGTAGTAGATGACGGTGTCGATCCCGACGACGAGGTTGTCCCGGGTGATGACCGACTGTGGCGGGAAGTTGACGACCTGCTCGCGGATGTCCACCTTGACGCGGACCTTGTCCAGCACCGGCACGAGCAGGTGGATGCCGGGCTCGAGCTGCCGGCTGTAGCGGCCCAGCCGCTCGATGACGTAGATGCTGGCCTGCGGCACGATCCGGACGGTCCGCGAGATGAGGAACAGCAGCAGTCCCAGCAGGACCAGGGAGACGATCTCGGCGATCATGGTGTGCTCCTCGCTCGTACGGCGGACCGGCTCACACCAGCTCCTCGGGGTAGACCTGCAGCGTCGCGCCCTCGACCGCCGCGACCACGACCGTGCTGCCCTGCGACACGTCCGGGCAGCCCGACCAGGGGCGGGCCCGCCACAGCTCACCGTCGACGCGGACCTGCCCGCTGTCGGCGGTCACGGCCTCGATCACCGTCGCGGTCCGGCCACGCAGCCGGTCCCCACCGGACGGCAGCGCCGCCGGCACCTCGAGGTGCCGGCGCACGACGGGGCGGACCAGCCCCAGCAGCACCAGCCCGGTGACCCCGGCAGCGAGCGCCTGCACGGCCAGCGAGTCGGTCAGCAGCGCCGCCCCGCCGCCGGCCAGCGCGGCCCCGGCCAGCATCAGCAGCACGAGGTCGAGCGTGAAGACCTCACCGACGGCCAGACCGACGGCGATCAGCAGCCACACGAGAGCGGGCACGTGACCAGTCTCCCTCATGAACGGCTGTTCCGGCAGGTCGAGGGACAGATCAAGCGGAGCCGCCGGCGTGCGGGGCCCGCGGGAGCCGTGCGAGCATCGGCCTCATGACGGCGCGGATCCCGGCGGGCACGCCCGCGCCGTACGTCGCGCAGCTCCGCGTCTACGAGCCGCTCGCGGCCTTCGGGGTCGCGGAGCGCGAGCACTGGCAGGACTACCTGGCGCGGGGCGCCGCGCCGAGCCGGGAGCAGGGCCCGGCCCTCGAGCGCGCCGCCGGGCTGGTCGCGCTGCTGGGGCTGGCGCCGCCCTGCCTGCCGGACCTGCCGGAGCAGGCGTACGTCACGGAGGTCGACGGCGTCACGCTGGTGAGCCCGTGGTCGACCCGCTTGCGGTCGCTGGCGGCGGTGCAGGAGGTCCGGGCCGGCCTGCCGGCCCTGCTCGCCGACACCTTCATCCCGCGCGGGGTCGCCGAGGCGGCCGAGCGGGAGCTGGCCGCCGAGCGCCGGAGGCACCCGGACCGCCGGGTGCACGTGCTCAGCAGCTGCTGGCAGGTGCCGGCCCGCTGGTTCGTGCTGGTGGAGGCGCAGGAGCGGGTGGCCAGGCGGGGCGAGCCGGGAGGCGCCGGCGTCGGCGCGCCGGCCCGGACCGGTCGCTCGCTGGTCTACCGCACGGCGATGTCCCGGGCCCGTCGCCGGGTCGCCCGGGCGCTGGCGGTGCTGCGGCGCAGCCTGGACGACGAGGTCGCGGTCGCCGGTCTGGAGCAGCTCGGCCGCTGGCTGGAGGAGTTCCACCCCCGGTCGCTGGTGGAGCTCGACTACGGCGCGCTCGTGCACCTGCTGGACGACGACGCGCTGGAGGAGGACGAGTCGGCCGGCGACGTGGCCGCCGCGATCGCCGCGCTCGCGCAGGGCGAGCACGGGGAGGCCTCGGCTGCCTACGCTCGGGTGACCGCCCGGCGCGCTGTGCTGCAGAGCGTCGAAACCGCCGGGTAGCAGCCGACACCGGGGCTAGTGCGGAGATGGTCCCGCTGGGCCATACCGACGAATGCGGGCAAGGCACACGATGTCTTCGCGGGCGGCGCGAACGCCGTCCCCGCCCTGGAGAGGACCGACCCATGAGCGCACGCACCCACGACGCCGAGGCGCTGCTGACTCCTGCGGAGGTCGCGTCGATGTTCCGTGTCGACCCGAAGACCGTCACCCGCTGGGCCAAGTCGGGCAAGCTGACCTCGATCCGCACCCTCGGCGGACACCGCCGCTACCGCGAGAGCGAGGTCAAGGCGCTGCTGGCCGGCATCCCGCAGCCCCGTCCGGAGTCCTGACGCCCCACCTGCACCCGCCTGCCCGGTCCGGCTCCGGACCGAGTGAGTCGTCGTCGAGGGTGCTGCCCTGATCTCGGGGTGGCGCCCTCGACGTGCGTGCGCCCCTCGCTGCGCCGGGTCGCGGGTCGACCTGCGTCTACGCTGTCCGCCGGTCCTGACCCGCGAGAAGAGGCAGCATGATCCGCTCGTTCGGCTGGGCCATCGGGCTCGACGATCGTCGCCCTGGGCGTCGCCCTGGGCGTCGGCGGCCCGGCGCGTGCTGCTCACGGTGCTCATCCTGGGTGTGCTCGAGGTGTCGCTGTCGTTCGACAACGCCGTCGTCAACGCCAAGGTGCTCAACCGGATGCACCCGCTGTGGCAGCGGCTCTTCCTCACCGTCGGCATCCTCATCGCCGTGTTCGGCATGCGGCTGGTGCTGCCGATCCTCATCGTCTCGGTGACGACCGGGGAGTCCTTCGGCGCGGTCATCGACCTCGCGCTCAACGACTCCACCCGGTACGGCGAGGAGCTCGCCTCGGCGGAGAGCGCGATCTACGCCTTCGGCGGCACCTTCCTGTTCATGATCTTTCTGGACTACATGTTCGACCGGGACCGCGAGGTGCTCTGGCTGGTGCCGGTCGAGCGGGCCCTGCAGCGGGTCGGCAAGCTCGACCAGCTCTCGGTGATCCTGGCGCTGGTCGGCATCTACGTCATGTACGCGATCTCGCCGGAGGAGGAGCACGTCCGGGTGCTCGTCGCCGGGGTGGCCGGCCTGCTGACGTATCTGGCGGTGAACGGGCTGGACGGGCTCTTCGAGGAGTCGATGGAGCACCGCGAGGGTGCCGCCACGCCGGTGGACACCGACGCCCAGGCCGGGGCGAGCAAGGGCGGCATGACCGGCGCGATCTTCAAGGCCGGGGTGTTCTCGTTCCTCTACCTGGAGATCCTCGACGCGTCGTTCAGCTTCGACGGGGTCATCGGGGCGTTCGCCATCTCCAACGACGTGCTCGTCATCGCGCTGGGCCTGGGCATCGGGGCGTTCTGGATCCGGTCCCTCACCATCTACCTGGTCCGGGCCGGCACGCTGTCGGAGTACGTCTACCTCGAGCACGGCGCGCACTGGGCGATCGGTGTGCTGGCCGTCATCATGCTGGCGTCGGTCGAGCTGCACATCCCGGAGGCCGTCACCGGCCTGACCGGCGTCGGCTTCATTCTCGCCGCGCTGATCAGCTCGCTCGGGGAGCGCCGTCGCCGGGAGCCGGTGGAGGACACCGACGCCGAGGTGGGCGTCTCCGGCTAGTCGACCGGGATGCCATCCTGGCGTCCCGCTCGCGCACCTCGGAGGTCTCCGTGCTGCAGCACTCCATCGTCGGCAACGCCATGCAGATGGTGGTCTGCACGCTGACGCCCGGGCAGGTGCTCTACGCCGAGGCCGGCAAGTTCCTGTTCCGGTCGGGCGACGTGACGATGGAGACCCGGCTGTCGCAGCCGACCTCGGGCTCGGGCGGCGGGCTCGGCGGGCTGCTGCGCGGCGCGGTCGAGGCGGGCAAGCGGATGGCGGCAGGCGAGTCGTTCGCCTTCCAGCACTTCACCACCCGCGGCGGCGACGGCCTGGTCGCCCTGGCCGGGGTGCTGCCCGGCGAGATGCGCGCCATCGAGGTCACCCCCGGGGCGACCTGGCTGGCCGAGAAGGACGCCTTCGTCGGCGCCGAGGGCACCGTCCGGTTCGACGTCGCGTTCTCCGGGCTGCGCGCCGGCCTGGCCGGCGGCGAGGGCTTCGTGCTGGAGAAGTTCACCTCCGCCACCGGCGGCACCCTGCTGCTGGCCGGGGCCGGCAACTTCATCGACATCAATCCCGCGGAGTACGGCGGCACGCTGTACGTCGACACGGGCTGCATCGTCGCCTTCGAGGGGGACCGGATCCAGTACTCGGTGGAGCGGATCGGCGGGCTCAACCGGGCCGGCCTGATGAACGCGGCGTTCGGCGGGGAGGGGCTGTCGCAGGCCACCCTGCGCGGTGACGGCCGGGTGATCCTGCAGTCGATGACGATCGACGCGCTGGCCAAGGCGCTGGAGAAGAACATGGGGGCCGGCGACCGCAAGACCGGCTCCGGCCTGGGCGGGCTGTTCAGCGGCTCGGCGGACTGAGCGCCCGCCGAGCCGCCGGCCGCCCCGCGGTCAGGAGACCCGGAAGTCCGCCTTGCGGATCAGTCCGTGGATCCCGGTCGTCCGGTCGACGACCTGGGAGACGACGAAGTCCGCGGCCGCGCTGAGGTAGGCGTACGCCACCGGCGGCTGCATGCCGAGGTCGGTGGTGAGGAACGCGAGCGCGGCCCGTACCGCGTCCTTCATCGCCACGTCGAGGCTGGTCACCTGCGCGCCGCCCTCAGGGCCGTCCGGGTCGCTGAGCCCGATCGGGATCCAGTGCTCGCTGGTCTCGGCGAACGGGCGCTGGAAGGCCACCGACGGGGCCGGGCCGCCGGGCTGGACGACGGTGAGGCGGAACGTCGCGCGCAGCGAGCCCTCCATCGCGGTGAGCGCGACCTCGCCGTCGCCCTGCGCCATGTGCGGGTCGCCGGCGAAGAACATCGCGCCCGGCACCCGCACCGGCAGGTACAGCGTGCTGCCGACGCCGAGGGCGTTGACGTCGAGGTTGCCGCCGGCGTCGGTCGGCGGCACCGAGTCGACCTGGGCGGCGGTGTCGCGGGCGACGCCCATCAGCCCCATAAACGGCGCCAGCGGGAAGCGGGCGGGCACGTCGCCCGGCAGCACCCCCCGGCCGCGCTGCACCCGGGTGAACACGCTGATGTTGCCACCCGTGTTGAAGAACGGCCGGTCGCCGGGGGCGTCGAAGGACTCGGGGTACTCGCCCGGCAGGGCGCCCTTGCCGTGCCGGTTGGAGATGACGCCGTACGGCACCCGCAGCGCGAGGTCCAGCGTCTCGATCTTGAGGACGTCGCCCGGTCGGGCGCCGCGGACCGCCACCGGGCCGGTCACCACGTGCGGGCCGGGACCGGTCTGCCGGCTCCGCGCCGCGATCTCGACCGCGTCGTCGAGCACCTGCGACCGGGGGACGCCGTGGTCGGCGAAGAACGCCACCGGGTCGCTGCCCTGGTCCGGCAGCAGCCCCTCGTGCGAGATGCCGTCGAGGGTGAGCAGGCTGCCGGACGCGATCGTGGCGGCCGGGGCCGAGGTCCGGTTCGGCAGCTCGCCCCAGTGGACGGTCTGCGGGGTCGAGCGCAGGTAGGTGCCGCGGGTCGGGCCGACCCCGGGCTGCAGCACGCGGCCGAAGCCGGGAGCCGGTGCGGCGGCGGCGGTCCCCATCAGTGCGGGTCCGACCGCGCCGGCGGTCGCGAGCGCCGCTGTGGCCCGCAGCAGCGACCGCCGCCCCAGGGCGGCCGTCAGAGTCTGTGCCTCGTGCTCTCCGGTGGTCATGGTCTCGCTCTCGTCGTCGGGAGCCCGATCTGAGCGGATCCGGGTTCCGGCGGCGTGTCCTGCCCGGGTCGCCCCGGTTCCGACCGTGTTGCACCTTGGCGGTAATCGGGCTGCGGGGACGAGGTGCCGAGCCCGCGCCGGCCGGTCGCCGTCCGCTGTGGGGGCACGCAACCGGGCGTACGCAAAGCCCGTGCCACAGCTGATCTCGGCAGGCGCCCCTCAAGGTCAGCTGTGGGGGCGAGCAGCCGAGCCCAAGCAAAGCCCGTGCCACGGCTGATCTCGGCAGGCGCCCCTCAAGGTCAGCTGTGGGGGCGAGCAGCCGAGCCCACGCCGGGCCCGCGCCACAGCTGATCTCGGCGGGGCCGCGGAAGCGCGAGCGCACCGCCCAAGGTCAGCTGTGGGGAGCCGCGACCGCCACCACGCCGGCGCCGCCGCACAGCCGATCGGCCTGCACCCCGAGCCAGCCCAGCAGCTCCTCACCGGCCCGCGCCCCCGACGCGGCGGTGACGTGCACCCCGGGCCCGGTCCGGTCGAGCTCGTGCAGCTCGCCGTGCGCCGGCCGGACGGCCGCGCCGCCCCGCGCGACGGCCAGGTCCAGCAGCGGCAGGTCGAGCAGGCTGTCGCCGGCCGCCAGCAGCACCCGGGCGCCGAGCAGGCCCGCCAGACGCTCGGCGGCCGCCGCCTTCGACAGCCCGTACGGCACCGCGTACACCTTGCGGCCCTGCACCGACACCCCCCAGCCGAGCGGCGCCAGCTCCGCGGCCAGCGCCGGGACGTACCCCGCCGGGATGGCCTCCCGGGCGTGCGCGACGAGGTAGGCGAACAGCCCCTCGGCGACCCGCACGAGGCGCACCCACGGCTCGGACTCCACCGCGCGCAGCCGCGCCTCGACCTGCCCGGGCGGGGCGGCCTGCGCGCAGCCGGCGGCCACCGCGTCGGCCCATCCCGGGTCCGGCGCGCCGTCGACGAGCAGCACGCCGCCGTTGGCGCAGACGGCGTGCGGTGCCGGCGCGGGCAGCGTGATCCGGGAGTACTGCGCGACCGTGCGGGTGGTCACCGGCACCAGCCGGTGCCGGGATGCGAGCGCGGCGTACGCCGCGACCGCCCCGACGGTCATCGACGACAGCGGCTCGCCGTCCAGGTGCTCGACCACCACGCTCGGGCCGGCCTGGCCGGCGGCGCGCCGGCTGAACACCACGGTCTGGTCGAGGTCGACCGCGACGAGCGCGCTCACCGGCCGGCCGGCCGGATCAGCCCGACGCAGGTGTACGGCAGGTCGGCGCGCTCGACGACCGGCACCCCGCGCTGCGCGGCCAGCACCCGTACGTGCTCCAGGTCGGCCGCCCGGTCGGGTCGGACCAGCACCTGCCAGGGCACCCGGCGCAGCAGCACCCGGGTGGTCTCGCCGACGCCGGGCTTCACCAGGTTGACGTCGGCGATCCCGAACTCGGCGGCGATCCGCTCGACCGCCGCCCAGCCGGCCCAGGTCGGGCTGCGGTCCGCCGCGCGGTGCGCGGGCGCCTGGGCGCGGACGTCGGCAGCCACCTCGGCGAACCGCCCGCTGACCGCGTCGAGGAACACCCCGGACACGTCGGCCGGGGCCAGCTCGGCGTAGAACTTCGCGCCGTGGAACATCCCCGGCCCGATCAGGTCGTCCCGCAGCACCGTGCGCGACACCAGCCCGGAGACGGTGGAGTTCAGGCAGGCCGAGGGGATGAGGAAGTCGTCGCGCGTGCCGTACAGGTCGGTGCAGGACCCGGGGTCGGCCAGCACCGCGAGCCGCGGGTCGAGCCCGGGGAACGCCTGCACCGCCTCGGCCAGCTCCCGGGCGATCGCGCCCTTGCCGGTCCACCCGTCGACGAAGCGCACCGCCGCCGCCGGGTGCCGGTCCAGGACGTGCCGGACGGCGGCGCCGTCGATGCCGCGGCCCCGCACGATGGAGACCGCGTAGTGCGGGACGTCGAGGCCGTGCACCGCGGCCAGCCAGCGGCGCAGCAGGATGCCGACCGGGGTGCCGGCGCGGGCCAGCGAGACGAGCACCGGGTCGACGTCGTGCGCCCGGGCCTCGGCGAGCACCAGCTCGCCGACCAGGCCGACGGCGTGCGCCAGCCGGGCCGCCGTCTCGGCCAGTGCCGCGAAGAACAGCGCCGTGTACGCCGCGTCCGGCTGGTACTCCACCGGCAGCATCTCGGCGTAGTGCCGGCCGCCCTGGATGAGCTCCTCGCGGTCCTCGGTGCCGACCTCGAGGGCGACGTGCGACAGGTCGGTGAGCAGCCAGCGGCACTCCGCCGGGTCGTACGACGAGAACCCCGTCGCCGTCCCGGCGTGGCCCGCCGTCACACCGTCACCAGCAGCACCCGCTCGGACGCCCACGGGCGCAGCGCGTCGGCGAGCGGCGCCGCGGCCGGCGCCGGGGTGTCGACGACGACCACGACGTCGGCGTACGGCGCGTCAGGAAGCCCGTGCAGCCGGGAGGTGCGGCCGGGCTCGTCCGGCGCCGGGAACGTCAGCGCCCGCCGGACGGCGTACCCGGGCAGGTCCGCCGCCAGCACCGGGCTGCGGGTCGTGGAGTGGGCGACGACCTGGCCGGGCAGCTCGGCGGCGAGCCGCAGCGGCAGCCACATCAGCTCCTCGGTGCCGAGCACCAGCACCGGCCCGCCGGACAGGTGCCGGGCGACCCGGGCGGTGAGCGCGGCGAGCGGCGGCCCGAGGGCGTCGGCGGCCAGGCCGGTCCGGCCCCCGCTCGGCACCCCGGCCGGCCAGCCGCCGGGCACGTGCACGCTCTGGCCGCGGACCGCCCGCCCGTCCACGGTCGGGGCCGGCGCCGGCGGGACGGCCGCGAGCCCCGCACGCAGCTGCGCCGCCCGCTCCGCGGTGTCGTCCGGCAGCGTCAGCGCCCCGGACAGCAGCGCGACCACGTCGACCTGCACCCCGAGCCGGGCCGCGCGCTCGGCGAACCGCTCGCGGGCCTGCGCCGGGCGCAGGTCGAGCAGGGTCGCGACGACGTAGCGCGGCCGGGGCACCAGGGCGTGCAGCGCGGCGATCGTGTTGAGCGCGGTCGTGCCGGTGGTCAGCTCGTCGTCGACCAGCACCAACGGCCGGGCCGGGTCGGCCAGCACGGCCGGGTCGGCCAGCTGCAGCGCGTGCGCCACCGCGTGCGAGTGCTCCTCGTCGAACCCGGCCAGCACCGGCACCGCCGGGTCGGGGCGCCGCGTGGTGTGCACGTAGTGGGCGCCCGGCAGGGCCTCGGCGACCAGGTGCCCCAGCCCGGTGGCGGTCTCGCAGTAGCCCAGCACCAGCGCGCCGTCGGCCTGCACGACCAGCGCCGCGAGCCGGGCCGCGGCCTGCACCGCCACCGCCGGCGCGACCGGCAGGTGCTTGCCGAGCACCCGGCTCACCACCAGCTGCGCGCGCCTGGGGTTGTCGCGCAGCGCCAGCCCCACCAGGGCGTCCAGCCCCAGGCCGTACGGGTCGGCGTCGACCTGCCAGGACAGCCCGAGGCCGCGCTCCACGACCGAGCGCAGCTCGGCGGGCGGGTGGGTCGGCGCGGGGACGGGAGCGGGCGCCGTCACGGCGCGACCGTCGGCGCGGCCTCGCCGGCGCGGCCGTACGCCGCGCAGGCCGCCTGCCAGCCGGCGTCCAGCAGCGCCACCACCCCGTCGGGCTCGGCGAGCACGCCGTACACCGCGGCCCGGGCGTGCACCTGCTCCGCCCACAGCGCGTGCGGGCCCAGCTCGTTCATCTTCCCGCCGGCCGGTGAGCGCACCACGCCGCCGCTGCCGCGGCCCGCCAGCACGACCAGCGCGTCGTCGTACTCCTCGCGGGTGACCGCGTGCAGCGCGTTGACCACCGAGACGTGCGTGGGATGGATGACGGTCTTGCCGGAGAAGCCGTTCGCCCGGTCCAGGGCCACCTCGCGCAGCAGCTCGTCGACGTCGTCGCGCAGCAGCTGGCGGCGCAGCCGCAGGCTGCGGTTGTTCTCGAACGGGGTCTGCCGCAGCTGGCTCTTGAACAGCCGGTCGTTGCCGGCGAAGTGCTCCCACACCGGGCCGCTGACCAGGTAGTCGCCGCGGCGGGCGAAGGTGTTGAGGATGTCGGTGAGCATGGAGCTGACCAGCGCGACGTCCCAGATCGTCGTGTCGCTGTCGCGCCGCAGGCCGAACAGCCCGCACAGGTCGGTGCCGCCGACCCGGACGGTCAGCACCAGGTCGCGGGCGCTGTCCAGCAGCTCCCGGACGCCGGCCAGGTGCGCCGCCCGCGTCTCCTGCCAGGCCAGGTCCTCGTGCTCGAGCACCGGCATCGCGTACAGCCGGGTGCCGGCGAGGTCGCCGGCCCGTGCGACCGCGGCCAGCCAGGCCTCGCCCTCCGGCCCGGGCCGGAACTTGGGCAGCACGAAGCCGGTCAGCCTGCGGGTCGCCGGCCCGGCCTGCTCGGCCAGCTCGACGACCTGCCCGGGGGTGCGGACCCGGACGAAGACCAGCGGCAGCCGCTCGTCGTCGCGCAGCTCGCCGAGCGAGCGCACCACGTTCGCCTGGGCCCGCGGCACCGCGTCGTGCGGGATCGCGTCCTCCAGGCACCAGACCTGGCTGGTCGCCCCGATGCTGGCGGCCCGCCGCGCGTCGTCGGCGAGGAGCTCCCGGGTGCCCGGGCTGTAGATCGTCGCCCCGAGGGCGAGCCCGAGCTGTCGCCGGTCGCCGTCCCGCCGGACCGGCTGCGGCGGCACGGCGAACAGCGCCTCGCGCTGCTGCGGCTCCAGGAAGTCGAAGTGCTGCACCGCGGCTACTTGCGACCCGGGGACCAGTCCATGCCCCAGCCGTACGCCTTGTCCAGGGCGTCCTGGGCGCCGTTGATGTAGTTGACCTCGCGGCGGACGCGCAGCGCCCCGCCGTCGTTCTCCAGCAGCGCGATCGCGCACATCCGGGTGCCGGACGCCTCGTCGAGCTCGACCCGGATCTCCGGGCCGCCGACCGGGTACAGCGTCACGACGCCGTCGGCCTTGTCCCAGGCCGGGACGCCCTCGTAGATGAAGGCGAACACCAGGATCCGCCGGATGTCGCCCAGGCGGTCGAGGTTGATGGTCATGTTCTCGCCGCCGCCGCCGGTGCGGTCGTCGCCGTCGAGCTGCACGTACGGCGGCCGGTCGATGGCGCCGAAGGAGTTCCCGAGCGCCTGCACCACGCCTTTGCGGCCGTCCTGAAGCTCGAACAGCGCACCCAGGTCGAGGTCGATCCCCTTGGAGCCGCCGGCCAGGCGCTTGAGCAGGCCGCCGCCGCCGGTGCCCTCCGGGCGGGCGTTCCAGGTCAGGCTGACCCGCATCCGGCCGCTGGCGCCGGCACCCTTGGCGAGCGAGACGGACGGGGCGCTCTTGGTCAGCGTCACCTTGGACAGGCTGACGCCGCCGCCGGAACCGCCGCCGGGCTGGGGCGCAGCAGGGGTGTCGGGGGTCTTCGGGCGCTTCACGTAGTCGACCATCGGGTGCCTTTCGAGGTGGGGTGTGTGCCGTTCCGCCCTGCCGTCGCGCGGCCGTCACGGGTCTGCTCGGACCCATCCTCGCCGACGCGGCTGCCGCGGGGTCACCGCGGGCCCACCGCGGGCCCTGCGCCACCGCCGGGGAGCATGGACGGGTGGACTCCACCTGGAAGGCCCTGCTGCTGCTCGTGGCCGCCGCCGCGACCGGCTTCCTGCTCGCTCAGCTGAGCCGCCTGCTGGTGCTGGCGCTGGCCCGGCTGCGGCACGAGCCGCTGTGGCGCACCCTGTCGCAGACCTGCCACTCGGCCTGGACGGCCGTGCTGATGACCGTGGCGCTGCGGGCCGCGGTGCCGCACACCGGCTTCTCCGACGCCGTCCGCAGCCCGCTGCGGCACGCCGTCACGCTCGCCGTCATCGCCGCCGTCGCCTGGCTGGTGGTCCGGCTGCTCTGGCTGGTCGGGGAGATCGTCTTCGCGAGCATCAAGGTCGACGTCGTCGACAACCGCCGGGCCCGGCGGATGCGCACGCAGATCGCCCTGCTGCGCCGGCTCACCGCCGTCACGGTCACCGTGTTCGCGATCGCCGTGATGCTGCTGACCTTCAGCGACGCGCGGGCGGCCGGGGCCTCGCTGCTGGCCAGCGCCGGCATCGTGGGGGTCGTGGCGGGCGTGGCGGCGCAGTCCACCCTGGGCAACGTCTTCGCCGGGCTGCAGCTCGCGTTCACCGACGCGATCCGGCTGGACGACGTCGTCGTCGTGGAGGACGAGTGGGGCCGGGTCGAGGACATCGCGCTGACCTCGGTGGTGCTGGCGCTGTGGGACCAGCGGCGCCTGGTCCTGCCGACCAGCTACTTCACCACCACGCCGTTCCAGAACTGGACGCGCACCCAGTCGCAGGTGCTGGGAGCCGTGCTGATCCACGTCGACCACTCCACCCCGGTCGAGGCGGTCCGCCGCGCGGCGCAGCGGATCGTCGAGGCCTCCCCGCTGTGGGACCGCAAGGACTGGGTGCTGCAGGTCGTCGACACCACTCCGTCGACCATCGTGCTGCGGGTGCTGGCGAGCGCCGCGGACGCGCCGAGCTCGTTCGACCTGCGGTGCGAGATCCGGGAGAAGCTCGTGGACTACCTGCAGGCCGCGCACCCGGGGGCGCTGCCGCGGGTGCGCCACACGCCGGTGGCGCCGACCCTGCGGCCCGGGGAGGCGCCCGAGGACGTCGACGAGCCGGGCAGCGGCCGGGCGGTGTTCGCCGGCTGAACCGGAGGGAACCGGGGTGGTCAGGGACGGGATCGAACCGCCGACCCTGCGATTTTCAGTCGCATGCTCTACCAGCTGAGCTACCTGACCGGGGAGTGCTGACCTGCTGTGGTGCTGACCTGCTGTGGTGCTGCGACCCCGACGGGACTCGAACCCGCGACCTCCGCCGTGACAGGGCGGCGCGCTAACCAACTGCGCTACGGGGCCTGGTGGGAACCAAGCCGTGCTGCTGTCGAACTGTCGAACCGAACCGTGCCCCCAACGGGATTCGAACCCGCGTAGCCACCTTGAAAGGGTGGAGTCCTGGGCCGCTGGACGATGGGGACCGCGCCCCCTGGATGGCGGCGTGCCCATGCCCTACTGGCCGTCGGGGACCGGGGAAGCATAGCGGACGCAGCCCCCGGCGTGCGGCGGGCCGGGCCGGGCCACCTCCCGGGCGCGGCGTCACGCCCCGGGCGCCTGCACGCGGCGGGCCTCGGCCACCAGCCGACGGGTGATCTCGGCGGCCGGCGCCCGCTCGCGGACCAGCCCCACGCCCTGCCCGGCGTAGAGCGCCATCGGCTCGACGTCGCCGACCATGCCCGGGGTGGGCATCACGTCGGAGTAGCGCGGCACGGCGGCGCCGTTGCGCGCCGTGACGACGACGTCCCCCTCGCCCGGCCGGCTCCCGGGGCGGGGGCGGCCGGCGCGCTCCCAGGCGTCGATCGTGCTGTTGCGCAACGTGCGGTGCGGGGCGTCGGGCCAGCCGCCGTCGAACAGGGCGCTGTGCACCGTGTCACCGGACTGCGCGGCGGCGATCCGCGCCTGGTAGTCCGGGTGCGCGGACGCCTCGTCGGCCAGCAGGAAGGCGGTGCCGACCCAGCCGGCTGCGGCGCCGAGCGCCAGGGCGGCGGCCAGCCCGCGCCCGTCGGCGATCCCGCCGGCGGCCAGCACCGGGACGGGGTGCACCGCGTCCACCACCATCGGGACCAGGGCGAGGGTGCTGACCGTCCCCCGGACGTGCCCGCCGGCCTCCCACCCCTGCGCGACGATCACGTCGACCCCGGCGGCGACCGCCTGCCGGGCCTCGTCGACGGAGCCGACCGTGTGGACGTGCAGCGCGCCACCGGCGTGCACCTGCTCGACGTACGGCCCGGGGTCGCCCCAGAACGTCGACACCACCGCGACCCGCTCCTGCAGGCACGCGGCGAGCCGCTCGAACTGCGGCCAGGCGAGCACGAGGTTGGCCCCGAACGGCCGGGGAGTGAGCTCGCGGGTGGCGCGCAGCCGGTCGCGGACCTGCGCCGGCCGCAGCCAGCTCAGCGCCAGCGTGCCGAGCCCGCCCGCTCCGCTCACCGCCGCGGCCAGCTCGGGGGTGCTCGCACTGCCGATCGGGGCCTGCACCACCGGGGCGGTCAGGCCCAGCGCGGCGAGAGGGCCGCCGGACGCTGTCATGCCTGCAGCCTCGCACCGCGTCCGGGCCGGGCGCGCGGGACGGCACCCGGCTCGTCGAGCAGGACCCGGACCAGCGGCCCGTCGCCGGGCCGGACCCGGGGCCAGCGCCGCTGGTAGGCGGCCCGCGCGCGGTCGTACCCGGGGTCGCCGGGGTGCAGCAGCCGGCCCCGGCCCAGGTGCTGCCGGCCGCGCAGGCGCACCTGCACCGGCGCCGGGGTCCTGAGGTTGCGCCACCACCGCTTGCGCTCGGGATGGCCGGGCAGGACGACCAGCGCGACGCCGTCCGGGCCGGTGTCCAGCGCGTACTGCACGGGCAGCTCGATGATCCGGCCGTGAACTGCGCCCCGCAGCCGCAGCCCGACCATGGCCCCGGACAGCAGGCGGTGCGCGGGCGAGCCGAGCAGCGCCAGCACCGCCCGGGAGTGCAGCGCGCGTCCGTCCAGGGTCGGCAGCCAGGCCCCGGTGAGGAGCCCGAGCGCCGTGCCCGCCCCCGCGCCGGTGAGGGTGCCGGTGGCCGCGACCGCCAGCGGTGACCAGGTCTCGGCCGGCGCCGTCGCGCCCAGGAACAGCAGCACCATCGCAGGGCCCCAGGCCATGGCGTTCGCGGTCACCCAGCGCCAGGGGAAGCGGACCAGGCCGCGGAGCGCCGTGGCCTGCGCGGCCCCGAGCACCGTGCCCAGCGCGATCCCGACGGCCAGCGCGCCGGGCACGACGACGAGCAGCCCCGGCCCGGCGGCGCCGTCCGCCGGAGACAGCACGCTCGGCACCGCGCCGGCCGCCCAGCCGAGCCCGGCCACGAGGACCGTGGCCGCCACCCACCGGCCGACGGGCAGCCCGGGCAGGGGCCGGCGCAGCCCGTACGCCTGCAGGCCGCCGAGCGCGACTCCCTCGACCAGGCCCGCGCCGAGCACCAGAGCGACCGCGCCGCCGACCTGCGTCCCGGTCCGGGGTCCGTCGGTCAGCGCGGCGGCCGCCGTCGCAGCCGCTGCGGCCGCGGTCATGCCGATGGCCTCGGCGGCGGCGCACAGCCCCGTCCACCGTCTCAGGGACAGCTCCGAGGCGGCGCGGGGCACCGGCGCGAGGTGCGTGCCACGTCCGGTCTGCGGGGAGCGCACAGCCGAAGCGTGGGCCGCGGCGGCGGGCGGAAGCAGGGCCGAACGGCCCGGGGCGGCGACCCGGCGCGCCGGCTTCCCCTGCGTTGCTGCACGTCCCCTTCACAAAGGCTCTGAACGGACCCCTTTCCATGACGTTGCGAAGGGGAGGCGGCGGGGAGGAAGGGGAAGCTACCCGGCCCAGCCAGCGACGTGATCCGGATATCTTGCGGCTGCAAACATGATCGTCAGGAGGCTGTCGAGGACTAGTCAAGAGGGGCGGGAAACCCTACGTTCCACCTGATCCGCCCGGGAACGGCGTGGACCCGCCGACCGCGGGCTCCCGTCGGGCGCCGGGCGGGAGCCGGCGGGGGTGGTCCCCGCCGGGTCTCACGGAGGAGCTCCCCTTGCGCAGATCCCTTCTCACCGGATCGGCCACGGCGGCCGCGGTGCTGGCCAGCTTCACGCTGGCCCCGCCGACGGCCGTCGCGCTCGACCCCGTCGACTCCTCGGCCCTGCGCCGGGCGGTCACGGTGCACGGCATCCTCGGCCACGAGCGGGTGCTGCAGCGCATCGCGAACGACAACGGCGGCACCCGCGCCTCGGGGACGCCGGGCTACCAGGCCTCGGTCAACTACGTGAAGACCCGCCTTCAGGCGGCCGGCTACGACGTCCGCACCCAGGCGTTCACGTTCCCGTTCTTCCGGGAGACCGCCCCGCCGGAGCTGGTCCAGACCGCGCCGACGCCCACGACGTACGCCCCGGTGACCATGCAGTTCTCCGGCAGCGGCTCGGTCACGGGCACAGTCGTCCCGACCAAGGACGTCGTCATCCCGCCGTCCGACACGGTCGGCTCCACCTCCGGGTGCGAGGCGGCGGACTTCGTCCCCGCCTCGGCGACCGTCCCGCAGGTGGCGCTGATCCAGCGGGGCACCTGCACGTTCGAGCAGAAGGCCGCGAACGCCCAGGCGGCCGGGTACGACGCCGTGCTGATCTTCAACGAGGGTCAGGTAGGGCGCACCGACGCGTTCGGCGGCACGCTCGGCCGGCTGTTCACCCTGCCGGTGCTGTCGCTGTCCTTCGACGACGGCAAGGCCCTGTACCAGGCCGCGAAGGCCGGCCGGACGACCGTGCGGGTGACGACCTCCACCGAGGGCAACCCGGAGGCGCGCACGCTCAACGTCATCGCCGAGACGCCCGGCGGGAACCCCGACAAGGTCCTCGTCGTCGGTGCCCACCTCGACTCCGTCGAGGACGGCCCGGGCATCAACGACAACGGCAGCGGCACGTCGACGATCCTCGAGATCGCCGAGGAGCTGGCCGAGGCCGGCGTCCAGCCGGTGCAGAAGATCCGCTTCGCGTTCTGGGGAGCCGAGGAGAGCGGCCTGCTCGGGTCGGAGCACTACGTGGCGAGCCTCGGAAACGCGGCCCTCAGCAAGATCTACGCCAACCTGAACTTCGACATGCTGGGCTCGCCGAACTACGCCCGGTTCGTCTACGACGGTGACGGGTCCGCGACCGGCATCGCCGGCCCGCCCGGGTCGGGGCAGATCGAGAAGGTGTTCTCGCGCTACTTCCGCGACCAGGGCCTCGCCAGCGAGCCGACCGAGTTCAGCGGCCGCTCGGACTACGGCCCCTTCATCGCCGTCGGCATCCCGGCGGGTGGCCTGTTCAGCGGCGCCGAGGGCATCAAGACCGCCCAGCAGGTCAAGCGCTACGGCGGCACCGCCGGCGAGCCGTACGACGCCTGCTACCACCAGGCCTGCGACACGGCCGACAACCTCAACGCCCGGGCGCTGCAGGAGCTCGGTGACGCGGCAGCCCACGCCACGTACGTGCTGGCGATGAGCAGGACCGACCTGTTCGGTGACCGCAAGGTGAGCGGGCTGACCGCCGAGTCCCGGGCCGCCCAGACCTACACGTTCGACTACGACGGGTCGCACCTGATCCGCTGACCGGCTCGCGACGGGGCCCGTGCGCAGCCGGCGCGCGGGCCCCGTCGCTGCCGCGCGGCCGTGCCGCGGGCTCCCCTTGCTTGGTGCACGTCCCCTGCGCAAGGGCTCTGAGGGGACCCCGTTTCGTGACGTTGCGAAGGGGACACGCCCGAAGGAAGGGGAAGCACCCGGGCACCCGGGCGACCGGGCGCCCCCAGGATCAGGCGGCCCGCCGGCCTCCCTCGAGGACCCCCTCGACGGCGTCGGCGACCAGAGACGCGGCGCCCTGCGCCGAGCGGAGCGTCGCGCCAAGAGCGGCGGCCCGGGCGCGCACCTCGGGGGACAGGGCGACGCCGACGGCCGTCCGGAGCGAGGTCCGGTCGAGGTCGCGGAACCGCAGGTGCGCGCCGACCCGCTGCTCGGCGACCCGTGCACCGCAGAAGGGCTGGTCGGCGAAGACCGAGCACGCCACCGTCGGAATGCCGGCACCGAGGCTCGCGGCGCTCGTGCCGGCACCGCCGTGGTGGACGGCGGCGACGCAGCGCGGGAGCGCCGCGTCATGGTCCAGGGCTCCGACGACCCGTACGTCCGGGTCGCCCGGCTCCAGGGCGGCCAGGCGCCCCCAGCCGGCGCTGACCAGCGCCCGCACCCCCTCCGCGCGGCTCACCTCGGTGATCATCCGGACCACCGCCTCCGGGTCCTGCACCGGCATGCTGCCGAATCCGTAGAGGACCGGAGGGCCGCCGGCGTCCAGCCATGCCCGGCGAGGCGGCGATCCGGACGTCGTGGCCGCGGCGCCGGAGCTCCGCGCCGAGGACGGTCATCGGCTGGGTGTCGCCGCGGCTACCGCTGGTGAGGAGGGAGACGCGCACGGGGGACTCCCGCCGGACACGGAGGCCGGTGGCCTCTTGGGGCGAAACGTACGGACGCCGTCAAGGTCTGCGGCCTGAGCGCCGGCGCCCTGCGCGCCGGCTTCCCCTTCGTCGCTGCGCCTCCCCTCTACAGGTGCTCCCAGGAGGCCCCGCTCGGTGACGTTGCGAAGGGGAAGCGCCGCAGGAAAGGGGAAGCCCCGCAGGAAAGGGGAAGCCCCCCGAGCAGTCCGGGCCGCGCAGAAGCGGCAGCAGCACCCGGACGGCTGGCAGGATGGTCCTGCTGCGCCACCACCGGGCCGCTAGCTCAACTGGCAGAGCAGCGGGCTTTTAACCCGCGGGTTCAGAGTTCGATCCTCTGGCGGCCCACCCGGACCGGGCTCCGGTACGCCCGCGTGCTGCACTGCGCCGTGACCGCCGTCCTGCTCGCGCTGCTGACGGCGGGGGCGTACGGGCTCGCGAACTACCTCGGGCCGCTGCTCACCCGGGCGTACCCGCTCGGCGGGGTGCTGCTGGCCGGCCAGAGCGTCGGCGTGGTCGGGGCGGCCGGCCTGCTGGCGGTCACCGGCGGCGTCGCGCCGGACGCCCGGCACCTGCTCTGGGGGGTGCTGGCCGGGGTGTTCAACGGCGTCGCTCTGGCCGCGCTGTACACGGCGGCCGCAGCCGGCCCGATCAGCATCGTCATGCCGATCGGCGCGACCGGCTCGGTCGTCCCGGTGGTCGTGGCGATCGGGCTGGGCGAGCGCCCCGCGCTGCTGCAGCTGGTCGGCATCCCGCTCGCGGTCGCCGGCGTCGTGCTCGCCGCGTCCCGCCCGGCGCGGGGCCCGGCGGCCGGCGCCGCACACGCCACCGCCCGCACGATCGCGATCACCGCGCTGTCGGCGCTGGCGTTCGGCGGGTTTCTCACCGCGTTCGCGGCGGCCTCGGAGGGCGGCGCGCCGTGGGCGGTGTTCACCAGCCGGGTGGCGCTGGTGCTGTGCACCGCCGGCGTGCTGCTGACCCGCCGGCTCCCGGTGCGGCTGCCGTGGCGGGCGCTGCCGGCGGCGGCACTGCCCGGCCTGCTGCTGCTGGTGGGCACCGTGTCGTACGGGGTCGCGACGACGCGCGGCCTGGTGAGCGTGGTGAGCGTGCTCGCCACGCTGTCGCCGGTCGTCACGGTCGGGCTCGCGGTCGTGGTGCTGGGCGAGCGGCTGGCGGTCCGGCAGCAGGTCGGTGTGCGTCACGGCGCTGGTCGGCGTGGTGTTGCTCGCCGCCGGATGAGGGCACGCTCGCCCCATGACGTCTCTGCGCAGCCTGCTGCGCGTCCCCTCGGCCACCGAGCCGGCCGGCCGGCGCTCGATCCGCGAGATCGACCCGCGCAGCACCCCCGGCTTCGACGGCGACAAGTCCGACGGCAAGAGCGAGCTGGCCGACACCGGCGAGGAGCTGGCGGCGCTGCAGGAGCGGCTGTTCGCCGAGGGCCGGGCCGGCGGCCGGCGCCGCGTCGTGCTGGTCCTGCAGGGGATGGACACCGGCGGCAAGGACGGCACGATCCGGCACGTGCTGGGCCTGGTCGACCCGGGTGGCGTCCGGATCACCTCGTTCGGTGCCGCCCACGGAGGAGGAGCTCGAGCACGACTTCCTGTGGCGGGCGGAGCGCGCCCTGCCGCCGCCCGGCTTCCTCGGCGTGTTCAACCGCAGCCACTACGAGGACGTGCTGATCGTCCGGGTGCACGACCTCGTCCCGGCCGAGCAGTGGGAGCAGCGGTACGACCAGATCAACGCCTGGGAGGCCGAGCTGGCCGGCCAGGGGGTGACCTTCGTCAAGGTCTTCCTGCACATCTCGTACGAGGAGCAGCGCGAGCGCCTGCTGGCCCGCATCGACGACCCGGAGAAGCACTGGAAGGTCAACCCCGCGGACCTCAGCGAGCGCCGCCTGTGGCCGGCGTACCAGGAGGCGTACGACGCGGCCCTGGAGCGGTGCTCGACCGCCGCGGCGCCCTGGTACGTGCTGCCGGCCGACCGCAAGTGGTACCGCAACTGGGCGGTCAGCCGGCTGCTCGTGGAGACGCTCGAGGACCTCGACCCGCGCTGGCCGGTCCCGGAGGACCTGGACCTGCCGGCGCTGCGCTCGGCGCTGCTCGACGAGCCACCCCTCGACGCCGGGCAGGGGGAGGGTCAAGGTCGTCGGGCGGGGTAGTGCCTGCAAGCAGCGCCAGATCCCGCCCCCGGAAGGACCCCCATGAGCCTGTCCCGCCGTCTCGCCCGCCCGCTGCTCGCCGCCAGCTTCGTCAGCACCGCGCTGCCGATGCTCAAGGACCAGAGCTACCTGCACGGCCCGATCCGGGACGCCGGCCTCGCCGAGCCGGAGCTGCTGGCCAAGGCGCACGTCTACACGAACCTGATCGGCGGGCTGGCGCTCGCCACCGGCCGGTTCCCGCGGATCGCGGCTCTGGCGCTGGCCGGCAACCTCGCCCCGGCGACGGTCATCGGGCACGCGTTCTGGTCCGCCCCCGAGGCGGAGAAGACCACCCAGAAGATCAACTTCTTCAAGAACGTCAGCCTGCTGGGCGGGCTGCTGATCGCCGCGAACGACACCGACGGCCGCGAGTCCGTGCCGCACGCGGTCGGCCGGGTCGGTCGGCAGACGACGAAGAAGGCCCGCAAGGCGACGGCGAAGGCGGAGAAGGCGGCCTCGCGTGCCGCGAAGCGGCTGCCCACGGGCTGAGCTCCGGGCCGGTCCGGCGGCCCCGCGCGGGGCCGCCGGTGAGGCACGATCGGGCCATGGGGGGTGAGGGCGGCACGCGGGAGCGGCGCGGCACGTGGGTGGCGTCGCTGCCGGTCCGCGGCGCAGCCCGGGTGCGCCGCGCCGCGCACGCCGACGGGGCCAAGGACAGCGGCCTGTCGGCGCTGCTCGGCGCGCACGCCCTGCACTCGGCCGGGGACGCGCTGCTGGCGGTGGCGCTCGCCGGCACGGTGTTCTTCTCGGTGCCCCTCGGCGAGGCCCGCGGCCGGGTGGCGCTGTACCTGCTGCTGACGCTGCTGCCGTTCAGCCTGCTCATCCCGGTCGCCGGGCCGGTCCTCGACTCCTTCCGGCACGGCCGCCGCAACGTGCTGGCGGCCACCACCGCGCTGCGCGGCCTGGTCGCCTGGTCGCTGGTGGGGCTGACCGACAGCCTGGCGCTGTACCCGCTGGCGCTGGCGGTGCTGGTGCTGTCCCGGGCGTACAGCGTCGCCCGGCTGGCGGCGATCCCCCGGGTGCGGCCGCCCGGCATCAGCCTGGTGGCGACGAACGCCCGGATGAACGTCGCGGCCGTCGTGTCCGGCGCGTCCGCGGCGGGCGTGGGCGCGTTGCTGCTGCGCTTCACCAGCGTCGACTGGGTGCTGCGGCTCGCCACGGTCGTGCTGCTCGTCGGCGCCGTCTGGGCGGTCCGGCTGCCCGGCAAGGTCGACGAGGCCCGCACCAAGCGGGTCCGGGGCGCCCCGCGGTACCGGCTGCTGCACGCCCCCGCCGTCGTCCGCCGCCCGCTGATGACGGCGCTGGCGCTGCGCGGGATGGCCGGCCTGCTGACGATCTTCCTGGCGTTCGTGCTCAAGGAGCGCGACGCGTCCGGGCTGGTGCTCGCCGCGGTGCTCGGCGCGGCGGTCGCCGGCCAGCTCCTCGGCACCGGGCTGGCCAGCCGGCTGCCGGACCGGGTGACCAGCCGGCTGACGCTCGCCTCGCTGGCCGTCCCGGCGATCGCCTGCGCCGCGGTCGCCGTGCGCGGCGGTGACCTGTTGGCGGCGCTGGCCGCCGGCCTCACCGGCCTGTCGTACGCGCTGAGCAAGTTCGCGCTCGACGCGGCCGTGCAGACGCACGTCCCGGCGGGAGCGACCAGCGGCGCGTTCGCCCGCTCCGAGACGGGCCTGCAGCTCGCCTGGGCCGGCGGCGGCGGGCTCGCGGTCGCCCTGCCGACGATCGAGGCGGTGGGCTTCGCGGTGGCGGCCGCGCTGCCGGTGCTCGGGATGCTGGCCGGGCTGCGGATCCGCTCGGTGGCCCCGTACCGGGACGGGACACCGCCCGAGGCCGACCCGCCAGGCCCGGCGTCCGGGCCCGCCCCGCCGGGACCGGCGCAGGCGCCAGGGCAGACCGCCCCGCCGGCTCGGCGACCCGATCCGACCCCCGATCCCCGGCCCTGGTGGCTCGAGGAGGGCTGAGCCAGGGACGGCCCCGGGGGCGTGCCGCCGGTCAGGCCGCGACGGCGGCCACCTGCAGGGCGGCCGCCAGCGTGCCGGGCACGTCGCTGATCACGCCGACGGCGCCGGCAGCCGCGCAGCGCCGTGCGTCGACCGGCCGGTTCACCGTCCAGACCCGCGCCGGCAGGGCCGCGTCGCGGACCGCTGCCGCCTGCTCCAGCATCGTGCGCACCGGCAGGTGCAGGGCCGCGTCGCCGCGCCGCTCGGCGCGGCGCACCGCGGGCGCCAGCGGGTCGTCGACGTCGAGGATCACGCCGCGGGCCAGTCGCGGCCGGTGCTCGGCGAGCAGCCCGAGCAGCGTCTCGTCGAACGAGGTGACCACCACCTCCTCGTCCGGCGTCCCGGCCAGCTCCAGCGCCTGCAGGCCGGCGTGCAGCAGCGCCGCCCCCCGCGGCTCGGGCTTGAGGTCCAGGACGAGCAGGCCACGCCCGCGCACCACGGCCGCCACCTCGTCGAGCCGGGGGACCCGGTGGCCGCCGGGCAGCGGGGCGGCGGCCAGCGCTGCCCCCGTCGTCCGCCGGACGCTCCGGACGTCCGCGCCGACCCGGGCGAGGTCGTCGTCGTGGCAGCACACCGCGATGCCGTCGGCGGTGAGCCGGACGTCGACCTCGACGCCGTCGCAGCCGCCGTCCAGCGCGGCCGTCACCGCGGCGAGGGTGTTCTCCGGGGACGTGGGAGTGGGCCACCCGCGGTGACCGAGCACCTGCATGCGGTGGACGGTGCCGGACGCAGGCGACCGGCAGGGGGTCCGAGGGTGTCCGTACGGCGACGGCGGGTGGACCAGTCCGGCGCGCCCCGCCGGCGCTCAGCCGAAGCGACCGGTGATGTAGTCCTCGGTCTGCTTCTCGCGTCGGGTTGCTGAAGATCTTCTGGGTGTCGTCGTACTCGATCAGCCGGCCCGGCTCGCCGGTCTTGTCGATCGAGAAGAAGCGCGGTCCGGTCGCTGACCCGGGCCGCCTGCTGCATGTTGTGCGTGACGATGATGATCGTGAACTGGTCCTTCAGCTCGAACATCAGGTCCTCGATCGCCAGCGTCGAGATCGGGTCCAGCGCCGAGCACGGCTCGTCCATCAGCACGCACCTGCGGCTCGACCGCGATGGTCCGGGCGATGCAGAGCCGCTGCTGCTGACCGCCGGACAGGCCCGGCGCCCGGCTTGTCGAGCCGGTCCTTGACCTCGTCCCACAGGTTCGCCGAGCGCAGCGACTTCTCGGCCGCCTCGTCCAGGATCGGCCTTCTTGCGGACCCCGTTGAGCCGGAGCCCGGCCACCACGTTCTCGTAGATCGACATGGTCGGGAACGGGTTGGGGCGCTGGAAGACCATGCCGATCATGCGGCGGACGGCGGTGACGTCGACGTCCGGGTCGTAGATGTTCTGGTCGTCGATGGTCAGCGTGCCCTCGACCCGGGCGCCGGGCAGCACCTCGTGCATCCGGTTGATGGACCGCAGGAACGTCGACTTGCCGCAGCCGGACGGGCCGATCAGGGCGGTGACCGTCTTCGGCTCGACCGTCAGGTTGATGTTCTCGATGGCCTTGAAGCCGCCGTAGTAGGCGGTGACGTTCGCTCGCCTCGATGCGCTTGGCCATGGTGGTCACCTCCGGTGAGCTCGTGGACGAGCCGGTTGCGGCGGGCGAGCAGCTTCGCCGCGATGGTGAGGACCAGGACGAGGGCGACCAGGGTCAGCGCGGCCGTCCAGGCCGCGGGCCGGCGCGTACTTCGACGCGTCGCCGGCCTGCTGGTAGACGAACAGCGCCAGCGAGGACTGGCTGCCCTCGAACGGGTTGACGTTGATCGCCGCGCGCGCCGCCGCGCGACCAGCAGCACCGGGGCGGTCTCGCCGGCGGCCCGGGCGATGGCGAGCATGACGCCGGTGACGATGCCCGGGCAGCGCGGTCGGCAGGACGATCCTGCAGGATCGTCTTCCACTGCGGCACGCCGAGGGCGTACGCACCCTCGCGCAGCGGCGCCGGGACCAGGCGCAGCATCTCCTCGGTGGACCGGACGACGGTCGGCAGCATCAGCACGGTCAGCGCGAGCGCGGCGGCGAAGCCGGAGAAGCCGCGGCTGGCCGTCGTTGAACCACGGCGCACGATCAGCACCCAGAACGCCAGGATGAACAGGCCGGCGACGATCGACGGGATGCCGGTCATCACGTCGACGAAGAACCGGACGGTCGGCGGCGAACCGGCCCCGGCCGTACTCGACGAGGTAGATCGCGCCGAGCACGCCGAGCGGCACGGCGATCAGCGGTGGCGATGCCGACCTGCTCCAGCGTGCCGACGATCGCGTGGTACGCGCCGCCGCCGGCGTCCCGGGCGCCGATGTTGTTCATCGAGCGTGCCGAAGAAGTCGCCGTCGAGCCGGTCGACGCCCTTGGACGACCAGCGTCCAGACGACCGAGGCCAGCGGCAGCGATCGCCAGCAGGCAGGCGGCGTGGATCAGGGCGCTGCCAGATCCGGTTGCGGGCGGCGCGGCGGCCCTCGACCGCGCACGGCCGCGGTGAGCAGGCCGACCAGGTAGACAGACGGCCGAGCGACGACGACGCAGGACCCAGTTGCCGATGCCGGTGCCGAGCACGAGCCCGGCGGTGACCAGCGCAGCGACGGCGACCAGCGACGGCCGCAGCGGGGCAGCGACGCGCGGCAGCTCAGCCTGGCCGGCCGGCGTCCGGCGTCGTGCGACGGCCGGGAGCGCGCGCGTCGAGCACGGCTCATGCGGCACTGTCCCGGAACTCGCGGCGGCGGTAGATGATCGCCCGCGCGCGTCGATGTTGACCACCAGCGTGATCGCGAACAGCACCAGGCCGGAGGCGATCAGCGCGCCCCGGCCGGTCGCGTTGGCCTCGCCGAAGGCGTTGGCGATGTTGGCGGCGATCGTGTTGCCGCCGGGCTCCAGGATCAGTTGAAGCGAGATGTCGAACGTCGATGCCGAGGGTCAGCGCCAGCGCGATCGTCTCGCCGAGCGCCCGGCCCAGGCCGAGCATGACGGCGGCGATGACGCCGGGCTGGCCGTACGGCAGCACCGCGGTGCGGATCATCTCCCAGCGGGTGGCGCCGAGGGCGAGGGCGGCCTCCTCGTTCATCGTCGGGCGTCTGCAGGAAGACCTCGCGGGAGAGCGAGGTGATGATCGGCAGCACCATGATCGCCAGGACCAGCCGCCGAGCAGGATCGACCGGCCGTACGGGCCGTCGCCGCCGAAGATCGGCATCCAGCCGAAGTACTGGTTCGAGCCAGACCGAGAAGTCGCGGACCGGCTCGTTGAGGAACGTCGCGGCCCCACAGGCCGAAGACGACGCTGGGCACGGCGGCGAGCAGGTCGATGACGAAGCCGAGCGGCGGTGGCGAGCCGGCGCGGCGCGTAGTGCGACGAGGAACAGCGCGATGCCCGAGCGCGACCGGCACCGCGAGCAGCAGCGCGATCAGCGAGGCTGAGCACGCGTGCCGAAGGCCAGCGCCGCGATGCCGAAGACCGGCTGGGCGTCGTTCGGGAACCAGTCCTCGGAGGTGAGGAAGTTGGCGGTGTTGGCCTGCAGCGCCGGGACCGCCTTGGAGATCAGGAAGATCGCGATCGCCGACGATGATGACCAGCACGCATCGCGCCGGCGGCCAGGCGGACAGGCCCCGGAACGCCGCGGTCTCCGCGCCGACGACGCCGCCGGGCTCCGTGCGGCAGGCCGCCGCCGGCCGGCCGCAGCCACCGGGTGCGTCGCCGCGGGTCGGTCAGGCCGGCGGGTCGGCGGCGGACCGCACGTCGCCGGAGGCACGGCGGGTCGCTCGTGGCGTCTCGCGGTCGCGTGCCGATGCCCGTCCGGCGCGCGGCGTGCGCGCGAGCGGGCGGGGCTGTCACCCATCTGCGCGCTCGCGTCGGCTCGGGGGCTGGCGCGTCGTGCGGTCAGGCGAGGGCGTCGACCGCGGCGGCGACCTTGGTCGCGGAGCTGCCTCCGGCAGCGGGGCGTAGCCCAGGTCCTCGAGGCGCTCTGGCCGCTCGGCGCTGGCGGTGTAGTTCAGGAAGTCCTTGACCAGCGTCGGCCTTGTCGGGCGCGGTGCCCTTGCTGCAGGCGATCTCGTAGGTCACCAGGACGATCGGGTAGGCGCCCGCCGTCCTTGGTGGCGTAGTCGAGCGCCAGCGTCAGGTCGTCGCCGGTGCCCTTCGACCTTGGCCGCCTCGACGGTCTTGCCGGCGTTCTCGGCGGTCAGCTCGACCGACTCGCCGGCGCCGTTCGCGATCTTGGCCGTCTTCAGGCCGCCGTTCTCGGCGAAGGACAGCTCGACGTAGCGCGATCGTGCCCTCGGTGCCCTTGACGCCGGCGGCGACGCCCGTCCGACTTCGCGGCGCCGGTGCCGCCGGGGGCCTTCCAGGCCTTGCCCGTTGCCGAAGGTCCAGGCCTCGGGGCGGCCGCCGCGAGGTACTTGGTGAAGTTGTCGGTGGTGCCGGACTCGTCGCAGCGGTGCACCGTCTGGATCGGGCGTGCGGGCAGCTCGGCGCCCGCGTTGATCGGCCGTCGATGGCCGGGTCGTCCCACTTGGTGATCTTGCCGGCGAAGATCTCGGCGAGGGTGGCGGCGTCGAGCGACGAGGTCGTCCACGCCCTCGAGGTTGTAGGCGACCGCGATCGGGCCGATCACCATCGGCAGGTTGAGCGCCTTGCCGCCGCCGCACTGCGCGTCGGCCGGCGGCTGCTCGTCGTCCTTGAGGGCGGAGTCGGAGCCGGCGAAGTCGACGGTGCCGGCGAGGAACGCCTGGATGCCCGCGCCGGAGCCGACCGGCTGGTAGTTGATCGTCGCGCCCGGCGCAGGCTGCTGGTAGGCCTTGATCCACTCGTCCATGGCGTTCTTCTGGGCGCTGGACCCGGCGCCGGTGACGCTGTCCGGTGCTGCAGGCGAGGTCGCCGCCGGCGCCGCCCGCGCCACCCGCGGTGGGGGTCGGCTCGTCGTCCGAGCCGCACGCCGCGAGGCCGAGCGCGCCGTCAGGGCAAGGCCGGCGAGCCGACCGGTCCGCGATGCTGATCATCAGGATCTCCTCAGAGGGTCAGGTGTCGCGAGCGGTCGGCGACGTCTCGCGGCGTCCGGACCGACGCTAGGGATCGCAGGTGGACCGCGCTCTCGGTCCGCGGGTGAACGGGGGGTGAACGGCGCGCGTGACGTGCGCCACGGCCCGCCGTCCGCCCGGCTCCGCGGCGGGTGCCCGGAACAGTCAGCGCTCCCAGCAGACGTCGGTGGTGGTCCGGTGGAAGCCGAGCCGCTGGTAGAGCGCGGCCGCCGCGGTGTTGGACTCGTCGACGTAGAGCAGCACGCAGGCCAGGCCGCGCTGCGCGCAGGCGAGTGCAGCCCGGCGAGGGTCAGCGGCCGGGCCGAGCCCGCGCCCCTGGTCGGCGGGGTCGACACCGACCACGTACACCTCGCCGACCGGCTCGTGGGCGTGCGTGCCCGCGGCCGGGTCGCGCCGTGCACCTTCGTCCAGTGGAAGCCGACCAGCCGGCCTGTCGCTGCTCGGCGAGCAGGAAGCCGGCCGGGTCGAACCACGGCTCGGCCTCGCGCAGCAGCACCTCCTCGATCCCCCAGCGGCCCTGCTCGGGGTGGTCGGCGAAGGCCCGGGCGTTGAGCCCGGTCCACGCCTCCTCGTCCTGCCCGACCCGAACGTGCGCAGCGTGACGCCGTCCGGCAGCACCGTACCCGGGCAGCGCGTCGGGCAGCGACCGGCGCATCTGCCAGAGCACCCGGGCGCGCTCGAAGCCCAGCGCCCGGGCCAGGCGAGCGGCCGCCGGGTGCTCGCCGTGCGCCCACAGCCGCAGCCGGCCGTCCGGCGCTCTGCCGCAGCAGCTCGGCGACCAGCGCGCGACCGATGCCGCGCCGGCGGGCCGACGGCCGCACGACGAGCTCCGCCGCTCGAGCCGGCGACCGGGTCGGTGACGTCGAGGTGGGCGTAGCCGACCAGCGTCGCCGGCGTCGCCGGACGAGCACGTGCCGGACGTCGTCGTCACCGCCGAGCGGCAGGTGCAGCAGCACGTGCTCGGACAGCGGCAGGACGCCGTCGGTGCGCGCGACCGTCGTCGACCAGCTGCGCGGACCGCCTCGACCTCGACGGGAGACAGGTGCAGCGACGTGCGGGCGGTGGCCACCCGGCCACGGTATCGGGCCCGGAAGCCGGAGCGCCGCGGGCGCGGTCAGCCCAGGACGGCGTCCGCCGCCGGCCACCTCGGCGTCCTGGCCGGCCGCCTCCTCGGCGAGCGGGGCCAGCGCCGGGGTCACGAACTTGTAGCCGACGTGGCGGACGGTGCCGATCAGCGACTCGTGCTCGACGCCGAGCTTGGCGCGCAGCCGGCGGACGTGGACGTCGACGGTGCGGGTGCCGCCGAAGTAGTCGTAGCCCCAGACCTCCTGCAGCAGCTGGTCCCGGGTGAAGACCCGGCCCGGGTGCTGGGCGAGGAACTTGAGCAGCTCGAACTCCTTGTAGGTGAGGTCGAGCGGCCGGCCCGCGAGCTCGGCGGTGTAGGTGTCCTCGTCGATGGTCAGCTCGCCGGCCCGTACGACACCCGGGCTCGGCGACGAGCTCGCCGCGGTCTGCAACCGGCCGACCGCGAGCCGCAGCCGGGCGTCGACCTCGGCCGGACCGGCGGTGTCCAGCAGCACGTCGTCGACGCCCCACTCGGCGGACAGCGCGACCAGGCCGCCCTCGGTGAGGACGACCGAACAGCGGCATCCGCCGGCCCGGTGGCGCGCAGCAGCCGGCACAGCGCCTTGGCCGCGAGCAGGTCCCGCCGGGCGTCGACGAGCACCGCGTCGGCCGGGGCGGTGTCGAGCAGCGCGGTGACCTCGAGCGGGGCGACCCGGACCGAGTGCCCCAGCAGGCCCAGCGCGGGGAGCACGTCCATCGACGTGCCCCGGGACGAGGTGAGGAGCAGGAGCGCGGCCACGGGTCCTCCGAGGTGGTGACGGCCAGAGCGTCTGGCTGTGCAGCAGTCGGCGCCGTTGCCTGGCCGAAGGCTACCCGAGCCGGGGCATCATGGCCGCATGACCTCGTGCACCCTGCGCTACTGGGCCGCGGCGCGGGCGGCCGCCGGCACCGCCGCCGACGAGCTGACCGCGGCGACGCTCGCCGACGCGCTGGCCGCGGCGGTCGACCGGCACGGCAGCGCCCTGGAGAAGGTGCTGTCGGTCTGCTCGTACGTCGTGGACGGCGACCCGGTCGGCAGTCGCCCGCACGAGGACGTGGTGCTGCCGGCGGGTGCGCTGGTCGACGTGCTGCCGCCGTTCGCCGGGGGGTGACCGGCCCGGACCGCGCCGGCCGCGGCCGCCGGCTCTGGCACGATCGGCCCGTGGCTCACCCCGGGGACAGCGCGACTCCCGGCGACAGCGCGGCCGGCCCGGACAGCGCCGCCGGCGCCGGCGGCCCGTTCCGCCGGGTGCCGGTCGGCGGGGCGCAGCTGGCCGGCGCCGGCGTGGGCGTGGCCCTCGCGGTCCTCGCGCTGCCCGGCGCGGCGCCGCTGCTGGTCGGCCTGCTCGCACTGCAGGTGCTGCTCGGCGCGGCGGTGCTGGCGGTGCTGGGGACGCCCGGCCGGGGCGGCGCGCTCGTCGTCGTCGGCGCGGCGGCGGCGACCGGCGCCGTGCTGGCCGGCACCGGCGACGGCCGGGTCGACGCCCTGGCCGGGGTGGCGGCTCTCGCGCTGGTCGCCTCGCTGCTGCACCAGCTGTCCCGGCGTACCGGCCGCACGCAGGTCACCGCCTCGCTGGCGGGCACCCTGCTGGCCGTCGTGCTGGTGCTGTCCGCGGCCTGCCTGGGGGCGCTGCGCGCGGGCGAGGGCAGCCGGGCCGTCACGGTCGCGGCCCTGCTCGCGGTGGCGGTCGCCCTTCCCGCCCTCCAGGTCCGCCGGAGCTCGAACCCGGCGCTGGGGCTGCTGCTGGCGCCGGGAGCCGGGGCGGTCGTCGCCGGGGTCGTGGCGCTGGTCGCCGGGACGCGGGTCGGTGCCGCGCTGCTGCTGGGGCTCGCCGCCGGGGTCGCCGTGGTCCTCGCGGACCGGGCGCTGACCGCCGCGACGGCCGAGCTGGGCGAGCCGCGGACCGGTCGGCGCACCGCCGCCCTGCGGCCGCTGTCGGTGCTGCTGCCCTACGCGCTCCTGGGGCCGGCCGGGCTGCTGCTCGGCCGGCTCGCGGGGGCGTGAGGGCAGGTGAGATGGCTGGTCGCGCTGGGACTGCTGGTCGGGCTGCTGTTCGCCGGGGACCGGATCGCGGAGCAGGTCGCCGAGCGGGTGCTGGCCGACCAGCTCGCCGGCGAGCTCGGCAGCCGGCCCGACGTCGAGATCGCGGGCGTGCTGTTCCTGCCGCAGGTGGTGCAGGGCCGCTACGACGCGATCGAGGTGTCCGCGGGGAACCTGGTGCGCTCCGGCATCCCGCTGCAGTCCTTCACGGCCACCCTGACCGGCGCCGAGCTGCCGCTGGGCGACGCGCTGCGTCGCTCGGTCACGGCGGTCCCGGTCCGGCGGCTCGACGCCACGGCCCTGGTGCCGTACGCGACGCTCACCGAGGCGGCCAGCGACGGCCTGACCGTCGGGCCCGACCCGGAGGGCGTGCGGATCAGCGGCACGCTGCAGGTGCTGGGCCGCCGGGTCGACGTCTCGGCCGCTGCCCAGCTGCGGCTGGAGAACGGCACGGTGGTCGCGACGCCGCGCAGCGTGCGGGCCGGCGACGCCGAGGCGTCCGGGGCCGTCGCCCGGGCGCTGCTGGGCCGGCTCGACCTGTCGCTGGACCTGCCGGCGCTGCCGTACGGGGTGCGGCTGGCGAGCGTCGAGCCGGGTCCGCAGGGCGTGCGGGTGACCGGGGGCGCCGACGACGTGGTGCTGCGTCGCTGACCCTCGGAGTCGTCGACCCGCTGAGCGGCGGGTCGGGAAGGCCGGGGCCCGGCCCGCGGTTGGCACCGGGTGTGCTGCTGCTCGCGTGCGTCCTGGGTGTCACCGTCGTCGTCGGCCTGGTGCTGCGTGCCCGCAGCGGCCGGGTCCGCGTGGTGAGCGGAGCCGACGACCTGCGGCCGCTGCTCGTGGAGCTGGGCGCGGTCCCCGGGCCGCGGGCGACGCTGCTGCAGTTCTCCAGCGCGTTCTGCGCGCCCTGCCGGGCGACCCGCCGGGTGCTCGGCGCGGTCGCCGAGTCGGTCGAGGGCGTGGCGCACGTCGAGGTCGACGCGGAGTCGCACCTCGACGTCGTCCGCCGGCTGAACATCCTCAAGACGCCGACGACGCTGGTGCTGGACCGCTCCGGCCGCGAGGTGCGCCGGGCTTCCGGGCAGCCCACGACCGCGCACGTCCTGGAGGCGCTACCCTCCTGAGCATGGTGCTGGTGAGGCGACGTGCGGTGGACTTCTGCCGCATCGCCGGCTGCCTGTGTCTGCCTGCCTGACGTCCTGGCCAGCAGACCGGCGCCCCGCAACGGGGCCTCCCAGAGAGGGCACCCGCGTGCCTGCTCCTTCTCCGTCCTCCGGTGCGTCCACCGCCGCCGGGTCCCCGTGGGGCCGCCTGGTGTCGCGGCGGACCGCGATCGACCCGCGCGGCGCCCGGTTCGCCGCGTGGGTCACGACGCTCGTGCTGGCCGTCGTGCTCGTCACCTCGTCGGTGGAGCTGCTGGCCGCGCAGGCGGCGGTGTTCGCCCTGGGCACGCTGGGACGTTCGCCGTACGGTCCGGTGTGGCAGCGGCTGCGGCGCACCCCGCCCCGCGAGCTGGAGGACGCCCGGCCACCGCGGTTCGCCCAGCTCGTCGGCCTGGCGTTCGCCCTGGTCGGTCTCGCCGGGGCCGGCACGGGAGTGCTGACCGCTGCGGTCGCCGCGGCGCTGGCCGCGGCCCTGCTGAACGCCGCCTTCGGCCTCTGCCTGGGTTGTGAGCTGTACCTGTCCGTCAGCGCAAGCGCATGACTACTCACAAGGAGCATCTGTATGAGCCGCGAAGACGTCCTGGTCGACGCCGACTGGGCGCAGGCCCATCTCGACGACCCGAAGATCGTGCTCGTCGAGGTCGACGAGGACGTGTCCGCCTACGACGGTGGCCACATCCGCGGCGCGGTCCGGATGGACTGGACCACCGAGCTGCAGGCACCGTTCGAGCGCGACGTCGTGGACAAGGAGGGCTTCGAGAAGCTGCTGTCCGGCAAGGGCATCGCCAACGACGACACCGTCGTGCTCTACGGCGGCAACAACAACTGGTTCGCCGCGTACGCGTACTGGGAGTTCAAGCTCTACGGGCACGCGAACGTCAAGCTCCTGGACGGCGGGCGCAAGAAGTGGGAGCTGGACGGCCGCGAGCTGGTGACCGAGGTGCCGGACCGCCCGGCGACGCAGTACGTCGCGCAGGAGCAGGACACCTCGATCCGCGCCTTCCGCGACGAGGTGGTGGCCAGCATCGGCGCGAAGAACCTCGTCGACGTGCGCAGCCCCGACGAGTTCAGCGGCAAGATCAAGGCTCCGGCGCACCTGCCGCAGGAGCAGAGCCAGAAGGCCGGTCACATCCCGACCGCCATCAACATCCCGTGGAGCAAGGCGGCCGCCGACGACGGCACGTTCCGCTCCGACGCCGAGCTCGCCGCGCTCTACGGCGGTGCGGGCCTGGACGACGGCAAGAGCACGATCGCGTACTGCCGGATCGGGGAGCGCTCCTCGCACACCTGGTTCGTGCTGCGCGAGCTGCTCGGCAAGACCGACGTGAAGAACTACGACGGCTCGTGGGCCGAGTACGGCTCGCTCGTGCACGTCCCGATCCAGAAGGACGTCTGATGTGCGGCGCGCCTGACCAGGACGCCCTGCCGGCCCTGGAGGTCTCGGCGAAGGAGGCCGTCGTGCACGGCACGGTGACCCGGGCCGGCGCCGCGCTGCCCGGCGCGTACGTCCGGCTGCTGGACGGCACCGGTGAGTTCACCGCCGAGGTGCAGACCAGCGCCACCGGCTACTTCCGCTTCTACGCCGCCGGCGGCGACTGGACGCTGCGCACGCTGGCGCCGGGCCAGGTCGTCGACACCCCGGTGACGGCGGTGCAGGGCTCGGTGGTCGAGGCGGCGGTCGAGGTGCCGGCCTAGCGTCCCGCCTCCTCGTCGAGGGCCCGGCCCGGTTCCGGGCCGGGCCTTCGGCGCGAGCGGCCGGCCCGGGACGGATCAGGGCCGCCCGACGGTCACGTCCCCGTACGGCAGGCGCGCCTCGACGGCCGGGAAGACGAGCCCGAACAGCACGACCACCACCGCCGCGGCCGCCGCGAGGGCCAGCAGCACCCGGACGGCGAGCGGGCCGGGCAGGGACCGCCAGAACCAGACGTACACGGGTCAGCTCCTCAGCAGCGGGGGACGCTCGCCGGGAACCGGCGTGCTCGACTCGACCTCGGCGCGCACCACCAGGCGCTGCGCCGCCGAGTAACGGGGGTGGCAGGTGGTCAGGGTGAGCAGCCGCTGCGTCGGCTGCGCGCCCGGCCGGCCCGGCACGGGCAGGGTGATCTCGACCGCCGACGGCCGGACGACCTGCAGGCCGGTGACCCGGTAGGTCACCCAGGTGTCCCGGGTCTCGATGATCACCGGGTCGCCCGGGCGCAGCCGGTCGAGATCGCCGAACGGGGCCCCGTAGGTGGTCCGGTGGCCGGAGTAGACGGCGTTGCCGAGCTCGCCGGCGGCCGCGCTGCCGGGCAGGTGGCCCGGCCCGCGCTGCAGCTCGGGGACCCCGACGCCCTCGACGACCACCAGCGGCTCACGGCCGCGCAGCGTGGGCAGGTACAGCCGGCCCGAGGCGGCACCGAGCCGCGCGGGGGCGACGACCGGTGCGACGACCGGCCCGTCCGGGGGCGGCGCGGGCGGGGGCGCCGACCAGGTCTGCGCGAGCTCCCGGCCGAGCTGGTCCTGGGTGCGCGCGGTGCGCAGCGCCGTCCCCTCCAGCTCGTACGCGCAGAACAGCAGCAGCACCACGCCGAGCGTGAGCAGGGTCTGACCGGCTCCGCTGACCAGCCTGCCGGCGGGCCTCACGTCCCGGCCGCCGGGGAGGCGGTCTGCAGGTGCGTGACGTCCGGGTTGGCGACGAGCTGATGCAGGACCCGGGTGGGCTCCGGGCTGGCCGGCTGGTCGGAGACGACGACGACCCGGGCCGTGCCGCCGCCGGCCGCGAGCGGCACCGTCAGGAGCACGACGGGGTGGCCGCCCTCGGTGCGCAGCAGCGGCTCGACCGGACGCCCGTCGACGGTGACCGAGGTGACCGTCGCGCCCGAGGTCAGGTAGGTGGCCACCAGCACCTCGTGCCGACCGCCGCCGAGCAGGTTCCCGGTCACGTACTCGGGCAGGCCCCGGGCCGGCGCGTCGTTGCGCAGGTCGAGGGTCGCGGTGGCGGTCTCCCTCCCGGCCGGCCCGGGCTGCCGCCGGTGGGTGAGCGTCCGGTGCAGGTAGCTGTCGAGCTTGCTGGCCGAGGCGTTCTGGGTGGTCCAGCCGACGAACGGCGCCGGGCCCCGCGGCAACGACCCGGAGATCGTCGTGCCGGCCAGGTCCGCCTGCTCCTCCGGGCGCAGCGAGGCCAGCCGCAACGACCCGTCGGCCACGGCGGCGCGGACGCCGGCCAGCGTGCCGGCCGTCGGCCGTGCCTGGAGCAGCGCGTCGACGAGCCGGCGCAGGACGTCCTGCTGGAAGGCGTTGCGCCGCGGCTCGTCGGCGGTGGCCGGGAAGCGGTCGTAGATGCCGCGCTCGAGCAGCGGCACGATGCCGTCGTCCCGGACGGCCGTGCCGTCCGGCAGTGTCAGCGGCGGCGTTCCCCGGAGCAGCCCGGCCAGCGCCTGCGGGGTGACCCCCACGACGCCGTCCACCGGCCGGGAGAACTGGTCCTCGTACAGCGCGGCCCAGACCTTCGCGACCGCGGGGAAGTCCGGCGAGAAGTTGGCGGACGCCCAGCCGCGCTGGGCGCCGAACGAGCCCCAGGTCTCGGCGAAGCCACCGGGCAGGGTCACCACGTCTCGGGAGGCGCTGCGCAGCTCGGCGTTGGAGCCCTGCCGGGCGACCGAGACCCGTCCCTGGTCGACGACGACCTCGAGGAAGCCGCCGACCAGGCCGCCGGTCGCCCGGCTCTCCGCCGGGGTCTGCAGCACCACCAGGTACCGGCGGGCCCCCTGCTCACCGGTCATGCCGGCGCCGACGTCGGCGACGGTGGCCGCGAGACGGAGCGCCTGCTGCAGCTCGGGGAGCCCGCGGTGCACGGCGTCCACCCCGGCGGCCAGGCGCGCCGAGCGCGGCGCGGGGGAGCGGGGCTGCCCGGCGACCCGGTCGACGGTGCGCAGGGCCGCCCGGATCCCGGGCGCCTGCGCGGTCACCGGCCGCAGGTCCAGCGGTCCGGTCCGTGCCGCCGCGCGGGGGTCCGTGGTCAGCTCGACCGCCACGCCGGTGAGCGCACCGGCCAGCACGTCGGCGTCGGCGGCCAGGCGCCGCAGGACGGCGACGTCACGGCCCACGACGGGAGCGTGCGTCAGCAGCCCGACGGGCCAGGAGGACGTGGCGTTCGCCAGCGTGCGGGTGGACTGCCGCAGGTCGGTCACGGCCGTCCCGAGGGCGTCCGCTCTCCCGGGGAGGGCGCCGGCCGGGTCGCCGCCGACGACGGCGTCGAGCACTTCCGGCAGGAGGGTCCGCGCGGACGCCAGGTCCCCGCGCAGGTCGTGCGCGGCCCCCCAGACGCGCCACAGCTGCGTGCCGGCCGCGGCGCCGACGACGGTGGCGACGCCCGCGGCCAGCAGCCCGGCCCGCCGGGCGGTCCGCCCGGCGGGACCGGGAGTCGAGCTGCCCGGGATCGGGTCAGGCCCCGAGCGCACGAACGTCGTCGCGGCGGCGGCGGGCCACCAGCAGCGTCCCGCTGCCGGCCAGCACCAGGCCGAGGCCGACCGCGGCGATCGCGCCGGTCTCGGACCCGGTGAACGGCAGCGCGCTGCTCGCGGCGGCACCGGACGTGCCCCGCGGCCGCGCCGGGGCGGCGCCGGCACTGCTGCCGGCGGCGGCGGTCGCCACGCTCGTCTCGACGGACACGGGCGAGCCGTTGGCCGCGGTCGCGGACACCGAGAAGACCAGCGCGGCGGCCTGGGCGCTGGTCAGCGAGCCGAACGACGACAGCGGGGCGGTGAGCGTCGCGACGCCGTTGGCGTCGGCGGTCCCGGTCACGGTGGTGCTGGTCGCCGCGAAGCGGGCGGCCGCGACCGGCGTGCTGTCGGCGCGGTAGACCGCGGGGGCGATGCGCAGCGCGGCGCCGTCGCCCAGCGCTGCGCCGGCCGCACTGCTCGGCAGCACGACGGTGATGCGCACGGTGCTGCCGGGGGCGAGACCGCTGACGACGATGGTGACCGTGCCGGCCTCCAGGTTGACGGCGGGACGGATCTGGACGCCGGCGACGGCCACGCAGTTCGCCTGCACCGGGTAGCACGCGTCGGCGGCGGACGCGGGCGCGGCGGTGGCCGTGAGAGCTCCGGCGAGCAGGGCGCCCATCGCGAGCGCGGTCATCGGGCGGTGGGTCACGGGGTGCTCCTGGTCGTCGGTCGTCGCGGTCGTGCTCGTTCCGTCCGGACCTGTGTCGACCCGCGACCCGGCGGGCTTGAGCGCCGGGTCGCCACGAGCGTCCCGGGCGGATCAGTAGACGAGCGCCTGGACGTCGTCCTGCAGGGCCTCGCTGACGAACACCGCCGCCCCGGCGATGCGCACGCCGGCGAGCAGGTCCTCCTGGGTCAGCGCCCGCCGCTTGGCGCACTGCGCGCAGACGGTGAGCGTGCCGTGCGCGAGGACGTCGTCGCGCAGGTCGGCCAGCGGCGGGCTGTGCGCCAGCACGAAGTCCTCGGCGCGGCCGGGCACCGCCAGCCAGGTGGCGTCGCCCGTCAGCCACAGCGACACGGTCACCCCGGACAGCGCCGCGACCGAGCTGACCGTGAACGCCTGCGAGCACCGCTCGGGCGCGTCGAGCCCCGCGGTGGCCTTGACGAGAAGCGTCGTCCGCACCTCGCTAGGCTAGAGCCCTGTCGATGGAGAGGCCTCCTGTCGTGCTCGAGCTCGTCTACACCAGCCTTCTGGTGCTGGTGTTCCTGTTCATCTCGTGGTTCTCCTTCTACGTGGTCTACAAGCTGTACCGGGGTCAGCGCTGAGCACGCCCGCGCTGCACGAGCGGCTCGAACCGCTCGGCTGGCTGGTCGGGGTGTGGGAAGGCGTGGGAGCGCTCGTCTACCCGACGGTCGAGGACCGCAACTTCGTCCAGCGGGTCGAGTTCAGCCACGACGGGCGCCCGTTCCTGCACTACTCCTCGCGTTCCTGGCTGCTCGAGGACGACGGCACCCGCGGACGCCCCGGTGCGTCGGAGGAGGGCTGGTGGCGCCCCGGCAAGGAGAAGTTCGACGTCGAGGTGCTGCTGGCGCACCACACCGGCGTGCTGGAGATGCTCGTCGGCCGGGTGGCCTTCTCCAAGGTCGAGCTCGCCAGTGACGCGCTGGTGCGCACCGCCACCGCCAAGGAGATCACCGCGACGACCCGGTTGTACGGCGGCGTCGACGGTGACCTGGCGTACGTGATGGAGATGGCGGCGGTCGGGCAGCCGCTGCAGCCGCACCTGTCGGCGCGGTTGTCCCCGGTCGAGCCCGGGGCCTGAGCGCAGCGCAGCCGGGTCCGGTGCTGCGCGAGGAACGTCGAGGACGCTGTCGGAGCACCTTCAGGCCGGCTGGTCTCCCGGACGAACCCGCCCCGCGGTCTGCAGAGTGCCGCCGTACAGCCGTCCGGAGCCTCGACCAGGCGCCTCACCCCGTGGACGTGCGGGCACCGCTACGCGACGCGACCAGCAGTTCCGGGGCCGGCTCGGACAGCCGCTCCGGCCAGCCTGCCTGGCCCCCGTGGTCGGGCACCGCCGAGCGGTAGGAGTAGCCGTACGCGTCGGTCTTCCTGAGGTGAGCTCGGGTCAGGACGGTGCCGAACACCCGGGCGTCCACCCGGTGCAGCGCCTCCATCGCGCGGGCGACCTGCTCCTTCTTGGTCACGCGTGCCCGTACGACGAGCACACATCCGCTCGCGAGGCGGCTCAGCACGGCGGCGTCGGTGACGGCCAGCAGCGGTGGGGCATCGATGAGCACCATGTCCGCGCGGCTCTCGAGGTTCTGCAGAAGGGTCCGCATCTGCATCGACCCGAGCAGCGACTCACTGGGGTTGGGAGGTGTCGGGCCGCTCGGCAGCACCGTCAGCCCGTCCGTGCCCCACGACTGCAGGGCGTCGTCGAGGTCCACCCGGCCGGACAGCACGTCGGTCAGGCCGACGGCGCCCTCCAGCCCGAGGTAGGTCGCGATGCTGGGGCGCCGCAGGTCGCCGTCCACGAGCACCACCCGTTGTCCGCTCTGGGCGAGGGCGATGGCGAGGTTGCTCGTCGTGGTCGACTTTCCCTCGCCCGCGACGGCGCTCGTCATGACCAGGGACCGCGGCGGGTGGTCGACGTCGACGAAGGCCAGGTTGGTGCGCAGGTCGCGGAAGGCCTCCGCCCGAGGCGACCTCGGGTCGACGTGCACGATGAGCGGCTGCTGCGCGGACGCGTCGTCCTGGGCGGTCGTGCCGAGCAGCGGCAGCCCGGTCACAGCCTGGAGTCCCTCGGCGTCCTCCACGCGCGTGTCGACGGCGTCGCGAACAGTGGCCAGGGCGATGCCGAGCGCCAGGCCGACCGCGAGCCCGAGCGCGAGGTTCGCTGCCGGGTGCGGCGAGGCCGGGCTCTGCGGAAGGTCCGCGCCCTGCACGACGCTCACGCTGACCGGCGCGGTGTCGGTGCCCACCTGCTCGAAGGCTTGCGGGCCACCTCGATGAACTGGGTGGCCACGGCGTCGGCGATGCGCTGGGCCTGCTGCGGCGAGGCGTCCGTGACAGTGACGTCGATGAGGACCGTGTCCAGGGGCACCGTGGCCTCGATGCGCTGCGACAGCTCGTCCGGCGTCGTCGTCAACCCGAGCTGGTCGATGACGGCCGCGGCCACCCGCCGGCTGCCGACGATGTCCGAGTACGACTTCACCCGCTGCAGGGCGAACTGACCGCCCTGGTTGAGCCCGGCCACCTGCCCGTCGCCGTTTGCCGCGCTGACGAACAGCTCCGTCTGCGCCCGGTAGACCGGCGTGGTCGTCGCCGTGACGATCTGCGCCGCTCCGAGGCACACGACGACGGCGCCGAGGATCAGCGGCCACCGCCGCCGCAGAAGGCGGCAGTAGGTCCAGAACGTCATCAGGGCATCTCCTTCACAGTTCGGTCTCCCACTGCTCGGCCACCGGGGTGGCGAGCATTAGCCCGTTCGGGTGGTCGTCTTGCCGGCTGGACACGACGGCGGACCCGGGGGTCAGGTCAGGAGCGCGCACTGGTCGGCGCAGGCCGGGGCGCAGGCAGGGGAGGCACGGCCGGCACCGGCCGGGTGCCGGGGTGTCCGCGCAGCAACCGCTCCGCCGGGCGCTCCACCGTGACGTAGAGCGCCCCGGACACGGCGACGCCGGCGCAGAGTGCCGCCGCGACGACGGGCACGCCGAGACCGCTCTGCAGCGGCACCGGCAGCACGTGGGTCAGGACGCGATAGACGATCTGGTGCACCAGGTACAGCGCGAACGACCACTCGCCTAGCCGGACCATCGTCCTGGTGGCGAAGACCGAGGGACGGCCGCCGGCGAGGTCGCGGGCAGCGAGCGCCGGGACCAGGACCAGAATCGGGATCAGCACCACCGCCGTGACACGGGTGCTAGCCGCCGGCAGGGCCCAGGTGGCGGCCAGTCCCAGGCCGGCGAGCAGGAGCGCCGGTGCGAGCCGCGGCCGCAGGCCGTCCCGGACCTCCCAGGCGAGCAGCATCCCGAGAACGAACTCCGGCAGCCGGGCGAGCGGGAGGATGTAGGTCATCCAGTAGCCGTAGCTCGCCGAGTCAGTCGCGCCGAAGGCCGAGACGAACAGGATGCTCGCGCACGCCAGGACCGCGGCCAGGGCTCGCCGTTGACCACGGGTCCAGGGCGCCAGTGCGCGCACCAGCAGGGGCAGGAGCAGGTAGAAGAACGCCTCGCAGGACAGCGACCAGCTGACCCCGTTGATGGCGAAGAAGACGTCGCGCGAGGGCACCCAGGCCTGGGTGAGCGTCAGTGACGTCACGAGCTCGGCCCAGCTGGGCAGCCTGCCCGAGGCCAGCTGGAGGGCCAGGCCCATGCCCAGGCAGGCGAGGTAGAGCGGGTAGATCCGTGCCAGGCGGCCGCGGTAGAAGGCGCGGGGGCTCGTGCCCTCGCGACGCGACCAGGCGAGGACGAACCCCGACAGCACGAAGAAGAACGACACCCCGACGGAGAAGCGCTTGAAGACGTCGTTGCCGGTGAGGGCGTCCGAGTGGTCGAGCACGACCAGGGCCGCCGCGACGAAGCGGAAGCCGGTGAGGGAGGGCAACCGGGTGGTGGTGGGTAGGCCCGGGCCGCGGTCCGGCGCTTGCGGGCGTGGCGTGGTCGCCAGGCCGGTCAGCACGCGCGGCTCGGCGTGCGGTGCCGGGCGGTGACCTCGGCGTAGACGTCCTCGAGGTTCCGGACGACGGACGCCCACGAGAGGGCCTCCAGAACGGCGGCGGGGCGTTCAGGGTGCCCGCCGCGCCGCGCCAGCTCGACCGCCCGTGCCACGGCGCGCGTTGTCTGGTCAGTGGCGAAGTACTCAGCGCTGCTGCCGAGCCACTCCTGCGTGTTCCCGTTGCGGGACGTGACGAGGTGGCACCCGGCCGCGAAGGCCTCGAGGTCCACCAGGCTCAGCACCTCGGCGAGCGACAGGTTCAGGACGACGGCGGCCCGCTGATAGTGCTCCTTCATCTGCTGCGCCGGCAGGCCGGGAATCCAGGTGAGCTGGGGCGAACCGGCGAGGACCTGCTCGAAGGCACCGACGTAGCGGGCCTCCTGCTGGTTCGCCGCGCCGATGAAGACGGCGGGGACGTCGTGCCCCGCGAGCTCCTGCGCGATGCGGAGCTGGTTCTTGCGGGGCTCGATGCGCCCGGGGACCAGCACGGGGATCGCTCGCGCACCCGGGGGCGGCTCGTCCCACGAGGGCAGGCCGTTGGGCAGGACCCGGGCCCGGGGCAGGGTGACCGCGAAGTCGCGCTCGAGGTCCGCCACCTCCCCACGGGCCAGGCAGAGGACGGCGTCGGCGCCGAGCAGGGCCGCGGCCACCTCGCGCCGCAGGTTGGGCCTCCAGCGCCGGAGCGCTCGCGGCTCGACGCCGTTGCGGGCGGCGTGTCGGGCCAGCTCGCGGGCGGAGGGGGGCAGGACGGCCTCGGCCACCTTGCGTGCCGACAAGGGCCGGGCGCGGCTCACCGAGCGCATGCGGCTGTCCGCGTGGTGCACCGGGGACACCACGAAGGGACGGCCCCGGGCCGCCTCGGCGGCCAGCAGGAAGTCCATGCCGAGGTCGATGTTCATGAAGTGCGCGATCGCGCCGGGGCGCAGCGGGATTCGGGGTCCCGACGCGACCAGGCGGCAGTCGACGGACCCGCCGAGTCCGGCCTGGTAGTGCTGGGCCTGCAGGACGTCGCCGCCGAACTTCGTCGCGAAGTCGGACCGGAGGATGATGTCAACCTTCATGGTGGCTCCGGGTGGGGGAAGGGGAGACCGGGAGAGTCGCGACCAGGAGCCAGAGCAGCATCATCGGTTTCATGCTGGCCCAGATGTCGATGAAGGCGCCGGTCCCGAGCAGGACGGTCAGGTAGCCGAGCAGGTCGCGGCTGGCCGTGGTCCGCGCTCGACGCCAGAGCCGGAGCAGGACCACGGAGAAGACCAGCGCCCCGACGACACCGGTCTCGACGAGGACCCGCAGGTAGTAGCCGTCGACGGCCGCGAAGGCGAAGTCGACCGCCGAATCCGAGCAGCCAGACCTGCGGCTGTGCGAGGTAGGAGCGCCCCAGGGTCAGCCAGCGGACGAAACGGATGTTGCTGCTGGCGTCGCCGGCCGAGACGGCGTCCCGCACGCGGCTCGGGCCGTACGCCACCTCGAGGTAGGTCGCCTGTGTCTGCACCAGCTCGTCGTGTCGGGTGAGCTCAGCCGCCAGACGCAGGCTCTCGACCGGGTGCGTCTCGCGCAGGCGCTGGACGCCGGCGGTGGTCCCGAGGCCCGATCCGGACGTGACGGCAGGCGCCAGTACCGCGACCAGGCCGAGCAGGCCGCCGGGCGGTCAGCAGCGCCCAGGTGCGCGGCGGCAGGCGCAACCCGCGCCGGCGCCAGGCCCCGCCGGCGGCGACGAGGGTCAGCGCGAGCAGGAGGAAGACCAGGGTGCTGCGGCTCTGCGTGAGCACCACCGTGACGATCCCGGTTGCCGCCAGCACGGGTCGCCGGCGCACGACCCAGAAGCAGGTCAGCCCGGCGGCCAGCGCCGCCGCTTCGTACGGCCCGGCCGTCAGCCCGGCCGCGCGGGTGTTGCTGAAGGCGGAGGTGCCCAGCGAGAGCCCGAGCAGCTGCGCGGCGCTGGCCAGGGCGGTGAGCGCGGTGACCAGGGCCAGCAGGCGCACGACGAACCGCTCGTCCGCCCCGCCGGCCGCCTGCCAGAGGAGCTTCACCAGCCAGTACTCCGCGAATCTGAGGCTGTAGAGCAGGGCGGGTAGGGCGGGGACGCGACCGGCCGCGATGCCCACGGCGGCGCTGGCCTCCACGAGTGCGACCGCCAGGAACATGAGGACCGCCCGGTCGATGGCGTCGAACCGGTGGCGGGTGAGGCTGCCGCCGGTGAGCAGCAGGCCTGCCGCCGACAGCAGGAGGAAGTCCTCGGCCCGGACGGCGCTCCCGCCGGCCGCGATGAGGTTGACCTTCGGGCAGCAGACCGCGACCGCGAGCAGGGTCAGGCTCCACCGCTGCTGCCAGGACGTCGTGCCCGCGGCCGGCCGCGCCGGGGCCTCGACGAGAGTGCAGGTCACGCTGCCGTGCCGAGGGAACGAGCCGGGACGCCGGCCACCCGGTCACCCGGCTCCACGTCCCGGGTGACGACGGCGCCCGCGCCGACCACCGCGCCGTCGCCGACCCGTACGCCGTCGAGGACCGTGACGCCGTTGCCGAACCAGCAGTCGTCCCCGATCGTGATGCCCTGCCGCGACACCGGGGCCAGGCCGATCCCTGCCGACGTGTGTGGCAGGTGGTTCTCGGCCACCACCGTGAAGGAGCCGCCGATCTGGTTGCGTGCGCCGATCCGGACGGGCCCACCGACTCCCAGGCTCGACCGCGGGCCGATGTAGGTGTCGTTCCCGATGGTGAGGCCGGCTCCGGGGCGCCCCAGGCTGCTGGCGCACTGCAGCCAGGCGAACTCCCGGATCGTGACCCGGTCGCCGAGCACGACGCCGTCGACGGCGTAGCAGTTCAGCCATGAGAAGTCGCCGAGCGAGCAGGCCGTCCCGACGTGCAGGCGGTCGGCGTAGAGAATCTTCACGGACCTGCCCAGGAACACCGGTCCGCGGCAGGACCCGAGCAACGGCCGCCGTGCTGCTCCGCGCAGGAGCGACCCGCCTGCCTTGTGCCAGTACCAGCGGACGACGTCGTAGGTCGGGACGTCCTCGAGCGCGGCTGCGCTGCCCGGACGCAGCCGAGCCGCGAGCGAGGCCATCGCGTCGTTGACGCTCATGCCGCGAGCTGACGGCGGGCCGAGTCGTGCACGGTGCGGGCCAGGCCGGTGCACACGACGCCGGTCAGGACTGCGGCGCTCGTGGCGGGGTTGTGCCGGTGCATGAGGTTGCGCCGGTAGTACGTCCACTGCGCGCGGTGGAAGGCCGCGTTGACCCGCACGGTCCGGTAGCGGCCGGGGCTGCCGCCCTTCTGGTGGACGACGGTCGCGTTCCCGGCGTAGCGCACGCTTCGCCCGCGGGCGCGCACCTGCGCGCACAGGTCGAGGTCCTCGCCGTACATCCAGTAGGCCGGGCTGAAGCCACCGAGCTCGGCGTACAGGTCGGTGGGGAGCAGCATGCACGCCCCGGAGACCGCCTCGACGTGGGTGCCCGGCTCGAGGACGTGGTAGCGGGATCGGGAACGGGCACGGGCCGCGGGCAGGCAGTAGAGGAACGCGTCGCGGACGGTGGGCGCTCGTCGTGCCCCGGCAGGGTCCGGGCTGCCGTCCGCGAGGACGAGCCGCGGACCGACGATCCCGACGCCGGGTTCGGCCGCGACGGCGAGCATGGCGTCGAGGGCGCCCGGCGCCATCACCGTGTCGGGGTTGAGCATGAGGACGTAGGGCGTCCGGGCGCCGCGCGCCCCGAGGTTGCTCGCGACGCCGAAGCCCACGTTGCCGCCGGAGTGCACGAGCGAGAGCCGCGCGTCGGTCGCGGCCAGCCGCGTCACGGTGCCGACGGTCTCGTCCGACGAGGCGTTGTCGACGACCACGACGGCGTCGTTGGCGGGCTGCGCCAGGGCCGCCCTGACGGACGCCTCGATGTGCCTGTTGCTGTTGTAGGTGACGATGACGGTGGTCACGCTCATGCTGCGAGGTCCTTGGGTCGGGGAGGGCCGGAGGCGTCGCCTGCTGCGGGCCGGCAGAGGGATCGGTGCAGGAAGATCAGGAGCAGGCCGGCCTGCACGAGGGCGACGGCCGTCATGACGAGAGCGACGGACCAGTACCAGTGCTGCCGGTCGACCAGGAAGGTGTTGACGGCGCACAGCCCGGCCCCGACAAGCAGCGTGCCGAGGACGACCCCGCTCAGCAGCTCGCCGTTTCCCCCGCGGCCCAGGGCCTGCGAGCTGAGCGCTGAGCTCAGGCCCGCCCAGGCGGCAGCGCAGAGGATGGTGAAGGGCAGTCGGGCTGCCTGGAAGTCGCTGCCGAACGCGAAACCGAGCAGGTACCAGCCGGCGAGGGCGAGAAGCCCAAGCGGGAGCGCTGCGACGAGCACCACGGTGGTGTGTAGATCGCGGAACGCGCTCCACGTCGGCGGCAGCGCCAGCACGCGGCCCTGCAGCGCGGGGAAGACCGGGTTGGTTGCCAGCCCGACGGTGGAGGCAACGGCGTAGAGCCCCAGCACGGAGGCCGGCGCGAACAGGCTCAGGTAGATCATGTCGAGCCGGACGAGCCCGGCGGAGGCGAGGTGGCCCCCCGCCCAGGCCCGGGTCCTGGCCCGGAGGTCCGTGGCCTGCGCGAGCGCCTGGTCGGGGGTGACGCCGCCGATCCGGTCCCGGGAGCAGATCCACAGCCCGACCGCGTACCCGGCGATGAGCACGGCGGTCACGCTGGTGCTGCTGGCCGTTCCGGTTCCCAGCAGGACCAGAGTGCCGACAGCCTGGAGCAGCGCGGGAAGGCCGAGGAAGCGCCGCAGGCCCCGCCAGTCCTGCATCGCTGTCCACCGACCCACGACGGCCTCGGACTGCACGAGGGTCCGGCTCGCCACGCCGACGGCCAGCAGGACGAGCAGGACGGCGGCGGCTCCGCCGTGCACCGCGAGCAGGGTGGCGGCGAGCAGCGCGCCGACGCAGCCGGGCAGCCATAGGGCGCGCAGCCGGCGGCGGACCTCGCGCAGCTGGTACGCCGGCAGGTGCCCGGCCGAGGCGGACCAGGCCGCCGCGTCCCGGACCCCGGCTGCGAGGAGCGCGGGGGACAGGGCGAGGGCGGTCTGCGCCGCCGCGAGCTGACCTCGGCCAGTCGTCCCGAGAGCGCGTGTCGTCAAGGGGGAGAGCAGCAGGAACGTCGCCGTGGCCAGCCCGGCCACCGCGGTCACGCTCACGGGCCCCCCGAGCGGGAGGGTGGGGCGGACCCGGCGACGTGCGCCGGCCCCGAGCCCGTCCGCAAGCGCGGGGCCCGCTGCCCGAAGCCGGGGAGTCACAGGCGCGTCCTCTCCGCGTGACTGCACCCGGGCCGCACTCGCGGGGCCGATCGGGTGACGTGCGGGGCCGAACGGGTGAACGGCCTGCTCCTCCTTCGACCGTGCGGCCGGAGCACTTGAGCGCCGTTCTGTCCCCTGCCCCTCCCGCGTCCTGCGGGCCGGTCAGCCCCCCGCGCGGCGCAGCACCTGGGCGACCGTCCAGGCCAGAATCTTGAGGTCGAGCCAGAGGGACCAGTTCTCGATGTACTGGTTGTCGTAGCGCGCCCGGTCGCTGATCGAGGTGTCGCCTCGCAGCCCGTTGACCTGCGCCCAGCCGGTGAGCCCTACGGGGACGCGGGTGCGGGACGCGTAGTGCGGGTGCTGCGCCTGGAACTTCGCGACGAAGTGCGGCCGCTCGGGACGGGGTCCGACGAGGCTCATGTCGCCGCGGACGACGTTCCACAGCTGCGGCAGCTCGTCGAGCGAGGTGCGGCGCAGCACGCGGCCGAAGGCGGTGAGACGGGAGTCGGCCTGCACGTTCCACCGGGTGGCCGACTCGCCCGGGTCCGCCGGTCGTAGCGAGCGGATCTTGTAGATCGTGAACGGCTCGCCGTCCAGGCCGATGCGCTGCTGCCGGAACAGGACCCCCGGCCCGCCGTCGATCCTGGCGGCCAGGGCGCACAGCCCGATGACGGGCAGGCAGACGAGCAGGCCGGCCGCGGCGAGCAGCAGGTCCAGCGGACGCTTGGCCCGCCAGGCCAGGCTGCGGTGGGCAGAGCGCCGCAGCCGGATCAGTGGGAGTCCGCCCACCTCCTCGGTGTGGCCGCGCCACATGCCGAGGTCGCTGAGGGCCGGCAGGACGAACACGTCGCAGCCGGAACGGCCCAACGCGCGTAGCGCCGTGACCACGTCCGCGTTGGCGAGGTGCGACGGCGTGACGAAGACGACGTCGGCCCGGGTCTGCTCGGCGAGCGCGGGCAGGCCGAGCCCGGGCAGCGCGTGGTCCAGCGCGAGCACGGGGAGACCGTCCAGGGCTGCTGACCGGCGGTCGCTGACGTAGGCGGCCGGGTGGACGCCGCAGCCCGGGTGGCGCCGCAGCGCCCCGACGAGCTCGCGCGCAGGCCCGCCCAGGCCCAGGACGAGCGCGTTCTCCCCTCGACGTCCCGTGACGCGCTGCCGAGCCAGGGCCCGGTAGAGGACGCCCCGGGCGGCCAGGGCGAGCACGACGAACGTGACCCCCCCGGTGAGCAGTGCGGAGCCCTGCTCGACCCGGTCCAGCAGCAGCAGCGCGGCACCCACGGCGGTCGGCGCGGCCATGCCCCGGAACCACAGCTGGGCCAGGTCGTCCATCACGGACAGGCGCAGGCGCCTGCGGTAGAGGTCGGAGTCGGCCAGGGCGAGGACGGCGAGCAGGACGACGACCCCGGCCAGCGGGGTCCCCGAGGGGTGCACGGACAGCGCGGCGACGCCTGCGAGCCCGTCGCTCACGAGCAGCAGCTGGGCCTGTCGGCCGGCGTTGCGCGCTGCCCGCATTCCCGAGCCAGCCTGCACACGGCCGGGGCGCTGCTCGGGGACGAACGAGGCCAGCCGGTCCGGGTGCACGGTGGTTTCGAGCGTGGCCGTCATGGCACTGGTGTCCCTGTCCTGTCGGGTCGTGGCTGTCCGCGCGTCGCGTGTGCCGCCCTTCCGCCGTCGACCCGGAGCGTTGCTCCCTTGAGCGAGGCCGGCCTGCTCCTGCGCACGCGGGCGTGCCACTCGGAGGCGGGCTCGCCCGCGGTGACCTTTCGGGCAAAGCCGGACCACGTCCGGTTAGGCTGGGCCGGTCCCCGAGAAAGAAGGCGTGCGCCCGTGCTGGACACCGCCGATGCCGGCCTGCTGGTGCTGATGCCTTCTCTCGCGCGATCCTCGGTCCCCGACGTCGAGCGGCCCTTCCGGGGCAGGCGATAGCCCGGTGCGGCTTCTCGTCACCGGCGGCGCCGGCTTCATCGGCGCCAACTTCGTCCTGCAGGCGCGCCGCGAGCACCCGGACGTCGAGCTCGTCGTGCTCGACAAGCTCACCTACGCCGGCAACGCGCGGAGCCTGGCGCCGGTGCAGGACGAGGTCGAGCTCGTGGTCGGCGACGTCGCCGACGCCTCGGTCGTCGACCGGCTGGTCGCGCGGGTCGACGCGGTCGTGCACTTCGCCGCCGAGAGCCACAACGACAACAGCCTGTCCGACCCGTCGCCGTTCCTGACGACCAACGTCGTCGGCACGTACACGCTGCTCGAGGCGGTGCGCCGGCACGCCAGGCGCTACCACCACGTGAGCACCGACGAGGTCTTCGGCGACCTGGCGCTGGACGACCCGGCCCGCTTCACCGAGACGACGCCGTACAACCCGAGCAGCCCGTACAGCGCCACCAAGGCCGGCAGCGACCTGCTGGTCCGTGCCTGGGTGCGCTCGTTCGGCGTGCAGGCGACGATCTCCAACTGCTCCAACAACTACGGCCCGCACCAGCACGTGGAGAAGTTCATCCCGCGGCAGGTGACGAACCTGCTCGACGGGGTGCGCCCCAAGCTCTACGGCACCGGCGCCAACGTCCGCGACTGGGTGCACGTCGACGACCACAACCGCGCGGTGTGGGACGTGCTGGAGCGCGGCCGGATCGGCGAGACCTACCTGATCGGCGCGGACGGCGAGCACTCCAACCGCGAGGTCGTCGAGCTGCTGCTCGAGCTGGTCGGGCAGCCGCGCGACGCCTACGACCTGGTGCCGGACCGGCCGGGTCACGACCTGCGCTACGCGATCGACAGCAGCCGGCTGCGGGCCGAGCTGGGCTGGGCGCCGCGCTACCCGACCTTCCGCGAGGGCCTGGCCGCCACGGTCGAGTGGTACCGCGAGCACGAGGCCTGGTGGCGACCGCAGAAGGACGCCACCGAGCAGCGGTACGCGGAGATCGGCCGGTGACCGGCCCGGTGGTCTCGCCGACGCGCATCCCCGGCCTGCTGCACGTCGCGCTCGAGGTGCACGCCGACGGCCGCGGCTGGTTCAAGGAGAGCTACCAGCGCGCGAAGCTCGAGGCCGCGGGGCTGCCGCGCCTGGAGGTGGTGCAGCACAACGTCTCGTACAACGAGGCGGTCGGGGTCACCCGCGGCATCCACGCCGAGCCCTGGGACAAGTACGTCTCACCGGCGCACGGGCGGGTGTTCTGCGCGATCGCGGACCTGCGGGCCGGTGACACGTTCGGGGTCGTCGAGACCTTCGAGCTGGGCCCCGGTCAGGCGCTGTACGTGCCGCGGGGCTGCGGCAACTCGTTCTGCACGCTGGAGCCGCACACCGTCTACAGCTACCTCGTGAACGAGCACTGGTCGCCGCAGGCGGAGTACGTGCTGGTGAACCTGTTCGACCCGACGCTCGCGGTCGACTGGCCGCTGCCCGCGCGAGCAGATGATCCTCAGCGACAAGGACCTGGGTCATCCGATGCTGACCGACGTCGCCGCGGTCCGAGGGCCGGCCGTGAAGGGGATCGTGCTGGCCGGCGGGTCGGGCACCCGGCTGTACCCGATCACCCAGGCGGTGTCGAAGCAGCTGCTGCCGGTCTACGACAAGCCGATGATCCACTACCCGTTGTCCACGCTGATGCTGGCCGGCATCCGCGACATCCTGGTCATCACCACCCCGCACGACCAGGAGCAGTTCGTCCGCCTGCTCGGCGACGGCTCGCAGTACGGCTGCGCGTTCTCCTACGCGGTGCAGCCGGAGCCGAACGGCCTGGCCGAGGCGTTCCTGCTCGGCGCCGACTTCGTCGGCAGCGACGCGGTCTCGCTCGTGCTCGGTGACAACATCTTCTACGGCCCGGGCTTCGGCGAGCAGCTCCGCAGGTACCGGGACGTCGACGGCGGCGCGATCTTCGCCTACCACGTCGCGGACCCGCAGCGGTACGGCGTCGTGGAGTTCGACGCCGACCGCCGGGCCGTCTCGCTGGAGGAGAAGCCGGCCCGGCCGCGCAGCAACTACGCCGTCGTGGGCCTGTACTTCTACGACAACGACGTCCTGGAGATCGCCCGCGGGATCCGGCCGAGCGCTCGCGGCGAGCTCGAGATCACCGCGGTCAACAACGCCTACCTGGCAGCAGGGCCGGCTGGCGGTCGCGGTGATGGACCGGGGCACCGCCTGGCTGGACACCGGCACGGCGACCTCGCTCATGCAGGCCGGGCAGTTCGTCCAGGTGATCGAGGAGCGGCAGGGGCTCAAGATCGGCTGCCTGGAGGAGGTGGCCTGGCGGGAGGGCTTCATCGGCGACGACGGACCTCGAGCGGCTGCGCCCACCCGCTGCGCAAGAGCGGGTACGGCGAGTACCTGCTGGGTCTGCGTCGCGCCCCGCTGACCCGCACCGTGGTCGCCCTAGGGTGCTGACATGCCGCCGCGCCCCCGCCTGACCGTCGTCGGTACCGGATACCTGGGGGCGACCCACGCCGTCTGCATGGCCTCACTCGGCTACGAGGTCCTCGGCCTGGACGTCGACGAGGCCAAGGTCGCCTCGCTGGCCGCCGGCGTCGTGCCGTTCTTCGAGCCGGGCCTGCCGGAGCTGCTGACCGAGCAGCTGGCGTCCGGCCGGTTGCGCTTCACCACGTCGCAGGAGGAGGCCGGGGCGTTCGGCGACGTGCACTTCGTGTGCGTCGGGACGCCGCAGAAGGCCGGCGAGTTCGCCGCCGACCTGTCCGCGGTCGACGCCGCGTTCTCCGCGCTGCTGGCCCACGCCCGGGAGGGCGCGCTGCTGGTCGGCAAGTCCACCGTGCCGTCCGGGACGGCGGAGCGGCTCGCCGCCCAGCTCGACGCCGGCCTGGCCGACGGGACGGTGGCGGCGGGCGTGGAGCTGGCCTGGAACCCGGAGTTCCTGCGGGAGGGCTTCGCGATCGAGGACACCCTGCGCCCGGACCGGCTGGTCTTCGGGGTGCGGTCGGCGGCCTCCGAGAAGCGGCTGCACGAGGCGTACGCGCCGGTGATCGAGCGCCCCACACCGGTGGTGACCACCGACTTCGCGACCGCCGCAGCTGGTCAAGGTGGCGGCGAACGCGTTCCTCGCCACCAAGATCTCGTTCATCAACGCGATGGCGGAGGTCTGCGAGGCGACCGGCGGCGACGTCACCATGCTGAGCAAGGCGCTGTCCTACGACGAGCGGATCGGCGGGCGGTTCCTGCATGCCGGGCTCGGGTTCGGCGGCGGCTGCCTGCCCAAGGACATCCGGGCGTTCATGGCCCGGGCCGGCGAGCTGGGGGTGGACCAGGCGCTGAGCTTCCTCAAGGAGGTCGACGCGATCAACCTGCGCCGGCGGGCCCGGATGGTGGACATCGCCCGGGAGGCGGTCGGCGGCAGCTTCGGCGGCATGCGGGTGGCGGTGCTGGGGGCGGCGTTCAAGCCCAACAGCGACGACGTGCGGGACAGCCCCGCGCTGGACGTCGCCGCCACCATCCAGCGGCAGGGCGCGGCGGTCGCGCTGTACGACCCGCAGGCGATGGACAACTGCCGGGTCAAGCACCCCGAGCTCGGCTACCGCGACAGCGCGCTGGCCGCGGCGAAGGGCGCCGACCTGGTGCTGCACCTCACCGAGTGGGCCGAGTTCCGGGAGATGGACCCGGAGGTGCTCGGCGAGGTCGTCGCGGAGCGGCTCATCGTCGACGGCCGCAACGCCCTCGACCCCGAGCGGTGGCGGGCCGCCGGCTGGACCTACCGAGCGCTCGGGCGCCCGTAGCCGCTACCGGTAGCTCACCACCGGCCCGGTGGTGGTCCACCGGATCCGGCCGTACTGGAAGTCGTTGCGCGGCTCCAGCAGGTAGTTGTACTCGTCCGTGACCGGCAGGCCGAGCCGGGAGTCCGGGCCACCCAGCGCCAGGTAGGTGCTGAGGATGCCCCCGTGCACCTCGTGCGCACCTGCCGCCGGTGACCAGTAGATCCGGCCGGCCCGGAAGTTCGAGGCCCGGCCACCGCGGACCGCGTACTCCTCGGAGGTCGGCGGGCCGAGCATCCACGGCATCCAGGACGACTCCAGGTACTTGCCCAGGATGCCGCCGTAGACCCCGTGGGCGCCGTCGGCGGCCGTCCAGTAGACGGTGCCGCGCTGGAAGCGGGACTGGCGCACGAGCTCGCGAGGCGTGCGGCGGAAGTCCTCCTCGCCGGCCAGCGGGTAGCCGAGGCCGGCCGGCCCGCCGAGCGACAGGTAGCGCTCCGCGATCCCGCCGTAGACGGCGGCGGCGCCGGTCGCCGGGGACCAGTAGACCCGCCCGGAGGTGAACACCGACAGCCGGCCGCCACCGGCCTCGTCCTGCTCGCCGGTGACCGGCACGCCCAGCACCTTGGCGTCCCCGGCCGCCAGGAACGCCGTGAAGATCCCGCCGTAGACCGCGCGCGGCGCCGCGCCGCCGTGACCCCAGTAGATCCGGCCGCGTTCGAAGGACTCGACGAACGTGTTCGCAGGCAGCACGGTTCCGGCCGGCATCGGCACGCCGGAGCTTGGGAAGCCCAGCGGCCCGGTCGGGCCGCCGAGGCCGAGGTAGTGGGAGAGCACGCCACCGGTGTCGGTGACCACCCGGGCCTGGTTGGTGCTCGGCGACCAGAACACCTGCCCCGCGCTGAAGCGGCTCACCCGGCCGGCACCGATCGCCGTCTCGTCGGCGAGGGGCATGCCGAGGTACCAGGTGGCGAGTCGGGTCGCCCGCCAGGCCGCCAGGATGGCGCCGTGCATCTCGAAGGTGCCGTGCGGCGAGGTCCAGATCTCTCCTCGCTCGAACACCTGGCCGCGCACCGGCCCGGCGCAGGCGTCGCTGACCACCCAGCACGGGACGTCCTGCTCGTTCCCCAGCCGGACGCCCAGGTCGAGACCGGCCGCGGCCAGCGACCGGTACTTCGCCTCGATCTCCGTCAGGTAGGCCTTCGAGACCGGCCCGACCGGCACGACGACGGCGTTCTGCGCCCGGTCGACCAGCCGTACGGCCAGCGTGAGCGGCCCGTCCGCGAAGCGCTGGACGTTGATCGGGGCCGGCGGGGTGAGCAGCAGGTCGGCCTGGGACAGGGCGGAGTAGAACGGCAGGTCGTCGGCGTTGGTCAGGCCGTTGCGGTCCGTGACCGAGAGCGTCGCTGTGGCCCGCGCTTCGGTGGTCCTGCCGCGCCAGCTCAGCCGGTCGCCATGGCCGAGCGGGTCGACCGTCAGGCTGGGCAGCCCCGCCGCCGCTGTGTCCTTGAGGACCGAGCCGGAGACCGGCCCGAGCTCGGGTGCGGCCGGCGCGGTCACCGAGACCGTCAGGTCGCCGTCGGGCAGCGACCGGACGTCCGGCGCGAGCATCCAGTGGCCGTCGACGACGGGCGCGCTGGCGCTCAGCGCCCCGCCCCCGTCACCGGTCACGGACACCGTGACAGTGGCGCCGTCCGGCGCCTGCCCCCGGAGCGGGAACGCGCCGGCCGCGGCGGCGTTGGCGACGTCCGCGGACAGCGAGAGCGGCGCCCGGGTGGCGTCGACGGTGAACAGCAGGGTGCGCGACGCCTGGGCCGGCGTGAAGGCACTGGTGCCGCCCGAGCTGAACCGGTAGCGCCCGGCGGCGAGCGGCTGGTCCGGCCGGCACCGGACGACGCCGGGTGCCGACTCGGTCAGCGGGCACGGCACGTCGACCTCCGACCCGTCGGTCGTGTCCGCGAGCCGGACCAGGCGGGCGAACCTGCCGGTCAGGTTGTCGTCCCAGGTCATCGACAGCTCGTCCAGCGGTCCCACGACGGCGTCGGCTCCGGGGGAGCTCCAGGTCACCGTCGGCACCGCCGGGGCCGGCGGCGGCGACCAGACAGCCGGGCGGGCCGGAGCGGGCGCGGCAGCCAGCGCGGCGGGCGGGTACCCCGCGGCGAGGGTGGCCAGACCGGCCGCGAGTCCGAGCAGCGCGGACCTCGTCCGACGGGACGGCAACGGGGGCATGGCTCGGACCTCTCGTCGGCGGCGCCGGGCAGCGCACCCTCACCTCTCGGTCAGGGCCAGGGCACGCTGAAGGCGTCCCGGCGTCGGACACGCCGGTCGGTCAGACGGGCCCGCACCCGGCTCCGGACAGCAGGCAACCCCCGGGCGCTTCCTCGGCGGCCGCCTCGCGGCGGGCCGAGGGCCGGCTGGACTGGGCCGGCGCCCGGGGGCCTGGTGCCTGCGTTGGATTCGCCGTCGCCGTCACAGGACGAGCGGTCGAGACCAGCGATCGGTCCTTGCAACGGCGTCCTAGCGGACAGCCACCTCACGCGTCCGATGAGCACTCACAGTGTCGGACCACCTCCTCCCTCGTGTGCTGCGAAGCGTAAGACGGCTCCGCCGGGTTTGTCACCCGCGGGGTTCAGGTCAGCCGGCGGCCGAGCGGGACGCCGAGCGCCGGCTCGGCGCCGAGCACCCAGACCGGGTTGGAGAAGCCGACCAGGTCGCCGCGGGCGTCCCGGACGACCGAGCGCAGGTAGCTGCCCGGCGGCACCTCGACGGTGGCCTCGCCGGTGGCGTACCGGCGGACGTCGACCGCCGGCTTCGCGTCGCGCTCACCGGCGTCGTCGACCCGCCCGACGACCACCTCGAGCGTCCCGCCGGCCGGCAGGTCGGTGGCGCGCACCCCCACCGCGGTCGCCGGGTCGGCGGTGACGAGCACGCCACCCATCGCCGGCGCGCCGTGCACCGACAGCTCCATCGCGCCGCGCCAGCCGGCCAGGTCCCAGAACCAGGCGCGCCCCGCGCCGACCGCGCTCAGCAGGTCCGGCTCCTCGCGGGACGCCGCCCAGGCGGAGGTGACCCAGCGGGCACCGGCGGTCTCCCAGGGGCGGCCGGAGTGGTCGTCGCTGACCCCGGTCGCGGTGACGAACAGGCTGTTGCGGGCCGCCACGTCGAAGGCGTACGCGATGTCCTCGACGTCCTGCGGGCAGCCGACCTCGAGCAGGTCGGCGCCCAGGTTGCGGGTGGCCAGCAGCATCCGGGCCAGCTGGTGCCGGTTCTCGACGCCACCGTCGAGCGGGTGGTTGTGGCTGACCAGCGACTGCTGGGCGTGCGCCCAGGCCACCATCGCGGCCGCCGCCTCGAACGAGTCGTCCTTGCGCGGACGCGGGTCGGCGTACGCCGGCAGCACCCGGGCCCCGCCGAACGCGTTCAGGTGCCGGACCAGCGACAGCTCGCTGGCCTGCCGCTGGGTGACCGCCGGGTACCGGTCGGCGTACTGCGCCATCAGGCCGGCCTGCAGGCCGAACGGGTCGGCGCGGCCGGTCCGCAGGAAGCGCAGCCGGTCCACCACGGCCTGGCCGGTCGCGCCCCGGCGGGCCCGTACCCCCACCGAGAGCGCCCGCAGCGCGTTGTCCCCGGCCACCAGGTCCGGCCACAGCGCGGCCACGTCGTCGACCGGGCGCATCGTCAGCCGCTGCCAGGCGCCGGTCGCGGCCACCGGCACGACGCCGAGCAGCCCGTCGGCCTCGACCGCCCGGGTCCCGCCCGTCCCCACCCGGTACTGCAGCCGGTACTGCCCGGCGGGCCGCCCGGCGCTCTCCGGCCGCCAGGACAGGGCGAGCTCCACGACCAGCTCGGCGTCCGGGCCGAGCGCCTCGGCGAGCACGTCCAGCTCGAGCGTCGTGTCGACCACGCTGGTGGTGTACGTCCGGTTCCAGGCCCGGCCGGTGAAGGTCACCGAGCCCCACTCCTCCCGCGGGCCGGTCGCGGACAGCCGCAGCGCCGCGCCGGCCTCGTCGGGGGAGTGCGCGTCGGTGACGAACTCGCCGCGGGCGCCGCGCACCGGTTCGGTCTTGTCGTCCGCCCAGGTCCAGGCGACGCCGTCCTCGGCCTCCTCCCGGCCGTCGAAGTGCACCTCGCGGCGGTAGCCGTGGGCCTGCAGCCGGAAGTCGTGCTCGGTCCACCACACCACGTCCACGCCGTGCCGCTGCGCCTCGGCGAGCTGGGCGTGCATGCTCGCCGGCCCCTCGCTGAAGCTGGCGTGCAGGTGCATCGCCATGCTCACCGGGTCGGTCAGCGGGTGCGCGGCGGCGGGTCGGGTCGCGGTCAGCGGCATTCCGATGCCGCCGAGCGCGGCGCCGGCCCCGCCGGCCAGCGCCAGGCCGAGCAGCCGGCGTCGGGTCAGGTCGTGATCCATCGGCGATTCCCCCTGGGAAGCGGTCGTCGTCCTGCCGGCACGGTACGGGTCGGTACGCCCGCAGTCCGACCACAGTGCCCGGGACGCCGGGGGTCCGTCCCGGCTTCGGCCGTACTCAGACCGGGAAGTCGGCCAGCCGGGTCGGGATCGGGGCCGCCAGCAGGCAGGCCGCGACCAGGCCCGCGGACGCGGTGACCGCCAGCGCCGCGGCCGTCCGCCGGGCTCCGCCGGCCGCGGCCAGCCACGACCCGCCGCCGAGCAGCAGCACCGCCAGCGCCACCAGCGTGGGCGACGGCCCGGTGTGGATGGAGATGTGCCCCAGCCACCAGTCCATCGCCCGGGTGTGCGGCATCCGCAGGTAGCGGAACATCAGGTCCGGCACGATCGACACCAGCTGCCCGGCGACCGCGGCGGGCAGCGGCGGGACGCGCAGGCCCGCGACCAGCGCCATGGCCAGGCCCGCGGCGGCCAGGCCCACCCCCCAGCCGGTCATCTGGTGCAGCAGGTAGTGCCACCAGGTGCCGCGTGAGGCGTACGCGACGGCGACGGCGTACTCGACGGCCAGCAGGCCGGCGATCCCGGCCACGACCGCGGCCCGCCTCACCGGTGCCCCCCGGCGTGCCCGCCGGCGATCGCGTCGAGCAGGATCTCCTGCTCCTCGGCGTGCCGCGGCCAGCCCGGGTCGTACGTCCGGTAGCGGACCAGCCCGCTGCCGTCCAGCAGCAGGTAGCCGTCGGCGCAGTCGACGGCCCGGGGCAGCGCCACCCGGCGGGCCAGCGCGGCGTCGCTGCGGACGACCAGGCCGAACCGCGGCGCCAGCGCGCGCGGCTGCGGCGGCGCCTGCGGGCAGGTCAGCACGACCATCGTCGGGCGCCCGTCGACGGCGTCCAGGCCGTCGACCCGCTCGGCGAGCGAGATCAGGTCGAGCTGCTGCAGGCCGGAGTCGGGCGCCGAGGGGTGGCCGGCGGCGAACCAGCCGGCGGTCAGCCCGGCGCCGAGCAGCAGCAGCGCGAGCACCGCCGGCGCGCCCCGCGGCACCGTCACCCGGTCAGGACCCGCTGCTCGAACGCGCTCCGCAGCGCCCGCGTCACCGGTCCGTCCCCCAGCTCGCGGCCGTCCAGCGCCACCACCGGCGCGACCCCCCGGATGCTGCCGGTGAGCAGCACCTCGTCCGCCTCGAGCAGCTCCGGGACGGTCCCGCGGCGCACCTCGTGGGGCACGTCGAGGTCGGTGCAGAGCTGCAGCACCACGTCCATCGTGGTGCCGGGCAGGATGGCGACGTCCGCCGGCGGCGGCGTGACGAGCCGCCCCCGGGTCACCCAGGCGACCGTCGCCGTCGGCGCCTCCAGCACCTCGCCGTCGCTGCTGACGAACACCGCGTCGTCGGCGCCGGCCCGTTCGGCCTCGCGCAGCGCCGCCATGTTCACGGCGTACGACGTGCTCTTGACCCCGCCGAGCAGCCACGGCGCCTGCGCCCGCAGCCCGGCCGGCACGCCCAGGGTCAGCGTCACGACCCGGACCCCCTGCTCGCGTCCGCGGACGGTCTCCGCCGGCACCGGGCTGACCAGCGCGAACGCCACCCCGCCGCGCGAGCAGACCAGCCGCAGCACGCCGTCCGGGTGCGGCCACGCGTCGACGGCCAGCGCGGCGAGCTCCTCCCAGCCGGTCGGCAGGTCGAGGTCCAGCCGGGCGGCGCTGCGGACCAGGCGCTGCAGGTGCGCCCCGAGGAACGCGGGCCGGCCGCCGGCCACCCGGACGGTCTCGAAGACCGACTCGCCGCGCAGCACGCCGGCGTCGTCCGCCCGCAGCAGCGGCACCTCAGGGTCGGCCAGGGCGGGGCCGCCCGGCCCCAGGACGGCGAGCACGGTCGAGGTCACGCGCCGAGGCTAGTTCGCCGCAGGCCGCACTATCGTGCGCCCATGGGGCGCAGCGTGCCGGCGGTCGGCGCCGACTGGCAGGCGCAGCTGCGCGCCCGCGGCTACCGGCTCACCCCGCAGCGCCAGCTGGTCCTCGAGGCGGTCGGCGAGCTCGGGCACGGGACGCCCGAGGAGATCGCCGCGTCGGTCCGCGAGACCGCGTCCGGCGTCAACATCTCCACCGTGTACCGGACGCTGGAGCTGCTGGAGGAGCTCGGCCTGGTACGGCACACGCACCTCGGGCACGGCGCCCCGACGTACTCCGTCCCGACCGACGACGACCACGTGCACCTGGTGTGCCGCGACTGCGGCCTGGTGCAGGAGGCCGACCCGGACCTGCTGGCCGGGGTTGCCGACCGGCTCGCCGCCGAGCGAGGGTTCACCGTCGACGTGGGGCACTTCGCGGTGTTCGGCCGCTGCCGTCAGTGCAGCGACCTGGGGGGATGAGATGCCGATCTGGACGACCCGCGACTGCGGCACGACCCGGGGCCGCTGCGGGTCCTGCGGCTCGCTTGCCGAGCTGCGCCTGACCGAGTCGAGCTACGAGCGCACCTGGCGCGACACGTTCCGCGGCAGCATCGACGACCGGGTCGACCGTCGGGTCACCTGCTCGGCGTGCGAGCGGACCTACCCGGTCCGCTCCGCCGACGGCAGCCCGATGCCGTCCACCGCCCGGGTCGAGACGACCCGGCCGCCGGCGGCGGCATCGCAGCCGAGGTGGGGTCGTCGCGCCACGGACCGCGGCGAACCGGCTGCGCCGGCACCCGAAGGCATCCCGGAGCGCCGCGCCGGCAGCGCCGAGACCGCCGCGGAACGGCTGCGGCGCCGACGCCGGGAACCACCCGTCCACTGACCCGCTGCGGGTCTTCCCCCGCAGCGTCGGCGGGCGCATGCTGCCTGCGCACTGCCCGCCCCGACCGGCGCCGCCGGCCGGGGTCGTCGTGCCGCACCGCCTGACGCTCCAGGAGGAACCATGACCTCTCGACGCTCGGCAGCCCTGGCCTGTACCGCGGTCGCGGCAGGCAGCGTCCTCGCCTCGTCCGTCCCGGCGCAGGCCGCCATGCGGGCCAGCGACGCCCGCGCCGGGGTCAGCGTGGCCGTCAACCCGGACGTGACGTTCATCGCCCGCGGGGCGCAGGCCTACCTGGCGCTGCGGGTGAGCTGCCCGCGAGGCTCGACCGCCTTCGTCGGGGCACAGCTCAGCCAGCGGGCCGGTGACGGCCTCGCGGTCGGCTTCGGCGGGGTGACCGTGGCCTGCGTGGGCGAGCCGCGGCGGGTGACCGTCGTGATCACTCCGGGGCCGGGTGGCAAGCCGTTCCACCGTGGGGTGGCCGCGACCGCTGCCAGCCTGAACACCGAGGTGCCGGGCCCGCGGTTCCTGGACCTGCGGGTCGACGGACCCGTCCAGCTGCGGCCCCGCTAGCCGGTCAGACCAGCGACGCCGACCAGGCGCAGCGGGTCGTGCCCGTCCGGGTGCACCGGCGGCAGCGCGTCCGGCGCGAACCAGGCCGCCTCGCGCAGCTCCGGGCTGCACGGACGGACGGCGTCGGCCACGGCCTGCGGCAGGTCGATGCGGACCACGAAGCTCACCCAGCGGTCCGAGGTCCGTAGTGCCGCCTGCACCGGGGCGGGCACGTCCACCCGGACGCCGAGCTCCTCGCGGAGCTCGCGGGTCAGCGCCGCGGCGGGGGTCTCCCCGCGCTTGAGGTCACCGCCGGGCAGCGCCCAGCCGCGCAGGTACGGCTGGTCGACCAGCAGCAGGCGGCCGTCCGGACGGAACAGCACGGCGAGCACGCCCACCCGGTAGCCGGGCGTGACGAGGCGGACGACGGCACGCCGCGGCCGCTCCGGCGTCCGGGCGTACGCCGCGACGAGCAGCCGTTCCCACATGCCCAGGAGTCTGGCAGGGGAATCGACGGGCCGCCGCGCGGCTTGTCCGGGACATGACCAGCCCGCTGCTCGCCCGGCCCGGCGCGGTGGCCGCGGACCCCCCGGACGCCGGGGTCGCGGCCCACTACGGCGATCCCTACCGCGAGCAGCGCCGGCTCGCGGCGGGCGCCGCCGAGGTCGACCTGTCGCACCGGCCCGTGCTCGAGGTGACCGGCCCGGACCGGCTGTCGTGGCTGCACAGCCTCACGTCCCAGGCGCTGGAGGGGCTCGAACCCGGCCGACCGACCGAGGCCCTCGTGCTGAGCCCGCACGGCCACGTCGAGCACCACCTGGCGCTGGTCGACGACGGGTCGGCGCTGCGCGCCCACGTCGAGCCGGGCACGCTGGCCGCGCTGACCGCCTGGCTGGACCGGATGCGCTTCCTGCTGCGCGTCGAGGTCCGGGACGTCACCGAGGAGTGGGCGGTGCTCGGTGCGGCCGCCGGGTGGCGCTTCGTGCCGCGGTCGTCGCTGACCTCCTACGACGGGGAGCTGGCGGGTGTGCTCGCCGCCGAGGCGCTCCGCGTGGAGGACCTGCGCCCCCGGCTCGGCGTCGACACCGACGTGCGCACCATCCCGAACGAGACCCGCTGGCTCGGGACGGCCGTGCACCTGGACAAGGGCTGCTACCGCGGCCAGGAGACCGTGGCCCGGGTGGCGAACCTGGGGCGACCGCCGCGGCGGCTCGCGCTGCTGCACCTCGACGGGTCCGACAGCGAGCTGCCGGCAACCGGTGACGCGGTGCTGCTGGGCGGCCGGGACGTCGGTCGGGTCGGCACCGTCGCCCGGCACCACGAGCTCGGACCGGTCGCCTTGGCGCTGGTCAAGCGACAGGTGCCGGACGACAGCGAGCTCGTCGTCGGGGGTGTCGCGGCGCGCCTCGAGCCGGAGGCGGCGCCGCCGCCGCCGCGGGCCGCGCGGCCGCAGCTCATGCGCTTCTGACGGTCCTCGCCCTGGGAAGCCGACGCCTGGCGTCGTACCTGGTCAGAGCGGCTTCCGACGTTCTCCACAAGGCTCGACAGGGGTTGTCGAAGCGGGCGCCCCCGAGTAGAATCGAACACACGTTCGAACTCTCAGAGGAGGTCGGGGCCATGTCGGTGACAGCGTTGTCGGGGCCCGCGCTGTCGGAGCCCCTGCGTCTGCTGCAGCACGCCGTGACGCTCCTCGCCGAGCAGCAGCCGGCATCGCTGTCCGGCGCCCAGGCCCTGGCGGAGACGGCGATCCTGCTGCGCGAGCTGGACAAGCTCTCGGCCGTCTCGCTGCACCGGCTGGCCGACGTCGACGCGCGGGAGCTGCACGACCTCGCCGGGGCCCCCAGCACGCGCAGCTGGTTGGAGATGCAGCACGCCGGCGTCGACCCGCGTCAGGTGGCGCTGGCCCGCCGGATGCAGCGCATGCCCGGGGTGGCCGACGCGCTCCGGGCCGGAGTGCTGTCACTGCAGGCCGCGCAGCGGGTCGGGCTGGCTCTGGAGCAGGTGCGCGGCCTCGTGGACCGCCCGGACGGCCTGCTCGACGGCCAGCCCCAGCAGCAGGTGCTCGAGGCGGTCGTGGTCGACGGCGTGCTGGACACGGTCTGCCAGGCTCGCGGCGGGCTCGCCGACGACGACCCTGAGGTGCGCGAGCTGCACGACCGCCTGTGCATCGTGGCGGCTTCCCCGGTGAGCGGCCTGGAGCGGCTGGAGCACGCGTTCGTGGAGGTCGCGCGACGGCTCGAGCCGCACCTGCTGCGTGGCGCGCTCGGGCGGCTGGTCGACGCCCTCCTGCCGGTGCAGCTCGCGGACCGGGCCGACCGTGCGGCGCGCGACCGCGGGCTGCAGCTGCGGCGCAAGGCCGACGGCTCGGGCTACCGCCTCGAGGGCGACCTCGACCTCGAGTGCGGCGAGCTGCTCTTCACGGTCCTGCAGGCGGCCCGGGAGACCGACCCGGACAACCCCGCGGACACGCTCGGCTGGGCAGCCCGGCGCGAGGACCCCGAGCTCGCGCCCGCGCCGCGCAGCCGCAGGGCGCAGGAGCACGACGCCTTGCGGCTGGCGCTTCGCCGGCTGCTCGACGGCGGCCTGCTCGGCGTCCGTGACAAGCACGCGCCGCACCTGCTGGTCACCGTGGGCCTCGCGACCCTGCACGGAGCGCCCGGGGCGCTGCCGGCGGTCGGGGGGTCCGGCGCCGCCCTGCCGGTCGACCTGGTCCGGTCCTGGCTGGCCGACAGCCGGCTCACCCGGTTCGTGCTGGGGCTCGGCCGGCGAGTGGTCGAGCAGAGCCACACCGAGCGGACGCTGCACGCGCACGAGCGCCGGGCGCTGCTCGTCCAGTGGGGCAGGTGCGCGGCCAGCGGGTGCAGCCATCCACCCGGTAGCCGGCTGGTGCCGCACCACGCCGTGCCGTGGCACCTGGCGCACCGGACGAGCCTGCGCGACAGCGTCCCGCTCTGCGAGCGCACCCACCGCGACCTGCACGTCGGCGGCCGTGTCCTGCGGCTGCGCGACGGTCGGTACCTGGGTCCGACCGGCTGGGTCGAGCGAGCGTGACCGCGTCAGCGCCCGAACAGGCCCTTGCGCCGGCGCGCCGCGGCACCGGCGGCGGCCGCCGACGAGGTCGGCCCGGCCCCGCTCACCGGGACCGCGTCGGAAGCGGACGGCTGGTCGTCGTCGAGACCGAGGGACGACAGCTCGCGGAGCAGCGCGGCCGTGTCCGTGTCGGCCCGTCCCCAGTGGTCGTTGTTCGGAGCGGGGGTCGGGTCGGCCGCGGGGAGCTCGGGCGGAGCCGAGGGTGGCGGCGCCAGCGGGGTCGAGCTGTTCGCGGTCGCGCTGAGCTCGGAGGAGAAGGCGGCGACCTGGGCGGCGTCCGGCGGCGCAGGCTCGGGCTCGGGCTCGGCTGGGTCGGGTTCGGGTTCGGGTTCGGACAGCGGAGCGGGCAGCGGGAACGGCACGAGCCCGGTCAGCAGGTCGACGACGGCGACCGGCGGCGCGACGTCGCTGCGGGTGCGCTCGTCCGGGGTGAACTCCCAGCGGGCCTGCGGCCAGGCGAGCAGAGCCGCCACCGCGTCGCGGGCCCGGGAGCGCAGCTGCGTCTCGACCGCCTCGCGCGGCGCCATCTCCAGGTGCACGAGCAGCTCCGCCAGGCCCCAGGTCGGCAGGTCCGTGCGCTGAGCCGCGCGGGCCTCGGCCAGGTCCTCGGCCAGCAGGTCACCGTCCTGCACCAGGCGCTCAGCGACCCCGGGGCCGAGCTCGACGCCGGGGTCGGCCAGCACGGCGTACACCTCGCCGGTGCGCAGGAACACCCGGGCCCGGTCACCGCCGGGCTGCGTGAGGTGCAGGCAGCCGGTGGCGCCCCGGTCGGCGAGCGTGACGAGCACCGCGGGCAGGCCGCAGTCGGCCAGCTCGCCTGCGCGCACGACCCACCCCCTCTCCCGTGCAACCTCGGCAGCGGGGTGCCCGACGTTGAGCGCGTTCCGTGCGGAAACGGGCGCCCCGCCGCGGATCTGTCACCATGGCCACCGTGCGCCTCCCGGCGCGCGACGACGACAGGAAGGACCCGGGGTGAGCGCCGACGGCACGACCGGAACGGGCAGCCGCCGCATCGACAAGGTGCTGGCCGAGGACTACCTCGACGGTCTGCGGGAGGCGTCCCTGCAGGACGTGCGGGCCCTGCGGGCCGAGGCCGAGCAGGAGGAGGTCGATCTGTCGTACCTGCGCCGGATGGTGCAGGGCCGGCTCGACGTGCTCCGGGCCGAGACCGCCCGGCGCGCCGGCGGCGAGGGCGACCTGGTCGCCGGGCTCGCCAAGATCCTCGCGGACGAGCCGCGGAGCCCCGCGCGCGGCCTCGGCCGGCACAGCGCGCTGGAGCCGAGCCGGGTCGACCAGCACCGCCGCTACGTCGAGGCGCTGGTGGCCGACGTCGACCTGTCGGACGTGTCGGCCCGCAGCGACGCCGACGTGGAGTCCGCGATGCAGGTGCTGAGCCGACGAGGAGCAGCTGATCTCCGGCAAGCGGCGCGAGGTGCAGACCGTGATGGACGCCTGCAGCGCGGAGATCACCCGCCGGTACCGCGACGGCGAGGCCGACGTCGACGCCCTGCTCGCCGCCTCGGCGGACGACGAGGCGTGACGCTGCTGGCCGAGGTCACCCGCTCGGGCGTCGTCGAGAGCCGGCACTTCGGCTCGCTCGTGGCCGTGCGCGCCGACGGCAGCGTCGCGCTGGCGCTCGGCGACCTCGACCGGCCGGTGTTCCCGCGCTCGTCGAACAAGCCGCTGCAGGCGGTCGGGATGCTGGAGTGCGGCTGGGAGCCCGCCGACCGAAGCCGTGTCTGGCGCTGGCCGCGTCCTCGCACAGCGGCGAGCCGCAGCACCTCGAGCTCGTGCGCCGGATCCTGTCGGACGGCCTCAGCGTCGACGACCTCGGCTGCCCCGCCGGTGCTCCCGCTTCGACGAGGCCGACCGCGCACGCCCTGCTGGCCTCCGGCGGCGGCCCGACGCCGCGCGCACATGAACTGCTCCGGCAAGCACGCCGCGATGCTCGCCACCTGCGTGGCCCGCGGCTGGCCGACAGCCGGCTACCTCGACCCCGAGCACCCGCTGCAGGTGGCGCTCACGGCGACCATCGAGCGGCTCGCCGGCGAGCCGGTCCGGCACGTCGCCGTCGACGGCTGCGGCGCGCCGCAGCACGCGCTGACCCTGCCCGGCCTGGCCCGCGCGTTCGCGCGGCTCGTCACCGCCGCGCCCGGCACGCCGGAGCGGCGCATCGCCGACGCCGATGCGCGCCCACCCCGAGCTGGTCGGCGGCACCGGACGCGACGTCACCCTGCTGATGCGGGGCATCCCCGGCCTGCTCGCCAAGGACGGCGCCGAGGGCGTCTACGCCGCGGCGCTCGCCGACGGCTCCGCGGTCGCGCTCAAGATCGACGACGGCGCCGGACGGCCGCGCGGCCCGGTGCTGGTCGCCGCGCTGCGGGCGCTCGGCGCGACCGGGAACGTGCTCGACGAGCTGGCCACCCTCCCCGTGCTCGGCGGCGGCCGCCCGGTCGGGGTGGTCCGCGCCGCCGGGGTGCTCGCGGCCTGACCGACGGCCCGGGCGGGCAGCTCAGGCCGCTCGCGCAGGGTCAGCGGGTCAGCCGGTCAGGTCCGACAGCCGCACCGCGACCACCGCGGCGTCGTCGTGCGAGCCGTCCCGGACGGCGGCCAGCAGCTGCGCGCACAGCGCGTCCGGGTCGTCGGCGGCTGCGTCCCGCACGAGTCCCGCCGCCACCGTACGGAGCAGGTCGAGGCGGTCGTCCAGGTCGTCGCCGCGGCGTTCCACGACGCCGTCGGTGAACATCAGCAGCGTGCTGCCGACCGGCAGCAGCTCGGCGGCGGTCTGCCGGGCCTCGCCGCCCCAGACCCCGATCATCGTGGAGCGGCCGCCGTCGAGGTAGCGGGCCGGTTCGCCGGGGGCCAGCAGCAGCGGCGGGGGGTGCCCGGCGTTCGCCCACTCGAGCAGCCCGGAGCCGTCCTCGCACCGGGTGAGCCGGGCGTACACGACCGTGGCCAGGTCGGCCATCTCGAAGGACTCGACCAGCCGGTCCAGGCGGTCCAGCACGACCGCCGGCCCGTCACCGCCGACCGCGCACGTGCGCAGCACCGACCGCAGCTGGCCCATCGCGGCGGCGGCCGCGATGTCGTGGCCCATCACGTCACCGATCACCAGTCCCAGCGCGCCGTCGGGCAGCACGAAGGCGTCGTACCAGTCGCCACCGACCTTGGCCTGGCTGCTGGAGGGCTCGTACGCGGCGCCCAGCCGGGCCCCCTCGACCGTCGGCAGGTCCGGCAGCAGGGACCGCTGCAGGCCCTCGGCCACGGCCCGCTGCGCGGTGTACTGCAGTGCGTTGTCGACGTTCAGTCCCGCGCGCCGGCCGATGTCGAGCGCGAACTGGACGTCGGCGTCCGCGTACGGCACCGCCTGCGGCCCGACCCGCAGCAGGCTCAGCGCGCCGAGCACCCGCCCGCGGGCCACCAGCGGGACGACCAGCGCCTGCCGGATGTCCATGTCCGCGTACAGCCGGCGGTGCTCGGGGCTGATCGCGGCCCGGTCGAGCACCTCGGGGGTGACCGTGACCAGCGCGTACGGCTCGCCCGACAGCACCCGGTTCACCGAGGCCTGCGGGTTGCTCCGGCGCGGCAGCAGCTCGTCCGCGCGGCGCAGCGCCTCCGCCAGCACCGGATCGGCGGCGGTCACCACGACGTCCCGGCCGGTGCTGCCACCGCCGTGCGCACCGCCCGTACCGGCGTCCCCCTCGACGAGGTCGATGGTGGCGACGTCGGCGAAGGCGGGCACCAGCCGCCCGACCAGACGGGGGAGCGCCTCGTCGACGTCGAGCGTCTCGGTGAGCGCGGCCCCGACGTCGTTCAGCAGCTGCAGGCGCGACAGCGCCCGGTCCCGCTCCCGCTCCGTGCGGCGGCGCTGGGCGAGGTCGGTGAAGGACACCACGACCCCCTCGGGCCGCCGGTGCGCCCGGATCTCGAGCTCGCGGCCCAGCACCTCGGCCTCCAGGTGGAGCGGGGTGCCCGGCTCGTCGGCCGGGTCCGCCAGCAGCGCCGCCGCGGCCGGGACCCGCTCGTGCAGCGACGACCCGACCAGCGCCGCCCTCGGGGCTCCGAGCAGCTCCTCCGCGGCGACGTTGGCGTAGGAGATGACGCCGTCCCGGTCGAGCTGCACGAAGCCGTCGGCCATCAGCTCCAGGCTGCGCAGGGCCCGGGCGCTCGCGTCGCGCTGGGCGGTCACGTCCACGGCCACGCCGACCAGGCGGACCGGGGTGCCGTCGGAGGTGGCGAGCACCCGGCCATGGCCCTCGATCCAGCGCAGGGAGCCGTCCCGCAGCTGGACCCGGTAGTCGACGGTCAGCTCACCCACCTCGGCGACGGCGCGGTCCACCACCTCGGCGACGCGGACGGCGTCCTCGGGCAGCACCCGGGCGAAGAAGGTGTCCAGCGACCCGTCGAAGGTCGCCGGGTCGATCTCGAGCAGGCGGAACATCTCGTCGTCCCAGGCCACCTCGCCGCCCGGCAGGGCCATCTCGTAGGACCCGATGTTCGTCGCCGACAGCACCAGGTCGAGCCGGGCCGACGTGCCGAGCGCGCGGACGTTGGCGACGGCGACGCCGGCCCGCCGGCCCACCTCGGCCGCCATCTCGATCTCCTGGTCCGAGATCGGCCGTGTCCCCGACCGGGCGAGCGACAGCGCGCCCAGCGTCCGGCCGCCCGCGGTGAGCGGCACGATGGTGCCGCCGCGGACGTCGAGCTCGCGCATCAGACCCAGGAAGGCGTCGTCGCCGTCGGCGATCTCGCGCAGCATCTCGTCGGTGACGACGGGGAGGTCCTGCAGCGCGCCGGTCGCGAGGACCCGGCCGGCGCCGATCGGGTGGTCCAGCGAGACCGGGAACCGCTGCAGCATCGCCTCCAGCGCCGGGGTGAGCCGCGGGTCGCGGTGCCGGGCCAGCGCGAAGGTGATCCGGCCGTCGCCGCCGAGCAGGTGCAGCGCCATCAGGTCGCCGAGGGTGGGCAGGACGACGTCCGCGACGGCCTCGGCGACGTTCGTCACGCCGTGCGCCGACGCCAGCCGGTCGCCGAGCGCGGCGAGCGTGCGGCTGCGGGTCTCCGCGCGCTGCAGGCGCTCCAGGGCGTCCACGCGTGCGACGGCCTGGGCGGTCTGCGCGGCCAGCGCCGACAGGTAGGCCCGCTCCGGCCGGGAGAACACGTGCGGCGTGACGAAGGAGAAGCGCAGCGCCCCGACGATCTCGCCGGCGACGGCCAGCGGGGCGGCGGCGAGGGCGACCGCGTCCGGCTGCATCCCGGCCAGGTGCGGGAACTGCTCGTCGCGCTCGTCCCGGCTCTCGACGTACACCTGCTCGCCGGAGCGGATCGCGCGGGTGGAGGGGCCGACCGGCGCGCCGTCGCGGCCGTACTGCGCGCCCAGCCCGACGTCGATGCCGGACTCGACGATCGGCGCGGTGCACGCCCCCTCGGGTCGGGTCAGCGTGCCGCCGGCGCAGGCCAGCGCGGTGATGCCCTCGCTGACCGCCGCCTCACCGACCTCCTGCAGCGTCTGGGCCGCGGCGAGCCGGCCGGTGACCCGCTGCAGCAGCGCGGCCAGCGCGTTCTCGCGGGTGCGCTGCTCGAGCACCTCGAGCTCACCGAGCAGGCGCTGCTCGAAGGACTCGGCGGCGGACGGCGGGCGTCCCGCCTGGGCGTCGCGCAGCCCCTGGACGAGGGCGAGGACGTACCACTCCCGCAGCACGCGGAAGGCCACCGGGGACTCGAGCGACAGCATGCGCCGGTCGCGGGCGAAGGTGTCGGCCTCGGCGAGCGCGCGCAGGTAGGCCTCGCCGGCGTCGGCCAGCTCGGCCGGCAGGGCGAAGCGCAGCACCACCCGCGGGAGGCCGTCCTGCGTCGCCCGGTTGAGCTGGCGGCGCAGCTGCGCGCGCGCCTCGCCGAACGCGGTCGCGGCGGCGGTGATGCCCTCGGCGACCTCGTGCGGCAAGGCTCCGCTCGAGCTCTCGGCCAGCGCGAACTCGCGGAGCAGGCCGTCCAGGTGGTCCTTGGCGGCCCGCAGCAGCGCGGTCGGGGCGTCGCCGACCGTCACCTCGAAGCCGGCGGCCTCGTCGTCGAAGGCGGCGAGCAGGTCCTCCGGCGCGAGGTCGGGCTCGACCACCTCCACGCCGACGCGGAGCCGGCACCAGACGGTCTTGCCGGGGGCGTCGTCGGGGCGCGGGCTGACGCCCCACGCGCTGGCCATCGCGGCGACCAGGTGCAGGCCGCGCCCGGTCGTCCCGCCGTCCGAGACGGCGCGCCGGACCGGGGCGACCGGGCTGGAGTCCAGGACCTCCAGCAGGACGCCGTCCGGCTCGCAGGTGACCACGATGCGCACCCGGCCGGCCGCGTGCAGCACCGCGTTGGAGACCAGCTCGGTGAGCACCAGCTCGGCGTCGTCGGTCAGGGCGTCCAGCTGCCAGCCGGAGAGCGCCCGGCGGACCCAGCGGCGGACCTGCGGCACCGCGCCGGGGCGGGCGTCGACCTCGAGCGCCTCGCGGCCACGGGCCGCCTCACGGATCACGTTGCGCAGCCTAGAGAACACGCACCGTACTTTCGATCTGCGGGCGTCGCCGCCACCTGCATCGTGCCTCCGGGGGGTCCCCGAGCGGGGTCGGGCGCCGCTGCCGCAGCGTGCCCAGTGTGCACCGGTCGCGCTGCGCCGGCCGGACGACATGCCCGCAGCCGCGTGCGGGCCCGGTTCCCCGACCGCGTGTGACGAGGCTCACGGCGGATTGCTAGCCGCTCTGCTTGCAAGAGTTAGCACCTCGGGCTAACGTCGTCGTTGTGATCAAGGAGCCGCTGGAGAGCGTCACCGGAGCGGGACACCGCCTTGGTGAGTACATCCGCGAGCAGCGGCGCGGCAACCAGATCTCGTTGCGCCAGCTCGCCAAGCTCGCCGGTGTCAGCAACCCCTACCTCAGCCAGATCGAGCGGGGCCTGCGCAAGCCGAGCGCCGAGATCCTGCAGCAGATCGCCAAGGGCCTGCGCATCTCGGCCGAGGCGCTCTACGTGCAGGCCGGCATCCTCGAGCAGCGTGAGGGCGCGCAACCCGTCGTCGAAGCCCTGCTGGCCGACGTCGGCCTGACCGAGCGGCAGAAGCAGGTGCTCCTCGAGATCTACGACAGCTTCCGCCGGGAGAACGGCCCCGTCGGGACGACCAGCGCGCCGGCCGAGCCCGACGAGGTGCCGGCCGTGCCCAGCAAGCCCAGCAAGCCCAGCAAGCCCAGGAAGACCCGTACGACCCCCACGACTCCGCAGACCGATCCGCCCCAGGAGGCATCCGCATGACTGTCACCACCGACGTTCACAAGACCGACACCACCGTCACCGGTCGCTTCACCATCAAGAACCTGCCGTCCGTCACGCTGGACGAGGTCAAGAAGCCGGCCTTCGCGTTCGCCGGTCTCGCCGACCTGTGGATCGAGCAGGTCAAGGAGGCGCCGTCCGCGTACGTCGCCGAGGTGAAGAAGGCCCAGGAGCGCCTCGCCGAGGTCCCGGCCGTCGTCAAGGCCCTGCCGACCCGCGTGGCCAAGGCGACCGAGCAGGCCAACGAGCTCTACGCCTCCCTGGCGGTGCGCGGTGAGCGCCTGGTCACCCAGATCCGTCGCCAGCCGGCGACCGAGGCTGCGCTGGCCGAGGGCAAGGAGGCCGTGAAGAAGGCCGAGGCCGCCGCGACCGCCGCCAAGAAGAGCGTCAAGGCCGGCGAGAAGGCCGTCGCAGGCGCTGCCGACAAGATCGGCTGATTCCCCACCCTGCCCGACTGCTCCACCAGCACGCCGGCGCGACACGGCCCCCGGAGCCCCCAGACGGGGCCCGGGGGTCGCCGCGTACCGGGAGGAGCGGGCAGGATGGCGGTGTGCTTCCCGCCACGAACTCCCTGTTCCTCCTGCTCGACCTGGCCCTGCTCGCCCTCGCGATCTGGGCGCTGGTCGACGCGGCGATCCGTCCGGCGGCTGCGTTCCCCGCCGCCGGCAAGCTCTCCAAGCCGATCTGGCTGGCGATCCTCGGGACGGGCACTGCGATGTGCCTGCTCGGGGTCGGGCTGCTCGGCCTGCTGGGGGCGGTCATCGCCGTCGCCGTCCTGGTGTACCTGGTCGACGTCCGGCCCGCGGTCCGGGAGATCGGGGCCGGCGGGCCCTGGTGACCGGCGGGCCCTGGTGACCGGCGGGCCCCGGTGAGGCTGCCGGGGCCGGTCCTCGGTTTCCCGCACGGGCTCGACGGGCAGAAGGCAGCGAACGCTCCTCAGGTCCGGGACGGCGGCTCGTGCGAGGGCGGGCCGTGCAGCATCTCCGGGGCCACCCCGTCCGCCGCCTGCTGACCCGCGTGCACGAACACCAGGGCCGCTTCCGGGTTGCCGGGAAGGTCGTCGGTCAGGCCGTTCGCCTCGTACACGTCCAGCAGCCCGGGCGCCTGGCTGGCAGCCAGCAGGCGCCGCACCCCCTGCCGCACCCGGGTCGACTCCCCGTCCCGACTTCCGCCACGCAGCACCACCAGTTCGTCCGTCATGACCGGACCCTGCCCAGGTCGGTGGCGGGCTACCCGCCCGCCCCCCGGCGGCGGAGGCGACCGCGCCGAACGTCCCCCGTCCGGGCCGTCACTCGACGGCCTCCCGCTCGTTGCGCTCCCGACTGCCCGACCGCCGCCTGACCCCACCCCGTACGGACCGCCCGAGCCACTCGCCCTGAACCCGCGTCCGAGGAGTCACCGTGACCGACACCGCCGTCATCAACACCGAGCTCGAGCTGCGTCTCGTGGTGCCCGGTGCCCCCCACCTTCCTGTGCTCGCGGACCTGAGCTACTGCGCCGACGACCCCTGGGCGGTCCAGGTGGCGTTCCGGACCGGGACCCAGGACCGCGGGGTCGTGGAGTGGCTGTTCGCCCGGCAGCTGCTCACCGACGGCGTGGCCGGCCCGGCCGGCGAGGGTGACGTCCGGGTGTGGCCGTCGGAGGACGACCGGCCCCGGGTCGGGTCCGCCCCGGTGGTGCACCTCGCGATGGCCTCGCCCTCCGGTTCGGCGCTGTTCGAGATCGACCGCGACGACGTCGTGGAGTTCCTGCAGCAGACCTACCTGCTCGTGCCGACCGGCGCCGAGCACACCCGGGTCGACCTGGACGCCGAGATGGCGGTCCTGCTGGAGCGGTAGGCGCCCGGGACAGCGGTTGACGGCGGCGCGGCAGCCGGCTCCCAGGTCCGTCACAGGAAGCGGACCGAGGCTCGGAGCAGAGCCGGACGTGCCGGCTCCCCAGACAGGGAGCGTTCCCATGCGTACCAAGATCGTTGCTGCCACCGCCGTCGGCGTCCTCGGGGTCGGCCTGCTCGGCGTCCCCGCCTTCGCCGCCGGCACCGACACGACCGCAGGCCCGGCCGCGGCCGTCGCCTCCGGGGTGAGCCGGATCTCGGAGGCGCTCAAGGGCCTCGTCACGGACGGCACCCTGACGCAGGACCAGGCCGACAAGGTCGCCAGCACGCTCTCGGAGGCGATGCCCGACCGCGGGGGGCGCGGTGGGCACGGGCACGGGCCGGGGAGGCCCGGGCCTGCGCGGCGGGCAGCACCTCGACGCCGCCGCCCTCGCCCTGGGCCTGACCGCCGACGAGCTGCGTACCGAGCTGCAGGCCGGCAAGAGCCTGGCGACCGTGGCGCAGGACAAGGGCGTCACGCTCGACAGCCTGGTCGCGGCGCTGGTGGAGGACGAGAAGAAGGAGCTCGCCGACGCGGTGGCCTCCGGCCGGCTGACCCAGGCGCAGGCCGACGAGCGGGCCGGCCGGGTCGACGAGCGGGTCCGCACGATGGTGGAGCGGGTGCCGGGCCAGCACCCGGAGCGCGGGAAGGGCCCGGCGACACGAGCGACGGCAGCACGAGTGACGGCGCTGCCAGCTCCCTGGCGAGCTAGCCCACGCGGGGCGCCACCGAGGACCACGGCACGGTCAGCTCGCCGCAGCCGGGCGCGCACGGACGTCGACGCCGCGGCCAGGCGAGCGCCGCGCAGGCGGCGACCCACCGCTGCCGCGGGCCGAACGCCGCGTACCGCCGCGGCCCGGTCCCAGGCGGCGTCGAGCGCGGCGAGCAGCGCGTGCACCGGCTGCGCCGGGCACGTTGTGGTGGATCAGCGCCTTGGGCAGCCGCTCGGCGAGGGCCGACGGCCGGTCCAGCGTCGGCAGGTGGGCGGCCAGGGTCAGCGTGCTGCGGCCCGTGCGGCGTCCAGCGCCACCCAGGCCGCCCGCCGCCCGACCTCGTCGCAGGTGCCCTCGACGAGCAGCCCGCCGGGCGCCAGACCGGCCAGCAGCGTCGCGCCAGGCCTCGGCGGCGGCCGCCTCGTCGTACTGCCGCAGCACGTTCAGCGCCCGGACCACGAGCGGCCGCAGCCCGGCCAGCTCGAAGCCGCCGCGCCGGAACGACAGCCCGGGGCGCTCCGCGGACCGGCGCGGCCGTCGACCCGCTCCGGGTCGATCTCCAGCCCGACGACCTCGACGTCCGGCCGGACCGCCGCGCAGCCGGCCGTGCAGCTCGACCGTGGTCACCGGGCGACGCGCCGTAGCCCAGGTCGACGACGAGCGGGCCGGCCCGGCCGCCGCGCAGCAGACCGCCGTGCACCGCGGTCAGCCAGCGGTCGACCCGGCGCAGCCGGTTCGGCGCGGTGGTGCCGCGGGTCGCCAGGCCGAGCGCGCGCGCCCGCCCGGCGGCGTACCGCTGGGCGCGGGGCAGCGGGCCGCCGGCCGGTCACCGCGGCCTCAGGTGCGCCGGGCACCTTGGTCACCGACGCCTGCTGCTGCGGGGTGACCTGCACCAGGTCGATGTTGACGTGCGCCGGGCGGGTGGCCACCCAGGCGATGACGTCGGCGACGTCCTCGGCGGTCAGCGCCTCGACGCCCGCGTAGACCGCCGCGGCCCGGTCGGCGTCGCCGCCGAAGCGGATCAGCGAGAACTCCTCGGTCCGCGACCATGCCGGGGGCGATCTCGCTGACCCGCACCGGCCGCGCTCGACGGCTCCAGCCGCAGCGTCTCGCGCAGCGCGGCCAGGGCGTGCTTGGCCGCCGACGTAGCCGCGCGCCGCCCTCGTAGACCCAGCGGCCGGCGGTCGAGCCGGTCAGCACGACGTGCCCGGCGGCGCGAGCCAGCAGCGCCGGCAGCAGCGGCCTGCACGGTCCGCACGCGTGCCGAGCGACGTTCACGTCGTACATCCGCGCCCAGACGTCGGGTCGGCCTCGTCGACCGGGTCGACGTCGAACGCGCCACCGGCGTTGGCGACCAGCAGGTCGCACGTCGGGCACGGCGTCGGCGAGCTGCCTCGACCGAGCGCGGGTCGGTGACGTCGAGCGCGCGCGGGCGGATCGCCGGGGAGCGTCGGCCGCCAGCTCGCCGAGCCGGTCGAGCCCGCCGGGCCGCCGCGACGACCTGGCAGCCGTCGCGCGGCCAGCCGGCGCGCGGTCGCCGCGCCGATGCCGCTGCTGGCACCGGTGACGACGGCGGTCGGCGGCGAGCCGTCGGCGCGGGTCGGGGCGCTCACGGCCGGGAGAAGTCGTCGCCTGCGGGAAGTGCCCCGAGGTGCGGTGGTTGGCACCGGCGAGGGCAGGATCGGCCGGGTCCGACCCGGACGCCCGGACGAGGAGCGGTGGACGCATGACCCCGTCCGTCGCTGCGCAGCCTGCGGCCGCGCCGGGTCGCCATGCTGTCGGTGCACACCTCGCCGCTCGAGCAGCCGGGCACCGGCGACGCCGGCGGCATGAACGTCTACGTCGTCGAGACCCGCAAGCGGCTGGCCGACCGCGGCGTCGAGGTCGAGATCTTCACCCGCGCCACCCGCAGCGACCTGCCGCCGGTGGTCGAGATGGCGCCCGGGCGTGACCGTCCGGCACGTGACCGCCGGCCCGTTCGAGGGCCTGTCCAAGGAGGACCTGCCCGCGCAGCTGTGCGCCTTCACCAGCGGCGTGCTGCGGGCCGAGGCCGCGCACGAGCCGGGCTGGTACGACGTCGTGCACTCGCACTACTGGCTGTCCGGGCAGGTCGGCTGGCTGGCCACGCGAGCGCTGGGGCGTGCCGCTGGTGCACACCGCGCACACCCTGGCCAAGGTGAAGAACGTCGCGCTGGCCGACGGCGACGCGCCCGAGCCGCTGCGCCCGGGTCGTCGGCGAGGAGCAGGTCGTCGCCGAGGCCGACCGGCTGGTCGCCAACACCGACGACGAGGCCGGCCAGCTGGTCGACCTGCTACGACGCCGACCCGGCCCGGGTCGTCACCGTGCGCGCCCGGCGTCGACCTCGAGCACTTCCGCCCGGTCGCCGGCCGAGCGCGGCCGCCCGCGACCCGCCTCGGCCTGCCGCCCGACGCGGTCGTGCTGCTGTTCGTCGGCCGCATCCAGCCGCTCAAGGCGCCCGACGTGCTGCTGCGGGCCGCCGCGCGGCTGCTGGCGCCGCGACCCGGCGCTGCGCGACCGGCTCGTGCGTGGCCATCGTCGGCGGACCGAGCGGCACCGGCCTGGCCGAGCCGCACCGCCGCTGCAGCGAGCTCGCCGCCGCGCTCGGCATCGCCGACCGCGTGCGCTTCGAGCCGCCGCAGCACCGCCGACGACCGGCTGCGCGACTGGTACCGGGCCGCCGACGTCGTCGCCGTCCCCCGCCACAACGAGTCCTTCGGCCTGGTCGCCCTGGAGGCGCAGGCCTGCGGCACGCCGGTCGTCGCGACCGACGTCGGCGGGCTGCGCACCACGGTGCGCGACGGCGTCAGCGGGCTGCTGGTGCCCGGGCACGACCCGGTGGCCTGGGCCGAGCGCGCTGGACCGGGCGGTCGAGCGGCGCGCGACGCTGTCGCCGCGGCGCGGTCGCGCACGCCGCGGACTTCTCCTGGGACCGCACCGCCGACGGGCTGCTCGCGACCTACCGCGCCGCGCTCGCCGAGCAGGTCGCCGCCGCCGGCTGGCGACGGCGCGATGAGCCCCGGCGCGGTGACCGGCGACGTGCCCGGCGACCCGTCCGCGGTGATCGCGGCCGCCCTGGACGAGGCCGAGCCTGGACTGCGAGCGCGCCCGGCGCCGGGCTCGTTCTTCGTCACGCTGCCGGGCACCGCACAAGCTCGCCACGAACTGCTGGCTCGTCGTCGGGCGGCACGCGCTGCTCGTCGAGGCGTTCGTCTGCCGCAAGCCCGACGAGAACGCCGAGGAGTTCCTGCGCTTCCTGCTGCGCCGCAACGCCCGGATGTACGGCGTCGCGTTCTCCATCGACGCGGCCGGCGACGTCTACCTGGTCGGCCGGCTGCCGCTGCACGCCGTCACGGCCGAGGAGGTCGACCGGCTGCTCGGCGCGGTCCTGCAGTACGCCGACGAGTCCTTCGACACGCTGCTGGAGATCGGCTTCGCCGGCTCCATCCGGCGCGAGTGGGCACTGGCGGCGCAAGAACGGCGAGTCGACGGCGAACCTCGCCGGCCTTCGCCCGCTTCGCCGACCCCGACCGGTGACCGGCCGGGGCGACCTGCTCTGGCGGCTGGACGGCCTGCTGCTCGACGGCCTGGCCGCGCTGGGTGCCCCGTTCGAGCGGGTCGAGGCCGGGGCGTACCTCGTCACGCTCGTCGGACGGCGGCGGCCCCGCACCGTCGTCTGGCTGCTCGCCGGCGAGCAGGCGGTCCGCGTCGAGGCGTTCGTGCTGCACGTCGCTGCGGACCGGGTCGACCCCGACGAGCCCGGCCACGCGCGGGCCGGCCGGCTGCACCGGCACCTGCTGGGGCGCAACCTGGCGCTGCGCGGCGTGCACTTCGCCGTCGACGACGTCGGGGACGTGTTCCTCACCGGGTCGCTGCCGCTGGCCGACGTGGACGAGGCCGGGCTGGACCGGCTGCTCGGCGAGGTTCTGCAGACCCTGGAGGACGAGCAGGAGACCCTGCTGGCGCTCTGCTACGGCGACCGGCTCGCCGCCGACCCCGCGCTGGCCGCGAAGGTGCTCGCCGACGGCGCCGGGCGCCGTCCGGCCGGGACCCCCGACACCGGCCCCCGGCGCGACGCCCGGCGCTGACCCGTACGCCGGGATCGTCGGACCGGCTGGCAGGATCGCGGCATGGCGACCCTGGTGCTGCTCCGCCACGGCGAGAGCGAGTGGAACCAGACCAACCTGTTCACCGGCTGGGTCGACGTCGACCTGACCGAGAAGGGCGAGGAGGAGGCCCGGCGCGGCGGGGAGCTGCTGCGCGAGGCCGGGCTGCTGCCGACCGTCGTGCACACCTCGCGTGCTGACCCGGGCGATCCGCACCGCCAACCTGGCGCTGGACGAGCTGCGACCGGCCGTGGATCCCGGTGCACCGGCACTGGCGGCTCAACGAGCGGCACTACGGCGCGCTGCAGGGCAAGGACAAGAAGCAGACGCTGCGAGGAGTACGGCGAGGAGCAGTTCATGCTCTGGCGCCGCTCGTACGACATGCCGCCGCCGCCGATCGAGCCGGGCGCGGAGTGGGACGTCAGCCGACGACCCGCGCTACGCGCTGCTGGCCCGGGACCTCGTGCCGCGCACCGAGTGCCTCGCCGACGTCGTCGACCGGCTGCTGCCGTACTGGTACGACGCGATCGTGCCGGACCTGCGGGCCGGGCAGACCGTGCTGGTCGCCGCGCACGGCAACTCGCTGCGCGCGCTGGTGAAGCACCTCGACGGGCTCGGCGAGCAGGAGGTCGTCGGCGCTCAACATCCCGACCGGGCAGCCGCTGCGCTACGACCTCGACGACGAGCTGCGGCCGACGGTGCCCGGCGGGGAGTACCTCGACCCGGAGGCCGCCGAGGCGGCGGCCGCCGCGGTGGCCGCGCAGGGGCGCTGAGGCAGGCCGTCAGGCGACGGGCACCGGGCGCTGCCCGGTGACCAGGTAGACCACCCGGCGGGCGACCGAGACGGCGTGGTCGGCGAAGCGCTCGTAGTAGCGGCCGGCAGGGTGATGTCGATGGCCGCCTCGATGCCGTCCGCCCAGTCGTCGTCGAGGATCACGGCGAACAGCTGGCGGTGCAGCTCGTCCATCACGTCGTCGTCGGACTCCAGCTCGGCGGCGAGCGCGACGTCGCGGCCCGGCGATGACGCTGCCGGCCTTGGCGACGATCTCCTCGGCGACGTGGCCCATCTCGCAGCAGGGTGGCGCGCAGCTCCGGCGGGACCGCCGAGTGCGGGTACCGCCGCCGGGCGATCTTGGCGACGTGCTGGGCCAGGTCGCCCATCCGCTCCAGGTCCGCCACCATCCGCAGGCGCGTGATGATCGCGCGCAGGTCGCTGGCGACCGGCTGCTGGCGGGCCAGCAGGTCGAAGGCGCGCGCCTCGACGTCGCGGTAGACCTCGTCGATGTGCTCGTCGGCGGCGATCACCAGCTCGGCGAGCTGCAGGTCGGCGTCGAGCAGCGCGGTCGTGGCCCGGCTCATCGCCGAGCCGACGAGGTTCGTCATCTCCACCAGGGAGGCGGAGATGGCGTCGAGGTCGTCGTGGTAGGCGTCACGCATGCCTGCACCCTAGTCGCGCGACCTGCTCTGTTCCGTGCGCTTCGCCATGAACGGATCGGTGAACATCGGCGGAGCCCGTCGCTCGCCGTGCGGGACGTCGCCGGGGTCGGCCTAGCATCGCCGGTGTGGTCGTGTCTGCCCTGGTCGGGGCGAGCGTCGGGGTGCTCCTCGGGGCGCTGCTCGTCCTGGTGCTGCTGCGCGGCCGCCACCCGGCGCCGGATCGCCCGGGCCCGGCGGCGGACGGCCCCGGCGAGCCCGCGACCCCGGCGGTGCCCGGCTCGGTCGAGGTGATCTCCGCGCTGCCCGTCGCGGTGGCCGTCCTCGACGGCCGGGACGAGGTGGTGCTGGCCAACGCCTCCGCCGTGCAGCTCGGCGTCGTCCGGGAGGGCCGGGTGCAGGTCGCCGAGCTGCGCCGGCTGGTCCGGGACACCCGGCGCAGCGGCACGGCGCACGCCGCCGAGCTGGAGCTGGCCGCGTCCCGCCTGGGCCGGGTGCCGGAGGCGGTGCGGGTCCGGCTCGCACCGATCGGCGGGTCCGGGCACGTGGCGCTGCTGGTGGAGGACGTCACCGAGGCGCGCCGCGTCGAGGCCGTCCGACGCGACTTCGTCGCCAACGTCAGCCACGAGCTCAAGACCCCGGTCGGGGCGATGGCCCTGCTCGCCGAGGCCCTGCAGGACGCCAGCGACGACCCGGTCGCGGTCCGGCGCTTCGCCGGCCGCGTCCAGCACGAGGCGGAGCGGCTCGGCCGGCTGGTCCAGGAGCTGCTCGACCTGTCCCGGCTGCAGGGCGCCGACCCGCTGCCGGCGCCGAGCCGGTCGCGGTGGACCGGGTGGTCGCCGAGGCCGTCGACCGCACCCGGACCGTCGCCGCCGCCCGGGAGATCGCGCTCGTCGCGGTGGCGCCCGCGGGCTGCAGGTGCTGGGCAGCGAGAGCCAGCTGGTCACCGCCCTGGCCAACCTGCTCGACAACGCGGTCGCCTACAGCCCGGGCCGCACCCGGGTCGCCGTGGCGGTGCGCCGGCGGGAGGGCGCCGTCGAGATCAGCGTCACCGACCAGGGCATCGGCATCGCCGACAAGGACCTCGAGCGGGTCTTCGAGCGCTTCTACCGCGCCGACCCGGCCCGGTCCCGGGCGACCGGCGGCACCGGCCTCGGCCTGGCCATCGTCAAGCACGTCGCCACCAACCACGGCGGGGAGGTCGACGTGTGGAGCGTGGAGGGCTCGGGGTCGACGTTCACCCTGCGCCTGCCGGCCGCGCCCGCCGCACCCGCGCGCGAGCAGGTCCTGACCCGAGGAGAGCCGTGACCCGAGGAGAGCCGTGACCCGAGTGCTGGTGGTCGAGGACGAGGAGTCGTTCTCCGACCCGCTGTCGTACCTGCTCAAGGCCGAGGGCTTCGAGGTGGCCGTCGCCGCGACCGGGCCGGACGCGCTGCTCGAGTTCGACCGCAGCGGCGCGGACATCGTGCTGCTGGACCTCATGCTGCCGGGGCTGTCCGGCACCGAGGTCTGCCGGGCGCTGCGGCAGCGCGGCTCGGTGCCGATCATCATGCTGACCGCCCGGGACAGCGAGATCGACAAGGTCGTCGGGCTCGAGATCGGCGCGGACGACTACGTCACCAAGCCGTACTCCACCCGCGAGCTGCTGGCCCGGATGCGCGCCGTGCTGCGCCGCGGCACCGAGCCGGAGGACCCGGTGCCGGCGGCGCTGCAGGCCGGGCCGGTCCGGATGGACGTCGACCGGCACGTCGTGACCGTGCGCGGCGAGACGGTCCCGCTGCCGCTCAAGGAGTTCGAGCTGCTGGAGCTGCTGCTGCGCAACGCGGGCCGGGTGCTGACCCGCGGGCAGCTCATCGACCGGGTCTGGGGCGCCGACTACGTCGGCGACACCAAGACCCTCGACGTCCACGTCAAGCGGCTGCGGGCCAAGATCGAGCCCGACCCGGGCGCGCCGCAGCACCTGGTGACCGTCCGCGGGCTGGGCTACAAGTTCGAGCCCTGAGCCCGGGCGGCCGCCGTCGCGGGGTGCGGCGGCAGCGACGTCCGGGCGGCGCACAGCTCGGCCAGCAGGTCGTACGCCGGCGCGCCGAGCAGCGCGGTCAGCTCGGCGGCGTAGGAGAGGTAGAGCGGCTCGGCGCCGACGTGCGCGTCCGGGGAGGAGGTGCACCACCAGTGCAGGTCGGCACCGCCCGGCCCCCAGCCGCGCCGGTCGAACTCGCCGATCGAGGTCACCAGCACCTCGACCTCGTCGGGCTCGCGTCAGTCACTCCTGCGTCCGGCGGACCGGCAGCTGCCAGCACACGTCCGGCTTGGTCTCCAGCGGGTGCCGGCCGGTGCGCAGCGCCAGCGCGTGCAGCGCGCAGCCCTCCCCGCCGGCGAAGCCGGGCCGGTTGAGGAACACGCAGGCGCCGTCGACGAGCCGGGTGCGCCCGGCCGGCTCGCCGTCCAGCTCGTCGGTCTCCGCGACGCCGAGCGCGCTCCCGGTCGCGGCGTGCTGCCAGTGCTCCGGGTCGAGCTCGGCCGCCGCCGCCCGTACGCGCTGCTCGTCGTCGTCGTCGGACCAGAACGCCCCGTGCGTGCAGCACCCGTCGTCGGCGCGGCCCTCGACGATGCCCTGGCAGCCGCGGCCGTAGACGCAGGTCCACGACGACAGCAGCCAGGTCAGGTCGGCCCGGACCAGGTGCGCCCCGTCGGCCGGGTCGACGAACTCCACCCAGTCCCGGACCGGGTCGGCGTCCACCTCGCGCAGGCGGGGCAGACCCAGGTCGGTCACCGCTACAGCACGCGGATCACGAGCAGCGCGACGTCGTCCTCGCGGGCCGAGGCGCGCAGGGCGGCCAGCAGGTCCTCGCAGGTGCGCTCGGCGTCGGAGCCGTCGACCGCCTCGACGGCCCGGCGCAGGCTCTCCAGCCCGTCGTCGGGGTCCAGGCCGCGCTGCTCCACGAGACCGTCGGTGTAGAGCACCAGCAGCGAGCCGGACGGCAGCTCCACCTCCAGCTCGTCGCGGTCGGTGCCCAGCGCCGCGCCGACCAGCAGCGACGCGGCGCCGTCGAGCAGGCGCGTGGTGCCGTCCGGCTCGCGCAGCACCGGAGGCAGGTGGCCGGCGTTGGCCAGGCGGAGCCGCCCCGGGCGGCCCTGGTCCGGGAGCTCGAGCCGGCCGTAGATCGCGGTCGCCAGCTGGGCCATCTCGAGGCCCTGCACGAGCTGGTCGAGGTGGTCCAGGACGACCGCGGGGTCGCTGCCCTGCCAGGCGTAGAGCGGAGCACCGAACGCAGCTGGCCCATCGCCGCGGCGGCCGTGATGTCGTGCCCCATCACGTCGCCGACCGCGATGCCGACCGTGCCGTCCGGCAGGGTGAACAGGTCGTACCAGTCGCCGCCGACCTGCGCGGCGGTGGAGCCGGGCAGGTAGCGCGCCGCCCGGTCCAGCCCGGGCACCGTCGGCAGCTGCGGCAGCAGGCTGCGCTGCAGCTGCTCGGCGACCTCGTGCTCGCGCTCGTACAGCCGTGCGTTGTCCACGGTCAGCGCGGCCCGCCGGGCCAGGTCGGCGGCGATCGACAGGTCGTCGTCGTCGTAGTGCCGGCCGCTGCCGGTGAAGCACGAGGGTCAGGACGCCGAGCACCTGACGGCGGGCCCGCAGCGGGACGATGATGGCGCTGTCCGCGCCGAGCTGCCGGTAGGTCGCGGCCAGCTCCTGTCCCGGTCGAGCCGGTCCAGCAGCTCGTCCGGCACGGTCGACAGCAGGACCGGCACGCCGGTCCTCATCACCTCGGCCACCGGCGAGGCGGCGCTGCGCGCCGAGGGCTGCAGCTGCTCGGCACGGCGCAGCAGTGCCGCCTTGTCGGGGTCGACGTGCGCGCTGGCGACGCGGCGGACGTCGCTGTCGGCGCCGCTCAGCTCGACGGTGCACCAGTCGGCCAGCATCGGCACGACCAGGTCGGTCAGCCGCGACAGGCACTCGTCGACGTCGAGCGTCGCGGCCAGCATGGACGTCGCCTCGGCGAGCAGCGCCAGCCGGCGCTGTGCCCGCTCGGCCGCGGCGCGGGCGACCCGCTCGGCGGCGAGCACCCGCTCGCGCTCCTGCTCCACGAGCACCCGGGAGGTCACGTCGGCCTGGATGCCGACGAAGTGGGTGAGGGTGCCCTCGCCGTCGAAGACCGGGGCGAGCGACAGCTCGTTCCAGAAGGCCGAGCCGTCCTTGCGGTAGTTCAGCAGCGTCAGGACGGCGTGCTCTCGGCTGGCGATCGCGTCGCGGATCTGCTGCACCGTCTGCGGGTCGGTGTCCGGGCCCTGCAGGAAGCGGCAGTTGCGCCCGATGACCTCGTCGAGCCGTAGCCGGTCGTGCGCTCGAACGCGGGGTTGACGAAGACGAGCGGGTTGTCCGGCACGCGCGGGTCGCTGATCGTGAAGGACAGACCGGCGGCGATGACGGCCCGGTCACGGATGCGGGCGTCCGGCAGGCTCGTCTCGACGTCGAAGAGCACGATCAGCGCGAGGTCCTCGCGGTCGCGCGGGAGCGGGAAACCGGTGACCCACATGGTCCGCCTGCCGGGTCCGTCCGGCACCGCCACCGGCTCGCCGAACACCGGGTCGCCGCCGGCGGCCCGGTCCAGCGGGCTCTCGCCGTCGGGGTAGGGCTCGCCGCCCGGCGCGACCAGCCCGGCCGCCGCGCCCCAGGTGGCCGACAGGGCCGGCAGCCGCAGGCCGGGGGCGAGCTCGCGGCCGGCGGGGTTGGCCTGCACGACCGTGCCGTGCCGGACGTCGACCAGCAGGACCGCGGCGGGCACGTCGTGCAGGACGCGGCTGTAGCCGCCCGGGGGCAGTGCTGCGGCCGGGTCGACCACGCCGGCCACCGCGCGGGCCGCCCCGGCCGCCGGGCCGGCGGTGCTGCCGAGGACGTCGGTGCCGCGGACGTCGGTGCCGCGGACGTCGTCGCCGCGCAGGTCGACAGTGCGCACGGCGGTGTCGCGGCGGGTCATGGCTGCGACCTCGTCAAGAGGCTCATCCCGCAGAGGATAGCGACCGGAGGGACGTCGCACCCGGGGTGCGGGGAACTGCGGCGCACCCGCTGGGTAGCGTCGGGGGCATGCGGCTCGGCGTTCTCGACGTCGGGTCCAACACCGTGCACCTGCTCGTCGTCGACGCGCACCACGGCGGGCACCCCGACCCGGTCCGCTCGCACAAGACCGAGCTGCACCTCGCCGAGCTGCTGCGACGCCGACGGCTCGCTCGGCGGCAAGGGCACCGACGTGCTCGTGCGACGCCGTCGGCAGGCCCGCGCCGCGGCCGAGGAGGAGGGCGTCGAGGACCTCGTCGCCTTCGCGACCTCCGCGGTGCGCGACGCCACCGACACCGCCGCCGTGCTCGCCGACGGTCGCGCGAGCGCGCCGGCGTCGACCTGCAGGTGCTGCCCGGTGAGGACGAGGCACGCCTGACGTTCCTCGCCGTGCGCCGGTGGTTCGGCTGGAGCGCCGGCCGGCTGCTCTGCCTCGACATCGGCGGCGGCTCGCTGGAGCTCGCGGCCGGCATCGACGAGGAGCCCGACGTGGCGCTGTCGGTGCCGCTCGGCGCCGGTCGGCTGACCCGCGACCGGCTGCCCGCGCCGACCCGCCGCGCAAGCGCGACGTCGAGGCGGTGCGCGCGCACGTGCGGGGCAGGCTGGAGGCGCGGTCGCCGCCGGTGCTGGCGCGCCGGCGCGCCCCGACCGCGGCGTCGTGACCAGCAAGACGTTCCGCTCGCTGGCCCGCCTCGACGGGGCCGCGCCCTACGGCGAGGGGCCGCGGGTGCCGCGCCGGCTGCACCCAGGCCGGGCTGGACAGGACGGTCGAGCGGCTCAGCGGGATGACGGCCGCCGACCGCGCCGCGGCTGCCCGGCGTCTCGCCGAGCCGCGCGCCGCAGCTGCTCGCCGGGGCGGTCGTCGCCCACGAGGCGCTGCGAGGTCCTCGGGCTGGGCGAGGTGTCGGTGTGCCCGTGGGCGCTGCGCGAGGGCGTCATCCTGCGCCGGCTCGACTGGCTGTCCGGGGCCTGACCCGGTAGCCTGAGCGCCGGCCATGACCGAGCCCGCCAGTGCGCGTGCCGTACGTGCCCGGCGCGCGAAGGTCGCGCTGTCGACCGCGAGCGTCTACCCGGAGTCGACCGCCACCGCCTTCGAGATCGCCGCCGCGGCTGGGCTACGACGGCGTCGAGGTGATGGTCTGGACCGACCCGGTCAGCCAGGACGTCACCGCGCTGCGCCGGCTGTCGGACTACCACGAGGTGCCCGATCCTGGCGCTGCACGCGCCGTGCCTGGTCATCACCCAGCGGGTCTGGGGCACCGACCCGTGGGTCAAGCTCGTCCGGGCGAGGGACGCCGCCGAGGAGCTCGGCGCGCGAGACCGTCGTCGTGCACCCGCCGTTCCGCTGGCAGCGGGAGTACGCCCGCCAGTTCCGTCGGCGGGATCCAGCAGATGGCGGACGAGACCGACGTGCCGCTTCGCGGTCGAGAACATGTTCCCGCTGCGGGCCCGCGGCCGGGAGGTCACGCCGTACGCCCCGGACTGGGACCCGACGCCGGAGGACTTCCCCGACTTCACGCTCGACCTGTCGCACACCTCGGTCGTCGCGGTCGGACGCGCTGGCGATGGCGGCCGACGATGGGCGACCGGCTCTCGCACGTGCACATCGCCGACGGCACCGGCACGCGCCCGCGACGAGCACCTCGTGCCCGGCCGCGGCAACCAGCCGTGCGCCGAGCTGCTCGAGGGGCTGGCCGGGCGCGGCTTCGACGGGCCTCGTCGTCGTGCGAGGTGAACACCCGCAAGGCCGACGACCGGGCCGAGCGCGAGGCCGACCTCGCCGAGGCGCTGGCCTTCACCCGGCTCAACCTGGCCGCGCCGCTCGAGCTGGACACGCAGCGCCTTCCGCGCGCTGAGCGGCGGTCGGCTGCGGTCCGGGCATGGACGTCCTGCGCACCCCCGACGACCGCTTCGCCGACCTGCCCGGCTGCCCGTACGAGCCGCGTACGCGACGACCTCCGACGGCCTGCGGATGGCCGTACGTCGACGAGGGCTCCGGCCCGACGTGCTGCTGCTGCACGGCGAGCCGTCGTGGGGCTACCTCTACCGGCACGATGGTGCCGGTGCTGGTCGACGCCGGGCTTCCGCGTGCGTCGCGCCCGACCTGGTCGGCTTCGGCCGCTCGCGACAAGCCGACCGCAGGTCGAGGACTACACCTACGCGCGGCACGTCGAGTGGCTGCGCTCGGTGCTGTTCGACGCGCTCGACCTGACCGACGTGACGCTGGTCTGCCAGGACTGGGGCGGGCTGCTCGGGCTGCGGCTGGTCGCCGAGCACCCGGAGCGCTTCGCCCGGGTCGTGCGCCGCCAACACCGGCCTGCCGGACGGCACCCGCCGGCTGCCCGACGCGTGGTGGCAGTTCCGCGACTTCGTCGTCGCGCACCGACGGACCTGCCGGTCGGCTTCCTCGTCGCCTCCGGCTGCGCCGAGCCGCTGCCGCCCGAGGTGCAGGCGGCGTACGACGCGCCGTTCCCGGACGCCTCCGTACAAGGCCGGTGCCGAGCGCGTTCCCCGACCTCATCCCGCAGGACCGCCGACGACCCGGCGACGCCGGACAACCAGCGGGCCTGGGAGGTGCTGCGCGCGCTTCGACAAGCCGTTCCTGTGCGCCTTCTCCGACCTCGACCCGATCACCGCCGGCGGCGAGCGGGTGCTTGCTGGCGCAAGATCCCCGGCGCGGCCGGGCCAGCCGCACACGACGATCACCGGCGGCGGCCACTTCCTGCAGGAGGACCGCGGCCCGAGCTCGCCGGGGTCGTCGTGGACTGGCTGCGGAGCCTGCAGGTCCTGTAGCAGGCCGCCCGGACCGGGGCGGCGCGCACTAGGGTCCGGCCATGCTGCGGTCGGTGATCCTGGCCGCGTCCCGCAACGCGACGGTCGAGCGCGTCGTCGGCCGGGGCCCCGGTGTCGCGCAGCGTCGTGCGCCGCTTCGTCGCCGGCGAGACGGCCGACGACGCCGTGCGCACGGCACGCGAGCTGACCGGCGGCGGGCCTGGCGGTCAGCCTGGACCACCTCGGCGAGGACACCACCGACGCCGGCGCAGGCCGACGCGACGGTCAAGGCCTACCTGGTGCTGCTCGACCGGCTGTCCGAGCCGGGCCTCACCGCCGGCGGCCGCACCGAGGTGTCGGTGAAGCTCTCGCGCCGTCGGGCAGACGCTCGACGACGAGCTCGCGCTGAGCAGGACGCGCGCACGATCTGCGAGGCGGCGCGGGCGGCCGGCACGACGGTCACCCTCGACATGGAGGACCACACCACCACCGACCGCACGCTCGCGACGCTGCGCCGAGCTGCGCCGGGACTTCCCGGACACCGGCGCGGTGCGTGCAGGCCTACCTGCACCGCACCGAGGACGACTGCCGCGCGCTCGCCGACGGCCGGCTGCGCGGGTGCGGCTGTGCAAGGGCGCCTACAAGGAGCCGCCGTCGGTCGCCTTCCAGACCGCGGACGAGGTCGACGCGTCGTACGTCCGCTGCCTGAAGGTGCTGATGGCCGGCGACGGCTACCCGATGGTCGCGACCCACGACCCGGCGCTCATCGCGTCGCACGCTCGAGCTGGCGGCCGGCGCGCACCGGCGACGTTCGAGTTCCAGATGCTGTACGGCATCCGCCCGCTCGAGCAGGAGCGGCTCGCCGCGGCGGGCCACACGGTGCGCGTCTACGTCCCGTACGGCGACCAGTGGTACGGCTACCTCATGCGACGACTGGCCGAGCGACCCGCCAACCTGGTCTTCTTCCTGCGCGCCCTGGCGAGCCAGCGCGATGAGCCGACCCGATCGCGCTGCTCGGCGTCGGCAAGCTCGGCGAGGCGCTGCTGTCCGGGCTGCTGCGCTCCGGGCACGCCGGCCGAGCAGCATGCTCGCCGCCGAGCGGCACGCCGAGCGGGCCGCGCGAGATCGCCGAGCGCTACGGCGTCGCGACCCCGGCGCCGGAGGAGGCGACCGCCGCACGCCGACGTCGTGCTGCTGGCGGTCAAGCCGCAGGACATGCGGGCGCTGCTCACCGACGTCGGCGCCCGCGTGCGGCCCGGCACGCTCGTCGTGTCGATGGCGGCCGGCATCACCTGCCGCGCTCGTCGAGGGCGCGCTCCCGGCCGGCACCCCGGTCGTGCGCGTCATGACCAACACCCCGGTCTTCGTCGACGAGGCGATGTCGGCGATCTCGCGCCGGCTCGCACGCCGACCGCCGAGCACCTGCAGGTCGTCGAGGACCTGCTCGGCCCGGTCGGCAAGGTCGTGCGCGTGCCCGAGTCGCAGCAGGACGCGGTGACGGCGCTGTCCGGGCAGCGGGCCGGCGTACTTCTTCTTCCTCGTCGAGGCGATGATCGACGCCGGCATCCTGCTCGGGCTGCCGCGCGCGGTCGCCGCCGAGCTCATCGTGCAGACCGCCGTCGGCTCGGCCACGGATGCTGCGCGAGTCCGGCGAGCACCCGGTGCTGCTGCGCGAGGCGGTCACCAGCCCGGGCGGCACGACCATCGCGGCGATCCGCACGATGGAGGACCACGGCGTGCGGGCCGCGATGCTCGCGGCGATCGAGGCCGCCCGCGACCGCACCCGGGAGCTGGCGCGGCGGCTGACCGCGTGGACAGGCGGGCGGGGCCGCCGCTCCGTAGGATGCGACGGTGCCTCGCCGCGGTCCTCTGCTCGCCGGCCCGCTCGTCGCGGCGTCGCTGCTGCTGGCCGGCTGCACCGGCTCCGAGACCCGACCCGGTGCAGGTCGCCGAGGTCGGCCGGGCGACCGTCGCCGAGGTCGTCGACGCCCCCGGAACGGTGGCCGCCCGGGCGAGCGCCACGCTCAGCGCGCCGGCCGACGGCACGGTCGAGGCGGTGCTCGTCGCGGACGGCGCGGCGGTGACCAGGGGGACGGTGCTGGTGCGCCTGTCGAGCCCGGCCGCGCAGGAGCGGCTGCGGCAGGCCCGCGCGGCCCGGGCCGCCGCGTCCGGCGCGCAGGTCGCGGTGCCGCAGGCCGACCTCGGCCCGCTGCAGGACCCGCTCGACGAGGCCGCGGCCGCGGCGTCCTTCGACCGCCCGGGCGGCCGCCGCGGCGGTCCCCGACGCGCGGCCCGGGCCGCGTCGCGGCGGCGGTCGCGACGCCGAGGCGCGGTACGCCGCGACCGCCGCCGCGGCCCGGCGGGTGACCGTCGAGCGTGGCGGCCGGCACCGCCGGGGTGCGGTGAGGCCCTGGCGGCGCTCGGCAGCAGCCAGCGGCGCAGGCCGCCGCGCTGGTCCGGGCCGCGCAGGCGACCGTCGACGCGCTCACCGTCGTCGCCCCGCTCGCCGGCGTCGTGACCCTCGGCGGCCCGGCGCGCGCCGGGGGCGGCGGCGGGCTGGACGGCCTGCTGACGCGCTCCGGCGCCTGCAGGGCGCGGCCGCCGGCCTGCCCGCCGGCGGCGGCCCCGGCGCCGGCGGCCACGGACGAGCACCGGCCTGGCCGTCGGGGTGCCGGTGAGCGCCGGCAGCGCCGCTGCTCACGGTCACCGACGTGGCGGGCTGGGCGTCACCGCCGAGGTCGACGAGACCGACGTGCTGCTCGTCGAGCCGGGCGTGCCCGCCACCGTCGAGCTCGACGCCGTGCCCGGACGCGGCCGCTACCCGGCGACCGTCGCCGCGGTCGACGTGACCCCGACCCGGCGGGCCGGCGGCGGCGTCGACCTACCGGCGTGCGGCTCGTCCTGACCGAGGGCCCGCCGAGCCGGGCGACGGCCGGCGCCGGCCCGCGGCCGCCGCCCGGCATGAGCGCCGTCGTCGACCTGCAGGTCCGCGAGGCGGCGGGCGGTGTCGGTGCCGGCGCCGCGGTGGTCCGCGACGGGCGCCGCGACGCGGTCTTCGTCGCAGGACGGCGGGGTGTACCGGCGCCGGGAGGTGCAGCTCGGCGCCCAGGGCGCGGACCGGGTGGAGGTGCTCGCGGGCTGCCAGGTCGGCGAGCGGGTCGTGACGCGCGACGCGGACCGGTCTGCGGGACGGGCAGCCGGTGTGACCGGCGGCGGCGCCCCGCGCTGGAGGCCGTCGACGTCACCCGCTCGTACGGCCTGGACGGCGTGACCGTGGAGGCGCTGCGCGGCGTGAGCCTGACCGTCGCGCCGGGCGACTACGTCGCGGTCGTCGGGCCGTCCGGCTCGGGCAAGTCGACCCTCATGCACCTGCTCGGCGGGCTCGACCGGCCGACCACCGGGCTGCTGCGGGTCGGCGGGCGCGACGTCGCGGCGCTGACCGACGGACGAGCTGGCCGCAGGTGCGCAACGCGACGATCGGCTTCGTCTTCCAGTCCTTCCAGCTGCTGGCCCGGCACCAGCGCGGTCGACAACGTGGCGATGCCGCTGGTCTACCGCGGGCGTGCGGCGGGCGCGAGCGCCGCGCGCGGGCCGCGGCGGCGCTGGAGCGGGTCGGGATGGGGCACCGGCTCGACCACCGCCCCAACCAGCTGTCGGGCGGCGAGCAGCAGCGGGTCGCGATCGCCCGGGCGCTGGTCGGCGAGCCGCAGGTGCTGCTCGCCGACGAGCCGACCGGCAACCTCGACAGCCGCACCGGCGAGGAGGTGATGGCCCTGCTCGAGGGCGCTGAACGCCGAGCGGGCGTCGCCGTCGTGCTGGTCACCCACGACCGCGAGGTCGCCGCCCGCGCCCGCCGGCAGGTCCGGGTCCGCGACGGCCTGCTCGACGCCTGCGTCGGAGCCCGCCGCCGCGCCGGTGCGCGCGTCGAGGCGCGGGCGAGTGAGGCTCGCCGAGGCCTGGCGGGTCGCGGTCACGCGCTGCGCGCGAACCGGCTGCGCAGCCTGCTGACCATGCTCGGCGTGGTCATCGGGGTCGCCGCCGTCGTCGTGCTCGTCGCGATCGGCACCGGCGCCAAGCAGGAGGTCGAGGAGCAGGTCGAGGGCCTCGGCTCGCAACCTGCGTGATCGTCGTGCCGGGCCGGCTGGAGCTCGGCGCGGCGCCCGACCCGGAGCCGGCTGCAGCTCGCCGACGCCGACGCGGATCGGCCGGGCGATCGGCCAGCGCGGCCGGGTCGCCGTCACCGCTGACCAGCGGCGAGACCGTCCGCGCCGGCGACGCAGTCGAGGCGTTCGCGACGCGTGACCGGCACGAACCCGCGCGCGTGCCCCGAGGTCTTCGTCCGGCGCGCTCGCCCGCGGCGAGCTACCTGCGCGCAGCGCGACGTCGACACCCGCCGCCGGGTCGCGGTGCTCGGCAGCGACGCTCGCCGAGACGCTGTTCGAGCGACGCGCGACCCGCTCGGCCGGCAGATCACCATCGGCGGGGTGCGCTTCCGGGTCGATCGGCGTCTTCGCGCCGCTCGGCGCAGAGCCTCGGCGTCGACCGCGACAACGAGGTGCACGTCCCGGTCACCGCCGCGCAGCGGCTGTTCGGCGACCGACCGGGTCGACGCGCTCGCGCTCAAGGCGCCGCGCACCGGACGCCGATCGACGCAGGTGCGCCGACCAGGCGCTGGCCGTGCTGGCACGACCGCTACCCGGACGAGGAGTTCAGCGCCGTCACCCAGGAGCAGATCCTCGGCGACCGTCGGGCGGCATCCTCGGCCTGCTCACCGACGGTGCTGGCCGCCATCGCCGGCGATCAGCCTGCTCGTCGGCGGCGTCGGCGTCAGCAACATCATGCTGGTGTCGGTGCGCGAGCGGACCCGCGAGATCGGCCTGCGCAAGGCGGTCGGCGCCCGCCAGCGCGACATCACGCCTGCAGTTCCTGCTCGAGGCGGTCCTGCTCACCACGCATCGGCGGGGTGCATCGGCATCGCGCTGGGCGTCGGCGGCGCGCTCGGGCTGTCGACGCGCGTCGACGCAGCTCCCGGCCGTCATCACCTGGTGGTCGCCCGGCGCTGGCCTTCGGCGTCAGCGCCGCGGTCGGGATCTTCTTCGGCGTCGTGCCGGCCCGCCGGGCGGGCCGCCTCGACCCGGTGGTGGCGCTGCGGACGGAGTAGCGGAGGTTCGGCGATGAGCGACAGCCACGCTGGTCGTCTGGGACGACGTCTTCACCTCCTACGACTTCGGCCCGACGCACCCGATGCGCCCGCTGCGGCTCGACGCTGACGATGGCGCTGGCCGGCCAGCTCGGCGTGCTCGACCGGCCCGGGGTGTCCGGTCGGCGCGCCCGACGGCCGCGCCGCGACGACCTGCTCGAGCTGGTCCACGACCCGATGTACGTCGCGTCGGTCAAGCGGGCGCCCGACGACCTGCATGGGCCGGCTGTCGCTGCGCTACGGCCTCGGCACCGGCGACGTGCCGGTCTTCGCCCGCGATGCACGAGGCGTCGGCGCTGGTCACCGGCGCGACGCGTCGACGCGGCCCGGGCCGTCTGGGAGGGCACCGCACCAGCACGCCGTGAACATCTCCGGCGGGCTGCACCACGCGATGCGGGACCGGGCGTCGGGCTTCTGCGTCTACGACGACCCGGCGGTCGCGATCGCCTGGCTGCTCGCCGCACGGGCGCGACGCGGGTGGCCTACGTCGACGTCGACGTGCACCACGGCGACGGCGTCGAGGCGGCCTTCTACGACGACCCGCGGGTGCTGACGGTGCTCGCTGCACGAGAGCGGCCGCACGCTGTTCCCCGGCACCGGCTGGCCCGACCAGGTCGGCGGGCGACGGCGCGTCGGGCACGCAACGTCAACGTCGCGCTGCCCGATGGGCACCGGCGACGCCGGCTGGCTGCGCGCCTTCGACGCGGTCGTGCCGCCGGTGCTGCGCGCGTTCGCGCCCGCAGGTGCATGCTCACCCAGCACGGCTGCGACACCCACGCGCTCGACCCGCTGGCCCACCTGCTGATGAGCGTCGACGGGCAGCGGGTGGCCTACCGGCGGCTGCACGAGCTGGCGCACGAGCTGTGCGGCGGCCGGTGGATCGCGCGTCGGCGGCGGCGGCTACGAGCCGGTGCAGGTCGTCCCGCGGGCCTGGACGCACCTGCTCGCCGAGGTGACCGGCGCGCCGGTCGACGGCGCCACGCCCGGCGACTGGCGCGACGACCGCGCGCCGAGCAGCGGCGGCGAGCTCGCCCCGACCTCGCTCACCGACGGCGCGCGACGCCGCGTTCGTCGCCGTGGGAGGGCGGCCCCGGCGACCCCGACGACCCGGTCGACCGGGCCGTCGTCGAGACCCGCGAGGCGGTCTTCCCGCACCTCGGGCTGGACCCGCTGGCGGCGCACGGGTGAGCTCGGCCGCGCTGCGCGCGCACCTGGTCGCCACCCGCATCGCCGGCGACGTCGCCACCCGCCGCGAGGAGAACATCCGCAACGCCGGCCGGATGGCGGAGGGCCGGCCGAAGTACGACTTCGGCCTGGTGCCGCGCCGGGCCTGGACGACCGACGAGGTGCTGGAGGTGATGGCCCGGCGCTGCGGCACGCACGCCCGACCCGGCGTACGCGACGGGCGCCGACACCATCGACCCCGACCTGCACGCTCGCCGCAGCTCGACCGCTGGCGCGAGCGGCTGGCGCAAGGCGGCCGCGGCGGCGCGAGCGGGTGCTGCTGGCGACCGGCCACCCGACCGGCATCCTCGTGCTGCACCTGCAGGTGGCCGCGGCGCTGCGCGCCGCGGGCGCCACGGTGCTCGTGCCGCCGCGACCTGGTCCGTGGCCGCTGGGACTGGCGAGAGCGACTGGGGCCGCGGCCGGCCGCGGCACGTCCGCGCGGTCGACGGCGTGCACGTGCTCGCCACCGGCGGCGAGCTGCTGCACACCCACAGCCCGAGCCGATGCGCGGCGCTGCTGGCGGCGCTCGAGCCGCCCGACCTCGTCGTCGCCGACCACGGCTGGGCGGGCGGCCGCCGAGGCCGGCTCGACACCCTGGCATGGCCGACTGCAACGACCCGGCGCTGTTCGTCGCCGAGGAGGAGGGCAAGCCGGTCGTCACGGTGCCGCTGGACGACAACGTGCCGCCGCACCTGTACGACCCGCTGTCGCTCGTCCGTGGCTGACGCCGAGCGTGCGAACGGCCGTCGAGTGACTGTGCGGATCCCGCACCGATACCCGCGACAGCACGTGCGTGTCCGATGCCACCGGTGGGGAAGCCGGCGACGCGACGCGGGCCGACGGCGGTGGGGTCTGCATGAGCAGCTTGTCCGAGACGAAGTTCCTGACCGTGGCCGAGGTCGCCGCGGTCATGCGGGTGTCCAAGATGACCGTCTACCGGCTCGTGCACAGCGGCGAGCTGGCCTCCGTGCGGTCGGCCGGTCCTTCCGGGTGCCCGAGCGGGCGGTGCACGACTACCTCGGCGCGGCTTCCCCGCGGTCGGCTGCGCCCGCCCGGGCAGGCCGGCCGTCCGGGTCGGCTGGCGTCCTCGGCGGTCTGCCGTCCCCAGCACGCCGAGCAGAGGTCCTCACGTGGGTTCCGTCATCAAGAAGCGCCGCAAGCGGATGGCCAAGAAGAAGCACCGCAAGCTGCTGAAGAAGACCCGCGTCCAGCGTCGCAACAAGAAGTAGCCGCGGGCTCGGCGGCCGTGCGCTGCGCCGCGGCCGCCCGGTGCCGCGTCGCCCGCTCGTAGCGTGACGGGCAGTGAGGCAGCCCGGTGCGTCCCCGCGTCGTGCTCGTCACCGGCGTCAGCCGCTACCTCGGCGGCCGGCTCGCCGGCGTGCTCGCCGCCGACCCGTCGATCGAGCGGGTCATCGGCGTCGACACCGTCGCCGCCGCGGCCCGAGCAGCGCGCCGATGCTCGGCCGCACCGAGTTCGTCCGCGCCGACATCCGCAACCCGCTGATCGCCAAGGTCATCGCGCCGGCCGAGGTCGACACCGTCGTGCACATGAACGTCATCGCCACCCCGCTCGGCGCCGGCGGCCGCACGGCGATGAAGGAGATCAACGTCATCGGCACGATGCAGCTGCTCGCGGCCTGCCAGAAGGCGCCGAGCATGCGCAAGCTGGTGGTGAAGTCGACGACCGCGGTCTACGGCTCGTCGCCCGCGCGACCCGGCGCTGTTCACCGAGGACGTCGCAGCCGCGCGCGCTGCCCACGCAGCGGCTACGCCAAGGACGCCGTCGAGGTCGAGGGCTACGTGCGCGGCTTCGGCCGCCGCCGCCCCGACGTCGACGCTGTCGCTGCTGCGCTTCACCAACTTCATCGGCCCGCGCATCGACACCCCGCTGACCCGCTACTTCGCGCTGCCGGTCGTGCCGACCGTGCTCGGCTTCGACCCGCGCATCCAGCTGCTGCCACGAGGACGACGGCCTCGAGGTGCTGCGCCGGGCGACGCATCGAGGACCACCCCGGCATCTTCAACGTCGGCGGCGCCGGCGTGCTGCTGCTGTCGCCAGGCGCATCCGCCGGCTGGGCCGGCCCGTCGCTGCCCGGTGCCGTCGCCGGCCGTGTGCGCTGGTCGCGCCGGGCGTTCCGCGGCGCCGGGCTCGTCGACTTCTCGCCCGAGCAGATGCGCTTCCTCGAGCACGGCCGGGTCGCCGACGTCACGCCGGCTGCGCGGCGAGTTCGGCTGCGCGCCCGCGGCCGACCGCCGAGGCCTTCGCCGACTTCGTGCGCCGGCCGCGCCGGCACCGCCGGTGCTCGCCCGAGCGCGGCCGCGGCCGCCGAGCAGCAGCGTGCTCGACCTGCTGACCGCGCCGCCGCCGCCCGCCCCCGAGGAGCTGCTCGGTGCCTGAGGCCGCAGCGTCCGCGCCTGGCGAGCTGCGCAACGGTCATGCCCGCACGGCCCGCGAGGAGCCGGCGCCGCGCCGGCGCCGCCGAGCCGGCCGCCGCCGCGGGCCCGGCGCCGAGCTGGGAGCGCCGGCTCGCCGGCGGCCTGGCCTTCCTGCGCCGCCGGCTCACCGGCGACTACGAGGTCGACGACTTCGGCTTCGACCCCGACCTCACCGAGCACGTGCTGCTGCCGCCGCTGCGGCCGCTGTACGACACGTGGTTCCGGGTCGAGACGCGCGGCCTGGAGCAACGTGCCCGGACACCGGCGGCGCGCTGGTCGTGGCCAACCACTCCGGCACGCATCCCGCTCGACGCGCTGATGACGACGCTCGCGCTGCTCGACCACCACCCGGCCCACCGCCACCTGCGGCTGCTCGGCGCCGACCTGGTCTTCACGCTGCCGGTGCGTCGCGCCGCTGGCCCGCAAGGCCGGCAACACGCTGGCCTGCAACGCCGACGCCGAGCGGCTGCTCGCCGCCGGCGAGCTGGTCGGCGTCTGGCCGGAGGGCTTCAAGGGCATCGGCAAGCCGTTCAGCGAGCGGTACAAGCTGCAGCGCTTCGGCCGCGGCGGCTTCGTCTCGGCGGCGCTGCGCACCGGCGCGCCGATCATCCCGTGCGCGATCGTCGGGGCCGAGGAGATCTACCCGATGCTCGGCAACGCCAAGACGCTGGCCCGGCTGCTCGGCCTGCCGTACCTCCCGATCACGCCGACCTTCCCGCTGCTCGGCCCGCTCGGCGCCGTCCCGCTGCCGTCGAAGTGGCTCATCGAGTTCGGCGAGCCGATCGAGACCGCCGACGCTCGGCGGCGCGGCCGCGGCCGACGACCCGATGCTGGTCTTCAACCTCACCGACCAGGTGCGCGAGACGATCCAGTCGACGCTCTACACGCTGCTCATGCAGCGCCGCTCGGTCTTCTTCTGAGCCGGTCAGCGCGAGCCGCGGCGGCGCAGCGCCGCACCGCGGCGGCCAGGCGACTCGCTGCGCGGTCCGGCGCGGTCGCAGGGCGAGCGCCGGCCGCACGACGCCGCCGGCCAGCGCGCCGCGCGCCGGCCGCGGTCGGGACGCCGATCTTGGCCGCCTTGCGGCCGGTGCGGAAGTCGCGGACGTCCCAGCCGCGCGGCCGGGCCTCGTCGCGCAGCGCGGTGTCCGGGTTGACCGCGACCGCGTGCCCGACGAGCGACAGCATCGGCACGTCGTTGGTGGAGTCGCTGTAGGCGGTGCAGCGGGCCAGGTCCAGCCCCTCGCGCTCGGCCAGCGCGCGCACCGCCTCGGCCTTGGCCGGGCCGTGCAGCAGCTCGCCGACCAGCCGGCCGGTGTACAGGCCGTCCTCGACCTCGGCGACGGTGCCCAGCGCGCCGGTGAGCCCGAGCCGGCGCGGCGATGATCCGGGCCAGCTCGACCGGCGTCGCGGTGACCAGCCAGACCCGCTGCCCGGCGTCGAGGTGCTGCTGGGCGAGCGCCCGGGTGCCGGACCAGATCCGGCGGCCATGAGCTCGTCGTAGATCTCCTCGCCGACCGCGACGATCTCGTCGACCGACTTGCCGGCGACGAAGGCCAGCGCCTTCTCGCGGCGCCTCGGCGACGTGCGTCGGGGTCCTCGCCGCCGCGGACCCGGAACGCGCACCTGCTGCCAGACGAAGCGCGAGCAGGTCGCGGGTGGTGAAGACTTGCGGGCGGCCAGCCCTTGCCGAAGCAGAAGATCGAGGCGCCGCTGATCATCGTGTTGTCGACGTCGAAGAACGCGGCGGCGGTCGGGTCCGGCACCGGACGCGGGTCGGCCTCGACCTCGCTGCGGCGCGACGCGGCGCCGGCCAGGACGGCGGCGACGCCGTCCTCCTGGCGTCGTCTGCGGAACGAGCGCGCCACGCGGACCTCCTCGGACGTCGACCGTCGGACGCCGCAAACCCTAACGGGACCGGGGAGCCACCGGGGCCCGCGGGCGGGCCCGCCTCGACGCGCCGTGCGCTGACGAGCCCGGTCGGAGCCCGGTCAGGCCGGCGGCGACACCGGGGCCGGTGCCCCCGGCCACCCCATCGGCGGGGGAACCGGCCAGGCCGGCGGCTCGACGGGCGCCTCGACCGGCGGCGCGACGGGCGGCTCGAGCGGTGGCTCGACGGGCGGTGGCTCGAGCGGTGGCTCGACGGGCGGGGCTCGACGGGCGGCTCGACCGGTGGCGCGACGGGCGGCTCGACCGGTGGGGGGCTGGCCGGGGGCTGGGTGGCCGGCGGGGGGCTGGTCGGCGGCGGGCTGCCCGGCGGGGGGCTGGTCGGCGGCGTGCCAGGCAGCGGCGGGCTGGACGTCGGGGTGTCCGGGCCGGGGTCCAGGCCGGGTCCAGCTCACCGGGGTCCAGCTCACCGGGGTCCAGGTCACCGGGGCCCAGCGGGCCAGGGGACTCCGGCGTGGGGACCGGGGCGTCACGTCCGGCGGCACCAGGACCGGCGGAGTCGGGGTCGACGGCCCGGGCGGGCGGGCGGGCGTCGGGTCGGCGTCCGGGACCTCGGGCGCGCCCGTTCCGGGACCGGGCGTGCCGGGACCGGGTGCCACGAGCGGCGGGACGGCGGGCTCCGGCACCACCGGGTCCGGCACCACCGACCCCGACGCCGGGCAGGAGGCCGGCGCCGGGCCGGCGCCGGCCGCGAGGCAGCCGGGGGCGAGCAGCGCGGCCGCACCGGAGTCCAGCCCGGCCACCAGCGACAGCGAGGCCTGGGCGCGCTCGCGCTCCGGCGCCCGGAGCGCCGGCACGACGTCCCGCAGGCGGTCCGACTGCGAGTCGGTCCACTGCTGCAGCTGCACCAGGGGCTGCGGGTCGCCGGTGGCACGGACGGCCCGCTCGACGAGGGAGCCGCCGGCCCGGGTCTCGTGGTCCATGTCGCTGAGGGTCCGGGTGATCAGGCCGTCGGAGCCCCCGGCAGCGGCCGGCTCGACCGGGGACGAGCGGGCCGGCAGGCTGAACCCGCCGGCGGTCCGGGGCCCCCGCTCGGCCAGGGCCCGGACCTCCGCCAGCCGGGTCTCCGCGAGCCCGAGGTGGGTCAACCCGCGGTCCAGCGGCCCGCTCGCCGCCCGGACCTGCCAGGTCTCCAGGGCCCGCTTGGTGCCGTACAGCGGCTGTCCGGGCAGCGACCGCTCGGCTGCGGCGACCGTGCCCGCCCCCGTGACCACGAGCGCCACCGCCGCGGCGGTCACGGACGCCAGGCGGGGGAACGAGCGGCCCGGGGGCGTGACGGCGGGGATCCGGTGCCGGGCGGGCTCGGCGCCGGTCGCCGTCGGGTCCTGGACCGCCGCGACGGCCAGCAGGCGGGTGCGCAGCGCGTCGCGGAACTCCGGCGTCGGCGTCGTCGCCCGGTCGAGGTCGTCCCGGGCGTCGTCCAGAGCTCCGCGCAGCGACGCGGTCACGCCGTCTGCGTCCACCGCCCCCGCCGGGGCGGGTCGCCACACGGCGCGCAGGCGCCGGGTGCTCGGACGCGGTGCCATCAGCCCTCCTGCCTGCGGATGTTCCTGCTGGTCGGCCGGCGGACGGCTCGACCCGTACGGGTGACCTCCGGTCCCCACCCGGTCAACGAGCCGGCGGGCGAAAGGTGACGGCTGAGCGGTGCGTGCCCCGCGGTGCGCGCTGCGGGCCGGGAGCTCACCTGACCTCCTCGTCCGGCAGCATCGCGGCGAGGTTGCGGACCGCGCGGTGCTGCAGCGCCTTGACCGCGCCGTCCGTGCGGCCCATCACCTCGGCGGTCTCCGCCACCGACAGGCCCTGCAGGAAGCGCAGCGACACGCACTCCTGCTGGTCCGAGCGCAGCCGGCGGACGGCGGCCAGCAGCGTCGCGGTGTCGGCGGCGGCCAGCACCGCCGCCTCGGGGCTCTCGGCGTCCGGGTGCCCGCCGGACGCGGCGACGTCGCCGGTGGGGAGCTCCAGGCGGTACCGGCTGCTCTTGTAGTGGTCGGCGATGAGGTTGCGGGCGATGGTGACGAACCAGGCGCCGACGTCGCGGCCCTGCCACCGGAAGCCCCCGAGGCGGCGGAGCGCCCGCAGGAACGTCTCGCTGGTCAGGTCCTCCGCCAGCTGCGGGCTCGCCACCCGGTAGCGGACGTAGCGGTAGACCATCTCGACGTACCGGTCGTAGAGCAGGCCGAACGCCTCCGCGTCACCCTCCTGGGCACGCTGGACGAGCGCCAGCGAGGCCGCGGCGTCGCCCTCCGGAGGCGCGGGCGCCCCGTCCGCGGGGGCCTCGTCCCGGGGCCCGTCGTGCGCCGGGGCCGCGGGGCCGGTCGGCGACAGCTCCCGGCGGGGGCTCGGGGGTCCGGGGGACAGGGCGGCCTGGGCCGCCTCCTGCAGTGCGGTCAGACCCGGGTGCAGGCCGGACTCGCGCCGGCTCACGACCGCCGGCCGGCGGGCACGGGCGGCCCGCTCCCGAGCGGGAGTGGAGCCGCGAGGTGCATGCGGCCTCCTCGGTCGGAGCGGCGCCGTCTGGCCGGAGCCGGGCGCCGTCGATGGTAGGAGCCACCGGCCGGTCGGGGAACCTTTTCCGACGGTCACGTGCCGGCGCCGCCGTGGCGTGCCCCGCCGGACGGCCGTTTCGCCGTACCCTCGGACCGTGATCGGCTCCGGCGGTGCCGTGCAGTCGGGCCGCGGCCCGGCTCCCCGGCGACCGCCGGTGCGGGGCCTGCGGCCGGCCGCCTGGGTGCTGGCAGCGGTCTGCACCTCGCTGGCGGCGTTCGTCGCCGGACTGCTCGCCGCCCCGGTGTCCTTCGACCCGCCCGCGGGGCCGCGGCCCGCGCTGCTGTACGCCGCGGACGGCAGCACCCCGCTCGGCACGGTGCGCCCGGTGGGCCAGCGGGAGCCGGTCCCCCTGGCCGAGGTGCCCGTGGCGCTGCGCCACGCCGTGGTCGCGGTGCAGGACGAGCGCTTCGCCCGGCACGCCGGCCTGGACCCGGTCGGCGCGCTCCGGGCCACGGCCCGACGGGTGGCCGGGCTGCCGGGCCGGGACGGACCCACGCTGACCCAGTCCTACCTGCGCAGCATCCGGGCGGGGGAGCCCCGGACGGTGCTGCACCGGGTGCGGGAGGCGGTGGACGCCCTGCGGCTGGAGCGGTCGCGCAGCAAGGACGAGATCCTCGCCGGCTACCTCAACGCCGTCGACCTCGGCAACGGGACGTACGGCGTGCAGCCCGCCTCGCGCTCCTACTTCGGGGTCGACGTGGCCGACCTGGCGCTGGACCCGGCGACCGGTGAGCGCAGCGCGGCGCTGGAGCTGGCCCGGGCGGCCCTGCTGGCCGGCATCGCCGCGGACCCGTCCGCCGGCCCGCCGGCCGACCCGGAGGCCGCCCGGGACCGCCAGCGCACCGTGCTGAACCGGATGGTCGAGACCGGCGTGCGCACCAGCGCCCAGGCCAGTGCGGCGTACGGGCTCGCGGTGGAGCCGGTCCGGGCCGGGACCGCGGCGACCTCGTCTCCCGCGGGTGCCTTCACGGACCTGCTGGTGACCCGCCTGACGGCGCCGTCCGCCCGGCTGAGCAGGACCGCCGAGCTCTTCCGGGGCGGCCGGAGCGTGACGACGACGCTGGAACCGGCGCTGCAGGAACGGCTGCGGCGTGCCGTCGCCTCGGCCGTCCCGGAGGCCGGCGACGCGCAGGTCGCCGCCGTGGTCCTGGCCGACGACGGGGACGTCCGCGCGCTGACCACGCTCCGGGCTCCGGCCGCGCCGTCGTGGGAGTCGCTGGACGACGCGCTGCGGCAGGCCGGGCTGGCGGCGGCACCGCGGTTGTGGACCGCGATCCGGTCGAGCGCTGAGCCCGCACTGCTGCCCTCCCCGGCCGGCGCGGCCGCACCGCCGCCGGTGGCGCTCCCGCCGGGCGTCCCGGCCGGGATGGGCAGCACCGCACCGACCGGCACGGACGGCGGCGGCGCCTGGTTCGGCGGCTGCGCGGACGCCGGCTGCCTGCTCGTCTGGGTGGGGTACGACAGCCTGCCCTGCCTCGACCTGCTGGATCCCTGCGCAGCGCTGGCCGCGCAGGTCTACGAGCGGACCGCGGCCGTCCTGGCGGGCCGCGGATGAGCGGGCCCGCCGTCGTGCCGGGCGACCTGGCCGGGCTGGTCCGCCGGGCGGCGCGGACGACGCCGGACCGGACCGCGCTGATCGCGGGGACGCAGAGCTGGACCTGGGCGCGCACCGAGGAGCTCGTCGACGCCACCGCCCGCGGCCTGCTCGCCCTGGGGCTGGCGCCCGGCGACCGGGTGGCCGTGCTGCTGGGGAACACGCCGGACTTCGTCGCCGTGTGGTTCGGGGCCCTGCGCGCGGGCCTGGTCGCCGTGCCGGTCAACCCCGGCTACACCGTCGAGGAGGTGCGGCACGTCGTCGCCGACTGCGGTGCGCGGGCGCTGGTGCACGGCCCCGCCGGCCGGGACACCGCGGCACGCCTCGCGGCGGAGCTGGCCGGGCTGGAGCACGTCGTCACGACGGACCCGGGCGGGCCCGGATCGCTGACGGCGCTGCAGGCCGCCCCGGGCGGGCCGGTGCCGGACCCGGCCGGGAACGAGGCGCTCGCGGCCGTGCTCTACACCTCCGGGACCAGCGGGCGGCCGCGCGGCGCGATGCTGTCCCACCGCGCGCTGCTGGCCAACCTCGACCAGGTGGCCGCGATCGACCCGCCGCTGGTGGCCCCGGACGACGTCGTGCTGCTCGCGCTGCCGCTGTTCCACGTGTACGGCCTGAACACCGCCCTGGGGATGGTCGCGAGGCAGGGGGCGACCGGAGTGCTCGTGGAGCGCTTCGACCCGGTCGAGACGCTGGCGACGCTGGCTCGGCACGCCGTGACCTGCCTGGTGGGGGCGCCACCGATGTACGTCGCCTGGGCGCTGCTGCCCGACGTGGGGGAGGCGTTCACCACGGTCCGGGTGGCGCTGTCCGGCTCGGCGCCGCTGCCGAGCGCGGTGCTGCACCGGATCCTGGACCGGACCGGGCACCACGTCTTCGAGGGGTACGGGCTGACCGAGACCGCCCCCGTGCTCACCAGCACGCTGTGCAGCGAGGTCGCCAAGCCCGACTCGCTGGGCCGGCCGGTGCCCGGGGTGGAGCTGCGCCTGCTCGACGACGACGGCCGGCCGGTCGACGAGGGCGACCCGGGGGAGATCTCGGTCCGCGGACCGAACCTGTTCGGCGGGTACTGGCCGGACGGCGCGGGCGGGCCGGACGCCGACGGCTGGTGGGGCACCGGCGACATCGCCTATGCCGACGCCGACGGCGACCTGCACCTGGTCGACCGGCGCAGCGAGCTGATCCTGGTGAGCGGGTTCAACGTCTACCCGCAGGAGGTCGAGCAGGTGCTGCTGCGGCACCCGGGGGTCGCCGAGGCGGCGGTCGTCGGCGTGCCGCACCCGTACACCGGCGAGTCGGTGAAGGCCCTCGTCGTCCCGGCCGCGGAGGCCCGACCGACCGCGGAGGAGCTGATCGCGCACTGCGCCGGCGTGCTGGCCCGCTTCAAGTGCCCCACGTCGGTGGAGCTCGTCACTGGACTCCCGCACACCGCGACCGGCAAGGTGAGCAGGGGCCGGCTGCGCGGCTGACCCGGGGCGACGGGAGACGACGTGCTGCGTCGACGGGGACGGGTGGCCGAGGTCGTGCTGGTCACCCGGGAGGGCTGCACGCTCTGCGCGGAGGCCGCGCCGGTGGTGGCCCGGGAGGCGGCGCGGGCCGGCGCCCGCTACGCCGAGCGCGACGTGGACGCCTCCCCGCAGGACCGGTCGGCGTACAGCGACAAGGTGCCCGTCGTGCTGCTGGACGGCGTCGAGCACGCCTACTGGCACGTCGACGCCCGCGCGCTGCGGTCGGCGCTGCGGGCGGGCGTGTGACGGCTCTCACCGAGATCGTGCACGCGGCCGCGAGCGCGTAACCTGACAGGTCACCAGAGCGCACCGGGCGGGGTCCCGGCGCCGAGCCGATCGGGAGCCGCTGCGATGACCGAGCCGGGCACGGCGCGGCGCCGCGCCGCGGAGCGGAGCGCTCCGGGCCCGGCCCGGCGGACGACGGCGCGGTCGGGGACGCCCGCGTGAGCGTGCTCGTCGTGGGGGTCTCGCACCGCACAGCCCCGGTCGCGCTGCTCGAACGGGTCACGGTCGGCCTGCTCGACACCGGTTCGGTCGCCGCCGAGCTGGTCGCGGGCACGGTCGCCGAGGCGGTCGTGCTGGCGACCTGCAACCGGGTCGAGGTCTACGCCGACACCGAGGGCTTCCACGCCGGGGTCGACGCGGTCAGCGACCTGCTCTCCCGCAGCTCGGGCGTGCCGCTCGAGGAGCTGTCGCACCACCTGTACGTGCACTGGGAGGGCCAGGCCGTCGCGCACCTGTTCGAGGTCGCCTGCGGGCTCGACTCGATGGTCGTCGGTGAGTCCCAGATCCTGGGGCAGCTGCGCCGGGCGTACGCCGCGAGCACCACCGGCGCGGGGCGGACGCTGCACGAGCTGTTCCAGAGCGCGCTGCGGGTCGGCAAGCGCGCGCACTCCGAGACCGGCATCGACGCCGCCGGGCGCAGCCTGGTCTCGGTCGGGCTGGAGCGGGCCGTCGCGGCCGTCGGGCCGCTGGCGGGCCGGGACGTGCTCGTCATCGGCGCCGGGTCGATGGGTGCGCTGGCCGGCAGCACGCTGCGCCGCGCAGGCGTCGCGTCGATCACCGTGGCCAACCGCACCGCGGCGAACGCCGCGCGGCTCGCCACGTCGCTGGAGGGCACCGGCATCGGCCTGGACGACCTCGAGGACGCGCTGGTGCGGGCCGACGTCGTGGTCTCCTCGACCGGCGCCACCGGGCTGGTCGTGCCGTACGCCCTGGTGGACAAGGCGGTGGCCCGGCGGGACGGTCGACCGATCGCCTTTCTCGACCTGGCGCTGCCGCGCGACATCGACGCCGACGCGCGGACGCTGCCCGGGGTGACCCTGGTGGACCTGGAGACGCTGCAGACCGTGCTCGCCGCCACCGACGTCGGCGACGACGTCGCCGCCGCCCGCGCGATCGTCACCGAGGAGGTCGGCGCCTTCCTGGCCTGGCAGCGGGCCAGCCGGGTCGCCCCGACCGTCGCCGCGCTGCGCAGCCGGGCCGCCGACGTCGCGGCGGCCGAGCTGGCCCGGCTCGACGCCCGGCTGCCCGGGCTCGACGAGCGCACCCGGAGCGAGCTCGCCGCGACCGTCCGGCGGGTCGTCGGCACGCTGCTGCACACCCCCACGGTGCGGGTGAAGGAGCTCGCCGAGGCGCCCGCGGCGGCGTCGTACGCCGAGGCGCTGCGTGACCTGTTCGGGCTGGACCGGGCGGTTCCCGCCGCGGTCTCGCTGGTCCCGGTGGAGCTCGAGGCCGCCGGGAGCACCGGTGACCTCGAGGACACCGTGGGCCGGGACACCGTGGGCCGGGACACCGCGTGACGGCGACGGCGCCGACCGCGGCCGGCACCGTCGCGCTCCGGCTGGGCACCCGCGGCAGTGCGCTGGCGCTCACCCAGTCCGGCCACGTCGCGCAGGCACTGACCGCGCGCACCGGGCGTGCGGTCGAGCTGGTGCCGGTCGTGACCCGCGGCGACGTGTCGACCGAGGCGATCAGCCAGCTGGGCGGGACCGGGGTCTTCGTCACGGCGCTGCGCGAGGCGCTGCTCGCCGGGACGGTGGACCTCGCGGTGCACTCCTACAAGGACCTGCCGACGGCGCCGGCCGAGGGCCTGGTGATCGCCGCCGTGCCGCCCCGCGAGGACCCCCGCGACGTGCTGGTGGCCCGCGACGGCCTCACCCTCGGTGAGCTGCCGACCGGCGCCAAGATCGGGACCGGGGCGCCGCGCCGGGCTGCGCAGCTGCGCGCGCTCGGGCTGGGCCTGGACGTGCATCCGGTCCGCGGCAACGTCGACACCCGGATCGGACTGGTCCACTCCGGCCGGTTCGACGCCGTCGTCCTGGCCCGCGCCGGCCTCGCCCGGCTCGGCCGGCTCGGCTCGGCGACCGAGGTGCTCGACCCGCTGCAGGTGCTGCCGGCGCCCGCGCAGGGCGCGCTCGCGGTCGAGTGCCGGGCCGGGGACACCGCCCTGCAGGCCCTGCTCGCCGGGCTGGACGACCCGGACACCCGGGCGGCCGTCGCCGCCGAGCGCGCGCTGCTGGCCGCGCTCGAGGCCGGCTGCTCGGCCCCGGTGGGCGCGCTGGCCGAGATCGCCGAGGGCGACGACGGCCCCGAGGTCTACCTGCGCGGCCTGGTGGCCGCCCTCGACGGCAGTGAGTCGGTGCGCCTGTCGGCCACCGGCCCGACCTCCGACGCGGCGGGGGTGGGACGCCGGCTCGCCGCCGAGCTGCTCGACCTCGGCGCGGCGGACCTGATGGGAGAGCGATGACGACACCCGAGGACACCGTGACAGCCGACGACACGGCGGCAGCCGAGCACGGCACGTCCCGGTCGGCTGCGGGCGGCGCGCCCGCGCGCAAGCGGGCGAGCGGGCCGCGCCGGCCCGGTGGCCGGGTGAGCCTGGTCGGCGCCGGCCCCGGTGACCCCGCCCTGCTGGCCGTCCGGGCCGTCGAGGTGCTGGCCACCGCCGACCTCGTGGTGGCCGACGTCCGGGTCGGGGAGGGCGTGCTGGCGGTCGTGCCGGCCGGCGTCGAGGTGGTGCTCACCGAGCCGGCGGAGGCGGTGGGTGCCTCGCTCGTCGCGGCGGCGCGGGAGGGGCGCAGCGTCGTCCGGCTGCTGCCGGGCCACCCGTACGACGTGGAGGAGGGCGTCCGCGAGGCGGAGGCGGTCGTCAAGGGCAAGCAGCACCTGGAGGTGGTGCCCGGCGTGCCGTGCGACGTGGGCGTGGCCTCCTCGGCGGGCGTCCCGGTGGGACTGCCGCGCACGGTGGTCCGGATGTCCGACGTCGTCGACTGGCGCGCGGTGTCCGGCGCGACCGGCACGCTCGTGCTGATGCTGCAGGCCGGCGAGGTCGCCAAGGCCGCGGCGGCGCTCGTCGAGCACGGCCGCAGGCCCGGCACCGACGTGGCGGTCACCGTCCGCGGGACCACCGCCGGCCAGCGCACCCTGGTCAGCAGCCTGGACGCCGCGGAGCGCGACGTCACCGCGGCCGGGCTGACCGGGGACGCCGTGCTGGTGGTCGGCGACGCCGTGCGCAAGGCCGCCCGGCTGGGCTGGTTCGAGAACCGCGCGCTGTACGGCTGGAACGTCCTCGTGCCGCGGACCCGCGACCAGGCCGGCGCCCTGTCGGTGCAGCTGCGGGCGCACGGCGCGCTGCCGGCCGAGGTGCCGACCATCGCGGTGGAGCCGCCGCGCACCCCCGCCCCGATGGAGCGGGCCGTCAAGGGCCTGGTCACCGGCCGCTACCTGTGGGCGGCCTTCACCTCGGCGAACGCCGTCAAGGCGGTCCGCGAGAAGCTCGAGGAGTTCGGCCTGGACGCCCGGGCGTTCGCCGGCGTCAAGGTCGCCGCGGTCGGGGACGCCACCGCGGCCTCGCTCGTCGAGTTCGGCATCCAGCCCGACCTGCTGCCGAGCGGACAGCAGTCCAGCGAGGGCCTGCTGGCCGACTGGGCGCCGTACGACGAGGTGTTCGACCCGATGGACCGGGTGTTCCTGCCGCGGGCCGACATCGCCACCGACACGCTGCTGGCCGGGCTCAAGGAGCTCGGCTGGGCGGTGGACGACGTCACGGCCTACCGGACGGTGCGCGCCGCGCCGCCGCCCGCCGAGACCCGCGAGGCGCTCAAGGGCGGCGGGTTCGACGCCGTGCTGTTCACCTCCTCCAGCACCGTGCGCAACCTCGTCGGCATCGCCGGCAAGCCGCACGACAGCACCGTGCTGGCCTGCATCGGCCCGCAGACCGCCAGGACCGCCGAGGAGCTGGGGCTGCGCGTCGACGTGCTGGCGCCCAAGCCCGACGTCGCGAGCCTGGTCGAGGCGCTCGCCGAGCACGCCCTGGAGCGTCGGGCCGCCGGGCTGGACCTGCCGGGCTCGGCCCGGCGCAAGCGGGTGGCGCGCGCGGCGGCGCGGGCATGACCGCCGGACCCGGGGCGGTGCGCCCCCGCCGGCTGCGCCGCACCCCGGCGCTGCGCCGGCTGGTCTCCGACGTGCGGCTGTCGGCGGCCGACCTGGTGCTGCCGGTGTTCGTCAAGGAGGGCCTGTCCGAGCCCGCCCCGATCGCCTCGATGCCCGGGGTCGTGCAGCACACCCGGGACTCGCTGCGCAAGGCCGCGGTCGAGGCGGTCGAGGCAGGCGTCGGCGGGCTCATCGTGTTCGGGATCCCGGCGGTCAAGGACGCCCGCGGCAGCGGCGCCGACGACCCGGACGGGATCGTCCAGCGGGCGCTGGCCGACCTGGTCGGCGAGGTCGGCGACGCCACCGTCGTGATGAGCGACCTGTGCCTGGACGAGTACACCGACCACGGGCACTGCGGGCTGCTCACCGCGACCGGTGAGGTCGACAACGACGCCACGCTCGAGCGGTACGCGGCCGCCGCGCTCGCCCAGGCGCGGGCCGGCAGCCACGTGGTCGCGCCGAGCGGGATGATGGACGGCCAGGTGCGGGCGATCCGCGAGGCGCTCGACGCCGAGGGGTTCGCCACCCTGCCGGTCTGGTCGTACTCGACGAAGTACGCCTCCGCGTTCTACGGCCCGTTCCGGGACGCCGCCGAGTGCGCACCGCAGTTCGGGGACCGCGCCGGCTACCAGCAGGACGGCGCGCGCAGCGCCGACGAGGGCGTGCGCGAGGCGCTGCTGGACGTCGCCGAGGGCGCCGACGCGGTGATGGTCAAGCCGGCGCTGGCCTACCTCGACGTGCTGCGGGCCGTCGCCGACGCCGTCGACGTGCCGGTCGCGGCCTACCAGGTCAGCGGGGAGTACGCGATGCTCGAGGCGGCCGCCGCGCAGGGCTGGATCGACCGGCGGCGCACGGTGCTCGAGACGCTCACCAGCGTGAAGCGGGCCGGGGCCGGCACGGTGCTCACCTACTGGGCGACCGAGGTCGCCGGCTGGCTCGCCGAGGCCTGAGCGAGGCCTGGACGCCGGCGGCCGGGCAGGATGGGCGGCATGTCCTCCTGGCTGCTCGTCGCCGTCCTCGTCGTGTCCGGCGCCCTGGCGGCCTGGGCGCTCGTCGCGGCGGCGCTCGACGCGGAGCCGTCCCGCCGGTTCCTGCAGGGCCTGCTGGGCCTGCAGCTGGTCCTGCTGGCGCAGCTGCTGCTCGTCGGGGTCCGGATCGCGCAGGGCAGCCGGGCGCAGGAGAGCGGGGCGTTCGTCGGCTACCTGGTGCTGTCGCTGCTGCTGCTGCCGGGGGGTCTGGCCCTGTCCTCCGGTGAGCACAGCCGCTACGGCACCCTGGTCCTCGGCGTCGCCTGCCTGGCGGTGCTGGTCGTCGAGTGGCGGATGGCCGTGACGTGGGCCTGAGGACCGACCCCGGCCTGTCGCACGGCCCCGGCCGGGCGCTGGTGGCCGTCTACGCGGTGTTCAGCGTCGCCGCCGGCGCCCGGGCGGGGCTGCAGCTGGCCACCCGGTTCGACGAGGCCCCGGTGGCGTACCTGCTGTCCGCGCTCGCCGCCGCGGTGTACGTCGTCGCGACCGCGGCCCTGCTGCGCGGGGCGCGGGCGGTGGCCCTGGTCGCGGTGCTCGTCGAGCTGGTCGGGGTGCTGGTCGTCGGCACGCTGTCGCTGGCGGACCGGGCGGCGTTCCCGGACGCGACGGTGTGGTCGGGGTACGGCGCCGGCTACGGGTTCGTGCCGCTGGTGCTGCCGGTGCTGGGGCTGGCCTGGTTGCGGTCGAGCCGTCGGCACGCCGGTTAGGGGCGGCCGGGACCGGGCGCCCGCACGTCGCACACCACGGACGTCCGGCGCTGTCCAGGGCCGTCGTCGCATCTGTGGATTGGGCCTCCGACCTGCAGATTGTGCTTGTCGTGCCGCGAACCCCGTCGTACATATCGAACACACGTTCGAACTGCGGCAGGGGGTGGATCGTGCAGGACGACAGCGCCGTGCTCTCCCGTCCCGCGCGGTTGCTCGTGGACGCGGTGGGTGCCCTGCGTGGGCAGGACCCCGTCGACCTGCCCGGTCCGCAGGCGCTCGCCGAGACGGCGGTGCTGCTGCGCGAGCTCGAGAGGCTGCGAGCGGTGGTGCTCGGCCGCGTGGCCGACGTCGACACCCGTGGGCTGCACACGCAGGACGCCGCCCCGACGACGTCGTCCTGGCTGCAGGCGCAGGGCGGCGGCCTGGACCGAGACGACGTCGCCCTGGCCCGACGGCTGCCCGGGCTGCCGGCGCTGGCCGCCGCGGTCTCCGACGGGACCGTGACGGTCGAGGCGGCGGGGCTGGTCGCCCGCAGCGTGGCGGAGCTGCGGCGGCACGTCGACCGGCCGGACGGCCGGATCGACGGCTCCGACGGCGATGAGGTGCTCGGCAACGTCATCGTCGAGGGGGTGCTCTTCCAGCTCGCCGAGGCCCGCGGCGGCTATGCCGACGACGACCCCGAGCTCGCTGCGCTTGCCGGGCAGCTCGTCGGGATCTGGCGGTCCCCGCAGTCCCAGCTCGGCCGGCTCGAGCGCGCCCTCGTCCTGCTCGCCGGCCGGATCGACCGGCCGCTGCTCCGCCCGGCGCTGGACCGGCTCGTCGACGCCGTGCTGCCGCAGCAGCTCGCCGAGTCCGGTGCCCGGGGGCACGACAGGCGCGGTCTTCGGCTCACCCGCAACTCCGACGGGTCCGGCTACACGCTCGCGAGGTCCGACCTGGACCTGGAGTGCGGCGCTCTGCTCGAGGCGGTCCTGGCCGCCATGCGGGCGACCGACCCTGACAACCCCGCCGACACCGCGGGCTGGGCGGCGCTGCGCCAGGACGCCGCTCGGGCGGACGGCAGCGGCGCCCAGGGCGGCCCCGATGTCGTGGACCCGGCCTGCGCGCCGGCGCCGCGCTCCCGGGTCCAGCGAGACCACGACGCCTTCGCGCTGGCGTTGCGCCTGCTGCTCGACAGCGGCGCCCTGGGCAGGCGCGACAAGGTCGCGCCGCACGTCACGGTCACGGTCTCGGTCGACGCGCTCCAGGACCGCCCGGGCGCGCTGCCTGCCACCACCGCATCCGGGACGACGCTCCCGGCCGGCCTGGTCCTCCGGCTGCTCTGCGACAGCGCTCTCACCCGGGCTGTGCTGAGCCCCGGCCGCAGGGTCCTGGAGGTCAGTCACACCGAGCGCACCCTCAAGGCCCACGAGCGGCGTGCGATGCACCTGCGATGGGGCCACCGGTGTGCGGGTGCCGGCTGCGCCCACCCACCAGGAGCACCCCTCGTGCCGCACCACGCGAACCCCTGGCACGCGAGCGGCACCACCAGCCTGGACGACAGCGTGCCGCTCTGCCTGGCGACCCACGCCGACCTGCACCACGGCAAGACGCTGCGGCTCCGGGACGGCCGCTACCTCGGTCCGCACGGTTGGGTCGACAGGCCGGGGCCGTGAGGCACCCTGGGCGGCTTCCGGGCAGGATGGGCGGATGACCGCACCCGGCCCGTACCCCTTCGAGGCGCCCGCCAGCCAGGCGCTGTTCGACCGCGCCCGCGCCGTGATCCCGGGCGGCGTCAACCGCCCGGTGCGCGCGTTCCAGGCCGTCGGCGGCACGCCGCGCTTCATGGTCAGCGGCCGCGGGCCCGTACCTCACCGACGCCGACGGCCGCGAGTACGTCGACCTGGTCTGCTCCTGGGGGCCGATGATCCTCGGCCACGCCCACCCGGCGGTCGTCGAGGCGCTGCAGACGGCGGCGGCGCCGCGGGACGAGCTTCGGCACGCCGAGCCCCGGCGAGGTCGAGCTGGCCGAGCTGATCGTCGACCGGGTCGCGCCCGTCGAGCAGGTGCGGCTGGTCAACTCCGGCACCGAGGCGACGATGTCGGCGATCCGGCTGGCCCGCGGCTTCACCGGCCGCAGCAAGGTGGTGAAGTTCGCCGGCTGCTACCACGGCCACGTCGACGCGCTGCTCGCCAGCGCCGGCAGCGGCATCGCCACCCTCGGGCTGCCCGACACCCCCGGCGTCACCGGCGCGACGACCGCCGACACGATCGTGCTGCCCTACAACGACCTGTCGGCCGGTCGAGGCGGCCTTCGAGCAGGAGGGCGACGAGATCGCCTGTCGTCATCACCGAGGCCGCCGCGGCCAACATGGGCGTCGTGCCGCCGCTGCCGGGCTTCAACGCCGGCCTGCAAGGCGCTCTGCGAGCGGTACGGCGCGCTGCTCGTCCTCGACGAGGTGATGACCGGCTTCCGGGTCAGCCGGGCCGGCCACTACGGCCTCGAGGGCGTCGACGCCGACCTGTTCACCTTCGGCAAGGTGATGGGCGGCGGGCTGCCGGCCGCGGCCTTCGGCGGCCGGGCCGACGTCATGGCCCGGCTCGCGCCGGCCGGGCCCGGTCTACCAGGCCGGCACGCTGTCCGGGAACCCGCTCGCCGTCGCCGCCGGCCGGGCCACCCTCGAGCAGTGCACCGCCGAGGTCTACGACGCGCGTCGACGCCGCCGCCGCGACCGTCGGCCGGCTCGCCTCCGAGGCGCTCGACGCAGCGCCGGCGTGCCGCACCGGCGTCAACCGCGCCGGCAGCCTGTTCAGCGTCTTCTTCGCCGACCACGCGGTCGTCGACTACGCCACCGCCTCGCCAGCAGAACGTCGCTGGCCTACAAGGCCTTCTTCCACGAGATGCTGGCGCGCGGGGTCTACCTGCCGCCGCGCGCGTACGAGTCGTGGTTCGTGTCAGCGCCGCGCACGACGACGCGGCGCTGGAGCGGGTCGCGGACGCCCTGCCGCACGCCGCCCGGGCCGCGGCCGCGGTGCCGACGCGCCCCGGAGCTCGTGTCGCCGCCGCCCGACCGAGCTGAGGGACCGCGACATGACCCGCACCGATCGTGCACCTGCTGCGCCACGGCGAGGTGCTACAACCCCGGGCGGGGTGCTGTACGGCCGGCTGCCCGGCTTCCGGCTGTCCGACGACGGGCAGCAGATGGCCGTCGACGCCGCCGAGGCGCTCGCGCGGCCGCGACATCACCGCGGTGGTCGCCTCGCCGCTGCAGCGCGCGCAGGAGACCGCCCAGCCGATCGCCGCGAGCTGTTCGGGCTCGGCGATCCACACCGACGAGCGGCTCATCGAGAGCGAGAACGTCTTCGAGGGCAAGCAGGTCGGCGTCGGCGACGGCGCGCTGCAAGCCGGCCGCAGCACTGGCACCACCTGCGCAACCCGTTCGTCCCGAGCTGGGGCGAGCCGTACGTCGTCATCGCCCGGCGGATGCTCGCCGCGCGGCGGGACGCCCGCGACCCGGCGCTCGGGCACGAGGCGGTGCTGCGTCAGCCACCAGCTGCCGATCTGGACGACCCGCCGCTACGTCGAGGGCCGGCCGCTGTGGCACCGCCCCGACCGCCGGCAGTGCGGCCTGGCCGTCGCTCACCAGCATCACGTTGGGACGACGACCGGATCGTGACGGTGACGTACAGCGAGCCGGCCGGGGCGGCGTCCCGTCGCCCGGCTCGGGGCCTGACCGGCCGACGGGCGCGGGAGGCTCGCGCACCCGGGTAGGCGAGCCGGCCCGGACAGGCCTGACACTGGACGTGCTCGCCCGTCGCCTGCACGCCCGCGGACTGCCGGTGACCCGCACCCGTCGTGACCGTCGCCGCGTGTCGCCGTCCTGCGTCGCGCGCCCTGCCGCTGCTGCTCGCCGGCGTGCAGCGGCGACGTCGGCGGCCACGGCGGACCGGCGCGGCGTCTCCGCAGCTCGAGACGCTCGACACCGGCGACGAACGGCCTGATCGCCGGTCGCCGACCGGCAGCCGGCGCCGGCGCTGGTCCGGCACCGACGCTCGACGGCGAGCCGCTGGACACGTCCCGACCTGCGCGGCGAGGTCGTCGTCCTGAACTTCTGGGCGTCCTGGTGCGCGCCGTGCCGCGCCGAGGCGCCGACCCTCAACGAGGTCGCCGACCGAGACGGCCGACTCCGGCGTGCGCTTCGTCGGCGTCAACGTCAAGGACGAGCCGGGACGCCGCGCAGGCGTTCGAGCGGGCGCAGGAGGTCGCCCTACCCGTCGCTGCACGACCAGCCGGGCGCGCTGCTGCTGCAGTTCCGCAAGGTCGTCCCGCAGACGCCGCCCACGACGCTGCGTGCTCGACCGCGAGGGCCGGATCGCCGCGTTCTTCGCCGGCGAGGTGTCACCGAGACCGAGCTGCTCGGCCCGGTCGAGCAGATCGCCGCCGAGCAGGCCTGAGTGAGCGTCGCCGACAGCCTTCGTCGCGGCCGTCACCGACGGCTCCGCTGCTGCGTCGCCGTGCCGGTGGCGGCGGTCGCCGGGCTGGTGTCGTTCCTGTCGCCGTGCGTGCTGCCGCTCGTGCCGGGCTACCTGTCGTTCGTCACCGGCCTGTCCGGCGCCGACCTCGGCGACGCTGCGGCCGCCCGGCCAGTGCGCAGCCGGCACCACCGGCCGGCCGGCGGCGCGACACCGCTGGCCGTGCCGCGACGGCGCTCGATCGGCCGCGCCCGGCGGTCCGCCGGCGGGCCGGCGTGCTGGTCGGCAGCGTGCTGTTCGTGCTCGGGCTTCAGCGCCGTCTTCGTCACCGAGCGGCGCGCTGTTCGGCGGCCTCGGCGCCGTGCTCGCTGGCGCACCAGGACGTCGTCGACGGGTGCTCGGCGTGCTCACGATCCTGCTCGGCCTGGCGTTCCTCGGCCTGGTCCCCGGCCTGCAGCGGGAGGTCCGCCTCCACCGGCTGCCGCGCGCCGGGCTCGCCGGGGCGCCGCTGCTCGGCGTGCTGTTCGGCGTCGGCTGGACGCCCGTGCCTCGGCCCGACGCTCGCCGCGGTGCAGACGCTGGCCTACACGCGAGGCCAGCGCCGGCCGTGGCGCGCTGCTCACCGCCGCGTACTGCGCCGGGCTCGGCGTGCCGTTCGTGCTGACCGGCCTGGCGTTCCGCCGGGCGCTGGGCGCGTTCGCCGTCGTCAAGCGCCACTACGCCGTCGTCATGCGCGTCGGCGGCGGGCTGCTCGTCCTCGTCGGGCTGCTGCTCGTCAGCGGGTCTGTGGAGGACGTGATCGTGCGAGCTGCGCGGCTGGGTCTCCGGCTTCGAGACGGCGGTCTGAGTGACGCTCGACCGCCGTCGTCCGACGAGGCCACCCGGCTGTCCACCGCGCCGGCCGCGCCGTCACCGCCGGCCCGCGGTCGCCCGCCCGCGCCCGCTGCGCGCAGGCCTGGCGGCAGCTGACGAGCATGCGCACCGCGCTGCTCCTGCTGTTCCTGCTCGCGCTCGCCAGCGTGCCGGGCGGCTTCCTGCCGCAGCGCACGCTCAACCCGGTCGAGGTGCGCCAGTACTTCGCCGACCACCCGACGCTCGCGCCGGTGCTCGACCGGCTGTCGCTGTTCGACGTCTTCGCCTCGCCCGTGGTTCGCGGCGGTCTACCTGCTGCTGTTCGTCAGCCTCATCGGCTGCCTCGTCCCGCCGGATGCGGCTGCACGCGCGGGCGCTGCGGACCCCGCCGCCGGCGATCCCGCGCCTCGCTGGCCAAGCTGCCGGCCTCCGACCGCTGGGAGACCGGGCTCGCCGACGAGCCGGCCCGCGCCGCCGCTGCGCCGGGCGCTCGGGCGGGGCTGGCGGGTCGTCGCGCGAGCCCGACGGCGGCCTGTCGGCCGAGAAGGGCTACCTGCGCGAGACCGGCAACCTGCTGTTCCACGTCAGCCTGGTCGCGCTGCTCGTCGGGATCGCGCTGGGCGGGCTGTTCGGCTTCAAGGGCACCGTCCTGGTCAAGGAGGGCGACGGGTTCGCCAACACGGTGCTCTCCTACGACGACATCAACCCCGGCCGGCGGTTCGACCCCGGACCGGCTCGTGCCGTTCAGCTTCACGCTCGACGACTTCCGGGCACCTACGACCGAGGACGGCCGGGCGCTGACCTTCGACGCGGACGTCGACTGGGCCCCGCCGGCCGGGCGCGCCGCGACGCGACGTACGACATGCGGGTCAACCACCCGCTGCGACGTCGGCGGCGCGAAGGTCTACCTGCTCGGGCACGGCTACGCGCCCAGGGTCCTGGTCCGCGACGCGAGGGCAACCGAGCTCGACGCAGACGCGTGCCCTGCCTGCCGCAGGACGCGCCGGTTCCTGTCGACCTGCACCATCAAGGTGCCCGAACGCCCTCGCCGCCGACGGCAGCGCCGGCCAGCTGGCCTTCGAGGGCGTCTTCACCCCGACGACCGTCCAGGACCCCGAGACCGGCCAGGTCACCTCGGTCACCCCGCCGCCGGACAACCCGGCGCTGACGGTCGTCGGCTACCGCGGCGACCTCGGCCTCGACAGCGGCGTGCCGCAGTCGGTCTACGAGCTGGACGACCGTCCGGCATGCAGCGCCGGTGGACGGCCCGCCGCAGCGGGCTGCGGCCCGGCGAGACCTGGCAGCTGCCCGGCGGCGGCAGCCTGACGTTCGTCGGGACGACGGAGTGGGCGACCTTCCAGGTGACCCAGGACCCCGGCAAGCTGCTGGCGCTGGGGCGTCGGCCGGCATGGTGGTCGGCCTGCTGCTCTCGCTGTTCGTGCGGCGCCGCCGGGTGTGGGTGCGCGTCCGCCCCTCGGCAGGCGTCTCCGGCGACGGCGCCCGTACGGTGGTCGAGGTCGGCGGGCTGGCCCGGACCGACCCGGAGACGTTCGACGACCGAGTTCGCCGACCTGGCGGGCCGGCTCCGCGCGGCCGCACCGGCCGACGCACCCGACGACCGGCGTGAACGCCGCAGTGGCTGAGCTCAGCGACGGTCTGCTGTTCGTGGCGGTCCTGCTGTACGCCCTGGCGATGCTGGCGTTCTCGGGCGCCGCAGCCGGTTCGCGGGCCTCCCGGCCGGCCGCCGGTGCCGCCGTCCTGGTCGGCGCGGGCGGTCCGCCGCTCGCCGAGGCGCCGCCCACGGTCCCCGGCGGGGGCCGGTCCCGTCGCGCGGTGCTGTCCGGCCGGGTCGCGGTCGCGCTGACCACCGCCGGCGCCGTCGTGCACCTGGGGTCGGTGGTCACCCGCGGGTTCGCGGCCGACCGGGTGCCGTGGGGCAACATGTACGAGTTCAGCTCGTGCGTCGCCCTCATCGCCGTCACCGCGTTCCTCGTCCTGCTGCACCGTGGCCGGGTCGACCGTCACCATCGGGGCGTTCGTCATGGTGCCCGTGACGCTGTACCTCGGGCTCGCCGGCACCGTCCTCTACACCGAGGCCGGCCCGCTGGTGCCCGCGCTCGACTCGTACTGGATCAAGATCCACGTGGCGGCCGCGGTGATCGCCAGCGGCTCGTTCCTGCTCTCCGGCGTGGTGGCGCTGCTGTACCTGCTGCGCAGCCGCTACGACGAGGCGGTCGGCGACGGGCCGGACGCCGCGCGTTCCCGCTCTCGCTCGGCCGGTCACTGCCGCCCGCGCCGTCGCTGGACCGGGCCGCGTACGCCGTGATCGCCTTCGCGTTCCCGATCTGGACCTTCGCGATCATCGCCGGGGCGATCTGGGCCGAGGCGGCCTGGGGCCGGTACTGGGGCTGGGACCCCAAGGAGACCTGGTCGTTCATCACCTGGGTGCTGTACGCCGGCTACCTGCACGCCCGGGCGACCGCCGGCTGGAAGGGCCGCAAGGCGGCCTGGATCGCGGTCGCCGCGGCCGTCGCGCTCATCATCGACTACTACGTCGTCAACATCTTCGTCGTGGGCCTGCACTCCTACGCCTGAGTGCGGGCCGCCGCCCCGGGCTCAGGAGGCGGCGTCCGCGGCCGGCGCCGGGTAGGGCCGCCCGGACAGCAGCGCCTGCACCTCGGCGGCGAGGAACCGGCGGTGCCCGCCGGGGGTGCGGATGCTGCTGATCCGCCCGGCGGTGGCCCAGCGGGTGACCGTCTTGGGGTCCACCCGGAACAGCGACGCGACCTCGCCCGGGGTCAGCAGCCGGTCCTGCACGACCGCCCCGGCCGGGCGGTCTTCCCTGACGCGGTCCACCGGACGCTCCTCTCGGACCACCGGCGCGGCGCCCGTGGTGACGCTGGGCAACGTATCGGAACAGCCGCGTTGTCGAGGGCAAACGGGACAGTTCGTCGCACGTAGTCTGGGGGCCGGCGAGCCGCCCCGCGGCGCCTGGCAGGTCCCCCGCCGGGACCGCACGGAAGACCACGGACAGGAGCCGCACCGATGGGTCCGACCGGCAGCAGCGGCCCGCACCTGGGCCGCTCCTTCGCCCTGTACACGGCCCTGCGGGTGCTCGCGTTCGTCGGCAGCTACGGCCTGCTGCTCGTCGCCGGGCTGCGCGGCCTGCTCGCCATCGCCGGGGCCCTGCTGCTGAGCAGCGTCGCGAGCCTGCTGCTGCTGCGCCGGCAGCGCGAGGCCGTCACGGCCGCGCTGGAGGCCCGTCGGGCCGCCAGGGCAGGCGAGCAGGCGAGGCTGCGCGGCATGCTGGACGACGACCCGCCCCGCTGAGGCGGTCAGAACGTCGGGCGCAGCTCGAACCCCGAACGGCCGTCGTCCGGCAGCACGGCCAGCACCTGGTGCAGCTGGATCTCACCGCGCTCGAACGCCAGGCTCGACCCGGCGAGGTACAGCGCCCAGACCCGCGCGGTGCCCAGGCCGACCTCGGCGACGGCCTCGTCCCAGTGCGCGTCGAGGTTGTCGGCCCAGGCCCGGCAGGTCCGGGCGTAGTGCTCGCGCAGGTTCTCACCGTGCCGCAGCTCGAGGCCGGCCCGCTCGAGCGCGCCGCCCACCTCGCTGACGCTCGGCAGCTCGCCGTCAGGGAAGACGTAGCGCGTGATGAAGCCGCGCCGGGCGATCGGGGGCAGGTCCGGGCTGCGCCGGGTGATGCAGTGGTTGAGCAGCCGGCCGCCCGGCCGCAGCCGCCCGGCGAGCCGGACCGCGTACGACGGGATCCGGGCCACGCCGATGTGCTCGGTCAGCCCGATCGAGCTGACCGCGTCGAAGCCGGTCTCCTCGACGTCGCGGTAGTCGGCGTGCCGCACCTCGGCGAGGTCGCCGAGGCCCTCCTCCGCGATCGCCTTCTGCGCCCACTCGGCCTGCGAGCGCGACAGCGTGACGCCCAGCGCCCGGACCCCGTAGTGCCGCGCGGCGTGCCGGACCATGCCGCCCCAGCCGCACCCGACGTCGAGCAGCCGCTGACCGGGCTGCAGCGCGAGCTTGCGGCAGACCAGGTCGAACTTCTCGGCCTGCGCCTCGTCCAGGGACGCGCCCTCGTGCGGGTAGACCGCGCAGGTGTAGGCCATCGACGGCCCGAGCACCCAGCCGTAGAAGCGGTTGCTCACGTCGTAGTGGTGCGCGATCGCCACCGCGTCCCGTCCGCGGGTGTGCGCCAGCAGCCCGGACAGCAGGCGGCGGGCGCCGACCTCCTGCGGGGGAGGGGCGACCGGCACCAGCGCCTGCAGGCCGAGGGTCCGCAGGACCCGCAGCCGCTCCGCCGGGGTCAGGTCTGCGGTCTTGCGCCGCTGCAGCACCCGCAGCGCGTCCAGGTGGCTCGGCCCGCCCGGCGGCACGTGCAGGTCCATCTCGCCGGAGACGTACGCGCGCGCGAAGCCGAGCTCACCCGGCGCGCTGACCAGGTGTGCCAGCGCCCGCCGGCTGCGCACGTCGATGCCGACCGGCCCGTCGCCGCCGACCGACCCGTCGTAGGCCCGGAACCGGACGCCGGGCACCACCGAGGACAGCACCTGCGCGACCCCGGCTCGCGCCGGCCCGCCCGACCGGTGCTCGCCCTGCCGGGGCACGGTCATCGGCGCTCCACGCACTTGGCGTACAGGTCGAGCAGCCGCCCGTCCCCGTCGTAGGTCTTCTTCAGCACGTCGTAGTCGGGGCCGCCGTACGCCACCGCGAACTCCTCCCGGCTGTAGAAGCTCGTCGAGTAGAGCGACTTGCGGCCACCGAGGCGGGCCACCAGCTCCTCGACGAACCGGTCGCAGCTGTGCGGGTCCGCGCCCGGCTCCAGCGGCACGCTCGACCAGAAGCCGACGTTGACGTACAGCGTGTCCGGGTCGAAGGAGCACAGCGGCCACACCGCCGCGGGCTCGCGCTGGCGCAGCGGGCACAACCAGACCGGCGCGATCGGCACCCGCCGGGCGAACGCGTCGAGGAACGCCGCGAGCGCGCCGACCGGCACCTCGACGTCCTGCACCACCTCCTCGCGCTCGGGACGCCCCCGCCGGCGGTCCCACCGGGTCTTCCAGCGGTGCCGCCGCTCGAAGGCCACCAGCCGGTAGTAGGTGTCCGAGCGCAGCAGGCGGCGGGGGACCAGCGCCCGGACGGCCGGGCGCTGCACGCCGAACGCCCGCGAGCACCAGAACCAGTCGGTGTCCCAGCGCCACAGGTAGTCGTGCACGGTCAGCACGTCGCTGGTGCGCTGCGCGATCGACCGGTAGTAGATCTGCCGGCCGGTGTAGTCGCTGACGCCACCCGGAGCCTGGTCGACGTAACGGCCCAGGGTCAGGTAGCACTCGTCCGGGCCGAACCAGGTGCCGTCGACGAAGTCCGGCTGCGCTCCGCCCACCGGGGCGGTCACCGGCGCGCACACCTCCCGCAGCCGGCGTGCCAGGTCCTCCGCGGTACGGAAGCGCTCGTGCCGCAGCTCGACGTACGGCCGGACCGGCTCGAGCTCGATCACCAGCCGCAGCGCGTAGCCGAGCGTGCCGTAGGAGTTCGGGAAGCCGAAGAACAGGTCGCGGTGCTCGTTGTCGGGCCGGGCCGTGACGATCCGGCCGTCACCGGTGAGCACCTCGATCTCCCGGACCGACTCGTGCGGCATCCCCGCCCGGAAGCTGCTCGCCTCGATGCCGAGCCCGGTGACCGCCCCGCCCAGGGTGATCGTCCGCAGCTGCGGCACGACGAGGGGAACCAGGCCGACGGCCAGGGTGGCGTCGACCAGCTCCTCGTACGTCGTCATGCCGAGCACGTCGGCGGTACGGGCCTGCGGGTCGATCTCCAGGACCCCGGACAGCCCGTCGACGTCGAGCCGGGCGGCGCCGCCGGTCCGCGAGCGGAACAGGTTGGAGGTCCGCTTGGCGAGGCGGACGGGTGTGCCGGCCGGCAGCGCGGCGAGGTCGCGCATGCAGCCGCTGCCGCGTCCGCACGTAGTCGCCCCGGTCGACCATGCTCCGTTCTTACTCCACCCCGGGCTCCCGCGTCGGCCCTCTCGCCAGGCAGGTCGCCCGCCGGAACGGGTGCCGGGTTGTGATGTCCGGATCTGTCGGGCTCCGGCCGGCGTGCCGCTGCCGGGACCGGCTCCTACGCTGGAGGTGTGATACCTGCGCCCGCCGTCGACGTGCTGCACGTCGCGACGCGGCCGGTGGCGTTCTCCGGGGACCTGCTGGACCTGCTGCCCGAGGACGGCGCCCTGGCCTGGGTCCGCGACGGCGACGGCCTGGTGGGCTGGGGCGAGGCCGCCCGGCTCGACCTGTCCGGCCCGGACCGGTTCGCCGAGGCCCGGTCCTGGTGGCGGGCGCTGTCCGGCTGCGCCGACGTCGACGACGAGGTGGGCCTGCCCGGCAGCGGCCTGGTGGCGTTCGGCTCCTTCTCCTTCGACCCGCTCACCGGCTCCTCGAGCCTGGTGGTGCCCCGGGTCGTGGTCGGCCGGCAGGCGGGGACGACCTGGGTGACCACGCTCGGTGGGGCGGGCACGGTCGGCGGGGCGGGCACGGCGCTGCCGACCCGACCGGGTCCGCGCTCGCCCGGCCCGGTGAGCTTCTCCGACGGCTCCCGCAGCAGCGCGGCCTGGGTGCGGCGTCGTCGCCGACGCGGTGCGCCGGATCGAGGCGGGCGAGGTCAGCAAGGTCGTGCTGGCCCGCGACCTGGTCGCGCACACCGCGGCGGCCGTCGACGTCCGCTGGCCGCTGCGCCGGCTGGCCGAGGGCTATCCCGGGTGCTGGACCTTCGCCGTCGACGGGCTGGTCGGCGCGACCCCGGAGATGCTGGTCCGGCTGGTGGACGGGGTGGCGACCTCGCGGGTGCTCGCCGGGACCCTGCGACGCAGCGGTGACGCGACGATGGACCTGCGCAAGGGGACGGCGCTGGCTCGGTCCATCAAGGACGTCGAGGAGCACGGGTACGGGGTGCGCTCGGTGGCTGACGCGCTCGCCCTGCACTGCACCGCCGTCGACGTGCCGCCGGCGCCGTTCGTGCTGGAGCTGCCGAACGTCATGCACCTGGCGACCGACGTCACCGGCCGGGTCACCGACGGCGCGGACTCGTTGGAGCTGGTGGCCTCGCTGCACCCGTCGGCAGCGGTCTGCGGCACGCCCACCCCGGTGGCGATGGAGCTGATCCGGAACGTGGAGGGGCTGGACCGTGGCCGCTACGCGGGGCCGGTCGGCTGGATCGACGCGGGCGGCGACGGCGAGTGGGGCATCGCGCTGCGGTGCGCCCAGCTCGACCCCGACGACCCGCACCGGCTGCGGCTGTTCGCGGGTTGCGGCATCGTCGCGGGGTCGAAGCCGGCCGACGAGCTCGCCGAGAGCAACGCCAAGTTCGTGCCGATGCGCCAGGCGCTGCTGGGCTGAGCCGCTCCAGGGCGGTCAGCCTCGCGCCGCCGCCCGCAGCGCCGCGTCCAGGGCCACCGCGGCGTCCCGGTCGGTGCGGACCTCGACCACCCGGATCCCGCGTCCCGGGGCGAGCGCGGCACGCAGCTCCTCCCGGCCGGTGACGCGCACGTGCGGCGTGCCGGTCGCCGCGCACAGCGCGGCCAGGTCGACGCCGTGCGGCGTGCCGAACACCCGCTCGAAGGCGCCGCGCAGCTCCGGCGCCCCCTGCTCCAGCAACCCGAAGATCGCCCCGCCGTCGTTGTGGACGACGACGACCACCAGGTCCGGCCGCGGCTCGTCCGGCCCCAGGACCAGGCCGTTGCCGTCGTGCAGGAACGTCAGGTCGCCGAGCAGGGCGTACGCCTGCCCGCCGCCGGCCCGCTGGCAGGCGAGCGCGGCGCCGACGGCGGTCGACACCACCCCGTCGATGCCGGCGGCTCCCCGGTTGGCCAGCACCCGCAGGCCCGGCCGGGTACCGGCCAGGAACAGGTCGCGGACCGGCTTGGACGACCCGACGACCAGCAGGTCGGACGCCGCGGCGAGCACCTCGGCCGCGACGACCGGCTCCGGCAGCCCGCCGACGTCCGCCAGGACCTGCTCGACCGCGGCCCGCGCAGCCGCCCCGGCGGCCCGCCAGGCCGGCAGCCACGCCGGGTCGACGTCCCCGCCGCCGGCCGCCGGCACCGCGGGCAGCACCCGGGCGGCCGACCGGGCCGGGTCCGGCCACGCCCCGGGGTGGCGCGTTCCACGACGACGTCGGTCGGCCCGGTCGCCACCAGGGCGCCGACCGCGCGGGTGAGCGTCGGCCGGCCGACGACGAGCACGCGCTGCGGGGCGAACCGGCCGACCACGAGCTCGCCGGCGTCGACGACGACGCCATCGGCACCGTCCCCGTCCCCCCTGTCGCCGGCACCGCCGCCGGCACCGTCGCCGGCGCAGCCGGACGGCTCGGCGATCACCGGCCAGCCCCGGGCCCGGGCCAGTCGCAGGCCCGCCGCGGCCGGTCCGGCCGGGCCGTCCCCGAGCACGACGACGGTCCGGGCCGGCAGGTCGTCGACGGGCGCCGGCGCGGGCCCGGCGGCGACCCGCTGCGTCCAGGGCGCGCCGTCCGGCCGGCCGGCCAGCGGCTCGGGCCAGTCGTCGAGCCCGTCCGGGACCAGCGGCTCGCGCAGCCCCAGGTTGAGCTGGACCGGTCCGGGCGCGGTGCCGGCGTCGCCACCGGCCGCGGCCAGCGCCCGGCAGGCCAGCGAGCGCCAGTAGCCGACCTGCCCGGTGCGGCGCTCCGGGACGGCGACGTCGGCGAACAGCCGGACGGCGGCGCCGTACAGGTGCACCTGGTCGACGGTCTGGTTGGCGCCGGTGCCGCGCAGCTCCGGCGGCCGGTCGGCGGTGAGCACCAGCAGCGGGACGTGCGCGTGCGCGGCCTCCAGCACGGCCGGGTGCAGGTTCGCCGTCGCGGTGCCGGAGGTGGTGACGACCGGCACCGGGGCACCCGACGCCTTCGCCAGGCCCAGCGCCAGGAAGGCCGCCGAGCGCTCGTCGATCCGCACGTGCAGCCGCAGCAGGCCCTCGGTCTCCGCCCGGTGCAGCGCGAAGGCGAGCGGCGCCGAGCGCGACCCCGGGGACAGCACCGCCTCGCGCACCCCGCCCCGGACGAGCTCGTCGACGAGCACCTGGGCCAGCGCGGTGGAGGGGTTCACCCGGTCATCCTCCCGGAGCCGCCCGGGCGGCGCAGCGCGCGATCCGCGCCCGCCACGCCGCCTGCCGCTCCGGCGGGGCGGCGAGCGCGGCCAGGCGGCCCGGGTCGGGCTCGACCCGGCCCGTCGGCAGGCTGCCGCCCCGGCCGTCCCGGGAGTCCAGCACCACGTCGTCGGCCATCAGGGAGGTGGTGGCGAGCCCGCAGGCGTACGGCAGCTCGGGCAGCGCCGCGGCGAGCGCGACCCCGGCGGTGATCCCGACCGAGGTCTCCAGCGCGCTGGACACGACGACCGGCAGCCCGCAGGCCCGGGCCACCCGCAGCGCGGCGAGGACCCCGCCCAGCGGCGCGACCTTGAGCACCAGCAGGTCGGCGGCGCCCTCCCGGGCGACCCGCAGCGGGTCCTGCGCCTTGCGCACGCTCTCGTCGGCCGCGATCAGCACCCCGCGGCCGCGCAGCGCCGCCAGGTCGGCGGTCGCGGCGCACGGCTGCTCGGCGTACTCCAGGTCGTGCACGGCGAGGGCGTCCAGGGCCCGCCTGGCCTGCTCGAGCGACCACCCGCCGTTGGCGTCGACCCGGACCCGCCCGCCCGGACCGAGCACGTCGCGGACCGCCGCGACCCGCGCCACGTCGTCGGCGAGGCCCTGGCCCGGCTCGGCCACCTTGACCTTCGCGGTCCGGCAGCCCGGGAAGCGGGCCAGCACGGCCGGCACGTCGGCTGCCGGCACCGCCGGGACGGTGGCGTTGACCGGGACCGAGGTCCGGACCGGCGGAGGCCAGCCGGCCGTCGCGGCCTCCACCGCGGCGGCCAGCCAGGGCGCCGACTCCTCGTCGTCGTACTCCGGGAAGGGGGCGAACTCACCCCAGCCGGCCGGGCCGCGCAGCAGCGCGGACTCCCGGTGCAGCACGCCGCGGAAGCGCACCCGCATCGGGATCCGCACCACGTGCACCTCGGTCACGCCGGGTAGGTCTGCGCCGTGCACTCGCCGCCTCCTAGGCTCGCCCCGTGGCTGCCACCGTCTCAGAGCTGTTCGACCCGGACGTCTGGCGGGAGGTCCCCGGCTTCGCGCTGACGGACGTCACCTACCACCGGCACGTGAGCAGCGGGGTGGTCCGCGTGGCGTTCGACCGCCCGGAGGTGCGCAACGCGTTCCGCCCCGGCACGGTCGACGAGCTCTACCGGGTGCTCGACCACGCCCGGATGTCGCCGGACGTCGGCTGCGTGCTGCTCACCGGCAACGGCCCGTCGCCGCGGGACGGCGGCTGGGCGTTCTGCTCCGGCGGCGACCAGCGGATCCGCGGCCGCTCGGGCTACCAGTACGCCTCCGGCGACACGGCCGACACGGTCGACGCGGCCCGGGCCGGCCGGTTGCACATCCTCGAGGTGCAGCGGCTGATCCGGATGATGCCCAAGGTCGTCATCGCGGTGGTGCCCGGCTGGGCGGCCGGTGGCGGGCACAGCCTGCACGTGGTGTGCGACCTCACCCTCGCCAGCCGGGAGCACGGCCGGTTCAAGCAGACCGACGCCGACGTCGGCAGCTTCGACGGCGGCTACGGCTCGGCCTACCTGGCCCGGCAGGTCGGCCAGAAGTTCGCCCGACAGATCTTCTTCCTGGGCGCCGAGCACTCCGCCGAGGACGCCCACCGGATGGGCATGGTCAACGAGGTGGTCCCGCACGCCGAGCTGGAGCGGGTCGCGGTGCAGTGGGCGCAGACCATCTGCGGCAAGAGCCCGACGGCCCAGCGGATGCTCAAGTACGCCTTCAACGCGGTGGACGACGGCATGGTCGGCCAGCAGGTCTTCGCCGGTGAGGCGACCCGGCTGGCGTACATGACGGACGAGGCGGTGGAGGGGCGCGACGCGTTCCTGGACAAGCGCGACCCCGACTGGTCGGCCTACCCGTACTACTTCTGACCGGGGGACGCGCGCTGACCGGAGGACGGGTGTGAGCGCGGGCCGGCCGCTGCTGGCCCTGCCGGCGCTGCCCGGGCCGGCCTTCTCGGCGGCCCTCGGCGCGGCGCTGGACGGCACCGGCCCGGCGGTGCTGCCGCTGCCGACCGACCGGGCGGCGGCGGCCCGCGTGGTCGCCGCGCTGCGCCCGCAGGAGCCCGAGCCCGACGAGGAGGTGGCGCTGGTCGTCCCGACGTCGGGCTCGACCGGCGAGCCCAAGGGGGTGCTGCTGACCGCGCAGTGCCTGCTGGCCTCCGCCGATGCCGCCGCCGAGCGCCTGGGCGGTCCGGCGGCGTGGCTGCTGGCTCTGCCGGTCACCCACATCGGCGGGCTGCAGGTGCTGCTGCGGGCCCGACGCGCCGGAGCCGAGCCGGTGGTCGGCACCGACCTGGTCGCGGGCACCGCGGCGCTGCCGCCGGGCCGGCGGTGCACCTCCCTGGTCCCCACCCAGCTGCGCCGGGCGCTCGCCGAGCCGGCCGCCCGCGAGGCGCTGGCGAGCTACGACGCGGTGCTGGTCGGCGCGGCCGCCACCCCGCCGGCGCTGCTCGCGCAGGCGCGGGCGGCCGGCATCCGGGTCGTCCCGACGTACGGGATGTCCGAGACGAGCGGCGGCTGCGTCTACGACGGCGTCCCGCTGCCGGGCGTGCGGGTGGCGCTCGGCGCGACCGTCGAGCTGTCCGGGCCGGTGGTGGCCCGCGGCTACCGGCTGCGGCCGGACCTGACCCGGGCGGCGTTCGCCGGCCGGACGTTCCGCACCGGCGACCTGGGGCGGCTCACCCCGGACGGCCGGCTGCAGGTGCTCGGCCGGGCCGACGACGTGGTCGTCACCGGCGGCGAGAAGGTCGCCCCGGCCGCGGTCGAGGCGGCCCTGGCCGAGCACCCGGCGGTCGCCGAGGCGGCCGTCGTCGGGGTCCCGGACACCGAGTGGGGCGCGCGGGTCGTGGCCCACGTCGTGCTGCACCCCGGCGCCGCCCTGACGCTGGACCAGGCCCGGGACCACGTCGGGGCCCGGCTCGGCCGGGTCAGCGCGCCGCGCGGGCTGCGGCTGTGGCCGGCGCTGCCGCTGCTGCCGTCCGGGAAGCCGGACCGCGCAGCCCTACGCTCGTCCCCGTGAACCTCCCCGGCCGGCCCGGAACGCCCCCCCGATGACGACCCCGGCCCAGTGGCTCGAGGGCGCCCGGCCGCGCACGCTGCCGGCGGCCGTCGCGCCGGTGCTCGTCGGGTCCGGTGCGGCCGCCGCGGTCGAGGCGTTCCGGCCCGGCTTCGCGCTGCTCGCGCTGGTCGTCGCCCTGGCCCTGCAGGTCGGGGTGAACTACGCCAACGACTACAGCGACGGGATCCGCGGCACCGACGCGCACCGCGGGCCGGGTGGCCCCGGGCCGCTGCGGCTGGTCGGCGGCGGGGTCGCCGCGCCCGCGCAGGTGCGCGCCGCGGCGTTCGCCGCCCTCGGCGTCGCCGCGGTCGCGGGCCTGGTCCTCGCGCTGCTGACCTCGCTGTGGCTGCTCGTCGTCGGTGCGGTCGCGATCGCCGCCGCCTGGGGCTACACCGGGGGTGCCCGGCCGTACGGCTACCGGGGGCTCGGCGAGGTCTTCGTCTTCGTCTTCTTCGGCCTCGTCGCGGTGCTCGGCACGACGTACGTGCAGGCCGGTCAGCTCACCGGGGCCGCGCTCGGCGGCGGCATCGCCTGCGGCGCGCTGGCCTGCGCGATCCTGGTCGCCAACAACCTGCGCGACATCCCGACGGACGCCGCCGGCGGCAAGCGGACGCTCGCCGTCAGGCTCGGCGACGCCCGCACGCGCACCCTGTACGTCCTGCTCGTCCTGATCGCCTTCGCCGAGGCGGCGGTGCTGTCGCTGTCGGCGCCGTACGCGCTGCTCGCGCTGCTGGCCCTGCCGCTGGCCCGCGAACCGCTCCGGACGGTGCGGTCCGGAGCCGGTGGACGCGACCTCGTCGCGGTGCTGCGCGACACCGGCCGGCTGCAGCTGGTCTACGCGGGACTGCTGACCGCCGGGCTCGCGCTGAGCTGAGCCCGCGGCCGTCCACGGGATACTCGCCGCATGACTCGAGCCGGCACGTGTTCCCAGCCGGCTGTCGAGGTGGTCGAGCTGGTCAAGCGCTACCCGAAGCGGCCCTCCAACGCGGTCGACGGGGTGTCGTTCACCGTCCGGGCCGGGGAGGTCTTCGGCCTCCTCGGCCCGAACGGCGCCGGGAAGACCACCACCATCGGGGTGCTCACGACCCGGGTCCGGCCGACAGCCGGGCGCGTCCGGGTCGCCGGCGTGGACGTCGCCGCCGACCCGGTGCAGGCCCGCAGCCGGCTGTCGGTGGTGCCGCAGCGCAGCAACCTGGACCGGGCGCTGACGGCCCGGCAGAACCTGGTCTTCCACGCCGCGTACCACGGCGTCCGCAGCGCCGAGCGCAACCGGCGGGCGGACGACCTGCTCGCGCAGTTCGGGCTGGCCGACCGGGGCGCCGACAAGGTCGACGCGTACTCGGGCGGCATGGCGCAGCGACTGCTCATCGCCCGCGCGCTCATGCACGGCCCCCGCGTGCTGTTCCTGGACGAGCCGAGCACCGGGCTCGACCCGCAGGCCCGGCTGTTCGTCTGGGACCGGGTCCGGGAGCTGCGCGCCTCCGGCATGACGATCGTGCTGACGACGCACGACATGGACGAGGCGGCGGAGCTGACCGACCGGGTGGGCATCATGGACAAGGGCAGGTTGCTCGCGCTGGACACCCCGCAGGCGCTCACCAGGTCGTTGCCCGGCGGGGCGGTCCTCGACCTGACCGTGGCGCCCGTCGCGCCGGACACCCCGGAGCGGCTGACCGCCGCGCTGGCCGGGCTGGCGGGCGTGGTGCGGGTGGAGAGCGTCGAGCACGACGACGCGGACCCCGGCCACCGGCTGCGGCTGTACCTGGCCGGGGAGGGGGCGGCGCACATCCCGCCGGTCGCCCAGCTGCTCGCCGGGCGGGGGGCACGGCTGGGCTCGATCAGCCTGGGCGAGCCCAGCCTGGAGGACGTGTTCCTCAGCCTGACCGGCCGGGACCTGCGGTGAGCTCGGGCACCGGCCGGGCGTTCCTCGGCCTGCTCTGGCGCGACGTCTTCGTCACCGGTCGTGAGCTGCCGAGCTTCCTGGCCCAGGTCGTCCTGCAGCCGATGTTCCTGCTGTTCGTGTTCGGACGGGTGCTCGGCGACCTCGGCTACACGCGCGGCGGCTTCACCGAGGTGCTGTTCCCGGGCATCGTGGCCTTCACGGCGTTCCTCACCGCGCTCCAGACGACCGCGTTGCCGCTGGTCATCGACTTCTCCTTCACCAAGGAGATCGAGGACCGGCTGCTCGCGCCGCTCCCGACGTCCATGGTGGCGGTCGAGAAGATCGTGTTCTCCACGCTGCGGGCGCTCATCGCCGCGGCGCTCATCTTCCCGCTGGGACGGCTGATCCTCGGCCCGCTCGGGGTCGTCGCGGCCGACCTCCCGCTGGTCGGCGTCTTCCTGGTCCTGGGCTCGCTGGTCGGCGCCGCCGTCGGACTGACGCTCGGCACCCTCGTCTCCGCGTCCAAGATCAACATCGTCTTCGCCCTGGTGCTCACGCCGCTGCTGTTCACGGGCAGCACCCAGTTCCCCTGGTCGGCCCTGGACGACCTGCGCTGGTTCCAGGTCGTGTGTGCGGTCAACCCGTTGACCTACGTCAGCGAGGGCGTCCGGGGGACGCTGCTGCCCGGCGTCCCGCACCTGCCCGCGAGCCTGTGCGCGCTCGTCCTGGTCGGGTTCCTGGCGCTGTTCACCACCACCGGGATCCGTGGGTTCCGGCGCCGCGCCCTGGACTGACGGCCCGCCCCGGCCGGTTGCGCCCGCGCCGGCCGGGCAGCGACCCGGAGACCGTCAGCGGCGTCCGGGGTGCTCCGGACCGGTGTCGCCGCTGACCGCCTCCCGGCTGTCCTGCTCGCTGGCGCCGACGCCCGACAGCGGGTCGCCGCCGGCGGTCCCGCTCGTGAGCGCCTCCTCCGGCTGCTCGTCGCCGGGTGCCGGGCCGGTGTCCGCCGTCCCGCTGCTCTGGCCGCCGCGGGCGATGGAGGGGCTCTGGCCGCTCTCGGCGGCCCGGGTCTCGGGATCGGCGTCGGCCTTGAGGCCCTCGTGCGGCTCGGGCGGCAGGGGCAGGGTCACCGGACTCCTCGGCTGAGCGGGCTGGACGACCGGTCGGCCGCGGCAGGGGTCTGCCCGGTGGGGCCGACCGGAACCCCGGGCCGGGCGCAGCTGCCCCGTGGCGGTCAGGCCGGCGCGAGCACCTCGAGGTCGACCAGCCGGAAGACCGCGGCGACCTTGTCGGGCGCTCCGCAGGTCAGGGCGTGCGCCGACCCGTCCCCGGCCCGGTCGTAGCGCACCGTGACGTCGACCCCCGGCAGCCCGGCCGGGCCGTCGCCACCGAGCCGGACCCGCCACACGTCCGGGTCGGTGGCCTCCTGCGCCAGCGGGGCGAGGTCGTCCCGGCCCCAGCGGTCGAGCTTCTCGCGGACGAACTCCTGGGCCGCCTGGGTCGGCAGCGGCAGGCTGCTGCGGCCCCGGACGTGCCCGGCGGGCAGCCGTCCGGCGGCCAGCTCCGTCACGACGGACACCACGTCGGCGGCGTCGACGCGGCCGACGTAGAGCCCCTCGGGCAGCACGACGAGGTTGGCGGCGAACCGGTCGCCGCCGACGTGGCTGCACTCCCAGGTCGCCTGCGGGTGGGCGGCGGCGAGCGCCCGGGCCACCGGCCGGCCGCGGGTGGCGCAGCAGCGGTCGTGCCGGCCGTGCGTGCAGACCAGCAGCAGCGGCGACCCCACCGGCGCCCAGCCGGGCGTCGCAGGCCCGTACGGCGGTTCGAGGTCCAGCAGCTCGGCGTCGTCCGACACGTGCCGGGCGAGCACCTGCTCGGCGCCGGGCAGCGAGTTCACCGCGAAGACCCAGCGGCCGTCGTCGCACGGCACCCCGGCCGGCCGGCGCAGCAGCAGCAGCCGGGCCCGTGCGGTGGCGGCGGTCGCGGCCAGCGCCCGGGCCGCGGCGACCGGCATCCGGCTGCTCGGGACCGACGCGGGGCCCCACGGGCCGCGGTGCTCGACGAGCAGCCAGCGCTCGACCCGGCTCGCCGTCGCGGCGAGCGGCTCGTCGCGCTCCTGGGACGCCGTCGCGCACCAGGCGCCCCGGTCGGCTCCTGTGGTCATCGCGACCACCGTACGGCCGGGCGGAGCGGCCGGCCCGGCGACGCGGTCAGCGGGACCCGTCGGCGACGACGACGCCCTCACGGAGCAACCGGCGGGCCAGCACCACGGCGTCGTCGGCGTCCAGGCCGCCCACGGCGAGGTCCCGCACCCGGCAGGGGCCGGCCAGCAGCACGTCGAGCGCGTCGGACGTCGAGCGCGGCAGCTCCACCACCGCAGCGGGCAGGTGCAGCGCGACCCGTTCGCCGTCCCGGCGGCGGACCGGCAGGCCCACCCGGGGCCGCAGCGCCGTGTCCGGGCCCAGCGCGTCCACGGCGGCGGCCGCGGCCAGCAGGCCGACCGGCTCCGGCGGGACGGCGCGGCCGAGCCGGGCCGTCACGAGCTCGCGGACCTGCTCGGGCGGGAGCGCGGCGAGCCAGGCGCCCGCGCGCTGCAGGAAGGCCGGCAGGTCCTCCAGGGCGCCGGCCGGCGGGGTCGGCAGCGCGTCGCGGAACGCCGGGTCGCCGGCGGCGAGGGTGACCGCGTCGCCGAGCACGTCGTACCAGGTGGTGGAGAGCACGCCGACGGTCAGGTGCACCGAGTGCGTGTCGGTGGTGAGGGCGGCGTGCACGTACCCGCGCGGCAGGTACAGGCAGTCACCGGCCTCCAGCTCGACGTCGAGCAGCGGCTCGGCGCCCTCGGGCACCAGGTGGGCACCGGCCTGCGGCTGCGAGGGCAGCGGCAGGCGCACGACGGGCTCGTGGACGATCCACCGCTTGCGCCCGCTGACCTGCAGGACGAAGACGTCGTGCGTGTCGTGGTGGAAGTCGAAGCCCTGCGCGTCGCCCGCGGGCGTGATGTAGGCGTTGCACTGCGTCGCGTGGCCCAGCTCGGCGGCCAGGGCCCGGCAGAACCGGCCGACCGGCGGGTGCATCCGGTGCAGCGACTGCAGGACCAGCGTGGCGCCCCCGTCGTGCTGCGCGCGCAGCCCGTCGGCGTCGACCAGGTCGGCGATCCGCCGGTTGCCGGCGGTGGCGCCGCGGACCGGGACCGGCAGCGCGCCGCCCTCCCGGACGGTGCGGAAGAACGGCGTCCGCAGCGCGCGCTCGCCGACCAGCTCGTCGACGTCCTCGACCGAGAGCAGGTCCTCGAACGTCGCCGGCAGCTGCTTCGCGCGGCTGAGCAGCGGGGCGCGCGACCAGTGCGTGGCGGCGAACTCGGCCGGGTCGACGGCCGCGCAGCGCGCCAGGGCGGAGGGGCGGGCGGTGCTCACGGGTGCTCCGGGGTGCGACGGGAGGCGAACGGGGGCGAGCGGGGAGCGGGTGCGGGGCGGGAGGCGAGCGGCAGCCGCCGCCGGGCCGAGGGCCCTGGCGGCGGCTGCCGGACCGGTCGGGTCAGGCGCCGGCGCTGTCCGAGCCGGCGGGGTCCGAGCCGGCCGGGTCGACCTGGGTGTCGTTGCTGTCGCCGGAGTCGGCGTCGCCGCCGCCGGCCCCCGGGTCCGAGCCGGCGGGGTCCGAGCCGGCCGGGTCGACCTGGGTGTCGTTGCTGTCGCCGGAGTCGGCGTCGCCGCCCGGGCCGGTCATCGTCGGGCTGGTCGTGATGTCCTCGTCGCGCAGCGTCACGCTTGTCCTCCAGGGTCGATGCGGTGCGGCGAAGAGCCGCCCCGCCGACACTTCCCCCTCGGGGCGGTGCCACACAAGCCGCCCGGGTGGGCGGCACCCGACGTGCCGGGCAAGGCCACGATCATCGTTGCCGTTTCGTGTCGCGCCCGTGCTGTGGGCAACGGCCCGCCAGGCCTAGCCTCCGCGACATCGCGGTCCGGACCCGGACCGCGACGGCCGACGCGTGCGCGCCACCGCGCGCACGATCTGGGGGTAGGCATGGGAACTCTGCGACGGAGCAGCGCCACGGCGCTGGGGCTGGCAGCGCTGCTGGCCGCCGTCTCGGCGTGCGGCGGCGGCAGCTCGGACGGCGCGTCCGGCAGCGGCAGCGGCGACGGCAAGGCCGGCGGGACGATGGTCTTCGGCACCTCGGCCGACCCGGTGAGCATGGACGGGGCGTACGTCAGCGACGGCGAGTCGCTGCGGGTCGTGCGCCAGCTGTTCGAGACGCTCGTGACGACCAAGCCCGGCGGCACCGAGATCGAGCCGCTGCTGGCCACGAAGTACGAGCCGAGCGAGGACGGCAAGACCTGGACCTTCGACCTGCGCAAGGGCGTCAAGTTCCACGACGGCACGGACTTCGACGCCGAGGCCGTCTGCGCGAACTTCGACCGCTGGTACAACTTCTCCGGCGTCCAGCAGAGCGCTTCGGTCTCCTACTACTGGCAGACCGTCTTCAGCGGCTACAAGAACAACGAGGACCCGTCGCTGGCGGAGAGCCTGTACGCGGGCTGCGAGGCGAAGGGCGAGCAGGCCGTCATCTACGCTGACCTCGCCGTCGGCGTCCTTCCTGTCCGGCCTGGCGCTGGCGTCGTTCTCGATCGCCAGCCCCGACGCGCTGACGAAGTACGAGGCGGACAAGGTCACCGGCTCGGGCGAGGAGCCCCGCTTCGAGGGCACCTTCGGCACCCAGAACCCGATCGGCACCGGGCCGTTCCGGCTCGAGACGTTCGAGCCGAACAACCGCCTCGTCCTGGCCCGCTTCGACGACTACTGGGGTGACAAGGCCAAGCTCGACCGGGTCATCTTCAAGCCGATCGCGGACGGCCCGGCCCGCCGGCAGGCGCTGCAGTCCGGCGAGATCCAGGGCTACGACCTCGTCGACCCGGCCGACCTCGACGCGCTGCGCGGCGCCGGTTTCCAGATCGTCGAGCGCCCGGCCTTCAACGTCGGCTACGTCGGCTTCAACACCGCCAAGGCGCCGTTCGACAACGCCAAGATCCGTGAGGCGATCGCGTACGCGCTGAACCGCCAGGCGCTGGTGACCGCGAAGTACCCGCCGGGCGCCGAGGTGGCGACGCAGTTCATGCCGCCGAGCCTGTTCGGCTACAGCAAGGACGTCCCCGACGTACTCCTACGACGTGGCCAAGGCCAAGCAGCTCATCGCCGAGTCCGGCGTCGCGAACCCGACGGTGGAGTTCTGGTACCCGACCGGCGTCAGCCGGCCGTACATGCCGGACCCGGCCGCGAACTTCCAGGCCTTCTCCGCCGACCTGACCGCCGCCGGCTTCACCGTCGTGCCGAAGTCCGCGCCGTGGAACCCGGACTACCTCAACGCCGTCGACACCGGCAACACCGGGATGCGGCTGCTGGGCTGGACCGGCGACTTCGGTGACCCCGACAACTTCGTCGGCACCTTCTTCCGGACCAAGCAGACCGCGTGGGGCCCGCTGGAGGAGTCCATCTACAGCGACCTCGAGGCGGCCCGCCAGGAGTCCGACGAGGACGCCCGGACGAAGCTGTACGAGGAGGCGAACAAGAAGATCATGGAGTTCCTGCCGGGCGTGCCGTACGTGCACACCAAGCCGGCCCTCGCGTTCGCCAAGGGCGTCACCGGCTACGTGCCGAGCCCGGTGAGCATCGAGGACTTCTCCAAGGTCTCGCTCGGCTGAGCTGACCCCTTGCTGAAGTTCGCGGTACGCCGCCTGCTCCTGCTGGTCCCGATCCTGCTCGGGCTGTCGATCCTGGTGTTCCTGTTCGTCCGGGCGCTGCCCGGCGGTCCGGAGACCGCGCTGCTCGGTGAGCGCTCGACACCCGAGAGGGCCGCGCAGGTGCGGGCGGCGTACGGCTTCGACCGGCCGCTGTACGAGCAGTACGCCTCGTACATGGGCAAGGTCGTCCAGGGTGACTTCGGGGTCTCCATCCAGACCCAGCGGCCGGTCTCGGAGGAGATCGGCCGGCGCTTCCCGGCGACCGTCGAGCTGGCGCTGACGGCCATCGTGTTCGCGGTCGCCGTCGGCATCCCGCTCGGCTTCGTGGCCGGCCGAAGACCGGGCAGCTGGGTCGACAACACCTCGACCGTCGGGTCGCTGCTGGGCATCGCGATCCCGGTGTTCGCGCTCGGCTTCCTGCTGAAGTACGTCTTCTCGGTGCGGCTGGGCTGGCTGCCCGGCACGGGCCGGCAGGACGTGACGATCACGACCGACCACCCGACCGGCTTCTTCGTCCTGGACGGGATCCTCACCGGCGACCTGCCGGCCGCCTGGGACGCCCTGAAGCACCTGGTCCTGCCGGCCGTCGCGCTGGGCACCATCCCGCTCGCGATCATCACGCGGATCACCCGGGCCGCGGTGCAGGAGGTCAGCAACGAGGACTTCGTGCGCACCGCGGAGGCCAAGGGGATGACCAGGCAGGTGGTGACCCGGCGGCACATCCTGCGCAACGCGATGCTGCCCGTGGTGACCATCATCGGCCTGCAGACCGGGCTGCTGCTGTCCGGTGCGATCCTCACCGAGACGGTGTTCTCCTTCGGCGGGATGGGCTCGTTCATGGCGCAGGCGGTCTTCACCCGCGACTTCCCGGTCATCCAGGGCGGCATCCTGTTCCTGGCGGTCGTGTTCGTGCTGGTCAACCTGCTGGTGGACCTGTCCTACGGGCTGATCGACCCGCGGGTGCGGACCTCGTGACCGGCGCGGGCGCGGCATGAGCCTGGCGCAGGCCGAGGCCGTCGAGACGACGGTCGGGCACCCCGAGGAGGCCACCGGCGGGCTCGGGCGCGACGCGCTGCGCCGGCTGCGGCGCAGCCCGACCGCGATCGTCGGCGGCGCGCTGGTGACGCTGTTCGTGCTGGTGGCGGTCTTCGCCCCGGTGCTGGCGCCGTACAGCCCCACCGCGGTCGACCTCACCGACGTCCGCCCCGGCTCGTTCCCCGGCCCGTCGGCCGAGCACTGGCTGGGCCTGGACCAGCTGGGCCGGGACGAGCTCAGCCGGGTGATCTACGGCGCGCGCTACTCGCTGATCATCGGGGTGGTCTCGCTGTCCCTCGGCGCGACCGTCGGCATCGTGCTCGGCCTGCTCGCGGGCGCCTTCGGCGGCTGGGTCGACAACCTCGTGATGCGGCTGGTCGACATCATGCTGGCGGTGCCGAGCCTGCTGCTGGCGATCGGCATCGCGGCCCTGCTGGGGCGCAGCATCACCTCGGTGATGATCGCGATCGCCATCGTCAACGTGCCGATCTTCGCGCGGCTGCTGCGCGGGTCGATGCTGGCGCAGCGTCGCAGCGACTACGCGCTGGCGGCCCGCTCGCTGGGGGTCACCCGCGGGCGGATCGTGCTGCAGCACGTCTTCCCGAACAGCCTCGCGCCGGTGATCGTGCAGGGCACCCTGGCGCTCGCCACCGCGATCATCGAGGCCGCCGGTCTGGCGTACCTCGGTCTGGGGTCGCAGGACCCCGCCATCCCGGAGTGGGGCCGCATGCTCGCCGAGACCAACCAGTTCCTGGCGAGCGCGCCGCTGCTCGCGCTGTGGCCGGGCCTGGCCATCGTGCTGTCGGTGATGGGCTTCTACCTGCTGGGCGAGGCCCTGCGCGAGGCCCTCGACCCCAAGCTGCGCCGGTGAGCGCGGCCCCGGTGCGGGCCGGGAGCACGGTCCCCGGCGAGGCGGTCCCCGGTGAGGTGCGTACCGGCACCCCGCTGCTGCGGGTGCGCGACCTGCACGTGACGTTCCGCAGCCGCGGTCGGCGCGACGTCCGTGCCGTCGACGGCGTGAGCCTGGACGTGACGGCCGGTGCCACGGTCGGCATCGTCGGCGAGTCCGGCAGCGGCAAGAGCGTGACGTCCCTGGCGGCGCTCGGCCTGCTGCGCAAGCGCGGCGTCGAGGTCAGCGGCTCGGTGCACTTCGACGGCGAGGACCTGCTCGGCATGCCGGAGGACGAGCTGCGGGCGGTCCGCGGCCGGGAGATCGCGATGATCTTCCAGGACCCGATGAGCGCGCTGAACCCGGTGCTCACCGTCGGGCGCCAGATCACCGAGATCCTCGAGCGGCACCGCGGCCTGCGCGGGCAGGCCGCCCGGGACCGCGCCGCCGAGCTGCTCGACAACGTCGGGATCGCCGACGGGACCAGGCGGCTGCGGAGCTACCCGCACCAGCTGTCCGGCGGCATGCGCCAGCGGGTCATGATCGCCATGGCGCTGGCCTGCGAGCCCCGGCTGCTCATCGCGGACGAGCCGACGACCGCCCTGGACGTGACGATCAGCGCGCAGATCCTCGAGCTGCTGCGCGAGCTGGTGGTCGGCAGCCGGACCGCGCTGGTCCTGATCACCCACGACCTCGGTGTCGTCGCCGGGCTGTGCGATTCGGTGCACGTCATGTACTCCGGCCGGATCGTCGAGTCCGCCCCCCGCCGGCCGCTGTTCGCCGCGCCGGGGCACCCGTACACGACCGGGCTGCTGGCGTCGGTGCCGCGGCTGGACCAGCCGCGCGGCTTCCCGCTGCGGCCGATCCCCGGCTCCCCGTCCGACATGCTGCCCTGGGCCGAGGGGTGCGCCTTCGCGCCGCGCTGCACGCGGCAGGTCGCGGCGTGCCTCGGTACGCCGCCCGCGCTGGGCGGCGCGCCGGACGGCACCCCCGCCCACCTGCTGCGCTGCGTCAACCCGGTCCCCGCCGGCGGTGACGCCGGCCCTGCCGACGCCGCTGCCGCCGGCGCGGGGCAGCCCGGCACGCCGACGACCGACCCCGGGGAGGAGCCGGCGTGAGCCTGCTCGAGGTGACCGGCCTGAAGGTGCACTTCCCGGTGAAGAAGGGCGTGCTGCTGGAGCGCACCGTCGGGGCGGTCCGGGCCGTGGACGGTGTCGACCTGGCGGTCGAGCGCGGCCGCACGCTCGGGGTCGTGGGGGAGTCCGGCTGCGGCAAGAGCACGCTGGGCCGCGCCGTCCTGCAGCTCGAGCCGGTCACCGCCGGCCGGGTGGTGTTCGACGGTCAGGACCTCGGCGCGCTGCGCCCCGCGGCGCTGCGGGCCATGCGCCGGCGGATGCAGATGGTCTTCCAGGACCCGCTGGCCAGCCTGGACCCCCGGCAGAGCGTCAGCTCGGTGCTGTCCGAGCCGCTGCGCACGCACGGCGAGAAGGGCCCGCACGACGCGCGGGTGCGCGAGCTGCTCGACCTGGTCGGGCTGCCGGCGAACGCGGCCAACCGCTACCCGCACGAGTTCTCCGGTGGCCAGCGCCAGCGCATCGGCATCGCCCGGGCCATCGCGCTCGGCCCGGACCTGCTCATCGCCGACGAGCCGGTCTCCGCCCTCGACGTGTCCATCCAGGCGCAGGTGGTGAACCTGCTCGCCGAGCTGCAGCAGCGGCTCGGCCTGACGATGGTCGTCATCGCCCACGACCTGGCGGTCGTCCGGCACATCAGCGACGACGTCGCGGTGATGTATCTCGGCTCGGTGGTGGAGGTCGCCCCGTCCGACGACCTGTACGCCCGGCCGATGCACCCGTACACGGTCGCCCTGCTGTCGGCGATCCCGGTGCCGGACCCGGAGGTCGAGGACGGCCGGGAGCGGATCGTCCTGCAGGGCGACCTGCCGTCACCGGCCGACCCGCCCGGCGGCTGCCGCTTCCACACCCGCTGCCCGTGGCGGCAGCCGACCCGCTGCGCCGACGAGGTGCCGGTGCTGCGGCCGGTGGCTCCCGGGCAGACGGTGGCCTGCCACTTCGCCGAGGCGATCGCGGCGGGCGAGCTGGCCCGGACCTCGACCCCGACCAGGGCCGCGGTGCCTCCCGCGTCCTGAACCCGGCAGGTCCGGGAGCGCCCTCGGGCGGCGGCCGGGCCCGGCGCCTGGGAGACTGGCGGCATGACGCGCGCCGACCTCGACAAGGACCCCGGCGAGGTGGCGGCGATGTTCGATGAGGTCGCCGCCCGCTACGACCTCACCAATTCCGTGCTCTCGCTCGGCCGGGACCGCAGCTGGCGGCGCGCGGTCGCGCAGGCCCTGGACCTCGCGCCGGGGGAGCGGGTCCTGGACCTCGCCGCCGGGACCGCGACGAGCAGCGCGGCGCTGGCCCGCAGCGGCGCCGACGTCACCGGCTGCGACTTCTCGCTCGGGATGCTCCGGGTCGGCGCGCGGGCCCGGCACGAGGGGGTGCGGCTGGTCGCCGGCGACGGACTGCGGCTGCCCTTCGCCGACGGCGCCTTCGACGCGGTCACCATCTCCTTCGGGCTGCGCAACACCGCCGACCCCGACCTGGCGCTGCGCGAGCTGCTGCGGGTGACCCGGCCGGGCGGCCGGCTGGTGGTGTGTGAGTTCAGCCACCCGGTGTGGAAGCCGTTCCGGACGGTCTACGTCAACTACCTGATGCGCGCGCTGCCCGCGGTGGCCCGCCGGGTCAGCAGCGACCCGGCCGCCTACGTCTACCTCGCCGAGTCGATCCGGGCCTGGCCGGTGCAGGCCGACCTGGCAGCCGACCTGGCCGTCGCCGGCTGGTCCGAGGTGGCCTGGCGGGACCTGACCGGCGGCATCGTGGCGCTGCACCGGGCCGTCAAGCCGGCCTGACCGGGCCGGCCCGTCGCTGCCGACCTGCCCGTACCGGGACGCCCACCTACACTCGGGACGTCCGCCCAGGGGCCGACGAACGCCCAGCGCAACGAGCCGGAGGTCCGCGTGAGCCAGGTGGACGCCGACGTCCTCGTCGTCGGAGCAGGCCCCGGCGGCGCGGCCACCGCCCACGCGCTGGCGCAGACCGGTCTGGACGTGCTCCTGCTGGAGAAGACGGCGTTCCCGCGCGAGAAGGTGTGCGGCGACGGCCTGACCCCGCGGGCCGTGAAGTCCCTGGTCGACATGGGCATCGACACCAGCCCGGCGAACGGCTTCATCCGCAACCGCGGCCTGCGCATCTACGGCGGCGGGCACCGGCTGGAGCTGCCCTGGCCCGAGCTGGCCAGCTTCCCCGACCACGGCCTGGTCCGGCCCCGGCTGGACTTCGACGAGCTGCTGGTCCGGCACGCCCAGAAGGCCGGCGCCCGGCTGCAGGAGCTGACCACCGTCACCGGGCCGGTGCTCGACCCGGCCGGCCGGGTGGTCGGCGTGACGGCGAGGACCGGCCCGGAGCGGACCCCCGTCACCTACCGGGCGCCGCTGGTGGTCGCCGCCGACGGCGTGAGCGCCCGGCTGGCCCTCGGGATGGGCATCGAGAAGCGCGACGACCGGCCGATGGGTGTCGCGGTCCGCCGCTACTTCACCAGCCCCCGGACCGACGACGACATGCTGGAGTCCTGGCTGGAGCTGCGCACCGCCGGTGGGGACCTGCTGCCGGGCTACGGCTGGGTGTTCGGCGTCGGCGACGGCACCAGCAACGTCGGGCTCGGCATCCTCAACACGACCAAGGCCTGGCAGCGCACGGACTACAAGGAGCTGCTCGCCAGCTGGACCCGCTCGATGCCCGCCGAGTGGCAGTTCTCCGAGGAGTTCGCGACCGGACCGGTGCGCGGCGGCGCGCTGCCGATGGGCTTCAACCGCCAGCCGCACTACACCCGCGGCCTGCTGCTGGTCGGCGACGCGGGTGGCGCGGTCAACCCGTTCAACGGCGAGGGCATCGCGTACGCGATGGAGACCGGCCGGATGGCGGCGGAGGTCGTCGCGCAGGCCCTGGCCCGGGCCGAGGGGCCGCAGCGCGAACGGGCGCTGGAGGCCTACCCGGCGGCGCTCAAGGCCCGGTACGGCGGCTACTACACGCTCGGCCGGGTCTTCGTGCACCTCATCGGCAACCCCGAGGTGATGCGGCTGGCGACCCGCCACGGGCTGCCCCGCCCGCTGCTCATGAAGTTCACGCTCAAGCTGCTCGCGAACCTCACCGACCCGCGCGGCGGCGACGCCCTGGACCGCGTCGTCAACGGCCTGTCCCGGATGGCCCCGGCCGCCTGAGCCGGTTCCCGGCCCGCCTGCGAGACTGCACCCGGGACGCACGTAGGCTGCCGTCCGGTTCTGCATGCCCGGGCCGGCGCCCCCGGACCACGTCGACCGACCGCCCGAACCGACACCCGAGAGAGGACGCACAGTGCTGCAGAACTACCTGCCGATCCTGGTGCTGTTCGTGCTGGCCTTCGGCTTCGCGGCGATGTCGGTCGGCGCGGCCACGTTCACCGGTCCCAAGCGCTACAACCGGGCGAAGTACGACGCCTACGAGTGCGGCATCGAGCCGACCCCGCAGCCGGTCGGCGGTGGCCGGTTCCCGGTCAAGTTCTATCTGACGGCGATGCTGTTCATCGTCTTCGACATCGAGATCATCTTCCTCTACCCGTGGGCGGTGGCGTTCGGCCGCCTCGGGGTGTTCGGGCTGATCGAGATGGTCCTGTTCATCGGCACGGTCTTCGTCGCGTACGCCTACGTCTGGCGGCGCGGCGGGCTCGAGTGGGACTAGGTCCCACAGATGGCTGAGGAGTGAGGCATGGGCCTCGAGGAGAAGCTCCCTTCGGGGGTGCTGCTGACCAGTGTCGAGAAGGTCGTCAACTGGTCGCGCAAGTCGTCGCTGTGGCCGGCCACGTTCGGCCTGGCCTGCTGCGCGATCGAGATGATGGCCGCCGGTGGCGGTCGCTACGACATGGCCCGGTTCGGCATGGAGGTGTTCCGGCCCTCCCCGCGGCAGGCCGACCTGATGATCGTCGCCGGTCGGGTGTCGCAGAAGATGGCTCCCGTGCTGCGGCAGATCTACGACCAGATGCCCGAGCCCAAGTGGGTCATCGCCATGGGTGTCTGCGCCAGCAGCGGCGGCATGTTCAACAACTACGCGATCGTGCAGGGCGTCGACCACGTCGTGCCGGTCGACATGTACCTGCCCGGCTGCCCGCCGCGGCCCGAGATGCTCATCGACGCCATCCTCAAGCTGCACGACAAGATCATGGACGAGCCGCTGGGCGCCAACGCCAAGCGACGTGAGCTGCCCGGCTACGCCCCGCGCGAGCTGGTGGCGAGCAGCCAGCGGTTCACCAAGGAGGGCAAGCAGGCGCACCGCGCCGCGCTGCGCAAGGAGCTCATGCGATGAGCGCCGACGACGCCCCCAAGGCGATCCTCGACCCGCGGGCGCAGGCCGCCGCCCCGGCGCCGCGCACCGACGGGCCGTCCGCGGTGTCCGTCGGCGCCCCGGCCGCCGAGCGCGAGACCAGCGACATGTTCGGCGCCACGTTCGGCGGCGACACCTCCGGCTTCGGCGGCCTGGTCCGCCGGGCGCCGGCCGGCACCTGGAGCCCGCGGCCGTTCGGCGGCTGGTTCGACGAGGTCGTCGACGCCCTCGAGGAGGCCTACCCGGGCTTCGGCGACGACGTGCTGCGCGTCGTGGTCGACCGCGGCGAGCTCACCCTGCACGTCCGCCCGCAGCGGGTCGCCGACATCGCCCGGGTGATGCGCGACGCCCCGGACCTGCGCTTCGAGCTGCTGAGCAGCCTGTCCGGCGTCGACTACCCGAGCCAGCAGGACCGGCTGCACGTGGTGTACCAGCTGACCTCGATGACCTACCGGCGCCGGCTGCGCCTGGAGACCGCGGTGCCGGTCGAGCAGCCGCACGTCGCCAGCGTCACGGCGGTGTACCCGACGGCGGACTTCCACGAGCGCGAGGCCTGGGACTTCTTCGGCGTGGTCTTCGACGGCCACCCGAACCTGACCCGGATCTTCATGCCGGACGACTGGCAGGGCCACCCGCAGCGCAAGGACTACCCGCTCGGCGGCGTCCCCGTCGAGTACAAGGGCGCGCAGATCCCGCCGCCGGACGAGAGGAGGGCGTACGCGTGAGCAGCACCCGCCTGGACCAGGACGCGGCCGACCCGTACGCCGCCGGGCAGCGCGAGACGACCGAGGGCACCGTCTACACCGTCACCGGTGGCGACTGGGAGGCGCTGCTGGGCGGTGGCGACGACGAGCAGCACATGGTCGTCAACATGGGCCCGCAGCACCCGTCGACGCACGGCGTGCTGCGGATCGTCCTGGAGCTCGAGGGCGAGACGGTGACCAGCGCCCGTACGGTCATCGGCTACCTGCACACCGGCATCGAGAAGAACCTCGAGTACCGCAACTGGGTGCAGGGGACGACCTTCGTCACCCGGATGGACTACCTGGCGCCGCTGTTCAACGAGACGGCGTACTGCCTGGCGGTCGAGAAGCTGCTCGGCATCGAGGTGCCGGAGCGGGCCCGGGTGATCCGGGTCCTGCTCATGGAGATGAACCGGATCCGCTCGCACCTGGTCGGGCTGGCCACGATGGGCCTGGAGCTGGGCGCGCTCACCGCGATGCTCAACGGCCTGCGCGAGGGCGAGATGATCCTCGACATCTTCGAGATGGTCACCGGCCTGCGGATGAACCACGCCTACGTGCGCCCGGGCGGGGTCGCGCAGGACCTGCCGCCGGGCACGGTCGAGAAGATCCGCGAGATGCTGGTCAGCTTCGACAAGAACCTGCCCGGCTACGACGACCTGCTCACCGGCAACCCGATCTGGCAGCAGCGGCTGCAGGGCGTGGCCACCCTCGACGCGCAGGGCTGCATCGCGCTCGGCGTCACCGGGCCGCTGCTGCGGGCCGCCGGCCTGCCCTGGGACCTGCGCAAGACCGAGCCGTACCTCGGCTACGAGCAGTACGACTTCGACGTCCCGGTGGAGACCACCGGTGACGGCTGGGGCCGCTTCCGGGTGCGGATGCGCGAGGTCCGCGAGTCGCTCAAGATCATCGAGCAGTGCCTGGACCAGCTCGCCCCCGGCCCGGTGATGGTGGCCGACACCAAGATCGCGTGGCCGGCCCAGCTGGCGCTCGGCGCCGACGGCATGGGGCAGTCCCTCGACCACGTGAAGAAGATCATGGGCACCTCGATGGAGGCGCTCATCCACCACTTCAAGCTGGTCACCGAGGGCTTCCGGGTGCCGCCGGGCCAGGTGTACGTGCCGATCGAGTCGCCGCGCGGCGAGCTCGGCGTGCACATGGTCAGCGACGGCGGCACGCGGCCGTACCGCGTGCACGTGCGCGACCCATCGTTCGTCAACCTGCAGTCGCTCTCCGCCACCTGCGAGGGCGGCCTGCTGTCCGACTCGATCGTCGCCATCGCGACGCTCGACCCCGTCATGGGAGGCGTGGACCGCTGATGGTCTCGATCGATCTGGACCTGCAGCCGCCGGTCGACCGCTCGGCGGTGCCGCCGCTGACCGAGCAGACCCGGGCCGACGCGCGCGAGATCATCGCGCGCTACCCCCAGTCGCGCTCGGCGCTGCTGCCGATGCTGCACCTGGTGCAGTCGGTGCAGGGCTACGTGAGCCCGGACGGCATCGCGCTGTGCTCGGAGGAGCTCGGCCTGACCAAGGCCGAGGTCGGCGCGGTGGCGACCTTCTACACGATGTACCGTCGCCGGCCGGCCGGCCGCTACCACGTCGGGGTGTGCACCAACACCCTGTGCGCCGTGCTCGGCGGGGACGAGATCCTCGCGACGCTCGAGGAGCACACCGGTCTGCACCACAACCAGACCAGCGACGACGGGCTGATCAGCCTCGAGCACATCGAGTGCAACGCGGCCTGCGACTACGCCCCGGTCGTGATGGTCAACTGGGAGTTCCACGACGACCAGACGCCGCAGAGCGCGGTGGAGCTGGTCGACAGGCTGCGTGCCGGGGAGCCCGTCGCGCCGACCCGCGGGCCGCTGCGGCAGTGCACCTTCACCGAGATGTCCCGGGTGCTCGCCGGCTTCCCGGACGGGCTGGCCACCGAGGGCGTGCAGGCCGGTCCCGCCACCCTGGCCGGCTTCGAGCTGGCCCAGTCGCGCGGCGACGCCGCCCCGCGCTACCCCGACGAGCGGGAGTCCTGATGGTCTTCACCCCCGTCCTGTCGCGCAACTGGGGCGACGCGGACTCCTTCACCCTGGCCGGCTACCGCCGGCACCGGGGCTACGAGGCGCTCGAGAAGGCCCGCGCGATGGAGCCCGACGAGGTCATCGCCCTGGTCAAGGAGTCGGGCCTGCGCGGCCGCGGCGGCGCCGGCTTCCCGACCGGCATGAAGTGGGGCTTCATCCCCCAGGTCCGCTCGGCCGAGGACGAGAAGGGGCAGGCGGGCAAGCCGCACTACCTCGTCGTCAACGCCGACGAGTCCGAGCCGGGGACCTGCAAGGACACCCCGCTGATGATGGCCAACCCGCACGTGCTCATCGAGGGCGTCGTCATCGCCTCGTACGCCATCCGGGCCCGGCACGCGTTCATCTACATCCGTGGCGAGGAGCTGCACGTCCTGCGGCGGCTGCAGCACGCGGTTGCCGAGGCGCAGGAGGCCGGCCTGCTCGGCGAGCTGTCGATCGTGGTGCACGCCGGCGCCGGCGCGTACATCTGCGGCGAGGAGACCGCGCTGCTGGACTCGCTGGAGGGCTACCGCGGCCAGCCCCGGCTGCGTCCGCCGTTCCCGGCGACCCACGGCCTGTACGCCAGCCCGACCGTGGTCAACAACGTCGAGTCCATCGCCTCGGTGCCGAGCATCGTGCTCGGCGGCGCCGCCTGGTTCTCCGGGATGGGCACCGAGAAGAGCAAGGGCTACACGCTGTACAGCCTGAGCGGGCACGTGAAGCGCCCCGGCCAGTACGAGGCGCCGCTCGGCATCACGCTGCGCGAGCTGCTCGACCTGTCCGGCGGGATGCGCGACGGGCACGAGCTGAAGTTCTGGACCCCCGGCGGGTCCTCGACGCCGCTGCTCACCGCCGACCACCTCGACGTCCCGCTGGACTACGAGGGGGTCGCGGAGGCCGGCTCGATGCTCGGCACGAAGGCCCTGCAGTGCTTCGACGAGACCACCTGCGTGGTGCGGTGCGTCCTGCGCTGGACGGAGTTCTACGCGCACGAGTCCTGCGGCAAGTGCACCCCGTGCCGCGAGGGCACGTACTGGATGGTGCAGATCCTGCAGCGGATGGAGGCCGGCAAGGCCGACGAGGGTGATCTCGCCACCCTGCTCGACACCTGCGACAACATCTTCGGTCGCTCGTTCTGCGCGCTCGGCGACGGGGCGACCAGCCCCATCGTGTCGGGCGTGCAGCTGTTCCGGGAAGAGTTCATGGCCCACCTGTCCGGCGGCTGCCCGTTCGACGCCCGCCTGTCCACCGTCTTCGCCGCCGACCTTCACGGTGCCGGCGCATGACGCTCACGCCCACCACGCCGGCCGGGGTGCCGGCCGCTACCGACCTGGTCACCGTCACGATCGACGGCTACCAGGTGGCGGTGCCGAAGGGCACCCTGGTCATCCGCGCCGCCGAGCTGGTCGGCATCCAGGTGCCCCGGTTCTGCGACCACCCGCTGCTCGACCCGGTCGGAGCCTGCCGGCAGTGCATCGTCGAGGTGGAGGGCCAGCGCAAGCCGCTGACCGCCTGCACGACGACGGTGACCGAGGGCATGGTCGTGCGCACCCAGCTCACCAGCCCGGTGGCCAAGAAGTCCCAGGAGGGTGTGCTCGAGCTCCTGCTCATCAACCACCCGCTGGACTGCCCGGTCTGCGACAAGGGCGGCGAGTGCCCGCTGCAGAACCAGGCGATGAGCAACGGCGCCGCCGAGTCGCGGTTCTCCGACGTCAAGCGCACCTACCCCAAGCCGCTGGCGATCTCCAGCCAGGTGCTGCTGGACCGCGAGCGCTGCGTGCTGTGCGCCCGGTGCACCCGCTTCCAGCAGCAGATCGCCGGAGACCCGTTCATCGAGCTGTTCGAGCGCGGCGCCCTGCAGCAGGTGGCGATCTACACCGACCAGCCGTTCGAGAGCTACTTCTCCGGCAACACCGTGCAGATCTGCCCGGTCGGGGCGCTCACCGGCGCGGCCTACCGGTTCCGTGCCCGGCCGTTCGACCTGGTCTCCTCGCCGATGGTCTGCGAGCACTGCGCCGCGGGCTGCGCGCTGCGCACCGACCACCGGCGCGGCAAGGTGCTGCGCCGGCTGGCCGGCAACGACCCGGCCGTGAACGAGGAGTGGAACTGCGACAAGGGCCGGTGGGCGTTCACCTACGCCACCGCCGGCGACCGCATCGCCACCCCGCTGGTCCGGGACGCCGACAGCGGCCGGCTCGTCGAGGCCTCCTGGACCGAGGCGCTGACCCGTGCCGCGCAGGGCCTGGCGATGGCCCGGGACGAGGCCGGCGTCGGAGTGCTGCCGGGCGGCCGGCTGACCGTCGAGGACGCCTACGCCTACGCCAAGTTCGCCCGGGTCGCGCTGCGCACCAACGACATCGACAGCCGCTCCCGCCCGCACAGCGACGAGGAGCTGGCGTTCCTGGCCAGCTCGGTCGCCGGTCGCTACGTCGGCCAGGCAGGGGCCGTGAGCTACGCCGACCTGGAGAGCGCGCCGGCCGTGCTGCTCGCCGGCTTCGAGCCGGAGGAGGAGTCGCCGATCGTCTTCCTGCGGCTGCGCAAGGCGGTCCGCCGGACCGGGACGCGGGTCTTCACCGTCGCGCCGTTCCGCTCCCCCGGCGCGGTGAAGACCGCGGCCCGGCTGCTGCAGACCGTGCCCGGTGGGGAGGCGGTGGCCCTGCGGGGGCTGGACGCCGGCTCCTCCGGGATCGCGGCCGAGGCGGCCGCCGCGCTGGCCCTGCCCGGCGCGGTGCTGCTGGTCGGCGAGCGACTGGCCGAGGTGCCCGGCGCGCTGTCGGCGGCGGCCGACCTGGCCGCCCGGACCGGCGCCCGGCTCGCCTGGGTCCCGCGGCGCGCCGGTGAGCGCGGCGCGGTCGACGCCGGGTGCCTGCCCACGCTGCTGCCCGGTGGCCGTGAGGTCACCGACACCGACGCCCGCCGCGTCGTGGAGCAGGCCTGGGACGCGGTCGTCCCGCTGCAGCCCGGTCGCGACCTGCACGGCATCCTGACCGCCGCCCGCGACGGCGAGCTGTCCGCGCTGCTGGTCGGCGCGGTCGACCCGGCCGACTGCCCGGACCCCGAGCTGGCGCTCGACGCGCTGGACGGCGTCGGCTTCCTGGTCAGCCTGGAGCTGCGCCGCTCGCCGGTCACCGACCGGGCCGACGTGGTCCTGCCGGTCGCCGCGGCCGTCGAGAAGGCCGGGACGTTCCTGGACTGGGAGGGCCGCGCGCGGCCGTTCGAGCAGGTGCTGCGGCTGTCCGGGGCGATGCCCGACGGGCGCGTGCTGCACACCCTCGCCGACGAGCTCGACGCGCCCCTCGGGCTGCCCGACGTCGACGCCGCACGCGCCGAGCTCGGCCGGCTCGGCTCGGCCGCCTCGCACCCGGCCGCCCCGGACGAGCAGGCCGGTGCGCCGGCGACGCCCGGGCCCGGCGAGGCGCTGCTCGCGACCTGGCACTGGCTGCTCGACGACGGGTCGCTGCAGGACGGCGAGCCGTTCCTGGCCGGCACCGCCAAGAAGAGCCGCCTGCACCTGTCGCCGGCCACGGCCGCCGAGACCGGCGTGTCCGAGGGCGACCTCGTCGAGGTGAGCACGCCGCGTGGCAGCCTGGTGCTGCCGCTCGTCCTGGCGGACCTGCCCGACCGGGTCGTGTGGCTGCCCACCCGCTCGCCCGACGCCGCCGTCCGGCGTGATCTCGCGGCCCGCTCCGGCGCGGTCGTCACGCTCCGCCGGGCCGTGCCGGCCGGCCCGCAGACCCGGGAGGCCTGACCGTGCCGGACACCCAGCTGCCGCTGAGCAGCTTCGGCAACGAGCCGATCTGGCTGACCATCGGCAAGGCGCTGTTCGTCTTCGTCCTGCTGGTGCTCATCACGCTGTTCACCATCGTGTTCGAGCGCAAGGTGGTCGGCCGGATGCAGCAGCGCCCCGGCCCGAACCGCACCGGCCCCGGCGGCTGGGGCCAGTCGCTGGCCGACGGCCTCAAGCTCGCGCTGAAGGAAGAGATCATCCCGGCGCTGGCCGACAAGCCGGTGTACGTGCTGGCGCCGATCATCTCGGCGGTCCCGGCCTTCCTCGCCTTCTCGGTCATCCCGTTCGGGCCGAAGGTGTCGATCGCCGGCAACGAGACCGCGCTGCAGCTGACCGACACCCCGATCGCGGTGCTGTTCATCCTCGCCTGCTCGAGCTTCGGGGTGTTCGGCATCGTGCTCGCCGGCTGGAGCAGCGGCTCGACGTACCCGCTGCTGGGCGGGCTGCGCTCGGCGGCCCAGGTGATCAGCTACGAGGTCGCGATGGGGCTGTCGTTCGTCCCGGTGTTCCTCTACGCCGGCTCGATGTCCACCAGCGAGATCGTGGCGGCGCAGCAGTCCCTGTGGTTCGCGATCTCGCTGCTGCCGTCGTTCCTCATCTACGCCATCTCGATGGTGGGCGAGACCAACCGCGCGCCGTTCGACCTGCCGGAGGCCGAGAGCGAGCTGGTCGGCGGGTTCCACACCGAGTACACCTCGCTGAAGTTCGCGATGTTCTTCCTCGCCGAGTACATCAACATGGTGACCGTCTCGGCGCTCGCGGTCACGCTGTTCCTGGGTGGCTGGCAGGCTCCGCCGCTGCTGGCCCGGGTGGAGTTCCTGTCGACCGGGTTCTTCCCGCTCTTCTGGTTCCTCGCCAAGGTCCTTCTGTTCATCTTCTTCTTCGTCTGGCTGCGCGGCACGCTGCCCCGGATGCGCTACGACCAGTTCATGAAGCTCGGCTGGAAGATCCTCATCCCGGCCAACCTGGCCTGGATCCTGCTGGTCGCCACCGCGCGCGTGCTGCGCGACGAGGTCGCCGGCCAGTCCTGGCTGCTGGTCGCCGGCATCGTGTTCGCGGTGCTGCTGCTGGCGCTGTCGTTCCTGCCGGACCGCAAGGGCCGCGCCGCCGAGCCGGTCGGGGCGGACGAGCCGCCGGCGCCCGCACCCGGCGGGTTCCCGATGCCGCCGATGGACCTGGTCGTCCCGCCGACGCCGCGTTCGCTGGCCCGGGCCGGCAGCGCCGCCCCGTCGGTCGGCCGCGCCGCCGACCCGACCCGAGAGGAGCAGTCGTGAGCTTCCTGGACCCCGTGAAGGGGTTCGGCGTCACCTTCAGCCAGATGTTCAAGAAGGTGGTGACCGAGGAGTACCCGGAGGTCGTCCGCCCGACGGCGCCGCGGTACCACGGCCGGCACGTGCTGAACCGGCACCCGGACGGGCTGGAGAAGTGCATCGGCTGCGAGCTGTGCGCCTGGGCCTGCCCGGCCGACGCGATCTACGTCGAGGGCGCCGACAACACCGAGTCCGAGCGCTACTCCCCGGGGGAGCGCTACGCGGCCGTCTACCAGATCAACTACCTGCGCTGCATCTTCTGCGGGCTGTGCATCGAGGCGTGCCCCACCCGGTCGCTGACGATGACGAACGAGTACGAGCTCGCCGACGACAGCCGGCAGAACCTGATCTTCACCAAGGAGCAGCTGCTCGCCCCGCTGTTGCCGGGCATGGACCAGCCGCCGCACCCGATGCAGCTGGGCCGCAACGAGACCGACTACTACGTCGGTACGGCGAGCGAGGCGCAGCCGGTGCCCGGGGACCCGGCCGTCGAGGGCCGCTTCGCCGGGGACGGCCCGCGCCCCGACGGGGCGGTGTCCCGATGAGCACCACGCTGCTCGCGGCCGCCGGCACCGGCGAGACGATCGCCTTCTGGGTCTTCGCCCCGCTGGCGACGGTCGCCGCGATCGGCATGGTGCTGGCCCGCAACGCGGTGCACGCGGCGATGTTCCTGGCCGGCGTGATGCTGTCGTTCGCCGGGATGTACGCGGCCCAGGACGCCCCGTTCCTGGCCGCCGTGCAGGTGATCGTCTACACCGGCGCGATCCTCATGCTGTTCCTGTTCGTGCTCATGCTGGTCGGGGTGGACTCGAGCGACTCGCTGGTCGAGACGCTGCGCGGTCAGCGCGCCGCGGCCTTCCTGGTCGGGCTGGGCTTCGCCGGCCTGCTGATGGGCGTGATCGGCTCGGCCGTCGGCAGCGACGACGGCGTCGGCCTCGAGCAGGCCAACGCCGAGGGCAACGTCATCGGGATCGCCGAGCTGCTGTTCACCAAGTACGTCTTCGCGTTCGAGGTGACCAGCGCCCTGCTCATCACGGCGGCGCTCGGCGCCATGGTGCTCGCCCACAAGGAGCGGCTGGAGCCGGCGCTCGGCCAGGCCGAGCTGGCCCGCCGCCGCTTCTCCGGGGCGGACCCGTTCCCGCGCCCCGGTCCGGGCGTGTTCGCCGGGCACGACTCCACCGCGACGCCGGCCCTGCTGCCGGACGGCTCGGAGGCCGACAGCAGCGTGGCCGACCCGCTGCGGGAGCAGCCCGGTGAGGGCGGAACGGTGCGCGAGTCATGAGCCCCAGCTACTACCTGCTGCTCGCCGCGCTGCTGTTCACCATCGGTGCGCTGGGCGTGCTGCTGCGCCGCAACGCGATCCTGGTGTTCATGTGCGTCGAGCTGATGCTCAACTCGGTGAACCTCACGCTGGTCACCTTCAGCCGGATGCTGGGCACGCTCGACGGCCAGGTCATGGCTTTCTTCGTCATGGTGGTGGCCGCCGCCGAGGTCGTCGTCGGCCTCGCCATCATCATGAGCATCTTCCGGACGAGGCGCTCGGCGTCGATCGACGACGCGAACCTGCTGAAGTACTGACCCCGCGAAGCCTGTGATCCCGCCCCCGCGCGGCCCTGACCCCGGCCCCGCCGCCCCTGCCCGACACGCGCCGACCACGCGCCGCACGAGACGAGGACGACCCGTGCCCCCGACCGCAGTCCCGCCCACCGACGGGCACCCGTTGGCAGGGCACCCGCTGGCAGGGCACCCGATGGCAGGGCACCCGATGGCAGGGCACCCGTGACGACGCTCGCCACCGAGGCCGGCTTCTCGGTCGTGCCCGCGACCGGGGCGCTGTCGGGACTCTGGCTGCTGCTCGTGCTGCCCGCCGCCGGTGCCGCCGTGCTGCTGCTCGGTGGTCGTCGCACCGACCGCTGGGGCCCCTACCTGGCCTGCGCGACCGTGGGTGCCGCCTTCCTGTACGGCCTGGTCGCCTTCTTCACGCTGCGGGGGCTGGAGGAGCGCTCCACCGACCTGCTGCTGTTCAGCTGGATCCCGGTGGGCGGCTTCACCGTCGACGCCGGCCTGCTCTACGACCCGCTGTCGGCGACGTTCGTCCTGCTCATCACCGGCGTGGGGTTCCTCATCCACGTCTACTCGCTGGGCTACATGGAGCACGACCCGCGCCGGCGCCAGTTCTTCGCCTACCTCAACCTGTTCGTCGCCGCGATGCTGCTGCTGGTGCTCGCGGACAGCTTCCTCGGGCTGTACGTCGGCTGGGAGGGCGTCGGCCTCGCGTCGTACCTGCTGATCAGCTTCTACTTCACCCGCAACAGCGCTGCCACCGCGGCGAAGAAGGCGTTCATCGCGAACCGCGTCGGCGACGTCGGGCTGTCGCTGGCGATCATGACGATGTTCGCGACGCTGGGGACGACGAGCTTCGAGGGGGTCTTCTCGAACGCCGCCGCGCTGTCCGCCGGCGCCGCGACGGCGATCGGGCTGCTGCTGCTGCTCGGGGCCTGCGGCAAGAGCGGCCAGTTCCCGCTGCACACCTGGCTCCCGGACGCGATGGAGGGCCCCACCCCGGTCTCCGCCCTCATCCACGCGGCCACCATGGTCACCGCCGGCGTGTACCTCATCGCCCGGGCCAACCCGATCTTCGCGGTCACCGAGACCGCGGCTCTCGTGGTCAGCATCATCGGTGTGATCACGCTGGTGATCGGCGCCGTGATCGGCTGCGCGTACGACGACATCAAGAAGGTGCTCGCGTACTCGACGGTCAGCCAGATCGGCTACATGTTCCTGGCCGTCGGCATCCCCGGCGCCGCCGGCGTCGCGATCCTGCACCTGCTGACCCACGGCTTCTTCAAGGCCACGATGTTCCTGTCCGCCGGGTCGGTGATGCACGGCATGAACGACCAGGTGGACATGCGCCGGTTCGGCGGCCTGCGGACCACCATGCCGATCACCTTCGCCACGATGGGCGTGGGCTACCTGGCCATCATCGGGTTCCCGTTCCTGTCCGGCTTCTACTCCAAGGACCTCATCATCGAGGCCGCCTTCGACCAGGGCGGCGCCCGCGGCTACCTGATGGGCGGGGCGGCCCTGCTCGCCGCCGGGGTGACGGCCTTCTACATGACCCGGCTGATGGTCATGACGTTCTTCGGCAAGCGGCGGTGGACCGCCGACGTGCACCCGCACGAGTCCCCGGCCGTGATGACGGCGCCGATCGTCCTGCTCGCCGGAGGGTCGGTGTTCGCCGGCTTCCTGCTCACCCGCGGTGACGCGCTGTTCACCTGGCTGGAGCCGGTGCTCGGCGTGCACGAGACCGAGCACGTCATCGCGCCGATCGTCGTGACGCTGATGACGCTGACCGCCGTGGCGGGCGGGGTGGCGCTGGCCTGGGTGATGTACGGCACCCGGGCGGTCCCGATGAGCCCGCCGGTCGCGGTCAGCCCGTTCACGACGGCGGCCCGCAAGAACCTGTACTTCGACAGCATCAACGAGGCGCTGCTGATGCGCCCCGGGCAGTACCTGACGCGCGCGCTCGTCTACGTCGACAACCGCGGCATCGACGGCGCCGTGCACGGCCTGGCGGCCGGCATCGGCGGCGGCTCCGGGCGCCTGCGCCGCATCCAGACGGGCTTCGTCCGTTCCTACGCCCTGTCCATGTTCGGAGGAGCTGCCGCCGTGGTCGCCGCCCTGATCCTCGTGAGGGTCGGCGCATGACCGGCCTGTCCACCCTCACCGTCCTCGGGCTGATCCCGCTGCTGGGGGCCGTCCTGATCGGGCTCGTGCCGCGCGGCCGCGACCTGCTCGTCAAGCAGGTCGCCCTGGCGACCTCGCTGGTCGTGCTGGCCGTGACCATCGCCGTCTGCGCGGCCTACGAGCCGGACGGCGCCCGCTTCCAGTTCACCGAGGTGCACGACTGGATCCCGGCCTTCGGCGTGCAGTACGCCGTCGGCGTCGACGGCATCGCCCTCGTCCTGGTCGCGCTGGTCGCCGTGCTCGTGCCGGTGGTGCTGCTCGCCAGCTGGCACGACGCCGACCCGCTGGCGCAGCGGCTGGCCCGGCACGCCGCCTCCCGCGGCGGCGCGGGGGCGACCGGCGCCGCCGCGGCGTCCACTGCCGGGACGGACGGCGCGGCCGGGACCGCCGGCGGCGTGGCCGTGCTCGAGCGGCAGCCTTCCGGCCCGGGCGCCGCGGGGGTCCAGGCCGGTGACGACGTGGCCCCCGGCCGCGGCGTCAAGACCTTCTTCGTCCTGATGCTGCTCCTCGAGACGATGATGATCGGCGTCTTCGTGGCGACCGACGTCTTCCTGTTCTACGTCTTCTTCGAGGCGATGCTGATCCCGATGTACTTCCTGATCGGCAGCTACGGCGGCCCGCGCCGGTCCTACGCCGCGATGAAGTTCCTGCTCTACAGCCTGGTCGGCGGGCTGCTCATGCTGGCGGCCGTGATCGGCCTGTACGTCACCAGCGTCGACCAGCTGGGGGTCGGCACGTTCGACTTCCTCACCCTGACCCAGCTCGAGATCAGCACCCCGGTCCAGGTCGCGCTGTTCCTGGGCTTCTTCATCGCCTTCGCGATCAAGGCCCCGCTGTTCCCGTTCCACACCTGGCTGCCCGACTCCGGCGCCGAGGCGCCGGTCGGGGGTGCGGTGCTGCTGGTCGGCATCCTCGACAAGGTCGGCACCTTCGGCTTCCTGCGGTACTGCCTGCCGCTGTTCCCCGAGGCGTCCCGGCTGCTCGGCCCGTACGTGATCGCGCTGTGCGTCGTCGGCATCCTGTACGGCGCGCTGCTCGCGATGGGCCAGAAGGACCTCAAGCGGCTGGTCAGCTACACGTCGGTGGCGCACTTCGGCTTCATCGGCCTGGGCTGCTTCGCGTTCACCACCCAGGGCGGCACGGGCGCGGTGCTCTACATGGTCAACCACGGCCTGTCGACCGGTGCGCTGTTCCTCGTCATCGGGTTCCTGGTGGTGCGTGGCGGCAGCCGCAGCAGCGACACCTACTCCGGCATCGGCAAGGTCGCCCCGATCCTGTCCGGGCTGTTCCTGGTGGCCGGCCTGTCCTCGCTGGCGCTGCCCGGGCTGTCCACCTTCATCAGCGAGTTCCTGGTGCTGGTCGGGACGTTCACCCGCTACCCGGTGGCGGCCGTGCTGGCCACCCTGGGGATCATCCTGGCCGCGCTGTACATCCTGCTCGCCTACCAGAAGACGATGCAGGGGCCGCTCAGCGCGGCGCACGAGCGGATGCGGGACCTGACCGGTCGTGAGGTGCTCGCGGTGGCGCCGCTGGTCGCCCTGATGCTGTTCCTCGGCTTCTACCCGAAGCCGCTCACCGACGTCATCACGCCGGCCGTCGAGGCCACGCTGTCCGACGTCGGCGTGCGTGACCCGGCCCCCACCCAGGCCCAGCCGGACCCGGTGTCCGCCGCGGCCCTTCTGCCCACAGGGGAGCGGTAGTGCCCACCGACATCTCGGCCCCGGCGGTCTCCTACACCGCCCTGCTGCCGATCCTTCTCGTGCTCGGCGCCGCGGTCGTCGGCGTGCTCGTCGAGGCGTTCGTCCCCGCCGCCCGGCGCCGGCTGGTCCAGCTCGGCGTGGCGCTGGCCGGCCTCGGCGGGGCGCTCGTCGCCGTCGTCCTGCTGGCCGGGGAGCCCGGCGGGCTGTACGTCGAGGGCGCCATCGCCGTGGACGGGCCGGTGCTGTTCCTGCAGGGGACGCTGTGCCTGCTCGGCATCGCCGGCGTGCTCCTGCTGTCGGAGAACGCCCTCGACAGCTCCGGCGGGGACATCGTCAGCCGTGCCGCGGTCCGCCCCGGTTCGCGCGACGACGTCCGGCTGGCCGAGAGCGCCAACATCCAGACCGAGGTCTACCCGCTGGCTCTGTTCGCCCTCGGCGGCATGCTGCTGTTCCCGGCCTGCAACAACCTGCTCCTGATGTTCATCGCGCTCGAGGTGCTGTCGCTGCCGCTCTACCTGATGAGCGGGCTGGCCCGCCGCCGCCGGTTGCTGTCGCAGGAGGCCGCGGTCAAGTACTTCCTGCTCGGTGCGTTCGCGTCGGCCTTCTTCCTGTACGGCGTGGCGCTGATCTACGGCTACGCCGGCACCGTCGACATCTCCGAGATCTACCTGGCGACCGGCACGGTGGCCGGCAACGACCTGCTGCTGCTGATGGGCCTGGCGATGCTCGTCGTCGGCCTGCTGTTCAAGGTCGGCGCGGTGCCCTTCCAGGCCTGGACCCCGGACGTCTACCAGGGCGCCCCCACCGCGGTCACCGCCCTGATGGCCGCCTGCACCAAGGTCGCCGCCTTCGGCGCGCTGCTGCGGCTGCTGTACGTCGGCTTCGTCGACGTGCGCTGGGACTGGCGCCCGATGATGTGGGGGATCGCGATCCTGACGATGGTCGTCGGGGCGGTGCTCGCGGTCACCCAGACCGACGTCAAGCGGATGCTGGCCTACTCGGCCATCGCGCACACCGGCTTCCTGCTGGTCGGCGTGATCGCCCTGGACCGCGACGGGCTGAGCGGCACGCTGTTCTACCTGCTCGCCTACGGCTTCACCACGATCGCGTCGTTCGCGGTCGTCAGCCTCGTCCGGGACAGCAGCGGCGAGGCGACCCACCTGGCCTCCTGGGCCGGCCTCGGGCGCAAGAGCCCGCTGCTCGCCGGCATCTTCGCGTTCCTGCTGTTCGCGCTGGCCGGCATCCCGCTGACCAGCGGCTTCATCGCGAAGTTCGCGGTGTTCCGGGCGGCGGTCGACGACGCCACGGCGCTGGTCGTCGTCGGCGTGGTCGCGAGCGCGGTCACGGCGTTCTTCTACGCCCGCGTGGTGGTGCTGATGTTCTTCACCGAGCCGGCCCCGGACGGCCCGACGGTGGCGGTGCCGAGCGCCTACACCTACGTCGTCATCGCCCTCGGGCTGGCCGTCACGGTGGTGCTGGGCGTGGTCCCGCAGCCCGTCCTGGACCTCGCCGACAAGGCTGCCCTGTTCGCCCGATGACCGTCTCCGGAACCCTCCTCCCGGGACCGCCCGACGAGCCGTCGCCGTGCCGGTGACGCTGCCCTCGACGGCCGGCGCGTTCGACAGCGCCGACCCTGTGCTGGCCGGCCAGCTGCGGACCGCCCTGGAGGCCGTGGAGGGGCGGTTGCGCGGCGTGGTGACGGCCGGTCACCCGCTGCTGCAGGCCTCGGCGACGCACCTGGCCGAGGCCGGCGGCAAGCGGTTCCGTCCGCTGCTCGCGCTGCTGGCCGCGCACTTCGGGGACCCGGCGGCGGAGGCGGCCGTCGAGGCGGCGCTCGTCGTGGAGCTGACGCACCTGGGCAGCCTGTACCACGACGACGTCATGGACGAGGCCGCCGTGCGGCGCGGGGCGCCCAGCGCCAACTCGCGGTGGACCAACACCGTCGCCATCCTCACCGGTGACTACCTGTTCGCCCGGGCGTCCGACGTGGTCGCCGACCTGGGCATCGAGGCGGTGCAGATCCAGGCCCGGACCTTCGCCCGGCTCGTCGAGGGCCAGATCGCCGAGACCGCCGGACCGGTCGACGGTGAGGACGAGGTCGCCCACCACCTGCGGGTGGTCGCGGACAAGACCGGCTCGCTGATCGCCGCCAGCGCCCGGCTGGGCGCGCTCGTCGCCGGGCGCTCCCGCGGGCGACGTGGACACCCTGGCGCGGTACGGCGAGGTCGTCGGCGTCGCCTTCCAGCTCTCCGACGACCTCATCGACGTGCTCAGCGAGACCGGGCAGTCCGGCAAGACCCCCGGCACCGACCTGCGCGAGGGGATCCGCACGCTGCCGGTGCTGCTGGCCCTGCGGGACGCCGACCCCGGCAGCGCCAGGCTGCGCGAGCTGGTGGCCCGACCGCTGCCGGACGACGCCGAGCACGCCGAGGCGCTCGCCCTGCTGCGCCGCTCGCCTGCGGTGGCGCAGGCCCGGGGCCGGCTGGTGGAGCACGTCGAGCAGGCCCGGGCAGTGGCCTCGACCCTGCCGGCGGGTCCCGCCCGTGAGGCGCTGCTGGGCCTGGCGGACTACGTCCTGGCCCGTACGGGCTGACCGTGCCCGAGGTGCCGTTGCCGACGCCGCGGCCCCGCCTCCCGGCCGGGGGCGTGCCGGTCGGGGACGTGCCGGTTCCCGACCCGGTCCGGCTGGTGCTCGACGCCGGCCGGCAGCTGCGGCTGTCCGTCTACGACGTGGGGCTGGCGTGCTGCGCGGTCGAGCTGGTCGCGGCCGCGGTGGCGTACGGCCGGCCGGCGCCGCCCGCGGGGCCGACCGAGCCGGAGCCGGCTCCCGGCGGCCCGGTGGTCGAGGTGATGGTCGTCGCCGGCACGGTGACCGACCGGATGGCGCCCGCGCTGCTGAGCCTGTACGCGGCGCTGCCCGAGCCGCGGGCCGTGCTGTCGTTCGGGGCCTGCTCCAACACCGGTGGGCCGTACTGGGACTCCTACGCCGTCACCAAGGGCGTGGACCAGCTGCTGCCGGTCGACGTGTACGTCGCCGGCTGCCCGCCGCGCCCGGAGGCGCTGCTGGCGGGCCTGCGCGAGCTCGCCGAGCAGGTGGCGTCCCGGTGACCCCGGCGCAGGTGGCGGAGCGCGCAGCGGCGCTGCTGGGCGCCCCGCCGACCGCCGCGCACGGCACGGTGACCGCCGACGTCGAGCGGGCGGCCTGGCGGGACGCCGTCCGGGCCGTGCGGGACGACCCGGTGCTCGACCTGGCTCTGTTCGACCTGCTGACCGGGGTGGACGAGGCGCCCGGCGTCGCCGTGCTGCTGCGGCTGTGGTCGCCGGCCGGCCGGCACGGCCTGCTGCTGCGCGCCCGCTGCCCCGAGGACGACCTGCGGCTGGACTCGTTGACCGGCCTGTTCGGTGGCGCGGGCTGGCACGAGAGGTCGGTGCACGAGATGTTCGGGGTGGTCTTCGAGGGGCACCCGGACCTGGCGCCGCTGCAGCTGCCGGCCGGCTTCGGCAGCCACCCGCTGCGCAAGGGCACGGTGCTGGCCAGCCGGGTGGTCCGGCCGTGGCCCGGCGCCGTGGAGCCGGGCCAGAGCGTTGCCGAGGCGGCGGCCCGCTCCGGCCGGCGTCGGGTGCAGCCACCGGGCGTCCCGCGTCCCGGCAGCTGGCCGGAGCAGCCGTGAGCCTGCAGCGGGCGCTGGAGCTCGCCGCCGGCGCGGCGGTGCCGGCCCGCAGCCGCGGGGTGATCGCGCTGCTCGAGGAGAACTGCACGGTGTGCATGCTGTGCGCCCGCGAGTGCCCGGACTGGTGCATCCACATCGAGTCGCACGTGGAGCCGGCCCCGCCGTCGGCGCGTGGCGGGCGACCGCGGGCCCGGTACGTGCTGGACCGCTTCGCCATCGACTTCGGGCTCTGCCTGTACTGCGGGATCTGCATCGAGGTCTGCCCGTTCGACGCGCTGTTCTGGGCGCCGGACCCCACCCCGGCGGCCTCGGCCCCGGACGGCCTGGTGCACGAGCGGGCCGAGCTGCGGGCCTGGATGTGGGGGGTCCCGGTGCCACCGCCGCTGGACCCGGCGGCCGAGCCGCCCGGGGAGGTCGTCGTCGCGGAGCGGACCGAGCGGCTGGCCGGCGGGGGAGCCTGACCCGCGCGCCGGCCCTACCGGTAGTTCGTGAACTGCAGCGCGAAGTCGAACTCCTTGCCCTTGAGCAGGGCGATCACGGTCTGCAGGTCGTCCTTCTTCTTGGCGGTGACCCGCAGCTGGTCGCCCTGCACGGCCGGCTGGACGCCCTTGGGCCCCTCGTCCCGGATCACCTTGGCGACCTTCTTGGCGTTGTCCTGGCTGATGCCCTCGGCGACCGTCGCGGTGAGCCGGTACTCCTTGCCGGACTGCTGCGGCTCGCCCGCCTCCAGGGTCTTGAGCGAGATCGACCGCTTGACCAGCTTCTCCTTGAACACGTCCAGGACGGCGGCGCAGCGCTCCTCGCTGCCCGCGGAGATGGCGACCGACTCGCCCGACCAGGCGATCGCGGCGCCGGTGCCCTTGAAGTCGTAGCGGGTCGACACCTCCTTGGCGGTCTGGTTCAGCGCGTTGTCGACCTCCTGCCGGTCGACCTTGCTCACGATGTCGAAGGACGGGTCAGCCACGCTCGCTCCTCTGCTTTGCTACTGTCCCTCGCGCACCGGGCGGGTTGCCCGAGCGGTCAAAGGGAGCAGACTGTAAATCTGCCGGCTCAGCCTACGAAGGTTCGAACCCTTCACCCGCCACCCGGTCCTCCGACCCCCGGCCCTGCCCTGCAGGCCGGGGGTCGTCGGCGTCCGGCCCGGGGTCGCGGGGCGTCCGGCGGGTGCGGGATGCCGGCCCGGCGCCGGGCCGTGTAGTCTCTCCGACGTTCCGCCGCCCCCTTAGCTCAGTCGGCAGAGCGTCTCCATGGTAAGGAGAAGGTCTACGGTTCGATTCCGTAAGGGGGCTCTGCAGTCCGGCCCTTCGGGGTCTTCGGCGGTGTAGCTCAGCCTGGTAGAGCAAGCGGCTCATAATCGCTGTGTCACCGGTTCAAGTCCGGTCACCGCTACACCCCCCGGCGTGCAGCCGGGTAGTCTCGACGTGTCCACCACGCACTCCGCAGGGAAGCAGGCTCACCCGCATGGCAGCCACCGACGTCCGGCCGAAGATCACGATGGCGTGCCAGGTGTGCAAGCACCGCAACTACATCACCAAGAAGAACCGGCGCAACGACCCGGACCGCATGGACCTGAAGAAGTTCTGCCCGAACTGCCGGCAGCACACGGACCACCGCGAGACCCGCTAGCCGCTGTGCCCGGCGGTCGCCGCCGCCTCCGCCCGTCCAGGCCGGTTCCCCGTCGGGGGAGCCGGCCTTCGGCGTTCGCGCGCCCGTCCGGGCTGTCGGCGCCTTGCGCTACGTTCCCGACGACAGCCGGGATGCCGGCTCCCGTCGAGACCGACAGCCCAGGAGGCGCAGCGTGGCGCTCAACCGCGAGTTCGTCGGCCGGGAGTACCCCGGCCGTCGGCTCCCTACGAGGTGGGCCGCGAGCACATCCGGCGGTTCGCCGAGCCGATCGGCGACCTGAACCCGGCCTACCTCGACCCCGAGGCCGCCCGGGCGCTCGGGCACCCCGACGTCATCGCGCCCGCCGACCTTCCTGACCGTGCTGAGCTTCCGGTTCGTCCGGCGGAGGGCCCGATCGCCGACCCGGCCCTCGGGCTGGACTACTCGCTCGTCGTGCACGGCGAGCAGGCCTTCGAGCTGCACCGCCCGGTCGTCGCCGGGGACGTGCTGACCGTCGTGCAGCGCGTCGACCGAGATCCGCGACGCCGGCCGCAACGAGCTGCATGACGCACGGTGGTCGACGTGACCGACGCCGGCGGGGCAGCCGGTCGCGACGCTGCGCGGCACCCTGGTGAGCCGCGGCACGGCCGCGAAGAAGGAGGCGTAGCCATGCCGTCGCTACGACGAGGTCGAGGTCGGCACCGAGCTGCCCGAGCCGGACGTTCCCGCTGCGCCGGGTCGACCTGGTCCGCTACTGCGGGGCCAGCGGCGACTTCAACATCATCCACTGGAACGAGCGGGTCGCCACAGAGCGTCGGCCTGCCCGACGTCATCGCCCACGGCATGCTCACCATGGCGACCGCCGGCCCGGGTGCGTGACGGACTGGACCGGCGACCCGGGTGCGGTCGAGTCCTACCGGGTGCGCTTCAGCCGGCCGGTCGTCGTGCCGGACGACGACGCGGGCGCCGACGCTCACCGTGTCGGCGGTGGTCGAGGAGAAGCTGCCCGACGGCCGGGTCGCCCTGGCCCTCACGGCGACGGTCGCGGACGCCAAGGTGCTCGCGGGCGCCCGCGCCGTCGTCCGGCTCGCCTGACCGTGCCGTCCCTGGGGCTCCGCGCCGAGCAGGCCCTGGCCCGGCTCGGCGACGCTCCCAGCGTCTTCTTCGAGGGCGTCTGGCACTCCTCGGCCGCCCTCGCGTCCCGGGCGGCCCGGGTCGCGACCGGTCTGCGCGACCTGGGGGTGCGTCCCGGGGACCGGGTCGTCGTGGTGATGGCGAACTGCCCGGAGGTCGGGCTGACCTACTCGGCGCTGTGGCGGGCCGGCGCGGTCCCCACGCCGGTGCTGTTCCTGCTCTCCGGGCCGGAGCTGCGGCACGTCGTCAGCGACTCGGGCGCGGTGGCCGTCGTCACGACGCCGGAGTTCCTCGCCAAGTGCCGGGTGGCGGCCGGCGACCTGCCGGTGGTCGTGGTCGACCCGGACCCGGACGCCGACCCGGCCGGCACCGTCCCGTTCGCGGACCTCGAGCGCGGCGCCGAGCTCGGCCTGGTCGACCGCACCGGGGCCGACCTGGCCGCCCTGCTCTACACCGGCGGCACGACCGGCCGCTCGAAGGGCGTCGCGCTCAGCCACGACGGGCTCGACGCGGCCGGCGCGGCGGGCGCCGCCGCCGGCCGGATGCCCGGCCGTACCCGGGGGCTGCTGCCGCTGCCGCTGGCCCACGTGTACGGCCTGATGGTGTCGGTCACCGCCCTGCACGCCGTCGAGCCGTCCTCCAGCGTGCTGATGCGCTGGTTCGACCCCGCCGGCTTCCTCCGCCTGGTGCAGGAGCACCGGGTGCAGACCAGCGCCCTGGTGCCTTCGATGATCTCCATGCTGCTGGGCCAGCCGCTGGAGGAGTACGACCTGACGAGTCTGCAGCGGGTCAGCAGCGGCGGTGCGCCGCTGGCGGTCGAGGTCGCCCGGGAGTTCGAGCGCCGGGTGCCCGGCGTGCAGGTCGCCGAGGGCTACGGGTGCACCGAGAGCAGCGCGCTCATCAGCGCCCAGCCCCCGGACGAGCGCAGGCTGGGCACGGTGGGCCGACCGGTGCCCGGCGTCGAGGTGCGCATCGAGGACCCGGAGGGCGCGGAGCTGCCCGCCGGGTCGGACGGCGAGATCTGCGTGCGGGGCCCGGTCCTGATGTCCGGCTACTGGCAGAGCCCGGAGGCGACCGCGGAGGCGCTGCGCGGCGGGTGGCTGCACACCGGCGACCTGGGGCACCTGGACGAGGACGGCTACCTGCACGTCGTCGACCGGCTCAAGGACCTGGTCATCCGGCACGGCGTCAACGTGTACCCCCGGGACGTCGAGGACGTGCTGCTGGCCCACCCGGACGTCGCCGGCGCCGCGGTCGTCGGTCGTCCCGACCCGCTCGTCGGTGAGGAGGTGGTGGCCTTCGTGGCGCTGCGACCGGGCAGCACGACGACCGCCGAGGACCTGGTGGCGCACGCGAAGAGCCGGCTGAGCGCCGCGAAGTACCCGCGCGAGGTGCGGCTCGTGGACAGCGTCCCGCTCACCAGCGTGCTCAAGACCGACCGCAAGGCGCTCCGGGCCCAGCTGCGGGACGGCGGGTGAGCGCGCCCGGGCACGTGGTCGAGCTCGCCGAGCGCCGGGCGGCCGCGCGCGCCGCCCGGGACTTCGCCGAGAGCGACCGGCTGCGCGAGCAGATCGCCGACGCGGGCTGGCTGGTGCGCGACAGCCCCGAGGGCTTCACGCTCACCGAGCGGCCGCCGTACGAGGTGCTGCCCGGCGTGCAGGCCCTGCCCGACCGCAGCGGCGAGCCGGCGACCCGGCGGTGCACCGTCGGGGTGCTCGTCGAGGGCTGGGCGCAGGACGTCCGGACCTGCGTCTCGGCGCTGGTGCAGCACGCCCCGCCCGACGTCGTCGTGGTGCTGCTGGACAACGCCAGCGACGCGGGTGCGGAGGTGCACGCGCTGGCGGCGGCGCACCCCGGACGGGTCGAGGAGCTGCACGTCGAGCGGCCCGCCGGCTGGTCGCAGGCCCGCCAGGCGCTGCTGCGGGCCGACCCCGCCGAGGTGCACGTCCTGCTCGACCCCAGCACCGTGCTGGAGGGCGACGCGCTGAGCCCGGTGCTGGCCTGCTTCGACGACCCCACCGTCGTGGGGGCCGGCTGGCGCGGCGTGGCCGTGCAGGACGGCTGGACGAGCTTCGCCGAGGCCGGCCCGGGTGAGGTCGAGGCGCTGCTGGGCTACCTGTTCGCGGTGCGACGGCAGGCGGCGCTGGCGGTCCCGCTGCCGCCCAAGGCGCGCTTCTACCGCAACGCCGACATGGAGTGGTCGTTCCTGCTGCGCGAGGCCGGCGGGCGCCTGGTGGTGCCCGCCGGGGACCTGCCGGTCCGGCAGGACCGTCATCGCGGGTACCACGACAGCGACCCGGTGCTGCGCGACCGCGAGTCCAGGAAGACCTACGACCGCTTCCTGCAGCGCTTCCGCGGCCGGGAGGACCTGCGCCTGCCGCGCTGACGCAGGTCCTCCGGGCCCGCCGCCGCCGGCCGCCCCGCCGCTCCCGGGGCTACCGCGCCTCGGCCAGCAGGTCGGCCATCCGCTGCACGCCCTTGACCAGGTCGTCGTCGCCCAGCGCGTACGACAGCCGGAAGTACCCCGGCGTCCCGAACGCCTCGCCCGGCACGACCGCGACCCCGGCCTCGTCGAGCACCAGCTCGGCGAGCTCGGCGGAGGTCTGCGGGGTGCGCCCGCGCAGCGTGCGGCCCAGCAGGTCCTTCACCGACGGGTAGCAGTAGAACGCGCCCTCCGGCGTCGGGCAGGTCACCCCCGGGATCGCGTCCAGCATGGCGACCATCGTCCGGCGGCGGCGGTCGAACGCCTCCCGCATCTCGGCCACGGCGGTCAGGTCGCCGGTCAGGGCCTCCACCGCGGCCACCTGGGCGACGTTGCTGACGTTGCTGGTGGCGTGCGACTGCAGGTTCGTCGCGGCCTTCACCACGTCGGCCGGGCCGACGAGCCAGCCCACCCGCCAGCCGGTCATGGCGTACGTCTTGGCCACCCCGTTGACGACCACGCAGGTGTCGGCCAGCGCGGGGACCGCGACGGGCATCGAGACGTGCTCTCCCTCGCCGTAGACGAGGTGCTCGTAGATCTCGTCCGCCACCACCCAGATGCCGTGCTGCAGAGCCCACTCGCCGATCTCCCGCACCTCCTGGGGGGAGGCCACGGCACCGGTCGGGTTGGACGGCGAGCACCACAGGAGGACCTTCGTGCGCTCGGTGCGCGCCGCCTCGAGCTGGGCCACCGTCACCCGGAACCCGGCCTCCTCGGTGGTCACCACGTCCACCGGGACCCCGCCGGCCAGCCGGATCGCCTCGGGGTACGTCGTCCAGTACGGCGCCGGCAGCAGGACCTCGTCGCCGGGGTCGAGCAGGGTCGCGAAGGCCTCGTACACCGCCTGCTTGCCGCCGTTGGTGACCAGCACCTGCCCGGCGCTGACCGAGTAGCCGCTGTCGCGGCGGGTCTTGGCCACGATGGCGGCCTTGAGCTCGGGCAGCCCGCCGGCCGGGGTGTAGCGGTGGTTGCGCGGGTCGGCGCACGCCGCGGCCGCCGCCTCGACGATCCGCGCGGGCGTCGGGAAGTCGGGCTCGCCGGCGCCGAAGCCGACGACGTCCTCGCCGGCGGCCTTCTTGGCCTTGGCCTTCGCGTCGACCGCGAGCGTGGCGGACTCGGCGATGCCGCCGATCCGGGCGGAGACGCGGCGGGGGGTCGTCGGGGGAGTCGTGGCAGTCATGACGCCATGCTCGCAGGACCGCCGGCCGCGGCGCGCGCCACCCGTCCGGCGTCCCGGGCGACCGCCCCGCCGCGCACGCCGTACACTCGACGGTCTGGGGGCCAGACGCCTCTGCTCCGGCGCGCCCGCGCGGTGGAGCGGCGGGCATCGGCCGGGCCCTCGGAGGGGTGTAGCTCAGTTGGCCAGAGCGCCGGTCTCCAAAACCGGATGTCGCAGGTTCGACTCCTGTCACCCCTGCTGCACGAGCACGGCGGCCAGACCAGCACGACGACGGACCCAGCACGACGACGGACCCAGCACGACCAGCACGGCACGACCAGCACGGCACGACCAGCACGGGACGCGACAGGCACGAGCGACCGCCGGGGCAGTCCCGGCCGACGAAGCGGGGACACCAGTGAGCGACAGCGCGGAGACCGCCTCGGCGGCCCGTGGTGACAGCGGACCCGGTGGCTCGGCACGCGTGGGCCGTCGCCGCGACGGCGGGCCGGGACGCATCCGCAGCATCGGGGTGTTCTACCGCCAGGTCGTCGCGGAGCTGCGCAAGGTCATCTGGCCGACCCGTAAGGAGCTCGTCACCTACACGTCGGTCGTCCTGATCTTCGTCGTGGCGATGGTCCTGATCATCAGCCTGTTCGACTTCGCGTTCTCGCAGGCGGTGCTCAAGGTGTTCGGCGGCGAACCGTCTGCGCCCGCACCGGGCTGACCTCCGACCGACCCCGATCGACCTCCTCCCGCCCCCAGAACTCGAAGGACGTGTCCGTGTCCGAGCCCACCCAGTCCGACCTCGACCCCGGCGCCGGCCCGGTGTCCGAGCCGGGTCCGGCCTCGGAGCAGGGCGAGGCCGTCGACGCCACGCCGGACGCCTTCGCCCCGGCCTCCGACGCCGGCACCGCCGCCGCTGACACCGAGGAGCTCGGCGCCGGCGGCGTGGAGAGCGCGCCCAGCGGCTACCTCGACGACGCCGCGCCCGAGGGCGTGGCCGTGCCCGACTCCCCGTCCGCTCCCGAGGCGGTCGACGCTCCCGACGACGCCGACCTCGACCCGGCGGAGGCCATGCGTCAGGCGCTGCGCGGCCTGCCCGGCGACTGGTACGTCGTGCACTCCTACGCGGGCTACGAGAACAAGGTGAAGGCCAACCTGGAGAGCCGCATCCAGAGCCTCAACATGGAGGACTACATCTTCCAGATCGAGGTGCCGACCGAGGAGGTCATGGAGGTCAAGGGCGGCAAGCGCCAGGCCGTCGTGCGCAAGAAGCTCCCCGGCTACCTGTTCGTCCGGATGGACCTCACCGACGAGTCGTGGTCGGCGGTCCGCAACACCCCCGGCGTGACCGGCTTCGTCGGCCAGACCTCCAAGCCGACGCCCCTCACCCTCGACGAGGTCGTCAAGCAGCTCGCGGCCCCCAAGCAGAAGACGGTCGTGGCCACCAAGGCCGTGGACTTCGAGGTCGGCGAGTCGATCACCGTCACCGACGGACCCTTCGCCACGCTGCCCGCCACGATCAACGAGATCAACCTCGACAACCAGAAGCTCAAGGTGCTGGTGTCGATCTTCGGCCGCGAGACGCCGGTCGAGCTGTCCTTCAACCAGGTCGCCAAGCTCTAGCTCCGGCTCCCGCAACCCCAGAAAGAATCTGACATGCCTCCCAAGAAGAAGCTCGCCGGCGTCATCAAGCTCCAGATCAAGGCCGGTGCCGCGACGCCCGCACCGCCGGTCGGCCCGGCCCTGGGCCAGCACGGCGTCAACATCATGGAGTTCTGCAAGCAGTACAACGCGGCGACGGAGTCGCAGCGCGGCGACATCGTGCCCGTCGAGATCTCGGTGTTCGAGGACCGCTCGTTCACCTTCATCACCAAGACCCCGCCGGCCGCCCGCCTGATCCTCAAGGCCGCCGGGGTCGACAAGGGCTCGCCGACGCCGCACACCAAGAAGGTGGCGAGCATCTCGCAGGCCCAGGTCCGCGAGATCGCCACCACCAAGCTCTCCGACCTCAACGCCAACGACGTCGACGCGGCGTCGCTCATCATCGCCGGCACCGCGCGCTCGATGGGCATCACCGTCACCGACTGACAGCGCTCCGCACGGCGCGGTCGGCGAGCACGACCGCGCAGCACTCCCAGTGGGAGGGTCCGGACCGTCCGGGCCCGTGGACCACGACCTGCCCCTCGGGGCAGAGAGGACCGACCATGAAGCGCAGCAAGGCCTGGACCGCGGCAGCGGCCAAGATCGACGCCGACAACCTGTACTCCCCGCTGGATGCCGTCCGTCTGGCGAAGGACACCAGCACGACCAAGTACGACGCGACGGTCGAGGTGGCGCTGCGCCTGGGCGTCGACCCGCGCAAGGCCGACCAGATGGTCCGCGGCACGGTCAACCTGCCGCACGGCACCGGCAAGGTGTCCCGGGTCATCGTGTTCGCGGCCGGCGAGAAGGCCGCCGAGGCGATCGCCGCCGGCGCCGACGAGGTGGGCGGCGACGAGCTCATCGAGCGGATCCAGAAGGGCTTCCTGGACTTCGACGCCGCCGTCGCCACGCCGGACCAGATGGGCAAGGTCGGCAAGATCGCCCGCATCCTCGGCCCGCGCGGCCTGATGCCGAACCCGAAGACCGGCACCGTCACCACCGACGTCACCAAGGCCGTGCAGGACATCAAGGGCGGCAAGGTCAACTTCCGGGTGGACAAGCAGGCCAACCTGCACCTCGTCATCGGCAAGGCGTCCTTCGACGAGAAGCAGCTCGTCGAGAACTACGGCGCGGCGCTCGACGAGATCGGCCGGGCCAAGCCGTCCGCGGCCAAGGGCAAGTACCTCAAGAAGATCACCGTCAGCACGACGATGGGCCCCGGCATCCCGGTCGACCCGAACCGCCTGCGCAACCTGCTCGAGGACGGCTCGGACACCGGCGCCGAGTAGGGCGCCCGCTGATCGATCCCGCCGCCCGGGCCCCCCGGGCGGCGGGCTGCTAGATTGACCCGGAACGTCACCGAAGACCGCTGGTCGCTCCCTCCGGGGAGCGGAAGGTCCCGCCTCGTGCGGGCGACCCGCGCAGGCGACACGGACAGGCCCCGGGCACGCCCGGTCTCCACGCCCCGTGCGCACTGCGCCGGGGCGTCCTCGCGTTCCGGGCCCGGAGGGACCGGCACGACCCTGAGAGGAGGCCCATGGCTGTCGACACTGCCGGCGCCGCCGAGCACAAGCGCGCCACCGTGCGGTCCGACAAGGCCGAGGCGGTCGCCGAGCTCGCCGAGGCGTTCCGCACGGCGAGCGCCGCGGTGCTCACCGAGTACCGCGGCCTGTCCGTCAAGCAGGTCACCGCTCTGCGGGTGGCCCTGGGCGGCGACACGACCTACTCGGTCGTGAAGAACACCCTGACCCGGCTCGCCGCCGCCGACGCCGGGCTGGAGGGCCTCGACGCCCTGCTGTCCGGCCCGACCGCGGTCGCGTTCGTCCAGGGCGAGCCCGTCGAGGCCGCCAAGGCCCTGCGCGACTACGCCCGCACCAACCCGCAGCTCGTCATCAAGGGCGGTGTCCTCGACGGGAAGCCGCTCAGCGCCGACGAGATCCGCAAGCTCGCCGACCTCGAGTCCCGCGAGGTCCTGCTGGGCAAGATGGCCGGCGCGCTGCTGGCGTCGCTGTCCAACGCCGTGTACCTGCTCAACGCGCCGCTCGCCCAGGCCGCCCGCCTCGCGGGCGCGCTGCAGGCGAAGGCCGAGGAGGACCCGTCGGTGATCGGCGGGGCGGGCACCGCCGCGCCGGCTGAGGACGTCCCGGCGGTCGAGGCGACCGACGAGGTCGCCGACGCCGGCGAGCCGCACGGCGAGACCGGCACCGAGGGCGAGACCGGCACCGAGGGCGAGACCAGCACCGAGGGCGAGACCAGCACCGTCTGACCGGCTCCGGCCGTCTGCACGACCACCCACCCGTACCAGCCGGAGTCCGGCACAACACCGCGAGGAGCCACACCATGGCCAAGCTCAGCACCGACGAGCTGCTCGAGCAGTTCAAGGAGATGACGCTGATCGAGCTCTCCGAGTTCGTGAAGCAGTTCGAGGAGACCTTCGGCGTCACCGCGGCGGCGCCCGTCGCCGTCGCCGCCGCGCCGGCCGCCGGCGGCGGCGCCGGTGACGCCGCTGCCGCGGAGGAGCAGGACGAGTTCGACGTCATCCTCGAGGCTGCCGGCGACAAGAAGATCCAGGTCATCAAGGAGGTGCGCACCATCACGAGCCTCGGTCTCAAGGAGGCCAAGGACCTCGTCGACGGCGCGCCCAAGGCGGTGCTGGAGAAGGTCGCGAAGGACGCTGCCGAGAAGGCCAAGGCGTCCCTCGAGGCGGCCGGCGCCACGGTCACCGTCAAGTAGCACCCGGTCGTCGCTCGCGACGACGTCCCGAAGGGCGGTCTGCTCCGGCAGGCCGCCCTTCGGCGTGCCCGGGCCGGGCACCCGTGGACGCGGCGGAACGTGGCCGTTCCGTCCGCACACACCCCCTTCGGGTCCTTGACGGGGCCGGTCCTGCTGGGCACGCTGTCGCCAGCAGGTCCACAAGTGCAGACGAACGAGGTGGACGCGGCGAGCGAGGAGCCGTGAACGTGGACAGGCAGATGGCCCATGGCTACACTGCCTCTTTGCGCTGCCTCCCGTCATATGACCGCCCGGGCCAGATGCCTCGGCAGGTGGGTCGGAGGAGCGGGCGCTCCGTCTGATGTTCGTGGCAGATCTGGTCGTCTGCCGTCGGAAGGACCTCCTGTTGGCTGCTCGTCGCACCACCCCCCGCCTGTCCTTCGCCAAGATCCGGGAACCCCTCGAGGTTCCGAACCTCCTGCACCTGCAGACCACCTCGTTCGACTGGCTCGTCGGCAACGAGGCCTGGGACGCGCGCGTCCAGGTGGCCCTCGACGCCGGCCGTGAGGACATCAGCACCACGTCCGGGCTCGAGGAGATCTTCGAGGAGATCTCTCCGATCGAGGACTTCTCCGGATCGATGTCGCTGAGCTTCCGCGACCACCGGTTCGAGCCCACCAAGTACTCCGTCGAGGAGTGCAAGGACAAGGACATGACCTTCGCGGCTCCGCTGTTCGTCACCGCGGAGTTCACCAACAACAGCACCGGTGAGATCAAGTCCCAGACGGTCTTCATGGGTGACTTCCCCGTGATGACCGACAAGGGCACGTTCGTCATCAACGGCACCGAGCGCGTCGTCGTGTCGCAGCTGGTGCGCTCGCCGGGCGTCTACTTCGACAAGCAGATCGACAAGGTGACCGACAAGGACACCTTCTCCTGCAAGATCATCCCGAGCCGGGGTGCCTGGCTGGAGTTCGAGATCGACAAGCGCGACGCCGTCGGCGTCCGGATCGACCGCAAGCGCAAGCAGCCGGTGACGGTCCTGCTCAAGGCGCTGGGCTGGGACGACGCGCAGATCCTCGAGCGCTACGGCGACTACGAGTCGATGCGCATGACGCTCGAGAAGGACCACACGACGGGGCAGGACGACGCCCTCATCGACATCTACCGCAAGCTGCGTCCCGGCGAGCCGCCGACCCGCGAGAGCGCCCAGACGCTGCTGGAGAACCTCTTCTTCAACCCCAAGCGCTACGACCTGGCCAAGGTCGGTCGCTACAAGGCGAACAAGAAGCTGAGCCTGGCCCTGCCGGTCGACCAGGGGGTGCTCACCGAGGACGACATCCTCGCGACCATCGACTACGTCGTGAAGCTGCACGCCGGCGAGCCCGGCTTCGAGGTCGACGACATCGACCACCTGGGCAACCGTCGCCTGCGCACGGTCGGCGAGCTGATCCAGAACCAGATCCGCCTGGGCCTGGCCCGGATGGAGCGCGTCGTCCGGGAGCGGATGACGACCCAGGACGTCGAGGCGATCACGCCGCAGACGCTGATCAACATCCGACCCGTGGTGGCCTCCATCAAGGAGTTCTTCGGGACGAGCCAGCTGTCGCAGTTCATGGACCAGACCAACCCGCTGTCCGGCCTGACGCACAAGCGCCGGCTGTCGGCGCTCGGCCCGGGTGGTCTGTCCCGGGAGCGGGCCGGCTTCGAGGTCCGCGACGTGCACCCCAGCCACTACGGCCGGATGTGCCCGATCGAGACGCCGGAAGGCCCGAACATCGGCCTGATCGGGTCGCTCGCCACGTTCGCGCGGGTGAACCCGTACGGCTTCATGGAGACGCCCGTACCGCCGGGTGGAGAACGGCCGGGTCACCGACCAGGTCGACTACCTCACCGCGGACGAGGAGGACAAGCACGTCGTGGCGCAGGCGAACTCGCCGGTGTCCGCCGACGGCACGTTCTCCGAGGCCCGCGTCCTGGTGCGTCGCAAGGGCGGCGAGGTCGACTACATCGCCCCCGAGGGCGTCGACTACATGGACGTCAGCCCGCGCCAGATGGTGTCGGTCGCGACCGCGATGATCCCGTTCCTGGAGCACGACGACGCCAACCGCGCCCTGATGGGCGCGAACATGATGCGCCAGTCCGTTCCGCTGCTGCGCAGCGAGGCGCCGCTGGTCGGGACCGGCATGGAGCACCGCGCCGCGGTCGACGCCGGCGACGTGATCGTGGCCGAGCAGGCCGGCGTCGTGGAGGAGCTCTCCGCCGACTACGTGACCGTCATGCACGACGACGGCACCCGTCGGACCTACCGGCTGCACAAGTTCCGGCGCAGCAACCAGGGCACCTGCATCAACCAGAAGCCGATCGTCGAGGAGGGCGGCCGCGTCGAGGCCGGCGACGTCATCGCCGACGGCCCGTGCACCGACGGCGCGGAGATGGCGCTCGGCAAGAACCTGCTCGTCGGGTTCATGCCGTGGGAGGGCCACAACTACGAGGACGCGATCATCCTGTCGCAGCGCCTCGTGCAGGACGACGTGCTGACCTCGATCCACATCGAGGAGCACGAGGTCGACGCCCGCGACACCAAGCTGGGCGCCGAGGAGATCACCCGGGACATCCCGAACGTCTCCGAGGAGGTCCTCGCCGACCTCGACGAGCGCGGGATCATCCGGATCGGCGCGGAGGTCACCCCCGGTGACGTCCTGGTCGGCAAGGTCACCCCGAAGGGCGAGACCGAGCTCACCCCGGAGGAGCGGCTGCTGCGCGCGATCTTCGGCGAGAAGGCCCGCGAGGTGCGCGACACCAGCCTCAAGGTCCCGCACGGCGAGTCCGGCAAGGTCATCGGCGTCCGCGTGTTCAGCCGCGAGGACGGCGACGAGCTGCCGCCCGGCGTCAACGAGCTGGTCCGGGTCTACGTCGCCCAGAAGCGCAAGATCAGCAACGGCGACAAGCTGGCCGGCCGGCACGGCAACAAGGGCGTCATCGCCAAGATCCTGCCGGTCGAGGACATGCCCTTCATGGAGGACGGGACGCCGCTCGACGTCGTCCTCAACCCGCTCGGCGTGCCCGGCCGGATGAACGTCGGCCAGGTCCTGGAGACGCACCTGGGCTGGGTGGCGAAGGCCGGCTGGCACATCGAGGGTGACGACGAGAGCTGGAAGAAGCGGCTGCACGAGATCGGGGCGTCGGAGTCGTCGCCCGGTCACGTGCTCGCGACGCCGGTCTTCGACGGTGCCCGCGAGGACGAGATCACCGGGCTGCTCGACTCGACCACGCCGACCTTCGACGACCTGGGCGGCGGCGAGAAGCGCCGGCTCATCGGGTCCTCGGGCAAGGCGCGGCTGTTCGACGGCCGCTCCGGCGAGCCGTACCCGGCGCCCATCTCGGTCGGCTACGTCTACATCCTGAAGCTGCTGCACCTGGTGGACGACAAGATCCACGCCCGCAGCACCGGGCCGTACTCGATGATCACGCAGCAGCCGCTGGGCGGCAAGGCCCAGTTCGGCGGGCAGCGCTTCGGCGAGATGGAGGTCTGGGCGATGCAGGCGTACGGCGCCGCCTACGCCCTGCAGGAGCTGCTGACCATCAAGTCCGACGACGTGCTCGGCCGCGTGAAGGTCTACGAGGCCATCGTCAAGGGCGAGAACATCCCGGAGCCCGGCATCCCGGAGTCCTTCAAGGTGCTCATCAAGGAGATGCAGTCGCTGTGCCTGAACGTCGAGGTGCTCTCCAGCGACGGCATGGCCATCGAGATGCGTGACACCGACGAGGACGTCTTCCGCGCTGCGGAGGAGCTCGGCATCGACCTGTAGCCGGCGCGAGCCGAGCTCGGTCGAAGAGGTCTGACGGCAGGGGGCCCGCCGCGGCGGGCCCCCGCCCCACCTACGTCTCCTTACGTACGGCTGGACCCACGGAGAGCACCGGCCTCCAGAAAGTAGGCATCGTGCTCGACGTCAACTTCTTCGACGAGCTCCGTATCGGCCTTGCCACCGCTGACGACATCCGCCAGTGGTCCCACGGCGAGGTGAAGAAGCCCGAGACCATCAACTACCGCACCCTCAAGCCGGAGAAGGACGGGCTCTTCTGCGAGAAGATCTTCGGTCCGACCCGGGACTGGGAGTGCTACTGCGGCAAGTACAAGCGGGTGCGCTTCAAGGGCATCATCTGCGAGCGCTGCGGCGTCGAGGTGACCCGCGCCAAGGTGCGTCGTGAGCGGATGGGGCACATCGAGCTCGCCGCCCCGGTCACCCACATCTGGTACTTCAAGGGCGTCCCGTCCCGGCTGGGCTACCTGCTCGACCTCGCCCCCAAGGACCTCGAGAAGATCATCTACTTCGCGGCCTACCTGGTGACGCACGGTCGACACCGAGGCCCGGCACCGCGACCTGCCCACGCTCGAGGCGCAGATCCAGGTCGAGCGCGACCGGATCACCGCGCGCGACCGACAGCGACGCCGAGACCCGGCAGAAGAAGCTCGAGGAGGACCTGGCCGCGCTGGAGGCCGAGGGCGCCAAGGGCGACGTGCGCCGCAAGGTGCGCGAGGCCGCCGACCGTGAGCTCAAGGCCGCTGCGCGGCCGCTCGGAGCGCGAGCTGGACAAGCTCGAGGAGGTCATCGACACCTTCCGCAAGCTCGAGGTGAAGCAGCTCGTCGCCGACGAGACGCTCTACCGCGAGCTGCGCGACCGGTTCGGCCAGTACTTCACCGGCGGCATGGGCGCCGAGGCGCTGCAGCGGCTGCTGGAGGGCTTCGACCTCGACGCCGAGGCCGAGTCGCTGCGCGAGACGATCCGCTCCGGCAAGGGCCAGAAGAAGGTCCGGGCGCTCAAGCGCCTCAAGGTCGTCGCGGCGTTCCTCAACACCCGCAACAGCCCGATGGGCATGGTCCTCGACTGCGTGCCGGTGATCCCGCCGGACCTGCGCCCGATGGTGCAGCTCGACGGTGGCCGCTTCGCCACCAGCGACCTCAACGACCTGTACCGCCGGGTCATCAACCGCAACAACCGGCTCAAGCGGCTGCTCGACCTCGGCGCCCCCGAGATCATCGTGAACAACGAGAAGCGGATGCTGCAGGAGGCCGTCGACGCGCTGTTCGACAACGGTCGCCGCGGCCGGCCGGTGACCGGCCCGGGCAACCGACCGCTCAAGTCGCTGTCCGACATGCTCAAGGGCAAGCAGGGCCGGTTCCGTCAGAACCTGCTCGGCAAGCGCGTGGACTACTCCGGCCGTTCGGTCATCGTCGTCGGCCCGCAGCTCAAGCTGCACCAGTGCGGCCTGCCCAAGCAGATGGCGCTCGAGCTGTTCAAGCCGTTCGTCATGAAGCGGCTGGTCGACCTCAACCACGCGCAGAACATCAAGAGCGCCAAGCGGATGGTCGAGCGTGCCCGCCCGGTCGTCTGGGACGTGCTCGAGGAGGTCATCACCGAGCACCCGGTGCTGCTCAACCGCGCACCGACGCTGCACCGGCTCGGCATCCAGGCCTTCGAGCCGCAGCTGGTCGAGGGCAAGGCCATCCAGATCCACCCGCTGGTCTGCACGGCGTTCAACGCCGACTTCGACGGCGACCAGATGGCCGTGCACCTGCCGCTGTCGGCGGAGGCGCAGGCCGAGGCCCGCATCCTCATGCTGTCCTGCGAACAACATCCTGTCGCCGGCGAACGGGCGGCCGATCACCTCGCCCGACCCAGGACATGGTCCTCGGGATCTACTACCTGACGACGCAGCGCGACGGGGCGACCGGCGAGGGCCGCGGCGTTCTCCTCGCTGGCCGAGGCCGTCATGGCCAAGGACGCCGGGGAGCTCGACCTGCAGGCCCAGGATCAAGCTCCGGATGCGGGACGTCGTGCCGCCGCGGGACGCGGTGCCGACCGAGGACGGCGAGCCGTACCTGCTCGAGACGACCCTCGGCCGGGCGCTGTTCAACGAGACGCTGCCGGTGGACTACCCGTTCGTGGACGTGTCGGTCGACCAAGCGCGAGCTGGGCTCGATCGTCAACGACCTGGCCGAGCGGTACCCGAAGGTGCAGGTGGCGGCGACGCTCGACGCGCTCAAGGAGACCGGCTTCCACTGGGCGACCCGCTCCGGGGTGACGATCTCGATCGAGGACGTCGTCACGCCGGCCGGCAAGGCCGAGATCCTCGAGCGCTACGAGGGCGACGCCGAGAAGGTCGAGAAGCAGTACGGCCGCGGTGTCATCACCGACGAGGAGCGCCGTCAGGAGCTCATCGAGATCTGGACCAAGGCCACCGCCGAGGTCGCCCGGGCGATGGAGGAGAACTTCCCCGAGGACAACCCGGTCTGGATGATGGTCCACTCGGGTGCCCGAGGGAACATGATGCAGGTGCGGCAGATCGCCGGTATGCGTGGTCTGGTGGCCAACCCCAAGGGCGAGATCATCCCGCGCCCGATCAAGGCCAACTTCCGCGAGGGCCTGACCGTGCTGGAGTACTTCATCTCCACGCACGGCGCCCGCAAGGGCCTGGCCGACACCGCGCTGCGCACCGCCGACTCGGGCTACCTGACCCGGCGCCTGGTGGACGTGTCGCAGGACGTCATCATCCGCGAGGAGGACTGCGGCACCGAGCGCGGCGTGGTCATGGCGATCGGCGAGAAGAACGCCGAGGGCACGCTCGTCAAGGGCGCGCACGTCGAGACCAGCGTCTACGCGCGCACCCTCGCCGACCGACGTCGAGCGGGACGGGAGCGTCGTGCTCGCCGCGCGGGCGCCGACCTCGGCGACGTCAACATCAGCCTGCTCATCGAGGCCGGGGTCGACAAGGTCAAGGTCCGCTGCGTGCTGACCTGCGACTCCAAGGTCGGCACCTGCGCCGCCTGCTACGGCCGCTCGCTGGCCACCGGCAAGACGGTCGACGTCGGCGAGGCGGTCGGCATCATCGCGGCGCAGTCGATCGGCGAGCCCGGCACGCAGCTGACGATGCGCACCTTCCACACCGGTGGCGTGGCCGGTGACGACATCACCCAGGGCCTGCCGCGCGTCGTCGAGCTGTTCGAGGCCCGCACCCCCAAGGGCGTCGCCCCGATCAGCGAGGTCGCCGGCCGGGTGCGGATCGACGACACCGACAAGACCCGCAAGGTCGTCGTCATCCCCGACGACGGCGGCGAGGAGATCGCGTACGCGGTCTCCAAGCGGGCCCGGCTGCGGATCACCGACGACAGCCACGTCGAGGTCGGCGAGAAGCTGCACGAGGGCGCGGTCAACCCGCACGAGGTGCTGCGCATCCTCGGCCCGCGTGCGGTGCAGCTGCACCTGGTGGCCGAGGTGCAGGAGGTCTACCGCTCGCAGGGCGTGTCGATCCACGACAAGCACATCGAGGTGATCATCCGCCAGATGCTGAAGCGGGTGAACGTCCTCGAGTCCGGCGGCACCGACTTCCTGCCGGGCAGCCTGATCGAGCGCACGATCTTCGAGACCGAGAACCGCCGCGTGGTCGTCCGAGGGCGGCGAGCCGGCTGCCGGCCGCCCGGTCCTGATGGGCATCACCAAGGCGTCGCTCGCGACCGAGTCGTGGCTGTCGGCGGCGTCCTTCCAGGAGACGACCCGCGTCCTCACCGACGCGGCGATCCAGGCCAAGAGCGACTCGCTGCTCGGCCTCAAGGAGAACGTCATCATCGGCAAGCTCATCCCGGCGGGCACCGGCATCAGCCGCTACCGCAACATCCGGGTCGAGCCCACCGAGGAGGCGCGGGCGCAGGTCTACTCGATGGCCGGGTACGACGACCGACTTCGCGGTGGTGGACGTCCGCTCGACGAGTCATACGGCGGCACCGAGCTGGCGGCCGACGAGGCCGTCCCGCTCGGGAGGCGGCCACGTGCGTGCCGGACTCACCGGGCGGGACCAGCCTACCGCGGTACCTGCAGGCTGGCGTCACCTCGGCTCCCGGCGGGCTGTCCGCTCCGACGGCCGTTCGTCGACCTGCCGCGCGGACGGGCGGCCGTCGGCAGTGCCGACGGGGGCGGCACCCCGGGCCGGCCGTCGCCGCGGGGACGCCGGCCGCGGCCCGGGCCGGCGAGGGCCGTCAGCGGCGGCCGCCCGGCTACGGCGCGGCCGGCGCCCGACTCGTCGGCGGCGCCGCCCGGCCGGCCGAGGCGCGTGGTCGCCTGGGCCTCGATCGGCTCCTGGAGCCGTCGTCGCCTGGGCGCTGCCTTCGGCGCGCCAGGCGCGCCGATGCCCGGTCGTTGGTCGGACGGCCTCCCGGGGCAGGGACCGCATCAACAGCGTAGTGTTGGCTGCTCGACCCGTGCCTGGGGTGACCCGGGCCGTCCCGCACGCCCGTGCGGAGCGATGGCCTCGCCCCGTGGGTCGCGGGGGTGTCCGAGGACCGGCAGGGCGGCGGGCGAGCGACCCCCGTCCGGTCGTACGCGACATCGGATGAGCGCAGTCCGGGCGACACACCCGACCGCGTGGGTCGCCAGAAGTCCACCGGTGAGACGAGCAGGAGACGCGTTGCCCACGATCCAGCAGCTGGTCCGCAAGGGCCGGCAGGACAAGGTCGAGAAGACCAAGACGCCGGCCCTCAAGGGGAGCCCGCAGCGTCGTGGCGTCTGCACGCGCGTCTACACGACGACCCCGAAGAAGCCGAACTCCGCGCTGCGCAAGGTCGCCCGTGTGCGCCTCACCAGCGGCGTCGAGGTCACGGCGTACATCCCGGGCGTCGGCCACAACCTGCAGGAGCACACGCATCGTGCTCGTGCGCGGTGGTCGCGTGAAGGACCTGCCCGGCGTTCGGTACAAGATCATCCGCGGTTCCCTCGACACGCAGGGCGTGCGCAACCGCAAGCAGGCCCGTAGCCGGTACGGCGCCAAGAAGGAGAAGAGTAGTGCCTCGCAAGGGTCCTGCCCCGAAGCACCCGGTCGTCGTCGACCCGGTCTACGGCGCGCCGCTGGTCACCAGCCTCATCAACAAGGTCCTGCTCGACGGCAAGCGCTCCACCGCCGAGAAGATCGTCTACGGCGCGCTCGAGGGCTGCCGCGAGAAGAGCGGGGCCGACCCGGTCGTCACGCTCAAGCGCGCGCTCGACAACGTCAAGCCGACCCTCGAGGTCCGCAGCCGCCGCGTCGGCGGCGCCACCTACCAGGTGCCGATCGAGGTGCGCGCCGGCCGCTCGACCACGCTGGCGTTGCGCTGGCTGGTCCAGTACTCCCGCGGCCGTCGCGAGAAGACGATGACCGAGCGCCTCATGAACGAGCTGCTGGACGCGAGCAACGGCCTCGGGGCCAGCGTCAAGCGCCGTGAGGACATGCACAAGATGGCCGAGTCGAACAAGGCCTTCGCGCACTACCGCTGGTAGTCCGCCCCGGACAGGTACAGCTCGCGCCCCCAGCGCGAGAACGCACCGCGCCCCTGGCGCGAGCCGACGAAAGAGCAGCAGCTGTGGCCAGCAACGAGGTCCTCGCCAAGACCCGCAACATCGGGATCATGGCGCACATCGACGCGGGCAAGACCACGACCACCGAGCGCGTCCTCTACTACACCGGTCGTGCGTACAAGATCGGTGAGGTGCACGACGGCGCCGCCACGATGGACTGGATGGCGCAGGAGCAGGAGCGCGGCATCACCATCACGTCGGCCGCGACGACCTGCCAGTGGGCCGGGCACCGCATCAACATCATCGACACGCCGGGCCACGTCGACTTCACCGTCGAGGTGGAGCGCTCGCTGCGCGTGCTCGACGGCGCCGTGGCCGTGTTCGACTCGGTGGCCGGGGTCGAGCCGCAGTCCGAGACGGTCTGGCGCCAGGCCGACAAGTACTCGGTGCCGCGGATCTGCTTCGTCAACAAGATGGACCGCACGGGCGCGAACTTCTACCGCACCGTCGACATGATCATCAGCCGGCTGAACGCGGTGCCGCTGGTGCTGCAGCTGCCGTGGGGCGGCGAGGCCGACTTCCGCGGCGTCATCGACCTGGTGCGCATGAAGGGCCTCGAGTGGGCTCTGGACGACAAGTCCAGCAAGGGCGACAAGTACGAGGTCGTCGACATCCCGGCCGAGTACGCCGAGCAGGCCGCGGAGTGGCACGCCCGTCTCGTCGAGACGCTCTCCGACCACGACGACGCCGTGATGGAGAAGTTCCTCGAGGGCGAGACCGTCACCGCCGAGGAGCTGAAGGCCGGCATCCGGCGCGCGATCCTGCACTCGACCACCGAGGCCACCGTCACCGCGGTGCTCTGCGGCTCGGCGTTCAAGAACAAGGGCGTGCAGCCGATGCTGGACGCGGTCGTCGACTACCTGCCGTCGCCGCTCGACGTGGGCGCGGTGACCGGGCACTCGGTCAAGGACGAGAGCGTCCTGGAGACCCGCGAGCCCGAGTTCGACGCCCCGCTGTCCGCCCTGGCGTTCAAGATCCAGACGGACCCGCACGTCGGCAAGCTCACCTACATCCGCGTCTACTCCGGCACGCTCACGGCGGGCACGCAGGTCCTGAACAGCACCAAGGACCGCAAGGAGAAGATCGGCCGCCTCATGCAGATGCACGCGAACTCGCGTGAGGACATCAGCGAGGTCAAGGCCGGCGACATCTGCGCGGTCATCGGCCTGAAGCAGACCACCACCGGTGACACGCTCTCCGGCGCCGAGGCGCCGATCGTGCTCGAGTCGATGAGCTTCCCCGAGCCGGTCATCTCGGTCGCCATCGAGCCGAAGACCAAGGGCGACCAGGAGAAGCTCGGCACCGCGATCCAGCGGCTCGCCGAGGAGGACCCGACGTTCAAGGTCTACACCGACGAGGAGACCGGCCAGACGATCATCGCCGGCATGGGCGAGCTCCACCTGGACATCCTGGTGGACCGCATGCGCCGCGAGTTCAAGGTCGAGGCCAATGTCGGCAAGCCGCAGGTGGCCTACCGCGAGACCCTGCGTGGCACCGTCGAGCGGCTCGACTACACGCACAAGAAGCAGACCGGTGGCTCCGGCCAGTTCGCGAAGATCCAGCTCCGGATCGAGCCGCTGACCGACCCGGAGGCCGAGGGGACGTACGAGTTCGTCAACGGCGTCACCGGCGGGCGCATCCCCAAGGAGTACATCCCGTCGGTCGACCAGGGCTGCCAGGAGGCCATGCAGCACGGCGTGCTGGCCGGCTACCCGCTGGTCGGCGTCAAGGTCACCCTCACCGACGGCGCGTACCACGACGTCGACTCCTCCGAGATGGCCTTCAAGATCGCCGGCTCGATGGGCTTCAAGGAGGCGGCCCGCAAGGCGGACCCCGCGCTCATGGAGCCGATGATGGCGGTGGAGGTCACCACGCCCGAGGAGAACATGGGCGACGTGATCGGCGACCTCAACAGCCGACGTGGCCTCATCCAGGCCATGGACGAGCGCGCCGGCGTGCGCGTGGTCAAGGCGCTGGTGCCGCTCAGCGAGATGTTCGGCTACGTGGGCGACCTTCGTAGCCGTACGCAGGGCCGGGCCAGCTACTCGATGCAGTTCGACAGCTACGCCGAGGTCCCCGGCAACGTGGCCAAGGAGATCATCGCGAAGGTGCGGGGCGAGTAGCCCGCTCCACTCCGCCGAGGCCCCCGGGCCGAGGCCCCCGCACCACCGTCCAGCACGACCCGCAGACCACCCGCACAGGAGGACAGGCCCCATGGCCAAGGCGAAGTTCGAGCGCACCAAGCCGCATGTCAACATCGGCACCATCGGTCACATCGACCACGGCAAGACGACGCTGACCGCGGCCATCACCAAGGTGCTGCACGATGCGTACCCGAACCTCAACGAGGCGTCGGCCTTCGACCAGATCGACAAGGCGCCCGAGGAGAAGGCTCGTGGCATCACGATCTCCATCGCGCACGTCGAGTACCAGACCGAGAAGCGGCACTACGCGCACGTCGACTGCCCCGGTCACGCCGACTACATCAAGAACATGATCACGGGTGCGGCGCAGATGGACGGCGCCATCCTGGTCGTCGCGGCCACCGACGGCCCGATGCCGCAGACCAAGGAGCACGTGCTCCTGGCCCGCCAGGTCGGCGTGCCGTACATCGTCGTCGCGCTGAACAAGGCCGACATGGTGGACGACGAGGAGATCCTGGAGCTCGTCGAGCTCGAGGTCCGCGAGCTGCTCAGCGAGTACGAGTTCCCGGGTGACGACCTGCCGGTCGTGCGGGTCTCCGCGCTCAAGGCGCTCGAGGGCGACAAGGAGTGGGGCGACAAGCTCCTCGAGCTGATGGCCGCCGTCGACGAGTCGATCCCCGAGCCGACCCGCGAGACCGACAAGCCGTTCCTCATGCCCGTCGAGGACGTCTTCACGATCACCGGTCGCGGCACCGTGGTCACCGGCCGCATCGAGCGTGGCGTGATCAACGTCAACGAGTCGGTCGAGATCGTCGGCATCAAGGAGAACGTCCAGACGACCACCGTCACGGGCGTCGAGATGTTCCGCAAGCTGCTCGACCAGGGCATGGCCGGCGACAACGTGGGCCTGCTCATCCGCGGCATCAAGCGCGAGGAGGTCGAGCGCGGCCAGGTCGTCTGCAAGCCGAAGTCGATCACGCCGCACACCGAGTTCGAGGCGAACGTCTACATCCTGTCGAAGGACGAGGGTGGCCGGCACACGCCGTTCTTCAACAACTACCGGCCGCAGTTCTACTTCCGCACCACCGACGTGACCGGTGTCGTGGACCTGCCCGAGGGCACCGAGATGGTCATGCCCGGTGACAACACCGAGATGAAGGTGACCCTCATCCAGCCCATCGCCATGGAGGAGGGCCTGCGCTTCGCCATCCGCGAGGGTGGCCGTACCGTGGGTGCCGGCCGCGTCACCAAGATCACGAAGTAGCTCGTCCTCGATCCGGGGCGGCGGCTCGCCCGCCGCCCCGGATCGGGAGCCCGGGCTCCTCCCGCCCTCCCGACACACCCGAGCGCGGGGGTCGGAGCGACGGGCCCCGACAGACAGTTCCAGCGGCACCACTCGACATTTCCGGGCCTCGGCCCGGGGGAGACAGGACGTACAGCCACCATGGCGGGACAAAAGATCCGCATCAGGCTCAAGGCCTACGACCACGAGGTCATCGACAGCTCGGCACGCAAGATCGTCGAGACCGTGACCCGGACCGGCGCACAGGTCGCCGGGCCGGTGCCGCTGCCGACCGAGAAGAACGTGTACTGCGTCATCCGCTCGCCGCACAAGTACAAGGACTCGCGCGAGCACTTCGAGATGCGCACGCACAAGCGCCTCATCGACATTCTCGACCCCACGCCGAAGACCGTCGACTCGCTCATGCGGCTCGACCTGCCGGCGGGCGTCGACATCGAGATCAAGCTCTAGGGACGCCGAGATGCCTACACAGAACGGGCGCACGACCCAGGGGGTCCTGGGCGAGAAGCTCGGCATGACCCAGGTCTTCGACGAGAACAACCGGATCGTCCCGGTGACCGTCGTCAAGGCCGGGCCGTGCGTCGTGACCCAGATCCGCACCCCCGAGAAGGACGGCTACTCCGCCGTCCAGATCGCCTTCGGTGCCGTCGACCCGCGCAAGGTGACCAAGCCCGAGGCCGGTCACTTCGCCAAGGCCGGTGTCCCGCCGCGCCGCTTCCTGGTCGAGATCCGCACCGGGGACGCGTCCTCCTACACCGTCGGCCAGGAGGTGACCACCGAGATCTTCAGCGGTGGCGCCAAGGTCGACGTGATCGGGACCAGCAAGGGCAAGGGCTACGCCGGTGTCATGAAGCGCCACAACTTCCGGGGCCTCGGCGCCGGTCACGGTGTGCAGCGCAAGCACCGCTCGCCCGGTTCGATCGGCGCCTGCGCCACGCCGGCCCGGGTGTTCAAGGGCACCCGGATGGCCGGTCGCATGGGCGCCGTCCGCACGACGACGCTGAACCTGGTCGTGCACGCCGTGGACGCCGAGCGGGGGCTGCTGCTCATCAAGGGCGCGGTGCCCGGCCCGCGCGGCGGCATGGTCCTCGTCCGCACGGCCGTCAAGGCCGGACTCGGGAAGGGTGGTGTGGCCAAGTGAGCACGACCAGCCTCGACAAGGCCCGCACGCTGACGGCGGTCGTCCGCTCGTCCGGTGGCGAGGCCGACCGCACCATCGAGCTGCCGGGCGAGGTCTTCGACGTCCAGGTCAACGTTCCGTTGATCCACCAGGTCGTCGTCGCCCAGCTCGCCGCGGCCCGGCAGGGCACGCACAAGACGAAGACCCGTGGTGAGGTCCGCGGCGGTGGGCGCAAGCCGTACCGCCAGAAGGGCACCGGTCGCGCCCGCCAGGGCTCGACCCGCGCACCGCAGTTCGCCGGCGGTGGCGTCGTGCACGGCCCGGTGCCGCGTGACTACGCGCAGCGGACCCCCAAGAAGATGAAGGCCGCCGCGCTGCGGGGCGCCCTGTCGGACCGGTTCCGGCACGACCGGGTCTTCGTGGTCGACCGCCTCACCAGCGGTGACGCGCCCTCCACCAAGGACGCCACGGCGCTGCTGCGCGGTCTCACCGAGCGCGCCCACGTGCTCGTGGTGGCCGAGCGGACCGACCTGAACAGCTGGAAGTCGCTGCGCAACGCCGCCGACATCCACCTGATCAGCCCCGGCCAGCTCAACACCTACGACGTGCTCGTCAGCGACGACGTGGTGTTCACCGAGGCGGCTCTGCAGGCGTTCCTGGCCGGCAGCCCGAAGGGCAAGAGCGTCAAGGCGTCCGCCACCTCCAGCGACCTCGAGCCGCACGCCATCGACAGCGACGTGCCGAGCATGGCGCCCGCGACGAGCGAGAACGGGACGACCGCGTGAGCGACCTGACGGACCCGCGCGACATCCTGCTGTCGCCGGTCATCTCCGAGAAGAGCTACGGCCTGCTCGACGAGAACAAGTACACGTTCCTCGTCCGCCCCGACGCCAACAAGACCCAGATCAAGATCGCGGTCGAGAAGGTCTTCGGGGTCAAGGTCAGCGACGTCAACACCCTCAACCGCCAGGGCAAGCGCAAGCGGACCAAGGCCGGCTTCGGCAAGCGTGCCGACACCAAGCGGGCCGTGGTGACCCTGCGCGAGGGCCGTATCGAGATCTTCGGGGGGCCGGTCTCCTAGCGGGGGCCGGACTCCGGGACAGAGGACACCGACATGGGCATCCGCAAGTACAAGCCGACCACTCCGGGCCGTCGCGGCTCGAGCGTGGCGGACTTCGCCGAGATCACGCGCTCCGAGCCGGAGAAGTCGCTGGTCCGTCCCCTGCACAGCAAGGGCGGCCGCAACTCCTACGGGCGGGTCACGACGCGGCACCAGGGTGGCGGCCACAAGCGCGCCTACCGCGTCATCGACTTCCGCCGCTCCGACAAGGACGGCGTGCCGGCCAAGGTCGCGCACATCGAGTACGACCCCAACCGCACGGCGCGCATCGCGCTGCTGCACTACGCGGACGGCGAGAAGCGCTACATCGTCGCGCCGCGCAACCTCAAGCAGGGCGACACCGTCGAGGCCGGCCCCACGGCCGACATCAAGCCGGGCAACGCGCTGCCGCTGCGCAACATCCCGACCGGTACGACGGTGCACAACATCGAGCTGCGCCCGGGCGGCGGGGCGAAGATCGCCCGCTCGGCCGGCACCAGCGTGCAGCTCGTCGCCAAGGACGGCCCGTACGCCCAGCTGCGCATGCCCTCCGGCGAGATCCGCAACGTCGACCTGCGCTGCCGCGCGACGGTCGGCGAGGTCGGCAACGCCGAGCAGAGCAACATCAACTGGGGCAAGGCCGGCCGGATGCGCTGGAAGGGGAAGCGTCCGAGCGTCCGCGGCGTTGCCATGAACCCGATCGACCACCCGCACGGTGGTGGTGAGGGCAAGACCTCCGGTGGACGCCACCCGGTCAACCCCGCGGGCAAGCCCGAGGGTCGCACCCGCCGCCGCAAGCCGAGCGACGCGCTCATCGTCCGTCGCCGTCGCACCAACAAGAAGCGCTAGGGGACTGACTCGTGCCGCGCAGCCTGAAGAAGGGCCCGTTCGTCGACGACCACCTGCTCGCCAAGGTGGACGTCCAGAACGAGAAGGGCTCCAAGAACGTGATCAAGACCTGGTCGCGTCGCTCCACGATCATCCCCGACATGCTGGGGCACACGATCGCCGTGCACGACGGCCGCAAGCACGTCCCGGTGTTCGTCACCGAGGCGATGGTCGGCCACAAGCTCGGCGAGTTCGCGCCCACCCGCACCTTCCGCGGGCACGTCAAGGATGACCGGAGGTCGCGTCGTGGCTGAGAACAAGACCCGGCACCTGCCGGCGCACGCTGCGCTCGCGCAGGCCAAGTACGTCCGGATGACGCCGATGAAGTGCCGCCGGGTCGTCGACCTGGTCCGCGGCATGGCCGTCGGCCAGGCGCTCGACGTGCTGCGCTTCGACGTGCACGCCGCGTCCGACCCGGTCTACAAGGTGCTGGCCAGCGCGATCGCCAACGCCGAGCACAACAAGTCGCTCGACAAGGACGACCTCTACGTGGCCCAGGCCTACGTCGACGAGGGTCCGACCCTCAAGCGGTTCCGGCCCCGCGCCCAGGGGCGCGCGTACCGCATCCGCAAGCGCACCAGCCACATCACGATCGTCGTGCAGTCCGTCGTCGGCGACGAGACCGCCACCAAGGCGACGGCCTCGGCCGGCGCCACGAAGGGGAGGGCCTCCTAGTGGGCCAGAAGGTCAACCCGCACGGCTTCCGGCTCGGCATCACGACCGACTGGACGTCCCGCTGGTACGCGGACAAGAACTACGCGGACTACGTCAAGGAAGATGTCGCCATCCGCGGCATGATGAGCAAGGGCATGGAGCGCGCCGGCATCTCCAAGGTGGAGATCGAGCGGACCCGCGACCGGGTCCGGGTCGACATCCACACCGCGCGCCCCGGCATCGTCATCGGCCGCCGCGGCGCCGAGGCCGACCGCATCCGCGGTGACCTCGAGAAGCTGACCGGCAAGCAGGTGCAGCTCAACATCCTCGAGGTGAAGAGCCCGGAGTCCGACGCCCAGCTCGTGGCGCAGGGTGTCGCGGAGCAGCTGTCCAGCCGGGTCAGCTTCCGCCGCGCGATGCGCAAGTCGATGCAGTCGGCGATGAAGAACCCGGGCGTCAAGGGCATCCGCGTGCAGTGCTCCGGCCGCCTCGGCGGCGCGGAGATGAGCCGCTCGGAGTTCTACCGCGAGGGTCGGGTGCCGCTGCACACGCTGCGCGCCAACATCGACTTCGGCCTGTACGAGGCCCGCACCACCTTCGGCCGGATCGGCGTGAAGGTGTGGATCTACAAGGGTGACGTCGTGCAGAGCCGCGCGGAGCGGGAGGCCCAGGAGGCCGCCCTGCGCCAGCAGCGGCGCGACCGCCCGGCCCGCCGGGGCCCGCGCTCCGGCTCCACCGGCACCACCGCCGGCGGCACCGAGGCCGGCCGGGCCGGCGACGGCCCGCAGGTCGACGGGACCGCCGGTGCCGACGAGGTGCTGCCGACCGCCGAGCCGGCGCTGACCGACGCCCCCGTCGAGGCTCCCTCGTCGTCCGCCCCGGTCTCCGGCCCGGACGAGACCGCGTCCCCGCAGGTCGACCAGCAGAAGGAGGGCTGAGTCCCATGCTGATCCCGCGCAGGGTCAAGCACCGCAAGCAGCACCACCCGGACCGCAGCGGCGCCGCCAAGGGCGGCACCGCCCTGGCCTTCGGCGAGTACGGGATCCAGGCCCTCGAGCCGGCGTACGTGACGAACCGCCAGATCGAGTCGGCCCGTATCGCGATGACCCGGCACATCCGCCGTGGCGGTAAGGTGTGGATCAACATCTACCCGGACCGTCCGCTCACGAAGAAGCCGGCCGAGACCCGCATGGGTTCCGGCAAGGGGTCGCCGGAGTGGTGGGTCGCCAACGTCAAGCCCGGCCGCATCCTGTTCGAGCTCGCCGGTCCGCCGGAGCCGCTCGCCAAGGAGGCCATGCGCCGCGCCATGCACAAGCTGCCCATGAAGTGCCGCTTCGTCACCCGGGAGGTGAGCGACTGATGGCTGACACCCGAGCCCAGGAGCTCCGCGAGACCGCGGACGACGACCTGATGGTCGCGCTGCGCGAGGCCAAGGAGGAGCTGTTCAACCTCCGCTTCCAGGTGGCCACGGGCCAGCTGGACAACAACCGTCGCCTCCAGGTGGTGCGGCGCGACATCGCCCGCATCTACACCGTGATGCGTGAGCGCGAGCTCGGCATCGACCGGACGGAGGCCACCGCATGAGCGACACGACCGGGAGCAGCGTGACCGAGCCCAGCACCGACGAGGCCGCCCGCGGCTTCCGCAAGACCCGTGAGGGTCTGGTGGTCAGCGACAAGATGGACAAGACCGTCGTCGTCGCCGTCGAGGACCGCGTCCAGCACCCGCTCTACAAGAAGACGCTGCGCCGCACCAACAAGCTCAAGGCGCACGACGAGCAGAACACCTGCGGCGTCGGGGACCGGGTCCTGCTCATGGAGACCCGCCCGCTCAGCGCGTCGAAGCGCTGGCGCGTCGTCGAGGTGCTCGAGAAGGCCAAGTAGCACCGCTTCAGCCTGACCGCCAGACCACCCGGTCCCCGGCCCGCCGGAGACCATCAGCGAGCCCGCGTCCCCCTTCGCACACGTGAGACGGGGATACGGGGTTCACACCAGGAGACACAGTGATCCAGCAGGAGTCGCGACTGCGCGTCGCCGACAACACGGGTGCCAAGGAGATTCTCTGCATCCGCGTCCTCGGCGGCTCGGGGCGGCGCTACGCCGGCATCGGCGACATCATCGTCGGCACGGTGAAGGACGCCCTCCCGGGCGCCGGCGTGAAGAAGGGCGACGTCGTCAAGGCGGTCGTCGTGCGCACCGTCAAGGAGCGCCGGCGTCCGGACGGCTCGTACATCCGCTTCGACGAGAACGCCGCCGTCCTCATCAAGGACGGCGGGGACCCGCGCGGCACCCGCATCTTCGGCCCGGTCGGCCGGGAGCTGCGGGACAAGCGCTTCATGAAGATCATCTCGCTCGCACCGGAGGTGCTGTAGCCATGGCAGGCCTCTTCGTCAAGAAGGGCGACACCGTCCAGGTGATCTCTGGCAAGGACAAGGGAGTTCAGGGGCGGGTCATCCAGGCCAGCCCCGAGAACAACCGGGTCCTCGTCGAGGGCGCCAACCGGATCAAGAAGCACACCCGGATCACGCAGTCGCAGCGCGGCTCCCAGCAGGGCGGCATCGTCACGCAGGAGGCGGCCGTGCACGTGAGCAACGTGCAGGTCGTCTGCCCGACGTGCAGCAAGCCGACCCGGATCGGGCACCGCCGCAGCGAGCCCGACGCCAACGGCAAGAGCCACAGCGTCCGCGTCTGCAAGCGTTGCAACGGAGACATCTGATGACCGCGACCGACGAGACGACCGTCCGCCCCGTGCCCCGTCTGAAGACGCGGTACCGGGAGGAGATCAAGCCGGCGCTGACCGAGCAGTTCTCCTTCTCCAACCCCATGCAGATCCCGGGCGTGGTCAAGGTCGTCGTGAACATGGGCGTGGGTGAGGCGGCGCGCGACGCGAAGCTCATCGACGGCGCCCTGCGCGACCTGACCGCCATCACCGGGCAGAAGCCCCAGGTCCGCCGGGCCACCAAGTCCATCGCCCAGTTCAAGCTGCGCGAGGGCATGCCGATCGGCGCGAAGGTCACCCTGCGCGGCGACCGGATGTGGGAGTTCCTGGACCGCCTCGTGACGATCGCGCTGCCCCGCATCCGCGACTTCCGCGGGCTGTCGGCCAAGCAGTTCGACGGCAACGGCAACTACACGTTCGGCCTCAACGAGCAGTCGATGTTCGTGGAGATCGACGTGGACCGCGTCGACCGCCAGCGCGGTATGGACATCACGGTCGTGACGACGGCCGCCAACGACGACGAGGGCCGCGCGCTGCTGCGGGCGCTCGGCTTCCCGTTCAAGGAGAGCTAGACCATGGCCAAGAAGGCGCTCGTCGAGAAGGCGAAGAAGAAGCCGAAGTTCGCGGTGCGCGGCTACACGCGGTGCAACCGCTGCGGCCGCCCCCGCGCCGTCTACCGCACCTTCGGGCTGTGCCGCATCTGCGTGCGCGAGATGGCCCACGCCGGCGAGCTGCCCGGCATCACCAAGTCGTCCTGGTAGTCCTCCACCTCGCATCCTCTTCGTCGCAGGCCCCGCTCGGACCCCGGTCCGGGTGGGGGACCACGGCGGGAAAGGCCACAGGCCTTCGCACATGACCATGACCGACCCGATCGCCGACATGCTGACGCGCGTCCGGAACGCCAACTCGGCGTACCACGACAGCGTCCGCATGCCGCACAGCAAGATCAAGACGCACATCGCCGAGATCCTCCAGCAGGAGGGCTACATCGCCGGCTGGACCGTCGAGGAGGGCGAGAAGGGCAAGGTCCTCGCCATCGACCTCAAGTACGGGCCCAACCGCGAGCGGTCCATCGCCGGCGTGCGTCGGGTGTCCAAGCCGGGCCTGCGCGTCTACGCCAAGGCCGGCAACCTGCCCAAGGTCCTCGGTGGCCTCGGCGTCGCGATCATCTCGACGTCGAGCGGCCTGCTGACCGACCGCCAGGCGAACAAGAAGGGCGTGGGTGGGGAAGTCCTCGCCTACGTCTACTAGGAGGCCGCAGATGTCCCGCATCGGTCGCCTGCCCATTCCGGTCCCGAGTGGCGTCGAGGTCTCCCTCGACGGCCAGGAGGTCACCGTGAAGGGCCCCAAGGGCAGCCTTTCCCACACCGTCGCCGAGCCGATCCGGGTCGAGCGCGAGGACGACGGCACGCTCGTCGTCACGCGTCCGGACGACCAGCGCGAGAGCCGCAGCCTGCACGGCCTGACCCGCTCGCTGGTGGCCAACATGGTCACCGGGGTCACCACGGGCTACAGCAAGGCCATGGAGATCCGCGGCGTCGGTTACCGCGTCACCGCCAAGGGCTCGGACCTCGAGTTCGCCCTCGGCTACAGCCACCCGGTGCCGGTCCTGGCACCGGAGGGCATCTCCTTCGCGGTCGCCAGCCCGACGAAGTTCACCGTCTCGGGCATCGACAAGCAGAAGGTGGGCGAGGTCGCCGCCAACATCCGCAAGCTGCGCAAGCCCGACCCGTACAAGGGCAAGGGTGTCCGGTACGAGGGCGAGCAGATCAAGCTCAAGGTCGGGAAGACGGGTAAGTAATGGGGATCTCCGCTACGCGACGACTGGGCAAGGCCCGTCGCCACTTCCGCATCCGCAAGCGCGTCTCCGGTACGCCGGCCCGCCCGCGTCTGGTGGTGACCCGCTCCTCGCGGCACATCACCGCGCAGATCGTCGACGACCTCGCCGGCCACACGCTGGCCAGCGCGTCCACCCTGGAGGCCGACCTGCGTGCGGCCGACGGCGACAAGTCCGCGCTGGCCCGCCGGGTCGGCGTGCTGGTCGCCGAGCGCGCCAAGGCCAAGGGCGTCGAGACCGTGGTCTTCGACCGCGGCGGCAACGCCTACCGGGGTCGCATCGCGGCCCTGGCCGACGGTGCCCGCGAGAGCGGGCTGACGTTCTGATGACCGCCGGCGCACCGAAGACCACCGCCCCCGTTCCGGGGACCGACAAGAAGAGGGACCTCTGATGCCAGGACAGCAGCGCCGAGGCGGGCAGGCCGGCGGCAGCGCCGGTGGCGACCGTCGCGACGGCCGCGGCGGCCGTGGCGGAGCCGGCCCCGAGAAGAACGCGCACATCGAGCGCGTCGTCGCCATCAACCGCGTCGCCAAGGTCGTCAAGGGTGGTCGGCGCTTCAGCTTCACGGCCCTCGTCGTCGTCGGCGACGGCGACGGCCAGGTGGGCGTCGGCTACGGCAAGGCCAAGGAGGTGCCCGCCGCGATCGCGAAGGGTGTCGAGGAGGCGAAGAAGCACTTCTTCCGGGTGCCGCGGATCGCGGCGACCATCCCGCACCCGATCCAGGGTGAGGCGGCGGCCGGTGTCGTGCTGCTGAAGCCGGCCAGCCCCGGTACCGGCGTGATCGCCGGCGGGCCGGTGCGGGCGGTGCTCGAGTGCGCCGGGATCCACGACGTGCTGAGCAAGTCCCTCGGCTCGTCCAACCCGATCAACATCGTGCACGCGACGGTGGCGGCGCTGAAGGGGCTGGTCCGCCCGGAGGAGATCGCCGCCCGCCGCGGGCTGCCGATCGAGGACGTCGCGCCGGCCGCCATGCTGCGGGCCCGTGCGGCTGCTGCCGCGGCCCCCGTCGGGACCGGGGGGGCTGCCTGATGGCCCGCCTGAAGGTCACCCAGGTCAAGTCCGGTATCGGGGGCAAGCAGAACCAGCGGGAGACGTTGCGCTCGCTGGGTCTCAAGCGGATCTCCGACACCGTCGTCAAGGAGGACCGTCCCGAGATCCGCGGGATGGTCAACACGGTCACGCACCTCGTGACCGTCGAGGAGGTCGAGTAACCGATGAGCACCCTGAGACCGAGGGCACGACCCGCACCGGGTCCCCCTGAAGGTCCACCACCTGCGGCCGGCTCCCGGGGCGAAGACCCCGAAGACCCGGGTCGGCCGTGGTGAGGCCAGCAAGGGCAAGACCGCCGGCCGCGGGACCAAGGGCACCAAGGCGCGCTACCAGGTGCCGGCCGCGCTTCGAGGGCGGGCAGATGCCGCTGCACATGCGGCTGCCCAAGCTCAAGGGCTTCACCAACCGTTTCCGCACCGAGTACCAGGTCGTCAACCTCGACCGGGTCGCCGAGCTGTTCCCGCAGGGCGGCACCGTCGGCGTCGACGAGCTGGTCGCCGCGGGCGCCGTCCGCGGTGGCCGTCTGGTCAAGGTGCTCGGCGACGGGGACCTGTCGGTCGCCGTCACGCTGACCGCGCACACGTTCTCGGCCTCGGCCAAGGAGAAGATCGCCGCTGCGGGCGGCACCGCGCACGAGCTGTAGCACCGCACGACCCGGCCGCCGGCCCCCTTCGTGGGGCCGGCGGCCGCCGTGCACCTGCGACCGGCGGCGGTCCACCCCCTGTTACAGTCGGCCCGCGGTCCCGCTCTCGCGGAGCCGTCCGACCTGAACCTGCGCCGCCGTCCGGGCCAGACCGTCCACTCGTCGCCCGCCCCCGAGGGGCCGGGCGCGTCGACCCGTCCCGGAGACCCGGGCGGACGCCAGGAGGAGCCGTGCTCACCGCCTTCGGCCGGGCCTTCAAGACGCCCGACCTGCGCAGGAAGCTGCTGTTCACGCTCGCCATCATCGGCATCTACCGGCTCGGCTCGGTGGTCCCGGGCCCGGGCGTGTCCTACGTCGCGATCCAGGGCTGCCTGAACGACGTCCGGGACAACGAGCCTGTACGGCCTGGTGAACCTGTTCAGCGGCGGCGCGCTGCTGCAGCTGATCATCTTCGCGCTCGGGATCATGCCCTACATCACGAGCTCGATCATCATCGCAGCTGCTGGTGGTGGTGATCCCGCGCCTGGAGACCCTCAAGAAGGAGGGCCAGTCCGGGCAGGCCAAGCTCACGCAGTACACCCGGTACCTGACGATCGCGCTCGCGATCCTGCAGTCGACGGGCATCATCGCGCTGGCCCGGTCGGGGCGGCTGTTCCCGAACTGCCAGCGGGACCTCATCCCGGACGACAGCCTGTTCCGGATCATCGATCCTGGTGCTGGTGCTCACCGCCGGCACCGGCGTCGATGATGTGGCTGGGTGAGCTGCGTCACCGACCGCGGGGTCGGCAACGGCATGTCGGTCCTGATCTTCACGTCGATCATCAGCTCGATCCCCGGCCAGGGCGCGAACATCCTGCAGCAGAACAACGGCGGCTTCGTGCTGGTCGCGGTGGCCCTGCTGGCGCTGGTGGTCATCGCGCTGGTGGTCTTCGTCGAGCAGGCGCAGCGGCGGATCCCGGTGCAGTACGCCAAGCGGCAGATCGGCCGGCGGATGTACGGCGGCACGTCCACCTACATCCCGCTCAAGGTCAACCAGGCCGGCGTCATCCCGGTCATCTTCGCGAGCTCGCTGCTCTACCTGCCGCAGCTGCTGTCCAACGTGTGGGCGAGCAACGAGACGTTCGACCCGGTTCATCAGCCGGTACCTGGCCACCGGAGCACCCGCTGCTACCTGGCCATCTACTTCGGCCTGATCGTCTTCTTCACGTACTTCTACGTCGCGATCACCTTCAACCCGGTGGAGGTCAGCGACAACATGAAGAAGTACGGCGGCTTCGTCCCCGGGCATCCGGCCCGGCCGGGCCACCGCGGAGTACCTGGACTACATCCTGTCCCGGATCACCGCCTTCGGGGCGCTGTACCTGGGCCTGGTCGCGGTGCTGCCCTACCTGCTGTTCAGCCTCACCGGCAGCGTCGAACCAGAGTCCCGTTCGGCGGCACCGCGGTGCTGATCATCGTGGGGGTCGGGCTGGAGACCGTGAAGCAGGTCGAGAGCCAGCTGATGCTCGCGCAACTACGAAGGCTTCCTGCGGTAGTGCGCCTCGTCCTGGTCGGGCCCGCCCGGAGCGGGCAAGGGCACGCAGGCCCAGTTCATCGCGGAGCACGCCGGAGTCCCCAAGATCTCCACCGGTGACATCTTCCGGGCCAACGTCAGCAAGGGGACCGCCGCTGGGGCGTGCAGGCCAAGGCCTACATGGACCGCGGCGACCTGGTCCCCGACGACGTCACCATCGAGATGGTCAGCGACCGGCTCGCCGAGCCGGACGCGGCCGGCGGCTTCCTGCTCGACGGCTTCCCGCGCACCGTCCCGCAGGCCGGCGTGCTCGACGACGTCGCTGCGCGAGGCCGGGTCCAAGCTCGACGTCGTCCTGGAGCTCGTGGTCGACGACGACGAGGTCATCCGGCGGCTGTCGGGCCGGCGGACCTGCCGGACCTGCAACCACATCTGGCACGTCGACTTCGACCCGCCGCAGGTCCCCGGGGTCTGCGACCGCGACGGCGGCGAGCTGTTCCAGCGCGACGACGACAAGGCCGAGACGATCGCCAACCGGCTCGACGGTCTACGCCGAGCAGACCGCGCCGCTGGTGTCGTACTACGCCAGCCGCGGCGTCCTGGTGGGCGATCGACGCGACCGGACCGGTCGACGACGTGACCGGCCGGGCGATCGACGCGCTCCGCTCCCGCGACGGCTGAGCCCGTGCGCAGCAGGCGCCCTCGCGGGGTGACCGTCAAGACGACGGCACAGGTGGAGCTCATGCGCGCCGCCGGCCTCGTCGTCGGCCGCGCACGCTGGAGCGCGTCACGGCCGCCGTCCGGCCCGGGGTCACCACCGGCGAGCTCGACGCGATCGCCGAGGACGAGCATCCGCGACGCGGGGGCCGTCCCGTCGTTCCTGGGCTACCACGGCTTCCCCGGCTCGATCTGCGCCTCGGTCGACGAGGAGGTCGTGCACGGCATCCCGTCGCGGTCGCGGCCGGTCCCGGAGGGCGAGCTGCTCTCGATCGACTGCGGCGCGATCCTGGAGGGCTGGCACGGCGACGCCGCGGTCACCGTGCCGGTGGGGGAGTGCCCCGCCGGAGCTGCTGGCCCTGTCCGCGGCCACCGAGCGCTCGCTGTGGGCGGGGCTGGCCGCCGTGCGCCGCCGGTGGCCGGCTCACCGACATCGGCGCCGCCGTCGAGGACCGTCGTGCCGACCCGCACGGGTACGGGCTGCGTCGACGACTACGCCGGGCACGGCATCGGCACCGAGATGCACCAGGACCCGCACGTGCTCAACCTAGCGGCCAGGGGCCCGGCCGGGGGCCCAAGCTGGTGCCCGGGCATCGTGCTCGCCGTCGAGCCGATGGTGACCGTGCTGGGCACCCGGAGGTGGACGAGCTCGACGACGGGTGGACCGTGGTCACCAAGGACGGGTCGGCAGGCCGCACACTGGGAGCACACCGTGGCCGATCACCCCCGAGGGCCCGTGGGTGCTCACCGCGCGCGGACGGCGGAGTGGCCGGTCTGGCCGCGGTCGCCGCGACCGGCCGGCTGCACACCTGACCACGCTGCACCGGAGCAGGCCCGCCGGAGCGGGCTACGCGCCCCGGGCGCGCCGTTGGACGGCCGACGCGCCGCGGCGTACACTGTCCCGTCGGGCTGTGTCCGTGCCCGTGCTGCTGTCTGCCTGTGCTGCGCCCGAGCGCGCCGCGCGAGGTCGTCTCGGGAGTACACCGGCACCGCCCGGCAGCACGGCGACCGACGTGAACAGCCACCACGAGAACAGCTAGTCCATCACCGCGACACCGACGGATCGCGGAGGACATGCCGAAGAAGGACGGGGCCATCGAGATCGAGGGTCGAGTCGTCGAGCCGCTCCCCAACGCGATGTTCCGGGTGGAGCTGCAGAACGGGCACCGGGTGCTCGCGCACATCAGCGGCAAGATGCGCCAGCACTACATCCGCATCCTGCCGGAGGACCGGGTCGTGGTGGAGCTGTCGCCGTACGACCTCACCCGCGGTCGGATCGTCTACCGCTACAAGTGACCGCACGCGTGCTCCGGCGCGCTCGCTCCGATGAGGGATACGCAGTCCGTGAAGGTCAAGCCCAGCGTCAAGCCGATCTGCGACAAGTGCAGGGTCATCCGTCGCAACGGCCGCGTCATGGTGATCTGCTCGTCCACCGCGCGCCACAAGCAGCGGCAGGGCTAGTCGTACCGCCTGCCCGACCCGCACCACCCGCACCACCCGCACGGCACGACAACTCCACACGCGCGTCCCCCCGCCCGGCTCGCCGGTGCGGACACCCCCGGTCGGAGGCTGGGGCCCTTCCCGGGCGGGAAGGGGCGGGCCGCGCACGACCTCCGCGTACCGAAAGAGAGCACCGCCCGATGGCACGCCTCGCCGGCGTCGACCTCCCCCGCGAGAAGCGGTTGGAGATCGCGCTCACCTACATCTACGGCATCGGCCGTACCCGCGCGCAGCAGACGCTCGCCGAGACCGGGGTCAGCCCCGACGTCCGGGTCAAGGACCTCACCGAGGACGACCTGGTCAAGCTCCGCGACCACATCGACGGCCACTACAAGGTGGAGGGCGACCTCCGCCGCGAGGTCGCGCAGGACATCCGCCGCAAGATCGAGATCGGCTGCTACCAGGGCATCCGGCACCGTCGCGGCCTGCCGGTCCACGGGCAGCGCACGCACACCAACGCGCGCACCCGCAAGGGCCCGAAGAAGACCGTCGCCGGCAAGAAGAAGCCCAAGAAGTAGTGATCCGCCGCGTGCCCGCCAAGACGGCGAATCCACGACCACCTCGATCGAGAGAGCTGAGATGCCCCCCAAGAGCCGCACCGGCGCCGGTGTCAAGAAGGTCCGGCGCAAGGAGAAGAAGAACATCGCGCACGGCCAGGCGCACATCAAGTCGACGTTCAACAACACCATCGTGTCGATCACGGACCCGCAGGGCAACGTGATCAGCTGGGCCTCCGCCGGCCACGTCGGCTTCAAGGGCTCTCGCAAGTCCACGCCGTTCGCGGCGCAGATGGCCGCCGAGAACTGCGCCCGCAAGGCCCAGGAGCACGGCATGAAGAAGGTCGACGTGTTCGTCAAGGGGCCGGGTTCCGGCCGCGAGACCGCGATCCGCTCGCTCCAGGCCGCCGGCCTGGAGGTCGGCGCGATCCAGGACGTGACCCCCGTGCCGCACAACGGCTGCCGCCCGCCCAAGCGCCGCCGCGTCTGAGACCAGGAGACACTGACTTATGGCCCGCTACACGGGTGCCGACTGCCGCCGCTGCCGTCGCGAGAAGATGAAGCTGTTCCTCAAGGGCAGCAAGTGCGAGTCCCCGAAGTGCCCGATCGAGATCCGCCCGTACCCGCCGGGCGAGCACGGCCGGGGCCGGACCAAGGACTCCGAGTACCTGCTGCAGAAGCGCGAGAAGCAGAAGTGCGCGCGCATCTACGGCGTGCTCGAGAAGCAGTTCCGCGGCTACTACGAGGAGGCGAACAAGAAGACCGGCAAGACCGGTGAGAACCTGCTCGTCATCCTCGAGAGCCGACTGGACAACGTCGTCTACCGCGCCGGGTTCGGCACGTCGCGCGACGCCGCCCGCCAGGCCGTGCGGCACGGGCACGTGCTCGTCAACGGCAAGAAGGTCGACATCCCGTCGTACCGCGTGAGCGCCAACGACATCGTCGAGATCCGGCCGAAGAGCCGCGAGCTGACGCCGTTCGTCATCGCCCGCGAGACCGCCGGCGACCGGACGCCGCCCGCCTGGCTCGAGGTCATCTCCAGCCAGATGCGCGTGCTCGTGCACGCCCTGCCTGCCCGCGCGGTCATCGACACGCCCGTCCAGGAGCAGTTGATCGTCGAGCTGTACTCGAAGTAGGTCGTCGACCGGCCGGGCTCCGCAGGGGCCCGGCCGGTAGACGCACGTCCAGATCCCCCGCACGCCCCGAATCACCCCTGGCCCGGGCCTCGCCACCTCGGGCACCCCTCGCGACGTCAGATGGCGGTCGTCGCGGAACAGTCCCCGGAAGGACACCACGTGCTCATCGCACAGCGCCCGACCCTCACCGAGGAGCAGGTCAGCGAGCACCGCTCGCGGTTCGTCCTCGAGCCGCTCGAGCCGGGCTTCGGCTACACCCTCGGCAACTCGCTCCGCCGCACGCTGCTCAGCTCCATCCCCGGCGCCGCTGTCACCAGCATCCGGATCGACGGGGTGCTGCACGAGTTCACCACGGTCCCCGGGGTGAAGGAGGACGTCACCGACCTCATCCTGAACCTCAAGGAGCTGGTGGTCTCCTCGGAGTCCGACGAGCCGGTCGTCATGTACCTGCGCAAGCAGGGTCCCGGCCCGGTCACCGCCGCCGACATCGCGCCGCCGGCCGGCGTCGAGGTGCACACCCCCGACCTGCACATCGCCACGCTCAACGGCAAGGGCCGGCTCGAGATCGAGCTGACCGTGGAGCGCGGCCGGGGCTACGTGTCCGCCGTGCAGAACAAGCAGGCCGGCCAGGAGATCGGGCGGATCCCGGTCGACTCCATCTACTCGCCGGTCCTCAAGGTGACCTACAAGGTCGAGGCCACCCGCGTCGAGCAGCGCACCGACTTCGACCGGCTGGTCCTGGACGTCGAGACCAAGCCGGGGATGACCCCGCGGGACGCGGTCGCCAGCGCCGGCAAGACGCTGGTCGGGCTGTTCGGGCTGGCGCAGGAGCTCAACGACGAGGCCGAGGGGATCGACATCGGCCCGTCGCCGACCGACGCCGCCCTGGCGGCCGACCTCGCGCTGCCGATCGAGGACATGGACCTCACCGTCCGGTCGTACAACTGCCTCAAGCGCGAGGGCATCCACAGCGTGGGTGAGCTGGTCAGCCGCTCCGAGGCCGACCTGCTGGACATCCGCAACTTCGGCGCCAAGTCGATCGACGAGGTCAAGGTCAAGCTGCACTCGATGGGGCTGTCGCTCAAGGACAGCCCGCCCGGGTTCGACCCCAGCCAGGTCGTCACGACGTTCGGCACCGACGAGTACGGCGCCCCGTTCGAGGGCGACGACGACGGCGGCTTCGCCGAGACCGAGCAGCTCTAGCCCGTCCCGGGGCGCCCGTCGCCCCGGCTGCCCTCCCGGGCCCCGGCACCCGCCGCGGCGCCCCCACGGAGCCGGCACTGCCCGGCTCCCGCTCCCGAACGGAGAACGTTCATGCCCACCCCCGCCAAGGGTCCCCGTATGGGGGGCAGCCCCGCGCACGAGCGGCTGATGCTCGCGAACCTCGCCACCGCGCTGTTCGAGCACGGCCGGATCACCACCACCGAGAGCAAGGCCAAGCGGCTGCGGCCGTACGCCGAGCACCTCATCACGTTCGGCAAGCGCGGTGACCTGCACGCCCGCCGGCAGGTCCTCAAGCGGCTGAACGACAAGAGCGTGGTGCACACGCTGTTCGACGAGATCGGCCCGCGCTACGCGGACCGGCCGGGCGGCTACACCCGGATCGTCAAGCTCGGGCCGCGCAAGGGCGACAACGCCCCGATGGCGATCATCGAGCTGGTCGAGGCACTCACGGTCGGACAGCAGGCCGTCGGGGAGGCGGAGCGCGCCCGGGGCACCCGGACCGCCGAGGCTCGCCCGGTGACCGGTGCCACCGCCGAGGCCGCGGCCGAGCTGGCCGCGGACAGCCCGACGGCGGCCGCCGTCGCCGAGGAGGCCGCGGCGCAGGAGACCGCCGTGGACGACGCGGCGCTGCCCGCCGAGACGGCCGACGAGGACGCCCTGGCCGAGCAGGTCGACCAGACCTCGTCGGTCGCGGACGCCGGGTCGACGCCGGACAGCCCGGTCACCGAGGCCGAGGTCGCGGTCGACGAGGCCGCCGGCAGCGAGGCCGCCCCCGAGGACGAGAAGTAGCCCTCCGCACGTCGCCCGAGCCCGTCCTCCCTGTCCGGGAGGGCGGGCTCGTCGCGTCCGGCGAGGACGTCGCGGTCCGGCTGGACCTGGCCTACGACGGCACCGGGTTCTCCGGGTGGGCGGCGCAGCGGGACCTGCGGACCGTGCAGGGCGTGCTGGAGGCGGCGCTCGGCACGGTCCGCCGCGGCGCGCCGCCGCGGCTGACGGTCGCCGGCCGCACCGACGCCGGCGTGCACGCCCGCGGCCAGGTCGCGCACGTGCGGCTGGCCGAGCCGGTCGCCGACGACCCGCTGCTGCTGCGCCGGTTGAACGGCCTGCTGCCCGACGACGTCCGGGTGCGCCGGGCGGGACGCGCCCCGGCGGGCTTCGACGCGCGGTTCTCCGCGCTCTGGCGGCGCTACCGGTACCGGATCGCCGACGGGCCGGAGGGGGTGGACCCGCTCCGCCGGCACGACACCCTGTCCTGGCCCCGCAGGCTGGACCTGCCGCGCCTGCAGGACGCCGGTGCCGGTCTGGTCGGCGAGCACGACTTCGCGGCGTACTGCCGTCGGCGGGAGGGTGCGACGACCGTGCGGGCCGTGCTGGGGCTGACCTGGACGCGGGAGCCGGACGGCGTGCTGGTCATGGAGATCACCGCCGACGCGTTCTGCCACTCGATGGTGCGCTCGCTGGTCGGCGCGCTGGTGGCCGTGGGGGAGGGCCGGCGCGCCGAGTCATGGCCGGCCGGGCTGCTCGGCCGCACGCAACGGGCCTCCGACGTCGCGGTGGTCCCCCCGCACGGGCTCTGCCTGGAGGAGGTCGGCTACCCGCCCGACAGCGAGCTGCTGTCCCGGCAGGCCGTCACCCGGCGGTTGCGCACCCCGTGACGCCGCCGCGCCCGGTCCGCCGGTCCCTGAAGGGGACCGGACGGACCGGGCGCGTTCCGGTCTCAGCCGGCGGCTGCGGCCAGCGCGGCGGCCTCCGCGGTCACCGTGTCGGCGCCCACCGTCGAGGGAGCGCGGGCCGTCACCCCAGCCCACCCCGAACCAGCCGCCCGAGGACCACCTCGCGCCCGACCAGTGCGCGCCGGTGAAGCTGTCGCCGGACCACTTCGCGCCGGACCACCGCGCGCCGGACCAGAAGTCCGACGACCACCTCGCCCCGGACCAGGCCGTCCCGGCCCAGCTGTCGGCGGACCACTTGGCGCCGGACCAGCTTGGCTGCCGGACCAGTCGTCGGCGGACCACTTCGCGCCGGACCACTTCGCTCCGGACCACTTCGCGCCGGACCAGCTGTCCTCGGACCACGTCGCGCCCGGACCAGTCGCGCCCGAAGACGTCCATACTCGCCCTCCAGCGCGATACCGTCCCGGACCACCCGGACCGAGCCGCGGGCGCCGTCCAGCGTGCCCGTGCCGGTCGAGCGCTGGCCCAGGGCTGCACCACCCACGGCGACGCTTGGCCTGGAGCGCCTTGTCGATGCGCAGGTAGCCGGCGCCGGCCAGCCGGCCGGTCGCCGTCCTCCGGGCGTTCGCGGCCGTGCTGACGAGCAGCGTGCTTGACCTGGTCGGGCGTGAGCTCCGGCCGGGCCTGCAGCAGCAGCGCCGCCGCGCCCGAGACGACCGCGCGCGGCCTGCGAGGTCCCGCTGCCGCGGACGAGGGTGTCGCCGACCCGACCGGCGCCGTTGGCGTCGTCGGAGCTGCGCCGACGGCTGCGCAGGCTGGCGATGGACCGTCCCGGGGCGGCCGAGGTCGACATCGCGGCGCCTCGAGGTGCCGGCGGAGTACGACGACGGCACGTCCTCCCTGCCGTCCACGGCCTGCGACGAGCCGACGGCGAGCACGAACGGGTCCTGCGCCGGGTTGGTCAGCCGGCGCGCGGACCAGCCGTCGTTGCCGGCGGCCACGACGACGACGATGCCGGCCCGCCAGGCCCGCTCGACGGCGTGCGTCAGCGGGTCGAGGCGGTAGTCCTGCGACGCCGTCGGTGCCGAACGACAGGTTGATCACCCGGATGTTGCGGCCGTCGGTGTTCCTGTTCGCCGATCACCCAGTTGATCGCCGCGATGATCTGGGTGACGTCGACGGAGCCGTCGGCGGCGCCGGCCTTGACGCTCACCAGCCGGGCGCCGGGCGCCACGCCGAGCACGCCGCTCGGGCCGTCGCTGGGTGTCACCGGCGTTCCAGCGCCTCGTCCCGGGCGGCGATGATGCCGCCCAGGTGGGTGCCGTGGCCCATGGTGTCGCGGCCGCGCAGCTCCGGGACCACGTCCTCGAAGGAGAAGTCCGGGCCGATCTCGACCTCGGCCTCGGCCAGGCCGGGCGCGTCGACCACCCCGGTGTCGATGAGGGCGACGTCGACGCCCGCGCCGGTGACGTCGCGCGGGCAGCGTCGGTCGCGCCGATCCGCTTGGCGACGTTGTACAGCGAGCCGGGGTCGGTGGCCGGGTCGAAGGCGGAGCCGACGCCGGTGTAGCAGGCCGGGTCCTTCGCGAAGGCGACGGCCCGGATCTGAGCGTGAAGTACTCGCGACGCCAGCGAGCCGCAGCTGCCGGTCCGGTCGCGCTCGGCCTGGCCGAGCTCCTTCCGGTCTGCCACTGCGGCGGTGCGCGACGTCCTTGCGGTGCCGCCGCTCGCGGCCGTCCGGTCCTGTCCGAGCGCGCCGGGCCGCCGACGCGTCGCCGGTCGGCGAAGTGCGTCGTCGAGTCTGCCTTGCGCGACCGCGGCGCGCGTGGCCAGGCGCCGCGACGGCCTCGACCTGCTCGACGGACGTGCTTGGCAGGCGGTCGGCCAGCGCCGCGCGCACGACCGGCGTGCGCCTTGCGATCGCCGCCGACGCGCCGCGTCGTACGTGGCCTTCACGGCGGCCGCGTACGGGCGTCGTGTCCGACGAGCGCGGCAGCGCGCGCGCTGCCGGTGCCGAGCGCGGCACTCCGGCTCTTGCGCGACGGCGGCCTCCGCGGCGGTCGTGCGGCTGCCTCGGCAGCCGGCGCGTCGGCCGTCCCGCTGGTCCTCCGCGGCGCTGCCGCGCGGCAGCCTCGTCCGTGCTCGGCCGGCTTCTCGGCGTAGCGCCTGGGCGGCCAGCTCGTTGGCCTGCGTGGCCTTGAGCTGGTCCTCCTCGCGGCGCTGCCGGTCGTCCAGCGCCGACGCGCACGGCCCTGGGCTCGCCGGCCGCGGCCGCCGTCTGCGCCGCCGTGCAGCCGCTCCAGGTCGAGCCGCTCCTGGGCGTGGCGCTGCTTGATGGCGCACCGTCTCGGCGTCGATCGCGCCTCGAGCCCTCGCGAGGTCGCGCCGCGAGGTCGTCTCGTCGCCCGGTCAGCGCGGCGCCGAGGGCGCGTCTCCGCGGCGGACCGCTCGTCGTCCGAGGCGGGCGCCTCGGCGGCCAGGGCGCGCGACGGCCGCCTCGACCCGGACGTCGAGCGCCGTCGCGCTCCGCGGACGTCGGCCGTGCTCAGCGCGGACAGCTCGCTGCTGCGCCGGGCCTCGAGCTGCCTCTTGGCGGTGTCGAGGGCGGTCCTGCGTCGGCGTCGTTCCCTCCGGTCCCGAGCGCCGTCAGCACGTCGGCGAAGAAGGCCTCGAGGGCGGCGCGCTCGCTCGGCGAAGCGGGCCTGCAGCGCCTGCTCCTCGGCCGACGACCGGCCGGCCGCGCGCCTGCTCGCGCGCGCTCTGGGCTCGCGCGGCCCGCTGCTGCGGCGCGGCGCCCGGCCGCCCGGTCGAGGGCGCCCAGGTCCTCGTCCAGGGCCGCCGCCAGCGCGGCACCGCGCGTGGCGCCGTCGGCCTGCTCAGCTGCCGGACCTGCGCGCCGCGAACGCCTCGCGCAGGGCGTGCTGTCTCCGCGGCGCTGCCGCTGCTCCAGCAGGTCAGGTCGGCGACGGTCGGCGCCGTCTCGGCCCGGCTGGACGTCGGCGGTGCTGCTCACCCCGCCCAGCGCCAGGCAGGCCCAGCGGCCAGCGCGGCGCGACGCCGCGCGTACGCGCCGGCGCCAGCGGCGCCCCGCGGTCGTCGTACGCGGTCCAGCGCAAGCTGCTCATCGGTGTGCCTCCCCTGCGCGGTGCGGGGCGTCCGGTCCTCGCCGCATGGACGCTCTCGTCGTCGCCGCCGCAGGGCCGGCGGAGCGACCGTTCGCCGCAACCTGGCTGCGCCAGGTGGACGCAGCGCGCACCCGCTCGGGCTCCGATCCGGCTTCACGCCGGGGCCTGCTCCTGCCGATCAGCACGGTATGTGAGCTCTGCGCGGCCGCGCGCCCGGTGGCGCGCACGCTGCTGCTCGTCCACGGCGCGCTCTGCAGCACGCGTGCTGGCCATCCCGCACGCCGAGCCGGCCGGCGGCGCCCTGAACGGTGGCGCGCCGTTCGGTCCTGCTCGTGGCCATGTTCCTGGCCGCCGGGCTGCTGCTGTTCCACGTCGAGTTCGGCGAGGACACGCACAGCTTCACGCCTGACCGAGGTCCCGCTGGTCGTGGGCCTGTTCCTGACCGACCCGCTGGACGCTGCTGGTCCGCGCGGCTGGTCGGGGAGGCTGCTCGCGCTGGTCGCTGCTGCCGCGCCAGCCGCGGCTGAAGGTGGTCCTCAACGCGCTCGGTGTTCGTCGCGGAGACCTGCGACGGCGCTGGCGGTCGCTGCACGCGCTGGTCCGGCCCGACGCCGGAGTCGCCGACGTCATGGCTGGCCGCGGTGCTGGCCGTCGCTCGCCGCCGACCTGGTCACCAACGGCGGCGGTGCACGCTGGTGATCCGCTGGCACGGCGCGCAGCCGGACCTGCGGCCGGTCTGGTCGTCAGCGCTCTGGTCGACCACGACGGTCAACAGCGCGCTCGGCCTGGTCGCGGTGCTGCTGCTCGAGGTGCACCTCGCCGGCGTCGTGCTGCTCGGCGTCGTCGGCGCTCGCCCTCGGCGTCGGCGTACCGCGGCGTACAGCCGGCCTGCGCCAGCGGTACGCGAGCCTGCGGCTGCTGCACGACTTCAGCGAGGCGATCGGCGGCGCCACCCGGCCCGACGACGTGACCGAGGCGATGCTGCACCACGCCCGGCGTGCTGCTGCGCGCGGACGTCGCCGAGCTGACCGTCGTGGCGCCCGGCGCGGACGACCGCGCGCCGGACGACGTGCACGTCCTGCTGCGGGGCGCGCAGCCCTCGGAGCACGTCGACAGCGGCGCCGACCGTGGCCGGCGCTGCTGGAGCTGGCAGCGCCGGCAGCGTGCCCTGCTGGCCCCGCGCGGCGACCGGCCGACCCGGTCGGTCGCCGCACCTGGACCGGCTCGGCTGCCGCGACGGCCTGCTGGTGACGGTCCGGCTCGACGACGGCTCGACGCTGCTGCTCCGCGTCGGCGACCGGCTCGAGCGACGTCAGCACCTTCGACCACGAGGACCAGCGCCTGCTCGAGACGCTGGCCACGCACGCGGCGATGGCGCTGGACAAGGGCCGGCTCATCGACGCGCTGCGCGACCGAGGCGGTGCGGCGCGAGCACCAGGCGCTGCACGACCCGCTGACCGGCCTGCCGAACCGGCTGCGCTTCGCGGAGCGCGCTGCCGCGCTGGTCGAGCCGGCCCGGGGGCGCGGCTCCCGGCTCGCCGTCCTGCTGATGGACCTGGACGGGTTCAAGGACGTCAACGACACGCTGGGCCACCAGACCGGTGACGAGCTGCTGCAGGAGGTCGGGCGCCGGCTGGCCGAGGGCTCGTCGCGGCACGGCGACCTGGCCGCCCGGCTGGGCGGGGACGAGTTCGCGATGGTGCTGGACCTGGGCTTCGCGTCCGAGGCGGACCCGGCGCAGGTGCTGGAGGCCGCGCACCGGGTGCTGCGGGCGGTGGAGGAACCGGTGCGGCTGCGCGGCGTCGACCTCGACGTGCGGGCCAGCCTCGGCATCGCGCTGTTCCCCGACCACGGCGACGTGGGGGCCGACCTGCTGCAGCGCGCCGACATCGCGATGTACCAGGCCAAGCGCAGCGGCGAGCGGCTGGCGCTGTACGTCGCCGACCTGGACACCCACACCCCCTGGCGGCTGCAGCTCGCCTCCGACCTGCGGCGCGGCATCGACGAGGGACAGCTGGTGGTGCACTACCAGCCCAAGGCGGACCTTCGCACCGGCGCGATCGTCGCGGCGGAGGCGCTGGTGCGCTGGCAGCACCCCGAGCACGGCCGGATCCGGCCGGACGAGTTCATCCCCGTCGCCGAGCAGGTCGGGCTGATCACCCCGCTGACCTGGGTGGTGCTGGACACCGCGCTGTCCGACGCGGCCCGCTGGGACCGTGACGGGCTCGCCCTGTCGGTCGCGGTCAACGTGTCCGTCCGCAGCCTGCTCGAGGCGGGCTTCGTCGACCGGGTGCTGGCCTCGGTCGCCGCGTCCGGTCTCCCCGCGACGCGGCTCACCCTCGAGCTCACCGAGTCCAGCATCATGGGTGACAGCCGGCGCACCCTGGAGCGTCCTGCGAGCAGCTCGCCGGGGCGGGCGTGGCGCTGAGCGTCGACGACTTCGGCACCGGCTACTCCTCGCTGTCCTACCTGCAGCGTCTGCCGGTGAGCGAGCTCAAGGTCGACCGCAGCTTCGTCTTCTCGGTCGCGTCGAGCCCGTCGGACCGCGCGATCGTGCAGAGCGTCGTCGACCTGGGGCACTCGCTGGGCCTGCGGGTGGTCGCCGAGGGCATGGAGAACCAGCTCACCTGGGACCACCTGGTGTCGATGGGCTGCGACCTCGGCCAGGGCTACCTGCTCAGCCCGCCGCTGGCCGCCGAGGACCTCGAGCGGTGGCTGACGGCGCGGCAGGCCGCGGCGACGCCGCCTGTGCCCGCTCGCCGCTGACCGGCCTCCCGGCAGTCCATGACCGGGCCTTCCGGCAGTCCCTGACCCGGCCTCCCGGCCCTGGGGCGACGACACTGGACGGGTGGGATTCGTCGACGTCCGGGACCTGAGCCTCGTGCTGCCCGACGGGCGGCTGCTCTGGAGCGACGTCAGCTTCCGGGTCGGCGAGGGCGCCAAGACCGCCCTGATCGGGGCGAACGGCACCGGCAAGAGCACGCTGCTGTCGGTCGTGGCCGGCGACCTCGCGCCGGTCGCCGGGACCGTCGCCCGCACCGGTGGGGTGGGCGTGCTGCGCCAGTTCCTCAGCGCGGTCGCCGACGACGGCGACGTGCGGCGTCTGCTGCTCGACCTCGCCGTCCCGGCCGTCCGCGCCGCCGGCTACGAGCTCGACGCCGCCGAGCTGGCCATGATGGAGACCGACGACGAGGCGACCCAGATGCGGTACGCCCGGGCGCTGGCCGACTGGGGCGACGCCGGCGGCTACCCGGCCGAGGTGCTGTGGGACATCTGCACCACGGCGGCCCTGGGCGTGCCGTACGAGCAGGCGCAGTTCCGCCGGCTGTCGACGCTGTCCGGCGGGGAGCAGAAGCGGCTGGCGCTGGAGGCGCTGCTGCGCGGACCGGACGAGGTGCTGCTGCTCGACGAGCCGGACAACTCCCTGGACGTGCCGGGCAAGCGCTGGCTCGAGCAGGCCCTCGCCGAGTCGACCAAGACGGTGCTGTTCGTCAGCCACGACCGGGAGCTGCTGGCCCGCACCGCGACCCGGGTCGTGACCCTGGAGGCGCACGGCGCCTGGGTGCACGGCGGCGGCTTCGACACCTACGCGGCGGCGCGGCGGGCCCGCCGGGAGCGGCTGGCGGAGGTGCACAAGCGGTGGGAGGAGCAGCGGGAGAAGCTCCGACGGCTGGTCATCACGCTGCGCGAGCAGGCCCGGATCAGCCCCGACATGGCCAGCCGCTACGCCGCGATGCAGACCCGCTTCGCGGCGTTCGAGGCCGCCGGGCCGCCGCCGGAGCAGGTGGTCGACCAGAAGGTCCGGATGCGGCTGCGCGGCGGCCGGACCGGCGTGCGGGCGCTGACCTGCGAGCAGCTCGAGCTGACCGGACTGATGCAGCCGTTCGACCTCGAGGTGCTGTACGGCGAGCGGGTCGCGGTGCTCGGCGGGAACGGCTCGGGCAAGTCGCACTTCCTGCGCCGGCTGGCCGGCCTGCCGGTCGCCTCGACCGGGACGGCCCGGCTCGGCGCCCGGGTGGTGCCGGGGATGTTCTCGCAGTCCCACGAGCACCCGGAGCTGGCCGGCCGGACCCTGGTCGACGTGCTGCACCGGGGCGACGGCGCCCGGCGGGGGCTGGACCGGGGCGGCGCCGTCGGCGTGCTGCGCCGCTACGAGCTGCACGGCCAGGCCGACCTCCCCTTCGACCGGCTCAGCGGCGGCCAGCAGGCCCGCTTCCAGGTGCTGCTGCTGGAGCTGTCGGGGTGCACGCTGCTGCTGCTCGACGAGCCGACCGACAACCTCGACCTGGAGTCGGCCGAGGCGCTCGAGGAGGGCCTGGCCCGCTTCGACGGGACGGTGCTGGCCGTCACCCACGACCGGTGGTTCGTCCGCGGCTTCGACCGCTTCCTGGTGTTCCGGGCCGACGGCCGGGTCGTCGAGACCGACGGACCGGTCTGGGAGGAGGCCCGGGTGCGCCGCGACCGGACCGGCTGAGGCCGCGACCGGACCGCCCGGCCGGGGCCTGCGTCCGGGATCGGGTATCGTCGTGGGCTGTTGTGCGGCGCGCCCTGTTGACTCCGCCCGCCAGCCCCACCTGAACGACGCCCAGACGACCGACGGAAGCGAAGCAGCGTGCCCACGTACACCCCGAAGCCGGCCGACGTGCAGCGTCAGTGGCACGTCATCGACGCCTCCGACGTGGTGCTGGGCCGTCTCGCCAGCCAGGCGGCGAAGCTCCTGCGCGGCAAGCACAAGCCGTACTTCGCCCCGCACCTCGACTGCGGCGACTTCGTCGTCATCATCAACGCCGGCAAGGTGGCGATGACCGGCAACAAGGCCGCGCAGTCGCGCGTGCACCGCCACTCGGGCTACCCGGGCGGTCTGACCAGCACGTCGTACGCCGACGTGCTGGCGACCCGGCCGGAGCGCATCGTCGAGAAGGCGATCAAGGGCATGGTCCCGCACAACAGCCTGGGCCGTCAGGTGATGAGCAAGCTCAAGGTCTACGCCGGCCCGACCCACCCGCACCAGGCGCAGAACCCCGTGCCGTACGAGCTGACCCAGGTCGCGCAGTAGTGACCGCCTCGAGCCAGGAGATTGTCGCGTGACCGCCCCCGCAGACCTCGTCCAGACCGTCGGCCGCCGCAAGGAGGCCGTCGTCCGCGTCCGCCTCGTGCCGGGCTCCGGGTCGTACCGCCTCAACGGCCGCACGCTGGACAACTACTTCCCGAACAAGGTCCACCAGCAGCTGGTGAACGAGCCGTTCGTCACGCTGGAGAAGGCCGAGCAGTACGACGTCATCGCCCGCCTGCACGGCGGCGGCATCTCCGGCCAGGCCGGCGCGCTGCGCCTGGCCATCGCCCGCGCCCTCATCGAGGTCGAGCCCGATGACCGCCCGGCGCTGAAGAAGGCCGGCTTCCTGACCCGCGACGCGCGGATCAAGGAGCGCAAGAAGTACGGCCTGAAGAAGGCCCGCAAGGCGCCCCAGTACTCCAAGCGCTAGTCGTCCTCCCGGGGCGGCCACCGACAGGTGGCCGCCCCGAGGCCTGTCCGGAAGGAGACGCCGTGGCCCGGCTGTTCGGCACCGACGGCGTACGGGGCCTCGCCGGTGGCGAGGTGCTCACCGCCGAGCTCGCCACCGCCCTGGCCGGGTCGGCCGCGACCGTGCTGCTCCCCGACCCGGGCGCCGACCGCCCGGTGGTGGCGATCGGCAGGGACACCCGGCCGTCCGGCGAGATGCTCGAGGCGGCCGCGGTCGCCGGCTTCACCGCCGCCGGCTGCGACGTCGCGCTGCTCGGCGTGGTGCCCACCCCGGCCGTCGCGCTGGCCACCGCGAGCGGGCAGGCCCGGCTCGGGCTGATGATCTCGGCCTCGCACAACGCGATGCCGGACAACGGGCTGAAGCTGTTCGGCCCCGGCGGGTGGAAGCTGGCGGACGACGTCGAGGACGCCATCGAGGCGGGACTGCGGGTGCCCCGCCGGGCGTCGGGTGCCGCGGTCGGGCGGGTGCACACCGACGCGGCGGCCGGTGAGCGCTACCTGGCGCACCTGGCGGCGGCCGCCCCGGTCGAGCTGGGCGGCCTGCGCGTGGTCGTGGACTGCGCGGAGGGCGCCGCGAGCGTGCTGGCCCCCGAGGCGTACCGGCGGGCGGGCGCCGACGTCGTGGCCATCTCGGCGGACGGGAACGGCTATCGCATCAACGACGGCAGCGGCGCCACGCACCTGGAGGCGCTGCAGGCCGCGGTGGTCGCGCACGGCGCCGCCCTGGGCCTGGCCCACGACGGGGATGCCGACCGCTGCCTGGCCGTCGACGCCCAGGGCCGCGTCGTCGACGGCGACCAGCTGCTGGCGCTGCTCGCGGTCGGCACCGGCGTCCGGTCCGTCGTCGCGACCGTCATGAGCAACCTGGGCTTCCTGCGGGCGATGCGCGAGCACGGCATCGAGGTCGTGCAGACCGCCGTCGGGGACCGCTACGTGCTCGCCGCGATGCGCGAGGGAGGGCACCAGCTCGGCGGCGAGCAGAGCGGGCACACCGTCCAGCTCGCGCACGCGACGACCGGTGACGGCCTGCTCACCGGCCTCGCCGTCCTGGGGCAGGTCGCCGCCGGCGGCCGGTCGCTGGCCGAGCTGGCCGGGGTGATGACGCGGCTGCCGCAGGTCCTCGTCAACGTGCGTACGGCGCGGGAGCGGGCCGGGGCAGCCGACGTGCTGGCCGCCGCTGCTGCCGCCGAGGCCGAGCTGGGCGACACGGGCCGGGTGCTGCTGCGGCCGTCCGGCACCGAGGCGCTGGTCCGGGTCATGGTGGAGGCCGAGACGTCCGAGCGGGCCGCCGCGGTCGCGCAGCAGCTCGCCGAGGTCGTCGCCGGCTGAGCCGGCACCAGCACAACGACACCAGCCCGACGTGCCCCAGCTCGACGTGCCCCAGCCCGACGTGCCCCAGCTCGACGGCACTGCCCCTAGGGTCGGGCCATGCTGCGCACCCTGACCCGGGACGAGGCGCGGCGCCGCGCCGACCTCGTCGAGGTCGTCTCGTACGCGGTGGAGCTCGACCTGACCGGGCTGGTCGACGGCGAGGAGTTCACCTCCACCAGCGAGGTGCGCTTCCGTTGCTCCCGGCCCGGGCAGGAGACCTTCCTCGAGCTCGACGGCGAGGTGCTCTCGGTCCTGCGTGACGGACGGGAGGTGCGCCCCCGGGTCGACGGGGCGCGGATCGTGCTGTCCGACCTGGCCGCCTCGGAGACCGTCACGGTCACGGCGCGGTGCGCCACCACCCGCAGCGGCGAGGGCCTGCACCGGGCCGTCGACCCGGCGGACGGGCAGGTGTACGTCTACGCGCAGGCGTTCCTCGACGACGCCCAGCGGATCTTCGCCTGCTTCGACCAGCCGGACCTCAAGGCCCGGGTGCGGCTGACGGTGCACGCCCCGCCCGGCTGGCGGGTGCTCGGCAACACCCGCGCCGAGCGCACCGAGGACAGCGGGACCGGTGGCACGTTCGTCTTCACGCCGACCGAGCCGATCCCCACCTACCTCGTCACCCTGGCGGCCGGCCCCTGGGCCGGGCAGACGACCTGGCACGACGGGATCGAGCTCGGCGTGTGGTGCCGGCGCTCGCTGGCCGCGCACCTGGAGGCCGACGAGCTGTTCGGCATCACCCGGGCCTGCCTCGACGTGCAGCAGGAGGTGTTCGGCCGCCGCTACCCCTTCGGGGACACCTACGACCAGGTCTTCGTCCCCGAGTTCAACGCCGGGGCGATGGAGAACCCCGGCATGGTCACCTTCACCGACGAGCTGTTCCTGTTCCGCTCGCGCACCACCCAGGGGAGCCGGCGGCTGCGCGCCCAGGTGATCGCGCACGAGATGGCGCACATGTGGTTCGGCGACCTGGTCACGATGCGCTGGTGGGACGACCTGTGGCTGAACGAGTCGTTCGCCGAGCTGCTCGGCGCGTACACCGTCGAGCAGACCTTCCGGCGGGGCCTGCTGCCGTACGACGGGGTGTGGGTGGACTTCTGCGTCGGGCGCAAGGCCTGGGGCTACCGGGCCGACCAGCTCCCGACCACCCACCCGGTCGCCGGGCAGGCCCTCGACACCCGGTCGGCGCTGCTCAACTTCGACGGCATCAGCTACGCCAAGGGCGCCTCGGTGCTGCGGCAGCTCGCCGCGCTGCTCGGCGAGGACACGTTCTTCGCCGGCGTCCGGCGCTACCTGGACCGGCACGCCTGGGGGAGCACCACCCTGGCCGACCTGCTGCGCGCGCTGGAGGCCGAGAGCGGCCGCGACCTGTCGGCCTGGGCGACGGCCTGGCTGCGGACCTCCGGCGTCGGGGTGCTGCGGGTCGCCGGCGGCGCGGTCGTCCAGGACGGCGGCGGGCGGCCGCACGCGGTCGGCGTCGGGGCGTACGGCGACGACGGCTCCGGTCGGCTGCGGCTGCTGGACCGGGTCGTCGTGGAGGTGGACGGCCCGCGCACCCCGCTGGTCCTCCCGGACGCCGCCCTGGTGCTGCCCAACGACGGTGACCTCACGTTCGCCAAGGTGCGGCTCGACCCGCGCTCGCTGCGGACCGCTCTCGCCCGGGTGGGCGACCTGGTGGACCCGCTGGCCCGGGCCGTCGTGTGGGGCGCGCTGTGGGACGCCGCCCGCGACGCCGAGCTGCCGGCCGCCGACTTCGTCGCCGCGGTCGTCGCGGGCGAGCCCGCCGAGCGCGACCCGGAGGTCGCCGCGACCCTGCTGTCGCAGGCCCGGCAGGCGGCCACCCGCTGGTCCGCCGACCCGGCGGTGCTCGCCGGGCTGCACGCGCACTGCCGGGCTGCGCTCGCCGCCGACCCGGCCGGCAGCGACCTGCAGCTGGTGCACCTGCGTGCCGCCGCGTCGAGCGCCGCGGCCACGGACGCCGGCAGCGGCGCGCTGCTCGCCGCCTGGCTGGCCGGCCGGCAGCTGCCCGACGGCGTCGTGCTGGACCCCGACCTGCGCTGGCACCTGCTGATCCGGCTCGCCGCGCTCGGCGCGGCCGACGCGGGCCGGATCGACGCCGAGCTGGCCCGCGACCGCACCGCCTCGGGGGAGCAGTCGGCGGCGCAGGCCCAGGCGGCCCGGCCGGACCCGGCCGCCAAGCAGGCCGCCTGGTCCGAGCTGCTGGGCGCGGGCGCGCTGTCGAACTCCCGGGCCGGTGCGCTCGCCGCCGGCTTCTGGCAGGACGGCCAGGACGAGGTGCTGCGGCCGTACGTCGCGCGCTGGGCGGTCGAGGTGCCGGGGCTGTTCGCCCGGCGCTCGGCGCAGCTGGCGACCACGATCTCCCGGCGGCTGTTCCCGAGCACGGTCGTCGAGGCCGGGACGCTGGCCGCGACCGCCGTCGAGCGGTGCCCCGGCGACGTGCCGGCCGAGCTGCACCGGGTGCTGCTCGAGGAACGCGACGAGCTCGCCCGGGCGCTGCACGCCCGGACGGCGTGACCGCGCGGCTACCGTGACCGCATGTGCGGCATCGTGGGATACGTCGGTGGCAAGCCCGGTCTGGAGGTCGTCCTGGACGGCCTGCGGCGCCTGGAGTACCGCGGGTACGACAGCGCCGGCGTCGCGGTGCTGGACGGCTCCGGCGCGCTGCGCGTCGAGCGCCGGGCCGGGAAGCTGGCCAACCTGGAGAAGCGGCTCGCCGAGCTGACCGGCGGCCCCGGGGCGGCCGGCGCCGGCGGCGGCCTGCCCGGCACCCTGGCGATCGGGCACACCCGGTGGGCGACGCACGGCCCGCCCAACGACGCGAACGCCCACCCGCACGTGGACTGCGCCGGCGCCGTCGCCGTGGTGCACAACGGCACCATCGAGAACTTCGAGGAGCTGGTCAACGCGCTGGAGGACCGCGGCCACGTCCGGCGCAGCGACACCGACACCGAGGTGGTCGCCCACCTGCTGGAGGAGCGGTTCGCCGCCGGGCCGACCCGGGGCGACCTCGCCGCCAGCCTGCGCAGCGTCTGCCGGGACCTCGAGGGCAGCTTCGTGCTGGTGGCCACCCACGCCGACGAGCCCGACCTGGTCGTGGCGGCCCGGCGCAACCTGCCGCTGGTCATCGGGCTCGGCGTCGGCGAGAACTTCGTCGGCTCGGACGTGACCGCGTTCATCGGGCACACCCGCGAGGCCCGCGCGGTCGAGCAGGACCAGGTCGTCGAGCTGCGCCGCGACGGGGTCGTCGTCACCGATCTCGACGGGACCGTCGTGCCCGGCGAGGGCTACCACGTCGACTGGGACACCGACGCCGCCGAGAAGGACGGCTACGAGTTCTTCATGCTCAAGGAGATCGACGAGCAGCCCGGCGCGGTCCGCGACACCCTGGGCGGCCGGCTCACGGCCGAGGGGCTGCTGCACCTCGACGAGCTGGCGATGAGCGACGAGGACGTCCGCGGGATCGAGCAGGTCTTCATCGTGGGCTGCGGGTCGGCCTACCACTCCGGGCTGATCGGCAAGTACGCCATCGAGCGCTGGTGCCGCCTGCCCGTGCAGGTCGAGATGGCGTCGGAGTTCCGCTACCGCGACCCGGTGCTGGGCCGCAACACCCTGGTCATCGCGGTCAGCCAGAGCGGGGAGACCGCCGACACGCTGGAGGCCGTGCGGCACGCCCGCGGTCAGAAGGCCTGGGTGCTGGCGGTGACCAACACCGTCGGCTCGACGATCTCGCGGGAGAGCGACGCCGCGCTCTACACCCGGGGCGGGCCGGAGGTCGCGGTCGCCTCGACCAAGGCCGTGATGACGCAGATCACCGCCATGTACCTGGTCGGGCTGTACCTGGCCCAGCTGCGCGGGACCCGGGACGCCGACGAGGTACGGGCGCACATGGCCGACCTGCAGCAGGTGCCCGACCTCGTGACCGAGCTGCTCGGCCGGATGGGCCCGGTCCGGGAGCTGGCCGCCCTGCTCGCACAGGAGGAGCGGGTGCTGTTCCTGGGCCGGCACGTCGGCTACCCGATCGCCCTGGAGGGCGCGCTCAAGCTCAAGGAGCTCGCCTACGTCTCGGCCGAGGGGTTCCCGGCCGGGGAGATCAAGCACGGCCCGATCGCCCTGGTCACCACGGGCACGCCGGTCGTCGTCCTCGCGCCGCGGCACGCGCTGCAGGCCAAGCTGGTCAACAACGTCCAGGAGGTGCGGGCCCGCGGCGCCCGCACGATCGTGGTGGCGACCGACGGGGACGACAGCGTCACGCCGTACGCCGACCACGTCATCCGCATCCCGGACACCAAGTCGCTGCTCACCCCGCTGCTGACGATCGTGCCGATGCAGGTGCTGTCGGCGGAGATCGCCCGGGCCCGCGGGCTGGACGTCGACCAGCCGCGCAACCTGGCCAAGTCCGTCACGGTCGAGTAGCGCGGGCACGACCGCCGGCCGGCAGGCACAATGCGCCGGTGGCGATCATCGGGGTGGGGGTGGACGTGGTCGACGTCGCCCGTCTCGGCCGGGTGCTGACGCGCACGCCGCGGCTGGCCGAGCGGCTGTTCACCGACGGCGAGCGGCACCTCCCGCTGGTCTCGCTGGCCGCCCGGTTCGCGGCGAAGGAGGCGGTCGCGAAGGCGCTCGGCGCGCCCGGCGGGTTGCGCTGGAGGGACGCCGAGGTGGTCACCGGGCCGCGCGGCCGACCGTCGCTGGTGCTGCACGGCGGCGTCGCGGACGAGGCGTCCGCCCAGGGCATCGCCACCTGGCACCTGTCGCTGTCGCACGACGGCGGGGTGGCGACCGCGGTGGTGGTGGCCGAGTCGTGAGCCGCGACGGGGCCGCCGCCGGGCTGCGGACCGGGAGCGGGTGGCGAGCGTGATCCGGGCGCACACCGTCGCGCAGGTCCGGGCCGCCGAGGCGGCGCTCGCCGCGACGCTGCCGCCGGGCGCGCTGATGTCCCGCGCGGCGACCGGGCTGGCGCACGCGTGCGCCCGCGAGCTGGGCCGGACCTACGGCGCCCGGGTGCTGCTGCTGGTCGGCGGCGGCGACAACGGCGCCGACGCCCTGTACGCCGGGGCGCAGCTGTGCCGCCGGGGGGCGCAGGTCCGGGCGGCGACGGCCCGACCGCCGCGGCCGGACGCGCTGGCGGCGTTCCTGCGGGCCGGTGGCCGGCTGGCCGGGCCCGAGGGCGGCGCGGACCTGGTCGTGGACGGGCTGGTCGGCATCGGCGGGAGCGGGCCGCTGCGCGGGCCGGCGGCGGAGCTGCTGTCCGCCGCCTGCCGGGCCGGTGCTGGCGGTCGACCTGCCGAGCGGCGTCGACGCGGACACCGGACAGGTGTCGGGGCCGGCGGCGACCGCCCGCACGACCGTCACCTTCGGCACGCTACAAGCCGGGGCTGCTGGTCGGCGAGGGCCGCGACCCGCGCCGGTCGCGTCCAGCTCGTCGATCTCGGCCTGGGCCCCTACCTGCCGGACCCGCCGGTCGAGGCGGCCGAGGCGGCCGACCTGGCGCTGCCGCCGCCCGCGCCGCGGGACAAGTACGACCGGGGCGTCGTCGGGATCGCCGCCGGGTCACCGGTCTACCCCGGCGCCGCCGTCCTGGCGGTCGGGGCCGCGCTGGCGGCGGGCGCCGGCATGGTCCGGTTCGTCGGCGCCGCGCACCCGGCCGAGCAGGTCCGGCTGCGCTGGCCGGAGAGCGTGGTCACCGAGGCGGTCGGCGCCGACGTCCTGGCCGCCGGCCGGGTCCAGGCCTGGGTGGTCGGCCCCGGGCTGGGCACCGACGACGTCGCCGCCGAGACCGTCCAGGCCGTGCTCGCCACCGACCTGCCGGTCCTGGTCGACGCCGACGCGCTCACCGTCTGCGCCGGGCACCCCGGGTGGCTGCGCCGGGACGCGCCGACGCTGCTGACCCCGCACGACGGCGAGTACGCCCGGTTCGGCGCGCCGGTCGGCCCGGACCGGCTCGGCGCCGCCCGCCGGCTGGCCGCGACGCTGGGGGTGCACGTGCTGCTGAAGGGCGCGGCGACGGTCATCGCCGGCCCGGACGGCGCGGCCCGGGTGAATCGCACCGGCACCCCGGCGCTGGCGGCCGCCGGGTCCGGGGACGTGCTTGCCGGGGCGTGCGGCGCGCTGCTGGCACAGGGCCTGGGGCTGCGGGAGGCCGCGACGACCGCCGCGTTCCTGCACGGGCGGGCCGGGGCGCTCGCCAGCGACGGCCTGTCCTCGCACGCCGGGCGGCTGCTGTCGGCGTGGCCCGAGGCGGTCCGCGCGCTGCTGGCTGAGAGAATGCCGGCATGAGGACGGGGCCGGCATGAGGCGCGCGGCGAGCGGGCGACGGTGAGGAGCGAGGCGCGGATCGACCTCGCCGCCATCACGGCGAACGCACGGCGGCTCGACGAGCTGGCCGGCAGCGCCGCCCTGATGGCGGTCGTCAAGGCCGACGGCTACGGGCACGGGCTGGTGCCGAGCGCCTCCGCCGTGCTGGCCGGAGGGGCCGCCTGGCTCGGCGTCGCCTTCCTGGAGGAGGCCCTGGCCCTGCGTGCCGCCGGCATCGACGCGCCGGTGCTGGCGTGGCTGTTCACGCCCGACGAGGACCTCGCGCCGGCGGTCGCGGCCGGCGTCGACCTCGGGGTGTACGACCGGGCCGAGCTGGCGGCCGCGGCCGCGGCGGCCGCCGCCACCGGGACGGTCGCCCGGGTCCACCTCAAGGCCGACACCGGGCTGTCCCGCGGCGGCGCCGTCGCGGCGGACTGGCCGGCGCTGTGCGCGGCGGCGGCGCGCACCGACGGCGTGGAGGTGGTCGGGGTCTGGAGCCACTTCGCGTTCGCCGACGGCGGCCCGGACCACCCGGTCAACCACGCGCAGGCCGGGCGCTTCGACGAGGCCGTGCAGGTCGCCGAACGGGCCGGCCTGTCCCCGCTGGTCCGGCACCTGGCCAACTCCGCCGCCACGCTGACCGCACCGGCCACCCACTACGACCTCGTCCGGCCCGGGATCTCGCTGTACGGGCTGTCGCCGGTGCCGCAGCTCGGCAGCCCGTCCGACTTCGGGCTGCGGCCCGCGATGACCCTGGCGAGCCGGGTCGCGCTGGTCAAGCGGGTGCCGGCCGGCGTCCGGCGTCAGCTACCTGCACCGGCACACCACCGACCGGGAGAGCACCCTCGCGCTGGTGCCGCTGGGGTACGCCGACGGCGTCCCGCGGGCCGGCACCGGCCGGCTGCCGGTGCAGCTGCGCGGGCGTCGGCGGACGGTCGCCGGCACGGTGTGCATGGACCAGTTCGTGCTCGACCTCGGCGACGACGAGGCCGAGCCGGGCGACGAGGTCCTGCTGTTCGGGCCCGGGGACGACGGGCGAGCCGACCGCCCAGGAGTGGGCGGACGTCCTCGGGACGATCGACTACGAGATCGTCACCCGGATCGGCGCACGCGTCCCCAGGACCTACCGGTGAGGCGGGCCGGCCTGGTCGGGAGCCTCGTCGGGCTCGCCGCCGCGGGCGGCGCCGTCGGGCTGGCCGCGGAGCGGTACGCGATCGGCCGGGTGCGGCTGCGCCCCGACCCGGACGCCCGGGAGCCGTTCTTCGCGCTGCCCGCCGACGCCGAGCCGGCGGTGACCGCCGACGACGGCGTGCCGCTGCACGTGGAGGTGGTCGGGCCGGCCGGCGACGTCCCGGTCACCGTCGTGTTCTGCCACGGCTACACCCAGGAGCTGGCGGTCTGGCACTACCAGCGCCAGGCGCTGGCGGCCGACAACCCCGGTCGGCTGGTGTTCTGGGACCAGCGCGCGCACGGCCGCAGCGGCCGGGGCGCGCCCGAGCGCAGCACGATCGACCAGCTCGGGCGGGACCTGGCCGCGGTGCTCGCCGCCACCGCGCCGACCGGACCGGTGGTGCTGGTCGGGCACTCCATGGGCGGCATGACCATCATGGCCCTGGCCGACCAGCAGCCCGCCGCCTTCGGCAGCCGGGTCGTCGGCGTCGCCCTGATCGGGACGTCCTCCGGCCGGCTCGCCGACCTCACGCTCGGGCTCCCGGTGGCGCTGGCCCCGGTGACCCGACGGGTCCTGCCGTACCTGACCCGGGGGATGCGCAGCGCACCGCAGCCGTTCGAGCGCACCCGGCGGCTGGGCACCGACCTGGCCTTCGTGCTGGCCCGCAGGCTCGCCTTCGGCTCCGGGGACGTCAGCCCGTCGCTGGTGGAGTTCGTCGAGACGATGACCGCCCGCTGCCCGGTCGACGTGGTCGCGGAGTTCTACGACAGCTTCACCAGCCACGACAAGCTCGCGGCGCTGGACGTGCTGCGCGGGGTCGAGACGCTGGTGCTGGTGGGCAGCGAGGACCGGGTCACGCCCGTCGAGCACAGCCGGGGGCTGGCGGACGCGCTCCCCGCCGCGCAGCTCGTGGTGGTCGAGGGGGCCGGGCACATGGTCCAGCTGGAACGGGCGCCGCTGGTCACCCTGCAGCTGCGGGCCCTGCTGCGCCGGGCCGTGCCGGCGGCCGGGGCCGGCACGGCCGAGGCGACGGCGGGGTCGCGGTGACCGGCACCGACGCCGGCGCCACCGCCGTCCGGCAGGCCGCCGAGCGGGCACCGGACTGGGCCGCGCTGGTCGCGGCGGCCCGGAGCTGCACCGCCTGCCCGGAGCTCGCGGCGACCCGGCGGTCCGTCGTCGTCGGGGACGCGCCCCCCGGCGCCCGGCTGCTGCTGGTGGGGGAGGCGCCCGGGGCGCAGGAGGACGCGACCGGCGCGCCGTTCGTCGGCCGCAGCGGCGCCCTGCTGGACGCGCTGCTCGCCGAGGTGGGCGGGGCGCGGTCCCGGACGGCGGTGCTGAACACCCTCAAGTGCCGGCCGCCGGGCAACCGGCTGCCGAGCCGGGCCGAGTCGGCACGCTGCCGCGGCTGGACCGAGCGGCAGCTCGCGCTGCTCGCGCCCGACCTGGTCGTGACGCTCGGGCTGTCGGCGACCCGGTGGTTCCTGGGACCCGGGCCGCTCGGTCCGGTCCGCGGCCGGCTGCACCAGGTCGACGGCCTGCAGGTGCTGCCGACGTACCACCCGAGCGCGGCGATCCGGTCCGGGCCGCGTGGCGAGCCACGGCGGCTGCTCACCGAGGACCTGGCGCTGGCGGTCCGCCTCACCACGACCCCGGACGGCGCCGTCCCGCACGGCGCTCCCCGGGACGCCCGGTGAGCTGGTCCCGGCTGGTGTCCTCGCCCGCCGAGGCCGGTGCGGCGCTGGCCGAGCCCGGCGACGACCTGGACCTGCGCGCCCGCGCCCGGCCGAGCCCGGCGTGGACCGGGCTGGGCTTCCGCGAGCTGGCGCCCGGTGAGCTCGTCCGGGCCGTCCCGCAGGTGCTGTCCGGCGTGGAGCGGACCCGCGCCCTCGGCAGACGGCTCGCCGGGTCGCTGCGCCCCGGCGACCTCGTCGTGCTGTCCGGGCCGCTCGGCGCCGGCAAGACGGCCCTCACCCAGGGCATCGGCGAGGGGCTCGCGGTACGCGGCCGGGTGACCAGCCCCACCTTCGTCCTGGCCCGGGTGCACGCCGGCCCGGTGCCGCTGGTGCACGTCGACGCGTACCGGCTGCGCGAGTCCGGCGCGGCGGCGCTCGAGCTCGACGACCTCGACCTCGACACCGACCTGCCGGGCAGCGTGGTCGTCGTGGAGTGGGGCGAGGGGCTGGTCGAGGGGCTCGCGGACGCCCGTCTGGAGGTCCACCTCGACCGCCCGCAGGGGGCGCCGCCGGAGCACCGGACCGCCCGGATCGAGCCGTACGGCGCCCGCTGGGCGACCCCCGGCGGCGGGTAACAGCGCGGACACGACGGGAGGGGGCGTGACGGGCGTCTCCCGGGGTGGGGTTTCATCGGGGCCCGGCGCCGCACGCGCGTCACACGCCGACAACAGCTGGAGCATCCATGAGGAACACGCGCTGGGCCGTCGCCGGCACCGCGTTGGCGATCGCGGCCCTGGCGGCCTGCGGCGAGAGCGGCACGCCCGGCCGCGGACGGGGGGAGCACGCAGGGCGGCGGCAGCACCGAGACGTTCAAGATCGGTGTCTTCGGCCCCGAGCAGATCCCGCAGGGCGAGGACGTCCGGGACGGCGCGCTGCTCGCCGCCAAGGAGATCAACGCCGCGGGCAAGGGCCCGAAGGTCGAGATCGTGTTCTGCGACTCCGAGGCCAAGCCGGAGAAGGCCATCGCCTGCATCACCCGGTTCGCCCAGCAGGACCAGGTCCAGGCCGTCACCGGCGGCTTCTCCTCCGCCGAGACGCTCGCCGCGCTCGACACGATCAAGCGCGCCAAGCTGCCCTACCTGTCCGCCGGTGCGGCCGCCCCCGACGTCGTCAAGGACGTCGACTCCGACGGCCCCGGCAAGTACATCTTCCGGATCGGCCCGGTCAACTCCACCAACCTGGCCGCCGACATGTGCCTGACCTACACCACCAAGCTCAGCAAGGAGGGCTTCACGAAGTTCGGCATCCTGCACGAGGACGCCGCCTTCGCGATCCCGCTGGTCGACTTCCTGAGCAAGTGCCTGGTCAACCCGAGCGACGCGACCGGCGGCAAGATCCCGGTCACCACCGGCGTCGAGCTGGTCGGCGTCGAGAAGCACACCCCGCAGGCGACCGACTTCAGCGCGCAGTTCAAGAGCCTGCGCGACAAGGGCGCGCAGTTCGTCATCGAGGTCAACTCCACCCAGGTCGGCATGCAGGTCGGCAAGCAGTGGGCCACCCTCAAGCCCGGCTTCGCGCTCGGCGGCATCAACGTCGCCGGGCAGTCCTCGGCGTACTTCGACGTCACCAAGGCGGTCGGCGAGCTGAACGGCCCGTCCGGCGCGCTGCGCGCCCCGATCATCGCCGAAGACGATCCCGTTCTTCGACGCCTTCTAGGCGCAAGTACCAGCGTGACCCGCTCTACAACGGCGTGGCGACCTACGACGGCGTGTACACGCTGCACGAGGCCGCGGTCGAGGCCGACAGCCTCGAGGCCGACAAGCTCGTGACCGAGCTGGAGAAGACCGACCGCGTCGGCGCCCAGGGCGTCGAGAAGTTCGGGCCGAACCACGACGTGATCTACAGCGCCACCGACCCCTCCAAGGGGCTGTCGCTGCTGTACTTCCAGTACCAGGCGGACGGCTCGAAGAAGATCGTCTACCCGGCCGACCTGGCCGAGGGCAACACCTACAAGAAGCCCGCGGGCGTCAGCTGCAGGACGCCCACGACGGGCCCGGCGGCAGCTGCCTGCCGGGCCCGTCGAGCGTCCTGCCCCTGTCCTGTCCGCCGCCCGGCCCCGTGGCGGTTCCCCCTCTCGGCAAGGAGGCCCATGGACGTCCTCGTCCAAGGCGCACTCACCAGCGCGACGATCGCGCTGGTCGCTCTCGGCTTCTCGCTCGTCTACGGCGTCGGCGGGATCGTCAACCTGGCGCACGGCTCGTTCTTCATGATCGGCGCGTACACGGCCTACGCCGTGCAGCGACAGCGGCGCGCCCGCTGGTGGTCGCGGCCCTGGCCGGCGTCGCGCGCCGCGATGGTCGCCGGCGTGCTGCTGGAGCGCCTGGTCATCGCACCGATCCGGCACCAGGAGGTGGCCGTGCTGATCGCGACCCTGGCGGTCGCGATCCTGGTCGAGTCGCTGACGCGGTTCTTCTTCGGCGGCCTCGAGCGGCAGCTGCCGTCCTTCGTCGCGCGGCCGCGGTGCGACGTCCTCGGCGTCCCGCTGCCAGCAGAGCCGGCTGCTCGCCGGCATCGTCGCGGCGGTCGTCATCGCCATCGTGCTGCTGGTGCTCACCAAGACCCCGGTCGGCCGGGTGGTGCGGGCGGTCGCCGAGGACGCCGGAGGCCGCCGTGCTCATCGGCGTGCGCCCGGAGCGGGTGACCCTGCTCGTGCTGGCGCTCGGCGCCGGGCTGGCCGGCCTCGCCGGGGTCGTCACCGCGCCGTACGGCGTGGTCACCCCGACCATGTGGCTGCTTCCGCTGACCCAGGCGTTCGCGATCGTCATCCTCGGCGGGCTCGGCAGCGTCGCCGGCACCGTCCTCGCCGCGATCGTCATCGGCTTCCTCGACCGCTTCGTGGCCTTCAACGTCCAGGACGGCGACATCAAGGTCGGGCTCGTCACCGTGGCGGTCATCCTCGTGACGCTCGTCGTGCGACCGTCCGGGCCTGCTCGGGAAGGGTGGCCCGATGACCGCCGACGTCGCGGCCGCGCCGCCCGGCGCCGGCGCAGCGGCCGACGCAGCGACCTGCTCGGCAGGCTGCTCAAGGTCAACGTGCTGCTGCTGCTGCTGCTGCCCGTGCTGCTGCTGTTCTTCCCGCGCTTCGTGGACAACACGACGCTGCTCCAGGTGATCGCGACCGCCAACCTCTACGTCATGTTCGCCGCGTCGCTGGGACATCCTGTCCGGCTACACCGGGCAGGTGAACTTCGGTCACGCCGCGTTCATCGGCGTCGGCGCCTACACCGTCGCGCTGCTCGAGCAAGTACCAGCCCGAGCGTCTCCAGCGAGCTCGCGCTGCTGCTGGCGGCGTCGGTCGTCGGCGGCGCTCGGCATCGTCGATCGGGGTGCCCTGCCTGCGGCTCAAGGGCCCGTACCTCGCGCTCGCCACCCTGTCGGTGGCGTCGGCGCTGGTGCAGCTGACGTTCATCTTCAAGACGCCAGACCGGCGGCGAGGACGGCATCGCCGGCGTCAAGAGCGTCACCGACGACCGCGTTCCTGGGCGACGCTCGGCGACGGCGCTGTCCAAGGCTCGTGCTCGGGCCGCTGACGTTCGGCGCCAAGACGCGGCTTCGACCAGTACATCTACGTCAGCTACTTCGTGACGCTGGTGGTGATGGTGATCATGGTCGGCGGGCTGATGGCGCTGGGCTACGGCAAGCGCGGGCCTGGTGCTGCGCTCGATCCAGCAGGACGAGAGCGCCGCCGAGGCGGCCGGCGTGCCGGTGACGCGCTACAAGCTCGGGGCGTTCGTGCTGTCGGCGGCCTGCGCCGGGCTCGCCGGCGGACTGCTACGCGCAGGTCCGCGGCACGGTCGCGCTCGACCTGCTGCTCGTCGACCTCAGCCTGCTGGTGATCATCATCGCGGCGTTCGGCGGGGTCGGCTCGATCATCGGCCCGGCGATCGGCGCGTACGTCGTCGTGCTGCTCCAGGGCTACTACCTCGACAAGGTCCGCTCTACCGCGAGCACCCCGAGCTCAAGATCGGCACCTTCGCCCTGATCCTGATCGTCGTCCTGATCGTGCAGCCCCGGGGCATCGTGCCGCCGGTGCTGCGCCGCCTGTCCGGTCGCGGTCTCGAGTCCCGCGCGGCGGGCGCGCACCCTGACGGAGAACTCGTGACCGCGCTGCTCGAGGCCGACGGGGTCACCCGGCGCTTCGGCGGGCTGACCGCCGTCGACGACGTCCGCCTCACCGTGCAGGAGGGCGAGGCGGTCGGCCTGATCGGCGCCAACGGCGCCGGCAAGACGACGCTGTTCAACTGCCTGACCGGCTTCGACAAGCCGACCTCGGGCGACGTCCGGCTGCGCGGCACGAGCCTGCTGCGGATGCCGCGGCACAAGGTGGTCGCGGCCGGGGTGGCGCGGACCTTCCAGATCGTCCGGCCGTTCCCGGACCTGCCGGTGCTGGCCAACGTGATGGTGCCGCTGATCGCGGCGGCAAGGCGAAGGGCGACCTGCGGGCCGAGGGGATGGCGGTGCTCGACCGGGTCGGCCTGGCCGGCCGGGCCGCCTCGCCCAGCGCGCAGCTGTCCGAGGGCGACCTCAAGCGGCTGGAGATGGCCCGGGCGCTGGCGACCGCGCCCAGCCTGCTGCTGCTCGACGAGCCGTTCGCCGGGCTGTCGCAGACCGAGATCGGCGTGCTGTCCGACACGATCCGCCAGCTGCGCGCCGACGGCGTCACGCTGATCGTCGTGGAGCACAAGATCGGCTCGCTGATCGCGCTGGTCGACCGGGTGGTCGCGATGGACCAGGGCGCGGTCATCGCCGACGGCGACCCGCAGTCCGTCATGCGCGACCCGGCCGTCGTGACGCGCCTACCTCGGAGGAGCGACCGTCGATGACCGACCGCTGAGCCCGCGAGCGGGTCCTCGACGGTCCGCGACCTGAAGGTCGTCCTTCGCGCAAGGCGCAGGTGCTCAACGGCGTCGACCTGCACGTCGACCGCGGCGAGACCGTCGCGGTCGTCGGCCCGAACGGCGCGGGCAAGACCACCCTGCTGCGGGCGCTGTCCCGGCTGAACGCGAGCACCTCCGACGACGCTGGAGTTCGAGGGCAGGCCGCTGCCGAAGACGCCGTACGCGTGGTGATGGCCGGGCTGGTGCACTGCCCGGAGCGGCGCCGGCTGTTCCCGCGGCTGACCGTGCGCGACAACCTCGAGCTCGGGGCGCGCCGGCTGCGCAAGGGCGCGGACACCCGTGAGCAGGACCTGCGACCGGGTGTTCGACGCTGTTCCCGAAGCTCGCCGAGCGCGCCGACCAGGCAGCGGGCACGCTGTCCGGAGGCGAGCAGCAGCAGTGCGCGATCGGCCGGGCGCTGATGGCGCGGCCGGCGCTGCATGCTGCTCGACGAGCCCACCCTGGGGTTGTCGGTCGGCGTGAAGGAGGCCATCGTCGCCGGCATCCAGACCATCAAGGACAGCGGGACGACGATGCTGCTCGTGGAGCAGGACGTCACGTTCGCCTTCCGGTGCGCCGACCGCACCATCGTGCTCGAGCACGGCCTGGTGGCCCGCGAGGGACCGACCGCCGAGATCGCCGCCGACCCGTACGTCAAGCAGGCCTACCTCGGGGTGGCCTGACCCGTTCGTCCGTCCCGTCCCTGCAGGCCCTCGGAGCGCTCCCGTGTCCCTGATCGATCGCCAGCATCCTCGCCGAGTCCGCCGTCCGGCACGCCGACCGCCCCGCCGTCGTGCTCGGGGACCTGACGCTGACCTACGCCCAGGTCTGGGCCGCGCGCCCGGCAGTACGCCGCGGTGCTGCGGGACCGGGGCGTCGGGCCGGGCGACAAGGTCGCGCTGCTGCTGCCGAACACCCCGCACTTCCCGATCGCCTACTTCGGGGTCGCTCGCGCTCGGCGGCGTCGCCGTGCCGGTGCACGCGCTGCTCAAGGCCGAGGAGATCGAGTACGTCCTGTCCGACTCCGGGGCGAAGGCGCTGATCTGCGCCGCCCCGCTGCTCGGCGAGGGCGCCAAGGGCGCCGAGCTGGCCGGCGTGCCGGTGCTCGCCGTCATGGACGGCACCGCCCGACGGCATCGAGCGGATCGACGTGCTGGCGCAGTCGGCGACCCCGATCGAGGCGCTGCGTGCTGCGCGAGGCCGAGGACACCGCGGTGGTGCTCTACACCAGCGGGCACCACCGGCAAGCCCAAGGGCGCCGAGATCACCCACCTGAACGTGATGATGAACGTGATCGCCTCGGCGACGTACTCGTTCGACATCACCCAGGACGACGTCGTGCTCGGCTGCCTGCCGCTGTTCCACACGTTCGGCCAGACCTGCTGCATGAACACCGTCGTTCTTCGTCGGCGCGTCGGTGGTGCTGCTGCCGCGCTTCGACGGCGCGCAGGCTCTCGAGCTGCTGGTGAAGAACGAGTGCACGATCTTCATGGGCGTGCCGACGATGTACGTCGCGCTGCTCGAGGCCGGCCAAGGCCAGCGAGCTGCGGCCGAGCCTGAAGAGCGCGCTGTCCGGCGGTGCGGCGCTGCCCGATGGCGGTGCTCGAGGAGTTCGAGCAGGTCTTCGGCACCAAGGTGCTGGAGGGCTACGGGCTCACCGAGACCTCGCCGGTGGCGACGTTCAACCAGAAGGGCTTCGAGCCGCGGCCGGGCACCGTCGGCAAGCCGATCTGGGGCGTCGAGGTCGAGATCGCCAAGGCCGAGGTCGACGAGCGCATCGAGCTGCTGCCGACCGGGGAGCTCGGCGAGATCGTCGTGCGCGGGCACAACGTCTTCAAGGGCTACCTGAACAAGCCCGACGCCACCGCCGCCGCGATCGTCGACGGCTGGTTCCGTACCGGCGACCTCGGCACCAAGGACGAGGACGGCTACGTCCGGATCGTCGACCGCAAGAAGGACATGGTCCTGCGCGGTGGCTACAACGTCTACCCGCGCGACGTCGAGGAGGTGCTGCTGCGCCACCCGGCGGTCGGCCAGGTCGCCGTGATCGGCGTGCCGGACCCGCAGTACGGCGAGGAGGTCTGCGCCGTCGTGGTGCGGGACCCGGCCGGCGGCGAGGTCACCGAGGACGAGCTGCGCTCCTGGTCCAAGGAGAAGCTGGCGGCGTACAAGTACCCCCGGCGGGTGGTGTTCGTCGACGCCCTGCCGCTCGGGCCGTCCGGCAAGGTGCTCAAGCGCGAGCTCGTCGCCGAGTACGGCTCCTGACCTGCCCGGCCGCGCGGCTGGCGGGGTGGCTGCTGCTGCCCGCGCTGGTCGCCGGCTGCGGCACGGACCGGCAGGGCGCGCCGGTGCCGGACCCCTGCCCTCCGGTCTGCCCGGGGGCGGCGACCCCGCCCCCGGAGCCGGCCGGGCCGGCCCCCGAGGAGGGCAGTGCGGCCTACGACGCGCTGGTCGTGGAGCCCGGACCCGGTGAGCTGGCCCGGCTCGGGAACGACCGGGACGCCGAGCTCACGGGCGGCCGGCTCGACGTGGTCGTGCCGGCCGGGTCGCGCCTGGTCACCCGGCTGGTCTGCGCGGGCCGCACCGCCGTCACCGTGACCACCACGCCCCCGTCGGACGCGGAGGCCGAGCTGGCCTGCGGGTCGGCCGAGCCGACCGAGCTGATCGTCGAGCAGAGCCAGCCGGTGCCCGGCGACACCGCGTACCGGGTGCGCGTCGAGGCGCCCGCTCCGGCCCGCTGGTACGTCGTGCTCTCGGCCGCGGCCTCCTAGGCTGGCCGCGTGCTCGTCCTCGGTCTCGACACCTCCAGCCCGGCCGTCTCGGTGGCCTGCGTCGACCTCGCCCCCGACTCCGAGGGCGGCGCGACCTGGCTCCGGCAGGCCGACTGGCAGGTGGTCGACGCCCGGGCGCACGGCGAGCTGCTGGCCACCGGCGTGCGGGCCGTCCTCGGCGAGCTGGGCGCGACGCCCCGCGACCTCGCCGCGGTCGCCGTGGGGCTGGGGCCCGGCCCGTTCACCGGACTGCGGGTCGGGGTGATGACCGCCGGCGCGCTGGCCGACGCGCTCGGCGTCCCGGTGTACGGCTGCTGCTCGCTGGACGCCGTCGACCCGTGGGGCGACGGCGAGCGCGTGGTGGTCACCGACGCCCGTCGCAAGGAGGTCTACTGGGCCGAGTACGCCGCCGACGACGAGCGGGTCGCCGGTCCGGCGGTGCTGGCCCCCGCGGCGCTGGCCGCGGCACTCTCCGAGGTCGGCTGGACCGGCCGGGTGGTCGGTGACGGCGCGCTGGCCCGCCCGGACCTGTTCCCCGGGGTGCCGCCGGAGCCGCGCTACCCCAGCGCCGAGGGCGTCGTGCTGCTGGCCGCGCGCCGCGTCCTCGCCGCCGCGCCGACCGAGCCGCTGGTCCCGCTCTACCTGCGCCGGCCGGACGCCAGCCCGCCGGGGGTGCCCAAGCCGGTGACGGCGTGAGCGACACCCCGCTGGAGCTGGACGCCTTCCCCCGGCGCTACGAGGTGGCGCACGAGCGCACCGTCCGGGGGTCGCTGCGGGACGTCGTCTACTACCCGGGGGCGCGCCGGGACGGCGGCTCGGACGGTGCGTGGCTGCGGATCGAGCCGCACGGCGGGCCGCCGTGGACCGGGGTCTTCGCCAGCGAGCTGGTCGCCGGCCGGCTGTCGGTGGTGTCGAGCTGGCCCGACCCGGCGACGGTGATGGTCGCGCTCGGCGCGGACCCGTACGTGGTGGACACCGCCGACCCGGACCGCTGGGGCCGCCTGGACGTCCCGGGCGCCCGGCTGCTCGTGCCGGCGGCGGACCGCGGGCTCGCGCTGCTGCTGGGGGACCGGGTGCTCGCCGCCTACGACGCCGCCGGGCTGGCCTGGGAGTCCGGGCCGCTCGCGCCCGGCGCCCAGTGGCTGGGCCGGCTCGACGACGAGGTGCACCTGCGGGCCGGGGGCGTGCTGCACCGGGTGCAGCTGCGGCACGGCCGCACCGTCGACGAGGCCGCGTCGTGGTGACCCTGGAGCGGATGCGCTGGTGGCACGTCGCGCAGGTGCTGCCGCTGGAGGCCGAGCTGTTCGGCGACGAGCCCTGGACGGCCCGAACGTTCTGGTCCGAGCTCGGTCAGGTGACCACCCGGCACTACCTCGTCGCCGTCGACCCGCAGGCGCCGGCCGGGGCGCCGCCGGTCGGCTACGCCGGGCTGTGCGACTACCCCGACGAGGCCTGGGTGCAGACCATGGCCGTCGCGCCGTCCTTCCAGCGGCGCGGCGTCGGGGCGCTGCTGCTCGAGGCGCTGCTCGCCGAGGCCGGCCGCCGCTCGCAGCGGGTGGTGGCGCTGGAGGTCCGGGCCGACAACGGGCCCGCCCAGCGGCTGTACGGCCGCTACGGGTTCTCCCGCACCGCCGTGCGCCGCGGCTACTACCAGCCGAGCGGCACCGACGCCTGGGTGCTGCAGCGCCGGAGCTGACCGGGGGCCGGGCGCGCCGGCCCGGCTCCTAGGCTGACCGGATGGGCGAGCCGCTGGTCCTCGGGATCGAGACGTCGTGCGACGAGACCGGGATCGGGGTGGTCCGCGGCCGCACGCTGCTCGCGGACGCGGTCGCCTCCGTCCGTCGAGGAGCACGCCCGGTTCGGCGGCGTCGTGCCGGAGGTGGCGAGCCGGGCGCACCTGGAGGCGATGGTCCCGACGGTGCAGCGCGCCCTGGCGACCGCCGGGGTGCGGCTGGCGGACGTGGACGCGGTCGCGGTGACCGCCGGCCCGGGTCTGGCCGGCGCGCTGCTCGTCGGGGTGGCCGCGGCGAAGGCGTACGCGGTGGCCCTGGACGTGCCGCTCTACGGCGTGAACCACCTGGCGGCGCACGTCGCCGTGGACGTGCTCGAGCACGGCCCGCTGCCCGAGCCCTGCGTGGCGATGCTGGTCTCGGGGGGGCACTCCAGCCTGCTGCTCGTCGAGGACCTGACGCGCGGGCTGACGCCGCTCGGGCAGACCGTGGACGACGCCGCGGGGGAGGCGTTCGACAAGGTGGCCCGGCTGCTCGGGCTGGGCTTCCCGGGCGGCCCGGCCGTGGACCGGCTGGCCCGCGAGGGCGACCGCGACGCCATCGCGTTCCCGCGGTCGATGGCCCGCGACGCCTCCTACGACGTCAGCTTCTCCGGGCTGAAGACGGCGGTGGCCCGCTGGCTGGAGGCGCACGCGGGCGAGGTGCCGGTCGCGGACGTCTGCGCGAGCTTCCAGGAGGCCGTGGTCGACGTGCTCACCGCCAAGGCGGTGCGGGCCTGCCGGGAGCAGGGGATCGGGGCGCTGCTGATCGGCGGCGGGGTCGCGGCGAACTCGCGGCTGAGGGCGCTGGCGCAACAGCGGTGCGACGCCGCCGGCGTCCGCCTGCGGGTGCCGCGGCCCGGCCTGTGCACCGACAACGGGGCGATGGTCGCTGCGCTCGGGGCCCGGCTGGTCGAGGCGGGTGTGGCGCCGAGCCCGCTCGACCTGCCGGCCGACAGCGCGATGGACGTCACGCGGGTGCTCGCCACCGCAGCCGGCTGAGCGGTCCGCCGGGGAACGGCCCGACGTACGGCCGTGTTGTGGTGACGCAGAGATAGTTATAGGTGACTATGTGGTGCGTCCGGACTGCGCCCGATGTCTGAATGGTCCACCCCGCACGACGCAAGGAGTGACCGATGAACCCGTGGTCGTCTCTGCTCGAGCTGCTCCGTTCTCCCCGCCTGCCGTCGCGCGTCGCGCTCGACGGCGTGAAGTGGGACTGAGCCCGCCCCGTCGACGCCCTGCCCCCGTGTCCTCGCCCGTATCGCTGAAGGAGTACGTCATGTGGAACCGCCTCAACCTGCGCCTGCTCAGCTCGGCCGGCACCCTCGCCCTGCTCGTCTCGGTCGTCGAGGCCGGCCGCAAGTGGCACTGATCGGCTAGCAGCCCCGTGCTGCTGGTCGTCGGCCTGCTGGTCGCCGTCCTGCTCGTCCGTCCGCTCGGCGGCCGGCTGCACCGGCTCGGCGCTCTGACCCTGTCGGGCGGCCCCCTGCTCCTGGCCGCCCTGGTCGCCCAGGTGCTCGCCCTGGCCGTGCTCAGCGACCTGCCGCGGGAGCTGCTGGTCGCGCTGCACGGGGCGTCCTACGTCCTGGCCGGTGTGTTCGTCTGGCGCAACCGGGCCGTGCCCGGGCTCTGGCTGATCGCCCTCGGGTCGGCCCTCAACGCCCTGGTCCTGGCCCTGAACGGCGGCACCATGCCGGCCTCGGCCGCCGCGCTGCGGCGGGCCGGCATCCCGCTGGAGGAGGAGGCCTACACCAACAGCGAGGTGCTGGCGTCTCCGGTCCTGGCGCCGCTCGGCGACGTGCTGGCCTCGCCGACGTGGCTGCCGTTCGTCAACGTGTTCAGCGTCGGTGACGTCCTGCTGCTCACCGGCGCCGTCTGGACCGTCCACCGCACCTGCCGGACCGTGCTGGCCCGCGACCCGCGTCCGGCCTGGCGCCGGCTCGCCGGCGGGCCGCTGCGTCCGCTCAGCCGACGCTGTCCGGCACCCGGGACGCCAGCCAGCGCGGCACCGCCTCGGCGACCAGCGGCCGGCTGATCAGGTAGCCCTGCACCTGATCGCAGCCCCACTCGCGGACCAGGGCCAGCGACTCCTCGTCCTCCACGCCCTCCGCCACCAGGCGCAGCCCCAGGCTGTGCCCGAGCTGGATGGTCGAGCGGACGATGCTGGCGTTCCCGTGCCCGGTGGCCAGACCGGAGACGAACGACTTGTCGATCTTGAGCTCGTCGACCGCCATCCGGTGCAGGTAGGACAGCGAGGAGTACCCGGTCCCGAAGTCGTCGATGGCCAGGTGCACGCCGAGCGCGCGCAGGTCGTCGAGCACCATCAGGGCCCGGACCGGGTCGGACATGATCCCGGTCTCGGTCACCTCGAGGACCAGCCGGGACGGCGCCGTGCCGTGCCGGGCGAGCAGTTCGGCGACCTGCGAGGGCAGGTCGAGGTCGGTCAGGTGCCGGACCGAGAGGTTCACCGACAGCTCGAGATCGTGCCCGAGCGCCGTCCAGCCGGCCCGCTCGGCCAGCGCCCGGTCCAGCACGGCCAGGGTGAGCGGCCGGATCAGGCCGGTGTTCTCGGCGACCGCCAGGAAGTCCTCGGGCAGCAGCACGGTGTCCGGCGTCTGCTGCCAGCGCACCAGCGCCTCGACGCCGACCGCCGCGCCCGTGCGGGCGTCGACCTTCGGCTGGTAGACGCAGAACAGGTCGCCGCGGCCGAGCGCGTCGCGCAGCTCGGTCGCCAGGGCGAGCCGCTCCCGGGTGTGGACGTCGCTGCTCGGGTCGTACAGCCGGGCGGTGCCGCGCTCGGACTTGGCCAGGTACAGCGCGATGTCGGCGCGCTGCAGCAGCACGTCGAGGTCCCGGCCGTGCTCGGGCTGCAGGGCCACGCCGATGCTGGCGTGCACGTCGAGCCGGGCGCCGTCGACCAGGAACGACGCCTCGAGCCCGGCAGCGACCCGGGCGGCGATGTCGAGGCCGTCCGGCGAGCCGTCCCGGGCCACCAGCACCGCGAACTCGTCGCCGCCCAGCCGGCACACCGTGTCGCCGGCCCGGAGCGCGTGCCGCAGCCGTGAGGCGACGGCGCGCAGCAGGTCGTCACCGACCGGGTGGCCGAGGGTGTCGTTGATCTCCTTGAAGTGGTCCAGGTCGATGAGCAGCAGGGCGTGCCCGGGCCCCTCCTCGGCGCTGGCGGTCCGGGCACGCAGCCGGAGCAGCTCGCGGTTGCCGAGCCCGGTGAGGCTGTCGTGCAGCGCCTCCTGCTCGCGGGTCGCGGCCAGGTGGGCGCTGAGGTAGATGGCCGGCAGCGGCACCAGCGCGAGCGGGAGCAGCCAGCCGGTGGCCTGCACCGCCGCCACCACCACCGGTGCGAAGGCCAGCAGCACGCCGGAGGTCATCATCTGGAACCGGGCGTCGCCGCGCAGGTGGCGCAGCACCGGCTTGTGCTGGGCCAGGGCGACGACGGTGCCCGCCAGCCCGTTGTTGACGAGGAAGTAGGTCACGCCGGCGAGCAGCGCGGCCGGCAGGTGACCAGGGAGCTCGAGCGGGCGGGCCTGCGCGAAGGGGACCCCGGCCGCGGCGCAGAAGACGGCCCGGGCGGCGGCCAGCGTCACGGTGTACTGCGCGATGTTGAAGCCGACCTTGATCAGCTGCTTGCGGCTGCGCAGGTCCTCCAGCGCCACGCCCACCGCCTGTGCGGCGACCGCGAGCCACAGCGGCCCGATCAGCACGAGCACCAGCGCGAGCGTCGTCGAGACGGTGATCTCGTCGGTGGTGTCGCCGCGCGGCACCACGATCGGCCGGAGCTCGCCGACGACCACCGCCACGGCCAGCAGCGCGTACGTCGTCCAGGACACCGCGGTGGGGCCGTCCGGCTCGCGGACCGACAGGGCCAGGGCCACCGCGCCGGCCACGAGCACGCCTGTCACGTAGGGGCGGAAGGCGCGCGAGGGCGTGCGGTCCATGAGCCCCCTCTCGAGCTGTGGGCGCCCGCGGGGCACGCCCCCGCGGACCGGTTCGCCCTGAGTCTGGCCTGTCTGCCGGTGTTTCGGGGCGCAAGAGCGGTCCGGCCGTGTCGACGGTGTGGCCGTGCGTTCCCGGCGGCGGACCGGCCCCGCATTGCCTGGTTGGCACTCAGGTGGTTAGAGTGCCAACCGGACCCGGTGCTCGACCCCCGCGACGGCGAGCGGCCGATCCGTCCGTACAGACGCCGCACGACCCCCTATGGAGGCACCGTGACCACCGCGACCAAGGTCGCCATCAAGCCGCTCGAGGACCGCATCGTCGTTCAGGCCGTCGAGGCCGAGACGACGACTGCCAGCGGCCTCGTCATCCCGGACACCGCGAAGGAGAAGCCCCAGGAGGGCACCGTTCTCGCTGTCGGCCCGGGGCGCTTCGAGGACGGCACCCGTGTGCCGCTCGACGTCAAGGTCGGCGACAAGGTGCTGTACAGCAAGTACGGCGGCACCGAGGTCAAGTACGCCGGTGAGGAGTACCTCGTGCTCTCCGCCCGCGACGTCCTCGCCGTCATCGAGGGCTAGCAGCCCCCGCTCCCCGCAGTCGCACGACCACGACGCCCCGGCACCCGACAGGGGCCGGGGCGTCGTCTCCTTCCACGAGAGGCATCTGTGTCCAAGTCCCTGGCTTTCAGCGAGGACGCGCGTCGCGCCCTCGAGCGCGGCGTCGACAAGCTCGCCGACGCCGTCAAGGTCACGCTCGGCCCGAAGGGCCGCAACGTCGTGATCGGCAAGTCCTACGGCGGCCCGACCATCACCAACGACGGCGTCACCATCGCCCGCGAGATCGAGCTCGAGGACCCGCGGGAGAACATGGGCGCGCAGCTCGCGAAGGAGGTGGCGACCAAGACCAACGACATCGCCGGCGACGGCACCACCACGGCCACCGTCCTCGGCCAGGCCATGGTCCACGAGGGCCTGCGCGCGGTCGCGGCCGGCGCGAACCCGATCGCCGTCAAGGTCGGCATGGACGCCGCGGTCGAGGCCGTGAGCACCTGGCTGCTGGACGCCGCCACCGAGGTCCAGACGCACGCCGAGATCGCCGCGGTCGCCGCCATCTCCGCTCAGGACCCGCTGGTCGGCGAGCTCGTCGCCGAGGCGATGGACAAGGTCGGCAAGGACGGCGTCATCACCGTCGAGGAGAGCCAGGCCACCGGCCTGGAGCTCGAGCTGACCGAGGGCATGCAGTTCGACAAGGGCTACATCAGCCCGTACTTCGTCACCGACGCGGAGCGCATGGAGAGCGTCCTGGAGGACGCCGCGCTGCTGGTCGTCAACGGCAAGGTGTCGGCTCTGGCCGACCTGCTGCCGCTGCTGGAGAAGGTCGTCGCCGCCCAGCGGCCGCTGCTTCTCGTGGCCGAGGACGTCGACGGCGAGGCGCTGTCCACGCTGGTCGTCAACGCGCTGCGCAAGACCGTCAAGGTCGTCGCCGTGAAGGCCCCCGGCTTCGGGGACCGCCGCAAGGCGATGCTGCAGGACATCGCCGTCCTCACCGGCGCGCAGGTCATCTCCGCCGAGGTCGGCCTCAAGCTCGACTCGGTCGGCCTGGAGGTGCTCGGGTCGGCGCGCACCGTCACCGTCACCAAGGACACCACCACGATCGTGGACGGTGGCGGCACCCGCGAGGAGGTCGCCGGCCGGGTCGCGCAGATCCGCCAGGAGATCGAGAACAGCGACTCCGACTGGGACCGCGAGAAGCTGCAGGAGCGGCTGGCCAAGCTGGCCGGCGGCATCGGTGTGATCAAGGTCGGCGCGCACACCGAGACCGAGCTCAAGGAGCGCAAGCACCGGCTCGAGGACGCCATCTCGGCGACCCGCGCGGCGGTCGAGGAGGGCATCGTGCCCGGCGGCGGGGCGGCCCTCGTGCACGCCGCGGCCGTGCTGGTCGACGGGCTCGGCAAGACCGGTGACGAGCTGATCGGCGTGCACGTCGTCCGCAAGGCGCTCGACGAGCCGGCCCGCTGGATCGCCGAGAACGCCGGCCTCGAGGGGCGCGTCGCCGTCAACCGGGCCCGCGAGCGCGGTGTCGACGGCGGGAAGAACCAGGGGCTGAACGCGGCCACCGGCGACTACGGCGACCTGGTCGCGCAGGGCATCGTCGACCCGGTGAAGGTGACCCGGTCCGCGGTGCGCAACGCCGCCTCGATCGCGAGCATGCTGCTCACCACCGAGACGCTGGTCACCGACAAGCCGGAGCCGGCGCCCGACGCCGCCGCCGGCGGCCACGGCGGCCACGGGCACGCGCACTAGCCCGTCCGCGCCTCGGCACGCAGCTCGACCGGCGGCCCGGTTCCCTCGCGGGGGCCGGGCCGCCGCCGTGCGCGCGGCGCGCCGGTCGTCGCCGGTGCGGCGGTCCCGGCGCTGTGGCAGCGTGCGGGGATGGCGGTCGACGCGGTGGTGGTGGGCGGCGGTCACCACGGGCTGGTGGCGGCGACGCTGCTGGCGCGGGCCGGCTGGAGCGTCGAGGTCCTCGAGCGGCGGGACGTCGCGGGCGGCGCCATCGGCAGCGAGCGGACCCCGGCGGGCTACCTGCACGACTGGGGGTCGGCCTTCTACGGCGTCCTGCACACCTCCCCGGTGCTGGCCGAGCTCGGCCTGGACACCCGGGTCGCGTGGGCGCGCACCGAGGTCCCGGTGGGTGCGCTGTGGGACCCGGACGTGCCGGCGGCCGTGATGCGGCGGACCGCGGAGGCCACCGCGGCCGCGGTCGCCGACGACAGCTGGCTCGACCTGGTCGGGTGGTGGCGGGCGCAGGGGCAGCACCTGTTCACCGCGCTGCTGGGACCGGTCGGCCCGTCCGTGCCGCTGCTGCGCTTCCTCGGCGCCGCGGGCGCCCGGGGGAGCCTGCGGACGGCCCGGGCGATGCTGGAGCCGGTCGAGGCCTACGTCGCGCAGAGCCTGCGCTCCCCGGCGGCCCGGATGCTGCTCGCCGCGCATGCCACGCACGCCGACGTGGCGGTCGACGCCGCCGGCTCCACCCCGCCGGCGCTGCTGCTCGCGATGGCCGCGCAGGCGCACGGCATGCCGGTGCCGGTCGGCGGCGCGGCCCGGCTCGCCGACGGCTTCGTCGCGGCGGCGCAGGAGGCCGGCGTGGTGGTGCGGACCGGCGTCGAGGTGACCCGGGTGGTGGTCCGCGGCGGCCGCGCGGTCGGCGTGGTCTGCGCGGACGGGACGGGGGTCGCCGCGCGCCGCGCGGTCGTGGCCGACGTGGCGCCCGGCGTCCTGGCCCGCGACCTGGTCGGTGAGCAGCACCTGCCCGGGCCCTGGCTGGCGTCGCTGCGCCGGCACCGGTACGCCAGCGGCTACTTCCGGCTCGACGTCGACCTGTCCGGGCCCGCGCCGTGGGCCGACGAGGCCGTCCGCGAGTCGCTGGTGCTGCACGTGAGCGGGGACCTCGACGAGCTGGCCACCTCGCAGGCCCAGGTCCGCCGCGGCCTGCTGCCCTCGCACCCGCAGCTCATCCTCGGCCAGCAGGACCGGGCCGACCCGACCCGGGTGCCGCCCGGTGCCGCGGCGCTGTGGGTGGAGTGCCACTGCCCGGCGCGGCCGCGCGGCGACGCCGCGGCGCAGCTGCGACCGGACGGCGACTGGCAGGCCGGCTTCGCCGAGCGGGTGCTGGACCGCCTGGAGCGGCACGCCCCGGGGCTGCGCGGCCTGGTGGTGGACACCGGCGTGCTGACCCCGCTCGACCTGCAGCGGCGCGACCCGAACCTGGTCGGGGGCGACGTCGGCGGCGGGTCCGCCGCGCCCGACCAGCTGCTGGTCTTCCGGCCGGTCGCCGGCTGGTCGCCGTACGCCCTGCCGGTCGGCGGGCTGTACATGTGCGGCGCCGCGTCGCACCCCGGCGGCGGCGTGCACGGGATGTCCGGGCGCAACGCCGCCCGGCAGGTGCTGCGGGACGCCGCCGTCCGCCTCCCGGCCTGGCGGGCCCGCTCGACCCGGCGGCAGGTCAGCGCGGCGGCTCGCTGAGGACGGCGCCGAGCTCGAAGTGCATCGGGTCGGTGTAGGACCAGTCGCCGCCCCAGCGGAAGCCCCACCGCTTGAAGATCTCGACGACCGCCGGGTCCATCGTCCCGGTGGTGCCCCGGCCGTTGCTGGGGGCGTCCAGGTCGATGGCGATGCCCCAGGTGTGCAGCGAGATCGGCCGGCTGGGGTTGCGCTCGATGAACCGCGGGACGTAGCAGCCGCTGTTGATCCGCAGCGTGCCGTCGAGCCCGCGGGCCCGCACCGCGGTGAGCGCGCCGCGCAGCTGCGTGACCATCAGCCGGTGACAGGTGACCTTGCCGAGCACCGGCACCGTCTCGGTGACGATGTTGGCCTTCACCCAGGCCGCGTCGGGCTCGATGGTGCCGTCCGGGAAGTAGCGGTAGGAGAACGCGCCGAACGCCTTGCCGGCGGCGCCGCCGCTGAGGAAGGCGACCGGCGGGGGAGCGGGCGAGGTCAGCAGGTCCACGTCCGCGACGCCGCCGGCGAGGTCCCGGGCCTGCTCGGCCAACCGGGCCGGGTCGCCGCCCGCGCCCCGGGCGAGCAGCACGCCGGTGTTCTCCGACAGGCCGAGCGTGGCGCCGACGGCGTCGTCGACGACCAGGTCGGTGGCGGGCAGGCCGGTGGTGGCGAGGGCGCCGAGGCGCAGCGTCCGGGGCGGTCCGCCGTCGGACGGCGTCACCGTGACCGGGTCCCCGAGCACGAGGCCGAGCCGGCTCGCGGCGTCGTGGCTCGCGACCGCCTCGCCACGCGCCACGGCCTGCCAGACAGCCGTCGCCTCGGCCGTCGCGGACGCGACGAAGGCACGGAAGGCCCCCGGGTCGACGGCGACCGCCGGCAGCGCCGTCCCGCCGACGTCCACGGTCCCGCTGCGGTAGGCCAGCGCGGCCCCCGGCTCGGCGAGCCCTTCGAGCCGGCCGACCAGGTCGTGCGGGAGGGACGTGGCGCCGGCCACCCGGACGTCGGCCCGGTGCCGCTCGGCCAGGGGGCCCAGGGACGGGTCGGCGGACCGTGGCGCAGGGGTGGTCGCTGGCTCGCCGGGCGAAGCGTCGGGGGGCGCCGCGGTCGAGGGCGTCCCGGTCGGCGTCGGCTCGGGCAGCGTCGCCGACGCAAGCGGTTCGAGGTCCTGCGGCGCGGCCGCGAGCGCGCGCGTCCGGCACACCGGGCCGGTCGTCGTCGACGGCCGCGAGCACGCCGCCGGTGAGCAGGCCCGCGGTCAGCAGCCCGGCCACGCCCACGACGCCGCGCCGGGGCGGGGGGACGGCTGGCCATCGCACGACGGGGACTCCTGGAGCAGCGGCGGAGCCCGACCGTACGGCGGGCGGACCGGTGACGTCCGGCGAACGCCGGAGCCGGGCAGCCGGCAGGCGCGACCGGTCAGCCGGCGACCGGGAGGGCCTGCGGCCGGGCGGTGAGGATCTCCTCGCGCTCGTGCTCGGACAGACCGCCCCAGACGCCGTACGGCTCGCGGCTGGCGAGCGCGTGGGACCGGCACCGCAGCAGCACCGGGCAGGTCGCGCAGACCGCCTTGGCGGCCGCCTCGCGCTGGGCGCGGCTGGGACCGCGCTCTCCCTCGGGGTGGAAGAACAGCTCGGTGTCCTTGCCGCGGCACGAGCCGAGGAGCTGCCACTCCCACTTCTCGACCTGCGGTCCGGGGAGCCGTCGAATGTCGGTCATGCGCGTTCCGATCTGTCGGTGCAGGGGGTCCAGCCTGCGTGCTCCGACGTTATAACCGCGCCAGAGGTTGTTCAAGTGTGCGGACGCGACTTTTCTCGTGCCCCGCCCGGCGTTCGTTCGACCCGGCGCAGCGGTTCGAGTTGTGCCGGCACCGGCGGCACCCGATCCTGTCCAGGTGTCCGCGCCTGCTCCTGGCCCGCCGGAGCAGCTGCCCCCGGGCAGCGGCCCGGGGCTGCCGCGTGGGCCGCTGCCGGTCGCCGCGGTCGCCCGTCGGCTGGGCGTGGCCCCCGCGACGCTGCGCACCTGGGACCGGCGCTACGGGCTGGGCCCGTCCGAGCACGCCGCCGGAGCGCACCGGCGGTACAGCCCGGCGGACGTGTCCCGGCTCGAGGAGATGCGCCGGCTCACCCTGGAGGGCGTGCCGCCCGCGGAGGCCGCGCGGACCGTCCTGTCCCCGGGGGTGCTGCCGGCGGGTGGCTCGGCCGGGGGTGTCCCCTCGCCCGCCGGGCCGGACGTGGCGGAGTCCGGCCCGCTGCCCGACCGGCACGGGCGGATGCGGGGTGGCGGGCCGGGCGGGCGGGTGCTGTCGCTGCCCGGCGCGCCGGCCCTGGTCGTCGGGCTGGGCCGGGCGGCGATGGCGCTGGACAGCGAGACCGTGAGCGCCGTGGTCCGCGCCCAGCTGGCCGAGCACGGCGTGCTGCCGACCTGGGAGCACCTGCTGCGCCCGGTGCTGGCCGCGGTGGGTGCGCGGTGGGCGGCGACCGGCCACGGCGTCGAGGTCGAGCACCTGCTCGCCGAGTGCGTGACCGGCGCCCTGCGGGAGGTGGCTGCCCGGCCGGGCCCGTCCGAGCAGCGGCCGGTGCTGCTCGCCGGCGCGCCCGGCGAGCACCACGCGCTGCCGCTGCACGCGCTGGCCGCCGGCCTCGCGGAGCGCGGTCTGGCCAGCCGGGTGCTCGGCGGCGCGATGCCGCCCGAGGCGTTGCAGGCCGCCGTGGTCCGGACCGGGCCGGCCGCCCTGTTCGTGTGGTCCCAGCTCCCCGAGACCGGCGGCCCCGCGGCGCTGGAGGCCGTCCCGGTCACCCGCCCGCCGACGGCTCTGGTCGTCGGCGGGCCCGGCTGGCAGCGGGACGCCCTCCCCGAGCGGGTGGCCGTCGCCGACGGTCTCGCGGACGCCGTCGAGCTGCTCTGCCGGGCCGCCGGCAGCTGAGCCCCGATCGGGGAAGGAAGCCGCTCACGTACCGGCCCCTGCCTGCCGATGCAGCAGGCATGCGGCGCCGCCCGGCGCGCCGCACCGGTCGGGGGAGGCGAGGGGTCGTGGTGCTCGGAGTGCAGGCCGACGGCGCCGATCCGCGCGCGGTGGTCGGACGGCTGGCCGTCCAGCTGGCCCGGGGCGGGGTCGCCGGGCTGCCGGTGGCGCTCGCCGACCTGGTCCGCGACACCGGCCTGCAGAGCGCCGTGCTGCGCGCCGTCGGCCCGTCCGGCAGCGACCGCCGGGGCGAGCTCCTGGCGACCGCGGGCGAGGTCGTCCGGGCCGTGCCGGAGGGCCGGTACGACATCCCGGCGGTCGTCGAGATGACCGTCAGCACACCGGACGGCTCGGAGCGGGCCGTGCTGACCGTCCGCGGCGCCCGGCCGGCCGTCCTGCCGCTGCTGCGGGACGCCGCGACCGTGCTCGGCCTGGCGCTGGCGGCCGTCCCGTCCGACGGCCTCGCACCCGGCGGCCGGGCGGTGCTGCGCGACGCCGAGACCGACCGCGCGGCGCTCGCCGACGCCCTGCACGACGGCCCGATGCAGGACCTGGTGGTCGCCCGGTACGCCGTGGACGCCGCGCTGCGCGCCGGCAGCGACCTGGCCGTCGCCCGCGACGCCGTGCAGAGCGCGCTCGTCGGCCTGCGGCGCGGCCTGTGGCAGCTCCGGCCGCGCGGGAGGGACGACCTGGCCGCGGCGCTGCGCGCCCTGTCCGAACGGCGCGTGGAGAGCGGCCTGCCCGCCCTGACGCTGCGCGTCGACCCGGGCAGCGACGTGCTCGACCCGGACGCCGCGGTCGCCGCGTACCGCCTGGTGCAGGCGGCGACCGGTGCCGGCGCGTCCGGCAGCGGACCGGTCGTCGGGGTGCGACGCCCGGCCGGTGCGGCCCGCGACCTGGTCGTCGTCACTGTCGAGGGCGCCGCACCGCTGGCCGACCCGGACCGCTGGCGGCGCACCGCCGCAGCGCTCGGCGGCGACCTGCTGTGCCGGCCCGGCCGGCTCCGGCTCGCCCTGCCCGTGCCGCTCGCCGCGGCCCGGCGGCTCCCCGACGCACCCGCACCGCACGAACACGCACGGCCTGCACCGATCCCGCACGCTCCGGCACTCGACGCACCCGCAAAGGCGACCCCGTGACCACTGTCCTGATCTGCGACGACCACCGGCTCGTACGGGAGGGGCTGCGGGAGTTCGTGCGCGGCATCCCCGGCGTCGACCGGGTCGAGACGGCCGCCTGCGGCGAGGAGGTGCTGGCCCGCTACCCGCTCGAGCACCCCGACCTGGTCCTCATGGACGTCCGGATGCCCGGCCTCGGTGGGCTCGAGACGACCCGGCGCCTGGTCAACGCGCACCCCGACGCCACGGTGCTGATGCTGACCGCCGCGGACGACCGCGAGCAGGTGGCGACCGCCGTCAGCAACGGCGCGCGCGGGTACCTGTCCAAGGACGTCAGCCACGAGCAGCTGTGCGCGGCGGTGGCGCACGCGCTGAGCGGCGCGGACCTGGTCGAGCCCTCGCTGCGACGCGCCCTCGCGGCCCGCGAGCCGTCCCGGACCGCGCAGCCGGCCACCACGCTGACCGAGCGCGAGCTGCAGGTCCTCACCGGGATGAGCCAGGGCAAGAGCAACGGCCAGATCGGCCGTGAGCTCTACCTGTCCGAGGACACCATCAAGACGCACGCCCGCCGGCTGTTCCGCAAGCTCGGCGTCAACGACCGGGCGCAGGCCGTCGCGCTCGGGTTCCGGCGCGGCCTGGTCACCTGACCGGCGGTTCGTCCTCCATCGAGGCGTCGGTGTACCCCCGGGCGTAGTCCCAGCTGACGTACGCCGCCGCGTCCGGCGCGAACGCCGGCTCGTGCACCCGGGACCGCCCCCGGTCCAGCAGCGACCGCAGGTTGCCGCGCAGCAGGTCCCAGGCGAAGTAGTGGGTCTCCTGGCAGTCGTCGCAGTCGACGACCAGCCCGCGGACGCCGCGCGGGGCCAGCAGCACCTCGAACAGCTCCAGCTCCTGCAGGTCCTCCAGGACGCCCTCGCGCTCGTCCGGGCTGAGCGGCGGCTCGGCCGGGGCCTCGGCGTCCAGCGCGGCGAGCTCGCGGGCCGGGTCGTCCGGGTCGCCCGCGAACGGGTCGACCGGCTCGGAGGGCGGCGTCACGCGGGTCCTGCCGGACCGGGCGGCGCGGGGACTCGGCTCACCCCGGTCAGCCTAGGCGCGCCGCGGGGCGCCGTCTCGGCGTCGGGAGGGTCCACCCGGTGCCCGTAGACTGGCCCCTCCGCTCCCCTCGTCCTGCCGCGGCCCGGGAAGGCTCCATGACCACCTCCGCTGCCGACCCTGCCGGCGCGCTCGCCCTGGCTCCGCTCGGGCTCACCTTCGACGACGTGCTGCTGCTGCCCGGCGAGACGCGACGTGGTCCCCAGCGAGGTCGACACCATCGACCCGGCTCACCCGGCGGGTCACCCTGCGCGTACCGCTGCTGTCCAGCGCCATGGACACCGTGACCGAGGCGCGGATGGCGATCGCGATGGCCCGGCAGGGCGGCATCGGCGTGCTGCACCGCAACCTGTCCATCGACGACCAGGCCGAGCAGGTCGACCTGGTCAAGCGGTCCGAGGCCGGCATGGTGCACCAACCCGGTCACCTGCTCGGCCGGAGCGACACCCTCGCCGACGTCGACCGGCTGTGCGCGCGCTACCGGATCTCCGGCGTGCCGGTCGATCGACGCGGACGGCGTCCTGGTCGGCATCGTCACCAACCGCGACATCCGCTTCGAGACCGACCAAGCGCCGGCTGGTCCGCGACGTCATGACCCCGATGCCGCTGGTCACCGGCCCGGTCGGGGTCAGCGGCCCCGAGGCGCTCGCGCCTGCTGCCAGCGCAACAAGGTCGAGAAGCTGCCGCTCGTCGACGACGCCGGCCGGCTGCGCGGGCTGATCACGGTCAAGGACTTCGTCAAGCGCGAGCAGTACCCCGCACGCCACCAAGGACGCCGACGGCCGGCTCGTCGTCGGCCGCCGCGGTCGGCGTCGGCGACGACGCCTACAAGCGGGCGATGGACGCTGGTCGACGCCGGCGTCGACGTGCTCGTCGTCGACACCGCGCACGGCCACTCCCGCGGCGTGCTGGAGATGGTCGCCCGGCTCAAGGCCGACACGGCGGCCGCGACGTCGAGGTCGTCGGCGGCAACGTCGCCACCCGGGCCGCGCGCGCAGGCGCTGGTCGACGCCGGCGCCGACGGCGTCAAGGTCGGCGTCGGGCCCGGGCTCGATCTGCACCACCCGGGTGGTCGCCGGGGTCGGCGTCCCGCAGGTCACCGCGATCCACGAGGCGGCGCAGGCCTGCCGCCCGGCGGGCGTGCCGGTGATCGGCGACGGCGGGCTGCAGTACTCCGGGGACATCGCCAAGGCGATCGTCGGCCGGCGCCGACACCGTCATGCTGGGCTCGCTGCTGGCCGGCGTGCGAGGAGAGCCCCGGGCGAGCTGGTCTTCATCAACGGCAAGCAGTACAAGGCGTACCGGGGGATGGGCTCGCTCGGCGCGATGCAGTCGCGCGGGACGCAGCGGTCGTACAGCAAGGACCGGTACTGCCAGGACGACGTGCTCAGCGACGACAAGCTCGTGCCCGAGGGCATCGAGGGCCAGGTGCCCTACCGTGGCCCGCTCGTCGGCGGTCGCGCACCAGCTCGTCGGCGGGCTGCGGCAGTCGATGGGCTACGTGCGGCGCCGCCAGCATCCCCGAGCTGCAGGAGCGCGGGCGCTTCGTGCGGATCACGGCCGCGGGGCTCAAGGAGAGCCACCCGCACGACGTCCAGATGACCGTCGAGGCGCCCAACTACACCGAGCGGGCGCTGACATGGGTGACGTCGAGATCGGGATCGGCAAGAGCGGGCGCCGGGCGTACGGCTTCGACGACATCGCGATCGTGCCGTCCCGCCGCACCCGCGACCCCGAGGACGTCTCGATCGCCTGGGAGATCGACGCCTACCGGTTCGAGCTGCCGCTGGTGGCGCAGCGCGATGGACGGCGTCATGTCGCCCGGACACCTGCGTCGCGGTCGGGCGGCTCGGCGGGCTCGGGCGTGCTCGACCTCGAGGGCCTGTGGACCCGGTACGACGACCCCGAGCCGCTGCTCGCCGAGATCGCCGGGCTGCCGACCGGGTGGCGCGCCGAAGCGGATGCGCGAGCTGTACGCCGCGCCGGTGCAGCGCCGACCTGATCACCGCGCGGGTCAAGCAGATGCGTGACGGCGGGCGTGACGGTGGCGGCGTCGCCTGACGCCGCAGCGCACCGTGCAGTTCGCGCAGACCGTGCTCGACGCGGGCGTGGACCTGTTCGTCATCCAGGGCACCGTGGTGTCGGCCGAGCACGTCTCGACCCGGCACGAGCCGCTCAACCTCAAGCGGTTCATCGCCGACCTGGACGTCCCGGTGCTCGTCGGCGGGTGCGCGACCTACCAGACGGCGCTGCACCTGATGCGGACCGGCGCCGCCGGGATCATGGTCGGGGTGGGGCCGGGCCAGGCCAACACCACCCGCGGCGTGCTCGGCATCGGCGTGCCGATGGCCACCGCGATCGCCGACGCGGCCGGCGCCCGGCGCGACTACCTCGACGAGTCCGGCGGCCGCTACGTGCACGTCATCGCCGACGGCGGGATGCGCACCGGCGGCGACGTCGCCAAGGCCATCGCCTGCGGCGCCGACGCCGTGATGATGGGCAGCCCGCTCGGCCCGCGCCTTCGAGGCGCCCGGGCGGGGCTGGCACTGGGGGCACGGCAGCCACCACCCGGAGGTGCCGCGCGGCACCCGGGTCCGCGTCGATCAGGTCGGCACCCTGGAGCAGGTGCTCCTCGGGCCGGCGCTCACCGACGACGGCACCACGAACCTGTTCGGGGCGCTGCGCCGCTCGATGGCGCTGACCGGCTACTCCTCGATCAAGGAGTTCCAGCGGGTCGAGGTGATGGTCGCGCCGGCGATCCGTACCGAGGGCAAGGACCTGCAGCGCGGCCAGGCCGTCGGCATGGCCGGCTGACGCCGCCCTCCGCGCCCCGCTCCGCTCCGGCCCGCCCGCCCGCTTCCCCTTCGCCGCGGCCCTTCCCCTTCGCTGCGTCACCGCTCCGCCGCGATCATGGAGTTGTGGTACGGCGCCCCCGCGTGCGGCCGGGCAGCAACTCCATGATCGGCGGCGGTGGCGCGCGCGGTGGCGCGGTGGCGGCGCGCGGCGCGGGACGGGGCATGCCGGCCGGCGCGGCGGCGTTGCACCCGGCATGACCACCGCATCGTGGAACGGTTCCGTGATCGCCGAGTCCGGCGACACCGTCGTCGTCGAGGGCAACCACTACTTCCCGCGGGAGGCCGTGAGCGCGACGCTGCACGAGTCCCCGACCACGTCGGTGTGCCCGTGGAAGGGGACCGCGTCGTACCTGTCGGTCGAGGTGGACGGCCAGGTCAACCCGGACGCCGCCTGGTACTACCCCGAGCCCAAGGACGCCGCCGCGCAGATCCGCGGGCGGGTGGCCTTCTGGAAGGGCGTGCAGGTCAGCGGGTAGCCGCCGGCGTGCTCGGTAGCCTGTCCCGGTGAGCGCGCACCCGGCGGCAGACGCCGACACCGTCCTGGTCGTCGACTTCGGGGCGCAGTACGCCCAGCTCATCGCGCGGCGGGTCCGCGAGTGCCACGTCTACAGCGAGATCGTGCCGCACACGATCACCGCCGAGCGAGATCCGGGCCCGCGCGCCGAAGGCGGTGATCCTGTCCGGCGGCCCGTCCAGCGTGTACGCCGACGGGCGCTCCGCAGGTGCCGGCCGGCTTCTTCGACACCGGCGTCCCGACGTTCGGGATCTGCTACGGCTTCCAGGCGATGGCGGCCTCGCTCGGCGGCACCGTCGCGCGCACCGGCACCGCCGAGTACGGCCGCACGGCGCTGGCCGTCGTCGACCCGGGCGTGCTGCTGTCCGGGCTGCCCGCCGCGCAGTCGGTGTGGATGTCGCACGGCGACGCGGTGGCCGAGGCGCCGCCGGGCTTCACCGTGACCTCCACGACGACCGCGACACCGGTCGCGTCCTTCGAGGACACCGCCCGCGGGCTGTACGGCGTGCAGTTCCACCCCGAGGTGCTGCACACCGAGCACGGTCAGGACGTGCTCAAGCGCTTCCTGCTCGAGGCGGCCGGCTGCCGGCCGACCTGGACGACGCTCAACGTCGTCGAGGAGCAGGTCGAGCGGATCCGCGCCCAGGTCGGGGACCGGCGGGTGGTCTGCGGCCTGTCCGGCGGGGTCGACTCCGCGGTCGCCGCCGCGCTCGTCCAGCGCGCCGTCGGCGACCAGCTGACCTGCGTGTTCGTCGACCACGGGCTGCTCCGCAAGGGCGAGGCCGAGCAGGTCGAGCAGGACTTCGTCGCCTCGACCGGGGTGCAGCTGCGGGTGGCCGACGCCAGCGAGCGGTTCCTGGACGCGCTGGCCGGGGTGACCGACCCGGAGGCCAAGCGCAAGGCGATCGGCCGGGAGTTCATCCGGGTCTTCGAGCAGGAGGCCCGGGCGCTGGAGGCCGAGGGCGGCGTCGACTTCCTCGTGCAGGGGACGCTCTACCCCGACGTGGTGGAGTCCGGCGGCGGGACCGGCGCCTCGACGATCAAGAGCCACCACAACGTCGGCGGGCTGCCGGACGACCTGCAGTTCGCCCTCGTCGAGCCGCTGCGCACGCTGTTCAAGGACGAGGTGCGCAAGGTCGGCCTCGAGCTGGGGCTGCCGGAGGCGATCGTCTGGCGGCAGCCGTTCCCCGGCCCCGGGCTGGGCATCCGGATCGTCGGCGAGGTGACCCAGGACCGGCTCGAGCTGCTGCGCGAGGCCGACGCGATCGCCCGCGAGGAGCTGACCCGGGCCGGGCTGGACCGCGAGGTCTGGCAGTGCCCGGTGGTGCTGCTCGCCGACGTGCGCAGCGTCGGCGTGCAGGGCGACGGCCGGACGTACGGGCACCCGGTGGTGCTCCGGCCGGTGTCCAGCGAGGACGCGATGACCGCGGACTGGACGCGGGTGCCGTACGACGTGCTGGCGGTCATCTCGACCCGGATCACCAACGAGGTGCCCGGCGTCAACCGGGTGGTGCTGGACGTCACGAGCAAGCCGCCGGGCACGATCGAGTGGGAGTGACCCCGGCCGCTCAGCCGTCGGCAGCCCGGCGGGCCCGCAGGACCGCGTCGCGGACGTGGCCGGTGCCCGGCGGGGCGGGCGACACCCGGGGCCGGGTCTCGTCCACCAGCACGTCCCAGCCGTCGCCGAGCAGCCGGCCGATCTCGTCCGGCTGGTAGAGCTCCCGCAGGTCGAACCCGTGCGCGGCGTGCTGCGGGATGTCCGCCAGCTCGTGGCCGGCCACCAGCAGGGTGCCGCCCGGCGCGACCGCCGCGAGCAGCCCGCGCAGGCCCGGGTGTCCCGGCCGGCGGGCCAGCGGGAAGTACTGCAGCGACACCAGGTCGTACGCCCCCGGCTCGGGGGGCTCGACCGTCAGGTCGGCCCGCCGCCACGTGACGGCGCCCGGGCTCGGCGGCGTCGCGGCCGCGGCCGCCGCGGCCCGGTCGAGCGCGAGCTGCGAGATGTCGACGGCGGTCACCTGCCAGCCCTGCCGGGCCAGCCACAGCGCGTCCCCGCCCTCCCCGCAGCCGACGTCGAGCGCCCGGCCGACGACGAGCGCGGTCGCCTCGGCGACCAGGACGCCGTTCGGCGCCCCGCTCCACAGCGCGTCCGCGTCGCCGTACCGGTCCTCCCAGAACTGCCGGTCCACGGTCGCGCTCAGGACCCCGGCATCGCCATCAGCTCGAACAGGTCGATGGCGTAGTCGCCCTTGCCCTCGGCGAGGAACGGGTGGCCGTCGGTGAGCGACCGGGCGGCGGCCAGGTCGTCGGCCTGCACGATCGTGTAGCCGGTGAGGCCGGCCGCGGAGCCCGTCGAGCCGTCGTCGACCACCGAGCCGCTCGCCCCGAACGGCGCGCCCGGGTCCAGCAGCGCCGGGCCGAGCCCGGACATCCAGGCGTGCCACCGGGCCATCTCGGCCTGCACCGCGTCCTGGCCCATCGCGGACATGTCCGGCGCCGCACCCTTGTAGAGCAGGAGGAACCTCGCCATGACGACTCCCGAGAGTTGTCGTCGACCCGGCCGGGCGACCGCGCCGGCGTGCCGCTCCACCGTCCCACGGATCGCGCCGACGGGGGAGGCCCCCTCCGTCGTCTTAGGTTAGGCTGCCCTAAGAAGATCTCGAGGCGGGAGCACGGATGACAGCGGCGCGGCGTACGAGCACCTGGCTGGCGGGGGCCGTCGCCCTGGCGCTCGGCCTGTCCGCCTGCGGTGGGTCGGGGTCGTCGTCCGACGGACCCCGGGCCCTGACCGTCTACAACGCCCAGCACGACGACCTGATGAAGGCCGTGCTGGACGGCTTCACCGCCGAGACCGGCATCCCGGTCGAGATCCGCAAGGGCGACGACTCCGAGCTGGCCAACCAGATCGTGCAGGAGGGCAAGGCCTCGCCCGCCGACGTGCTCGTCACCGAGAACTCCCCGGCGATGTCGCTGGTCGACAGCAAGGGCATGTTCGCGCCGGTCGACGCCGCCACGCTCGACCAGGTCCCGGACCGCGTACGAGCCCCGGACCGGCACCTGGACCGGCTTCGCCGCGCGCAGCACGGTGCTCGCGTACAACACGGACCAGCTGCAGGACGGCCAGCTGCCGCCGTCGATCCTGGCGCTGGCCGAGCCGCAGTGGAAGGGCAAGGTGGGCTTCTCGCCGGCCGGGGCCGACTTCCAGGCCATCGTCAGCGCGGTCGTCGCGACCGAGGGCGAGCAGAAGGCGAAGGCCTGGCTGGCCGGGCTGAAGGAGAACGGCAAGATCTACCAGGGCAACAACACGGTGATGAAGGCCGTGAACGCCGGCGAGATCTCGGCCGGGATCATCTACCACTACTACTGGTACAAGGACCGGGCGGAGTCCGGGGCGAACAGCAGCAACGTCGCGCTGCACCACTTCGCGGCGGGCGACCCGGGTGCCTTCCTCAGCGTCTCGGGCGTCGGCGTGCTCGCCTCCAGCGACCAGAAGCCCGAGGCGCAGCGGCTGGTGCAGTACATGACCGGCAGGAACGGGCAGACCGCGCTGTCCGGCAGCACGGCTCTGGAGTACAGCGTCGCCAGCGACGTGCCGGCCAACCCGGCGCTGCCGCCGCTCGACTCGCTCGGCGCGCCCGACGTCGAGATCGCCGATCTCAACGGCCCCGTCGTCGTCGAGATGATGCAGCAGGCCGGTCTGCTCTGAGCACGCTCACGCTGGCAGCGGTCCGCGGCACGGGGAGCGTCCGTTCGGCGTACCCGCCCCTGCTGCTGCTCGCCGCCGCCGGCGTGGCCGTGCTCGCGCTCGTCCCGCTGCTGTTCGTCGTCTGGGTGGCGGTCAGCCTGGGCGGCCCGGAGCTGTGGCGCCTGGTGGTCCGGCCGCGGACCGGCGAGCTGCTCTCCAACACCGTCCGGCTGCTCGGAGCGTGCGTGCTGGCGAGCGCGGTGCTGGGCACCGCGGCGGCCTGGCTGGTCGAGCGCACCACGCTGCCCGGCCGGCGGTTCTGGAACGCGCTGCTGGTCGCGCCGCTGGCCGTCCCGGCGTTCGTCAACAGCTTCGGCTGGGTGTCGCTGACCCCGCGCGTCGAGGGCTACGCCGGCGCGCTGCTGATCGTGACCCTGTCGTACTACCCGTTCGTCTACCTGCCGGTCGCGGCGATGCTGCGCGGGCTCGACCCGGCGCTGGAGGAGACCGCCCGGGCGCTGGGGCACGGCCCGTGGCGCACGTTCGCCCGGGTGGTGCTGCCGCAGCTGCGCCCGGCGCTGCTCGGCGGCGGCCTGCTCGTCGGGCTGCACCTGCTCGCCGAGTTCGGGGCGCTGCAGCTGCTGCGCTTCCCCACCTTCACCACCGCCATCTACGACCAGTACCAGTCCACCTTCAACGGGCCGGCCGCCAACATGCTGGCCGGCGTGCTCGTGCTGTGCTGCCTGCTGCTGCTGCTGGCCGAGCTGCGGCTGCGCGGCCGCTCCCGGTACGCCCGGGTCGGCAGCGGCGCGGCCCGCGCCGCGCGTGCCGGTGTCGCTGGGCCGGGCCACGGTGCCGGCGCTGCTCGGCGTCGCGAGCGTCGTGGTGCTGGCCCTCGGCGTGCCGCTGGGCAGCCTGCTGCGCTGGCTGCTGGAGGGCACGTCGGCGGCGTTCCCGGTGCGCGAGCTCGCCGCCGCGGCCGGCACCAGCATCGGGCTGGGGCGTCGCCGCGGCCGTCCTCACCTCGCTGCTCGCCCTGCCGGTGGCCTGGCTGAGCGTCCGGCACCGGGGCCGCGCCAGCACGCTCGTCGAGCGCAGCACCTACTTCGGCGGTGCGCTGCCGGGCATCGTCGTCGCGCTGGCCCTGGTGACGGTGACCCTCCGGGTGGCCGAGCCGCTCTACCAGACGACCGGCCTGCTGCTCCTGGCGTACGCGATCCTGTTCCTGCCGCGGGCCATCGTGTCGCAGCGGGCCGCCGCGGCGCAGGCCCCGCCGGTGCTCGACGACGTCGCGCACGCGCTCGGCGCCGGGCCGGTGGCTACGCTGCGCCGCGTCACTCTGCCGCTGCTCGCGCCCGGGCATCGGCGCCGGCGCCGCGCTGGTGTTCCTGGCGGTCGTCACCGAGCTCACCGCGACGCTGCTGCTCTCGCCGATCGGCACGAGCACGCTGGCCACGCAGTTCTGGTCCGGCGCGAGCAGCGTCGCGTACGGCGCCGCCGCCCCGTACGCCTTGCTCATGGTCCTCATCTCCGGGCCGGCCACCGTCCTGCTGACCCGGGCCGCCCGAGGTGACCGCGCTGTCGATCCGCGGCGTGCACAAGGCGTACGGCCCGATGCCGGTGCTGCGCGGGGTCGACCTGGAGGTCCCGGCGCGCAGCCTCACCGCCGTGCTCGGCCCGTCGGGGTGCGGCAAGACGACGCTGCTGCGGTTGATCGCCGGCTTCGACTGCCCCGGACGCGGGCACGATCGCCTTCGGCGAGCAGGTCGTCGCGGGCGGCGGCCGGGCCGTGCCCGCGCAGCGCCGCCGGGTCGGCTACGTGCCGCAGGAGGGGGCGCTGTTCCCGCACCTCGACGTGGCCGCCAACATCACCTTCGGGCTGCCGCGGCGTGGCCGGCGAGCCGGCGACCGGGTCGACGAGCTGCTGGAGCTGGTCGGTCTGGACCCCTCGGTCCGCACCCGGCAGCCGCACCAGCTCTCCGGCGGCCAGCAGCAGCGGGTCGCGCTGGCCCGGGCGCTGGCCCCCCGGCCGACCGTGGTGCTGCTGGACGAGCCGTTCGCCTCGCTCGACGCCGCGCTGCGCGAGGACACCGGCCGGGCGGTCGCCGAGGCGCTGCACGCGGCCGGCGCGACCGCGGTGCTCGTCACGCACGACCAGGCGGAGGCGCTGTCGCTGGCCGACCAGGTCGCGGTGATGCGCGCCGGCCGGCTGGTGCAGGTCGGCCGCCCCGACGACCTGTACGGCTCGCCCGTCGACCCGGCGGTCGGGGAGTTCGTCGGCGCGGCGGTGGTGCTGCCCGCCCAGGTGCAGGGCAGCTCGGCCCGCTGCGCGCTCGGCACGCTGGAGGTCGCCGCCGGCTCGCCGCAGGGGGCCGCCCGGGTGCTGCTGCGCCCCGAGCAGATCGAGCTGGGCCTGCCGGACGCCGCCGGCACCGACGCGCGGGTGGCCGATGTCAGCTACTTCGGCCACGACGCCACGGTCCGGCTGCTGCTGCCGACCGGCGAGCACGTGGTGGCCCGGATCAGCGGCCCCGGGATGCCGGTCGTCGGCTCCGCGGTGCGGCTGTCGGTCCGTGGCGCGGCGCTGGTCTACTCCGAGGCGCTGGCCGGCTCGACGGGCTGAGCCGGCGCCGGGCGGGTCCCGGCGGCGTGCCGGCGCGCCAGGTCGCGGTACGCCTGCGGGTTGCTGTCGACCCACCAGCGCGCGGTGCCCTCGAGCGGCCCGCGCACCCGGGCGGGCGTGCCGGTGGCGACCACCTCCGGCGGGATGCGGGTGCCGGGGGTGACGGTGCTGCCGGCCGCGACCAGGGCCCGCTCGCCGATCACGGCGCCGTCCTGGACGACCGCGCCGTTCCCGATCAGGGCCTGCGCGCCGATGGTGCAGCCGTGCACGACGCACAGGTGCCCGACGGTCGCGCCGGCGCCGATCTCGGTGACCGGGTCGGCGCCGCCGTGCAGCACCGACCCGTCCTGCACGTTCGCGCCCTCCCGGACGACGATCGCGCCGAAGTCGGCGCGCAGCACCGCGCCGTACCAGACCGAGGCGTGCGCCTCGACGGTGACGTCGCCGACCAGGGTCGCCGTCGGCGCGACCCAGGCGTCCGGATGCACGCGGGGGGAGCGTCCCTCGAAGCTGAACAGCGGCATCTGTCGAACCTAGGGCCCGGGCGGCGGGGACCCGGGTGGCGGCGCGCCGCGACCGCCGCGCGACACTGGCCCCCGGTCCGCCCGGGCCGTCGGAGACGAGGTGGCGCATGGATCCGCTCGAGGGACGCATTGCGGCGGTCGTCGGCGCCGGGACGATCGGGGTGTCCTGGGCGACGCTGTTCGCCGCGCACGGCATGCAGGTGCGGGTCTGCGACCCGCGTGGGGACGCCGCCGAGGTCGTCCAGGCCTCGGTACGCCAGTTCGCGGGCACCCTGCCGGGCGGGCCGCGGGACGCCGACGAGCTGCTGACCCGCGTGCGGGTGTGCCCGCAGGACGAGGCGCTGGACGGCGCCGACGTCGTGCAGGAGAACGGCCCGGAGCGGCTCGACCTCAAGCAGGCGCTGTTCGCCGAGATCGAGCGGCGGGTGCCGGCGCACGCGCTGCTGCTGTCGTCCACGTCCGGACTGATGCCGAGCGACATGTCCCGCGACATGCGCGAACCCGGCCGGCTGCTGGTCGGTCACCCGTTCAACCCGCCGCACGTCGTGCCGCTCGTCGAGGTCGTGCCCGGCGGCGCCACCAGCCAGGACCAGGTCGACGTCGCGATGGCCTTCTACCGGGCGCTGGGCAAGCAGCCGGTGGCGCTGCACAAGGAGATCGGCGGGTTCGTCGCCAACCGGCTCCAGTCGGCGCTGTTCCGCGAGAGCGTGCACCTGGTCCTGTCCGGGGTGGTGACGCCCGAGGAGCTCGACCGGGTGGTCACCGAGTCGGTCGGGGTCCGCTGGGCCACCGCCGGGCCGTTCGAGAGCTACCACCTCGGCGGCGGCCCGGGCGGCCTGCGGCACCTGCTCGAGCACCTCGGCCCGGGCATGGCGCGGCGCTGGAAGGAGCTCGGTCAGCCCGAACTCACCCCCGAGGTCGTCGACCTGCTCAGCACCGCGACCGAGCGCCGCTTCGCCGACCGGTCCTACGACGAGCGGGCCCTGGCCCGGGACCGGGCGCAGCTCGCGGTGCTGCAGGCCCGGGAGCTCGCGGACTGACCGGTGCGCTGCCGGTCAGCCCGGCGGCGGGAGCATCTCGATGCCGTACTTCGGCACGATGCTCAGCAGCTTCGGCACGTCGACCTCGGTCGGCTCGGGGATCTCGCGACGGGTGGCCGGCTCGCCCATCTCGGCGGCGAACCGCTCGAACTGCGCCGGCGACGTGATCTGCAGCATCCGGGTGGTGCCGCTCGACGAGACCTGGAACGAGTGCGGTATCCCCCTCGGGAGCAGGGCGAACGAGCCGGGCCCCGCGGTCCAGCGCTGCTCGCCGCAGGTGATGCTCACCTCGCCCTCGAGGACGTAGAAGCCCTCCTCCTCGTCGTGGTGGATGTGCGGCGGCGCCCCGCTGCCCGGCGGCATCTCGGACTCGATGAGGGTGAAGGCGTCCCGGGTGTCCGGGCCGCCGGCCTTGACGGTGAACAGGCCGTTGAAGAACCACAGCCCGTCGCCCTCACCGGGGCCGAGCGCGTATCCCGAGGCTCCGAACGTCATCGTCCCTCGATCCGGAATCGGTCCCGCCCGGCGGGCGGAGGCGGCCGCACACCCGAACGTCGCAGGCCGCCGGACGGGACGTCAAGAGGCTGCGACCCGGTCCTGTCCTGGCTGCCGACCGCGGCCACGACCAGGCCGACCGCGAGCGCGATCCAGGTCAGCCCGGCACCGACCAGGACCGGCCGGGAGACCGCCGGGGTGGCTTCGGCCGTCAGCTCGCCGAGGCCACCGACCGCGACCAGGGCGGCCGCCAGGCAGGCGGCGACCCGGGCCAGCGCGCCCCACCGGCCCGGGCGGCCGGCGAGGGCCAGGACGACCAGGAGCAGCGCGACCGGCGCGGCGGGCGCCGACAGGGCGGTGCCCACCGTCCAGACGTCCGCGCCGGCATCCGTGCCGACCTGGCCGAACTGGGACGGCAGGTTGAGAGCGACGGCGGCGGCGGCCGCCGCGGTGTTGGCGACGAGCAGGGCTGCTGCGTACGTGCCAAGAGGGTGTCGTCGGTGCGTCATGCGGGCCTCTCCTGGGTGGGGGTCGGGGTGAGAGTCGGGGTGGGCTGTCTCATGAGGGGGGTCGGTCGGAGAGGGCTGGTCGGAGGGCCGGCCGGGGCCTACCGTCGTTCCGTGTCCGGGCAGGATCGGCGCAGCCGGGCCCGTGCCGCCGTCGACCGGCTCGCGGTGGCGGGCCACGACACCGTCCGCTTCTGGCAGGAGTCGACCGAGGTGCTGCGGTCGGTCGTGCCGTTCGATGCCGAGCCGTGCTGGTTCACGGTGGACCCGGAGCACCTGGTTCTCACCGGGCACTTCAACGCGGGTCTGCGCGAGACGCCGCCGGAGATCGTGCTCGGGCAGTACGCCGAGCAGGACGTTCACACCTTCGCCGAGCTGGCCCGGCGCCGGCTGCCGGCCGCGACGGTCCACGCGGCGACGCGCGGCCAGCCGGCGGCCAGCTGGCGGTGGGGCCACCTGCTGGCGCCGCGCGGGTTCGACGACGCGCTGGACGCCGTGCTTCGGGTCCGCGGCTCGACCTGGGGCGCCGTCTCGCTGCTGCGCTCCGCGGACCGGCCGCCCTTCAGTGAGGCGGACGTGCAGCTGCTCGGCCGGCTCTCGCCGGCGTTGGCCACCGGGACCCGGCTGGGGCTGCTGGTGGCCCGGGCGACCGGGACGCCGCCGAGCGGGCCGAGGAGCCCCGCCGTCCTGGTCGTCTCCGCCGGGCTGCTGCTCGTGTCGGCGACGCCGACGGCGGACGACTGGCTGGCCGACCTCCCGGACTCGACGTCGACGGCTCGTGGTCGGCTCCCCGCGGCGGTCCAGGTGGCGGTGGTCCGGGCCGCCTCCGCCGCGGACGGCGAGGCGACCCTGCGGCTGCGGGCCCGCAGCGGGGCGTGGGTCCGGGTGCACGCGGCGGTGCTGGCGGGCGGGGCCGACGCCCGGTTCGCCGTCGTCGTCGAGAGCGCGCCGCCGGGCCTGCTCGCGCCGCTGCTGCTGCTCGCCGCCGAGCTCACCGCCGGTGAGCGGCAGGTCGTCGACCTGGTGCTGCGTGGCCGGTCGACGGCGGAGATCGCGCGGGCTCTGGTGCTCTCGCCGTACACCGTGCAGGACCGGCTCAAGGTGGTCTTCGACAAGCTCGGCGTCCGCAGCCGGCGCGAGCTGGTCGCGCACGTCAACGGCGCGCAGGCCTGGTCGCACCTGTTCCCGGCGGCGCCGGGCGACTACGCGGCGAGGATGCCGAGCCGGTAGCGGGCGGCGACCTCACGCAGCTCGGCCAGGTCCGGCTCGCGCGGCTCGGGGAGCCGCAGCCCGCCCGCCGGCTCGCCGACCTCCCGCGCGAAGTGGTCGAACTGGCCGGGCGCGGTGAGGTGGATGAACCGGGCGGGCCCCGCGCGGTCCACCGCGAAGCCGTGCGGGACCCCGCGGGGCAGCAGCACGAAGTCGCCGGGAACCAGCTCGGCCGTGACGCCGGCGCAGGTCACCGTCATCCGGCCGTCCAGCAGGTAGAAGGCCTCGGTCTCCGCCTCGTGGACGTGCGGTGGGGGTGCGAACCCGGGCGGGCAGAGCTGTTCCAGCCAGGTGAACGCGCCCTGCGCGGCGCTCCGCCCCGGCCTTGACGGTGAGCAGGGTGTTGAGGAACCAGATCCCCTCGCCCTGTCCGGCCCGGACGACCTGCGCGGCCGCCGGGCTGCCGGCCGTGGCGCTGTCGCTCATCTCGATCTCCCTTCGCTGGTGAGGAGGCCGACGGTAGGGAGCAGCCGGCCGCCGGGGCAGACCAGAAACCTGGGTGCGTCGGGTCGGCGCCGGCGTCGGACCCGCCCGGTACGGGCGCCCGCGCCCGGGTAGGCGCCCGGCAGCGTCCCGCGGCCGCGGAGCCGGGGCGAGCCCGCCGAGCACCGCCCGAGGGAGAAGCCATGCGCCCGTTCCGAGTCGCCGTCCTGCTGTCCGTGCCGGTGCTGAGCATCCCGCTGCTGGCGGCCGGCCCGGCGCTCGCCGAACCGCCGCGGCCGGGCTGCGGGTACGGCGACGGCAACCACGCGCACCAGGCGGCCCCCGGCCGGGACCCGCTGGGGCTGCGGCCCGGGCGCGGCACCGGCGACCCGAACCACCCGCACACCGCTCCGCCCGGTCAGGCGCCGGCCACCGGCGGGGACCAGAGCGGCCCGATGCGCGGCTGCCCGGCCGACCCGCGGGGCTGACCGGCGGCGGGAGCCTTCCCGGACCGTCGCGAAGTGCGACAGCCGGCCCGGTCGGTCGTGCCTAGCCTGCGCAGCGTCGTCGGGGGGACGGGAACCGCAGGTCCTCGGCCCTCGCCGTGCAGCGAACGGAGAGGTGGACCATGAAGGCTCTCGTGTACCACGGCCCGGGGCGCAAGGCCTGGGAGGACGTCCCGGACCCCACCGTGCAGGAACCGACCGACGTCGTGGTGCGGGTCGACACGACCACGATCTGCGGCACCGACCTGCACATCCTGCAGGGCGACGTCGCCGCCGTCACGGACGGCCGGATCCTCGGGCACGAGGCCGTCGGCACGGTCACCGCGGTCGGGGACGCGGTCCGCGGCTTCTCGGTCGGTGACCGGGTGCTGGTGCCGGCGATCACCAAGTGCGGCCGCTGCGCGTACTGCCAGCGGGGCATGCCGTCGCACTGCCAGACCGTCGGCGGGATCGGCTGGATCTTCGGGCACCTCATCGACGGGACGCAGGCCGAGTCCGTGCGGGTCCCGTACGCCGACACCTCGCTGTACGCGGTCCCGGACGGCGTGACCAACGAGCAGGCGATCTTCCTGGCCGACTCGCTGCCGACCGGGTACGAGGTCGGGATCCTGGCGGGCAACGTCCGGCCGGGGCACGTCGTCGCGGTGGTCGGGGCGGGCGCCGTCGGGCTGGCGGCGATCCTCACGGCGGGGCTGTGGGGGGCGGCCAAGGTCATCGCCGTCGACACGAACAAGTTCCGGCTGGTGAAGGCGCTCGAGCTCGGTGCCACCGACGCCGTGGAGGTCGGCCCGGGCACCGTGGACGACGTGCTGGCGCTGACCGACGGTCTCGGGGTCGACGTGGCGATCGAGGCGGTCGGCTACCCGCAGACCCTGCTCACCGCGGCGGCCCTGGTGCGCCCGGGCGGGACGATCGCCAACATCGGCGTGCACGGCGTCCCGGTCGAGCTGCCCATGCAGGAGATGTGGATCCGCAACGTCGTGCTGACCATGGGTCTGGTCGACACCGTGTCGATCCCGACCCTGCTGACGATGGTCGCGAGCGGCCGGATCCCGGCGGAGAAGATGGGCACGCACGCGTTCACGTTCGACCAGATGGACGAGGCCTACGACGTGTTCTCGAACGCCGCCGCCCACGAGGCGTTGAAGGTGGTGCTCACGCCGGCCTGACGTGCCGCCGGCCCGACGTGCCCGCCGGGAGCGTCAGCCCTGCGGGTCGTCGGGCAGCCCGGCGTGCTGGTCCGCGGGCAGGACCCGGTCCTGGCTGTGCAGCGCCAGCCCCCGGGCGTACCGCCGGGTGATGTCCGGCAGCGTGCTGTCGGTCTCGCCCACGCCGAAGACCGTGCCCGCGTAGTCCAGCGGAGCGAGCAGCCGGCGGATCCGCTCCGCGTCGCCGGGGGCGACCAGCTCGGCCGGGTCGCCGCCGGCGAACCAGCCCATCGGCACGACGACCCCGGCCGGCAGCACGGTGTTGACGTGCACGACGGCGTGGAACTCCACCTGCGACCCGACCTCGAGCCGGGCCCCGTTGAACACCACGGCGCCGGTCGCGATCCTCGTCTCGCCCTCGACCACGCACCCGGTGAGCGACGCGTGCGGGCCGACCAGGACGGAGTCGCCGAGCCGGGTCGCGTGCCGCGGCACGCCCCGGACCACCGCGTTCTCCATGACCACGCAGTGCGCGCCGATCTCGACCGGGCCGCCCTCGGCCGTGACCACGGCGCCGAACAGCACCCGGCTGTGCGGGCCGATCGTCACGTCGCCGCAGAGCACCGCGGTCGGGGCCACGTAGGCCGAGGCGTGCACCCGGGGGCTCTTCAGGCGGTGCCGGACGAAGACGGCGTCGCCGGCGACCGCCCGGCTCGGGGTGACGTACTGCTCCGGAACTGCCGTGTCGCTCATGGTCGGCCTCGCTGTCGGCGCCCCGTCGCGGGCCCGGTCGGCACGGCTCCGGCGCCCGCCCCAGCGTCCGGGACGCTACGCCGGGCCGGCAGCCCGGACAACCGCCGGCCGCTCACCGGCAGGCGTGCGCCTGCAGGTCCTCGAGCCGGACGACGTCGAGGGCGCGCTCGTGGCAGGCCTCGAGGACCACCGGTGGGGCGACGCCGTCCAGGAACGCCTCGTGCCAGCGGGCGGCGCACAGGCACCAGCGGTCGCCGGGCACCAGCCCCGGGAACGACGGCCCGGGGGAGGTCAGGTCGTTGCCGCGGGCGGCCGAGTACCGCAGGAAGGTGGCCGACACCACCGCGCACACGGTGTGCGACCCGGTGTCGTCGGGGCCGGTCTCGCAGCACCCGCTGCGGGTCCAGCCGGTCAGCGGGTCGCTCCCGCAGCTCTCCAGCGGCCCGCCCAGGACGTTGCTGGCGGGGGCGGTCACGGCGTCCGGCCGGTGACGGCCGCCAGCACCTGCGCGTACGCCGCGTCGGCAAGCGCCCGCAGCTCGTCGTCGGTGCGGTCCTGGATGGGGTGCGGGACCAGGACGTGCGCCGCCGGGAAGCCGAGCGCGGTGGACTGCGCGGCGGCGGCGTCGGCGAACTCGGTGGAGGCCAGGAAGACCCCGGTCAGGCCGCGGGACTCCAGGTCGGCGATGTCGTGCACACTGCACGACGTGCACGAGCCTCAATCGGCGAGCGCTTCGACGACCACCTCGCAGTGCGTCGCGATCTCGTGCCGGAGGTCGACCGGAGCCGGCTTGGCGAAGGTCGGCTTGCGGTAGCGCAGCGTGCGGACGCCGTCCGCCTGCAGCCGCTCGTCCAGCCGGTCGAGGAACACGTCGCCCCGGGCCTTGCTGATGTCCAGCAGAGCGACGGTGAGGCCGTCCAGCGAGCCCGGGCGGGGGTTGCGCTGCCGCTCGGCAGGCGCCCGCTCGGCGGTCGGGTCCAGCAGTACGCGGGCCATCAGGTCTCCTCCTTCGTCCCACCGGGGGACGTGATCGTCGTCGTGACGGGCTCGCTGCCCGAGGCCCCGCTCACCCAGCCGGAGATCACTGCCGTGAACATGCCCGCGGTGCCGCCGGCGTACGCGAGCAGCAGGCCACCGGGGCGGAACTTGGGCAGCGGGGAGCCGGCGTGCGCCGCCGGCATCCCCTCGTCGATGCCGTCCGTGCCCCGGCGCAGCTGCTCGGGCGTCAGCTGCAGCAGCGGCTCGAGCTCGGCCAGCAGCCGCTCGCGGTCCCAGCCGGCGTCCCGGAAGACCCGGCCGTGCTCTGGGCTGACGACGACGAGAGCGTCGAAGGCCAGCGCGAGCTTGGGGTGCGCGACGGCGCGCAGCGCCTGCGCGTACGTCCGCGCCAGGGACTCGGGGGTGCGGCTGATCTGGTCCACGACCGGCGTCACGCCGGCGCCGGCGAACAGCGTGACCGCGCTGCTGCCCGGCTCGGCGCCCCGGCTGACGTGCAGCGGGGTGAACGGCGAGCCGTCGGCCTCGGCGAAGCAGAAGGTGTACTTCCCCGGGTTGCCGAGCGTCGCCCGGTCGACCTCGCCGGGCCGCCCGCCTCCGACGTTGCGCACCACGAGCTGCAGCGCCCGCCCGATCGTCGCGTTGGCCCGGTTGCCCTGACCGAGGGCGTTGATCCCGCTGTTCATCCCGACCGCCTTGGCGACCGGTCCGCCGACGACCACCACCGGCCCCGAGAAGTACGTCGTCGCGAGCAGCCCGTGCATGTTGAACGCGTCGGAGCAGGCGGCCTCGACGGCGGCCAGCACGACCGGCAGGTGCTCGGGCAGGCAGCCGGCCATCACGGCGTTGACGGCGACCTTCTCGACCGTGCAGGGCACCAGGTCGGGCGGGACGACCGCGACGATCTCGTCCGGCGCCCGGGGCGTCCCGGTGAGCATCCGCAGCACCCGGTCCTCGGTGGGCGGCACGACCGGCAGCCCGTCGGTCCAGCCGCGCGCGTACGCCGCCTCGACGTCGTCCTCGAGGTCGGCCAGCTCGACCTGCCGGCTGGCCAGGACGCGCCCGCCGAAGCGCCGCTCCAGCTCCTGCTCGGTGCCCGGCTCGACGCTCAGGCTGCCGCAGCCCGGCCGGTGGTCGGGCAGGCCCTTCCCGAGCCCGGAGACGCCGCTCACGCGCTCCCAGTCCTCGCGCCACCAGCCCTGCAGGCGCTCCACCTCGCGGCCGTCCCGGACGCGCAGCAGCGTCGGGACGGTCTCGATGCCGAGCCGCCAGCTGCGCTCCAGCGACCGGTCGTCGGTCACCGTCAGCCCGGCCGGGAACGCCGGGTCGTCCTGGCTGTAGACGGTCAGCGTCGTCCCGGAGGCGAGCTGCTGCAGGACGGGGGCGACCAGCACGCAGGTCGGGCAGTCGTGCTTGACGACGGCGACGAGCCCGTCGGGAAGGACGGGGCCGTCGGGCCGGACGGGGTCAGCGGGCATGCCGGCCGTCCTTCCCGCCGGCGAGCCCGACCACGCCGGCCGCGGCGAGCTCCCCGATCTGCTCGGCGGACAGGCCCAGCTCGGTGAGCACCTCGTCGGTGTGCTGCCCGAGGTCCGGGGCCGGCCCGCGTGGCGCGACGTCCGCACCCTGCAGCGTCATCGGGGCCGCGACGGTGCGGAACGTGCCGGCCAGCGGATGGGTGACCTCGGGGAACAGCCCCAGGGCCTCCGCCTGCGGGTCCGCCGCCAGCTCGGCGACGGTCGCCGCCGGGGCCCAGGTGAACACGTGCTCGTCGAACAGGGCGCCCCACTCGGCGAGGGTCCGCTGGGCGAACAGCTCGTCCATGAGGTCGGTGATCTCGGGCATGTGCTCGCCCCGGAGCCCGATCGTCGCGAAGCGCGGGTCCTGCGCCCAGTCCGGCTTGCCGACGGCCTGGCAGAACCGGGGCCACCAGTGCGGCTCGGGCATGAACAGCAGCACCCAGCGGTCGTCGGCGGTCCGGAAGCTCTCCTGCAGGGCGTGCACCCGGCGGCGCCGGCCGAGCGTGCGGGGGTTCTGGCCGTCGACCAGGGTCGTCGACAGGTCGGTCGACATCGTCCAGGCGGCGGTGCCGAGCAGGCTGACGTCGAGCGCCTGGCCCCGGCCGGTCCGGTCCACCACGCGCAGCGCGGCGAGGACCGCCGTGGTCAGGGCCAGCGCCGCGGCGTGGTCGCCCTGCGCCGGGCGTGCCCGGGGGGCCTGGCTGCCCGGCTCGGTGATCGAGTGGGTGATGCCCCCGCGCCCGAAGAAGGCGGTGATGTCGAAGCCGGGCCGGGCGGTGTCCGGTCCGGTCATCCCGTAGCCGGTGAGGGTGGCGTGCACCAGCCGCGGGTTGCGGGCGAGCAGGGTGTCGGCGTCGAGGCCGAACCTCTCCTGACGCCGGCCCAGCAGGTTGGTGAGGAAGACGTCGGCGCCGGCGGCCAGCGAGCGGACCAGCTCCTGTCCCCGCTCGGTGTCGACGGCCACCGCGATCCCGCGCTTGCCCCGGTTGTCCATCTGGTAGCCGGGGTCCAGCGGCGGCGCGCCGTCGGGCCGTTCCGGCTGCCGGATCACGCCGCGGACCGGGTCGCCGCGCAGCGGCTCGACCTTGACGACGTCGGCTCCCAGATCGGCGAGCAGGGCGCAGGCACCGGGCGCCGCCATCCAGCCGGCCAGCTCGACCACCCGGACCCCCTCCAGGGGCGCCGGCCCGGTCACCGTCCCGTCCAGCGCGGTTCGCGCTTCTCGGCGAACGCCCGCGGGCCCTCCTGGGCGTCCTCGCTGGCCCGGATCCGCTCCATCGCGGCCTCGCTGCGCTGCCAGCCCTGCTCCTCGGTCATCTCCTGGGCGTCGCGCAGGATCGCCAGGCTCTCCCGTACGGCCAGCGGCGCGTTGCGGCAGATCCGGGCGGCCAGCTCCTGCGCGGTGCTCAGCACGTCGCCGTCGTCGACCACGCGGTTCACCAGGCCCAGCCGCAGCGCCTCCTCGGCGCCGAGCCGGTCACCGGTGAGCACCAGCTCGCGGGCCCGGGCGGGGGGGATGGCGCGGGGGAGCCGGAACAGCCCGCCGGCCGCGGCCAGGATGCCGCGGGTGACCTCCGGCAGCCCGAAGAACGACCCGGAGGACGCGACCACCAGGTCGCAGGCCAGCACCAGCTCGGTGCCGCCGGCCAGCGCGAACCCGCGGACCGCGGCGATCACCGGCTTGGTGCGGGGGTAGCGCACCCAGCCGCCGAAGCCGCCGTCGGCGGTGGCCAGCTCGGGACCCCTCCCGGCGGCGATCGCCTTGAGGTCGGCACCGGCGCAGAAGTTCGGGCCCGCGCCGGTGAGGATGCCGACCCAGACCTCCGGGTCGGCCTCGAACCGGGCGACCGCGTCGCCGAGCGCGGCGGCCAGGCCCGGGTCGACGGCGTTGCGCTGGTCGGGCCGGTTCAGGGTGAACGTCGCCACCCGGCCGTCCACCCGGTAGACGACCTCCTCGCCGTGACTCATGACTGCTCCTCCGCCAGGTAGTCCAGGACGACGGCCGGTCGACCGAGCGTCAGGTCGCACAGGATGTGGGTGGCCGAGACGATCTCCAGCACCGGGAGGTCGGCCAGCGGGGCCAGCGCGTGCGCCGACAGCTGCAGCCGGGCCGGGCCGGTCCACGCCCCCTTCACGGTGACGTCGCTGATCTGGCTGCGGACCAGCTCGCAGATGCGCGGTCGCCGGTCGTAGCCGGGGAGCAGCTTCAGGGCGTACGTCGGCCGGGTGATCTCGGCGCGCGCCTCCTCCGGGTCGAGCGGGGCGTGCTTGTAGCCCATCGTCGCGGTGGCCACCCGCAGGCTCCGGTAGTCCAGGGTGCCGACGAGCGTGTCCACGTCGAGGTGCAGCCGGGCGTTGCCGAACTTCTTCGGGAACGCGCTGATCTCCCGGCCGCTGGTGATCGAGCCGAGGTTGTCGACGTACATCGCGTGCAGGTAGGCGGCCTGCTCGCCCTCGTGCTCGACGGTGAAGACCTGCCCCGACTCGGTGAACGCCCCCAGGCCGGTCACGTCAGGCATCTTCATCACCTCGAAGGTGACCAGCGGGTCACCGACGTGAAGCGGTTCCGGCACGAGCGCGCGCATCACCGCGGGGTCGGTCCGGTAGGTGATGTTCAGGTACTCGCGGTCGGTGAACCGGTAGGCGCCGCCGGCCGGGTACGCGGGCGCGCCGAGCGGCGTCGTGAGCTGGCGACGTACCTCGTCGGCGTCCATGGCGGTGCTCCCTGTGCTGTCGGCCACATGCTGGCGGCTGCGTAACATTTCGGGTGTGTCCCGTGGCACAGTCCTCCTGCCGGAGATGTGCGACGACACCGGGGCGGGGGAGTGGCATGGCAGGCAAGGCACTGTGGCGACAGGTGTACGACGGTCTCGAGCGCCCGGTCGGCAGCCGGCTCGAGGCGGCCGTGCAGACCGAGCTGTTCGCCGACGCCGCCGGGCTGCTGCTGCGGGCGAAGGCGGACGTGCAGCGACGGGTCGAGCGGACCACCCGGCACGCCTGGCACCGGGCGAACCTGCCGGCGGCCAGCGACGTCGCGCGGCTGCGGGACCAGGTCAGCGACCTGCACCGCACGCTGCGTCGGCTCGAGGACGCGCTGACGGAGGCCCGGCTGGAAGCCGGGCCCGCACGCACTACCCGACGAGGAGTGACCGATGGCCCTGACGACGGATCCGACGGAGCTGGTGTCGCGCGTACGCCGCGACGTCGGCCGCAACCTGGCGCGCGCCCGCAACGGCGTGAAGTACGTGGCGGGGATCGACCGACCGCAGGTGGGGACGACGCCGAAGGACACCGTCTGGCGACGTGACAAGGCCGAGCTGTGGCGCTACCGCAGCGACGCCGTCACCGAGGGCACCCCGGTGCTCATCGTGATGAGCCTGATCAGCCGCAGCTACGTGCTCGACCTGTATCCGGGGATGAGCTTCGTCGCGGCGCTGCGCGACGCCGGTTTCGACGTGTACATGCTCGACTGGGGCGTCCCGGACGAGCGGGAGGCCGGCAACGGCCTGAGCACCTATGTCGACGAGCTGCTGCCCGCCGCGATCGACGCCGTCATCGAGACCTCGGACGCCGAGGCCGTGAACGTCATCGGGTACTGCTACGGCGGGCTGCTGTCGCTGCTGCTCGGCGCGGCGCACGCCGACCTCCCGGTGGCGTCGCTGATCACGATGGCCACCCCGGTCGAGTTCGGCGAGATGGGGATGTTCGGCCGGATGTTCGACGGCGGGCGGCTGAAGCCGGACGACCTGCTCGACGACACCGGCAACGTCCCGCCGGAGGTGATGCGCAACGCCTTCCGGGTGCTCAAGCCGACGGCCGACCTCACGCAGTACGCGATGCTGTGGGAGAAGCTCTGGGACGACAAGCAGATGGAGGGCTTCCAGGTCATGGGCCAGTGGACGCGGGAGCACATCCCGTTCCCGGGCCAGGCCTTCCGGGAGACCGTGGCGCTGATGCGCGACGGTGCGCTGATGGCCGACTCCGTGCGGCTCGGCGACCGGCCGGTGTCGCTGCGCGACCTGACCTGGCCCCTGCTGAACATCGTCGCCGACAAGGACCACATCGTGCCCTGTGCGGCGGCGCTGCCGGTGGCCGACCTGGTCGGGTCGCAGGAGTCCGTCACGCTCTCGCTGCCGGCCGGCCACGTGGGGCTCGTGATGGGGCGCTCCGCCGCCAAGACCACCCTGCCGCAGATCTTCGAGTGGCTGCGCGCGCACACCGACCTGGGGGAGAGCTGATGGAGATCCGGCCGCTGAGCGCCGAGCTGGTGGGCGAGGTGGAGGCGTTCTTCCGTCGCGTCCCGGACAGCGACCACAACTCCTTCGCCGAGGACGTGCTGTCCCCGGGCGTGGTGGGGTCCTGGCTGGCCGACGAGCGCGGGCGGCGCGCCGTGGCCGTCGACGAGGCCGGCCAGGTCGTCGGCTACCTCGCCGTGCTCCCGCAGGTGGGCTGGTCGGCGCACGTCGGCAGCCTGCGGGTCGTCGTCGACCCGGCCTGCCGCGGTCAGGGCATCGGGCGCGAGCTGGCCCGGGCCGGGCTGCGCTCCGGGCTCGAGCTCGGGCTCACGAAGCTGGTCGTCGAGGTCGTGGTCGACGCCGTCCCGGCGATCGGCATGTTCGAGGCGATCGGCTTCGAGCCCGAGGCCCTGCTCCGCGACCACGTCCGGGACCGGACCGGCGGGCTGCACGACCTGGTCGTGCTGGCTCACCTCGTGGAGGGCACCTGGTCCGGGATGCAGACCGCCGGGATCGAGGAGGAGCTCGTCGGCTGACGGGGGGCTCCCCGGTCGGCAGGGGCCTCCCCGGCCGGCAGGAGCCCGTCGGCCGGCAGGAGTAGGCGGCGTCCGGGTCGGGCAGGCAGCCCGGCATGGAGCATTTCGAGATCGCCACCGTTGCCGAGAAGAGCGCCGACTTCCGCCGTGTCCTGTGGACCGGCGAGCACACCCAGCTGGTGATCATGACGATCCCGCCGGGTGGCGAGATCGGCGAGGAGATCCACGACGAGAACGACCAGATCCTGTCGTTCGTCAGCGGCGTCGGCAAGGCCGTCGTGGCAGGCAGCAACCGCAAGGTGACGGCAGGCGACGTCGTCGTCGTCCCCGCCGGGGTGAAGCACAACTTCCTCAACGACGGCCCGAACCCGCTGGTGCTGTACACCGTCTACGGCCCGCCGGACCACGCCGACGGGGCGGTGCACGCCACCAAGGAGGAGGCTGACGCCGCCGAGGAGTCCGGCAAGGACAACCCGCCGAGCTGACCTGCCGACCCGGGCGGGCCGAGGACGGGCCGCCCGGGGTCAGGCCAGTCGGGCGAGCAGCAGCGCCTCGGCCAGGCAGGCCCGCCGCCACATCCCGAGGTCCAGGCTCTCGTCGATGCCGTGCCACCGCGACGCCGGGTCGCCCACTCCGGTCACCAGCACCGTCGCGCCGGGGAAGGTGCGGGCGAACTCGGCGATGAACGGGATCGAGCCGCCGATCCCGGCCTCCACGGCCGCGTTGCCGTAGGCCTCGGCGAACGCCGCCCGCGCCAGGTCGTAGACGCTCCCGGTGGCCTGCAGGGCGTACGGCTCGCCGACGGCGCCGGGGGAGACCGTCACCGAAGCCCCCCAGGGCGCCCGCGCGACCAGGTGCTCGCTCAGGGCCCGCAGCGCGCGCGTGCTGTCGTCGCCCGGAGCCAGCCGCAGGCTGACCGTCGCCCGGGCCCGGGGCAGCAGCACGTTGGCGGCGTCGGCCACCGCAGGTGCGTCCAGGCCGATCACGCTCACCGCCGGGCGGTGCCACAGCCGCTCCGGGATCGTGCCGGTGCCGATCAGGCGGCCGCCGTCGCGCAGCCCGGCATCGGCGGCGAACACCTCGACGGCCAGGTCGGGCGCCTGGCTGCTGCCGCGGTGCAGGCCGGCCACGGCGACGTCGCCGCGCTCGTCGTGCAGCGTCGCGAGGATGCGGCACAGGGCGGTGAGCGCGTCGCCGACCGGGCCGCCGAACATGCCCGAGTGCACCGGCCGGTCCAGCAGCTGGACGTCCACCACGACGTTCACCAGGCCACGCAGGCTGGTGGTGAACGACGGGACGTCGACGGCGGCGTTCGCCGAGTCGGCGATGACGATCACGTCCGAGCGAAGGGCCTCGTGATGCTCGGCCAGCAGCGCGGTCAGGGTCGGCGAGCCGACCTCCTCCTCGCCCTCGACGAACAGCACCACACCGACCGGCGGCGTCCCACCGAACGCGCGCAGCACGGCCAGGTGCAGCAATACGCCGGCCTTGTCGTCGGCCGCCCCCCGGCCGTACAGCCGGCCGCCCCGCTCGGTGGGCTCGAACGGCGGGCTGGTCCACTCTGCTTCCGGCCCGGTCGGCTGGACGTCGAGGTGCGCGTAGAGCAGCACGGTCGGCGCGCCCGGCGGCGCCGGCCAGGCCGCCAGCACCGCCGGGGCGCCGCCCGCGTCCACCACCCGGGCGTCCGCGGCGCCGGCCGCCGCGGCCAGCCGGGCGACCTGCTCGGCGGCGGAGCGGACGTCGGCGGCGCGGGCCGGGTCGGCCGAGATCGACGGGATCCGCACCAGAGCCTCGAGGTCGGCCCGGGCGCCGGGCAGGACGGCGTCGAGAGCGGCGGCGAGGTCGGCGGGAGGAGGCGTCGCGGTCACGCGGGGCACCCTACGGCGGGTCGATCACGCGGAGCCGGACGGCACGGGCCTGCGGGACCGCCGCCCGCAGCACCGCCAGCCGCGGGTCCGGGACGTCGAGGAAGGCCCCGGTCGGCAGCGCGCGCAGCGGGCCCAGCCGCCGGTCGGCCAGCACGCCCGCGACAGCCGTCCGCTCGCCCCCCGGGACCAGCCCCTGCAGCGTCGCGGCGTGCGGCAGGAGCACGTCGACCGCGGCCTGCGCGGCCGCCTCGAGGGCGGTGCGCACCTGCCCCTCGCGCCGCCGGGCGAAGCGCTGCTGCGACCAGCCGCCGGCCGCCGAGCGGCCGTGCACCGGACGGCTGCCCACCTTGCTGACCACCAGCCGGTCACCGTCGGCCACCCCGACGGCGTGGCCGCCGAGCCGGACCAGCAGCAGCCCCACCCGGCGCGGTCGCCGGCAGTGGTCCAGCAGGTCGCCGGCCAGCGGCGGGAACGGCACCTGGACCTCGACGACGGCGCCGTCGGGGCTCTCGTACCGGACGCCGGTCCGCACCGGCTCGCCGTGCCGGGCCGCGAAGCCGGCCAGCCAGCGCTCCAGCCGGTCGGGCGCCACGTCGACCCAGCGGCCGCCTCCGGCGGCGGGGCGGGAGGTGGCCACGGGGTCAGCGTGCCGCACCGGCCGGGCGGCCGGTGCGGGGCGGGGGGCGGGTCAGGCCGGGGTCGCGCCGACCGGCTCGTAGTCGGCCGGCTCGAACCGCGCCGTGCGCTCCTTGTACTGCTCGACCGAGCCGGACCAGTTGTTCGTCACCCGGCCGTCCGGCGTCTTGTACCAGCTGTTGCAGCTCCCGGCGAAGGAGCTGCCGCGCAGCTCCTCCTGCAGCTGGGCGTTGTACTGCTGCTGCACGTCCGGGCGCACGGTCAGGCCCGCGGCGCCGCTCGTGCGGGTGGCCTCGAGGCCCTGCAGGACGTAGTCGAACTGGCACTCCAGCATCGCGATGATGGAGTTGTGCCCGAGGTTGGTGTTCGGGCCGTACAGCATGAACAGGTTGGGGAAACCGGTGACGGTCAGGCCCAGGTAGGCCTCCGGGCCGTCCGCCCACGCCTCCTTCAGGGCCAGGCCGTCGCGGCCGCGGATGTCCAGGTCGCCGACGAAGGACAGCGTCTCGAAGCCGGTCGCGTAGATGATCACGTCCACCTCGTGCAGGACGCCGTCGGCGGTGCGGACCCCCTCGGGCTCGATGCCCTCGAGCTTCTCGGTGACGAGCTCGACGTTGTCCCGCACCAGCGCCGGGTAGAACGTGTCGGCGATGATGATGCGCTTGCAGCCGATCGGGTAGTCCGGCCAGAGCTTCTCGCGCAGCTCCGGGTCCGGGACCTGCGCCTCCAGGTGCGCCCGGGCGACCTTGGTGAACTCCTCGGCGACCGGGTTCGCCTCGAGCTTCATCGCCCCGATCCAGCCCTCGTGCTCGACGTAGTAGCCGTTGCGGCTCTCCTCGAACGCCGCCCGGTCCTGCCGGAACAGCTCCCGCTCGGCCTCGGTGTACGGCCGGTCCTCGCGCGGCACGACGTAGTTCGGGGTGCGCTGGAAGACGGTGAGGTGCCCGACCTGCTCGGCGATCTCGGGGAGGAACTGCACGGCGCTGGCGCCGTTGCCGATGCACGCCACCCGCTTGCCGGTCAGGTCCACGTCGTGCTGCCAGCGCGCGGAGTGGAAGGAGGGGCCGGTGAACCGCTCGCGTCCCGGCACGCCCTTGAACGACGGCCGGTTGAGCTGGCCCCAGGCGGTGACGAACGTCCGGGCCCGGATCTGCTCCCCGCCGCTGGTCGCGATCACCCAGCGCCCCGCCTCGTCGTCCCAGTGCGCCGACGTGACCTCTGCGCCGAGCCGGATGTGCTCGGCCAGCCCGTGCCGCTCGACCAGGCGCTCGACGTTGCGCTGGATCTCCGGCTGGAAGGCGAACACCCGCGACCAGTCGGGGTGCTCGTCGAAGGAGTACCAGTACAGGTGGGACTGCACGTCGCAGCTGGCCCCGGGATAGGTGTTGTCCCGCCAGGTCCCGCCGACCGCGTCCTCCTTCTCGAGGACCACGAAGGACCGCTCGCCGGCCATCGCCAGCCGGGTGGCCAGACCGAGGCCGCCGATCCCTGCTCCCAGGATCGCGACCTCGTACTCCTGCGACATGCCGTCTCCCTCGCGCCGCCGTCGTCACTCCGGTGTGACGTGTGTCACCGCACCGTCACCGACGACCGGACGAAGGTCAAGGCCTTGCGCAAATCGGGCTGTTCGTGCCAGGTTGCGCGCCTCGTCTCTCAAGGAGTGCCATGCCACGGATCGCTGTCCGCACCGGTGTCGAGCTGCAGTACGAGACCAGCGGGGAGGGCGAGCCGCTGCTCCTGGTCATGGGCACGTCCGGCTCGATCGGGCTGTGGGGCGGGCTCGTCGAGCGCCTCGCCGCCACCCACCGCGTCATCGCGTACGACAACCGCGGGCTCGGCGGCAGCGACCGCGGGGACGGCCCGATCACGGTGGCCGGCCTGGCGGAGGACGCCAGCGCCCTGCTCGAGGCCCTGGAGATCGAGTCGGCGCACGTGATGGGCTGGTCGCTCGGCTCGGCGATCGCGCAGGAGCTGGCGCTGGCCCACCCCGAGCAGGTCCGCAGCACGGTCCTGTACAGCACCTGGGCGCGCTGCGACGGCTTCCAGCGGTCGGTGTTCACCGCGCTGCGGCACCCGTACGCGACCGGCGACATGGAGGCCGCGCTGGGCGCGGCCGGGCTGGCCTTCTCGCCGCAGGCGCTGGACGCCCCCGACTTCGCCGACCAGGTCGCCGCGATGCTCCCGCTGTTCCCGCAGGGCCCGGAGCAGATGCAGGTCACCGCCGAGCAGTGGGACGCCGACCTCGCGCACGACACGCTGGACCGGCTGGACAAGATCACCTGTCCGACGCTGGTCGTCGTCGGTGAGCAGGACCTGCTCACCCCGCCGTGGCAGTCCAAGGCCGTCGCCGACGCCATCCCCGGCGCGCAGTACGAGCTGCTCACCGGCCCCGGGTCCAGCCACTGCCTGCACCTCGAGCGGCTGGACGACCTGGTCACGGTCACCACCGGCTTCCTGGCCGCGCCGGGCGTCCAGGCCTAGGACTCCGTCCCCCGCTGTCGGTGGCGGGGGTTAGGTTTACGAGACATCCCTGTGACCCCCGTCACGACGGCGGGGGTCTCCCGATCGCAATGGAGCGTGTGAGTGAAGACCAAGGCAGCCGTGCTGTGGGGCGTCAACGAGGACTGGAAGATCGAGGAGGTGGAGCTCGGCGACCCGGTCGCCGGCGAGGTGCAGGTGCGCCTGGCCGCGTCCGGCCTGTGCCACTCCGACGAGCACGTCCGGGTCGGTGACATCGGCATGGTCGAGCCGGGCGGGTTCCCGTTCATCGGCGGCCACGAGGGGGCCGGAGTCGTCACCAAGGTCGGCCCGGAGGTCTCCAGCCTCAAGGAGGGCGACCACGTCGTCCTGGCGTTCATCCCGGCCTGCGGCCGGTGTCCGTCCTGCTCCAGCGGCCACCAGAACATCTGCGACAACGGCGCGACGCTGCTCACCGGGCAGGCCATCGCCGACGGGACCTACCGCCACCAGGTGAAGGGCGAGAACGCCTCGCCGATGTGCCTGCTGGGCACGTTCTCGCCGTACGTGACCGTGCACGAGTCCTCGGCCGTCAAGATCGAGGACGACATCCCGCTCGACAAGGCGGCCCTGGTCGGCTGCGGCGTCACGACCGGCTGGGGCTCGGCGGTGTACGCCGCCGACGTCAAGGCCGGCGACACGGTCGTGATCATCGGCATCGGCGGCGTCGGGGCGAACGCGGTGCAGGGCGCCAAGGCCGCGGGGGCCAAGCGGGTCGTCGCCATCGACCCGGTCGAGTTCAAGCGCGAGCAGGCGATGCAGCTCGGCGCGACGCACACCTTCGCGAGCATGGCCGAGGCCGTCGAACCGCTCAACGAGCTGACCTGGGGGAAGATGGCCGAGAAGGCCGTCATCACGGTCGGCCACATCGAGGGCCACATGATCCAGGAGATGATGACCCTGGTCGGCAAGGGCGGCACCGGCGTCGTCACCGCGATGGGCGACATGACCGACACCAAGGTCGACCTGAGCCTGTTCGAGCTGGCGCTGCTGCAGAAGCGGCTGCAGGGCGCGGTCTTCGGCGGCGGCAACCCGCGGTTCGACATCCCCAAGCTGCTCGGGCTCTACCGGGACGGCCAGCTCAAGCTCGACGAGCTGATCACCAAGACCTACAAGCTCGAGGACATCAACGAGGCGTACGCCGACATGGCCGCCGGCAAGAACATCCGCGGCGTCGTCATGTACGGCGAGGAGGACTACTGACCGGTCCCGCCGGCGCGGGAACGCTGCTCGACGTCTCGCTGCCCGACCGCCTGCGCGCGCAGGTGGTCGGGCGGCGGCGCGAGGTCGAGCTGCTGCTCGCGGCACTGCTCGCCGGCCGGCACATGCTGCTCGAGGGGCCGCCCGGCACCGGCAAGTCCACGCTGCTGCGGGGGCTCGCACGCGGCGCCGGCCTGGCCTTCGAGTTCGTCGAGGGCAACGCCGAGCTGACCCCGGCCCGGCTGGTCGGGCACCACGACCCCAGCCGGGTGATGACCGAGGGCTACAGCGACGACATCTTCGTCGACGGCCCCCTGGCGGCCGCCATGCGCGGGGGCGCGCTGCTCTACGTCGAGGAGATCAACCGGGTCCCCGAGGAGACCCTGAACGTGCTGATCACCGTGATGAGCGAGGGTGAGCTGCAGGTGCCCCGCCTGGGCCGCCTGGTCGCCGCGGACGGCTTCCGGCTGGTCGCGGCGATGAACCCGTTCGACGCGGTGGGCACCGCGCGGATCGCCTCGGCCATCTACGACCGGACCTGCCGGGTCCGGATGGACTACCAGGACGCCCCGGACGAGGCCGAGATCGTGCGACGCAACGCCGCCGACGCGCAGGACGTCGAGCGGGCCGTCGAGCTGGTCCGCCGCACCCGGTCGCACCCCGACGTCCGGGTCGGCTCGTCGGTGCGCGGCGCCATCGACCTGGTGCTGGTCGCCGGCACGCTCGGCGCGCTGCGCGGCCGCGAGGCCACCGACGCCGAGGTGAGCCTGGACGCGGCGCTCACCGCGCTGTCCGGCCGGATGCGCATGCAGGAGGGGTCGAGCCGGACCAGCGAGGACGTCGTCCGCGAGCTCTGGGCGCAGGTGTACGGCCCGCCGCCCGAGACCGACGGCGACCGGGAGGTGACCGAGCCGGGGGAAGCCCGCCGGCCGGCGCGGGGCAACCCCCCGGGTCGGCCGGGGGCGGCGACCGCCCGGAGCTGATCCTCGAAGGGGAGGACGCCCAGCAGGCGCTCGCCGAGGCCTCCACCGGCACCACGTCGCGGCGCGACCTGTCCCGTGCGCCGAGCTTCTCGGCGGTCTCGCCCGAGCTCGGGGGGCTGGACGAGACCGCGTTCGAGGAGGCGCTCGCGCAGGACCCCGACGAGGCGCTCAGCCTGCTCGCCGAGATGGCGTCGGCGACCGACGAGGGCCTGCGCCGGCTGGCCCGCAGCCTCGCCGGGCGGGTCGCCGTCCGGCTCGGGCTGGGGGGTGCGCCGCGCGAGCGGGGGGTCGGCCGGCTGCGGCGGGTGCCGCTCCAGCCGGGCGGCGACCTCGACGTCGACGCCAGCCTGGACGCGCTGATCCGGTCTGCCGCCGGCGGTCCGCCGCCGGACCCGGACGAGCTGCGGGCCACCGTCTGGGGCCGTTCGACCGTGGCGCTGTGCCTGCTGGTCGACCGCAGCGGGTCGATGGGCGGCGACCGGCTCGCGACGGCGGCGCTGGCCGCCGCCGCCGTCGCGCTGCGCGCCCCGCAGGACCACAGCGTCGTGGTCTTCAACGACCGGGCGCTGGTGCTGAGCGCCCAGGACGAGCGGCGCCCGCCGGGCCAGGTGGTGGACGACCTGCTCCGCCTGCGTGGGCACGGCGTGACCGACCTCGCGCTGGCGCTCGACGCCGCCCGCGGCCAGCTGGCCAGGTCGACGGCGAAGCGGCGGGTCACCCTGCTGCTGTCCGACGCCCGTCCCACCGCCGGACCGGACCCGGTGCCGGCCGCACGGCGGGTCGACGAGCTGTTCGTCCTGGCCCCGGCCGGGGACAGCGACGCGGCCCGGGCGCTGGTGGCCGCCGTCGGCGGACGGGTGGAGGAGCTCGCCGGGCCGTCGGACGTGCCCCGCGCGATGTCGGCCCTGCTCGCCGGCTGACCGCCGGTGGCCCCGGCGAGCCCGGCCGTCCGCGGCTCGCTACCCGGCCTCCCCTGCGCTGGGTCGCGTCCCCTGCGCTAGGTCATGTGTCGTGCTCCCGCGTCACGGGGACCCGCCGGTCGGCAGTGGTTCCGGCGTCCACCCCGGACCGTGGCGACACCGGCTGAGCGGGATGGGCTTCGCTCGGCGAGGACCTGGACGTCGAGACCACTGGGCGGGCGAGTCCGGCGGGGTCCAGACCCCCGGATGGGCGAGTCCGGCGGGGTCCAGACCCCCGGTCCCGGCGAGTCCGGCGGGGTCCAGACCCCCGGATGGGCGAGTCCGGCGGGGTCCAGACCCCCGGCCCGGCGAGTCCGGCTGGCCGCGGTCCCGGCGCGTCCAGCGCCACCCCCATGCGTGGCGCGGCCCGTCGCTGGGCATCCTGGGCGCCAGGACGGCCGGCCCGCGCGGGCCCGGCCCGGCGGAGGAGGATCCCGGTGCAGGCAGCAACCGCGACGGCAGGACCGGCGTACGAGGGGAGCGAGGCCTGCGACGACTGCCGCCCGGTCAGCGGGGCCGGCCGGACGTACTGCCTGATCTGCGGACTCGCCCTCAGCCTGCGGTGACCGGGTCCGCCGCCCCGGGTCCGCCGTACGGGTCCGGCGAGACCGGTCCGCCGTGACCGACGCCGCTCTCGCCACCGCGGCGGCCCTGCTGGTCGCGGGAGCGGCGCTGGTCGCGCTCGGCCTGCTGCTCCTGGCTCCCGGTCTGGTCACCGGAGCGCTGGCCGAGCGGCGCGGCTGGGGGAGCGTGCGCTGGACCGTCGCCGCCGGGGTCGGCAGCCTCGCCGGGCTCGCGCTCGTGCTGGCCGGGCTGCGGGCCGGCTCGGCGCCGAGGGCCGGCGGTGGGCTCGTCGTCGCGTGGCTGGTGCCGGGCCTGGCCCGGGTGCTCCCGGCGCGCCCCGGCCGGCTGGTCGGGGCGCGCGGCCGGCACGAGTGAGCCGGCCTCGGCTCAGCGCGTGTCGACGACCCGGAAGCTCTCGGCGAGCCGGCCCTCGTCCAGGCCACCGAGCCGGGCGTTGCGGCCCAGCCAGCCGCGCAGCATCCCCTCCAGGTCGTCCATGTGCGCGGTCTGCGACTCGTGCCGGCGCAGCGCCGCCAGCTTGCGCTCGAACGTGTCGCTGACGTCGACCCAGGTGGTGGCGCCGGCGCCGGCGGCCATCACCCACACCTCCGGCACGGCCCACGCCTCGAGCCCGGCCGCGGCCAGCTCGACGTGCGTGAACGGGTTGCGGGCGTCCGGGTAGACCGCGCACAGCGCGGCCTCGCCGGCCGCGCGGTGGTCCGGGTGGGACGCGCCGATCCGCTCCCAGTTGATCTCCGGGGACTGCATCACGAGCCGCTGCGGGCGGACCTGCCGGATGACGCGGCTGATGTCGCGCCGCAGGTCGAAGCTGGGGGTCAGCTGCCCGTCGGCGTAGCCCAGGAAGACGACGTCCTCGACGCCGACCTCCTTGGCGGCCGCGCGCTGCTCGGCCTGCCGGATCCCGCCGATCTGGTCCCGGGGCACCGCCGGGTCGAACCCGCCGGCGTCGCCGTCGGTGCAGATGCAGTACGTCACCGCGATGCCGCTGTCGGTCCAGGCGGCGATCGTGCCGCCCGCCCCGAAGTCCACGTCGTCCGGGTGTGCGACCACCACCAGCGCCCGCTCGACCTGCTCCGCCATGGTTGCTCCCGCCGCTGCTCGCCTGGTTCCCGTCCGGGTCCGGTCGTAGGACATCATGCGTGGCGTGCCGAGGCGACCGGGAACCAGCGGGTGCGCCGGGTGAGCGGCCGGCCCGACGTGCGCGGCGGCCGGCCGACCCGGGGCTTTCCGCCCGGCTCGGCGCAGGCGCTGGTGGCCCTGGTGCTCGGCGTCGTCGTGGCGGTGGCGGGCCTGCAGCGCGGTGAGCCCGTGCTGGCCGGGCTGTTCCTGCTGGTCGCTGCGGCCGGCGCCGTCTCGCTCGTGCGGCTCTTCCGCCGCCGCTGACCGGCCGCCGCCCCGCCGCCGACCGCCGTTGCGCGAGCGGTCGTCACCGGCCCGCCGGCCCCGCCCGCCGCCTAGACTCGAACGGGTGAGCGACACGCTGTACGACGACTACGCACCGGCGGTGCTCGCCCCGCGGGGGCCCTCCGCCGAGCGGCTGCTCGACGGGTTGAACCCTCAGCAGCGCGAGGCCGTCGTGCACGCCGGCAGCCCGCTGCTCATCGTCGCCGGCGCCGGCTCGGGCAAGACGAAGGCGCTGACCACCCGGATCGCGTACCTGCTGGCGGCGCGGGGGGTGCAGCCCGGCGAGGTGCTGGCGATCACGTTCACGAACAAGGCCGCGGGCGAGATGAAGGAGCGCGTCGCCGCGCTGGTCGGCAACCGGGCCCGGGCGATGTGGGTGAGCACCTTCCACTCCGCGTGCGTCCGCATCCTGCGGGCCGAGGCGAAGAAGCTGGGCTTCACGAGCAGCTTCTCGATCTACGACGCGGCCGACGCGCAGCGGCTGATGACGCTGGTCTGCCGGGAGCTGGACCTGGACCCCAAGCGCTGCCCGCCCCGCGCGATGAGCAACCAGGTGAGCGACCTGAAGAACGAGCTCGTCGACTGGGAGAGCGCGGCCGCGCGGGCCGCCAACGACGCCGAGCGGCAGGTGGCGGAGGTCTACCAGCGCTATCAGGCCCGGCTGCGGCAGGCCAACGCGCTGGACTTCGACGACCTGATCATGACGACCGTGGACCTGCTGCAGGCGTTCCCGGACGTCGCCGAGCACTACCGGCGGCGCTTCCGGCACGTGCTCGTCGACGAGTACCAGGACACCAACCACGCGCAGTACACGCTGGTGCGCGAGCTGGTCGGGGCGGGCAACGGCCGCGAGCGCGGCCCGTCCTCCGCCGTGCCGACCGGCGAGCTGTGCGTGGTGGGCGACGCCGACCAGTCGATCTACGCCTTCCGCGGCGCCGACATCCGCAACATCCTGGCGTTCGAGGAGGACTTCCCGGACGCCAAGGTGGTGCTGCTGGAGCAGAACTACCGCTCCACGCAGACCATCCTCACCGCGGCGAACGCGGTGATCGCGCAGAACTCCGGTCGCAAGGACAAGCGGCTGTGGAGCGACGCCGGAGACGGCGAGAAGGTGGTCGGGTACGTCGCCGACAACGAGCACGACGAGGCGGCGTTCGTCGCGCAGGAGGTCGACCGGCTGACCGACGAGCACGGGGTGCAGCCGCACGACGTCGCCGTCTTCTACCGCACCAACGCGCAGTCGCGGGTGTTCGAGGAGGTCTTCGTCCGGGTCGGGCTGCCGTATCGGGTGATCGGCGGGGTGCGGTTCTACGAGCGCAAGGAGGTCCGCGACGCGCTCGCCTACCTGCGGGTGCTGGCGAACCCGGCGGACACCGTGAACCTGCGCCGGGTGCTGAACACGCCGCGGCGCGGTATCGGGGACAAGGCCGAGCAGTGCCTGACCCGCTTCGCCGAGCGCGAGCGGATCGGGTTCGGCGAGGCGCTGCGGCGGTGCGACGAGGTCGGTGCGCTGGCCCCCCGGTCGGCCAAGAGCGTCCGGGAGTTCGCGGCGCTGCTCGACGAGCTGCGCACCCTCGTCGAGGGCGGGATGCCGCCCGCGGAGGTGCTCGAGGCGGTGCTCGACCGGACCGGCTACGTCGCCGAGCTGGCCGCGAGCCCCGATCCGCAGGACGAGAGCCGGGTGGAGAACCTGTCCGAGCTGGTCGGCGTCGCCCGGGAGTTCAGCGAGCGGGTGCCGGACGGCGGGGTGGCCGAGTTCCTCGAGCAGGTCAGCCTGGTCGCGGACGCCGACGCGATCCCGGACGCCGACGGCACCGGCGGGGTGGTCACGCTGATGACGCTGCACGCCGCGAAGGGGTTGGAGTACCCGGTGGTGTTCCTCAGCGGGCTCGAGGACGGCGTCTTCCCGCACCTGCGCACGCTCGGCGACACCCGTGAGCTCGAGGAGGAGCGCCGGCTGGCGTACGTCGGCATCACCCGGGCCCGCGAGCGGCTGTACCTGTCGCGGGCGGCGGTGCGCAGCGCCTGGGGCCAGACCTCCTACAACCCGCCGTCCCGGTTCCTCGACGAGGTGCCGCCGGCGGTCGTCGACTGGCGGCGCGGCGCGAGCTCCGTCAGCAGCACCCCCGCGCTCAGCGCGGTGGCGAGCCGGGTGACCGGGACGCGCCGGGCGGCCGCGGCCGGCCCGGGTCTGCGGGCCGTGCCGTCGTTGGACGTCGGGGACCGGGTCAACCACGACGCGTTCGGGCTGGGCACCGTGACCGCGACCCGGGGGGCTGCCGACAGCGCCCAGGCCGAGGTGGACTTCGGGGCCGGCACCGGGCGCAAGTGGCTGCTGCTGCGCTACGCCCCGCTCGAGAAGCTCTGAGGACGCCGGGCGGCTAGAGCTCCACGCCGCGCTCGCGAAGCGCCGGCCGCGGGTCGACCGGGCCCTGCGGGGTGCGGATCTCGAAGTGCAGGTGCGGACCGGTGGACGAGCCGCTGTTGCCGGACAGGGCGATCTGCTGGCCTGCCAGGACCGAGCCGCCGGGCTCGACGAGGGCCCGGGACAGGTGCGCGTACAGCGTCGTCGTGCCGTCCGGGTGGGCCAGCACGACGTGCACGCCGTACCCGCCGGCGTCCCTGGCGACCTCCGCCACGGTGCCGTCGGCCGCCGCCAGGACCGGGGACCCGACCGGGACCCCGAAGTCCATGCCCGCGTGCAGCCGACCCCAGCGCCGGCCGAAGGGGGAGGTCACCGGCCCGTCCGCCGGCCGGGCGGCCAGGGCCCGACGGTCCGAGCGCGAGGCGCGGGCGGCGGGGTCCTCGGGCGGCGCCGTCGGCGCGACCACGGTCGGGACGGCTGCCGTCGCGACCGGCAGCCCGGTCGAGGCCGCGAGCAGCGCCACCGGCCGGGGTGCGGGGACCGGGGTCGCGGGAGCCGCCGGGCGGTCCGGCAGGCCCACCAGGCCGACGGTGCCGGCGACCACCAGCACCGGGACGGCAGCCCACCAGGCGACCGGACGTCGGGAGGTGCGGGCAGGTCGCTCGGGCGCAGGGGCGGGTGCGGGCACAGGAGGCGCTCTCGTCCGGGGTCAGGGGCCGGCGGCCCCTCGCACGACCGCGCCGGCCGGGCCGGCGACGGCGGGTGCGGGACCCGCGACGGGGCCGCGCCAGCGGCAACCGTGACCGGAACGTTACCGGAGGGCCCGTCCCGGCTCCCGGGCGGGTGCCGGAACGGTCAGGCGGAGCCGACCGCGGTGAGCGGGGCGGGCTGGCCGGCCGGCTCGCCGTCGAGGTGCGCCAGCAGCTGGGTGATCTCGTGCACCACCCGGCCGTCGATCGGCAGCGACATGTGCCCGACGCTCGACCGCAGGACGTTGCGGGCCTGCAGGTCCGGGTGGTCGATGCGGGCCGCGTGCTTGGGCACGATCATCTGGTCCAGGTCGCTCCAGAACGCGACGAACCGGGTGCGGCAGCCCGGGGCGGGCTCGGCCAGCTCGGCCAGCAGGGACGACCCGGGACGCAGCTGGCGGGCCGGCCCGGCCGGCAGCAGGTGCGCCGCCGTGGTGCCGCTGTGCGGCGAGCCCAGCGTGCACAGCGTGTGCACCCGGGCGTCCCCGCCGCGGCGCTGCACGTAGTACCGGCCCACCACCCCGCCCAGCGAGTGCCCGACGATGTGCACCTGCTCGTAGCCGGTCCGCGCGCAGACGTCCTCGACCAGCGCCTCCAGGCGGGCCGCGGCGGTCTGCACGTCGAGCGTGAACGGGCTGTAGTTGAACGTCAGGACGCGTCCGAAGCCACGTCGCTGCAGCGCCCGGCGCAGGACCGTGAAGACCGAGCGGTTGTCCACCAGGCCGTGCACCAGCACGATCGGCGTGCCGGCGGCGACGACGTCACCGAGCAGCAGCCCGCGCTGGGTGGCCGGCAGGTCGTCGAGGGTGAAGCGGCCCTGCGACTCGCGGGCCACCTCCCGGGCCTTCTCCGAGACCACCCCGAGCGGGTACAGCACCGCGTGGGCGGCCAGCCAGGCCACCTCGGTCGCCGCCCCGGCCAGGCCGGTCGGCGTCAGGACGGCGCGGACCCCCCGCGCAGCGGCGGACTGCGCGTACGCGAGGGCTTCGCGTGGATTCCGCACGGGTGCTTCCTTCCAAGAGCGGTTCAGGGCGCTCGGTCGAGTACGCGAGGTTAACGAGTGGTTACCCCCCGAGTGACGCCGCTCACATCTCGACACCGTGACGGTTCGGCGACGACCCGCCGCACCTGTAGCCGCGGGGGTCGCCGGGTGTGCGGACGCCTTCCCCCGGGCGCGTACTGTCCGAACCGGACGGTGCCCGCCGTCGTCGTCCCGCCAGGAGGATTCCCGTGAGCAGCGCCGCACCCGTCGCCGGCCGGATCCGCGTCGTGGTCGCCAAGCCCGGCCTGGACGGTCACGACCGCGGCGCGAAGGTGGTCGCCCGGGCGCTGCGCGACGCCGGCATGGAGGTCATCTACACCGGTCTGCACCAGACGCCGGAGCAGATCGTCGAGACCGCCGTGCAGGAGGACGCCGACTGCATCGGGCTGTCGGTGCTGTCGGGGGCGCACCTGACGCTGTTCGCCCGCGTGCTGGACCTGCTCGCCGCCCGCGGCGCCGACGACGTGGTGGTCTTCGGCGGCGGGATCATCCCGGAGGACGACATCGCGCAGCTGACCGCGCTCGGCGTCGCCACCGTCTTCACGCCGGGCGCCACCACGCAGTCGATCGTCGAGTGGGTCCGCACCCACGTCGGGGAGCCCGCCGACGCCTGATCCCGACCCGCTCCCCGCGCTGTCGGACCTGCTCGTTAGCCTGCGCCGACACTGTCGTCGAGCGGACAGGACCCCCTGTGGACCTCATGGAGTACCAGGCGAAGGAGCTCTTCGCCCAGCACGGCGTTCCCGTGCTCCCCGGCGAGACGGTCGACACGGCCGAGGCCGCGCGCGGCGTCGCCGAGCGCATCGGCAAGCCCGTCGTCGTGAAGGCGCAGGTCAAGACCGGTGGCCGTGGCAAGGCCGGTGGCGTCAAGCTGGCCGAGACGCCGGACGAGGCGGTCGAGAAGGCGCAGGGGATCCTGGGCCTCGACATCAAGGGACACCTCGTCCGCAAGGTGCTCGTCACCGAGGCGAGCGACATCGACACCGAGTACTACGTGTCCTTCCTGCTGGACCGCGCGAACCGCACGTACCTGGCGATGGCCAGCGTCGAGGGCGGCATGGAGATCGAGCAGCTCGCGGTCGAGCGTCCCGAGGCGCTGGCCCGGGTCGCGGTGGACGCGGTGCGCGGGGTCGACGAGGCCAAGGCCCGCGAGATCGTCGAGGCCGCCGGCTTCCCGGCCGACGTCGCCGACGAGGTCGCCGCGGTCCTGGTCAGCCTGTGGCAGGTCTTCGTCAAGGAGGAGGCCACCCTGGTGGAGGTCAACCCCCTGGTGAGGACGCCGGACGGCCGGATCGTCGCCCTGGACGGCAAGGTCACGCTGGACGGCAACGCCGAGTTCCGGCACGCCGACGTGTTCGGTGCGTACGCCGACCCGGTGTCCGACGACGACCTCGAGGGCCGGGCCAAGGCCAAGGGCCTGAACTACGTCAAGCTGGACGGCGAGGTCGGCATCATCGGCAACGGCGCCGGCCTGGTGATGTCCACCCTGGACGTCGTCGCCTACGCGGGCGAGAAGCACGGCGGCGTGAAGCCGGCGAACTTCCTCGACATCGGTGGGGGCGCCTCGGCGCAGGTGATGGCCGACGGGCTCGACATCATCCTCGGCGACCCGGACGTGCGGTCGGTCTTCGTGAACGTCTTCGGCGGGATCACGTCCTGCGACGCGGTCGCCGACGGCATCGTGCAGGCGCTGGGCATGCTCGGGGACGCCGCCGCCAAGCCGCTGGTCGTCCGCCTCGACGGCAACAACGTCGAGGAGGGCCACCGCATCCTGACCGAGGCCGCGCACCCGCTGGTCACGGTCGTCGACACCATGGACGGCGCGGCCGACAAGGCCGCCGAACTCGCGAACGGCGGCAAGTAGATGGCCATCTTCCTCACCGAGAACAGCAAGGTGATCGTCCAGGGCATCACCGGCTCGGAGGGCACCAAGCACACCCGCCGGATGGTCGCCTCGGGCACGCAGGTCGTCGGCGGCGTCAACCCGCGCAAGGCCGGCAGCGACGTCGACGGCATCCCGGTCTTCGCGGGCGTCGCGGAGGCGATGGCCGAGACCGGTGCCGACGTGTCGGTGATCTTCGTGCCGCCGCCGTTCGCCAAGGACGCGGTCGTCGAGGCGGTCGACGCCGGGATCGGCCTGGCCGTCGTCATCACCGAGGGCATCCCGGTCCAGGACTCGGCGTGGTTCTGGCAGTACAACCAGGACGCCGGTCGGCGCACGCGCATCATCGGGCCGAACTGCCCCGGGCTGATCAGCCCCGGCAAGTCCAACGCCGGCATCATCCCGGCCACGATCGCGCCGAACGCCGGCCGGATCGGGCTGGTCAGCAAGAGCGGCACGCTGACCTACCAGATGATGTACGAGCTGCGCGAGTTCGGCTTCTCCACCGCGATCGGCATCGGGGGTGACCCGGTCATCGGCACGACCCACATCGACGCGCTCGAGGCGTTCGAGGCCGACCCCGAGACCGACGCCATCGTCATGATCGGCGAGATCGGCGGCGACGCCGAGGAGCGCGCAGCCGACTTCATCCGGGCGAACGTCTCCAAGCCGGTGGTCGGCTACGTGGCGGGCTTCACCGCCCCGGAGGGCAAGACGATGGGCCACGCCGGAGCGATCGTGTCCGGTTCGTCCGGTACCGCCGCGGCGAAGCAGGAGGCCCTCGAGGCCGCCGGCGTGCGGGTCGGCAAGACGCCGTCCGCCACCGCCGAGCTCATGCGGGAGATCATGAAGTCGCTGTAGCGGCTGCCCGGCGGCCCGGTTCCCTGACGGGAGCCGGGCCGCCGGCCTTCCCGGCCCGGAGCGCCCCGGCGAGCCGGGCCCGGGTGCGGCTCGCCGGCTGGGACACTCGTCGGCGATGACCGACACGATCTCCCGTTCCCTGCGGCGCGCGGGCCGCGCGTCCGCCCGCCCCGGCCTGCTGCGCGCGGGGCTGCCCGCCGCTGCCTGGGCGGCGGTCGCCGGGCTCGTCGCGCTGGCGGTCCCGGTGCTGCTCGTCTGGGCCGCCGACAGCCGGGCGGACGCCGGTCCGGGCGCTGCCCTGCGGGCCGTCGCGCAGGTGTGGCTGCTCGCGCACGGCGGCACGGTGACCTCGCCCGGCGGGCCGCTCGGCCTGACCCCGCTGGCGCTGTTCGCCCTGCCGTTGCTGCTGCTGGAACGCGCCGCGCGGCACGCGGCCACCGAGCACGAGGTGACCGCGCTCGGCGAGGCGGCCCGGTTGACGGCGGGGGTCGCCGGGCCGTACGCCCTGGCGGTCACCGTCGTCGCGGGGCTGGTCGGTGACGGCGGCGTCGGCGCCCTGTCGGCGCTGCTCGGCGCGAGCGCGCTCGGGCTGAGCGGGGGGGCCGTGGGCGTCGCCCGGGGCGCCGGCCTGGGACCGGTGCTCCTGGAGGCCGTCCCGTCGGTGCTGCGCAGGGCGGCGCGGCCGGCGGCGGTGGCGCTGGTCGCGCTGCTCGGAGCAGGCGGGCTGCTGGCCGGCCTGGCGACGGCGAGTGACCTCGGCGGAGCGACCGAGCTGGCCGCTGCCAGCTCGCCGGGGCTGGTGGGCGGGCTGGCCCTGCTCGTCGTGGGTCTGCTGCTCGTCCCGACCGCAGCGGTCTGGGGTGCGGCGTGGCTGGCCGGCCCGGGCTTCACGGTGGGCGTCGGTACGGCCGTCGGGCCGCTCGGCGTGAGCCTGGGCGCGGTCCCGGCGTTGCCGCTGCTCGCCGGGCTGCCCGACAACCCGCCCCCGCTGCTGCTCGGCGTGCTCGCGCTGGCGGTGCCGGTCGGGGCGGGCGTGCTGGCCGGACGGACCGCCCGCCGGATCCGCGCCGGGCGGGCCGCGACGCTGCTGACCGGGCCGCTGGTGGGCCTGGCCATGGCCGGCCTGGCCGCGCTGTCGTCCGGCCCGCTCGGCCGTGCCCGGCTCAGCGAGGTGGGCCCGTCCTGGTGGCAGGTGGGCCTGGCCGTGACCGTCGAGGTCGGCGTGGGGATCGCCGCGGTCGGGGCGGTCCGCCGGCTGCGCTCGCACCGGTCCGGCTCGCGCCCCTGACCGGGCGGCCGGCCCGTCCGGTCCGTCCGGCGGCGCGGCGGCGGCTGGGTCAGCGGCCCTCGACGCTGCGGCGGAACTCCCGTTCGCACGCCTGGTCCTGGGCGATGCTCACGGACTCCTTGCGGCAGCCCTGGTACTCCTCGAGCGGGCCGCGGATCCACAGGTAGGTCGCCCCGGCGACCGCCATGCCGAACGCCCCGAGCACGATGCCGGCAGTGGCCGTCCCGGACCTCGTCCCGGCGGCCCGGGCCCGGTGCTGCGCCCGGACGCCCAGCGTGATCGACAGCGTGCCGAGGAGCACCCCGCCGACGACGGTGACGCCGAGCACGAGAGCCAGCAGCCCGGTGACCAGCGCCGCGGTGCCGAGGCTGCGTGCCTCACGGCCGCCGGCCGGCGGCTCGGGGGCGCCCGGCCCGGCCTGCGGGGGACCGGTCGGAACCCCCCACGGGGCCGGCTCGTCGGGGCCGGCCGACGGGCCCGTTCCGGCTCCCGAGGTCTCCGTCCCGCGGGCAGGCCGCCGGCCCGCCTCACGGTCGCGCGGCGGGGGGGCGAACGGGTCGTCCGGAGAGCTCACACCGCCACGCTAGGCCCGCGCGGCCTCGGGGCCCCCGCGCCGGTCCCTGGCGCGGCCGGGGTCAGACCCGGACGACGACGGACTTCACGATCTTGTCGGCGAAGGTCTGCTTCCTGCCGTCCCAGAGCGGCCAGAACCAGCCGAGCAGGAACGGCAGGGTGTCCAGGATGTGCAGGAGCCCGCGCCCGATCCCGGTGGCCGCGCCGAGCAGCCCGCCGTCCGCCTCACGGCGCACGGTGATCTTCATCACCCGGCGGCCGGGCGTCTGACCGGTGGTGCCGGTGAGGTACCCGTAGACGAGCACCGCCCCGAGCGGGACCAGGTCGGACAACGACGAGCTCACCGCCGCGACGCCGATCGTGACCGCCAGCGAGATCAGCGAGTCGAGCAGGTACCCGACCGCGCGGACCCCCCAGGGGGCGAGCTGCGGACCGGCGCCGATCCGGTTGTCCGGGACCGCGCCGTACCCGGCGGGCCGGCCGTACCCGGGGAGCTGGCCGTGACCCGGCTCCGCGGACGGCGGGCCGTAGCCGGGCTGTCCGGCGGGCGGGCCGTCAGCCGGGCTGACGGCCCGGCGTTCCCGTCGGGCGGTCGGGGCGGAACGGGTCGTCCGGGCCGGTCACGGCACTCCAGGTCCTCGGGGGCTGTGCGAACCAGCCTGTCAGGTCGACGGGAGGCCGTCGAGGCGCGACGCGCGGCCCGCGCCCGGCGGCCGGGCCCCCGGGGGCCGCGGCTCGGTAGGGTGAACGCCTGCCCGCCGGGGCAGCGTCGACGTCCGCGAGGAGCAGCCCTGCCCGCCCGCCTCGTCGTCCTCGCCTCAGGCGAGGGCACGACCCTGCAGGCGCTGCTCGCCGCCGCCGCCGACCCGGCGTACGGAGCCCGGGTCGTCGCGGTCGGCGGCGACCGGCCGGCGGCGCGGGCGCTGCAGCGGGCGTCCCGGGCCGAGGTGCCGACGTTCGCGGTCCCGCTGCTCGGGGACCGGGCGGCCTGGAACGAGGCGCTCGCCGACGCGGTCGCCGAGCACGCTCCGGACCTGGTGGTCTGCGCCGGGTTCATGCGGCTGCTCGGGGCGAGCTTCCTGGCCCGCTTCCGGGTGACCAACACCCACCCGGCGCTGCTGCCGGCGTTCCCGGGGGCGCACGCCGTCCGCGACGCGCTGGCGTACGGCGTCAAGATCACGGGCGTCACCGTCCACCTCGTCGACGAAGGCGTCGACACCGGGCCGATCGTGGCCCAGGCAGCCGTCCCCGTGCTCCCCGGTGACGACGAGAGCACGCTGCGAGCCCGCATCCAGGACGTCGAGCAGCCGCTCTACGTCGAAGCCGTCGGCCGCCTCGCCCGTCGGGGCTGGACCGTCGAAGGAAGGACCGTCCACCTGTGACTCCCCCCGCTGACCTGCAGCCCGTCGCCCGCGCCCTGGTGAGCGTGTACGACAAGACCGGGCTGGCCGAGCTCGGCCGCGGCCTCGCGGCGGCCGGTGTCGAGGTGGTGTCGACCGGGTCGACCGCGGCGCGGCTGCGCGAGGCCGGCGTGCCGGTCACCCCGGTGGACGAGGTCACCGGCTTCCCGGAGTGCCTGGACGGACGGGTCAAGACCCTGCACCCGGGGGTGCACGCGGGGGTGCTGGCCGACCGGCGGCTGCCCGAGCACGTGCGGCAGCTCGAGCGAGCTCGGCATCGCGCCGTTCGACCTGGTCGTGGTGAACCTCTACCCGTTCAGCGCGACGGTCGCCTCCGGGGCGGAGCCGGACGAGTGCGTCGAGCAGATCGACATCGGCGGGCCGACGATGGTGCGGGCGGCGGCGAAGAACCACGCCTCGGTGGCCGTCGTGGTCGACCCGGCCGGCTACCACGCGGCGCTCGAGGCCGTCGGCGCCGGCGGCTTCACGCTCGCCCAGCGCCGCGCGCTCGCGGCCGCTGGCCTTCCGGCACACGGCCGCGTACGACGTCGCGGTCGCGAGCTGGTTCGCCAGTGCCTACGACGGCAGCGACGCCGAGGGCGGCCTGCCGGCCTGGGTCGGCGGGACCTGGGAGCGCGAGTCCGTGCTGCGCTACGGCGAGAACCCGCACCAGCCGGCGGCGCTGTTCCGCTCCGGCCCCGGTGGGCTGGCCGGCGCGCGAGCAGCTGCACGGCAAGGAGATGTCGTACAACAACTACGTGGACGCCGACGCGGCGTGGCGAGCGGCGCACGACCACGGGGACACGCCGACGGTCGCCGTCATCAAGCACGCCAACCCGTGCGGGATCGCCGTCGGCCCGGACGTCGCCGCCGCGCACGCGGCCGCGCACGCCTGCGACCCGGTGTCGGCGTTCGGCGGGGTCATCGCCACCAACGTCCCGGTGTCGCTGGCGATGGCCGAGCAGGTCCCGCAGGTCTTCACCGAGGTCGTCGTGGCCCCGGGGTACGAGGCCGGGGCGGTCGAGCTGCTGTCCCGCAAGCCCTCGGTGCGGCTGCTGCGGCTGGCCGGTGACACCCGCGGCGTCGTGGAGCTGCGGACCATCTCCGGGGGGCTGCTGCTGCAGGTGACGGACCGGATGCAGGCGCCCGGCGACGACCCGGCCGGGTGGACGCTGGCCACCGGCCCGGCGCTGGAGGACCTCACGGACCTGGCGTTCGCCTGGCGCGCGGTGCGGGCGGTGAAGTCCAACGCCATCCTGCTCGCCGCCGGGGGCGCGACGGTCGGCGTCGGCATGGGCCAGGTCAACCGGGTCGACTCGGCGCGGCTCGCCGTGGCCCGGGCCGGGGACCGGGCGCGCGGGTCGGTCGCCGCCTCCGACGCGTTCTTCCCGTTCGCCGACGGGCTGCAGGTGCTGCTCGACGCCGGGGTGCGCGCCGTCGTCCAGCCCGGCGGGTCGGTCCGCGACGAGGAGGTCGTCGCCGCCGCCGCGGCCGCCGGCGTGACCATGTACCTGACCGGCACCCGGCACTTCGCGCACTAGGCGGGACGCGGCAGGGTCGGCGGCGCGCCGCTCGCTAGGGTGCGCGCATGACCGCCCGCCTGCTCCCCGGTGCCCCCGTGGCCGACGCCGTCTACGCCGACCTCCGGCCGCGGATCGACGCGCTGCGGGCGGCGGGGCACCGCCCCGGGCTCGGGACGATCCTGGTCGGCGGCGACTCGGCCAGCGCGGGCTACGTGAAGATGAAGATGGACCGGGCGACCGAGCTGGGCTTCGAGAGCCCGCACCTGCACCTGCCGGAGACGGCGACGCAGGCCGACCTCGTCGCGGCGGTCCGCGCGTTCAACGACGACCCGGCCGTCGACGCGATGCTGGTGCAGCACCCGACGCCGCCGCAGATCGACTTCGAGGCGGCCCTGCTGGAGATGGACCCGGACAAGGACGTCGACGGCCTGCACCCCGTGAACATGGGCCGGCTCGCCCTCGGGATGCCGGGCCCGGTGCCCTGCACCCCGGCCGGCATCGAGGCGCTGCTGGCCCACCACGGCATCCCGGTGGCCGGACGCGAGGTGTGCATCCTCGGCCGCGGGACGACGCTGGGCCGACCTCTCGCCCTGCTGCTCACCCAGAAGAGGCCCACCGCGAACGCCGCGGTGACCGTCGTGCACACCGGCGTGCCGGACTGGGGCGCCTACACCCGCCGGGCCGGCGTGGTGGTCGCGGCGGCCGGCGTGCCGGGGATCCTGCGTCCCGAGCACGTCTCGCCCGGCGCGACCGTGGTCGGTGGCGGGGTGCGCTACGAGGGCCGCCGGTTGCTGCCCGACGTCGACGAGGCCTGCGCCGACGTGGCCGGGGCGATCACCCCCCGGGTCGGCGGGGTCGGCCCCACCACGGTCGCGATGCTGTTCCGGAACGCCGTCGAGGCGGCCGAGCGGGCCGTCGCCCGGCGCGCGGCCTAGCCCGGCGACCCGGGTGCGCGTCCCGCAGGCCCCGACGTGGGGGGTGCTGGCGCTGGTGGCGACCGGGCTGCTGCTCGCCGGCCGGGGGCACTGGCGCCTCGGCAGCGGCGTCCTGGCCGGTGCGCTGCTGCTGGCGGCGGTGCTGCGGCTGAGCCTGTCGCCCCGCGCCGCCGGCTGGCTGGTGGTCCGCAGCCGGGCGTTCGACGCCACCCTGCTGGTCCTGCTCGGCCTGGGCGTCGGGGTGCTCGCGGTGACGATCCCGCGGCCGTGAACGGCCCCTGTCGATCTTCCCGCGCCAGTCCGAACGGGGCGTATCGCCCCTGCCTTGATCACGGGGCGTGGAAGGTCGATAGCGGACAATGATGCACCTTTACAGCGTGTGTCCGGAAGATCAGACTCCGGGCCGTCCCGGGCGGAGGGCCCGGGAGTGGCCTTCCGGGGGGTTCGGCATGACGACACGGCGGTTTCGGCGGCTGTCGGTTCTGGGCACGACGGTGGGGGCGGTGCTGGCGATGGCAGCGGCGCCCGCCGGGGCGGGGACAGGTGCCGGGGTGGCCAGCACCGCGGCGACCGGCGCGGCGGCGACGGCCGGCACGCCGGCTGCGGTCCAGCAGTCGAGCGACGCGCCGGTGACCGGCGTCGCGGCGGCCTCGGTGGGGTTCAACCTGCGCAACGCGCGCTGCTCCTCGACGTCGGTGCAGTTCGACGCCGACACCTACGAGATCGGGCGCTCGGGGGTGCAGCGGTTCCGGCAGCGGGCGCAGCTGCAGGAGTTCACGGCCGGCGGCTGGGTCAACCGGTCGGCTCCCAGCGTGGTGAGCAGCGTGAAGTTCGCCAACACCGCGGCGAGCGTGCACTTCGACCGGCACTGGGCGGCCAGCCACGTGAACAACGGTGCGTCGTGGCGGGTGCTCTGGCAGGGGCACTACCTCAACGGCTCGAACGTGGTGATCGCCAAGACCCGGCGGATCGCCGTCAGCTGCTTCTGAGGCAGGTACCCGCGGCCCCGGTCCCCGGCGGGGGGCCGGGGCCGTCGCATGCCCCCGACGCGACCCGCCCCGAAGGTCCGGAGGTGCCCCTCGTAACCTGACGCCCGCAGACCCAGCGAGATTCGCAGACACACACGTCGACGAGCGGAGCCCCCACCCGATGGCCAGCACGAGCCCTGTTTCCGTGACCGTCACCGGCGCTGCCGGCCAGATCGGCTACGCGCTGCTGTTCCGCATCGCCTCCGGCCAGCTGCTCGGCCCGGACACCCCCGTGCAGCTGCGGCTGCTGGAGATCGAGCCGGCGCTGAAGGCCGCCGAGGGCACCGCGATGGAGATCGACGACTGCGCCTTCCCGCTGCTGGCCGGCATCGACATCACCGCCGACGCCCGCGCCGCCTTCGACGGCACCAACGTGGCGCTGCTGGTGGGCGCGCGACCGCGTACCGCCGGGATGGAGCGCGGCGACCTGCTGTCCGCCAACGGCGGGATCTTCAAGCCGCAGGGCGAGGCGCTCAACGCCGGCGCAGCCGACGACGTGAAGGTGCTGGTGGTCGGCAACCCGGCCAACACCAACGCGCTGATCGCCGCCAGCCACGCCCCGGACATCCCCGGGTCGCGGTTCACCGCGATGACCCGGCTGGACCACAACCGGGCGCTGTCGCAGCTGGCGAAGAAGACCGGCGCCGCCGTGACCGACATCGCGCACCTGACCATCTGGGGCAACCACTCCGCGACGCAGTACCCGGACTGGAGCCAGGCCACGATCGGCGGCCGTCCGGTCGAGGACGTCGTCGGCGACCGCGGCTGGCTGGAGAGCACCTTCATCCCGACCGTCGCGAAGCGCGGCGCCGCGATCATCGAGGCGCGCGGGTCGTCGTCCGCGGCGTCGGCGGCCAACGCGGCCATCGACCACGTCTACGACTGGGTGAACGGCACCGCCGACGGCGACTGGACCTCCGCGGCGATCATGTCCGACGGCTCGTACGGCGTGCCCGAGGGGATCATCTCGTCGTTCCCGGTCACCAGCTCCGGCGGCGAGTGGACGATCGTCCAGGGCCTGGACATCGACGACTTCTCCCGCTCGAAGATCGACGCCTCCGTGGCGGAGCTCGTCGAGGAGCGCGACGCCGTGCGCGAGCTCGGCCTCATCTGACGTCCACCCGCCCAAGGAGACCCCCGCATGGCGAAGATCAAGGTCCAGAACCCCATCGTCGAGATGGACGGCGACGAGATGACACGCATCATCTGGTCGTTCATCAAGGAGCAGCTGATCCTGCCCTACCTCGACGTGGACCTGAAGTACTACGACCTGTCCATCGAGAACCGTGACGCGACCGACGACCAGGTCACCGTCGACTCGGCCGAGGCCACCAAGCAGTACGGCGTGGCCGTGAAGTGCGCCACGATCACCCCCGACGAGGCCCGGGTGGAGGAGTTCGGCCTCAAGAAGATGTGGAAGTCGCCGAACGGCACGATCCGCAACATCCTCGGTGGCGTGATCTTCCGCGAGCCCATCGTCATCTCCAACATCCCGCGTCTGGTGCCGGGCTGGACCAAGCCGATCGTCATCGGCCGTCACGCCTTCGGCGACCAGTACCGGGCGACCGACACGGTCATCCCGGGCCCGGGGTCGCTGACCCTGACGTACACCCCGACCGACGGCAGCGAGCCGGTCGAGCTCAACGTGTACGACTTCCCGAGCGGCGGCGTCGCGATGGCGATGTACAACCTCGACGCCTCGATCCGCGACTTCGCCCGGGCGTCCCTGCGCTACGGGCTCGACCGCGGGCTGCCGGTCTACCTGTCGACCAAGAACACGATCATGAAGGCGTACGACGGGCGGTTCAAGGACCTGTTCGCCGAGGTCTTCGAGGCCGAGTTCAAGGCCGACTTCGAGGCAGCCGGGATCACCTACGAGCACCGGCTCATCGACGACATGGTGGCCGCCGCCATGAAGTGGGAGGGCGGCTACGTCTGGGCCTGCAAGAACTACGACGGCGACGTGCAGTCCGACACCGTCGCGCAGGGGTTCGGCTCGCTGGGCCTGATGACCAGCGTGCTCATGACGCCGGACGGCAAGACCGTCGAGGCCGAGGCGGCGCACGGCACGGTCACCCGGCACTTCCGCCAGCACCAGCAGGGCAAGCCGACCTCGACCAACCCGATCGCGTCGATCTTCGCCTGGACCCGGGGGCTGGACTACCGCGGCCGGATGGACGGGACGCCGGAGGTCAGCGAGTTCGCCCAGACCCTGGAGCGGGTCTGCATCGAGACCGTCGAGAGCGGCAAGATGACCAAGGACCTGGCGCTGCTCATCGGCAAGGAGCAGGCGTTCCAGACCACCGAGGAGTTCCTCGCCTCGATCAACGAGAACCTCGAGAAGGCCATGGCCTGATCGTCCCCTTCCGCTGGTCCCGACGGCCGCGCCCCTCGCCGGGCGCGGCCGTCGCGCGTCCGCGGACCCGTACGCCGGGCCGGGCGACCCGCCTGCGAGGCTGACCGCCCCAGCCAGCAGGAGGATCCGTGAGCAAGTCGCTGTCGACCAGCGTCGACCTGCCCGTCGACGTCGAGCGGGCGTTCGAGCTGCTCACCGGCCCCTCCTGGCCGGCGGCGCTGGACGAGCACCTGCACGACGGCAGCCGGCTGGTCTCGGCCGACCGGACCCCGGACGGCGGGGCGGTCGTCGCGGTGAGCCGGCGGCTGCCGGACGGCGGGCCGTCGTTCATGCAGAAGCTCGGCCCGCGGGACGGCCGCGTCGTGCAGACCGACACCTGGGGGCCGGCCGCGGCGGGTGCCCGGCGCGGCACCTGGTCCGCGGCGTTCCCCGGCAGCCCCGGGGACGTGTCCGGGACGACGGTGCTGGAGCCGACCGCCGACGGCTGCCGGTGGACGGTGGCCGGGCAGGTGAGCATCCGGCTGCCGCTGGTCGGCGGCAAGATCGAGAGCTACCTGGCGCCGCTGGTGGAGAAGCTGGTGGCCCGGCAGGCCGAGGTGCTGCGCGAGCTCGTGGGTTGAGGGTGGTCCGGGGCTCGGGCTCGGGGCCGGGGCGGGCGCGGGGCGGCTCGGGCTCGGGGCTTGGGGCCGCCCGGGCCGGCCGCCACAGCCGACCTTGAACGAGCTGCCAAGGTCGGCTGTGGGGCTGCGCGGCCGTGCTGCTGCGGCCGCTCCGCCACAGCTGATCGTGGCGACGGCCGGCGGTGATCGGCTGTGGGGTCCGGCGGCCAGGCTGCCGCGGGCCGCCCGCCACAGCCGACCTTGAAGGCGCCGGGGAGATCGGCTGTGGGGCCGGGGAGATCGGCGTGCGGCGGGGCTCGGCGGCAGCGCCCGCGCGACCCTCGCGACGGCGGTGCCTGCGCCTCAGGCCGCGCCCGACCGGCGTCGCACCGGACGCACCCCCCGCCGGCCCAGCTCGTACGCCATCGCGCGCAGCAGCGGTCCGGTGACCAGCCCCCGGCCGAGCCCGACCTCCACCAGGGCGTCGAAGGCGCCCGGTGAGCGTCCGGCGGCCGCCACCCCGGCGTCGACGACACCGGGCCGCGCGGTGAGCCGGGCCAGCGCCGTGGTGTGCCGCAGGTGCCGGCCCAGCTCGCCTTCCAGGGCCGTCCGGTACGCGGTGCCCGGGTCGCGGTCGCCGACCGCCGCGGCGCCCGCCAGCCGGCCGCTCAGCAGCGCGTAGTAGATGCCCTCGCCGGTCAGCGGGTTGATCAGCGACGCGGCGTCCCCGGCGAGCAGCACCGGCCCGGCCGGCTGGTGGGGGCGGGAGGTGGACAGCGGCAGGTGGTGGCTCACCAGCCGTTCGGCGTGCACGCCGGGCAGCAGGGAGCGGAGCCTGCCGTGCAGCTCGGCCCGGCCGCCGCGTCCGGTGGCCCGCAGGCGGGGGAGCAGCATGCCGAACCCGACGTTCGCGGTGCCGTCGCCCGCCGCGAACGACCACGCGTACGCCGGCCAGCCCCGGCTGTCCATCACGATCAGCTGCTCGGGCTCGCCGGGTGGCGCCGCGGCGTAGCCGCGCACCGCGACGGCCAGCGCCGCCGCCGGCTGCCGGGGCGCTCCCAGGGCGCGGCGGACGACGCCGTTCGCCCCGTCGGCACCCACCACCACCCGGGCGCGCCACCGCCCGTCGAGCAGGACGGTGCCGTCGCGACCACCGCCGTCCACCTCGACGGTCCGGACCCGGTGCTGCACGAGCACCGCTCCGGCCCGGACGGCCTCCGCGACCAGCCGCGCGTCCAGCACCGTCCGGGGCACGACGACGTCCGGGCGCTGCAGCGTCGTGGCGACCTCCTGCCCGCCGGGGGCCCGCAGGCGCAGCCGGCGCACCGGCACCCGGTCGGCGAGCACCTGCGCGACGCCGAGCCGGGCGAGCTCGTCGAGCGCGTGCGGCGCCACCCCGTCGCCGCAGCTCTTGTCGCGCGGGAACGCGGCCCGGTCGAGCAGCAGCACCCGGGCGCCGGGCCGGGCGCGCAGGGCGCCGAGCGCCGCCGCCGACCCGGCCGGGCCGGCACCGACGACGACGAGGTCCCAGACGGCGCTCTGTCGGCTCACCGGTCCAGCCTGCCCCGCGCGCCGTCCGGGGGTGCGCACCGTCGCCGGTCCCCGGCTGGGAGGATGAGGACATGCCGCCCTCCTCCTCCGGGAAGCCCCGCGTCCTGTCCGGTATCCGTCCCACCGGCGCGGGGTTCCACCTGGGCAACTACCTCGGCGCGGTCCGGCACTGGGCGGCGATGCAGGACGAGAACGAGTGCTTCTACTTCGTCGCCGACCTGCACGCGCTCACCGAGGAGACCGACCCGGCGCACCTGCGGGCGCGCACCCGGGCGTCGGCCGCCGAGCTGCTGGCGATGGGGATCGACCCGTCCCGCAGCGTGCTGTTCGCGCAGAGCCACATCCGCGAGCACGCCGAGCTGGGCTGGGTGCTGGGCTGCCTGACCGGCTTCGGCGAGGCGAGCCGGATGACCCAGTTCAAGGACAAGGGCGGCGGCACGGTGGGGCTGTTCACGTACCCGGTGCTGCAGGCCGCGGACATCCTCATGTACCAGGCCGACGCCGTCCCGATCGGGGAGGACCAACGGCAGCACCTGGAGCTCACCCGCGACCTCGCCCAGCGCTTCAACACCCGGTACGGCAGCACGTTCACCGTGCCGGGCCAGTACGTCGCCAAGCCCGGCGAGCGGATCAAGGACCTGCAGGACCCGGCCCGCAAGATGAGCAAGAGCATCGGCGGGTCCGGCACGCTGTGGGTGCTCGACGAGCCGAAGGTGCTGCTCAAGAAGATCAGGAGTGCGGTCACCGACACCGGCCGGGAGGTCGTCGCGGACGCCGGCAAGCCCGGCGTGACGAACCTGCTGACCATCTTGTCGGTGGCCACCTCCACGCCGGTCGCCGACCTCGAGTCGGGGTACGTCGGCAAGGGCTACGGCGACCTCAAGCAGGACGTCGCGGCGGCGGTGGCCGAGCTGTTCGCCCCGGTGCGGGAGCGCTACGCCGAGCTGCTGGCCGACCCGGCCGCGGTCGACGCGGTGCTCGCGAAGGGCGCCGCGCAGGCCCGGGAGGTGGCCGCGACCACGATGGAGGCGGTCCGGGACCGGGTCGGTCTGCTGGCCGCGGCGGGCTTCCCGCCGGGCTGACCGGGGTACCTGGCGGATCATGGCCTCCCCCTCCGCGCTGCTCGACAGCGCCCGCCGGAAGCGGCCCGCGCTCGACCACCTGATCCGCGCGTACGGCCGGTACAGCGCCGACGCGGGCGACCGGCTCGCCGCCGCGGTGACGTTCTACTGGTTCCTGTCGCTGTTCCCGATCCTGCTGCTGGCGATCGCGCTGCTCGGCTACGTGTACGGGGACTCCGCCGACCAGCGGGTCCAGGACGCGCTCGGCGGCGTGCTGCCGACCCAGCTGGTCGACACGATCGGCTCGACCCTGACCGAGGCGAAGGCCCCGGCCGGGGTTCTCGGCCTGGTCGGCACGCTGTTCTCCGGGCTCGGCTGGATCGACGGCCTGCGTGAGGCGATCCGCACGATGTGGCACCAGAACGTGCTGGCCGGCAACATCGTCGTGAAGAAGGTCGTCGACGTCCTGGTGCTGGTCGGCCTGTTCGCGACGATCGCCGCGTCGGTGACGGTGACCGGGTTCGCCACCTCGTTCACGGCGACCGCCCTCGACCTGCTGGGCATCGAGGCCTCGACGGCGGCGCAGCTGTTCACCACGCTGCTGGGCTACGCGCTGGCGCTGGCCGCCGACACGGTCCTGTTCCTCTACCTGTTCGCCCGGCTGTCGCGGGTGAAGAGCCCGATCCGCCGGGTGATCAAGGGCGCGGTCTTCGGGGCGGTCGGCTTCGAGATCCTCAAGGTGGTCGGGGCGATCTACGTGGAGCGCACGACGAGCAAGGGCGAGGCCACCTACGGCGCCTTCGCGGTCGTCGTCGGGCTGCTGCTGTTCCTCAACCTGGTCAGCCGGTTCCTGCTGTTCACCGCGGCCTGGGTGGTCACCGCGCCGTACGACTCGGACATCGCGCCGTCCGGGACGGCCAGCCCGGAGATGGCCCGCAAGGCGGCGATCCCCGAGGAGTTCGCCGACTCGGACCCGGACGACCCGCCGACCCTGCTGGAGGACGGCGCGCCGTCTCGGCTGGGCGCGGCCGTGCAGGGCCAGACGCCGCCGCAGGACGAGCCGACGCCCGCGGACGCCCGCGACGACGCCGACGCCCGGGACGACGCGGGCGGGCCGCGTCCGGCTGTCGGGCAGGTCCGGCCGGCCGGGACCGCGACGCAGGTGCGGCCGGCGCCCGGCACCGCCGGTCCGAGCGTCGCGACGACCCCGTCGCCGGGGGCGCAGCGGGTCACCACGGCCGCGCACGTGATGGCCGGCGCCGGAGCGACGCTCCTGGCCGGCCTGGGGGTCTACTCGCTGAAGGCCCTGCGCGAGCTCGTGCGCCGCTGAGCCCTGGCGGCCGCGAGGTCGGCCGGGCGCGGGTGCAGGTGGCCGGCGGCCGCCAGCGCCCGCCGCCGCCGGGCCCGGCGGCGGGCCTTGACCACGGCCCGGCGGCGCAGGACGCCCAGCGTGAGCAGCAGGCCGGCCCCGAGCCCGACCGGCCAGGCGGTGCTGGTGCCGTCCGGCGCGCCGGCGGGGACGGAGGCGCCGGCGACGGCGGGGCCGTCCGCGGCCGACGGCTCCGCGAGCTCCGCGCCGGCGGCGGCCGGTGCGAGTGGGTCGACCAGCCGGCCGATCGGCTCGGCGTCGCGCCCCACCGCCTGAAAGCCCCAGTCGAGCAGCAGCCCGGCCTCCCGCCAGACCGACGGGTCGGCCCGCATCAGCGCCACGACCAGGGTGCGGCCGTCGCGGGCGGCGGCCCCGATGAAGCTGGCCCGGGCCGCCGAGGTGTAGCCGTTCTTCACGCCGAGCGCGCCCTCGTACTCGCGCAGCAGCCGGTTGTGGTTGAGGATCTCGATGGTCGTGCCGCCCGGCGCCGGGATCTTCGCCCGGTTGGTGGCGACGTAGCGGCGGAACTCCGGCAGTGCCAGCCCGGCGCGGCCGAGCAGCGCCAGGTCGTACGCCGAGCTGAGCTGCCCGGCCGCGTCCAGCCCGCTCGTGTTGACCGCGGTGGTGTCGAGGGCCTGCAGCCGGGCCGCCTCGGCGTTCATCAGCCCCGCCGCGGCCTGCTGCCCGCCCACGGCCGTCGCCAGCGCCCCGGCAGCGTCGTTGCCGGACACCACGAGCATCGCCGTCAGCAGGTCCGAGACCGGGTAGGCCAGCGACGTCACGAGCCCGACCTTGCTGCCGTCCACGTTGACGTCGTCGGCGGCCGGCGTGACGAGCTGCGCGGGGTCCAGGCGGGGCATCACCGCGAGCGCGGTGAGGACCTTCAGGGTGCTGGCAGGCGCGTACCGGCCGTGCGGGTCCTTGGCGGCCAGCACCTCGCCGGTGTCGGCGTCGGCCACGACGTACGAGGTGGCGCTCACTGCCGGCGGAACCGGGTCGGCCGGCGCGCCGACCACGACGTCGGTACCGGTCAGCCGGTCTCCGCCGACCGGCCCGGCCGCGGCCGCGGGCGTCGTCGGGAGCAGCACCGCGACGGCCAGCGGGACGGCCGCGAGGGCCGGCAGCAGCACGCGTGCGCGTCGAGAGGTCCGCATGGCAGCGGACCGTACCCGGCAGGCCCGCCCGGGACCTGTCGGACACACTGGACGGGTGCTGCTCACCCGTCGCCTCGCCGCCCTCCTGCTGCTCGCCGGGGCCTTCCAGTGGTTGGTGTTCCCGAACTTCCTGCGGGTGGTCTGGCGCGACGAGCGGGCCTTCGACGCCGGCGGCGGCCCCACGGCGTTCCTGCTCGTCCACCTGGCCATCGTGCTGCCGGCCCTGGCGCTCGGCGCGGCGCTGGTCTGGCTCGGGGCGCGCGCCTGGCGACGGGCGCCTGCCTGACCGGCGCTCTCGCCGCCCGGCCCGCCGGACACGACGGCGCCCGGCCCCCGAGGGGACCGGGCGCCGGTACGCGCGGTGCGGCCTAGCCGCGCCGGAAGATCAGCGCCCGCTTGACCTCCTGGATGGCCTTGGTGACCTGGATCCCGCGGGGGCACGCGTCGGTGCAGTTGAAGGTCGTCCGGCAGCGCCAGACGCCCTCCTTCTCGTTGAGGATCTCGAGCCGCTCCTCGGCGCCCTCGTCCCGGCTGTCGAAGATGAACCGGTGCGCCGCGACGATCGCCTGCGGGCCGAAGTAGCTCTCGTCGGTCCAGAACACCGGGCACGACGTGGTGCAGGCGGCGCACATGATGCACTTGGTGGTGTCGTCGAACCGCTCGCGGTCCTCGGCCGACTGCAGCCGCTCACGGGTGGGCTCCCGGCCGTCGGTGATGAGGAACGGCTTCACCGCCCGGAACGCCTCGAAGAACGGCTCCATGTCGACGATGAGGTCCTTCTCGACCGGCAGGCCCTTGATCGGCTCGATGAGGATCTCGTCGCCGAGGTCCTTGACGAGCACCTTGCAGGCCAGGCGGTTCACGCCGTTGATGCGCATGGCGTCGGAGCCGCAGACGCCGTGCGCGCAGGAGCGCCGGAAGCTCAGCGACCCGTCCTGGTACCACTTGACCTGGTGCAGCGCGTCGAGCAGGCGGTCGCCCTTCTCGACCGGCACCTGGAAGCTCTGCCAGTGCGGCTCGGCGTCGTTCTCCGGGTCGTACCGCCGGATCTTGAGGGTGACCGTGCGCAGGTGGTCCTGCACCGGCGACGACGCGGCAGAGGGGCGATCTTCGACGACCGTCATCAGTACTTGCGCTCCATCGGGACGTAGCGGGTCTGCACGACCGGCTTGTAGTCGAGGCGGACCTCGCTCGTGGGACCTTCGCCGATCTTGTAGGCCATGGTGTGGCGCATGAAGTTGACGTCGTCGCGGGTCGGGTAGTCCTCGCGGAAGTGCCCGCCGCGCGACTCGTTGCGGGCCTTCGCGGACACCACCAGGGCCTCGGCGAGGTCCAGCAGGAAGCCGAGCTCGACGGCCTCCAGCAGCTCGGTGTTGTAGCGCTGCCCGCGGTCGGAGACCCCGACCCGCGTGTAGCGGTCCTTCAGCGAGGCGAGGTCGACCTCGGCCTGCTTCAGGGTCGCCTCGGTCCGGTAGACCGACGCGTTCGTGTCCATCGTCTCCTGCAGGTCCTTGCGGATCGCCGCGGCGTTCTCGGTTCCGCTGCCGTCCCGCATGCGCTGCAGCAGGGCCAGCACACCGGCCTCCGGCGACGGCGGCAGGTCCACGAAGTCGTGGCTGTTGGCGTACGCCGCGGCCGAGATCCCGCCCCGCCGACCGAACACGTTGATGTCGAGCAGGGAGTTGGTGCCGAGCCGGTTCGCGCCGTGCACGGACACGCAGGCCACCTCGCCGGCGGCGAACAGGCCCGGGACGACGTGCTCGTTGTCGCGCAGCACCTGGGCTTCGATGTTGGTCGGCACCCCGCCCATCGCGTAGTGCGCGGTCGGCTGGATCGGGATCGGGTCGTGGTAGGGCTCGATGCCGAGGTACGTGCGCGCGAACTCGGTGATGTCCGGGAGCTTGGCGTCGAGCTGCTCCGGCGGCAGGTGCGTCAGGTCCAGGAAGACGTGGTCGCCGGCCGGCCCGCAGCCGCGACCGGCCCGGATCTCGGTGTAGATGGCACGGGCCACCATGTCGCGGGGCGCGAGGTCCTTGATGGTGGGGGCGTAGCGCTCCATGAAGCGCTCGCCGTCCTTGTTGCGCAGGATGCCGCCCTCACCGCGGGCACCCTCGGTGAGCAGGATGCCCATCTTCCAGATGCCCGTCGGGTGGAACTGGTAGAACTCCATGTCCTCCAGCGGCAGGCCCTGGCGGTAGATGATCCCCATGCCGTCACCGGTGAGGGTGTGCGCGTTCGAGGTCACCTTGAAGACCTTGCCGAAGCCGCCGGTCGCGAACAGCACCGCCTTGGCCTGGAAGACGTGCACCTCTCCGGTGCTGAGCTCGTAGGCCACCACACCCGAGGTGACCCGCTCGACGGTGCCGTCGGGCTGCTCGACGTCGGTGAGCGCGAGGTCCAGCACGTAGAACTCGTTGAAGAAGTCGATCTCGTGCTTGACGCACTGCTGGTACAGCGTCTGCAGGATCATGTGGCCGGTGCGGTCGGCGGCGAAGCACGACCGGCGGACGGCGGCCTCGCCGTGGTTGCGGGTGTGCCCGCCGAACCGGCGCTGGTCGATCCGCCCCTCCGGCGTGCGGTTGAACGGCAGGCCCATCTTCTCCAGGTCCAGGACCGCGTCGATGGCCTCCTTGCACATCACCTCGGCGGCGTCCTGGTCGACCAGGTAGTCACCGCCCTTGACGGTGTCGAAGGTGTGCCACTCCCAGTTGTCCTCCTCGACGTTGGCCAGGGCGGCGCACATGCCGCCCTGCGCCGCGCCGGTGTGCGACCGGGTCGGGTAGAGCTTGGTGAGCACGGCGGTCTTGCTGCGCTGGCCCGCCTCGAGCGCCGCGCGCATCCCGGCGCCGCCGGCGCCCACGATGATCGTGTCGTAGCGGTGGATCTGCACCATGTCGACGCTCCTAGATGTTCGGGTCGAAGGTGAAGATGACCAGCGTGCCGAGCATGAGCACCAGGACCGACGAGGTGTAGAGCAGCGACTTCAGCCAGAACCGGGTGCCGTCGCGCTCCGCGTAGTCGTTGATGACCGTGCGCAGGCCGTTCGTGCCGTGCAGCTGGGCCAGCCACAGCTGCAGCAGGTCCCAGGTCTGCCAGAACGGCGAGGCCCAGCGGCCGGCCACGAACGCGAAGTTGATCCGCTGCACGCCGCCGTCCAGGATGTTCATGATCAACAGGTGGCCGAGGACCAGCACGACGAGCAGCAGGCCGCTCAGCCGCATGAACACCCAGCTGTACATCTCGAAGTTCGTCCCGGAGCGGCTGGAGCGCGGCCGGCGACGGCGGGTGCGCGGGTCCTCCAGGACCGGGCGGTCGTTCAGGGCGTTGGTGGCCGGGTCCGGCGCGACGGTGGTCATCAGGCGGCCCCGAACATCTTCTCGACGGTGTGCTTGATCATGAAGTAGGTGCCCGGGACCATGACGACGCCGGTGACCGCGACGACCCCGTAGGTCATCTGCTTCTGGAACCGCGGCCCCTTCTCCCAGAAGTCGATCGCCATCACCCGCAGGCCGTTGAGCGCGTGGTAGAGCACCGCGCCGACCAGACCGACCTCCATGAGGTTCACGATCGGGGTCTTGTAGGTGTCGATGACCCGGTCGTACGCGTCGGGTGAGACCCGCACCAGCGCCGTGTCCAGCACGTGCGCGAAGAGGAAGAAGAAGATCAGGACTCCGGTGACGCGGTGCGCCACCCAGCTCCACATGCCCTCGCGCCCTCGGTAGAGGGTGCCTGCCGGTGCTTTCGCCATGCTGGGCGCCTCCGCATTGCCGCCGGTCAGACGGCTGCCTGACCGACCGATCGTAACGACGCCCGGGCCGGGCGGCACGCCGGGGCGGGGCGACGCGCCCGGGCCCTCAGCCGCCGGCCGGCCGGAAGGTGGCGAGGATCGCCTGCAGGTCGTCCTGCGCCCGGGGGTAGTCCGCCTGCGGCGTCTGGAACAGCAGCGAGTAGCCGCGGCCGTCGACCACGAACACCCGGTCGAAGACCCGGAGCCCCTCGTAGGTGAACTCCCAGTCGGCGGCCGGGTAGCCCCGGTAGTCCGCCGCCGCGATCGAGATCTCGCGGTACGTCGGATGCCGTCGCGCGAAGCTCTCGGCAGCCCGCTCACGGTCGGCCACGGCGTCCGGCTGCCCGGTGCCGGTCTCGACGCGCAGGGTGCGGCCGGTCGCCGGGTCGCGGTACTGCGGGACGCCGTCGAAGGTCCCGGCGCTCCAGCCGGGCGGCACCGCCACGGTCCAGCCCGGCCCGTCGGTGAACGTCTGCCAGCCCGCCGGCACCGGCGCCGGGCCGGACCCGGCCGGCGCGGACGTGGCTGCCGGGGGGGCCGCGGCGGGCGGGGCGGGAGTGGACGGGACCGGCGCAGCCGGGGCGCTCGACGCCGGCGCGGCGGCGGGCGAGGCGGTCGGCGACACGGCGGGTGAGGCGGAGGGCGAGGCGGTCGGCGCAGGCGTGCCGGCCGGCGCGGCGGTGCGGTCCGCGCCCCCCGAGGTGAGCAGCAGGCCGGTGCCGACGGCGAGCAGCACGAGCACCGTCCCGACCGCCGCCGCGGCAGCCGGCGGCACCCGGCGCCCGACGGGAGCCGGCACGCGGCGCCCGGGCGGCGCGGGCCGAGCCGGGACGTCGGCGGCCCGGGTGGGAGCGGCCCGGGTGGGAGCGGCGGCTGCGGGAGCGGCGGTCGCGGCGGCCCGCCCGACGTCGCCCACCCGCAGCGCCGCGGTCGGCGGGTCGGCCGGCCGGCGCAGCGGCGCGGTGACCGCGCGCGACCCGTGTGCGGCGACGTCCTGCAGGGCCGCCCGGGTCCGTCCGGCGTCCCACCGCTGAGCCGGGTCCTTGGTCAGCAGCCCGGCCAGCACCGGCCCGAGCGGGCCGGCGGCGGGAGCCGGTGCCGGCTCCCCGGTGGCGACCGCCATCACGGTCTGCATCGGGTCCTCGTTGTCGAACGGCGGCCGTCCCTCGACGGCGGCGTAGAGCGTCGCGCCCAGCGACCACAGGTCCGAGGCCGGCCCCGGGGTCTCGCCGCGCACCCGCTCGGGAGCCATGTAGGCCGGCGAGCCGACCAGCAGGCCGCTGCCGGTGAGCGAGGAGTCGCCGGTGGTGGTGGCGATCCCGAAGTCGGTGAGCACCACCCGGCCGTCGTCGCGCAGCAGGACGTTCCCCGGCTTCACGTCGCGGTGCACGATGCCCTCGGCGTGCGCGGCGCCCAGCGCGCCGAGCAGCGCCAGCCCCACCTCGGCGGTGCGGGCCGGCGACAGCGGACCGTCCTCGCGGATCACCTCGGACAGCGAGCGGGCCTCCACCAGCTCGAGCACCAGCCACGGCCGGCCGTCCTCCTCGACCACGTCGAAGACCGTCACCGCGCTGGGGTGGTCCAGCCGGGCGGCGGCCCGGGCCTCCCGGCGGGTCCGCTCGCGCAGCACCTCGGCCTCCTGCGGCCCGGTACCGGGCGGGAAGGCGACCTCCTTGACCGCGACGGCGCGACCGAGCAGGACGTCGTCGGCGCGCCACACCGTGCCCATCCCGCCCGACCCCAGCCGCTCGACAAGGCGGTACCGCCCAGCCACCGTCCGTTGCGCATCCGCGGTCGACACGCCGGGCACCTACCCGCGCCGGGCGGCGGATCACGTCCTGCCGGAAGGTCTCGCCTCCCCGGCGCCCTAGCATCGCGCCATGGCAGACGACCCGACCCGCGCGTCCGAGTCCGGCTTCCCGATCGCGCCGCTGTACGGCCCTGACGACCTCGCCCCGGACCTGCCGGCCCGGCTCGGCGAGCCGGGGGAGTACCCGTACACCCGCGGCGTGTACCGGAGCATGTACACCGGCCGGCCGTGGACCATGCGGCAGTACGCCGGGTTCGGGACCGCCACCGAGTCCAACGAGCGCTACCGGCACCTCGTGGCGCAGGGCACCGGCGGGCTGTCGGTCGCCTTCGACCTGCCGACCCAGATGGGCTACGACTCCGACGACCCGATCGCCTCCGGCGAGGTCGGGAAGGTCGGCGTCGCGATCGACTCGCTGGAGGACATGCGGGTGCTGTTCGACAGCATCCCGCTCGGCGAGGTCAGCACCTCCATGACGATCAACGCGCCGGCCGCCGTCCTGCTGCTGATGTACCAGCTGGTGGCCGAGGAGCAGGGCGTCCCGAAGGAGAAGATCACCGGGACGATCCAGAACGACGTGCTCAAGGAGTACATCGCCCGCGGGACCTACATCTACCCGCCGGCCCACTCGCTCCGGCTGATCACCGACATCTTCGGCTACTGCAGGACCGAGCTGCCGCGGTGGAACACCATCTCCATCTCCGGCTACCACATGGCCGAGGCCGGGGCGACGCCCACGCAGGAGATCGCGTTCACGCTCGCCGACGGCATCGAGTACGTCCGGGCCGCGGTGCAGGCCGGGCTGTCGGTCGACGACTTCGCGCCGCGGCTGGCGTTCTTCTTCGTCTCCCGCACCACGCTGCTCGAGGAGGTCGCGAAGTTCCGCGCCGCGCGCCGGATCTGGGCGCAGGTGATGCGCGAGGAGTTCGGGGCGAAGGACCCGAAGTCGCTGATGCTGCGCTTCCACACCCAGACCGCCGGGGTGCAGCTGACCGCTCAGCAGCCGGAGGTCAACCTGGTCCGCGTCGCGGTGCAGGGCCTGGCGGCGGTGCTCGGCGGCACGCAGTCCCTGCACACCAACTCCTACGACGAGGCGATCGCGCTGCCGACCGTCAAGGCCGCCACCCTGGCGCTGCGCACCCAGCAGGTGCTGGCGTACGAGACCGACGTCACCGCGACGGTCGACCCGTTCGCCGGCTCGTACGTCGTCGAGGCGATGACCGACGAGGTGGAGGCGGGAGCCCGCGCCCTGATGGCGCAGGTCGAGGAGCTCGGCGGTGCGGTGGCCGCGATCGAGAAGGGCTTCCAGAAGAGCGAGATCGAGACCTCCGCGTACCGGATCGCCCTCGGCATCGACTCCGGCGAGCGGATCGTCGTCGGGCTCAACCGCTTCCAGGCCGCGTCGGAGGAGCGGTACGAGCCGCTGCGCGTCGACCCGTCGATCGAGGCCGACCAGCGCGCCCGGCTCGAGGCGCTGCGGGCCGGCCGGGACAACGAGGCGGTCGCCCGCGCGCTCGCCGCGCTGCAGGACGCGGCCCGCGGCACCGACAACTGCCTGCTGCCGATGAAGGAGGCGCTGCGCGAGCTCGCCACCGTCGGGGAGGTCTGCGGGGCGCTGCGCGAGGTGTGGGGGGTCTACAGCCCGCAGGAGTTCTTCTAGCGCGCGGACGTAGGGTCCGGGGGTGGACATCCCCTTCTCCTCCTCGCCCGGTTCGAGTGTGGGGATCGAGTGGGAGCTGCAGCTCGTCGACCGCGGGACCCGGGAGCTGACCAGCGGCGCCAGCGCGGTGCTGGAGGAGCTGTCGCCGGGCCGCGAGCACTCCCGGGCCAAGCACGAGCTGCTCGAGTCGACCATCGAGATCATCACCGGGGTCTCGCAGAGCGTCGGTGAGGCCACCGACGACCTGGCCCGGACGATCGCCGAGCTCACCCCGGCGCTCGAGCGACGCGGGCTGGCCCTGATGTGCGCCGGCACGCACCCGGTCACCGACTGGCACACCCAGACCGTCAGCCCCGACCCGCGCTACGCCAAGCTCATCGAGGACATGCAGTGGCTGGCCCGGCGGCTGCAGATCTTCGGCGTGCACGTGCACGTCGGGGTGCGCTCGCCGGACAAGGCGATCGCCATCGTCAACGCCCTCACCGCGTACGTCCCGCACCTGCTGGCGCTGTCGGCCTCGTCGCCGTACTGGGTCGGCTCGGACACCGGGCTCGCGTCGGCCCGCTCCAAGGTCTTCGAGGGCCTGCCGACCGCCGGGCTGCCGTACCAGCTGGACGGCTGGCCGGCGTTCGAGGACTACATGGAGACGCTGATCTCGACCGGCACGATCTCCTCCATCAAGGAGGTGTGGTGGGACATCCGTCCGCATCCGACGTACGGCACGGTCGAGCTGCGGATCTGCGACGGCCTGCCGACGCTGCACGAGGTGGGGATGATCGCGGCGCTGTCGCAGTGCCTCGTCGACATGCTGGACCGGCGGATCGACCAGGGGTACACGCTGCCCACCCCGAAGGGCTGGGTGGTGCGCGAGAACAAGTGGCGGGCCGCGCGGCGCGGGCTCGAGGCCGACATCATCACCGAGGACGGCCGGGTCCGCCCGGTCCGCGAGGCGATCTGCGAGCTGGTCCAGGAGCTGCGCCCCACCGCGGAGCGGCTGGGCTGCCAGAGCGAGCTCGACCGGGTCGCCGGGGTGCTGGAGATCGGCGCGTCCTACCAGCGGCAGCGCGCGGTCGCGGCAGCCGCGGACGGCGACCTCACCGCGGTGGTCGACAGCCTGCTGGCGGAGTTCGCGGCGGACCGGCCGGGCGCGGAGAGCCCGCCGGGCCCCCGGAGCGGGGGGTGAGCGGGACCGCGTCCGGACTCCACGCCCGGTCGCCGGACGCCCGCTTCCCGGACGCCTGGCTGGCGGCTCACGGCGACGACCTCGTCGCGCTGCGCCGCGACCTGCACGCCCATCCCGAGCTGGGCCGGCAGGAGCGGCGCACCACCGGGCTGCTCGTGCAGCGGCTGGAGGCCGCCGGGCTGGCCCCCAAGGTGCTCTCCGGCGGGACCGGGCTGATCTGCGAGATCGGCACCGGCGACGGCCCGGTCGTCGGGCTGCGGGCCGACCTGGACGCGCTGCCGCTGTCGGACGAGAAGGACGTGCCGTACCGCTCCCGGGTGGCCAACGTCTGCCACGCGTGCGGTCACGACGTGCACACCGCGGTCGTGCTCGGCGCCGGGCTCGCGCTGGCCGCCCGACCCGGGGGGCTGCCCGGCCGGGTCCGGCTGCTGTTCCAGCCGGCCGAGGAGGTCATGCCGGGCGGGGCGCTCGACGTGATCGCCGAGGGCGGGGTCGACGGGCTGTCGGCGCTGTTCGCGCTGCACTGCGACCCCTCGCTCGAGGTCGGCCGGATCGGCCTCAAGAGCGGGCCGATCACGTCCGCGGCCGACTCGGTCGGCGTCGTGCTGCGCGGCCCGGGCGGGCACACCTCGCGCCCGCACAACACCGTCGACCTGGTGCAGGCGCTGGCCAGCGTCGCGACCGGGCTGCCGGCGGCGCTCGGCCGGCTGGTGGACCCGCGGGCCGGGCTGTGCCTGGTCTGGGGGCACGTCGCGGCCGGCACCGCCGCCAACGCCATCCCCCGCGAGGGGGTGCTGCGCGGCACGCTGCGGGTGCTCGACCGGCACGCCTGGGAGAACGCCCCGCAGCTGGTGCGCCGGGTCGTCGAGGGGCTCGTCACGCCGTACGGCGCGGTCGCCGACGTGCACTACGAGCGCGGCGTCCCGCCGGTCGTCAACGCGCCCGCGCCGACCGCGCTGATGGCCGCCGCGGTGACCGCCGCGCTGGGCAGCGGCTCGGTCGTGCCGACCCTGCAGTCGCTCGGCGGCGAGGACTTCGCGTGGTACCTCGACCGGGCCCCCGGGGCGATGGCCCGGCTCGGGGTGCGCCCGCCCGGCCGGGAGCGGCCGCACGACCTGCACCAGGGCTCCTTCGACGTCGACGAGGACGCCGTCGCGGTCGGCGTCCGGGTGCTGGTGGCCACCGCCCTGGCCGCGCTGGCCGGCTGAGCGGGGGACGGGCATGCGGCAGGTGCAGCAGACCGGCGCGGACTGGCGGCTGTGGACCGCGCTGGGGCTGGTGTACGTGGTCTGGGGCTCGACGTACCTGGCCATCAGCTTCGTGGTGACGAGCCTGCCGCCGCTGCTGACCGCCAGCGCGCGCTTCGTGCTGGCCTCGGCCCTGCTGTCGGGCTTCCTGGTCGTCCGCCGGGGCCGGGCGGCGTTCCGGGCCCGACCCCGTGAGCTCGCGTCGGCCGCGGCGATCGGGCTGCTCCTGCTGCTCGGCGGCAACGGCGGGGTGACCCTGGCCGAGCACGCCCACCTGCCGTCCGGGCTGACCGCGCTGCTGATCGCCGGCGTGCCGCTGTGGGTGGTGCTGCTGCGCGCCGCCGGTCGGGACCTGCCGACGCCGCGCACCGTCCTGGGCGTGGCGCTCGGCTTCGGCGGGCTGGCGGTGCTCCTGCTGCCCGGCGCGCGGCCGGACGGGGTGACGCTCGGCCCGGTGCTGCTGGTGCTCGGCAGCAGCTTCCTGTGGGCGCTCGGCTCGTGGATCGCCACCCGCGTGCCGCTGCCGCCGGACGGGGTGCTCGTCACGGTGGTCGAGATGCTCGGTGGTGCGGTCGGGCTGGCGGTCGCCGGGCTGGCCCGCGGCGAGAGCTGGCGGCTCGTCGACGTGCAGCTGTCCTCGGTGCTGGCGTTCGGCTACCTCGTGGTGTTCGGCTCGCTGGTGGCCTTCACGGCCTACTCCTGGCTGCTCGGCAGCGCCCCGGTCAGCCTGGTCTCGACCTACGCCTACGTGAACCCGGTCGTGGCGGTCGGGCTCGGGGTGGCGTTCGCCGGCGAGTCGGTGACCGGCACGACCGTCCTGGGCGGCGCGGTGACGGTGGCCGCGGTCGCCGTGGTCGTGGCCGAGGAGAGCCGGCGCCGCCGGGCCACCCTGCTGGAGGTGCCGGCGGACGCGCCCGGGTCAGGCGTGCAGGACCCGGCCGTCCTGCCCGACGGTCAGGGGCCGGAGGACCGGCAGGGCCGGCTGCGCAGGTCGGCGACGTAGTCGTCCGGCGCGCCGGCGTCCTCCGCCGCCTGCGCGAGCACCCCCAGGTAGCGCGCGGACGGCAGGCCGCCCTCGTAGCCGTCCAGGACGTACACCCAGGCGACCCGGTCGCCGTCCAGCGTGTGCACCCGCACCTTGATCTTGCGGTACAGCCCGGTGTCGGCGCCCTCCCAGGCGTCCAGCGTGGCCGCGTCGGCGTCGGTGAGGTCGTACAGGCCGACGTACACGTGCTCCCCGGGCGCCTCGACCAGGGTGGCGAGCGCGCCCTCCCAGCCCAGCTCCTCCCCGCCGAAGGTCAGGCGCCAGCCCTCGATCCACCCGGTGCCGAGCCCGGGTGAGTGCGGGCAGCGCTGCTTCATCTGCGTGGGGTCGAGGTTGCTGCCGTAGGCGGCGTACAGCGCCATGCCCAGACCCTACGAGATCCGGGCCGCCCGGCTCTGCACCGGACCGGCCGGCCGGTCCGCGGGCCGGCCCGCGGGCGGCGGGGGGACAATGGTCGGGTGACGCGCATCGCCATCATCGGAGGAGGGCCCGCCGGCTACGAGGCGGCCCTGGTCGCGGCCCAGCTCGAGGCGGACGTGACGCTCGTGGACCGGGACGGCGTCGGTGGCCAGTGCGTGCTCGCCGACTGCGTCCCGTCCAAGACGTTCATCGCCACGAGCGAGGCGATGACCTCGTTCTCGCACGCCGACCGGGTCGGCGTGCAGACCCACGGCGAGGTGTCCACGCAGCTGAGCGAGGTGAACCGCCGGGTCAAGGCGCTCGCGCTGGCGCAGTCCGCCGACATCACGGCCTCGCTGCAGCGCCAGGGGGTGCGGCTGCTGCCGGGCTCGGCCCGCCTCGTCGCGCCGGGCAAGGTGGAGGTCTGCGAGCCGGACGGCGCCGTGCAGGTGCTCGCCGCCGACGCCGTCCTGCTCGCGGTCGGGGCGCACCCGCGGGTGCTGCCCGGGGCCGAGACCGACGGCGAGCGGATCCTGGACTGGCGTCAGCTGTACGACCTGCCGGAGCTGCCCGAGCACCTGGTCGTCGTCGGGTCGGGGGTGACCGGCGCGGAGTTCGCCGGCGCCTACGACGCGATGGGCTCCCAGGTCACCCTGGTGTCGAGCCGGGACCGGGTGCTTCCCGCCGAGGACAGCGACGCCGCCGAGCTGCTGCAGGCGGTGTTCGAGCGGCGCGGGATGCAGATCCGGCGCGGCCGGGCCGCCGGGGTCAGCCGGACGGCCGACGGCGTGCGGGTGGAGCTCACCGACGGCACCGTCGTCGACGCCAGCCACTGCCTGATGACGGTCGGCTCGGTGCCGAACACCGCGGGGCTGGGGCTGGAGGAGGCCGGCGTGCGGCTCACCGACGGCGGGTTCGTCGAGGTCGACCGGGTCTCGCGCACGTCCGTCCCGGGGGTGTACGCCGCAGGCGACTGCACCGGCGTGCTGATGCTCGCCAGCGTCGCGGCGATGCAGGGCCGGATCGCGATGTGGCACGCGCTCGGCGAGGCGGTGCAGCCGCTGCGGCTGCGCACGGTCTCGGCCAACGTCTTCACCGACCCGCAGGTGGCCTCGGTCGGGGTCACCCAGAAGCAGGTGGAGGCCGGCGAGGTCGCGGTGAACGCCGTTCACCTGCCGCTCGCGACCAACGCCCGGGCCAAGATGCAGGGCATCACCGACGGCTTCGTGAAGTTCTTCTGCCGGCCCGGCACCGGCACCGTGCTCGGTGGCGTGGTGGTCGCGCCGACCGCCAGCGAGCTGATCATGCCGATCTCGCTGGCCGTGCAGCACGGCCTGACCGTCGACCAGATCGCGCACACCTTCGCGATCTACCCGTCGCTGTCGGGCTCCGTCACCGAGGCGGCCCGCCGGCTGATGCTGCACGGGGTCGACTGAGCCCGGACCTGCTCGACCGGTGCCGTCCGCACCAGCAGCAGCGCGACGTCGTCCTCGTCGGACGCGACCTGCGCGAGCAGCTGCTCGGCCAGCCCGTCCAGGTCGTCCGGCGCGTGCGCGTCCACCAGCCGGCGGGCGAGGTCCAGCCCGGCGTCCAGGTCCCGGGTGCGCTCCTCGACGAGCCCGTCGGTGAACAGCACGAGCAGGGACCCGGCGGCGAGCGGAGTCACCGTGTCGGCGTAGCCGCCGGCCCCCGCCCCCAGCGGGGTGCCGACCGGCCCGGCCAGCGGCGCCGCCGGACCGTCCGCCCGGAGCAGCGGCGGCAGGTGCCCGGCGCTGGCCCAGCACAGCGAGCCGTCCCGCGGGTCGTGCACCCCGAGGAAGCAGGTCACCAGCGACGGGTCCGCGCCGGGCGTCGACAGCTCGGCGACCGTCGCGTCGAGCAGCGCCAGGACGTGCGCGGGCGAGGGCGTCATCCGGGCGTACGCCCGCGCGGCGCTGCGGACCTGGCCCATCACCGCGGCCGCCGGGACGCCCCGCCCCATGACGTCGCCGATGACGACCGCGACGCGCCCGTCCGGCAGGTCGACCAGGTCGAACCAGTCGCCACCGACCTGCGTGCCGCCGGCCGGGCGGTAGCGGGCCCGCACCGTCAGCCCCGGGAGGTCTCGCAGTCGCGGCAGCAGGCTGTTCTGCAGCACGCGGGCCGTCTCGCGCTGTCCCTCGTGCTGCTGCGCCAGCGACAGCGCCTGCGCGGCCCGGTCGGCCAGGTGCTCGGCGATCCGGCGCTCGACGGCACCGAACGGGGGGCTGTCCCGGTGCCGGATCAGCGTCCAGGCACCCAGGGCCCGGCCCCGGGCGACCAGCGGCACGGCGTACGCCGGTCCCCAGCCGGCGGTCGCCGCCGCCGTCGCGATCGGCGAGCCGGGCAGTGCCGCGGCCAGCGCGGCGGCCAGGTCGTCCTCGGACTGCGGCCGGCCGGAGCGGTGCGCCCGGGCCGACACCGTCGGGCCGTCGAGGGTGAACGGCGGCCAGGTCCAGGTCCGGCCGTACGGCCCGGCGCTCGCCACCGCCCGCAACGTGCCGTCGCCGGCGGGCAGCCAGGCGGTGCACCACTGCGCCAGCTCGGGCACGGCCAGCTCGGCCAGCCGGCGGAGCACGGCGTCCGGGTCGAGGTCGGCGAGCAGCAGCGCGGAGGCGTCGGCCAGCACGGCCAGCTGCAGCTGCTGGGCCTGCTCACGGCGGGTCGAGCGGGACAGCGCCAGCTGGGCGGCGGCCGCGCCGGCCAGCACCGACAGCAGCTCGAGCTCGTCCGGCGCCCACCGGCGCGGGTCGGGGTCCGCGACGACGAACGCGCCGAGCAGCCGCCCGTCCGGCCCGAGCAGCGGCAGCGCGACCGCGCCCCGGACCCGGTGCCGCGCCACCCCGGGCAGACCGGCGAACCGCGGGTCGCCGGCCGCGTCGTGGACGACCAGCGGCGCCCCGCCACCGGGAGCCCAGTGATCCCCGGGAGCCCAGTGCTCCCGCAGGGCCCGGCCGGCCGGTGGTCGACCGGGCCCCGGCCCGTCGTCCAGCGGCAGCACCACCGCGTACGGCACCCGGACCAGCCGGGACGCCAGCCCGGACAGCCGGGCCAGCTCGTCGTCCGGCTGCGGGGCGAGGTCCGCCGGCAGCACCGCGGGCCCGACCGGTGACCCGCGCCGGGCCGGGTCAGCTCCGGGCGCGGCCCGGGCAGGTCGGCGGCGCTCGAGGCCCGGCCCCGGGGGGCGGCGCCTGGGCGGGAGGTGGCGCGCGACCCGGTCACGGTCGCAGTATGCCGACCGTGGACCGCAGGAAAAGACCCGAAAGGGCCACTCCCACGTAGTCGCTGCCGCTGCGGGTCGCTACTCCTGGGCGGCGTCGGCCGACGGGTCGTCGGCGATCTCGCACAGCACGCTGCCCGCCGGCACGACCTCGCCGACCGCGGCGCCGAGCCCGCGGACGGTGCCGGCCTTGTGCGCGTTGATGCGGCTGCTCCATCTTCATCGCCTCGAGCACCACGACCAGGTCGCCGGCCTCGACCGAGGCGCCGTCCTCGACGGCGACCTTGACGATGGTGCCCTGCATCGGGGAGGTCAGCGAGTCGCCGGACGCGGCCGCCCCGGACTTCTTGCCCGCCGCTGCGCCTCGGGGCCGCTGCGCCGCCGCGCCGACGCGTCGCCGGCGTCGCGCCGAGCCCGGCCGGCAGCGCGCACCTCCAGGCGCTTGCCGCCGACCTCGACGACGACCGTCTCGCGCGGCCGGGGCCGGCTCGTCGTCCTGCACGGCGCCGCGCGTACGGCGCGAGGTCGTTGTCGAACTCGGTCTCGATCCAGCGGTTGTGCACGGTGAACGGGCTCGCTGGTGAACGCCGGGTCGCGCGACGACCTTGCGGTGGAACGGCAGCAGCGGTCGCCATGCCCTCGACCTGCATCTCGTCGAGCGCGCGGGCGGCGCGCTGCAGCGCCTCGCTCGCGGGTGGCGCCGGTGACGATCAGCTTGGCCAGCAGCGAGTCGAAGGCGCCGCCGATGACCGTCGCCGGCGCTCGACGCCGGAGTCGACGCGCACACCCGGCCCGGACGGCGGGATCGAACCGGGTCACGGTGCCCGGGGCGGGCAGGAAGCCGCGACCCGGGTCCTCGCCGTTGATCCGGAACTCGAACGAGTGCCCGCGCGGCTCGGGGTCGGTAGAAGCCGAGCACCTCGCCGTCGGCGATCCGGAACTGCTCGCGCACCAGGTCGATGCCGGTGACCTCCTCGGTGACCGGGTGCTCGACCTGCAGGCGGGTGTTGACCTCGAGGAAGGAGATCAGGCCGTCCTGCGCGACGAGGAACTCGCAGGTGCCGGCGCCGACGTAGCCGGCCTCGCGGATGATCGCCTTGCGGAGGCGTCGTAGAGCTGCGCGGTCTGCTCGTCGGTGAGGAACGGCGCGGGCGCCTCCTCGACGACCTTCTGGTAGCGCCGCTGCAGCGAGCAGTCGCGGGTGCAGACGACGACGACGTTGCCGTGCGTGTCGGCGAGCACCTGGGTCTCGACGTGCCGCGGCTTGTCGAGGTAGCGCTCGACGAAGCACTCGCCGCGGCCGAAGGCGGCGACCGCCTCGCGGACCGCGGAGTCGTACAGCTCGGGGATCTCCTCGCGGGTGCGGGCGATCTTCAGCCCGCGACCGCCACCGCCGAACGCGGCCTTGATGGCGACCGGCAGGCCGTGCTCCTCGACGAAGGCGAGCACCTCGTCGACGCCGCTTCACCGGGTCCGCGGTGCCCGGCACCAGCGGCGCGCCGATCTTCAGGGCGATGTGCCGGGCGGTGGTCTTGTCGCCGAGCGCGGCGATCGCGTCCGGCGACGGGCCGATCCAGGTGGCGCCCGCGTCGATGACGGCCTGCGCGAACTCGGCGTTCTCCGACAGGAAGCCGTAGCCGGGGTGGACGGCGTCGGCGCCGGAGTCGGCTCGAGCGCGGCGAGCACCTTGTCGATGCGCAGGTAGGAGTCGCCGGGCGTCGTCCCGCCGAGGGCGTACGCCTCGTCGGCGACCCGCACGTGCAGCGCGTCCAGGTCGGGCTCGGCGTAGACGGCGACGGAGCTGCAGCCCGGCGTCCGGCAGGCACGGGCCACCCGGACGGCGATCTCGCCGCGGTTGGCGATCAGGACCTTGCGCACGCGGAGGACTCCAGGGGGTCTCGGGGCGGGGCTGCGAGCCTAACGAGCGCGATCAGCGGGGCAGAGCGCTGGCCCGCCATGCGCCCGGACCGGGGCGCAGCGGGGTCCGCAGGACGGGGGCTGGCCCACAGCGAGCGGGCCGGCGGGCCGGCGGGTCGTCCGGGACCGCCGGCGGCGCGGGCGGAGAGCACCGCGACGACGGCCGCCAGCTCCTCGGGGGTCGGCGAGCCGGAGACGGCGAACAGGGGCGCGCTCACTCGTCGTCGTCCTCGTCGTCGTCGATCAGCAGCTCGACCTCGCAGCCGAACTGCCAGGCCGGCACCTGGTACCCGGCCGTGGTGAGCTGCGCGACGAGCCGCTCGCCGGCCTCGTGCACGAGCGCCGCGGCGTCCCGGGCCGGGTCCGGGCCGCCCTCGGGCACCCCCACCAGCAGGTGCAGGGCGAGCTCCTCGACCTCGAGGTCGCTCTCCTCGTCGTCCTCGGTGTCGGTCAGCCCCAGCACCGGGCCGGCCGCCCGGTGGAAGCCCACGACGGCGGCCTCGAACTCCTCCTCCGCGGCGTCCAGGCGGGGGTCCTCCAGCGCCTCCGCCCCGTCGTCCGCCGACGCGCCGACGGCCTCGACGGCGGCCACCCAGGCGTCGACGCGCGCCTTGAGGGCGTCCGCGGCGGTGCGCAGCTCCGGGGATCCGTGCGGTGCGGTCATGAGCCCGTCCTGGTGCGTGCGGAGGGAAGCCGAGCGGGACGTGTCCAGGGGCGGGCCCCTGCGGCCGGTGTTCCAGCAGGGCCGGTCACAGCGGGATGTTGCCGTGCTTCTTGGCCGGGCAGCGTCTGCCCGCTTGTCGCTGCAGCAGCCGCAGCGCCTTGGCCACCTCGCGGCGGGTCTGCGACGGCTCGATCACCGCGTCGACGAAGCCGCGCTCGGCGGCGATGTACGGCGTCGCGAAGGTGTCCTCGTACTGCTGGATGAACTCGGCCCGGGTGCGCTCGGGGTCGTCCGACGCCGCGATCGCCTTGCGCTGGATGATGTTGACGGCGCCCTGCGCGCCGACCACGGCGACCTGCGCGGTCGGCCAGGCCAGGTTGACGTCGGCGCCGAGGTGCTTGGAGCCCATCACGACGTACGCGCCGCCGTACGCCTTGCGGGTGATGACGGTGACCTTCGGGACGGTCGCCTCGGAGTAGGCGTAGAGCAGCTTGGCGCCGCGCCGGATGATGCCGGCGTGCTCCTGGCTGACGCCCGGCAGGAAGCCCGGCACGTCGGTGAAGGTGAGGATCGGGATGTTGAACGCGTCGCAGGTGCGCACGAAGCGGGCGGCCTTCTCGCTGGCGTCGATGTCGAGCGTGCCGGCGAACTGCATCGGGTTGTTGGCGACCACCCCGACGCTGCGTCCCTCGACCCGGCCGAAGCCGACGACGATGTTCTGCGCCCACAGCTCCTGCACCTCGAGGAAGTCGCCGTCGTCGAGCACGGGCTCGATCACGGTGTGCATGTCGTACGGGGCGTTGTTGCTGTCCGGGATGAAGGTGTCGAGCTCGGAGCAGCGGGTCCTCGGTGAGCGCGTCCGGGGCGTCGTAGCACCGGCGGCTCGGCGAGGTTGTTGCTCGGCAGGTAGGACAGCAGCGTCTTGGTCAGCTCGAGGGCGTCGTCCTCGTCCTCGCTCATGAAGTGCGCGACGCCGCTGCGGTGTTGTGCGCGCGCGCCCCGCCGAGGTCCTCGAGCGTCACGTCCTCACCGGTCACCGTCTTGATGACGTCGGGTCCGGTGATGAACATGTGCGAGCTCTGGTCGACCATCAGGGTGAAGTCGGTGAGCGCCGGGGAGTAGACGTGCCCGCCGGCGCAGGACCCGAGGATGAGGCTGATCTGCGGGACGACCCCGGAGGCGAGGATGTTGCGGTAGAAGATGTCGCCGTACAGCGCCAGGCCCATGATCCCTTCCTGGATCCGGGCGCCGCTGCCCTCGTTGAGCCCGACGATCGGGACCCCGGTGCGCAGCGCCAGGTCCATCACCTTGCGGATCTTCTCGCCGTACACCTCCCCGAGGGCGCCGCCGAACACCGTGGCGTCCTGGCTGAACACGCACCACCGGCCGGCCGTCGACGGTGCCGTGACCGGTGACCACGCCGTCGCCGGTGGGGCGGCTTGGCGTCCAGCCCGAAGTCCCGGGCACGGTGCCGGGCCAGGGCGTCCAGCTCGACGAAGCTGCCCTCGTCGAGCAGCTGCTCGATGCGCTCGCGGGCGGTCTTCTTGCCCTGGCCGCGGCGCTTGTCCAGCACCGCCTCGGAGCCGGGGTGCAGCGCCTCCTCGTTGCGGCGGCGCAGCTCGGCGAGCTTGCCTGCCGTGGTGTGGACGTCCGGACCGGCGTCCTGCGGGCGGGGGTCGAGCGGCTCAGCGGTCACGGGCGGGAGGCTACCCAGGACACTGATCGCGGGGTGCCGCCGGGCGGTCCGACGTGCATCATGGGGCTCATGGCTGGCAACCCGGGGTCGCCCTACGGCGACCTGGAGCGGCCCCCGCTGCGGGCCGAGGCGCTGGCCCGCGCGCTGGCGCCGGACGGCTGGCGGGTCGAGGTGCTCGGCTCGGCCGGCTCGACGAACCAGGTGGTCGCCGAACGGGCCCGGGCCGGCGAGCCGGCCGGGCTGGTCGTCGTCGCCGAGGAGCAGACCGCCGGTCGGGGCCGCCTGGACCGCAGCTGGGTCTCGCCGCCCCGGGCCGGGCTGACCCTGTCGGTGCTGCTGCGCCCCGACCTGCCGGCCGACCGGCTGGCCTGGGTGCCGCTGTGGGGTGGGCTCGCGGTCGCCGCGGCGCTGCGCGAGCAGGCCGGCCTCGACGCGGTCCTGAAGTGGCCCAACGACGTGCTGGTGGCGGAGCGCAAGGTCGCCGGCCTGCTGGCCGAGGTGCCGGTCGACGGGGTGGTCGTGCTCGGCGTCGGGCTGAACGTGACGACCACCCGCGAGGAGCTGCCGGTGCCCGGCGCGACGTCGATGGCGCTGGAGGGCGCGTCCACGGTCGACCGCGACACCGTGCTGCGGGCCGTGCTGCGCAGCCTGACCGGGGTGCTCGGGCAGGCCTCGCCGCAGGCCTACCGGGATCGCTGCTCGACGCTCGGCCGGCAGGTGCGGATCGAGCTGCCGGGCGGCCGCAGCGTCTCCGGGACGGCCGAGGGGATCGACGACGCCGGCCGGCTGCTGGTCGACGGCGCCGCGCACGGGGTGGGCGACGTGGTCCACCTGCGCCAGCAGGGCTGACCCGCGCTCCCGGGGGCGCCGGGCACGGCTGCCGGCGGTCAGTCGACCAGCTCGCCCTCGACGACCCTCGCCGGGTCGTACGGCGGCCACTCGCCCTGCGGTGCCCGCACCCGGTCGTAGGCCCGCTGGAAGGGCGCGCTGCCGGACTGCTCGCCGGGGCCTCCGGCGTTGACGCCGATGCAGGTGAGCACCGCGAGGATGCCCGAGCCCACGCACAGCAGCGCTGCCGGCAGGCCCGGCGGGACCACCGTCGCCGACACGACGACCCCGGCCGCGGCGGACCCGCGCAGCACGAAGTAGGTCATCTCGCGCCGGGTGACCGACCGCCGGGTGCTGGGCACGCGAGGACGGTACGCCCGGCGGACCCGTGATGCACCCCGGACGAACCGGGGCATCGGCAGCGGTCGGCCGGGCTCAGCCGGCCCGGTCGTACGCCGGGTCGGAGGCCGGGTCGGCGGCGACCGGCAGGGGCGCCGGCGCGAGCCGTCCGGGCCCGGCGGCGGACACGCCGGTCAGCACCGGGGCGGTCCAGACGAAGCGCCGGTAGGACCAGAAGCGGAACGCCGTGCCGAGCGCCAGCCCGACCACGTTGGCGGCGACGTTGTCGGCGAGCCGGCTCTCGAACCCCAGGACGTAGTGCGAGGTGGCGAGGCAGGCCAGGGCCAGGGCCAGCCCTCCCCCGTTGAACAGCATGAACAGTGGCAGCTCGCGGCGCACCCGGGCCCGGGTGCGGGCCCGGAACGACCAGTGCCGGTTGAGGACGTAGGCGTTGGTCGCGGACACCAGCGTCGCGATCACCTTGGCGGTGAGCGGCTTGTGCGGCATCGCCAGCAGCACGGCGTTGAACACCACGACGTCGACGACCAGGCTGACGAAGCCGACGACCCCGAACTTGGTGAGCTCGGACAGCAGCGTCCGGAAGCGCTCGATCAGCATCCGCAGCGCGTTCACGGCGCACCCGCCCGGGTCGAGGTCACCCGAGGAGGCTAACGGCTGGCGTGGCAGCATGCCCTCGTCACGCGCCGCGAGCCACAGGAGGCAGGCCATCACGTCGAGCGGAACGCTGCAGGAGCCCGAGGGGCCCGCCTGGATCCCGCTGCGCGGGGCCGCGAACGTCCGCGACGTCGGCGGGCTGCCGACGGTCGACGGCCGGCGGACCCGCCCGCGGGTGCTGGTCCGGGCCGACAACCTGCAGGACCTCACGCCGCAGGACGTCCGGCACCTGGTCGACGAGCTGGGCGTGCGGACGGTCGTCGACCTGCGCAGCACCGGTGAGCTGCACCTGGAGGGCCCCGGCCCGCTGGACGGCGTCGTCCGGTACCACCACCTCACGCTCATCCCGGAGGCACCGGGCGAGCCCGACCGGCTCGAGGTCGAGCGGGCCATCCCGGCGTTCGCCGACCGCAGCGCGCGGCGCGGCGACGGCCCGACCGACATGACCGGCTACTACCTGGGCTACGTCGAGGACCAGCCGGCGAACCTGGCCTCGGCGCTCCGGGTGCTGGCCGACCCGGCCAGCGGACCGACGGTCGTGCACTGCGCCGCCGGCAAGGACCGGACCGGCACGGTCGTCGCGCTGGCCCTGTCGCTGGTCGGCGTCACCCGCACCGCGGTGGTCGCCGACTACGTCGCCAGCGCCGAGCGGGTCGCGGCGGTCCTCACCCGGCTGCAGGCCTCGGCGTCGTACGGCGCGGAGCTGGCGGACAAGACGGTCGACGACGTGCGGCCGGTCGCCGGCTCGATGGAGCGCTTCCTGGACGAGGTCGACCGCCGCTACGGCGGGCCGCACGGGCTGGCCATGTCCATCGGCGTCGACGAGGAGACCGTGCAGCGGCTCGCCGCCCGGCTGGTCCCGATCCGCCGGTGAGCGGGCCGGCACGCGGGACGGTCCGGGCAGCCACCGGGCTGCCGGTGGTCGGCATGGTCGGCGGCGGGCAGCTGTCGCGGATGACCCACCAGGCGGCGATCGCTCTCGGGCTGTCGCTGCGGGTGCTCGCCGACGCGACGCACGACAGCGCCGCGCTGGTCGCGACCGGGGTCGAGATCGGCTCGCACACCTCGCTGGAGGACCTGCGGTCGTTCGCGGCCGGGTGCGAGGTGGTGACCTTCGACCACGAGCACGTCCCGAACGACCTGGTCGCGACGCTCGAGTCCGACGGCACGACCGTCCTGCCCGGCAGCGCGGCGCTCCGGCACGCCCAGGACAAGATCGTGATGCGCGAGCGGCTGGCGGCGCTCGGCATCCCGGTGCCGGCGTTCACGCCGGTGGCCACCGAGCGCGACGTCGCGGGCTTCGCCCGGCACGTCGGCTGGCCGCTGGTGCTCAAGGCCGCGACCGGCGGGTACGACGGCAAGGGCGTCTGGGTGGTGGCCGACCTCGCCGCGGCGCGCGAGGTGCTGGCGAGCGGCGTGCGGCTGCTCGCCGAGGAGCACGTGCAGCTGCGTCGCGAGCTCGCGGCGCTCGTCGCCCGCTCGCCCGAGGGGCAGGGCGCCGCCTGGCCGGTCGTCGAGACCGTGCAGTCCGACGGCATCTGCGTGGAGGTCGTCGCGCCGGCGCCCGGGCTGTCGGAGGACGACGCGCTCGAGGCCCAGCAGCTCGCGCTGCGGCTCGCCGACGAGCTGGCAGTGGTGGGCGTGATGGCCGTCGAGCTGTTCGAGACCGACCGCGGGCTGCTGGTCAACGAGCTCGCGATGCGACCGCACAACTCCGGGCACTGGACGATCGAGGGCGCCCGGACCTCGCAGTTCGAGCAGCACCTGCGGGCGGTGCTGGACTGGCCGATGGGGGAGACCTCGCTGACCGCGCCGTGGGTGGTGATGGCCAACGTGCTGGGCGGCGAGGGCGACGGCGACCTGGATCGTCGGCTGCACATGCTGTTCGGCCGTGACCCCGGGCTCAAGGTGCACCTGTACGGCAAGCAGGTGAAGCCCGGCCGCAAGATCGGGCACGTCACCGCGCTCGGCGCCGACCTCGAGCAGACCCGTACCCGCGCCCGGGAGGGCGCCGCCTCCCTGCGGGACGGCCGATGGACGCACTGAGCGCCCCTGCCCCGCTCGTCGGGGTCGTGATGGGCTCGGACTCCGACTGGCCGGTGATGTCGGCCGCGGCGCAGGCGCTCGCCGAGTTCGACGTGCCGCACGAGGTGCGGGTGGTCTCGGCGCACCGCACCCCTCGGGACATGCTCGACTGGGCCTCCGCCGCTGCCGGCCGGGGGCTGCGCGTGGTCATCGCCGGCGCCGGTGGCGCGGCCCACCTGCCCGGGATGGTCGCCTCGATGACCCCGCTGCCGGTGATCGGCGTCCCGGTGCCGCTGGCCCGGCTCGACGGGCTCGACTCGCTGCTGTCGATCGTGCAGATGCCGGCCGGCATCCCGGTCGCCACGGTCTCGATCGGCGGGGCCCGCAACGCCGGGCTGCTCGCCGTGCGGATCCTGGCGGCGGCCGATCCGGCGCTGCAGCAGCGGGTCGTACGCGTTCGCCGACGCGCTGGCCGACACCGCGCGCGGCAAGGACGCGGCGCTGCGCGAGCGGCTGGCCGGCGGAGGCTAGCGGGCGGGGTCGGGCCGGGTGCGGCTCAGCGCCACTCGATCTTGGGGCAGCGGTCCATGACCACGGTCAGCCCGGCGTCGCGGGCCCGCTGCGCGGCCGCCTCGTCGCGCACGCCCAGCTGCATCCAGACGCCCTTCGCGCCGACCGCGACCGCCTGGTCGACCACGGCCCCGACCAGCGCGCTGCGGACGAAGCAGTCCACCACGTCGACCGGGAACGGGATGTCGGCGAGCCGGGCGTACGTGGTCTCGCCGTGCACAGGCTCCTCGGACGGGTGCACCGGCACGATCCGCTTGCCGCGCGCCTGCAGGAACTGGGCGACGCCGTACGCCGCCCGCGCGGTGTTCGTGGACAGCCCGACGACCGCCCAGACGTCCTTGGCCAGCAGCTCGTCGATGTCGCTCACACGGTGCAGTCTGCCCGGCCGCGGGCAGCCGGCGGCAGGCGGGGCGGGTCGCTCTAGAGTGCAGCGATGAACCCCTCGTACGACGTCTACGGCCTCACCGAGGAGCACCGCCTGCTGCGCGCGGCGGTGCGCGAGATGGCGGAGGACAAGATCGCCCCGCGGGCGGCCCAGATCGACGAGACCGCCGAGTACCCCTGGGACGTGCACGAGGAGCTGCGCAAGGCCGACCTGCTGGCGATCCACGTGCCCGAGGCGTACGGCGGTGCGGGCGCAGACAAGATCGCGCACTCGATCGTGGTCGAGGAGGTGGCCCGGGTCTGCGCCTCGAGCTCGCTCATCGTCGCCGGGAACAAGCTCGGCACGATGGGGCTGATCCTGTCGGGCAGCGAGGAGCTCAAGCGGGAGTTCCTGCCGGCCGTGGCGGCCGGGACGTCGACGTTCTCCTACGCGCTGTCCGAGCGCGAGGCGGGCAGCGACGCCGCGGCGATGCGGACCCGGGCGGTCCGCGACGGCGACGCCTACGTGCTGAACGGGACGAAGTGCTGGATCACCGGCGCCGGGGCCAACACCCACTACACGGTGATGGCGGTGACCGACCCGGGCAAGGGCGCCAACGGGATCTCGTCGTTCGTCGTCGCGGCTGACGACCCCGGCTTCTCGGTGGGCACTCCGGAGCGCAAGATGGGCATCAAGGGCTCACCGACCTGCGAGATCCACTTCGAGGACTGCCGGATCCCGGCCAGCCGGAGAATCGGCGCGGAGGGCACCGGGTTCAAGACGGCGCTGAAGACCCTCGACCACACCCGGTCGATGATCGGCGCGCAGGCGGTCGGGATCGCGCAGGGCGCGGTCGACGCGGTGATCGGCTACGTGAAGGAGCGCCGGCAGTTCGGCAAGGCCATCGGTGACTTCCAGGGCGTGCAGTTCCTGCTGGCGGACATGGCGATGCGGGTCGAGGCGGCCCGCCACCTGGTGTACGCCGCGAACGCCAGCGCCGAGCGCGGTGACCGCGACCTGACGTTCCTGTCCAGCGCGTCGAAGACGTTCGCCTCCGACACCGCGATGTCGGTGACGATCGACGCCGTGCAGCTGCTCGGCGGGTACGGCTACACCCGCGACTTCCCGGTCGAGCGGATGATGCGCGACGCCAAGATCACCCAGATCTACGAGGGCACCAACCAGATCCAGCGGATGGTGATGGCCCGCAGCCTGCTGGCGTAGGCCGACGCGCCGCCGCCCCGGCGGGTCCGCGAGGACTGCCGGGGCGGCGTGCCGCCGGGTGCGGCGGGTCGGTCGGGGGTCAGCGGGTCAGCCGGTCCAGCGCCGAGCCGGTGGCGCGGGCGCCACGGTTGTTCCACGGCATCTTCGCCAGGGCCATGCCCATCGCGCAGGTGTCGGACAGCGCGGCGAACATCAGGCCGCCGCCGACGGCGCCCGAGAGCCACTTGGCCTTCGGGGAGACGGTGCTGGCCGAGGATGCCGGCGACCACGAGGGACCCGGCGGCGAGCCGGACCTGCCGCTCGAGCTCCCAGGTCTGCCGGCCGCGGTTGACCTGGCCGCCGGTCTTCTCCCAGTCGAGCGATGCCGCCGGACAGGACGCTGGGGGTGGCCGAGGCCGGCCGACTGCAGCGCCTCCTGGGCCTGCCCGGCGCGCTGGCCGGAGCGGCAGACCAGGACGACGTCCGTGTGGTCGTGCAGCACCGCGCAGAGCTCGTCGAGCGGAGCTGCTCAGCTCGTCGAGGGGGACGTTGACCGCGCCGGGGATGTGGCCGGTCTCGAACTCGGCCGGCGTCCGGACGTCGATCAGGGTCGGGGGCCGCGTCCGCGGCGCGCCGAGGCGCTCGGCGAGGGCGGGGGCGTCGATGGTGCTGGTCATGCGGAGATCTCCTGAGGTCGGTGGTGAGGGGCAGGCCGGCGGGGCCGGCGTTGTCGAACGAGTCGTCGATCGCGACGACGTCGACGCCGTGGGCGTCGAGCAGGGCGGCGACGACACCGGCGCGGTAGCCGCCGGCGCAGTGCACCCAGACGGTCGCCGGCCGGGACCTCGTCGAGACGGCGAGGACCTCGTGGATCGGGATGTGCACCGAGCCGTCGATGAAGCCCTCGGCGCGCTCCTGCGTCGCGGCGCACGTCGAGGACGGCGGTCTCGCGGGTCGCCGACCGAGCTCGGACGGCCAGGTCGGCGAAGGTCGCCGTGCCGGTAGCTGCGCAGCGGCTCGCCGCCGGCCCAGCTCCTCGGGCGTGCCGGTGGCCATGGCGGCCGGCCGGTCGATGCCGATGCGGACCAGCTCGCGCTGGGCCTCGGCGACGTCCTCGGCGGTCTCGCCGAGCAGCGTCACCGGCGTGCCCCAGGGGATCAGCCAGCCGAGGTAGGTGACGAACTGGCCGTCGAGGCCGAAGTTGAGCGTGCCGCCGACGTGCCCGGCCGCGAACGCGGTGCGGTTGCGCAGGTCGACGACCCACTCGCCGGCCTCGATGCGGCGGCGCAGCTCGGCCGGGTCGGCCTCGCTCGGCAGCGACAGGTCCGGCCTCGCCCGGCGCCGGCGGAGTTCGCGGCGCCCATGTGGGCGTAGTACGCCGGGTAGGCGTCCAGCCCGGCCAGCAGCTCCTCGACGTAGCGGTCCTCGTCGGTCGTCAGCGCCGGGTTGGCCAGCTTCTCCTGGCCGATGGTGCTGGCGGTGCCGCCGGACTGGCGTCGCCGAGCAGAAGCTGCCGAAGCCGTGCGTCGGGTAGACCGCGGTCTGCGTCGGGCAGCTCGGCGGCCAGCCGCCGGGCCGAGTGCCACTGGGCGTGGGCCAGGCGTCGGTGGAGTCCGGGCCGAGCAGGTCGGGGCGGCCGGTCGAGCCGAACAGCAGCGAGCCGCCGGTGAACACCGCCACCGACTCGCCGTCGGCCTCGAGGGCGAAGGACAGGTGGGTGTGGGTGTGCCCGGGAGTGGCAGCACGCGCACCCGCATCCGGTCCGACCTCGACGACGTCGCCGTCGCGGACGCCGGTGCGCTCGAAGGAGACCGGGTCGTCGGCGTTGAGCAGGTACTGCGCGCCGACCGCTGCGGGCCAGCTCCAGTCCGCCGGTCACGTAGTCGTTGTGGATGTGCGACTCGACGACGTGGGTGATGCGCACGCCCGCCGCCCGGCCAGGCCGAGGACGCGGTCGGCGTCGCGCTGCGGGTCGACGACCAGGGCGACCTCGCCGTCGTGGACCAGGTAGGTGCGGTCACCCAGGCCGGGGGTGTCCAGGGGCAGGACGGTGATCGTCATCGGGGTTCCTCTCGTGCGGTGTGCGGCGGCGGTCAGGCGCCGGTCTCGACCGGGCGGCCGGACTCGATCCATGCGCCGGTGCCGCCGCGCACGCTGGTGGCGTCGATGCCGACGGCGCGCATCAGCGCGGTGGCCTGGGCGCTGCGCCCACCGGCCTGGCAGACGACGTAGACCGGCTGGTCCTTCGGCAGCTCCGGCAGCCGGACCGGCAGCACGCTCAGCGGCAGGTTGCGCGCGCCCGGCACGTGGCCAGGGCGGTACTCGCGGGCCTCGCGGACGTCGACGACGAGGGCGTCGCCGCTCGGCGAGGCGGGCAGCGAAGGCGTTCTGGTCGATCTCGGGGTTCACGTCGGCTCCTGAGGTCCGTGCGGTACCGGGGGGGGTATGCCTCGGTTCAACGTACCGCCCCGTCGATGATTCCCCAGGGGGTATCGCCACACATCCGGAGCCCGTCCTGCGAGCAGCCCCGGCCGCCCCTGCGACGATCGGGTCATGACACGGATCCTTCTGCTGGGCAGCGGCGAGCTGGGCCGGGAGGTCGCGCTCGAGGCCGCTCGGCTCGGGGTCGACGTGGTGGCCGCCGACTCCTACGACGGCGCGCCGGCGATGCGGCTCACCCCGCACCGGCGGGTGCTGGACATGACCGACCCGGCGGCGCTGCGCGCGCTGGTCGCCGAGGTGCGGCCCGACCTGGTGGTGCCCGAGGTCGAGGCCCTGGCGACCGACGAGCTGCTCGCGCTGGAGGCCGGCGGGGTGCACGTCGTGCCGACCGCCCGGGCGACCCGGCTGACGATGGACCGGGAGGGCATCCGCCGGCTGGCCGCCGAGGAGCTCGCGCTGCCGACGTCGCCCTACCGGTTCGCCTCGACGCCGCAGGAGTACCGGGAGGCCGTGGCCGCGATCGGCACGCCGTGCGTGGTCAAGCCGGTGATGAGCAGCAGCGGCAAGGGCCAGTCGGTGGTGCGCCCCGGGGAGGACCCGGGAGCCGCCTGGACGTACGCCCGCGAGGGCGCCCGGGTGCAGGGCCGCCCGGTCATCGTCGAGGGCTTCGTCGACTTCGCGTACGAGGTGACGCTGCTGACCGTCCGGCACGCCGGCGGGGTGACGCTGTGCCCGCCGGTCGGCCACGTACAGGTCGACGGCGACTACCGCGAGTCCTGGCAGCCGCACCCGATGAGCGGGCGCGCGGGGCGCCGGGCCGGCGAGATCGCCACCGCGGTGGTCGACGCGCTCGGCGGGTGGGGGGTGTTCGGGGTCGAGCTGTTCGTCACGGCCGACGACGAGGTGCTGTTCAGCGAGGTGTCGCCGCGCCCGCACGACACCGGCATGGTGACGATGGCCAGCCAGCGGTCCAGCCAGTTCGCGCTGCACGTCCGGGCCGTCCTCGGCCTGCCGGTGCGGGACGACGACGTCGCGGTGCCGGTGCCCTCGGCCTCCGCGGTCGTGCTCGGCAGCGAGCGCGGGGTGCCGGCCTACGAGGGGCTGGTTGAGGCGCTGGCCGTCCCGACCGCGCAGCTGCGGCTGTTCGGCAAGCCCACCTCGCACCCCGGCCGGCGCCTCGGCGTGGCGCTCGCGCAGGGCGACACCGTGCAGCAGGCCCGGGAGCGGGCCCGGGCGGCGGCGGCCGCGGTCCGGGTGACGGTGACCGACCCGGACCGCTGACCCCCGGTCAGGTGCCGGGCTCGGGGACCGGCTCGTCGTGCGGGGTGGCGCCGCCGTCACCGTCCGGCGCCTGCACCGACCGCTCGCCGATCGCGGCCGGGTCGTGCTGCGGGTCCCCGTCGCCGTCCCGGGCGTCGAACGTCGGCTCGGGGGTGCTGTCGGTCGGCTCCGTCATGAGGGCTCCTGAGGTCGGTGATCGCCGTCCTGCCCACCCGCGGCCGGGTCCAGTCCCACCCGCCGGCCTTGCCCCGGTGCCGGGTTAGCGTCCGGCATGACCGACCGCGCCGAGGTGCTGCAGGCCGCCGTCGCGTTCGCCGCGAGCCTGGTGCTGGCGGTGGCGCTGCGGCGGGCGCTCGTGCGGGTGCTCGACCGCGACGCCGGCCGCCACCTCGGCCGGGTGGCCGGGCGCTTCGTGTCCGTGGTCGTGGTCGTCGTCGGTGCCGTGTACGCCCTGGGCATCGTGGGCGTACAGGTCGGTCCGCTCCTCGGCGCGCTCGGGGTCGGCGGGATCGCCCTGGCCTTCGCCGCCCAGGACATCCTGCAGAACCTCATCGCCGGGGTGCTGCTGCAGGTCCGCAGGCCGTTCCGGATCGGTGACCAGGTGAAGAGCGGCGACTTCGAGGGTCGGGTCGACGACATCGACCTGCGGGTCGTGCAGCTCACCACGTACGACGGCCTGACCGTCTACCTGCCGAACGCCGACGTGCTCCAGGCGCCGATCGTGAACTTCACCCGGACGCCGTCCAGCCGGGGCGAGCTGGCCGTGGGCGTCGCCTACGACACCGACCTCGAGCGGGCACGGTCACTGCTGCTGCAGGCGTGCGCCGCGGCCGCCGGGGTGCAGGCCGCCCCGCCGCCCGAGGTGTGGGTGCGGGAGTTCGGCGACTCGTCGATCGAGCTGGTGGTGCGCTACTGGCACGCCGCCGACATCGCCAGCCGCTGGCGGGTGCGCAGCGCGGTGGCCGTCGAGCTCAAGCGCGCGCTGGACGCGGCGGGCATCGCCATCCCGTTCCCGCAGCGGACGCTGTGGTTCGGGCCCGGCGGCACCGCGCTGCGGGTCGAGCGCGACGGCGAGGGATGAGCGTGCGGGAGGGGGACCCGGAGCGCCGGGTCACTCCACCAGCACGACGTGCAGGGTGCGCGGGCCGTGCACGCCCTCGACCCGGACCAGCTCGATGTCGCTGGTGGCGCTCGGCCCGCTGACCCAGGTCAGCGGCCGGGTCGGGTCGAGCCGGCGCACCGCCTCGGGCACGGTGGCGACGACCTGGTCGGCGCGCAGCACGCAGACGTGCAGGTCGGGGACGAGGCTGAGCGCCCGCCGGCCCTGGTCCGGGGCGGCGTCCAGGACGAACGTGCCGGTCTCGGCGACCGCCACCCGGGCTCCCGTCACGACGCCGTGCAGCCGGTCCAGCTCGGTCGCGGAGAAGCCCTGGTCCACCACCACGTCGGCGTCGACCTCGGCCGTCCAGCCCGCCGGCAGGCCGGCCGGCACGACCAGCCGGGCCCGGCCGTCGAGCTCGCGGCCGGCCAGGCCCTCGGCGACCGCCGCGGCGACCGCGCCCGGCAGCCCCGCCGGGTCGCAGCGGCGCACGACCGCCTTGTAGTCGACCAGACGGTCCTCGAGCAGGTCCAGCAGCGCGCCGCCGGTCAGCTCGGCGGTGGTGCGGTAGCCACGGGGGACCGGTGCTGCCGGCCGCGACCCGGCGAGCGCGGTGCGCACCCGGGACAGCACGTCGTCGCGCGCGCTCATCGACTGCCTCCCCGGGTGCGGGCCCACCAGGTACGGGCGGTCTCGCGCGGTGGCTCCGGCGCGTCCCGGGCCGACGTCCAGCCGGACAGCGGCCAGGGCAGCGAGGCCAGCCGGCCGCGTCCGCGACCCAGCAGCCGGCCCAGCCGGGACGCCCGCTGCGCCGAGGCGAACCGGCCCGCGTCGGCCATCACCCACGCCGCGGCGGCCATCGCGGCCCGCTCCGGCGTCGGCAGGGTGTGCGCCTCGCGCTGCGCCTCGACGTGCCGGTGCCGCAGCTCGACCAGCATCGACGGGATGTCGATCTTCACGGGGCAGGCGTCCAGGCAGGCCCCGCACAGGGTGGAGGCGTACGGCAGGGAGGCGTTGTCCTCCACCCCGGTGAGGTAGGGCGTGAGCACCGCGCCGATCGGGCCGGGGTACACCGAGCCGTAGGCGTGCCCGCCGGTCCGCTCGTACACCGGGCAGACGTTCATGCAGGCCGAGCACTTGATGCACTGCAGCGCCTCGCGGCCGATCTCGTCGGCCAGCGCCGCGGTGCGGCCGTTGTCGAGCAGCACGAGGTGGACGGTCTGCGGGCCGTCGCCCGGCGTCACTCCGGTCCACATCGACGTGTACGGGTTCATCCGCTCCCCGGTCGAGGACCGGGGGAGCAGCTGCAGGAACACCTCGAGGTCCTGCCAGGTCGGCACGAGCTTCTCGATGCCCATCACGGTGATCAGGGTGTCCGGCAGCGTCAGGCACATCCGCCCGTTGCCCTCGGACTCGACCACGGACAGCGTGCCGGTCTCGGCGACCGCGAAGTTCGCGCCGCTGATGGCGACCTGAGCGGACAGGAACTTCTGCCGCAGGTGCAGCCGGGCCGCGTTGGCCAGCAGCCGCGGCTCGTCGGTCAGCCCCGGGTCCGGCGCGCGGCCGACGTTGCCCATCTCGCGCAGGAAGATCTCGCGGATCTCGGCCCGGTTGCGGTGGATCGCCGGCACCAGGATGTGCGACGGCTTGTCGTGCCCGAGCTGCACGATCAGCTCGGCGAGGTCGGTCTCCCAGGCCGCGATGCCGGCCTCCTCCAGCGCCTCGTTGAGGCCGATCTCCTGGGTCGCCATCGACTTGACCTTGACGACCTCGTCGGCGCCGGCCGCCCGCACCAGCTCGGTGACGATGCGGTTCGCGTCGTTCGCGTCGCGGGCCCAGTGCACCTGCCCGCCGGCGGCGGTCACCCGCTCCTCGAGCTGCTCGAGCAGCTCCGGCAGCCGGGACAGCACCTGGGCCTTCACCGCCTTGCCGGCGTCCCTCAGCTCCTCCCAGTCGGGCACCTCGGCGACGACCCGCAGCCGCTTGTCGCGGATCGTGCCGGTCGCCTTGCCGATGTTGCGGCGCAGCTGGGTGTCGGCCAGGGCCCGCTTCGCGGCGACCGGGAAGCTCTCGTCCCCGCGCAGGTGCCCGACGCCGCGCGGCGCGTACGCCGGCATGCCGAGGTCGACGGCGGTCACGCGGTGCTCGCGAGGATCTCGGCGAGGTGCACGGTGCGCACTCCTGTCCGCAGGCGGGACAGCCCGCCACCGATGTGCATGAGGCACGAGCTGTCCCCGGCGGTGCAGACCTCGGCCCGGGTGCCGAGCACGTTGCGCATCTTGTCGGCGAGCATCGCGGTCGAGGTGTCGGCGTTCTTCAGGGCGAACGTGCCGCCGAAGCCGCAGCACTGCGCCGCGTCGGGCAGCTCCACGAGCTCCAGGCCGCGCACGTGCGACAGCAGCCGCCGGGGCTTGTCGCCGACCCGCAGCAGCCGCAGCGAGTGGCAGGTCGGGTGGTAGGTCACCCGGTGCGGGTACGACGCGCCGACGTCCTCGACCCCGAGCACGTCGACCAGGAGCTCGGACAGCTCGTAGGTCTTCGCGGCGACCGCCCGGGCCCGGTCGGCCAGGCCCGGCGGCCCGTACCGCTCGGCGACGCCGGCGTGCTGGTGCCGGACGCACCCGGTGCACGAGCCGGACGGGGCGACCACCGCGTCGTACGGCTCGAAGGTGTCCACGTAGTGCTGCACGAGCGGCGCGGCCTCCCGCTGGTAGCCGGTGTTGACGTGCATCTGCCCGCAGCAGGTCTGGTCCCGCGGGAACGCGACCTCGTGGCCGAGCCGCTCCAGCAGCGTCACGGTCGACCGGACGACGTCCGGGAACAGCGTGTCGGCCAGGCAGGTCGCGAAGACGGCGATGCGCATGGCGGGCATCCTGCCCTGTCGTCCGGCGGCCCGCCCCACCGGCGGTCGGGCCGGCCGCGTGCGGTCAGCGGGCGCCGGCGGCGGACCAGCGGCCGGCGGTCCGCCGGACCTCCAGGGCCATCCCGAAGCAGGCGCTGAGCGGCGCGTCGGTGAGCACCTCGTCGGCCGGGCCGGCGGCCAGCACCCGGCCGCCGGCGAGCAGCAGCGCGTGCGTGGTGCTGGCCGGCAGCTCCTCCAGGTGGTGCGTGACGACGACGCTGGCCAGCGCCGGCCGGTCGGCGGCGAGCGCGTCCAGCGCGTCGACCAGCCGCTCCCGGGCGGGCAGGTCCAGCCCGGTGGCCGGCTCGTCGAGCAGCAGCAGCTCGGGGTCGTTGACCAGGGCGCGGGCCACCAGCGTGCGGCCGCGCTCGCCGGCGGACAGCGTCGCCCACGGGTGGTCGGCGACCGCACCGAGCCCGAGCACCTCGACCAGCGCGGCGACCCGCCGCTGCAGCGCGGCGTCCGGCTGCCAGCGCATCGGCATCGCCGCGGTGCCCGGCCGGCCGGTGAGCACCACCTGCCGGGCGGTGAGCCGGCCGGCCGGAAGGTGGCCGCTGGACACCTGCCCGATCCTCGGCCACAGGTCGTGCGTCGCGACCCGTCCGAGCCGGCAGCCGAGCACGTCGACGGTCCCGGTGGTCGGGAAGCGCCGGGCGCCCAGCAGCGCCAGGAGCGTGGTCTTGCCGGCGCCGTTGCCGCCGAGCAGCGCCCAGCGCTCGCCGGCGTGCACGGCGACGTCCACGCCGTCGAGCAGCGTCGCGCCGTCGCGCCGGACGGTGACGCCGCGCGCGATCAGGACGGGACCGGCCGGGGCGCCCGCGGCCGGGACCGGGCTCACCGGGAGCCCGCGGGCGTGCGGGCGCCGAGCCGGTCGACCAGCGCCGGGAGCACCCGCCCGAGCGGGGCGTCGACCCGGACGTCGGCGAGCGCGTCCCCGCGGGTCGGCCCCGCGTTGACGATCGCGACCGGGAGGCCGACCTTGCGGGCCCGCAGGACGAACCGGTAGCCGGACATGACCGTGAGCGAGGATCCCAGCACGACCAGCGCCCCGGCGGCCTCGACCAGCGCGAAGCAGCGGGCGACCCGGTCGGCCGGGACGGTCTCGCCGAAGAACACGACGTCGGGCTTGAGCACGCCGCCGCACGCCCGGCAGTCGACCGGTGTGAAGCCGGCGAGCTCGTGCTCGGCCAGGTCGACGTCACCGTCCGGGTGCACGCCGAGCACCTCGGCCTGCCAGCCGGCGTTGGCCTCCCGCAGCCGGGCGTCGAGCTCGCTGCGCGCCGTCCGCCCCCCGCAGGTCAGGCAGGCCACCCGGGACAGCGCGCCGTGCAGCTCGACGACGTCCCGGGCGCCGGCGGCGCCGTGCAGCCCGTCGACGTTCTGGGTCACCACCCCGGTCAGCAGGCCGGCCTGCTGCAGGTCGGCGACCGCCCGGTGGCCGGCGTTGGGTCGGGCGGAGGCGATCAGCTCCCACCCCAGGTGGCTGCGGGCCCAGTACCGCCGGCGGGCCTGCGGGTCGCCGGTGAAGGCCTGGTACGTCATCGGTGTCGACGGCCGGGCCGCGCCGGTCGGGCCGCGGTAGTCCGGGATGCCGGACTCCGTCGACAGCCCGGCTCCGGACAGCACCAGCGTGTCGCCGTCGGCCACCAGGTCGGTCAGCGCCGCCAGGCCGGCGGGCTCGTCCAGGTCGGGGGTCACGTCCCCAGATTGCCCCAGGACCACCCGGACGGCCCTGCGGGCCGGCCTGCCGGGTGGTCGAACGACAGGGAGCCAGATCGCCCGCAGCTCCCGGAGGCCGCCATGCTCGTCCCCGTCCCGACCCGCCCGAGCCTCCGGACGGCCGTGCCCGCGCCCGGCCGCGTGCGGTCGCTGCTGGCCGCGCACGTCCCGCTGTCGCTGCTGCTGGACCTCGCCGACCCGGCCGGGCCGCAGAGCCGGGCGCTGCTGGACACCGAGGCGGGCGCCGCGGACTGGCTGCTCGGCGCCTGAGCGCCGGGCGGGGTCAGGCCAGCCGGCGCGCTCCCGGCAGGTCCGCCCCCACCACGGCGCTGACCCGCTCCGCGGCGACCGCCGCCGGGTCGAGGGGGCCGGGGACGAGCACCAGCCCGCTGCCGGCGAGCAGCGGCGCCAGCAGGCCCGCCCGCAGCCCGGGCAGCGTCGTCGGGGAGGCGACGGTCAGCACCCGGTCCGCCGGGCCCAGGCCCAGGTCCTCCGGGGCGGTCACCGGCAGCCCGGCCAGCTCGACGGACCAGGCGTCGGGCGCCGGCACGGTCAGGACGTCGCCGTAGGACGGGAGCTCGGCTCCGGCGTCGAGCACCATCGGCGGCAGGCCGCGCAACCGCCCACCCAGGGGCGCCGTCGACACCGCCAGCACGTCGCCGGCGCAGCAGTCCAGGGCCTGTTCGGCGGCCGCGGCCTCGACGAAGGCGATCTCGCACCCGGCCAGCTCGTCGGGCGTGCGGGCCAGCACCACGGTGGCGCCCGCGGCGACGCCGCCGAGCAGCAGCGTGACGGTCTGCCAGTGCAGCGGGAGCAGCAGCCCGACCCGCCCGGTCGTCCCGGTGGCGTGCAGCAGGTTGGCGGTCTTGGCGACCCAGTTGGCCGTCGTGGCGCCGGACAGCTCGACCCGCCCGCCTCCGTCGAGCAGGGTCAGCAGCGGCTGCGCCGGGTCCCGCGGGCCGAGCAGCCGGCCCGGCACGCCCGCCGGCGCGGTCACGCGACGCACCCGGCGTCGGCCGCGGTCACCGCGGGGGCGGCCGGGCCGGTCGGCGCCGGGGCGGCGGGGGCCGGCGAGGCCCCGACGGTCACCGGCACGACCCCCCGGTAGCCGCGGCCGACCACCAGCTCGACCGCGCTGCCGAGCGACGGGTCGACCTGCAGCGTCGAGCCCGGCACGGCGGCGGCCAGCGTGCGGGCGGCCTCGGCCCGGGCCGGGGCGTACCGGACGACCGTCGCGTCGGCGCCGGTCCCGCGGTTGCCCGGGGCGCCGGAGACGGCGAAGCCGGCGCGGGTCAGGTCGTTCGCGACGGTCCTGCCGAGCCCGGCAGTCCCGGCGCCGTTGAAGACCGAGACCCGGACCGTGCGGGGCGCCGCGGAGAGCGGGGCCGCGCCGCCGGCGCCCGGGTCGGGGGTCACCGACCCCGGCGGGTCGTCCCGGCGCAGCGCCTCGAACAGCGCCTCTGCCTTCGGCTCGTCCAGGAAGATGAGGTACCGCTGGCCACCGGCCGCCCCGTCCAGGGTCGTGTACGGCAGCGTCGTGAAGGCCACGCCGCCCGCGCTGAACGACCGCAGCCTCAGCGCCAGCGAGGTGAGGCCGGCGCCGGACAGCGAGTCGTCGACCTTGACCGACCGGGTGGCGGCGGACAGGAAGTCGTTGAGCTTGAACGGGTCCAGCAGCGTTCCGGAGCTGAGCACCTGGCGCACGATCGACGACAGGAAGGCCTGCTGCCGGCGGATCCGGTCGATGTCGCCGTTCGGCAGCTCCTTGCGCTGCCGGACGAAGGCGAGCGCCTGGTCGCCGGACACGACCTGGCGGCCGGCCGGCAGGTTGATGCCGGAGTCCTTCTCCTTCGCCGGGGCGGTCAGGCAGACCTCGACCCCGCCGAGCGCGTCGACCATCGTCTGGAAGCCGGCGAAGTCGATCTGGACGTAGTTGTCGACCCGGATCCGGGTGAGCCGCTCGATCGTGGCGATGAGCAGCGCCGGGCCGCCCTCGTTGACCGCCGCGTTGATCCGGTCCATGTGCTCCGGGCGGCGCACCCCGGTGACCGGGTCGGTGTACGCCGGGATCGACACCCAGGTGTCGCGCGGGAAGCTGACGAGCTGCGCCTGGTCGCTGTCGCCGTACAGGTGCGCCAGGATGATCGTGTCCGACCGCTGGCCGACGGTGGTCGCGTCGCCCGTGCCCTGGAACTGCCCCCCGGTCGTGTCGCGGGTGTCGCTGCCGACCAGCAGGACGTTCCTGGCGCCGCGCGGCGCCGCGGCGGGCTTGGCGACCCCGGGCAGGCCCTGGGCGAGCCCCGGGATCCGGTCGATGTTGCCGTCGTACCGGCTGAACAGCACGTAGCCCAGCGCCGCGACCGCGACGATGACCACCGAGGTGGTGAGCGCGACCACGGACAGGACGCGGCGCAGCCGCGAGCCGCGGTGCGGGCCGGCGGGCTCCGGCCGCGACGGGGCCTGGCGCGACCGGCCGCCGCGCGGGTCGAGGTGCGGCGGGAGCGCCCGCGGCGCCGGGCCCGGCTCCGGCCGCCGGGGAAGACCGCGGTCGTCGGGGGGACCGCTCATCGCTGGCTCACCCGCACTCCTGGCCCACCGCTGCGTCGTCCCCTCCGGGTCTGCCTGCACGAACACGCCCCGTACGGGGACGAGCCAGGGCGCCCGCGGGTTCCACCGGTCGGCAGCCACGCTACCGGCGCGCCGTCCGGCCGGGCGCGTCCCGGCGGGCGGGGGCGGGGGTCGTAGCCTGCGCCGATGAGCCTGGCGCTGCTGGTGACCGGGGCCGGTGGCCAGCTCGGCGGCGACGTCCTGCAGGCGGTCGCCGGCCGCCGGGACGCCTTCGCGCGCGGCCTGTCCCGGGCCGACCTGGACATCACCGACGCGGCTGCCGTGCACCTGCTGGTCGGCTCCTGGGCGCGGGTGCTGCGCGAGGACGACCCCGGCCACCGGCTGGTCGTCGTCAACGCGGCGGCCTGGACCGACGTGGACGGCGCCGAGACGGCCGAGGACGCGGCGTACGCGGTCAACGCCTCCGGCCCGGCGGTGCTGGCGACCGCCTGCGCCCGGTTCGGCGCGCGGCTGCTGCACGTCAGCACCGACTACGTCTTCGCCGGCGACCGGTCGGACGGCGGGTACGAGCCGGCCGACCCGACCGGGCCGCGGACGGCGTACGGGCGCACCAAGCTGGCCGGCGAGCTGGCGGTGCGCGAGCTGCTCCCGGCCGACTCCTGGGTGGTCCGGACCGCCTGGCTGTACGGCGGCCGCGGTCCGGGCTTCGTCCGCACGATGGCGCGGCTCGCGGCCGAGCGCGACACGGTCGACGTCGTCGACGACCAGGTCGGGTCGCCGACCTGGAGCCGGGAGCTCGCGCACCGGCTGGTCGCGCTGGCCGCCTCCGACGTGCCCGGCGGGACGCTGCACGCCACGGGGGGCGGCCGGACCAGCTGGTACGGGCTGGCGCGGGCCGTGTTCGCCGAGCTCGGGCTGGACCCGGAGCGGGTCCGGCCGACGACGACGGCGGCCTTCCCCCGACCCGCCCCGCGGCCGGCGTGGAGCGTGCTCTCGCCGCGCAGCTGGGACGACGCCGGCCTGCCGCCGGCCCTGCCGTGGCGCGAGGCGCTGGCCCGGGCGTTCGTCGAGGAGGGGCCGGCGCTGACCGCCCGGTGACCTCGGCACGTCGCGGGCCGGACACGCCCGACGCCGTGTCTGAGCGCAAGGAACGCTGTACGCAGCGTTAGCCTTCTCGGCGCCGCGTGTCCTGCGCGGCCGGACCGACTCTGCCGGGGGCACGCCATCCGTACTCGCCTGCTCGCCCTGCCCGTCCTCCTGCTGGGTCTGGTCGGCTGCTCGTCCGAGCCGCCCGAGCGCACGGCCGCGACCGCACCGGCGACCCCGGTCGCTCCGCCGTCGTCGCTGCCGCCCTCCGCCCCCCGCACGACCGCGACGACCGCCTCGCCGGCCGCTCCGGCGCCGACGGCGACGCCTGCGGCGCCCGGGCCGGTCGACCCGCTGGTGCCGCGCGCCCCGCTCGAGACGGCCCCGGCGGTCGGCCTGCCGGCCTGCGCGCCGGGCGCGCTCGCCGTCACCGACGCCGACGCGGTCTACGGCACGGGCGTCGTGCGCGAGCTGTTCGTCGTGCGGACCACCGGCCCGGACTGCCAGCTGCCGGGCAACCACCCGACCGTGGCGGTGCTGGACGGCACGGGCGCGCCGCTCGCCCCGGTGACCGCCGGCGGCCTCGGCCTGCCCGAGGCGACCGGGAAGCCGGTGACGCTGAGCCGGACGACCAGCCTGTCCTTCTTCGTGGCGACGAAGCGGGACGGCGCCTGCACGCCGGCCGCTGCGCTCACCGTGACGCTGCCGGGGACTCGCACGGCGCTGCGCGCCCCGACCGGGATGCAGGTCTGCGACCGCACGCTGGCGGTCGGTCCCGTGCAGCGACTCGGTGACGACGAGTGACATTTTTTTCGTGATCCGGGGCGGCCGGCGGCAGCCCAGGTCACGTGGCGTGTCGCTGCCTGTACGAGTGCGTCCGGCCCTGTCCGAACGGGGCCGAACGGGGTCTGACCTGCGGTAGTCGGCTCAAGGCCGGGCGTCCGACGCCCGACCTCTGATCAAGCAGACGCACCGCTACGCCTCACGGCCCCCCGAGGTGGCGCCCCGCACGGCGCCACCCCCGACGCACGGAGTTCCTCTTGAGCACACGCGCCAGCCTCGCCTCGTCGCGCGCCGGCTTCCCCCTCGCCCGCCGGACGGCCTCGGGTGCGGTCCTGACGCTCGCGCTCAGTGCCGGCCTGGTCGGGGCGGCGGCGCCCGGGTCCGCGGCGCCGGTGCCGGCGCGGCCGGTCCTGCCGGCGGCCGTCGAGGACCTGCAGCCCTACGTCGGCCAGGCCGGCTGCGACCCCGTCGCCAAGCCCGGGGTGCTCGCCTTCCAGTCCCTGCTGATGAGCACCTACCGCGACACCAACACGCTCGGCATCGTCCGGGACTGCGGGATCGGCGGGACCAGCGAGCACAAGGAGGGCCGGGCGTTCGACTGGGCGGTGTCGGCGTACAACAGCAACCACGTCGCCGAGGTCAACGCCCTGATGGACTGGCTGACGGCGTGGGACAGCGCGCAGTACGCGCCCAACGCGCGGCGCTTCGGCCTCATGTACATGATCTGGAACAAGCGGATCTGGAAGGCCTACCAGCCCGAGCTCGGCTGGCAGGCCTACACCGGGCCGTCGCCGCACACCGACCACGTGCACTTCTCGTTCGGCTGGAACGGCGCCAGGAAGACCACCTCGTGGTGGACCGGCAAGGTCGCCGCCGTCGACTACGGACCGTTCTCCGCGAGCCGCCCGGCGATCCCGACCCCGCCCACTCCGTCCGGCTCGACCGCCCCCGCCAGCCCCCGGCCCACGCCGCCGCCCCCGCCGCCGGCGCCCGCGCCGGTCCCGGTCGCCAACGCGATCGACACCAAGCACGCCGCGCTCGGCGGGGACGCGGGCTTCCTGGGCGCGGCCACCGGCGGCGAGGCGGACGTGCTCGGCGGCCGCTACCGCCCGTACGTCAACGGCTACATCTACTGGTCGCCGTCGACCGGTGCCCGTGAGGTGCACGGCGACATCCTGCGCCGCTACCTGGCGATGGGCGGCTCGCGGTCGGCTCTCGGCCTGCCGACCGGCGACGAGACCCCGGTCAAGGGCGGCGTGATGAGCAGCTTCCAGCGCGGCGTCATCGTGTGGTCCGCTCCCACCGGCGCGCGGGCGGTCTACGGCGACGTGCACGGCAAGTACCTGGCGCTGGGTGGCCCGAACGGCCTGCTCGGCCTGCCGACCGGCGACGAGGCCGATGTGCGCGGAGGCCGCGCGATGGCCTTCACCGGCGGGCGGATCTACTGGTCGCCCACCACCGGTGCCCGCGAGGTGCACGGCGGCATCCTGCAGGAGTACCTGCGCCTGGGCGGCGAGGGCAGCTTCCTGCGCCTGCCGGTCAGTGACGAGGGTGACGCCGGCCCGGGTCGCGGCAGCTCCTTCCAGGGCGGCGGGATGTACTGGTCCCCGACCACCGGCGTGCGCTCCGTCCTCGGCGGCATCCGCGAGAAGTGGCTGTCCACCGGCGGGCCCAGCGGGTTCCTGGGGCTGCCCCGGACCAACGAGGTCGACGAGCCGGGCGGCGGACGCAGCAGCAGCTTCACCGGCGGCAGCGTCTACTGGTCGCCCGGGGCCGGCGCCCACATGGCCTACGGCGGGATCCTCCAGCGCTTCCTGGCCGACGGCGGCGCGGCCCGGTACGGCTTCCCGAAGACCGACGAGCTCGGCTCGGCCACCGGCACCACGCAGGAGTTCGAGAAGGCCGTGATCACCTACACCGCCCGCAACGGCGCCGTCTCCGTCCGCCTGAAGTGACCCGCCCCGCCTCGACGCCACGCGGCTTCCGCCGGGCGGCACGGCTCACCGCGCTCGCGTGCACCCTGCCGGTGCTGGTCACCACCGCGGTGACGGCCACCTCTGTGGCCCTCGCCGGGCCGGCCTCCGCCGAGGAGGCGTACGTCCTGCCCGCGACCGGGCTGCCGCTGACCGGCCACGGGTACGGCCACGGGCGGGGGATGAGCCAGTACGGCGCGCAGGGCGCCGCCCTGCAGGGCGTCGGCTACCGCGACATCCTGGCCCGCTACTACCCGGGCACGGCGGTCGGCGCACTGCCCGGCCCGCCGACGGTCCGGGTGCTGATCAGCGAGGACACCGACGACGACCTGACGGTGCGGGCCGACCCGGGCCTGGCGCTCGTCGACGCCGACGGGGCCCGCTGGGTGCTGCCGGCCGGCCCGATCGCCTGGCGGGTGCGGGCCGACGCGGCCGGCGTCCAGCGGGTCGAGCAGCTGACCGCGGTCTGGGGGCCGTGGACGTCGCCGGACGGGCGGGCCGCGTTCTCCGAGCTGCGCTTCGAGGGGCCGGCCCGAATCCGGGTGGACCTGCCGGGCGGTGGCGGCCGGGCCTACCGCGGCTCGCTCACCGCCGCCCGGGTCGCCGGCGCCGCGCTCGACACCGTCAACACGGTCGGCTTCGAGCAGTACCTGTGGGGGGTGCTGCCGCGCGAGGTGGTGCCGTCCTGGCGGCCCGAGGCGCTGCGGGCGCAGGCCGTCGCCGCCCGCACGTACTCGGCCTGGAAGCGGATGGCCACGCCGACCCGCAGCTACGACCTGTGCTCGACCACCGCCTGCCAGGTGTACGGCGGCTCGGCGAGCTACAACGCCAGCGGCACGGTCACCGAGTGGGAGTACCCGAGCACGACCGAGGCCGTGAACAGCACCGCCGGGGAGGTCCGGCTGTCGGCCGGCAAGCCGGCGTTCACCGAGTTCTCCGCGGCGAGCGGGGGGTGGACCGCGAAGGGCGGCCCGTCCTACCTGGCGGCGTTCGAGGACCCGTGGGACGACTTCGCCGGCAACCCGGTGCACACCTGGAGCGCGACGCTCACCCGGCCGCCGTCGCTCAGGCCTACCCCACCGCGGGCCAGGTCCGCCGCCTGCGGGTCACGGCCCGGGACGGCCGCGGCGAGTGGGGGGGCCGGATCACCACTCTCGTGGTCGAGGGCGTCTCGGCCTCGGGCGCCCCGACCGCCGTGACGACCAGCGGCAACGACTTCCGCGCCCGGCTCGGGCTGCGCTCGGAGTGGTGGGTCGCCGACTCGAACCCGCTGCAGCAGCACTGGCTCGCGCTGGGTGGCGCCGGCTCGGTCCTCGGCGCGCCGGTCGGGGCGGAGTACGCCGTCCCCGGCGGCCGGGCCCAGGACTACGTCGCGGGCCGGGTGTACTGGTCGGCCGGCACCGGCGCGTCCGCGCTGACCGGCGCCGTGCTGGCCCGCTACACCGCGCTCGGCGGCCCCGGCGGGACGCTCGGCCTGCCGACCTCCGACGAGGTCGCCGCGCCCCGCGGCACGGTCACCGGCTTCGTCGGCGGCCGGCTGTACGCCTCCGCGACCTCCGGCGTGCAGCTCGTGCGCGGCGGCGTGCTGCAGGCCTACCTGGCGGCCGGCGGCCCCGGCGGCCGGCTCGGCCTGCCGGTCGGCGAGGAGGAGGGCCACGCGTCCGGCGTGCGGGCCCGCTTCGAGGGCGGCAGCGTCTACTGGTCGCCCGCCACCGGCGCGCAGGTCGTGGCGGGCGCCGCGCTGGCCGCCTACGTCGCCGCGGGCGAGGGCGCCGGCCCGCTCGGGATGCCGGTCGCCGCCGAGACCGCCGACGGGGGCGGGGCGTACGTCACCCGGTTCACCGGCGGCCGGGTGTACCGCTCCGGCGCCGGCGCGTACGTGGTCTCCGGCGCGCCGCTGGCGGCCTACCTGGCCGCGGGCGGGCCCTCGGGGGTGCTGGGCGCGCCGGTCGGCCCGGCGCAGGCCGCCCGGGCCGCGACCGGACCCGACGGGCTGCGGCAGGGCTTCGCGGGTGGCGTCGTCTACGCCGGTCCGGGCGGCACCGCGGTGCTGTTCGGCGGCGTCCTGGACGCCTACCGGGTGCTCGGCGAGGCCGGCTCGCCGCTCGGCTGGCCGGTCGCGGGGGAGTCCCCGGTGCCGGGTGGCGTCGCGGCCCGGTTCACCGGCGGGGAGATCTACTGGTCGGCCCGCACCGGGGCGCACGAGGTGCACGGCGGGATCCGCGAGCGCTACCTCGCGCTGGCCGGCCCGGCCGGCCTGCTCGGCCTGCCGACCTCCGACGAGCAGGACGCCCCCGGCGGCCGGCTCTCCACCTTCACCGGCGGGCACGTCTACTGGACCCCGGCGACCGGCGCGCACGAGGTGCACGGCGGCATCCTGGGGCGCTACCTGCAGCTCGGCGGGGCGGGCTCGACGCTCGGGGCGCCGACCAGCGACGAGTACGCCGTTCCCGGTGGCCGCCGCAGCGACTTCCGCGGCGGCAGCATCGTCTGGCGGGCGGCGACCAACGAGACGGTGGTGGCAGGCCGCTAGCCTGCGCGCTGTGGCGGAGCCCCTGCACCTCGCGCTCGACGCCACCCCGCTGCTGGGCGTGCGCACCGGCGTGGGCCGCTACGTCGGCTCGCTGGTCGACGGTCTGGTGGCGTTCGGCGGGCAGGACCTGGACGTCGCGCTGACCGCGTTCACCTGGCGGACCGGTGCGCTGCCCGGGGTGCCCGGCACCCGGTGGGCGCACCGGCCGGCACCGGCCCGGGCGCTGCGCGCCGCCTGGCTGCACCTGTCGACCCCGCCGGTCGAGCTGCTGACCGGGGCCTGCGACGTCTTCCACGCCACCAACTTCGTGCTGCCGCCGACCCGGCGCGCCGCCTCCGTGGTCACCGTGCACGACCTCGCGTTCCTGCGCTTCCCGGCGACGGTCGCCCGCGCCTCCCGGGCGTACACCCGGCTCGTGCCGGCGGGCGTGCGCCGGGCCGACCGGGTGCTGTGCCCCTCGCAGGCGGTCGCCGACGAGGTCGTCGCGGAGTACCGGCTGGACCCCGAGCGGGTCCTGGTCACGCCGCTGGGGGTGGACGCCGCCTGGGCGGCGGCCCGCCCGCCGGGCGCCGCCGACCGCGCCCGGCTCGGGCTGCCCGAGCACTACGTCCTGTTCGTCGGCACCCGCGAGCCGCGCAAGGACCTGGCGACGCTGCTGGCCGCGCACCGGGCCGCCCGGGCCGCGGACCCGGCCACCGTGCCGCCGCTGGTGCTGGTCGGGCCCGCCGGCTGGGGCCCCGAGACCGCCGCGCAGCCCGGCGTGGTGGTGCTCGGCTTCCTGGCCGAGGCCGACCTGCGCTCCGTGGTCGCCGGCGCCGGCTGCGTGGTGCTCCCGTCGGTCTACGAGGGGTTCGGCCTGCCGGTCCTCGAGGCGCTGGCCTGCGGGGTGCCGGTGCTCGCCTCGGCGCTGCCGGCGCTGCGGGAGGCCGGCGGCGCCTTCGCCAGGTACGTGCCGGCCGGCGACGTGGACGCGTTCGCCGCCGGCCTGCTGGCGATCTGCGGCGAGGGGGCCGACGGGGACGGGGACGCGCCGGGCCGGGCCGGCGCCCGGCGGCGCTGGGCGGCCGGCTTCACCTGGCAGGCCTGCGCCCGCCGCACGCTGGGGGCCTACGGTCAGGCCCTGGCCACCAGGCTGTAGTCCTGCGGGCCGTACAGCTGGTGGTTGAGCTGGCCGAAGGCCCGGTCCAGCTGCTCGACGAGCGGCCCGTCGCCCTCCAGCGGCGGGATCCACAGCGAGCTCGCCGGCGCGTGGTACGCGACCTCGACCGCGCGGAAGCCGGCCGTCTCGGCGAGCCACGACAGCAGCGCCGGGTGCAGCGGCTGCACGTGCGTCGGATCCATCAGGTAGCTCTCGTGCAACGTCAGCACGGTCATCGGGTTGGGGGTCTCGGCGACGAACAGCCCACCGGGGCGCAGCTTGCGGGCCGCCAGCTGCAGCAGCTCGATGAGGTCGTCGACCACCAGGTGCTCCACGACGTGGAACGACACGACCGCGCCGAGCGAGCCGTCGGCGACCCCGCGCAGCCAGTCGGCTCCGAGCGTCTCGACGACCGGCACGCCGCGCTCGCGCGCCTGGGCGGCCAGCGCGGCCTCCGGCTCGACGCCCACCACCTCGAAGCCGCGGGCCTGCAGCACCTCCAGCAGCTCGCCGCGGCCGCAGCCGATGTCGACGACCGGGCCACGGGCCTCGTTCCCGGCGCCCTCGGCGACCAGGGTGCTCTCCAGCAGCGGCAGGTAGCGGTCGCCGAGCGCGCGGCGGACGTCGTCGGGGTCGCCGCGGAACCGCCGCTCGAAGCCGGCGTAGTCGAACAGCCGCGGGTGCTTGCCGGCGTACGGGTCGACGGCCGGGCCGGTCCCGACGCCGGCCACGACGGCCTCGGCGAGGTCGGCCGGCGCCGGCGCGGGCGCGGCGGGGGACGGGCCGGCGGGGGGCGGGCCGGCGGGCGGGCCGGCGGGCGGGTGCCCGACGGTGTGGGCGCGCAGGTCCCGGCGCAGCTCGTGCAGCAGGTACTGCGCCTCGCGGTAGGCGCCGGCCGCACCGGGCAGGCCGTGCTCGCGCGACATCGCCCCACCGAGCTCGCGCAGCGTGCGCTCGAGCTCGTGAACCCGGGCGGTCAGCCCCTCGACGGCCTGCCGGGACGCGGCGTCGATCTCGGTGTCACGGGCGTCCGACTTCCGGCCGGCGGCCTGGATCTCGCGGACCAGCCGCTGTTCCAGCGCGTCGAGGTCGCCCTGCACGACCCGCGCCGCGAACCGGCGCGCCGCCTGCCTGCCGCGGGAGAGCCTGCTGCCCGCCGGACTGCCGTCCCTGCCCACCGGTCCTCCTCGCCGTCGCGACACCCTAGGTCACGGCCGGCGACCGTCCGTCCGGTGCTCCGGGCGTCCGCGCCTGCCGGGAGAGGCCTCACCCGCCGGTATGCTCGGCACGCCCGTCGCGAGATCCCCGCAGGAGAGGACATCCCCCGTGCCTGACGTGCCGGAGGCACGGCCGTCCGCGCTGGTCGAGGCGCCGCGGAGGCCGCAGGAGTCCGGCCCTCGGGTCGACCGCCTCGTTCGAGCCAGCTCGCCGTCCTCGTTCCTGTCGGGCTTCTCCGCCGACCTGTCCGCCATCTGGTCCTACCGGGAGCTGCTCGAGCAGCTCGTCCGCAAGGAGCTGAAGGTCAAGTACAAGGAGTCGGTGCTCGGCTTCTTCTGGTCGATGGCCCGGCCGATGATCCAGATCGTCGTCTACTACGTGGCGTTCACGATCTTCCTGGGCAGCCAGCAGCCGGCTTTCGCGATCTTCGTCTTCACCGGGCTGCTCGCCTGGGGCTTCTTCACCGACGTGGTCGGCGGCTGCACCGGCTCGATCGTCGGCAACGGCGCCCTGATCAAGAAGATCTCGTTCCCCCGGGAGATCCTGCCGCTGTCGGTGGTCGGCGCCGCGCTGATCAACTTCCTGTTCCAGCTGGTCGTGCTGTTCGGCGCGCTGGCGATCGCGGCGGCGACGGGCTTCCGGGTGGTGCCGAACCTCGACCTGCTGCTGGTCCCGCTGGCGCTGGCCGTCGCGGTGGTCTGGGCGACCGCGCTCGGGCTGCTGCTGTCGGCGGTCACGGTGTACCTGCGTGACCTGCAGTACCTCGTGGACGTGCTGCTGCTGGCTGGCTTCTGGCTGACGCCGATCGTCTACCCGATCACCTACGCGGTGGACAACCTGTCCGCCCGCGGGCACGACACGATGCTGCAGATCTACCTCGCCAACCCGATGACCAACGTGGTGGCCACCTTCCAGCGCGCCTTCTACACGATGGGCGAGCAGTTCAACTTCCAGGGAGCGCTGCTGCCGCGCCTGCTCGTGCTGCTGGTCGTCGGCCTGGCCGCGCTGTGGTTCTGCCAGCGCTCGTTCGCCCGGCTCCAGGGCAAGTTCGCGCAGGAGCTCTGATGACGACCGCGATCCGCGTCCACGACGTCAGCACCCGCTTCCGCATCAACGCCAACAAGTCGCTCAAGGAAGTCCTCGTCAACTTCCGCCAGACCCGTGACAACCTGCACGACTTCTGGGCGCTGCGGGACGTCTCGCTGGAGGTCGAGGACGGCACGACGCTCGGCCTGATCGGGCACAACGGCTCCGGCAAGTCGACCCTGCTCAAGGTGATCGGCGGCATCCTCACGCCGACCTCGGGCTACGTCGAGCGGCGCGAGCGGCTGGCCGCGCTGCTCGAGCTCGGCGCCGGCTTCCACGGCGACCTCACCGGGCGGGAGAACGTCTTCCTCAACGCCGCGATCCTCGGCATGTCGCGCAAGGCGACCGCCGCCTCGTTCGACGAGATCGTCGACTTCTCCGGCATCGAGCAGTTCATCGACACCCCGGTGAAGTTCTACTCCTCCGGCATGTACGTGCGGCTCGCCTTCGCGGTCGCCGTCAACGTCGACCCGGACATCCTGCTGGTGGACGAGGTGCTGGCGGTCGGCGACGAGGCCTTCCAGCGCAAGTGCCTGGACAAGATCCGGTCCTTCCAGCGCGACGGCAAGACCATCGTGTTCGTCACCCACGGCCTGGACCTGGCCCGGGAGCTGTGCGACCGGGTGGTGCTGCTCGACCACGGTCGCGTCGAGTCGACGGCGACCCGGTCGACGCGGTGCGCAGGATCCGCGAGGACTTCGAGGAGCTCGCCGACTCCGAGCGCCGGGAGATCCCGGCCGCCGAGATCGGCGACCGGTCGATGCTCATCGAGCGGGTCGACGTCGTCGACGCCACCGGGCAGCCGTGCAACCGGTTCCGTCCCGGGGAGCCGTTCGGCATCCGCTTCACCGTGGCGGCGCCGCGGCGGGTCGACGACTGGGTCGTCGGCATCGCCATCGAGAACCAGTTCGACCAGCTCTGCTACGGCTCGAACACGCACCTGCTCGGCATGGACCTGGGGACGGTCGAGGGGCGCAGCGAGGTGTCGTTCACCGTTCCGAGCCTGCACCTCGCGGAAGGGCACTACCACGTGACAGTCGCCGTGCACGGCGCACAGGGCCCGGAGTACCACCGGCTCAACCGGGTCGGGGGGTTCAAGGTGTTCAGCGACCTCGTGCAGGACGGGCCGGTGCACCTGGTGCCGTCGGTCTCGGTCGTCCGCTCCGCCGACGCGGCGCCGGCCGCCGGGCCGCCCCTGGCGTCCGGGGCGAACCTGGGGACGGCGCCGCGTGCCGTCTGAGCAGACCGTCCCCCCCGCCTCGGCGGGACCCGGGCCGGTGGACCGGCGCGGCCGGATCGCGGTCGTGCCGGCCCGCTTCGGCCCGACGATCATCGGCGGCGCCGAGATCGTGCTGCGCCGGATCGCCTCCGGGCTGCAGGACCGCGGCTGGGACGTCGAGGTGCTCACGACCTGCGCGGTCGACTACTTCAGCTGGGACAACGAGGTGCCCGCGGGGCTCGCCGTCGAGGACGGCCTGCCGGTCCGCCGCTTCCCGGTGGTCGCGTCGACCTCCGGCGCCGAGCGGGACGCGCTGGGCCACCGGATGCTGGCCGGCGACCGGCTCACCCCGGCCGAGCAGATGCGCTGGATCAACGCCGACATCCGGGTGCCGGAGCTCTTCTCCTACCTGCTGGAGCGGTCGGACGACTACCGCGCCCTGCTGTTCGGGCCGTACCTGTTCTGGCCGGCGTTCGCCTGCTCGCAGGTCGCCCCGGAGCGCAGCCTGCTCTGGACCTGCCTGCACGACGAGCCGTACGCCTACCAGCCGGTCTTCGAGCCGCTGCTGTCCGGCCTGGCCGGGCTGTTCCTGCAGACCGACCCGGAGCACGAGCTGGCGCACCGGATCCACGCCACGCTCGCGCCGCACGAGGTCGTCGGCTGCGGGGTCGAGGTGCCGACGACGTACGACCCGGAGGGCTTCCGGGCCCGGCACGGCATCGACCGGCCGTTCCTGCTGTACGCCGGGCGGCGGGAGGGCGCCAAGGGCTGGGACGAGCTGCTGGCCGCGTTCGCCCGGGCGGTCACCCGTCGCGGCCTGCCGTTCTCGCTGGTCACCATGGGCGCCGGCCCGGTCGTGGCGCCGCCCGGGCTCGAGGACCGGGTCGTCGACCTGGGCTTCCTGCCCGACGACGAGCGGGACAACGCCTACGCGGCCGCCGCGGCGTACGTGCAGCCGTCCCGGTACGAGGCCTTCTCGCGAACGATCATGGAGTCCTGGCTGGCCGGCACGCCGGTGATCGGGGTCGGTGAGGGCGACGTCGTGCGCCACCACATCGAGCGCTCCGAGGCCGGGATCGTCTACGACGACGAGCACGAGCTGGAGGAGGCGCTGGCGTTCGTCGCCGACCGTCCCGAGCTGGCCGCCCGGCTCGGCGCCCGCGGCCGGACGTACGTCCTGGACCACTACCAGTGGGGCGACGTGCTGGACCGGATCGAGAGCCGGATCGAGGCCTGGGTGCCCTACGCCGGGGATCCCGCGCCGGGCGGTCCCCCGACCGCGGATCCCGCGCCGCGGGCGGGGGAGCAGGGCTGATGCGCGTCCTCATGGTCAGCCCGTATCCGCCGCTGCGCGACGGCATCGCCAACTACGCCGTGCAGGCCGTGCTGGCGCGCCGCGCGGAGGGTGACGACGTCACCGTCCTGTCGCCCGGGCCGTCCGCGGCGCACCTGCACCTGGACCTGGCCGGCGTCCGCGGGGCGCTCGCCCTGGCCCGCCGGGTCCGGGCGTACGACGAGGTGGTCGTGCAGTACCACCCGGTGTTCTTCTACGACAGCGGCGCCTCCGGGCGGCGCTCGGCGACCGACCTGGCGCTGGCCGCGGCGTTCCGCCGGGCCCGGCGCGCCGTCGCGGTGATGCACGAGGTCGAGTACGCCGAGTTCGAGGCCGACGCCTCGCGCCGCCGGGCGGCCCTGGTGCTGTGGCGCAGCCTGGACGAGCTGCACTTCCACAGCGACGTGGAGCGGGACCGCTTCCTCGCGCTGTTCCCGGTCGACCCGGCCCGCACCCGGGTCGTGGCGCACGGCGAGGACTTCGTCCGGCGCACCCGCACCGACCGGGCGGGCGCCCGCGCCGCCCTGGGCCTGCCACCGGACGCGCTGGTGATGCTGTCGATCGGCTTCATCCAGCGGCACAAGGGCTTCGACCGGGCCGTGCAGGCCTTCCGCGGGCTGGCCGACACCGGCGCCGAGCTGCACGTGGTCGGCTCCACCCGGCTGGACGAGCCGGAGTTCCTGCAGTACCTGCAGGAGCTCGAGGAGCTCACGGCGGCGACGCCCGGCGCGTTCCTGCACACCGGCTACGTCTCGGACGAGCGGTTCGACCGCTGGCTGGTCGCCTGCGACGTCGTGGTGCTGCCGTACCGGGAGATCTGGTCCTCCGGCGTGCTGGAGCGGGCCGCGCTGTACGACCGGCCGGTCATCGCCACCCGGGTCGGCGGGCTCGCCGACCAGGCGGGCGACCGGCAGGTCACCTTCGTCGACGACGACGACGCGCTGCGCCGGGCGCTGCGCGCCGTCGCCGGCCTCGGAGACTTCGAGGAGGCTGCCGACTCCTGGCCGGCGGCCGACACGCCCGACGACCGGCTGTGGGCCGCGGTGCAGGCCGAGGTGCGCCGCCGGGCGGCCCAGCGCCGCGGCGTCGCGGCCCGGCCGGCGGCTCCGACCGGGGCCCCGACCGGGGCAGGCTCGGCCGGCGCCGCGGCGGGCGGGTCGCCGACCGCCGGCGCGCTGCGCCTGTCCACGGCGGTCCGCCGTCTGCCGCCGGCGCACACCCCGGCACCCACGTCGACCCGGCTGGGGGTGTCGTTCGTCAAGCGGGTGGTGCTGCGCCTGACGGCCTGGCAGGTCCGCCCGCTGGCCCAGGACCTGGACGCGCTGCGGACCGCGACGGTGCGCTCGCTGGAGGCGGTGGAGGCCGAGCTGGCCGCGCAGCGGGCCGCCCGCGAGCCGGCCCCGGCCCCCGGGGAGCCGACGGGCTGACGGCGGAGGCCGGGCTCAGGGGCACAGGCCGCCGTCCGGCGGGGCCCCGCGGGCGCACAGCGCGGTCGACTCGACGCTGCGCAGCGCGAACCCGCCGGCGGTCGGCTCGCCGAACACCGTGACCCGCGCGCCGGAGACGGAGTCGTCACCGAACCCGAGGACGTCGAAGGTGACCTCGCCGAGGTCCCCGGTCGAGGGCGCCACCGACATCACGATCGTCGAGGGCGGGTCCGCGGAGGCGAGCGCCTCGGCCACGGTCCGGCCGAGCGCCGCCATCGTCGGTGCCGTCGGGCGTTCGCCGAGCACCCGCACGACGCCCGCGGTGGCGTCGTCGGTGCCGTCCAGACCGGCCAGGAAGCGCAGCGAGACCCAGCCGGTCGTCCCGCCGCTGCGGACCTCCGCCCAGAAGCTGCCGCCCGGGTTCCAGCCGCGGCCGGTGATCTCCACGCCCGAGGTCAGCGGCGCGAGCCGGCCCACGACCGGGAAGCCGGGCCCCGGTCCGGCGCGGACGTTCAGCACGTCGTCGGAGGCGACCCCGACGACGCCGAGCCGGGCGCCGGCCGGGTACGGCAGGTCGGCGGCGCGGCCGGGAGTGGGCACCGGACCGGGTCGGGGCGGAACGTCGACCGGGCCCGCGGTGCTGGGTGCGGTCGTCGGCGGCGTCGTGCTGGTCGGTGGTGACGTGCCCGCGGGCGGCGTCGCGCTCGTCGGGGGGGTCGTGGCGGGCGGCGTCGTGCTGGTCGGCGCGGGCGCGCTCCCGACCGGGTCGGTGAAGCTGGCCGGGTCGTTCGTGCCGCAGGCCGCCGCGGCGGAGACGGCGGCCAGCAGAACCAGGCCGGGCAGCGTGCGTACACCGATCATGGCCGTCGACCTCCCCGCGCGGGGCGTCCCAGCGGCGTCCCGCTACCCGGTCTGACGACGGAGCGGGCTCGGAAGTTGCCGCCCGGCCCGGTCAGCCCGGGCGGACCGCGGTCACCCCGGTCGCCGCGGTCCAGCTGATCGACCCGTGCGCGAAGTCGCTGCGCCGGCCGCCCGGCACGTCGTACTCCCCGCTCACCGGCAGGCCGAGCGCCGAGCCCGCACCGCCCGCGGCGAGCCAGCGCTCGCGGATCGCCCCGAGCACCTCCCACGCGCCGGTCGCCGACGACCAGTGCACCTCGCCGCGGGCGAACAGCGAGACCCGCCCGCCCGCGGCTGCGGAGTCCCGCTCGTCGCTGGTCGGCAGCCCGAGCGGCGAGGCCGGCCCACCCAGCGAGCGCCAGCGACCCAGCACCGAGCCGATCACGGCGTGCGCCCCGGTCGCCGGGCTCCAGTGGATCTCGCCGCGTCCGAGCACCGAGTACGGCGTGCCGGTCCGCCCGTCCACCAGCTCGTCGCCGAGGGGCAGCCCGTAGCGGCCGGCCCCGCCGGTCGCGTCGTAGTGCTCGAGCACCGCCCCCTGCAGGCTGGCGGCGCCGGCCCGGGCGGTCCAGTAGAGCCGGCCGCGCTGGGTCGAGACCGCCCGCGCTCCGTCCCGGTCGACCTCGCCCGCGGTCGGCAGCCCGAACCGGACCGGCCCACCCACCGCCAGGTAGCGGGCCAGGATCGCGCCGTACATCTCGTGCGCCCCGGTGCCGGCCGACCAGTAGACCCGGCCGTACTGGAACACCGACAGGCGCGAGCCGGCGACCTCACCGTCCCGCTCGTCGGTGGTCGGCAGCCCCAGCGGGCCCCCGGCCGCGCCGGTCGCGAGGTAGCGCTCCAGCACGGCGCCCTGCACGGCCTGCGCGCCGGTCGACGGGCTCCACCAGATCCGGGCCCGCTGGAAGGTGCTGCTCCGGGCTCCGGCGACGCCGCCGTAGCCCTCGTCGGTGGTCGGCAGCCCGTACGCCTCCGGCCCGCCGCCGGCGAGGTAGCGGCCCAGCACGGCGCCGACCACGGCGTGCGCGCCGGTGCCGCTGCTCCAGAACACCTGCCCGCGGGCGAAGCTCTGCGCCCGCCCGCCGGGCACCGCGCGCTCCGCGGACTGCGGCTCCCCGAGCGGCCCGCCCGCGCCGCCGTTCGCCGTCCAGTAGGCACCGATCGCCCCGGTCGGGGTCACGTCCTGCGGCAGCACGCCGCGCCGGGCCGCGTCGCCGCGGAACGTCGGCCACAGCAGCCGGCCCGCCGGGCCGGCGTCGACGGCCAGCGTCGAGGCGTCCCAGACCTGGCCGGCGGCGTAGCAGGACGACCGGCACAGCATCGTCACGCCGTACAGCCGGCTGCGCCCGCCCCAGGTCGTGGCGGTCAGGCCGTTGCCGAGGGTCTGCGAGATCTCTCCAGCCGCCCGGGACGGCTCGACCGTGGTGACGATCGCGCCGGTGACCGCGTCGACGAACGACACCTTGAAGTCGTAGGCGATGGCCACGACGACCCGGCCGGTGCCGAGCAGGTCCCCGACCACCGGGGACGCGTCGACCTTGGGCAGCGGGCTGTAGCCGCACGGGTTCTTCTGCAGCGCGACGCAGGTGTCGGCGCCCCAGCGGACCGCGCCGGTGCTGTCGATGCGGTAGAGCCGGCCGCCGGTGCCGACGAAGGCCTCCAGGCGGCCGTCGCCGTCGACGTCGGCGAGCGCCGGCGACGACATCGTCTTCTCCGGCAGCGGCGCCGGCCAGCCCGGCAGCGGGGCGCCGGTGGCGGCGTCGAAGCCGTAGATCCGGCGCCCGCCGGACCGGGTGTCGATCGCCGAGCCGGTGCCGCACGGCCCGGCCGCGCCGGTGTACATCATGCAGGGCATCTGGCCGGTCGCCAGCACCACCGCGAGCCGCCCGTCGCCGCGCACGTCGCCCAGCGCCGGGGACGACCACGGCACCTGCCCGGGCAGGAACTGCTTCCAGCGCAGGGTGAGGTCGCGGGAGAACACCCCGACGAAGCCGCCCGGGTTGCCGTAGGCGCAGTCGAACCGGGTGGAGTTCGCGTCGCAGTCCCAGGCGGCGACGATCTCCAGGACGCCGTCACGGTCGACGTCGGCGATCGCCGGGGACGCCCAGGAGGTGTCCTTGAGGAACACCTTGGCGCGCACCGAGCCGTTGTGGTTGAGCACGTACAGGTAGTGGTCCCACGAGCTCACGACGATCTCGGCGGCGCCGTCGCCGTCGAGGTCGGCGACGGCGGGGGTGGCGAAGATGCCCCGGACGTGCGTCGGGAAGTTGTCGGTGAACACCACGGTCCGCAGCAGCTCGCGGCCGTCGGGGTCCCACACCACCAGGTCGCCCCGCAGGTTGCCGGCGACGATGTCGGGCCGGCCGTCGCGGTCCCAGTCGACGATCGCGGGGGAGGCCTGCACCCCGCCCGCGCCGGTGTACAGGTCCCGGACGAACCCGCCGTCCTGCGCCCGGCGGACCCGCACCCAGCCGTCCGGCGTGCCGGTCACCACCCAGGGCGTGCCGGTGCCGACGTCCATCACCGCCGGCGCGGCGTAGGCCACGATGTTGGTGGCCGCGGCCGGCAGCCCGTTCGGGTACGCCCGGCCGTACCGCCAGAGCGCCGCGGTCGGTGCCGGAGCGGTGGCGGCGACCAGCTCGGTGGCCGCCGGGACCGGGGTGGGGCCCGCGGCCGGCGCCGCGGGCAGCAGCCCGGCGAGACCGGCGGTCAGCGCTGCCGCGAGCAGCAGGCCGGGACGCGTACGCACAGTGGAACTCCTCGGGTCGGCGGCGCTCCCGAGGTGCTTCGGCACGCGAGGGAGCCGACGTGAGGCTCCGGACGGCTAGGCTCCCCGCCGTGGACGCCGCCCCGCCGCACGTTTCGTCCGCCCTCGCGGGGCGCCCCCCGGCCGGCCCGGACCAGCCGGGCGCCGCTCAGCCGGGCACGGGCACGGGTCAGCCGGGCACCGGCACGGACCAGCTGGGCACGGCCTCGCGCAGCACCCCCGGCCCGGCTCGGCCGCCGGGCGGCCCCCGCCGGATGGAGTTCCTCGACGCGCTGCGCGGCATCGCGGCGATGTCGGTGGCCCTGCAGCACGGCGCCGAGCTGCTCTGGCCGGCGTACCTGCGCTGGTCGATCGAGGTCTTCCGCCCCGGCGAGTACGGCGTCTTCGTCTTCTTCCTGGTCAGCGGGTTCATCATCCCGGCGTCGCTGGAGAAGCGCGGCTCGGTGCGGGCCTTCTGGGTCGGCCGGGTGCTGCGGCTGTTCCCGCTGTACTGGGCCGCGCTGCTGGCCATCGCGCTGCTCGCCGTGACCGTCGACCGCAGCCTGGTGACCGGCGTGGACCGCTGGTCCTTCGCCAACAACTTCACGATGGTGCAGAACTTCACGACCGGCGGCAACGTCATCGGCGCGTCCTGGACGCTGGCCTTCGAGATGGTCTTCTACCTGTTGTGCTCGGCGCTGCTGCTGGCCGGCCTGCACCAGCGCTCCGGGCAGATCGCCACCGGGCTGCTCTGCCTGTCCGTCGCCGGCGGGGTCGCCGTGCCGTCGTACGCGCTGGTGAACCCCTCGAAGCAGACCGCCGCGCTGGCGCTCGGCACGATTGCCGCGGTGGTCGGCGTGCTCGTCCTGTCCGGCGCGGCGAAGGGCTGGTCGGCGGTCGCCGGGATCGTGCTCACCGCCGGGCTCGCCGTCGGCCTGCTGCTCAACCGCCCCGAGTCGTGGTGGTTCGCGCTGCTGCTGCTCGGCACGATGTTCACCGGCACGACGGTGTACCGCTGGTACGTCGGGCAGGGCTCCGGCGCGCAGGCGGTGGCCGTGGTGGCCACCGCGATCGGGGCGGCGCTGGTCGGGACGTGGGTGAACGTCGAGGACAAGATCGACCCGGCGCTGGCGAACGCGCACCACACCTGGCGGCCGGAGTTCGCGACCTACCTCGCCGCGCTGGCGACCTTCGGGCTGTTCCTGGCGCTGCGCAACCGCCGGTTCCCCGGCTGGCTGACCTACCTCGGGGCCATCAGCTACAGCGTGTACCTGGCGCACGCCATCGTCATCCACGTGGTCCCCCGGGTGGGGGGGCCGGTGCTGACCCTCGCCGTCTGGATGGCCGTCATCGTCGCCTCGGCGGGAGTGAGCTACCGCTTCATCGAGAAGCCGTTCCACGAGCTCGGCCGGTCCTGGTCGTCCCGGGTCGGCCGGCCGAGGGGCACCTCCGCCCGCCCGTCGGCGAAGGCCGACGCGGTGTCCGCCTGATGCCCGGGGAGCCAGTGCCCGCGGAGCCCGGCTAGTGCTCGCGGACGCCCCCCAGCGATCGCCCCGCCTGCCAGCACGACGCCCCGCCCCGGCCCGCCGCAGCCGGTGGCGGCGGCACCGCGGGCTGCTGGTCCTGCTGGCCGTGGCCGGCGCGCTGCGGCTGCTCGTCGTGCTGGCGTACGACCCGGCGCTGTGGTTCCCGGACTCGATCGACTACGTCCGCGCCGCCCGGACCGGTGAGCCGCTGATCCACCGCCCGTACGGGTACTCCGCGTTCCTGGCGCTGCTCGACGGGCTGGTGCCGCTGCGAGGGGTCGCGGTGGTGCAGCACCTGCTCGGGCTCGTCTCGGTCGTGCTGGTGTACGCGCTGCTGCAGCACCGGGGGGTGGGCCGCCGCGCCAGCCTGCTCGCCGCCGCCCCGCTGGCGCTGGACGCCTACCTGCTGGACGTCGAGCACTTCGTGCTGGCCGAGGCGCTGTTCGTCGTCCTGCTCGCCGGCGCGGTGGTGGTGCTGCTCTGGAAGGACCGCCCGGGAGCGCTCGTCACCGGCGCGGCCGGGGTGCTGTTCGGGGCGTTCGCGCTCACCCGCACGGTCGGCACCTTCGTCGCCGTCGTCGTGCTCGGCTACCTGCTGCTGCGCGTGCTGCTGCGGTCGCTGCGCTGGACCGCCCTCGCCGGGTTCGTCGTCGCCCTCGCCGCCACCCTCCTGCCGTACCTCGTGTGGTTCTCCGGCACCCACGGGGCGTACGCCGTCACCGACTACACCGGGCACTTCCTGTACGGCCGGACCTCGAACTTCGTGCAGTGCGAGAAGCTCGACGTCCCGGAGCGGCTGCGGGGCCTGTGCCCCGGGCTGCCGCCGCAGGAGCGGCCGATCGGGGACTACTACGTCTGGGACCCGTTCAGCCCGGCGAACTACGCACCGCCCGGCGAGCGCCCGCCGTACACCGACGACGACCTGCGGGAGTTCTCCATGCTGGCCATCACCGGCCAGCCGCTGGACTTCGCCGAGATGACGCTGCGCAGCACCGTGCACTACCTCGTGCCGTGGCGGTTCTCCGGGCCGCGCGACACCTGCCCGACGTGGTGGGTCTTCCCGGCCGGGTCCGACGAGGACGACTGCAAGGCGGCGCTCGCGCCGGTCGGCCTCGACGGAGAGCCGGTCGACGGGCGGACCCGTCCGGCCGCGGTCGCGGTGCTCCGGGCCTACCAGCACGTCGTCGTCACGCCCGGCCCGGTGCTGGCGCTGGGCATGCTCGCCGGCGGGCTGGCGCTCGTCCGGCGGGGCGTGCCCGCCGGGTCCCGGGAGCGCCTGGACCCCGCGCTGCTCGCCGCGCTCGGCGTCGTCCTGCTGGCCGTGCCGTCCGCGACCGCCGCCTTCGACTACCGCTACCTGCTGCCGACCCTGGTGGTCCTGCCCGCCGCCGCCGCCCTGGCGCTGCCCCGCCGTCCCGACCCGTCCACCCCCTCCCGAAAGCAGGTCGACGTCCCCGCATGAAGCTGTCGATCCTCATGGCCGCCTACAACGAGTCGGCCCGCATCTCAGCAGCCGTCAAGCAGGTCCTCGACGCCGAGTACCCCTGCGAGATCGAGCTGGTGGTCGTGGACGACGGCAGCGCCGACGACACCTTCGCGCTCGCCTCGGCCGTCGACGACCCCCGCGTCCAGGTCACCCGGCACGCCGTCAACCGCGGCAAGGGGGCGGCGGTGAAGACCGCCGCCGAGCTGGCCACCGGCGACTACATGATCATCTTCGACGCCGACCTGGAGTACTCGCCGGACGACATCGGGCACCTGCTGCACGCGGTGCTGCACGAGGACGCCACCGTGGTGTTCGGGGCCCGCCGGTTCGGCAGCTCGACCGCCCACTCGTTCTGGTACGTGCTGGGCAACAAGGCCACCACGTTCGCCGCGAACGCGCTGTTCAACTCCTGGATCAGCGACCTGCACACCTGCCTGAAGCTGATGCCGCTGGAGCTGTTCCGGCGGCTTCCGCTGCGCCAGAACGGCTTCGGCATGGACACCGAGCTGACGGCCAAGCTGCTGGCCCGCGGCATCCGGCCGTACGAGGTGCCGATCGGCTACAAGGCGCGCAGCCACGAGGAGGGCAAGAAGATCACCTGGCGCGACGGGGTGGAGTCGCTGGTGATCCTGGGCCGGGTCCGGGTCACCGACCGCCGGTCGCGGATCGCGGCCCGGCTGACCGCCGGCGCCTGAGCGGCTGAGCCGGGCCCGGCGCCGACCTCGGCCTCAGCCGGCCGGCGGGACCTGCGCGACGGCGAACACGGACTGCCCGAAGGGCGGCCGCACCCGGGCCTCGGCCCGGCGCAGCAGCGGCACGAGCGCCCGGTCGAAGAACGACACCGGGGTCTCGTCGGTGCGCTTGCGCAGCAGGCGCATCAGCACGATCCAGCCGAGCAGGCCGACCGCGTTGACGTAGTGCACCTCGACCGGGCGCAGGCCGGCCGCCACGAACGCCCGGGTGAGGGTCTTCCTCGTGTACCGCCGGTAGTGCCCGATCTCGCGGTCGAAGTCACTCATGGCGATCTCGAACGCCGGGACGATCAGCACGACCGTGCCGCCCGGCCGGACCAGGCCGGCGAAGCTGCGCAGCGCCGCGACGTCGTCCTCGATGTGCTCCAGGACGTTGAGCGCCACGACCGCGCTGTGGTCGGCCGTCTCGGTGATCGGCACCTCGAGCTCACGCACCACCACGTCGGTCCGGCCGGCGAAGCGGGCGCGCAGCACGGCGAGCCGGTCGGGGTCGGCCTCGGACGCGGTGAGCACCCGGCCCGGCCGGGACCAGACCTGCGCGTAGTCCCCGATCCCGGCGCCGACCTCGAGCGGGCTGTCGCCGAGGTGCCCGTCGGCCAGCGAGGCGAGCCAGTCGATGTAGTTGTTCGCCCCGGACATCACCTCGAGCACCGCGGACTGCAGCGGGCTGGACTCCTCGCGCGAGGGCGTCGCCCGCGCGGGTGCCGCCGACGGGCTGGTGGGTGGCGTCGGGCGGGTGGGACCGGTCGGCACGGGGGGCTGGGTCGGCACGGGGGGCTGGGTCGGCACGGGGGGCTGGGTCGGCACGGGGGGGCTCCGGCGGTGTCGGGAGGGGCCGGGCGGGGGCGGACGGCCCGCCGGCAGCCGGCGCAGCGGGCCGGTGGCGCCCGGGCAGCATAGTGGCCGCACCGGGTCCCCCCGGGATCCGACACCGGAGGTCGCCGTGCAGGTCGCCGTGCTGCTCGAGCAGTGCCTGGCTCCGGTGCCCGGCGGTACCGGCCGGTACAGCAGGGAGGTCGCGGCGGCGCTGGCCCGGACCGCGCCGGACCGCAGCGGGGTGCGCGGGGTGGTCGCCTGGCACCGCGACGTCGCCGCCGCGCGGGTGCCCGGGGTGGCCGGGCCCTCCCGCCTGCCGCTGGGCCGCCGACCGCTGGTCGCCTGCTGGGAGCGTTCCGGCCGGCCGCGCCCGCGGGCCGACGTGGTGCACGCCCCGACCCCGCTGGCGCCGCTGCCGGGTCGGCGCGGCGGGGCACGGCCGGCGCTGGTGGTGACGGTGCACGACGCGGTGCCCTGGACCCACCCGGAGACGCTCACCGCCCGCGGCGCGACCTGGCACCGCCGGATGGTGGACCGCGCCGCCCGCGCCGCGGACCTGCTGGTCGTCCCGACCGAGGCGGTCGCCGCCGCGCTGCGCGCCCACGTCGACGTGCCGGACGGCCGCGTGCTGGTCGTCGGCGAGGGGGTGAGCGGCGACCTCGCGCTGCCGCCCGACGCGCCGGACCGGGCCGCCCGGCTGGCGCTGCCGCCGCGGTACCTGCTCACCGTCGCCACCCTCGAGCCGCGCAAGGGCCTCGCCGAGCTGGTCGCGGCGCTGGCCCCGCCGGGCGCGCCGGACCTGCCGCTGCTCTGCGCCGGCCAGCCGGGCTGGGGCGGGCAGGACCTGCTCGCGCTGGCCCGGGCGGCGGGCCTGGCGGAGGGGCGGGTCCGGCTGCTCGGCCGGGTGCCGGACGCCGACCTCGCGGTGCTGCTGGCCCGGGCGAAGGCCCTGGTGGTGCCCAGCCGGGCCGAGGGGTTCGGCCTGCCGCTGCTCGAGGCGATGGCGCTCGGCACGCCCGTCGTGACCAGCACCGACCCGGCGCTGGTCGAGGTCGGCGGCGGGGCGGCGCGGGTCACCGGCCTGGCGCCGGCGGAGCTCGCGGCCGCGCTGGCCGAGGTGCTCTCCGACGACCGGCTCCGGGCCCGGCTGCGGGCCGCCGGGCCGGTCCGGGCCGCCGCGTACAGCTGGGACGGCGCCGCGCGCCGGCTCTGGCAGGCCTACCGCGACCTCGTCACGCCGGGCGGTCGTTAGCGGCCGGAGCGGGACAGGTCGGGCGTACGCTCGGAACCGCCCCGCCCGCGCCAGCCCCCCGCCGGCGTGCCACCCGGCCCGTCCGTCAGGAGCCCGCGCTGTCCTCGCCCCGTGTCCTGGTCGACGCGACCGCCGTGCCGGCCGACCGCGGTGGCGTCGGTCGCTACGTCGACGGGCTGGTCGCCGCTCTCGACGCGCGCGGCGCCGACCTGGCGCTGGTCTGCCAGCGGGCCGACACCGAGCGGTACGGCGCGCTCGCCCCGTCCGCGCGGGTCGTCGCCGGGCCGGCCGCGATCGCGCACCGCCCGGCCCGGCTGGCCTGGGAGCAGACCGGGCTGCCGCTGGTCGCGGCGCGGGTCGGCGCCCAGGTGCGTGCACTCGCCGCACTACACGATGCCGCTGCGCTCCGGACGGCCCGTCGTCGTGACGCTGCACGACGCGACGTTCTTCACCGACCCGCAGATGCACACCCCGGTCAAGGGCACGTTCTTCCGCTCGGCCACCCGCACCGCGCTGCGGCGGGCCGCGCGCTGCGTCGTGCCGAGTCGAGGCCACCCGCGACGAGCTGGTCCGGATCCTCGCCGCCGACGCCGACGCGCATCGACGTCGCCTACCACGGCGTCGACGCCGCGGACCTTCGCCGTGCCGTCCGAGGCCGAGAAGGCGCGCGTCCGGGCGCGGCTCGGGCTGACGGCGAGCCCGTACGTCGCCTTCCTGTCGACGCTCGAGCCGCGCAAGAACGTGCCCGGCCTGGTCCGCGGCTGGGTGCGGGCCTGCGCCGACCGGCCCGACCCGCCCGCGCTGGTGCTCGCCGGCGGCGCCGGCTGGGACGACGAGGTCGACGGCGCGGTCGCCGAGGTGCCGGCGCACCTGCGGGTGCTGCGCCCCGGCTACCTGCGCTTCGCGGACCTGCCCGGCTTCCTCGGCGGCGCGCTGCTGGTCGCCTACCCGAGCCTCGGCGAGGGCTTCGGCCTGCCGGTGCTGGAGGCGATGGCCTGCGGCGCGCCGGTGCTGACGACCCGGCGGCTGTCGCTGCCGGAGGTCGGCGGTGACGCGGTCGCCTACACCGAGCCCGACCCGGACTCGATCGCCGCGGCGCTCGGCGTCGCTGCTCGACGACCCCGACCGGCGGGCCCGGCTCGGCGCCGGCCGGCCGCGAGCGGGCGGTCGAGTTCACCTGGGACGCCAGCGCCGAGGCGCACCTGGCGAGCTACGCCGCGGCGGTCGGCTCGTGACGGCGGACCCGCGCCCGGCCGGCGCCGAGATCCGGGTCGTCGTCGTCACCTACTCGCCCGGCGCCTCGCTGACGGAGTTCCTCGACATCGCTGCAGACCGCCACCGCCGCGGCCGTACGAGGTGGTGCTCGCCGACAACGGCAGCACCGACGGCGCGTCCGGAGGCCGCCGCCGGCGCGGACCGTCCGGCTGCTGCCGACCGGCGGGAACCTCGGCTACGGCCGGGCGGCGAACCTCGGCGCGTCCGGCAGCACGGCGCCCGTGGCTGGTCGTGGCGAACCCGGACGTGCGCTGGGAGCCCGGCTCGCTCGACGCGCTGCTGGCGGCGGCCGGCGCGCTGGCCGCGGGCCGGCTGCCTCGGACCGGCGATCCGCACGCCGGACGGCGAGCTCTACCCCTCGGCGCGGGCGTTCCCGTCGCTCGGACGCGGCATCGGGCACGCCCTGCTCGGCTGGTGCTGGCCGGGCAACCCGTGGACGCGGTCCTACCGCGCGGAGGCCGGCCGCCCGGAGGAGGGCGCCGACCGGCTGGCTGTCCGGGTCGCTGCCTGCTGCTGCGCGCGCGAGGCCTTCGACTCGGTCGCCGGCTTCGACCCGGCGTACTTCATGTACTGCGAGGACATCGACCTGTGCCGCCGGCTGGCCGAGGCCGGCTGGCAGAACGTGTACGTCCCGTCCGCCGTCGTCACGCACATCGGCGGGCACGCCACCCGCCGGGCGCCGCGGCGCGATGCTGCTGGAGCACCACCGCTCGCTGTACCGGTACCTGTCCCGGCAGTACGCCGGGCCGGCGCACGCACCGCTCCGGCTCGCGCTGCGGGTCGGCCTGCGGCTGCGGCGCGCTGCTGGCGCTGCGGGTCCGGGCGCTCGGCGAGGGCGCCGCGCCGACCCGCTCGGCCGACCTGCTGGAGGACTCCGCATGAGGCGCCCCGTCGCCGACGCCGATCCCGCCCCGAACGCCGGTCGCGCCCGACCGGCCGGCCCCGACGCGAGGAGCGCCCGATGCGGCACTGCCTGATCCTGGCCGGTGGCTCCGGCACCCGGCTGTGGCCGTTCTCGACCGCCGGCCTGCCCAAGCAGCTCGTCCCGCTGCTGCAGGGCCGGTCGCTGCTGGACGTCGCGGTGGAGCGGGCGACCTCGGTGGTGCCGCCCGAGCAGGTCTGGCTGGGCGCGGGGGAGCAGCTGCGCCGGGCGGTCTCCTCGGTCGCCGGGCTGCGCCCCGACCGGCTGGTCGTCGAGCCGTCCGGCCGGGACACGCTGCCCGCGGTCGCGCTCGGCTGCGCGGTCATCGCCGCCAGCGACCCGGACGCGGTCGTGGCGGTGCTCACCGCCGACCACCTCATCGAGCCGCTGCCGGCGTTCGCCGCCACGCTGGAGCAGGCCTTCGGGCTGGCCGAGGAACGGGCCGACGTGCTCGTCACCTTCGGCGTCGTGCCGGACTCCCCGGCGACCGGCTTCGGCTACCTCGAGCTCGGCAAGCCGCTGACCGGTGACGCCCGGGAGGTGGCGAGCTTCCGGGAGAAGCCGGACCTGGCCACCGCCGAGCGGTTCGTCGCCGAGGGCTCGCTGTGGAACTCCGGGATGTTCGTCTGGCGGGCGGCCACCCTGCTCGCGGCGGTGCGCGAGTTCGCGCCCGAGACCGCCGCGCTGGTCGAGCGGGTCGCGGCGGGCGACCTGGCGGCCTGGGACGAGGTCCCCAAGCTGTCCGTCGACTACGGCGTGATGGAGCCCGCGTCGGTCTCCGACCGGTTCACCGTCGCGGCGCTGCCGCTCGCGGCCCGCTGGCTCGACGTCGGCTCCTGGCCGGCGTACGGCGAGGCGCTCGGCCGGGACGGCGACGGGAACGCGGTCGGCGCCCGGGCGCTGCTGCACGGCAGCAGCGACTGCGTGGTGGCCTCCTCCGACCCCGACCACCTGGTGACGCTGGTCGGCTGCGAGGGGCTGGTCGTCGTGCACACGCCGACCGCGACCCTGGTCATGCCGGCCGACCAGGCGCAGCGGGTCAAGGAGCTGCACGCGCTGGTCAGCGACCGGGCGCCGGGGCTGGCGTGAGGGCCACCGACGCCGCGGGACTGGTCGGCTACGCCCTCGCGACGCCGTTCGTGGTGTACCCGCCGCTGTTCAAGCGGATGTGGAACGCCCGGGACCTGCGCCTGCTGGCGGTGCAGGAGACCGGGGTCGCGCTGATCGTGCTGGCCTGGGCCGCCCGCGGGAACGTGCCGTCGGCCGTCGGCAACGGCCTGTACGGGGTGGGACTCGCGGTGTGGTTCGCCCGGCGGGCCGGCCGGTCGTGACGGTCGCGCCGGCCGCGGTGGACGCTGCGCGGGCCGGGGCCGGGGCCGGGGCCGGGGCCCCGGACGCCGGGACGACCTGGCGGCCACGGCTGCCGGTGGACGTGGGCTGCACGCTGTCCCGGCTGCGCCGGGGCCGGGCGGACCCGACCCACCAGGTGGCCGGTGACGGTGCGCTGTGGCGGACCACGCACACCTGCGACGGGCCGGCGACGTACCGGCTGACCCAGCGCGGGCTGCACGAGGTGACCTGCCAGGCGTGGGGGCCGGGCGCCGAGCGGGTGGTCGCCGGGCTGGCGGACCTGCTCGGCGGGCGGGACGCCGCCGAGGGCTTCGAGCCGGGCCCGCGGCTGCTGGCCGACACCGCCGCGCGGCACCCCGGGCTGCGGATCCCGCGCACCGGCCGGGTGTTCGAGGCGCTGGTGCCGGCGGTGCTGGAGCAGAAGGTGACCGGCAAGGAGGCGACGACCGCCTACCAGGTGCTGGTGCGGCGGTTCGGCGAGCCCGCACCCGGCCCGGCGCCGGCCGGGATGCGCGTCCCGCCGCCGGCCGAGGTGTGGCGGCGGATCCCGTCCTGGGAGTGGCACCGGGCCGGGGTCGACCCGAAGCGCTCGCGGACGATCTGCGAGGCGGCGCGGTACGCCGCGCGGCTGGAGCAGGCCGTCGGGATGACGCCGGACGACGCCGCGCGACGGCTCGGTGCGCTGCCCGGCATCGGTGTCTGGACCGTCGCGGAGATCGCGCAGCGGGCGCTCGGCGACAGCGACGCGCTGAGCGTCGGCGACTACCACCTGTCGCAGTACGTCGGCTGGGCGCTCGCCGGGCGTCCGCTCGACGACGACGGCATGGTGGCGCTGCTCGCGCCGTGGCGGCCGCACCGCTACCGGGTCGTCCGGCTGCTCGAGCTGAGCGGCTTCGCCAAGCCGCGGTTCGGACCGCGGCTGACCATCCAGGACCACCGCGCGCACTGAGCAGGCGGCGCGGGCCCCCGGGTGGGCCGCCCGGCGCGCGCCGGCCGGCGACGTCGCCGGCCGGCCGGCGGGTCGGGCAGACTGCCCGGCAGAGCCGCGGCCCCGAACCCGCCCGGCCGGGCCGCCTCGGCGGTCCCCGGCCGGAACCGGCCGGACGCCGACCGACGCACCCGAGGAGGGCCAGTGCCGCTGACGCCGCTGCGGCCCGGTGACCCCGCGCAGGTGGGGCCGCACCGCCTGCTGGGCCGGCTCGGCCAGGGCGGCATGGGCACCGTGTACCTCGGGCTGACGCCGTCGGACCGGGCGGTCGCCGTCAAGGTGCTGCGGGACGGCCCGCCCGACCTGGAGTGCCGCCGGCGGTTCCGGTCCGAGCTGCAGGCGCTGCAGCGGGTCCGCGATCCGCACCTGGTGGAGGTGCTCGACGCCGACCCGGACGCCGCGACGCCGTGGCTGGTGACCCGGTTCGTGCCCGGCCGGCGCCTCGACGAGCTGGTCGCCGAGACCGGCCCGCTGCCGGCCGCCGAGCTGGTCCCGGTCGCGCTCGGGGTCGCCCGGGCGCTCGCGGCGCTGCACGCCGGCGGCGTCATCCACCGCGACCTCACCCCGGGCAACGTCCTGCTCGTGGACGGCCGGCCGCACGTCATCGACCTGGGCCTGGCGCTGCTCGCCGAGCTGCCCGCGGTCACCCGCACCGGCCTGGTGGTCGGCACCGCCGGGTACCTCGCGCCCGAGCAGGTGACCGGGGCCGGCAGCGGCCCGGCCGCGGACGTGCACGCCTGGGGGGCGACGCTCGCGCTGGCCGGGACCGGGCGGCCGCCGTACGGCACCGGGCGGCCGGACGCGGTGCTGTACCGGGTGGTGCACGGGACGCCGGACCTGGCGGGGCTGCCGGCGGACCTGCTGCCGCTGGTGGCCGCCGCGCTGGCCAAGGAGCCGGCGGAGCGCCCGGCGGTGAGCGACCTGGTCGGCGCGCTGGTCGAGCTGGCCGGACGGGCCGGGCCGGTCGACGGGCGCCCCGCGGCGGCGGTGCCGGAGGCGCGGGCGCTGGCCGGCGTGACCTCGGGGCCGCACCCTGCTGCCGGGTGGGCTGACGACGCGGCCGGGACGACCGTGCTGGGGTCCGACGCGACGACGGTGCTCGCCTCGGACGCGACGACGGTGCTCGGGTCCGACGCGACGACGGTGCTCGGGTCCGAGGCCACGACGGCGCTCGGTCGGGACGTCGGCCCCGCCGGTCTCGCCGCTCCCGGAGGCCGGACGGCCGCCGGCGGCGCCCCCGGGCGGTCCGCGGGCGTCCGACGTGACGACCACGCTCGCCTCGACCGCCACGTCGGCGTTCCCGCTCCCAGGGCTCGCGGCGGCGCTGCCGCCCCCCGCGTCGCCGGAGGCCGCCTCGCGCACCGCGGTCCTGCCGGCGCCGGAGCAACGCAGGTCCGGACCGGAGGACGACCCCGGGCCGGGGCGGACGCCCCCGGTGCTCCCGGCCGACCCGCCGTCCGCCTGGCACGGCGCCAGGCCGGTCCCGGCGCCGCCGATCCCGGCCGGCGCCCGGCGTCCCGGGCACGTCCAGCGCGCCGTCGTGGCGGTGCCGGCGGCGTTGCTCTGCGGCGCCGGGGCGCTGCTGGCACCCGTCATCGCTGCCGTCGTCGCCGTGGCGTCGCTCGTGCTGCTGCAGACCGGTGCCCGCGCGGTCGCCCACCGGCGGGCACTGGTCGACCGCCGCGGTCCGCGCCGCCGGGACCCGGTCGTGGGGGCGCTGGGGCTGCCGTGGCGGCTGCTGGGCGCCGTCGTCGACCTGCTGCTCGGCGTGCCGCTGCTCGTCGTCGGCGCCGGGCTGCCGGCGTACGCGGTGCAGCAGAGCGTCGGGGGAACCCTGGGGACGGCGTACGGCCTGGCCGCGGCGACCGTGCTGGGCACCGCACTGACGCTGTCCCGGGAGCCGTACCGGGCGGCGCGCGAGGCCCTGGGCCGGACCGCCGCGGCGGCCGGGCCGACGCCGGGGCTGGCGCTCGTCGTCGGCGGGCTGCTGCTCGGCGCGGCTCTGGTCGTCGTCGCGGCCGGCCTCGACGACCCCCGGTGGTGGCCGCTGAGCGCGGTCGACGTGCCGTGCGTGCCATGGGTGACGTGCGGGTGAGCGATGGGGAGGGGCGAGTGTGAGCGCGATCTGGCTCGGGCTGTCGGGGGTCTACTCCCGGGCGCAGGAGCAGCTGGGGGCGACCCGGCCGCAGGCCGTCGCCGTGGCGGCCGCGGTGGCGCAGTGGCGCCTGGTGCCGGTCGTCGCGCTGGTCCTGGGGCTGGACCTCCTCTACCCCGACAACGCGCTGCTGGGGGTCGTCATCGCGTTGACGACGACGGCCCTGGCGGTGGCGTTCCTGGTCGCCTACGTCTTCGGCTTCCGGGGCAACATGCACGCCTCGCAGCCCCGCGGCCGGCGTGCCGCCGAACGCGTCCGGCCGTTCTCGGCGCAGAGCTTCGGGCTGCGGTGGGCTTTCCCGTTCCTGCCGTGGCGGGGCGATCGCTCGGGCGCCCGTCCGGCCTGAGCTGCGCGGCCTCGCGCGGCAGGACGCCGTCGCGGCCGCCGGCTCGGCCTGCCCGCCCGGGGCCGACCTGCGCTGCGGCGCGCCGGCGGCAGGTCGGCCGTGGCGTCAGCGTCCACGTCGCTCCGGGGGCGCCGCCGTCACGCGTGCCCCAGCCCGCTGGCTGGCGAGGTGGACGCCGAAGCCACGTCGGGCACGGGCGGGGGCTGCCTGGCGACCCGCCGCCCGCCCGGCCCGTCCCGGTGCCCGCCGCTCGCCCGCACCCGCCCCCCGGCGTGGCTTGAGCATCCGCCTCGGCCCGGGCGCCGGCCGCCCACGCTGAACGCGGCCGGCCGGCCGGGCAGGGTGGACGCCGAAACCACGTGTTGGCCGTGCCCGGGGCCGGGCGCGACGGCGAGACCCCCGCGACGGGGTGCGCGACGGGAGGACCCTGCCGGCCGCGGGGACGGTACGGCCGCCGCTGCCGGCCGGGCGAGCGTCCTCACGAGCAGACCGCGACGCCCGCACCCCGGCAGGCCGCCCGCGCAAGCCGGGCGCGCCCGGGCGCCGGGGCTCACCGCCGGGCGGCGCACCCGATGCAGGTCCGGGCGTCCGGCCGGGCCTGCAACCGCTCCGCACCGATCGGCGCGCCGCACCGCTCGCACCAGCCGTACGTCCCGGCGGCGACGCGCTCGAGCGCCGCGACCAGGTCGGCACCGGTGCGCCGCGCCTGCGCCAGCAGGGCGCCGGTCTGCGCCCGTTCGAAGGCGATGGTGGCGCCCTCCGGGTCGTGCTCGTCGTCGGCGTTCGAGGACTCCGAGGCGGCCACGATCTGGTCGTACTGGCGCTGCAGCGCGGCGACGGCGGCGGCGTTCTCGCGCGCCGCGTGGCGCAGCGCTCCGGCCGGGTCCGGCTCGGTCGGCACCCGGCTCAGCGCTCCAGCACCACGTCGGCCACGTCGCGGGCCGGCCGGGGCGGCGGCGTCGCCGCCGGGTGCCCGATCGCCACGGCGCCGAGCGGCTCCCAGCCGGCCGGCAGGTCGAGCACCTCGCGCACCACGTCGGGGCAGAACATCGTGCTGCTCACCCACGCGCTGCCCAGGCCCTCGACGGCGAGCTGCACCAGCAGGTTCTGCACGCCCGCACCGCCGGCGACGACGAACAGCCGCTCCTCCGCCGCCGAACGGCGCCGGTCCGGGTAGGCGTGCGCCCCGTCCCGGACCAGCGCCGGCACCACGAGGTACGGCGCGTCGCGCAGCACGTCGCCCCGCCGCAGCCGGCGCTGCACGCTGTCGGGCGGGAAGCCGTCGGCCCGCAGGTCCTGTGCCCACTGCGCCGCCATCGCGTCCAGCAGCGCGGCCCGCCGCTGCTCGACGAGCACGAACCGCCACGGCACGGTGTGGTGCGGCGCCGGGGCGGTCAGCGCCGCGGCGACGGCCCGCAGCACCGCGGCCCGGTCCACCGGCGCGGCCGTGAACGACCGGACGGTCCGGCGCAGCCCGAGCGTGCCGGCCTGCGCCTCGGCCGTGCCCAGCCGGAACCAGTCCTGCTCGGCGGGCCGGACCAGCGCCGACGCCCCGCGCCCGTCGTCGGGCAGCGCGAGCCCCCGGACCAGCGCGACCGGGACGCGGTCGGCCTTGCCCTTCACCAGCTCGGCCGCCGCCGCCAGCTCGTCCGCGACGGCGATCTCGGTGACCTCCAGGACCTGCCCGTGGCTGTCGGTGCTGCCCCGGCTGTCGCGGACCGGCCCCAGCCCGGCGAGGCCGATCGCCTGGTCGACCTGCCCGACCCGCCACGGCCGGCCGAGGGTGTCGCTGATGACGACCGCGACGGTGCGGCCGGTGAGCTCGAGCAGCCGGGCCCGCAGCGCGGCGGCCGAGGCGTCCGGGTCCTCGGGCAGCAGGGCGATCTCGTCGGCTCGGACGTTGCTGCCGTCGACCCCCGCCGCGGCCAGCACCAGCCCGTGCCGGGTCTGCGCGATCGTGGTCGTGCCGCGCCGCGCCACCACCCGGACCGTCTCGTCGGCGACCGCCGCCAGGCGTACCTGCTCGCGGTCGGCGCCGGGCGGGACGGCCACCAGCCGGCCCTCCGCCTTGCTGACGACCTTGCTCGTCACGACGAGGACGTCGCCGTCCCGCAGGTCGGGGACCGCCGCAGCCAGCAGCGCTGCGAGGTCGTCGCCGGGCCGGACGTCCGGCAGCCCGGTCACCCCGCGGACCTCGTACGCGGGTGACTCAGGCATCAGGCGCCTCAGGCACCCGCGAGGTCCAGGGCCGCCCGGGCCATCGCGGTCGTCGCGTCCAGGTCGGTCATCAGCAGTGGGACGGCGCGCACCTGCACCCCCGGTACGGACGCTCCGGCGTCGACCTCGTCGACCAGCCAGCCGTCCAGCAGCCCGCCGGTCGAGCGCGCCCCGTAGTGCCGCCCGACCGCCTCGGCGGTCGTCGCGACCCCGATGGCAGCCAGGCACGCGTCCGCCATGCCGCGCACCGGGGCGCCGCCGACGACGGGGGAGACTCCCACGACCGTGCGGGTCGCCAGCGCCTCGCGCACGCCGGGCAGCTGCAGGACCGTGCCGATCGACACCACCGGGTTGCTCGGCGGCAGCAGCACCACGTCGGCCTCGCCGATGGCCTCCAGCACCCCCGGGCCGGTCCGCGCCGTGTCGGCACCGACGTACACGAACGCCTCGGCGGGCAGGGCCGCCCGGTGGCGTACCCACCACTCCTGGAAGTGGATGGCCCGGCGGCGCCCGTCGAGCTCGACGAGCACGTGCGTCTCGAACCGGTCCTCGGTCATCGGCAGCAGCCGGGCGCCCGGCTGCCAGCGGGCGCACAGCGCCTCGGTGACGGCGGCCAGGCCGTACCCCGCCGCGGTCATCTGCGCCCGGACGCAGGTGGGTGGCCATGTCGCGGTCGCCGAGACCGAACCAGGCCGCGGGGGCGTCGTAGGCCTGGAGCTCCTCGCGCAGGTGGAAGGTCTCGTCGCGCCGGCCCCAGCCGCGCTCCTCGTCGATCCCGCCGCCGAGGGTGTACATCACCGTGTCGAGGTCCGGGCAGATCCGCAGGCCGTACAGGGTCAGGTCGTCGCCGGTGTTCACGACGACCGTGAGCTCGGCGTCGGGGACCGCCGCCCGCACCCCGCGCAGGAAGCGGGACCCGCCGATGCCGCCGGCCAGGGCCACGATGCGCATGCGGGCAGTTTCGCAGCCGCGCACCGCCAACGCGCCACCGGGACCTGGCTCCGCGTGCTGTTGCCGATCGTTATCGTGCCGTTACTCAGGGTTGAAGGCATTTGACCCGAAGCCCCCCATACGGTCCCGGCGTCCGGGGTTCCTCGGTGCGGCACACCGGCCGCGCCATCCCTGGCTCCTCCACCTCTGGGAGACCGCGTGCGCAGGTCCATCGCCGGGCTGTCCAGCCTGGTCCTCACAGCGGGGCTGGTCGTGGGACAGGCGTCCCTCACCGCCGCCGCGCCGGCTCCGACCGCTGAGCCGATCTCCGCCACCGGCGACCCCGGCCAGGGCCGTACCGAGACCGCCCCCGGGGGTGACGAGGACGTCCACCCGCTCGAGGCCAAGCGCCGGGCGCTCAAGCAGACCGCCCTGACCGGCGTCCTGGACGGCACCGTCGTCCCGGAGAAGCGGGCCGGCGGCACCGTCGCCCGGGTCGGCAAGCGGGCCGCCGGTCCGACGACCGGCCTGGCCGCTCAGGACTCGGTGCAGGCCGCCGACGGCGCCGGCACCGGGCGCGACCAGTACGTCGAGCTCAGCCGCGAGGGGACCGACCAGATCCTGGTCGTGCTGGCCGAGTTCGGGAACCAGCGGCACCCGGACTACCCGGACCGCGACACCTACAGCGGCACCGCCGGCCCGGTCCGCTTCGACGGGCCGCTGCACAACGAGATCCCGAAGCCGGGACCGGACGACAACAGCACCGTCTGGCAGCCGTCCTACGACGCCGCCCACTACCGGGACCTGTACTTCGGCGCGGGCGAGGGCTCGGTGCAGAGCTACTACGAGCGGCAGTCCTCCGGCCGGTACAGCGTCGACGGCAAGATCACCGGTTGGGTGGAGGTGCCCTACAACCAGGCCCGCTACGGCCGCAGCACCGACCTCGCCGACACCGACCCGGTGGTCTGCGCCAGCGTGGTCTGCAACAACGCGCCGGTCCTCGTCGTCGACGCCATCAATGCCCTCGTCGAGCGGTACGCCAAGCAGGGCAGGACCACCGCGCAGATCCGCCGCGAGCTGGCGGTCTTCGACCAGCAGGACCGCTACGACTACGACGGTGACGGCAACTTCGCCGAGCCGGACGGCTACATCGACCACTTCCAGGTGGTGCACGCCGGCGGTGACGAGTCCGACGGCGACAACGTCTACGGCGAGGACGCCCTGTGGGCGCACCGCTCGTACGTGCTCCCCGGCGACCAGGGCCGCACCGGCCCGGCGTTCAACAAGCTCGGCGGCACGCCGGTCGGCAAGACCGGCCTGTTCGTCGGCGACTACACGATGCAGCCGGAGAACGGCGGGGTCAGCGTCTTCGCGCACGAGTTCGGCCACGACCTCGGTCTGCCGGACCACTACGACACGGCCGGCGGCGACAACGGCGTCGAGTTCTGGAACCTCATGGCGCAGAGCCGGCTGAACGGCGCCGGCGAGGCGCTCGGCACCCGCGCCGGTGACCTGTCGGCCTGGGACAAGCTGCAGCTGGGCTGGCTGGACTTCGCCGTCGCCCGCGCCGGCGACCGCGGCCGCCTCGAGCTGGGGCCGCACGAGTACAACAGCGCCAAGCCGCAGGCCCTGGTCGACGTGCTGCCGAAGAAGTCGGTCACGACCGACCTGGGCGCGCCGTTCGCCGGCTCCGGGCAGTTCTTCTCCGGCAACGCCGACGACCTCGCCACCTCGCTGACCGTGCCCGTCGACCTCACCGGCGGCCGTAGCGGCGTGCTGCGCAGCAAGGCCCGCTTCGACATCGAGGAGGAGTACGACTACCTGTACGTCCAGACCTCCACCGACGGCGGCGCCACCTGGACCAGCCTGCCCGGCACGGTCGGCGGCCGCGGGTTCGTCCAGGACGGCAGCGGCAGCCCGGCGATCTCCGGCTCGTCCGGCGGCAGGTGGCTCGACCTCGAGGTGTCGCTGAGCACGCTGAAGAACCGCAAGGGCCTGGTCCGGATGTACTACCGGACCGACGGCGGCGTCTCGTCCGGCGGCTTCTTCGCCGACGACCTGAGCGTGACCGCCGGCCAGAAGGTGCAGCTCACCGACGGCGCCGAGGGTGCGCCCCAGGCCCGGCTCGACGGGTTCACCGTCGTCGGGTCCAGCGTCACGGCGCTGTACGACCAGTACTACCTGGCCTCGAACCGCAGCTACACCTCCTACGACAAGTACCTGGAGACCGGCCCGTACAACTTCGGCTTCCCGGACCGGCCGGACCTGGCCGAGCACTTCAGCTACCAGCAGGGCCTGCTGGTCAGCTACTGGGACACCTCGCAGCGCGACAACAACACCAGCGAGCACCCCGGCCAGGGCCTGATCCTGCCGATCGACGCGCACCCGAAGGCCCTGATCCGCCAGGACGGGCGGCCGTGGCGGTCCCGCGTCCAGATGTACGACGCGCCGTTCAGCCTGCTGCCGAGCGCGCCGTTCACGCTGCACCTGGCGGGCCGGCCGCAGCGGATCCCGGGCCACGGCCCGAACCCGCTGTTCGACGACACCCGGAGCTACTACCAGGGCAAGGTCACCCCGCTGCGCGGCCCGGTGCTGCCCAAGGTGGGCGTGACGATGCGGGTGGTCGAGCAGGACGGCACGTCCATGACGGTCGAGCTGGGCACGCCGGTCAGCTGACCTCGGGGTCGGCACGGACGGCTGCGGGCCGGGGGTCACCCTCCCGGCCCGCAGCCGTGTCCGGGGCTGCTCGCGTCTCCCGCCGGCCGGCGGCGTCCCCTTCGGTAGGCAGCGTCCCCTGCGGTAGGCACGCGTCCCCTGCGGTAGGTCGCGCTCCCGCGGCCTGCACCGCACCCCCGGCCGGCCTGCGGCTCGCCGCGGCACGAGCCCCGAGTGGTTTCGGCGTCCCCCTCGCCGGGGCGGCCGGATGCGTTCCGCGTGGCAGCTTGCGCCCGGGCCCGAGGTGGACGCTGACGCCACGGCATCGGGCCGGGGAGCCGGCGCGTCCCCAGCCACTGAGCCGGGCGCGGCCGGCAGGCGCGTCCGCGGGCCGCCCGGCCTGCCTCGATCGCAGCGTGAGTGGTTCGGGCGTCCACCTCGCCGGTCGGCCGGTCAGGGTCCGCGGAGCGGCGCACGCCCCGGACCGATGTGGACGCTGATGCCACGGCAGCGGGCCCGGGGCAGGCGGGTGGTGGGCACCTGGCGGGGGTCGACGGCAGGCCCGGGGCAGGCGCGCTGGCACGGCAGGGCCGGGGAGGCGCCTGGCGGCACGGGCAGGCGCGCTGCCACGGCAGCGGGCCCGGGCAGGCGGGTGGTGGGCACCTGGCGGGGGTCGACAGCGGGCGCGGGGTGGGGCACCTGCGAGCACCCGCCGGCACCCGCGGCAGGCGGGCGCGGGCACCTGCCGGCATCCGGCGGCGCCGCGGCGCAGGTCAGACCCGGGCGGGCAGACCGACCAGCCGGTCGCAGGCGGCCGCGACGGCGTCCTGCAGCGCGACGTCGCGCAGCCGGCCGGGCACCGGCTCGGGCCGGCGGTCCTTCCAGTACGGCGCGGCCGCCAGGTCGGCCTCGGTGGCGCAGAAGACCACCCCGTCGGCGCCCTGCTCGACCTCGCCGGGCGCGGAGCCGCCGGCCAGCTTGGTGCGCACCCAGCCCGGGTCGACCGCGGCGGACCGCACGTGCGGCAGCCGGCGCCCCCAGGCGCCGGCCAGCGCCAGGTCGCAGGCCTTGCTGTCGGCGTACGCCTGGCGGGGGTCGCGGGCGCCGCCGAGCGCGGACGGCTTGGGCCGGCCGGAGGCGGCCATGCCGGAGCCCAGCCAGAGCAGCCGGCCGGTGAGGCTGTCGGCGAGCAGCGCGGTGAGCAGGTGCGGGGCGAGCACGTTGACCGCGAAGGTGGTCTCGAAGCCGTCCGCGGTGACCCGGGCGGTGTCGTCCCGGATCCACACGCCGGCGTTGTGCACCAGCGCGTCGAGCGGCCCGTGCTCGGCGATCTGCCGGGCCAGGTCGCGCACCTCGGACAGCCGGGTGAGGTCGCCGCAGACCAGCGCCGCGTCGCCGGCGGCGGCGAGCTCGTCGAGCACGCCCTGCCCGCGCTCGGCGCTGCGGGCGTGCACGATCACCCGCTCGCCGCGGGCCAGCAGGGTGCGGGCGGCCGCGAGGCCGATCCCGTCGGTCGAGCCGGTCAGGCAGATCGTGGACATGACCCCTTCCTACCCGGGTGCTCGCGCGGCCCGGTCCGGTCGGCGGGCCCACGTAGGGTCAGCGCATGGAGCAGGGAGCGGGGCTGCGGCGGGCGCTCGCCCGCGCCCGGGCCGGCAAGTCTCTCGACCTCGGCGAGGCCACGACGCTGCTGCAGGCCCGCGGGGAGGCCCTGGCCGAGCTCTGCGCGGTCGCCGCGGGGGTCCGGGACCGCGGGCTGCTCGACGCCGGCCGCCCGGGGGTCGTCACCTACTCGCGCAAGGTCTTCGTCCCGCTCACCCGGCTGTGCCGGGACCGCTGCCACTACTGCACCTTCGCGACGGTGCCGGGGCGCCTGCCGGCCCCGTTCCTGTCGATGGACGAGGTGCTGCGGATCGCCCGGGACGGTGCGGCGCTGGGCTGCAAGGAGGCGCTGTTCACCCTGGGGGACCGGCCGGAGGACCGCTGGCCGCAGGCCCGCGCCTGGCTCGACGAGGCCGGCTACGACAGCACCCTGGCCTACGTCCGGGCGTGCGCGATCGCCGTGCTCGAGCAGACCGGGCTGCTGCCGCACCTCAACCCGGGGGTGATGAGCTGGGCGGAGCTGCAGCGGCTCAAGCCGGTGGCCCCGTCGATGGGGATGATGCTCGAGACCACCGCCGAGGTGCCGGCGCACGCCGGCAGCCCGGACAAGGACCCGGCCGTGCGGCTGCAGGTCCTGGAGGACGCCGGTCGGCACGCCGTGCCGTTCACCACCGGGCTGCTCGTCGGGATCGGGGAGTCCGACCGCGAGCGGGCGGAGACGGTCTTCGCGATCCGGGCCGCGCACCGCCGGCACGGGCACGTGCAGGAGGTGATCGTCCAGAACTTCCGGGCCAAGGACGACACCGCGATGCGGGCGACGCCCGACGCGGGCCTCGCCGAGCACCTGGCGGCGGTCGCGGTCACCCGGCTGGTGATGGGCCCCCGGATGCGGGTGCAGGCGCCGCCGAACCTCGTCGACCTGGCACACACCCGGCTGCTGCTCGGGGCCGGCGTCGACGACTGGGGCGGCGTGAGCCCGCTCACCCCGGACCACGTCAACCCGGAGCGGCCGTGGCCGCAGGTCGAGGCGCTGGCGGCGGCGAGCGCGGCGGCCGGCTTCGCGCTGCGCGAGCGGCTGACCGCCCACCCGCCGTACCTGGTCGAGCCGTGGCTCGACCCTCGTCTCGCGCCGCACGTGGCGGCGCTGCGCGGTCCCGACGGGCTCGCCGACGAGCGCGCCGTGGTCGTGGGCCGGCCCTGGCAGGAGCCGGACGGCGGCCTGGTCTCCGCCGGACGCACCGACCTGCACGCCGCGATCGACACCGACGGCCGCAGCGCCGACCGCCGGGGCGACTTCGACGACGTCTACGGCGACTGGGAGGCCGTCCGGGAGCAGGCCCGGCGGGCCGAGGTGCCGGCGGCCCGCGCGGCGGCTCGACGGTGAGGTCGCGGCGGCGCTGCGGGCCGCGCGGGACGCACCGGCCGGGCTGTCCGACGGGCAGTACCTCACCCTGATCACCGCCGAGGGCGCTGACCTGGAGGCGGTCTGCGCGCTGGCGGACGACGTCCGGCGCGACACCGTCGGCGACGACGTCACCTACGTCGTGAACCGCAACATCAACTTCACGAACGTCTGCTACACCGGGTGCCGGTTCTGCGCGTTCGCACAGCGCCGCACCGACGCCGACGCCTACACGCTGTCCCTGGACGAGGTGTCCGCCCGGGCCGCGCAGGCCTGGGCGGTCGGGGCGACCGAGGTCTGCATGCAGGGGGGCATCGACCCGACGCTGCCGGGGACGGCGTACCTCGACCTGGCGCGGGCGGTGAAGGCGGGCGCACCGGGGCTGCACCTGCACGCGTACAGCCCGATGGAGGTCGTCAACGGCGCCGCGCGGTGCGGCCTGTCGATCTCCGAGTTCCTCGTGGCCGCGCGGGAGGCGGGGGTGGACTCGCTGCCGGGCACCGCGGCGGAGATCCTGGACGACGACGTCAGGTGGGTGCTCACGAAGGGCAAGCTGCCCACCGCGCAGTGGGTCGAGGTGGTCACGGCGGCGCACGCGCTGGGCATCCCGACGACCAGCACGATGATGTACGGCCACGTCGACGCCCCGCACCACTGGGTCGGCCACCTGCGCCTGCTCGCCGAGCTGCAGGACCGCTCCGGCGGGTTCACCGAGTTCGTCCCGCTCCCGTTCGTGCACACCAGCGCGCCGATCTACCTGGCCGGGGTGGCCCGTCCCGGGCCGACGGTGCGGGACAACCGGGCGGTGCACGCCGTCGCCCGGCTGCTGCTGCACGGCCGGATCGACCACGTCCAGTGCTCCTGGGTCAAGCTCGGTCCGGAGCAGTGCGGGCAGGTCCTGGCCGGGGGGGTCGACGACCTCGGCGGCACGCTCATGGAGGAGACGATCAGCCGGATGGCCGGCTCGGCGTACGGCTCGCGCAAGTCGGTGCTCGAGCTGGAGACGATGGTCCGGCAGGCCGGGCGGACGCCGCGGCAGCGGTCCACGACGTACGGCCCGGTGAGCGAGGAGCGGCGTGCCGCGGCGCGGGCCGAGCCGGCGCTCCTGCCGCTGGTCTGACGGGTCGCTGGTCCGGCGAGCCCTGCTCCGGCGGACCGGCGGGAAGTCCGGGCACGTCACGATCGGGTCACGCCGGGAGGCCGGGCTCGACGGAGATCACGTTGAGCGGTCGGGCAGTCGCGCCCGGTGCAACGCCTGAGTCTATCTTACTCACTGTGCGTAGCGCAAGACCACCCGAGAGTTGAGATTTCCTCTCGGCAATATCACCCGTGGGCTTGACTCCTCTGGATGACACGCCTGTAATGACACCAGTGTCGTTTCCCCCCGGAGCGGTCCCCTCGGGCCACCGGAGACACCGCGCCGGGCGCACGTCGTGCCCGGATCCGATGTCGACGAGGAGTCGAGATGAGCGAGCCGGTCCGTCTGGCCGCCCTGGGTGCGTGGGGCACGCCGGGCGACGACGACACGATCCTCGGGTGGCAGGAGGAGGCGCTCTGCGCCCAGACCGACCCGGAGGCCTTCTTCCCGGAGAAGGGCGGCTCGACCCGCGAGGCCAAGCGCATCTGCGTCGGGTGCGAGGTCAAGGCCGAGTGCCTGGAGTACGCGCTGGGCCACGACGAGCGCTTCGGGATCTGGGGCGGGCTGTCCGAGCGCGAGCGGCGCCGGCTCAAGCGCCTGGCGGTCTGAGTCCCGTCGGCGGCCGGTCCGTCCGGTCGCCGACCCGTACCGCGACGAGCGCCACGTCGTCCTCCTGCTCACCCGGCGTCATCCGGGTGAGCAGGGTGTCGCACAGCTCGTCCAGCGGCAGGTCGCCCAGCTCGGCCACGGCGGCCAGCAGCCGCGCCAGGCCGTCGTCGAGAGAGGCACCTCGCCGCTCGACGAGGCCGTCGGTGAACAGCACCAGCGTGCTGCCGGTCGGCAACGGCGCCTGCGCGTCGTGCCGCCCGGTGTCGGAGTCGACGCCCAGCATGAGGTCCGGCGCGTCGGTGAGCAGCAGGCGCGCCCCGTCCGCGGTGAGCAGGACGGGTGGCGGGTGCCCGGCGTTGGTCCAGCGAAGCCGGGCCCCGTCCGGAGTGGTGTGGACCCGGGCCAGGACCGCGGTCGCCAGCGTGCCGACGGCGAGCCCCTGGGCGGTGCGCTCGACCCGGGTCAGCGTCCGCCCGAGCGGGGCGTCGTCGCCGTACGCGAGCGCCCGCAGCAGGCCGCGCAGCTGACCCATCGCCGCCGCGGCGGTGTCGTCGTGGCCGACGACGTCGCCGATCACCAGCGTGGTGCTGCCGTCGGGCTGCAGGAAGGCGTCGTACCAGTCGCCGCCGACCTGGGCCTCGCTCTCCGCCGGCGCGTAGCGCACCTCCAGCTGCAGGCCCGGCGGCTGCGGGGGCGGCGTGAGCAGGGCCTGCTGCAGCCGGTCGGACAGGGCGCGCTGGGTGGCGGCCCGCTCGGCGAGCCGGCCCAGCTCGGCCTGCTGGCGTCGCGCCGCGAGCCGCTCGGTGAGGTCGCGGAAGGACACCACCACGCCGGCGACCTCCTCCGCCCCGCCGGCGGTCACCGGCCGCAGGACGGGCGCGGCGACGAGCTCCACCTCGAGCGGGGTGCCGTCGGCGCGCCAGAACGTCTCGTGCTCGGCCACGACCGTCCGGCCGGTCCGCAGCGCCCGCCACACCGGGCACTGCTCGACGGGGTACTCCGACCCGTCCGGGTAGCGGCCGTGCAGCCGGGTGTGCTGGACGTAGCCCAGCTGCTCCTCGGCCGTGAACCCGGTCATCTTCACGGCCGCCCGGTTGACGAACTCCACGCGCCCCTCGACGTCGAGCCCGTACAGGCCGTCCGCGACGTGGTCGAGCACGCGCTCGGAGCGGGCGAGCTCGCGGGACAGGTTCTCCTCCACGTCGCGCAGCCGGGACACGTCGCGGGCGGCGGCGTCGTAGGTGTCGACCCGGTCCGTGACGTCCAGGCCGGTGCAGAACAGCAGCGGCACGGGGCCGTCCGCGAGCACCGGCTGCAGGGTCAGGTCGACGAGGCGCTCCCGGCCCTCCGCCGTGCGGTACCCGGTGATCTCGCGGACCGCCGCGCCGGAGGTGACCGCCTGGCGGCACCAGCGCTCGACCCGCGCCCCCGAGCCCGCCGGGCCGGCCCACCAGGGCGCCGACCAGAACGGCCGGCCGAGCACGTCGTCCCGGCTGTAGCCGCGGCCCTCGATCGCCAGCCGGTTGGCGTCCAGCAGGGTGCCGTCGCCGAGGCACAGGCCGGCGAACAGGTGCGGCGCCTCGTGGACGGCCCGGACCCAGGCCCGGAGCAGCTCCGGAGTGCGCTCGCCGCGGGTGCGGTGCGCGGGGACGGCGTCGATGACTGCTCCTGTCCGTATGTCGGGCTCCGGTGTGCCTCCATGGTCGCCGATGCCGCCGGGCTCCCGGCCCGGGGGAGCCGGGTCCCGGTGCCCGCCGGCGACGGTCAGGGGCCGGGTGGGTCGAGCTCGTCGGGGTCGATCCCGAGCAGCCGGGCGACCTGCTCGACGACGACCTCGCGCACCAGCGCGGCCAGCTCGGCCCGGTCGCCGGCCCGGGCCTCCAGCGGCCGGCGGTAGACGACCACGCGCGGGGCGCGGTCGCCGGCCCGGGGCAGCAGCCTCCCCAGCGGCACGTCGCCCCCGGCGGTCTCGTCGTAGACGACGTCGGTGTCGTACGGCTGGAGCAGGGCGACCGGCGGGACGTCCTCGACCGCGAACTCCACCTCGTCGAGGCGCGCCCGCCAGCGGGCCTCCAGGTGCTCGACGGTGTCCAGCACCAGGGCGTCGAACTGCTCGCCGCGGGTCTGGGCGAGCGGCACCCGGGCGCTCACCGCGCCGACGGCGACCACCGGCGGGACGAGCGCGCCGCGCAGGCCCGCGGCCGTGCCGGTCCCGGCGGCGGCGCGACGGGGGAGTGGTCATCCGGGTCAGGGTAGGACCTGTCGAGCGTCGCTCCCCGCGGCGCGCGGCGACGACGACACGACGCTCCTGTGGTCGCAGGGCGGTGCGAGGGGCTACCGTCCCTCGCCGTGAGCCCTGTCCGGCGCTGCTCGCGTACCGCCTGCGCCCAGCCCGCTGTCGCGACGCTCACCTACGTCTACGCCGACTCGACCGCGGTCGTCGGGCCGCTGGCCACCTACGCGGAGCCGCACTGCTACGACCTGTGCGAGGCGCACGCGCAGCGCCTGACCGCGCCGCGCGGCTGGGAGGTCGTCCGGCACCGACGAGGACCCGGCGCAGGCCCGGGCCCGCTCCGCCGACGACCTCGACGGCGCTGGCCGACGCGGTCCGCGAGGCCGCCCGGCCGAGCCGGCGGCGGCCGCCGCGGTGCCGGGACGAGCTGGGCCGGCGCGGGCACCTGCGCGCCGTGCCGTCGCCCTCCTGAGCACACCGGGCGACCCGTCCCGGTGCCGGCGGGACTAGTCCGTTTCGGGCCAGACCGTCCCGGCGAGGTCACTCTCCCGGGCCGCAACGGCCGACATTGCCTGCGTCCGCCCCGCCGCAGCCGAGGAGCCCGCCATGTCCCTCGTCACCACCCCCGCCCGTCAGCTCGCGATCTGCCCGTCCGTGCCGCAGCACGGCGGGTCACGCACATCCGATGACCCTGACCGACGGCTCGGTCGTCGACTTCGCGTCCTGCCACAGCTGCGAGCACAAGACCTGGACGCAGGCCGGGCAGGACCTCGACATCTCGACGGTGCTGAAGAAGGCGCACAAGCTCAAGGCCTGACAGCCCGGGCCGGCCGGCCCGGCCGGCCCGGCGGCTAGGGTCACCGGGTGACTGACCTCTCGCCGCATCGTCAAGGCCTACGACGTCCGCGGGATCGTTCCGGACCAGCTCGACGCCGACATCGCCCGCGCCCTGGGCGCCGCCTTCGCCCGCTTCACCGGCGCGCCGCGCATCGTCATCGCCCGCGACATGCGCGAGTCCGGGGTCGCGCTCGGCGCCGCGTTCGCCGAGGGCGCCACCAGCCAGGGCGTCGACGTCGTCGACGTCGGCTCGGGCTCGACCGACCTGCTCTACTACGCCGCCGGGTCGATGGACATCCCGGGCGCGATGTTCACCGCCAGCCACAACCCGGCCGAGTACAACGGCATCAAGCTGTGCCTGGCCGGCGCCCGCCGGTCGGCCAGGAGAGCGGGCTGCGTCGAGATCCGCGAGGAGGCCGAGCGTTCCTCGACGAGGGCATCCCGCCGGGCCGACGCCGGGGCCAGGTGACGACAGCAGGACGTGCTGGCCGACTACGCGGCGTACATGAAGAAGCTCGTGCCCGACCTGGCAGGCATGCGCCCGCTGACGGTGGTCGTCGACGCCGGCAACGGGATGGGCGGCTTCACCGTGCCCGACCACCTTCGAGGGCCTGCCGCTCGACCGTGACCGAGCTGTACTTCGAGCTCGACGGCAGCTTCCCGAACCACGAGGCCAACCCGATCGACCCGGAGAACCTGCGCGACCTGCAGAGAGGCGGTGCTCGGAGCAGGGCGCCGACCTCGGACTGGCCTTCGACGGCGACGCCGACCGCTGCTTCGTCGTCGACGAGCGCGGCGAGATCGTCAGCCCGTCGACGCTGACCGCGCTGATCGCCGCCCGCGAGCTGCGCGCGAGGCTCCGGGGCGACGGTCATCCACAACCTCATCACCTCGCCGGGCGGTGCCCGAGGTCGTCGCCGAGCAGGGCGGGACGGCCGGTGCGCACCCGCGTCGGCCACTCGTTCATCAAGGCCGAGATGGCCCGCACCGGCGCGGTCTTCGGCGGCGAGCACTCCGGCCACTTCTACTTCCGCGACTTCTGGAACGCCGACTCCGGCATGCTCGCTGCGCTGCACACGCTCGCCGCGCTGGGCAGCGGACGGGCCGCTGTCGGCGCTGCTGTCGTCGTACGAGCGGTACGTCGCCAGTGGGGAGATCAACTCCACGGTGCGACGACCAGCCGGCGAAGGTGGCGCAGATCAAGCGAGGCGTACGCCGGACGCCGGGATCGACGAGCTCGACGGGCTCACCGTCGACGTCGGCGACGGCGCGTGGTTCAACGTCCGCGCGTCGAGCAACACCGAGCCGCTGCTGCGGCTCAACGTCGAGGCGCCTGACGAGGCCACGATGGCGCGGGTCCGCGACGAGGTACTGGCCGTCATCCGGAGCTGAGCGCGCCGAGCCGTCCGCGGCGCGACTAGGCTGGCCGCATGAACCTCGACGCCGGCCTGCTCGAGATCCTCGCCTGCCCGGACTGCAAGGCGGCGCTGACGGCCGACGACGCCGCCGAGCGAGCTCGTCTGCACCGGCTGCGGCCTGGCCTACCCGGTGCGCGACGACATCCCGGTGCTGCTGGTGGACGAGGCCCGCAAGCCCTCGTGAGCCCTGCTCTGCTCGACAGCGCCGACGACCTCGAGACGTCGCGAGGCCGCGACCCGCGGGCATGCTGCGCGCCGTCGCCTCCGCGCGCGGCCCAGGTGCGCGAGGCCGCGGCGCTCTGCCGCCGAGGCCGGCGTCGCCGGCGCTCGCCGCCGAGGACCTCGCCCCGCTCGGTCGTGGTCCTCGGCATGGGCGGCTCGGGGATCGCCGGCGACCTGCTCGCGGCCGTCGCCGGCCGCGGCCTGCCCGGTGCCGGTGCTGTCGCCACCGCGGCCTCGGCCTGCCGGCCTGGGTCGGCGCCGCCGACCTGGTGATCGCGGTCTCCTGCTCCGGGCACACCGAGGAGACGCTGTCGGCGCTGGAGGAGGCGGTCCGCCGCGGCTGCCGCCTGCTCGCCGTCGGTGCGGCCGGCTCGCCGCTCGAGGCGCTGTGCGCCGCGAGGGCGCGGCGTCTTCGTCCCGGTGTCGCAGGGACGGCAGCCGCGCGCCTCGGTGTTCGCGCTGGCCACGCCGCTGGTCGTCGCCGGCGACGCGCTCGGGCTGCTGAGCTGCAGCCGCGAGGAGGTCGGAGGCGACCGCCGTCGCTGCTCGAGCAGCTGGCGGCCCGGCACCGCCCGGATGCCGAGTCCGTGACTGAACCCGTCGAAGACGCTGGCGCTGTCGCTGCAGCGGTACGCTGCCGGTCGTCTGGGGCGCCTCGCCGCTGGCCGGCGTCGCTGCCTACCGGTTCGCCTGCCAGCTCAACGAGAACAGCAAGTACCCGGCCGTCTGGGGCGTGCTGCCCGAGGCCGGCCACAACCAGGTCGTCGCCCTCGACGGGCCGTTCGCGGGCGGCCGGCCGCCGGAGGACATCTTCGCGGACCCGGTCGACGACGAGCCGGAGCCGACCCGGATGCACCTGGTCCTGCTGCGCGACACCGAGGAGGAGCCGCCAGCGTGGCCGTCCGCGCGGTCGTCGTGCGCGACCTCGCGCGCAGCCGCGCGGGTCGACGTCAGCGAGCTGCTCGCCGAGGGCACCTCGCCGTTCCAGCGGATCGCCTCGCTGGTCGGCGCTGGCCGACTGGACGTCGCGTCTACCTCGCGCTGGCTGGAGGGCATCGACCCCACACCCGTGGAGGCCATCACCGAGCTGAAGGCAGAGGTACGCCGATGAGCGCGAGCGGGTGGACGGCAAGGCGATCATCGCGGCGCTGTTCGCCAACCTGTCCATCGCCGTCGCGAAGTTCGTCGGCTTCCTGATCACCGGCTCCTCGTCGATGCTGGCCGAGTCGGTGCACTCGGTGGCCGACTCGAGCAACCAGGGGCTGCTGCTGCTCGGCGGCCGCGGGCCAAGCGCGGCAGCCAGCGCCGAGCACCCGTTCGGCTACGGCCGCGACCGCTACTTCTACGCCTTCGTCGTCGCGCTGGTGCTGTTCACGTCGGTGCGCTGTTCTCGTTCTACGAGGGCTGGCACAAGTTCCACGAGCCCGCACGAGCTCTGACCAGCGCCTGGGTCGCGATCGGCATCCTGGTGTTCGCGATCATCGCGGAGTCGTTCTCCTTCCGCACGGCCATCGTGGAGTCCCGGCCGCTCAAGGGCGACGGCTCCTGGAAGGAGTTCGTCCGGCACGCGAAGTCGCCCGAGCTGCCGGTCGTGCTGCTCGAGGACCTCGCCGCCCTGCTCGGCCTGGTCTTCGCGCTGCTCGGCGTCGGGCTCACCGTGCTGACCGACGACCCGGTCTGGGACGCCATCGGCACGCTCGCGCATCGGCGCTGCTGCTCGGCTGGTCGTCGCCGTGATCCTCGGCGATCGAGATGAAGAGCCTGCTGATCGGCGAGGGCGCCTCGCCGAAGGTGGTCGCGGCGATCCGCGCGGCCCTGGTCGACGGCGCCGGCGTCACCCGCGTCATCCACCTCCAGACGCTGCACCTCGGCCCGGACGAGCTGCTGGTGGCGGCCAAGGTGACGCTGGCCCCCGGCCTCGACGTCGACGGGCGTCGCCCGGGCCATCGACGACGCCGAGGACCGGGTCCGCACCGCCGCGCCGGACGCCAGGGTCGATGTACCTCGAGCCGGACCTGCGCCGGGTCCCGGCCGAACGGGCCTGATCGCGCGACCCGGCCGCAGCGGTGCGGCCGGGTTCACCGGTGCGCCGCGCCGCCCCGCCGGTGGTCTCCCGGCCGCCGGGACGGGCGCCAGCCGAGGATCGATCGCCGCCCGTGCCGCCCCGCGGGCCGCGCCTGCCGTCGCGTCCGTGCACCGCCCTCCGGGTCGTCGTGGGACCCGAGCCAGATGGCGTACCCCTCGGCGACGACGGAGAGCACGACCCGGCCGATCAGCGCCGCGGGCACCCCGAAGCCTGTCCAGAGCAGACCGGCCAGGATCGGCGTGACCACGTCGCCGGCGTCCTCACCGGCCGACAGGTACCCCATGGTCCGGCCGCGGGTCCGCCGGTCCTGCCCGGAGATCGAGGCCATCAGCGACCCCCAGGCCGGTCGGAAGGCCGCCTTGCCGAGGTCGTCCAGGCTCTTGCCGATCCAGATGCCCGCCAGCGAGGGGAAGAACAGGTACAGCAGCGCCGAGGAGATGTTCGCGACGCTGCGCACCGACAGCACCAGCGAACGGCTGACCCGGTCGGCCAGCCGGCCCCAGCCCGGTCCGGTCAGGGCCAGCAGCGGCGTGACGAGGTAGAGCGCGCCGGCCTGCGCCGGGGTGAGCCCGGCGTACTCGGTGGCCAGCAGCGGGAACAGCGTCGTGAGCATGGACGCGGAGCCGGACACCAGGAAGCCCAGGCCGGCGTAGCGCAGCACGGTCGAGCGGCGGGCGCCGGTGGGCGGGGCCACGGCACCGGCGGCTGCGGGGGCGCCGGCCTCCGGCGCGCCGACGGCGGGTGCCACTGCCGCGCTCCCAGCCCCCCGGGCGTCGCGCGGCACCAGCACGGCGACCACGACCGCAGGGAGCAGCGACAGGGCGAAGGCCACCCCGAAGACCAGCCCGAAGCCGCCCGCGGTGGCGCTGAGCAGCGCGCCGGCCAGGCTCCGGCCGACCGCCCCGGCCGAGGTCTTGGCGGTCTGGTACCAGGCGAAGGCGGAGGCCATCGACGACTTGCCGCCGTTCTCGGCGAGCAGCGCGTTCACCGCCGGGGCGCGCATCGCGTCCGACACGCCGTGCGCCCCCCGCACGGCGTACAGCTGCCACGGCACCGCGGCCAGCGCGTAGCCCAGCGACAGCAGGCTGCGGGCGACCAGCGACCACAGCAGCGCCCGGCGCAGCCCGAAGCGGTCGGCCAGCCCGCCGAAGCTGGGCTTGAGCAGCAGCGACACCAGCGTCGACAGCGTGGCCAGCACCGAGATCGCCGCGATGGACAGGCCCAGCGACCGGCCGTACAGGGGCAGCGCGAACGACAGCAGGCCGAACGACAGGCGCGAGGAGAAGCCCTCGCTGACCAGGGCGGCCACCGGTGACGGCCGGCGCACTCAGACCGCCGGGGGGAGGGCGCCCGCCAGCGGCACCGCATCGGCCAGGGGGGCCGGGGGCGGCAGCGCGAGCTCGCGCCGACCGCGGGCGTAGCCGTCGATGTAGTCCGCCATCGGCCCGGCGACGTCCGGGCAGCCCTTGTACCCGGGGAAGTAGTTGAGGTCGACGACCACCGGGCCGTCCGGGCTCTCGATGACGTCCAGGCCGAACAGTGCCAGCCCGCAGGCCGTTCCGGCCCGGCGGGCCAGCGCCTCCACCTCGGCGCTGACCGGCACCGGCCGTCCGGGTACGGCGAAGCTGCCCGGACCGAACGGCTTGCGGACCGCCCAGACCCGGTCGCCCACCACGTACACCTTGAGGTCCTCGCCCGGGCCGGGGACGAGGTCCTGGACGACGACCGGCCCGGTCAGCGGTGGCAGCGCGGCGAGGTCGGCCGGGCTGCGCACCTCGTGCACGCCGGCGCCGCGGTGGCCGCGCAGCGGCTTGACGACCAGCGGTCCGCGCCGCTCCAGCAGGGTGCGCAGCGGGCCGGTCCCGCCGGTGACGAACGTGCGGGGCACGGGCACGCCGGCCGCCTGCAGCCGCCGGGCCGCGACCACCTTGTCCTGGGCGGCGGCACAGGCCGGGTAGGGGTTCAGGAAGCGGGCGCCCTGCGCCGCGAGCGACGCGGCCAGCGACAGCGCCAGCTCGGTGTGCGACTTGAGCAGGTACAGGTCGTGCCGCGGCGTCAGGCGGTCCGCGTCGACCAGCATCTCCTCCGGGGTGCCGGCGTCGACGGTGTGACCGCGCGCCCGCAGCCGCCGGGCGACCTCCACGAGCAGCGGGCTCGGGACGTCCGGCACGCGGCGTACCAGCAGCAGGAACAGCCTCACGTCCCGACCGCCGCGGACGCCACCTCCCGGCCCTCCCCGACGACGTACGCGGCCAGCCGCGCGCCCGCGTCCGGCACCCCCTTGAAGCCCGGGAAGCTGGACATGTCGACCACCCAGTGCCGCCCGGCCGACTCGACGACGTCGACGCCGTACAGCGAGATGCCGAACGGCTCCCCGCAGCGCAGCACCAGCTCGCGCAGCTCGCCGGACACCTCGAAGGGCCGACCGAGCTTCTCGGCGTAGGTGGTGGCGGGGAAGACCCGCTCGACACCGAACACCTCGTCCCCGATCCGGTAGAGCTTGCGGTCCGGGCCCTCCGGCCGGTGGTAGCGCATCGCCAGCCACGGCTCCCCGGCCGGGACCGCGGCCAGCTCCGGGGCGGTGTGCACCACCACGATGCCGCGGCCCTGCGACCCGCGCGGGGTCTTCAGCACCAGGGGGCCGTCGGCCAGGAGCGGCGCCAGCGTGCCGGGTTGCGACGTCACCCAGCTCCGGGGGACCGGGAGGTCCGCCGCGAGCAGCGCCCGGGTCTGCACGACCTTGTCGCGGCAGGCCGCCGCCACCGGATACGGGTTGACGATCGAGGCGCCCTGGCCGTGCAACGCCCCGGCCAGCGACAGGGCCGTCTCGGTGCCGGACTTCAGGACGTACAGGTCGTGGTCGGCGGACAGCCGCCCGAGGTCGTGGGCGTCCTCGTCGGGAGCCAGCACGTCCACGGAGCAGCCGAGCAGGGCGAGCCGGCGGACCATGTCCGGGACGACGGGGCTCGGCCGGGACGGCGGGTGCCGGACCAGGAGGACGGCGACGCGCAGCGACACGGTCTACCCCGCAGCCGAGCGGGTGCGGAGGTCGTGCTCGCCCCGGCGCTGCTCGGGGACGCCGGCCGGCCGGGACCCCAGGCGCAGGTAGGCGTCCGCGACGAGCCGGCCGAACGTCGACCCCTCGGGCAGCTGCGCCACCTGCTCCAGCGTGTGCGCCGCGCCCAGCCGGTGCAGCCGGGCCCGCGCCCCGTCGTCGAGGTCGCCGGTGAGCAGCGCAGCGGCCGCCACCTTCGCCAGCGCGACCGGGACCACCCCGGCCGCCGCCGCGGCCAGAGCCGGACCGACGACGCGGTCCTGCGGGCCGAGCTTGCGCAGCGGCTCCCGCCCGACCCGGGCCACCGTGTCTCCCAGCTCCGGACGGGCGAAGCGGGTCAGCTCGGCGAGCCGGCGGGCCGGCCCGCCCGCGAAGCGCACGCCGTACCGGGCTGCCAGCCCGGCCTGGCCCTCGGCCATCGCGCCGAGCACGTCGACCCGGACGCGCGGGTCGGCGACCGCGTCGGCGAGCAGCCGGTGGCCGTACAGCGCCCCGAGGTAGGCGGCGGCGGCGTGCCCGGCGCTGAAGACGTACAGCTTGCGCAGCACGTGGGCCTCGTAGTCGTCGACCAGCAGCAGGCCGCCGAGCCGGGGCAGCGGCGCCCGCAGCGCGGACCCGTCGACGACGACGCCGGTCCGGGCCTCGCCGAGGAACCGGGGACCGGCGCCCGGCCCGCCGGCACCGCGGACCACGATGCGGTCGACCAGCGCGTCGGCGTAGCCGTGCCGGCCGGCTCCGGTCCGGGCGCCGCCGGCGACCGCCTGCCGCAGCCGGGCCGCCGCACCACGGCTGTTGTCGAACACCAGCACGTTGATCCGGCCCCGGTGCTGCTGCAGGCCGGCGGCGAGCAGCGGCGCGAGCCCGGCCAGCGGCGCGCTGCCCACGCAGACCGCGACCAGGGCGGCGCCCGCGATCCGCTGCACCACCGTCTCGCCGTCGGCGGCCGGAACCGCCTCGACCGGCGCGAGCCGCAGCTCCGACGGGCCGCGCCGACCCAGCAGGCGGACCTGCGCGCCGCCGGAGACCCGCAGGGCCTCGGCCTGCCCGGCCGTCCGGGTGACGAGCGTGACCGGCTGCCGGGCCGCGAGCACCCGCTCGGCGACGAAACCGCAGCCGATGCTCCCGGCCCCCAGGACGACCGCGCCCCCGCCCGGCCTCACGCGGCACCTGCCGTCCGGGTGGCCAGTGCGGTGGTCAGCTCGGCCACGGCGCGCGGGCTCCCGTCGGCCCCGCGGTAGTTGGGGAAGTCGTTCACCTCCAGGACGAGCGGCCCGCCGGGGCCGTCGACCAGGTCCACGCCGAGCAGGCGCAGCCCGAACAGCCCGGCGCACCGCCGGGCGAGGGACGCCAGCGCCGGAGTGACCGGCACCGGCCGGCCGGCGTCCTGAGGCGGCCGGGCCCGGCCGGTGGCCTCGATGGGGGACGGCCGGCGCAGCGCCCACACGGTGCTGCCGGCGACGTACAGCTTGAGGTCGGTGCCGTTCCCGCGGTGGAACTCCTGGGCGAGCGCCACCGGCTCCGGCCACCGCACCGCCGCCAGCTCCGCCGCGCAGCCCACCACGACCAGCCCGCGGGCGTTGTCGCCGCAGATCGGCTTCAGCACCAACGGGAAGCGCAGGTCGTGGCGTGCGGCCAGGCTCGCGACCGGCCCCAGCCAGGTCCGTGGGACGGGCAGGCCGGCCGCGCTGAGCGCGGCCCCCATGCCGGCCTTGTCGACCACCCGGGCGACCGCGTCGGCGGGGTTGACGACCGGGATCCCGGTGGCCTCGGTGGCGCGCAGCAGGCCGAGCAGCGCGGCGCTGCGTCCCCGGGCGAGCACGACGTCGACGCCGGCCAGCCAGTCCGGGGAGGTCAGCGCGACGGCCTGCTCCTCGGCGACCACCACGTGGACGTCGCACCCGGCCTCACGCAGCGCCACGACGCTCGCGGCCGGCTCCGCCTGGTCGAGGTAGCGCTGCTCGACCAGGACTGCGACCCGGGGCGCCCCGGCGGGTGGTCGCAGGGTCAGGCGTAGCTCCACGAAGCCTCCCGGTCAGCGAGCTTCCTTCTGCGGACATTCAGACCAGATGAACAGGAGCTGAACAGAGGGACCATGGTCGTACCGGGCGGTTGACCGAAGTCGCCCGCTCGCCGACCCGACGTGTGGTAGCCCGGCGGCGCTCGCCGCTCCCCCCGGTCCGCTGCCCCGGCGCCGGCCGGTCTGGGAGAGTCGGTCGGTGGCCGCCCTGCCGTACGACGTCGCCGACGCCGGGCTGGCCGCCTCCGGCCGGCGCCGGACCGCGTACGCCGAGCGCAGGATGCCGGTGCTCGGCCTGCTGCGGGAGCGGTTCCTGCGGGAGCGGCCGCTGGCCGGCGTGCGGGTGGCGGCCTGCATGCACGTGACCCCGGAGACCGCGGCCCTGGCGCGCACGCTGCTCGCCGGTGGCGCGCAGGTGCACCTCGCCGCGTCGAACCCGCTGTCCACCCAGGACGACGTGGCCGCTGCCCTCGTCGAGCAGGGCGTCGGCGTGCACGCCCGGCACGGGGTCGACCGGGACGGCTACGCCCGGCACCTCGAGGCCGTCCTGGAGGCCCGTCCGCACCTGCTGCTCGACGACGGCTGCGACCTGGTGCAGGTGCTGCAGCGCCGGCCCGAGCTGCGGGCGGGGGTCCGGGCCGGCTGCGAGGAGACCACCACGGGCGTGCTGCGGCTGCGGTCGATGGCCGCGGCCGGCGCCCTGTGGCTGCCGATGATGGCGGTCAACGACACCGCCACCCAGCTGCTCGTGGCGAACCGGCACGGCACCGGCCAGTCCACGCTGGACGCCGTGGTGCGGGCGACCGGCACGCTGCTGGCGGGCGCGACGGTGGTGGTGGCCGGCTACGGCTGGTGCGGGCGGGGCATCGCCGAGCGCGCCCGCGGCCTGGGTGCGTCGGTCGTCGTCACCGAGATCGACCCGGCCCGGGCGCTGGAGGCGGTCCTGGACGGCCACCGGGTGCTGCCGATGGCGCAGGCGCTGCCGCTGGCCGACGTCGTGCTCACCGCCACCGGCAACCGGGACGTGGTCGCCGGGCCGCACCTGGAGCTGCTGCGCGACGGCGCGGTGCTCGGCAACGCCGGGCACTTCGACGTCGAGATCGACGTGGCGGGCCTGCGTGCCAGGGCCGTCGAGGTGTCCCGGGTGCGGCCGCACGTCGACGAGTACGCCCTGCCGTCCGGGCGTCGGGTGCTGCTGCTGGCGGAGGGGCGGCTGGTCAACCTGTCGGCGGCCGAGGGGCACCCGCCGGCGGTGATGGACGTCAGCTTCGCCGTGCAGGCCCTGGTGCTGGAGCACCTGCACGCCACCGAGCTCGCCCCCGGCGTGCACGCCGTCCCGGCGCGGCTGGACGCCGAGGTCGCCCGGACCAAGCTGGCCGCGCTCGGGGTCGTCCTGGACGACCTCACCGCGGCGCAGGCCGGGTACCTGTCGTCGTGGGCCTGAGGTGGCCCGGGGCAGCTACCGGCTGGCCGCCGACGGTGCCGCGCTGGTCGAGCGCTTCGCCTGCGCACCGGGGCCGGCGGGCTGGCGGTACGTCGCGACCCGGGAGGACGAGGGCACCGGCGCGGCCCGCGGACGCCTCGACGTCGTCCTGGACGCCAGCGGGACGCCGCTGCGGGTGCACGTCGAGGCGGCCGGTTGGGTGCTGCGCGGCGGGGCCGTCGGCTCCGAGCTGCTCTGGCGGCGCGGCGACGCGGAAGCCGGCGCGGTCGCCGACGGCTTCACCGGGAGCAGCCCGGTGTGGCTGCTCGCCGCGGCCCGGCGCTGCGCCCGGCAGGCGCAGCCGGTCACCCGGCTGCGCCTGCTCCGGCTCGGTGACGAGGCGCTGGCGACCCGGCTGGTCGACCAGGCGTGGTCGGCGGCCGGCACGCGGCGGCAGGGTGACCTCGAGGTCGCCGGCTTCGAGGTGACCGACCTGCAGACCGGGGAGCGCGGCGCGGTGCACGTCGCGGGGAACGTGGTGCTGGACGCGCCGGGGGTGGAGCTGACCGCCCTCGACCCGCCCTGACGCGGCCTGCCAGCGCCGTGTCAACCCTGCGGAGGCGGGCCTGACATCCCGCTGGTAACGTCGGTGGCGATGACAGCCCTGACGATCCACCAGGCTGCGCAGGCCACCGGCTGGTCCGCGCGGATGCTGCGCTACGTCGAGCAGCTCGGGCTGGTCGAGGCGCCGCGCTCGACCGGCGGCTACCGGCTGTACGGCCCCGGCGAGCTGCAGCGGCTGCGCACGCTCCGCGAGCTGCTGGACGACCACGACCTCGAGCTCGGCGACGTGGGGTTCGCCCGGAGGCTGCGGGTCGACGCCGCGCTGGCAGCGGCCCTGGACGCCTGGTTCGAGGCGGGACCGGCCCGCCCGGTCGATCTGCCCGTCCCGGACGTCGGCGCCCGCGACGACGCCGGCTGGCTGCGCTTCGAGCAGGACAAGCACCAGCAGCTGCTGGCGCCCTGACTTCCCGAGACCTCCCCTCCCGCCCCCGACCGAAGGACGATGCATGACCACCGCGAGCACCCAGGACTTCAAGGTCGCCGACCTCTCGCTGGCCGAGTTCGGCCGCAAGGAGATCCGCCTGGCCGAGCACGAGATGCCCGGCCTGATGGCCATGCGCTCGGAGTACGGGCAGAGCAAGCCGCTCCAGGGCGCCCGGATCACCGGTTCGCTGCACATGACGGTGCAGACCGCCGTGCTCATCGAGACCCTCGTCGAGCTCGGCGCGAAGGTCCGCTGGGTGAGCTGCAACATCTTCAGCACCCAGGACCACGCGGCCGCCGCCGTCGCGGTCGGCCCGACCGGCACGCCGGAGGACCCGCAGGGCGTCCCCGTCTTCGCCTGGAAGGGCGAGACGCTGGAGGAGTACTGGTGGTGCACCGAGCAGGTCGTCGACTGGCCGGACGACGGCTCCGGCGCCACCGGCCCCAACATGATCCTGGACGACGGCGGCGACGTCACGCTGCTGATCCACAAGGGCGCGGCCTTCGAGAAGGCCGGTGTCGTGCCGTCCGCCGACGCGGGTGACTCCGAGGAGTACCGCGTCATCCTGGACGTGCTGCGCCGCTCGCTGGACCGCGACCCGGAGCGGTTCACCCGGATCGGCGCCGGCATCCAGGGCGTCACCGAGGAGACCACCACCGGCGTCATGCGCCTGTACGAGTTCGCGCGCGCCGGCGAGCTGCTGTTCCCGGCGATCAACGTCAACGACTCGGTGACCAAGAGCAAGTTCGACAACCTGTACGGCTGCCGGCACTCGCTCATCGACGGTATCAACCGCGCCACCGACGTCATGATCGGCGGCAAGGTGGCGGTCGTGTGCGGCTACGGCGACGTCGGCAAGGGCTGCGCCGACTCGCTGCGCGGCCAGGGCGCCCGGGTCATCGTCACCGAGATCGACCCGATCTGCGCGCTGCAGGCCGCCATGGAGGGCTACCAGGTCGCCACCCTCGAGGACGTCGTCGAGACCGCGGACATCTTCATCACCGCGACCGGCAACAAGGACATCATCACGGCCGAGCACATGAGCCGGATGAAGCACCAGGCGATCGTCGGCAACATCGGGCACTTCGACAACGAGATCGACGTGGCCGGCCTGAGTGCCCTGCCCGGCATCGAGCGGCGCAACATCAAGCCGCAGGTCGACGAGTGGGTCCGGGAGGACGGCCGCTCGATCGTGCTGCTGAGCGAGGGGCGGCTGCTCAACCTGGGCAACGCCACCGGCCACCCGAGCTTCGTGATGAGCAACAGCTTCACCAACCAGGTGATCGCGCAGATCGAGCTGTTCACCAAGACCGACGAGTACGCGCGCGAGGTCTACGTGCTGCCCAAGCACCTCGACGAGAAGGTCGCCCGGCTGCACCTGGACGCCCTGGGCGTGCGGCTCACCACGCTGAGCAAGGCGCAGGCCGAGTACCTCGGCGTCGACGTCGCCGGGCCGTACAAGAGCGACATGTACCGCTACTAGCACGGCGCGCGATCGACCGACCGCAGGCCCGGGCCCTCTCCTCGGAAGGGACCGGGCCTGCGGCGTGCCGCCGGTCGACGGGCTCCGCGGGGGCGGGAGCCCGTGCGCCGGGCCGGGTGGCCTAGCCTGCGGCCAACGCGCAGGCACCCGGGAGGCTCGCTGATGAACGGCGCACAGGCCCTGATCCGCACACTGGTCGAGGCCGGGGTGGACGTCTGCTTCGCCAACCCCGGCACCTCGGAGATGCACTTCGTCGCCGCGCTCGACGAGGTGCCCGAGATGCGGGCGGTGCTGACCCTGTTCGAGGGCGTGGCGACCGGCGCCGCCGACGGGTACGCCCGGATGAGCGGCCGGCCGGCGGCCACGCTGCTGCACCTGGGACCCGGGCTCGGCAACGGCCTGGCGAACCTGCACAACGCCCGGCGCGCCCGCACCCCGCTGGTCAACGTCGTCGGCGACCACGCGACCTACCACAAGCGGCTGGACGCCCCGCTGGAGTCCGACATCGACGCGATCGCGGGGGCGGTGTCGGTCTGGACCCGCCGTTCGCTGGCCACCGGCGACCTCGCGGCCGACGCCGTCGAGGCGGTGGCGGCCGCCACCGCGCCGCCCGGGGGCGTGGCGACGCTGGTGCTGCCGGCCGACGTGTCCTGGGGCGAGGGCGGCAAGGTCGCCCCGCCGCCGCGCGAGCGGATCCCGGCGCTGGTCGCCGAGCAGACCCTGGCGCAGGTGGCCGAGGTGCTGCAGCGCGGGGAGCCGACCGTGCTGCTGCTCGGCGGCGACGCGCTCACCGAGCAGGGCCTGCTGGCGGCCGGCCGGCTCGCCGCGCAGACCGGCGCCCGGCTGCTCTGCGAGACGTTCCCCGCGCGGCTGCCCCGCGGCGCCGGGCTGCCCTGGGTGCGCCAGCTGCCGTACCCGCCCGAGCCGGCGCTGGCCGAGCTGGCCGGCACCCGGCACCTCGTGCTGGTCGGCGCGCGCCGACCGGTGGCGTTCTTCGCCTACCCCGGCCTGCCCGGGGAGTTCGCCCCGCCGGACTGCGAGATCGCGGTGCTGGCCGAGCCGGGCGAGCAGGCCACCGCCGCGCTCGTCGCGCTGGCCGACCAGGTCGCCCCGGACGCGACCGCGGAGGTCACTGCGGCCCGCCGGCCGGACCTGCCGTCCGGACCGATCACGCCGGCCGCGCTGGCGGCGGTGCTCGGCGCCCTGCTGCCCGAGCGGGCCATCGTGGTCGACGAGGCGCTCACCTCCGGGGGGTCGCTGTCCGCCGCCACTGCCGGGGCGCCCCGGCACGACTGGCTCACGCTCACCGGCGGGGCGATCGGGCAGGGGCTGCCCTGCGCGGCCGGCGCCGCGGTGGCCTGCCCGGACCGGCCGGTGATCGGGGTGCAGGCGGACGGCAGCGCGATGTACACCATCACGGCGCTGTGGACGTACGCCCGCGAGCAGCTCGACGTGACGACGATCGTGTGCAACAACGGCGCCTACGCCATCCTCGACGGCGAGCTGCAGCGGGTCGGTGCGGCGCGCGACGGCGAGCGGGCCCGCCAGCTGCTCGACCTGGGCCGGCCGGACCTGGACTTCGTGGCGCTCGCCACCGGCATGGGGGTGCCGGCGACCCGGGCGACCACCGCCGAGGAGCTCGCCGAGCAGCTGCGTCGGGCGCTCGCCGAGCCGGGGCCGCACCTGATCGACGCGGTGCTCACGCGCCGCGGCTGAAGCCGTCGGCCCGGCGCGGCGGCCCGGCTCAGGACGGCGGCGCGAAGCCCCGGTCGCGGTGCGGCCCGACCGCCTGCTCCGGGCCGCGCTCCGGCTCCGCGCCGGCCGGCGGGGGAGCCGGCGGTCGCGCGGCCGGCGTCGGGCGGGGGCCGGCCGGGCCCGGGCGCAGCTGGTCCTGGGCGCGCCGGCGACGCTCGGCGAGCACGGCCGTCAGGTACGCCCAGCCGGGCGTGCCCTCCGGCGGCGGCGGCGCGGTGCAGCTCCGGACGGCCGACTCGAGCCGCCGGCCGAGGTCGTCGCGGGCCGCCGGGGTCAGGTCGCCCGCCCGGGCCAGGAACTGCCGGACCGACAGCGCCAGGTCGTCGGGCAGCCGTGACAGCTCCAGCGTGCCGGCCCAGTCGGCCAGCTGCGCAGGCATGTCCGCCCCGGCCGTCCCGGGCCGGCCGTGCCGGTCGCGGACCACGACGGTGCCGGCCAGCAGGTCGCCCATCCGCTTGTTCTGCGGGTTCAGCAGGGACACCACGACCGGCAGGACGAAGAACGTCAGCCCGGGCTTCTCCAGGAACGCGCCGGACAGGCCGCGCACCAGGGCGTGCCGGAAGCCGATCGGCCCGCCGTCGTCGCGGACCACCCGCAGCCCCATCACGGCCTTGCCGGGGGTGCGGCCCCGCAGCAGCGACTCGGTCGCGACCGGGTAGACGGCGAGCACCACGACCAGCAGCACCACGCCCAGCGCCTGGCCGGCCGCCTCGCTGACGTCGACCGAGCCGGCCGCGAACAGCCCGCCTACGACGAGCAGCAGGGCGGTCTGCAGCAGCAGGTCCAGCCCGGCGGCCACCGCCCGGGACGGCACCGCGGCCGTCCGCAGGTCGAGCGCCACGGCCTCGCCGGTGACGAGCTCGGTCACCTGACTGCCCCCTCCCGCGGTCGACCCGAGGTGGCCGGCTCGCGCCCCTAGTCTGCCCCTGTGGACCTCGACGCGTACGTCGCTGCGCACCGGGCCGACTGGCAGCGCCTGGAGAGCCTGCTCGGGCGGGCCGCCCGGCCCTCCCGGCTGACCGGCCGGGACGTCGACGAGCTGGTCGACCTGTACCAGCGCGCCGCCACGTCGCTGTCGGTCGTGCAGAGCGCCGGCCGGGACGCCGCGCTGGTCGCCCACCTGTCCGGGCTGGTGGCCCGGGCACGCGGCACCGTGGCGGCCGGGCCGCGTTCCGGCTGGCGGGACGTCGCCCGGTTCCTCGGCCGCGACTTCCCGGCGCTGTGCTACCGGACCCGGCTGTGGTGGGGTGGCGCGGCCGCGGGGTTCCTGCTGGTCGCCGTCGCCTTCGGGGCGTGGGTCGCCCGCGTGCCCGAGGTGCAGCTGGCGATCGCCGACCCCGAGCAGATCCGCCGGCTCGTCGAGCAGGACTTCGAGAACTACTACCGCTCCGCGCCGGCCCAGGACTTCGCGGCGAGGGTGTTCACCAACAACGCCTACGTCGCGGCGCAGGCCATCCTGTTCGGGGTGCTGCTGGGGCTGCCGATCCCGTACATCCTGTTCACCAACGCCCTCAACGTCGGCGTCAGCGGCGGGTTGATGGTGGCCAACGACCGGACCGGGCAGTTCTTCGGGCTCATCCTCCCGCACGGCCTGCTCGAGCTGACGGCCGTGTTCGTGGCCTGCGGTCTGGGCCTGAAGCTGGGCTGGACGGTGGTGGACCCGGGCCGCCGGACCCGGTCCGCGGCGCTCGCCGAGGAGGGGCGCGCGCTGGTGTCCGGCGCGCTGGGCCTGGCGCTGGTCCTGCTCGTCTCGGGCCTCATCGAGGGCTTCGTGACCCCCAGCGGCCTGCCGACCTCCGCCCGGGTGGCGATCGGCGTCGCCGCCGAGGTGCTGTTCCTGGCGTACGTGTTCGGGCCGGGCCGCCGGGCCTTCCGGGCGGGCGTCACCGGCGACGTCGCCGCGGAGCGGTCCGGGGACGTGCTGCCCACCGCCTGAGCCGCGCCGGCGGCCCTCCGGGCGGGCAGCCGCGCCCGCCCGGAAGGCCGTCGCTCAGCTGGCCAGCTCGACCCGGACGACCTGGTACGCCGTGGTCGGCGTCGGCGGCACGCCGAACCGGCCGTTGACGGCGTACAGCGCGCCGGCGGCGAGCACCGCGGTGGTCGGCCGGTCGAGGTCACCGTCGGTCAGCGCGCGGGTGACCCGTCCGCTGCGCCCGTCGGCGGCCAGCCGCACGACGGCGACGCCGTCCACCCCGAAGCCGTACACGACGAACAGCGTGCTGCCGCGCAGCACCAGGCCGTCGCCGCTGACCAGCGCCCGGCCGGACAGCTCGATGCGGTCGGCGACCCCGGTGGCCGGGTCGACCCGGAAGAGCTCGCCGGTGGTGCTGTTGGTGACGACGAGGTCGCCGGTGGGCAGCTGGCGGATGCCGTTCGCGCCGAAGCCGGCGGGCTGCACCCAGTCGCCGGTCATCGGCAGCACGGTGAAGCCGGCTGTCGTGACCCGGATCAGGTCGCGGCTGAACGAGTCGGTGACGTAGACGCCGCTGCCGGTGACCTGCACGTCGTTGAGGAAGCGCTGACCGGGCACCCGGACCCGGCGCAGCTGGCGCCCGGTGTCGGCGTCGTAGGCGGTCACCGTGCTGCGGGTCCGGCCGTCGGCCAGCCGCACGTCGCCGGCCACCCACAGCGTGCCGGTGGCCGGGTCGAGCTGCATGCCGCGGGCGGCGTGGCCGTCGCGGCCCGGCACCAGCACGGTGCGCCGGCCGGTCAGCAGGTCGCCGCGGTAGATCGCGCCGTCGAGCCGGGCGCCGGCCCAGTACGTCGTGCCCCGGCTGGCGATCCCCTCCGGCTGCGAGCCGGCGGCGAGCGGGACGGTCTCGCGCGGCGGGGCCGCGGTGGCGGGCGCGGCCGCGAGGGCGGGCAGCAGCAGCACGGCGGCGACGGCGGTGCCGGTCAGGCGGCGCAGAACGGATCGGGTCACGGCGGACCTCCGGGGAGTAGGTGCCGCAGGCCTACCAGCCCGGCGGCGGGGCCGCCAGTGGGCCGGCACGGGGCGGCCGCCGCACCGGCTAGTGCCAGCCGCGCTCGTCGACCCCGCCCGGCACCGGGGCACCCGGGTCGTACGGGGTGCGGGTGAACACGAAGGTGGCGAGCTCCATCACGGTCGGGCCGAGGGTCAGCACCTCCCCGGTGAAGTAGCCGTCGAGCCCGACCCAGGTGCCGTCGTCCCTGCGCCGGAACCGGCTGCTGCGGCCCGGGCCACCGGGGCCGCCGACCGGCATCAGGCCGCCGAGGTGCAGCAGGCCGTCCCCCTGCAACCGCAGCACGTACGGCGCCGGACCCCAGAACCACGGCCCCAGCACGTCGAGGTCGACGGTCGCCGGAGTGGCCCGCCAGGTGCCGCCGACAGCCGGCTCGGACGCCTCCAGCAGGTCCAGCAGGTCCGGCAGCAGGCCCCCGTCCGCGCCGCTGGTGGCGTTGCGCAGCACGACCGCGCCGTCGCCGGCCGCCCGGTCGACGAAGACCCCGGCGAGGAACCCGGGCATGGACCCGCCGTGCCCGACCAGCGTGCGGCTCGGCGTGCGGAGCACCTGCAGCCCCAGCCCGTACGCCGACCAGCCCTCGGCGGCGCTGTCGACACCGGCCGGGTGCGTCATCTCCTCCAGCGTCGCCGGGTGCAGGACGTCCGCGGTGTCGCCGAGCAGGAACGCGGCGAAGCGGGCGAGGTCGGTCAGGGACGCCCAGAGCTGCCCGGCCGGCGCCATCGCGCCGTGGAAGTGCTCCGGCTCGGTGTGCCGGACGTCGGCCCACGGGTGGATGCCCCAGCCGGTCGCGGCGGGGGCCTGCGGTCGCGGGCTGGTGCGGGACATCCCGAGCGGCAGCAGCACCTCGTCGCGCACCACGTCGACCCACGCCCGACCCCGCAGCGCCGACAGCAGCTCGCCGAGCAGCCCGAAGCCGAGGTTGGAGTAGTGGAACTGCCGGCCGGCGCCGAGCGGCACGTGCTGGTCGGCCAGGCCCAGGTCGGCCAGCGGGCCGCCCGGGGTGCGCTCCCACCACGCGCCCGGGCTCTCCGCGGTCAGCCCGGCGGTGTGGCTGAGCAGCTGGCCGACCGTCCGGGTGCCGGCCGGGGTGCCGGGCAGGTGCGTGTCCAGCGGGTCGTCGAGGTCGAGCAGCCCCTCGTCCCGCAGCCGGAGCACCGCCACCGCGGTGAGGGACTTGGTGATCGAGCCGATCCGGTGCTGGACGTCGGCGTGCGGCTCCGCCACCTCCCCGCGGGCCGCCGACCAGACGAGGGCGCGCTCCCGGACCACCCCGGCCACCAGGCCGGGGGCACGGCTCTCCCGCTGGGCGCGGGCGGTGCGGGCGAGCAGCCGCCGCGCGGTGCCGGGCAGCAGGGCGGGAGGTGCCGGCGGCGGCGAACCGGGGGAGAAGGACGTCACGGAAGGTGACCGTAGTGCGACCGTGGGCAGGCTGCACGGCGTCGGGCGCCGCGGTCAGCCCCCGGGCCGGGACGGTCGGGCACCGGTGGGCTTCAGGAGGAGCCGGCCATCGCGCGCGAGGAGGCCGGCGCCGGTTCGTACTGCAGGTGCCGGCGGCTCGAGGAGCCGGTGCCGTGGCTGAGCGAGCGGAGCTGCACGGCGTAGCGCAGCAGCTCCACGTCGGGGACCTCGGCGTGCACGACCGTCTCCTCGCTGTCGGCCTCGGTGCCGGTCACCCGGGCCCGCCGGGAGGCCAGGTCGGACATCACCGCACCGACCGCCCAGGCGGGCACCCGCACCTCGAGCTCGCTCACCGGCTCGAGCACGACCGTGCCGACCGCGGCGACCGCCTCGCGCATCGCCAGCGCCCCGGCCGCGGTGAACGCGGCGTCGGAGGAGTCCACCGAGTGGGCCTTGCCGTCGACCAGCACCACCGACAGGTCGACCAGCGGCAGACCGTCGTGCACGCCTCGTTCGGCCTGGGCCCGGACGCCCTTCTCCACGCTGCCGACGTACTGGGTGGGGACGGCGCCGCCGACGACCCGGCTGGCGAACCGGATGCCCGAGCCGGTCGGCAGCGGCTCCACCTCCAGCACCACCACGGCGTACTGCCCGTGCCCGCCGGACTGCTTGACGAGCCGCCCGGTGACCGTGCCCGGACCGGCCAGCGTCTCGCGCAGCGGTACGCGGACCTCGGTCCGCTGCACCGGGACCCCGAGCCGCTCCACGAGCACGTCGGCGTGCGCCTCGCCCAGCGACCAGAGCAGCAGCTGCCCGGTCTCCGGGTCGCGCTGCACCCGCACCGACGGGTCCTCCACGGCCACCCGGGCCAGCGCCTCGTCCAGCCGGTCCTCGTCGCTGTGCGACGCGACCTCCAGCGCGACCGGCAGCTGCGGCTCGGGCAGCTCCCAGGCCGGCACGAGCAGCGGCAGGTCGACCCCGGACAGCGTGTCGCCGGTCTGCGCGCTGCCCAGCCGCGCGACGGCGCAGATGTCGCCGGCCGGGCAGGACGACACGGTCCGGGACAGCGCCCCGAGCGGGCTGGACAGCGGACCCACCCGTTCGTCGGCGTCGTGCTCCGGGCGGGTCGCGGCGTGCCCCGACACGTGCACCGCGACGTCCGGGCGCAGCGTCCCGGAGAACACCCGGACCAGGCACACCCGTCCGAGGTACGGGTCGGTGCCGGTACGGACCACCTCGGCGACGAGCGGACCGTCCGGGTCGCAGGTCAGCGGCGGGGCGGGCGTGCCGTCCAGCCGGGTGACCGGCGGAAGGGGGTGCTCCAGCGGGGTCGGGAAGGCCCGCACCAGCAGGTCGAGCAGCTCCGGGACCCCGACGCCGGTCAGCGCCGCGACCGGCAGCACCGGGTGGAACGAGCCGCCGGCGACGGCGGTCTCCAGGTCCGCGACCAGGACGGCCGGGTCCAGCTCCTCCCCGCCGAGGTAGCGGTCCAGCAGCGTCTCGTCCTCGCTCTCGGCGATGATCCCCTCGAGCAGGCCGGCGCGGGCCGCCGCGGCGCCCTCCCGCTCGCCCGCCGTCGCGTCCCGCTGCCCGCCGGCGTCGTGCACGCGCAGCGTCATCAGGTCCAGCAGCCCGTCCTCCTGGGGCAGCTGCACCGGGTGCACGCCGTCCCCGAACGCGCGCTGGCAGGCCGCCACGACCTCCAGCGCGTCCGCCCGCGGCCGGTCGAGCTGGGTCACGGCCACGGCGCGGGGCAGCCCCACCGCGGCGCACTCCTGCCACAGCTGCTCGGTGCGGGCATCGACGCCGTCGACGGCCGACACCACGAACAGCGCCGCGTCGGCCGCCCGCAGGCCGGCCCGCAGCTCGGCGACGAAGTCGGCGTGCCCGGGCGTGTCGAGCAGGTTGACCTTGACGCCGGCGTGCTCGAACGGGGCCAGCGCCAGCGTCACCGACCGCTGCTGCCGCTGCTCGAGCTCGCTGCTGTCGCAGACCGTCGAGCCGTCCTCGACCCGGCCGGCCCGGGCGACCGTGTTCGAGGCCACCAGCAGCGCCTCGACCAGGGTCGTCTTGCCGGCACCGGCCCGGCCGACCAGCACGACGTTGCGGACCCGGTCGGGCGACCGGGGCTCCGGTCCGGCGGACCTGGCGCTCGCAGCGGTGCTGGCCATCTCGTCCTCCGGCACGGAGGCGCTCGACGCGGTGCGCCCCGGTGCGCGCAGCCTGCCGTGCCTGGCGGGCGGGCACAAGACCCTGGTCGCGCCGGCCCGCCCGCCGCCGGCCGCTACAGCCGGCCGGCCGCCTTGAGGGACAGGTAGGCGTCGGCCACCGCGGGGGCGAAGGCGTCGGGCGCGGCGTCCACGACCTCCACCCCCCGGGAGCGCAGCACCGCGGTCATGCGCCGGCGCTCGGCGCCGGCCCGCTCGGCGGCGGCGGCGGCGTAGACCGCCTCGGCACTGCCCCGGCCGGACCGCAGCTGCTCCACCCGCGGGTCCCCGACCGAGGCCAGGACGACGGTGTGCCGGCTGGTCAGCGAGCCGAGCACCGGCAGCAGGCCCTCCTCCAGCGGTGCGGCGTCCAGCGTGGTGAACAGCACCACCAGCGAGCGGCGGCGGGCGCGGCGGAGCACCTCGGCGACCAGCAGCCGGCCGTCGCTCTCGAGCAGCGCCGGCTCCAGACCCGCCATGGCGTCGACGACCCGGGCGAGCGCCTCCGAGCGGCCCGCCCCCTCGACGGCCGCGCGCACCTGGCGGTCGAGGGCCAGCAGGTCCACCCGGTCGCCGGCGCGCCCGGCGAGCGCGGTCATCAGCAGCGCCGCGTCGAGCGCGGCGTCCAGCCGGGGGACGTCGCCCACCCGGCCGGCGGAGGTCCGTCCGGTGTCGAGGACGAGCAGCACCCGCCGGTCGCGCTCGGGCCGCCAGGTCCGGACCACGACCTCCTGCCGGCGGGCGGTGGCCCGCCAGTCGATCGAGCGGACGTCGTCGCCCTCGACGTAGTCGCGCAGCGCGTCGAACTCGGTGCCCTGCCCACGGCTGCGGGCCGCGCTGCGCCCGTCGAGCTGGCGCAGCCGGGACAGCCGCTCCGGCAGGTGGCGGCGGGAGGCGAACGAGGGCTGGACCCGGACCCGCCACGGGACCTCGTGCCGGCCCTGCCGGGCGGCCACCCCGAGCGGGCCGTACGAGCGCACGGTCACCCGGTCCGGCAGGCGGTCCCCGCGGCGGGTCGGGGTGAGCGACGTGGCGACCGCCCGGGTGCCGCCGGCCGGGACGTCCAGCGCGCAGGTCGCGGGTGCGGCGCCCGCCGACGGCACCCAGGCGTCCCGGAGCACGGCCCGCAGCCGACGGCCGGACGGGTTGGCGACCGACAGCTCCACGACGCCCGCGTCGCCGAGCCGCAACGAGGACACCCCGCGGCGGGACAGCCGCAGGCCGGCCACCGGCGCAGCCAGCGCCAGGTCGACGGCGACCGCCAGCGCCAGGACTGCCGCGACCGCCAGCAGCGTCGTGCGGTCCGGCAGCAGCACGGCCGGCAGCAGCCCGAGCAGGGCCAGCAGCGCGAGCCGGCCGGTGACGGCCACTAGCGGGGAACGGGCACCGAGGAGAGCACCCCGTCGAGCACGCCGTCGGCGGTGACGCCCTCCAGCTCGGCCTCCGGGCGCAGCGCGACGCGGTGCCGCAGCGTCGGGCGGGCGAGCGCCTTCACGTCGTCGGGGGTGAGGTAGTCCCGGCCGGACAGCCAGGCCCAGGCCTTGCTGGTGGCCAGCAGCGCGGTGGCGCCGCGCGGGCTCACTCCGAGCGACAGCGACGGGGACGTGCGGGTCGCCCGGCAGACGTCCACGACGTACGCCAGGACCTCGTCGGACACCCGCAGCGAGCGCACCCCGGCCCGTCCGGCGGCGAGCTCCGCCGGTCCCGCCACGGCGGACAGCGCGGACAGGTCCCGCGGGTCGAAGCCGCTGTCGTGCGCGCGGACCACCGAGATCTCGTCGTCCCGGGCCGGCAGCGGCACGGTCAGCTTGAGCAGGAACCGGTCGAGCTGCGCCTCGGGGAGCGGGTAGGTGCCCTCGTACTCGACCGGGTTCTGCGTGGCGCAGACCATGAACGGGTCGGGCAGGTGGATCGGCGTGCCCTCCACCGACACCTGCCGCTCCTCCATCGCCTCGAGCAGCGAGGCCTGCGTCTTCGGCGGGGTGCGGTTGATCTCGTCCGCGAGCAGCAGGTTGGTGAAGACCGGGCCGTGCCGGAAGGTGAACTCCGAGCTGCGCGTGTCGTAGACCAGCGACCCGGTCACGTCGCCGGGCATCAGGTCCGGGGTGAACTGCACCCGCTTGGTGTCCACGTCGAGCGCCGCGGCCAGGGCCCGGACCAGCAGCGTCTTGGCGACCCCGGGCACGCCCTCCAGCAGCACGTGGCCGCGGCAGAGCAGCGCGATCACCAGGCCGGTGACGACCGGCTCCTGGCCGATCACCGCCTTGCCGACCTCCCGGCGCAGCGCGTCCAGCACCTCCCGCGGGTCGCGGTCCGGGGCGGGAGCGTCGTACGGCTCGGGAGCGGTCACGGTCGGGCCACCTCCGGGTGGGTTCGGGGCTGGTCGGGTGCGGGCGGGCGGGGCGCCGCGGAGCCGCGCGGGCCGGGGGAGACCGCGTCGAGCGCGTCGGCCAGCCGGACCAGCGCGCCGTCGTCGACGGGAGGCGCACCGTACAGCAGCGCGTCGAGGGCGGCCGGGTCGTGCCCGCCCCGGTGCGCGAGCAGGGCGACCAGCGTGCCCCGGTCGGGCTCGGGAGGCAGGTTCAGCCGTCGGGCGAGCCGGTCGCGGGCACCCGCGCGCAGCGCGGCGGCGGCGGCGTCGCGCGCCCCGGCCGCCTGGTAGAGCCGGCCGCGGCCCTCGACGGTCTCGGCGGCCCGTACGACGACCGGCAGCGGCTCGACGACGACCCGGCCGAGCCGGCGGGCGCGCCACAGCGCGAGCAGCACCACCGCCACGGCCACCTGCAGCGCGCCGATCAGGACCGCGTCCGGCAGCAGGCTCCGTACCGACACCGGGCCGCCCGGCACGGCGCGGCCGGCGTCGGGGAGCAGCCACAGCACGGTGTCGCCCGGGACGCCGGACAGCAGCCCGACGGCCAACGCCGCGTTGCCCTCCTCCGCGAGGGCGTCGTTGGTCAGCGGCTCGGCGGCGCCGAGCAGCGTCACCCCGGGTCCGGGCAGGGCCAGCAGCGTCGCCCGCCCGCCGGCCGCGTAGCAGCCGGTGCCCGCCGAGCCGTCCGTCACCGCGTACGACAGGCCGCCGGCCCGGGCCGGGCCGGCGGTCCGGGCGGCCGGCAGGTCGCACGCCGGCTGCCGGGTGGCCACGTCCGCCGGCTCGACGTCGACCGGCACCCCCAGCGCCTGCAGCGTCGCCGGCCCGGCGCCGACCACGACGATCGCGCGGCCCAGCGCGGCGAGCTCGGTGAGCTCGGCCTCGGTGAGCTCCTGCGGCCGGGGCACCAGCAGCGGGCCGGCCGGGGCGGCGCGCACGGCCGGGATGCTGCCCACCGTCCGGACCGGCACGCCGCGGTCCTCGAGCAGCGCCGCGACGGCCCGCGACCCCTGCGGGGCGTACGACCCCGGGTCGAGCAGCCCGTCGTCGCCGGTGGCACGCAGCGCGGCGAGCGCCACGGACACGCCGGTCAGGACGAGGAGCGCGGCGAGCGGCCCGCGGCTGCTGCGCCACAGGGCGCGCCCGGTCGGGGCCGTGCTCGTCGCCGGTCCCGGCGCGGCGCCGCTCACCGGCCCGACCGCCCGCCGGCGCGCACCAGCTCGACGCCGCAGACCTGCTCGTCGAGCCGGACCAGCCCGTCGTAGTCCTGCGGACCCGCGGCGCGCCCGCCGTACCAGACCTCGTCGAACAGCCGGGCCGCCGCGTGCAGCGGGTCGGCCAGCCGGGGGACCGCCAGCCCGGCGTCGGTGGCGACCTCCGTGGCCGTGCGCCCGGGACGCCGGTCGATCACCCCGCGGGACTCCAGCTCCCGGACGACGGCGCGCAGCCGCTCCCGGACCGCCTCCGGGTGGCGTCCCGCCGCGGCCAGCTCCGCGGCGCGGGAGCGGTGCTGCGCGGCGGTGAGCACGCCGCTGCCGTCGAACACCGCGCGCCCGCCGCGCCGGCCGGAGACCGGACCCAGGCGGGTCAGCACGACCCCGACGGCCAGCGCCAGCAGCCCGAGCACGAGCACCCGGGCGAGGGTGCCGTCCCCGACCCGCGCGGCGGCGTCGGCGAACAGGTCGTTCACGAACCGCAGCGCCCGGCCGACCAGCCGCAGCAGCAGCGGCGGCTGCGCGTCGGCGTACTCGCGGCGGGCCAGCTCGGCGCGGGCCGCCTCGCGGGCCGCCTCGCGCCCGAGCGGCCCGGGATCCGCCGGCTCGGCGAGCCGGGGCAGCGCCACCCGCGGGAGCAGCGGCAGCATCACACCCGCGGCGGCGCCGACGCGGCGGACGCCAGCGCGACGTCGAGGCCCTCGGCGCGCATCCGGCGGTCGACGTACAGCAGCGCCGTCACGCCGCTGGTGAACGGTGCGGTGACCGTCTGCGCGAGGCCCGCGCCGATCTGCGCCAGGACGAGCGCGGTCAGCGCCACCTCGCCGCCGGTGAACAGGCCGGTGCCGCCGCCGAGCGCCACGAACGGCAGCTGCAGCACCTGCCCGACGGCGCCGGCGATCAGCGCGGCGAGCAGCAGGATGCCGAGCACCCGCCAGAAGGAGCGGGCCACCAGGACTCCGCTGCGCCGCAGCGCCTCGCGGATGCCGACCTTCTCGAGCACCAGCGCCGGCGGGGCCAGGGCCAGCCGGACGTAGAGGTAGCCGGCGGCCAGGAGGCCGGCCAGCGCGACCGGTCCGCCCAGCAGCAGCCCGGCGCCTCCGGCGACGGCGACGCTGAGCACCGCCACCAGGACGCCCGCGGCGGCGACCCCGGCCACGATCAGCCCGGTGACCACGGCCAGCGCGACCAGCCGGCCGAGCAGCGGTCGGACGGCAGCCCACGCCTGCGAGGTGGACATCGGCTGGCCGAGCACCGCCCGGCCGACGACGACGGTGATGATGCCGGCCAGGACGATGCCGGCCAGGCCGCTGACCAGCGCGGTGGCCAGTGCTCCCACCACGGTGCTGCCGAGCTGGGCGTCGGTGAGGTCCTGGGAGGTGGCCGTCGAGGTGAACAGCTCGTCGGGCAGCAGCACCAGCAGCAGGACCCCGAGCACGGTGGTGATCAGCGCGACGACGAACGACAGGCCCAGGGTCGGTCGCGGGTAGCGCCGCACGACGCCGACCGCACCGTCCAGCAGCTCGCCGAGCCCCAGCGGTCGCAGCGGTACGACACCGGGACGCGGGGCCGCCGGGGGCGGTGCGCCCCAGCCGCTCTGCCCGCCGCCGGCCGTCGCCCAGGCCGGCGCGCCGCCCCAGGAGGGCGCCTCCTGCGCCGGGGGCGTCGTCCCGGGCGCGCTGTCCGGCACGCCCCAGCCCGGCGGGGCCTTCGGGACGGGCGGGACGGCGGGCTCGCCGCCCGCGGGCCCGCCGCTCTCGGGGCCGTCGCCGGGCGGGCCCTCCTGCGAGCTGTCGGGCGGGCTGTCGGGAGAGGCCCAGCCGCCGGGCGACGCCCAGCCTCCTGGCTGCTCCGGGCCCCGCTCGGTCACCGCGTCCTCCTGTCCGCCCGGGGGGCGGGTCCGTGCCGTGGCGACCACCGGGCGGCCCCGCCAGCTGTCTGCGTACGCCTCATCGTGGCACGTCGTGGGCCTGTCGCGAGTCGGCCGGGAGCTCTCGGGGGGTGAGGGTGCGACCATGGTCCGGTGAGGATGCGCAGGGATGCCGGGGGCAGCGGGAGCGTGCGGTGAGGGGACGGGTGCTCGTCGTCGACGACGATCCGGCGTTGGCGGAGATGCTCGGCATCGTGCTGCGCGGCGAGGGGTTCGAGACCGGCGTTCGTCGCCGACGGCGACGCGGCGCTGGGCGCGTTCCGCGAGAGCGGCCCGACATCGTGCTGCTGGACCTGATGCTGCCGGGGACCGACGGCATCGAGGTGTGCCGGCAGATCCGCGCGGAGAGCGGCGTCCCGATCGTCATGCTGACCGCCAAGGGCGACACCGTCGACGTGGTGCTGGGGCTGGAGAGCGGCGCCGACGACTACGTCGTCAAGCCGTTCAAGCCCAAGGAGCTGGTCGCCCGGATGCGGGCCCGGCTGCGGGCGCACGACGACCTCGCGCCCGAGACGCTCACGCATCGGGCCGGACGGCGACCCGGTGCTCATCGACGTGCCGGGCCACACGGTCACCCGCGACGGCGAGGCGTGCAGCTGACCCCGCTCGAGTTCGACCTGCTGGTCGCGCTGGCGCGGCGGCCGCGGACCGGTGTTCACCCGCGAGGTGCTGCTCGAGCAGGTCTGGGGCTACCGGCACGCCGCCGACACCCGGCTGGTCAACGTGCACGTGCAGCGGCTGCGGGCCAAGGTGGAGCGCGACCCCGAGCAGCCGCAGGTGGTGCTGACGGTCCGGGGGGTCGGCTACAAGGCGGGCCCGCCCTGACGGCGCGCGGCGCCGGGCCGGTCCCGTCCCGCCGGGCGCCCACGCTGCCGCGCCGGGACGCGGCACGGCCGGCCGCGGGCGCCCCGGCGCGTGAGCGCCGCGCGCCCGGACCGGGAAGGCCGCCCGCCCGGCATCGCTGGGCCCGCGGCCCGTGGCCGGCAGCGGTCAGCGCCGCGGCGCGCCGGCTGCAGGGCGTCGCGCTGGTGGCGCGGCACCGCTGGCGCCGCTCCCTGCAGACCCGGGTCGTCGTCACCACGCTGCTGGCCGTCCGGTGTCGTCGTCGCGCTGCTGGCGTCGCTGCTGCTGGACCAGGTCGGTCGCGGGCTCGTCGACACGAAGACGCGCACGTCGCTGTCGGAGGCGGAGTCGGGCGTGGCCCAGGCGCAGACCCGCCTGGACAACCTCGAGGTGGTCAGCCCGCAGGCTGTCGACACCGAGCTCGCCGAGGTCGTCCAGCAGCTCGCGACCGCGGCGCCGCCGGCGACCTGTACGCCGTCGTGGCCGTCGCGTCCCGGGCCGGCAGCAACTCGTTCGGCTCGGCCGGCGTCGACCCCTCCACGGTGCCCGGCGTGCTGCGTGACCGGCTCGCGGCCGGCGACGGCGGTCCGCTCTACGTCTACGGCGGCATCCCCGGCGTCGGTGACCGGCAGGTTCCGGCGCTCATCGTCGGCTCGGTGCTGCGCACCCCGGTGCGGCCTGGACTACCGGCTGTTCTACCTGTTCCCGCTGACCTCGGAGCAGGAGACGCCTGGCGCTGGTGCAGCGCGACCATCGCGGCGGCCGGCCTGGTGCTGGTGGTGCTGCTGGCGCTGATCGCGGCGCTCGTCACCCGGCAGGTGGTCGCCCCGGTCCGGTTGGCGGCCCGGACCGCCGAGCGGCTCGCCGCCGGTCTGCTGGAGGAGCGGATGGTGGTCCACGGCGAGGACGACCTGGCCCGGCTGGCCGCGACCTTCAACGAGATGGCCGACGGCCCTGCAGCGCCAGATCCGCCAGCTGGAGGACCTGTCGCGGCTGCAGCGGCGCTTCATCTCCGACGTCTCGTCACGAGCTGCGGACGCCGCTGACGACCGTGCGGATGGCCGCCGACGTGCTGCACGAGGCCCGGGACGACGTTCCCGCCCGACACCCGGCGCAGCGCCGAGCTGCTGCAGACCGAGCTGGACCGCTTCGAGGAGCTGCTCACCGACCTGCTGGAGATCAGCCGGTACGACGCCGGTGCGACGTCCCTCGACGCCGAGCCCGTCCGACCTGGTCCGCCTGGTGGACCGGGTGGTCGAGCAGACCGCGGCCGCTGGCCGAGCGGGCAAGGGGAGCGTCGTGCGGGCTGCACTGCCGGGCGAACGGCCCGGTGATCGCCGAGGTCGACCACGCCGGATCGAGCGGGTGCTGCGCAACCTGGTCGGCAACGCGGTCGAGCACGGCGAGGGCCGGCCGGTCGACGTCACGGTCGCCGGCGACGACCGGCGCGTCGCGGTCACCGTCCGCGACCACGGCGTCGGGCTGCGGCGCCGAGGAGGCCGCGCGTGGTCTTCAACCGGTTCTGGCGCGCCGACCCGTCCCGGGCCCGGCACGACCGGCGGCACCGGCCTGGGGCTGTCGATCGCGCTGGAGGACGCCCGGCTGCACGGCGGCTGGCTGGAGGCGTGGGGCGGCCCGGCAGGGGCGCGCAGTTCCGGCTGACCCTGCCGCGCGTCGCCGGCGGCGACCTCGGCGCGGGCAGCCCGCTGCCGCTGGGCCCGCCACCGCCCGGCAGCACCCGCGGCGACCCGCCGGCCCCGGACGACGCCAGGCCGGTCGCCCGCCGGGACGCGCTGTGACCCCGCGCCGGCGACTGCGCGTCGTCGCCGCGGCGGTCGGCCTGGCGGTGCTGCTCGGTGGCTGCGGCCTGCCGCTGCCGCAGGGCGTGCAGCGGCCGGGGGACGTCCCCGCCGAGCAGCGGCTGCCGCAGCCGATCAGCGTGCTGCCGCCGGGACCGCAGCCGGACGCCGCCCCCGAGGCCGTGGTGCTCGGCTTCCTGGCCGCCCAGAGCAGTGCCCGTGACGCGCACGGCATCGCCCGCAGCTTCCTCGCGCCGGCGGCCCGGTCCAGCTGGGACGACGACGCCGGTGTCACGGTGTTCGACCCTCGCTCGGTGGCCACCAGCCGGGCCGCCTCCGACGGGGACGTCGTCGTCGTCGTGCTCTCGCTCGACGTGGTCGGTGCGATCGGGGTCGACGGCGCCGCCCGGGTGACGGCCCCGCAGTCCCGCGAGCAGCGCTACCGGCTGCGTCAGGACACCGCCGGTCAGTGGCAGCTGGTCTCCGTCCCCGAGGGCCTCACGCTCAGCCCGGCCGGGCGCGACCGGTCGTACGACCCCCGGGTGCTGCACTTCCTCGCCCCCGTCGGGCCGGCGGCCACCGCGAGGCACCTGGTGGCCGACCTGGTGCAGCTGCCGGCGACGGCCGAGCCGGCGCAGCAGGTCGTGACGCAGCTGCTCCGGGGCCCGTCGAGCGGCATCGCCGGCAGCGCCGAGACCGCCGTGCCGCGGGGCACCCTGCTGCGCTCCCCGGTGACCACCAGCGCGGCGGGAGAGGTGTCGGTGGACCTGACCGGCCCGGCGGACGCGCTGCCGGACACGGCCCGCGCCGACCTGTCGGCGCAGCTGGTCTGGACGCTGCGCGAGGCCGTGCCCGACTTCACCCGGCTCCGGCTGCTGGTCGACGGAGAGCTCCTCGCCGTGCCGGGGGTGGGCCAGCCGCAGCCCCGGGCGGCCTGGGCCGGGTACGCGCCCGACGGGCCTCTGGAGCGTCCGCCGGGGCTCGCCCTGGTCGACGGCCAGCTGCGGTCGTTGGAGCGCATCGACGAGGAGCGCAAGCCGACGGCCACGCCGGAGGTCGCCGGCGCCGTGGACATGGCCGTGGACTCGCGCCGCAGCCAGGTCGCGGTGCTCACCGCCGACGGCGGGCGGGAGCTGCTGACCGGGCCGCTGCCCGGTCCGGTCTCGGTGGCGTTCGCCGACGAGGGGCTGCGGTCCCCGACCTGGGGCAGCGGCGCCTTCGGGCTGTTCGTGCTGCGGACCGGCAGCCGGCCGGCCGTCCTGCAGCTGCCCCCCGAGCCGGGCGCCGCGCCGGTGCCGGTGCAGGTGGACGGGCTGCCCGCGCTCGACGGCTCGGCGCTGCTGCGGGTGTCCCGGGACGGCGCCCGGGTCGCGCTGGTGGCCGGTGGGGTGCTGCAGGTCGGCCGGTTCGAGGTGGACGGGCGCACCGTGCGGCTCGTCGGGCTGCGCCGGCTCGCCGCCGGGGTCGTCGACGTCGCCTGGGAGAGCGGCACCGTGCTGCAGGTGCTGGTGGAGGACTCCGAGCCGCCGCTGCTGCCGCTGCTGCGGCTGTCGGTGGACGGCACCAGCGCGGTCGCCTCCGGGCTGGTCGGTGTCCCCGAGGGCAACCCGGTCGCGCTGGCGGCGTACGCCGAGCTGCCCCTGCTCGTCGAGACCCGGGCGAACCGCCGCTCGACGGTCTACAGCGGCAACGCCGGGGCCGGCTTCCAGGTCGAGCTGCGGGACGCGACCCGGCCGGCCTACCCGCGCTGAGCCGGCCGCCCGCGCCGGGCGGTCCGCGCCACCTCCCGGGCCGGTCACCGTTCCGGGCCCGGTCGTCGTCCCCAGGTCGGGGCGTCGTCCCCAGGTCGGGGCCGCCCGGCCGCCGGCAGCGCACCGCAGGCGCAGGCTGCCGGGCGTGACGACGGGAACCCGGCTGCTGCTGGCCGCGCTCGACCTGGCCCTACCGGTGCACTGCGCCGGTTGCGACGCGCCGGGAGCGACGCTCTGCGCGGGTTGCCGCACGCACCTGGCCGGGTTCCGGCCCGCGCCGGCGTCGCCGACGCCGCGCCCGGCCGGGCTGCCGCGCCTGGTCGCCGCCACGGCGTACGACGAGGTGGTCCGGGCGCTGCTGGTCGGGCACAAGGAGCGCGGACGGCTCGCCCTGGCTCGGCCGCTCGGCGGGCTGCTGGCCGGTGCGGTCCAGGCGCTCGGACCGGGCGACGCCGTGCTCGTCCCGGTGCCGTCGGCGCGGGCGGCGGTCCGCGCCCGCGGCCACGACCACGCGCTGCGGCTCGCCCGGGCCGCCGGTCGCTGCGGACAGCGGCGGGTCGCCGGCCTGCTCGTCGCGACCCGGGCCGTCGCCGACCAGGCCGGGCTCGACGCGGCCGCCCGCCGGGCGAACCTGTCCGGCGCGCTGCGCGTGCAGCGGCCGCTCGGAGGGCTCGCCGTGGTCCTGGTGGACGACGTCGTCACCACCGGCGCGACGCTGGTCGAGGCCGCCCGGGCGGTCCGCGCGGGCGGCGGGCTGGTGGTCGGGGCCGCGGTGGTGGCTGCGGTCGTACGCCGTTCGGGTGCACCCCGACCCGGTGCTGTCGCCGCGGTCCCCGGGGGCTAACGTCCCAACACGCACCGTCAGGTGCCCGCCGGCGTCCGTGACGACGGGAGGAGGACGTACCGAAAGCCCGCCATCGTGCCGGGCCGCCGACACCGACTCGTCCGTCAGGAGGTCACGTGGACATCGTCGTCAAGGGTCGCAACGTCGAGGTGCCGGACCACTTCCGGGAGCACGTCGCCGACAAGCTGGCCACGGCCGCGCGCCTCGAACCCCGAGTCATCCGCCTCGACGTCGAGCTCTTCCACGAGAAGAACCCGCGCCAGTCGGCGAAGTGCCAGCGCGTCGAGATCACCGTGCGCAGCAAGGGCCCCGTCATCCGGGCCGAGGCGTGCGCCGAGACGTTCTACGCCGCGCTGGACGCCGCGGTGCTCAAGCTCGAGGCGCGGCTGCGCAAGGCTGCCGACCGGCGTCGCGTCCACCACGGCGGCAAGACCCCGCCCTCGGTGGCCGAGGCGACCGCCGGGCTGCCCCTGGACCTGCCGAGCACCGGCGTCGCCGTGCTCGACGCCGAGCAGGACAGCACGCTCGACGACACCGCCGAGCTCGTCGTCCGGGAGAAGGACCCACGAGGCGGTGCCGATGACGATCGAGGACGCGCTGCACGAGATGGAGCTCGTCGGGCACGACTTCTACCTGTTCATCGACAAGGCGCAGGGCCGCCCAGCGTGGTCTACCGCCGGCACGGCTACGACTACGGCGTCATCCGGCTGGCCGCCTCGTGACGGCCCGGGCCGTGGGGAGCCCGCGCTCCCCGACGGCCCCCGGTCGGGGCGCATGAGTGTGCATCATCCTGGGGAGGAAGCGCCCAGTCGTCCTGCCGTCGGAGGTCGCCTTGCCTGAACTGCACCCCGACCCGTCGCCCGAGGCCCCCGCCGCCGAGCTCATCCGCGTGCTCGTGGTCGACGATCACGCCCTGTTCCGGCGCGGCCTGCAGATGGTGCTCGAGCAGGAGTCCGACATCGAGGTCGTCGGCGAGGCGGGTGACGGGGCCGGCGCGGTGCAGATCGCCGCGCAGACGCTGCCGGACATCGTGCTGATGGACGTCCGGATGCCGCACAGCGGCGGCATCGAGGCGCTCACCGCGCTGCACGAGATCGCGCCCCTCCGCGCGGATCATCATGCTGACCATCTCGGACGAGGAGGCCGACCTCTACGAGGCGCTCAAGGCCGGCGCGATCCGGCTACCTGCTCAAGGAGATCTCGATCGACGAGGTGGCGACCGCCGTACGAGCGGTCCACGGCGGCCAGTCGCTGATCAGCCCGTCGATGGCCAGCAAGCTCATCACGGAGTTCGCCTCGATGAGCCGGCGGTCGACGACCGGCAGCAGATCCCGACGCCCCGGCTGACCGACCGGGAGATGGAGGTCCTCAAGCTCGTCGCCAAGGGCCTGAACAACCGCGACATCGCCAAGCAGCTGTTCATCAGCGAGAACACCGTGAAGAACCACATCCGCAACATCCTGGAGAAGCTGCAGCTGCACTCCCGGATGGAGGCGGTCGTCTACGCGGTCCGGGAGAAGCTGCTCGAGATCACCTGAGCCCCGCGTCGGCCGACGGCGGAGCGAGCAGCCCGCCGACCCAGGCGTCGGCCTGGCCGTACCGGGTGCGCAGGCGCCGGCGGAGGACGCCCTCGACGCTGGAACCCCGCCTTCTCGGCGACCCGGCGGGAGGCGGGGTTGGTGGTCTCGGCCAGCCACTCGACCCGCGCCAGCCCCTGGGTGGCGAAGCCCCAGCGGCAGACCGCGGCGACGGCCTGGCTGGTGACGCCCTGGCCGCGGGCGGCCGGGGCGCACCAGTAGCCGATCTCGGCGACCGCGTCCTGCCCGCAGGAAGCGGACGAATCCGACGCTGGCCAGCAGCGCCCCGGTGGTCGCGTCGAGCACCGCGAACGGTGCCGCCTCGCCGCTCGCCCACTGCGCCGCGGACACCTCGGTGACCCAGCTGCGGGCGTGCTCGCGGGTGTACGGCGACGGCACGCGGGTGAACCGGGCGATGTCCGGGTCCTGGCAGGCCGCGTGCACCTCGTCGGCGTCGCGGGGCAGGAACGGGCGCAGGTGCAGCCGACCCGCGCTGATCTCGGTGGCCTCCACGCACGACAGGCTGCCAGCCGCGCGGCCCGGGAGTGCGTCCGACCGGCCGGTCCCGCCTACGATGAGCCGCAGGTACGAGTCCTGCTCGTCCACCAGCGAGGGAGCCGCACGCGTGGTGCTGTCCAAGATCCTCCGTGCCGGTGAGGGCAAGATCGCTCCGCCGCCTCAAGGATCGCCGACGCGGTCGAACGCCTCGAGGACGACGATCGTCGACCTGACCGACGCCGAGCTGCGGGCCAAGACCGACGAGTTCCAGGCCCGGCTACGCCGACGGCGAGACCCTCGACGACGCTGCTGCCCGAGGCGTTCGCGGTCGTCCGCGAGGCCGCCACGGCGCACGCTCGGCCAGCGGCACTATCGACGTGCAGCTCATGGGCGGCGCGGCGCTGCACCTGGGCAACATCGCCGAGATGAAGACCGGTGAGGGCAAGACCCTGACCGGCACGCTGCCGGCCTACCTCAACGCGCTGACCGGCGACGGCGTGCACGTGGTCACCGTCAACGACTACCTGGCCCAGCGCGACGCCGAGTGGATGGGCCGGGTGCACCGGTTCCTCGGCCTGACGGTCGGCGTCGATCCTGTCCGGCGAGCAGCCCGACGCAGCGCCGCGCGCAGTACGCCTGCGACATCACCTACGGCACGAACAACGAGTTCGGCTTCGACTACCTGCGCGACAACATGGCCTGGACGCCAGGACGACCTGGTGCAGCGCGGCCACCACTTCGCGATCGTCGACGAGGTCGACTCGATCCTCATCGACGAGGCCCGCACCCCGCTGATCATCACCGGCCCGGCCGAGACCAGTCGGCCAAGTGGTACGGCGAGTTCGCCCGGATCGCGCCGCTGCTGAAGCAGCGACGTCGCACTACGAGGTCGACGAGGCCAAGCGCACCGTCGCCGTCACCGAGGAGGGCGTCGAGTTCGTCGAGGACCAGCTCGGCATCGACAACCTCTACGAGGCGGTCAACACCCCGCTGGTCGGCTACCTGAACAACGCGCTGAAGGCCAAGGAGCTCTTCCACACGCGACCAGGAGTACATCGTCACGCAACGGCGAGGTGCTCATCGTCGACGAGTTCACCGGCCGCGTGCTGGCCGGCCGCCGCTACAACGAGGGCATGCACCAGGCCATCGAGGCCAAGGAGAAGGTGGAGATCAAGGACGAGAACCAGACCCTCGCCACGATCACCCTGCAGAACTACTTCCGGCTCTACGAGAAGCTCGTCCGGGATGACCGGTACGGCCCAGACCGAGGCCGCCGAGCTGCACCAGACCTACAAGCTGGGCGTCGTGCCGATCCCGACGAACCGGCCGATGGTCCGCGAGGACCGCTCCGACGTCATCTACAAGACCGAGAAGGCCAAGTTCGACGCGGTCGTCGAGGACATCGCCGAGCGGCACGAGGCCGGCCAGCCGGTGCTGGTCGGCACGGCGAGCGTCGAGAAGTCCGAGGTCCTGTCGAAGCTGCTGCTGCAAGCGCGGCATCCCGCACGAGGTGCTGAACGCCAAGCACCACGCCCGCGAGGCGCAGATCGTCGCGCAGGCCGGCCGGCAGGGCGCGGTCACGGTCGCCACCAACATGGCCGGCCGCGGCACCGACATCCATGCTCGGCGGCAACCCGGAGTTCATCGCCGACGAGCGAGCTGCGCGCGCCGCGGGCTGTCGCCGGCCGAGACGCCGGAGGAGTACGAGGCGGCCTGGGACGACGCGCTGCGCCGCGCCAAGGAGCAGGTGCAGGCCGAGCACGAGGAGGTCGTCGACGGCCGGCGGGCTCTACGTGCTCGGCACCGAGCGGCACGAGTCCCGGCGCATCGACAACCAGCTGCGCGGCCGGTCCGGCCGGCAGGGCGACCCGGGCGAGTCGCGGTTCTACCTGTCGCTGGGCGACGACCTGATGCGCCGGTTCAACGGCCGACGGCGTCGAGTCGATGATGGACCACGCTGCGCGTGCCCGACGACGTGCCGATCGAGTCGCAAGATGGTCACCCGGGCGATCCGGTCGGCGCAGACCCAGGTCGAGCAGCAGAACTTCGAGATCCGCAAGAACGTCCTCAAGTACGACGAGGTGCTCAACCGGCAGCGCACCGTCATCTACGACGAGCGCCGCAAGGTGCTCGACGGCGAGGACCTGCACGAGCAGGTCCGCAACATGGTCGACGACGTCGTCGGCGCCTACGTCGACGGCGCCACCGCGACGGGCTACGCCGAGGACTGGGACCTCGAGCAGCTGTGGACGGCGCTGAAGACGCTCTACCCGGTCGGCATCACCGCTCGAGGAGCTGTGGACGGCGCGACGGCGAGCAGTCCTGCTGCCACCGAGTACCTGGTCACCGAGCTGCTGGACGACGCGCAGGCCGCGTACGACCGCCGCGAGGCCCGGGGCTGGGCGCGGACGGTGAGCGGCTGCGCGAGCTCGAGCGGCGGGTGCTGCTCTCGGTGCTCGACCGCAAGTGGCGCGAGCACCTGTACGAGATGGACTACCTGCAGGAGGGCATCGACCTGCGCGCGATGGCCCAGCGCGACCCGCTCGTGGAGTACCAGCGCGAGGGCTTCGACATGTTCAACGCGATGCTGGACGGCATCAAGGAGGAGTCCGTCGGCTTCCTGTTCAACCTCGAGGTCCAGGTGCAGGCGCCGCCCGCACCGGTGCTCGACCTGCAGAAGACCGTCGCCTCCGGCCCGGGCGAGGCGCCCGGCGAGGTCGTCAGCGAGGCCGGTCTGCCGGAGGGCCAGCCCCAGCCCGGTGCCGAGCTGGAGCCCGGCGAGGTCGGCGGCCAGCTGCCGGACGACTTCGGTCGACCGGAGCGACCCGCCGACCTGCAGTACACCGCTCCGACGGCCGAGGGCGGCGTGCAGACGACCCGGCCGGCGCCGGTGCTCGACGGCGTCGCCCGCGGCGACGGGGAGCAGTCCCGCAACGCCCTGTGCTCCTGCGGCTCGGGCAAGAAGTTCAAGCGCTGTCACGGGGCGCCCGGCTCCTCGGCCTGACGCCGCACGGTCGGCGGGCGCTACAGCCCCTGCACGCAGGTGCAGAGCCAGCGCCCGCCGACGGTCTGCAGGCGCAGCGCGATCGCCCCCATCCGGTCGCCGCGGCGCACGGTCGCGCACACCTCCACCACGTCACCGCGGTGCTGCACGTGCACGCTGCGCACGTCGCGCGCGGCCGGCCGGGACGTCCCGCCGCGGGGGCGGCGGCTCAGCCCGCGCTCGAGGTCGGCGTAGAGCGCCGGCGTCGTGTCGCGTTGCAGCTGCGAGAGCGGGCGCACCCCGCCGCGCACCTCGAGCAGCCGGTGGACCAGCGCGACGGAGATCGCCCGTACGCCGGGTGAGGTGTCGTCGGCGGGCGGGGGCTCCGCCGGCGCGGTCGCCGCCGGGCGGGCAGCGACGGGCCGGAGAACGGCCGGGGCGGTGGTCCCGGCGGCGTCCCCGTCCCGCACGAGGCGCAGGGGGGCGGGTCCGCCGTCGTCGTACGGCGGCTCGCTGGCCGGGACCGGGACCAGCCGCAGCGCAGGGGCGGCGGGCCGGGAGGGGGAGGCGGACAGGGCGGAGTCGGGCACGAGCGCTCCTCGGGAGGGTCGGGGCGGGGGGACCGGGCCGGCGGCCCGGGTCAGGCGGGCGGCCGCAGCCGCTGGCCGGGTCGCAGCAGGTCCGGGTCGGTGCCGATGACGTCGCGGTTGGCGGCCCACCACGCCGGCCAGGCGGCTGCGACGCGTGCGGCGTCGGCCCCGGCCGGCAGATGGGCCTCGGCGATCGCCCAGAGCGTGTCGCCGGGAACCACCACGACCCGGCCGGGATCGGGACGGGGGGTGGCGCGGTCGGCTGCGCCGGGCGCGGCGTCGTCCGACGACCGGGTGGCCGGGGCGGGAGCCGGCGACGGCTGCGCGGGCCAGTCGAAGGACACCGGCACGCCGGCCGACAGAGGCGTGCCCGGGGCGGGGCCGGTCGCGGCGGCCGGTCCGGCGGTCCCGCAGACGAGGCCGACACCGAGCACGAGGGCCGCCGCACGACGCAGCGCTGCGGGAGCGATCCGGCGCAGGACCCGTCGGCAGACGATTCCCGGACGCCCGCTGAGCCGGCCGCCGGCCGTCAGGGTCGCGGTCAGCGCCAGCCACGTGAGCAGGGCCTGCGCGCCGAGGGCCGTGACCGCGACCAGCCCGGCCACCGCGTCGTCCGGGGTCGCCCGGGGCGTCGACCCGAGCGCGCGCAGGGTGGCCAGGGCGTCGCCCGGGCCGGGGGACGTGCCGACGAGCACCGCGGCGGTCAGGACGAGAGCACCGACGCGGACCGGTGCGGCGAATGAGCGGCGAGGCATCGGCCCACCCTTCGTTTGCTTGTGTTTGCCTTCATACGGAAGTGCTTGATGGTGGTCAAGGCCGCTTGACGGGCTGTGCACGCAGGGCGCAGGCTGCCCGGCCATGCGGTGGCAGGCGCTCTTCGACGACCTCCAGGCCCAGGCCGAGGCCGCCGACGCGGCGGCGCTCGCCTCGGAGGTGCGGGACCGGACGCGTCGGGAGGCGGCGCTGGTGCGCACCGTCGACCGGTTGCGCGCCGCGGTGGGCGTGAGCGTCACGCTGCACGTCGAGGGCGCGGGCCCGGTGCCCGGCGTTCTCCTCGATGCCGGCCCGGACTGGGTGCTGCTCGAGGACGTCGCGTCCCGCGACCTGCTCGTCCCGTCCGCCGCGCTGCTCGGCGTCGGGGACCTGCCGCTGCGCGCGGAACGGGGTGCAGGTGCCGTCGAGGACCGGCTGGACGTCCGCTGGGTGCTGCGGCGGCTGGCCCGCGACCGGGCGCCGCTGTGCGCGACCCTGCGGGACGGAAGCCGGCTGCACGGCACCCTGGACCGCGTCGGCGCCGACCACGTCGACCTCGCCGAGCACCCGCCCGGCGAGCCCCGCCGGCCGTCCTCCGTGCGCGGCGTCCGGCTTGTCCCGATCCCGGCGCTGGCTCTGCTCCGGGCCCCGTGAGGTTCCGGGCCGCGTGCGGTCCCGGGTCCGGTGAGGCGCCGGGACCGGCGAGGTTCCGGGTCGGGCGCCCGCCGGCGACCGCGCTGGCCCTACCGGGTGGCCGCCTCGTCGTCGGCGAGGTCGTCGCGGCCCAGCGGGTGGGCGTTCACGAAGGCCCGGGTCTGCGCGTACGCCCGCTGGATGTAGTCCTCCAGCTCGCTGCGCTCGACCCGCCACTGGCCGCGGCCGCCGATCTTGATCGCCGGCAGCTCGCCGCTGCGGACGAGCGCGTAGGTCTGCGAGGCGGAGATGTTGAGCACCTCCGCGACGTCCGACAGCTGCAGGAACCGCTCGGCGGCCACCGGCTCCCCTCTCCGCTCCCCGTACCTGCGCACCGGGCGCCTGCGGACGCCCGTACCGGCTCCAGTCTGGCACCGCGGCCGCGCCCCGCCGTCAGGCCGTCCACAGCCGGCGGCCGGCGGAGCCGACTGTGGAGAACGGCCGCCGGGGGTCGCGGTGATACGTCACGATGTCGCCCGCTGCACCCGCGCGGTGCCCGCGTCCCCGGGAGGTGTCGTGTCCGACCCGCTCGCGTCACCTCCGGCCCGCCGCCTGCCCGTGCCGGGGTGGCTGGACGGTCGGCTGCTGCTGGGCGTCCTGATGGTGCTGGTCAGCGTCGTCGCCGGTGCCCGGGTCCTCGGGAGCTCCGACGACTCCCAGCCGGTGTGGGTCGCGACCCACGCCCTCGGCGCGGGCAGCACCCTGGCCGACGACGACCTGCAGCCGGGTCGGGCCCGGCTGTACGACGCCGGAAGCCGCTACCTGCTCGCCGAGGGCGCCAAGCCGGTCGGCTACGTGCTCCGCCGTGACGTCGGGCCGGGCGAGCTCGTCCCCCGGGACGGGCTCGCCCGGCCCGACGAGCCGGGCGAGGACCTGCGCGAGGTCTCGGTCCCGGTGGCGCCGGGCCACCTGCCCGAGGACCTGGCGTCCGGCCAGCACGTGGACGTGTACCTCACGCCGACGTCAGGCTCGGCACGGGTGGCCGACGGCACCCGCCTGGTGCTGCCGCGGGTCGCGGTGGGGCTGCGACCGCGGGGTGGCGGCCTCGGCGCCGGCGGGACGACCGGCGTCGTGCTGTCGGTGCCCGCGGCGCAGGCCGCCGGGCTGGTCGCCGCGGTGCAGGAGGGGACGCTCGACCTGGTGCGGGTGCCGGCCGGCTCCCGGCTGCCGTCGCTGGCGCCGCCGGCCGTGGCAGCCGCGGACGGCTGATGCGACTGCCCGTCCTGACCGCGGTCACCGACGCGGTCTGGGAGTCCGACCTGGTGGCGGCCCTGGACCGTAGCGACCTGGGGGTGGCGGTCGTCCGCCGCTGCGTCGACCTGGCCGACCTGCTGGCCACCGCCGCGACCGGGTCGGCCCGGGGCGTGGTGCTCTCGGCCGACCTGCGTCGGCTGGACCGTGACGCGCTCGCCCGGCTGGAGGCGTGCGGCGTCGCCGTCGTGGGGCTCGTCCCCGCCGACGACGAGCCGGCTGAGCGACGGCTGCGCCAGCTGGGGGTGCGCACGGTGCTGCCGGCCGACGCTCCGCCCGCCGAGATCGCCGAGGCGGTGGTGCGTGCGGCCGGGGGCCGCGGCGCCGACGCCCCCGTCCAGGGGGCGCCGGGAGAGCCGGCGCCGCTGCCGGCGGCCGGCGCCGGTCCCGCCCGGGGCCGGGTGCTGGCGGTCTGGGGGCCCACCGGCGCGCCGGGCCGGACGACCGTGTCGGTCGGGGTGGCCGGTGAGCTCGCCGACCTGGGCCGTTCCACGCTGCTCGTCGACGCCGACACCTACGGCGGTGCGGTCGGCCAGGTGCTCGGGCTGCTCGACGAGGCGCCCGGCCTGGCGGCGGCCTGCCGGCTCGGCAACGCCGGCGGGCTCGACGTCGCCGAGCTGGCCCGTCTGGCGCTGCGCCTGACACCGTCGCTGCGCGTGCTGACCGGCATCTCGCGGGCCGACCGCTGGCCGGAGGTGCGCCCGGCTGCGCTCGAGGGGGTGCTGGAGTGCGCACGCGGCCTGTGCGCGATGACGGTGGTGGACTGCGGCTTCGGGCTCGAGCAGGACGAGGAGCTGGCGTACGACACGGCCGCGCCGCGCCGGCACGGCGCGACCCTGGAGGTGCTGGCCCGCGCCGACGTCGTGCTGGCCGTCGGCAGCGCCGACCCGGTGGGCCTGCAGCGGCTGGTCAGGGGGCTCGCCGAGCTGCGGGAGGCCGTCCCGGGGGTGCAGCCGGTGGTGGTCGCCAACCGGTTGCGGCCGACCGCGGTGCCGGGCGACGCCGAGGCCGAGGTGCGGGCGGCGCTGCGTCGCTACGCGGGGGTGGAGACGTCGGTCTGTGTGCCGATGGACGTGGCGGGCCTGGACGCGGCGGTCGCCGCCGGGCGGACGCTGGCCGAGGTGGCCCCGCGCAGCGCCGCCCGCGCCGCGCTGCGTGCGCTGGCGGGGTCGTTGGCCGGGGTCCCGGCCGTGCCGCGACGCCGGCTGCTGCGCCGCTGAGCCGCGCCGCCGCAGCACGGGCCGGTGCCTCGTCCCGGCCGGGGAAGCGGCGGGCCGGGAACGCCGACGGCCCGGGCCGGGAGCGCGAGGCTCCCGACCCGGGCCGTCGGTGCGGTCAGCTGGCCGAGCCGGCCGTCCCGCCCTGCGCGACCTCGGCGGCCTGCGCGGCCGCGTCCGCCTCCGCGCGCTTGGCGTGCTTGCCGATCTCGACGCGGGCGACCGTGCGCAGGTGCACGTCGTCCGGGCCGTCGGCGATCCGCAGGGTGCGCATGCCGGCCCACATGTGGGCCAGCGGGAAGTCGTCCGAGACGCCGCCGCCGCCGTGCACCTGGATGGCCCGGTCGATCACGTTCAGGGCGACCCGGGGGGCCATCACCTTGATGGCCGCGATCTCGGTGCGGGCGCCGCGGGCACCCACGTTGTCGATCATCCAGGCCGTCTTGAGGGTGAGCAGGCGGACCTGCTCGATCTCCATCCGGGACTCGGCGATCTGCTGCTGGACGACGCCCTGCTCGGCGAGCGTCTTGCCGAACGCCACCCGCGAGGTCGCGCGCCGGACCATCAGGTCCAGGGCGCGCTCGGCGGCGCCGATCGAGCGCATGCAGTGGTGGATCCGGCCGGGGCCCAGGCGGGCCTGAGCGATCATGAAGCCGTCGCCCTCGTTGGCGATGAGGTTGCTCGCCGGCACCCGGACGTCGGTGAAGCGCAGCTCGTTGTGGCCGTGCTGGTCCTGGTAGCCGAAGACCGGCAGCGCCCGGATGTTCTCCACCCCCGGCGTGTCCATCGGCACCAGGATCATCGACTGCTGGCGGTGGGCCGACTCGTTCGGGTCGCTCTTGCCCATCACGATCATGATCTTGCAGCGCGGGTCCGCGGCGCCGCTGATCCACCACTTGCGGCCGTTGATCACGTAGTCGTCGCCGTCCCGGACGATCGACGTCGCGATGTTCGTCGCGTCCGACGACGCGACGTCGGGCTCGGTCATCGCGAAGGCCGACCGGATCTCGCCCTCCATGAGCGGGTCCAGCCACTGCGACTTCTGCTCGGCGGTGCCGAACATGTGCAGGACTTCCATGTTCCCGGTGTTCGGGGCGTCGCAGTTGATGGCCTCCGGTGCGATGTGCACCGACCAGCCGGTCAGCTCGGCGAGCGTGGCGTACTCGAGGTTGGTCAGGCCCGAGACGGCCGGCAGGAACAGGTTCCACAATCCGCGCTTACGGGCCTCGACCTTGAGCTCCTCGACGACCGGCGGCAGCGTGTGGTCGTCGTGGCCCTTCTCGCGGCGGTATTCCTCGTACGCCGCCTCGGCAGGGAACACGTGCGTGTCCATGAAGTCCTGCAGGCGGCCGCGGTAGTCCTCGGCCTTGGCCGACAGCGCGAAGTCCACGAAGAGCCTTTCCGTTCGAAGGTGGGGGCGTCCCGAGTGTGCCCGCCGTCACGGGGAGCCGGACAGGCACCCCCGCCCGCCGGGGCCGGCCGCGGCTCGTACCGTTCCGGCGTGCTGCGCGCTCTCGTCCTCGACGACGCCGGGGTCCTGTCGCAGGCCGAGCCGGGAATGGAGGCACTGCTCGGCCGGGCCAGGGCGCAGGGCCTGCGGACCGCCGTGCTGTCGAACACCGAGAGCCGGACCAGCCCGTACGCCGACCTGGTGGACGCGGCCGTGCTGAGCGGCGAGGCCGGCGTGCGCAAGCCGCAGCCGGAGGCGTACGCGCTGGTGGCCACCCGGCTGGGCGTCCGGCCGCAGGAGTGCGTCTTCGTCGACGACGTCGCGGGACACGTGCGCGGCGCGGTGGCCGCCGGCATGGTCGGCGTGCACCACCGCTCGGTGCGGGAGACCACCGCCGAGCTCGAGGCCCTGTTCGGGGTGCCGCTGACCGGGTGACGGCCCGGTCCTGTCGCAGGTGCGTGGGAGACTGAGTTCCAACCCACTCCGAGGAGCCCCGTGGCCGACCGGCTCAACCCGCTGGACGTCTCCTTCCTGTACATGGAGACGCCGACCACCGCGATGCACGTCGGCGGGGTGGCGGTCTTCCAGCCGCCCGAGACGGGTTTCGACCACGCCCGGCTGGTCGAGCTCATCGGCCGGCGGATCGGTCTCGTGCCGCGGTACCGGCAGAAGGTCCGCTGGGTGCCGGGTCATCTGGCCAGCCCGGTCTGGGTCGACGACGAGGACTTCGACGTCGACTACCACGTGCGGCGCAGCGCGCTGCCGCGGCCCGGCTCCGACGACCAGCTCCGGGAGCTGGTCGGGCGGCTGATGAGCCGCCGGCTGGACCGCGCGCGGCCGCTGTGGGAGATCTACCTGGTCGAGGGCCTGGCGGACGGCAGGGTCGCCGTCGTCACCAAGACCCACCACGCGATGGTCGACGGCGTGTCGGCGGTCGACATCGGCACCGTGATGCTCGACCTCGGCCCGGAGCCCCGCGAGGTGCCGACCGACGACTGGCGGCCGGCCCGGGCACCCGGCCCGGCGGCGCTGGTCGCCGGGGCGGTCGGCGAGTACCTGATGCGGCCGACCGTGGTGGCCGAGCAGACCCGCGCGGCCGTCCTCGACGCGCGGCGCACGGCCGAGCGGGTCGCCGGCGTCGCGAGCGGCGTGCTGTCGTCGCTGCGCGTGATGACCCGGCCCGCGCCGGAGTCCCCGCTCAACGTCGCGATCGGTGAGCAGCGCCGGTTCGGCAGCGCCGCGACCGACCTCGACGACTACCGCCGGGTGCGCAAGGCGCACGGCGGCACGGTCAACGACGTCGTGCTGGCCACCGTCGCCGGGGCGCTGCGGACCTGGCTGCTCACCCGCGGGGAGCCGGTCACGCCGGCGACCACGGTGCGGGCGATGGTCCCGGTGTCGGTGCGCGAGGAGGGCGCGACGCGGCTGGGCAACCGCGTGTCGTCGTACTTCGTGGACCTGCCGGTCGGCGAGGGCAACCCGGTCGTCCGGCTGCACCAGGTGAGCTACGCGATGCGCGGGCACAAGGAGTCCGGCCAGGCGGTCGGCGCCGACGCGCTGGTGCAGCTGTCCGGCTTCGCGCCGCCGACCATCCACGCGCTCGGCGCGCGGGTCGCCTCCGGCGTCACCCGCCGGGTCTTCAACCTGGTCGTCACGAACGTCCCGGGGCCGCAGTTCCCGCTGTACGCCGCAGGAGCCGAGATGCTGCAGATGTATCCGGTCGTGCCGCTGGCCAAGGGCCAGGCGCTGTCGGTCGGGGTCACCTCCTACAACGGCGGGGTGTTCTACGGGCTCAACGCCGATCGCGACGCGATGCCCGACGTCGACGTGGTCTCCTCGTGCCTGCAGGACGCGCTCGCCGAGCTCGTCGCCTCGGCCCGCGGATGACGCGCCGGGGTCTCGTGCTCGGTGCCGGCGGCGTGCTCGGCGCCGCGTGGACGATCGGCGCGCTCGCGGCGGTGCAGGAGGAGTACGGCTGGGACCCGCGCGAGGCCGAGGTGCTGGTCGGCACCTCCGCCGGTTCGGTGCTCGCCGCCTCGCTCAGCGGCGGGATCGGTGTCGCCGACCTGCTGGCCCACCAGCGCGGCCTGGACGTCCCGGGCATCGACTACGACCACGCGGCGGCCGGCAACGGCCGCCCGCCGCTGCCCCGGCCCGGGATCGGCTCCGCGCGTGGCTTCCTGCGCAGCGCCCTGCACCCTCGCCGGGTCACACCGATGATGGCGCTGTCGACCGTGCTGCCACTCGGTCGCGGGTCGCTGGCGCCGGTCGGCGCGCTGGTCGACTCGGTCGTGCCGGACGGGCAGTGGGCCCCGCACCCGCAGACCTGGATCGTCACGATGGACTTCGACAGCGGGCGCAGGGTCGCGTTCGGCCGGGACGGGGCGCCGCGGGCCGCGCTGCGCGACGCCGTGATGGCCTCCTGCTCGATCCCCGGGTGGTACGCGCCGGTGAGCATCGCCGGTCGGCGCTACGTCGACGGCGGCACCTGCTCGCCCACCTCGCTCGACCTGGTCGCCCCGCTCGGCCTGGACGAGGTGGTGGTCCTGTCGCCGATGACGTCGCTGCGGTACGACAAGCCGGCCACCGTCGCCGGCCGGGTCGAGCGGCAGCTCCGCCGCCTGGTCACCCGCCGGCTGGTCCGCGAGGTGAAGAAGGTCGCGGCGACCGGCACCCGGGTCACGCTGCTCGGGCCGGGCCGCGACGACCTCGAGACGATCGGGGCGAACCTGATGGACCCGACCCGCCGCGAGCGGGTTCTCGAGACGTCCCTGCGCACCTCGCGCCTGGCGCTGCGCGACGAGCGGGCGCGTCCGGTCGTCGAGCCGCCGGTCTGACAGGCTGACCCGTGCGCGTCTACCTCCCGGCCACCCTGCCCGCGCTGCGCCGGTTGCTCGACACCGGGCAGCTCGACGACGTGCCGCTGCCGGCGTTCGCGGTCACCCCGGCCCTGCGGGAGTGGTACGCCGAGGGCGACGACGAGGAGCTGGAGTACGCCGCCATGGCCCTGGCGGCGGCCGCCTCCGTGCGGCTGCTCGACGCCGACCAGGACGCGCCGCGCCGCCGGGTGGTCGTGGTCGCCGAGAGCCCGGCCGTCGAGCCGGTGCCGCACGTCGACCGGGCGGCCGTGCGGGTCACCGCGGCCGTGCCGCTGCGGGACGTGCGCGCGGTGCACGTCGACGACCCGTCCGCGGTGCCGGACGTGACCGGAGCCGCCGACGCGGTCATCGAGGCCGACCTCGGCAGCGAGGACGCCGCGTTCCGGGTCGCGCAGGCCGAGGGCCACGAGCTGCAGTGGTACGCCAGCCAGGAGATCGGCCCCCTGCTGGAGCTGTCCTGACTCCCGAGCTGGAGCAGGTCGAGACGGCCGCCCGGACCCAGCAGTACCTCGGGCTCGGCCCGGAGCACCGCGCGCTGGTCGCGCCGCTCGGTCCTCTGACGGTGTTCGGCGTCGGTGCCTGGCCGGACTCGGCGTGGCACGCCGTGGTCCACGGGCTGCAAACCCTGCCCGAGCCCCGGCAGCTCGACGTCGCGCTGGCCCTGCTCGACCGGCTCGGCGCGCGGCACCCGCTCCTTCCGGTCGTCGACGCCGCGGTGCCGGAGGCGGTGCTGCGCGCACGCGGGTTCGCGCCCGCCACCACCCTGCTGCGGGTGGCCGCGCCGGCCGGCGCGGAGCTGCCGGACGGCCCGCTGCGGGCCGTCGCGGTAGGCCCGGAGTCCGGGTCGGTCGTCGCCACGATCGGGCTGAAGGGCTTCGGGGGCACGGTCGACCAGGCCTGGTGGCGTGCGGCGCTGGGCCGGCCCGGCTGGACGCAGGTCGTCGCGTACGCGGGGGAGCAGCCGGTCGGCACCGGCGCGCTGTACGTCGACGGGCCGCAGGCCTGGATCGGGGCGGCCACCACGGTGCCCGAGGCGCGCCGACGCGGCGTGCACCGGCTGCTGCTGGCGGCCCGGCTCGCCGCCGCCGCCGAGCAGGGCGCGCAGCGGGTGTCCGCGGCCTGCGTCCCCGGCTCGCCGGCGGCCCGCTCGCTCGAGCTCTCCGGTTTCGCTCCGGCTCAGCGCGTGGTGCAGTGGCGGAGACCGGCGGGCTGACCGACGCCCGCGCCGGGCCCGACGACGGGGAGGCCGTGCAGACCCCACACGCGCGCTGGGCCGTCGTCGCGGCGCTCGTCGCCCTGCTGCTGGCGCTGCCGGCGCTGGTCGGCGCGCTGCCCGCCGACGACAGCGACCTCACCGCCGAGCAGCTGCGGGACCGGGTCCGGGCCAGCGCCTCGGTGGGCTGGTCGGGGCTGTCCGAGAGCCGCGCCGGGCTCGCGCTGCCGGACGTCCGGGAGCTGGGGGACCTGCCGGCCCTGCTCGGCGGCACCGTGCGCACCCGCGTGTGGTGGCGGAGCCCGGCCGCGTGGCGGGTGGACGAGCAGCGGCTTCACGGAGAGGTCGACACGATCGTCTCCGGCGGCCGGACCACCACCTGGGTCAGCGCCGACCGCACCGCCGACGAGCTGTTCGGCGCGCTCCCGGTCCGGCTGCCGCGGGCGGCCGACCTGCTCGCCCCGGTGCTCGGCCGGCGGCTCGCCGGCGCGCCGGACACCGTGCTGAGCCGGTTGCCGGCCCGGCGGGTCGCCGGTCGCAGCGCCGCGGGCCTGCAGCTGGTGCCGCGCGACCCGGCCGGCAGCACCGTGGCGAGCGTCGCCCTGTGGGCCGACCCGGGCACCGGGCTGCCGCTGCGGGTGCAGCTGCGCGCCCGGGGCCAGGAGCGGCCGGTGCTCGACACCCTGCTGCTCGACCTGGACCTGTCGCCGCCGGCGCCCGAGCGGACCGCCTTCCTCGCCCCGGCCGACGCCGACGTCCGGGTCGAGGCCGCGCCCGACATCGCCGCGCAGATCGACCGGGCGGCGCCGTACCTGCTGCCGTCGCAGCTCGCCGGCGCGTCCCGGCAGGTCGTGAGCGGCCTGGAGCAGGCCCGCGGCGTCGGGACGTACGGCACGGGGCTGTCGGCGTTCGTGGTCATCCCGCTCCCGCGCGACCTGGCCGAGCGGCTGCGCCGCCGGCTGGACGCCTCCGGCGGCCCGCGGCTCTCGACGCCCCTGCTGCACGCCCGCGTCGGCAGCACCGAGCGGCGCGCCTACCTGCTCGTCGGGTCGGTGCCGCCGGAGGTGCTCGACCGGGCCTTCGCCGAGCTCGCCCGCACGCCGCCTCCCCGGACGGACCGCCGATGAGCTCCGTGCTGCGCACGACCGCCCTCGTCAAGCGCTTCGGCCGGGTGACCGCCGTCGACGGGGTCGACCTCGACGTGCGCGAGGGCGACCGGTACGGCTTCCTGGGGCCGAACGGCTCGGGCAAGACCACCACGGTCCGGATGCTGCTCGGGCTGGTGCTGCCCACCTCCGGCACCGTCGAGGTGCTGGGCAGCCGCGCGGTGCGCCGGGTGCTGCCGCAGGTCGGAGCGCTCGTCGAGGGGCCGGCGGCGTACGGCCACCTGTCCGGTCGGGCCAATCTCGCGCTCTCCGACGCGGCCGGGCCGGGCGGCCCCCGGCGCACCCGCGCGGCCCGGGTCGACGAGGCGCTGGAGCAGGTGGGCCTGGCCGGGGTGGACGGCCGGCCGGTGAAGGCGTACAGCCTGGGCATGCGGCAGCGGCTCGGGATCGCCGGTGCGCTGCTGCGCCGTCCCCGGCTGCTCGTGCTGGACGAGCCGACGAACGGGCTCGATCCGCAGGGCATCCGCGAGGTGCGCGACCTGCTGCTGTCGCTGAACGCGGCCGGCACGACGGTGTTCCTGTCCAGTCACCTCCTGGCGGAGATCGAGGCGCTCTGCACCCGGGTCGGGGTGCTCGACCGGGGCCGGCTGGTGGCCCAGGACGAGCTGTCCGCGCTGCAGTCCCTCACCGGGCGGACCGTGGTGCTCACCCCGGACGCCCGGCGGGCGCACGCGCTGCTGGACGGGACGGTCGAGCAGGTGCTCGGCGACCGGCTGGTGGTCCGCAGCGACGACCCGGCCGCGCTCAACGCCCGGCTGGTCGCCGCCGGGATCCGGGTGCGCGGGCTGACCGCCGAGCGGCGCTCCCTGGAGGACACCGTGCTGGCGCTGACCGGCGACGGCAGCGACCGGAGAAGCGCGTGATCTCCGTCGAGCTGAGCGCCATGCTCCGGCGCCCGCGGACCTGGGTGATGATCGCGCTGCTCTGCCTGCTGCCGACGGTCGTGGCGGTCTTCCTGCGGACCAGCGGGGTGGCCCCCCGGCCGGGCACCGGCCCGGCGTTCCTGTCCGCGGTGCTGGAGAACGGCGCGCTGTTCCCGGCGGCGGCGCTGGCGATCGTGCTGCCGCTGTTCCTGCCGGTGGCGGTGGCGCTGATCGCCGGCGACGCCGTCGCGGGGGAGGCCCAGGCCGGGACGTTGCGCTACCTGCTGGTCCGGCCGGTCGGCCGGACCCGCCTGCTGGTCGCCAAGCTCGTCTCGGTGGTCGCGTTCTGCCTGCTGGCGGTGGCCGCGGTCTCGGCCAGCGCGTACGTCGTCGGCACCCAGCTGTTCGGCACCCAGCCGGCGGTGGCGACGCTGTCCGGGCCGGACCTGTCGACCTCCCAGGCGACCGCGCGCACGGTGCTCGCGATCCTGTACGTCGGCTGGTCCATGCTCGGCGTGGCGGCGGTGGCGCTGTTCCTGTCGACGGTGACCGACAGCCCGCTCGCCGCCTCGCTCGGCGCGATCGCCGTGCTCATCACCAGTGGCGTGCTGGTCGGGCTGGACGCGGCCGGCTCGGTGCAGCCCTACCTGCCGACCCGGTACTGGCTGGCGTTCGTCGACTTCTTCCGCGAGCCGGTGGCCTACCGCGATCTCGCCCGGGGCACGGCGCTGCAGGCCGTGTACATCGGGGTCTTCCTGTCGGCGGCCTGGGCGAACTTCCTGACCAAGGACGTCACGAGCTAGCCGGCGGCGCGTCCGCCGGCCGCCGCTGGGTACCGTGGGGGGTACCTCGGCCACCGACGAAAGGGAACGATCATGTGCCGTCCCGCGACCTGCCGGCAGTGCGGCAAGACCGGCTGGGCCGGCTGTGGCCAGCACGTCGACCAGGTGATGGCCGGCGTGGCGCCGGACGAGCGGTGCACCTGCCCGAGCCCGGCCGCCGCCCCGGCGGGGTCCGGCCGCAAGCGCCGGTGGTGGTTCTCCCGCTGAGCCGTCGGGCCGGTCGCACGGGGCAGGCGGCCGGTCAGACCGGGCAGGCGGCCGGGATCGTCAGCGGCCCGGGGCCGAGCGCGGCCAGCACGATCGCCTGAACCGAGGGGTCACGTGGCAGCTGGCTGTGCGGGGTCGTCGCTGCCGGGCACAGGTCCTGCAGCGCCAGGTTGGTCGCGCCGGCCAGCCGGGCGGAGTCGGGCGGTGTGACCGTCTCGTCGGCGGTGCTCCACAGCGACAGCCAGGCCGGGCCGGGCGGGGTCTCGTCCCCGCGGTTGAGCCCGTCGAGCAGGGCGCTGCCCGGGATCAGCTGGCGGCAGGCGTCGAAGCAGATCCCCGGGGCGTACCGGGCCCCGAGCGCGGCGACCAGGGTCCCGTGGTGCGGCGCGCCCAGCGTGACCACCCGGCGGGTGACGGCGGTGCCGCCGGCCTGCTGCCAGAGCCGGGTGACCACCCCGCCGGCGCTGTAGCCGACGACGTCGACCGACGGCGCGCCCCCGGCCAGCGCCCGGCGCACGGCCGCGTCGAGCACCGGGACGTAGGACAGCAGGTCGGCCGTGCCGCCGCCCGGCAGCGGCACGACGACCGCCTGCCGCCCGGCCGCCCGCAGCCGTCCGGCGAGGGCCTCCAGGGCGGTCGTGTCCCCGCCGTAGCCCGGGACGAGCAGCACCGTGCCCGGTCGGTCCTGCGCCACTCCGGCCTCGCCGGCCGGCGCCCGGTCGGGGTCGGTCGGGCCGGCCCAGCCGGACAGCACCGCCAGCACCGCCAGCACGGCGGTGAGTGCGATGCCGGCCAGCAGGCGGCGGCGGGCCGGACTCATGACGACATCCTCCTCGCTCCCGCGGCGGGTGCCGCCCGCCCGGCCGGCGTGACACGCTCAGGGCCCGCGAGCACCAGGGAGACCCCCGTGTTGAACGCCACGACCGTCGTGCCGCTTCCGACCAACGAGCCGGTCCGCGCCTACGTCCCCGGCAGCCCGGAGCGCGCGTCGCTCGAGTCCCGGCTGCGCGAGCTGGCCGACACGCCGGCCGAGCTCACGATGACGATCGGTGGGCAGCAGCGCCGGGGCTCGGGCGACGTCCTCGACGTCGTCCAGCCGCACCGGCACGCCGCCGTGCTGGGCACGACGACCGAGGCCGGCCCGGCCGACGTCGCGGACGCCGTCGATGCGGCGACGGCGGCGGCGCCGGCCTGGCGCGAGCTGTCCTACGACGACCGGGCAGCGGTGATGCTGCGCGCCGCGGACCTGCTGGCCGGCCCCTGGCGGGACACCCTCAACGCGGCGACGATGCTCGGCCAGAGCAAGTCGGTGCACCAGGCCGAGATCGACAGCGCCTGCGAGCTGGTCGACTTCCTGCGCTTCAACGTGGCCTTCGGCGCGCAGGTGCTCGCCGAGCAGCCGGTGTCCTCGCCCGGCGTGTGGAACCGGATGGAGCACCGGTCGCTCGAGGGCTTCGTGCTGGCGATCACCCCCTTCAACTTCACCGCGATCGCCGGGAACCTGCCGCTCGCACCGGCCCTGATGGGCAACACGGTCGTCTGGAAGCCGTCCCCGACGCAGCAGCTGGCCGCGCACCACACGATGCGGCTGCTGGAGGCAGCCGGCCTCCCGCCCGGCGTGGTCAACCTGGTGACCGGCAACGGACGGGCGGTGAGCGAGGTCGCGCTGCGGCACCGCGACCTGGCGGGCATCCACTTCACCGGCTCCACCCCGACCTTCCAGGCGCTCTGGCGGACCGTGGCGGAGGGGCTGTCGGGCTTCCGCAGCTACCCGCGCCTGGTCGGGGAGACCGGCGGCAAGGACTTCGTGGTGGCGCACCCGTCGGCCGACCCGCTGGCGCTGGAGGTGGCGCTCGTGCGCGGCGCCTTCGAGTACCAGGGCCAGAAGTGCTCGGCCGCCTCCCGCGCCTACCTGCCGCGCTCGCTGTGGGAGGGCGGCCTGCGTGACGGGCTGGCCGACCGCACCCGGTCGCTGGTCTACGGCGACGTCACCGACCTGTCGGTCTTCGGCGGCGCCGTCATCGACCGGCGGGCCTTCGACCGGCTGCGGCAGGTGCAGGAACGCGCCAAGGGCGACCCGTCGCTGGAGGTGCTGGCCGGCGGCACGTCCGACGACCGGGAGGGGTTCTTCGTCGACCCGACCGTGCTGGTCGGCAGCGACCCGGCCGCCGAGGTGTTCTCGACGGAGTACTTCGGCCCGCTGCTCGCCGTGCACGTCTACGACGACCGGCCGGCCGGGAGCTGGGCGGACGTCCTGGACCTGGTCGACGGCGCCTCGCCGTACGCGCTGACCGGGGCGGTGTTCAGCCGCGACCCGTACGCCGCGGCGCAGGCGTCCGCCCGGCTGCGGTTCACCGCCGGCAACTTCTACGTCAACGACAAGCCGACCGGCGCGGTGGTCGGCCAGCAGCCGTTCGGCGGCGCCCGGGCGAGCGGCACCAACGACAAGGCCGGCTCGGTGCTCAACCTGCTGCGCTGGACCAGCCCGCGGGTGGTGAAGGAGACCTTCGTGCCGTCGCACGACCACGGCTACCCGCACATGGGCTGACCGGGCGCCGGGTCAGCGCCCGGTCTGCTCCTTCAGCTCCTCGATCCGCAGCGACGCGTCGGCCTTGCTGAGGCCGTCGGTGTCGACCGGCTCGCCGGCCTGCTGCGCCAGCGTCGACAGGTAGCTCTGCTGCGGTCCGGTGGCCGGTTCGTCGCCGGTCACCCAGTCGTGCGGGTCCTTCTCGGCGGTGCTGTCCTGCACGGCGTCCTTGTCGACCACGGTGTCCCTCTCTCGCCGCGTCGGGCCGTCCCCGAACACGTGTTCGACGGAGTGCCCCGTTCCGGGTGCCTCACACCTCCACCGCGTACGCCGAGGACCACGGCCTCAGCGAGGGCGCCGCGATCGAGGTGGGGATGCGGGAGAAGTCCGCGGAGCTCGCCGAGCAGGCCGGGTCCACCCGCCGGTCGTCGACGGGGCCTGGCCGGCCGTCCGGTCGCGGCCGCCGGGACGCCCCGGCGGCCGCGACCATCGGTCAGCGTCGTGCCGGTCGCGCCATCTCGGCGACCCCCCACGCCGCGAGCAGCGCCGCGTAGATCCACGCGCTGCCGGCGAACGGCGAGACCGCCTGCTGCTCGAGCAGGGTGAACGCGCCGAACAGCAGCACCGACAGCGAGACGCTCATCGGCGTGATCACCAGCGCGCGGGCCTGGCCCACGAGCGAGGCCAGGACGCCGCCGAGGCCCAGGGCCATCACGGTCAGCGCCAGGAACTGGAAGCTGTCCGCCGGTCGGCCGTCGCGCAGCCACAGGGCGGCCGTCAGGCCGACCGTGCTGATGACGAGGCCCGGCGCCCACAGGCCGCTGCGGCTGCGGCCGGCGGCTGCCGCCGCGAGGTAGGTCAGCCCGGTCAGCAGCGGGAACCAGTAGAAGGCCAGGATGCCGCCCTCGACGAGCAGGGCGATGGCGACGGCGCCGGCGATCAGCACGGCGCCGCGGGCGCGGGAGCCGGAGTCGGCGCCGTGGCCGGCGCGGTCGGTGTCGGAGCCGCGGGAGGGGGCGGGAGTGCGGGCCATGGGTCGTCCTTTCCCAGACGAGGAGCAGCAGGAGCCTGCGAGGCGGCAGGGTGGCTCTGAGCAGGGGACGCGGCCGGGCCTCCGACGATTGCGGCGTCGCCGGCGAGCCTGCCCGGGCCGCCGTCGCCGGCAGCGCAATCGTCGGCGCAGACTGGACGTCCCGGTAGTGCGGACGGTCGCGCCCGACCGGGCGGGGAGGCCCGCGGTCGGTGCACCGGGAAGCAGCGGGAGGGAACGTGGACGGCGACGAGGAGTTCCTCGAGGCGCTGCTCGGACGCCTGGACATGCTGCACAACCTCGCGCGCGGGGTGAGCGACACCCGGCAGGACGCCGAGGACCTGGTGCAGGAGACCTGCCTGCTGGCGCTGCGCGGCTGGCGGCGTGCGGCGCCTCGCGATCCGGGAGCGTGGCTGGCGACGGTCTGCCTGAACGCAGCGCGGTCCGGTCGCCGGCGGGCGGCCGCGCGTCCCCGCGAGGTGACCGCCGCGGACTGGCTCGTCGACGGCCCGTCCGAGGCCGACACGGCGGCCAGCGCGCTCGCCGCGGTCGCCGGTGAGCAGGTCTGGGCGGCCCTGCGCCGGCTGCCGGCCGTGCAGCGCGAGGCCATCGCGATGATGGACCTGGCCGGCTTCACCGCGGCAGCCACCGGCGCGGCGATCGGCGCCCCGCGCGGGACGGTGCTGGCGCGCGTGCACCGCGGCCGCAAGGCGCTGGCGGTGCTCCTGCGGGAGCAGCAGGAGGTGGACGGCGGTGGGGCATGACCCGGAGCGCGCCGCGAGCAGCTACCTGGCCGGCGACATGTCGACCGAGCAGCGGTCCGCCTTCTCCGAGCACCTGCTGGCCTGCGACGCGTGCTGGAGCGAGGTCAGCCTCGCCCAGCAGGGCCGCGGAGCGCTGGAGGCGGCGCGGACCGTCGCCCCGGCCGACCTGCGCGACCGGGTGCGCGCCCTCGCCGAGACCCAGGAGCCCGGCGCCCAGGAGTCCGGGGCGCCTGCGCGGGTCGGCGGCCGGCGGCGCCGGGCCCCGGTGCTGGTCGCGGTCGCGCTGCTCGGCGCCGTGCTCGGCGGCGCGGCCGTGCAGACCGGGCTCGGCCGCGGCGGGGCCGGGCCGGCTGCCGACCCGGCGGCGCTGCGGGCCGCGGTCGGAGACTTCAGCGCCCGCGAGCTGCCCGGCCGGCAGCTGCCGGCCGGCGGTGCGCCCGACCTGTCCGCGCTGGCGCTGCAGCCGGTCGGGGCGGGCGGCGGCAGCTACGCCGGCCTGGACGTGGACGGCTACGCCTACCGCGACGAGGCGGGGCGGCGGATCGTGCTGTACCTGTCGGCCGAGCCGTTCCCCCGGGCCGCGGACGCCCGGCCGCTCGCGCCGGCCGACCGCGGACCGGACGGGTCGTGGGTGATCGACCGGAACGGCGTGGTGGTGCTGTGCGCCCGGGCGCCGCACGCGCTGCTCGTCGTCGGCGAGGACGAGGCCCTGGTGCGGCGGACGGCCCTGACCCTGGGCGTCGTCTGAGCACCGGGCCCCGGCCTGGCGTCCGCCGCCGGGTGAGACCGGCGGTGAGGTGGGCAGACCGGCGGCATGAGAGTCGGCTCCCTCCTCGTCCTGGTGTGGCTGGTCATCGGCGTCGTCGCCGCGTTCCAGCGGGGGTACGTGGTCGACCGCGACCAGAGCTGCGCCGAGCTCGGCACGGTCGCGGTCACCGTGCTGGCCGGGCCGCTGAACTACCTGGGGGTCAACCCGAAGGTGTCGGACTGCACGCTCCCGCAGCCGTCGCAGTAGCCGGCGCCGTGGCCTCCCGGGCGGACCCGCCGGCAGCCGGCCTGCTGGAGCGCTGGGTCGCCCTGCTCGGGCCCGCGTCGCGGGACGACGGACGGGCCCTGCTGGCCCGGTACGCCGAGCCGCACCGCGGCTACCACGACGCCCGGCACCTCGCCGAGCTGTTCGCCGCGCTCGACCTGCTGGCCGGCCGGCCGCCGGTCGCGGTGGCCCTGGCCGGTTTCTGGCACGACGCGGTGTACGACCCGACCGCCGCCGACAACGAGGAGCGCAGCGCGGCGGAGGCGGCCCGGGTGCTGACCCGGCTGGGCCGGCCCGGAGACGAGGTGGCCGAGGTGGTGCGCCTGGTCCGGCTGACCGCTGGGCACCTGCCCACGCCGGGCGACGCGGCCGGTGCGCTGCTGTGCGACGCCGACCTCGCGGTGCTGGCGGCCCCGGACGAGCGCTATGCGGACTACGCGGCCGGGGTGCGACGCGAGTACGCCCACCTGGACGACGAGGCGTTCCGGCAGGGCCGGGCGGTCGTGCTGCGGACGCTGCTGGCGCGACCGGCGCTGTACGCCACCGCGGACGGTCGCCGGCGCTGGGAGCGGACCGCCCGGCGTCACCTCACCGACGAGCTCGCCGACCTGGCCGGCTGACCGGACGGCGCACCGGCGCGGGCCCGGCGCCGCGGGGTCAGCGCGCGGGCCGCCGGGCCGGGTAGCGCCGCAGCCCGGCACCCTTCAGGCGGGCGAGCAGCTCGCGGGCCCGGACCGGCTCCGCGCCGAGCGCGACCGCGCGGGCGTGCAGCGAGGCCGGGATGTCGTAGTGGTCGCCCTGGAAGGCCCGACGCGGTACCCCGAGACGCTCGGCGAAGTCGTGCAGCTCGGCGTACGACACGTCGCTGACCAGGTGCGACCAGAGCTCGCCCCGCCACGGCCAGACGGCCGGGTCGACCAGCACGCTCACACCGCCTCCTCCAGGCCGCGCGGCCGGCTCGGCACGGTGACCAGCAGGATGCCGGCCGCCACCGCCGCGCCGCCGACGACCAGGCCGGTCGACAGCGCCTCGCCGAACACGACGACGCCGTACACCGCCGCCAGCACCGGCACCGCGAAGATGTAGCTGCTCACCACGCCCGCGTCGCCCCGCTCGAGCAGGGCGAACTGCAGCAGGTAGCCGCCGGCCAGCGAGACCGCGCCGGTGTAGGCGACGGCGAGGGCGAACCGGCCGGTCCACTGCACCGGCCGGCCGTCGCCGAGCGACAGGGCGAGCAGCGGCAGGCAGCCGTAGGCGAAGGCGAGCAGCAGAGCCGGCGGCAGCGGCACCGCGCGCGGGCCGGTGGTCACCGCCTTGACGACGACGGTGCCGACGGCGAAGCACACCGCCGCGCCGAGGAACAGCAGCGCGGCCAGCCCGACCCGGCTCCCGGCCTCCCCTCCGGACACCTCGCCGAGCACGGCCAGCGCGACCCCGGCCCAGCCGACCAGCAGGCCGAGCACCTGGCGGGGGCGCAGCCGCTCGCCGAGCAGCGGCCGGGCCAGCGCGGCGACCAGCAGCGGCTGGGCGTAGATGAGCACCGCGCCGAACCCGATCCCGGTCAGCTCGAAGCCGGCGGTCTGCAGCCCCAGGAAACCGGCGACGTTGACCGCGCCGAGGACCAGCCCGACGACGTGCACCCGGCGGTCCCGCAGCGCCGCCCCGAGGCCGGCCCGGTCGCGCCAGACCAGCACGAGCAGCAGCGGTGGGACGGCGGCGACCGCGCGCAGGGCGGCGAAGTCCGGGGCGGAGGCGTCCCGCAGGGCGAGCTTGACGAACACGAACGCGGAGCTCCACACCAGGCACAGCACCACCGCCAGCACCGGCGTCGACAGCCCGGCGGGCGGCTCCGCGGCCGGCCGGGCGGACGCTCCGGCCCTGCGGGGTGCGCTCACCGCGCCATCCGACCACACCCCGCCGACGCCACCGCCCCGGCCGTCCACCGGGCCGCGCGGTCCGCGCGGTCCGCGCGGTCCGCCGGATCGTCCCCTTCCTCCCTGGCCGCGCTCCCGGTACGGTGCGCCGGAGCCCCGGCCGGCACCGCCGGCCCCTGCCCCCCGGGCGCGATCCGACGCGGTCCCGGGCTGCCGGTCCCGCCGAGAGGGGCCAGATGAGCAACGAAGCGACCGGCCGTCCGCGGCCCGGACCGCACGCCTCCCGGCACGGCGGCGTCGAGACCGAGGCGGTCGGGGAGGGGTACCTGCAGCAGCGCCAGCTGCGCAGCGGCACCGCCGGCTGGGTCCTGCTCGCCGGGCTCGGTGTCTCCGCCGTCATCTCCGGCGACTACGCCGGCTGGAACTTCGGCCTCGCGGAGGGCGGCTTCGGCGGCCTGCTGATCGCCGTCGTGCTGATGGCGGTCATGTACACGGCGATGGTCTTCGGCCTGGCCGAGCTGGGGTCGGCGCTGCCGACGGCGGGCGGCGGCTACACCTTCGCGCGCCGGGCGCTCGGCCCGTGGGGCGGCTACGCCACCGGCGTCGCGGTGCTGCTCGAGTACGCCATCGCACCGGCCGCGATCGCGACCTTCATCGGGGCGTACGTCGAGTCGCTGGGGCTGTTCGGGATCACCGACGGCTGGTGGGTCTACCTGGCGGTGTACGCGCTGTTCATCGGCATCCACCTTTCCGGGCGTCGGCGAGGCGCTGAGGGCGATGCTGGTGTTCGCCGGCGTCGCCGTCGCCGGGCTGGTCGTGTACCTGGTCAGCGCGGTCGCGGTCGTTCGACTCCGGCAACCTGACCGACATCGCGCCCGGCGACGCGCTCGGCGCGTCGTCGTTCCTGCCGTTCGGCCTGATCGGGGTCTGGGCGGCGTTCCCGTTCGCGATCTGGTTCTTCCTGGCGGTGGAGAGCGTGCCGCTGGCCGCCGAGGAGGCCCGCGACCCGGCCCGCGCGATGCCGCGGGGCATCGTCGCGGCGATGGGCGTGCTCGCCTGCCTGGCCGTGCTGATGCTGGTGGTCACCCCCGGCGTCGGCGGCTCGTCGCTGATCGCCACCTCCGGCAACCCGCCGGTCGACGCCCTGTCCACCTCCGGAGCGCCGGACGGGCTCGTCCAGCTGGTGAACTACATCGGGCTGGTCGGGCTGGTCGCCAGCTTCTTCTCGATCATCTACGCCTACTCGCGGCAGACCTTCGCGCTGTCCCGGGCCGGCTACCTGCCGCGGCCGGCTGTCGGTGACCAATCGCCGCAAGGCGCCGATGCTCGCGCTGCTCGTGCCCGGCGCGATCGGCTTCGCCCTCGTCGCTCACCGGGCAGGGCGCGATGCTGCTCAACATGGCGGTCTTCGGCGCCACCGTGTCGTACGTGCTGATGATGGTCAGCCACATCGTGCTGCGCCGCCGGGAGCCCGACCTGCCGCGGCCGTACCGCACGCCGGGCGGGACCGTCGACCACCGGTGTCGCGCTGGTGCTGGCCGTGCGGCGGTGATGGCGACCTTCCTGGTCGACCGGACCGCCGCGCTGTGGACGCTGGTCGCGTTCGCCGTCTTCCTGGCCTACTTCGCGCTGCTACAGCCGGCACCACCTGGTCGCGGCGGCGCCCGAGGAGGAGTTCGAGGCGCTCGCCGCGGCCGACGACGGAGCTGCGGTGACGGTCCGCAGGGCGTCGCTCGGCGGGCACACCTACGACCTTCCCGTCGCTGGTCGGAGGTGCTCGCCAAGGCGACCCCGGCGCGCTCGGGCGACGTGCTCGCCGGGTCGCCGCCGACGTCGGACGCCGAGCGGGTCGCCGCGCAGGGCGGTGCTCGCCGACCTGCCGCTGACCACCTTCCTGGACGAGCAGGTGGTCGGCTACGAGGAGGACGACGTCACCCGGCTGATCCTGGACACCCACGACCGGCGACGCCTTCGCGCCGGTGGCCGCCGCTCACCGTCGGCGGGCTCCGGGACTGGCTGCTCGCCCGGTCCGCCGAGGCGGACGAGGACGCCGTGACGTCGCTGGCCCGCGGTCTGACGCCCGAGATGGTCGCCGCGATGTCCAAGCTGATGCGCAACGCCGACCTGATCGCGGTCGGCCGCCGGGCCCGGGTGGTCACCGGGCTGCGCAGCCACGCTGGGCCTGCCCGGCCGGCTGGCCACCCGGTTGCAGCCGAACCACCCCGACCGACGACGCGGTCGGGGTGACCGCCGCGCTGCTGGACGGGCTGCTGCACGGCTGCGGCGACGCCGTCATCGGGATCAACCCGGCCACCGACTCCCCGGCCCAGACCATCGCGCTGCTGGAGCTGGTCGACGCGGTCTGCAGCCCGCTACGACATCCCGACCCAGTCGTGCGTGCTGGCGCACGTCACGACGACGCTGCGGGCGCTGGAGCAGGGCGCGCCCGGTCGACCTGGTGTTCCAGTCGGTCGCCGGCACCCAGGGCGGGCAACGCGGGGTTCGGCGTGACGCTGGACCTGCTGACCGAGGCGCAGGCCGGCGGCGCTGGCGCTGGGGCGCGGCACGGTCGGGTCGCAACGTCACGTACTTCGAGACCGGCCAGGGCTCGGCGCTGTCGGCCGACGCCCACCTGGGCGTCGGCGGGGCGCCGGTCGACCAGCAGACGCTGGAGTGCCGGGCCTACGGGGTGGCCCGGCACTTCGACCCGCTGCTGGTGAACACCGTCGTCGGCTTCATCGGGCCGGAGTACCTCTACGACGGCAAGCAGGTCATCCGGGCCGGGCTGGAGGACCACTTCTGCGGCAAGCTGCTCGGCCTGCCGATGGGCGTGGACGTCTGCTACACCAACCACACCGACGTCGACGGCGACGACACCGACACCCTCGCCGTGCTGCTCGGCGCGGCCGGCTGCTCGTTCGTCATCGCCGTGCCCGGGTCGGACGACGTGATGCTGCACTACCAGTCGCTGTCGTTCCAGGACGTGCTCACCGCCCGGCAGGTGCTCGGACTGCGGCCGGCCCCGGAGTTCGAGGCCTGGCTGGAGCGGATGGACCTGCTGGACGACGACCGGCCGGGTCCGCGAGCTGACCGCGGACGCGCCGCCGGCCCGCGCCCTGCTGGCGGCGACCGCGCGGGCGCGCGGTGACGGCGAGGGCCGACCCGGCGGCGCCCGACGCGGCAGGTCCACCGCCGACCCGTGGGCGCTGCTGCGCGGCGCCACCCGGGCCCGGGTCGCGCTCGGCCGGGCCGGGGACGCGCTGCCGACCGGCGCGGCGAGCTGGAGTTCCGGGCCGCGCACGCCGCGGCCCGGGACGCCGTGCACACCGCCGCTCGACCCGGACCTGGTCCGCGCCGGGCTGCCCGGGTCCCCGACGTGCTGGAGGTGCGCTCGGCCGCCCCGGACCGGCGGACCTACCTGCAGCGTCCCGACCTGGGCCGGCGGCTCGCCGAGGGCACCGACCTGCCGGCCGGCGAGGACGACCTCGCGCTCGTGATCGCCGACGGGCTGTCGCCGCGGGCGGTGGACGAGCACGCAGCCGGCACGGTCACCCTGGCCGTGCTGGAGCGGCTGCCCGGCTGGTCGGATCGCTCCGCTGGTGCTGGCGCACCAGGCCCGGGTGGCGCTCGGCGACCCGGTCGGCGCGGCCCTCGGCGCCCGGCGGTCGTCGTGCTGATCGGGGAGCGGCCCGGGCTGTCGTCGGCCGACTCGCTCGGCCTCTACCTCACCTGGGCGCCGCGGCCCGGTCGGGCCGACAGCGAGCGCAACTGCATCTCCAACGTCCGGCCACCGCACGGCCTGTCCTACGCCGCAGGCCGCGGACACCCTGGTCGCGCTGCTGCGGGCGGCCCGCGAGCTCGGCGCGTCCGGGGTCGTGCTGAAGGACGAGGGCCCGACGCTGCCGCCGGCCGGGTGAGCCGGACCGCTATCCTTCGCAGCGCCGGCACTCCGCCGGCCGTCCCGCTTCAGCGAAGTCCGGTGAGAGTCCGGCGCTGTCCCGCAACTGCCGTCCCCGCACCTGGGGCGAGCCAGGTCGCCTGAGCCCGGACGTCGGTCGTCCCACACCCCCGAGGACGGGGTCGGGCGTCCGGCCGGCCCGCCGGTCGCGACGGCTCGAGCCGTCCGGCTGGAGAAGCCCATGCCGCGCCCCGCCCGCACTCCCGCCGCGCCCCCGCTGCGCCGGGGCCGTCTCGCCGCCCTCGTGCTCGGCGCGGCCACGCTGCTCGCCGCCTGCGGAGGGACCGACCCGGCGGCGACGACGACGCCGGGGGCCGCCACGCCGTCGGCCGGGGACAGCTTCCCGGTCACCGTCGACACCGCGTCGGGCCCGGTCACGCTGGCCGCCCGTCCGCAGCGGATCGTGTCGCTGTCCCCGACCGCCACCGAGAACCTGTTCGCGATCGGCGCCGGCGAGCAGGTCGTCGCCGTCGACGACCAGTCCGACTACCCCGAGCGGGCGCCGAGCACCTAGCTGTCCGGCTTCACCCCGAACGTCGAGGCGATCGCCGGCTACCGGCCCGACCTCGTCGTGCTCTCCGACGACCTGGGCGGCGTGGTCGACGGGCTGGCGGCGCTGAAGCTGCCGGTGCTGTTCCAGCCGGCGGCGACCTCGCTGGACGAGGCGTACGCCCAGATCACCGCCCTGGGCAAGGCCACCGGCCACGCGGCGCCGGCGCAGGAGGTCGTCGACGACGTGCAGGACCGGATCGCTGCGGCGGCCGAGTCGGTCCCGGCCGCGGCGAAGGGCCTGCGGGTCTACCACGAGCTCGACCCGACGCTGTACAGCGCGACCTCGAACACCTTCATCGGCCAGGTCGAGAAGGTCCTCGGCCTGGAGAACATCGCCGACGCCGCGGGCAGCGCCGACAACGTGTTCCCGCAGCTGTCGGCCGAGTACGTCGTCGAAGGCCGCCCCGCAGGTCGTGGTGCTCGCCGACACGGTCTGCTGCCAGCAGACCGCGGCGACGCTGGCCGAGCGACCCGGCTTCGACACGCTGCCGGCGGTCGTCGAGAACCGGGTGCTGGAGGCCGACGACAGCATCGCGTCGCGCTGGGGGCCGCGGATGGCCGACTTCGCCGAGGACCTGGCGGCGCTGCTGCGCGGACGTACGGCGGGCTGATGCCCACCCGGCCCGGGCTCGTCCGGCCGCCGCGGGACGCGGCGGCCGGACGGCCGGTCGCGCCGGGGGTGTCCGGGCCGGCCGCGGCCGCGCTGCCGGACCGCCGTCGCGGGCTCGCGCCGGTGACCGTCGCCGCCGTCCTGCTGGCCGCGACGATGCTCGCCGGTACCGGCATCGGTGCGCTCGCGCTGTCGCCGGCCCGGGTGGCGCTGACCCTGCTCGACGCGCTGCCCGGGGTGCGGCTCGACGGCGGGCTGCGGGGCGTGGACCGGCAGATCCTGCTGGAGATCCGGCTGCCACGGGTGGTGCTCGCCGCGCTGGTCGGCGGGTTGCTGGCCTCCGCGGGCGCCGCCTACCAGGGGGTGTTCCGCAACCCGCTGGTCGACCCCTACCTGCTCGGGGCGGCGGCCGGCGCCGGCCTCGGCGCGACGCTGGTGCTCGTCGCGGGCCCGGGGACCGGGCTGGGCAGCGGCCTCGGCCCGCTGCCGCTCGCGGCGTTCGTCGGGGCGCTGATCGGTGTCGGCCTGGCGTACGCGCTGGGCCGGACGGCCGCGGCCGCGGGCGGCGGCGCCGCGACGCTGGTGCTCGCCGGGGTCGCGGTCGCGAGCTTCCTCACCGCCGCGCAGACGTTCGTGCAGCAGTCGAACACCGACTCGCTGCAGCTGGTCTACTCGTTCATCCTGGGCCGGCTCGGTGGCGCCGACTGGCAGGACGTCACGCTCGTCCTGCCGTACGCGCTGGTCAGCGCCCTGGTGCTGCAGCTCGCCGCGCACCGCCTGGACGTGCTGGCGGTCGGCGACGACGAGGCCGCGACGCTCGGCGTACGGCCCGAGCGGCTGCGGCTCGTCGTGCTGGTCGCGGCGTCGCTGGCGACCGCGGCCGCGGTCGCGGTGTCCGGGCTGATCGGCTTCGTCGGGCTGGTCGTGCCGCACGTGGCCCGCCGCCTGGTCGGCGCCGGGCACGCCGTGCTGCTTCCGGTGTGCCTGCTCGGCGGCGGGGCGTTCCTGGTGCTCGCCGACGTCGTCGCCCGCACCGCGGTGTCGCCGGCCGAGCTCCCGCTCGGGGTGGTCACCGCGTTCGTCGGGGCGCCGTTCTTCGCGGCGCTGCTGGTCCGCGGGGACCGCGGGTGAGCGCCCCGGCCGTGCAGGCCCGCGGCCTGTCGGTGCGGATCGGCGCGGCGCAGCTGCTCGACGCGGTCGACCTGGACGTCCCGCCGGGCAGCTGGACCTGCGTGCTGGGCCGCAACGGCGCCGGCAAGAGCACCCTGCTGCACGTGCTGGCCGGGCTGCGGCGGCACGGCGGCTCGCTGCGGGTGGCCGGCAGCGAGCTGCGGTCGCTGCGCCCGCGGGACCGGGCGAGGGTGCTGGCGCTGGCCCCGCAGAACGCCGTCCTGCCGCCGGCGATGACCGTGCACGACTACGTGCTGCTCGGCCGCACCCCGCACCGGCGGCCGCTCGGCGGGCCGACCCGGCGCGACGCGGAGGTGACCGGCTCGGTGCTGGCCCGGCTCGGGCTCGAGGCGCTGGCCCGCCGCCGGGTCGGCACGCTGACCGGTGGCGAGCGGCAGCGCGCCGTCCTGGCCCGCGCGCTCGCCCAGCAGCCGCGGCTGCTGCTGCTCGACGAGCCGACCGCCAGCCTGGACCTGGGGCACGCGCAGGAGGCGCTGGAGCTGGTGGACGTGCTGCGTCGCGAGGAGGACCTCACGGTGGTCAGCACGCTGCACGACCTGACCCTGGCCGGGCAGTACGCCGACGCGCTGCTGCTGCTCGACGCCGGCCGGGCGGTCGCCGCCGGGCCGGCCGCCGCGGTGCTCACGGCGGGATCGGTGGCCCGGCACCTGGGGGCGACGGCAGAGGTCGAGCCGGACGCCGGTGGAGCGGTGCGGGTCACGCCGGTCCGTCCCCGCGGCGCGACGCCTGAGATCGCCCAGGAAGGCAGACCGCCGCCGGCCTGCCGTGTGTGATCGCGAGCGACGGGTAGGCGCGCCTGTATGGCGGGGGGAGCGGCGTACGCGGCGACGCTGACGGTGCTGGTGCTGGCCGTGGCCCTGGTCTGCGGGGTCTACGCGCTCGGGCAGCTGGTCTCGGTCGCCCGCGACCCGCTGCGCGCCGCGCCGTTCAGCGGGGGGATGCTGCCGGTCGAGCACCCGCTCTCGCGCTTCCACGCCCGCTGGTACGCGATGACCTTCGTCTTCCTCGCGTTCGACATCGAGATGCTGTTCATGTACCCGTGGGCCGTCGTCGTCGCCGACGTGGGCGCCTCCGCGGTGATCGAGATGTTCGGCTTCCTCTCCCTGCTGCTCGTCGGGGTCGGGTACGCCTGGCGGGAGGGTGCCTTCCGATGGGCCTGACCGACTGGTGGGGCCGGGCCGCCGCAGCCTGCCCGCAGGTCCTGCTGGTGCCGGTCCCGGGGGAGGGCGCCCGGCACCGGGCCGCCGAGCAGGCGCTCGACGAGCTCGGCTGGGGCCGGGCGGCGGGCCCCGCGCAGGCCGACGTCCTGCTCGAGTGCGGCGCCGTCGGCCCGGAGCTGGCCGAGCCGGTCGAGGTGGCCTGGGGGGCGATGCCGGGACCGCGGGCGCGGTGCCGCTGGGTCGACGGGGACGTCCGCGAGGTGCTGCGCGCGGCGCCAGGCCCGGCTGGCCGTCCGCGCCGAGCAGCGGGACGACGCCCGGACGCGGCCCCAGCCGCCGCTGTCCGCGGCGCAGGCCGCGCCGTCCGGGCACGACGAGCCCGACCAGGACGAGGCCGACGCGCCCGGGCACGGCGGCGGCGACATGGACCACGACATGGACATGGGCGACGGCGGCGACATGGACATGGACATGGACATGGACATGGACATGGACATGGACCTCCCGGGCGGCCTGGTGATGGCGGACCGCCTCCCGGACCGGGACGGGCTGCGGCTGGAGGGTCTGCACCTCACCCTCGGCCCGCTGCTGCCCGCCTGGCCGGCCGGCCTGCTGCTCGCGGTCACGCTCTCCGGCGACGTCGTCGTGCAGGCCGGAGTCCGGTTGCTCGACCCGCGGCCCGACCTCGCCCCCGACCTCGACGACCGCGCCCGGGCGTTCGACCTGCTCGCCCGCCTGCTGGCGGCGGCCGGCTGGCAGGACGGTGCGGTCCGGGCCCGCCGGGCGCGCGCCGACGGCGGCGTCGGCCCCGCCGCCGACGACCTGCTGCGCCGGCTGCGCCGGGCGCGGCTGCTGCGCTGGGCCCTGCGCGACCTGCCCGGCCCCGGCGGCGTCGACCTCGTCGCGCACCTGGACCGCCTGGTCGCGGCCGCCCGGGGCGGCGAGGGACCGCGGCCCGTGCCGCCGGGCGACCTGGTCGAGGCGGTGACCGGGCTGGAGCTCGGGTCGGCGTCGCTGGTGGTGGCCGCCTTCGGCCCGCTGCTGCAGGCGGTGCCGGCGGATGCCTGAGCTGGCCCTGCCGCTGCTCGCCCTGGCGCTGCTGGCCGGGCTGGCGGTGGTCTCGGCGACCACCGACCGGGCGCTGGCCGCCCGGGCCGCCGGCCGGCCGCTCCGGGCGGCGCAGGTCAGCCCGCTGCCCGCCACCGCCCGGCTGCTCGTCCAGCGTCGCCGGACCACCACCGGGCCGGACGCGCTGCTCTGGCGGACGGCCGGCGGCGGGCTGCTCGTCGTCGCCGCCCTGATGACTCGCGGTGGTGCCGATCGGGGACCGCGTGGTGGCCGACCTGCCGGTCGGGGTCGTGTGGTTCAACGCCATGGACGTGCTGCTCTGGGCGGTCGTTCTGGCTGGTCGGCTGGGGGGCCGCCGGGCGCGACCGCGCTTGGTCGGCGGCTACCGGTTCCTGGCCCAGGCGCTGGCGTACGAGCTGCCGCTGATGTTCGCGCTCATCCGCGCCGGCCCTGGCGGCGGCGAGCCTGGACGTCCGGGTGGTCGTCGCCGCCCAGGACGACCGGTGGAACGTCGTCGAGATGCCGGTGGCCTTCGGGGTGTACCTGGTCTGCGTCGCCGCCTTCGCGCTCTGGGGCCCGTTCGCGCGCGCCCGCCGGCGGACGAGCTGGCCGGCGGGGTGCTGGCGGAGGTGTCCGGCGTGGACCGGCTGCTGCTGCTGGCCGGCCGGCACGCGCTGCTCGCGGCCGGCGCCGCGTTCAGCGTGCCGCTGTTCCTCGGCGGCGGCGCCGGGCCGCTGCTGCCGGAGGCCGGCTGGCAGCTGGTCAAGACCCTGCTCGTGCTGCTGGCCTGCTGGTCGTCGTGCGCCGCCGGCTGCCGCTGCTGCGCCCGGAGCGGTTCGCCGAGGTCGGCTGGGTCGCTGCTGCTGCCGCTCACCCTGCTGCAGGTGCTCGTCACCAGCCTGCTCGTCCTCGCGGAGGCCGGATGACGACGGTCGCGTTCGCCGTCCTGGCCGCCGCTGGCCGTGGTCAGCGGCTACCTGGTGTTCCGGGTCGACTCGATGGCCCGGGCGACCTTCGCGCTGGCGATCAGCTTCATCGCGGTCGGCGGGGTGCTGCTGCTGCTCGACCTGGACTACCTCGGCGTCGTCGTCGTGGTGATGATGGTCATGGAGATGGCGGTCATGGCGGTGTTCATGATCGCTTACATGATGAACCCGGCCGGGCTGATGCCGATGTCGATGTACCACGGCAAGGCCCAGGCGATGAGCGTCGCGGTCGGGCACCTTCGTCGTGCTGGCCGGCGGCGCGCTGCTGGTCGACTGGCCGGAGCGCCAGGGCGGCTTCCCGCCCGACGTCACCCGCCAGGTCGGCGAGGGGATCATGGGCAGCAAGATGCTCGTGATGATGGCGATCGGCGCGGTCATCCTGGTCACGATCGTGGCGAGCCTGGTCCTGGGCGCGGCCCGCGGCCGGTACGACCGGCTCGGCGACGACCTGGCCGGCCCGGCCCACGACCCGCAGCCCGGTGGGGTCGGCCGATGACCCTCGAGGCGCTGCTCGTGCTCGCCGCCGCCCTGTTCGCGATCGGGCTGTACGGCGCGCTGTCCCAGCAGTCGATCGTCATGCTGATGATGGGCCTGGAGCTGATGCTGAACGGCGTTCTCGTCGCGGCCGGCGCGTTCTGGTACTTCGTCGCACCGCACCGGCCGGACGGCCAGGTGCTGGTCCTGGTGGTCGTGGCGGCGATGACGATCGAGATGGCCCTCGGCTTCGCGCTGCAGACCGCGGTGTTCCGGGCCGCCGAGGTCGAGCTCACCGACGAGGCGACGGAGCTGTCCGGATGAGCGCGCTCGCCGTCGCGGTCGTGCTGCCCGCTCTGGTCGGCCTGCTGCTCGTGCTGGCCGGCCCGCGCGCCGACCGCGCCGCGCCGGTCGGGGCGGGGGCGGCCACCGCCGCCGCGCTGCTGGCGCTGCTGGGAGCCGGCGCAGCCCGCGGGCGGGTCGGTGCCGTTCCTGCTCGGGCAGCCGTTCGCGCTCGGCGTCGACGGGCTGTCCCTCGTGCTGGGGGTCACCGTCTGCGTCGTCACGCTCTGCGTGCTGGCCGCCGTGCCGACCCAGGTCGAGCGCCGGCAGGGGAGGCTGTCCGGCTTCCTGCTGCTGTTCCTGGCCGCGGTCCTGCTCACCCTGCACCGCGACCAGCCTGCTGCCGCTGCTGGTCGGCTGGGAGCTGATGGGCGCCGCGTCGTACGTGCTGATCGCGCACGAGCTGGCGCGAGCGCCGCGCGGTCGGCTCCGCCACCACGGCGCTGCTCACCACCCGGGCACTGGACCTGGGCCTGTACCTGGCGGCCGGCGCGGCGCTCGCCGGCAGCGGCACGCTCGCGCTCGCCGGGCTGCCCGCGCTGACCGGCGCGCCGCTGCACCTGGCGGCGCTCGGGGTGACTCGCGGCGGCGCTCGGCAAGGCGGCGCAGCTGCCGGTGTCGTTCTGGCTGTCGCGGGCGATGGACGGCCCGAGCCCGGTGAGCGCGCTGCTGCACAGCGCCGCGATGGTCGCGATGGGCGGCTACCTGCTGCTGCGCACCGCGCCGCTGCTGGCGGCCAGCGGCTGGGCCGACGACGTGGTGGCCTGGACCGGCGCGGTCACCGCCGTCGTGCTGGGCGTCGTCGCGCTGGCGCAGACCGACCTCAAGCAGCTGCTCGCCGCCTCGACCGCCGGCCAGCTCGGGTTCGTCGTGCTGGCCGCCGGCGTCGGCGGCACCGCGGCCGGCGCCGTCCACCTGGTGGCGCACGCCTCGGTGAAGAGCCTGCTGTTCCTGGTCGCCGGGGTCTGGCTGCACCCGCTCGGCACCCGCGAGCTGGCCGGCCTGCGCGGCGTCGCGCTGCGGACCCCGGTGGTCGGGGCGCTCGCCGTCGCCGGGCTGCTCTCGCTGGCCGGGCTGCCGCCGCTCGGCGCTGTGGGGCAGCAAGGACGCGGTGCTGGCGGTCGCCCTCGAGCACGGCCCCGCGCTGTACGCGCGTCGCGCTGCTGGCGTCCGCGCTGTCCGCGGCGTACGCCGGCCGCGCCCTCGTCGTCGTGCTGCGGCCGACCCGGCCCGGCGAGGCCGAGCGGGAGGTGGTGCGGCCGGCCGGCTGGCTGCCGCTGGTGCCGCTCGCGGCCGGCGCGGCGCTGCTGGCCGGCCTCGCGGTCGGCCCGGCCGCCGCGCCCGTCGCGCGTGCTGCTCGGCGTCCCGCCACCGGAGGTGCACGCTCCGGGCTGGTCGCGTCCGGGCTGCTGGCGGTGGCCGTGCTCGCGGGCATGGCGTGGCGCGGCGACGCGGTGGCTGCCGCGCTGCCCGGCGCGGCGCGCGGCGTGGCTGCACCTGGAGGCGGCCGCGCACGCCGTCGCGGTCCGCCCGGTGCTGGCGCTGTCCGGCGCGCTCGCCGCGTTCGACGACCGGGTCCTCGACCGGGCGGTCACCGGCGCCGCGCGCCGCGGCCCGGCGGCGTGGCCGGCCGCCTGGCCCGCGCCGACGACCGGGTGCTCGACGGCGCGGTCGAGGGCGCGGCCCGCGGCTCGGTGCGCCTGGCCGCGGCCTCCGGCCGGTTCGACCTGCGACGCGTCGACGGGGCCGTCACCGCCGTCGCGACCGGGACCCGCCGGCTGGGCGTGCTGGCCCGCCGGCCGCAGACCGGCCAGCTGCACCAGTACTACGGCCAGGCCGCTGCCGTCCTGGTCGCCGCGACCGTCCTGCTGCTGCTGAGGTGAGCGTGCTCGACCTGCTGGTGTTCCTGCCCCTCGCTGGCCGCCGTCGTGCTGGCCGCCGCCGCGGCTGTCGGACCGGCGCCGCCCGCGCCGTGCTGGTCGCCGTCACCGGCGTCGAGCTGCTGCTGGCGCTCGGCCTGTGGCTCGCCTACGACCCGCGCGCGGGGGTGACCGGCGGGTTCGCCTACGAGCGCCGGCTGCAGTGGATCCCCACCGTCGACAGCGGCTACCACGTCGGCGTCGACGGGCTGTCGCTGCCGCTGGTGCTGCTGACCGCCGGGCTCTTCTTCTGCTGCGCGCTGTACGCCTGGCGCGAGCAGCGCCGGCCGCGGACCTTCGCCGCGCTGCTGCTGTTCCTGCAGACCGCCTGCCTGGGCGTGTTCGCCAGCCTCGACCTCATCCTGTTCTTCGTCTTCTTCGACCTGTCGATCGTCGGCATGTACTTCCTCATCGCCGGCTGGGGGCACGGCGCCGCGACCCGGTCGGCGCTGAAGTTCTTCCTCTACACCTTCCTCGGCAGCCTGGCGCTGCTGGTCGGCTTCCTCGCGCTGTTCGCGGGCTCCGCGCCGCACACCTTCGACATGGTGGCGCTGGCGCAGGACCCGCCGCTGCAGGGCCGGCCGGTGGCCGGTGGGCTGGCGCTGCTGGCGATCGGCGTCGGCCTGGCCGTCAAGACCCCGACCGTGCCGTTCCACACCTGGCTGCCGCCGGCGCACACCGACGCGCCCGCGGTCGGCTCGGCGCTCCTCGCCGGGGTGCTGCTGAAGATGGGCACGTACGGCTTCGTGCGGATCGCGCTGCCGATGCTGCCCGAGGCCTGGCGCACCTGGGCCGTCGTCGCCGTCGTCGTCGGCGCGGTCGGCGTGCTCTACGGCGCGCTGGTCGCGCTCGCCCAGACCGACCTCAAGCGCATGATCGCCTACACGTCGGTCGCGCACATGGGCTACGTGCTGCTGGCCGTCGGCGCGGCCGGCGTGGTCGGCGGCACGACGAGGAGGCGCGCACCGTCGCGGTCACCGGCGCGGTCACCCAGATGGTCAGCCACGGGCTTCATCACCGGCGCGCTGTTCCTGCTCGCCGGGCGTGCTGCTACGACCGCGACCGGCAGGACTACGACCTGGACTCCTACGGCGGGCTGCGCGGCCGCGCCCCGCGCTTCGCCGGCGCTGTTCGCCGTCGCGCGCGTTCGCCAGCCTCGGGCTGCCCGGGTTCTCCGGCTTCGTCGCCGAGTTCCAGGTGCTCGCCGGCTCGCTGCGGCGCCGCGCCGGTCGCGGTGGTCGTCGCGCTGCTCGGCCTGCTGGTCACCGCCGGCGCTGTTCCTGTGGGCGATCAGCCGGCTGCTGCTCGGCGCCGCCGGACCGGCTGCACCGGACGAGGTCGACCGACCTGCGCGCCGAGCGAGCTCGCCGGCGTCGCGCCGCTGCTGCTGCTCGTCGCTGCTGCTCGGCGTGCTGCCGCGGCCGCTGCTCGACGTGGTCGAGCCCAGCGCCCGCGGTGGTCGTGGAGCTCGTCGGCCGGTGAACGAGGACCCGCTGCGCGCTGCTGCCCGAGCTCGTCCTGCTGCTCGGCGCGACGGGCGTGCTGCTGCTCGGCAGCTTCCTGCCCCGGCAGCGGCAGTGGGTCGCCCGGCTGGTCACCGCCGCGGCTGCTGCTCGGCTCGGCCGCCGCCGCCGCGCGTCGCGCTGGCCGGCGCGGACCGGCAGCGTCTTCGACGACACCTTCGCCGTCGACGCCGCTCACCGGCACCGCGCCGGCTGGTCGGCGGCGCTGGCCGGGCTGCTGGTGCTCGGCGATCCTGGCCGAGGAGCGTGCGCGGCGACCCGCGCGAGAGCGAGCAGTACGTGCTGCTGCTGCTCGGCGGTGCTCGGCGCGTCGGTGCTCGCGGCCGCCGCACGACCTGCTCGTGCTGGCGGTCGCCTACCTGCTGGCCAGCGTCCCGCTGTACGCGCTGGCCGGCGCCGCACGCGACCGCCGCGGCACCGAGGCCGCGCTCAAGACCTACCTGCTCGGCGCCTTCCTCGGCGTCGCCATGCTGCTCGGCGTCGCGCTGCTGTCCGGGCGTCGCCGGCGGCACCGGCTACGGCGCTGCTGCGCGACGGGCTCGCCGGCGCGCCGCAGCCGGTCGTGGCGGTCGGGCTGGTGGCGCTGCTCGCCGGTCTGGCGTTCAAGGCCGGCTTCGTGCCCGGGCACTTCTGGGTGCCCGACGCCGCCGCAGGGCGCCCGCCCCGGCGCCGCCGCGCTGCTCACCACGGTCCCCAAGGTCGGCGGGCTGCTCGCGGCCTACCGGGTGCTGGCGGCCGTGCCGAGCGACGTCGTGGACTGGCCGCTGCTGGTCGGCGCGTGCTCGCCGCGCTCACCATGACGCTGGGCAACCTCGCCGCGTTCGGCCAGGACGACGTCCGGCGGCTGCTCGGCTGGTCGACCGTCAGCCAGGCCGGCTACCTGCTGATGGCGGTCGCCGTCGCCGGCCGCAGCGACCTGGCGCTGCCGTCGCTGGCGCTGTACCTGGCGGCGTACGCGGTCACCAACCTCGGCGCCTTCGCGGTCGTGCGCGGCGCTGCCGCGGCGCGACCCGGCTCGACGCACTACCGCGGGCTGGCCCGCGCACCGGCCGGCGCTCGCGCTGTCGCTGCTGGTCCTGCTGCTCGGACTGGTCGGCACCCCGCCCACCGCCGTCTTCGTCGGCAAGCTCACGGTCTTCGCCGCGGCGCTGGACGGCGGGCTGGGCTGGCTGGTCGTCGTCGCGGCGGTCAACACCGTGGCGAGCCTGTTCTACTACCTGCGCTGGATCGGCGCCGGTCTTCAGCCGTCCGGCCGAGCAGGTTCCGGAGCCGGCGCCGGCCGCCGAGCCGGCCCGGATCGCGGCCTGGTCCGCCGTCGCGGCGGCCGCCTGCTCGGTGCTGCTCGGCCTGGCCGGCGGTGCGGTGCTCGCCCTCGCGCGCTGACCGCCGGACGCCCTGCCCGGGCCTGCCGCCCCGCACCTGCCGCAGGACGGGAGGTGCTCCTGGGCCCCGCGTACCGCCTGCGTACCGACTGCGTTCCTCGGAACGATCTCCCTTGTCGGCCCCTCGTATCCGGGATACGGTCCGCGCGCTCAGGTCATCGGGCCCGGGCACCGCGCTCGCGCCCCGACCCCGCGGCGAGCTCCTGACGAGCAGGGAGTCGCGCATGACGCAGGTCGAGGACGCCGCCCGCACCACGGACCTACCGCCCACCCCGGACGCCTCGCACCCGCTCGCCCCGCTGTCGGCGGCGGAGGTCGCGCGGGCCTCCGCGGTGCTCCGGCAGCAGCGCGAGCTGCCGCCGTCCTACCGCTTCGTGTCGATCGCGCTGCACGAGCCGGCCAAGGCAGACGTCCTGGCCGGCCGGGTTCCCGAGCGCCAGGCCTTCGTCGTGCTCTACGACCGCGCCGCGTCCCGCACGGTGGAGAGCGTCGTGTCGCTGACCGCCGGGACGGTGCAGTCGTGGACGCCGATCGACGGCGTCCAGCCCAGCATCATGCTGGAGGAGTTCTTCGCGGCCGAGGACGTCACCCGGCAGGACCCGCGCTGGCAGGAGGCCGTCCGCAAGCGCGGCGTGGAGGACTTCTCGCTGGCGATGCTCGACCCGTGGGCCACCGGCTTCGACACCGACTGCGCCCCGGGCCGCCGCCTCATCCGCCCGCTCACGTTCCTGCGCAGCAAGCCCGACGACAACGGCTACGCCCGCCCGGTCGAGGGCCTGCTGGTGACCGTCGACCTCGACCGGATGGAGGTCGTCGAGGTCGAGGACTCCGGGGTGGTGCCGCTGCCGACCCAACGCCGGCAACTACGCCCCCGAGCTGATGGCCGAGCCCGGCAACCGGCCCGAGTTCGACCGGCTCCGCGACGACGTGAAGCCGATCGAGATCACCCAGCCCGAGGGCGCCAGCTTCACCGTCGACGGGCACAGCGTGCAGTGGCAGAAGTGGCGGCTGCGCGTCGGCTTCAGCCCGCGCGAGGGCCTGGTGCTGCACCAGGTCAGCTACGAGGACAGCGGCCGCGAGCGGTCGATCCTGTACCGGGCCTCGCTGGCCGACATGTACATCCCGTACGGCGACCCGCGCCCCGACGCACCGCTGCAAGAACGTCTTCGACGAGGGCGAGTACGGCGTCGGCTTCCTGCTCAACTCGCTGGCGCTCGGCTGCGACTGCCTCGGCGAGATCTTCTACTTCGACGCCGTCGTCAACGACAACGACGGCAACCCGCTCACGATCCCGAACGCCATCTGCATGCACGAGGAGGACGTCGGCGTCGTCTGGAAGCACACCGACTTCCGCACCGAGAAGGTGGAGGTCCGGCGCTCGCGCCGACTGGTGGTCTCCTGCTTCGCCACGGTCGGCAACTACGAGTACGGCTTCTTCTGGTACTTCTACCAGGACGGCACCATCGAGTTCGAGGTCAAGCTGACCGGCGTGATCTCCACCGGCGCGATCGCGCCGGGCTCGACGCCCGAGCACGGCACGCTGGTGGCCCCGGGCCTGTACGGCCCGCTCCACCAGCACTTCTTCAACATGCGCCTGGACATGAACGTGGACGGCCAGCGCAACAGCGTGCACGAGGTGAACTCCGAGGCCGTCCCGGTGGGACCCGGCAACGAGACCGGCAACGCCTGGGTGGTGCGCAAGACCCTGCTCGAGCGGGAGAGCCAGGCGGCCCGCCTCGCCGACCCGCTGCGCGGCCGGTACTGGACGATCTGCAACCCGGACGTCCTCAACGGCACCGGGCAGCCGGTGGCGTACAAGCTCCAGCCGGGGGAGTGCACCTTGCCGATGCAGGCCGAGGGCACGCACCAGGGCTTCGACCGGGCGGGCTTCGCCTACAAGCACCTGTGGGTGACGGCGTACGACCCGGACGAGCGCTACGCCTCCGGCGACTACCCCAACCAGAGCGCCGGGGGCGACGGCCTGCCGAAGTACGTGCAGGCGGACCGCCCGCTGGCCGGCGAGGACGTCGTCGTCTGGTACTCCTTCAGCGCCCACCACGTCGTGCGGCCGGAGGACTGGCCGGTCATGCCGGTGTCCAAGGTGGGCTTCCACCTCAAGCCGAGCGGCTTCTTCGACGGCAACCCCGCCCTCGACCTGCCGCCGTCCGCCCCCGCCTGCCACGGCACCGGCGCCACCACGAGCGCGTCATGAGCGCGGAGGTGACCGAGCCGGGCGAGCAGCGCGCGGCCGGCGCCGGGCAGGGGCTGGCCCAGAAGACGATGGGCCCGATCGAGGTGCTGGCCCAGTCGGTCGCCGCGATCGCCCCCAGCGCGGTCATGGCGACCGGGCCGGCGCTCATCGTGCTGTCGGCCGGGTCCGGCACCTGGCTGTCCTACCTGTTCGCCACGGTCACGGTGCTGCTGATCGGCTTCTGCGTCGCGCAGTTCGGGACCCGGATCGCCTCGTCCGGCTCGCTGTACAGCTACGTCGCGAACAGCCTCGGCCCGTTCGGGGCCTTCGCGGCCGGCTGGGGCCTGGTGATCGGCTACGCGATGATCGCGATCGTCGGGGTGGCCGGCTTCGGCATCTACGTCGGCAGCCTGCTCGACCTGGTCGGCATCTCGGCGACCTCGCGGGTCACCCTCGTCGTCCTGTTCGCGGTCGCGGCCTTCGCGGCGGTGGCGTTCGCGGCGTTCGGCATCAAGCTCTCCACCCGGGTGGGCCTGGTGCTGGAGATCTTCTCGGTCGCCGCGCTGCTCATCCTGTTCGCGGTGGTGCTGGCCAAGAACGGGCTGACCGTCGACACCAGCCAGCTGCAGGCGCGCGACAGCACCTTCGACGGGGTCACCTTCGGGATCGTGCTGGCCGTGCTCGGCTTCGTCGGGTTCGAGAGCGCGGCGTCGCTCGGCGCCGAGGCCAAGAACCCGCACCGGACGATCCCGCGGGCCGTCCTCACCTCCGGCCTGGTCGTCGGCCTGATGTACATGCTCGCGACGTACGCGGCCATCCTCGGCCTGGGCGCGGAGGGGCTCGGCAGCAGCTCCGCGCCGATGAACGACCTCGCCGAGAGCGTCGGGTTCGGCGGGTTCCGCTACGTCATCGACATCGGGGTGGCCGCCTCGTTCTTCGCCGTCATCATCGCCAGCGTCAACGCGGCGGCGCGGATCCTCTACACGATGGCCCGTGAGACGGTGCTGCCCGCCGCCCTCGGGCGCACGCACGCGCAGCACCGCACCCCGCACATCGCGATCCTCGCGCTGCTGCCGGTGCTCGTCGTGGTCCCGACCGTCATGGTCGCGGGCGGGACGAGCGCGCTGAACGTCTACGCCTACACCGGCACGATCGGCACGTTCGGCTACATGACGAGCTACCTGCTGATGGCGATCGGGATGCCGGTCTTCCTGCGCCGCCGGGGCGAGCTGCGCCCGGTGCACACCGCGGTCGCCGCCGCCGCCGCGCTCGCGCTGCTCTACGTGGTCTACAAGAACCTGGTGCCGGCCCCGCCGTCGCCGTTCAACACGCTGCCTTACCTGTACGCGGCGGTGCTGGCCGTCGGGGTGGTCTGGTTCGCCGTCGTCCGGCTGCGCTGGCCGGACCGGGCGCGGCTGGTCGGGACGTACGAGGAGGAGACGCCGGCGCCCGCGCACTCCTGACGAGCGCGGAACGGGGACGAGGGAGGTGGCGCCGGTGGACACCGTGCTCGCGCACGCCGGCGGTGGCGCGGCGGCGCCGCTGACCGTCGCGCTGGTGGCCGTCGCCCTGCTCGCGCTGGCCACCTGGGCCGGCGGGCTGGCCGGGCGCAGCCCGGCCGCCGTCGGCCCGGACGGTCCGCGGCTGCTGGCGGGTGCGCTCAGCGCGGCGTTCCTGCTGGGCGTCGTGGTCCTCACGACGGCGCCCGCGGCGGTCCACGCGGCGGCCGAGGCGGGCGTGCCCGGACCGCTCGTGCTGGGCCTGGGACTGGCCGGCCTGGGACTCGCGCTCGGCGCCGACCGTGCCGGGGGCCGGGGTGCACGCGGCTGGGCCGGCGCCGGCCTGGTGCTGCACCGCCTGCTCGAGGGGGCCGCGGTGGGCGGCGCGCTGCTGGCGGGGCTGCGTCCCGCCGCCGTCGTGGTGCTCGCCCTGGCGGTGCACGGCGCCTGCGAGGGCTTCGCGCTGATGAGCTACCAGACGGCGGCCGGGGTGGACGGGCGGCGGGCGCTGCGCCGGCTGGCGGTGCTGTCGGCGAGCCCGGTCGCCGCCGTGCTGCTGACCGGCGCGGCGGCCCCGCCGCCGGCGCTGTCCGCGGCGCTGCTGGCGCTGCTCAGCGGGCTGCTGCTCGGCATGTCGGCGACGCTGGCGCCGGCGGCGCTGCGCCGGGGCGTACCGGGCCCGGGTGGGGAGGGTCCGGGTGGGGAGGGCCGGGTCGGGGAGCGCCGGGGGAGGCGGCGCCCGGCCGAGGCGCGATGAGCGGCGCCGAACGGGTGCTTGACCCCGGCCCCGCGGTACCGGAGCCTGCCCCCGACCACACCGCTGCGTCCGGGGAGCCCCGTGAGAGACCTGCCGGCCGGCACGCACACCGTGGCGGTCGTCGCCGCTGACCGGCACGGCGTGCTGCGCGGCAAGCACGTGCCCGCCGACCGCTGGCCCGAGGTCCGCGACCGCGGGCTGGCGATCGCCGGGGCCATCCTGCACTGGACGGCGCAGGCGGACCTCCCGCCCGAGCTCGGCTGCACCGCCGACGGCGTCCCGGACGTCCGGCTGGTCCCGGTCCCCGGCGGGGTCCGCCCGTCGGCCCGCCGGGGCGAGGCGGTGGCGCTGTGCGAGCCGCGGTCGGCGGACGGCACGGACCTGCCCCGGTCCGCGCGGGCTGCGCTGCGCCGGGTCCTGGCCGCCGCGTCCGCGCGCGGGCTGGAGCCCCGGATCGGGTTCGAGGTGGAGTTCTGCCTGCTCGACGCCACCACCCGCCGCCCGGCGGGCCGGTCGCTGGGCTGCTACGACGTGGCCGGGGCCGGCGACCGGGACGCCGTGCTGAGCGACCTGCGGCAGCGGCTCGACGCCCTGGGTATCGCGGTGGAGGCGTGGAACGCCGAGTGCGGACCCGGGCAGGTCGAGGTGAACCTCGCCTACGACGAGGCGCTGGTCACCGCCGACCGGGCCGTGCTGTTCCGCAACGCGGTCCGGCAGGCTGCCGCCGCGCACGGCCGGCTCGCCACCTTCATGCCGCTGCCGTGGGACGACGGGCCCGGCAACGGGCTGCACCTGCACCACTCGCTGTGGTCGGGCGGGCGCAACGCCTTCGCCGGCGAGGGAGGCGACCTGTCCCGGACCGGCCGGCACTACCTCGCCGGCCTGCAGTCCGCGCTGATCGGGCTGACCCTGCTCGGGTCGCCCTCGCCCAACGCCCTCAAGCGACGCCGGGACCACAGCTTCTGCCCGGTCACCGACGCCTGGGCGTACGACAACCGCACGGTCGCCCTGCGCGTGCTCCGCGGGAGCCCGGACGCCGTCCGGATCGAGCAGCGCGACGCGGCGTCGGACGCCGACCCGTACCTGGTGATGGCGGCGCAGGTGGCCGCCGGCCTCGACGGGGTCGCCCGGGAGCTGGTGCCCCGGCCGCCGGCCGAGGGGGACGCCTACGCCACCGGGGCCGGGACGCGGCTGCCGGACAACGTGCCGGACGCCGTCGCCGCGCTGCGCGCCTCGGACCTGGCGGCGGGCACCTTCGCCCCGGAGCTGCTGGACGTCGTGGCGTGCGGTGCCCGGTTCGAGCACGACCTGCTGCTGCGGCAGGTGTCCGAGCTCGAGCGGGACCGCTACCTGGGCGCCCGGTGAGGCGCGGCGCCGCAGCGAGCGGCACCGTCGGCCCGGACCGGGCCGGGCGGCGTCTGCGAGCATGACCTGATGGGCCTGGACCGCATCTCCGCCGGCCGGTCGCTCGCGGACACCGCGTACGACCGGCTGGTCGCGGCGATCCTGGAAGGCACCCTGGCGGCCGGCGACCGGCTGGTCCAGGACGACCTGGCCGAGCAGCTCGGGATCAGCCGCACGCCGGTCCGCGAGGCGCTGCTGCGGATGGAGCGGGCCGGGCTGGTCCGGGCCAGCAGCGGCCGCGGCTTCGTCGTCCCCGAGCTGACGCACACCGACCTCGAGCAGCTCTACGGCCTGCGCGAGGCGGTCGAGGGCCACGCCGCGCGGCTGGTCGCCGAGCGCGGCGGGCAGGCCGTCGAGCGGGTCGCCGAGGCGCTGCGGGACCTGGCGGCGCGCACCTGGCCGACCGGGACCGACGCGTACCACGCCAACCGGCTGGCGCACCGGGCGATCGTCGAGGCGGCCGGCAACGGCCTGCTGCTCGAGGTGTACGACGACGTGTGGGGCCGGGGCGTGGCGCTGCGCGGATGGGGTGACTACTTCGCCGCGCAGCCGTCCGTGCTGGACATCGAGGGCGACCACGCCGACGTGCTGCGCGCCCTGGGGGCCTCGCCGACCGCGGCCGCCGAGGCCATGGTCGACCACGTACGGCAGGGCCTGGCCCGGCACGGTCAGCGGCCGGCCGGGCGGGGCTGACCTGCGCGAGGCCGGGCGGTCGGCGGTCCGGGCCTGCGGATGCCGCGCCGGCTCAGCGACCGGCCGGGCTCAGCGACCGGCCCCGTTCAGCGACCGGCGCCGAACGCCGCGCCCAGGCCGGTCAGGTCGACCGAGCGGCGCGGCACGTCCGGGTTCCCCTCGATCATCTGCCGCATCACCTCGAGCGCGGTGAGGATGTGCCGGCCGACCTGGTCGGCCGGGCGCATGGCGTCGACGGTCACCAGGATGCCCCGCTCGCCGTACCACTCCAGGATCGGGTGGGTGACCTCGTAGTAGAGCGCCAGGCGCCGCCGGATGACGTCCTCGCTGTCGTCGGACCGGCTCTCCACGGAGGCCCGGGCCAGCAGCCGGCGTACCAGCTCGTCGTCCTCGACCTGCAGGTGCAGCGCGACCTGCGCCGTCATGTCCAGCTCGACCGCGATCTCGTAGACCGCCCTGGCCTGGTCCATCGTGCGCGGCATGCCGTCCAGCACGTAGCCGGCGCCGCCCCGGGCGGCGGTGAACGCCTCGCGGACCATCTCCAGCACGACCTCGTCGGGGACCAGCTCGCCCCGGTCGAGGTAGCCGCGGACCCGCTCGCCGAGCTCGGTGCCGCGCCGTACGTGGTCCCGCAGCAGGTCCCCGGTCGCGATGTGCGGGATGCCGAAGTGGCTCGCGATCACCACGCCCTGCGTCCCCTTGCCGGCGCCCGGCGGCGCGATCATGAGCACGTTCACCGCGGCATCCTCCTGAGGTCGGTCGCCCACCTCACCACACCGCCCCCGGCGGTGCGCAAGGCGCTGCTGGTCCGGCCCCTGCTCGCGGCCGGTTCCGCCTGCGGCTCACGCTCCTGGGCGCACAGCAGCAGCACCCCCGCCGCGGCCGGCGCCAGCACGTGCACGCCGATCCCGGTGATCGCCCGTGCGAGCCGCGGCCCCCGGACGCCGTACTTTCCCGCCGGGCTGCACCGACAGGACGATGACCTCCTTGCGGACCGCCAGGATCCCGGCGACCAGGAACGGCTCCGCGACGATCTGACGCTCGCGCGGCGTGAGGCGCACCGGACGGCGGCTCGGGCGCGACGCAGACGTGCAGCAGCGCGTCGAGGACGTCGACCACGCGTCGTCGACGTCCTCGCCGGCCCGCTCCAGCCCGGCGAGCGCCGCCCGGAACAGTCCGACCAGCGCGCCGGCGGCGAGCAGGCCGGCGATCGAGACGTCGATGACGTCCTCGACCAGCAACCGGTTGCCGGCCCGGACGTGCGCCGGAAGCGGTCGTCGCGCCGGTCGGGGCGGCGGCTCGGGTGCTTCCCCTTCATTCGGGTGCTTCCCCTTCGTAAGGGCACTGGGAGGGCCCTTCGTGAGAGGCGTTGTGCAGGGGAGGCCCGGCGCCTCGGGTGCTTCCCCTTCGTAACGGCACTGGGAGGGCCCGTCTGAGAGGCGTTGCGCAGGGGAGGCCCGGCGTCCCGGGTGCTTCCCCTTCGTAAGGGCACTGGGAGGGCCCGTCTGAGAGGCGTTGCGCAGGGGAGGCCCGGCGCCCCGGGTGCTTCCCCTTCGTAAGGGCACTGGGAGGGCCCGTCTGAGAGGCGTTGCGCAGGGGAGGCCCGCGCCCCCGGGGCGCCTCCCCTTCGTACGGACCCCAGACGCCCCCTCCCAGAGGCGCTACCAAGGGGAAGCCCGCCCCCGCACCCCCCGCGCGCGTCGCCGGCACGAGGCTGGGCACCATGCCCCGCATGACGTCCTCCTCGCCGCCGTTCCGCGCCGACCACGTCGGCTCCCTGCTGCGTCCTGCCGCCCTGCTCGACGCCCGGCAGGCCTTCGCCGACGGGAGGCAGTCGGCGGACGACCTGCGTGCCGCCGAGGACGCCGCCATCCGCGACGTGGTCCGCCTGCAGGAGGAGGCCGGGCTGCAGTCGGCCACCGACGGGGAGTTCCGCCGCGCGTCGTGGCACATGGACTTCATCTACCGGCTGGGCGGGGTCAGCAAGGCCGCCGAGTCGATGCACGTGCACTTCGAGAACGAGCAGGGCGCGATCGACTTCGCCCCGCCGGCGACGGCGATCAACGAGCGGGTACGCCTCGACGAGCCGATCTTCGTGGACGACCTCGCGTTCCTGCAGTCGGCGGTCACCACCAGCACGCCGAAGCTGACGATCCCGTCGCCGAGCATGGTCCACTACCGCGGCGGCCGGGCCGCCATCTCGCGCGACGTGTACCCCGACCTGGAGCAGTTCTGGGACGACCTCGCGGAGGCGTACGCCGCGCAGATCCGGGCCCTGGTCGCGCAGGGCTGCACCTACCTGCAGCTCGACGACACCAGCCTGGCCTACCTCAACGACCCGAAGCAGCGCGAGCTCGTCCGGCAGCAGGGCGACGACGGCGACCGCCAGCACCTGCGCAACATCGCCGAGATCAACGCGGCGCTGCGCGGCCGCCCCGAGGGCCTGACCGTCACCACGCACATGTGCCGGGGGAACTTCCGGTCGTCCTGGGCGGCGGAGGGGGGCTACGACTTCGTCGCGGAGGCGCTGTTCTCCGAGCTCGACGTCGACGGCTTCTTCCTGGAGTACGACGACGCCCGCTCCGGCGGCTTCGAGCCGCTGCGCTTCGTCCCGCCGGGCAAGACGGTGGTGCTCGGCCTGGTCACGACCAAGCGCCCGCAGCTGGAGTCCAAGGACGACCTCAAGCGCCGGATCGAGGAGGCAGCCCGGTACGTGCCGCTGGAGCAGCTGGCCCTGTCACCGCAGTGCGGGTTCTCCTCCACCGTCGAGGGCAACGCGCTGACCCAGCAGGACCAGCTCGCCAAGCTCCGGCTGGTCGTCGAGACCGCCGCGGAGGTCTGGGGCTGATCCGGCGCCGGCCCGCCGGTCGAGCTCGCGGAGCACCACGTCGAGGGGTTCGGGCCGGGCCAGGTGGAAGCCCTGCGCGGTGTCGCAGCCGAGCGCCGCGAGGATCGCCAGGGTCTGGGCGTCCTCGACGCCCTCGGCGACGACGGTGAGGCCCAGCCGGTGCGCCAGGTCGACCGTCGCCTGCACGATGGCGGCGGTCCGGGGGTCGGTCGCCAGCTCGCCGGATGAAGACCCGGTCGATCTTGAGCTGTCGGCCGGGAGGTCCTTGAGGTACGCCAGCGACGAGTAGCCGGTGCCGTAGTCGTCGATGGCGACGCCGACGCCGAGCCGCGCGCAGCGCCGCCAGCACTGCCGGTGGCCCGGGCGGGGTCCTTCATCAGGGTGTCCTCGACGAGCTCGAGCATCAGCGCCTGCGGGCGGCAGCCCGTGCCGGCGCGAGCGCCTCGCCGACCTGCGCGGCAGCGCCAGGTCGGTGACGTCGGCCGCGCACAGGTTGACCGCCGACCGGGACCGGGTGCCGGGGCCACCACTGCGCGGCGGCCGACAGGGCCAGGTCCAGCACCGGTCTCGGTGAGCGGGCCCATCAGCCCGGCCTGCTCGACGGCGGGCAGCAGCTGCGCCGGGGACAGCAGGCCGCGGCTGGGGTGCTGCCAGCGCACCAGCGCCTCGGCCCCCACGACGACCCCGTCGGCCGGGCGCGACCTGCGGCTGCAGGTGGACCAGCGAGCTGGTCGTCGGTGAGGGCGGTCCGCAGCTCGTCGACGATCCGCAGCCGGTCGGCCATGCCCGCGCCCGAGGTCGGCGGAGTACGAGGCGGTCCCCGAGCGGCTGCGCTTCGCCTCGTACATCGCCACGTCGGCGCAGCGGAGCAGCTCGGGCAGCGTCGTCAGCGGGTCCGGCGCGGCCGCCACCCCGAAGCTCGCCCGGACGTGCAGGCGCACGCCCTCGACACCGAACGTGCGGTTCCAGGGCGGCCTGCAGCCGGGCGGCGAGCACCTCGCCCACGCCCGTGGCCGCCGCTGACCGCCACCGCGAACTCGTCACCGCCGAGGCGGACGACGACCGCCGGCTGGTGGACGGTGTCCCCGACCCGCCGCGCCACCTGGCGCAGCAGCTCGTCGCCGGCGGCGTGGCCCAGGCCGTCGTTGACCTCCTTGAAGCCGTCGAGGTCGAGCAGGACGAGCGCGCGCCCGGGGGCGGCGGGCAGCAGCGCCCCAGCCGCTCGTGCAGCGCCCGCCGGTTGGGCAGGCCGGTCAGCTCGTCGGTGCGGGCCTGCGTGGCGCACCTCGCGCAGGTCGCGGATCTCGCGGAAGGTCACCGTCGTGCGCACCAGCCCGGCCAGCCAGCAGGCCGCGGCCGCGGCGCCGGCCAGCACGGGCAGGTCGTCGCCGTAGCCGGCCAGCAGGACGGCGCTGCTGGCCAGGCTGCAGGTCGAGGGGCAGCGCCAGGACCCGCCAGCCGAGCAGGGTGCCGGCCGGGGACACCCGGGCCGGCGCACCCGGCAGCGAGCAGGCCAGCGCCAGCCCGACCGTGCCGCAGCAGCCACAGCAGGTCGAGCCAGCCGCCCTCGACGTAGCCGTCGAGTGCGACGCGGTGCAGGTAGACGAGGTCGGCGACCAGGTAGCAGCCGACCGCGGCGCCGAGCGCGACCAGCCCGCGGTCGGCCCGCAGCCCCAGCGTCCCGGCCCCGCCCACCAGCGACGAGCAGCAGCAGCACGTCCGCCACCGGGTAGGCCAGGTTGGTCATCACGGCCGCCGGGTCGCCGTCGGCCAGCGTCAGCGCCGGCCCCAGCAGCGCACGCCACCGCCACCGCGGTCGCCCCGAGACCGGCCACGACCCCGTCCAGCCACATCGAGGGAGCGCAGCCGCGGGACGCGTCGCCGGACCGCCCCGAGCACCGCGACGCACAGGAAGGGGTAGGCCGCCAGGTAGCAGCCCGTCGGCGACCGACGGGAAGGGCTCCGGATCGAGCCGCACCACCCAGAGCGTGTACGTGGCGTTGCCGGCGACGTTGACCAGCAGCGCGGCGGTCAGGGCGCGGGCGCCGGTGACGGACGTGCGCCGCTGCCAGCACAGCACGGCGGCCGCGAGGTAGGCCAGGTTGTAGGCGACCAGGTCGTACGCGAGGTCCCAGGCGGGGCCGGGTCGCCAGAGCACCCCCGACGTGCTGAACGCGAGCGCGCCGAGCAGGACGGCCCACCACCCCCGCCTGCCCCGCTGCACGCCCGACCTCCCCGGCTCCCTCCGTCCGTCGACCGGTCCGGCGTCGCGCTGAAGCAGAACGGCCGTACCGTGCGTCGGTGCAGACCTTCGCGGTGACCAGCGGTGACGGCACCCGGCTGGTGGCCTGGCGCAACGGCGGTCGGGGTGTCCCGGTGCTGCTCAGCAACGGCCTCGGGGCGCCGCCGCAGGCCTGGCCGGGCATCACCGAGCGCGACAGCGGCTTCGACGTCGTCGGCTGGCACCACCGCGGGCTGGGCGGGTCGGACCGGCCGGCGGACCCGAGCCGGGTCCGGGTCGAGGACCACGTCGACGACCTGCTCGCCACGATGGACGCCGCCGGGCTGTCCCGTGCCCTGCTGCTGGGCTGGTCGGTCGGCGTCAACGTCGCCTTCGAGCTGGCCCTGCGGCACCCCGAGCGGGTGGCGGGAGTGATGGCCGTGGCCGGCGTGCCGGGTGGGCTGTTCCACTCCCTGTTCGGCCCGACCCCGCTGCCGCGCCGGCTGCGGCCGGCGGTGGGGCTGTTCGCCGCGCGCGCACTCGCCCACATCGGTCCGGGGATGCGCCTGGTGGCCCAGGTGCTGCCGCCGACGTCCCCGCCGGTGCCGTCGATCAGCCGGACCGGACCGGCGCGGCGCGCCGAGGCCGCGGGAACCGCGCTGCGGGCCTTCGCCGGGCACGACTGGCGCTGGTACGCCGAGCTGGTCCGCGGCGCCGAGCAGCACCCGCGGCTGGACCTCACCGGCCTGGTCTGCCCGGTGACGATGATCGGCGGCCGGTTCGACCTGCTGACCTCCAGCCGCGACATGCACGCCGCCAGCCGGGCGATCCCCGGCGCCCGGTCCCTCACCCTGCCGGGTTCGCACTACCTGCCGCTGGAGTTCCCGGACGTGCTGCGCGCCGAGCTGGCCCGCCTGGGGCGTCGGGCCGCCTGGACCTGAGCAGGCCCCCGGCGGCCCGGTTCAGCCGGCCAGGGCCGCCAGCAGCGCGGGTTCCCCGCCGGTCGGTGCGAGCTCCAGCACGTCCCACTCGGCGACGCCGCCGGTGGTGAACGGGTCGGCGGCGATCGCCGCGTCGACGGCCGCCCGGTCCACCCCGCGGGCCAGGATGAACCCGCCGGTCCGCGGGACCAGCCGTCCCCACGCGACGAAGACGCCCGCCGCGTGCTGCTCCTCGAGGTGCCGGCGGTGCGCCTCCAGCAGCGCGTCCACCTCCTCGATCGGGCGTACGTAGCGGGTGGTGAGCATCCACAGCGCGGCGGTCATGCCGGGCAGTGTGGCCCACCGGCCGCGGTGCACACTGCACCGGATCGCGCCGGCCGACGACCACGGGAGAGCCCATGGACCTGCAGACCGCCCCGTCGGACCGGGTGCGCGGGCTGCTCCCGCGCTACGAGCGGTTCCTGGCCGAGCAGGTCGCGCCGCTGGAGCGCGAGCTGGCGACGCAGGGGGTCGGCACGGCCTGGGCACCCGCTCTCGACGGCGACGGGCGGATGCACCGGACCGTCTGGGAGGCCCGGCGGGAGGTGCAGCGCCGGTCGGCGGCGGCGGGGCTGTTCACCCCGCACATGCCCGAGGAGGTCGGCGGCCTCGGCCTGACCCGGGTCGAGACGATGTACGTCGAGGAGCTGGTCTACCGCCGGGCCGGGCTCGGCCTGGGCCTCGCCACGCTGGGCTGGACCGAGGGGCCGAGCCCGAACCTGGTGCACCTGGCGCCGGCCGGCCGGGAGCGCTTCCTGGGCCCGCTGATGCGCGCGGAGATCACCTGCGCGTTCGCCAACACCGAGCCCAGCGTCGGCTCGGACATGCTGTCGATGACCACCCGCGCCGAGCGGGACGGCGACGGGTGGGTGATCTCAGCGGCACGAAGGGCTGGATCACCAACGCGCACTTCTGCGACGTCGCGCAGATCGTCGCGGTCACCGAGCCGGGGGCGGGCAGCCGCTCGCTGAGCATGTTCCTGGTCGAGGCGGACCGCCCGGGCTTCCGGCGCGGTGCGGACTACCCGACGATGCTGGACGACGGGCTGACCGGCGAGCTCGTGCTCGACGGGGTGCGGGTGCCGGACGAGAACCGGGTCGGCGAGGTCGGTCAGGGCCTCGCGCTGGCGCTGACCTGGATCAACTGGCGGCGGATGTGCCGGGGCGGGATGTGCGCCGGCTGGGGCCGCTGGCTGGTCGACCGCGCGGTGGCCCGGGCCCGCTGCCGGCGCTCCGGCGGCGCCCCGATCGGTGACCTGCAGGCCGTCCAGCACCTGCTGGCCGACGCCGACGCCGACGTGTACGCCGCCCGGGCGACCTCGTTGCTGGCCCAGGCCGAGCTCGACGCGCTCGGCCCGTTCGACGTCCCGCTGCACCCGGACGCCATCCGGCTGATCAGCCTGGTCGCGCTGGTGAACGACGAGGCGTTCTACCGGGTCGCCGACCGGGCCCTGCAGGTGCACGGCGCGAGCGGGCTGAGCCGCAACGGCGTCGAGGAGAAGCTGTTCCGGCTCGCCCGCAACCTGCGCATCCCGGCCGGAACGGTCGAGATCCAGCGCAACGCGATCGCCCGCGCGCTGCTGCGGTGAGCCGCCCGCTGGCGTGCGTCACCGGGCGCTTCCAGCCGGTGCACGCCGACCACCTGCGGCTGTTCGGGCGGGCCCGGGCAGGTGGCGCCGGGCTGATCGTCGGGGTCACCAACCCCGACCCGGGTGCGCGGCAGGTGGAGCCGGCCAGCGCGCACCGGCACCGCGACGACGCCAACCCGTTCAGCTACTTCGAGCGGTACGAGCTGCTCGTCGCGGCGCTCGGGCCCGACCTGGCCCGCTCGGTGCGGGTCGTGCCGTTCGACCTCACCCGGCCGGAGCACTGGGGCCAGTACGTCCCGACGTCGGCGGTGCAGTACGTCGGCGTGTACGGCGAGTGGGAGCGGGAGAAGGCGCGCCGCCTGGCGGCAGCGGGCTACCCGGTCGTGGAGGTGCCCGGCGATCCGGCGACCCGGCGCACGGCCACCGCGATCCGGTCGGCGATGCGGTCCGGGAGCGCCTGGGAGCCGCTGGTGCCCCCGGGGACCGTTCCGCTGCTGCGCGAGCTGCTCGCCGGCGGGCCGCGGTGACCGGCGGGCTCCGGTGACCGGCGGCCCGCGCGGCACCGCCCCCGGCCCGGTGGACGACCGGCTGCCGGTCGTCCTCGTCGTGCTGGACGGCCTCGGCGACCGCCCCGTGCCCGAGCTGGGCGGCCGGACGCCCGGTGAGGCCGCCGCGACCCCGGTGCTGGACGAGCTCGCCCGGCGCGGCGCCAGCGGCTGGCACGTCCCGTTCGGCCCGGGCCGGGCGACGTCGTCCGAGCGGAGCCACTGGGCGATGTTCGGGCTGGCGGAGGTGCCGTTCCCGGGGCGCGCGGTGCTGGAGGGCCTGGGCGCCGGGCTCGCGGTGCCGGAGGGGGTGACCGCCCTGCACGCCGCCCTGCGCACCTCGGCGTGGGAGGGCCCGGCGTCGGAGGACGAGCGGGTGTGGGTGACCGGCCGGGCCGGGCCCGGCGACGAGGCGGACGCGGCCGCGCTGCTCGAGGAGCTGGCGGCGCCTGCCGGCGAGCACCGGGTCGAGCTGCGCCCGCTCGGGAGCCGGGGCGAGGCGCTGCTGCTGCTGACCGGGCACGACAGCGGCGAGGTGAGCGACTCCGACCCGTTCTTCGAGCACCTGCACCCCTGGCTGCGGCCCGTCGCGACCGCCCCGGACGGGCAGCCGCCCGCGGCGGCGCTGCGCGGCTTCCTGCTCGCCGCCCGGCGGGCGCTGCAGGCCTCGCCGGTCAACGCCGGCCGTCGGGCGCGGGGCGCGGCGCCGCTGGACCTGCTCACCACCAAGTGGGCCGGGGTACGCCGGCCGCTGCCGCCGTACGCCGAGCTGGTCGGGGTGCCCGGAGCCGCGGTGACCAGCAGCCGGCTCTACCGCGGGTTCGCCGAGCTGCTCGGGTGGCAGCGCCGCGACCTGCCGGCCGGGGCCGACCTGGCCGTCGAGATGGCCGACCGGGTGGCCGCGGCCGGCGCGCTGCTCGACGCGGGCGCCGGCTTCGTGCACGTGCACACCAAGGCTCCGGACGAGGCCGGCCACAGCAAGCAGCCGTACGCCAAGCGCGACGTGCTGGAGCGGATCGACGCCGGCCTCGCACCGCTGCTGGAGCTCACCGGGCGGGCCGTCGTGGCGGTGACCGGGGATCACGCCACCCCGTCGACGGGCGGGGTGCTGCACACCGGGGACCCGACCCCGTTCGTCGCGGCCGGGGGCGCGGTCCGCCCCGACGGGGTGACCGCGTTCGGCGAGGCCCCGGCCCGCTACGGTGACCTCGGCGTCCTGGGGGCGGCCGACGTGCTGCCGGTGCTGTTCAGCGCGGCGAACCGCCCCTTCTTCCTGGGGCACCGCCCCGGCGCGCTGCCGACCCCGGCGCTGCCCGACTGCCCGCTCCCGTTCCGCCCCGGAGGCCCGCCGTGACGTCCACCCTGCGCCGCATCGACGACATCCTCGCCGGGGCGGTGGCGTCCGGAGCGGTGCCGAACGTGGTGGTCACCGTGGCCGACGACAGCGGTCCGGTCTACGAGGGCGCGGCCGGGCCGCGGGTGGCCGGCGGCGACGAGCCGGTGACGGCCGACGCGACGTTCCGGATCGCGTCGATGACCAAGCTGGTCACCTCGGTGGCGGCGCTGCAGCAGGCCGAGCACGGCGCGCTCGACCTCGACGCGCCGGTCGCGGCGTACCTGCCGGAGTTCGCCGACCTGCCGGTGCTGGACGGCTTCGACGGCGACACGCCGCGGCTGCGGGCGCCGGCCACCGAGGCGACCGTGCGGCACCTGCTGACGCACACCGCGGGTCTCGGGTACTGGTTCTGGAACGCCGACCTGGCCCGCTGGGAGACGCTGACCGGCACCCCGAACGTGCTCAGCGGCAAGCTCGCGGCGCTGACCGCGCCGCTGGTCGCCGACCCGGGCACCCGGTTCGAGTACGGCATCGCGAGCGACTGGCTCGGCCGGGTCGTCGAGGTGGTCTGCGGCGAGACCCTCGACGAGGTCTTCGAGCGGGACGTCTTCGAGCCGCTGGGGATGCGCTCGACCGGGTTCCGGATGACGCCCGAGCAGCGGGCGACGTCGGTGCCGGTGCACCTGCGCCGGGACGGGGCCTGGACGCCGACCCGGATCGACTGGTCCCCGGAGCCGGAGTGGGAGTCCGGCGGGCACGGGCTCTACTCGACGCCGCGCGACTTCCTGTCCTTCCAGCGGATGCTGCTCGGCGGTGGCGAGCTGGCCGGGCAGCGGCTGCTCTCCGCCGAGACGGTGGCCGCCGCGTTCCAGCCCCAGATCGGCGACCTGCGGGTGCCCGAGGTGATCCGGACGGCGCACCCGGCGTCCAGCTGCGACTTCGAGGCCGGGCCCGGCCAGACCTGGGGGTACGGCCTGATGGTCAACACCGTGCGGCGGCCGGGCATGCGGGCCGTCGGCAGCGGCGGGTGGTCCGGCATCGACAACACGCACGTCTGGGTCGACCCGGTGAGCCGGGTGACCTGCGCGGTCTACAGCCAGTTCCTGCCGTTCGTCACGCCGGAGTCGATGGCGGTGTACGCCGACGTCGAGCGGGCGGTGTACGCCGGCTGACCGTCACCGTCCGCGGAGGTCAGCTCACGGATCCGAGAGCGTGGGTCCCCGCTCGCCGGGTTGAACGGGAAAGCGGTCGTGCCCGAGCGGGCAGGTGCTTGTGCACGCAGCCGTCGCACCGCACAGTGTCGCGGCGACCTCCGGGGCGGGTTGCGCCGAGGTGGCGAGGGCGACCGCGGGGCGGGTGCGGGCAGCGGGAGGTCGCTCGGTGCGGGACGTCTGCGGGCTGCCGGCCGGCTGCCGGCTCGTGGTGGGCCTGACAGCCGCCGCCGCGCTCGTCCTGCTGGTGCTCAGCGCCGTGCACGTCCGGCCCGACCGGGGCTCGCTGCTGCTGGCGCTGCTGCTGCTGGGCTGTGCCGGCGTCACCGGCCTCGCCGGCCGGTTCGGGGAGCCGCAGGTGGACCCGGTCGTCGACCCCCGGGTGCTGCGCATCGTCATCGACGGCTGCTGGCAGATCCCAGCGATCGTGCTGCTGCCCCGACCGCTCGTCGTGCCGGTGGCCGTCGTGATGTACGTCTGCGTGGACGCGTTGCAGTTCGGGGCCTCGACGTCGGTCAAGGCGGTGCACAACGCCGCCAGCGTGGGCGTGGCGGCCGCCGCGGCGGCCGCCGTCGGGGAGGTGCTGCTCCCGGACGCGCACACCGGCCGGCTGCTGACCTCCGGGCCGTCCGTGGCGTTCGGCCTGCTGTGCGTCGTCGTCGTCTTCGCGGGCTGCGGGCACCTGCTGGTGGGGCTCGCCATCCGGCTGGCCGAGCCGGGGGCCACCTGGCGCCAGGCCGTCGGCGACGGGCCGGCCGCGGCCCTCGAGCTGGCCCTGCTCTGCCTCGGGGCGATCGCGGCGCCGCTGCTGGCCGTCGACCTCGCGTTCGCGGTGCTCCTGCCGCCGGTGCAGCTGACCCTGCAACGGCTGAGCTGGCTCGGGGTGCTGCGCCTGCAGGTGGACCGGGATGTCAAGACCCGCCTGCTGAACGCGCGGGCCTGGACCGAGATCGCCGGGCGGCTGGCGGCCCGCGCCCAGGTGCAGGGCGAGCCGCTCGCGGTCCTGCTCGTCGACCTGGACCGGTTCAAGAGCGTCAACGACCGGCACGGCCACCTGGCCGGGGACTGCGTGCTGCAGGCGGCGGCGGACGTGCTGCGGCAGACCCTGCGCCCGATGAGCGTCGCTGCGCGGTTCGGCGGCGAGGAGTTCGTGGTGCTGCTGCCCGGTACGCCGCCACAGGCGGCGGCCGTGGCCGCCGAGCGGCTGCGGGCCGCTCTCGAGGGCCTGCCCATCCGGCTGGCCGGCGGGGACGTCGTGCGGATCACGGCGTCGATCGGGGTGTCGGCCCCGCTTGCCGAGGACGGCCTGGCAGGACTGCTGGCCAGCGCCGACGGAGCGATGTACCGGGCCAAGGACGCCGGGCGCAACCGGGTCTGCGTCGGCGGGCCCGGCCAGCAGCCGGTGTCCGGACCGTGCTGAGCAGCCGCCCCGGCGGTCGACGTTTCAGGCGGGCGGGTCCGCGTCCGAGGACGTAGGTGTGACACGAGCGCCTTCCGATTTTCCTGACCGGCGTCGGCCGCAGGCGGCCCGGAGCCGGGTCCGCCTGCTCGCGTACCGGCTGTACCGGCTCGGCCTGCAGGGCGACGCCGTGGCGCTCGGGCGGGCGCTGCTGCTGGCAGCCGGCCTCGTCGTGGTGGGCACCGTGCCGCTGCTCGGACCGACCCGGCACGACTACGCCGTGCTGGGCGTCCTGACCCTGATCATGACTCTGGTGCTGCTGGCCAGCGCGGTGGTCCCGTGGAAGCGGTTGCCGTCCGCTGCCACCCTGGTGTTCCCACTCCTGGTCTGGGTCGGTCTGGGCACGATCGGCTCGCTCGGCGACGGCCTCGGGCGGCCGTACGTCGGGTTGTTCGTGCTGTGCTTCACCTACACCGGGCTGACCCACCCCGCGCGGGTCAGCCTGTGGATGCTGCCGCCCGCGTCGGTGGCGTACGTGGCGGTCAACGACGGCTGGTCGGCTGCGCTCGGCGTCCGGCTGCTCGTCGTCGGGGCCGTCTGGGTGCTGGTGGCGCTGCTGCTGGCCGACCTCACCGAGCGCCAGCGGGTGCTGACGGCGGCCCTGCGCCGGGCCGCGCAGATCGACGTGCTGACGGGGCTCGGCAACCGCCGCGACCTGGACCTGCGGATGACGGACGCGCGGCCCGGCGACATGGTCGTCATCTGCGACCTCGACCACTTCAAGCAGCTCAACGACACCCTCGGGCACGCGGCCGGTGACCAGGTGCTCGCCGACTTCGGGACGCTGCTCGGCCTGACCCTGCGCGGCGAGGACTACGCCGCCCGCTACGGCGGGGAGGAGTTCGTCCTGCTGCTGGCGGGCGCGGCGCCGCAGGACGCCGCCGTCGTCCTCAGCCGGCTGCGGCAGCAGTGGGCGTTGCTGCAGCCGGGCGTGACCTTCTCCACCGGCGCGGCGGCCGTGGGCGCCCACCCGTCAGCGGTCGCGGCGCTGTCCGCAGCCGATGCGGCGCTGTACGCCGCCAAGGCCGGCGGCCGCAACTGCGACCGGATGGCACCCGTGGTGCTGCCCGCCGGACCGGGCGTGCTGCGGCCCGGCTGACCGGCCGGTCGGGTGCCGTCCGCCCTCCGTAGCCGCGTCTGCGACGGCCCCGCGGCCGCGCCCGTGGCAGCCTGCCGCCCCGCGGCCGCGCCCGCAGCCGCCCGCCGCCCCGCGGCCGCAGCCGCCCGCAGCCCGCCCGCAGCCCCGCGGCCGCGCCGCAGCCCGCGCCAGCCCGCGCCCGCAGCCCCGCAGCCGCGCCCGCAGCCCATGGCCCGGAGTCCTCAGCCCGCGCCCGGTGGTTTCGGCGTCCACTCTGGCGACGGGGCCGCACCCGCACGCTGGGGGACCCCGTGGCCCGGCCCGGGTGGACGCCGGGACCACCGACCCCGGGCGAACCCGAGCCGCTCGGGCCCATCCGTGGCCGCCGGGCCTCGGTGGGGGAGGCCGCAGCCCGCGCGGCGCGAGTCGGTGGTTCCGGCGTCCACCGCGACGGTGGGGCCGCGGCCGCACGCTGCGCGGAGCGTGTGTCCCGGCCCGGGTGGACGTTCGCGCCACCGCCACCGCCACCGCCACCGCCACCGCCACCGCCACCGCCACCGCCACCGCCATCGGGCCACACCGCCGCCCACCGCCACCCAGGCCCACCGGGCCCACCAGGCCCGCCGGACCCGACCGGCGACCCGCCGGCAGCCCGCGTGCCGGTGGTTTCGGCGTCCACCGTGCCGCCGGGGCCGCGGCCGCACGCTGGGGGACCGTGCCGCCCGGCCCGGGCGGACGCCGGCGCCACCGCCCCCGGGCGGTTCGGGGCATCCGCTCGGCCGCGCCCCGTGCCCGACGGGCCCGCCCGGGGTCGGCCCGGTGCCCGCTCGGGCCCGAGGAGCAGGGCGCGTGACCGCTGCCACGAGACGAGCCTCACTGCTAGCAGTGCGCTTGCGCTTGCTAGCACCGGGCAGCCTTCACCTATGACCCACACCAACAAGATCGTTTCTCAGCTCCGCGTGCTGGTCCACCTCACCCAGGCCGAGGCCCAGATTGCCCGCGCCCGGGTCGCCCAGGCCAGCACCGAGGCCGTCCGCGTCGAGCTCTCCCAGAACGCCGACAACGCCGAGACCCGCACCGACCAGCTGCTCACCGCCCTGCGCGAGCTCGGCGGCGTGCCGGACGTCGTCACCCCCGCCCTCGGCCGGGTCACCGGTCTGGTGAAGACCGCCGTCGAGCAGGCCGAGCCGCTCGACGAGGCACTGCTGTCCGACCTGGCGCTGGAGCACCAGCTGCTCGACCGGGCCCGGTACGTCGCGGTGCTCGCCGAGACCGCTGAGCTGCCGCGGGTGCGCAAGCTCGCCGAGCGGCTCGTCACCGCGCACGCCGCCACGGTCGAGTGGCTCACCGTCGTGCTCGCCGAGGAGGCCCTCGGTGGCCCGGCCGCCCTGCAGGCCACCCCGCTGCAGCGCCTCGCCGGCGGTGCGACCCGGCGTCGTGAACCTGCCCGGCCGGTACGCGGCCGAGACGGTCAACCGCACCGTCGAGACGGTGCAGCACACCACCGGTCAGACCCGCGACAAGCTCGTCGCGGTCGCCGACAAGGCCACCCGCCTCACCGGCGCGGTGCGCGAGTCCCTCGCGGTGGGCCGCAACGCCTCCCTCGAGCGGGCCGAGAAGATCGCCCGCAGCGAGGGCGACGACGCGACCGCCGGAACCGTGCACGAGACCCGGCGCGAGCTCGGTGCGCTGCGCGCCTCGGAGCTGCCGGTGAAGGACTACGACGCGCTGAACGCCGGCGACGCCGTCAAGGCGATCAAGAACCTCGATGCTCCGCAGGACGTGCGCACGGTGCTGGCCTACGAGCAGGCGCACGCCGCCCGCACGTCGGTCGTGACCGCTGCTCAGACCCAGCTGGCCGGGATCGCCAAGCAGGTCGTCGGCGTCTCCTGATCGACCTCCGCACGACGCGGCCCGCACCCCTCAGGGTGCGGGCCGCTGCGTGTCCGGAGGTCGTGCGGTCAGCGACCGTTCGCAGGGCGGCCCCACGGACCGGTGATCGCGAACACGTGCCCGGGGGACTGGATGTTGGCGAACAGGATGCGGTTGTCCGCGGCTGAAGTTCGGCCCGGTGAACTCGTTCGAGCTCGCCAGCTCGTTGCGGGCCAGGGGGTAGCTGTTCCCCTGCTCGGTGACGCCGACGAGGTGGCTGCACGCCCTCGCCGTCCTCGGCCAGGATCACCCCGCCGTACGGGGAGACGCAGATGTTGTCCGGCCCGTCGTAGCCGCCCGGTGTCCACGTCCGGGGTCGGGTTCACGCCGAAGATCGTGGCAGGGTGACCGTCTGCGGCGGCGCGGGTCGTAGAACCACACCTGACCGTCGTGCTCGTGGACGCTGCCGTCGCTCGTCCGGCCGAAGCTGGACACGAAGTACGCGCCGCCGTCCGCCCACCAGGCGCCCTCGAGCTTGCGGCTGCGGGTGACCCGGCGTCCGGCGGGAACTGCGCCGCGGACGGAGACCGAGCGCGGCCAGCCGGTCCGGGACGTCCACCCACTGCACGCGGTACCGGGTGCCGGGCCGGGTCGCCTCGGACAGGTCGGCGACGTGCGTGCCGCCGGGCGGAGCAGCGCATCGCCTGCAGCGAGCCGGCGGTGTCACCGCCCGCGACCCACGGCGAGCTCGCGCAGCGCGCCCTTGCGCCCGACGGAACGAGGCCGGCGGCACCCAGCGGTAGAACAACCCGTGCGGGCCGTTGGCGTCCTCGGTCTCGTAGATCACGTTCGTGGCGGGGTCGACGGCCACCGCCTCGTGGGAGAACCGCCCGAGGAAGCGCAGCGGCACCGGGCCGAGGTACCCCGGGTTCTCGTCCTGCACCGGGTCTGACCTCGAAGCACGTACCCGTGGTCCTGCAGGTAGCGGCCGCCGCGGCGCTGCTCGGTCTCCTCGCAGGTCAGCCAGGTGCCCCAGGGCGTGACGCCGCCGGCGCAGTTGTTGTGCGTGCCCGCCACGCTGACGTACTCACGCAGCCGGTTGCCGTCGTGGTCGACGTCGAGATTCGTGGTGCCGCCGCGGGCACCGGGGTCGTAGGTCAGGCCGGGCAGCGGTGGGCACGCCGTTCGCCTCGCGTGCCACCGATCTCGTGGTTGTTGACCAGAGTGAAGCCCGATCCGGACGGAAAGCTCGCCGTGCCGTCGGCGTCGTCCGGGGTGGGCTCACCGCTCTCCAGCCGGGTCACGCCGGCCTGCGCGACGACCCGGTACGCGAAGCCCTCCGGCAGCGCCAGCAGGCCGGCCGGGTCGGGCACGAGCGGGCCGTAGCCGCGGGCCGCCCGGGTCGTCGCCGCCGCGGCGGACGGGACGCCGGCCAGGGCGTCGAGGCTGCCGGCGAAGGCGATACCGAGACCGGCCGCCGCCGACCGGCGCAGCAGCGTGCGGCGGTCCATCCCGGAGGTGTCGCTGGACATGGGTGTCATGGAGATCCTCTGCCGGTCGGGAGTACGTCCCGCGCCACGCAAGGCGACGGGAACAGCGCACCGGCGAGGGCGGGGTGAACAACCGGACATGCCATCATGAACGGTGCGAGCCAGCACGCCCTGAGCGCGGCGAAGTTCACACGCCGGCCGGGTGCACCGGACCCGCGCGCGGGTACGGCGGTGCTGTTCCGTCCACAAGGGGGGCTTGCTTGTCCGTCCGGCCGCGCGTCGCGTCCGTGCCCGCAGGGCACGTGTACGTGCAGCACCTCGAGCCGGTCGCGGCCTCCTCCGCGGTCCTGCGGCTGCCCGACCCGCCGGTGCCCGGCGCCCCGGAAGGCCAGTGGTGGCCGTCGCCCGTGCTGGAGCCGGCATGGCTGCGGGCGAACGCCGGCGCGTTCGACCTGGTGCACGTGCACTTCGGCTTCGAGCACCGGACCGCGGCGCAGCTCGCCGAGCTCGTCGCGGTGCTGCGCGAGCTCGACCGCCCGCTGGTGCTGACCGTGCACGACCTGGTGAACCCGCACCTGACCGACCAGAGGGCACACACCCAGGCGCTGGACGTCCTCGTCCCGGCGGCGGACGCGCTGATCACCCTGACGCCGGGTGCCGCCGCGGACATCGCCCGGCGCTGGGGGCGCGCGGCGGTCGTGCTGCCGCACCCGCACGTCGTGCCGCTGGACCGTCTCGCCGAGCCGCGACCGGCGAGCTCCGGGACGGTCGGCCTGCACGACAAGGCCCGCGCGAACGTCGCCGCCGGGCTGGTCCGCGCCGAGCTGGCCGAAGCGGTGGCCGGTCTGGAGGGCGCCACGCTGCACCCCGGCCCGCCCGGCCGGCTGCCGGACGCCGAGCTGTGGGACCACCTGGCGCGGCTGGACGTGCTCGTGCTGCCGTACGCGCTTCGGCACGCACTCCGGCTTCGTCGAGGCCTGCGCGGACCTGGGAACCACGGTCGTCGCCTCCCGGGTCGGCCACCTCGCCGAGCAGCAGCCGGTGGTGCCCTTCGACCTCGGCGTGCCCGGGTCCCTCACCGCCGCGGTGCGCCGGGCGTACGCCGACCGGCCCGGCCCGCGGGTCGACCCGGCGGCCCGGGCCCGGTCCCGCGACCGGGTCGCCGCCGCGCACGCCGAGCTGTACGCCCGGGTGCTCGACCGGAGCGTCGCCGCGTGAGGATCGGCCTGATCGCCTCCGCGCGCTTCCCGGTCCGCGAGCCGTTCGCCGGAGGCCTGGAGGCGCACACCTGGCTGCTGGCCCGCGGGCTGCGGGCGCGCGGCCACGACGTGGCGGTCTTCGCGGCACCCGGCTCGGACCCGGCGCTCGGCGCGCGTGAGCTGGCGGTGCGCAGCCCGCAGATCAGCGCCGCGGCCCGGTCGGACGTCAGCATGTCGCCGGAGTGGTGGATGCAGGAGCACCACGCCTACCTGTCGCTGATGCTGGAGCTCGCCGACAGCGACCTCGACCTGGTGCACAACAACTCGCTGCACTACCTGCCGGTGGCCATGGCCAGCACGCTGGCGGCCCCGGTCGTCACCACGCTGCACACGCCGCCGACGCCCTGGCTCGAGTCGGCGATCCAGGCGCCCCGGCACTGCCCGGTGACGTTCGCCGCCGTCAGCGGGCACACCGCCCGCGCCTGGCGGCACCTCGTCCCGGACGTGACGGTCGTCCGCAACGGGGTCGACGTGCAGCGCTGGCGGCCCGGTCCGGGCGGCGGCCCGGCGGTCTGGTCCGGCCGGCTCGTCCCGGAGAAGGCGCCGCACCTGGCCGTGCAGGCGGCCCGGCTCGCCGGCGTGCCGCTGCGGCTGGCCGGTCCGGTGCTCGACCCCGGCTACTTCGCCGAGCAGGTCCGCCCCCTGCTCGGCGGCGACATCGAGTACGTCGGCCACCTGCGCACCGACGAGCTGGTCGGGCTGGTCGGCGAGGCGTCCGTCAGCCTGGTGACGCCGTCCTGGGAGGAGCCGTACGGCCTGGTGGTCGCCGAGTCGCTGGCCTGCGGGACGCCGGTGGCCGGCTTCGCCCGCGGGGCGCTCCCCGAGCTGCTCGACGCCCGGTCGGGCCGGCTCGTCGCGCCCGACGACGTCCCGGCGCTGGCCACGGCGCTGCTCGCAGGCGAGCGAGCTGGACCGCGCCGCGGTCCGGGCCCGGGCGGTCGCGACCTGCTCGGTCGAGGCCATGGTGGACGGCTACGAGCGGCTGTACGCCGGCCCCGCCGTCGAGCAGGCGGCGTGATCGGCTGGTACGTCCACGACCACGGGCTCGGGCACCTGCAGCGGCTGCGGTCGATCTCGCGCGCACCTGCGCGCCCCCGTCACGGCGCTGTCGTCGCTGCCCCGGCCGGACGGCTTCCCGGGGGCCTGGCGGGAGCTGCCCGACGACCTGCCGACCGGGAGCGACGACCGACGTGACCGCCGGCGGCACCCTGCACTGGGCTCCCCGCCACCACCCCGGGCTGCGGGACCGGATGGCCGCGATCGCCGGCTGGGTGGCCGACCGCCCGGCCGTCGCTGTTCGTGGTCGACGTGTCCGTCGAGGTCGCGGTGCTGGTCCGGTCGATGGGCGTGCCGGTCGTGGTGACCGCGATGCGCGGGGACCGGCAGGACCGCGGCGCACCGCACCGCGTACGACCTGGCCGACGCGCTGCTCGCGCCCTGGCCGGCGGAGCTCGCCGAGCCCTGGCCGCAGTCCTGGCTGGACAAGGCGTGGCACGTCGGGGCGCTCTCCCGGCTCGACGACGCCGCCAGGTCACCCCGCCGCCGGGCACCGGGACCGTGGCGCTGCTGTGGGGCCGGGGCGGCAGCGAGGTGACCGTCGAGGACGTCCGGGCCGCCCAGGCCGCCACCCCGGGCTGGACCTGGCGGGCCGCCGGTCTGCCCGGGCACGCCCTGGCTGGCCGACCCGTGGCCGCTGCTGCAGGACGCCGACGTGGTGGTCACCCACGCCGGGCAGAACGCCCTCGCCGAGGTCGCGGCCGCCCGCCGCCCGGCGGTGGTGCTGCCGCAGGACCGGCCGCACGACGAGCAGCGGGCCACCGGCCGGGCGCTGGCGCGGGGCGGGCTGGCCGTCGTCCGGGACTCCTGGCCGGCCGGCCGGGACTGGCCGGGGCTGCTGGCCGAGGCGGGCCGGCTCGACCCCGACGCCTGGGGCGTCTGGTCCGACGGCGGCGGGGCCGCCCGGGCCGCGGCCCGGCTCGACGCGGCTGCCACGGGCGGTGCCGTGCGGACCGCGGTGATCACGCTCGCGCACGGCCGGCACGACCACCTCGCGGCGCAGGCCGCGGCCCTGGCCCGCGGGGCGGCGCCGGACGCGTACGTCGTGGTGGCGATGGACGACCCGGACGTGCCGGCGGTGGTCCCGGACGCGGACGTCGTGCACCTGCCCCGCGTGCAGGGCGCGCTGCCGCTGGCGGCGGCCCGCAACGCCGGCGCGGCGCGGGCCGTCGCCCTCGGCGCCGAGCTGCTGGTGCTGCTCGACGTCGACTGCCTGCCGGCGCCCGAGCTGCTGGCCCGCTACCGGGAGGTGGCCGCGACGCACGACGGGCTGCTGAGCGGCCCGGTCGGCTACCTGCCCCCGCCGCCGCCGGGGGGCTACCCGGCCCAGGGCCTGCGGGCGCTGGCCCGGCCGCACCCGGCCCGCCCGGTCCCGGCCGACCGGGAGGTGCTGGCCGCGACGGACCCCGACCTGTTCTGGTCGCTGTCGTTCGCGCTGCCGACCGGCACCTGGCAGCAGGTCGGCGGCTTCTGCGAGCGGTACGTACGGCTACGGCGGGGAGGACACCGACTTCGGTCAGAGCCTGGCCCGGGCCGGCATCCCGATGTGGTGGGTCGGCGGCGCGTGGGCCTTCCACCAGCACCACGGAACGGGCGGGCCGCCGGTCGCAGCACGTCGACGACGTCCTGCGCAACGCAGGCGTGTTCCACGACCGCTGGGGACGCTGGCCGATGCTCGGCTGGCTGGAGGAGTTCGCGCGGCTCGGGCTGGCCCGCCTCGACCCGGCGACCGGCCGGTGGGTGCGCGCGTGAGGGTGCTCGCCGCCGTGCCCGGCCCCAGCGGCCACGGCGTGGTCCGGCACGGCCTCGCGGTGGCCGGGCTGGTCGCCGGCCGCGGCGCCGACGTCACCGTGCTGCGCGACCTCGACCCGCCCCGGGCCGGTCACGACCTCACCCACGTGCAGTTCACCGACGCGCTGTTCGGTGCCGACATCGCCGCGGCGGCCGGCGCGTTCGTCGCCTGGGCGCGCACCGCGCCCCGGCCGCTGGTCGTCACCCTGCACGACGTCCCGGGGCGCGACGCCGACCCCGAGCGCGACCGGCGCCGGCGGGCCGGCTACCGGCGGGTGATCGCCGCCGCCGACGCCGTCGTCGTCAGCGCCGCGCACGAGGCGGACGGTGCTCGCGCCGCCGGGGCGAGCGACCCGGTCGTCGTGCCGCTGCCGGTCGAGCCGCTGGCCCCGCCCGGGCCGCGACCGGCCTGGGCCGACCGGCCGAGCGTCGCCGTGCTCGGCTTCGTCTACCCGGGCAAGGGCCACGCCGAGGTGCTGCGAGGCGGTGGCGGCGGCCGGTCTCGCGCAGGCCCGGGTGGTGGCGCTGGGCGGCCCGCCGCCCGGCCACGAGGCCGCTCGTGGTCGAGCTGCGGGGCGCGGCGGAGCGGCTCGGCGTCGACCTGCATCGTCACCGGGACGCTGTCCGACGCGGACCTGCACGCCGCGGTCCTCGCCGCGACCGTGCCGGTCGCGGCCTACCGCACGATCGGAGCGTCCGGGTCGCTCGCACCTGGCTGGCCGGCGGCCGGCGGCCGGTCGTGACGACCGGGCCGCACGCCCGCGAGCTCGCCGCCCGCTGGCCGGGCGCGCTGTCGCTCTACCGACGACCTGCCCGGGGCGGTCGCCGAGGCGTTGAGCCGACCCGCGCAGCACCTGGCTCGCCGGCTCCCGCCCCGGCCGGACGTCGCGGGAGCGCACCTGGCCGTCTACCGGGCCTGCCTGCGATGACCGACGCCGCCGTCGTGCACGGCCCGGCGAACGTCCTGGTGCCCGGCAACCGCTGGGACCTGCTGCCGGCCGGCCCCGCTCCCGCCGGTGACGGTCGTCGTCACCCACTACGCGCAGCCCGTCCAGCTCGCCCGGACCCTGGCCGCCCTGCGAGCGGCAGACGCCTCCCGCCGGCCGAGGTGGTGGTCGCCGACGACGGCTCGCCGCAGCGCCGCCGCTGCCCGCCGGCGTGCGCTGGTCCGGCCAGGCCGACCACGGGTTCCGGGCCGCCGCGGCCCGCAACCTCGGCGGCGCGCCGCGACGCGCTCGGACGTGCTGGTCTTCCTCGACGCCGACACCGTGCCCGAGCCGGGCTTCCTGGCCGCGCTGGTCCGCGCGCGTCGCGGCCTGCCCCGACGTGCTCGCGGTGGGGCGGCGCCGGCACGCCGACCTCGTCCGGTGACGGCAGCGCGAGCTCCCCGAGCCGGCCTGGCTCCCGACGGCTACGCCGCCAGCCGGGACCTGCTCGACGCCGACGGGCGCAGCTTCCGCTTCGTCATCAGCGCCGTGCTGGCCTGCCGGCGCGGTCGCTCTTCGACGACCTCGGCGGCTTCGACGAGCGCTTCGTCGGCTACGGCGGCGAGGACTGGGACCTCGCCTACCGGGCGTGGAACGCCGGCGCGGTGCTCGTCCACGAGCCCGACGGCGGTCGCCTGGCACGACGGCCCGGACTGGGCGCGGCCGGGACGCCGACCGGCCGCCAAGGACCTCGAGACCGCGCGGCTCGCCGCGCTCGTCCCCGAGCCGGCGACCGCGGGGCGCGCCGCTGCCGGCGACGCTGCCCGACGTGCTGGTCGACGTGGCGACGTACGACGTGCGGTGCGTGCACGCGCTGCTCCGCTCGCACGCCCGGGACCTGCAGGTCAGGGTTCGCGGCGCCGGTGAGCTGCACGCCGCGGCCACCCGGGAGCAGGCGTGGACGCCCGACCAGCTGGCCCGGGCCCGGGTCCGGGTGCGGCTGGACCGGCCGGTGGTGCTGGCTCCGCACGTCCTGGGTGAGCTGGTGGCGCGGCTGACGGACGGCGGCCTGGGGGAGCTGGTGCTGTGCGTCGCCGGCGAGCGGGTGGGGGTGGCGACGAGCAGCCGAGCGCTCGGCCGGGAACGGCGCTGGCAGGGTCGCGTCGACGACGTCGTGGGACGGGCCTTCGGGCGGGCGGAGGTCGAGGTGGAGGTCGTGCCGGCGCGGGACGACCTGGCCGGGTTCCTGGCCGCCGACTGGGGCGCGCGCCCACCTCAGGAGCCCTGACGCGGACGTCGCACATCGTGACACAACGTAGTCGCCGGCACTCAGGTCTCACGCCGTGAAAGCGGGCATGCGCGGCTGGTGAGAACCGCACGGGGTCGGGAGAAAAAGCGCCGGCCGTCTGCGTCAAACGGCCTCAAGACGGGCGCCGCGTCCCGTAGCCTCTCGGACGCCGGAGGTGAAGCGGTCCCACCCGGCGTTCCCCCTGGAGGTCACGGAGTGCGCACGCGCAGGCAGGTCACCGTACTGGCGGCGGTCGCGACGGCGGCGGCGCTGGCAGCATCGCCGGCCTCCGCTGCCGTCGACGTGGTGGCCTGGGAGATGAACGAGAAGACCGGCCGGGTGATGACCGACAGCGTCGGGTCCGCGGACGGCAGCATCGGCACCGACGTCGTGCTGACCGGCGGGACGTACCGCTTCCCCTTCATCAAGCCCGGCTCGGCGTACCGGCCGGAGCACATCATCACCGTCCCGGACGGTCCGACGCTCGACCCGGGCAGCACGCCCTGGTCGATCACGACCCGCTTCATGTTCACGAACTCCTTCGGCAACATGATGCAGAAGGGCCAGGGCGGCGCCGGCAACACGTACTTCAAGATGCAGGCCCCGCGCGGGGTGGTGTCCTGCCTGTTCCGGGGGGCCAGCGGGAGCGTCTCGGTGAACTCCGGCACGCCGCTCAACGACGGCGCCTGGCACACCGTGACGTGCCGGCGGGACGGCAGCGACGTGACGATGACCATCGACGGCACGAAGGTGCGCCGGGCCTCCGGGGCGACCGGCGCGATCACCAACAACTTCCCCTTCACCATCGGCGGCAAGTCCAAGTGCGCCGGTTCCACCGTCAGCTGCGACTACTGGGTCGGCCAGATGGACTACGTCCGGATCGCCCGCGGCTGACCCACCGGCGGCGCGGCTCCGCGTACCTGAACACCTCTGGAGGTGCTCATGATCGGGAGAACAGCGTTCGTCGGCGTCGCGGGAGCCGCGCTGCTGCTCGCGGCGTCGCCGGCGACCGCGGCGACGACCGTCGCCGACTGGGAGATGAACGAGACCAGCGGCCGCGTCCTGCACGACAGCGCCGGTACGCATTCCGGGACGATCGGGGCCGACGTCCGGACGACCGGCAGCGCGTACCGCTTCCCCTGGGTCAAGCCGCACTCGGGCGAGCACCCGGAGCACCTCGTCACCGTGCCGCACTCCTGGGCCCTCAACCCCGGCTCCGGGGTCTGGTCGGTGACGGCCCGGTTCCGCACCACCGCCGCCTTCGGCAACATGATCCAGAAGGGCCAGGGCGGCAAGGGCAAGACGTACTTCAAGATGCAGGCCCCGCGCGGGGTGGTGTCCTGCCTGTTCCGCGGGGCGTCCGGCAGCGTGTCGGTGAACTCCGGGCGGGCCCTCAACGACGGTGCCTGGCACACCGTGACGTGCCGACGGGCCGGCAACGAGGTGACGATGACCATCGACGGCACCAAGGTCCGCCGGGGGAGCGGACCCACCGGCGCCATCCGCAACACCTTCCCGCTCGCGATCGGCGGCAAGCCCCGCTGCGGCGGGCGGGTCAGCTGCGACTACTGGGCCGGCCAGATGGACGCCGTCCGCATCACCCGCGGCTGACAGCCCGGATCGGAGCCCCGGCCGCGGCCGCCGGACGGCTGCTCCGAAGAATCTTGTCGTCGGCACTTCAGTTCCTCGGCGGGGCTGCCGAAGGTCGGGTGCGGTCCTCCTCGGTCCATCACCGAATCGGGTGAACCGCAGTCCCGAGGAGCTGCCGATGTCTCTGCCCCGCCTGTCAGGTCGCGCCGTGCTCACTGCCTGTCTGCTGCTGGCAGCCACGCTGCAGGCGGCGCCGACCCCGGACGCCGCCGCCACGACGATGCACCTGGTCCGTACCGCACCCGGCTCGGCGGCCGCCGTCTCGGCGGCCCTGGACCGGGACGGCGTCGCCGCCCGCAGCATGCCGGCGCTCGACATGGTCTCGGCGCGGCTGACTCCTGCCGACGCCGCCCGTCTCGCCCGGCGGGCTGACGTCCTGGGCCTGAGCCCCGACCGCCCGCTGCAGCTGGCGGGCGCGACGTCGGCGGCGGTGCCCGACGCGTACGACCCGGCGAAGGACCCCTACTCGCTGCTGCGCAGCGGGGCGGTGACCGGGGCGCGACGGGCCTGGCGCGCCACCAAGGCCGGAGCCGGCGTCGACGTGGCGCTCATCGACTCGGGGGTCGCGGCGGTCCCCGGTCTCGACGGCCCCGGCCGGTTGCGACCCGGCGTGAACCTCTCGGTGGACACGGCCGCGGCGGTCGGCACCTCGGACACCTTCGGCCACGGCACCCACATGGCCGGGATCATCGCCGGACGCGACCCGGGTCCGGACCCGGCGGTGGATGCCGGTGACCGGCAGCGGTTCCTCGGGATGGCGCCGGGCGCCGGCATCGTGCCGGTCAAGGTGGCCGACAGCTTCGGCACCACCGACGTGTCGCAGGTGATCGCCGCGCTCGACTGGGTGGTGCGGAACGCCCGTACCGGCGGTCGCAACATCCGGGTCGTCAACCTGTCGTTCGGCTCCGACTCGCGGCAGGCCTATCAGCTCGACCCGCTCGCGTTCGCCGCCGAGCGGGCCTGGCACGCCGGCCTGGTCGTCGTGGTCAGCGCCGGCAACGGTGGCCGGGCCGGGCTCGGGGACCCCGCGTACGACCCGTACGTGCTGGCCGTCGGGGCGGGCGACACCGCCGGAAGCGCGACGACGGACGACGACAGCGTGCCGCGGTTCTCCAACCGCGCCGACGCCTGGCGCGGCCCGGACCTGATCGCCCCCGGCGTGCACCAGCAGAGCCTGCGGGCTCCGGGGTCGCGGATCGACCGGGCGTACGGCGACACCGGGCGGCTCGCCGAGCGGTTCTTCCGCGGCAACGGCACGAGCCAGGCCGCGGCGGCCGTCTCCGGGGCCGCGGCGCTGCTGGTCGCCCAGCGACCGGAGCTCACCCCGGACCAGGTCAAGTACCTGCTGCGGAGCACGGCCCGCCCGGTCCCGGGTGTGCCCGCCGCCAACCAGGGGCGCGGCCTGCTGGACGTCGCTGCCGCCTCCACCGCCCCGACGCCGGACCCTGCGCTCGCCGCGCAGCGCTGGCCGAGAGCCTTCGGCGGCGGCTCGCTCGACCTCGCCCGCGGAACGGCGGGCCGGATGCTCGGCGCGGTGTCGGGGGAGGTGGGTGACTACGGCAGCGAGCGGCTCGCCCAGACCAGCGACCCGGTCGCGATGGCCGCCGGCGTCGCCGCTGCGGCCGGTGCGCTCGACCCGTCGCGGCCCACCCACTCCGTCCCGGAGGGCCGGTTCGCGGCACGACGTGGAACGGCACGACGTGGAACGGCACGACGTGGGACGGCACGACGTGGGACGGCACGACGTGGGACGGCACGACGTGGGACGGCACGACGTGGGACGGCACGACGTGGGACGGCACGACGTGGGACGGCACGACGTGGGACGGCACGACGTGGGACGGCACGACGTGGGACGGCACGACCTGGGACAGCGCGCAGTGGCAGTGATCGGCCGGGCCCGGCTGAGCCCGGCGCTGCTGGTGTCGCTGGCCCTGGTGGGGGTGGCGTTCGCGCTGCCGCCGGGCGGGCCCGCGCACCTGGACGGCGTGGGAGCGCACGTCAGCTGGCCGCTGCTCGCCGCGCTGTTCGCCGGCGCCGAGATCGCCGCCCGCCGGGTGCACGTCCGCAAGGACGACGCGCGGGTCTCGCTCAGCGAGATCCCGGTCGTGCTCGGCCTGTTCCTCGCGGCCCCGGCGGCGCTGCTGGCCGGCCGGGTGGTGGGCTCCGCGGTGGCCTTCGCCTCCCGGCGGCAGTCCCCCCGCAAGCTGGTGTTCAACACCGCGCTGGTCGCGGCGGAGACCGCCGTGACGGTCGCGGTCTTCACCCGGCTCGCCGGCGGGTCGGGGCTGGAGCCGGGAGCCTGGCTGGCGGCCGGCGTGGCGACCAGCCTGTCCGGTGCGCTGTCGCGGCTGCTCGTCCAGCTCGTCGTGCACGCCGAGGAGGGCACCCGCCTGAGCCGCGCCGACCTGGTCGGGTCGCTGCGGCACGGCGCCCTCGCGGTGCCGGTGACGGTGATCGGGCTGGTGGCCGTCTGCGCGCTGCAGCCCGACCCCCGGCGGGTCGCGCTGCTGGCCGCCGCCGCTGTCGTGGTGCTGGCGGCGCACCGCCGCTACGGCCTGCTGTCCGACCGGCACGACCAGGTGCAGCAGCTGGTGCGGTTCACCGACCGGATCAGCCGGCCGCAGCCGGTGGCCGACGTCCTGCAGACCGCGGCCGACCTGGCCTGCGTGGTGCTGCGGGCCGAGCGCGCCGTGCTCGTCCTGGCCGGCACCGTCGACGAGCAGGCCCGGCTGCTGCGCGTGACCGGCGGCGCGGCCGGCAGCCGGCTCGGAGATCACCCTGGACGAGCCGGTCGTGGCCGACCGCCAGGGCGTCGTGGCGTCCCGGGCCACCAGCGACCCGGCCCTGCGCGCGTTCCTCGACCGGCACGGGCTGCGGGACGCGCTGCTGGCTCCGCTGTCCACCGAGGGCGGGCTGCACGGCGTGCTCGTCGTGGCCGACCGGCCTCAGCGGCTGCGCTCGTTCGGCCAGGACGACGCGGCGCTGCTCGAGATGCTCGCGGCGCAGACCGGGCTGGCGCTCGGCAGCAGCCAGCTCGTCGGACCGGCTGCGGCACGAGGCGCTGCACGACGGGCTCACCGGGCTCGCCAACCGCACCCTGCTCACCGCAGGCGCTGTCCGTCGCCGCGCAGGAGGCCGAGCCGGACGCGCCGGTCGCGGTGCTGCTCATCGACCTGGACGGGTTCAAGCAGGTCAACGACACCCTCGGACACGCCCTCGGCGACCAGCTGCTGAGGGTCGTCGCCGAGCGGCTCGACGCCGTCGTCGGCGCGGACGGCCTGGTGGCCCGGCTGGGCGGCGACGAGTTCGCCGTCGTCCTGAGCCTGGGCTCGGCCTGGCAGGCGCTGGACGTCGCCGGCCGGATCGCCCGGGCGCTGCGGGAGCCGGTGCCGCTGCACGGCACGGACGCCCGGGTCAGCGGCAGCATCGGCGTGACGCTGTCGCCGCACCAGGGCCGCGACCCGTCGGCGCTGCTGCGGTACGCCGACACGGCGATGTACGCGGCGAAGCGGGCCGGAACGGGCGTGCAGCTCTACTCCGCCGACCTCGTCCGGCCCGCGGAGCGCCCCGGCTCGCCGCTCGGAGCGGACCGCCGCGGCAAGCCGGCCGGCCCGGCGCCGCGGGTGCTCGAGCTGGACCCGGTGGCGTCGTCCCGGCAGGCCGGCACGACGCGTCGGACGCCCTGACCGTTCGGGCCGGTCCGGGCGCGCGGGCGAACCCCCTGCCCGAGCAGGGCAGCCCCCGTGGTGTCCCGGTGTCCCGGTGTCCGGCCGCCAGGACCGGGCTGACTCCCCTGACCGGGTGCACGGCAGGATGGCCCCGCACCCGGGCGGACCGTCCGGCCGGAACGAGGAGGCGACGTGGTCGACGCGGCCGAGCGCTACCCGAAGAGCACGATCGACGTGGACGGTGTGCCGATGGCCTACGTCGAGGTCGGGCAGGGCCGTCCGGTGGTGCTGCTGCACGGCAACCCCACCTCGTCGTACCTGTGGCGCAACGTCATCCCGCACCTGGCCGGGTCGGCGCGCTGCCTGGCCCCGGACCTGGTCGGGATGGGGGACTCCGGTGCGCTGCCGGACAGCGGGCCCGGCCGGTACTCCTTCGACACCCACAGCCGCTACCTCGCCGGCTTCCTCGAGCAGGTCGGTGCCGACTCCGACGTCACCCTGGTCGTGCACGACTGGGGCTCCGCGCTCGGCTTCGACTGGGCCCGCGCGCACCCCGGGGCGGTCCGCGGGATCGCGTACATGGAGGCCATCGTGGCGCCGGTCCCGTCCTGGGACGCCTGGCCCGAAGCGGCGCGCGGCATCTTCCAGGGGATGCGCTCGGCCGCCGGGGAGGACCTCGTGCTGCAGCGGAACGTCTTCATCGAGAAGATCCTCCCGGCGTCGGTGCTGCGCGGGCTGACCGAGGCGGAGATGGAGGTCTACCGCCGACCGTTCTCGGAGCCGGGAGAGTCGCGGCGGCCCACGCTGGACTGGCCGCGGCAGATCCCGATCGCCACCGAGGGCCCGGCGGACGTCGTGGAGCGGGTGCAGCGCTACGCCGACTGGCTGGCCGGCAGCGACGACCTCCCCAAGCTGTTCGTGGACGCCGACCCCGGGTCGATCCTGGTCGGGCCGCAGCGCGACGTGGCGCTGAGCTGGCCGAATCAGAAGGTCGTCTCGGTGCGGGGGAGCCACTTCCTGCAGGAGGACTCGCCGGACGAGATCGGCAGCGCGATCGCGGACTGGCTGGCCACCCTGCCCTGACCGGCTGGTGCGCGCGCCGGTGCGCCGGCGCCGGCCGCGCCTGCGGCGCCCGGGACCGTCCCCGCCCGGGGCTGTCCCCGCCCGGGGCCGTCCCCGCCCGGGGCCGTCCCCGCCCGGGACTGTCCCCGCCCGGGGCCGTGCCGGCCCGGGGCCTCGGTGGTCTCGGCGTCCACCTCCCCACCGCATCCGGGCCCTGCCGCGCGGGTCGCCTCGCCGGTGGGGAAGCTGGACGCTGCAACGTCGGCCAGCGGGTGAGCCCACCCGGCCGCGAGGCCGGCGGCGAGCCGAGCCCAGGACCTGCCGGACCGGCGGACGCGTCGGACGCCGGGGGCGGCCGCGCGTCCCCGCCGGGCGCGCCGGGCACGTCGGGCCCATGAGGTGAGTGGTCCCGGCGTCCACCTCGCCGCGGTGTGCGGGCGGCCCCGCGAGAGCCGAACCGCCGGCCGGGAAGCCGGACGTCGGAACGTCGCGCGGCCCGCAGGCAGCACCCGCCGCGGGCCGGCTCGCACCGCACTGGGCAGCACCCGCGGCGGGCCCCGCGCCGGCTCCACCGCCCCCGGGCACCCGCGCTGGACCCGCGGCGCGTCGTCACAGCCAGTCGAAGACCTCGTAGTACTCCGGGAACACCCGGCCGTCAGCAAGCCACCAGTACGTCCCCCAACCGACCAGCTGCACCAGGGCCAGGCCGAAGCAGACGACCCACAGCAGCCCCCCGCGCCGCCGGTGCCGGAGCCCGACGGCGAGGAACCCGACCGCGGCGGCCAGGCCGAGCCACGGGGTCCGCCCCTCGATCCAGGTGTTGGCCAGGCTGAACCCGGTCGCGGCCGCGAGCAGCAGCCCGACCGGACCGGTCCGGGGAACCGGCCCGGCCCCGCGCAGCACTGCCACCGTGACCGCGGCCAGGACGAGCAGCAGCCCGACGTACCAGATCCAGTGGCTGACCGTCTCGTCCCACAGGTACGCGACGTCCGCGGCGTGTCCGGTCGGGCCGGCGTTGCTGACCGAGTTCGCCGCGAGGTGCAGGCCGCCGCCCTCGGCGAACGCGACGGCGCCGATGCCGAGCAGCGCCCACGTGGCGGGCTGCGGGCCCGGTCGGGCGCGCAGCAGCACCCAGGTGGCGGCGCCGACCACGGCCCAGGGCGTCAGCAGGTCGAGCCAGTCCGCGGCGCGCGTCCCGCCCAGGTCGCCGAGCGGTCGCGCGACGGTCCCGATCTGCAGGAACACCACGACTGCCAGCGCCAGCGCCGCGAGCGGCCGACCGACCCCGGGCGCCTCGGAAGGCCGGCCCGCCTCCGGCGGGGGGCGTACGCGAGACGGCACCACCCGGGCTCCCTCCGGCCGGCTGCGAGGTGCGCTCGAGCCGACCTTGTCGCATCGTCGCATCCATCGGGGCCAGCGGGGCAGACTCCAGTTCCCGCCGCGGTAGGCCGATGCCGCTTCGACACGGCCAAGGGGAGGGCATGGAACCGCGCGAGACGTCGGGCACCACGACCGCCCTCGTCCTCCGCTACGTCCGCGACCGGGCAGGCCCCGAGGCGGTGGACCGGCTGCTCGCGGTCGCCGGAGTCCCCTACGAGCGCGCCGAGCTCGAGCAGGCCGCGACCTGGGTCAGCTACGACACCCGCATCGCGCTGTTCGGCGCCGCGGTGACGGTGCTCGACGACCCGCGCTGCACCTTCCGGATCGGCGCGACGGCCGTGCAGACCGGCCTGCAGCCGTCCCTGGTGCTGCTGCTGCGCGCGCTCGGCTCGCCGCGTCAGGTCTACCGGCAGCTGCCTCGGGCGGTGGCCAAGTTCTCGACCACCTCGACGATGGAGGTGCTCGCCTGCAGCCCGACGTCGGCGACCCTGCGCTTCGCCCTGCACGCGGGGTACCGGCACTCGCGGCTCGACTGCCTGTACGCCCAGGGCCTGCTGAGCACGGTCCCGTGCCTGTTCGGCCTGCCGGCGGCGACGGTGCAGCACCCGGAGTGCGAGGCGGACGGCGCCGCGGCGTGCCGGTACGAGGTCAGCTGGGCCCGCCGGCACCGGTGGAGGCGGGACGCCGGCACCGAGCAGGAGCTCCGGGCGCTGCGTGGACAGCTGTCGGCGTTGCAGTCCGCCGCCGGCGACCTCACCGGCAGCGACGACCTCGCCGCGGCCGTGCGCAGGATCACCGACCGGGCGGCCGCCGCGGTCGTCGCGCCGGCGCACCTGCTGGCGGTGGTCGACCCCAGCGGCGGGGCGCCGCTGGTGCACAGCAGCGGGTTGGACGCCGCGCAGGCGGCCGAGCTCGCGACCCGGCTGCTCGCCGGCAAGGACCTGGGCCCGGGCGCCGTGGTCGTCGACGTCGCGTCCAGCCGGCGGGCGCACGGCAGGCTGGCCGCCCTGTACCCGCACGGCCGTGGCGGTCCTGCCGACGAGCGTTCGCTCCTGGCGGCGTACGCCGAACACGCCGCCGCGGCGCTCGACCTGCTCGTCGCGGCCGAGAGCAGCCGGCGCGGTGAGCGGCGCTCGGCGGCGCTGCTGGGTCTGGCGCACTCCCTCCGGGCGGCGACGCATGCCGACGAGGTCGCCCGGGCTGTCGTGACGAGCGTGCCCGGGCTGGTCGGCAGCGCCTCCTCGACGGTGCTGTTCTGGGACCCGGCCGAGGGCGCGCTGCAGGCGGTGGCCTCCAACGGCATGACGCCCGACGAGGAGGCGCTGCTGCTGGGCCGGCCGATCCGGGCCAGTGAGACGCCCGAGCTCGTGGAGATGCTGACCCGGCACGAACCGACGGTGCTGCGCACCGAGGCCATGACGCCGGTGCTGCGCGGACTGCTGGAGGCGCTGAGCTTCGGCGCTCTGGTCGGGGTGCCGCTGCTGACCGGCGGCCGGCTGCTCGGGGTGGTCACCGCCGGCTGGCGGGACGGCCTGCCGGACGACGCGGAGGAGGCCTGCGCCCGGCTGCAGGGCGTCGCGGAGTACACCGCGACGGCGCTGGAGAACGCCCAGCTCCTCGCCACCGTTCAGCACCAGTCGATGCACGACGCGCTGACCGGCCTGCCGAACCGGGTGCTGTTCTCCTCGACCCTGGATGCGGCCCTGCGGGAGCCGGGTCCGTGCGCGGCGGTGCTGTTCTGCGATCTGGACCGCTTCAAGCACGTCAACGACAGCCTGGGTCACGGCGCCGGTGACGAGCTCCTGCGCCAGGTCGCGGACCGCCTGCGGGCGGTGCTGCGTCCCGGCGACGCGGTCGGCCGGCTGAGCGGCGACGAGTTCGCGGTGCTGCTGCCGTCGGTACCCGACCCGGCGACGGCGTCGCGGCTGGCGGAGCGCGTCGTGGCGTGCTTCCAGGAACCGTTCCGGCTGGAGGGCCGCGAGGTCCGGGTGACCACGAGCGTCGGCGTCGCGCTCTCCGACGGCGGTACGGGCACGCGCAGCGGGCTGCTGCGGGCCGCCGACGCCGCCATGTACCTGGCGAAGCAGCGCGGACGCAACCAGATCGCGATGGCGGGGGAGGACCCGGACCGCCGCGGCCAGGACCCGGATGTCCTGTCGCTGGCCACCGAGCTCCGGCAGGCTCTGGAGCGCGACCAGCTTCGGCTGGTCTTCCAGCCGCTCGTCGACGTCCGCGGGGTCGACCCGGTGACGGTCGGGGTCGAGGCGCTGGTGCGGTGGCAGCACCCACGGCTGGGGCTGCTGACGCCGGGAGCGTTCCTTCCGCTCGCCGAGGAGCTGGACCTGATCGCCGACCTCGACCTGTGGGCGATCCGTACGGCGTGCCGGGCGTTGGCCGCCCAGCCGGCCGACGCACCGGCGCTGCACGTCGCGGTCAACCTCGCCGGGGTGACGCTGATCGACGCCCGTCTGCACTGCACGGTGCGCTCGGCGCTCGCCGAGACCGGGGTCGCGCCGCACCGGCTGGTGCTGGAAGTCGTCGAGAGCCAGTCGCTGGTGGACCTGCCCGGCGTCGTCGACCACCTGGTCGCGCTTCGCCACCTGGGCGTCCGGATCGCCCTCGACGACTTCGGGACCGGCTTCTCGACGCTCAGCTGGCTGCAGCGCCTCCCGGTGGACCAGCTCAAGATCGACCGGAGCTTCACCGCGGCGCTGCCCGGGCACGGCCCCTCGCTGGCGGTGGTGCGAGGCGTCCTGGCCCTGGCGGCAGAGCTCGCCATCGAGGTGGTCGCGGAGGGGGTGGAGACGCCCGATCAGCTCGCCGTCCTCCGGGACAACGGCTGCCGGCTCGCCCAGGGGTACCTGCTGGGCCGGCCGCAGCCCGACCTGCCGGCCGCACGGCCGGCGGAGCCCGTCGACGCGACGGGGTGACCTCCGGCGGGATCCGCGCATTCCTGGGGGTGTGCACCGGCGACCGGCGGGGTGCCTCGACCGCAGGGCGCGATCGAGCCGAGGCGCGTACGGAGGTCCGAGGCGTGGCCCGGTTCGAGGGTTACGGCGTCCACCTCCGACCCGGAGCTGCCGCGGCGCCGCACGCGACCCCCGGCGCCACCCCGAGGTGGACGTCCCGGCCACTGGGTTGGGCGCGGGCGCCGGCGCGCGGGCCACTGGGTCGTGGCCACTGCGGGACGCGGCGCGGGCGCCGGGCCGGGGCGCCACCTCCGCGGACCTGGTCAGGACGGCCCGGCAGCCGGAGAATCGCCCGCCGGGCTCGACGGGGCCCGGGAGCCCCGCGGACCGGGAGGGACCGGCATGAACCGTTCCGAGAGCGCCGACGAGCGGGTGAGGTGATCATGGCAGACCGTGCACGCCGGACGGTGGACGGCGGACGTCGAGGCGGCCGGGAACGAGGTCGTGGTCTTCCTGATCGGGATGCGCGTCAACCGGCCGTGGCGGCTGGCCCGCTGGTGGCCGATGTTCACCGCCATGCCGCGGATGCTGGCCTACCTGCAGGCCCACCCGGAGAAGGGGCTGCTGGGGTACCGGCAGGCGCTGCTGCCGGCGCCACTGGTCGTGCAGTACTGGCGGTCGTTCGACGACCTCGCGGCGTTCGCCCGCAACCGCGACGACCCGCACCTGGCCGCCTGGCGGCGCTTCAACCGCGAGGTCGCGGCCGGCGGGGACGCCGGCATCTGGCACGAGACCTTCCGGGTGCCGGCCGGCTCGGTCGAGTCGCTCTACGCCAACGTCCCGGCAGCCGGGCTCGGTGCGGCGTACGGCCTGGTCCCGGTGCGGACCGGCCGGCACTCCGCGGCGGCGCGGATCGGGGCCTGCCAGGACGACCGGCCGGCGCTGCCTCCGTACGAGGCACCCGGCGGCTGACGCCCGCGGCCGAGGAACGGCCGGCCCGGGCAGCACGAAGGGGGGCGGCCACCGGCCGCCCCCCTCGCTGTCGCGTGCCGTGCTACCTGGCTGCCACCTGGTTCGACCGGGCCGACCGCGGGCCGGTGCCGACCGCGTTGACGGCCGCCACCTCGAAGCGGTAGTTGCCGGCCGGCAGCGGGTTGAAGGTGTACCGCCGTGCCCCGGCCGGGCGCAGCGTCGACTCGATCGTCTGCAGGACGGTGGTGCCGTTGGCAGCCATCCGCAGGGCGTACACCCGGTATCCGGTGATCGCCGACCCGCCGGTGGAGGCGGGCGGGGTCCACCGGGCGAGTGCGGTGAGCGCCCCGCCCGCGCCGCCCTGCGTGGCGGTCCCGATCACCGGAGCGCCGGGCACCGTCGCGCTACCCGCCGGGGTGACGTTCACCGCCGCCGAGAACGGGCTGGACAGGGCGAACGTCGTCCCGTTGCGTGCCCGGACCCGCACGTTGTAGGTCGTGCCGTTGGTCAGGCCGGTGAGGACCAGGCTGGTGGCCGTCGGCGGGACGACCCTCAGCGCGCCCTGCCGTGCGGTGCCGATGCGCAGCTCGACCTGGTAGTCCGTCACCGTCCCGGTGGGCGCGATCCAGGAGACCGTGGCCGTGGTGTCGCCGGCCGTGGCCGTGACCCCGGTCGGGGTCCCGGGCCGGGCCGGCGTCGACGCGACCGCCGCCGTCGGGTCGGAGGTGACGCTCTCGTTCACGCCGCCGCCGTCGGTGAAGGTGACGGTGGCCCGCAGCCGCTGCCCGGCCTGCGCCGACGTCACCGTGAAGGTTGCGCCGGTCGCGATGGTGGTGAACACCTCCGGCGAGGTCTCGGCCTGCCAGCTGACCGTCAGCGGGCCCACCCCGTCGGGGTCGGCGATGCCAGTGGTGTTCACGCTCAGCGTGTCCCCGACGTTCGGGGTCGTGCTGCTGACCGTGACGGTGCCGCCGGCCGGGGTGTTCCCCGGGTTGTTGGTGATGACGACGGTCTGGTCGGCGAAGATCAGCCGCTCGATGTTGTCGACCCGGTCGGTGCCGTCCTGCTGGTTGCCCCGGGCGTGCGTCACGACCATCGACCGGGCGTTCGGCGTGAAGTCGTACTCGGCGCGCGGTCCGGAGAACACCGCCGAGTCGAGGTCGGTCGGTCCCGGGGTGGCCCGCTTGATCGAGCGCACGATGCCGATCGCTCCCGGGTCGAGCGTCCCGGCGAGGACGGCGGCCTGCAGCTCGGTCAGGCTGTCCTTCAGCCCGAGCGGCGAGCTCAGCTGCACGTCCAGCCAGGAGTCGCCGTCCAGGATGTCGTCCCCACCGCGACCCTCCAGCAGGTCGCTGCCGCCGCCGCCGAGCACGATGTTGCCGTTCGTGAACGACGTCCGGCCGGCGCCGATCAGCGCCTGCAGCCCGTCGATCCGGGCGATGCCTGCGCGCGTTCAGCTCGTGCCCGACCATGTCGGCGGCGCCAGCCGGCTGTCACCGCGGAGCTGGTCGTCGAACTTCCACCCCGACAGCGCTTCGGTGAGGTCGAACCGGTCCCGGAGGGTGTCCAGGGTGTCCGGCAGCAGGCCGGTGAAGCTCATGTCGGCGTTGGCCGGCTGCGGGTCGCCCTTGTGGGTGACCCAGTCGAAGCCGAGCATGCCCTCGTTCCGCTCGATGCCCGGTCCGGCGACCATGATGTCGTCGCCGCCCTCGGCGTCGTAGTCGTCGTCACCGCCGTCGCCCTTGAGGACGTCGTGCCCGGGCTCGTTCGGGTCGTCCTGGAACGGCGCGCCGTTGTCGCCCTGCAGCAGGTCGTTCTGCGCGCCGCCCTCGATCCAGTCGTCACCGTCGTCGCCGAACACGGTGTCCGCGGACTGGCCGGCGATGATCATGTCGTTCCCGGGGCCGCCGAAGGTCTCGGTGGGGTCCGAGCCGCCGATGACGAAGTCGTTGCCGAGGCCGCCCTGGTTCAGGTCGAAGCCCTGGCCGGAGGAGAGCACGTCGTCCCCGTCGCCGCCCTTCAGGACGTCGTCACCGAAGCTGTCGGTGAGGATGTCGTCCCCGTCGCCGCCGATGAGGTTGTCGTTGCCGGCGCCACCCTCCATCCGGTCGTTCTCCTCGTCGCCGCGGAAGGTGTCGTCGCCCTCGCTGCCGATCATGGCGTCCCGGCCCGCGGTGCCGTTGAAGACCACGTGTGCCGGGCCGCTGTACCGCAGCTGGTTGCCCAGCCGGGTGAGGAACTTGCCGGGGTCGGCCGTCCGGTCGGCCTCGTTGACGTCCTCGGTGGCCGGGTCGTCCGCGATGCCGGTGGCGTTCGCGAGCAGCGCGCCGACGTTGAGGATGAAGTCCGGGCGGGAGAACGAGTCGGCCGGCAGGCCGGCCGCGGAGGTGTTGCGCTGGGCCATCTCCGCGAAGGAGTTGCCCTCGAGCTGGGTGAGCAGGTTCAGCCCGGCGGTCCGGCTGAGGTAGTAGAACCGGTCGCCGTCCTGCAGGTTCTCCATCTGCGTCTCGAAGACGACGTTGAACGTGCTGCCCAGCAGCCCGCCGAACGGCTGCTGCTTCTCGGCCAGGCCACCGACCCAGAAGTCGACGGAGTTCAGGCCGGTCTCCTGAGCCGCCCAGACCCCGGTCGAGTTGAGGAAGTCGACCGCGTCCGCCGGGGTGGTCTCGCTCGTGGGGTCGCCGTTGACCAGGGTGTCGGCCGCCGCGCGGCGCTGCGCCATCGAGCCGGTGATCGTCGGGTGCGTCCCGTACGCGGCGAGGAAGTTGACCAGCGACGCCTGGTGCTTGATGTTGAAGCTGAAGTCACCCCAGCTGCTGTAGGGCTGCAGCGCCGGGTCACCCGTGCGCTGGTGGAAGGTGCGCCGGGCGTCGTTCAGCCGCGGCACACCGGTCTCCCGGCCGCGCGCCATGTTGAGCGTGGCGAGGTCCAGCGGCAGGCCCAGCAGCTTGTTGCGCAGGGCCTCGGTGACGAACTCGTCCAGCTCCTGGCCCACCTGCCGGGTCATTCCCATCACGATCGTGCCGGCCGCCTGGTCGTGGGTCTGCGTGCCGGTCCGGAACTTGTCCGGAGCCAGGAAGGCGTCGAGCAGCGAGAGATCCGGAGCGCCGGTGCGGGCCACGGTCTCGGTCAGCATCGAGTGACCGAAGCGGTAGACGACGTGTGCGAACTCGGCGGTGATCGCCGGGTCGATGCTGGTGTCGTACGAGCCGAAGACGTTGACCTGCGGCTGCACCTTGCGGGCGAACTCCTCGAACGCCAGGTGCTGGTACTCCATCTCGGTGACGAACCGGGCGGCCTGGAAGAGCCGCTCGCCGGCCCCGTTCGGGGCGTTGTCGAAGTCGGCCTTCAGGGCCGGGTCGCTCGCCAGGACGCTGGCGATCGTGCCGGCTGTCGTCGCGGGACCGGCCAGCCGGTTGTGCTCGGAGTGGAAGACGTGGTGCACCGCGGTGAGCGCGATGTTCTCGTTGACCCGGCCGTCACCGGCGACGAAGTGCTGGTTCAGCATCTCGTCGTCGTAGGTGCCGGCCTGCTGGGGCTGGTTCGGCTGGGTCAGCGTGCTGTCGTCGTCCGGGGGCAGGGCGACGCCGTTCCGGTTGACCGGCACCGCGAAGTGGCCGATGTCGTCGAGGAACGCGTGACCGGTGCGGATCACGTTGTCCGGCAGCGACGTGCCGGCGGCCGAGCCCTCGACCAGGCCGGTGGCGGTGGCCAGCTGCGCGAAGCCGTTCGGGCCGCGCAGGAACCGGCCGTACGGGTCGGTCGCCAGCAGTGGCACGTTCAGCACGTCCCGGTCGGCCAGCACGAGGCCGAGGTGGGTGCGCGCCTGCGACTTGACGTCGGCCCAGGTCGCCAGGCCGCTCTCGCCGTCGTCGGTGAGCATGCGGCCGGTGGCCAGGGCCGCACCGGGCGTCCCGGTGTACTCACGCAGGAACGCCTGGTGCGAGGGGTGCGAGGTGTAGGTCTGGCTCTGGTCGACGAACGGCGACGTGGAGTTCGACCCCGAACCGCCGCCCGCGGCGCGGGTCAGCAGCATGAAGTTGGTGGGCGAGCCCGGCACGTACAGCGGGTCGTCCGGCTGCAGCGGCACCATCACCACGCTGCCGGCCTTGCCGATCAGGTCCAGGCCGTGGTCGAAGAACTGGCCGAAGATCGTGAACCAGGAGTTGTACGGGGCGGACAGGCCGACGTCCGGCGCGACGTTGGGGATGGACAGGGTGCCGCCCTCGACGAGCGGGTTCTCGCCGGCCGCTCCGACCGCGGCCGGGTTGGTCGCGGTCTGGTCGACGACCAGGTTGCTCACCAGGCGCGGCTGCGGGTCGGTGACGGAGCCGGCAGGGGTGTACGGCGCCTTGTAGTCGGCCGGCAGCGTGCGCGGGAAGGGGCGGTCGGCGGCACCGAAGCCGTCCTGGCCCGGCGCGAGGTTGTTGCAGGTCCCGTCGACGGTCCGCAGGCCGAACGGCAGCCGGATGCCCTGCCCGTTCGTGTTGGGGATCTGGTCGGGGCCGGACCCGAGCAGCGTGCCGCACGGGTTGGCCGACGTGGCGGTCGCCACGTGCCGCTCGGAGATCTTGATCTGCTTGAGGATGAACTTGAGGTCGGAGGTGTTCAGGGTGAACCCCTGTCCGACCGGGGCTGCCTGCACCGCGTGCGGCGCCAGCACCGCTCCCAGCCCCGTGATCACCATGGCACTGCTCAGCAGCACCCCGAGGCCGGCTCGCGCCGGGCTCCTCAGTCCTGCGCTCGATCCTGTCGTGCTGCGAAGTCGTCTTGGCCCGTGCATCCTGCGCCACCCACCCCGACATGAGCACCCCCAGCCGGCGGGCGTGCCGCCGGCTCGGTGTGAGGACGTCCCCGGGGGCCACCACACCAGCCGGGATGATCGACAGGGACCATCAAACGTGCGTCATCCGGCAGGTAGCGGCCCCTATCGGAGTCGGCGGACCTCCGTGGCGCAGGGGGCGCAGGGGGACGAACCGCCGTCTTTCCGGGCCCGTTGGGTGCACCGCCGCCCCGCCCGGCGCCGACGGTCAGGCCCTGGCGCGCAGCACCGAGGCCAGCTGGTCCACCGCCCAGTCCAGCTCCGCCCGCTCCACGACGAGCGGTGGGGCCAGCCGGATCGTGCTGCCGTGGGTGTCCTTGGCGAGCACGCCCGCGCTCCATCAGGTCCAGGCACACCTGCTTGCCGCTGCCGCAGCGCCGGGTCGATGTCGATGCCGGCCCACAGCCCGAGGCCCGCGGACCTCGGTGACGCCCCGCTCCGACGAGCTCGTCGAGCCGGCCGTGCAGGTGCTCCCCGAGCAGCCGGGCCCGCTCCTGCCAGACGCCGGTCGACAGCATCCCGACCACCGTGCGGCCGACGGCGCAGGCCAGCGGGTTGCCGCCGAAGGTCGAGCCGTGCTGCCCGGGCTGCAGGACGCCGAGCACGTCGCGGTCGGCCACCACGGCGGAGACCGGCACGACGCCGCCGCCGAGGGCCTTGCCGAGCAGGTAGACGTCGGCGACGACGCCGGAGTGCTCGCAGGCCAGCGTGGCGCCGGTCCGCGCGAGGCCGGACTGGATCTCGTCCGCGACCAGCAGCACGTCGAGCGCGGGTGCAGAGCTCCCGGACCGCCGGCAGGAAGCCGGCCGGCGGGACGACGACACCGGCCTCGCCCTGCACGGGCTCGAGGAGCACGGCCACCGTGTCCGCGTCGATCGCGGCCTCCACCGCGGCGGCGTCGCCGTACGGCACGGTGCGGAAGCCGGGGGTGAACGGACCGAACCCCGAGCGGGCGGTCTCGGGTCGTCGGAGAAGCTGACGATGGTCGTGGTGCGGCCGTGGAAGTTGCCCGCCATGACGACGATGTTGGCCCGGTCGGGCCGGCACGCCCTTCACCTCGTACCCCCACTTGCGGGCCACCTTGATCCCGCTCTCGACCGCCTCGGCGCCCGGTGTTCATCGGCAGCACCATCTGCTTGCCGACGAGCGCCGCGAGCTCGGCGCAGAACGGTCCGAGCTGGTCGGTGTGGAAGGCCCGGCTGACCAGCGTGACCCGGTCCAGCTGGGCGTGGGCGGCGGCGAGCGACCTGGGGGTTGCCGTGCCCGAAGTTCACCGCCGAGTACGCAGCGAGGCAGTCGAGGTAGCGGCGGCCGTCGACGTCGGTGATCCAGGCCCCGGACGCGGCGGCGGCGACGACCGGCAGCGGTGCGTAGTTGTGCGCCGCGTGCGGTCGACGAGCTCGATCGGGCCCGGGCGACGCAGGTGGTCATGCCCGGATCTCCAGGGTGCAGCACTTGGCGCCTCCGCCGGCCTTGAGCAGCTCGGACAGGTCGACCGCCGACCGGGACGTAGCCGCGCTCGCGCAGCGCCTGCGCCAGCTCGACCGCCGCCGCGGCCAGCACGACGTGCCGACCGTCGGACACCGCGTTCAGGCCGAGCACCGCGGCGTCCGCGGCGCTGGCCAGCAGGGCGTCCGGGAACAGCCGGCGCAGCACGGCGCGGCTGCCCTCGCTGAACGCGCCCGGGTAGTACGCGACGGTCTCGTCGTCGAGCACCGCCAGCGCGGTGTCGAGGTGGTAGAAGCGCGGGTCGACCAGGTCGCAGGCCGACCACCTCGCAGCCCGAACAGCTCCTGCACCTCGGCGTGCGCTCGCCGGGTCGGTCCGGAACCCGGTGCCGGCCAGCACCACGTCGCCGACGGCGAGGAAGTCGCCCTCGCCCTCGTTGACGTGCACGGCACCGACCGCCTCGCTGCAGGCCCGCCTGCGGCCAGCCACCGCAGGTACGCCGGGCCCTCGGCCTGCCGCTCGGGGTGGGTGAACCGGGCGCCGAGCGCCCGGCCGCTCGACGACCAGCCCGCCGTTGGCGGCGAACACCATGTCCGGCAGGCCCGGCACCGGCTCGATCAGCTCGACGTCGTGGCCCAGGTCGAGGTAGGTCTGCCGCAGCGCCTCCCACTGGGCGAGGGCGAGGCCCCGGTCGACCGCCGCGGTCGGGTCCATCCAGGGGTTGATCGCGTAGCGGACCTCGAAGTGCGTCGGGGCGCACATCAGGTAGCGCCGCGGTCGGGCGACGCGGTCGCCGGGGGTGAGCGGCGGAGCGGGACGGGGGGCGGGGACGAGCACTGTCACGACGGGCTCCGGGGCGGACGGGGCGGGCAGGCTCCGCGAGAGCGGACTCTTCTGCCGGCCACTACGACGCTAGGAGCGGTCGCGTGCGCAAGCAACACCCGCCTCTTGCGCATATGCTGCGGTTCTGTTGCGTGCATCGGCGCTGCTCGACGATCGCTTGCGTGGGAGGCCGGCTGTGGACGAGATCGACCAGCGGGTGATCGGGTGCCTGCTGCAGGACGCCCGGGCGACGTACGCCGAGATCGGCGAGGTCGTCGGGCTGTCCGCGCCGGCGGTCAAGCGCCGGGTCGACCGGCTGCTGCAGACCGGCGCGGTCCGCGGGTTCACCGCCGTCGTCGACCCCGGCGTGCTGGGCTGGACGACCGAGGCCTACGTCGAGCTGTACTGCAAGGGGACCGTGGCGCCGGACGAGCTGCGCCGCAACCTGGCGCAGGTCCCCGAGGTGGTGGGGGCGTGCACCGTCTCCGGGGCGGCCGACGCGCTGCTGCACATGCTCGCCCAGGACATCGCCCACCTGGAGAAGGCGATCGAGCGGGTCCGCGCGCAGCCGCAGGTCGACCACACCGAGAGCGTCATCGTCCTCAGCCGGCTGCTCGACCGGCCGAGGTCCTGACGACCCGCCGCCGGATCCGGCAGCGGGAGGGCGCAGGTGCCGCTCCGACCGGACGAGCCCGCCGTCGGCGGGCTAGCCTGCGCGCCGTGATCCTCGACACGCTGGACGTCTCGGCCGAGCAGTTCGCGGCGGGCACCGGGTGGCAGATCAAGCCGCAGGGGGCCTGCCGGGCCGAGACCTGCGTGCCGCTGCCGCCGTCGGACGGGTTCGACCTGCCCGCTGCCGCCGAGCGGCTGCGGATGGCCCTGGTACGGGACGAGCCGACCGGGCTGTGGGCGCTCGGCCCGGCGTCGCTGGGTGAGCGGGCGCTGCTCAGCGCCGAGGCGCCCGAGCTGGTCCTGGACGACCTGGCGGGCCGGCCGTTCGCGCTGTCGTCGCTGCGCGGGCGCAAGGTCGTCCTGGTCTCGTGGGCGCCGTATTGAGGCTGCGCCCTGGACCTGCCCGGGTGGCAGGCACTGCGCACCGAGCTCGCCCCGCTCGGGCTGGAGGTGGTCACCGTCTCGCTGGAGATGAGCGGGCCGGAGGCGTCCCGGCCGTACATCGAGGCGGCCCGGCCGGAGCACCCGTCGCTGCTGGACCCGACGCACCAGCTGGACTCCCTGTTCGGGGTGGTGAACATCCCGAACGTCGTGTGGATCGACGAGCGCGGCGTGATCGTCCGGCCCGCCGAGCCGGGCTGGCCGGGCGCCCGTCCGCCGCTGCCGGTGCAGATCGGCCGAGACCGCGGCCCGGCTGGGGGCCGCGCGCGGCGCGCCGGCCCGCCCGGCGCAGGCGCTCAGCGCGCAGGAGGTCCTGACCTCCGGCCAGGACCGCACCACGTACGCGGATGCCATCCGGGACTGGGCCCGGCGCGGCGCCGACAGCGACTACGCGCTCGAGCCCGACGAGGTCGTCGCCCGCTCCCAGCCGCGGCCGCTGACCGCGTCGCAGGGGGCGGCGCACTTCGAGCTGGCCGTCCACCTGTGGGCGGCCGGCCGGCGGGACCGCGCGGTGGTGCACTTTCACGCCTGTCACCGCCTGCAGCCGGACAACTGGACCTACCGGCGGCAGGCCTGGTCGCTGGTCGGCCAGGAGCGCGTCGGCGGCCCGTACGGCCGGTACGCCCAGTCGCCGGTGCAGGGGGAGGAGGACGACTGGCCGTTCGAGTCGGACTTCGCGTCGGACCTCGCGCAGCTCGGCGAGGGACAGTACTACCCCAGAACGCTGTGACCACCTGAGAATCTCTGCGATTCAGAGGTCTTTGCCTTCTTCGCGGCAACAGTGCCGCGGCTCCGGGGATTGTCGCCGGGGCGTGTCGCGAGCATTCTGCGGCCGTCCGCTCCCGACCTCTCCTGAGAGGTGACCCGTGTACGCACGCCTTTCCGTTGTCGCCGCCGACCCGACTCGGGTGGATGCTCTCGTCGAGCACGTCCGCAACGAGGTGCTCCCGGCGGTGAGGGACCTCGACGGCTCCCTGGGCCTGTCCGTGCTCGTCGACCGCGACGGCGGCCGCTACCTGACCGTCGCGGTGTGGCGGGACGAGGCGGCGATGCAGGCCAGCGCCGACGCCACCGCCTCGCTGCGCCGGCGGGCCGCCGAGGCCATTCAGGCGACCGGGACGCCCGAGGTGACCGGCTGGGAGTACGCGGTGCGGCACCTCACGCGCGAGGCTCCGGACGGCGCCTGCACCCGGGTCTCCTGGCTGCGGGTGGCCCCCGACCGCATGACGAAGATGGTCGACTACTACCGGGAGCACTCGCTCCCGGTGTTCGAGGCGCTCGACGGCTTCTGCAGCGCGAACCTGCTGGTCGACCGGCCCTCCGGGCGGGCGCTGTCGGCGGTCACGTTCGCCGACCGGGCGGCCCTGGTCGCGAGCCGGGAGCGGACCGCCCTTGCCCGGGCGCGGGCGGGCGAGGACACCGGGATGGAGGTGCTCGAGGTCGCCGAGTTCGACCTGGTGCTCTCGCAGCTGAGGGTTCCCGAGACGGCCTAGGCCCGGGGCAGGGCCGGGGCCGTGGTACACCTGCGGGCCCGAGCCAGGAGCGCCCATGAGAAGGCTGTCGGCCCAGGACGCCACCTTCCTGTACACCGAGCTGCCGACGGCGCCGATGCACGTCGCGTTCGTCTCGACGTTCGACCCGCCGGCCACCGGCACGCCGTACGACACGGTCCGGCGGCGGCTGGCCGAGCGGCTGTCGGAGCTGCCGCTGCTGGGCAGGCGGGTGCTGCCGGTTCCGTTCGGGCTGCACCACCCGGTGCTGGCGCAGGACCCCGACTTCGACCTGGAACGGCACGTGCTGCGGGTCCCGGCGCCGGCGCCCGGCGGCCCGACGGAGCTCGCCGCGGTGGCCGCCGGGCTGATGACCCGGCCGCTGGACCGCTCGCGCCCGCTGTGGGACGTGCACGTCGTCGAGGGGCTGCAGGACGGGGGCTTCGCCCTGGTGACCCGGCTGCACCACGCCATCGTGGACGGGGTCTCCGGGATCGAGCTGATGTCGACCCTGCTCGGTCCGGAGCCGTCCGAGCCGGGCGGCGGGCCGGCCGGGGACCCGCCGCCCGGTCCTCTGCCGGGTGAGGTCGCGCTGGTGGCCGACGCCGCGGTCGACCTGGCCCGGCACCCGCTGCGGTTGGCCGGCGCGCTGGGCCGCGAGCTCACCCGCCGGGCCGGCGCCCGGCGGGAGCGGCCGTGGGAGGCGCTGCCGGCGCTGAGCGCTCCGGTGCGGGTGCCGCGCTCGCCGTTCAACGCGCCGGTGACGGCCCGCCGCACCGCGGCGCTGCTGCCGCTGTCCCTGCCGGACGTGCGGCGGGTCAAGGCGGCGTTCGGCACCACCGTCAACGACGTGGTGCTGGCGGTCGTCGGGGGAGCGCTGCGGGAGCACCTGCTGGCCCGCGGCGAGCTCCCGGCCACCTCGCTCGTCGCGATGGCGCCGGTGTCGGTGCGGACGCCCGCGCAGGCCGGCACGTACGGCAACCGGGTGTCGGCGCTGCTGGCACCGCTCGGCACGACGGTGGCCGACCCGGTCGACCGGCTGCGGGCGGTGGCCGCCGGAACCCGGGCGGCGAAGGGCGTGCACGACGCGGTCGCCGCGCCCGAGCTGATGGACTGGAGCGTGCTGGCCGGACCGGCGGTGATGACGCTCGCCGCCCGGCTGGCCGCCTCGTTCCGGTGGAGCGAGCTCGCGCCGCCGCCGTTCACGCTGGTGGTGTCGAACGTGCCCGGGCCGCGCGAGCCGCTGTGGTGCGGCACCGCCCGGCTGCGCAGCCTGCACCCGCTCGCGCCGCTGGCCGACGGGCTGGCGCTGAACATCTCGCTGGTCAGCTACCTGGACACCCTCGACGTCGGGCTCATCGCCTGTCCCGACGTCGTGCCCGACGTCGAGGAGCTGGCCGCCGGGTTGACGCGGGCGCTGGCGGAGCTGGTCGCCGCGGCGCGGTGACGGTCTGTCGCGGCCCGCAGGTCAGCGGTAGTCGAGCGAGCCGTCGTCGAGGTCGACCTTCGGCAGGATCTCGGTCTCCTGGCCGTGCTCCAGCATGTGGGTCCACGGCTCGCGGTCGCCCTGCTTGAACAGCGCGTGCTGCGAGCGCAGCACGTAGCCGGCGTTGAAGTTCTCCGGGTCGGACCACGGGCCGCATCTGCATGCCGGCGTCCTCCGGCCGCAGCGTCGGCACGACGGTGCGCGCGCCCTGCTCCTGCATGTGCTCGAACAGCCGCATCACCAGGTCGCTGACCAGGTCGACGCGCAGCGTCCAGCTGTGCCGGAAGTAGCCGAAGACGTAGGCCATGTTCGGGACGCCGCTGATCATGATCCCGCGCCAGGTGACCCGCTCGGTGAAGTCGACCGGCTCCCCGTCGACGGTGAAGGCGACGTCGCCGAGCACCGACAGGTCGAAGCCGGTGGCGGTGACGACGACGTCGGCCTCGATCTCCTCGCCGGAGCTGACCCGGATGCCCTTCTCGGTGAAGGTGTCGATCGTGTCGGTGACGATCGAGGCCTTGCCCTCGCGCAGCGCCGCGAACAGGTCGCCCTCGGGGACGATCGCGATGCGCTGCTGCCACGGCCGGTAGCGCGGGGTGAAGTGCTTGTCGATGTCGAAGCCCTCGGGCAGCAGCGGCTTCATCGAGTCCATGAGGAAGGCGTGCAGCTCGTCCGGGCGTCTCGTGCGACATCCGGGCCAGCTCGTTGAACTGCGCGGTGTAGGCGCGGCGCAGGATCTCGTGCGTCCAGTCCTCAGGGATGTCGAGCGCGCGCAGCGTGACGGCGAGCTCGTGGGTCAGCGGCGGGGCCAGGAAGTACGAGGGGGAGCGCTGCAGCATCGTGACGTGCTCGGCCTGCTGGGCGATCGCCGGGATCAGCGTGGCGGCCGTCGAGCCGGAGCCGATGACGACGACGCGCTTGCCGGTCAGGTCGAGGTCCTCGCGGCCACTGCTGCGGGTGCACGCACCTGGCCCGCGAACCGCGTCCATGCCCTCCCACTCGCGGCTGGTACGGCTTGGCGTGGTTGTAGTAGCCCTGGCACATCCACAGGAAGTCGGTGGTGTAGCGCAGCCGCTCGCCGGTGTCGCTCGCGGGTGACCTCGACCTTCCACCGCCGCGTCCTGCCGAGGACCAGCTCGCCGCGGTCGACCCGGTGCTGGTAGCGGATGTGCCGGGCGAGGTCGTCCTCCTCGATGACCTCGTCGAGGTAGGTCGAGGATCTCGCCGCCGGCGGCGATCGACGGGCCCGCGCCACGGCTTGAACCGGTAGCCGTAGGTGAACAGGTCGCTGTCGGAGCGCACGCCCGGGTAGCGGTGCGTCCACCAGGTGCCGCCGCGGTTGTCCTGCGCGTCCAGCAGCGACGAAGCGACCGGTCGGGGAACTGCTCCTGCAGGTGGTGGGCCGCACCGATGCCGGACACCCCGGCGCCGACGATCAGGACGTCGACGTGGCCGGCGTCGACCGGGTCGCCGGAGTGCTCGGAGGTCGGCGCGGGTGCGGTCGTCGTCACGAGGGGTACCTCCGGGGGGCGGGGAGTGGCGGAGGTCACAGTAGGGCGGGCGGCTGCTCCTGTCAGCGGGCTGTGGCAGGTCTGTCGACAAGGGGTCCGCAGACCACTACGGTCCGGCTGTGACGAACCCACCGTTCCCGGGCTCGTTCCAGTCGTCCGGGCCCCAGGAGCCGCCGACGACCCGGGCGTACCGGTCGGAGCACCGGCGTGCTCAGGCGGCCGCCACCCGCCGGCAGGTGCTCGAGTCGGCCACAGCCCTGTTCGTCGAGCGCGGCTACGGCCTGGTGACCATGCGGGACATCGCGGAGCGGGCCGGGGTCTCGGTGGAGACCGTCTACGCCCAGGGCAGCAAGACGGCGCTGCTGCTGACCTGCGTCGACCGCGCTCTGGCCGGGGACGACGACGACGTCGCCCTGGCCGACCGCCCCGCGGCGGTCGCCGCGCTCGGCGCAGCCTCGCAGGAGACGATGCTCGTCGGTTTTCTCGGCTTCCTGGTCGAGGTGGCGCAGCGGGCCGGTGGCGTGATCGTGGCCTACGAGAACGCGGCGGCGGCCGATGCGGCGGTGGCCCGCGAGTGGGAGCTCGCCGAGCATCGGCGGTGGCTGGACTACCGGCGCTTCGTCGAGGCGCTGGCCGGCGCCGGCGGCCTGGCGCCCGGGTACGACGTGGAGTCCGCGACGCAGGCCCTGTGGGTCACGCACACGCCGCGGAACGCGCACATGCTGCTGGGAACGTTCGCCTGGTCACCCGACCAGGTGCTCGCCTGGGCCGTCGCGACGGTCCGGGTGATCCTGCCGCAGGAACGAGAGGACACGCACGGATGACTGCTGGAACGACGACGGGCGGCACGGACACCCGCGACATGCTCGTGGTGCACATCGCGCTGCGGCGGGAGTTCCGGCTCGCACCGGGGCTGGTCCGTGGCGTGGCCGCCGGGAACCGGAAGCGGGCCGAGGTGGTGGGTGCGCATCTGGTCTGGCTGCTGGACGGGCTGCACCGGCACCACGAGGTGGAGGACCGGCTGCTGTGGCCGGTGCTGCTCGAGCGGGCGCCGGCCGAGCTGACCGCGGCCGTCCGGCTGATGGCGGAGCAGCACGCTCGGATCGGGAACGCCCTCGCCCAGGTCGAGACCCTGCTGCCGGTCTGGCGCGCGCAGGCCGACCGGGCGCCCGCCGAGGCCCTGGCGACCGCCCTGGACGACGTCGAGCGGCTGCTCGTCGAGCACCTGGCGGCGGAGGAGCGCGAGATGCTGCCGCTCGCCGAGAGGACGATGACCCAGGCGGAGTGGGACCGGCTCGGTGAGGACGCCATGTCGAGCCTGGACAAGAAGGAGGCGCCGCTGGCGATCGGCCTGGTCATGTACGAGGGCGACCCAGCCGTGATCCGCAACATCCTGGCGCACGCTCCGCTCCTCGCCCGACTGCTGATGCCCTACCTCGCGCCGGCGGCCTACCGCCGCTACGCCCGCAAGGTGCACGGGACGGCGACCCCGTGAGCCGCTTCGGCTGGCGGGCCGCCGGCGAGGCGTCTGTCGTGATCGCGGCGGACCCGGCAGCGGTCTACGACCGGGTCGCCGACGTCGAGCGGATCGGCGAGCGCAGCACCGAGTGCCACCGGGCGCAGTGGCTCGACGGCGCCGGCCCGGCCGTCGGGGCCCGGTTCCGCGGCTTCAACCGGTCGGGGCGGCTCGCCCGGTGGACCCGCACCTGCGAGGTCGTCCAGGCCGACCGAAGTCGGGAGTTCGCCTTCCGCACGCTGCCCGAGCGCGATCCCTCGCGGCGTGACTCCACCACCTGGCGCTATGTGCTCGAGCCGACGGCGGACGGCACCCGGGTGGTCCACTCCTACGCGATCACCAGGCCGCCGCCCGCACCGCTGCGCCTGCTGTTCGGGCTGCTGATGCCGCAGCACCGGGACATGCGGCCGCAGCTGCGGCACAACCTGGCCGTGCTCCAGGAGCAGCTGGAGGCGCCCGGCCACGCGGCCCGGACCGGCTGAGGACGCGGCGGCCGCGGGGGCGGTCCGGATCGGGGCACGCCCAGGTCGACGGCACCGGCCGCGACGACCTCGACGGGCACGCCGTACGCCGGCCGCGACGCCGGCCGTCCACCGCACGTGCGGGCGGCAGCTGACCGGGCGACCTCGGGGCGACCAGCCCCGCCGGCCGGCCCGCTCCGGGCCGGGCCGGGCCGGGCTGTCCTCAGGGTGCGACCCCGGGACGACAACCAGGGTCGTCGCCCGATGCGCCGGGCGGCTCCGGCGACGGAGCCTGCCGGCATGACGTCGCCGACCTGGTACGTCCCGCCGCCCCCGCGCTGCCGGCCTCCCTGGACAGGAGCACCCCATGAATCGCACGCTCTCCCGGATCGGCGACGCCAGCGCCCGCAGACCGTGGACGACGGTCGGCGTGTGGACCGTGCTGGTGGCGCTCGTCGTGGCCCTGTCCGGAACGTCTCGGGGGCGCGTTCGTCGACGACTTCACCGCGCCGGGCAGCGAGAGCGCCCAGGCGTTGGAGCTGCTCGAGCAGCGCTTTCCCGAGGCGGCTGGCGGCAGCGCCGTCGCCGTGTTCGCCGCGCCCGAGGGCCAGCACCTCGACCGCTTCCGGCCGGCCGTCGCCGCCGCGCTCTCGCAGGTCGCAGCGAGCGGACACGTGGCAGCGGTGGGCGATCCCTTCGCTGCGGACCGGATCTCACCGGACCGGCGGATCGGCTATGCCGAGATCACCCTCGACGTGTCCTCGACCGAGCTCGGGGCCGGGCCGACGGCAGCGCTCGCGGACGCCCTGGAACCGGCCCGCGCCGCCGGGCTGACGGCCGCACTGGGCGGCGAGGCCGCGTTCCTCAACGCCGAGACCCCGACCTCCGGCGCCGAGGTGGTCGGGATCCTGGCCGCGCTCCTGGTGCTGCTCGTCGCGTTCCGCACCGTCGTGGCGGCCCTCGTGCCGATCGCCCTGGCGCTGGTCGCCGTCGGGGCCGGCTACAGCGGCGTGGTGCTGCTGGCGGGCGCCATGGACGTCTCCTCGGCCGCGCCCACGATCGGCGTCATGGTCGGCCTCGGGGTCGGCATCGACTACTCGCTGTTCCTGGTGTCCCGCTACCGCGAGCACCGTGCCGCCGGGACGAGCAACGCCGAGGCGCTGTCCTGCGCCCTCGGCGCGTCCGGACCGGCCGTCCTGTTCGCCGGCCTGACCGTGGTCGTCGCGATGGCCGCCCTCGTCCTGACCGGCGTGGGCGTGCTCGCCTCCATCGGGCTCGCGACGGCCGTCATCGTGCTGGTCGCCGTGGCCACGGCGCTCACCCTGCTGCCGGCGCTGCTCGCCCTGCTCGGCGACCGCGTCGACGCGGGCCGCCTGATCCGGCGACCGCGACGGCGACCGACCGGGCCGGCGCAGGCCACCGCCTGGTGGCGCCTGGCCCACCGGATCTCCGGGCGGCCCTGGCCGTGGATCGTCGTCGCGACGGCGCTGCTGCTGACCCTGGCCGCCCCGGCGCTGGCGCTCCGGACCGGGTTCCCGGACGCCGGCGACGACGCGACGACCACGACACACCGGCAGGCGTACGACCTGCTGGCCGACGGCTTCGGGCCCGGCGTCAACGCGCCGCTGCTCGTCGTCGTCGACCTGGGCGGCGCCGGCCTGCCGGCGCAGGACCTCCCCGGGCTGTCCGAGCGCCTCGCTGCCGACCCGGGCATCGCGCGTGTGGGCGAGCCCGTTCTCAGTGCCGGCGGCGACGCCGCGGTGCTGCCCGTGCTCCCCACCAGCGCACCGGCCGACCCGGCCACGTCGCAGACGCTCGAGCGGCTGCGTGCCACCAGCCCCGACGGCGTGTACGTGTCAGGTCCGACCGCGATGACCCTCGACCTGGACGCGCAGCTCCGGGCGACCCTGCCGCTGTTCGTCGGCGCGATCCTGGTCGTGTCCGTCCTGCTGCTGCTGGTCGTGTTCCGGTCCGTCACCGTCCCGCTGAAGGCCGCCGTCATGAACCTGCTGTCCATCGGCGGCGCGTACGGGGTCGTGGTCGCCGTCTTCCAGTGGGGCTGGCTGGCAGGGCTGTTCGGTCTCGACCGCACCTACGTCATCGCCTCGCCGCTTCCCGCGATCTTCTTCGCGGTGCTGTTCGGCCTGTCGATGGACTACGAGGTCTTCCTCGTCACCCGGATCCGGGAGGCCTACCGCGCCACCGGGGACAACGCCGAGGCCGTCGCCCGCGGCCTGGCAGCCAGCGCGCGGGTGATCACCTCCGGCGCCCTGATCATGATGGCCGTCTTCCTCAGCTTCGTCGCCAACCCCTCGCCGTTCGCGAAGATGATCGGGCTCGGACTGGCCACCGCGATCGCCCTGGACGCCACGGTCGTGCGGATGGTCCTGGTGCCGGCGACGATGGCGCTGCTGGGCCGGGCCAACTGGTGGCTGCCCGGATGGCTCGACCGGGTGCTGCCCCACCTCGATCTCGAGCAGGGCGACGACGTGCCGCCTCGCGCCGTGGGCGAGCCGGTGCCGGTCCTGGCCGGGTCCCCGGCGCGCTGATGCGCCGTCCGGCGACGCCGCGCCCCCTGCGGGTCAGTCGAACAGCGCTGCCGAGTAGACGCCGAGGGACGACCCCCGCAAGCCGGTCCGCAGGCCGATCACGACGCCGTACACGTAGGGGAACGCCTCGGGGGCGGCGTCCCGGATTCCCCGGATGGTCGTCTCGTTCATCGCGAACCCCAGCACGCCGACCCACAGGTCGAGCAGCTCCGCGGTGCGGGCCAGGCGGTACGCCTGGATCGCGTCCGAGGCGACGCCCTGCTGCTCCAGCCGGTGCAGGTCGAGCAGCATCGTGATCAGCCGCACGAGGAACCACGTCAGCGAGGCCAGCGCCACCGCCCAGTCGAGGGCGGCCGCGCCGCCGGCCTTCCACGAAGCGGATGGCCCGGGCTGACGTGTCAGGACGTTGTAGCCGAACTTCAGCGCGTCGAGGACGACGAGCACGATGGCCGGGATCGAGTAGTGGTCCGACGCCAGGTGGACGCGGAGTCCCGCGGGGACGGCGGCCTGCGCGTCCTGCAGCCTGCCCTCCAGCACGACCGGCTTGAGGACGAAGCCGTCCAGCGTGTCGACCACGGCTCCGAGAAGGAAGCTCCACGCCTTCAGCACCTTGCCGGCGTCGTTGCCCCCTCCGAAGCCGAACAGCGACGCGACCCGGCCGACGTCGGCTGCGGGGCCGCCGCCGCCCGGTGCGCTGGCTGACAGGAACGTGGCGACGTCCGCAGCGCCGCGGACCGGCACCAGCACGCTGGCCAGCACGGTCCGCAGCACCATCGCGGCCGTCTGGAGCTGCTCGTCGCTGATGGTGACGGAGACGTGCACGCCCGCCCCGAGGGCAGGCGGGGCACCGGCTCCCCGTACCAGCCCGGGCAGCGCGCCCGCCACGTCGGCCAGGCTGCCGCTCTCGCCGCGAGCGAGGTTCGCCACCCCCCAGGCGAGATTGACCGGTACCGCCAGCGCCAGGCAGATCGCGTCGAGCAGGGTCAGCTCGTCCCCGGTCAGCCACGCGTAGAGCTCGCTGACGAGCGGGACGTCGATGGGCTTCTGCAGTCCGCCGGTCCCGGCGTCGAGGGCGGCGAGCACCCCGTCCTGCGCGGTCTCGACGGCGTCCGCCAACCCGCCGAGCGCGCCGGAGACCAGGTCCGCCGCGACGTCCTGGAGGGCGTCGAGCATCGCCTCCGGCGTCATGGCCGCCGGGTCGGTGAGCAGCGCCGGCAGGCGCAGCAGGCTGTCGAGCGCCGAGTCGCCTGCTGCCCCCAGCGACGGTGGGACGACCGGGCCGTGGCCGCCGGCGGGCCGCCGGAGCTGCTGGGGGAGCACGCTCGGCTGGGTCGCCGCAGCAGGTCCGGACGCGGCCGCGAGGACGCAGGACTGCAGCACCCCCGCCTGCACCCCCGATGCCGCCGCGAGCAGGGCCGCGGCGGTCACCGGCTGCGGGGCGGGCCCGTCGACGGCTCGCTCGCCGGGCTCGGCCTGGCGGACGACAAGCTCGCCGCCGGTCTCCGGCAGGGACTCGTCCAGCAGCACCGGCGGGTGCCCGTTCAGCTCGAACGGCAGGGTGTGCAGCCGGCCGAGCTGGTCGCCGAGCACCCCGTCGAACGCCTGCACGGACATGCCGAGCCGGGGGTCCGCCCGGTGCGCCCGGACTACTTCGTCGGCCTGCTCGCCGAGCGCCCGCAACCCCGAGGTGAGCCCGTCGCCGGCCACCGCGTCCCGGACCACGCCGATCCCGGAGGTGAACAGCGCCTGAAGCAGCCGGTGGGTCTTGAGGATCTCCTCCCAGTCGAACAGCCCCATGAGGAACTGCACGACCTTCCAGATCTCCAGCCCCACCTGGACGAGGAACTCCAGGACGACCGAGACGGCCTCCTCCACGGTCGTGATGACCGTGTCGAGAACGCCGGAGGCGGTCCGAATGACCACCCGCACGCCGTCGTTGATCGCCCGCCCGGCGTCGTCCGCGACGCTGACGAGCACGTCGACCGTGTCGGTCGTCGTACGGGCGACGGTGTTGGCGGTGTCCACGGACGGTGTTGCCGACGGTGGTGGCGGTGTTCGCGACGGTGTTGCCGACGGTGGTGGCGGTGTCCGCGACGGTGTTGCCGACGGTGGTGGCGGTGTCGACGACGGTGTTGCCGACAGTGTCGGCAGCGTTCTTGACCCAGTCGAAGAGGCCGCCCAGTTCCGGCGTCGCGTCCCCGAGCTCCGCGCGCCCGGTCGAGACCGCGGCGGCGTCGGCGAGCACCCGGGAGCCCGCGCTGTCCGGCCCCACGGTCACCCGCAGCCCGGCGCCTCCGTCGAGGCAGCGCACCAGCCCCGCCACGTCGAGCGGCCGCACCGGGCGGCGGCCGCGACGCGCCCGGCGCACGGTCACCTCGTCCGCCCCGGCGACCGAGGCGGACGGACGCATCGCGTCGATCCGCCCTGCTCCGAGACCCAGCCCGACGGCCTCGCCCGCCGGGACGGCGGACATCACGGTGCCGAGCACGGCGACGACGTCGCCCGCCCGGCCGGCGAGCTCACCCTCCAGCAGGGCCGTCGCCGGCGCCACCGCGCCTGGCCGGGCCGAGGCGGTCGGCCGTACGGTCGTGAGGTCGGCGACCGTGAGGGTGGCGAGCCGGCGGTGCACCGCCTCGTCCGGGTGCACGACCAGCGCGTCTCCCGTGGCCATCGCCGCGGTCCGGACGAACACGGCCGGTGCCACCAGCGAGTCCGCCGGCAGGACCACCGCCAGCTCGCCGACCAGGTCGGTCAGGACGGTGACCGGCGCCGCCGCGCTGACCGGGAACGTGCCCGAGGGCAGCTGGACGGCCGTGGGCGGGTCGGTCCAGACGGTCAGCGGCTCGCCGCCGCGCCGACCGCCCCCGACCTCCGACACGGTGAGCTGCACCCGCCACGTCGCCCGGGACGTGCCGACCGACGGGTCCTCGAGCAACGCGGCCTGCGCCGTGACGACCGGCGCGGCCGGGGGCGGCGCCGACCCGGCTCCCGGCACGAGCGGCACCGGCACGCTGTCGCCACTCGCCATGAAGTCGGCGTGCAGGGCGAGCCCGGGGGAGGGGACCGCGCTCGGGACCCGGACGGAGAAGGCCGCGGTCCCGTCCTCGCCGGTCCGGCGCCGCAACGGCTCGTCGCCGGCCCGCAGCGGGCTGCCGTCGACGACGACCGCGCCCGGCCCGCCGCCGCGGCCGGGCCGGGACAGCGCGAGGTCGCACCCGGCGAGCGGCCGGCCGTCGGCGCGGCGCGCGGTCGCGGTCACGACGTAGGCCCCGTCGCCGCCCGTGACAGCCGTCGTCACCTGGGGGTACGCCGGCGCGGTCAGCTCCAGGTCGGTCAGCTGCCACGCGTCGTGCCCGGCGACCACGACGCCGTCGGCGCCGAGCCGGGAGCGGTCGTCGACGCTGCCGGTGGCGAAGTCCCAGTACGCCAGCAGCTCCGGCTCGTCGCCGCGCAGCCGCACCCCTGACCGGGCGGCGATCTCGCCGGTAGACAGGGAGCGGCCCCACACCCGGACGTCGCCGAGCATCCCGCGCAGCAGGTCGACCGGCCCCAGGTCGGCGGAGGCGGCGGCGCCCAGGTAGACCTGCAGCCCGGCGACGAGCGTGGGCGGCGCCGCGGAGCGAGCGGTCTCCACGACCGGGGTCAGCGCGCCGTCGACCAGCAGCGTCGTTCCCGTGCCGGGGCGGCGGACGACCGCGACGTGGTGCCACTCCCCGTCCGCGAGGGCGGTCTCGGCGGTGACCACGACGCCGGCCCAGTCGCCGGACCCGCCGGCCGCGTCCGGCCGTGCGCTGGCGAAGCGCAGCCCGCCACCGGGCGTCACGGCGAGCGAGAGGTCCACCCCGGAGGCCACTGCCGGGCAGAGGTGCAGCACGCCGCCGCTGCCGCCGGGCGGCAGGTTCAGCCAGGCCTCGACCGTCGCGGCCGTCGGGTCCAGCCCGGACAGCGCCGCGTCGTCGGCGCGTACCCGGCCGTACGCCCGCGGCTCGGCCGCCGGGCTCCCGTCGGCGTCCACGTTGAGGCGCAGCGCCGGCGTCCGGCCCAGCGGCAGGGCGTGCAGCGAGGAGGGCAGGTCCCGGCCGGGGTCCTGCGCGGTGGCGAAGACCGTCCCGGCGTGGGAGACGGGCGCCGACTCGAAGCGCCGCCCGAGGGCGGCGCCGCCGAGAACGGAGCCGGTGGCCGGGTCGAGCACGCTGAGCTGCCCGGTGGCGGTCGTGCAGACCACCCGGCCGTCCGCGTCGAGCGCCGCCGGGTGCACCGAGGACGAGCGGGCGGTCGTCGACGCGACCGGCAGGGTCGTCTCCCAGCGCGGCGACAGGTCGGTGAGCGAGACGGCGGCCACCCGGCCGTCGTTCAGCGTGAGCACGCACAGGTCGTGCTGCGGCACCGCGAGCAGGCCGGTGATCGCGCCGACGGCGTACCGCTCGCTGCGCGCCCGTGGCACCAGGTCCTGCCCCTCGCCCTCGAACGGGACCTCGAGGGCGGTGAGGACCCCGTCGACGACGGCGACCACGCCGCGGTAGCCGCCGCAGTGCAGGTCGGCCGAGACCCGGTGACCCCGCGCGGGCGTCGGGTCGAACGGGACGAAGGAGACGACCGTGCGCCGCTGGCCGGCGCCCGCGACCAGCGTCCAGCCCAGCGGGTTCATCACCGGGGCGGTGGGGTCGGCCCCGACCCAGAGCGCCTGGTCCGACCGGCTTCCTGTCAGGTCCGCGACCCGGACCTCGCCGGTGCGGGCGGCGACGACGATGGTGCCCGCGTCCACCGCGGGGGCGACCGGCCGGTCGCCCAGCTCCATCCCCTCGAACGCCGGGAGCGGCTGCGGCTCGCCGGTCCGGGACGGCAGCAGCAGCACGCCGTCCGGGACCGCGACGACGAAGGCGTTGCCGACCGCCACCGGCGCGCTGGCGCCCTCCGGGACGCGGCTCTGCCACAGCGCGTTGCCGGTCACGTCGACCGCCGACACGCACCGGGTGGTGCGGACCGCCACGACGCCGTCGGCACTCACCGCCGGCCCGCTGGTCGCCGGGTCGGGGGTGGTCACGCACCACCCGGCTGCCGACGGCCACCGGCGGGGCAGCGGCTGGCGGGTGGTGAGGAACGGCGGCTCGGCAGGTGGCTGGTCCGCGGGCGCCGGCGCCGGGCTCTCGGCCGGCGCGGGGCCGGCGACGGTCGGCTCGGCGCCGGCCGGTCGTGGCTGCTCGGGTGCCGGCTTCCGCTCCGGCGAGGGCGTCCACCCGGTGCCCGGGAGGTCGGTCGCGCGTGGCCGAGCGACGTCCGGCGCTGCGGTCGCCTGCCGCCACGCGGCGACCGCCGCGCCCGCCGCCGCTGCCGCGGCGTCCGCGCTCGCGGCGGCCGCGCGGGCCGCAGCGGCCGCGGCCGTCGCCGCGGCAGCGACCTGCTCGACGGCGTTCCGCAGCTCGGTGGTCGCGTCGGGCGCGCGCTCGTCGTGCTGCACGGCACTCACCATCCAGTGGTCGAAGGACAGGTACGGGTCGGTCAGGTAGGCGTACGGCAGCCAGCAGTGCCCGCCGTCGCCCCAGGCCTCGCCCCAGGAGTTGCGGACCAGGAACGCCGACCGGGCGTCGTCGTAGCCGACCGCGAGCAGCGCGTGGCCGCCCAGCTGCGGCTCCCGCCGGGACGGCACCCGCACGTCCGCGACACCGCGCGTCGTGTAGCCCGGGAAGCTCGCGAACACCCGGATCCCGAACACGAAGGGCAGCCCGCCGGCCAGGGCCGCGCGCAGGTGGTCCAGCGTCTGCGGCACGCGGGCGTAGCCGGTCACCCGGTAGCCGGCCGCCGCCTCCAGCAGGTCCGCCGGCGGCGCCACGTCGATCTTCGCCAGGTCGTACGGCCAGAGCGACTCCGGGGCGCACCCGGCGCCGGAGACCGCCTTCAGGCAGTCCCGCATCTGCACCGTCTGGCCCGGCACGCGACCCGAGCCGGAGTCGTCGCCGCGCTCGACCCAGTACAGGAGCAGCCGCGAGATCAGCTCGGGGTCCGCTCGGCCACCCGCCGACTCCGCCCGGTGCACGGCCGCCGCCATCGCCTGGGCGGTGCACGTGTTGGTGGCGCCCTGGTCGAAGGCGGGCGGCAGGGTCGGCCTCAGGTCCGCCGACTCCGGCAGCGCCGACCGTTCGGCGGCGGTCGCGGCGTACGTCCAGTCCCTGCTGTCGGGACGGCTCGGGGCGACGTCCAGCGCGGGCGCGGCCGGGGCGGTCGAGCCGGTCGGCGGAGTCACGTCGGGCTCAGGCGGGCAGTCGGACGGCCCCCGGGTCGGGGGCCCTGTCAGGAGGGGGCGCCTCCACGGCGACCAGGTCGAGGGTGCGGCGCCAGGAGGGGGCCTCGCCGGGGCAGCTGAGCAGGAGCAGCGCACCGTCGGCGGACGAGCCCGCCGCGATCGCCGTCCAGGTGCGGGCGTCACCCGGCACCCGCACGGTCAGCGGCACGGCGAGCGTGGTCAGCGCCGTCGGCACCGGCTGGACGGGCAGTGCCTGGCTGCTGCGCAGGCCGTCGAGGTGGGCGTGCTGCGTGCCACCGGCGATCGGCGCGAACACCGCCGCGCGGGCCTTCGCGTCGGCCGAGATGACGAGGGCGGCGGCCAGCAGCGCGACGGCGACCACGAACAGGAAGCCGTCCGCCACCGCGGCGTCCACCGGCGTCTCGACGCCGGCGCCCTTGATCAGGGCCGCGATGCCCGCGCCCAGGGCGGTGCCCCCGGCGGCGATGCTGGTCACCATCGTCGTGCGCAGCGCACCGGTGGGAATGCCGATGATCCGCTCGGGGAGCTCCAGATCGCTCATGTCCGCCCTTCGCCCGGCCGCACCGCTGCGACGGGGCGTGAGCATGGCATTACCGGACGTTCTGCGGTAGCCCGTGACATTCCGGTCGTCGATGAGGGCTGTGCTCGGGGGCCGTCGGCGCCGGGTGCTGCGAGGGCGCCGTGGTCATGGGTGCCAGGCCTCGGGCCGGCCCGGCCCCCGCGACCGTAGGCTCCCCGGCCGTGCGTCTTTCCGGGGCCGGCGAGTCCGGTGGCGTCGCGTGGCGCTACCGCAGCCGGCTGGTCCGGGCCTGGTTGCTGCTGCGCAGCCGCCGGCCGGTGACGTTCAACGACAAGGTGCGCTACAAGCTCCTGCGCGACCGCCGGCCGCTCATGGTGACGTACGCCGACAAGGCCCGGATGCGGTCGCACGTGACGCAGCTGGTCGGGGCGCAGCACCTGCCGGGTCTGCTCGCCCTGCTGGACGATCCGCGCGACCTGCGGCGGGTCGCCCTGCCGACCGAGTACGTGCTGAAGCCCACCCACGGCAGCGGGGCCTGCGTGGTGGTCTCGTCCCTGGCGCCGGCCGACGCGCGGCTGCCGCCCCCGCAGTGGGGGTGGGTGTACAGCCGGGTGCGCCCCGAGCACGCCGACCCGCGCCAGGTCGAGGCGATCGCCGCCGGATGGCTGGCCAAGCGCTACGGCCGCGGCCCGAACCACGAGTGGGCGTACGGCGCCGCCGGTCGGCAGCTGCTGGTGGAGGAGCTGCTCTCCGGTCCGGACGGGGACGTGCCGTCCGACTGCAAGGTCTTCGTCTTCCACGGCCGGGCGACCTACGTGCAGGTCGACGGCGGCCGGTTCGGCTCCCGCACCCAGGACTTCTTCGACCGCGACTGGGTCCGGCTCGACCTGTCCGGCGGGCACCCCGGGGCGGACCCGCTTCCGGTGCGGCCTGCCCGTCTCGACCAGATCCTCACGATGGCCGAGAAGCTCAGCGTCGGCTCGGACTTCGTGCGGGTGGACCTGTTCGACCTGCCCGACCGGCTCGTGGTCGGAGAGCTCACCAGCAGCCCGGCCGGTGGCCACAGCCCGTTCCACCCGGAGTCCTGGAACGGCGTCTTCGGCTCGCACTGGACGGTCGCGCCCCACTACCGCCAGGACATCCGCCCACGCGGGCGCGACCTGCCCTGACAGCCGTCGGTCCGGGACGCGACGACTGTCGGACAGCCGACACAGCAGGGTCGCCGGCGCGACGGACCACGGGTTCCAGCGCGAGCAGCATCCCTGGTGCCGGCAGAGCGCCGGCACCGGGAGGAGCCCGTCATGTGGACCCTGCGCACTGCTTTCGTCTCCGCCGCGATGCTCGCGGCGACCCTGCTCACCAGCGGCATCGCCGAGGCCGGCTTCAGGGGGCCGTGAAGGCGGAGCCCGGCCGGCGACGTCGCCGGCCGGCCGCTCAGCGACGGCGTTGACCGAGACCGGCAGGCCGCCGGTTCGTGCCCGCCTCGCGACGAGGCCGAAGCCGAAGGTCACAGCCGCGGCCAGCACGGCGAACACGCGGTGAGCGAGGTCGCGGTCGAGCACGGCATCGGCTGGCGGACCGTGCACGGCCTCCTTCCTCCGGTGGTGGCAGGTGAGAAGCGGCCGGTCGCGCCGTGGTGGTGGTTCGGGCGGGCACGGGGACAACCCGGTGGTCTGTCAGCTTTCTCGGCTGTTCGGAGAGGAGCGTGGTGGCGGGGTGACGCGCCCGTCGCCGTCTGCCCGGTCCGGGTCGCCGAGAGGGTCGTCGCCATCACGGTCTGAGGCACGCTTACGCTCGCGGCCCGACGAGCGACAGCGCGAAGGAGCGGACGACGATGGCTCTGCACCCGGAGATGGTGAACCTGCTGGAAGCCTTGGAGGCGCTCCAGCTGCCGCCGCTGTTCTCCGGTCCGGCCGCCGCCGCCCGCGAGCGCATCCGCGCGGTGGTGCTCGCCGGGCAGCCCCCGGAGACGCTGACGCCGGTGGGACAGGTGACGGACTCCGTCGTTCCGGGCCCGGCCGGTGACCTTCCGGTCCGGGTCTACCGCCCGGACGGCACCGGGACGTTCCCCACGGTGATGTTCTTCCACGGCGGGGGCTGGGTCGTCGGCGACCTGGACACCCATGACGAGCCGGCCCGGCGGATCTGTCACGACGTCGGCGCCGTGGTGGTCAGCGTCGACTACCGGATGGCCCCCGAGGCGCCGTTCCCCGCGCCGTACGAGGACTGCCTGGCCGCGACCCGGCATGTCGCGGCGCACCTCGACGACTTCGGCGGCGACCGGGAGCGCCTCGCCCTGGCAGGGGACAGCGCGGGCGGCAACCTGGCCGCCGCTGTGGCCGTCGCGTGCCGCGACGCGGGGCTGCCGGTCGCGGCGCAGCTGCTCATCTACCCGGCCTGCGACCTGGCCCGTGAGTACCCGTCCCACGAGGAGAACGCCGAGGGCTACTTCCTGACCCGGGACGACACGAGGCAGGCGATCGCGCGCTACACCGAAGGCACCGCCGACCGCACCGACCCGCGGATCTCTCCGCTGTACACGCCTGACCTGTCCGGGCTCGCTCCGGCCGTGATCGCCGTCGCCGAGCACGACCCCATTCGCGACGACGGGGTGGCCTACGCCGACGCGCTGGAGAAGGCCGGTACCCCGGTGGTCCTTCGCCGGGTCACCGGGCTCATTCACGGCTTCATCGGTTTCACGACCGCCTCGCCCGCCGCCGATGCCGCCATGGGCGAGCTGTGCGCCGACCTCGCCGGGCTGCTGGCGACGCGCCCTTAGGAAGCGCCGACCCCGGCCGGCCGGCCTGGCCCTCAACATGCACATTGTTGACGGCCGGACGCCTCGCTCACGGCAACCGCAACGTCACCGACGACCGAGTCCGAATGCTTCCCGCCGCCAGCGGGACGCGGACCCGAAGGACCGCCTCACCACGCTGAAGTCCGAAGAGCCGCCTTTTCGGGTCTATGTCGGGACGGCACCACCGCGGGCCCTTCGACGACGCCACCGACCTGGCCGCGAGCCGAGGTCTTCCGGGCACGTCCGTGAAGGACGAGAGCACTGGACACACGGCCTTGACGCCCCCCGGTACGGAGCGCAGCATCGCCTCGTTGCAGGTCCTTCGGACGCCCGGTGAGTGCGGCCGCCCTCACGGGAGAGGTCGATATGAGCGTCAGCGACGGACTCTCGGCTCCCGGGACGCGATGGCGCAGGGCGGTGCTGCGGTATGGCGCCTGCCGGTGCTGCGGCGGCGTCGGTTCCACTGTCGGTGTGGCGGACCGGCCCAGCGGTGAGCAGTCGATCTCGCGGCCACGCCGATCAGGGGCGGCATCGCCTGGGTTGCACGTCTTCGCACCGGGGCCTCCGGACGTCACGCTGCCTTTCTCGGGGTTCCGACTGCAGGGGCTGGACGTCGAGCCCAGCGTCTTCACCGACTTCGACGGCTTCAGCGCCCTCGCCTTCCACGTGGGGACCGCGACCGGCAGCGACGGTAGCGGTACAACCTGGAGACCGACATGCGTGCCTTCCGGGGAAGGTACGTCGCCGCAGATGGCACGCAACACCGCGGGGTGTTCGGCTTCGTGTGAGTTGATCTCTTCGAGCCCGGTTCGGGCTCGCAGGTGCACGACTACAACGGTGGCATTCAGCCGTCAGGACTGTTCTGGTTGGTGCCGATCGACGACGACGCCTTCCGGGTGAGCGATGACGGTCGACGAGCCACCCTGAAGGCTCGCGATGTTCCCGTCATCGACAGCTTCCAGTTCGGCGGGCCCAGCATGGTTCCTGCGGCGGTGAGCTTCACCGTCACCTGGGAAGCCGCCGGGGAGCGGCAGCGTCGTGGCGAGGGCTCCAGCGTTCCTCCCAGAAATCCGGCAGCTTTCCTGGGTCGTTTCGCCCGAGCGCGCTCGACGGCGTCCTTCAGCGGGTCAGCACTCGGCTTCGGCTTCGAGTCCCATCAGGCGACCACCGGCCGTGGCTACGCCCTGATGGGATCCGAGCGCAACGGCCACTTCCTGCAGGTCTCCTGACCCCGGCACGCGCACGGACGGCCTCGACGATGGCTGTGACGTCGAGCTGAGCGGTGCTCCTCACCGGCGCAGATGCGGCTCGCCGAGCGACACCACCACGCCGACCTGGTGTCGCGCCGGTCGGTCCTCATGCGCTGGGGTGATGGTCTCGCGTTCGCGGTGATCGCTGCGGCGTCGCTGCACCAGGTGAAGGGGTCGGCCGGTACGTGCCAGCCGTCGACGTCGGTCCAGGCCGAGGTCCCGGGGCTGGTGGGCCGGCGTGGCCAGGACCCGCCGGCCCGCCGGCCGGCGGTGCGTCGGCTGGTCGACGAGGTCGTCGCGGACCACGACGACCGGGCGCCGACCTCGACGCGGTCGCCGGGTCCGGGCCGCTGCGGTGCCGCCTGGACGACCCGACGGTCAGGAACGCCAGCCCCAGCGGCCGCACAGGTCGATCCCGACCAGTGCACCAGCCCGGGCCACCTCGTCCTGCAGGACGTTGCGGATGAACGCCGCATCCTCCGGGTCGACGGTCGGTCTCTGCTCACCGAACGGCTTGTACAGCAGTCGCTGGACGAGCGGCGAGCGCTTGACCCGCCCGACGACCTCCGCATGGTCGTGGTCGCGCATCCAGACCGAACCCCGCCGGGCAAGGCGGGCCGCCGGCAGCGACCTCGCCCTGCTGGCCGGTAGCCGGCCGCGCAGCAGGTCGTCCTCGACCGGCAGGGCGGCGATCCCCAGCCGGCGCTGCACGTCCCGGACGAAGGCCGCCGGGTTGGCCTTCAGGTCGTCGAACAGCGTCACGTGGATGCGTTCCCGGGCGAACTGCTGCAGGTAGCTGCCCAGGTAGCTCGCGTAGCGCCCGCGGTCCAGGAACTCCTCGGTCGAGTGCAGCGCCTGCCGGAACGTCCCGAGCTCGGCGCCGTGCTTGCGCATGTACAGGTAGGACGAGAACGCCCTGTCGACGGGGTCGCGCAGCGTGACCATCAGCTCGATCTCGCCGAGGTCGTGCCGGATCCGGGCGGCGCCGTCCGGGGCGTACAGGTAGTCCTGGCAGAACTCCCCAACGACGACGTGCTCGGGCCCGCTCCCGCGGAACTGGTCGCGGTACCACGCGGGGCCGCGCTCGTAGTACCGGTCGAAGTAGTACAGGTCCTTCGCCGCGGTGAGGAAGACCTGCGGGTGCCTGATCAGCACCTCGTGCAGCCAGGACGACCCGGCCTTGTCGGTTCCCACGTACAGGAAGTTGGGGAGCCGACCGGTCAACGTGGTGCCGCCGGCTCGGGGGGCGCCGGCCGGCTGCTGCGTGCCCGGGCCAGCAGCAGCCTGGCCCCGTAGTGCGCCAGCTCCACGGAGTAGCGGTACCAGAGGCGCCGGGGGTCTCTGGCCAGGCGGTAGAGCCAGCCGAGCCGCCACCGGTCGACGGTACGCGGGTACCACTGCAGGTGCTCGGCGACATGGTCGAGATAGCTCCCGCCGGTGATGACCACCGGCACGTCGAGCCGGGACAGGTGCGTGGCCACCCAGTCCTGCTGCATCGGCGTCGGCAGCCCGACGAGGAGCACGTCCGGTGCTGCAGCGTTGATCTGCTCGACGATGCGGTCGTTGTCGTCCGGGTCGTAGTGGCCCGGGTGTCCCCGCTCGACGTCGAGCCAGCCGTGCATCGTGCCGACCACCTGGATCCCCGGGAAGCCGGCCGTCAGGGTCGCCGCGGCCCGCTCGGCGGTGCCCGGCGCAGAGCCGAACAGGAAGATGCGCCAGGCATGACCTGCTGCCGCCTCGAACAGGGGGGTCTCGATGTCGTCGTTGGCCATCCGCTCGGGCAGGCGATGGCCCAGCAACCGGGCTCCCGCGACGATGCCCCAGCCGTCCGCGAGCAGCAGGTCGTACGCGTTCATCTGCTCGATCAGCCGTGGATGCCGGCGCGCCCCCATCAGGTAGTTGGGGTTGATGAACGACACCGTCAACCGCGTGCGGGCGGCGACCGCCGCCTCGACCTGCGCCAGGAACGTCGCCATGTCCACCGCGCTGACCTGCGCCCCCAGGACGTCGACCTTCGCGATGGCGCATCCCGTCGTCACACGCTCACCTCGCACATCTGCTCGAGCCCGGACCGCAGGGAATGTCGGGGGAACCAGCCCGTGCTCGCCCTGATCCGCGAGATGTCGCCCACCAGGTGACCATCGTCCTCCCGGACACGGGCCGGATCGACGCGCACGGCCGTGTCGACGCCGTGGATGTCCTGCAGCGCCTGCAGCACATCGAGGACACTGTCGCCCTGGCCCTTGGCCACGTTGTGCACGGACCAGCCGGCGCTCCCCTGTCCGAGCGCCAGGAGGGCGTCGACGACGTCCTCGACGAACACGTAGTCACGCAGAGGCCACAGGTTGCCGACGGTGACGGGTTCGCCTGCCCGTACGGCGTCGAACAGCCTCGGGATGACGTGCGGGGTGCGGTCCCCGGGTCCGAAGACGTTGAACAGCCGGGCGGCCGCGACACGCACAGCCGGGTGCTGACGGGCGTACGCCGTGAGGATCCGCTCGCCCTCGCGCTTGGACTCGCCGTAGCTGCCGGTGGGTCGAAGCGCCGCCGTCTCGGGCAGCGCGGTGTCGGAGAACCCGTAGACCGCGGCGGAGGAGGCGAAGACCAGCGCCGTCAGCGGGGCTGCCTCGAGCGAGCGGAGGAGCCACCGGAGCCCGCTGACGTTGACCTCGCGGGTCTGCCCGGGGTGTGCGTCGCACCAGGGGATGTAGTGACGGGCCGCGAGGTGGAAGACCCGGTGCGGCGCGAAGTCATTGACGGTGACCGCGAGCGCCGGGTCTCCCACCGCGCCCGCCTGGAACAACACGTCCCTGTGTCCCGAGCCCCACACGCCGGTGGACAGGTCGTCGACGACGAGCACCTCGTGCCCGGCAGCCACCAGCCGCGGCCACAGCGCACTGCCGACGAAGCCGGCGCCTCCGGTGACCAGCACCCGCACGCCGGCCCCCAAGGTGTTACGGCTGAAGAACGGCAGCACCGTACGAAGCGGACACGAGCCGGAGAATGGTCACGTCGGGCTATTCACGTCTCCGTGACCCAACGTGACGGCACGTGACGGGCGACGCCTCCGACGCGCTTCCCCAGACGTCGGCGGCAGGTGCAGCGTGGCGGGCGGCAGGCGGGCCCGCCCGAACGACGGCGCTGACCGGCCTTCGTGGACCGTGTCCACAGATCTGCGGAAGCACTTCCGGTGGTGCCGGGCAGCCGTTACCGTCCGCGCGTCCCCATCCGGGGTCGGACGGGGGCGGCGGTATGGGCGCGGTCGACACGGTCGAGGCCGAGGTCCGCGAGCTGGTGCGCCGTCGCGGGCTCGACCCGGTCGCCGACCGGCTGGCGGTGCGCCGGCTGGTCGACGAGGTGGTCGCGCGACTACGACGAGCGGGCGCTGACCTCGACGCTGCCGCCGCTGGCCGACCGCGGCCGGCCGACCCGCGTCGGTGTACGACGCGGTCGCCGGCTTCGGCCCGCTGCAGCGCCACCTCGACGACCCGACGGTCGAGGAGATCTGGATCAACGAGCCGGGCCGGGTGTTCGTCGCCCGGCGCGGCCGGTCCGAGCTGACCACGACGATCCTCGACCGACGGCCAGGTCCGCGACCTGGTCGAGCGGATGCTCAAGACCACCGGCCGCCGGGTCGACCTGAGCACGCCGTTCGTCGACGCGATGCTGCCGGACGGCTCGCGGCTGCACGTCGTGATCCCCGACATCACCCGCCGGCACTGGTCGGTCAACATCCGCAAGTTCGTGCTGTCGGCGAACTCGCTCGACGAGCTGGTCGGCGCTCGGCACGCTCACGCCGCAGGCCGCGCGCTTCCTCGAGGCCGCGGTCGTCGCCGGGCTGAACGTCATCGTCGCCGGCGGGACGCAGGCCGGGAAGACGACGCTGCTGAACTGCCTGGCCGGCGCCGATCCCGGCCCGCGAGCGGGTGATCACCTGCGAGGAGGTCTTCGAGCTCAAGCTCGGCCTGCCCGACGTGGTGGCGATGCAGACCCGGCAGGCCAACCTCGAGGGCACCGGCGAGATCCAGCTGCGCCGGCTGGTCAAGGAGGCGCTGCGGATGCGCCCGGACCGGATCATCGTCGGCGAGGTGCGGCAGGAGGAGTGCCTCGACCTGCTCATCGCGCTGAACTCCGGGCTGCCGGGCATGTGCTCGCATCCACGCCAACTCGCGCCCGCGAGGCGATCGTGAAGCTGTGCACCCTGCCGCTGCTGGCCGGCGAGAACGTCGGCCACGGCTTCGTCGTCCCGACGGTCGCGTCGCTGCGTCGACGTCGTCGTGCACACCGCCAAGGACGGCGACGGGGCACCGCCGGGTGCGCGAGATCGTCGCGGTGCCGGGCCGGGTCGAGGGCGACGTCGTCGAGGTCGCCGACCTGTTCGTCACCCGCGGACAGCCGGCTGGTCCGGGCGGACGGCTTCCCGCCGCACCCGGAGCGCTTCGCGCTGGGCCGGCATCGACCTGCCGCGGCTGCTCGCGCACGACGGAGGCGCTGAGGTGGGCGCCGCTGCTCGGACTGCTGCTCGGGCTCGGGCTGCTGCTGATCTGGCGGTCCGGGCCGCGCCGGCCGGCCGCGCGACCCGAGCGGACCCGCGACGTGGCGACGCCCGGCCGCGCGAGCTGCTGCCGCAGGCCGGCATCGAGGGCGTCACGCCCGGCCAGCTGCTCGGCGCGTCAGCGCGGCGCTGGCGCTGGTCGCGCTCGTGCTGGTCCTCGGCACCTCGCAGGTGCCGGTCATCGCCGCTGCTGTTCGGGCGGTTCGCCGGCGCTGCTGCCGCTCGCTGCTGGTGCGCCGGCGGCGGGCGCAGCGCGCGCGTCGAGCTGCGCGAGGTGTGGCCCGAGGCCGTCGACAACCTGGCCAGCGGCGTGCGCGCCGGGCTGTCGCTGCCCGAGGCGCTGACGCCAGCTCGGCGCGCGCGGGCCCGGAGCAGCTGCGCTCGCCGTTCCGCCGCTTCGGCGAGGACTACCGGGCGACCGGCCGGTTCGGCGAGAGCCTCGACCGGCTCAAGGCCGCGCTCGCCGACCCGGTCGGCGACCGGGTCGTCGAGGCGCTGCGGATGGCGCGCGAGGTCGGCGGCACCGACCTCGGGCGGCTGCTGCGCACGCTGTCGGCGTTCCTGCGCGAGGACGCCCGCACCCGCGCCGAGCTCGAGACCCGGCAGGGCTGGACGGTCAACGCCGCCCGGCTGGCGCTGTGCCGCGCCGTGGGTGCTGCTGCTCCTGCTGTCGACGCAGCCCGAGCGCGGTCGCGGCCTACAACACCGCCGGCCGGCGCGCTCGTGCTGCTCGTCGGCGGCGGCGTCTCGCTTGCTCGCCTACCGGGTGATGCTGCGGCATCGCCCGGCTGCCCGACCGAGCGACGGGTGCTGCGGTGAGCGCCGCCGCTCGGCGCGGCGCTCGGGCTGCTGGCCGGCGGCGGGCTGCTGCTGGCTCGCCGTCCGGGACGCCGCCGGCGCGCGCCGGCCCGACGCTCGACGACCGGCTCGCGCCCTACCTGCGGGACACGCCGCGGCCGTCCCGGCTGCTCGCCGCGCCCGACGGCGCTGACGCCGTTCCCGACGCTGGAGCGGCTGCTGCGCCCGGTGCTCGCGCGACGCGATCGCGGCTTCGTCGAGCGCTGGGTCGGCGGCATCGCCAGCGTCCGGCGCCGGCTCGAGCAGCTCGGCGGCGGCATGACCGTCGAGCAGTTCCGCGCCGAGCAGGTGCGTCTGGGGCGGCTTCGGCCTCGCCGCGGCGCTGGCGCTGGCCGTGCTGCAGGTCGCCGACCGGCGCCGGCGCCAGCCCGCTCGGCGCGTGCTGGTGTCCGCCGTGCGTGCTCACCGTCGCTCGGCGTGCTCGGCCGGGACCGCTGGCTCACCCGGCAGGTCGCGCAGCGCGAGCAGCGGATGCTCGAGGAGTTCCCGACCGTCGCCGAGCTGCTCGCGCTGGCCGTGACCGCCGGGGAGGGGCCGGTCGGGGCGCTCGAGCGGGTCGCACCGCATCTCGCGCCGGCGAGCTCAGCCGGGAGCTCGGCCGGGCGCTGGCCGAGGCCCGCGCCGGCGCCTCGCTCGTGCAGGCGCTCGAGGCATCGCCCGCCGCACGTCGCTCGCCGCCGCTGGCCCGCTTCGTCGACGGCGTCGCCATCGCCGTCGAGCGCGGCACCCCGCTGGCCGAGGTGCTGCGCGCGCAGGCCGTCGACGTCCGCGAGGCCGGCAAGCGGCAGCTGCTCGAGACCGCCGGCAAGCAGGGAGATCGCGATGATGGTCCCGGTCGTCTTCCTGGTCCTGCCGGTGACGCGTGCTGTTCGCGCTGTTCCCGGGCTTCTACGGGCTCTCGCTTCGTCGTCCGGCATGACCCGCCACGCCCGCCGCGCGCACCCCGGAGGACCCGTGCCCGCCCCCGCTCCTGCTCCTGTTCGGCGCTGCTGCAGACCGCGCTCGGCCGGCCGATCGACCGCGAGCGCGGCGACGTCCCCGGCTGGGTGCTGATCACGCTCATGACGGCCGGCATCGTCACCGCCACTGTGGGCCTTCGCCAGGCCCGCGCTGCTCGACGATCCTCGGCAGACGCCATCGACTCCGTGCAGGACCCGGCGCCTGAGCGGCCGCGCTCGCACGCGGGCAGGCCGGCCGGCGACGCGGCAACGGCGTCGTCGAGTTCACGCTCGTCTCGGTGCTGGTGCTGTTCCTGTTCCTGCTCGTCCTGCAGGTCGGGCTTCCTGCTGCACACCCGCAACGTCGCTCGTCGCGGCGGCGCAGGAGGGCGCGCGGTACGGCGCCAACGCCGACCGCGGCCCGCGCCGACGCCGCGCGCCGCGCGCTGCGAGGTCGTCGCGACGCGCTGTCCCCGGCGTCGCGGCGCGCGCATGGACCCGCCGCGGTGCCGCGGCCGTCCGAGCGTCGACGGCGCGCTCGTCATGGAGGTGACGCTGCGCCGGACCCGCCGCCGCTGGTCCTCGCTGCCGGCCGGGCCGGTGCGCGCTGCGCGGTGCGGGCCACGCGCTGGAGGAGGGGTGAGGCGCCCGCGCGGCGACGACGGCAACGCGCTGGTCGAGTTCACCTACCTCGCCGTGCTGCTGATGGTGCCGCTGCGTCTACGTGCTGCTCGCGCGTCTTCGCAGGTGCAGCGGGCGGCGTTCGGCGTGACCGAGGCCGCCCGGCAGGCCGGTCGGGCGTACGCCACCGCCGACGACCCGGCGCAGGGCCGGGCGCGCGCCGCGGCCGCCGCCCGCCTCGCCATGCGCGACCAGGGCCTGGCCGCGGTGCCGCCGCAGATCGACGGCCCGACCGGGCTGCTGCCCGGCAGCCAGGTCCGGACGACCGTGCAGGTCGTCGTGCCCCTGCCGCTGCTCGGGCTGCTGCTGCCCGGCGACCTCGGCCGCGACCCTCCCGGTGTCGGCCACGCACGTCGAGGTCGTCGACCGGTTCCGGGCCGCCCGGTGAGCGGCTGCGCGGCGACCGGGGCAGCGTGCTGCTGCTCGTCCTCGGGCTTCGCCGTCGCGCTGCTGCTCGTCGCGGTCGTCGTCGACGTCAGCGCCGTGATCCTGGCCCGCCGCCGTCGTCGGCGCCGCCGACGGTGCGGCGGTCTCGGCGGCGCAGGCCCTCGACGAGCAGGTGTTCTACGAGCGCGGGCTGGCCGGCGGGGTCCCGCTGAGCGAGCAGGGCGTCCGGGAGCGGGTCGCCGCGTACGCCGAGCTCGCCGCGCCCGGCCAGCCCGGCCTGCGTGTCCGGTCGCGTCGAGGACGGCACACGGCGGTCGTCATCGCCAGCCGTACCGTGCCGCTGCCGTTCGGCGGCTGGCTCGACCGGCCGCCGTGGATCTGACCGCCGAGGCCCGCGCCCGCTCGCCGCTGGTCGCGACCGGCTGAACGCCGGCGCGAGCGCCTCGCCGGCTCGCCCTGACCGGGTGGACGGGTCCGCCCGCCGGCCGCAGTGGCCGCGGCGTCCACCTCGCCAGGGCTGGCCCGCGCACCAGGCGCACGCGGTGCCGGCGGCTACCCGTGACGCGAGCTGGACGGCGAAAGCTCGGCCGGCGGCCGCGGCTCAGGACCGGGGCCGCGGCCTGGAGGCCCTGCTGGGCTGGTCGCCGTCGCCTCGGCCGGTCCGCCCAGGTGCGTGGTCGAGCCGAGCCAGGCCACGTGGCCGGGGCGTCCGCCTCGGCCGGGTGGCGAGCGCGCCGCGCGCCCGCCGGACTCGCCGGCGGCGCGCGAGCTGGACGCCGGAATGCCGGGCGCCCGCCCAGCGGCCGGCCGCGAGATCCTGTGCAGGCCGTACCAGCCCGCCGGCCGCGCGCCTCCGCTTCGTCACGTCACCCGGAGCCTCCTGCGGCGTGAGCCGCGTCACCAAGGCCCGCGGAGGCCGGGGAACCCGCGTCCCCTTCGTCACGTCACCCAAGCCCCCCGCGGACTGCACCTACGAAGGGGAAGCCCCGCCCGCCGGCGAAGGCCCCGCCCGCCGGCAGACCGCCGCCCCGAGCGGACCCCGACCGTCGACCGACCCACGAGCCCACCCCCGGCGACTAGGCTCGTCGCTCGTGGCTGACCGTAGCGAACGACCTCTCGGCCCTCGACGCCACGCTCGCCAGCATCGAGAAGGTGCTCGACGTGCCCAGGCTGCGGATCGAGCTGCGCGACCTCGAGGAGCAGGCCGGCGAGCCCGACCTGTGGGACGACCCGGCGAAGGCCCAGGAGGTCACCAGCCGGCTGTCGATGGTGCAGGCCGACATCACCCGGGTCGAGTCCTACCGGTCCCGGCTCGACGACCTGGGCCGTGCTGTTCGAGATGGCCGCCGAGGAGGGCGACGAGGCCGACGCCGCCGAGGCCGACGCCGAGCTGGCCACCCTGCAGCGGGAGATCAGCAGCCTCGAGGTGCGCACGCTGCTGTCGGGGGAGTACGACGAGCGCGAGGCGCTCGTGCAGATCACGCCCGGCGCCGGCGGCGTCGACAGCCAGGACTGGGCGCTGATGCTGTGGCGGATGTACTACCGCTGGGCCGAGCGCCACGGCTACCCGCTCGACGTCCTACGAGTGGCAGGAGGCCGAGGAGGCCGGCGTCAAGAGCGTCGTCTTCCAGGTCAAGGTGCCGTACGCCTACGGCACGCTGGCCGGCGAGCACGGCGTGCACCGGCTGGTGCGCATCAGCCCGTTCGACAACCAGGCCCGCCGGCAGACCAGCTTCGCCGCCGTCGACGTCACGCCCGGTCGTCGACACCACCGACGCGGTCGAGGTCGACGAGAAGGACATCCGCGTCGACGTCTTCCGCTCCAGCGGCCCCGGCGGGCAGGGCGTCAACACCACCGACTCGGCCGTGCGCATCACCCACCTGCCGACGAACATCGTCGTGTCGCTGCCAGAACGAGCGCTCGCAGATCCAGAACCGCGCCGCCGCGATGGTCGTGCTGCAGACCAAGCTGCTCGAGCGCAAGCGCGAGGAGGAGCAGGCCGCGATGGACGCCATCCGCGGCACGAAGGGCGACATCGCGTTCGGCTCGCAGATCCGCAACTACGTGCTGCACCCGTACCAGATGGTGAAGGACCTGCGGACCGGCATGGAGTCCGGCTCGACCGGGCCGGTGCTCGACGGCGAGATCGACGACTTCGTCGAGGCGGCGATCCGCTGGCGCCGCGAGCGGCGACGCGCCGCCCGAGGCGCTGTAGCCGGCGGACGTCCCGGGTTCAGACCAGCGCGAGCAGCAGCAGCAGCACGAGCAGGGCGGCCAGCAGGAACGGCCCGGCCGGCAACGTCGGGCGCAGCTCCTCCCGGGACGCCCGGCAGGTCGCGCAGCGGGCCTCGCCGACGCGACCGCCGCAGGCGGCGCAGAGCAGGTCGTCGCTGCGCATCCCAACCCCTCCGTCGTTCCGGTCCCGGACTACCAGTCTGGACTACCCGGCGCCGGCCCGCCTCCCCCGAACGGGCCTACACTCGGACCCCGTGATCCGCCTCGAGCACGTCACCAAGACCTACCCCACGAGCACCCGGCCGGCGCTCGACGACGTCACGGTGGAGATCGACAAGGGCGAGTTCGTCTTCCTCGTCGGCTCGTCGGGCTCGGGCAAGTCGCACGTTCCTGCGGCTGCTGCTCAAGGAGGAGTCGCCGACCGCGGGCACGCGTGCACGTCGCCGGCAAGGACCTCGCCAAGCTGTCGCAACTGGAAGGTGCCGGCGCTGCGCCGCTCGATCGGCTGCGTGTTCCAGGACTTCCGGCTGCTGCCGAACAAGACCGTCTCCCAGAACGTGGCGTTCGCGCTCGAGGTGATCGGCAAGCCCCGGTCGCACCGTCAACCGGCGGTACCCGAGGTGCTCGAGCTGGTCGGGCTCGAGGGCAAGGGCCGACCGCATGCCGGACGAGCTGTCCGGCGGCGAGCAGCAGCGGGTGGCGGTGGCCCGGGCGTTCGTCAACCGGCCCGCACTGATCCTCGCCGACGAGCCGACCGGCAACCTCGACCCGGGCACCAGCGTCGGCATCATGAAGCTGCTCGACCGCATCAACCGCACCGGCACCACGGTGGTGATGGCCACCCACGACGCCGCGATCGTCGACTCGATGCGCCGCCGCGTCGTCGAGCTCGACGACGGCCGGATCGTCCGCGACCAGACCCGCGGCGTCTACGGCTACGGCGTCTGAGCGCCCCCGACCTCCCGCCCCGCAGCTCTCGCAGGAAGAAGCCCCCATGCGCGCCCGCACGTCCTCAGCGAGATCGTCATCGGCCTGCGCCGCAACCTCATCATGACCATCGCCGTCGTCGTCACGGTCGCGGTCTCCCTGGCCTTCGTCGGCACCGCGTTCCTGGTCTCGCCGCAGGTCGAGATCCGGAAGGACTTCGTACGACCAGGTCGAGGTCTCGGTCTTCCTCACCGACGAGGTGACGGACGCCCAGCGCACCGACATCGCCACCTCGCTGGAGGCGATGCCGCAGGTCGAGGAGGTCTTCTACGAGACCCAGGAGGAGGCCTACGAGCACTTCCAGCGAGCAGTTCCCCGACCCGCCCGACCTGGTCGAGAACGTCACGCGGACGCCCTGCCGGAGTCCTTCCGGGTCAAGCTGAACGACCCGACGCAGTTCGAGGTCGTCGCGGAGGCCTTGCAGGGCCGCCCGGGGTCGGGGAGGTCGAGGACGACCGCGACTGCTCGACGACCTCTTCGCGTCCTCAAGGGGCTGCGGGACGCGGCCCTGGTCATCGCCGTGGTGCAGCTCGTCGCGGCGACCCTGCTGATCGGCAACACGATCCGGGTCGCGGCGTTCAGCCGCCGCCGGGAGACCGGGATCATGCGCCTGGTCGGCGCGAGCAAGCTCTACATCCAGCTGCCGTTCCTGCTGGAGGGGATGCTCGCCGGGCTGGTCGGCGCCGGCCTCGGGCTGGGGCTGATCTTCGCCGGCAAGATGCTGGTCCTCGACCGGACCCTGCGGCCGCTGTTCCGCAGCGGGGTGATCCCGTCGGTGACGACCGACGACATCCTGGCCATCTCGCCGTACCTGCTGGCGATCGGCGTGGGCATCAGCGGGCTCGCCTCGCTCGTCACCTTGCGGCGCTACATCAAGGTCTGACGGCCGGCCGTAGGATGGGCAGGTGAAGGGACCGGAGCTGGGCACCAAGGGCGCTCCGACCAAGCTCATCGCGCAGAACAAGAAGGCGCGGCACGACTACGCGATCGAGGACACCTTCGAGGCCGGGCATCGTGCTGACCGGCACCGAGGTCAAGTCGCTGCGGCAGGGCCGGGCCTCGCTGGTCGACGCGCTACGCCGACGATCCAGCGACGGCGAGGCCTGGCTGCATCGGCGTGCACATCCCGGAGTACACCGAGGGCACCTGGAACAACCACGCCCCGCGCCGGGTCCGCAAGCTGCTGCTGCACAAGGCCGAGATCAGCAAGCTGATCGGCAAGACCAAGGAGAGCGGCGCTGCGCTGGTCCCGCTTCGCTGTACTTCAAGGACGGCCGGGCCAAGGTCGAGATCGCGCTGGCCCGGGGCCGCAAGTCGCACGACAAGCGGCAGGCGATGGCCGAGCGCGACGCCGCCAAGGAGATCCGGAACGCGATGGGTCGCAACGCCAAGGGGATGCGTGCCGAGCGCCGACGCGGTCGCTGACGTCGCCGCCGAGGCGGCCCAGGTACGGGCGGTGTGGCAGCGCCTCGGGCTGCCCGGCCTGGTCGACGTGCACGTGCACTTCATGCCGCAGAACGTGATGGACAAGGTCTGGGCCTACTTCGACGGCGCCGGCCCGCTGCTCGGCACGTCCTGGCCGATCGCCTACCGCGGTGACGAGGCCGACCGGCTGGCCCGGCTGCGCGCGATGGGCGTGCGGTGCTTCCCGTCGCTGCTCTACCCGCACAAGCCGGCGATGGCCGAGCTGGCTGAACGCCTGGGCCGCGGAGTTCGCCGCGGCGAGCACGACGACGTGCTGTCGCACCGCGACGTTCTTCCCCGAGCCGACGGCGCCGAGCGCTACGTCGCGCGGGCGCTCGACGGCGGCGCCCGGCTGTTCAAGGCGCACGTCCAGGTCGGGGCGTACGACCCGCGCGACCCGCTGCTCGACGGGGTGTGGGGCCAGCTCGCCGACGCGCGGCGTGCCGGTCGTCGTGCACTGCGGCAGCGGGCCGGCGCCGGGGCCGTTCACCGGGCCGGGGCCGTTCGCCGAGGTGCTGGCCCGCCACCCCCGGCTGATCGCGGTGATCGCGCACATGGGGATGCCGGAGTACGCCGAGTTCCTCGCGCTGGCCGAGCGCGTACGACCGGGTGCACCTGGACACCACGATGGCGTTCACCGACTTCACCGAGGCCGCTGATGCCCTTCGCCGCCCGAGCTGCGGCCGCGTGCTCGCCGACCTGGGCGACCGGGTGCTGCTCGGCACGCGACTTCCCGAACACGCCGTACCCGTACGTCCACCAGCTCGACGCGCTGGAGCGGCTCGAGCTCGGCGACGACTGGCTGCGCGCGGTCCTGCACGACAACGGCGCGCGGCTGCTGGGCCTGGAGACGACATGAGCACCCCGACGTACCTGCTGGTCGACGGCGAGAACATCGACGCGACGCTGGGCAACCACCTGCTCGGCGGGCGCCGGCCGACCGCCGAGGAGCGGCCCCGCTGGGAGCGGGTGCGCACCTTCGCCGGCTCGACCTGGGAGCAGGACGTCAAGGCGTTGTTCTTCCTCAACGCCAGCTCGGGGAACCTGCCGATGGCGTTCGTGCAGGCGCTGATGGCGCTGGACTACCGGCCGATCCCGCTGTCCGGCAGCGCCGGGGGAGAAGGTCGTCGACATCGGCATCCAGCGCACCCTGGACGCGCTGGTCGGCCGGCCCGGCGACGTGCTGCTGGCCAGCCACGACGGCGACTTCCTGCCGCACATCGAGGCGCTGCTGGACGGCACCCGCAAGGTCGGGGTGGTGGGCTTCCGGGAGTACCTGTCGTCGGGTTACACCGCGCTGGCCGGCAAGGGCCTGGAGATCTTCGACCTCGAGGACGACACCCGCTGCTTCACCGTCGCGCTGCCGCGGGTCCGGATCATCCCGCTCGCGTCGTTCGACCCGCTGCGCTACCTCTAGCGGGGCTCGCGGGAAGCGGCCTGCGCGCGGTAGCGTTGTCCCTGTTCACACGCACCACGAGGGGGTGACAGGTCTCGACTCCGGATGTCGAGGCAGGGGAAGCGGGCCGAGGAAGGCAGCGATGATCTCGTTAACCAATAATGCTGCACAACAAACAAGCGCCGACAACAGTCCGCGCGCCCAGCACTACGCCCTCGCGGCTTAGTAGCTGAGCTGTCAGCCTGAGAGCGCCTCCGGCTCAGGACCTGGCATCGACAGGAGGACCACCACCCGTCACGGCCACGGGGGCGGGTGGTGAACTCACGTGGCTGAGCCCGTTCCCGGGTTGCTGGTGGCACCGGGAGGGCCGAGAAAAGCACAGCCAGCTGCGCCCGGAGAAGCCCTGCTGCGGTACCGGAGGACGCGGGTTCGATTCCCGCCACCTCCACCTCGTGATCGCGACGTCGCGAGCACGCGCTCACGAACGACGTCGAAGGGCCTGCCGGCCACCCGGCAGGCCCTTCGGCGTACCCGGTGTGGACTGGCACGGGCACGACGCGGCGTTGTTCGAGGGAACGGAGCGCTTCTTCCGGCCGGGATACGTGATGAACCTGGTGTCGTCCTGGATCCCCGCCCTCGACGGCGTCGCCGACAAGCTGCACGCCGGAGCCACCGTGGCGGACGTGGGGTGCGGGCACGGCGCCTCGACGCTGCTGCTGGGCAGCTCCTACCCGGCCTCGACGGTCACCGGCTTCGACTACCACGGACCCTCCATCGAGGCCGCGCGCCGACGGGCCGCCGACGCGGGCCTGGCCGGCCGGGTGTCCTTCGAGGTGGCAGCGGCAGCGGACTTCCCCGGCGCCGACTACGACCTGGTCGCCATCTTCGACGCCCTGCACGACATGCCCGACCCGCTGGGCGCCGCCCGGCACATCCGCGAGTCCCTGGCGCCCGGTGGCACGTTCCTGCTCGTCGAGCCGTACGCCACGGACACGGTCGAGGGCAACCTCACCCCGGTCGGTCGCCTGTTCTACTCGGCGTCGACGACCATCTGCGTGCCGCACTCGATGACCGAGGACCCCCGGACCGCACTCGGCGCGCAGGCGGGAGAGGCGCGGCTCACCGAGCTGCTGGGGGAGGCCGGGTTCACCCGGGTCCGCCGCGCGACCGAGACGCCCTTCAACCTCGTGCTGGAGGCCCGTCCCTGAACCGGCGCCGCCGCGGGTCCCGCAGGCGCGGAGCCCCTCGCGTCCGGGTCACACCTTCCCGCGCAGGATCCGGCGCCAGTACAGCCGACGGCAGGACGTAGCGGTCGAGGAACCACAGCGCACGGCGGGGCTTGGCCAGGTCGAGCCAGCCGCGCCGACGGGGTCGGGCGCCCGTCGCGGTCGACCTCGGCGAGCATCAGCTTGTGGCGGCCGACGGTGACCGGCATGACCGTGTACCCGTCGTACTCGCTGCATCGAACCGCCGTCGCGGGCGGCGGCGAGGTTGCTCGACAGGATCGTCGACCTGCGGCCGCAGCGCCGCCGCCCGAGGAGCGGGTCGCGCAGGTCCGCGGCGTCGCCGAGCGCCCAGATCGACCCGTGCCGGCGGTGGCGCAGCGTGGCGGGGTCGATGTCGACGAGCCCCGGCGCCGGGTCGGCGGCCAGGCCGCTGTCGGCGATCCAGCGGGGGGCCCGGTAGTGCGGGACGGCGTGCGCGAAGTCGAGGTCGGCGAGCACCCGCCGGCCGGTGGGGGTCGCCACCGTGACCGCCCGGCCGTCCGGGTCGACCTCGCTCGATGCGGGCCTCGCGCAGCACCTCGACGCCGTAGGACGGCGAAGAAGCTGCTCGAGCCGCTCGTCGGCCTCCGGCAGGCCCGTCGCGGTCGCCTCGGGCAGCACCAGCCGGACGTCGATGTCGCCCAGCACGCCGGCGCGCCGCCAGTGGTCGCACGCCATGAACAGCGGCTTGAGCGCGGTCGGGGCGCAGGGCGCGGGCTCCGGGGGCACGCTGAAGACCACCGAGCCGGAGCGCAGCGCCCTCACCCGCGGCCAGACCTGCGGAGCCGAGCCCGGCACGTAGGTGGAGGCCGACCCAGCCGTCGAGGTACGCCTCCCGCAGCCCCGGCGTCGCCTCCCAGTCCTCGACCATGCCCGGGCACAGGACCAGCGTCGACCAGTGCAGCGTGCGCCCGCCGCGGGTACGCACCGTGCGAGGCGGACGGGTCGACGGCGACGACGCTGTCCCGGACCCAGGCGCAGCCGTCCGGCATCACGTCGCGCATGGGACGGTCCAGGTCGGACATCGACGCCTCGCCGGCACCGACGTAGTTCAGCAGCGGGCGGTACCGGTGCACCGGCTGCGGGGCCACCACGGTGACGCCGGTGGCGCCGTCCCGGAGCAGGCGAGCGGCCAGGGAGATGCCGGCGTTGCCGCCGCCGACGATCAGCACCTCGTGGTGCTCCATGCCCGCTCCCCGCTGTGCCGCCGACGTCAGGTCCGACGCCGACTCTCGCCCGGGTCGGTGCCGTCCGCCACTCCGCACGACAGGCGCGCCGGCGACCGGGGCGGTCGAGCCCGCCTGCGCGGCCGACGACGCCCGTCCGCCGCGCGGGCCTTCCGCCGCGCCCCCGGCGCTGCCACGATCGAGCGCATGACCAGCCCGCCCGCTCCGTTCGAAGGCTGCGTGTTCGTCGGGCTCAGCGTGGACAACTTCCTCGCCCGCCCGGACGGCGACCTGTCCTGGCTGACCAGTCGCGGCGAGGCCGCCGGCGACGTCGGCTTCGACACGTTCCTGCGCGGCGTCGACGCCCTCGTCATGGGTCGCGGCACGTACGACGTCATCCGGGACTACGACCCGTGGCCGTACCTGGACCGCCCGGTGCACGTCCTGAGCCGCACCCTGACGCCCGGTGACGACCCGCGGATGCAGGTGCACCGCGACCTCGGGCAGGCGGTCGAGGCGCTCGCCGCCGCGGGCGCCCGCCGCGTGTACGTCGACGGCGGCCAGACCGTACGGGCGTTCCTGGCCGCCGGGCTGGTCACGGAGATGACGCTCTCGCACGTGCCGGTGCTGATCGGGCAGGGGGCGCCGCTGTTCGGGCCGTTGCCGGCGGACGTGCCGCTCGAGCACGTGCGCACCGAGCTGCTCGACGGCGGGATGGTCCAGACGACCTACCGGGTCCTGCCGGCCGGGACCGGCTGACCGCTCCGGGCGCTTTGCCGCATCGTGACTCGACGTTTCGTCCGTCGTCACGGCAGTCTGACCGGGTGCCCACCCGCTCTGCGCCCGGCCGCCCGCCAGTCCTGGCCGCCGCCCGCGCCCTGCTCGCCGAGCAGGGCGTCGGCGGCGTGTCGATCGACGCGGTCGCGCGCCGCGCCGGGGTAGCCCGTTCCACGGTCTACCGGCACTTCCGCGACCGGGCCGAGCTGCTCGCCGCGGCGATCGACGAGCTGACCCCGCCACCGCCCCGGGTCCCGGAGGACACCGTCCGGGACGACCTGCGGACGCTGTGCGCCGGGCTCGCCGCGGCGCTGCAGAGCTCGACGTGGAGCGCGCTCGTCCCGGCGCTGCTGCAGGCGACCGACAACGACGCGCGGTACGGCCAGGCGTACGCCGCGGCGGCCGAGCGGCGCCAGCGGGACTTCCTCGACGCGGTAGAGCGCGGCGTCTCCCGGGGTGAGCTGCCGCCGGGCACCGACGGGGAGCTGGTCGCCGACCTGCTGGCCGGGGCGGTGTACTACCGGCGGCTGGTCAGCCGGGTCGAGACCGACGACGCCTTCCTCGACGCGGCGGTGGACGCCGTGCTCGCCGCGTGCCGGGCCGGGAGCTGACCCGGAGCGGGCGGCGCGGCGCCTAGGGCGCCAGCCCCAGCTGCTCGGCGAAGCCCAGCCGGTCCCACAGCAGGTCGTGCTCGACGATGAGGCCGTCGACGACCCGGACGACCTCGGTCCCGACGATCTCCACGCGCTTGCCCGTCGGGGGCACCTCGCTGCCGTCCGCCTCCACCAGCGGACCCGTGTTGGTGCCGCGCAGCGTCCACTCGCCCAGGTACAGGTCCCCGCTCTCGCAGTGCCGTCCGACGGTGACCGTGGCGTCCGGGAACCCGTCGAGCAGGACCTGCACGTACGCCCGGGCCGCGTCGCGTCCCTCGAAGCGGCCGTCCGGCGTGCGGACCACGACGTCGTCGCCGTACAACGAGGCGAAGCCGGCGGCGTCGCCCTTGCTGTAGTACGCCGAGCCCTCTTCCACGAGCTGCAGGATCGTCCCCATGGCTGTCCTCCACTCTCCGGGGCACTGACGGTGGAGACGCGAGGGCGACCCGGTCAACGGCCCGGACGAGCCATTCCGCCTGACCCGACACGCCACCTGGACGGCGCGCGGGCGCCGGCCTGCCGTCCACAGCGGGCCATCTGCCGCCGCGCCCTGTGACAGCGCTCACTAAGGTCGCCCCATGAGCTTCAACCTCGCCACGATCCTGCGGGAGTCGCGCACGACGACCCCGGACAAGCCGCTGATCCACCTCGGGGACGCGACCTTCACCTACGCCCAGGTCGACGAGATCTCCGGTCGGGTCGCGAGCTCGCTGCTCGCGTCCGGCCTGTCCGCCGGGGACAAGGTCGCCGTCCAGCTGCCGAACCTGCCGCAGTTCCTGTTCGCCTACTTCGGCATCCTCAAGGCCGGCCTGGTGATGGTGCCGCTGAACCCGCTGCTGCGGTCCGGGGAGGTCGCGTACCACCTCGAGGACAGCGACGCGGCGGTGCTCATCACCTTCGAGATGTTCGCCGACGAGGCGGTCAAGGGCGCCGCGGAGGTCGAGGGCGTGCGCACCTACGTCGTGAACCTGCCGGGCAGCGACAGCCGGCCGGAGGGCACCACCTCCTTCGACGCGCTGTACGCCGGGGAGGACACCGGCGAGATCGTGCCGCTCGACCCGGGTGACACCGCGGTGCTGCTCTACACCAGCGGCACCACCGGCAAGCCCAAGGGCGCCGAGCTCACGCACTTCCAGCTGTTCATGAACTGCACGGTCGCCGGCGAGCTGTTCGAGTTCCGCGACGACGACATCGGCGTGGCGGTGCTGCCGCTGTTCCACGTGTTCGGCCTGTCCAGCGTCCTGAACATCACCGTCCGGTACGGCGGCACGATGGTGCTGGTGCCGCGGTTCGAGGTCGGTCCGGTGCTCGACGCGATCGAGAAGCACCGCTGCACGATCTTCTCCGGCGTGCCGACCATGTACTTCGCGATGCTCGGCGCCGACCTGGCCGGGCGCGACCTGTCCTCGCTGCGGGTCGGCATCTCCGGCGGCGCGGCGATCCCCGGCGAGACCATCCGCGCGTTCGAGAAGACGTTCCCGCAGTGCGTGATCCTGGAGGGCTACGGGCTGTCCGAGAGCGCCAGCACGACCACCTTCAACATCAACGCCGAGCAGCGCAAGGTGATGTCGATCGGCAAGCCGATCTGGGGGGTCGAGGTCCGCGTCGTCGACGACGAGGACCGTCCGCTGCCGCCCGGGCAGAGCAACGTCGGCGAGATCGTCATCCGCGGTCACAACATCATGAAGGGCTACTACAAGAAGCCCGAGGCGACCGCGGAGGCGTTCCGCAACGGCTGGTTCCACACCGGTGACCTGGCCTACGCCGACGACGACGGCTACCTGTTCATCGTCGACCGCAAGAAGGACCTGGTCATCCGCGGCGGCTACAACGTCTACCCGCGCGAGGTCGAGGAGGTGCTGTACGAGCACCCGGCGGTCGCCGAGGCCGCCGTGCTGGGCCGGCCGGACGACAAGCTCGGCGAGGAGGTGATCGCCGTGGTGGCCCTCAAGGCCGGCGTCGACGCCACGCCGGAGGAGCTGGTGGCGTACTGCAAGGACCGGATGGCGGCCTACAAGTACCCGCGCGAGGTGCGCCTGGTCCCCGAGCTCCCGAAGGGCCCGACCGGCAAGATCCTCAAGAAGGAGCTGCGCGGGACGTGAGCGGCCCCCGGTACGCGGTGAGCGCCCCCTCGGCGGGCGAGCTGGCCGCCGAGGTCCGGGCCGGGCGCACCTGTCCGGCCGAGCTCGTCGAGCAGGCCCTGGACCGGATCGCGGCCTGCGACGACGAGGTCCGGGCCTTCGTCCTGGTCGACGCCGACGGCGCCCGGGCGCAGGCCCGGGACGTCCCGGACGGCCCGCTGCGCGGGGTGCCGGTCGCGGTCAAGGACCTGTTCGACGTGGCCGGTCAGGAGAGCCGGGCCGGGTCGCGGGTGCCGGCCGGGCCGGTCGCGGCACGGGACGCCCCGGCCGTCGCGCGACTGAAGGCGGCCGGCGCGGTGGTGGTCGGCCGGACCCGGACGCACGAGTACGCCTGGGGGCTCACCACCCAGCACGAGACGCTCGGCGGCACCCGCAACCCGTGGGACGCCGACCGCATCCCGGGCGGCTCGAGCGGCGGGTCGGCGGCGGCGGTCGCCGCCGGGATGGTCCCGCTCGCGCTGGGCACCGACACCGGTTGCTCGATCCGGCTACCGGCGGCGTGGTGCGGGCTGGTCGGGCACAAGCCGACCTGGGGGTCGGTGTCGCTGGACGGGGTCGTCCCGCTCGCCCGGTCGCTGGACCACGGCGGTGCGCTGGTCCGCACGGTCGCCGACGTCCGGCTGTGGATGTCGGTGCTCGCCGACCAGCGGCTCGAGCCGGGCGAGGTCGGCGGGCTGCGCGCCGGGACGGTCGCCGGTCCGCGGACGCCGGGGGTCGGCGCGGCCGTCGACGCCGCCGTGGCGACGGCCGGCGGTCTCGGGCTGCAGGTCCGGGAGGTCGCGATGCCGTACGCCGACCGGCTCGCCGAGACCTACTCGGGCGTGCAGGCCGTCGAGGCGCTGGCCTGGCACCGCGACACCGGCCGCTGGCCGGCGCACGCGCAGGCGTACGGCAGCGACGTGCGCGGCCACCTGGAACGCGCCGACGCGGCCGGGCCGGAACGCGCCGCCCGGGCGCAGGGAATGCGGGCAGCGCTGCGCACCGCGGCCGCCGAGCTGTTCACCGAGGTGGACGTGCTGCTGCTGCCGGTCGCCGGCAGCGGGCCGCCGACCACCGCGGATCCCACGACGACGCCGTTCGGGCCGGTGCGGGAGGCGGTCTTCGGCTGGACGCTGCTGGGCAACCTGTGCGGGCTGCCGGCCTGCTCGGTCCCGGTCGGCCTCGACGAGGACGGGCTGCCGGTGGGGCTGCAGGTGGTCGGCCCGCCGGGCGCGGACGGGCGGGTGCTCGACGTGGCCGAGCGGCTGCTCGTGCCGCTGCCCTGGGGGCAGGCCTAGGGCCTCGCTCGCCCCGCCCCGCCGCCATGCCTCGCCCGGCGTGTCCGCGGCTCGCGTGTCCGGCGGCCCCGAGCCATGCCTCGCCCGGCGCGTCCGCCTGTCGCGACCGGGGTGGTGTGGACGTCCAGGTCGCCCGGGCCGGCGCGGGCTGCTGCGCGGGGGCGTGCCGGCTGCGGCCAGGTGGACGCGGCAGCCACCCGGCCGAGTGCGGGGGCGGGCGCGCGCGGGCGGGGGCGGCGGGCGCGCGGGGCGCGGGGGTGCTGGGAGGCGGCATCCGCGCGGGTGAGCGGTGGGCCGGCCGGACGCTCCGCATCCGGCCAGCCGCTGCGCTCCGACGGCTCGCCGGCCGACCTGCCGGATCGCGCGTCGACGCGGCTCACGGAAGTGGTCGGGGCGTCCACGTCGTGGTGCCGGCGGAACCGCCCCGCGTGCGGAGGCTGCGCTGGCCGCGCGGTGGACGCCGAAACCACCGGCCAGGCCGGGCGCGGCGCTCCGACCCGCGCCGGCCGCCCCACCAGCCGGGCGAGGGCTGGGCCTGGCGGCACGGAGTGGGAACAGCGTCCAGGGCGCTGCGGAGGCTGACCCGGGCCGCGTGCTGCGGAGCTGCCGCCCGCAGGGTGGACGACGACATCACGAGTCGAGGCGCACCGGCAGGCCGCGGGTGGGGGACGGGGGGCCGGGCGCAGCACCCGCTACGCGCGGGTGTCGACCTCGCCGTCGGGCGAGCCGGGCACGGCGTGCGCCACCGTCCACCCCGGCGACGTGGCCGGGTCCTCGCCCTCGCCGGGCGGCGTGCCGGTGGTCGAGACGTCCGGGAGCGAGCCGCCCGGGACGTCCCCGGGCGAGGGCACCGGCGGCACGGCCCCCGGCGTCTGCGCCGGCACGTCGTCGTGCGCGGGCTCGACCGGCTGCTGCTCGCTCATGTCTGCTCCTGGGACGGGGAACGTGCGGACGCTCCCCTCCGTGATCTCCGACCCCGGCGGGTCGGAAACCCGGACCCTGACTCCGACCGGGGCGCGTGGCACCGTGGGGGCATGCTCGGTGTCGCAGGTGCCCGCGTCCTCGCGCGGTCCGGCCTGCTCGTCCCGCCCCGCCCGGACCGGCTGCTCGGCATGGGCCTGGCGGTGGCCCGCTGGCGGGTCACCCCGGCGACCGGCTACGCGGTCGGCGCCGCCCGGCACCCCCGCAGGCTCGCGCTCGTCGACGACGACGGCGCGCTGAGCTTCCGCGACGTCGACCGGCGGACCGACCGGATCGCCGCCGAGCTGCGGGCCGACGGCGTACGGGCCGGGAGCACCGTGGGGCTGCTCGCCCGCAACGGCCGGGGCTTCGTGGAGGGCGCCGCGGCGCTCGCCAAGTGCGGCGCCGACGTGCTGTACCTGAGCACCGGCACCGCGGCCGGGCCGCTGCGCCAGGTGCTGGAGCGCGAGGCCGCCGAGCTGGTCGTCTGCGACGCGGAGTTCGCCGGGACGGTGCCGCGCGCCGTCACGACCGAGGACCTCGACGCGCTCGCCGACACCCCCGGCTCCGGCGCCCCCCGCTGGGTCCGCCGGACCGGGCGCCAGGTGCTGCTCACCAGCGGCACGACCGGCACGCCCCGGGGGGCCGCCCGCAGCGGCGCGCGGATCGAGGACGCCGTCGCGGTGCTCTCCGCGCTGCCGGTGCGCGCCCGGGGAGTGACGCTGATCGCCTCGCCGGTCTTCCACGCCTGGGGCCTCGGGCACCTCAACCTGGCGATGGCGCTCGGCTCCACGGTGGTGCTGCAGCGGCACTTCGACCCGGAGCGGGTGCTGCAGGCGGTGGCCCGGCACCGCCCGACGATGCTCGTCGTCGTGCCGGTGCTGCTCGACAAGATCCTCCGGGCCGACCCGTCGCGCTACGACACCTCCTCCCTGCGGGTGATCGCCTCCAGCGGCGGCCCGCTGCCCGGCGACGTGGTCGCCCGGACGTTCGAGGCGTTCGGGCCGGTGCTGCACAACCTGTACGGCTCGACCGAGGCGGCGTACGCCGCCGTCGCCACCCCCGCCGACCTCGCCGCGGACCCGCGCTGCGCCGGCCGGCCACCGCGGGGGGTGCGGCTGCGGGTCGTCGACGACGCCGGGCAGGACTGCCCGCCGGGGGTGCCCGGCCGGGTCTGCGTCGGCAGCGGGCTCGCCTTCGCCGGCTACACCGACGGCAGCGACCGCGACCGGCTCGACGGGCTGGTCGCCACCGGTGACCTCGGCGCGTGGGACGACGCGGGCCGGTTGACCGTGCTGGGCCGGGAGGACGACATGGTGGTCGTCGGCGGCGAGAACGTGTTCACCGGCTCGGTGGAGAACGTCCTGCTCGAGCACGACGCGGTGCAGGACGCCGCGGTCGTCGACCTCCCGGACCCGGCGTACGGCTCCCGGCTGGCCGCGCACGTGGTGCTGTCCCGCGACGTGCCCGCGGTCGAGCTGCAGGACTGGGTACGCGACCGGCTGGCCCGCGCGGCCGTGCCGCGGGAGGTGCACGTGCACCCCGCGCTGCCGCGCAACGCGACCGGCAAGGTGCTCAAGCGGGAGCTGCGCGGGTGACCGCGCCCGCCGAGCTCGACCTGCCCGAGGTCGACGAGGACGTCGCCGTCGACCGGCCCTGGGTGGCGATCGTCTGGAACGACCCGGTCAACCTGATGAGCTACGTGACGTACGTGCTGATGGAGCTGTTCGGCTACTCCAAGGCGAAGGCGACGGCGCTGATGCTGGACGTGCACCACAAGGGCCGGGCGGTGGTGAGCAGCGGGACGAGGGAGCAGATGGAGCACGACGTGGCGCGGCTGCACGGCAAGGGCCTGTGGGCCACCCTGCAGCAGGACTAGCGGTGCACTTCAAGAAGACCCGCAAGGGCATCGAGACGGCGCCCGACGAGTTCGAGGCGGCGCTGCTGCGGCGCTTCGTGGAGGACCTGCTGGTGCTGCTCGGCGCGGAGCAGGAGGCCAGCGGCGACCCGCTGGAGGCGCTGCTCGGCGGGTCGGGCGGTCCGGTCGAGCCGCCGACCGACCCGGCGCTGGCCCGGCTGCTGCCGGACGCGTACGGCGGTGACGACGACGAGGCCAGCCGCGAGTTCCGCCGCTTCACCGAGGGCGACCTGCGGGCCGGCAAGCGCGCGCACTGCCGGCGGGTGCTGGCGACGCTCCCCGGCCCGGGCAAGGCGCTGCTGGACCGCGACGACGCCGCCGCGTGGCTGGGCTGCCTGAACGACCTGCGGCTGGTGCTCGGCACCCGGCTCGGCGTCACCGAGGACCTCGACCCCGACGGCCTGGACCCCGACGACCCGGCCACGCAGGCCCTGCACGTCTACGGCTGGCTGGGGTGGCTGCAGGAGTCCCTGCTCGGGTGCCTGACCCCGCGCCGCTAGCCTGACCGGGTGCTCTCGCTGCCCCGGACCATGGTCGACCAGATCGTCGCGCACGCCCGTCGTGACCACCCCGACGAGGCGTGCGGCGTCGTCGCCGGCCGGGACGGCGTCGCCACCCGCGTCATCGAGATGGAGAACGCCGAGCGCTCGCCGACCTTCTACCGCTTCGACGCGCAGGAGCAGCTGAAGGTCTGGCGGTAGCTGGACGACGCCGACGAGGTGCCGTTCGTGATCTACCACTCGCACACCGCGACCGAGGCGTACCCGTCGCGTACCGACATCACCCTGGCGTCCGAGCCGGACGCGCACTACCTGCTCGTCTCCACCCGCGCCGAGACCGACGAGGTGCGGTCGTTCCGCATCGTCGACGGGGTCGTCGAGGAGGAGCCGGTCGAGATCACGGCCTAGCCCGGAATGCGGCGCCGCGCGGCGTCTGTTGACACCCGGTAGCACCGCAAGCCCCCGACAGGAAGAGGCACGCCCGACATGGCCATCGAGGTCCGGATCCCGACGATCCTGCGCACGTACACCGGCGGCGCGAAGACGGTCGAGGGCTCGGGCGGGACGCTGCTCGCCCTGCTCGACGACCTGGAGAGCCGGCACGCGGGCCTGCGCGGCCGTCTCGTCACCGACGACGGCGGCCTGCACCGCTTCGTCAACGTCTACGTCAACGACGAGGACGTCCGCTTCCTCGGCGCGCTCGAGACCCCGCTGCAGGACGGCGACACCGTGACCGTGCTGCCCGCCGTCGCCGGCGGCTCCCGCTAGCCATGCGCTTCGACTCGCTCGTCGAGTCCGTCGGGCGCACCCCGCTCGTCGGCCTGCCCCGGCTGTCGCCGTCCCCCGACGTCCGGCTCTGGGCCAAGCTGGAGACCGAACAACCCGACCGGGTCGGTCAAGGACCGCGCGGCGCTGTACATGATCGCGCAGGCCGAGAAGGAGGGGCTGCTGCGGCCGGGCTGCACCGTCCTGGAGCCGACCAGCGGCAACACCGGCATCTCGCTGGCGATGGTCTGCCGGCTGCGCGGCTACCGGCTGGTCTGCGTCATGCCGGAGAACACCTCGGTCGAGCGCCGCCAGCTGCTCACGATGTACGGCGCCGAGATCATCACCTCGCCGGCCGCCGGCGGCTCCAACCAGGCCGTCGCGGTCGCCAAGGAGCTCGCCGGCGGAGAACCCCGACTGGGTGATGCTCTACCAGTACGGCAACCCGGCGAACGCCCACGCGCACTACGAGACGACCGGCCCGGAGATCCTCGCGGACCTGCCGACGATCACCCACTTCGTCGCCGGCCTGGGCACCACCGGCACGCTGATGGGCACCGGCCGGTTACCTGCGCGAGCAGGTCCCGGGCGTGCAGATCGTCGCCGCCGAGCCGCGCTACGGCGAGCTGGTCTACGGCCTGCGCAACATCGACGAGGGCTTCGTCCCCGAGCTGTACGACGGCTCGGTGCTGACCTCGCGGTTCTCCGTCGGGCCGCGGGACGCGCTGCGGCGCACCCGGCAGCTGGTCGAGGAGGAGGGCATCTTCGCCGGCATCTCCACCGGGGCGATCCTGCACGCGGCGCTCGGCGAGGCGATGAAGGCCGTGAAGGCCGGCGAGCGGGCCGACATCGCGTTCGTCGTCTGCGACGGCGGCTGGAAGTACCTGTCGACCGGCGCCTACGCCGGCACGCTCGAGGAGGCCGAGGCCGCGCTCGAGGGCCAGCTCTGGGCGTAGCCGGCCGGATCCGGTCACCGACGGGACCACCTGCCGGGACGGAGACGCACATGACCGACGACCGCAGCTGCGCCACCACCGAGCGCACCGCGGCAGGGGAGCCTTCGGCGAGGGGCTCGTCCCGCGGATCGCGCGAGACACGGTCGCCGACGTCGATGGGGACCGTGCAGTTCGTCGTCGCCTCGACGGCCGTGATCCTGGCGTGGGTCGTGGTCAACGACGTGGCCGGCTTCCTGGTCTCGTCGTGGCGCGGGCTGCTGCAGGGCAGCGGGGTTCGACCCCGCTCCGTTCATCCTGGCTCAACCTCGTCTGCTCGGCCGTGGCGTACTACTCGGCGTCGATGGTCATGATCGCTCAGAAGTCGCAGTCGCACCGCGACCAGGCACGTGAGACGCGGCGGACGCCGAGCACCGCGAGGAGCTGGCCGCGACGCAGGCCGAGCTGATCCGGCAGGACGACCGCGGCTCGCCGAGGACATGCACCGGCTGACGGCGCAGATCCGCGCGCTGAGTCAGTCACCCGCGGGGCCTGAGCCGGCACCGCGCTCGCGCTCGGCGCGGGCCGCCGGCGCAGGTGCGGCAGCCCACAGGCTGGCGGTCGCGACCCTCGCCCCGGACGCACGTACTGTGGCCGCGTGAGTCGACGCGCCGATCGGGGTCTTCGACTCCGGGGTCGGTGGTCTCACGGTCGCCCGGGCGCTGCTCGACCAGCTGCCGCACGAGGCAGCTGCGCTACGTCGGCGACACCGCGCACGGCCCGTACGGCCCGCTGCCGATCGCCGAGGTGCGCCGGCACGCCCTCGCGGTCTGCGACGCGCTCGTCGCGGACGGCGTGAAGATGCTGGTGATCGCCTGCAACACGGCGAGCGCGGCCTGCCTGCGCGACGCCCGGGAGCGCTACGACGTGCCGGTCGTCGAGGTCGTCCTGCCCGCGGTCCGCCGGGCGGTCGCGGCGACCCGCACCGGCCGGGTCGGGCGTGATCGGCACGACGGCGACGGTGACCAGCGGGGCCTACGACGACGCCTTCGCCGCGGCCGCCGCACGTGACCGTGACCAGCGCGGCCTGCCCGCGCTTCGTCGACTTCGTGGAGCGCGGGGTGACGACCGGCCGGCAGCTGCTGCAGCTCGCCACGCACTACCTCGAGCCGGTGCTGGCGGCCGACGTGGACGTCGCTGGTGCTGGGCTGCACGCACTACCCGCTGCTCACCGGCGTGATCTCGCTCGTGGTCGGGCGACGGCGTGACGCTGGTCAGCAGCGCCGAGGAGACCGCGAAGGACGTCTACCGGGTGCTGGTCCGGGAGGACCTGCTGCGCGGCGAGGACGCGCCGCCGCCGGAGCACCGGTTCCTGGCCACCGGCGACCCCGAGCCGTTCGCCCGGCTGGCCCGCCGCTTCCTCGGGCCCGCAGCTCGTGCCCGGCGGCCGCCGGCGTGAGGCTCACCGTGCTCGGCTGCTCCGGCACCTTCCCCGGCCCGGACTCGCCCTGCTCGGGCTACCTGGTCGAGCACGACGGCTACCGGCTGGTGCTCGACCTGGGCAACGGCGCGCTCGGCCCGCTGCAGCGCACCTGCGACGCTGCGCGACGTCGACGCGGTCTGCGATCAGCCACCTGCACGCCGACCACTGCCTGGACCTGGTCGCGCTGTCGTACGCGCTGCTGCTACCACCCGGCCGGGCGCCAGCCGCCGCTGCCGGTGCTACGGCCCGGCCGGGCTCGGCGACCGGATCCGCTCGGCGTACGAGGAGCCGCCGGCCGACGGCCTGGCCGCGGTCTACGACGTGCGCGACCGTGCGGGCCGGGCACGACGACCGAGCTCGGCCCGTTCACCGTGACCACCGCGCGGATCGACGCACCCGGTCGAGGCGCACGCCGTCCGGGTCGAGGCCGGCGGGCGCGAGCCTGGTCTACACCGGCGACACCGCCGCCAGCGACGCGCTGGTCGAGCTGGCCCGCGGCTGCGACCTGCTGCTGTGCGAGGCGTCCTGGCCGGACGACCCGCCGCCGCCGCCGGGCATCCACCTCACCGGGCGCGAGGCCGGCGAGCACGCCGCCCGGGCCGGCGCGGCCCGGCTGCTGCTCACCCACGTGATGCCGTTCGCACGACGGCGAGGCCCAGCTCGCCGCGGCGAGGCGGGGCTACGCCGGCCCGGCCGAGCTGGCCCGGGCCGGCGCCGTCTACCCGCTCTGAGCAGGTCTGTCCGACCCACCCCCTAACCTCGGGGTCGTGACTCGTCCCGGTGGCCGCGCGCCCGACTCGCTCCGTCCGATCTCGCTGACCCGTGGCTGGCTGGACCACGCCGAGGGCTCGTGCCTGGTCGAGTTCGGCGCCACCCGGGTGCTCGTCGCGGCCAGCGCGCAGGCCAGGGCGTCCCGCGCTGGCGCAAGGGCTCCGGGCTGGGCTGGGTGACCGCGGAGTACGCCATGCTGCCGCGGGCCACGCACACCCGCAGCGACCGCGAGTCGGTCAAGGGCCGGCTCGGCGGGCGCACCCACGAGATCAGCCGGCTGGTCGGGCGCAGCCTGCGGGCCGCGATCGACCTGACGCTGCTCGGTGAGAACACCATCGCCATCGACTGCGACGTGCTGCAGGCCGACGGCGGCACCCGCACCGCGGCGATCACCGGCGCCTGGTCGCGCTCTCCGACGCCTGCCGGCACCTGGACCGGCCGGCCGCGGTGACCCGTCCGCTGGCCGCCGTCAGCGTCGGGATCGTCGACGGCGAGCCGCGCCTGGACCTGGAGTACGTCGAGGACGTCGCCGCCGACACCGACATGAACGTCGTCGCGACCGCCGACGGCGACCTCGTCGAGGTGCAGGGCACCGCCGAGGGCGCGCCCGTTCGACGCGGGCCGAGCTCGACGCCCTGCTCGACCTGGCGCTCGGCGGCATCGCCGAGCTCACCCGCCTGCAGGCCGACGCGCTGGCCCAGCCGCTCGCCGGCCAAGCACCGGGGCGTGGCGACCGCGCTGTGACCGCCCCGCAGGTCGTCCTCGCCACCGCCAACGCCGGCAAGATCGCCGAGCTGCGCCGGATCCTGGCGCCGTACGGCCTGGAGCTGACCGGGATCGACGGGGCGTACGACCCCGGGCCCGGAGACCGGCGCGACGTTCGAGGACAACGCGCTGGCCAAGGCCCGCGAGGCCGTCCGGCACACCGGCCGCCCGGCGGTCGCCGACGACAGCGGCCTGACGGTCGACGCGCTGAACGGCATGCCGGGGGTGCTGTCAGCGCCCGCTGGGCGGGCCGGCACGGCGACGACGCGGCGAACCTCGCGCTGCTGCTGGCCCAGCTCGACCGACGTGCCGGACGACCGGCGCGGCGCGGCGTTCGTCTGCGCCGCGGCGTGGGCGCTGCCCGACGGCCGGAGAAGGCGTGGTCCGCGGCGAGCTGCGCGGCAGCCTGGCCCGCGCGCCGCGCGGGACCGGTGGCTTCGGCTACGACCCGGTGCTCGTGCCGGTCGGCAGCGACCGGACGACCGCCGAGCTCAGCCCGGCGGAGAAGGACGCGATCAGCCACCGCGGTCAGGCGTTCCGCGAGCTCGCGCCGCGGCTGTCCGCGGCGCTGACCCGCAGCTGACGCCGCCGGGCGCGCGCCGCGGGCCGCTCAGCGAGTGGCGGGCTCGGCGGTCCGGCTGAGCCGACGCCAGATCCAGCTCGCCGGCACGTGCCGGCCGGAGAGCACGTACTCGCGCGGCCGCGTCGACGACCAGGGTCGTCTCCAGCGCCCGCCGGGCGTGACGGCCGGCCGGCGAGCAGCAGCTCGTCCCCGGCGGCCAGCAGGAAGTCGTCGTCCGGGGTCAGCATCGCGCCCGGCCGTCGCGGCGGACCGAGCAGCGGCACGGCGTGCAGCGCGCCGTCCCGGTCCTCGGGGTTGCGCAGCAGGTCGCCGAGGCGGGCCGTCGCCGGCGCGCCAGCCACGCGGCGCAGCGCCGGCGCCTCCGCCGGCGGTGAGGCGCACCTTCCACAGCGCCTGCAGGCCGCCGCCCGCACTCGCCGGTCAGCCGGTCGATCACCTCGGCCGCCCACTCGTCGCCCCGCGCCGGCATCTCCTGCAGGAACCGCCACAGCAGCGGGGTGCTCAGCTGCGCGTAGACCTCGTGCGCGACCACCTCGGTCGGCACCAGCAGCGCGTCGATGTCGCATCGCCGCGAACAGCGGGGCGCTGGCGGGCTGGTTCTGCCGGGCGGCGACGAAGAGGCCCGGGTTGAGCCGGCGGGCCGCCGCGACCAGCGACAGGTTGGTGGTGTCGTTGTCGGTGCCGGCGACGAAGCCGACCGCCGCGCCGAGCGTCGGCCCGGGCCATCACGCCGGGCTCGGAGCCGTCCCCGCACGACCGCGGTCGTCGTCGGCGACCGTCGCGTCGGCTCGATGACGGTGACCTCGAGGCCCTCCGCGCGCAGGTCGGCGGTGAGCTCGCGGCCGAACCGGCCGTACCCGCAGACCACCCAGCGCCCGTGCGGTCGGCGGCGACCGCGCGGGCGGCAGCTCCGCGCCCGGGCCCGCTCTCCAGCCAGGTCAGCAGCTGGTAGGACGCCGGCGCCCGCAGGGCCAGCCGCAGGTGGTCGCCGAACCGGTCGAACGGGTTGACCACGCGTCGGGGTGCCGAAGGCCTGCATCCGGTCGCGCGATCGCCGGCGACGACGGTGCGGGCGATCACCGGCAGGTCGGGGCGCAGCAGCGCGGCCGCCATCGTGACCGCGAGGTTGACCTCGTCGTCGTCGGTCAGCGCCAGCACGCCCTCGCAGCAGGCCGGTGGCCGAGCCCGGCGACGCCGAGGTGGTCCGGGGTTGCCGGCGTCGCCGACCAGGCCGGGCACGTCGGCGTGGTACGAGTCGAGGTCGAGCGCGTCGATCCGCTCGTGCGGTCGGTCGATGACGACGAAGCGGCGGCCCAGCGCGTCGAACGAGCGGCCCGAGCAGCTCGCCGGTCTGGCCGTACCCGGCGATCAGCAGGAACGGCTCGCGCAGCCGGGCCACCTTGCGGGTGAAGCGCTGCAGCGCCAGCGCCTGCCGGAACGCGCGGTCCTGCAGCAGCGCCAGCAGCGAGCCGATCGCGTACGCCCAGCCGATCACCGTCAGGTAGATCGAGACGGTCACCCACATCCGCTGGGCGTCGGTGAACGGGTAGCGGGAGCTCGCCGAAGCCGATCGTCGTCGCGGTGTAGCTCATGAAGTAGAACGCGTCGAAGAAGCCCATCCGCGCACGGCTCGGCCCGCGGCGTCCACGCCCGGGGATGAGGCGTCAGCCCGAGCACGCTGACGGCGAAGATCAGGATCAGCATGATCAGCGGCGCCCGCATCCGGCGCAGGATCAGGAAGATCGTCGCCGACGCCTGCACGGCGGACGCGACCGGCGGCCGCCGGCGCGCGCACCGGGCCGGGCGCCGGCTCGTCGCCGGCCGAAGCAGCCGGCGCCAGCAGGACGAGCAGCGGGTTGCCCACCGGCGCCTCCGCTCAGCCGCGGTGGAAGGACGACGGTCTCGACGACGAGCAGCACGACCGAGACGATGTTGGCGAACAGCGCGCCGCCGGACAGCGAGACGACGCTCGCCGTCGCCGCCGCGGTCAGCCCGTGCCGGCGAGACGTGCGAGGCGTAGCCCAGGACAGCGCGGCCGCCGATCAGCTGCAGGTCGGCCACCAGGCTGGTGGCCAGGTGCACCGCGCCGATCTGCGTGCGGTCGCCGAACTTCAGCACGGTCGCGATGAGGTTGACCACGACCGCCGCGAACAGCTCGTACACGTTGTGCAGCGCCGGGTCGGAGATGTCGCCGAGGAAGAAGCCGAAGTTCAGCGTCGCGGCGAGCAGCACGAAGAAGCCGAAGACCACCTTCTCGAGGTTCAACCGGGCTCCAGGTGCCGGACGCGACGGGGCGCGGCCCGCTCACTCTCCGTCTACCACATCCTGGGGCGGTGCGGGGCGAGCCGGGTGCGCGGTGGGGGACTCGAACCCCCACGCCCGAGGGCGGCGGCACCTAAAGCCGCAGCGTCTGCCAGTTCCGCCAACCGCGCCGGTGCCCGCAGCCTAGGCGGCCGGCCCGTTCGCCGCGGGCAGCCCCAGCTCGCGGCGCAGCTTGGCCACGTGGCCCTTGGCCCGGACGTTGTACGACGCGGCCTGCACGACGCCGCGCTCGTCGAGGACGAACGTCGAGCGGATCACCCCGGTCACGGTCCTGCCGTACAGCTGCTTCTCCCCGTACGCCCCGAAGGCGGCCAGCACCTCGCGACCCGGGTCGGACAGCAGCGGGAAGCGCAGGTCGTGGGCGTCCCGGAAGGCGGCCAGCCGTTCCGGCGGATCCGGTGACAGCCCGACCACGGTGATCCCGGCGTCGGCGAAGGCGTCCAGACCGGCCTCGAAGTCGACGGCCTGGCCGGTGCAGCCGGGGGTGCCCGCCGCCGGGTAGACGTACAGCACGGTGCGCCGGCCGGCCAGGTCGGCCAGCCGCACCGTGCGCCCGTCGGCGTCCGGCAGGGCGAAGTCGGGGGCCGGGTCGCCGGGCGACAGCCGGGGGGTCTCGGTCATGGCGCGATCGTGCCGGGTCAGCGGGCGGACAGCGCGACAGGGGTCGGGGCCGGGGCGCCGCCGTGGTCGTCGAGCCCGGCCGTGCGGCGCAGCGTCCGGCCGCGGGTCACGACCAGCGCGACCAGGAAGACCAGCGCGTTCGTCAGCACGATCGTGGTGCCGGACGGGATCTCCAGGTGGTAGGAGGCGTACATCCCGACGCCGCCGGCCGCGGTGCCGATCGCGGTGGAGATCCACAGCATCCGGCCGAACGAGTCGCTGAGCATCCGGGCGACGACCGCCGGGATGACCAGCGTGGCGGCGACCAGCGTGACCCCGATGATCGACAGCGTCGCCAGGATCGACACCGACAGCACCAGCATCAGCAGCGCGTCCATCCGGCGCACCGGCACCCCGGACACGTCGGCGACGTCCGGGTCGAAGGTGGAGAACAGGAACTGCCGGTACAGGCCGGTGAAGGCGGCGACGGCGAAGGCCAGGGCCCCGACCAGCAGCCACAGGTCGCTGCTGCGCGACCCCGTTGATGCTGCCGAACAGCAGGGCGTCGAACGCCGGGCCCTTGGTGCCGAACCGGGTGAGCAGGGCGACGCCGAGCGCGAACGACGCCGTCGTGACGACGCCGATCGCCGCGTCGGCGCCGATCCGCCGGCTCCGGGTCACGGCGTTGATGGCCAGCGCCGAGGCCAGACCCCACAGCCCGGCGCCGAGCACGATCGGCACGCCGAGCAGCGGGGCGGCGGCGTACCCGCCGAAGATGGCGTGCGACAGGCCGTGGCCGATGTAGCTCATCCCGCGCAGCGTGATGAAGACGCCGATCAGGCCGCAGAGCGCCCCGGCGAGCAGGGCCGCGACCAGCCCGCGGACGAAGAACTGGTAGCCGAAGGGGTCGAGGAACGCCTGCCACAGCCCGTTCATCACGACACCGGCCGCAGGCTCGCGCCGCCGGGGCTGTCCACGACGACCGGCATGCCGAGGTGCTGCAGCACCTCCATCCGGGCGCCGAAGGTCCGCTCCAGCACGTCCGGGACGATCACCTCGGCGGGGGTGCCGTGCGCGACGACCCGGGCGTGCAGCGCCAGCAGCTGCGGCAGGTGCGCGGCCATCCCGTTCAGGTCGTGCGTGGTGAGCACGATCGCGAGCCCCTCCCGGTTGAGGTCGTCGAGCAGGTGCAGCACCTCGTGCCGGGTCTGCACGTCGACGCCGGAGGTCGGCTCGTCGAGCAGCAGCAGCTGCGGCCGGCGCAGCAGCGCGCGGGCCAGGAACATCCGCTGCTGCTGCCCGCCGGACAGCTCGCGGATGTGCCGGCTGCCCAGCTCGCCGATCCCGAGCCGCTCCAGCGCGGCCGCGACGTCGGCCTTCTCCTCGCGGGTCGGCCACGGCACCAGGCGGCGCGACGGCCGCGACATGAGCACGCACTCGTCGACGGTGACCGGGAAGTTCCAGTTCGACCGTCTCCAGCTGCGGGACGTAGCTCACCGCGGTGCCCGGCGGCGCGGACGAGCCGTCCGGCGCTCGGCCGCTCGGTGCCCAGCAGCAGGCGCAGCAGGCTGGTCTTGCCGGAGCCGGAGGGCCCGACGATCCCGGTGAAGGCGCCCGGCTCGACGGCCCAGCGTGACGTCGCTGCAGCACCGGCGGCCCGCCGTAGCCGAACGGTCACGCCGTCCAGGCGGACGAGCGCGCGTCACTGCGGGTAGTCCGCGGTGTCGGGCGTGACGTCGGAGACGTCCAGGGCGTCCAGCGCCGCCGTCGTCCCGCCCAGCGCCGAGACCATCGTGCGGAAGTCGTAGCGCATCAGCCCGAGCCAGGAGTGCTCCGGGTCGCCGGGCGCGCCGGGCAGGTCGTCGTCGCGCAGGGTGTCCTCGTAGCGGGCGCCGGTCTCCTGGGCGATCTGCTCCAGCACCGCGGAGGGGAACACCTCGGAGCCGAAGATCACCGGCACGTTCGCGCTCCCGGACCTGGTCGACCAGCCGGGCGATCTCCTTGGGCTGCGGGTCCTCGAAGTTCGACGGCTGCACCGCCCCGATGACGGTCCAGCCGTAGTCGCGCGCGAAGTAGGCGTACGCGTCGTGGTAGGTCAGCAGCTCCCGCTTGCCGCCCGGGATGGTGGCCTGGTCGGCGCGCATCGCCTCCGACAGCGCGGTGGCCTTGGCGACGAACGCGTCGTGGTTGCGGTCGTAGGTCGCCCGGCCCTCCGGGTCCTGCGCGGCCAGCGTGTCGCGGACCAGCCCGGCGTACCGGATGGCGAGAAGCGGGTCGGTCCACAGGTGCGGGTTGGGCTTGCCGTCCTCGCGCGGGAAGGAGAAGTCGTAGAGGTACTCCGACTCGGGCAGCGTCGTCGTGCCGAGCTCGACGACCACGGCGTCCGGGGCGTTGGTCTCGGGCGAGCGCCAGCGTCGGGTCCTCGAGCTTGCAGCCCGTTGACGAACACGACGTCGGCCCGGGACAGCAGCGTGGAGACCTGCGGGGGCGGCTCGTAGGTGTGGCTGTTGGTGCCCTCCGGGACGATGCCGGACAGCCGGATCCGGTCGCCGCCGACGTTCGCGACGATCGAGGTGAGCGGCGCGACGGTGGTGACCACCTCGAGCGCTCCGCTCGCGTCGGCGGTGCCGCCGGCGTCGGCGCCGCCGCACGCGGCCAGCAGGGCCAGGGGGAGCGCGGCGAGAGCCAGGGCCGGCCGACGGTGCAGGATCACGCCGCCACGCTAGTGCCGCGAAGTCCTTGTTGCCACTCGGTCGCAGCAAGGGCCGCCGGCGTCGCCGGACCGGGCCGATGCCATGATCCGGGGGCGGCTGCGGGGTTCCGCACCGGCGGACCCGGGCACGAGGGGCGGGATACGCCGTCCGCGCCTGCGCGGGCCGCGAACACGACAGCGGCAGAACGGGAGTCAGGGTGGCCAGCGAGCGCAACGACGGCAACGGTCAGGCGAACCGGAGTCCGGACGCCCTGGTCGCCGAGATCGAGCGCACCCGCGAGGAGCTCGCGGTGACCCTCGACGCGATCGTCGACCGGGTCAGCCCCAAGCGCGCCGCCTCCCGCGGCGTGGAGCGGGCCAAGGAGCTCGCCGGGCAGGCGGCCGGGGTGGCCTGCGAGAAGGCGTCGCTCGCCCGCGACGCCGTCGAGGACAAGGTCGCCGAGCTGCGCGGCGAGCCGGTGCGGCAGCGGCCGTCGCCGGCCGCGGTGATCGACCCGGTCGTCGCCGGGCCGGAGCGGCCCGCGCTGCCGCCCACCAGCGGCGTCCGGGTGCCGGTCCTGGCCCCGCGGACCTCGGGCTCGGGCCTGCCGGCCGACGGCGTGGCCGGCACCGGCATCCCGCGCGAGGCGCTGGTCGGAGCGGCGGCCGCGTCGCTGGTCGCGCTCTGGTTGCTGCGCCGCCGCCGCGGCGCCTGACCGGCCCGGACGTGAGGCGGCCTGCGCCGGACCCGTCCGGCCCGGGGCAGGAGTCGGTGTGGGACTACCCCCGGCCGCCGCGGGTGGACGCCGACCCGCGGGAGGTCGTCGTCGTGCTGGGCGGCGTCGAGGTGTGCCGGACGCGCGGCGCCCTCCGGGTGCTGGAGACCAGCCATCCGCCGACCTGGTACCTGCCGGCGGACGACTGGGCGCCCGGCGCGCTCGTGCCGGCCGACGGCTCGTCCTACTGCGAGTGGAAGGGCGTCGCCGGCTACCTCACCGTCCTCGGCGGCGGGCGCCGCGCCGAGGCCGCCGCCTGGACCTATCCCGATCCCGATCCGGCCTACCGGGTGCTGCGCGGGGCCGTCGCGGTCTACCCGGCGGCGATGGACTCCTGCACGGTCGACGGGGAGCGGGTCCGCCCGCAGGCCGGCGGCTTCTACGGCGGCTGGGTCACCGACGACGTCGTCGGCCCGTTCAAGGGGGTGCCGGGCTCGCAGTACTGGTGAGTACGGCCGGGGTCCGGGAGTGGGGTAGGCCACACCGGGCATGGCTGCACGCCGGGCGGTGTTGGAGCACTCTGGAAGCACCGTGTCCCGCATTGCCGCCGCCCCCGGAGGAGAGCTCGTGACCACGCCGCAGGAGTCCCCGACCGCGACGGACCGCCCGGTGCGCGTGGCGATCGTCGGCGCGGGCCCGGCCGGCGTCTACGTCGCCGACGTGCTCATGAAGTCGGGCACGAACGTCTCGATCGACCTGTACGAGCGCCAGCCCGCGCCGTACGGCCTGATCCGGTACGGCGTCGCGCCCGGACCACCCGCGCATCAAGGGGATCATCAACGCGCTGCGCCAGGTGCTGTCGCAAGCCGCAGGTGCGGCTGCTCGGCAACGTCGAGTACGGCGTCGACATCAAGCTCGACGACCTGCGCGAGCACTACGACGCGGTGGTGTTCACCACCGGCGCCGAGAAGGACCGCGACCTCGACATCCCCGGCGTCGACCTGCCGGGCAGCTTCGGGGGCGCCGAGTTCGTCTCCTGGTTCGACGGGCACCCCGACGTGCCCCGCGACTGGCCGCTGGAGGCCGAGAAGATCGCGGTCGTCGGCGCCGGCAACGTCGGCCTCGACGTCGCGCGGATGCTGTCCAAGACCGCCGACGAGCTGCTGGTCACCGAGATCCCGGACAACGTGTACCAGGGCCTGAAGGCCTCGCCGGTGCAGGAGGTGCACGTCTTCGCCCGCCGCGGGCCGGCCCAGGCCAAGTTCACCCCGCTGGAGCTGCGCGAGCTCGACCACTCGCCGAACGTCGAGGTGCTGATGGCACCGGAGGACTTCGAGCTGGACGCCGGCAGCGTGTCGTCGGTGAACAGCGACAACCAGACCAAGCTCGTCGTCCGCGAGCTGGAGCGGTACGCGATGCGCACTGCCGAGAACGGCCTGGGGGAGCGCCCCCGCAAGCTGTTCCTGCACTTCTTCGAGAGCCCCGTCGAGATCTACGGCGACGGCAAGGTCGAGGGCTTCCGGACCGAGCGCACCGAGCTGACCGGGGACGGCAACGTCCGCGGCACCGGGGAGCTGCACGACTGGCCCGTGCAGGCGGTCTACCGCTGCGTCGGCTACCGCAGCACCGAGCTGGCCGACCTGCCGTGGGACAGCCGCAACCACGTGGTGCCGCACGCCGCCGGGCGGGTCCTCGACCTGGAAGGCAGCGCCATCCCGGGCCTGTACGTCAACGGCTGGGTCAAGCGCGGACCTGTCGGCCTGATCGGGCACACGAAGGGCGACGCCATCGAGACCGTCGGCAGCCTGCTGGCCGACCTCGAGGCGGGCGCGGTGCCTCGGGCGCCGCAGCCCGACCCGGACGCCGTGCTCGAGCTGCTCGAGGGCCGGGGCCTGCGGTACACCACCTGGCAGGGCTGGGACCTGCTGGACGCGCACGAGATCTCGCTCGGCGAGCCGCACGGTCGCGCCCGGGTCAAGGTCGTCGACCGGGAGACCATGATCGAGGTCAGCCGGGCGGTCGCGCAGGCGCGCGCCGAAGGCGACGAGGTCGCCGAGGCCGAGGCGCTGGAGCGCTTCGACGAGGCCGCGTCGGGCTGACGTCCCGCGCCGAGGAGGGGCCGCCGGCGTTTGCCGGGGGCCCGGGGCGTGAACACCGAGGCCGTTCCCCGTTCCCGCCCGGTCGGAGTCGTCGTGCCCGCAGTCCTGCCCCGCCAGCCCGCCCCGTCGCTCCGCGTGCCGCTGGTCGGCGGCGGCACCTACGACCTGTCCGAGCAGAAGCCCCGGCTGTTCAGCCTGGTGCTGTTCTACCGCGGCCTGCACTGCCCGCAGTGCCGCAAGCAGCTTGCCGAGTACGACCGGCGCCTGGACGAGCTGCGGGACGCCGGGATCGACGCGGTCGTCGCGGTCAGCGGCGACGACCTCGACCGGGCCTCGCGCACCGTCCGCGAGTGGGAGCTGGAGCGGCTGGCCGTCGGCCACGGGCTGTCCGAGGCGGACATGCGCGCCTGGGGCCTGTTCGTCAGCAAGGGTGTCAAGGAGCCCGAGCCGGAGCTGTTCAGCGAGCCCGGCCTGTTCCTGGTCCGGCCCGACGGCACGGTCTACTCCGCGCACGTGCAGTCGACGCCGTTCGCCCGGCCGCACCTGGACAACCTGCTGTCGGCCGTCCGCTTCGTCGAGGAGAACGACTACCCGGCCCGCGGCGAGGCCTGAGCCCCGCGCCTCAGCGGCGGGCCGGCGTCACGCGTAGGCGCAGACGTCCTCGACCGAGACCGGCGCCGCAGGCGACGGGGTCGGGGAGGCCGACGGGCCGGGTGCCCCGGTCGCCGAGGGGGTGGGCGTCGTCGGGGTCGACGGCCGGGGCGTCGCCGGCGGCGGGGTCCTCAGGGCGTCCTGCACCGCGGTCCGGATCGCCGGGAAGTCCGGCCGGCCGACGTTGACCAGTGGCGGGGTGAAGGCCAGGCCCTGCAGCGGCTGCGAGGTGACCTTGAAGGCCAGCTTGACCAGGTCGGGCAGCAGCGACTGCGGGATGTCGGTGCGGACGGCGTCGGCCGTGCTGTTCGCGATCTTCTGGAAGTTGACCAGCACGGTCCGCGGGTCGGCCTGGCGCTGGATGGCGCCGATCAGGCAGCGCTGCCGCTGCACCCGCTCGTAGTCCGAGCTGTCGGAGCGCGACCGGGCGTACGCCAGGGCGGTGCCGCCGTTCATCTTCTGCAGCCCGGGCTCGATGTAGCCCGACGGGCGCACGTGGTTGCCGCGGGCATCCAGCCCGCCGATCGGCAGGCGGCGCTCGACCCGCAGCGTCACCCCGCCGAGGGCGTCGATGAGGTCGGAGAAGCCCTGCAGGTCGACCGACGCGTAGTAGTCGACACTCAGGCCGAGCACGCCGGTGACCGCACTGCGCAGCGCCGTCATGCCGGGCTCGGGATCGCCGGGGAACAGCTCGGGGTGGTCGGTGCCGTAGGCGTACACGGCGTTGAGCAGGCATTCCGCGCACCGGAACCCGCGCGGGAACTGCCCGGCCATCACCGAGCCCTCCTCGAACGGCACCCGCTCGAGGTTGCGCGGCAGCGTGAACAGCACGGTCCGGCCGGTCCGGGTGTCCAGGCTGGCCAGCACCATCGTGTCGGTCCGGACGCCGGTCCGGTCGGGGCCGGCGTCGCTGCCGACCAGCAGCACGTTCAGCCGGCCCTGCGAGATCGGCCGGTCCGGCGGCGTGCTGCCCCCGCCGGAGCCGGCGGCGCCCGGCTGCCCGGCGAACACGTCGGTCACGAAGCTGCGCTGCACCTCGGCGTAGCGGGACACCACGGCGGCCGGCAGCGCGACCGCAGCGACCAGCAGCGCGGCGGTGCCCGTCGCCACCAGCCGGCCGGCGGCGCCGCGCCGGCCCGGCCGCGACAGGACGGCGGTCCACACGATCACCGCGGCCCAGGCTCCCGCGACGCCGATCGCCGCCCAGCGCACCGCGACGAGCAGGTCGGGACGCACCGCCAGGCTGGCGGCGGTGGCCGGGGACAGCAGCGCCGCCGCCGCGCCGACCGCCACGACGACCAGCGTGAGCAGCGCGAGGGTGACCAGGACCCAGCCGGTACGGCGGTGGCCGGTGGCCAGGTGCCCGGTCCCGGGCAGCACGGCCGAGCGTGCGATCAGGGAGGCGATCCGGCCCAGCCCGGGCGCCGGGGCCGGCTCGGGCAGCACCGTGGCGGCCGCCGGGGAGTCGCCCGATCCGTGCTCGCCGGCCGGGTCGCGGCCGTCGCGGGCGGGATCCATCCGATCAGCCTAATCTCCGGGCCGGACGGGGCGGCGTCAGTCGCAGGCGCGTCGACGCAGCAGCAGGTAGCCGCTCAGCCCCGCGGTGAACAGCGCCCACCAGGCCGGTTCCGGCAGCCGCAGCGGCCACTGCGGGTCGACTCCGAGCACCCCGCCGATGCACGCGAGGCAGACGGCGGCCTCGTGACGCGCGCGGGCGCCGGAGGTGAGCGCGACCGCACCCAGCGCGGTCAGCCCGGCCAGGTCGCCGACCACCCCGCGGGCCAGGTACGCCGAGCCCCCCACCAGGTAGGCCCCGCTGGAGACGGCGGCGGCGACGGCCGTCGTCGCGGCCTCGGCGCGCGACAGCGCGAAGCGCCGGGTGGTCCAGGCCGGGCTCACGGCTGGGCCTTCAGCAGCTGCAGGGCGGCGGCCTTGCCCGAGCTGCCGGCGATCCCGCCGACCGGCGCGGTCGACGCGCCGCAGGTGTACAGCCCCGGCACGCCCGGGACGGTGTGGCCGGCCAGCCGCCGGGTCGGGCGCAGGAAGGCGAGCTGGTCCAGGCTGATGTCGAGGAACATCGGGTGCGCGCCCGGCCAGCGCAGCTCCTGCGCCGCGAAGGTCGGCGTGCGGACGGTGCGGGCCCGGATGCTGTCCCGGAAGCCGGGCGCGTGCTGCTCGACCTGCTCGACCATCGCGTCGGCGAAGCCCTCGGCCGCGGCGTCCCACCCGCCGGCCAGCTCGTACGGCGCGCTCGGGCAGGCAAGGTAGACGGTGTGCCGGCCGGCGGGGGCCAGCGAGTCGTCGTACACGCTGGGGGTGAAGCAGTACGTCGCCGGCGGGTCGGGCAGGATCCCGGCCTCGGCGGCGAGGAACCCGCGGCGCAGCTGCTCGACGGTGCCGACGTGGGACTGCAGGCCGTTCCAGTCGCCGTCCCGGGCGCCCGGGTAGGGCGGCAGCCGGTCGGTGGACAGGTGCACGACGAGCTGGACGGCGTTGCCGCGGTGCGCCGCCGCGAGCTCGGTCCCGTCCCGGCCGCCGAGCGGCGGGTCGAGCAGCTCCAGCAGCGCGGTCTGCACGTCGACGGCCGAGACCACGGCCGAGGCGGCGATCCGGGAGCCGCCCTCGAGCACCACGCCGGTGGCCCGGCCGGCGCGGGCGTCGATGCTCTCCACGACGCTGCCGGTGCGCACCTCGCCGCCGGCCTCCTCCAGCCGGGAGATCAGCGCGCGGGTCAGGGCCTGCGACCCGCCGCGCGGGTGCCACTGGCCGTACAGGTGGTACGCCGCCTGCCAGAACACGTAGAACGAGCCGCCGGGGGTGTGCGGGCCCGCCGAGGAGTGGCTGGCGAACGACGCGACCGGCGCCCGGGTCAGCTCGCTGGGCAGCGCGGTCTGCAGCAGCGAGCCGTACGGCGTGACGAGGTCCTTCATCAGGCCCATCGGCCCGCCGGAGCGGGCCAGGCCCTGCAGCAACGGGCCGATCTTGTTGGCGGCCGCCTTCAGCACCCCGCCGGGGCTCGATCCGCTCTCCAGGCCGGTCACGGCGGTCTTCACCAGCGGCACCGCCCGGTGCATGAACGCCCGGTAGGCCTCGGCGTCGGCCCGGCTGTGCTCGGCGATCGAGGCGACGGTCTGCTCGATGTCCCGGGTGAAGCGCACGATCCGGCCGTCCCGGAAGAACCCGGTGGCGAACGGGTCCATCGGCAGGTACTCCAGCCCCGCCCCGGCCAGGTCCAGCTCGGCCGGGATGCGGGTCATGTTGATGATGTTGTGCGCGGCGGCGTGCGTGTTGAACAGGTGCCCGGGGATGGTCTCGTCGGTCCGCGACCCGCCGCCGGGCTTGTCCGCGGCCTCCAGCACGAGCACCCGCTTGCCGGCGCGGGCCAGGTAGCAGGCCGCGACCAGGCCGTTGTGCCCGGCGCCGACGATCACGACGGGGTCCTCGGTGCGGCGGGCGGGGGCGGTCATGTCGGCTCCAGGGGTCAGCGGGGCGAGGGACGTCAGGACTCGGGCTGCGCCGGCCGCCAGGTGCCGCCGCCGAACTCACCGAACAGCCGGGCGGCCGCCATCCGCAGGCCGAGCGCGTACGTCGGGTAGGGGGCGATCGTCTGGGCGAAGCGGCCGGCGAGCATCCCGGTCCGCATCGCGACGGCCACCGACGCGGCGAGCTCGCCGCCGGACGGGCAGACGGCGGTGAAGCCGACGACCCGGTCCAGCACCTGTGCCCGGGCGAGCGTGCCGCGGTCCGGCGATCAGCTTGAGGTAGCCGTCGGTGTGGGCGGAGGTGCGCGAGCGGTCCATCTCGTCCAGCCGCACGACCGCGACCCGGGCCCGGTCGCCGTACTCCCGGTGGGCCTCGCCCTCGCGTCATCCCGACCCGGCCGATCTCGGGGTCGGTGAAGGTCACCCACGGCACGACGCTGTCGTCGAACGCGGTCATGCCGCCCAGGGCGCCCGGCAGCACGCTGCCGCGGGCGAACGCGTTGCCGGCCGCCAGCCGGCCCTGCTCGTCGCCGACGTGGGTGAACTGCAGCGGCGTGGTGCAGTCGCCGGCCGCGAAGACGTGCTCGGCGGTCGTGCGCAGGTACGCGTCGGTGACGATCTCGCCGTGCTCGCCGACCTCGACGCCGGCCCGCTCCAGGTCCATGCCGCCGGTGGCGGGGCGCCGGCCGACCGCGACCAGCAGGTGCGACCCGCGGACGGTGCGCCCGTCGGACAGGTGCAGGGTCGGGCCGGCCGAGACCCGCTCGACACCGGCACCGACGACGAGCTGCACGCCGGAGCGCTCCAGGACCGTCGTCATCACCGTCGGCGACCTCCGGCTCCTCCTTGGTGAGGATCCGCGGCGCGGCCTCGACCACGGTCACCCGGCTGCCGAGCTGGGAGAAGGCCTGCGCCAGCTCGATGCCGATCGCCCCGCCGCCCATCACCAGCAGGTGCTCGGGCTGCTCGTCCAGGTCGAACAGCGAGCGGTTGTCCAGGTACGGGACCTGGTCGAGGCCCTCGATCGGCGGGATCGCGGCGGAGGCACCGGTGGCGAGCACGAACCGCGTCGCCCCGCACGCTGCGGCCGTCGACGTCCAGGGACGTCGGGGAGGTGAACCGCGCCCAGCCGGGCAGCAGGTCGATGCCCTCGCTGCGGAGCTGCTCGGGCGACTCGTCCTGCTCGATGGTCGCGATCACGTTGCGGACGTGCTGCAGGACCTTGCGCAGGTCGACGCTGCCGACCGGCTCCAGGCCCCAGGCCTGGGCCTCCCGCGCGCCGGCGACCCGGTGCGCCACGTCGAGCAGGGTCTTGCTCGGGACGCAGCCGTAGTGCGTGCAGTCCCCACCGGGGCGGGCCTTCTCGACCAGCGCCACGCGCCGGCCGGCCTTGCGGGCCGCCCGGGCTGCGCCGAGGCCGGTCGCTCCGGCGCCGATCACGACGAGGTCGTAGCTGGTCATGCGCCCTCCCGGGGGTGCGGCCGGTCCGGCCCGGAGATCTTGCGTCTGGGGTGTCCTGCCCGGGAAACCGGCCCGCACCCCCGGCGGCGGGTACCGGCGCGGGGAGCGCGACGGCGCGACCGGAGGTCGCGCCGCCGCGTCGCTACAGCGCCGGGGCCGGCTTGAGGTCCAGCTCGGTGCCGACCAGGTGGTTGAAGTAGTTCGTGAAGAGATTGAGCGCGACGACGGCGGAGCTCTCGGTGAGCTGCTCGTCGGTCCAGCCGGCGTCCAGCGCGGCCTGCCAGGCGGTGTCGTCGACGTGCCCGAGGTTCGCGGCCTGCTGGCGGGCCAGGGTCATCAGCGCGGCCAGGCGCGGGTCGTCGACCGCGTCGCGGCGGATGGCGACGGTCAGCTCCTCGCTGAGCCCGGCGGCCTTGCCGCCGGCGGTGTGGGCCGCCTGGCAGTAGTCGCACCTGTCCTCGTTGCCGACGGCGAGCGCGATCGCCTCGCGGGTCGCCAGGTCGAACGAGCTGTGCTCGGCGAGCGCGCCCTGGATCGCGGCGTAGGTCGCGAGCACGGCGGGGGAGTGCGCCATGAGGCCGTGGATGTTGAGCACCTTGCCGAACTTCTCCTGCAGGGCCTTGAGGGCGTCGCGGCTGCCCTCCGGGGCGGACTCGACGGTGTGGACGGGGATGCGGGGCATGGGCGTGCCTTCCGGGAGCGAGGTTCGGGCTTCTCCGGGCACAACACCCGGTCGCCTCAGGCCTGCCGGCTCGGCAACCGAGGTGACCATGTCGGGCCGGGCAGCGGCTCGGGCCCGCTGGCCGCCCGCAGCCCGTCCGGGTCCAGCAGCGCCGTGACGCCGTACCGGGTGGCGACCAGCCCGCGCTCGCGCAGCACGCCGACCGCTCGCGAGACGGACTGCCGCCGCGCGCCGAGCAGGTCGGCGAGAGTGGCGTGGCTGAGCCGGACCACCGGGCTGCCGGCCGGGTCGTCCTCGGCCAGGTCGGTGAGCAGGTAGGCGACCTGCTCGACCAGGGGCCGGGACGTGACGACCACCAGCCGGCGGCGGTCGTCGTCGAGCCGCCGGGCGATCGAGGTCATCCACCGCAGCGACAGCGTCGGGGACGCGGCGAGCAGCGCGGTCCAGCGCTCCCGGGGCAGCGCCAGCAGCTCGGTGTCGCGGCTGGCGACGGCGTCGTACGGCATGGGCGTGTCGAGCAGCACCGGGATGTCGGCGATCACCCCGCCGGCGCGGACGACCGCCATCGTCACCCGGCCGGCCGCCAACCGGGCGCGCAGCTCCAGCTCGCCGGTCGCGACGACCTGGACCCGCCGCGGCCGGCTGCCGGCGGCGGCGACGACGGCGCCGGCCTCGACCCGGCGCGCGCTGCCGTACGCCCGCAGCTGGTCGAGCTCGGCCGGGTGCAGCAGCCCCGGGTCGCGCCGGCTGATCCAGCGCCCGGCGGGCCGCGTACCGGTCAGGGCGGGCTCAGCGGGCCAGCCGCCGGGCGAGGTCGTCGATGCCGGTCGCGGTCACCGTCGGCGGGGTGAAGTACGTCGGGTACTCACCGCCGGTGCGGTTGATGTAGGCGGTCTGCATGCCGGCCCGGGCCGCCCCGTCGGTGTCCCAGGCGTGCACCGCGACCATCATCATCTCGCCCAGCTCGACGCCGCACTGCTGCGCCGCGTGCGCGTACGACGCGGGCGCCGGCTTCCAGATCCCGGCGTCCTCGACGGTGAGCACCTTCTCGACGTGCTCGCGCAGCCCGGCGGAGCTCAGCAGCGTCTCGGCGACCGCGGCGGACCCGTTCGACAGCGTCACCAGCCGGTAGCCGGCCTCGGCCAGCGCCCGCAGGCCGGCCGGCACGTCCGGGTGGACCTGCAGCGCCATGAACCCGGACAGCACGTGCTGGACGGCGTCGTCGGCGCTGCGGTCCAGCTCGCGTCCGGCCGTGACGGCCTTCAGCGCGCTGCCCGCGATCGTGGCGAACTTCTCGCTCGCCCCGACGGTGGACAGCGCGAAGCCGTCCCGGAGCACGCTGGCGAACCAGACCTTGGCGAGCAGCGGGTCGACGCCGAGGTCGGCGAAGCGCTCGCCCATCGGGGTCAGGTCGGACAGCGTCTCGTTGACGTCGAAGACGAGGACGCGAGGTGCGGAGGGAGAGGTCATGGGGGGCAGGATGCCCGGTCGCGTGCCGGGCCGGCCAGCCGCCCGGGCCCGGACATCTCAGGTCGGGGCCTGCGCGCGGTCGGTGGACCGGGCCGCCAGCCACGACGTGAACGCCTCCGAGGTCATCGGGCGGCCCAGGTGGTAGCCCTGCACGACGTCGCACCCCAGGTCGGACAGGGCCTGCAGGCTCGCCTCGTCCTCGACGCCCTCGGCGACCACGGCCAGCCCGAGGTTGTGGCCCAGGTCGATGGACGACCGGACGAGCACCGAGTCGCTCGGGTTGGTGAGCATCTCCAGGACGAACGAGCGGTCGATCTTCAGCTCGTCCACCGGAAGGCGCTTGAGGTAGGACATCGAGGAGTAGCCGGTGCCGAAGTCGTCGATGGACAGCGAGATGCCGGCGGCCTGCAGCTCCTGCAGGACGGCCAGGGCGCGGGTCGGGTCGGCCATGATCGTGCTCTCGGTGATCTCGAGCCGCAGCAGGCCGGCCGGCAGGGCGTGCTGCTCCAGGCGGGCCCGGACCAGCGCCGGGAAGTCCGGCTCGAGCAGGCAGCGGGGGGAGAGGTTGACCGCCACCTGCACCGGGTGGCCGCCGTCGGACCAGGCGCGGGCCTGGGCGATCGCCAGGTCCAGGGTCCGCAGCGTCAGCGGCAGGATCAGCCCGGTGCCCTCCGCGACCGGGACGAAGTCGTTGGGGGCGACGACCCCGCGGACCGGGTGCTGCCAGCGGACCAGGGCCTCCACGCCGTGCACCTGCCCGGTGTCCAGCTCCACCTTCGGCTGGTAGTCCAGGAACAGCTCGTCGTCCTGCATCGCCCGGCGCAGCTCGCCGAGCAGCGCCAGGCGGGTGGGGGTGTGCACGTCCAGGTTCGGCTCGTAGACGACGACGCCGCAGCGCCGGCCCTTCGCCTCGTACATCGCGACGTCGGCGACCCGCAGCAGCGCGTTCCCGTCCGTGCCGTGCTGGGGCGCCAGCGCCACCCCGATGCTCGCCTCGACGTTGAGCACGATCCCGTCCAGCACGAACGACTCCTGCAGCAGTGCGACGCACCGGCGCGCCAGCGCCAGGGCCGACCGCTCGTCGGCGACGTCGGTCAGCAGCACCGCGAACTCGTCACCGCCGAGCCGGGCGACCGTGTCGCAGTCGCGGAACGCCGCCCGCAGCCGGTTGGCCACCTCGCACAGCAGGACGTCCCCGACGTGATGGCCGAGCGTGTCGTTGACCTCCTTGAACCGGTCGAGGTCGATGAGCAGGACGCCGCAGGTGGTGCGACGGCGTCCGGAGAGCAGCAGGGCCTGGTCGAGCCGGTCGGTGAGCAGCCGGCGGTTCGGCAGGCCGGTGAGCTCGTCGGCCAGGCCGGCGGCCCGCAGCTCGCGCTGGCTGGCGCGCAGGTTGAGCCCCGCGAAGGCCAGCAGAAGCAGCCCCGCCAGCGTCATCGCGACCGGGGCCGGGCCGATCGCCCGCGACCAGGCCACCGTGGTGACCGGCGCGGACACCAGCACCGACCAGGAGTTGGCGTTGTCCGGCGAGCCCGGCAGCCGGACCAGCGCGATGCGCTCGCCGTCGACCGTGTCGGACGCCGCCGAGGAGGTGCGCGCGATCGCGGCCGCGAGCCCGGGGGAGCCCGGCCGCGACACGGCGCTCTCCGGCTCGCCGCCGGTCAGCGGCCGGCCGGTCTCCAGCACGACCCTGCCGGTCTGGTTGTCCACGATGGCCGCCGGTCGGTCACCGCCGGTGCCGGCGAGGGCGGCCCGGAAGCTGTCGAGCGTCACCTCGAAGTGCACGAGCCCCCACGGCGTGCCGGACTCCCCGATCATCGGGGTCGAGTTCGAGATCACCCACTCGTCGGTGTCGGGCGACAGGTAGGGGGCCGCCTGGTGGACCCGGTCGGCCGGCAGGGCCAGCGTCGGCGCGAAGAACGGCGCCTCGGCCTCCTCGGTGGACAGGTCCTCCTCGGGCGCGACCAGGCCGCGGACCACCCGGGCGATCTCGGTGCCGGTGCTGTTGATCAGGCAGGCCTCGCTGATCCGGCCGGGGTAGAGCCGCTCCAGGTACGCCATCGCCTCGGCCGCGGGCGTCGAGATCGGCGTGCCGCCCGTCACCGGCTCGCCGTGCCGGTGCGGGGCGGCGCCCGGCGCCTCGGCGTGGGCCGTCCCGGGCTCCGGCTCGAGGCCTGCGATGGCGGCGTCGTGGGCGAGCAGGAGGTTGATGGACTGGGCGCGCTCGAAGTACTCCCGCAGCGCCGCCGCGCCGGTCGTCGCCTGCGTGGTCAGCGCGTGGTCCAGGTCGTCCAGCGCCGCGGCCCGGCCGCTGCGTACCGCACCGCCGACGGCGACGCCGAGCAGCAGCACGCCCAGCAGCGCCGTGAGGACGCGCAGGAGCCGGGACCGCCAGCGGTGCGGGAGCGGGGTCGGCACGACGGCCCTTCGTCGCGGGGTGCGCGGCAGGAGTGCCGTGCGGAGGGGAGGTCGGCAGGGCGGTCCGGTGGCTGGAGGTTGATCACCCGGTCGGGCGGGGTTCCCCTTTGCTGCGGCGGTTCCCCTTGCTTCGGGGCGGGCGTCCCCTTGCTTCGGGCGCTTCCCCTGCGTAGGGGCACTTTCCGGGGCTCTGCGGGAGGCGTTGTGCAGGGGAGGCCGGGCCCGCCGGGGCTTCCCCTGCGTACGGGCACTTTCCGGGGCTCTGCGGGAGGCGTTGCGCAGGGGAGGCCCGGCCCGCCGGGGCTTCCCCTGCGTACGGGCACTTTCCGGGGCTCTGCAGGAGGCGTTGCGCAGGGGAGGCGCCCCGGCGCAGCCCCGCAGCCCCGCGACGCCGCGACGCGCGACGCCGCGGTTAGCCTCCCGGCGTGCTCCCCGCGCTCGCCGCCCCGGCGGCCCCGACCGCCGAGCTGACCGGCCTCGCCGGGCTCGTGGTCGACGTGGTGGACGCTCTGGGCGCAGTCGGGGTCGGCGTGCTGGTCGCCGCCGAGAACGTCTTCCCACCGGTGCCCAGCGAGGTGGTGCTGCCGCTCGGCGGCTACCTCGCCGCGCAGGGTCGGATGTCGTACGCGGCGGTGCTGGTCGCCGCGACGCTCGGCAGCGTGGTAGGCGCGCTGCTGCTCTACCTGGCCGGCGCGCGGCTGGGGCGGGCTCGGGTGCGCCGGCTCGTCGACCGGCTGCCGCTGGTCGACGTCGCCGACCTGGAACGCGCCGAGTCGTGGTTCGCCAGGCACGGGCAGGCGGCCGTGCTGCTCGGCCGGATGATCCCGGTGGTACGCAGCCTCATCTCGGTCCCGGCCGGGGTCGAGGGGATGCCGTTGCCCCGGTTCCTGCTGCTGACGGCGCTGGGGAGCGGGGCGTGGAACGCGCTGTTCATCACGCTCGGCTTCCAGGTCGGCGAGCGCTGGACCTCGATCGGGCAGTACAGCGACGTGCTGAACGGCGTCGTCCTCGCCGCCCTGCTGGCCCTGGTCCTGCTCGCTGTCGTACGACGCTGGCGGGCCCGGGCCTGACCGGCCCGCCTCAGCCGGCCAGGGCGGCGCGCAGCGCCTCGAGCGACGCCGGGGCTGCGGCGTACCAGTTGTTGGCGCCGCGCTTCTCCACCGTCACCAGCCCGGCCTCGCGCAGGACCCGCAGGTGATGGCTGACCGTCGGCTGACTGCGCCCGACCGGTTCGACGAGGTCGCAGACGCAGACCGCGCCGTCCCGGCTGGTGGCGAGCAGGCTCAGCAGCTGCAGCCGGACCGGGTCGCCCAGAGCGGCGAACCCCCTCGCCAGCGTGGCCGCGTCGGCCGTCCCGAGCGGGCTGACCTGCAGCGGTGGGCAGCACGCGGGATCTGCGGCGAGTGGCGTGGCAGTCATGTCCCCTCCACCTATTGACAACTGTCGATGGAAGCGTAGCGTCCGGATCAGTCATCGACAACCGTCGATGGTCGATCCGAGGAGCACGTCATGTCGCGCTTGCAACTGGCCCTGAACGTCGACGACCTCGACACCGCGGTCGCCTTCTACACCGCGCTGCTCGGTACCGAGCCGGCCAAGCTCCGTACCGGCTACGCCAACTACGCCGTCAGCGACCCGCCGCTCAAGCTGGTCCTGCTGGAGAACCCCGGCCGCGGCGGAACCCTCAACCACCTGGGCGTCGAGGTGGACTCGCCCGAGCGGGTGGCGGCCGAGACCGCCCGGCTCACCGACGCCGGCCTCGGCACGACGCTCGAGGACGCCACGACCTGCTGCTACGCGACGCAGGACAAGGTCTGGGTCTCCGGGCCCGGCGGGGAGCCGTGGGAGATCTACACCGTGCTGGCCGACAGCCCGACCTTCGGCAGCTCTCCCCGCACCGCCGACGCCGAGGGCGGGACCTGCTGCGCCGCCTCGCCCGCCCCGGCCTGCTGCTGACCCGCCGTCCCGCGAGGAGGTACGCGATGACAGTCGATCCCCTCCTGCTGCTCGTCCAGGAGCACCAGGACGACCTCCGGGCGCAGGCCCGCCGCGACCGGCTGGTCCGGCTCGTACGGTGCTGCCGACCCTCCGCGGTGGGCCGCGCGCTACGACGGTGGCGCGACACCCGGCCGGCCACGGCAGAGCCGGCCGGCTGCTGAGCCTGCGCCCCGGCCGTGCCGGCGTCGCGTCCTCGTACGCCGGTCAGCGCCCGCGTGGTCTCGCCGTCCACCTCGACCGGTCACCTGCACGAAACAAGGGGAGGGCGCCCGCGCGCCCGGCGCCCGGTCGCAGGTGGACGGCAAGACCACTCGCCACCGCGTGTCGGACCGGTCCGGCCCGCGCAGCATGACGCCGGAAGCCCGGACGCGCCCGCGGCCCCGGCGGCTGCCCAGCACGCCGGCGCCCCGTCCCGGCCCAGCGGCCGGCGGACGGGGCGCGAAGCGGCGTCAGGCGAGGCTGAGGAAGAGCTTCTCCATCTGCGCGACGTCGAGCTCGGCGTCCTCGCCGCCGTCGAGCGAGGCACTGCTTCAGCCCGCTGGCGACGATGGTGAAGCCGGCCTTGTCCAGGGCGCGGGAGACGGCGGCGAGCTGGGTGACGACGTCCTTGCAGTCGCGGCCCTGCTCCAGCATCCGGATGACCCCGGCGAGCTGGCCCTCGGCGCGGCGCAGCCGGTTGATGGTGACCTTGACGGCGTCGTCGTCGAGCTGCATGTCTGTCTCCTGGTTCAGAGCGCCGGGTCTCGGCTTTCCCGGGTCAACAATGCCGGACGCCTCCCGCTTCCGGCGCACGCGCGAGCCGGCGCCGGAAGGCGCGCGCCGCCGCGCTACCCGCCGGCCCCGTTCAGCAGCCCGGCCGAGCCGGCGGCCTCGAACTCGTCGTCGATGGCCACCACGTCCTTGCCCGCGGCGTCCAGGACCGAGGCGGCGATGGAGGCGCGGAAGCCGCCGGCGCAGTGCACCCAGACCGGCCCGGCGGGGACCTCGTCGAGCCGGGAGGGCAGGGCGTGCAGCGGGATGTGCTGCGCACCGTCGATGTGGCCGTCCTCCCACTCGCTGTCCCGCCGTACGTCCAGGACCTGCACCTGACCGTCCTGCGCGGGCCTGGGCCAGCTCGGCGAAGGTGGCGGTCCGGTAGCCGGCGAGCGGTCCGCCCGTCGGCGAGCTTCTCGACCGGGGCGCGTGGTCTGCGCGGCGGGCCGGTCGATGCCGATCCGGACGAGCTCGCGCTGCACCTCGGCGACCTGCTCCGGGCTGTCGCCGATCAGGGTGAGCGGGGTGCCCCACGGGATCAGCCAGCCGAGGTAGGTCACCAGGTTGCCGGTCGCGTCGAAGTTGTACGTCCCCGGCAGGTGCCCCCGTGCGAACGCGGTCCGCTCGCGCAGGTCGACGACCCACTCGCCGTCCTCCACCCGGCGGCGGAGCTCGGCGGGGTCGGCCTCCGCCACCGGGGACAGGTCGACGGGGGCCGGGCCGGCGAGGTTGGCGGGCCCCATGTGCGCGTAGTAGGCCGGGTAGGCGTCGAAGCCGGCGATCAGCGTCCGGACGAACTCCTCCTCGTCCTGGGTGAGGGCCGGGTTCTCCTTGCGCTGCTGCTCGATGGTGGACGCGGTGCCCGACGCCGGGGTGGCGGAGCAGAAGCTGCCGAAGCCGTGCGTCGGCAGCACGGCGGTGTCGCCCGGGAGCTCGTCGGCGAGCCGGCGCACCGACGCGTGCTGGGCCCGGGTCAGCTCCTGCGTCGCGTCAGGGCTGACCAGGTCGGTCCGCCCGACCGTGCCGAACAGCATCGAGCCGCCGGTGAACACGAACGCCGGGGTCTCGCCGCGGCCGACGGCGAACGCCACGTGGTGGTGCGTGTGCCCGGGTGTGCCGACGGTCCGCACGGTCATCTGCCCGACGGTGCGCACGTCCTCGTCGCAGACCTCGGTGCGGTCGTACTCCACCTCGGCCTCGCACGGCACCAGGTACGGGGCGCCCGCGCTGCGGGCCAGCTCCAGCCCGCCGCTGACGTAGTCGTTGTGCGCGTGCGTCTCCGCGACGGCGGCGAGCTGCACACCCCGGCTGTCGCAGGACGGCCTGCACGCGGTCGATGTCGCGCTGCGGGTCGACGACGAGGGCGGACGTGCCGTCGTCGACGACGTAGCTGCGGTCGCCCAGGGTCGGGGTCTCCAGGACCGTGACGGTCAGGCCGTCGCGCTCGATCGTGTCGTTCATGTGGGGGCCTCCAACGGGGTCGGTGCGTGGGCGTGCTGCGGTCCTCCTTCCCCCGCCGCAGCGCGGCGACCACGGGCCGGACGGGTAGCCGGCGACCCGACCGGGGTAGTGGCAGGGCACGCACCCACACATACCGCTGGAGGTATTGATGGACTACGGCACCACGGTCACGACGACGCTCGACTTCGACGCTGCTGTCGAGAGGACGAAGGCGGCGCTGGGCGACCAGGGCTTCGGGGTGCTCACCGAGATCGACATCCAGGCGACGCTCAAGAAGAAGCTCGACGAGGACACCGAGCCGTACGTCATCCTGGGCGCCTGCAACCCGCAGCTCGCCTCGAAGGCGCTGAAGGTCGAGCGCGACATCGGTCTGCTGCTGCCGTGCAACGTCGTCGTCCGGCGCGACGGCGACCACACCCTGGTGCAGGCGCTGAACCCGCAGGTCATGGTCAGCCTGCCGGACCGGCCGGAGCTGCAGGACGTGGCGGACGAGGCCGGCAGGCGCCTGGCCGCCGCGCTCGACGCGATCGCCTCGTCGTGAAGCCCGTCGACGTGATCGGCAGCCAGGCAGGCCGGGTGCTCCGGGTCGTCGCCGGCGTCGGCCTGATCGCCGTCGGGCTGCGGCGCGGTGACAACCGGGGCCGTGCCCTCGCGGCCGGCGGGCTGGTCCCGCTGACGGCGGGCGCGGCCGACGTGTGCCTGCTCGGCCCGCTTGTGGGTGGTCCGCTGCGCGGGCAGGCGTTCCGCGACCTGCGGGCCCGCCAGGGGTTCACCGGCTGACCGGGGGCGGCCGGGGCCGGCCCGGTTCGTGTCCTGGCGGGCGGGACCGAACTGGTGGGGCGGCTCTGGCGAGCACCGCCTCGACGCCGCTCCGCGGGATGACCTGGCACCGGCGCCCGCCGCCGGGCATGCTGCCGCGCATGACCGCCTACGTGCTCGCCGACATTCACGTGACCGACCCCGCTCGCTACGAGGACTACAAGGCCCTGGCCGGCCCGTCCGTGCAGAAGTACGGCGGCCGCTACGCCGTGCGCGGCGGCGAGGTCGAGGTCCTCGAGGGGGAGTGGCCGACCGGACGCTTCGTCGTGCTGGAGTTCCCGGACGCCGACACCGCACGCCGCTGGTACTCCTCACCGGAGTACACCGAGGCCCGGGCCACCCGGCAGGACGCCGCCCAGGCCCGGATGGTGCTGGTCGCGCCGCCGGCCTGAGGCCGCGCGCCCCGGGCAGCCCAGGGCCGTGCCGCGTCGGCGAGCCGACGCCGCTGTGTCGCGCTGACGACAGTGCGGGGGCCTGCCCTGCCGGAGGGTCGGGCCGGTCAGCGAACCCGCGCTCCAGCCCCCGGAGGCCGCCATGCGCACCTTCCTGCTCCGTACGCTCCTGCCCGGCCTGCTCGCCGCCGCAGCGCTCGGGCTGACGGCCACCCCGGCCAGCGCCCAGCTCTACGCGGGCGCCGGCGTCTACGGCTACAACGTTCCGGCCGCCGTCACCTGCCGCTATCTGGACGCGTGGAACACGCTGCGATCCGAGGTCCCGCCGCCCGTGGCGTACGCCTACAACCGCACCGCCGGCGGGGGCAACGACTGGCAGCAGGTGCGCTACCGGCTGTTCTACGTCGACATGCGCACGGGCGCGACGCTCGGCAGCAGCGCCTGGAGCGGCCTCGCCTGGGCCCGGGACAACGCGCCCGCCGCTTGGTCCGGCACGACGGTCCAGGCGTACGACTGGCGGACAGTGTTCCGGGTGGAGACCCGCCTCGAGTTCTACTCGCGGTACGGCGCGTTCGAGGGCTGGACCGCGCACCGGGCCGACACCTACAAGCTCCACCGCGGCTACACGACCTACCCCACCGGCCCCGCGGACTCGTGCGCCTCGATCCAGGGGTAGGCGGAGCGCGGGCCGGCCGGACTCCGGCCGCCGGCGTCGTCACGAGGCGCGGGCGTCCAGCGTGCCGGCGTCCGCCTGCCCGATCCCTCGCCGGGCCACGCCGAGCCGTCCCGCCTGGCTGGCGTGGGACCCCACACCACTGCTCGAAGCCGGGCCCCGGCATGCTGGACCGGCAACCCGGAGGAGACCCCCATGCTGCTGGAGAACCGCGTCGCCCTCGTCACCGGCGCCGGCCGCGCCATCGGCCGCGAGATCGCTCTGACGCTCGCCGCCGAGGGCGCCGACGTCGTCCTGGCGGCGCGGTCCGTGGACGCCATGGAGGAGGTCGCCGCTCTCATCCGGGAGGGCGGGCGGCAGGCTCTGGTCGTCCCGATGGACCTCGCGGAGCCGTCCTCGGTCGCCGCCGGCGCCGAGCAGGCCCTGCGCGAGATGGGCAGGGTGGACGTCCTGGTGAACAACAGCGGCGTCGGGGGGCCCAGCAGACCGCTCTGGGAGATCGAGCCGCAGGAGTGGGAGGACACGTTCCGGGTCAACGTCACCGGCGCGTTCCTGCTGTGCCGGGCGCTGCTGCCCGCGATGGTCGAGGCTCGCAGGGGGTCGGTGGTCTTCATCGGCTCGGTCACCGGGAAGCGGCCCCTCATTCACCGCACTCCGTACGCCGCGTCGAAGATGGCGCTCGTCGGGCTGGTCCGCACCCTCGCCACCGAGGTCGGCCCGTACGGCGTCCGGGTCAACCTGATCTCCCCCGGGGCGGTCGAGGGCGACCGCCTGGAGTGGGTACTCGAGCAGCAGGCGAAGGCCAAGGGCAGCACCGTCGCGCAGGCCCGGGACGAGTTCGCCTCCGCCTCGCCGCTGCGTCGCACGGTCACGGCGACAGACGTGGCGCGCGCGACCGCGTTCCTCGCGTCCGACTCCGCCGCTGCCATCACCGGTGAGGACATGAACGTCAACGCGGGCCTAGCCATGTACTGACCGCAGGGCGCCCGGCGAGCGCCGGTGGCTCGGTCCGTGCCACCGGGCGAGCGACCGGTCTCCGTTCGCAGAGCAGGAACTACACGTCGACGACCGGAGAAGTGCAGTGACCGACCCGCACGGCCTCGACCTGGACGCGTTGACGCGATACCTGGAGCAGGAGTCCCCGGGCCTGCTGGCCGGGCCGCTGCAGGGCCGGCTCATCGCGGGTGGCCGCTCGAACCTCACGTACGTCGTGACCGACGGCGGTTCGCAGTGGATCGTGCGTCGTCCGCCGCTCGGCCACGTGCTCGAGACCGCGCACGACATGAGCCGCGAGCACCGCGTCATGGCGGGCCTGGCCGGCAGCGAGGTCCCGGTGCCGGACATGGTCGCGCTGTGCCAGGACCCGACGGTGCTCGGCGCGCCGTTCTACGTGATGTCCTTCGTCGACGGGACGGTGCTCCGCTCGCGCGAGCAGCTGGAGGCGGTGGACGCCCGGGCGGCGGAGGTGCTCGCCGACGCGGTCGTCACCGCGCTCGCCCGGCTGCACGCCGTCGACCCCGCGCAGGTCGGCCTGCAGGACCTGGGCCGCCCCGAGGGGTTCCTGGAGCGGCAGGTGCGGCGCTGGGGCAAGCAGCTGGCTGCCTCGCACAGCCGGGACCTCCCCGAGCTCGACGAGCTCGGCGCCCGGCTGCGCGCGTCCGTACCCGCGAGCCCGCGCGCAGCGCTGGTGCACGGTGACTTCAAGCTCGACAACGTGGTCATCGACGCGGCCGACCCGGGGCGGGTGCTGGCGGTGCTCGACTGGGAGATGGCCACCCTGGGCGACCCGCTGACCGACGTCGTGAACCTGGCCCTGTGGTGGGACGGCATCCGCGACGAGTCGGGGGCGCTGTTCACCGCGGCACCGGCGGACGTGCCCGGCTTCCCGACGAGCGCCCGCCTGGTGGAGCGGTACGCGGACCTGACCGGCACCACGCCGGCCCTGCTGGCCTGGTACTCCGGCCTCGCCTGCTTCAAGATCGCCGCCATCTTCGAGGGCATGTACTACCGCGACCGCCAGGGGCTGACGGTGGGCGAGGGGTTCAGCGAGCTCGCCGGCCTGGCGCCCGCCCTGGCCCGGCGCGGCCTCGCCGCCCTGGAGTCCGGTGCCGGGTCCGCCCCACCCGGGACGGGCGCCGGCTGACGCGGGTCCGGTCCGCCTTCCCCCGTTCGCGGACGCGTCGCAGGACCACCAGTGGATCCACGTCGACCCCGAGCGGGCCGCCGCGGGCCCCTTCGGGCAGACCATCGCCCACGGCTACCTGAGGCTGGCGCTGCTGCCGCACCTGCTGGAGGACCTGCTCTCCATCTCCGACCAGCAGCGCGGGACGAACTACGGCGTGGACCGCGCCCGCTTCCTCACCCCGGTGCCGGTGGGTCCCGGATCCGGCTGAGTGGCCGGCTCGTCTCGGTGACACCCCGCTCGGACGGCGGTCGGGCGGTCCAGCCGGTACACGTAGTGCAACGGGTCGTCGACCGGGTTGTCCGGCGTCATCGGACCCTCCGCCACCCGGCGCAGACCGGCCTTCTCCACCGCCCGCCAGGACGCGGGATTCGCGGCGACCACGGCGACGAGCACCGCGGTCGCCGACGGGCAGGCTCTCCACGTGCTCGCGACGACCTCGCGAATCAGCCGCGACCCGAGCCCCCGGCCCCGCAGGTCCGGCTCGCCGATCAGGTAGTCGAGCTGCACCGCCCCGTCCGGCACGTCGACCAGCGCGGTGAGCTCAGCCAGCTCCTCGGGGTAGTCGCGAAGCGCCGAGCGCTGCACCAGCCCGACCGGGCGCCCGTCGAGCAGCACCACCAGGTCCTCGCCCGGTTCCTCGCCGCGGACGCCCGGTCCGAAGTCCCGCTCCACGGCCTCCGCGGTGAACTCGTGCTGCCACCAGCGGGCCACGCCCGGCTCGGCCAGCCACTGCGCGAGCCGGGGGAGGTCCGCGCCGGACAGCCGGCGCCAGGAGAGCTCCGCGCCGGCCAGCGGGTCCATGCAGCCCACGGTAGTGATCGAGCGGGGCGTGGGCAGGGTGCCTCGTCGACTCTCGCCGCCCGCCTGCCGTGGTCCCGGCGTCCACCTCGGCCGCAGCCTGCCGGTGGTTGCCGGTCGCGGCGCTCGCCGGCCACCGACCTCGCGCGAGGTGGACGGTCGCGTGTCGGCCACTTCTGCGTACGGACGCCGCGGGGGTCGGCGGCGGGCACCTCCGGCCGCGCGTGGGTGTCCTACTCCGAGTAGCGGGTGGCGAACGTGCGGCCCGAGTCGGTGCTGGCGGGAATTCCCCGGTCGGCGGTGGCGACGTACAGCGTCTCCTGCCCGTGGCGGACGTCGACCATGATCGCTTCCGGCTGCCCGCGGCAGGGGGGCGAGGAAGGACAACGCCACCGCCGACCGCGACCTCACGCGGCCCCCGCGGCGAGCGTTCGCGGAGGGCGCCCTGCCGCCAGGTCGGACCCCCTCGCAGGACGGCTACCGCTGGCGTACCGGCGCGGCCGCCCGGGGCACGTCCGGTCGGGCGAGGCGGCGAGCCGGGAACGGTCATGGACGAGTCGGTGGATCCTGGTTGAACAGTCGCACCATCACCTACGCTGCGCGCCGTGAGCAGCCGCTCACGTGTGAACGGGTGGCCGGAGGCCGTGTGAACATCCGCAGAATGACCCTGACGACCGCCTGTGCTGTCGCCGCGCTCGTCGGCATGTCGGCGACCCCGGCGAGTGCCGCGACGAACCCGTACACGCCGGGACAGGTGTGCGGGTCGGGCTACCGGACGGTGTCCGGCGGCTACTTCGGCTTGAACGGCGCCGACATGTACGTCATGTACAACGCAGCGTCCGGCCGCAACTGCGTCGCGGTTCTCAAGCGCAGGAACGTGGGTGTGGCCAGCACGGTCGGTGCCGGCTTCAAGCTGTCGGGGAACACGAGCTGGCGCAGCGGCGTGAACTACGAGGTCGGGCGGTTCAAGTACTACGCCGAGAGCCCCACCAAGTACTACGCCAAGGGCAGGTGCATCGACATCTACGGGGTCTCCGGAACGTCGAGCGTGCAGCAGTTCAGGGTCTTCTGCGGCTGACCGCGTGGGCCGGCAGCCCCGATCGGACGGTCGGGGCTGCTCCCGGCAGGAACGCCGCGCCAGGACCGGATGGCGAGCCGGCGGCCGCGGCCGGGGCAGGCCTAGATGACCGCTCCGGACTCGCGCCGTCGACCTGCCGCGGCCGGGGCAGCAGCCCGCTTGGGCATGGGTGGCGGCGCGGTACGGCGGCGCTCGAGCAGCAGGCCGATGGGTGCGGCGGTGAACGCGGAGCTGTACGTACCGACCAGCAGTCCGAGGAGCAGGGCGAGGCCGAAGTCGGTGAGGCTGCTGCCGCCGAGCATGGTCAGCGCAGCCAGGATGAACATCGCGCCGAGGCCGGTGTTCAGGGTCCGCGGGGCGGTCTGCAGGACGGCGTCGTTGAGCACCCTCGCGAGCGGTCGTTGACGGTGCTGGGCCCACAGCTCGCGTACCCGGTCGAGGGTGACGATGCTGTCGTTGACCGACACGCCGATGATTGTCAGGGTGGCGGCGAGGAACACCCCGTCGAGCGGCTTGCCCAGCCAGGCGAAGACCCCGACGACGAGCGCGACGTCCTGCAGCATCGCGAGCACCGTCGCGGCGCTGAAGGTCCAGCGGAACCGGAGCGCCAGGTACAGCAGCTGTGCCGCCAACGCGACCCCGAGTGCGATCAGGGCCTTCTGCCGCAGCTCCTGGCCGAGGGTCGGGCCGACCGTCTCGTCCCGGATCCGCTCGGCGCCGCCTGCGAGCTCGGCCAGGCTCTGCCGGATGCGCTCCTGCTCGGCATCGCTGATCCGCGCAGTGCGTACGGAGAGGTCGTCCTGCCCGGCGCGCTGCACGACGGCGGTGGGGAACCCGGCCCGGCCGACGGCCTGGCGGGCCTGCTCCACGTCCACCTGCCGCGCGGTGCTGAACTCGGCCAGCCGGCCGCCGGTGAACTCCACGCCCAGGTTGAGCCCCTGGGTGGCGATGCCGGTGCCGGCCAGCACCAGGGCGACGGCCGAGACGGCCAGCCAGCGGTTCGGGTGCCGCATCAGGTCGGGGTCGCGGCGGATCAGCCAGGTGCGTACCCGGCCCAGGCCGGACAGGCCCGACAGGTGCGGACGCCGGACGAGCCAGCGGCGGGTCGCGGCGATGTCGGTGAACGCCCGGCAGACCACCAGTGCCGAGACCAGTGAGGCGAGCACCCCGATGACCAGGGTGACGCCGAACCCGCGGACCGGCCCGGAGGCCAGGAAGAACAGCAGCCCGGCGGCGATCAGCGTGGTGACCGCCGAGTCGGTGATCGCCGACAGGGCCTTGCCGTAGGCGGTGCGCAGCGCGCCCTGCAGCCGGGGGGTGCGGGCGTACTCCTCCCGGGCTCGCTCGAACACCAGCACGTTCGCGTCGATCGCCAGCCCGGCGGAGAGCAGCAGACCGGCCAGCCCGGGCAGGGTCAGGGTGGCGCCGAGCGCCACCAGCGCGCCGTACGAGATCAGCCCGTAGCTGGCGAGGGCGAGCGCCGCGAGCGCGCCGACGAGCCGGTAGACGCAGGTGAGGAAGACCGCGGTGAGCACCAGCCCGATCAGTCCGGCGCGGGCGCTGGCGTCGATCGCGTCGCGACCCAGGGTCGGGCCGACCGTGCTCTGCCGCACGATCTCGACCGGAACGGGCAGGGCGCCGCCGGTGATCAGCGCGGCGAGCTCGTCGGCCTCCTCCGCGGTGAAGCTGCCGGTGATGGAGGTGCTGCCGCCGACGATGCCGGTGCCGCAGCGCACGTCCGGGGAGACCTGCGGGCTGGACAGCACCCGGTCGTCGAGCAGGATCGCGACCCGACGCTGAGGCGTGCCGGGCGCGGCGCACGCGGCGTCGCCGGTGAGCTGGGCCCAGGCCCGCTCGCCGTCGCCCCGGAAGTCGACGGTGACCGACCGACCGCCGAACTGCTCGGCCCGGACCGCTGCGCCGCTCACGCCCTCCCCGGTGAGGCCGGCCGGGCCGATGTCGATGGCCTGGCCGGACTCGTCCGCGACGGTCTGCGCGGCGCTGGTGTCGATGCTGCCGGCCGGTGGCGGGGTCTGCTGCGAGGCGCCGGTGACCGGGTGGAAGGTGAGCTGCGCGGTGCGCCCGATGACCGCCGCGGCCTCGGCCGGGTCCTGCACTCCGGGGAGCTCGACGATGATCCGCTGCTCACCGGAGCGGGCCAGCGTGGGCTCGCTGACGCCGAGCGCGTCGACGCGCTTGCGCAGCACCTCCACGGCGCGGTCCGTGGCGGCGGCGTCGGCGCGGATGCCGTTGCCGTCCCGGGTCTGCAGGACGATCTGGGTGCCGCCGCGCAGGTCCAGGCCGAGGCGCGGCGGAAGGGTCAGCGTGGCGAACAGCGACAGGCCGAGGATGGTGAGCGCCAGGACGGCGCGCACCAGTGAGGCACGGGACAACGGGGGCTCCGGCAGGAGGGCCGCGCGGCAGCGCGGCAGCGGCGAGGACGCTCAGGTGCCTGCCGGGCCGGGAGGTGCGCGCCCGCGCAGGGCGACGAGGTCGGTGCGCGGGGCGGCGGGGGTGGGCGGCCGCGGAAGCCGCCCGAGCAGCCGCGGCGGGCCGGCGAGCAGGGCGACCGCGGGCAGCCACGCCGGCGCCGGGCCGGTCGCCGCGGCGGTACGGGCTGCGTGTCCGGACAGCACGGCCGGGAACGAGGAGGGGCCGTGCGCCTGCGCGCGGCCGGCTTCTGCGCGGACGCCGGACGGCGCCGCCATTCGAGCGGTGGCCGCTCCGGCCGTCGAAGCCGCCGGCGAGCGCGCGCTCACGGTCCGTGCGGCCTGCGGACGGTCGCCCGGCTCGTAGCCCTGGGCGCCGGTGGCGGTGCCGTGCAGGAGCCCGGCGACGACGAGCAGCAGAGGCAGCAGGAGACACAGCCACGCCACGCGTGCGTGGCGGGGCAGGCCGGGCTGCGCGGTCTGCGGCATACGGCAGCCTAGGCCGTGCCGGCGGTCCCAGCCAGGCGCCGGACGCCTGGCCGACTACCGGTCGACCGAGGAGGCGGCTCCCGGTGCCTGGCCTGGGCCCGGCGGGGCCCGACGCGGTCCGGCTCTGCCGCCACGTCCCGGCCCGTTCTGCTAGTTGACATCGCCTACTACCTGGCTACGCTCACCACATGCCCGGCGGCTACGACCCCCAGCTCCTCAAGGGAGTGCTGAGCCTGGTGCTTCTTCACGTCCTGGCCGAGCGGGAGTCCTACGGCTACGAGGTGGTGCAGCGCCTGCAGGACCTCGGCCTGCACGACCTCGCCGCCGGCACCGTCTACCCGGCACTGTCCAGGCTGGAGCGCGAGGCGTGGCTGGCGTCACGCCTGGTGCCGTCCGAGGAGGGCCCGGCCCGCAAGTACTACCGCCTGACACCCGCGGGGCACGACACGCTGCAGGCCGGCGTCGCCCAGTGGCTGTCGCTCAGCGAGCTCGTCTCGCAGCAGCTGTCCCGACCTGTCCGTCGTCCCGCGAAGGGGGACTGACCCATGTCCGACCTGTCCGTGCTGGACCGGCTGCGCCTCGAGCGCGTCGTCTGGAGCCTCGACCAGCGGCTGTACGACCTGCCTCGCGCGACCCGCATCGCCCACCGTCGCGAGCTCCGGGCCAACCTCCTGGTCGCGGCCCGCGACGTCGGCACGACCGCGGCGCTGCGCGATCTCGGCGACGCGGCGCGGCTGGCCGCTGACTACCGCGAGGCCGCGTTCGGAGCCGGGCCCCGCCCGTCCTGGTACGCAGCGGCGGTCTTCCTCCTCACGACCGTGCTGTTCCTGACCTCGCTGCTCTTCGACGCCGCGAGGGCGTTCGGTGACGGCATCCTCGCGGCCGACCCCGGTGCTACCGGCACCTTCCGGTGGCCGGGCATCGCGTACCTGCAGAGCGAGGTCACCTACCGGGTCGCGGACGGCAGGCAGGACGTCGTCGGCGGCGCCTTCACCCCGCTCACCTACCTGCTCCTGCTGGCGGGCAGCGTCGCGATCGGGCGCCTGTGGAGGGCGTTGCCACGCCGGCGGCGGCGCGCAGAGGTCGGTCGAGCGGCCTGACGTGCGCGCAGCGCGGGCGCGGCGGCAGCGCTGACGATCCGGACGTTCGACTCTGGGAGCCCCCTGGTCACGGCGCGAGGCTGGAGCGACCGGCTCAGGAGGGTTCGATGAGGGTCTTCGTGCACACCGACCAGAACATCGCCAGCGACGCAGACGAGGAGCGCCGCATCGAGGAGCACCTCGCGAACGCGCTCGGCAGGTTCACCGAAGAGCTCACCCGCGTCGAGGTGCACCTTCGCGACCAGAGCGCCGGCAGGAGCACCGGCGACGACATCCACTGCCTGCTCGAGGCGCGCCCGGAACGCCAGGACCCGGTCACCGTCAGCCACCAGGCAGCGACGCCGGCGGAGGCGCTGGGCGGGGCGACGCAGAAGCTGGAGGCGCTGCTCGCCCGCAAGTTCGACCGGCTCGCCGAGAAGGACCGGCGCGACACCATTCGCGGTCACTGACGGCACCTGTACGCACGGACGCGCCGGTGCCGCGCGACGGCCCCAGGCCTGGCGAGACGGGCGCCTGGTTCCCTGAAGCCATGGGCCTTGCCGCATGACCCCGGTCCGGATCGACGTCGTCGTGGTCGGAGCCGGCATCGCCGGGCTCAGCGTCACGTCCGCGCTGACCGCCGCCGGCCTGCGGGTGCACTGTCTGGAGGCCCGCGACCGGGTCGGCGGCCGGCTGCTCTCGGTGCCCGCCGACGGCGGCGGCCGCCTCGATCTCGGGGCCTCGTGGTTCTGGGCGGGGGAGCACCGGGTGGCGGCGCTGGCGCGGCGGTTCGGGCTCGAGACTCACGCCCAGCACCTGGCCGGGGACGCGGTCTACGACTCTCCCGACGGCGCCCAGCGGCTCCAGGGCAACCCCGTCGACGTGCCTGCCTGCCGCTACAGCGGCGGGGCGCAGGCGCTGCCGGAGGCGCTGGCCGCAGCGCTCCCCGAGGGAACGGTGCGGCTCGGCAGCCCCGTCGCCGGGGTGCGGGGAGAGGGCGACGGCTCGGGTCTGCGCGTGGAGCTCGACGACTGCACTCTGCTCGCCGGGCACGTGGTGCTGGCCGTACCGCCCGCGCTCGCCGTCGCCTCGATCGACCTTCCCGACCTCGCGCCCGACGTCCGCGCCCTCGCGGCGCAGGTCCCGGTCTGGATGGGCTCGACCACCAAGGTGGTCGTGGAGTACGGCTCGCCGTTCTGGCGGGAGGCGGGGCTGGCCGGGGCGGGGGTCAGCCACCTCGGCCCGCTCCGGGAGCTGCACGACCTGTCCGGCCCGGACGGCTCGCCGGCCGCGCTGTTCGGCTTCGCCCCTGGCGCTGCCGGCGCCCCGGCGGTGCAGGCGGGCGACGTCGTCGCGCAGCTGGTGCGGATGTTCGGGCTGAAGGCCGCGGACCCGCTGCAGGTACTGGTCCAGGACTGGCGTACGCAGACCTGGACCTCGCCGGCCGGGGTGGAGCGCCTGGGCGCGCACCACCTGTTCGGCTCCCCGCTGCTGGCCCGGCCCGCGCTGGCCGGACGGCTGCACTGGGCCGGCACCGAGACGAGCGTGCAGAGCCCCGGCCACGTGGAGGGCGCGCTCGCCGCGGCGGAACGAGCGGTCGCGGCGGTGCTGGCGTGAGCCGGGAGCGACGCCGGACCCCGGAGGCGGCCCGGAAGCATCACGGCACGGATCGGGTTGTCGGCGACATGACCGCACTCGCCGACAAGGCCGCCGCCCTGCTCGCCCTGCACACCGCCCCCGAGATCCTCGTCCTGGCCAACGTCTGGGACGTGGTGTCGGCGCAGGTGGTCGCGTCGACCGACGGCGCCAGGGCCCTGGCGACCGCCAGCCACTCGATCGCCTCGACCTTCGGCTACGAGGACGGCGAGAACATCCCGCTCGAGCTGCACCTGGACATGGTCGCCCGCATCGTGCGGGCCGTGGACCTGCCGGTGACGATGGACTTCGAGGCCGGGTACGGCGACGCCGGCGAGACGGCCCGCCGCGCGATCGAGGTGGGCGTCGTGGGCGCGAACCTCGAGGACCAGATGAAGCCGCTCGACGAGTCCGTCGCCGCCGTCGAGGCGGTCGTACGGGCCGGGCGCGACGCCGGCATCGACTTCGTGCTCAACGCCCGTACGGACACCTTCGTCCGCGCCGCGAAGGACGCCGACCGCAGCGAGCTCGTTCAGGAGGCGGTGGCTCGCGGGCGGGCCTACCTGGAGGCCGGCGCTCCCGTCGTCTTCGTCCCCGGCGCCGTCGCCCGCGACGAGATCGCCGCCCTGGTCGACGGCCTGGGCCGCAACAAGCTCACCGTCATCAGCGTGCCCGGCGCCTCGCTGCCGGCCCGCGAGCTGCAGGAGCTCGGCGTCGCCCGCGTCTCGACCGGGCCGTTCACCCAGCGGGTCGCCCTGACCGCGCTGCAGGACGCCGCCCGGGAGATCCTGGCCGGCGGCGTGCTGCCGGAGGGGACGCGCGCGCTGAACTGAGGCGCCGCAACGTGACGGCCGGCGGCTGGCGTGGGTCAGTCGTCCATGGACCGTCCGGACGGGGTGGCGGCAGCGGCGACAACGTCGGGTCGTTCCGGTTCTGAGGTGCGGACGTAGCGCCGGCGCTGTCTCGTTACTGTCACCGTGTGAGTGATGACGTGCCAGGCGGGGTGGTGCACGAGCTTCCGGACGACCTGCGCAGTGCGCTGCTGACGAACGCCACGGCCTTCGACGCCTGGAACGACATCACGCCTCTCGCCCGCAACGAGTTCATCTGCTGGGTCGAGGATGCCAAGCAGGCGGCGACACGAGCCCGCCGTGTTCGCCGCACCCAGGAGGAGCTGGAGGAGGGCCAGCGTCGGCCCTGCTGCTGGCCCGGGTGCAAGCACCGCGAGCGCACCGGCAGACCATAGGTATCGGACTGCTTGATGTTGCCCCTGGGCGCTACCGGCCGGCTGGTGCCTGACGGTGCCATCCCGGGAAGCCCCCTGGTGGCCGTTGCCGCGGACCCGAGCGGGCGGGGCCGCACGCCGCGCTCGGTCCTGGCACGGGACGCCGGCTGAAGAGCTCCTACTCCTCGCTCGCCGACCAGCCGGTGAACCTGGTGACGCGGCAGACCAGGACGCGGTGGAACGGCTTGTCGGCGTACTGCGGCACCGCGGTGGCGAGCCGCTCGGCGAGCTCGTCGAGAAGCGGCTGCGGCGGGTCGGCGACGTGCTCGAGGTCGGCTCGCACCCACCACAGGCGCGACCAGTCTCCGGCGTCCCAGTGGTCGACGAGCAGGGCGCCCCGCGGGTCGGCCTCCAGGTTGTTCTCGCGCTGCAGCCGCGAGGACGCCTTCGGCTTCACCTTGTCGATCGGCACGCCGACGTGGCCGTCGGCGCTGACGGCGTAGACGACTGGCTGGGGGTCGGGACCGCGTTCGGGGTGCAGGGTGGCGAGCACGCCGTGCACATGCCCGGCCAGGCGGCGGCGTGCCTCGTCCGCGTCGAGCCTCATGCGACCTCCGGGCGGTGTCAGGGCCTGGCCGCAACGTACGGCGACGGGCGTTGCTCTGCCAGGGTCCGTGCGGCAACATCCGCGCACGCGAGGGAGGGAACGTTCATGAACCTGGCGGCCTGGGTGGAGCGCAACGGCAAGCGGCTGCGGGGCCGGCCCGCTGTTGCCGAGGGCGAGCGGGTGCACGCGACCTGGGACGCCTTCGCGGCGCGGTGCGCGGCGGTCGCCGGCGGGCTGCACCGGCTCGGCCTGGCGCCCGGGGAGCGCGTGGCCGTCGTGATGCGCAACCGCCCCGAGTACCTCGAGGCCCTGTTCGGCGCCTGGTACGCCGGCCTGGTCGCGGTGCCCGTGAACGCCCGGCTGCACCCCGACGAGATCGCGTACGTGCTCGACCACAGCGGCAGCCACGTCGTCGTCACGGACGCCGAGCACGCCGACGACGTCGTCCCCTTGGCCGGGCAGCTCGACCGGCTGCGCACTGTGGTGGTGGCGCCCGGGCCCGACTGGGACCGGCTGGCGGGCGGCTCGACGTCCCCGCTCGTCGAGCGGGCTCCGTCCGACCCGGCCTGGCTCTTCTACACGAGCGGCACGACGGGCCGGCCGAAGGGCGCGACGCTCACCCACCGCAACCTGCTGATGGCCTCGCTCAGCTACTTCGCCGACCTCGACCACGTCGCACCCTCCGACGCCGTGCTGCACGCGGCGCCGCTCTCGCACGGCTCGGGTCTGTACGGGCTGCCGCACGTCGCCCGCGGCGCGGTCAGCGTCGTGCCCGAGTCCGGTGGGGTCGACGCCGGCGAGCTCGCGACCCTGCTCGAATGCTGGTCCGGCGTGACGATGTTCGCCGCACCCACCATGGTCAGGCGCCTGACCACCGAGCTCGCCGGCCCGGACCTTCCCGGTCTGAAGCAGATCGTGTACGGCGGCGCGCCCATGTACCTCGCCGACCTGGAAGCGGCGCTGGGTGTCTTCGGCCCGCGGCTCGCGCAGATCTACGGGCAGGGCGAGACACCGATGACCATCACCGGGATGTCGCGGGCCGAGCACGCGGACCGGGACCACCCGCGCTGGCGAGAGCGGATGCAGAGCGTCGGCTCGCCGCGTACCGACGTCGAGGTCCGGATCGTCGACGAGCGCGACGTGCAGGTGCCGGTCGGCGAGCCGGGCGAGGTGGTGGTCCGAGGTGACGTCGTCATGGCCGGGTACTGGGAGCAGCCGGAGGCGACGGCCGAGGCGCTGCGCGGCGGCTGGCTGCACACCGGCGACATCGGTTCCTTCGACGAGGACGGGTTCCTGACGCTGCGCGACCGCTCGAAGGATCTGATCATCAGCGGAGGCATGAACATCTATCCGCGGGAGGTCGAGGAGGCGCTGCTCTGCCACCCGGCCGTGCGCGCCGCGTCCGTGGTCGGGCGGCCGGACCAGGAGTGGGGCGAGGCCGTCGTCGCGTTCGTCGTGGCCGACGGCGCGCCACCGCCCGAGGCGGAGCTGGACCGCGCCTGCCTGGACCGCATCGCCCGGTACAAGCGGCCCAAGGAGTACCGCTTCGTCGACGCGCTGCCCACCAGCAGCTACGGCAAGGTGCTCAAGCGCGAGCTGCGGGAGCTGCTCCGGACGGAGGGGGCGCCCTAGGGTCTGGACGAGCGCCGTCCGACGGGTGTGGGATGCCTCACACCGGGCCCGCCTGGGCCCCCGGCCGCGTCGGAGGACGCCGTGAAGCTGGCCCTGTACCTGCCGAACTTTCGAGACCACGTCACCGTCGCGGAGCTCTCGGACCTGACCGACCTCGCCGAGGAGCTCGAGTTCGACAGCGTCTGGACGCTCGACCGCATCATCGTGCCGGAGGCGTCCGACCGCGGTGAGCTGACGCACCCCTTCGGGATGATGGAGCAGTTCCCGCTGCAGATGCCCGTCGTCGCCAGGGGCAAGTGGTTCCAGGGGTGGCCGTTGCTGCCCTGGCTCGCCGCGAAGACCAAGAAGGTCCGCATCGGCATGAGCATCACCGACACCCCCTACCGCTCGCCGGGCGTCTTCGCCGCCGAGTGCGCCACGATCGACCACCTGTCGGGCGGGCGGCTCAACGTCGGCGTCGGGGCCGGCTGGATGCCCGAGGAGTTCGCCGCCGCCAGCGCGACGCACCTGTTCCCGCGGCGGCACGCCCACCTCCGCGAGACCATCGAGATCTGCCAGGGGGTCTGGCAGAACGAGCTGTTCGAGTACCACGGCGAGTTCGCCGACTTCGAGCCGTCGGGCTTCGGCCACCAGCCGCTGCAGAAGCCGTTCCCGCCCATCTACTTCAGCGGCCTCAAGGACGCCAAGCGCTCCGCCAACCGCGTCGCGAAGTACGGCCTGTCGGGCTGGATCGGCATCCAGGACTCGCCGGCCGAGCTGACCGAGTGGCGCACCGCGATCGCCGCCGAGCTCGAGGAGAAGGGCAAGAGCATCGACGACCTCGACATGTGCTCGATGATCTGGTTCACGATCACCGACACCGAGACCGACCAGACCGACAACCGCAAGGTGTCGAACCTGCTCGTCGGCACCGAGCAGCAGATCACCGACCGTCTCAAGGCCTACCAGGAGGCCGGGCTGACGATGCCGCTGCTGTGGCCGCCGTTCCGCGACGTCCCGGTGTCCAAGACGCTCGACGACCTCAAGCGGCTCAAGAACGACATCATGCCCAAGGTCGAGAGCGGCTGAGCCGCGTCAGGCGGGGGCGAGCGCCTCGAGCACCCGCTCGGTGTACGCCCGCGCCTGCTCGGCGTCGACGCCGGGAGCCACCACCCGTGCCGAGAAGTTGAGGTCGAAGAAGACCTCGGACGCACCCAGCGCTGCCGCGCGGGCGACGTCGGCCTGCACCTCGCTGACGGTGCCGGTGAACGGTCCGCGGCGGGGCGCATCGAGGTCCGGCACGGCGCGCACGACGATGCGGACCGCGCCCGGGTCGCGGCCGGCCTCGCGGGCTCCGTCACGCACGTGCGCAACGGCCTGGTCCAGCGTCGCCAGGTCCTGCCTGGTGCTGCTGATCCAGCCCTCGGCGAGCCGGCCGGCCCGGCGCAGCGCAGCGGGTGCCGCCCCGCCCAGCAGGACCGGGGGATGCGGGCGCTGCACCGGCCGCACGCCGAGGCTGGCGCTCGGGACGGGGTAGAGCTTCCCGTCGAACCCCTCCGGCTGCTGCGCCCACAGGGCGTGCAGGCAGTGCAGGTACTCCTCCATCCGGGCACCGCGGCGCCCGAACGGAACGCCGGTCGCCTCGTACTCCTGCGGCATCCAGCCACTGCCGATGCCGAGGGTGAAACGCCCACCGCTGAGCACGTCGAGCGTCACGGCCGCCTTGGCCAGCACCACGGGCGCGAGGAACGGCGCGCAGACGGTGGCGCTGCCGAGGCGGATGCGCTCGGTGTGCCCCGCGACCAGGGCCAGCGGGAGCAGGGGGTCGTGCACGGCGGCGTAGCTCGGGTCGTCCACCGGCAGCGCCGAGGGGTTCGCGCCCTCGCCTCCGCCGGCGGTCGGCTGCAGCAGGCGCTGGAACGTCCACAGCGCGTGGTACCCGAGCGCCTCGGCGCGCCGGGCGACGTGCAGCATCGTCGCCGGCGTCGCCCAGCGGCCGGACACCGGCAGGCCGAACCCGAGCAGGGGCAGATCGCTCACCCCGCGACTGTGACACCTGCAGAGGTGTCGTGACCGACGCGCCCTACGGCCGGACGCCGCCGCGGTCGGGCGTCCGGCCGATGAAGCCGAGCAGCTTGCTCTGCCAGTCGGCGCTGTCGGGCACCGGCACCTTCGGGCCGTACTGCCCGCTCTGCCGCAGCACGTCGTCCATCGGGAGCATGCCCTCGTACAGCAGCCGGCACCGGTCCTCGTCGAGCCGGTCGTCCTGCCCGGTTGCTCGTGCGAGGTCCCAGGTGTGCATGAAGACGTCGCTGGTGTAGAACCGCGAGATCGCCTGCGACAGCGGCATCTCGGGCAGCATCGGGTGGGCGAACCTGCGGCTCGGCGTCGCCGGGTCGTCGAGGAGCTCCTGCACCGCCCGGGCGTGGTGCTCCCACGCGGCGAGCGGATCGTCGTCGACCGACGGCCCGGGCGGCAGGCGGACGTCGGCGCCGCCGGCCAGGAACGCCGGGAACCAGTCGAGCAGGTGCCGGACGACGTCGCGCGCCGTCCACCCGGGCACCGGCGCCTGGGCGTCCCACGTCTCGGGGGCCGCTGCCCTGACCCGGTCGGCGAAGGTGCCGGCGATGCTGCGGTGCTCCGCGGCCGGCTCGGTCGGGATGCTCACCGCCCGGCGTCCTTCGCCAGCAGCTCGTCGAGCGCGTCGTACCCCTCGTCGACGCCGACCTCCATGCCGCTGGCGAGCATCGCGTCGCGCGCCTCCATCGACGACACGACCGACAGCACCTCCAGGCGGGTGCGGCCGTCGCCGAGGTCGACGAACTCCGCCGTGTCGAGGCTGACCGCCTCCGGCATCTCCTCGAACCCGAAGGTCTGCACGATCCGCTCGTTCTCCCACACCCGGTGGACCGAGCCGTAGAAGTGCGCGACCGCCTCGCCCTCGCGCAGCGCGGTGTAGCGGTACTCACCGCCGGTGCGCATGTCCCACGTGGTGATGTCCATGTCGATGGACCGCGGACCGAGCCACTGCTTCACCAGCTCGGGGTCGACGTGCGCCCGGTAGACCCGGTCGACCGGGGCGTCGAACTCCCGGACGATGCGGACGGTCGGCAGGCTCGGGTCGGCCTGGATGGACGTCTCGTGCTGGGTGGTGCTGGTCATCCCACTGCTCCTCGTGTGTCGTCGTCGGTCGCTGATCCGGTGCTGTCGTCGCCGGCAGCGGCGAGCAGGGCGTCCAGGCGCGAGTACCGCTCCTCGGCCTGCCGCCGGTAGCGCTCGATCCACTTCGTCATCAGGTCGAACACCTCGGCGTCCAGGTGCGCCGGACGCCGCTGGGCGTCCCGGCTGCGCCGCACCAGGCCGGCGTCCTCGAGCACCTTGAGGTGCTTGGACACGGCCTGCAGCGAGACGTCGTACGGCGCCGCCAGCTCGCTGACGGTGGCGTCGCCGGCCGCCAGCCTCGCGACCAGGTCGCGCCGGGTCGGGTCGGCCAGGGCCGCGAAGGCCCTCGACAGGCGTTCCGACTGCTCAACCATGTGGTTGATTGCACGCCGCCTCGACGGCGTTGTCAACCTGTTGGTTGTGCGGGCTTCGACGCAGTCGGGTCCAGCGCCGCCGAACCCCCGCGGCAGCGTGGGTGTCCCGGCCGGGCGAGCATCTTCTTGCGCGTTCCGACCCGGGGCCGTCGTACGGTGCGGTCGTGGCCGAGGAGCTGCCGGAGCTGGTCGTTCCGGACGCCGCCGCGCTGCGGGCGTGGCTGGCCGAGCACCACGCCAGCTCGCCCGGCGTGTGGCTCGCCCTGAGCCGGAAGGGCGGCACGACGACCACGCTGACCTGGCAGCAGGCCATCGACGAGGCGCTGTGCTTCGGCTGGATCGACAGCCAGGCCCGCAAGCGCGACGAGCAGACGTCCTGCGTCCGCTACACCCCGCGCCGCCCGCGGAGCCTGTGGTCGGCGCGCAACGTCGAGCACGTCGCCCGGCTCGAGGCCGAGGGCCGGATGACCGACGCGGGCCGGGCGGCGGTCGAGGCGGCGAAGGCAGACGGCCGGTGGGAGCGGGCGTACGCCGCGTCGTCCGTCGCCGAGGTCCCCCTGGACCTGGCCGCGGCCATCGCCGCGGTGCCCCAGGCGCAGGCGATGTTCGACGTGCTGACGAGGACGAACCGGTACGCGCTCATCCACCGGCGTGACGACGGTCAGGAAGGCTGAGACCCGGCAGCGCAAGATCGAGGCCTTCGTCGCGATGCTGGCCCGCCACGAGGCGCCCTACCCGCAGCAGGCGAGGCCCGGGGACGCGTCTCCCGAGTTGTCATAGCGACAGGTTCGCGGCGCCGAGGACCATGCCGCCGCGGGAGTGCCCGACTCCCGTGTCGGAGGCCGGAACCTGCTGCCTCGTTGCCGCGGGACAACGTCCCCCTCAGCAGCCGCCCGGCAGGCCTCCGGCGAGTCTCACGCGCGTAAGGTCGCCTGCGGGAAGTCCACGACAGCCGGGGAGGAGGCCGGGTGTCCTTGCTGGCTTTGGAGACGGAGCGGGCCCGCATGGAGGCGGTCCGCCGGTACGACGTCTTGGACACACCTGCCGACGGGTCGTTCGACCGGGTGGCCGCGCTGGCCGCGGAGCTGTTCCACGTGCCGGTTGCGATCGTCAGCGTCGTCGACACCGACCGGATCTGGTTCAAGGCCCATCACGGCCTGGACATCTCTCAGGTCGACCGCGAGCCGGGCCTGTGCGCGTCGGCGATCCTGGGCTTCGACCCGTGGATCGTGCAGGACGCGGCAACCGACCCTCGGACGCTCGCCAACCCGCTCGTGGCGGGCGAGTTCGGCCTCCGGTTCTACGCCGGCGCACCCCTGACGACGCACGACGGGTTCAACCTCGGCACGCTCTGCGTGATCGACCACGAGCCCCGCGAGGTCAGTGAGCTGGAAGCTCGGGTACTCACCGAGCTCGCGAACGTGGTCGTCGACGAGCTCGAGCTGCGCCGCAGCGCGCGTACCGCCGTCGCGTCCGCGGAGGCCCGGCTGCACGACCTCGAGCATCTCGCGCAGGCGCTGCAGGCGAGCCTGCTCCCGCCGTCGCTGCCGACGATCCCGCACCTCACCCTCGCCGCGCGCTACCACCCCGCCAGCAGGTTCGAGGTCGGCGGTGACTTCTACGACGTGTTCCCGATCGACGACGCCGTATGGGGGTTCGTGATCGGCGACGTCATGGGCAAGGGGCCTCACGCGGCGGCGCGGACCAGCGCAGCCCGCTACACGATCCGCGCCGCGGCGATCCACGAGGCGCGGCCGGTCACGGTGCTGGAGACCGTCAACCAGGCCCTGCTGGCGGAGCCGACGGCAGGAACGGACGCCCCGTTCGTCACGGCGCTGTTCGCCCGCGTCGAGACCAGGCTCGATGGCGGGGCCGCCATCACGTTCGCCAGCGCCGGCCATCCTCTGCCCACGGTGCTGCGGGCCGATGGCCGGACGGGGGCGGTCGGCATGCCGGGGACGCTGCTGGGGGTGCTCCCGAGCCTGGACCTCGTGGACAGCGTCGTCGAGCTCGCGCCGGGCGACTCGCTGGTGCTGATCACCGACGGGGTGCATGACTCCGGCTTCCCGGTCCGGCTGCAGCAGGAAGGGCTCGAGGGATCCTCGCCGAGTGCGTCGGGCTGACTGCAGCGGAGACCGTTGAGCGGATCCACGCCGCCGTCGCGACGGCGCAGCGCGATGACGTCGCGATCGTCGTGCTGACGGCTACAGCCTCTGCCCGGTGACAGAAGGCAGTCCACGGGCGCTCCTCGCACGACCGACCGCTTCTCGGCAGCGACGATCGCTGCGGCCCTCCCGGGGGAGCGGAGCGAAGACCGGTTTCGCCGCTGACCGGCTGCGAACGTGGGTGCCACAGCGCACCGACACCGGGCGGTGCGGTCGGTGAGGCAGGGCTCCGGTACGTGGGCTCGGTCGTGCGCCGGTCGGCCGTCGCCACGCTGGGCTGAGCGCTCGAGCTCGCGCGGGAGGCCGTACGCCAGGCAGGCGAGCCCGGCACGACTACCGTTCGGTCCTGTGGCCCCCGAGCTGCCTACCCTCGTCCTGGTCGACGACGCCGCGGAGGTGCGCTCCCTCATCAGGACGCACCTGCGCCTGTCGCGGCGGTTCTCGATCGTCGGGGAGGCGAGCAGCGGCGTGGAGGCCGTCGCCCTGGCGGATCAGCACCGTCCGGCGCTGATGCTCCTGGACGTGTCGATGCCGCGGATGGACGGGCTCGAGGCACTGCCGCGGGTCCTCGCCGTCTCCCCCGCGACCAGGGTGGTGCTGTACTCCGGCTTCGACGAGCGGGGCCTCGCCGAGCACGGGACGGCGCTCGGCGCCGCCGGCTTCGTGGAGAAGTCCGTGCCGTTGTCCGAGCTGGCGGACCGGCTCGAGGCCTTGAGCGGCTCGACGGCCGGCGGCGCCGACCTGCGGGCGGAGGACCGACGGACGGGTGCGGCCCGCGTGCTGGGTGAGCACCTCGAGCGGTTCCGCGAGGTGTTCGAGCAGGCGGCGATCGGCATGGCGATCCTGACCCTGACCGGTCGCGTGGTGCGCGTGAACCGCCAGCTGGTGGCCTCCCTCGGCACCGGTCCGGAGGCCGTCGTCGGCCAGCCGTACGCCGACCTGTCGGCCCCCTCCTCCGCCGAGGAGCTCACCCGGGCGGTGGTCGACCTCGCGGAGGGTCGCGTCGCCGTCAGGTCTGTCGAGCACGCCCTGGACAGGCCCGGCGGCGCAGGCGTCGTGGTCTCGACCATCTCGTCGGTGCGGGACGAGCACGAGCAGCCGCTGTACCTGTTCGTCCAGGCGCAGGACGTCACGGCCGAACGAGCCGCCGCCGAACAGCTGCGGCAGAGCGAGGAGCGCTTCCGGCTCCTCGTCGAGGCCGTGAAGGACTACGCCATCTTCATGCTCGACCCGCACGGCCACGTGGTCAGCTGGAACGCCGGCGCGCAGCGCACGAAGGGCTGGACCGCCGACGAGATCGTCGGGCAGCACTTCCGGCGCTTCTACCCGCCGGAGGTCCAGCAGAGCGGCCATCCGGAGCGGGAGCTGGAGCTGGCGCTGCGCGACGGGCACTACGAGGAGGAGGGCTGGCGCGTCCGCAAGGACGGCAGCACGTTCTGGGCCAGCGTCGTGATCACGACCGTGCGCAACGCCGACGGGGAGCACGTCGGCTTCGCCAAGGTGACCCGCGACGTCACCGAGCGACGGCTGGCGACCGTGCAGCGCGAGCGCGCCGCGCAGGCGCTGGCCGCGGCCAGGGACGAGCTGGCGCGCACGAACGTCCAGCTGGCCCGAGCAGCCGCGGACCGGGCGGACTTCCTGGCCGTCACGGCACACGAGCTGCGCGGGCCGGTCGGCGTGCTGGGCGGGTCGGCGGCCACGCTGGCGCAGCACTGGGCTGACGTGACCGAGGAGGAGCGTGCCGAGCTGTTCGAGGGCATGGTCAGCAGCGCCGGACGGGTGCGCAGGCTGCTGAGCGACCTGCTGATGGCGGCGCGGCTCGAGGCCGGGGCCGTCGAGCTGGAGTGCCGGCCCGTCCCGGTGCGGGCCGCACTGATCACCGCGGCCGCGGCCGCCGGGCACCACTCTCCCGGCGACGAGATCCGGGTCGAGGCCGATGAGCACCTGCACGTCCGAGCAGACCCGGACCGTTTCGCGCGGATCGTGGAGAACCTGCTCGCCAACGCCCTGAGCCACGGTGCCGCACCGGTGCAGGTCCGCGCCGTCGCCGACGACGGCCGGGTGGTCGTCCGGGTCAGCGACGCAGGGCCCGGCGTCCCGGCCGACCTGGCGGACCGCGTGTTCGAGCGCTTCGCCACCGGCAACCGCAGGGGCGGCACCGGGTTGGGGCTGCACATCGTGCGGGAGCTGGCGCGAGCACAGGGCGGAGAAGCCTGGTACGAGCCGGCTCGGGCCGGCTCAGGGGCGGCCTTCGCCGTCGCGCTGCCCGAGCCGTGACGCCGTGCGGCCCTCCGCTCCACCGGCTGGGGCCCCAAGGCGGTATAGCGTGCCCGTCGTGCCGACCTCCGTCGTCCTGGTCGACGACGCCCGGGACGTCCGACGCCTCGTGCGCACGGCGCTGCGGTTCCGCGGCGGCTTCGAGGTGGTCGGCGAGGCCGGTGACGGAGCGGAGGCCGTGCGGCTGTGCGGCGTCCTCGAGCCGGACATCGTCGTCCTGGACCTGGGCTTGCCGGACCTGACCGGCCGCGACGTCCTGAGCCGCGTCCGCGCGCAGTCACCAGCGTCGAAGGTCGTCGTGTTCTCCGGTGTCGCGGACGGCCCGGAGCACACCTGGATCAGGCAGCGGGTCGAGGGCTACGTCCTGAAGGACGCCGACCTGGACTACCTCGTCGACCTGCTCGAGTCGCTGGCCGTCGCGCAGGAGCCGTCCGCGACGGTCCTCGACCTGCCGCAGGACCTGCTCAGCGTCCGGCAGGCGCGCAGCTTCGCGCGCACGGTCCTGGCCGACTGGCAGCTGCCGGACCTCAGCGACGCGGTCCAGCTGGTGGTGAGCGAGCTCGTCACGAACGCGATCACGCACGCCGCCAGCGCCTGCCAGCTCCGCCTGGTACGGACCGTCGGCAGCCTGCGGGTCGAGGTGCAGGACGGCGGGGCCGGCACGCCCGACCCGCAGTCCCCGGACGACAGCGGCGAGCACGGGCGGGGCATGCAGCTGGTCGCTGCGTGCACCGCCGCCTGGGGCGTCGACGTGGTCCCCGGCGGGAAGGTCGTCTGGGCGGAGTTGACGGTCACCGCCTGAGCGCAGCGCGCACCGACGACCCGAGGGTGCCCGCGAGGGCCTGGCGCAGGCCGCATTCGCCCTCATCGAGGGCTTCGACGGCCACGCCGCCGGCACTGCACCCTCGGCTGCTGCAGCCCGGCCGGATACGAGCGCGAAGACCTTGCTGGACGCCTCGCCGAGACCGCCGCATGACGCCTGTCCCTCCGTCGACACCGTCCGGGAAGCCGGGGGCACTCCACTGCCACTCGAGCGCCTCGACCTTCGGCGACGAGGACGGCAAGAACATCCCCCTCGAGCTGCACCTGGACGTGGTCGCCCGGATCGTGCGGGCGGTGGTCCTGGCCGTGACAATGGACTTCGAGGCCGGGTACGGCGACGCCGGCGAGACGGCTCGGGGTGCGATCGAGGTGGGCGTCGTGGGCGCGAACCTCGAGGACCAGATGAAGCCGCTCGACGAGTCCGTCGCCGCCGTCGAGGCCGTCGTCCGGGCCGGCCGCGATGCCGGGATCGACTTCGTGCTCAACGCTCGTGCCGACCGGCCAGTGCGCCGAAGGTGCGAGGACGGGCCTGCCTGGCGGCACCCCAGTCGGTCAGCTGGTGCAGCACCACCGGTTGGACGGTCCTGGGAGCACTCGACGTGCTCGGTCGGCGCGACGTCCGCCAAGCCCACGATGTGGGCGTCCCCGCACGCCGGCGCCCCGGGCCCCCCGTCGGGGGCGCCCAGGGCGCCTTCGCGGGACGGCCGGCATCAGCGCGCCGGCGTGTAGGTGACCGCGCCGCCGGGTGCCGCCTGGTAGACGTCAACCGCGAGAAGCTTGGCGGTGACCGCGGTATGGTTGGTCTCGGAGAACGTCGAAGTCGGCTGGCAGCTATCGCTGGCCGCAAGCAGCACGACGCCCGGCGCCGTCGACCTCGCGATAGCCGAGGCCGGGCGACTCGCCGGCCGCTGCTCGAAAGGCGAACCAACCCGGACACCTGGCGCCCGGTCCGCGCCCCCGTCCACGTCACCACGCTCGCGGCGCTGACGGCGCCCGGCGCCGCCGAGCGCCCGGCCGCGCGCGGACGTCCTCAAGGTCCGGGTCCGGCCACCCGATGCGATCTTCATGTCTGGTGCGCCTGGTCCTACTGCTGGGGTGTGCGAGCTCGCCGACGCGGCCGGTGGCGCTGCCGGGCTGGCGACCGCGCTCGGCGAGGTGGGGGTCGGCGTGGCGCTGCTCGACGCCGACCGGCGGGTGGTGTTCGCGACGGAGGAGTTCCAGCGGCTGATCGGCGTGGTGACGCCGCCGCTCGAGGTGCCGTTCGAGGAGCTGCTGGTCCGGTCCGGGGCGGAGCGGCTGATCGCCGGGACGCCGGTCGAGGACGGCAGGAGCGGCGCGGGGGAGACGGCGTGGTACCGCCTGGACGGCCGGCTGCTGCGGGTGCGTACGGGGGGCGCTGCCGGCAGCGCCCGGTGGGCGGTCTGCGACGACGTCACGTCGCTCGAGGGACACGACAAGCCCGGGGTCACCCGGCGCGACCCGCTGACCGGTCTGGTGGAGCGGACGACGTTCCACGAGGAGATCCGACGGCAGGTCGCCCGGGGCGGAGCCGACCGTGAGGTCGCGGTGCTGTACCTGGACCTGGACCACTTCAAGACCGTCAACGACACGCTGGGTCATCCCGCGGGTGACGTGCTGCTGCGGCAGGTGGCCGACCGGCTGCGCGGCGCGGTGCGGACGGGCGACGTCATCGGCCGGCTGGGGGGTGACGAGTTCGCCGTGGTGCAGGTCGGCTCCTCACAGCCCGCCGGAGCGGTCGCGCTGGCCCGTCGGCTGATCGACGCGGTGAGCCAGACCTACGACGTGGGCGGCCACCGGGTGGACACCGCGACCAGTGTCGGCATGGCCATCTACCCGTGGGACGCGGTCGACGCGGACGAGCTGGTCAAGCACGCCGACCTGGCGCTGTACGCCGCGAAGCGCGAGGGTCGTGGCGGGCACCAGCTGTACGAGCCCCGGATGAGCCAGGCGATGCACGCCCGCCGTGACCTGGAGCAGGACCTGCGGCAGGCGTTGAAGGCCGACGCGCTCCAGCTGCACTACCAGCCGCTGGTCGACATCGCCGACCGCCAGGTGCAGGCCATGGAGGCTCTGCTGCGCTGGACGCACCCGCAGCGCGGTGTCATCAGCCCAGCCGAGTTCATCCCGATCGCTGAGGACAGCGGGCTCATCCTGGAGCTGGGCCGCTGGGTGCTCATGCGAGCCTGCACCGACGCGATGACCTGGCCGGTGCCTGTGCCGGTCGCGGTCAACGTCTCGCCCGCCCAGCTGCACAAGCGCACCTTGGTACGGGACGTGTCCGCGGCGCTGGCGAGCTGGGACTCGACCCGCAGCGGCTCGAGCTGGAGATCACCGAAGGTGTGCTCATCAACAACACGGAGTACACGCTGCGGGTGCTCACCGAGCTGAAGTCACGAGGAGTGCGCATCTCCATGGACGACTTCGGAACCGGCTACTCCTCGCTGAGCTACCTGCGCACCTTCCCCTTCGACAAGCTCAAGATCGACCGTTCGTTCATCCAGGGCTCCGACAGCTGCGGCGACAACACCGCGATCATCCGCGCGGTCGCCAGCCTCGGTCAGAGCCTCGGCATGACGACGGTGGCCGAAGGCGTGGAGACCAGCGAGCAGCTCGCGGCTCTGCAACGCGAGGGCTGCGACCAGATCCAGGGCTACCTCATCAGCCGCCCTCAGCCCGCCGAGCAGATCGCCCAGCTGCTCCTCGACCACCTTCAGCCCGTGCCCGCCGCGCGGGTGTCGCCCGAGTCCTAGGAGACCACCATGCTTGAACGCGTCATGTACGTCAGCCGTGCTACCCCCGGCGTCACGCTCGCCGACGCCTACGACATCATCCGCACGGCGCACAACCGCAACAGCGAGCAGGGTCTGACGGGTGCGCTCGTGCTCATCGACGACTACTTCGTGCAGGTGCTCGAAGGCGACAGCTTCCACCTTCGCGAGCGCTACTCGCGCATCGCCGAGGACCCGCGGCACGGCACCGTCGAGCTGCGCGACCACCGGCCCATCCCGGCTGTGTCCTTCCCCGGCGAGTGGATGGCGCTGCGCGACGGCAGCCAGGTGACCCCGCAGCTGAAGCAGCGCTTCGGCTACCGTCCCGGCTTCTCCACCGACCACTTCGACAGCGACCACCTGCACGCCTTCATGGTCGCCTGCTGGCAGCAGACCCAGGCCGCCTGACGGCACGGGGCCGACGCGCCTCTGCTCGCGTTCGTCGAGGCGGACCCACGTGCACGCCAGCGGCCCCTCGGCTCGGTGACGAGCGGTCGGGCGCGGGTCGTCGCGACGAGCGCCGCCTGCGCGGAACTGCCTCCGCCACGGCGAGGTTGATCGGTTAGACGAGCGAGCCGGACGAGCCGGGCGCTGACGGCGTACGTCGCAGCAGTCGCCGAGGCTCCCGTGAGCCGGGCAGGCCCGCAGCCCGCGACCGCGGGCCGAAGGCCCTGCCGGTGCAGGTCGATCGTGATCGCGGTGATGGATGTCCAGGACGACGGCCAGGTGGAACCAGCCCTCGTTCGTGCGGTGCCGGCTGACGTCCGCGATGTAGAGCCTGGCCGGTTGCTGAGGCCGGGCGTCGCGCTCGACCGGATCTCACGGGTGGCGGCCGAGTCCCGGCGCGTGCAGTCGCGCACGCGCCTGCGGTGTCCGCCCTTCAGCCCGGTGCCGCGCATCAGGCGCTCCATCCGGCTCCTCGCTGGCTCATGATCGCCCGGGCCGCGGGAGAACCGGGGAGTCAAGGTGACGCAGGACGCTCAGACACGCGACCGGACCAGAACTCAGGTGCCCCGTTCGCGGGCAGTGCCACGATCGTTGCGTGCGGAAGGGGAGGACGTGCTGACTGCGGTGACGGCAGGTTGGGGCCTGCTGATCATAGCGATCTTGCTGGCCGTGATCGCCTCGATGACGAAGAAGGGCAGCCTGCCGTGCAACGGCGCGGTCGGTATCCGCACCTCCGCCACCAAGCATTGCGATGCGTGCTGGAGCGCTCGTCACCGGGCTGCTATCCCGCTGATGCGCTGGACCGCTCTTGTCGCGGTCGTCGTGGCGGTGGCCGGGGTGCTGCTCGTCGCGTTGCTACCGCTTCACGGTGATGCCCTTGAGTCGGTGGCTGGCGCGGTCGATGGGGTCGGGTACCTCGTGGTGGTGGGCCTGCTGCTCTGGGCTGCGCGGGTGGCTCACCGTGCCGCGCGAAGGGTGCACCCGTGAGACGCCGGCAGCCGGCCGCAGGGTGAGCGTGGCCCGCTGCTCCTGACGGTGCTAGACCGGCGCCGTGACGGAGGGCACGCGCTCCGCGGTATCAGCGGATGCCGCGGCGGCGACCTGCCGGTCGGAGCCAGCCGTTGGCGCCCCGGCCCCGGCCGATCCGGCGATTGATGTCCTGCGCGGGCCTCCCCGGGATCTACCGAGCGGCTGGCACGGTCCGATGGCGTCAGGAGCAGATGATCAAACCGAACCCCGGAAACGCGACAAGCCCCCAGGTCAGGGGCTTGTCGGTGGGTGCGCCGCCAGGGACTCGAACCCCGAACCCGCGGATTAAGAGTCCGCTGCTCTGCCAATTGAGCTAGCGGCGCCAGGTGCTGCGAGCGACGACGATAGCAGCCGCGGGCGGTGCTCGACGTGGCGCCCCGGGTGGGGGAAGGTTCGAGGTCACCGATCCTGTGGAGGACCTCTTGAGCGACCCCGTGCACAGCACCATGCAGGACGCCCCGCTGACCGTGACGGCCATGCTCCGGCACGGCGCGCAGGTCTTCACCGACAGCGTCGTGCGCACCGTCGAGCAGGACGGCGTACGGGAGGCGACGTACGGCGAGGTGGCCGAGCGGGCCGCCCGGCTGGCCGGCGCGCTGGCCGGCCTCGGCGTGCAGCAGGGGGAGCGGGTCGGCACGTTCCTGTGGAACACCCAGGAGCACCTCGAGGCGTACTTCGCGATCCCGTCGATGGGCGCGGTCATGCACACCCTCAACCTCCGGCTGTTCCCCGAGCAGCTGGCCTACGTCATCAACCACGGCCAGGACAAGGTCGTCATCGCCGACGTCTCGGTGCTCCCGCTGCTGGCGAAGGTCGCCGGCGAGCTGACCACCGTCGAGCACCTCGTGCTGGTCGGCGAGGGCGGCGACACCAGCGCGTTCGGCGACCTGCCCGTCTCGCGGTACGAGGAGCTGCTGGCCGCGGCCCCCGCGACGTACGACTGGCCGGAGCTGGACGAGAAGACGGCCGCCGCGATGTGCTACACGAGCGGGACGACCGGCAACCCCAAGGGCGTCGTCTACAGCCACCGCTCGACCTGGCTGCACAGCCTGGCCAGCGCGACGCCGGCGGTCTTCGGGCTGTCCGAGCGCGACAGCGTGCTGCCGGTGGTGCCGATGTTCCACGCGAACTCGTGGGGGATGGCGTACTCCGGCTGGTTCGCCGGCTGCGACTTCGTGATGCCCGGCCGGTTCCTGCAGGCCGAGCCGCTGGCCAGGATGATCAGCGAGCTGAAGCCGACGGTCGCCGGCGCGGTGCCGACGATCTGGAACGACCTGCTCACCTACGTCGACCAGCACGAGACCGACCTGTCCAGCCTGCGGCTGGTGGCGTGCGGCGGCTCGGCGGTGCCGGAGTCGCTGATGCGGCGCTTCCAGGACAACCACGGCGTGCACATCGTGCAGGCCTGGGGGATGACCGAGACCTCGCCGATCGCGTCGTTCTCGCACGCGCCGAAGGGCACCGACCCGGAGCAGGAGTGGGCCTGGCGGGCCCGGACCGGCCGGGTCATCGCCGGCGTGGAGCTGCGGATCGTCGACGACGCCGGCACGGTGCTGCCGTGGGACGGCGAGGCGGTCGGTGAGGTGCAGGTCCGCGGGCCGTGGATCACCGGCGCGTACCACCTCGACCCGGACCCGGACAAGTTCCACGACGGCTGGCTGCGCACCGGTGACGTCGCGGTGGTCTTCCCGAACGGGTACATGCACATCACCGACCGCAGCAAGGACGTCATCAAGTCCGGCGGGGAGTGGATCAGCTCGGTGGAGCTGGAGAACCAGCTGATGGCGCACCCGGCGGTGCGCGAGGCCGCGGTGGTGGCCGTGCCCGACCCCAAGTGGGAGGAGCGTCCGCTGGCCTGCGTGGTGCTGGCGTCCGGCGCCTCGGCCGAGCCGGGCGAGCTGCAGCGAGCACCTGGCCGCGCGGGTGGCGAAGTGGTGGCTGCCCGAGCGCTGGACGTTCATCGACGAGGTGCCGAAGACCAGCGTGGGCAAGTTCGACAAGAAGGTGCTGCGCAAGCGGTACGCCGACGGTGAGCTCGAGGTCCGCACCGTCGAGCCGGCCGCCAAGAGCTAGGCGGAGCCGTCGCCCCCGGCCGCGCTCGCGTCGGGGGCGGCGTCATCGCCCGGCTGTGGCCCGGCGGCCTCCGGGCGCGGCTCGGCGGTGTTCCCGGCCGGGCGCAGGCCCTCGACGGCCCGGGCGTCGCGCAGCAGCAGGGCGAACTCCTCGGGATGCGACTCGGCGAGCCCTTCCAGCGCGGCCCGGCGGGCCCGCCGCTCGCGGACCTCCAGGTCGCCGCTGCCGGTCACGCCGCGCAGCGCGGCCCGCGGACCCGGGGCGCTGGGGGCGGCGGCCGCGGCCGGCCGCGGTGCGGTCCGGCTGCGGGTCACCGCGCTCGCCTTCGACCGCTCGGCCGGCGCCTTCACCGGCACGGTCAGGCAGGCCCGGCAGGTCGTCGACCCCTCGTCGAACTCCTCGCCCGGGAGGACCCGACGGCACCGGTCGCAGCGTTGCCAACTTGCCATGCGTAGACGGTACGTGCCCCGCCGACCGACCGGAGGCCGGGGTGCTGGCGCCCGTCAGTGAACGGTGGCTAACATCCGGCCATGCGCCGCACCCTCTACGAGGCCGAGCACGACGCCTTCCGCGACATGGTCCGAGCCTTCGTCGCGCGGCACGTCGTGCCGCACCACGACGCCTGGGAGCAGGCCGGCATCGTCGACCGCTCGCTGTGGCTGGAGGCCGGCAAGCAGGGCCTGCTCGGCACCGACGTCCCCGAGGAGTACGGCGGCGGCGGGATCGCCGACTACCGCTACCAGTGCGTCATCGGCGAGGAGCTGACCCGGGTCGGCGCGACCGGCGTCGGCTTCCAGCTGCACAACGACGTGGTGGCGCCGTACCTGCTGCGGCTGACCACCGAGGAGCAGAAGGCCCGCTGGCTGCCCGGGTTCGTCAGCGGCGAGATGATCACGGCGATCGCGATGACCGAGCCGGGCACCGGGTCGGACCTGCAGGGCATCACCACCACGGCCCGCCGGGACGGCGACGGCTGGGTGCTGTCGGGCTCCAAGACGTTCATCACCAACGGGATCAGCGCCGACCTGGTGATCGTCGTCGCCCGGACCGACCCGGAGGCCGGCTCGCGGGGCTTCTCGCTGCTCGCCGTGGAGCGCGGCATGCCCGGCTTCGAGCGGGGCCGCAACCTCGACAAGGTCGGGCTCAAGGCGCAGGACACCGCCGAGCTGTTCTTCGACGAGGTCCGGGTGCCGGCGCGGCAACCTGCTGGGCCGCGAGGGCGGCGGGTTCGTGCACCTGATGGAGTCGCTGCCGCAGGAGCGGCTGTCGATCGCGGTCGGCGCGGTCGCCGGGGCCCGGGCGGTGTTCGAGCAGACGCTGGCGTACTGCAAGGAGCGCACCGCGTTCGGCACGCCGGTCGGCAGCTTCCAGCACAACCGCTTCCGGCTCGCCGAGATGCAGACCGAGATCTCGATCGCCGAGCAGTACCTCGACCGGGCGGTGCTCGAGCACAACGCGGGCGGGCTGTCCGCCACCGACGCCGCGATGGCCAAGTGGTGGACCACCGAGCTGCAGAAGCGGGTCGTCGACGGCTGCGTGCAGCTGCACGGCGGCTACGGCTACATGCGCGAGTACCCGGTCGCCAAGGCCTACCTCGACAGCCGGGTGCAGACCATCTACGGCGGCACCACCGAGGTCATGAAGGAGATCATCGGGAGGTCGCTCGGTGTCTGACGACGTCCTGCCGTCGCTGCGCTCGTTCGCCGGCGGCCCGCTGCACGGCCGGCTGCCACCGCACTCCCCGCACTGCCTGGGCTGCGGCCCGGACTCCGCGGAGGGCTTCGGCCTGCAGGTCCACCGGGACGGCGACGAGGTCGTCGCGACGCACACCTTCACCGGCCGGCACACCGGCGCGCCCGGCATCGCGCACGGCGGCGCGGTGGCGACCGTCGTCGACGACCTGCTCGGCTTCCTGCTGTACGTCGCCGAGACGATCGGCGTCACCCGCTCGCTGGAGATCGGCTACCGCAAGCCGGTGCTGCTCGGCGTGCCGTACGTCGTGCGCGGGCGGCTGGACCGCCGGGAGGGCCGCAAGCTGTTCGTCTCGTGCACCGGCACCGACCCGGCAGGGGAGACCGCGTTCACCGGCGCGGGGCTGTTCCTCGCCGTGCCGCTGGAGCACTTCGCGGTCGGCTCGCCGGCGGGGCCGCCGGTCGAGGCGGTGCCGGGCGCCGGCGAGCTCACCGGCTGAGCGGAGCCCGCTCCCGGCTGAGCAGCGCCGCCAGCGCCATCCGACGCAGCAGAGCCCGCAGCCGCTCGGCGGGCACCACCGCGTCGGCCAGCGCGGTGGCGTTCAGCAGCGCCAGCGTGGCGGTCACCGCCACCTGCACCTCCTCGGCCGACAGGTCCGCGCGCAGCGGGGCCAGCACGTCGCGCCAGCGCTGCTCGTAGTCACGCTGCCGGCGGCGCAGCGAGCGGCGGATGTCGTCGGACAGCGCGCGCTGCTCGCGGACCCACACGCTGAGCAGCGCCCGCTCCCGTACCGCGAACGCCACGTGCAGGTCGACCAGGCCCTCCAGGGTGGCCAGGCCCTGCGCGCCGTCCAGCAGCCGGCCCATCGCCCGGTCGCACAGGTGCTCCAGCAGCGCCTGCTTGCCGGCGAAGTGGCGGTACACGCCAGGGCCGGTGATCCCGGCGGCCGCGCCGATGTCGTCGATGCCGACGTCGTGGTAGCCGCGCTCGGCGAACAGGTCGCGGGCGGCCTCGAGCAGCAGCTCGCGGCGCGGGGACGGCATCCGACGATGTTAGCGTCCGTTCACATGACGGACCGGCCCTCGCCCGACGCCCTGCTCGCCGACCTCGCCGCCGAGCAGGCGGACCTCGCCGCCCTCGTCGAGACGGCCGATCTGGACCTGCCGACGCCCGCCCGGCCGTGGGACATCCGGGACACGATCAGCCACCTCGCCGGCACCGACGAGCAAGCGGTGCTCGCGGCGACCGACCCGGACCGGTTCCGCGCCGAGCAGCCGGGCGACGCCGAGGCGCTGGCGGCGATGCTGGCCGACCAGCTCGCCGTACGGCGGCCGCTCGCCCCCGCGGCGCTGCGCGCCGGCTGGCAGGACGGCTTCGACGCGATGCTCCGCGCGTTCGCCGCCACGCCCGCCGGGGCCAAGGTGCCCTGGTACGGCCCGCCGATGAGCCCGGCGTCGTTCGTCACCGCCCGGCTGATGGAGTACTGGGCGCACGGCCAGGACGTCGCCGACGCCCTCGGGGTCGCCCGGACGCCGACCGCCCGGCTGCGGCACATCTGCCACCTCGGGGTGCGGACCCGCGGCTTCGCGTACGCCAACCGCGGGCTCGCCGTGCCGCCCGGCGAGGTCCGCGTCGAGCTGACCGCGCCGGACGGCAGCACCTGGGCGTGGGGGGAGGGGCCGGACGCGGTGACCGGGCCGGCCGAGCACTTCTGCCTGCTGGTCACCCAGCGCCGGCACCGGGCCGACCTCGACCTGACGGTCACCGGACCGCTCGCCGACGGCTGGCTCGACGTCGCGCAGGCGTACGCCGGGCCGCCCGGGCCGGGACGCCCGCCGGCGGGCTGAGCCTGCGCGCAGGGGGCCGGGGGCGTGCTGCCGCCGGGCGCCGCCGGGCGCCGGGCGTCGCCGGGCCGTAGGGGGCGGGCTGCCGGCGGTGGCACTGCCGGGAGCTTGTCTGCTCGTACCGACGTCGGGCGGGCCTCTACGCCCCGGTGCCGGCAGACAAGCGCGGGCCGAGGGGGCGTACGGGCGCGCCGGCCGCGCCGGAGGCGGAGCGGGTCGCCGGGCGAGGGGATGCACACCCCGGACACGCCGCGTCCCGGCCGCGCAACCGCGCGACCGGGACGCGAGCCGGGCTCAGGACGCGTCGTCCGCGTCCTCCTTGGCGGCCTCGACCTCGGAGGTCGCGCCGTCGCTCTCGCGCTCGAACGCGTCCTCGACCTTGAGGTCGCTGGAGGTCTGCTCGCCCACCTCCGCGGCGAACTCCTGGTCGTCGACGCCCTCTCCGGCCGGGGCCGTGGTGCCGATGTCGGTGGCCGGCTGCTCGCTCATGGTCCTCCTCGCACAAGCGCCCCGGGTGGGCGCGCGAGGTGCCCCTACCCACCGCGGCCGTGCGGTGACACCGCCGCCCGGTCCGCGCCGTCGGCCGCCGCGGGTGGCAGGGTGGTGGGCAGACCGCCCGAGCCCGCGGCGGTCCCGCACGCGACGGGAGAAGCTCGATGGCCTTCTGGGACCAGCTCAAGAGCAAGACCGCCGAGATGAGCGGCCAGCTCAAGACCAAGGCCAGCCAGTTCCAGAGCAAGGAGTTCGCCAACGCCAGCATGGCGATGTGCGCGCTGATCGCCGCCGCCGACGGGTCGATCGACGCCTCCGAGCGCCAGAAGACCGCCGCGCTGATCGGCAGCAACGACGTGCTCGCGGTGTTCCCGCCCGACGAGCTGCGCCAGAAGTTCGACTGGTACTGCGACAAGCTGCAGAAGGACTTCGCGTTCGGCAAGGTCGAGGCGGTCGCCACCATCGCCAAGCTCAAGAGCAAGCCCGACCAGGCCCGCGCCGTGATCCAGATCGGCATCATCATCGGCGGGGCGGACGGCACGTTCGACGCCGACGAGCGGGGCGCGGTGCGCGACGCCTGCTTCGCGGTCGGCATCGCCCCGGCCGAGTTCGACCTCTGACCAGCCGCCCCCACCTCCGACACCCGATGATGCGAGCCCGATGACCAGTCCCGTTCCTGCGCGCTCGAACTGGTCCGGCGTCCGCGCCGGGCTCGTGCACGCCTACACCGCGACCGGCGCGGTGCTCGCCCTGCTCATCGTGCTCGCGGCGATCGACGGCGACGTCAAGCAGGCGCTCTGGCTGGGGCTGGCCGCGCTGGTCATCGACGGCACCGACGGCATGCTGGCCCGCCGGTTCGACGTCAAGGACCGGCTGCCCTGGTTCGACGGCGCGCTGCTCGACAACATCGTCGACTACCTGACGTACGTCTTCGCGCCGGTCGTGCTGCTGCTGCAGACCGGGTACCTGCCGGACGGGGTCGCCGGCACCGTGCTCGCCGTGCTGCCGCTCATCGCGTCGAGCTACCAGTTCTGCCGGGTGGACGCCAAGACCGACGACCACTTCTTCCTGGGCTTCCCGAGCTACTGGAACGTCGTGGCGTTCTACGTCATCGCGGTCGACCTCGGCACCACGGCGTGGCCGTGGTCATCGTGGTGTGCGCCGCGCTGGTGCTGGTGCCGGTCGGCTACATCTACCCGTCGCGGATGCTGGAGCTGCGGCGCACCACGCTCGCGCTGTCCGGCCTGTGGCTCGTGGCGTACGCGGTGATCGTGGCCCAGCTGCCGGACCCGAACGGCCCGCTGGTCGCGGTCTCCGGCGCGTACATCGTCTACTACGTGATCCTGAGCCTGTACCTGGAGGTCAAGCGCCGGGCCGCGCGCCGCCGACCGGCCGCGTCGCCGGAGCCGGTCGAGAGCCTGCGCTGAGCCCGGACCGCCTGCTGGCCCTGCTGGCCGCGCTCGGCGCCGCCGGGGCGTTCGGCGTCGCCGCGGTGCTGCAGGGGATGGCGACCCGCCGGGTGCTGCACGCACCCGGGGTCGACCCCCGGCTGCTGCTCCGGCTGTCCCGGCAGCCGCTGTTCGTGGTGGCGCTGGGCCTCAACCTGGTCGGCTTCAGCCTGCACGTGCTCGCCCTGCAGTCGCTGCCTCTGTTCCTCGTGCAGGCCACCATCGCCAGCAGCGTGGCGGTCACGGCGGTGCTGTCGGTGCTGGTGCTGTCCGCGCCGCTGACCCGCCGGCAGGCGGTCGCGGTGCTCGCGGTCGTCGCCGGCCTGGCGATCCTCGCGCCGACCGCCGCCGACGGCAGCGCCGAGCCGCCCGGCGCGGCGGCCCCGCTGGTGCTGCTCGCGGTGGTCCTGGCCACCGGCGTCGCCGCGGTCGAGCGCCGGGCGTCTGCCGCCGGCGCCGGCCGCGCTGTCGCTGGGACTGCTCGCCGGCGTCGGGTTCGGCGTCGTGGCGGTGGCCGCCCGGCTGCTGCCCGACCTGACGCCCGGCGCGTCCTCGGCTCGCCGGTCGCGTACGTGCTCGCGCTCGCCGGGCTCGTCGCGTTCCTGCTCTACGCGACGGCCATGCAGCGCGGCTCGGTCACCACCAGCACCGCGGCGATGGTGGTGACCCAGACGTCGGTGCCCGCGGTGGTCGGCGCGCTGTTGCTGGGGGACCGGGTGCAGGACGGCCTGGGCCTGCTGGCGGCCGCGGGGTTCGCCCTCGCGGTCGCCGGCGCGCTCGGGCTCACCCGCTACGAGGCCGGGCTGCCGGTGATCCCTCCTCCCGAGTCTCGGGCTTACGGGCTCCCGGCACCGGGAAGCGACGACGGGTCACCGTGACCGTGCCCTCCTCGAACGGCGGGTGCTCGCTGTGCTCGGAACGGACGTGGTCCTCGAGCTCGCCCATGCTGGCGAAACGCAGCCGGCAGCAGGCGCAGGCATGAACCATGACGACCTCCTCGATCTACCTGCATCGTGCGCCTGCCGCGCAGCGCGGTCCAGGGTCGAGGGTCCCCCTGTGGACGGGAGAGGTCCCGGACGAGGAAGGCAGGGCAGCGGTGCCTGACGACGGAACGACCGGGCCGGACGACGCCCAGCCACGCCGGCGGTCGCTGCTGGAGCGGCTGCTCTTCTCGGTGATGGGGCCCCCGCAGGTCGGCGACGTGCGGGCCCCGGTCCGGGACCTGCCGGCCCGGCCGGTCGACATCTGCCCGAGCTGCCGGCTGCCGCGCGACGACCACGAGGTGGTCCGCACGCCGACGTTGACCTACACGGTGTGCCCGGGCTCGGACCGCGGCTGAGCCGGCCCGTGTCCGGGTGTCCGATCGGGCCGTCCGGGGAACAGGGGATCATGCCGCAGACGCTGGACGAGTCGGACACCTCCGAGCCCGAGGGGCGTCCGGAGCCGGACGGCCCCGGTGACCGGGCCGGCCAGAGCACCGAGCAGAGCCCGGAGGACACCCCCGACGTCGCCGAGCAGGAGGTCGAGGACACCCTCCGGCGCTCCATCGACGAGGGGCGGCGCCGGCTGTCGCGGCCGGCCTGGCCGCTGCTGGCCACCGGCATCCTGGGTGGCGTCGACGTCGGGACCGGCGTGCTCGCGCTGCTGGTCGTCGAGCACGAGACGGGCAGCGTCCTGCTCGCCGGCCTGGCCTTCACGGTCGGGTTCATCGCCCTCACGCTGGCCCGCAGCGAGCTGTTCACCGAGGACTTCCTCGTCCCGGTCACCACCGTCATCGCCCGGCAGGCCCGGCTGCGGACGCTGTTCCGGCTGTGGATCGGCACGCTGGTCGCGAACCTTGCCGGCGGGTGGATCTTCACGTACTTCATCATGAAGGGGCTGCCGCAGGTCGGGGACACCGCGATCAAGGCCGGCGGGCACTACATCGAGCTCGGGCTCGGCGGCCGGGCCTTCTCGCTCGCCGTCCTCGGCGGCGCGGTCATCACGCTGATGACCTGGATGCAGCACAGCACCGAGTCGGACGGCGTCAAGCTGGTCCCGGCCGTCACCGGCGGCTTCCTGCTGGCCGGCGCCCAGCTCAACCACGCGGTGGTCAACTCGCTGCTGATCTTCTCGGCGCTGCACACCGGCCGGGCGCCGTTCGGCTACGCCGAGTGGATCCAGACCGCCGGTCTGGCCGCGGTCGGCAACCTCGTCGGCGGGCTGCTGCTGGTCACAGTGCTGCGGCTGTTCCAGGTGCCTCGGACCATGCAGGAGGAGCGCGAGCACCCGGCCCGGGGCGTGCCGCTCGACGACCCGGCGAGCTCCGGCGTCCCGACGCCGACCGGACTGATCCGCAACCGGAACCGCCGGGGGCGCTCGCCCGAGAACTAGCCCGGGGTCGGAGCGGGGCGGGCAGGCCGCCGCGGCGCGGCAAGCGGCACGGTCGCACGGGGGCAGAGGGCTTGTCCACCGGGCGGACGGCCCGGGCAGGCGGGACCTCGTCACCTGGCCGGAGGGCCCGGGCGGCGGGACGGTGCTCGGGCAGGGGCGTCCCGCGGGGCGTCCGCCGCACCAGCGAACCGGGAGCTCCGATGACGACGACCGCACCCACGACCGCACCCACCGTGCAGGAGCAGGCGCCCGTCCTGCTCGGAGCCCTGGCGGGGTACGTCGGGTTCCGCACGATCGCCATGGGCCTGCGCACCGGGCTGGTACGCGCACTCGCGGACCGCCCCGGCAGCACGAGCGACGAGCTGGCGACCGCCCTCGGCCTCGACCCGTTCTACACCGCGGTCTGGTGCCGGGCGGGGCTCGCCGCCGCCGTGCTCGACCGCTCCGGGGAGGGCTTCACGCTCGCCCCGCACATGGAGACGCTGCTGCTCGACACCGGCTCGCCGGCGTACGTCGGCGCGGTGTTCGTCGTGCTGGCCGAGCCGGAGGTCTTCGGCCGGTTCGAGGACAACCTCGGCACGGGCCGGCGGATGTGGTGGGACGACACGAGCCCGGCGTGGATCGCCGGGGTGGCCGGAACCGGCACGCCCTTCTACACCCGGCTCGTCCCGGGCGGGCTGGCGCAGGTGCCCGGGCTGACCGAGCGGCTCGAGGCCGGGTGCCGGGTCGTCGACACCGCCTGCGGCGCCGGCGTCGGGGTGGTGCGGCTCGCGCAGGCCTACCCGAACTGCCGGATCGTCGGGGTCGACGGGGACCAGCACTCGATCGACCAGGCCCGCGCCCGGGTCGCCGACGCCGGCGTCGCCGACCGCGTCGAGCTGGTCTGCAGCCCGCTCGAGGATCTGACGCTCGACGAGCCGGCCACGGTCGTGATCAACAACATCTCGATGCACGAGTGCCGGAACATCGACCGGGTCGCCGCCAACGTGCACGCGGTGCTCGAGCCGGGCGGCTGGTTCGTCATCTCCGACTTCCCGTTCCCCGACACCGACGAGGCGCTGCGCACGGCGCCCGGTCGGATCATGAGCGGCATCCAGTTCTTCGAGGCCCAGATCGACGACCAGCTGCTGCCGCGGTCGGCCTACGACGACCTGCTCGGCCGGCACGGCTTCACCGGGATCGGGTCGGCGACCCTGACGCCGATGCACGCGCTGACCTACGGCCGGCGCGGCTGACCCGGCAGGCCCTGCACCCGCTCGACGGCGGCCGGGAACGACGTCCCGGCCGCCGCCAGCCGGCGCACCGCCAGCATCGCCTTCGGCCAGTTCACGAACACCCCGCCGGCCAGCCGGTCCCCGTCGCCGGTGAGCAGCGCGAACCGGTCGTCGGTCCCGACCCGCACGCTCGCACCGCCGGCGGCCGGGTCCCCGACCACCTGGGCCCGCCAGTCGTGCTGGTCGGTCCAGACGTACGGCACCAGGTCGAGCGGGGTCGCCTCGTCCGGGCGGGCGATCGCCCGGGCGACGCACCCGGCCTGCTCGACGGCGCTGGTCCAGTGCTCGACCCGGACCGCCCGGCCGAGCCGGGGCACGTGCCAGCGGGCGACGTCGCCGACTGCGAAGACGCCGGCCGCCCCGCACGCCGCGCCGGTGGCGTCGCACCGCACGCCGTCGGACAGGTCGAGCCCCGAGCCCGTCGAGCCAGCCGACGGCCGGGTCCGCACCGATGCCGACGACGACCGTCTCGGCGGCCAGCGCCGTGCCGTCGTCGAGCAGCAGCCGCAGGTCGCCCTGCCGCCCGGTGATCGCCTCCACGCCGGTGCCGAACCGGGTGCGGACCCCGTGCCGGGCGTGCAGCCCGGCGAACAGAGCCCCCGCCTCGTGGCCCAGCGCCCGCTGCAGCGGGACGTCCAGCGGGTCGATCATCGTCACCTCGCAGCCGTACGCCCGCGCGGTGGAGGCGACCTCGGTCCCGACGAACCCGGCGCCGACCACCACGACGTGCCCGAGCCCGGCGAGCGCCTCGCGCAGCCCGAGCGCGTCATCCAGGGTCCGCAGCACGTGCACGCCCGAGGGCGGCGCCCACGGCGACGGGCGGGCGTCGGCGCCGGTCGCCAGCACGACGGCGTCGTACGTCAGGGAGCTGCCGTCGGCGAGCCGTACCGCGTGCCCGGCCGCGTCGAGCTGCGTGGCGGGGCAGCCCAGCCGCAGCTCGATGCCGGCGTCCGCCGCTCCGGCCTCGTCCAGCAGCCGGGCCCGGGCCGGCTCCCAGTCGCCGGCCAGCAGCTCCTTGGACAGCGGCGGCTTGTCGTACGGCAGCGCGTCCTCGGCGCCGACCAGCACGATGCGGCCGGGCCAGCCCTCCGCCCGCAGCGCCCGGGCGGTGTGCACCCCGCCGACGGAGGCCCCCACCACGACTGCCGTCGGACCGGTCATCGACCCATCCTGCCTGCTGACCGGCATGGCGGGGGTGTGCGAAACCGTCAACACCTTTACCGTGCGTCCATGGCTGATGTCGAGAAGAACAAGAGACTCTCCCCGGGCGACCGCGAGAAGCTCGGGGCCAAGCTCGAGAAGGCGTACACCAAGGGGACGAGCATCGCGACGCTCGCCGAGGAGCACGGGACGAGCGCCGGCCGGGTGCGGCTGATCCTGCTGGAGCGCGGCGTGGAGCTGCGCAAGCGGGGCGGCAACACCCGCAAGCCCGACCCGGCCCGCGACCGACGTGCCAAGACCATCGCGGCGGAGTACTCGCGCGGGGCCTCGCTCGCCGAGCTCGGCTCGACGCACGGGGTCAGCGCCACGACCGCCCGCAACCTGGTGCTCGCCGGCGGCGGCGAGCTGCGGGCCCGCGGCGGTCGGCGCAAGGCCGCCGCGACCTGACGCCCGGTACGCCCGGCGGAACGGCCGGCGCCGCGCCCGCGGCGCCGGGTCAGCCCCGCTCGACCTGCAGCAGGTCGGCCACCCCCCGGCGCGGGGTCGGCCGGACGAGGTCGCCGTACCCGAGCCGGAGCACGACCTGCGGAGCGGGCATCCCGATCAGCACCCCGAGCTGCGCCCGCAGCGCCGGCACGTGCAGCCCGCCGTTGAGGTAGGACGCCCCGGCCCGCTCGGCGCGGGCGCGCAGCAGCAGCCGCTGCATCCCGGACCCGGCAGCCAGGGTCGCCGGGCGGCCGTCGTTCCGGGCCCCGACCACGACGAGGACCGGCGCGTCCCGGCCGGCCCGGGCCAGGTCCTCGAACGACCACGGCGCCCGGCCCGCCGAGCGCTCCAGCGTCGGCTGCAGCCAGGACCGCAGCGCGCCCATCCCGTACGCGTAGCCGGGCACCCCGTCGCGCTGGTCGGCCGCGTTGTCCCGGAACCACGACGCCGCCTCCCGGCGGAACGACCCGTCGGTCCACAGCGCGCGCTCCGCCTCGCAGGTCAGCTGCAGCAGCGCCTCGCGGGCCGCTGCCGGGACGACGACCGCGAGTGCGCCCTCCCGGACGGCCTCGGCCTGCACCCGCGCCACCAGGTCGGCCGGCAGGTCGGTCGCCTCGAACGGACCGCGGTGGGTGCCCCGCAGCGCGATCGCCCGGCGCAGCGCCGCCCCGTCCGGGCTCTCGGCGTCGTCCGTACGGCCGTCGACCTGCACCCGGGCCAGCAGGTCCGGTCGGGCCGGGTCGGGGCAGGGGGTCACCGTCGCCGGCAGCTGCGCGCCGGCCAGCGCCAGGCGCAGGTTCAGCAGCGCGGCGCCGCAGGCCAGCACCGCCTCGCGCAGCGTCGGGTCGACGACCGGCAGCCGCCGCCCCGGGTCGAGCAGCAGGTCGAGCTGCGCGGTCCCGCCGCTCAGCCGGACCCGGAACGACCACGGTTGGCTGTTGTGCTCGCTCGGCGCCAGGGCGGCGTGCGCCACCGCCCACCGGACGGCCTGCTCCAGGCCGGCCTCCGGGGGCAGCCCGGACAGCACCAGGGCGTGCGGCTCGTCGGGTCGGTACATGCCCCGATGCTGGGCCGCCGGCCGGCGCCGCGGCAGGGCCGCTCGGTCCTGCCGGCGGGCCGTTCGACCCGGGCCCTGGGCGTCGGGGCGGGGCGAACGGCCCTGTCGGCGGGCGCGAGGCGCGCGGGAGGCTGCGGGCGTCCGCCCGCTGCGTCGTGGAGGTGTGCCGTGACCCACCGAACCGGCCCGGCGCCGACGGTCGCGGAGCCCCCGGTCGAGGCCGTGGCGGCGCTGCGCGCCATCGGGCTCACCAAGTCCTACGGCGACGTGCTCGCCCTGGACGACCTGAACCTGACGGTCGCGCGGGGCGAGGTGTTCGGCTTCCTCGGGCCGAACGGCGCGGGCAAGTCCACCACCGTCCGGCTGCTGCTCGGCCTCATCCGGCCGACCCGCGGGCGGGCCGAGGTGATGGGGATCCCGGCCCAGGACGTGACCCGGGCGCACGGTCACCTGGGCTACGTACCGGGCGACGTCGCGCTGTGGCCGCAGCTGACCGGTGGCGAGGTGCTTGACCCTGCTCGGCAACCTCGCCGGCGGGGTCGACGAGGGCTACCGCGACGAGCTGGTCGAGCGGTTCGAGCTGGACCTGGACCAGCGCGCCCGGTCGTACAGCAAGGGGAACCGGCAGAAGGTGGCGCTGGTCGCGGCGTTCATGACCCGGCCGGACGTGCTGGTGCTGGACGAGCCGACCAGCGGCCTGGACCCGCTCAAGGAGCAGGAGTTCCAGAACCTCGTCCGGGAGGTCGCCGCCCGCGGGCAGACGGTGTTCCTGTCCTCGCACCGGCTCGACGAGGTGGAGGACCTGTGCGGCCGGATCGCGATCCTGCGCCGCGGCCGGCTGGTCGAGGTCGCGACGCTGGACGAGCTGCGGCGGGCCGACACCGTCGTCTACGACGTCCGCGTCGACGGTCCCGTCCCGGCGCTGCGCGGCCTGCCCGGCGTGATCGGCGTCGAGCCGCGGGACGGCGCCCTGCAGGTGACCGTGCAGGGGTCCCCGGCGGCCCTGCTCGCCGAGCTCGGCCGGCACCCCGTGGTGTCGCTGCGCAGCCGCGCCGCCGACCTCGAGCAGGTCTTCCTCAGCTACTACGGCGCGTCGGGACCGGGATGACGGTCGTCGCGGGCGAGACCCGGACGCAGGCTCCGCCGGTCCGGGCGCTGCTGTCCCTGCCGGTGCGCCTGGCGCGCCGCGGGGCGGTGCTGCTGGCGCTGTCCGCCGTCGCCTTCAGCCTGATCGAGGTGGTCAGCTACCGCCGCACCTACCCGACGGAGGCCTCCCGCGAGCAGCTCAACCGGCTGGGCGACGACGCCGCCGTCCGGCTGCTGCAGGGCGCGCCGCGGGCCCTGGAGACCGTCGGCGGCTTCGTCGTCTGGGACGCCGGCTGGTTCCTGGGGCTGCTGGTCGGCACCTGGTCGGTGCTGGTCGTCACCCGGCTGCTCCGCGCGGACGAGGACACCGGCCGCAGTGACCTGGTGCTGGCCCGGCCGGTGCCCGGCGCGCGGCTGCTGCTCGCGCAGCTCGCGGTCGTGCTGGCCGGCGACCTCGCGTTCGGCCTGGCCGTCACGCTGACCCTGCTGGCGCTGGGCCTCCCGACGTCCGGCGCGGTGCTGTTCGGTGCGGCGCTGGCCGGGTTCGGCGCGGTCGCGGCGACCGGCGCGGCGGTGCTGGCGCAGCTGTTCGAGCCCCGCCGCCGGGCGGTGGCCGCCGGCGTCTCGGCGCTCGGCCTGGCGTACGGCCTGCGGATGCTCGGCAACAGCCAGGACGGCTGGGAGTGGCTGCTGTGGCTGACCCCGTTCGGCTGGCTGGACGGCACGCAGCCGTTCGCCGCCGAGCGCTGGCCGGTGCTGGCGCTGCACGCCGCTGCCGCCGCCGGCCTCGCCGCGCTGGCGGTCCGGGAGCGCACCCGGCGGGACTGCGGCGCGGGCCGGCTGTCCGGGGCCGACCGCCGGTCCGTACGCCCCCGGCTGCTCGGCGGCCCGGTCGGCTTCGCCTGGCGCAGCGGGACCGGCGCGATGCTGGCCTGGGCGGTCGGGGCGCTGGGCATCGGGATGGTGACCGGCGCGGTGCTGCCGGCGATCGTGCGGCTCGTCGAGGAGGACGAGCAGTACCGCCGGCTGCTCGCCGAGCTCGGCTTCGACCTGTCGACGCCGGTCGACGGGTTCCTCGCGGCGATGGCGGTGACGCTGTCGCTGCTGTTCGTCCTGCAGGTCTGCTGGCGGATCGGCGCCGGGCGGGCCGAGGAGGCCTCCGGGCGGCTCGACCTGCTGCTGGTCCGCCCGCTCGCGCGCTGGCGCTGGCTGCTGGCCGGCACCGGCAGCGCGCTGCTCGCCGTGCTGGCGACGATCGCCGCCGCCGGGGCCGGGCTGTGGACCGGGGCCGCGCTGGCCGGCACCGGCCTCGGCGCCTGGCAGGTCGCCGCGCCGCTGCTCGCGACGGCGCCGCTGGTGGTGCTGTACGCCGGGCTGGCGGTGCTGGCCTTCGGCTCGCTGCCGCGGCTGACGATCGGCCTGCCGGCCGCCCTGGCGGTCGCCGGGTACCTGCTGGTCACCCTCGGGCCGCAGCTCGGGCTGCCGCAGGGGCCGTCGACCTGTCGCCGTTCGCGGCGCTGCCGTCGCCGCTGGAGCCGTGGTCGGCGGCCTCGGCCGGGCTGCTCACGGCGCTCGGCGTGGCGGCCGGGGTCGTCGGGGCGGGGCTGTTCCAGCGGCGCGACCTGGTCGGCGACTGAACCGGTCCGGGTGCCGGCAGGCAGTCAGCGGGCGGGCCGGACGACGGCGACGGTGCACGGCGCGTCGTGCAGCACGGCGGCGCTCACCGAGCCGAGCAGCGCCGACGTCACCGCGCCCCGGCCGTGCGAACCGACCACCAGCAGCCGCGCACCGGCGGCGGTCTCCAGCAGCGCCGACACGGCGTGCCGGGGGAGCACCACCCGCCGCACGTCGACGTCCGGGTACTGCTCGGTGCGACCGGACAGCCGCTCGGCCAGCAGCTCCTCGTCCTCCGCAGTGACGCTCAGGCCCTCGGTGTACGGCACGTCGGCCAGCCCGGCGTACGGCGGCAGGCAGGCGTGCACGGCGGTCAGCGACTCGTCCTCGGCGCCCGCCTCGGCGAACGCGAGGTCCACCGCCGCCTCCGAGGCCCGGCTGCCGTCGACCCCCACGACGACACCGAAGCCGGTGTGCTCGCGGACGACGAACACCGGGCAGGCGGCGTGCGAGGCGAGCTGGGTGGCGGTCGAGCCCAGCCGCAGCCGCGGGAAGCCGCCGCGGCCCCGCGCGCCCACCGCCACCGACTCCGCGCCCTCCGCGCGGTCCAGCAGCAGCGCGGGAGCCGAGGCCACGTCGATGCAGGTCGAGATCTGCAGGTCGCCGTCGGCGCGCAGCCCGTCGACGACGGCTCCGAGCATCGCGCCGGCCAGGCCCCGGGCGTCCTCGCCCGGCCGGGTGCGCAGGTCGTACGGCCAGACCGGGATGGCGTGCACCAGCTCCAGCGACAGGTCGTACCGGCGGGCGCGGTCGGCGCCCCACCGGGCGGCCCGGTCGGCGTCCGGTGACCCGTCGTGTCCCACCACCACCCGGCGCGGGGCTGCGGCCATGGCACCTCCTGATGCTCCGGGGCGGACGCTCCGGAGCCCAGCGGAGCAGTCCCGGCGGGGCGGCGGCAGGGTCCGAGGTCCCGTCGCTCGTTCCCGGCGCGACGGCCCGGCCCGGGGTCGTTCGACCCTGGCCCGGCCTCGGTCCGGGGGCGAGCGTGGCCAGGGAGACGGGAGCCGCGCCGGGCTGCCGCGGGGCCGACCGGAGAGGACCGGAGATGACCTCACTACTGCGCCGGGAGATGCGCCACCTGGACTTCCCGGACTGGATGACCCGCTGGCTCGAGGAGCGGGGCACGTCGGGGCACTTCCCGGTCGTCTGGTCCGGCAGCGGCATCCGGGTGGAGGAGATCAGCGAGCACGGGGCGCACGTCATCCGGGCCGAGCTGCCCGGCATCGACCCCGACCGTGACGTCGAGATCTCCGTGCACGACGGGATGCTGCACATCGCCGGGAGCCGCACCGAGCGCAGCGAGGAGAAGGGCCGCACGTCCTACCGCTCCGAGTTCCGGTACGGCCGGTTCGAGCGGGTGCTCCCGCTGCCCGCCGGCACCCGCGGCAAGGACGTCACCGCGACCTACAAGGACGGGGTGCTGGAGGTGCGCGTGCCGCTGGAGAGCTCGGCGCGCGAGGCCGCCAAGGTCCCCGTGCAGCGGGCGGACTGACCGGCCGTGCACGCGACGGTGGGGGAGCGGATCGTCGTCCACTCGCGGCACCAGGGCGAGCCGGACCGCGACGGCGAGATCCTCGAGGTGCGCGGGGCGCAGGGCACCCCGCCGTACCTGGTCCGGTGGTCCGACACCGGTCACGTCGGGCTGTTCTTCCCGGGCAGCGACGCGGTCGTGCCGCACCCGCGCGGAGCCCGGGGAGGCGTGACCGGAACGGGAGCGGACGGCCCGCTCCCGTCGAGCGGACGAGGAGGACGGGTGGACGTGCAGCAGCGGACGGGGACGGACGAGGGGCTGCAGGAGATCGGGCACGACGAGTGCTTCCTGCTGCTGGCCACGCAGAGCATCGGGCGGCTCGGCGTCAACGCCGAGCACTACCCGCTGATCTTTCCGGTGAACTACGGGCTGGACCGGGAGGTGCTGGTGCTGCGGACCCGGCCGGGCACGAAGCTCAGCGCGGCCAACCACGCCAACGTGACGTTCGAGGTCGACTCGATCGACCCGATCACCCGGACCGGCTGGAGCGTGCTGGTCCGCGGGCTGGCCGAGGAGGTCACCGGCGAGCACCGGGCCGACCTGGTGGCGCGGACCGAGGCGTCCGGGGTCGAGCCGTGGGCGCCCGGCGAGGCCGGGCACTGGCTGCGGATCCTGCCGCACCAGGTCACCGGGCGGCGGATCGTCCGCGGCGAGCTGCCGCCGGCGTTCGTGGACGCGGGGTACCTGTGAGCGGCCGGAACGGCCGCATGGGGTGAGTGACGGGGGTCGAACCCGCGACAACCGGGATCACAACCCGTCAGCGCCCTCAGTCGACGTGACAGGACGTCATCGTTGCACGTCAGAGGGCGTTGCAGTGGCGACTGGTGCCGGAGGTGTGGGGCAGTTGCGCCCCACGTCTGCCCCACGCCGTGCCCGGTCGACCCGCTGTCGCAGAAGGCGGCCCCGCGCAGCTGACCCCCCCAAGCCTGCGACGCCCACGCAGGCCAGGTCGACCTGGCCTGCGCGGTTGGCGTGCCCCAGCATGCCTGCAGGCGGAGGCACTGACGGTGACTCAGGTGCTCGAGGCGACTCCTGGAGGCTTAGGGGTGATCCAGCCGCCGTGGATGCCTTAGGGCTTTTCGCCCGGTCGGCTCGCCTGGGTCATCCGGCGGCTGACGACCGCTGAGAGGCCCGAGGGTCAGGCCCGGTCGACTGTGTGCTACGGAGAACGGCCCCTTCGCATCTGCCCATGGCGGTGTCATCGGCCCAGGCCCAGGCCCGGGCCGAGGCCCAGGCCGCTGTCCCGTCGGGCCAGGGAAAGGCTCCGGTCCCGTCGGTCCAGGCCCCATCGGCCCATGCAGGCTAGGCCCAGGCCCCGGTCGCATTGGCCCAGGACCATGCCCGGTCGGGCTGGGTCCAGCTCGTGTTGAGCCAGGTCCGACTCGGTCAATCTCCACCGGCTCGCAGACTTGCCAGGTGGAAAGGTGGCGAGCGGCACGACTGCGAAAAAGCCGGTGATGAAGCCCCATGCAAGGCCGATGGCGGTGCCGGCGGCCAAGCCGCATGCAGCGCCGATCCCCCCGTATATTAGTCGAAACAGCCCGGACGGAAAGAGCCGTGAAACAGGCGGGCCGGGTATCGCGGCATCCGCAATCCTGATGATCAGCGAGACCATCATATCGAGGGCCTGACCTAAGCCAGCCCCCAGTCTGCCGCCCGCTGCCATGCCGTGCCGTCCTCCGGTCCCGGCACCTCTGAGTCCGGCTGCAAGCGCTCCTCCGAGTCGAACGGAGGCCGAGGACAGGACTGCGGCAACGTGCGCACCGACGGGCTGCGTCGAGGAGTCCAGCGGGCGCGGTATTGACCGCCGTTGGCTGGCAGTCGTCAGTTGGCATGGCCCTACCTCTCTCAGACGCATGATCAGCGGGGACAGGCTTGGAGAGGCGCACCAACGCTGTCCCGCCCGAATCCAAGGCGCGAGTGCGTGGTGGCCGGTGCTCCGAGGTGCGCAGCAAGGTCGAATGATTGATGTAGCGGCCAGGCGAGCGCCAGCCTGGACGCGTGCGACGGCCGATGGAACCGAGGTGGTCCAAAGCCCAGCGCTGTCTCAGGCCTTGCCCCGTCCGGACGGACGGTGCAGGGCCACCACAGTGGGCCGAAGGGCGCCGTACGTATCTTGTGCTTGCCAGGCGCTGCGGTGGGAGCGCCGAAGGCCGAGGTGCCCAGGCGGCGGTGGCTGCGACGACACGCATCATGTGCATCACAGTCAGCCAGTGGTCGAGGGGTGTTGCTGCATGGAGAGTCGCAGCGTGCGACGCCGTGCTATCCATCCGCTGGATGCACCATCAGATTATTGGCCTCATCTAGGCCGACGCCAAGGTACTCATTCACAACGTGAGGTGCGAAGCCGGGTCGCTCGACCCGGTCCGCCCCGGATGTTGCGTCCAAGAGCAGCGGGCCGTTCTCCGTACGTCCGTAGACGGTCCCATGCCAGGCCGTCGTCACGGCTGGAGCGACCCGTCCGTCAGAGTCGTCCGGCAGAACCCAGAGCCACTCGCCGTTGGCATCGACTGCAGCGGCAAAAGCGCCGAACATGCCGCGCGCACAAACAGTAAGCGACCGCCCGTCGTAGTCACACTGGATGAAGGAGAAGTCGGCCTCACCCTCCTTTAGGACAGCGCCGGTGGACATGGCCCGGATCTCGTATGTCCCTTCACCAGGGATGCTTGAGTCATCGGTAACAATGACGGCCTCCGGGCCAGCTGATAGCAATCCACGCGCACCTCCGATGACGAAGCTTCGCGCCCGTGTCGGTCCTCAGTGCAAGGACCTGCGCCTCACCCGAGTAGGTGTCACCGGTACCGCCGACGGTCACTCCTTCACCGACCACGCTCGCGCCAAATCCGTCGTTCTGCCAACGGAGCGTGCGCGTCGCCAGGTCGACGCCGTAGCTGATGTCATCGTCGTCGGCAGTCGCCGAGATGATCAGCGTTGTGCCGTCGACGCCGACCGCCGTCGGCCACAGGTCGTAGTAGTCCTCCTGTCCCCATTCCGGTACGGGCAGCTCGAGCGTCCACGCCTGTTCGCCTGTATCTGCGTCAGCGGCGAGGACTTCGATGGCTCTGCGATCCGGCGTTGTGCCGGAGCCCGGGATGCTCACCGCGACAGGGGCCAGGACGAGCCGCTGTCCTTGCACCTCGGCGATGACTGGGGGCTGCAGCGGACTGGACTCAAAGCCACCGAAGTCCTCGTCGGCGTTCGCTGCCTCCATCTCCGGGCGTACCTCCGCGGTGGTGTCACCGCTGAGCCCGTCGATGCCGAGAAGCCCATCCGGCTCGGCGACGAAGACCGTCCGCCCGTGCAAGACGATCGGCAGGTCACCGTTGACAGTGCCCCCATTGGTGACCTTGCCGGCTCCCACACTGCGAGGTAGGGCGACTCGTCGGTGGTGTCGAAGCTGGTAGGAGGGTCGTACGCGGTCAACTCATCGGTCGAGGCAGCGGCGTCGCTTCCTCCACCGATCCCTGCTTCCGTCCCATCGCCCG